>NZ_JBHSDU010000003.1:0-2610526 GCF_042651805.1 Steroidobacter flavus | reverse complement strand
GCAGCTGCGTTACAAAGCTTGCCCATATCGACATATGGGCTGCGCTTTGCGCCTTGCTGCAGGCGATTGGAGGCGCAACGCAGCCCATCCAATGAGTGTTAACAGGCCCTAACTCACAAACGGGAAACTTTCATGCTTCGCAGACTTCCGGCGCGCAGCGCCGCGCTTTGTTCCTTGTTGATGCTCGGCTGCCTGTCGCAGGCCCACGCCGCCGACTACACAGGCTTCGGCTTCGTGTTCGAAGGCGACCTCGAATACGGTGGCGATGACATCGCCACGCTGTCCTTCGTCGATGGCTCCTCGCAAGACATCAAGGCTGGCCAGGGCGTCTCGCTGGCATTGGGCGGCCACTATCGCGCCGGCGACTCGCCGTTCTCGGTACGCGGCACGATCGGCTACAAATATGTGACGACCAAAGCCAGCAATGCCGACATCAGCATCGGCCGCACCGTGTTCGAGCTGGTCGGCAACTATTTGATCTCGGATTCCTGGTGGGTCGGCGCGGGCATCACGCACCAGACCGGCATCAAGTTCGACGGCGACGGCTGGACGCCCGACATCGATTTCGACGACGCCACCGGCCCGACGATCGAAGTGGGCTGGCGCTGGTTCGCGCTGTCGTACACCAACCTCAAGTACAAGGGCGAGTTCCAAGGCGACATCGACGCGAGCAGCTTCGGCCTGACCGCGGTCAGCAAGTTCTGAACCGGTGCTTCTCGATCACCGACGCGTTCGGAGAACGCGCCGGTGGTCGGGCCGCACCATGCCTAAGATCGGCGTCGACTTTTGGGGAGACGCCGATGAGTGAACACAACAACGCACCGCTGTGGGCCGCCCTCGTTTGCCTGGCAGCCACACAGATCGCGCAAGCGGATAACAAAGACGTGCCGATGGCCACCGTGCCGGCCGGCACCTTCCAGATGGGCAAGACCGTGAATCGCGGCTACGGCGAGATCGACGGCCCCACGCGCACCGTGACGATCGAGCGTCCTTTCAAAGTCGCGAAACACGAAGTCACCCTCGGCGAGTTTCGAGCCTTCACGCGCGAGACCGGCTACGTCTCCGAGAAGAAATGCAACATCTATAAAGAAGGCACCAATTGGTACATCGATCCGGAACGTAACTGGGCGAATCCCGGCTTCGCGCAACCGGAAAATCATCCGGTCGTCTGCGTGAGCTGGAAAGATGCGCAGGCCTACATCGATTGGTTGAATCGCAAGACCGGTCACACCTATCGCCTGCCGTCCGAAGCCGAATGGGAATACATCGCGAGCACCGCGACGTATGGCGGCACTCGCACCGTCTCGCACGACAACGCCAATCTCGGCAAAGTCGAATGCTGTGGCGGTAAGGTGCAAGGCAAAGACCAATGGATGCAAACCGCACCCGTCGGCAGCTTCCCCGCCGACAGTTACGGCCTGCACGACGTCCGCGGCAATGTTTGGGAATGGCAGCGCGACTGCTATCACGACAACTACGATGGCGCGCCGAACGATGGCACCGCTCGCGAATCGTGCCCCACACCGGGATATCACGTCGTCCGCGGCGGCTCCTACGGCGATGCCGGTGAATTCCTCGAAGAGCGCTTCCGCCTTCGCGGCCCCGAGGATCAAGGCTACTTCACCGTCGGCTTCCGTCTCGCAGAGTCGGTGAGCGGTCAAGCGCAACCCGTAAAAGCCACGACTGCGAAGGCGATCACGAAGTTCTGATTGCCTTGTCAACATTTGGCGACAGCATGGTTGCGCCGAACGGGATTGATATCATGCGCCCCTGGCCTACGATTCCAACAAGCCTCCGGGGCATTCCATGTTCAATCGATTACTCAAGACAGCTTTCGCTGCGCTTCTCTGCGCGTCCGTACTTGGCAGCACGCCGGCATTGAGCGATCCGCCCGATCACGCGAAGGCGTACGGCTGGCGTAAGAAACACGATCGCCACTATGTCGGTTACACCGGCCGCGAATGGGAGCGTGACTACGGCGTGCGCGAAGGCTCATGTCATCGCAAGACGATCGGCACCGTCGTCGGCGCAGTTGCCGGGGGCGCGATCGGATCGCAGATCGGCGAAGGCGACGGTCGCACGGTAGCGATCATCGCCGGTGCGGTACTCGGCGGACTGATCGGTCGTGAGATCGGTGAAGATCTCGATGAGGCGGATCGCAGCTGCTTCGGCCACGCGCTGGAACTGGCCGACCCCGGTCGCCCGGTGCACTGGATCAACGAGCGCACGCATGTCGACTACATCCTTACGCCGCTCAGCTCGGGCGATTCGAAGAGCTGTCGCAAGTTCAAGCTGAAGGCCACGTCGGGCAAGAAGAGCAAAACGTCCGAAGGACGCGCCTGCCGCGACGGCGACGGCATCTGGCGAATGGGCTGAGAAATAACAGCACGCGCGTACTCCGCCACGGTTGTCATGCCCGCTTGCGTGCAGTATCAATAGCGCTCCACCGGGAGATGCTGCATGTCATGCGAACACATCGGCCACGTCAAACCGTTGCCGCCGAAAACTCCGCAAGGATGTGAGGAGTGTCTGAAGTCGGGCAGCCGATGGGTGCATCTGCGCCTGTGCCTGACCTGCGGTCACGTGGGTTGTTGTGACAGCTCGCCCAATCGGCACGCGACCAAGCACTTCCACAGCACGAAACATCCGGTGGTGGCGTCGTACGAGCCGGACGAGCGCTGGGCCTGGTGTTTCGTCGATGAGGAAGCGGTCGATATTCCGCGCGACGCGTTGAAATACTTGCGCTAGATCACGCAGCGCGCTGCTGCGTGATGAGCTGGTCCTTCTCGAGCCACAGACCGTTCAACCAGTTCTGTACGCGCTCGCGAAACGCTGGATCGTTTTGATAATCGCCGCCGAGCAGCTCGGCCGGGATCGCCCGTTCGCGAATATTCACGCGCACCTCGCGCACGCGGTTCGCGAATAGATCGAGCATGGTCGGCCGGCCATCGGGATAGACGATGGTCACGTCCAGAATCGAATGCAGCGCGCGTCCCATCGCATCCAGCACGAACGCGATGCCGCCGGCCTTGGGCTTGAGCAGATTCGCGAACGGCGAGGCCTGCTGTTCATGTTTGGTGCGCGTGAAGCGCGTGCCTTCGACGAAGTTCATCACCGACACCGGGATGTGCATGAACTTCGCGCAAGCCCGCCGGGTCGCGGCGATGTCCCGCCCCGCCAACTCCGGCCGCTTCTCCAGTTGCTGCCGCGAATAACGCTTCATGAAGGGAAAATCGAGCGCCCACCAGGCCAACCCGAGCAGCGGCACCCAGAACAGCTGACTCTTGAGGAAAAACCGGAGCAACGGCACGCGCCGGTTGAGTGCGGCCTGCAGGACCGGGATGTCGACCCAGGTCTGATGATTCGCCATCACCAGGTAATGGCCATCAGGCCGCAGCCGGGCGTCGATGTCGAACACGAAACGGGTGTGGGTAAACCAGCGAATCAAGGCGGTATTGATGCCGATCCAGCTGGCGGCAATGGCCGTGAGCAGCCAGTCGCACACGCGCCGGATAGGGCGCAGGGGCAGAAGGGCTTTCACCACCGCCACTACCAGCAGCGGCGGGACATGGATCAGGCTGTTCGTCGCCAGCAGCAGCGCACCGAACGCGATTCGTAACCAGCTCATCGCGAGACTCTGTCGCCTCGGGGTCGAGGCGGGGCGCAGCATACTGAAGATAGGCGGATGTGGCGATTTTCCCCTCGCTCGTCCGGTCCGGAGGACCCCATTGCAAGCGGGGAAAGTTGATGCCATGGTGCCTCGCATGAGCCGCAGTTCGCCGCCCACTCTGTTTCGGCGTGCCCTCGACCGGGTGACCTGGCGGCTGGTCGCACTCATCGCGATTCCCTTCGCCGTGCTGGCCTCGGACACCACCCCGAACGGTCCGGCCGGGCCGAACCCCGAATTCCAGTTCATACGATTGCAATACACCGGCACCAGCCTGTTCGGCGGCCGCGAGCGTTGGCTGACCGACTTTCCCGAGGCCGAGCAGCACCTGATCCGCGGCATCCGGCGACTCACGCGCATCGATATCGCCGAGGAGAGCAAGAACCTCAGCATCATGGACGACGCGCTGTTCGACTATCCCTGGATCTACGCCGTGGAAGTCGGCCATTGGATGCTGTCCGACGAAGAGGCCGCGCGGCTGCGCGAATATTTGTTACGCGGCGGCTTCCTGATGGTCGACGATTTTCACGGCACGCTGGAGTGGGCCACGTTCATTCAGGGCATGCACCAGATTTTTCCCGATCGCGCCATCGTCGACATTCCGCCCGACGACGGCGTGTTCCACGTCGCGTACGACATCAACGAGCACGTGCAGATTCCCGGCATCCAATCGTTGTACAGCGGCCGCAATTACGAGAAGGACGGCTTCACCCCGCACTGGCGCGGCATTTATGACGACGACGGCCGCTTGATGGTGGTCATCAATTTCAACATGGACCTCGGCGATGCCTGGGAGCACGCCGACGTGCCTGAATACTCGCTGCTATATACGAACCGCGCTTACAAATACGCGATCGACTATATTCTCTACGCGATGACGCATTGAACGCGTCTTGCCGGGCACAACGCCCTTCTTCCCGATTTTTCTACGACAGGCGCGTTACGCGATGAACATCAATTGGCAATGGCGCCGATATTCCGAGCTTTCGCCGCTGCAGATCCACGACATCTTCGCCGCGAGGTCGGCGGTATTCGTCATCGAGCAGGCCAGCCTGTATCTCGATATCGACGGCAAGGACCTGGAGGCGCTGCATCTGGCCGGTTGGGCCGGCGATCAGCTCGCGGCGTATTTGCGATTGCTCGCGCCGGGCGTGAGTTATCCGGACGAGCCCTCGCTCGGTCGGATCGTCACGACGAAGATGGCACGCGGCAGTGGCATCGGCCGGGAGCTCGTCGCTCGCGGCCTGGAAAAGATCCACGAGCTGTATCCGACGCTACCGACGCGCATCGGCGCGCAAGCTCACCTGCACAAGTTCTACGGATCCTTTGGATTCGTGCAATCGTCGGAGCCGTACGACGAGGACGGCATCATGCACATCGAGATGTTGCGGCCGCCGGGGCCGGTCGCGGGCCGCGTGAGTTAGTTGATTTCGTCGGACGTCTGCGGCAACTGCAGATTCAGCTCTTCGAGATCGTCCACCGCCGGACGCAGCATCGGCTTGAGCGTGCCGAACGGCCGCTTGTAGGAAATAAACACCGACGAGCCGAAGTTGTCTTCGAGCGAATGACCGGCGCTCATCGACATGGTGCCGCGTCCCACGCCCATGCTCTGCTTCACGGCGATGAGATTCGTGCGCTCGCGTGCCCACGTCGTTTGAGTCGCGTACGCCACCGACAGGCTCGAACGCTCAGTGACATTCACACCGACGCTGGCCAGGTCCCGCTGCATGATGGGATCGTTAAGCGACATGCTGCCGATGTCACGAAACTCTCGTGACTGAAACTTTGAGCGCACCATCAGGTTGAACAGCGAGTTGGTGTGCTCGAAACCGACCTTCGACATCCAGCCCGAGCCGCCGCCCACTGCGTTGCTCTGAGCGAAGGCGACCGATGCGGTTCCGATCGAGCCGATGCGACGCGCGACGCCGAAGCCGAGCGCGGCCACTTCGTCCGCCAGATATTCGCCGTGTCCTTCGACGGTGAAGCCCATCGGCGCGCCACACGTGACGGTCGTGTTCGCGAACATCGGGCCGTAAGAATTGCTGGTGAGCGCGTAGTTCTCGCGCACCTTGCCGAAGCCCACCGAGAAATCGGAACAGCCCTGCTCGGCCAGACGAGTCCGCGAAATCATCGGGGCCGCGACGGATTCGGAATGACCCAGCGCGTCCTGCACGGCCAGGTTCCAGCCCTGGTCGCCCGACGGCAGCGAACGATTCACCGAAAGATTCTGCTGGCTGAGATTCGTGCCAGCCTCGCCCGCCGAGGCGAACAGCGCGTCGGCGACGGTGGGCAACACAGCCATGCCGCTGCTGGCCAGCTTGCTCGAATTGATCACATCGTCCCGGGTCTCGGACTTGGTGCCGAATTGCATGCCGCCGTAACGGACCGACGTCCCCCACATGCCGACGCTGCTGACAGCATCGCCGACGCGCAGGCTCTCATCCCCTCTTTGCTGGGTATAGGAGGACTGCAGACGGGTCAGGGTATTGGCGGTGGCGTTAGGATCGAGGGAGGCCGCGAAGCTGTAATCGACCTTGCCCGCTTCGCTCAGGACCTGGGCGTTGACGGACGAATACGCGGGATTCAGCGAGGTCGCGCGAACCGCCACGGTCTCGGGCTCGCTGACTTGGGGCACGGCGCAGGCGGTGAGGGCCAGCGCGGGAATCAGGATCAAGATAGTCCGTATCGTCGAAGTCATCAGCTCAACAAACTCAACTGCAGCTGGGCCCCGCCTTTCTTGAGGCGACACCATGGTGGTCTGGTGGGCGGCATTGCCCTGAAGCACGCGAAAGTCTAAGCAACCGGCGCGGGTCTGGCCATAAGTCAGCCCCTGTAAGTGTGCGGATTACGTCGCATTTTCACGGTAGAGTACCCAGGATTCCGGGCCCTGGATGGGGCGCAAGAAAACTGTAACTTCCCCTCCCGCGCGGTGTTCTCAAGCTAAACGACGACATCACCGTGGCCAGCCAACCCCCGGACACCCCCGAGCGCCAGGACGACTTCGCAAGCTTCATGCGTGCCTATCAGGACATGGTCTATTCCACCGCCGCGCGGATCACGGGCCGCGACGGCCCGGCGGAGGACATTGCCCAGCAGGTGTTCCTGAAGGCTTACGAAAATTTCGCCCAGTTACGCACCAGCCCGGCCGCCGGCGGCTGGCTCAAGACCGTGGCCCGCAACCTGGCCTTGAACCATGCCACCCGTTACCGCCGTCGCTGGCGGTTCTTTTCCGAGCTGCGCGGCGACGATGACGACGAGGCGGATATGGAGATTCCGCAACTCGAGGGCGAAGGTATCGCCGCGGTCGATCTCGATGCCGACACGCGCCGGGCCATCGTCGCCGAGGCCTTGCAGAAATTGCCCGATCATCGCCGGCTGCCGCTGGTGCTGTATCACTTCGAAGAAATGTCCTATGACGAGATTGCACAGCAGCTCGGCATTTCGTTGCCCAAAGTGAAAATCGACATCATGCGGGCGCGCGGCGCGCTCGCGAAGATCCTCGCCGCCCGCGGTCTGACGGCGGAATGTTTCTAGAGGCCGCCATCATGAACACTCCTTCCAATCCGAACGAACAGCAGCTGGAACGCTTCATCGACCGGGCCCTGCGCGATCAGCCTCTGCGCCGCGCGCCAGTCGATCTCGAATCCAAGGTGATGGCGGAGATCGCGCGTCGCGCGGCCGCTCCGTGGTGGCAAGGCAGCTTCTCCGGCTGGCCGGTCGCGGCCCGCTTGTTGTTCATCATCGCGTCCGCCGGCTTCATCACGCTGGTGTTGAAAGCTTCGGCGATGATCCTCGATCCGATCAATCCGAGTGCACGCAGCGCTGCGCTGTTCGCCGATGTGGCGTGGATTCCTTCCTTGTTCGCGACGATCGGCCAGGTCTTCCACGACCTGCCGTCGTTCTGGATTTATGTGGGCGCGGCCATTCTCGGCGCGCTGTATCTAACGTTGTTCGGGGTCAGCGCCGCTGCCTATCGAACGTTGTATGCGGCCCGCTGAGGACGCGTGGTGTTTCGTATGAAACGTTTGTTTGTCAGTATTTTCGCGATCGCAATGCTCGCCGGCCTCGGCGGCACTCAACCTGCGTTCGCGCAGGAAGAAATCACGCCACCGGCACCGCCCGAGCCGCCGGCCGAGGTGGAGCGGAACGACGATCTGGAGCGCGGCATCCAGCGCGAACTGGAGCGGGCCGAGCGCGAGATCGAACGTGCCCAGCGCAAAGCCGAACGCGCGGCCGATCGTGCCGCACGGCGCCTCGACGCACGGAACGACCGAGTCATCGTCAACATCGGCGACAACTCCTCCCTGCCGGCTGGTGAGTACGCGGACGCGGTGATCTCGGTGTTTGGCTCGGCCACTTCAGCCGGTGAAGTTGGCGAAGCGGTCGTGGCCATCGGCGGTAACTCTTCGGCGACCGGTCCGGTCGGCGAAGGCGTCGTCGCGTTGTTCGGCAATGTGTATGTGGACAGCGAAGTGGGCCAGGACGTCGTCGCGATCTTCGGCAACGTGCAGCTCGGGCCGCACGCTGTCGTCAACGGCGAAACGGTCTCTGTCGGTGGCGCGATCACTCGCGATCCGGCTTCCAAGGTGCACGGCGGGCAGCAGCAGATCGCGTTCGGCAAGAACTTCGGCGATATGAAATGGCTGAAGGCGTGGTTCGAGAACTGCCTGCTGTACGGCCGGCCGCTGGCGTTCGACTCGAGCGTGGCCTGGGCGTGGTGGCTCGCGTTCGGCTTCCTGGGCTTGTATGTATTGCTGGCGGTCATGTTCGACGGCACCGTGCAGCGCTGTGTCACCACACTGGAAGAGCGCCCCGGCGAATCGACCATCGCGACCATCCTCGCGGTCCTGCTGTCGCCGATTCTGATCATCCTCACACTGATCACTGTGATCGGCGCGGCCTTGGTGCCCTTCCTGGTGCTCGGATTGTTCTGCGCAGCCGTGTTCGGCAAAACGGTTGTACTCGCTGCGCTCGGACGGCGCATCACTCGCTTCACCGGCATCGGCGCGTTCGGCCATCTCGCGGTCGCGACGCTGATCGGCGGCTTGATCGTGCTGTTGCTGTACACGGTGCCGGTGGTCGGCTTCATCGTGTCCAACATCGTCGGCGCGCTGGGTTTCGGTGTCGTCGTGTACACGTTGCTTCTGGCGCAGCGTTCGAGATCTGCCGCTCCGACAGCGCAACCTGTTGCTGCCGCGGCTCCCGCTGCTTCGGCCGCTGGGTTTGATCCGACGATCGAGTCGGCTGGTATCGCTGGCGATGGCAGCACGGTGCCGCCGCCCTCTCCTCCGCCGGTGAGCCCGAGCAACGTCGAGCTCAACACGCTGCCGCGCGCGGGGTTCTGGATTCGCATGGGCGCGCTGACGCTCGATGCGCTGATCGTGGCCGTCGTCGTGAACTGGCTGGAGCCGAGCGGTCATCTGTTCCTGGTCGCACTCGCCGGTTACGGTGCGTTGATGTGGAAACTGAAGGGCACGACCATCGGCGGCATCGTCTGCAATCTGCGTGTGGTACGCACCGACGGCCGGGACATCGAATGGGAAACCGCCATCGTCCGCGCGCTCGGTTGTTTCCTGTCGCTGATCCCGGCCGGCCTGGGCTTCATCTGGATGGTGTTCGACAACGGTCGGCAGACCTGGCACGACAAGATCGCCGGCACCGTGGTGGTGCGGGCGCCGAAGAACACGCCGCTGGTCTGATCTGAGAATTTCCTCAGCTAGCGACGTCGGCGTAGCGAGGCTACAGTTACGGGTCCGTCGCCGCTCATGCTGAACCGTCCATGGAACCCGCGCTCCCTTCCGACACGCCCGATCAGACCGTCATCGGCGTGCTCTCCGACACTCATGGCCTGCTGCGCCCCGAAGCGCTGAAGCACCTGAACGGCGTCGACCGCATCGTTCATGCCGGCGACATCGGCGCACCGAACGTGCTGGAGAAGTTGCAGACGATCGCGCCTGTCGACGCGGTCCGCGGCAACAACGACAAGGGCGCGTGGGCCGAGGCGATTCCTGAAACATTGTTTCTCGAGATTCGCGGGCATCGCATTCATGTGCTGCACGACCTGAATCAGATCGACTTGAGCCCGTCGGCCGCGGGCATGTCGGTGGTCATCAGCGGTCATTCGCACAAGCCGGTCGTGGAAGAGCGCGAGGGTGTGTTGTTCATCAACCCCGGCAGCCCCGGGCCGCGCCGTTTCCGACTGCCCATCGCGCTGGCGAAGTTATATATCACCGCCGAGTCGGTGCGCGCCGAGATCATCGAGCTGCGCATTCCCGGCTGAACGGAGCTCGGCTCTTTTCGCGCGCGGCGCGATGTCAGTTTCAATGTTGCCGGCGGTATTTTCCGGCGACGCCGAACGAGATTGTGAACGGCCCGGAATCCGAGCGACGTCACATTCCCGATACGAGACGGCTCTTATTCTCGACAGCTTATGTGTGATCGATTCGTCATAGCTCCTCAAGCCGCGGTGGAACGCGAGTTCCCTCTGCTGCATGCGTGGTGGCGATTCGAGCCCAGCTTCAACGTCTCCACTCGTAACAACGTGCCGGTCGTACGCCTGCACGACGGCGAGAGCGAAGGCGTGATGATGCGCTGGGGCCTGGTGCCCGATTGGGCCGAAGGCGATGAGCGCAAGGCCTGCACGACGCATGCGTCGGCCGACGAGCTCGATCGTAATAAAGCGTTCAGCGGCGCGTGGTGGCGGAGTCAGCGTTGCATCCTGCCGCTGTCGGGGTTCTATGGCTGGCAGCTCACGCCGCAGCAGTATTTACAGCCGTACTTTGCTCGACTCGTGAATCGGTCGGTGTTCGGAGTGGCGGCGATTTGGGATCGGACGGTCAACAAGGATGAGGATGACGTCATCGACGGCTGCGCCGTAGTGACGGTGCCGCCGAACGATTTATTAGCGGACGTTCACAATACGGCGCAGCGGATGCCGGCGATTCTGCACCGGGATGAATATGAACCGTGGCTGCGGGGCTCGACAGCGCGAGCCCGCTCGCTGCTAAGAACGTATCCGCAAGACAGGATGGTCGCGCACGCGGTGAGCCCGCGCATCAACTCGCTCAAATATAACGATGAGCAATTGATCAAGCCGGTGCTCTTCGGCTGAGGCTGAACGGCGCTACCGGCCTTCGGCCGGTGCGCCTCTTAGTTCACTTCTGCCTGAGCGGCGCGACCGGCTTTCGCCGGCGCGCCTCGTTAGCTAATCCACTCCGGCTGAGCAGCGCGATCGGCTTCGCCGGCGCGCCTCGTTGGCTAATTCACTCCGGCCTGAGCAGCGCGACCGGCCTTCGCCGGCGCGCCTCTCCGTTCTGTTTGCTAAGTCGCCTCAGTCGCTCGTGCGATGCTTGCCTAGTCGCTCGGCAACGCGGCTCTTGCCGGAGCGAACGGTTTATTTCTGGACGGTCAGCGGCGTGTAGGCCAATCCATCCGGCTCGCGACCCGCTTTCAATCGATTGACGATCTTCAAGCTATTCAGGTCGATCACCGTCACGGTATCGAAATTCGTATTTGCCACGAACACCACCGACAACGGCTCTGGCATCAAGATTCCAACCGGCACCGGACCCGTCCCAAACTGCGACGCCATCCTTTTCGTATCGTCCTTGGGCAGCTGCTCGCCTTCCTTCTGCATCGGAATGCTGGTGATCTGCTTCTTGGTCACCGTGTCGAACACGGCAACATCGCCCGACACCGCGTTAGACACGAGCGCTCGTGTCCCATCCGGTGTGAACTTCACGCGAATCGGCATCTTGCCCGGCTCGAGAGTCGCGGTAATCTTCAAGGTCCCCGGGTCGATGATGGACACGGTGTTGGCCTCGCGATTCGTCACCCACACCTCACTGCCATCCGGTGCAACCGCGATGCCTTCCGCGCCTTTGCCCGTAACGACATCTGTAATGCGTTGGTGAGTCGCGAGATCGATCACCGTCGACGAGCCTGAACCGATATTCGCGGTGAACGCGCGACGATGTTTCGGGCTGACCGCAACCATGTGCGTACCGACCTGATCGGTCGCGATCGCATGCTTCACCTTGCCATCGTTCACGCCGACAACGAGCACCGCTTTGCTCGCCTCGACGGTCACAGCGACGTCATCGCCTTGCAGCCAGACAATGCCGTGCGGCCGGCTGTAAGTGCCGAGGTCGATCGTTCGCACGACTTTCTTGCCCGGCACATCGACGACCGTCAACGTTTTACCTGGATTGGCATTGTCGCCGTAGTTTGTGACTACGGCGGTCTTACCATCGGAGGAGACCGCGACTTCATGCGGCCCATCGCCCGTCGGCAAGGTCGCTTTGACCTGGTTGTCCGCGAGATCGATGAACGACACCGTGTCGTCGGACTTGTTGAGCACCAGCAACGTGCCCAACGGCGCGGCAAGCGCCGCCCCGCTGAGCGCCAGCAATAACAAACAGCCCAGTTGTTTCATCTTGTTTCCCTTGCCGTACTAGTCAAGGCGCCGAGCGCCGCATCAGTGTGCTCTTACCGAACAGCGACTCGATCAAATCCACCGCCAGCAGCGCGGTCTTGTTACGAATGTCGAGCGCCGGGTTCAACTCCATCACATCCAGCGACGCCATGCGACCGGTGTCGGCGATCATTTCCATGCACAGCTGCGCCTCGCGATACGACGGCCCGCCGGGAATGGTCGTGAGCACGCCCGGCGCAATCTCCGGATCCAGAAAGTCGACGTCGAAACTCACATGCAGATGCGTGTCGTCGTCGAGGCCCATCAGCGCCTGTTCCATCGTCTGCCGCATACCGTGCTCGTCGATGTAACGCATGTCGAACACTTCCAGCCCCTGCTCGTGCACGAAACGTTTTTCCGGCGGATCGACGCTGCGAATGCCGATCTGGCGAATCCACGAGGGATGGATGGCGGGTTTGTGGCCGCTCATCTCGGTCAGTTGCGACGGACCGAAGCCACACAAGCACGCCACGGGCATGCCATGAATGTTACCGCTGGGCGAAAGCTCACGCGTGTTGAAGTCCGCATGCGCGTCGAGCCAGAACACGCGCAGTTTCTTGCCACGCTCGCGACAGTAGCGTGCGACGCCGCTGATCGAGCCGATGCCCAGGCAATGATCGCCACCGAGCAGAATGGGCAACTGACCATTTTTCAGCGCTCCATACATTGCATCGTGGACCAGCTGGTTCCACTCGGTGACTTCGGCGAGATGCCGATAGCCATCGACAGGTTGCTGCCAGGGATTGCCGGGGCCGTTAAGATTGCCGCGATCGATGACTTGCAGACCGCGACCGACCAAAGCCTCGCGAAGCCCAGCCACACGCAACGCTTCAGGCCCCATCGACGAGCCGCGGTCGGCGGCGCCGGTGTCAGTCGGCGCACCTATCAGTGTCACCGCCTTCCCTTTAGCCATCGCCAATGACGAATCGCCCCCCGCGAATTGCGTGCTCATGACCATCACCCTCTCGTTAGAATCGGGTCGAACGCCGTTGTTCTGACCGCGCCCCGATTGTACTCCAGCCCATGCCCAGCCCTGACACCACTGCGCGGCGCGATGTGCTTACCGGGGTGCTGCTGGCCGCCGGCGGCGCCATCGCATTCTCCTGCAAAGCCATCATCATCAAGCTGGCCTATCGGCACGACGTCGATGCGGTGACAACGATCATGTACCGCATGTTGTTCGCCTTGCCGTTGTTCCTGGCGCTGTCGTGGTGGTCCGGACGGAACAAGCCCGCGCCCAGCGCGCAGGAGTGGCGCACGTTGTTCGGACTGGGGTTTTGTGGTTATTACCTGGCGAGTTATCTGGATTTCGCGGGATTGCAATACATCAGCGCCAATCTGGAACGGCTGATTCTGTATTTGAATCCCACCATCGTGCTGCTGGCGGGCAAGCTGCTGTTCAAGACCGAGGTGAGCCGGCGGCAATGGCTGGCGCTCGGCGTAAGTTATATCGGCGTGCTGGTGGTGTTCGCTCACGATCTGCGCACCGGCCCGGACATCGCGTTCGGCGCGCTGCTGGTCTTTGGCAGCGCCATAAGTTACGCGATCTATTTGGTATACAGCGGCCAGCTGGTACGCCGGCTGGGCGCGATGCGCGTGACCGGCCTGGGCACCACCATTGCGTGTTTCCTCTGTATCGCGCAGTTTTTTATTCTGAAGCCGCCGTCGGCGATGATCGTCGCGCCCGAGGTCATCTGGCTGTCGGTGATGAACGCGGTATTGTGCACATTCGTGCCGGTGCTCATTACCATGATGGCGCTGGAGCGCATCGGCGCCGGGATCACCGCGCAGATCGGCATGATCGGGCCGATGTCCACCATTATTTTGAGCGTGCTGGTGCTGGGCGAGCCGTTTACGGTCTGGATTGCCGCCGGCACGGTCCTGGTGGTGGCCGGCGTCTGGCTGCTGGCCCGGTCGCGCATGCGGCCCGATTCGTGAAAGCGCGGCAATTGCGCCGTGCGCAGACGGCCACGCCGCGCTCATTGTGACTTCTTTATAATGCGGCTCCCTCACTCGAGACTGGTCGAGCATCGGAGCCCGCGTGCAATCCATCATCTCGGTCCAAAACCTGGTCAAGACCTACGCCTCCGGCTTTCAAGCCCTGAAAGGCGTCGACCTCGAGATCCGCCGCGGTGAAATCTTTGCATTGCTGGGACCGAACGGCGCCGGCAAGACCACGCTGATCAGCATCATCTGCGGCATCGTCAACGCCACGTCCGGCAGCGTCACCGCCGATGGCCATGACATCCGCAAAGAGTTCCGCGCCGCGCGCTCCAAGATCGGCCTGGTGCCGCAGGAGCTCACCAGCGATGCGTTCGAAACGGTGTGGGCGACGGTGACTTTCAGTCGCGGCCTGTTCGGCAAGCCGCCCAATCCCGCGCATCTGGAAAAGGTCTTGAAAGACCTGTCGCTGTGGGACAAGAAGGACAGCACCATCATGGCGTTGTCCGGAGGCATGAAACGTCGCGTGATGATCGCCAAGGCGTTGTCGCACGAGCCGCAGATTTTGTTTCTCGACGAGCCCACCGCCGGCGTCGACGTGGAATTGCGACGTGACATGTGGGACATGGTCCGCTCCCTGCGCGACAGCGGCGTCACCATCATCCTCACCACGCATTACATCGAAGAAGCCGAAGAGATGGCCGATCGTATCGGCGTCATCAGCAAAGGCGAGATCATTCTGGTCGAGGAAAAGACCATGCTGATGCGCAAGCTCGGGCGCAAACAGCTCACGTTGCATCTGCAGGCGCCGCTACAACAGATTCCGGCGCAGCTCGCCAACCGTCAGCTGGAGCTGTCGCAGGACAAGACGCAGCTCATCTACACCTTCGATACCCAAGCCGACGCCACCGGCATTGCCAGCCTGCTGCGACAACTCAACGAGCACGGCATCGACTTCAAGGACCTGCACACCAGCGAAAGCTCGCTGGAAGAAATTTTCGTCAGCCTGGTGCACCAACGATGAACACTTACGGCATCAGCGCCATCTACCGTTTCGAACTGGCCCGCTGGTTCCGCACCCTGGTGCAGAGCCTGTTGTCGCCGGTGATTTCCACCTCGTTGTACTTCGTCGTGTTCGGTGCCGCGATCGGCTCGCGCATGGCCGAGATCGAAGGCGTGAGTTACGGCGCGTTCATCGTGCCCGGGCTGATCATGCTGTCCGTGCTCACGGAGAGTATTTCCAATGCGTCCTTTGGCATTTACATGCCGCGTTACTCCGGAACGATTTATGAAGTGCTGTCGGCGCCGATCTCCGGAATGGAAATCGTCATCGGCTATGTGGGCGCGGCGGCCACCAAGTCCATCATGCTCGGGCTGGTGATTCTGGCGACCGCGCGGCTGTTCGTGCCGTTCAGCATCGAGCATCCGCTGTGGATGGTCTCGTTCCTGGTGCTCACGTCGCTCACCTTCAGCCTGTTCGGGTTCATCATCGGCTTGTGGGCCAGCGGCTGGGAGAAGCTGCAGATCGTGCCCATCATGGTGGTGACGCCGCTGGCGTTCCTCGGCGGCAGTTTCTATTCCATCAGCATGCTGCCGGAGTTCTGGCAGAAGGTGGCGCTGTTCAATCCGGTCGTGTACCTGATCAGCGGCTTCCGCTGGAGTTTCTATGGCGTCTCCGACGTCGCGGTCGGCGTCAGCTTGGGAATGACGTTTCTGTTCCTGACGCTGTGCCTGATCGTGATCTGGTGGATTTTCAAGACCGGCTATCGCTTGAAGGCTTGATCATGACCGCACTTCGCTTTCGTCGCGCCACCGAGCAGGATGCCAGGCTGCTGGCGGAGCTGGCCGAGAAGACATTCCGAGACACCTACACTCAGTTCAACACGCCGGAGAACATGGACTCGCATTGCTCCAAGTCCTTCGGCGAAGAAATTCAGCGTGCGGAGATCCGGGATGCGCGGCGCGAGAGCTGGTTGGGCGAGATCGACGGCAAGCTCGTCGCCTTCGCTCAGCTGATTCTGGATAAAGCCTGTCCGCCCGTGCCGGGCAAGCGCGGCATCGAGATCCTGAGGTTCTACGTCGACTCGTCTCAACATGGCAAAGGCGTGGCGTATCGAATGATGGACGAGCTCGCCGCCCGCTCCGCCGCGCTGGACGCGGAGGTGTTGTGGCTGGGCGTGTGGGATCAGAACACGCATGCGACCGCCTTCTACAAGCGCTGCCAGTTCGAAACGGTGGGCACGAAAACGTTCACCCTCGGCACCGAAGTCCAGTCGGACTGGGTGATGAGCCGGGACCTGCGCCGGTCGTGAATTTCGACCCGACTTCTGCCAACCTTCAGCATCGATCTGGCATCCAAGCGGATTCTGGCACTCACGGAGATTTGCGAATGACCGCACCCAGCCTGTCCCGCCGTTCCATGCTGCTCGCCACGGGCGCAGCCGCACTGACCTTGCCCATGACCTGGGCTCGAGCTTCCGCGAAGTGGAATGGTTATCGCGACGCCATCGTCATCGATGGCTTGGGCGGACCGGGCAGCATCACCATGCAACCCGGCGAGAAGCTCAGCGAAGCGCACCTCAAAGATGTGAGGGACAGCGGCCTGACCGCCGTGCTCATCACGCTCGGACCGGTCGGCACGACGGCGCCGGACGCGGCCTTCAAAGATTTGGTTCGCGGCCTCATCGACGTGGATCGCGACATCGAGCGGCATCCCGAAACGTTTGCTCGCATCCGAACTGCCGCGGATATCACAGCGGCCAAGAAAGCCAAGCGCACCGGACTGATCTGCGGCGTGCAGGATGGCGTGGCGTTCGAGACCGATCTCGACCTGCTCGAGGATTTATATCAGCTGGGCTTGCGGGTCGTGCAACCGACTTACAATCGTCGCAACTTGATCGGCGACGGTTGCATGGAGCCGGCGAACGCCGGCCTCAGCCGCACCGGCATCGAAACCATCGAACGGCTCAACTCGCTCGGCATCCTGGTCGATCTCAGTCACTGCGGCCGTCAGACGTCGGCGGATGCGATTCGCACGTCGAAGAAGCCGGTTGCATTCACGCACACGGGCGCGGCGGCTGTCGTCGATCATCCCCGTCATCGCACCGATGCGGAGCTGCGCGCGGTGGCCGACAAGGGTGGCGTGTCCGGCGTGTTCTTCATGCCTTATCTATCCGGCGGCAAGCAGCCCACGGCAGCGGACGTCATTCGACACCTGGAACATATGATCAACGTCGCCGGCGAAGATCATGTGTCCCTGGGCACCGACGGCACGATCTCACCTGCCGTGCTCGATCAGAAATACAAAGATGCGTTTGCCGCCGATACCAAGGCACGCAAGGAAAAGGGCATCGCGGCGCCGGGCGAAACGGAAGACGGTTATTTGTTCGCCAGCGATCTGAACACGCCGCGTCGTTTCGAAACATTGGGCCAGATGCTGGCCGACCGCGGCCACAGCGCCGCCCGCATCGAGAAGATTCTCGGTCGTAATTTGCTGCGGGTATTCGGCGACGTGTGGCGCAGCTGAGCGTTACAACCCGAACAGTACGCTCAGCGATGCTTGATCGATGTGGCTTTCGCCCATGATCTCATTGGATTGCAGGTCGTCGGTGCGCTGATATTCGAGCCGCGCCGTCCAGCGCGGCAGGAATGCCCATTGCACACCGGCACCCACGGTGACGACTTCATCGCTGAAGTCGCGATCGATCTGCGCGCCGGGCGCCACTGTTCCACCGACTGAGTTTACTCTCGTCTCGACTTCCTGCTTGGCGAACAACACGCCGCCGCGAAGGAACACTTCCCATTGCGAGCCCAGCGGCAATGAGCCAAGCACGGACAGTGCCGGCCCGCGCGAGGTGACGCTGTAGCTGCGGGTGATTTCGCTCACATCGGAGACGGGCGGCAGGCTCGGGTTCCACCGATAGTGCTCGACTAGCGACGCCTCACCGGAGTCGACATAGGCAAGCTCCGCCGCGAGATATTTGTTGACCCGATAGCCCAGCGAGAAATTCCAGCCGACGTCGGTTTCGTCGGCGGTGAGCTCGGCGAGCCGATATACCGCGACCACGGGCACTGGCGAAAATATCGGCGCGCCTGGATTACCCACGATGATCCCGGCAACCGGATCTCTGCCCACAACGAAGACCGGCGTAAAGGTGGCATCGGCCACCGGCGGTACCGGCCCGACACCGGCCTTCTTATCCAGGCTCTGCTCGCTGCGGCCGCCGGCGGCACCGACATAGAATCCAGGATCGGCGGCTTCGGCAATTTCACATCCCAGTGAAATTACAAACATCGCCGATGCGACTGCGCATCGAAACATTCCGCTCTGCATGAGCTCTCTCCGTGACATCGTACGATTGCATCTTCCGGTCGATGCAATCGTACGGCACGACGATTCGCTGCGCAGTATTTTTTACTTAGTCTGGCCGCCTGCGCCGGTGGGCGCCGGTTCAGCGGACCTGGCCACCGGCGGGCCGGAGAATTCCGTTTCCACGATGACGTTCACTGCGTCGCTCACGCCCATCGTGGTGCCCGGCGCCGGAATGCCGTAACTGATGCCGAATTCGGAACGCTTCAACACGCCCGTCGCTGAGAAACCAATGCGTGCGTTCGGATCCATCGGGTGACCCCGATAGCCGCCGTTGAAACGCGCTTCGAGCACCATCGGACGTGTCACTCCACGCAATGTGAGCTCGCCATTGATGCGCATGGTGCGCGCACCGGTGGGCTCGACGCTGATCGAGCGGAATGTGATTTCCGGATACTTCGCGGCATCCAACCACTTCTCGCCGGTCAGCTCGGCGTTGAAATCCAGTTTGGCCGGATCTGGGAAATCTGTTTCCAACGATTTGGCGTCGACCGCGACGGTGACGGTGGACGCGGCCAGATTGTTTGGATCGAACTGCAACTGCGCGGTCGACTTCTTGAAGCGCGCGGTGTAGTTCGAGAAACCCAGGTGATCGACTCGGAACAGAACACTGGTGTGCATCGGATCCATCGTGTACGCGCCGGCCGGCACGTCCACCGGTTGTTCGGCCGGTGCAGCTACGGGCGCGGGTTCCTTCGCCTGCGGGGCGGGCTCCTGCGCGGTCTGTTGCTTGGGCGAGCAGGCGGCCAGTGCGGCGAGCACGCCGAGGACGAGTAATCGGTTCATTGCTTTGTTCCCCTCCGAAGGTAAGGCCAATTCGATGTGTCTGGTTGGAAGACGATCCAGCCTCGGCCCGGCCGACAAGTCTGCGGCACATTTCGTCCCTGGCAACCCCCGTTTCTGTGCGGGAATGGCTATGATTTCCCCATGAACCCCTCAGCCATCAACTTCCAGAACAAATTCGCCCGTTTCAGCGAGACCTGGAGCCCCAAGGTGATTGCTGAAATGAACGACTACCAGTTCAAACTGGTGCGCCTGCACGGCGAATTCGTCTGGCATCAACACGCCGACACCGACGAAGTCTTCATCGTCATCGAAGGCTCGATGACCCTCCGCTTCCGCGACCGCGAAGTCCCCTTACGCGCCGGCGAGCTCTACGTCGTCCCCAAGGGCGTCGAGCACCAACCCTTCGCCGCCGACGAATGTAAAGTGATGCTGGTCGAGCCCAAAGGCGTCGTAAACACCGGCGACACCGGCGGCTCCCTCACCGCCCAGAACGACGTTTGGATCTAACCCGTCTCGCCACCTGAACGCCGGGGTGCCTCCAAATTCCCCGAGGCCGCGAAGTGCCACGCGAGAGCTTGGAAAGGTGGGCACATGATCAGGCAGGCGTTGCTGGCTTCCTTGTTGTTGATGACGGGCTGTGCCTCGCACGAAGGCAGGCCGAGCAATGCGCGGATCGGGTCGGTGGGGCCGGTGGATGTCACGGTGACCCGGGATTTTGTCTACACCCCGCAGGGCTGGCCGCAGGAGCTGAAAGCGGATTTGTATAAGCCGGCGGGCAATGGGCCGTTTCCGGCGGTGGTCATGATCCATGGCGGCGGCTGGGAAGGCCGGACGCGGGAGGACATGAACGATATTTCGCAGCGGGTGGCCGAGCGCGGATACGTTGTATTGAACATGTCGTACCGGTTCGCCCCGCAGTGGCACTTCCCGGCCCAGCTCCAGGACGTGCAACAGGCGGTGCTGTGGTTACGCGCGCATGCCTCCGACCTGAACGTTTTGAAGAACCGCATCGGCACCTGGGGTTATTCGGCCGGGGCGCATCTGGCGGCGCTGGCCGGCGTCACCAGCCCGAGCGACAAATGGTTTGTCGAAGGCACGCGTGTGCAGGCGGTCGTGGCCGGCGGCACGCCGGTGGATATCCGTTATTACAAGGACGGCAAGCTGACCAACGGGCTGACCGGCGTCTCCTATGACGAAAACCCCGGCCTGTGGCGCGAGGCCTCGCCCTTGGCGCTGGTGAGCAGCGACGATCCGCCGATGTTCCTGTATCACGGCACGTTCGATTTCACGGTGGGCGTGAACAACGCGCACTCCATGTACGAGGCGTTGAACGCCAATAACATCCCGGCCGAGCTGTACCTGGTCCGAGGCCTGGAGCACCTGAGCACCTTCATGGTCGACAGCCCGGTGGACAACGGCATCGATTTCCTCGACATCTACCTGCGGGCGACCAAACCCAAGCTGTCCGAGGAGACATCCGGGGGCGGTCGAATCCTGCGGTGACATGGCCGGCCAGAGCCATTGCGACGAAATCTAAGTTAACATCGCGCCCATGTCCGGGCGCAGAACAAGCATCAACGACGTCGCCAAGGCTGCCGGCGTCGCGATCAAAACAGTCTCGCGGGTTCTCAACAACGAACCGAACGTTCGCGAAGAAACCCGTGCGCAGGTGCTGGCCGCCGTCAAACGGCTGAACTATCACCCCAGCCTGTCGGCCCGCAGCCTGGCCAGCCGCCGCTCCTACCTGGTGGGACTGGTCTACGACAATCCCAGCGCCAACTACACCATCGAAGTCCAGCGGGGCGCCCTGGCCCGCTGCCGCGAAGCCAAGTTCCTGTTGCTGCTCCATGAAGTGGCCGGCCGCACCGAAGAGGTGATGCAGGACATCCTGACCTTCGCCAACCAGACCCATCTCGACGGCCTGATCGTCGCGCCGCCGTTGAGCGAGTCCGCCGAGCTGATCCGCGCGCTCGACGCCCAGGCCCTGCCGTTCGTGCGCATCGCGCCGAACGAAATCAAACATCGCTCGCCCTACGTCGACATCGACGACGAGGCCGCCGCGCGCGAGATGACCGAATATCTGATCGGCCTCGGCCATCGCAGTATCGGTTTCATCATCGGCCGCCCCGGCCACTTCGCCAGCGGCGAACGCCTGCGCGGCTACAAGGCGGCGCTGAAGAACCACAAGATTCCCTACGTTCCCGAGTACGTCCGGCAAGGCGACTTCCTGTTCGACTCGGGGCTGGAAATGACCCGTCAGCTGCTGGCGCTGCCGAAGCGGCCGACGGCGATTTTCGCAGGCAACGACGACATGGCGGCGGGCGCGCTCATGGCGGCCCACGAAATGGGCGTGGCCGTGCCGGCGCAATTGTCGGTGGCCGGCTTCGACGACGCGGCCATCGCTCGCACGGTGTGGCCGCCGCTCACCACCATCTGTCAGCCCACTTATCAACTGGCCTACCGCGCGGCCGACCTGCTGCTCGAGATGCTGCTTTCCGGCACCACGCCGAAACCTGCGCGACTGGCGCACACCCTGGTGCGTCGGGACTCGACGGCCGTGGCGCCGAATTCGAAACCCAAGTAGCGTTCGGGCCAGGCCACGGAATCACGGATCGATACGAATGCTGAGGCGCCCGGCCGCTACCTTGCTGACGATGCTCGCGCTGGTCGCGTCATCCAGCGTCGCGGCTGCGCAGGAAGGCGCGCCGATCGATGACCCGCTCCCCCAGCTCACACCCGATCGTGTCTATGCATTGGATGCGGTGTTCGAGCGCATTCTCCAGGAGTTCGCCATTCCCGGACTGGCGGTGGGCATCGTCGATAACGGACAGCCCGTGTACATGCGCGGCTTCGGCGTCCGCGACCAGGGGACGGATCAGCCGGTCAACGCGCATACATTGTTTCATGTCGCGTCCCTCACCCGAACCTTTACCGCCGCGGCCATCATGCAACTCGCCGAGCACGGCCAGCTCGCGCTCACCGACTCGATTGCCGATTCGCCCATCACTGTCACTCAGCTGCTGACCCGCGACGATGCCGCCTTCGACGCCCTCGCCGGCATCATCGAAAGCGCGTCTCAGGAAAAATATTCGCAGTACCTGCAGACGCGCGTACTGAATGCGGCCGGACTGCAGGAAAGCACCTTCGAAGTGCCGCTCGTCGACAACAACGTCGCGTGGCCTCACGTCGGCAAGTTGTTCGTGCGCCGTGCCCCTCGTTATCCGTGGGATGAGAAAACGCTGCCGAGCGCCGGACTGAGCGCGAGCGTCGCCGATCTGACCCGATGGGCGGCGTTACATGTAAATCGCGATCCCGCGCTACTCTCGCCCGCCTCCTACGACGCAATGTTCAAACATCAGCGCGATGGCGAGCGCGCCAACACGGCGATGGCTTTGGGGTGGCAACTCGAACATCATGGCAGCGAGTGGTTGCCCAGCCTTGCCGCCAAACGACGCGGCTTCTCGGCGCTGCTGACACTCTATCCTTCGCAGCAACGCGCCATCGTCGTTGTTGCCAACGGCGAGACACTGCCTGGAAAAGAAATCCGCGGGATCATCGAATCGATACTGGCGGGTGAATCCTACCTGTCGCCGAAACCTTCGTTGTTAATGCGCAGCGACTTTCGCTGGGCCTTCGGCGGGTTGCTGGCGATGTCCCTGCTGCTGATCGCCGTATCGATGCATCGACGCCGTCGACCGGTGTGATCGATCCACTCGGTGCAGAGCGGCCCGCGGCGGCAAGGTCTCGGGCGTATTGATCGACCACACCAGGCCGCAACACTTCAGCCGCTGAATCAGCCACCAGCCCGGATCCGCTTCGCCGCGTAACAAGCCGAGCCGCGCCGAGCCCGGAAACGCGTGATGATTGTTGTGCCAGCTCTCGCCCATGCTGAACAGCGCGGCGATCGGAACATTCCGCCCCTGCACACCCGCGCCGCGCACTTCCCAGGTCATCGGCCCCTGTCGATGCGCGAAATGACCGATGAGCCAGTGCCCCGTCACTGAAACAGACACGCGCACGCAGATACCCCAGATCACCCAGGACCAACCGCCAATCGCGTAGAACAACAGCGCCCACGGCAACTGCTGCCACATCCAGGTGCGCTCCATCCAGTAATAGCAACGATCGTTCGCAAGCGCTGGCTCGAGCTGAAACATCGGGCCGCGCGTCAGTTGCAAATCACAATGCAGTTGCCACCACGCGTCGGTCCAGAAGCCGCGCCCGTGACGCAAATAATCGTGACAGTGAGTGCGCCGCTGCGCCCAGTCCCGCAGATCGTGCTGACGAATCATCCCGATCGGCCCCGCCATGCCGACCAGCACACCCAGATACACACAGACATACTCCAGCCATTTCGGGCAGTCGAAGCTGTTGTGAATCAGCCGCCGATGCATGCCCACCGAATGACCGGCGCACAACGTGATGGCCGTTGTCACAAGAAACAAAACGAAAGCGCCCGGCGTGAATGTCAGTGGACCGAGCGTCAAGGCCACGAGCGTCATTCCGCCCATCCAGAGCGACTTGCCGGCACGCCAGCGCACGCTGCCCGCCGACGCGTCGGCATCGCCGGGATCGACGATGCGTCCCGAGCCGATATTCCAATCCATGTTCAAGCGTCCGTCGCCTCCGAGCGCCGCCTATACAACCCCAGCAGCACTTCTTCCAGATTACCGAGCACCAGTCGTGCAACCGCATCGGCATACCAGTTGAAACGCGTGCTCACGCGGTAGTGCATGCTGAGCGTGAGCTCGGTCGCCGTGCCCTGGGTCTGCAACGAATAAGAAATCGTGTCGATATCGAAGTAGGCACCGCCCATCACCACGTGCTGATCGAACGCGCCGGGTGGAAACGAGTCTTCGTAGAAGCGCTGCCGCCATTGAATGAATTCATGCTCGCGGCGCGCGGTCTGGATCTGATCGAAATGCACGTGCTTGCCCATCGAGATCCGCCGCACCGGCTGACCGTCGACGGCGTCGCTCACTGCCGCGAGCGGCGGCGGCACCCCGATGCGGAACGCGAGGCCGTCTTCGACTTCTTCGCGCCGGATGTCCCGCACGTTCATCAGATGATCCCAAACGACGTCGCGAGGCGCGTCGATGGTGACAGTGCGCTCGATGGTCGCCAGTCGCACCGGCAAGCCGTCGGTCGGCTCGATCGCACCGAGCAGCAGCGGCAAGACAGCGACGCTATACGCCGCCTGCTTCGGCCAGTTCGTCTTGCGACACACGGCCCCCATGATGACCGCACCGACCATGCCGACCATCGCGAACAACGGCAGGATGACGATGACGCAGATCCAGCCTTCGAGAAGCGCCGGCACCGTGCCGAGAACGAACAGCGCGTTCGCACCCGCGCCCACAACGAGGTAGTAGCCCCAACGGCGGCGAGCCAAGCGCTCGGCGAGATAAACCGTCACGGCGCTCACCGCGACCGGCGCGATGAAGATGAAGGAGCCCATCATCGCGTCATACCCGGCGTTCCCCTCGCTATAGATCAGACGCAATAGCAGCCCGACCAGCGCCCCCGCCACGACCGGCCACCACTTGGGAAAGGGAAGCTTCTCCTGTTTTTCCTGCTCGGTCAGCGGCTGCATTCGGGCTCCATCTCGATGTGGATGGAGCTTGCCCGCGTGCGGCGGGGTTCTCAAGTTCGAGACCGAAGCGAAGTTTATGAACGCAGCGACAAACGTGAAGCCGCACACAGCACGCGCGTGGCGGCCATTTCGAGCGCTTCCATGTGGGTCTTGAGATAGTCCAGCTCGGCCTGCAGGCCGGCGTGCAGGTCCATTGCTTCGAGCAGCGGCTCTTCATGTTCGGAGAAATGGCCGGTGAGCTCTCGATCGTCGAAGCGCAGTAACGCGATGGCCGTCCGCGCCATCGAACCGCGCGCCTGTTCCCAGGCCGGCCCGAACTTGCCCGGATCGATCGTCACGGGCTCGAACGTCATCGCCGCCCACTGCTCGGGGGTCGCGAGTTGCTCGCCACTGTCAGCCATCGTCGCCTCCTATCAGGAGGGATCGGGTCAGGCGCGGGGCTTTACCCTGGAGCTGAAAACGTCAAAGGCGCACGCCGAAGAACATTCGGACGTGCGCCCTCGATTCACCCTGCGCGACTATTACTGACTCACGGACTGAACGATCGGATCGAGGAAGGGAGCCAGGACGGAGTAATCGCCGTTCCAACCCGCGTCATTCCAGGTGCGTGCGCTCGCGTTCGAATCCGTCAGGATGATGTTTCCCGCACGAACCGCGACGATATCCAGGCTCGGAATGACGACGATCAGACTGTCGCCCAGGCCCCAGGCCCAATACGCATCGCGCGGCACATTCGGCAACTGTCCATCGACGTTGGTCCACCACAGCATGCCGTAATGGGCCGGCGCATTCGGGAAGCCCGCGGCCTGCGGTCCACCGACCGGAAGTGCCGTGTTCGCAGCCACCGGCGTGCTCACCTTCGACACGAAGTCCTCGGACAGAACGCGCTGATCGTTGGCCCACAGCCCTTTGCGGAGGAACAGCAGACCGACTCGCGCCATCGCGTTCGCGTTCGCGTAGATGCCGGAGTTGAGCTCCCGGTTGCGAAGATCCGTGCGCCCCGACTGGTTGTCGCGCCAATGCACGTCCGAGATCGCCGTGCCGTTGTTGCCCGTACCGCCGACGCTGGTGTTCACGCCGAGCGTGCTCCACACATTCCTGTTGAGCACCGACGCCAGGTCTTCATTGAAGACGTTGGTCAACACGTCGGCCAGCCAGTTCAAGCCGCCATCGGAGTAGAAGAACGTCGTGCCCGGCTGATATTGAAGCACGGGGTAGGTCTGGATCTTGACGAAGCCCGCGGTATGCGTCGCCAGTTGTTGAATCGTGATGCTCGGCAACCAGCCCGTGGCGATATTAGACGCCGGATTCTCGCCGAAGCCGGTGAGCTTCGCAGACGCAAGATCGCTGAGCTGCAGCGTCTGGTTGGCCAGGGCGATGCCCAACGCCATGCCGCCGATCGACTTGGTGGTCGACTTCATATCGAAGCGCTCGTCGATGTCGCCCCACGAGTAAACCAGCCGACCCTTGCGCACGATCATGCCGGCGCTGCCAGGCTGCGCGTCGCCGCTGGTCTGCGCGTAAGTTGCCGCTTGCTCGAGTAGCGTCTGGTTCATGCCAACGTCGGCGGCCGCGGCAACACGTGTCCAACCGTGATCGGTTGTATCATTTGATACATCGGAGGCCGGATAAACCGCCGAGCCCACCGTGACACTCACCGTATCCGTGCCGCTCAAGCTGCCATCGCTCACTGTCAATGTGAGCACGTAGGTGCCGGCGCCAGGAAACGTCACACTCGTCGCGGCTGCGTTCGCCGTTCCGAAGGTCACACCGCTCGGGCCGCTGGTTGCGGTCCACGCGTAGGTGAGTGTCGAAGTTGAAGAGTCATCGGTCGCCGAACCGCTCAGCTGCGCGGTCGTGGCTGGCAACTCGATTGTTTGATCGTTGCCGGCCTGCACGGTCGGCGCCGCATTCTGCGGCTGTTGCTGAACCGGCGCGCTGGTCTGGCCACCGCCGCCGCCTCCTCCACCGCCACCGCACGCGGCAATGGACAGTGCCAATGAAACGCCAATCGCCACCTGGCGACAGCGCCGAATCAATTCGGAACGAGAGAGCTGTGACTCTCGCGACATGACGCGCATTCGATGTTCCCCTCGCATGTTTCTCGCGCTGTTACTAGTGCGCGATGCAGACAACGCTTGTGACTTTCGGAAAGGTCCTGGGCCAAGTCAGAAAAAGCCTGGGCTGGCTATGCAGCTCGCGTGCCGTCGCTGCGCGACACGCGAATGCTTTGCTACAGCGGGTTTTTGGAATGTTTCTCTTGTACTTTTTGCAACGAAACAGACCTGCGCGGGGAATGTTTTTCCACGACGACGAGGATGAGAGCCCCATCACAAAGCGGTCCCGTGCCACTACGGGGTGACCCCGGCTGTGAGGGGGTTAACATTTGTCGAAATCGGCAATGCGTAGGCTCACCGCTATGTTCAATCTCCGGCCGTCCGCCGCCTGACCCGAAGCGCCATGATCCGTCGACTACGCACTCGCATCATCGTGTTCGTCGTGGCGTTGCTGGCGGTGGTGCAGGTCGTGGCGTATGTGGTCGTGAGCCGCGCGAATTCGACCAACGCGCGCGAGAAAATCGTCGCCGAGCTCGAGGTCGGCGAACGCGTCTTCGCCCGATTGCTGGAACAGAATCGCGAGCGGCTGGCGCAGGCAGCGCGTGTCATGGCGGCCGACTACGCATTGCGCGAAGCCGTGGCCAGCGACGATCAGGACACCGTCGTCTCGGCGTTGACCAATCACGGCGGCCGCATCAAGGCCGACATGACCCTGCTGGTGTCGCTCGATCGACGCGTCGTCGCCGACACGATCGCAAGCAACGAGCGCGGTCGCCTGTTCGAATTCCCGCAGCTGATCGATCAAGCCGCTCGCGAAGGCGGCGCCTCGTCCATCGAAGTGATCAACGGCCGCGCTTATCAGCTGGTCGTCGTGCCCGTGCTGACCCCGATGCCGACGGCCTGGATCGCGGTGGGCTTCGTCATCGACGACAACGTCGTGTCCGAGCTGCAGCAGCTCACCTCGTTGCAAGTGTCGTTCCTCGAACGACACGATGGCGATCATCAATGGGGCGTACTGGCCTCGACGCTCGGCCCCTCGGCGGTCGATCTCGCCGCTCAGTTGCCCTCACTGCCTGGCGCCGCGCAGGTCCACTCCATCGGCGGGGGTGACAACGAGCAACAGCTGAAGGTGATCACGTTCGATCGTCACGGCGACCGCGCGCTCGTGGCAGTGTTACAGCGCTCGGTGGCGACCGCCGTCGCCGCCTTCAATCGTTTGCAGCAGACATTGGCCGCACTTGGCATCGTCAGCATGCTGCTGTCGATCGGGGGCGCGGTGCTGATCGCCATGAACATCACCCGCCCGATCACTCACCTGACGAAGGCGGCCGCACGCATTCAGGACGGCGACTACTCCAATCCAGTCAGCGTGACGCGCTCGGACGAAATCGGCGCGCTCGCCTGCACTCTCAATCACATGCGCGAAGGCATCGCCGAGCGCGAGCGGGAGATCCTGCGACTCGCTTATCGCGATACGCTCACCGACTTGCCGAATCGCGCGCTGTTTCACGACCGGCTCGAGCACGCCATCCTCAACGCGCATCGCACCGGCGCGACGCTGAGCGTGCTGATGATGGACCTGGATCGGTTCAAGTACGTCAACGACTCGCTGGGTCACGGCGTCGGCGATCACGTGCTGCGTGAAGTGGCCAACCGTTTGAGCGCGCTGCTGCGTCAGGCAGACACCATTGCGCGCCTGGGCGGCGACGAGTTTGCGATTCTGCTGGAGAACGTCGACGAGCGTTACGTCACCAAGGTGGCGAACAAGATCCTGCAAGCGCTCGAGCATCCGATCCGCTACGAGGACCAGCCGCTCGACGTCGGCAGCAGTATCGGTATCGCTCACTTCCCCGAGCACGGCGAGAACAGCAGCAAGCTGCTGCGTAACGCCGACATCGCGATGTATGTAGCGAAGCGCAACAAGGGTGGCTACGCGGTATACGACGCGAGCTACGACACTCACCAGCAAGAACACCTGTCGCTGCTCAGTGAGATTCGCCAGGCGGTCGAAGGCCATCAGCTGCGCGTGTATTATCAGCCGAAGGTCGGGCTAACGTCAGGCATCGTTGAAGGCGTGGAAGCGCTGATCCGTTGGGAACATCCGCGTCGCGGCTTCGTCTCGCCGGCTGAATTCATTCCCTTCGCGGAGCACACCGGTTACATCAAGGTGCTGACACGCTGGGTGCTCGAACAGGCGATTCGCCAGTGCGGACAATGGCGCTCGAACGGCATGCCGCTGCAAGTGTCCGTGAATATCTCAGCGCGCGACCTGCTCAATCGCGAGCTGCCTGAGCTGATCGTGCAGCTGCTCGATCGTTACGGCACGCCTGCCTCGCTGTTGTGCCTGGAGATCACGGAGAGCGGCTTCATGGAAGATCCGGCGCACGCACAGCGCGTGCTGGAACGGTTGCACGAGCTGGGCATCGTGCTGTCCATCGATGACTATGGCACGGGTTATTCGTCCCTGAGTTACGTCGCGCGATTGCCGGTCGACGAGCTCAAGATCGACCGCTCGTTCGTCAAACAAATGAGCGATTCGACGACCGCGACCATCGTGCGCTCCACCATCGAGCTCGGTCACAGCCTGGGATTGAAGGTAGTCGCGGAAGGTGTCGAGGACGAAGCGGATCTACGCACCCTGCGCGTTTATGGTTGCGATCAAGCGCAGGGGTATTTCATGAGCCGCCCGCTGCCGGCGAAAGAATTGGAAGAGTGGCTGAAGCACTCGGAGTGGTCGCGGCCGGTAGCTGCTACGAGAGACGTCTCCCCCGAAGAGACGTCCAGCAAGATCACAGTGCTCCGGCCTGCGACACTTCGATCCAAGTGAGGGTTATCCAGCAGTATTTCGCTGGATGGAGCCTCCGCCGTGTCCGTTAACACGCGCCGGAGGCGCTCCTACACTGTTTAACGCCGCGCCGTCAGAGGCTCTGCCTGATCGCCCAACCCGCCGCCCACCGCGAGCGCCAGGTCAATCGTGTTGAGCAACGCGTCGCGCCGGGCCGCGACCAGATCGATTTGCGCCTGATACAACCCACGGCGCACATCGAGCAGCTCCAGATAAGAAATATCGCCCTGCCCGTAACGCAGCTCCGCCAGCTCAGTGGCACGGCTCAGCGCCGCGACTTGCTGATCGTTCGCTTCACGCACACCGGCAATCAGCGCCTGCCCCTGCAGAGAATCCAGCACTTCGCGGAACGCCTGCTGCACAGTGCGCGCGTATTCCGACTTGCGCTGCTCTCTCACCGCTTTTGCGCGAGAAACATTCGCCCGCAACCGGCCGCCCTGGAAGATGGGCTGCAGAATGCCGCCGGTCGCTGACCAGATTTTCGCTGGGCCGGTGAACAAGCTATCCAGCTCGGGGCTCGCGGAACCATACGCACCCGTGATGCTGATGCTCGGGAACAACTGGGCACGCGCGACGCCAATATCCGCCGCAGACGCATTGAGCGCCGCTTCGGCCGCGCCGACGTCGGGACGTTGTGACAACACTGACGACGGCAGCGCCGCCGGCAACTGCACCGATGCCGGCAAGCTGATGCCCTGCACGCTGATGGCTTCATCGACCAACGCCTTCGGCGAACGACCCAACAGCACGCCGAGCGCATTCGTGAGCTGCACGACCTGCAGTTCGAGCTGACGCGTCGACACCCGAGTCGCCGCCGCATCGGCCTCTGCGCGCTTGAATGTGAATTCATCGCTCTCGCCCGATTCGTACCGCAGCTTCTCGAGATCCGACGCTTCCTCGCGCGACTTCAACGTGTCTCGCCCACGAGCCAACTGCTCGGCGGCCGCGATCAACGAATAATAAGTGCGAGCCACTTCGCCGGTGAGACTGAGCTTGGTCGCTTCGCGACCATATTCAGTATTCAGCAGCTGAGCACGCGCCGATTCCGATGCGCGCTGATACTTGCCCCAGAGGTCCAGCTCATAAGCCACCGTACCCTGCACCGTGTAGCCAGTCTGGGTCGTGTCGAAGCCTGGCACGTTCTCGCCCAGCCCCTGCTCCCGCAACGACAACTCGCTCTGCTTGGTGCGAGTGACATTGCCTTCGAGATTCACGGTCGGCAGCCGATCCGCATTGGCGATGCGCAGATAGGAACGCGCCTCGAGCACCCGAGCCGCCGCGATCTGCGCATCCGGGTTGTGCTTCATCGCTTCGACGATCAGCTCGTTGAGCTTGGCGTCGTCAAACAAAGTCCACCACGGATTCGGCAGCGGCGAGGTCTGAGCGGCCTGCTGCGGCAGAGCGTCCGGCAGCGGCAGCTCCGGCTTCTGCGGATCCACTTTCGACACGAAGCAGCCGCCGAGGGCGGCGGCAATTGCCGCCACCAACGTCACTCGAGCCGCTGTTCTTATTACTTGCCTGCTCATTGCGTCACTCTCAATTCGACTCATGAGGCGCGGCCGGTTTCGGCTGCACGCCACCATGAGGCTTACCCTTGCCATGTTCGTCGTCGTAGGCTTCGCCGCCTTTGGCGCCGGCAATCCACTTGAAGAACAGCGGTACGAACAACGTCGCGATGAACGTCGCCGCCAGCATGCCGCCGATCACGCTCGTGCCGAGCGAATGACGGCTGTTGGCACCTGCACCGGTGCTCAACGCCAGCGGCAGCACGCCGAAGATCAACGCCAGCGAAGTCATGATGATGGGACGGAAGCGCAGCTTCGCGCCTTCGATCGCCGCCTCCATCAGGCCCATGCCTTCGTGATACTTCATCAGCGCGAACTCGACGATCAGAATCGCGTTCTTGGCCGCAAGCCCGATCAGCGTCAGCATGCCGATCTGGAAGTAGATGTCGTTCGCCAGACCGCGTGCGAACACGGCCAGGAACGCACCGAACGCCGCGAACGGCACCGCCAGAATCACCGCGATCGGCAACGTCCAGCGCTCGAACTGCGCGGCGAGAATCAGGAACACCATCAGCACGCCGAGCAGATACACGCCCTGCGAAGCGCCGCCGCTGACCTTTTCCTGATACGCCGTGCCGGTGAACGCCAGCTGATAACCCGGCGGCAACGTTTCTTTGGCCACCGCCTCGATCGCCTTCAACGCATCGCCCGAGCTGTAGCCCGGCGCCGCCGCGCCCATGATCTTCGCCGACGTGAACGCGTTGAAGCGCTCGACGATTTCCGCGCCGGTCACTTCACGAATGTTGGCGAGCGCGGTGAGCGGCACCAGGTCGCCCTTCTTCGAGCGCACATACACGTTACGAATATCTTCCGGATACGCACGGAAGCGCGGCTCCGACTGCAACTGCACCTGATACACGCGGCCGTTGCGGTTGAAGTCGTTCACATACAGCGCACCGAACGTGCTCTGTAACGTTTCGAACACCTGGCCCACTTCCACGCCGAGCGTGATCGCCTTCTCGCGATCCAGATCGATGCGCATCTGGGGCACGCTGGCGCTGAACGTGGTCTGCGTACCGGCAAGCTCAGGACGCTTGTTGGCGGCAGCCACGATCTTCTGCGTCACGCCTTCGAGATCTTTGATCGAGCCGCTACCGCGCGACTGGATGTAAGCCTCGAAACCGCCGGTCATCGACAAGCCTTCGATCGGCGGCGGCTCGACGGCGAAGAAGAAGCCGTCCTTCACCTGCGCGCCGGCACCGAACACGGCACCGACCAGCGCAGCGGGCGACAAGTCCTTGCTCTTGCGCTCTTCCCACGGCTTCATCGGCAACCAGATGATGCCGCTGTTGGTCTTCATCGCCTGCGTCAGCGGATCCATGCCCGCCACGGCCACAGCATTCGCAACCGCGGGATGATGTTGCACACCGGCAGCCACGGCCTGGACTGACCTCACTGTACGGTCCAACGAAGCGGCGTCCTGCAAGAAGCCGATGACGAAGACGTAGCCTTGGTCTTCCGACGGCGCGAGCGACGTCGGCAGGGCACGGAACAAACCGACCACGACAAGCAACATCACCACAAAGATGCCCGCAGCCATCGCCGCACGCTTCATCACGAAGCGCACACCGCTCTCGTAGCGATGCGTCACCTTCTCGAACCACCGGTTGAAACCTTCCAGGAAGCGGTTCTTCACCATGTGATCGTGCTTCAACAGCAGCGCGCACAGCGCCGGCGTCAAGGTCAGCGCCACGAAGCCGGAGATCACGACCGACACGGCGATGGTGACCGCGAACTGTCGATACATCTCGCCGACCAGGCCGCCCATGAACGCCACCGGCAGGAACACCGCGGTGAGCACCAGCACGATGGCGATGACAGGGCGCGTCACTTCTTCCATCGCTTTCTCGGTCGCTTGCGGCGCCGGCAAGTTCTCGGTCGTCATGATGCGCTCGACGTTCTCGAGCACCACGATGGCGTCGTCGACCACGATACCGATGGCCAGCACCATGCCGAACAACGTCAGCATGTTGATGGAGAACCCGAATGCAAACATCGCCGCGAACGTGCCGACCAGCGACACCGGCACGGCCAGCATGGGAATGACGGTGGCGCGCCAGTTCTGCAGGAACAGCAGCACCACGAAGAACACCAGCACCATCGCTTCGAGCAGTGTCTTGACCACTTCCTTGATCGACACCTTCACGTATTGGATGGTGTCGTAGGGAATGGAGTAAGTCATACCCTTCGGGAAGTCCTTCGACAGCTCCGCCAGGCGGTTCTGGACGGCCGAGCCGGTCTCCAGCGCATTCGCGCCCGGCTGCAACACCAGCGCCATCATCACGGCCCGCTTGCCGTTGATCGTCGCCTGATTGCTGTAGGTCTGCGCGCCCAGCTCGACGCGAGCGACATCTTTCAATCGCACCACGCCACCGGACTCGGTGGTGTGCACGACGATCTGCTCGAATTCTTCGGGTTCCTGCAGACGGCCTTGCGCGGTCACCGCGTAAGTGAAGTCGACGTGCTGACTCACAGGCTCCACACCGACCTGACCCGCCGCGTATTGCGAGTTCTGCTGGCGAACCGCCGCGGCGACATCGGAAGGCGTGAGGCCGAGCTGCGCCAGCTTGTCAGGCTGCATCCAGATGCGGATGGAGTAATCCTGGCCGAACATCTGCAGGTCGCCGATGCCGGGAATACGACGCAGCTCGTCGACCACGTTGAGCGTGACGTAACTGCTCATGGTCAGCATGTCGACGCTGTTGTCGGGCGAATGAATCGACACGATCTGCAGGAACGTGGTCGATGCCTTGCGCACCACCACGCCCTGACGCCGCACTTCTTCGGGCAAGCGCGGCACGGCGGCCTGGATGCGGTTGTTCACGTTGACCGCGTTCATATCGGGATTGGTCCCGATGTTGAACGTCACCGTGATCATCAGCGTGCCGTTGCCCGAGTTGACCGAGCTCATGTACAGCATGCCTTCGACGCCGTTGATTTCCTTTTCCAGCGGCGCGGCGACCGTGTCCGCGATGGTCTCGGCGGTCGCGCCCGGATAGACCGCGGCCACCGTCACCGACGGCGGAATGATGTTCGGATAAGCGGAGATGGGCAGCGAGATCATGCCGCCCAGGCCGGCGATCACGATGAAGGCCGAGATGACGCAGGCGAAGATCGGCCGCGTGATAAAGAACTTGGAAATCATGCGGTCTCCTTCTTCTCGGGCTGCTGCTCAGCCTGCTTGCTCGGAGCGTCGGGACCGACGGCGCTCACTTGAATTCCCGGCTGCACCTTGAGCACGCCTTCGACGATGTAACGATCGCCAGGCGCGAGCCCTTCGGTGACGATGATGTTGTTGCCGAACGAGCGACCGACCTGCACCGGCCGGAACTCCACTTTCTGTTCGCCGTTCACCACCCAGATGAACTGACCCTGCGCGCTCGACATGACGGCCTTGCGCGGCACGGCCACGACGCTGCTCAACTGCACGCCCTCGACACGCGCGCGAATGAACTGGCCGGGAATCAGCTGCGCCTCCGGGTTCTTCAACACGGCGCGTACCCGCACGGTGCCGGAATTCACATCGACCGCGTTATCGACGAAGGTCACTTTGGCGCTATCCGGATATTCCTTGCCGTTCTCGAGTATCAATCGCACGGTCGGCGGCGCAACCTTGTTGGCCGGTGCGAGCGAGCCACGAATGATCGAAGCTTCGGCCTCGGGCACCGAGAACTCGATATACAACGGATCGACCTGCACGATCTTGGTCAGCAGGCTGGAGCTTTGCTCGGTGGACACGAGGCTGCCCTCGGACATCACTTCGCGACTGGTCAAGCCCGAGATCGGCGCGCGGACGTCCGTATATTCGAGATCGAGCTCGGCCATTCTCTGCGCCGATTGCGCCGCCTCGAGGCTCGCCTGCGCCACTTCGAACGCCGACACGACCTCGTCGCGACGGCTCTGACTCACCGCATTTTTCTCAAACAGCGGCAACACGCGATCGTGCTGGCGACGCGCTTCTTCCAAGCGTGCCTTGGCAACGGCGACGTCGGCGCGAGCGGACGCCAGGCGCGCACGCACCGGCTCCGGATCGATCAGAAACATCGGCTGGCCCTGCTTCACCGACCCGCCTTCCTCATACCGGCGCTTGATCAAAATGCCGCCGACCCGGGCGCGCACTTCAACTTCGCGCGAGCCGACAGTGCGGGCGGTGTATGTGAGATCCAGCGGCACCGGATTCTTCTCCACCGTCTGAACGGTGACTTCCGGCGGCGGCATCGAGTGCTGCTGTTCCTGTCCCTTGCCGCAAGCTGTCAGCAACACGGCGCTGACAGCGATGGCAACCAGAGACCTCACGAATGACTGACGAATGACGTTCATATGCGTCTACCTGACAAAACTAAAAAACGTGGCCGCGAGCGCAAGCGCTCGGGCGATGAAACACGGGTGGCTTGGGACGGGTGTCCGGCTTCCTTAACTACCGGGTGAGCGCATGGGCAAGCCTTTAGCGATACGCCTCATCGGCAATCTGCAGCAGCTGCTGCACTACGCGCTCACGCTGCTCCTCGGTGAAACACGAAATGCGCAACGATTCGCGCATCATCAGGCCGTCGATCGCCAGCGTTACGACGGCGGCCCGAGCGAAATCCACATTGCTGCTCTCGAGCTGCTTGGTGTACTGAGCCGTGCGCTCACGAATCACTTCCAGCAGCGTCAAATCGTTCGCAGCGGCGGCGAACAGCGCCGCGCCCATGCCAACCGTCTTGGCCCGGGGCTGCTGCGACAGAATCCCGACGATGCAGGCCTTGAGGTCACGGCCATCGGTTTCCCCGGTGCCGCTCTTCGCCTGCTCCACACAGTCGGTCATGCTCTCTACATAGCGCTTGGCCAGCGCGCCGAGCAATGACTCTTTAGAGGGGAAGTGGTAGAGCAATCCGCCCTTACTCACGCCCGCCGCCTGAGCCACGCCGTCTAGCGTCATGCGCGCCGCGCCGACGTCCCCGACAACTCGTTCCGCTGCTTCGAGGATCCGTTCGCGGGCCGGGCTCATCGTATTGGATGCCAACTCCGCCATGGACGATCTCTCTCTACCAACTGGCACTGTACCGACTGGACGGTGAATATACCGTCCAGCCGGTACAGTTTGTAATAACTTTCCGCTATGCAGAGCCCTCGATTTCATACCTCGCCGCCCACGGCGAGCCCCGCTCAGGGCCCCGACTCTGGCTCGGAGCGGTTCAGAAAATTGAATACAGCTCGGGTTCATTCCTTCGCCACCATTGCTCAATGGTAGAATCCTATGAGTTTTTCTAAACCATCCGAACAGCGAAATCGGGCTGCGTAAAGTACCAGTTAGTCAGCCGCGGACGTCCGCTTCACAGTCCGAGGGCTTGCGCATTTGCAACGCCCCGGCGAAGCGGCCAACTTCGCTGTTCCTCATGGCTTCAATGCGGCCGCGCATTGAACGCTGAAATGAAGACGAACGAGGTCATGCTTTTGCGACAGCCGATGAGCACAAACCCCCGCCGGGAGTGCGTTTGGGCCGCAATGGACGGCTTACAATGCGCGGCGTTTCAGAGGAGTGGCTAGGCGCATGCCCGACAGCAACGTGTCCTGGTTTAGCGGCGAACACTTTTTGCCACATGGACACTGCTATATGTGGACCCCAGGCATCCTGTGGATGCACGTCATTGCCGATATCCTGATCGCGATGGCCTATTTCACCATCCCGTTCGTGCTGCTCTATCTGGCACGGCGGCGGCGCGATTTACCGTTCAACTGGCTGCTGGTGGCCTTCGGCATCTTCATCGTGTCCTGCGGACTGACCCACGTGATGGACGTGTGGAATGTCTGGCACACCGATTACTGGCTCGAAGGGATCATCAAAGTCATCACCGCGGCCGCCTCGGTGCCGACCGCGATCCTGTTGTGGCGCTACCTGCCCGTGATCCTGTCCGTGCCCAGCCAGCGCCAGCTGCGCGACGCCAATGACTCGCTCGCCCGTGCGAATCGCGAGCTCGAAGCGTTCACCGCCTCGGTCTCGCACGACCTGCGCTCGCCGTTGACCACCATCGCCGGCCAGGCGGGCTTGCTCGAGCTGTCGCTGCCCAATGCCAACGAAGAACAGCGCCGACGGCTGACCCGTATTCAAGGCAGCGTGAAACAGATGTCGGAGCTGATCGATGCGCTGCTGGTGTTGTCGCGCATTTCACGTCACACCCTGCATCGAGAGATCATCGATGTGAGCGCGCTGGCGGAAAGTATCTTCCAGGATCTGCGGCAGAAGGATCCGTCCCGCACTGTCGAGGTGGAGATTCAGCCCGGCATGAGCGTTCATGGCGACCGACGGCTGATCAACGACCTGTTCGTGAATTTGCTGGCCAACGCGTGGAAGTTCACTTCGCGCACCGAGAATGCGCGCATCGAAGTCGGCCAGTCTCAGCACGGCTCGATGGCGACCCTGTTCGTTCGGGATAACGGCGCCGGCTTCGACATGGCCCACGAACAGAAACTGTTCAAGCCTTTCCAGCGCCTGCATGGCGCCGCCGAATTCGAAGGCACCGGCGTCGGCCTCGCCACCGTCGCCCGCATTATTGATCGACACGGGGGACGCATCTGGGCCGAAGGCAAGCCGAGCGAAGGCGCGGTGTTTTATTTCACCATGCCGACCATGCCGATTACGGAGCAGTTCTTGTTGATGCAGCGGGCGCTGGCGTAACCCGCCCTCGCCGATCGATCGAGGCCCCCCCTCGATGCTCCCCTCTCCCAGCGATCGAGGCACCACCCAATATATGTTCCCCCTCTCCCAGCGGGAGAGGGGGCAGGGGGTGAGGGTCTTCAGTCCGTTCTAAGCGCATCAACCGGCTCTAGTCCCGCCGCTCTCACCGCGGGCAAGATGCCGGCGAGCAGTCCCACTGCTATTGCCAGCGACTCCGCCGCGATAATAAACATCGGCGAATAACTCACCGGCAGCGCCGGCACGGCGATATCCAGTGCCGCTGCGATCCCGAGCCCGGCCGCCAGGCCGGCAACGCCTCCGAGCGCCGACAGCACAACCGCCTCGGACAGAAACACCCGCAGCACCTGATTCTTCTGCGCACCGAGCGCGCGGAGCAATCCGATCTCAGCGGTGCGCTCACTGACGCCGATGGTCATGATGGTAAAGATCCCCACGCCACCAACCAGCAAGGAGATACTTCCCAGCGCCCCCACCGCGAATGTCAGCACACTCAAGACCGAGCCCAGCGTGTCGAGCATCTGCTGCTGTGTCGTGATTGTGAAATCTTCATCGCCGTGTCTCGCAGACAGGATCTTCCGGATACCGGTGACGACCTCGTCCACCGACACTCCCGACTCATGTCGCAGCTGGATCTCGAACACACTGTCCCGATCGAATAACTCGAGCGACTTCGCGGTGGGAATGTAAACCGTGTCGTCGAGATCGAATCCCAACGTCGTGCCCTTCGGCTTCATCACCCCAGCCACTCGATAGCGCTGCCCGCCCACGCGAATCGTCTTCCCCAACGCGTTCTCGCCGCGAAACAGCTCGTGATACATCTTGCTCCCGAGCACGGCGAGAGAACGCGGCGCCCGCGGATCGTCCGCGGGCAGGAACTCACCTTCCGCCACTTCAAATCGAAACGCCTCGGCAAACGAATGCCCGACGCCATACACCGTCGTGCGCCGTTTACGACCCAGCGCCTCGACCTCCGCATTTCCTTGCACCATCGCATTAGTCGATATCACATAGGGCGCGCGTCCCAGCGCTTCGGCATCGTCGACGGTCAACGGTCGCACATTGCCGAGCGACCCGATCGAGCCGCCCATGGTCTTCGTCTTGCCCGGCGTGACGCTGACGATGTTCGTGCCGAACTGCGTGAACTCAGACACCACAAAGCGATGCACGCCCTCACCGATCGATGTGAGCAACACAACGGCCGTCACGCCGATGCCAATGCCCAAAGCAGTCAACGCCGCGCGCAGTCGGTGGGCTCGCACCGAGCCAGTCGTCAGCCGCACCAGATCGGCGAAACGCATCAGCGCCTCCCCGCCAGCGCAGCTACTGGATCCAGTCGTGCCGCCCGCCGCGCGGGCATCAACCCGAACACGACGCCGCTGAGGACTGCGACCACCACTGCGAGCACGACGGCCCACGTCGGCGGTCTCAGCGGCAACGAGGGATAGATCTTGCCCACGATCCAATCGACCCCGAATCCCACGAACAAACCGGCGACCGCGCCGGCCACGGACAGGAGGATCGCCTCGGTTAGAAATAACGCTGTGATCTGTGCTCGTGTCGCGCCGATCGCCTTGAGCAGACCGACTTCGCTGGTCCGCTGACTCACGGACACCAACATCACATTCATGATCAACACGCCCGCGACTGCCAGGCTGATGGACGCGATGCCGCCGAGGGTGAGTGTTAGTGCGGTGAAGATGCGGTCGAAGGTTGAAAGCAAGGCGTCCTGCGTGATGACAGTGACATCTTCCTCGCCCTGATGCCGCAGCTTGATGGCCTCGATGGTCGCGTTGCGCACGCGAGTCATGTCATCGCGCGTGTGAGCTTGAATCAACATACGGAACAACGATTCGGTGTTGAACAGCGCCTGCGCGGCGCTCACCGGGACGATGATCAACTCCTGCGAGTCCATACCGATCATGCGGCCTTGATCCGCAAGCACCCCGATGACTCGAAAGCGCCGATCGCCAATGCGGAGATTGCCGCCGATCGCTTCGCGGCCTGGGAATAGTTCACGAGCGATGTTGCTGCCGATGACAGCGACCGCAGTGTCACGACTCAAATCGCCCGGAGGAAGAAAGCTGCCTCGCGCGACCTTGAAGCCATGCACCGGCTGCAGATCGGCACTGGACCCCATCACCGGCGCCTCTCGCTCCAACGAGCCCACCGACGCCGGCGCCGAACCAACAACCACCGGCGCTACCCGCTCGACGCCAGGCAGACGCTGGACCGCTAGCGCATCACTCAATGTGAGATCTCTCGGCGTCTCACCCGCGAGCATGCCCGGTGAGACGCCGCCAGTTTCCGAACGGCCGGGAATGACAATGACCATTCGCGTGCCCAGCGCCTGGAACTCATCCGCAACGTAACGTCGCGCACCTTCTCCCAAAGAAGTGAGCGCGATAACCGCGGCCACTCCGATACTCATCGCCAGCAACAACATAATGCTCCGCATGCGCGCCCGCACCGCGGAGTCGAGAGAAAGGCGAATTAGATCGCGAAAGCGCATGCTCCCACCACCGCTATGCATCGCCGGCACTGAAAGCTCATCCGACTACACATCCTCCACCACCTTCCCATCCCTCATTCGAATATGCCGCCGAGCCCGCTGAGCCACCTCCGCATCATGTGTTACCACCAGCAACGTGATGCCTTTGGCATTCAGGCCCTCAATAGCAGCAAGCACTTCCGCCCCAGAGACGTGATCCAAATTTCCGGTGGGCTCGTCCGCGAGCAACACCGCCGGCTGCATGACCATCGCTCGGGCGATGGCAACGCGCTGCCGCTGTCCGCCGGACAACTCATTCGGCCGATGCCTGGCGCGACTTTCCAAGCTCAAGCTCGCCAGCAACTCCTGTACACGCGGGCGGCGCTCTTCGGGCGCCACGCCCGCCAGTACCAACGGCAATTCAACATTCTCAAACGCCGTCAGCCTCGGAATCAGATGGAACGACTGAAAGATGAACCCGATCTTCCGCGCCCTCGTATGTGCCAACTCCTCGTCATTCAGAGACGTCGTCTCTCGCCCATCCAACAGATAAGTGCCCGCCGTCGGCCGATCCAACAGCCCGAGCACATTCAACAACGTGGACTTGCCCGACCCGGACGGCCCCATGATCGACACATACTCGCCGGTCTCGATATGCACGTTGATATCGTCGAGCGCGAGCACCTGCTGATCGCCCATCTGGAAATGGCGGCAGATGTTCCGCAAGTCGATCATGGCTTGGCGGCCTGCGTCGCCCGCGCGCCGTCGACGACACCTTCGCGATCCACGGTCGTCACAACGAGATCGCCTTCCGACAGACCGCCCGTGATCTCGACGTACTCCCAGTTTCGCAAACCGGTCTGCACATCCCGGACGTGAACGCGCCCATCCGCGGAGTCGTAGAGATAGACACGCTTCCCGTCGATCAGCGCTCGAGTAGGAATTCGCAGCGTGTCCGCCCGCTCCTGAAGAATCACTTCCACATCGGCGCTGTACCCCGGCAGCAGTGTCACCGCTTGGATATCTTGCAACTCAGCTTCGATTTCCACCGTGCGCGCCTGCTTCTCGACATCCAGAACATAAGGCGCCACCCGTCGCACGCGAGCAGCAAACGTTCGATCCCGGAACGCATCGAGCGACACTCGCGCCGGCATGCCCTCACGAATGCGCGGCGCATCGACCTCATCGATCGGCGCCGTCACATAGATACAACTGGTGTCAACCACATCGACAGCCGGCGGCGTCGGGATGCCGACCGGGGATGGAGTAACAAACTCACCGAGCTCGCCATTGATCTCAGCAACGATGCCAGCAAACGGCGCTCGTAACAGCGTACGTTCCATCGACGCCTTCGCCTGCTCGACGCGCGCCTCCGCGACTTTGATATTTTGAGTGATCGCGCGACACGCCGCCGCGCGACTATCGGCATCGCCTTTCGCTCTATCGGCCGTATCGATAGCAACCAGACTTTGTGTCACCAGCTTCGCGAGACGATCCGACTCGCGCTGAGCCACGGTGGCCGCGACACAAGCCTCTTCGGCACGAGCATGCGCGGCCACGGCATCGCGTTCAGCCAGGCTCAGCGACGCGCGAATGTCATCGTTCCACAGCTCGAGCAGCACTTGCCCGGCCTGCACATGATCGCCTTTCTTTACCGGCAGTCGAGCGATCTGCCCACCCGAAGGCGGCGCGAGCCGGGCGCGTTGACAGGCTTTGATGGTGCCGGCCCGCGTGTTGGTCACTGTTTCAGCGACCGGCCCGCGACTCACGGTTGCAGTTTCCACCGCGATGGGATCGGGGCGGCTGACCAGCATGCCGATCGCGAGCGCCACGAGCGCCACTCCACCCGCTATATATAAGGTGCGGCGTTTCATATGTTGGCGATGTCCTGCCCGGCCGGTAGCGCAGATATCGAAGTCACCGAGCGGATTATCGACCCAACTCACCGGTGTTGCGCGGCTTTTCACCGACGCGCCTTACCTCCGCCCGGCCCACAGGATTAGAATCCGTGCGCCTGCCGGCCGCTGGCCCGGACTCAGGTATTTGAATATTCCAATGACCGCGCCGTCGTTCGCTACGAGCGCGGTTGCTAAAGGACTGAAGGCTTCCATGTCATTCGACCAGAACGCACTCGACAGCCTCCGTATCGAACGCAGCCCGGAACCCACTCGTAACAGTCGCCCCGGCGGTGTCTATAAATGGTTCATCGTCGCTGTACTGGTGCTAGCCGTGGTGGCGGCCGCATGGGCCTTCTTCCGCGATAACGCCGTCGAAGTGGAAACAGTCACTGCAGTCGCCTCTTCGAGCGGCGGCAGTGCCGGTGGCTCGGTGCTCAACGCGTCGGGCTACGTTGTGGCCCGTCGACAGGCCACAGTGTCAGCAAAAGTCACAGGCAAGGTTCGCGAGGTGCTCATCGAGGAAGGCATGGAGGTCAAGGAAGGCCAGCTGCTCGCGCGCCTGGATGATACGACCGCGCGTCCGCAACTCGATCTCGCCGAACGTCAGCTCGACGCCGCGACCAAGAATCTGCAGGAAGTGGAAGTGCGCGTGGTCGAAGCTGAACGTAACTTGCGACGTACGCGCCAGCTGCGCACCGACAAGCTGGTCAGCGAGCAGGCCCTCGATTCGGCGGAGGCCGAGTACGCCGCGTTCCAGGCCCGCCTGGAAGCATTGAAGAGCGAAGTAAAAGTCGCTCAGAGCAGCGTGCGCGTGCGCAACCAGGATCTCGACGATTTGCTGGTGCGTGCGCCGTTCGACGGCGTCGTGGTCTCAAAGGACGCGCAGCCCGGCGAAATGATTTCTCCGATTTCCGCCGGCGGCGGTTTCACGCGCACCGGAATCGCGACAGTCGTTGACATGGATTCGCGAGAGATTGAGGTCGATGTGAACGAGGCCTTCATCAACCGGGTCCAGGCCGGACAAAAAGCCGAAGCGGTGCTGGACGCGTATCCGGATTGGACCATCCCGTGTCACGTCATCAACATCGTGCCCACCGCCGATCGCCAGAAAGCGACCGTGCGCGTGCGCATCGGGTTCGATCATCTGGATCCGCGCATCCTGCCGGACATGGGTGTGAAGGTGAGCTTCCTCGACAACCGTCCCGGCGAAGCGACCGAGGCGGCCGCCTCGCGCCCGGCGGTGCGGGTGCCGACGGAAGCCGTTATGAAAGATGGGGATACGACATTCGTCTGGCGCGTGCGCGACCAGTCGGTGGAACGCGTCGCGGTCCGGACCGGTGGCGAACGCAGCGGACAAACAGAGGTGTTGTCGGGAATCGCCGCCGGCGACGTCCTTGTAGCGAAACCGGTCGACGGCCTCGCCGAGGGCGCCCCGGTCAAAAAGAAAGCGGAGTGACATCATGGCCGATGAATCGTTGGTTCGACTGCGCGGGGTCGCGAAGGACTACAAGCGCGGCGCCGAGACCGTGCACGTGTTGCACGCCCTCGACCTGGACATCCCGAAGGGCGATTTCCTGGCGCTGATGGGCCCGTCGGGCTCCGGCAAGTCCACGCTGCTGAATCTGATCGGCGGCATCGACCGGCCGACCGCGGGCAGCATCGAGATTGCCGGCATCCGCACCGATTCCATGAGCGATGGCGATCTGGGCCGCTGGCGCGCCAATCACGTCGGCTTCGTGTTCCAGATGTATAACTTGTTGCCGGTGCTGACGGCGGAACGAAACGTCGAGCTGCCGTTGTTGCTGACGAAGCTGCCGGCCGCGGAACGACGCAAGCGTGCGAACGCGGCGCTGAGCCTGGTCGGCTTGAGCGAGCGCGCTCAGCACAAGCCTCGTGAACTGTCCGGCGGTCAGGAACAACGCGTCGGTATCGCCCGCGCCATCGTTTCCGATCCCACCCTCCTGTTGTGCGACGAGCCCACCGGCGATCTCGACCGCAAGTCGGGCGATGAGATCCTGGACCTGTTGCAAGCCCTGAATCAGCAACAGGGCAAGACCATCATCATGGTGACGCACGATCCGCACGCAGCGGCCCGCGCCAAACATGTCCTGCATTTGAACAAGGGTCAGCTGGGCCGCGAAGCGGCGGCGTGACGTCATGTTCAAATATCTACCCTTGCTGTGGGCCAACCTGGGACGCAAACGTCTGCGCACCAGCCTGACGCTGGCATCCATCATCGTCGCGTTTCTGCTGTTCGGCCTGATGCAGACGCTGCGCGTCGCGATGACCGGCAGCCCTGAGCTCGCCGGCATCGATCGTTTGATCACGATGCATAAGACGTCCTTCGTGCAGTCGTTGCCGCTCGCCTATCTGAATCGAGTCAAAGGCGCCGATGGCGTGGTGGTCGCGACTTCGCAGGACTGGTTCGGCGGCGTGTACCAGGAAGATCGCAACCAGCTGGCGACCTTTGCGGTCGAGGCACCGACCTTCTTCGAGGTGTACAACGAATACCAGCTGAAGCCGGAAGAGAAACAAGCCTTTCTGCAGGATCGGACCAGCGCCATCGTCGGTCCGATGGTCGCCGAGCGCTTCAAGTGGAAAGTGGGCGACACCATTCCATTACGCTCCAACATCTGGACCCACAAGGACGGCAGCGGCAATGTCTGGCCGATGAAGATTGCCGGCATCTACCACGCCACGAACGGCGACAACCAGAGCATCTACTTCCACTATGACTATCTCAACGAGTCGCGCGCCGAGATCCGCGACATGATCGGTTGGGTGGTCGTGAAGGTGAGAGACCCGGGCCGCTCGGCCGACATCGCGCGCTCCATCGACGATCTGTTCCGCAATTCCTCCACCGAGACCAAGACCTCAACGGAAAAAGCTTTCATCCAGGGCTTCGCGAATCAGATGGGTAACATCGGCAAGCTGCTCACATTCGTAGCGGCCGCCGTGTTCTTCACGATGTTGCTGGTGACGGCCAACACCATGGGCCAGTCGATTCGTGAGCGCATCAACGAGATCGGCGTGATGAAGACGCTCGGCTTCTCGGGCGCGGGCGTCACGTTCCTGATCATCGCCGAAGCGATTCTGGTCACGGGGTTGGGCGGCCTGATCGGGCTGGGCCTGGCGGCGCTGGCCAGCAAAGGCATCGGCGCAGCGGTCGCGCAGTTCTTCCCGGTGCTCGGCATGCCGAGCGCGACGTGGGGCATCGGCGTCGTGTTGATCGTACTGCTCGGCGGTTTGGCCGCGGCCATTCCCTGCGCCCAGGCGTCGCGACTGAAGATCGTCGACGCCTTACGTAAGAGCTGAGCCAGGAAGGAACCCAGACATGTCGAACAATTCCCTGGCTCAGATTGGCGCGATCACGAGCATGAACGTGCGCAATATGTCTCAGCGCGCGGCTTCCTCCATCGTGGCGCTCATCGGCATCGCCGGCGTCGTCACTGTGCTCATCGGGGTGCTGTCCATCGCCGAAGGCTTCCGCGCGGTGCTGGAAATTTCCGGCTCCGATCAAGTAGCCATCGTGCTGCGTAATGGCGCCACCGACGAAATGGGCAGCGGCCTGTCGCAGGAACAAACCCGCATCATCGCCGACGCCAAACAAGCGGCGCGCGATGAGCAAGGGCCCGTCGTTTCTCCCGAGCTGTACGTCGTGGTCGACGTGCCGCTGAAGAGCACCGGCACCGCGGCGAATGTTCCTTTACGCGGCGTGGGTCCGCAGGCCGTGAAGCTGCGAAGCAACTTCAAGATCGTCGAAGGCGCGAACTTCACGCCCGGCAAGTTTGAAGTGGTGGTCGGCAAAGGCGCGAGCATGCAGTTCTCCGGCCTCACGGTCGGCAGTCAGCTGCGCCTGGGCAATGCCAACTGGACTGTGACAGGCATCTTCGAGGATCGCGGCAGTGTCGCCGAGTCGGAAATCTGGACCGATGCCACTGTGCTTCAAGGCGCTTACAACCGCGGCACCTCGTATCAATCGATGCGGGTGAAGCTCACCAGCGCGAGCGCCATGCAGGCGTTCAAGGATGGGCTGTCGACCGATCCTCGCTTGAACATTCGCGTGTTCAGCGAACAGGATTACTACGCGGAGCAGTCGAAGATTCTCGTGACGCTGGTGAGCACGATCGGCAGCGCGATTGCGGTCCTCATGGGATTGGGTGCGATTTTCGCGGCGCTCAACACGATGTATTCGGCGGTTTCGTCGCGCACTCGTGAGATTGCCACGTTGCGCGCGTTGGGCTTTGGCTCGGCACCGGTGATCACGTCGGTGCTTGCGGAGGCGTTGCTGATCGGATTGGTCGGTGGCGTGGTCGGCATGGTCGTGTCGTACGTCGCCTTCAACGGCGTGCGTGCCTCGACGATGAACTTCGCAACCTTCAGTCAGCTGACCTTCGCGTTCACCGTGACGCCGCAGCTGCTCATTCAAGGCTTGGTCTATGCGCTGATCCTCGGCTTCATCGGCGGCCTGCTGCCCAGCCTGCGCGCGGCGAAGCTGCCGATCACGACCGGTCTGCGCGAACTCTGATGCCGTCCCGGCCGTTAGGCATGTATGCCAGAACTGCCTGACGTCGCCGTTTATATCGAATCGCTCGAGGCCCGCATCGTCGGGCACCGGCTGGAGCGGATTCTGCTGAAGAATCCGTTCCTGCTTCGCACCGCCGAACCGCCTCCGCAGAGTTGCGAAGGTCATGTCGTTACGCGGATTCGTCGCCTCGGCAAGCGGATCGCTCTTGGATTCGACAATGATGTGTGGCTGGTGATTCATCTCATGATCGCCGGCCGGCTGCACTGGTATGAGACCGGCCATCGCGGCAAGATCCGCGCGCCGCTGCTTCAGCTCGATTTCGACAACGGCGTGCTCACATTGACTGAAGCCGGCACCAAACGTCGCGCTTCACTGCATGTAGTCGCGGGCGAGGCGCAACTCGAAGAACACGACCGTGGCGGGCTCGAAGTGCTCGGCGTCGGGCTCGCGTTGTTTCGTGAGCGTATGAGCGAGCGGAATCACACGCTCAAGCGGGCGCTCACTGATCCGACCATTCTGAGTGGCATCGGTAATGCCTATTCAGATGAGATTCTGCATCGGGCCCGGCTGTCGCCGATGCTTCAGACGAAGCAGCTCGATGATGATGAATGGCGCCGACTCTATGACGCCGTTCAAGAAGTGTTGAACGAGTGGATTGAGCGATTGCGCGCGGAGGCGGCTCGTGGGTTTCCGGAGAAGGTCACCGCGTTTCGGAAAGAGATGGCCGTGCATGGGAAGTACGGCGAGCCGTGCCCCGTGTGTGGCACAGCCGTTCAACGCATCCGGTACGCGGAGAACGAAACGAACTACTGCCCTCGCTGCCAGACCGGCGGGAAGTTACTCGCCGATCGGGCGCTGTCGCGCCTGTTGAAAGATGATTGGCCGAGGACGATCGATGCGCTGGAGAACACGAAGAGGCGAACATGACGATGCGCCAGCTCGGCGCCACGCGATCGCTCCCTAGCGAAAGTCCGCCAGCGGCACGGCTGGCGATGTAACTATTCTTTGTCCTTTGCCTGCAGTGTCCGTTTGATGAAGCCGCGCATAACGATCATCGCGCCTTGTTCCACCGTGCCGTGATCCAGCCCGGCCATTTCGTAGAACTCGACGTTCTTGTGACCCAGATTGCGCAAGGTCACCGCCATCAACTGATTCTCTTCCACACGTGACTTGAACTCGATGTCCCGGCCGCCGACGATCATGCAGATCGGCGGAAACTCGCTCGCGGTGTGATACAGCGGCGCGTATTCGTCAATGATCGGGCGCAACTGCGGCCCGGTGTCGCCGCGCTGTTGTTTGACAGTGAAATGCGTCGTCATCTGGCCGCTGACGGCGATCACGCCGGCCAAGGATTTATTCGACAGCTTGTGCACGCCGAGCCACTTCGCATCCATCGCAATCATCGTCGCAAGATACGCACCGGCGGAATGCCCCGCGACGAACACCTTGCTCGGATCGCCACCGTAGCGAGCGATGTTTCTAAGCGTCCACGCCACAGCAGCGGCAGCGTCTTCGATGTAACCGGGCGGCTGCACCTTCGGTGCCAGCCGATAACTGGCGGCGACGAGTGCGATGCCCTGGTCCTTCAGATTGGGGAAGTAACGACTGCCACCCGTCAAGCCGCCGCCATGAAACCACACCACGGTGGCAAATCCCTTGGCGCCCTTCGGATAGTAAACATCGAGCTTGCCCTGCTCTTTCTGATACTGATCGGCACGCGCCAACGCCGCAGCGTCGTAGTAAGCAATGTTGTTCTCGGTGCCGTACTCCAGCTTGGCGCCGCCATCTTCAGCCAGCGACACCGAGCCCGACAGCAGGCACCACAGCCCGATCAACACAGCACAGCGAAAATTCATCAGGTCTCCTCATTCGATCCGTCCCGTCCGACGGTTGCAGTACTAGCACGACTTAGACGGGCGTGCATTTGTCTGAGATAATGCCAGAGTCGGCGCCGCGCGTGCCGGGCTGCCATTCAAGGGCTCCATCGATGCGAAATTCTTTCCGCTCTCGCCGCGCCGAGGGCGCTCTGATCTGCATGCTGTCGCTCGCCGTGCCTGCATTCGCCACGGCTCAGACCGTCGCGCCAGGCGAGCGCATTTCGATCAACGCCGGCTGGCGTTTTCAACTCGGCGACCCCGAAGGCCTCGCGACACCGCTGATGTACGACGTGCGCCCCATCGTCACGTTGAGTGAAGACGGCAAGGAGGCGGACGCCAAACCGGAAGAAGCCGCCAAAGTCGACTCCGCGCGACAGCAGGTGCTGAAGCCCTGGATCATGCCGTCGGGCAATGCCTTCATCAACGATCCCGCGCGCCGTTATCAGCGTCCGGCCGGCGATCCCGGCAGTAATGTTTCCTATGTGCAGGCGAGCTTCGACGACGGCACCTGGCGCGACGTCACCTTGCCGCACGACTGGGCGATCGCCGGCCCGTTCATCGCCAACGGTCCCTATGGCGGCATGGGCCGACTGCCGAGCTGGGGCATCGGCTGGTACCGGAAGAAACTGGACATCCCTGCGAGCGATCGCGATCGTTCGATATTTCTGGATATCGACGGCGCGATGTCGTATGCAACCGTGTGGCTCAACGGCAAGCTCGTTGGCGGCTGGCCCTACGGTTACAACTCCTTCCGCCTCGACCTCACGCCGCAGGTAACCTTCGGCGGCTCGAATCAGCTCGTCGTGCGGCTCGACAATCCGCCGCACTCGGCGCGCTGGTATCCGGGCGGCGGCCTGTATCGCAATGTTTGGTTGACCAAGACGAGTCGCGTGCATGTGAGCCAGTGGGGCACGCAGGTCACGACGCCGCAGGTTTCCAGATCGTCGGCAACCATCGACGTAGCAGTGTCCATCGACAACGATTCGCAGACCGAGGCATCGGTCGATGTATCGACTGACTTCTATGCCTTGGACGAGGCCGGCAAACGCAGCGGCGGTGTCGTCGCGAAGATCAACCATGGAAGCGCGCGTATCGCTGCGGGATCGAACGCTCGGGTGCAGGGCTCGACGACGCTCGCAAATCCGCGCCTGTGGGGACCGCGCCCGACACAAACGCCGAATCGCTACGTCGCCGTGACAACCGTATCGCGTGCTGGCAAAGCCATCGATCGCTATGAAACCCGCTTCGGTATTCGCTCGCTGCGCCTGGATCCAAACAGCGGGGTGTACGTAAACGACGAGCGCGTCCCGCTCAACGGCGTCAACAATCATCACGACCTCGGCGCGCTCGGCGCGGCCTTCAACGTGCGGGCGGCCGAACGCCAGTTGGAAATGCTCCAGGAAATGGGCGCGAACGCCGTGCGCATGAGTCACAACCCGCCGGCGCCGGAGCTGCTCGAACTGACCGATCGCATGGGCATTCTGGTGATGGACGAAGTGTTCGACGTCTGGGAGCGCAAGAAAACGCCGCTGGACTTTCACCTGATCTTCCCGGACTGGCACGAGCAGGACCTGCGCTCGATGTTGCGCCGGGATAGGAATCACCCGTCCGTGATCCTGTGGAGCGTGGGCAACGAAGTCGGCGAGCAATACACGTGCGAGCATGGCGCCGCCATCGCGAACCGACTGGTGAGCATCGTTCGCGAGGAAGACCCGACGCGGCTTGCGACGACGGCGATGAACTGGGCGAAGCCGGAGATGCCGTTGCCCGCCGCCGTCGATGTCATCAGCTTAAACTATCAGGGCGCGGGCATTCGCAGCTTGCCCGGTCAGTTCCCCGCGTTCCGCGAACGCTTTCCGAACAAGCTCATTCTCAGCAGCGAGAGCGCGTCGGCGCTCAGCAGTCGCGGCGAGTATCAGTTCCCCGTGCCCGGCACCATCAGCGGCCCGGTGCGCCCGGGATCGGGCGGCGACCCGAAGACTTGCCAGGTCAGCGCTTATGAATTGTTCGCCGCCGACTTTGGCTCCTCCGCCGACCGCGCGTTCGCCGCGCAGGATCAGCATCCCTATGTCGCTGGCGAATTCGTGTGGACCGGCTGGGATTATCTCGGCGAGCCAACGCCGTACTACTCATCGCGCAGCTCGTACTCCGGCATCATCGATCTGGCCGGGTTCAAGAAAGATCGTTTCTATTTGTATCGAGCACGCTGGCGCCCGGACGTGCCGCTCGCTCACCTGCTGCCGCATTGGACCTGGCCGGGTCGCGAAGGCGAAGTCACGCCGGTTCATTTGATCACCTCCGGCGACGAGGCCGAGCTGTTCGTCAACGGCAAGTCTCAAGGCCGCAAGAAGCGTGCGGCTTACGAGTACCGCTTGCGCTGGGACTATGTGACTTACGAGCCGGGCGAGCTGCGGGCCGTGAGTTACAAGAACGGCAAGGAATGGGCGACAGCGTCCGTGCGCACTACCGACGCACCAGCGAAGCTCGAGCTCACCGCCGATCGCTCGCGCATTCAGGCCGATGGCCTCGATTTGTCGTTCATCACCGTTCGCGTCCTCGACAACAACGGTCAGCCCGCGCCGACCGCGAAGAACTCCATCCGCTTCTCTCTCGATGGCCCCGGCGAAATTGTCGCCACCGACAACGGCGATCCGACCAGCTTCGTGCCGTTTCAATCGCCGGTTCGCGAGGCGTTCAATGGACTGGCGTTAGTAATCGTGCGTGGCAAGCCAGATCGAGCGGGGAAGATCACGGTGAGAGCGGAGTCGACGGCGCTGGAAGCAGCGACTGTCACGTTGAGCTCAGCCAAGCAACGCGAGTAGAGAGCATTAGCGTCGAAAGAACTTACACTCGCGACGCTTACTGTTACGTTCCTTCCCATCGCGCAGCCAGTTGGTAGAGAATCGCGCGACGGATTACTCACAGTGGGAACGGCTTCTCATGACGAAGAACATTGGATGCTGGTTCGCGGCCGCGGTGCTCATGTCGTTCGCGGCCCAGTCGGATGCAGTCCCGATCACCTTCGAGTTCAACGCCGCGCCTTATAGCGTCGGCTGGAATGGCAGCGAAGCGGACGTCCCCGCTCCGTTCAACAACACTGCCAACGTATGGGGCTCGCTGATCTCAGGCTCGTTCACCATCGAGAGCGACACGCCCGCGACGCCCTTCAGCATCGATCACAATGGCTCGTGGCTGACGCTGCTCGGGTCCTACGACAACCCTGTGACTCAGGCGGACTTCACTGTCGCCGGCCAACAGTTCAGCTTCGACAGCTCACGCGCCGACGCGTACAGCCTCGGTACAGTAATCGACCTGCCGAGCCCCGCGACCGATCCGACCCTCAACTATGACTGGATCGGCGTGGACATCAATCTGGGCGCCGGACTGTTCTCGGGCGAGTACAGCCATCTGGTAACGACGCTCAGCCTCAGCCGCACCGAGCGCGATCCTGGCATCATCGCTTCGACCGACTTGCTGGGCAACCTGATGCCGTCGACGAACTGGTCGGTGTTCTTCACCATCTACGACCCGGGCTCGTTCGACTGGTATCAAATCCACGCGCCTGTCACCAGCCTGACGCAGGTGTCGTCCGTTCCGGAACCGACCACATCGGCACTGCTCGGCGTGGCGCTCGTGCTCGGCTTCTCCACGCTCGGCCGTCGCAAGCGGGCTTGAACGATCAGTTCATTCACGAGATCAAGCTGCGGCGAGAACGGGTCGAGTCGTTCGACCAGTATCCGTTCTCGCTGCCGGCGGTCCGCAATTTTCAAACGTTGCCGCTACATCCCGCCGTAACGTTCATCATCGGCGAGAACGGCAGCGGCAAGTCCACACTGCTCGAAGCCATTGCCGTCGCGTGGGGCTTCAATCCCGAAGGCGGCTCGAGGAACTTCAGCTTTCAAACGCGCAACTCGCATTCGAGCCTGTACAAATGTCTGACGCTCGTTAAAGGCGTGCGCCGACCGAAGGATGGGTTCTTTCTGCGCGCCGAGAGCTACTTCAACGTTGCGACCGATATCGAGCGGATGGATGCGGAGCCCGGCGGCGGGCCGAAAATCATCACTTACTACGGCGGCATCTCCCTTCACGAACAATCCCACGGCGAATCCTTCTTCGCCCTGATGAACCATCGCCTCTTCGGCCATGGCCTCTATATCTTCGACGAACCCGAAGCCGCTCTGTCTCCCACGCGCCAGCTCGCGATGCTCTCCCGCCTGCATCAATTGGTGAAGTTGCGTTCGCAGTTCATCATCGCGACTCACTCACCGATTCTGATGGCTTATCCGGACGCGTGGCTATACCAAATCACCGCTGACGGCTTGAAGCGCGTCGAGTATCGGGACACGGAGCATTACATCGTGTCGAAGCGCTTCTTGAATGATCCTGAGGGGCAGATGGAGAGGTTGTTGTCGTGAGCTCGGGTCATTTGGCGGCCGGCTCGATCAACTGCAGCGTCTGCTCATCGAACAACGGTTCGTCCTGCCCAACTCTCACGAACAGCAGCTTTCGCGCGCTGGTCTTCGTTGAGACTTCGAAGTACTGAATGCCCTCCGGCTGCTCTCCCCATTCGCCACATGCCGGCTCCGGCACTTCATTCGGATCCGCCTTCGCGACCAACTCCTTTTCATAGACAGCATTCGGAACGAACGTGAACCGCTGCTTGCCCGCAGGCATGGCGGCATGCCCACGGAACTCAGCCAGGATGCAGCGATTACGCACATCCGCGGCGGTGTGCTCGTAGAAGAATCGCTTCAACGTGGCTTGCGGCGCTTCATCCGGTAGCTGATCAATGACATCAATCAGATTGTCCGGCCCGCCACCACTATCCGAGTACTGAATCGCAAACGAAGAGCCCTGGAACAACGGCGTGATCTTCCGAAACCCGAAATCGCACCGCTGCGCCCACAGCGCGAGCCCCACCTTCGCATCCGCCATCTTCTCCCACTGACACCCCTTCACCGGCTCGCGCGACGGCCGATCCGTCTGCGCGCCCGCGGGGATCGCCGCGAAAGGCAGGAGCATCGCCAACAGCATTTGTTTCATTTGTTTGTTATTTCCATTACCGACGCCGCCCGCCGCGGAACGTCTTCCGCGCGTCAACTCGCGCGAACGGTATCAAAAAAGATCCGAAATCGCGCCGCACCCAGAACTGTTTCTATATACAGACAAGTCGCTCCGAGCTACGATCAAATCGCGCTCAAATCCAGAGCGCACCCACCACCGCCCGAAACCTCCCCGAAATTTTCGAGCGGCCCGCAGAAGATTCCCATCGAGAGAAAGTTCAATGCATGCAAGGCGGCGCCCGGCGGTGCGCCAACACCGCCGAACGCCTGACCAAGCCAACTAACAGAGGTAGATGACATGGCTGAGCAAGATGATACGTCCAGACCCACGCGCCTACGTCGCAATCAAATCCTGTCCGCGCCACCCGTGCTCGCAACGTCCGACTCCGGCCTGCCTCCCGGCGGCGAGCCACCACCTTTTTCCGCACGCACGCTTGAAGAAGCTCTCGAAACCGTGCGCACCCAACTCATCGAAGGCCGCGCGATGCTTCACTGCCTGTCCGAGGTGCTTCTCTACGCGGATGACACTGACTCCGTCATACACGCGGAAGTCGCGCAGGCCGTCGCGCGGTGGATCAGCCACTCGGCGGAGCAGTTGGATCTCGTGAAGCTGCAACCATTAATCGATGCAATCAAGCAGCAGGGAGACTCGGACAACTATCCACCGTATCAGGTGAGAGAGCCCACGGCTGTTTACCACGCCGCCTGACAGCCGCCCTCTGCCGCCGTGAGATCCGCGCGGCGGCAGCAACTGCCCACTCTCTCATTGACATTTCGATGACAACTCCCTCTCTCGCACTACCTCGTCGCATGATTGCGCTCCCATTGCACACCGCGAGTGCATCCACGCCGATTTCCTCGCATGCAGAGCCTTAGTTTTCGCCACTTCCGGGCCGCGAAGAGTTGGCACGCGTCCTGCATTTATGAAACCGAGCGTCTTAGGACGCGAGTTTCTTCGGTTTCAACGTGCTTACGACGATGGTCAATTATCCCCCTGAGCCATCTCGGATGCCGGCGTGCGCGATGTGATGAACCTCGCGCACGCTATTTTTTTCTCCACCACCCGCAACGATTCGAGCTCAACGCACGCTCAGCCATTGAGGCACGAGCGGCCAGAGGGTTTGTTCGAATTGGGGACGGAAGAAGCCGAAGTGGCCGATGTGGCGGGCGCCGACGTCGCGAGGGGTGATGCGGCGGTATTCGACGGGAGCGTTCGCGTACAAGCCGTGCAATGACTTGATGCCCTTCGCGGACATCATCTCGTCGTCAGTGAACGAAAGAGAAAGCATCGGCGTGCGAACCGATGCGTAATCAGCACGCACTTCGTCGCCTTCAGCGCCGACGACGTATTCGCGATTGAGACACCAGCGACGCCACTGCTGCATCACTCCGAACGGCAGGTCGCCCACCTTGCGCAAACGCTTGCCGGGAAAATATCCAGCAGTGCGAAGCGCGAGTGGCACAGTGATAAACCACAGCCACCACACCACCGACTTCGTGCGCCAGGTGTTCTCGAGCCAATAGCCCGTGCCGGTGGCGACGGTGATGACGCGATCGATGCGCTCGCGATTGGGAATGAGGCCGATCAGTTGGCCGCCGAGGCTGTGACCGATCCAATGCAAAGGCACGTTGGGCAGCGTGGCCTTCACCATATCGATCACCGTGGCGCAGTCCTGTCGCGCCCAGTCGAAGATGTTCACGGGGTAACCACGCAACGAGCGAGGCGCGGAGAAACCGATGCCGCGATAATCGAACGTCGTGACGTGGTAGCCCTGCTGCGCGAGCCATTGCGCGAATTGGGTGTAGAACTTCTGCGCCACGCCCATCGCCGATGGAATGATCACCGCCGCCCTGGGCGAATCGGTGGCACAAAAAACCCGAAACACCAGCGACGTGCCGTCGGGCAGCGTGATGTTATCTTGAGCGGGATCGAGCACTCGACTCTCCATCGTCCTATGAATGTCACCAGCGCCGTTACCAGCCGTATCAGTTGTCGCGCCTTCCTCGACACGCCGGTCCCGAAGCAGACCCTCGTCGATATCCTGGAATGCGCCAAGCGCGCACCGTCAGGCGGGAACCTTCAGCCCTGGCTCGTGTACGCGCTGACCGGGCAACCGCTCGCGGACTTCCTCGCCACGATCCGAAGCAAGCAGTCGCTGTTGCCGGTCGGCGAAGGCACCGAATACAACATCTACCCGCCGGAGTTGCACGATCCGTATCGTGCCCGCCGCTTCAAGTGCGGTGAAGACCTGTACGCGACAATTAACGTTCCGCGTAGCGACAGGCCGGCGCGGCTACGTCAGTTCGCGCGCAACTATGAATTCTTCGGCGCGCCGGTGGGATTGTTCTTTTGTATCGACCGGCGCATGGGCCAGGATCAATGGGCCGATGTGGGCATGTTCATGCAGACCGTCATGCTGCTCGCCCGCGAGCGCGGCCTGCATACCTGCGCGCAGGAAGCCTGGGCGGTCTGGCACAAGACGATCGCGGAGGTCTTGAGCCTGCCGCCGCACGTCATGCTCTTCAGCGGCATGGCGCTGGGTTATATGGACGAGAGCGCGCCCATCAATTCGTTACGCATCGAGCGCGCGGTACTCGAGGAGTTCGCAACCTTGCGAGGCTTTGAAAGTTAGAAGTCGGCGAACTTGGCGTCCAGGATTTCGGCTTCGGCCGCGCAGCCGATCTCGCGGACCGAGTTCGGTCCCGGGAAGAACTGCTCGCTGAGATCCTTGCCGCCGGCGGCGCGCCAGCGCACGGTGGTGGCAATGGTCTTGTACGTGTGTGAATTGACCAGCCATAGCCGCGTGTTCTGCGAATCGCAGCTGCCTTCGAGCTTGAGCGTGACGAACGTGCTCGGCGCGGCTTCTTCAGCCGCGGGCGGCGCCTGAGGCGCCTGAGCCTGCTGAGGCTGTTGAGCCGCTTGAACCGCTATTGTCGCTATCGTCGCCACGACGCCAAAGGCGACGATGGCCGCGATCTGTGTCGCTTTGCCCATGTCTTGTCCTCCCAGGTGCATGTGGCTGACCGCTCCCTGCGGACACGCCCCCTGCTCCTTCGTGTTGAACCCTTGCGCCCCGTGCGGCCTGAAACTTCTAATCGGTCTCGTGGACTGCGCATCGGAACCAGCGGAATATAGACGCTCTTGCAGCGCCGCGCATGTTCACTGTTTCTCAACCGACCGATCCCGACAGCGGCAGGTGGCCAAGCGGCCGCCCGGGAAGGTATTCTGTCGGGCCCCGTCGTCATCGAACGGTAACGAAGGACCCCGGAACTGGCCGGGAACTTCGCGGTCCGCGATACGTTGGCCCCTTTATCCCCCACTGTTTATAGCGCTAGCTGGAGCCCGCCATGGCGTTCGAATTGATGTCCCTGCCGTTCCCCAAAGACTCTCTTGGCCCGACGATTTCGGCGCGCACGCTGGATCATCACCATGGCAAGCACCATGCGACCTATGTGACCAAGCTGAATGAATTCATCGCCGGCACACCGCTGGAAAAGCAGGACCTCGAGTCCATCATCAAGGCCACTGCCAACAAGACCGGCACCGAGCGCAAGATCTTCAACAACGCCGCGCAGGTCTGGAACCACGACTTCTTCTGGAACTCGCTCGCGCCGAACGGCGGCAGCGCGCCGCCGGAGCCGATCAAGAAGCGCCTGGAAGCCTCGTTCGGCTCGTTCGAGAATTTCCGCGACAAGTTCGTCGAAGCGGCCGTCGGCCAGTTCGGCAGCGGCTGGGCCTGGCTGGTCGCGAAGGACGGCAAGCTCGAGATCACCACGACCCACGACGCCGACAATCCGCTGATCACTAGCGGCCACGCGCTGTGGACCTGCGACGTTTGGGAGCATGCCTACTACCTCGACCATCAGCAGAACCGCGCCGGTTTCGTGAAGGCCGTGGTGGAGCAGATCGCGAACTGGCAGTTCGTCGGCAAGCGGCTCGCCGAAGTCGAGCGCTGATCGTCCCGGCCTGTTGATAGCTCATCGAAGGGGCGGATCGTCGATCCGCCCCTTTTTTATAGGCATTTACCGCGCTCCCTCACGAGCGGCTTCAGTATAAGTGCCGGTTTCTCCGGGCTTTGATCGCTCGCACCATGCTGCCTTGCGCGTCCCTCGATCCATGGGACGGACGCAACGAACATGCAGCAACAGCACGACTCTCGGACCGAAGCCGCCCTGTATTGGGCCGCCGTCAGCCTCATCGTTTGCGAGGGGCTCTCCATCGAAAAAGCCGCGGACCGGCTGGGGGTCGATGGCGAGGAGCTCACTCTGATCCTTCATCGTCGACAAAGCCTCCGCCCCTACGCGATCGGCGACTCTCCGCTGCCGCACTAAGCTCGACTCATTCTTAATTGCGAGTCATTCTCGATTGCGAATAAAATCGGGTGTCTCCCGCCCGTGGCGGGCCGCACTACTACTTCAAAGCGACCCCAACAATGCTCGCATCCGTCTTCAAGTCCGCCGCCGCGGCCACCCTGTGCCTGGCGCTGGCGGCCGGCTGCACTCGCACCGAGCCGCCGGATCCGCGCCAGCCCGTGCTGGAGAACTACGCGCAGATCGTGCTGGCGACGTACGAGGACACGCTCGCGACCGCCCGTGAGCTGGACCAAGCCGTCGACACGTTGCTCGCCAATCCCAGCGAGGCGACGTTAAACGCCGCCCGCGAGCGCTGGCGGGCCGCGCGCATTCCGTATGCCTATAGCGAGGCCTTCCGCTTCTACGGCGGCCCTATCGATAGCGAGCACGGCCCGGAAGGTCAGCTCAACGGCTGGCCGCTCGACGAGAACCACATCGACGCGGTGGCGCTGGACAAGTACAACGCCGCCCCTGGCCTGAACATCATCGGTGACGCGAAGACCTTCCCGGAGATCACGCCCGAGCTGATTGCCGAGCAGAACGAGCTGGGGGGCGAGAAGAACATCGCCAGCGGCTATCACGCGGTCGAGTTCCTGCTGTGGGGCCAGGATTGGAACACTCCGCCCGACTCGGCCGGCCAGCGCCCGTACACCGACTTCATTCCCAAAGGCGATGCGGCGACCGACGTGAATGCGCGTCGTGGCAAATATCTCAAGGCGGCGACGACACTGATCATCCGCGATCTCGAATCGGTGGCCGCGCAGTGGCGGGAATCGAAGGAGCCGAACTACCGGACCGCGTTCGTCACCGGCGACGTGTACACCGGGTTGAAGCACATGCTCACGGGCGCCGCGGCGCTGTCTGAAGTGGAAATGGCCGGCGAGCGCATGAACGTGCCGCTGCTGTCGTCCGACCAGGAGGAAGAGCAGTCCTGCTTCAGCGACATGACCGCCGACGAGCTGCGCGCCAACGCGCAGGGCATCGAGAATGTATATTTCGGTCGATACAAACGGCTCGATGGCACGACTATCAGCGGGCCGAGCCTGGCCGATCTGGTGAAAGCGAAGGACGCACGCGCGGCCGAGGAAATCGAAGCGCGCCTCGCACGCACACGCGAAACCGTAGGAGCGGTAAAGAATCCGTTCGATCGCGAAATCCTGGCCGACAACGCCGAAGGTCGCGCTCGCATGCAAGCCGCCATCGACTCGTTACGCGCTCAAGCGTTGTCGATCTCGCGCGGTGCCCGCTCGATTGAAATCTTCCTGTCCGATCTGGAAGGGCTGGGAGATTAATAGACTCCGATGATCCGCATTCCCCCAGAGCCAGCCCACGTCGCCAAGCTCATCAGCCTCGCGGCGGTGTGGAGCGCAATGTCATTTCTCAGCGGCTGCTCGAAAGGCCATTCGACCGAGCAGCTGTTACAACCCAACTCCGGTGGCGCCATGACCGTGAGCGAGTCCTCGCGTCACGCGTTCTCGCGGCCCTCCAACAATCTCACTGTCGCCCAGCGCGGTGAGTTCTTCATCGGCAACGCGTTCTTCAACAGCCCTTGGGTGGTTGCTCCCGCGAGCGCCGGAGCACGCGACGGACTGGGCCCTCTGTTCAACGCGCGCAGCTGCGATCAGTGCCACAACAATGACGGTCGCGGTCAACCGCCGTCGAAGGACGACGAGCAGCCGGTCTCGATGGTGATTCAATTTGCGACGCCGACGCCCGGCGCCAATAACGAGCCCCAGGCCGATCCCAACTACGGTGTGAACTTCAATCCATTCGGTATTGGCGGCGTAGCGGCGGAAGGAAAACTGCGCATTCGTCATCGTGAAATCGCCGGCACTTACGGCGACGGCACGTCGTACACCCTGCTCGCACCCGAATATTCCTTCGAAGAACTGGCCTATGGCGGGCTCGCCGCCGATACGAAGTTGTCGCCGCGGGTCGCGCCTGCTGTGTTCGGCTCGGGCTTGCTCGAAGCGATTCCGGAAGCGCAGATCATGGAGCGCAGCGATCCGGACGATGCCGACAAAGATGGCATCTCGGGCCGGCCGAATCACGTGTGGGACCCGCTCGTGGGCCGCGCGGTGCTCGGACGCTTCGGCTGGAAGTTGAATCAACCCGACATCGCGCATCAAACCGCCGCCGCGTTCTCCAGCGAGATCGGCATGACTTCCTCGTTCCGTCCGGCGCAAATCTGCACCTCGGTGCAAACCGCCTGTCTGGCGGCACCGAGTGGCGGTGAGCCCGAGATCAGCGACGAAATCTTCGAGCACATGGTCACGTATCAACGCATGCTCGCGGTGCCGATGCGTCGGAATCTCGACGCGCCCGAAGTGAAACGTGGCGCCACAGTGTTCCTCGAGTCCGGCTGCGAGTCCTGCCATCGCGCGACATTCAAGACCGGCACGGTCAAAGACCAGCCCTGGCTGAGCGATCAAACCATCCATCCGTTCACAGACATGCTGTTGCATGACATGGGCGAAGGGCTGGCCGACGGTCGCGCCGACTTCGCCGCGAGCGGCAGCGAATGGCGCACGCAGCCGCTGTGGGGCCTCGGCTTGCAGAAGACGGTGAATGGTCACACGCGTCTGCTTCACGACGGCCGCGCACGCGATGTGAGTGAAGCGATTCTGTGGCACGGTGGCGAAGGCGAACGGGCCAAGGAAGCATTTCGCACTCTGTCTCAGCAGGATCGCGAGGCTTTGTTGAGGTTCATCGACTCCCTATGAACACGCCCAACATGAAGTGGTCGCGTCGTCAGGTGCTGCTGGCAACGGCGTCGTTGAGTGCAGTCGCGGCCGGCGGTTTGTTGTTCTCGTCGAAGAGCAAAGCGCACACGGACACGCTGCTCTCGGCGTATGAAGATGCACGCGGCGATCAATATATCGGCGGCTTGTCACTGCAGGATGAACGAGTCTTCGGCGCTCGCGTGCCGATGCGAGCTCACGGGTGCGCCGTTCATCCCACCGATCCCAATCGCGTTTTATTTTTCGCGCGTCGACCGGGAACGCAGGCGTTCGAGCTGGATCGCACGACGATGCAGGCACGCACCGTGTTCACAACCGAGCCGGGCCGTCATCTTGCAGGTCACGGCACGTATTCAGCTGACGGCAGCTTGATCCTCACCCCTGAACATGACTACGAACGCGCACGTGGCGTCGTGGTCGTGCGCGACGCTCGTAACTTTGCAGTCGTCGGTGAGATCGACACGAACGGCATCGATCCGCACGAAGTCGCCTGGATGCCCGGCCATGAGTCATTGCTGGTCGCCAATGGCGGCATCATGACCCACCCACGCACGTTCCGTCGCAAGTTGAACATTCCGACGATGGACCCGTCGCTGTGTGTGATCGACGCCGCCAGCGGCCAACGCAAGGAACAGTGGCGATTGCCGGAGCATCTGCTGAGCATTCGACACGTATCGATGACCAGCACCGGCATCACCGCAGTAGGCTTGCAGTACGAAGGCGAGGATAAAAACAAAGCCCCCGGCATCGTTGCTTTGTATCGTCCCGCCCAGGCCGGCCAGCAGGCGCGCTTCAGCTTGTTGACGGCGCCCGCCAAGGAACTGCCGAAGTTCCAGGGCTACGTTGCGAGCGTCGCGATCAGCGAAGCGCACGATCTGATTGCCGCCGCCTGTCCGTACGGCAACGGCGTCGCGTGCTGGTCGATCAGCGACGAGCGTTATCTCGGCTTCATCGCCGCGTCGGAAACATATGGTTTGTCGCGAGTTGCCGACGGCTCCATCCTCGCTTCTCAGCGCGACGGCACCGCGTACGGCCTGGATGAAAGTCGACTGCGTTCACAGTTTCTAAAGATCGCGAGCGCGCAACCGATCCGTTGGGACGATCACTGGGTCGCGACCGCGTGAGCGCACGGGCATACTAATTGGACTAAATCCCAGAGCCAGTGGTCTCTACGAGGCTCGGCACCCATCGGAGAGTCCGCAGTGATTTCTGAACGCCGCCACGTCGCCTGTCAGTCACTCGTCCTGAGCCTCGCGCTGAGCTTGCTCGGCGTGGCGCACGCCGCCGACAAGAAGCCCACCAACGACAAGCTGCCGGACTGGGCGCCGAAGCCGAAGCCGCACGTCATCGAGGATCGCTTCCGTCTCGAAGTCATGACGCTGAGCGCCGAGCTCGACACCGATATTCGCATCGATCCGAGCGTGATCACGCAGGGCACGTTGATCAATGCCGAGGACGATCTCGGCCTGGACGACAACAAGCTGTTGCCGCTGGTCGAGCTCACGTTGCTGCCGGGCGATCGTCATTTGATCCGGCTCAGCGGCTTCAGCGTGCGGCGCTCAGCCGAAAAGGCGATCGATCAAACCATCGTGTTCGACGACCAGACCTATCGCCCCGGCGAACGCGTCGACAGCACGCTCAACCTGACTTCGTTCGGTCTCACCTACGGCTACAGCGTGGTCAAGACACGGCGCATGGACCTGGCGCTGTCGTTCGGCGTGCAGATCGTCGAAGTCGAAGCCAACGCCGTGGTACGCAGCCGGGTGGTGCGCGATTCTGAAACGGGCGTGACGCCGCTGCCGCTGGCGGGCATCGAAGGCCGGTTCGATTTCACCGATCGCTGGTCGTTCGAAGCCCGCGCTCAATATCTGTCGGTGGAGTTCGACGAGATCGACGGCTCGGTGCTGGATGCACGCGCCGCGCTCACCTGGCGCATGAATCCGTATCTGGTGTTCGGGCTGGGTTATCGGGACTTCCACGTGGAAGTGGACTCCCGCGACGTCGACGATCCGGGCATCTTCGATATGAAGATGGCCGGCCCGCTGTTGTTCATGCGGGCCAGCCTGTAACCGCCCCTTTCAGCTCTTAGCCCGCAGCGGGAACGAGTCGACCGGCTGGATCACCAGCGGGGTCTCGGCATCGTCGCCATTGCTGTCGAGGACATGCGGATGGGCCGCGGGCCGCATGTCATCGATAAAAATCTTCGACGCATAGTGCAGCCACGACAGCGACGACCGCACCTTCACTTCGGTCGGCGGCGTACGCAACGTGCGTGACGGCGACTCGCCGAACAACGCTTTGTAGTTACGTGCGAACAGACTGAAGTCCCAGATGCCGAAACGGGCGGCGATGCGCGTCACCGTGTCACGTTGCGGATCGGCTCGTAACAGCGCTGCGCGAATCTCGCGCAACTGACGAACCTTCAACAACCGCATCGGACCGACGCCGAAGAACTCGTGGAAAATGTTTCTTAGCGTGCGCTCGCTGACCTGGGTCGCCTTGCACAGATCGTCGATGAACAACGGCTGGCCTTCGTTCGCCTCGATCAGCTGCAAGGTGCGGGCGATGACCCGGCTGCGAGAGAACTGCGGCCGGCCGACGTGACGATCGTGCACCTTCATGCTCCGCTCGAGCACGTGAGTGAGACAGATCGCGACCTCTTCCTCGACCGCCTGCACGGACGCAGGCTCGCTCAGATCCAGGTTGGCGGAGATCGCCCGCTCGGCGACCCAGCGCAACCGGTCCAGATACGACAGTGCGGAACGCGTGCGTGGACCGCCACCGGCACGCGCAGTATTCAGCAGCTCCAGGGAAACCAGCTTGGTGTCCTGGGGCACGCTGATGCCGGCCCAGCGCACCACGTCCTGGCCAGTGAACGTGAACGGCTGGTCTTCGTGCAGGGTGATGAAACCGTCAGGCTCGAGAAAGTGCCCGTCGATGCGGATCTGGGTGGGATCGGTCATCGGCAAGCCGAGCGTGAAGCGGCCTGGCTCGCCGTCGCCGGCGAACGTGGTCGGGCTGCCGATCTGAATCTGCTGTAGCGACACCACGCCGGGGCGTACCGCTTCCGACCACCATTCGGAGGTCGAGCGCGCCGTCGGAATGAAGCGACCGTCCACTCCTGTAATCGCTTCGGCAAACTCATCGAAGTCCCGAAATACCAGTCTTGTCATGGCGTTTCCTCCCTTGCCTGACTGAGATCCGATCAACGATCCGTCGAAATTCCTATAGTGCCGTAATCTGCCGTTAACTTGTTATCAGCGGACGCAATTGTTGCCGAATCCTCACAGCCGTACATACGCGGAATGGGCAAAGTCGTGTGTTTACTGATCCACACCGCCATCGATCGTTTGCGGCGTCATTCCCGTGAGGCAGCCGGTCCTGTTGTCATTACTGGTGTTGTTGGTGGTGGCGCAAAGCGCCGTGCTCATTTATTGGGGGTTTAGGGACCGTCGGTTCCGCTCGGCGCACCGTGAAGCCCGGCGCATCCACAGTGCCGACACCCATGCCGGCCGCCTGGCGCTGGTCGGCGAAATCGCCGGCTCCATCGCGCACGAGATCAGCCAGCCGCTCAGCGCCATTCTGACCAATGCGGACGCCGCCGAAAACCTGCTGGGCGAGCCGCAGCCGCCGCTGGATGAAATCCGTCGCATGCTCGCCGATATCCGGCGGGATGACTTGCGGGCCAACGATATCGTGCGCCATTTGCATTCCCTGCTGAAGCGTCGCGAGCTACACACCACCATGATCGACCTGAACGAGGTCGCATCGACCGCGCTCAGTTTGATTCAACCCGTCGCCCGCAAGCGACTGGTGACTGTACGCAGTTCCCTCGACGCAACAATACCTCCGATTCGAGGCGATGCCATCCACCTCGAACAGGTGTTACTGAATCTAATGATGAATGCCATGGATGCGATGGCCTCTAATACCGCAGACGGCCCCACCGAGCGTATCCTCGACGTCGCTACCAGCCGTTATGACAAGTATTCCGCGGCCATCACGGTCACCGATACCGGACCGGGCATCGCGGCGGCATATCGGCCCAGGATTTTCGATTCTTTTTTCAGTACCAAAAAAGAAGGCATGGGGTTGGGCTTGGCCATCGCGCGCACCATCGTGCATGCACACGGCGGCAAAATCTGGCAGGAGGGAACCTCCGCCGGGGGTGCCGCCTTCAAGTTCACGATTCCACTGCAGGCGGCGTGAACGGAATGTAGTGAGGGAGAGGGACAGCGGATGGAAACTGGGGACGGTCGCGCGGACGACCGGATATACGCGGCGGCGGAACGCTTCGTCGTACACATCATCGACGACGACGACAGCTTTCGTACCAGCCTGCTGCGCTTGTTCCGCTCGAAAAACATCCAGGCGGTGGGCTACGCCACGCTCGCCGAGTTTCAGCGCGCCGATGTCGACAGCACGCCCGGCTGCCTGTTGCTCGATCTGTGCCTGCCCGACGGCGACGGCCTGGAAATGTTCGAGCGGCTGATGGGCGACGACTCGGTGCTGCCGGTGATTTTCATCAGCGCCTTCGCCGATATTCCCATCAGCGTCCGAGTCATGAAATCGGGCGCGCTGGATATTCTGACCAAGCCCGTGCGCAGCGAACTGCTGCTGGAAACGATCGAGCATGCGCGCAAGGTCGCCCTGCGGCGTTATGCCGCGCGCACCGAAGTTCGCGATCTGTTGGAACGCTATAGAACATTGACCGACCGGGAGCGCGCCGTGTTCGCCGGCGTCGCCGAAGGCAAGCTCAACAAACAAGTTGCGGTGGAAGTCGGCGCCTGCGAGCGCACCATCAAGTCCGAGCGGGCCAAGATGATGAAGAAGCTCCAGCTCACGCGCCTGGTGGATGTGGTTCGCGCAGCGGAGATGGTGGGACTGAAACTGTCGTTCGACAACGGCCCTACAACTGAAAGGCAACCGTAAGCAGCACGCCTTCAGCGATGTCGCGCAGCAGCCCGGGCGGCTCGGCGCGATACAACTCGCCTTGCTCTGCCATCGCCGAGATCCAGTCAGCCAGCCAGTCGATGGTCTGCCGGCCATAAAACACGACTGCGGCTTCATGGTTGAGCAGCAGACTTCGCAAGTCCAGATTGATCGAGCCGCACATCGCCAGCGTCTCGTCGATCACGACACCTTTGGCATGAACCATTCGCGGCAGCAGACGAAACTCCACGCCGGCAGCCGCCAGATCTCGCATCGGCCGTGAACGCACAAAGTCCGCTAGCAAATGATTCGAGCGCTGCGGAATCGCAATCGTCACCTTCACGCCTCGACGCGCCGCCAAGCGCATCGCCGCTCGCAGACTGTCGTCGGGCACGAAATACGGCGTGACGATGAGCAAACGTCGTCGCGCGCGATAACAGCCGTCGATCAGCAGTGACTGCGCCGTGTCCTCGACCTGATCCGGACCGCTCGGGAGAAATTGCGCCAGCTCGCCACCTACAACATCTACGGCCACGCGCTCGCGAATGGGTGCGCGCAGATGCGTGGTGTTCCAATCGAGATCGAACTGCCGGCCCGCGGCCGAAGCCACCGGCCCTTCCAGATCGAAAGAAAGATCCGGCCAGAGCGTGCCACTCGCGTCGCCGAGGAAATATTCAGCGGCGAGATTGCGACCGCCGCACCAGAGCAAACGATCGTCGACCACGACCAGCTTGCGATGGTTACGCAAATTACGCGGACCGAGACGACGCAAGCTGAAGAACGGACGAAACACCGCCACCTTCGCACCGGCGCCTCGCAACTCTTTCATGTAACGACGTGGCGCGAGAATGGCAAAGAAGCCATCGAGCAGCAGTCGCACTTGCACGCCTTCTCGAGCACGACGGGCCAGGCGCGCGACGACGTCACTACCGAATGCGTCGTTGCCAATGATGAATGTGCTGATGTCGATGGTCTGACGCGCGTCGTCGATGAGCTTGAACAACGCGTCGCGCGCCTGCATGCCGTCGGCGTGCATCCGAACGTTGCAGGAGGACGGAGGCGCCAGGCCGAAACTCTCGATCAACTCCGCCGCCCAATGCGGCCCTTCGACAACCACACCCGCATACGGAATCGCGACCGGCTTCAGCTTGCGCTGCCCGAACAGCAGGTACAGCGGCAACATGACATAGGGAACCAGCGCGAGGCCCAGCACCCAGGCAATCGCGGAGGTCGGCGCACGCCGCTGATCCAGCGCGCGACTGGTGAGGATATAAACGAGGAGCGCAATCGCGCTGACCAGGAAGTGCTGCGAAGGAGTCGGCAGCCAATCGACGATCATTGGGCTCGCATCCCCTGCCCCGGAAGGGGGCGCAGGGTAGCAGAATTGCTACGGCAGGGCCCGCGACAGGCTTTCCAAATACGTCTTTTCCGCCGCCTCGTTGCCAGCCTCCCGCGCGTAGGCCGCCAGCGCGGTGAGCAAGCTCCGGTCATAGGGACGAAGGCGGAGCGCATTCTCCAGGGTTTGCATCCCTTCCTTCTTCTTACCGGTGTCGTACAGCGCGACCCCGAGCACATATGCGTATTGGGTGTAGGTCGGCGCCGCTTGCGCCGCCGCCTTCAGCTCGGCGATGGCGTCGTCATAGCGACGCTCTCGAATCAACGCCAGGCCCAACGAATGATGTAAGGCGGCGGAGTGCGGGCCTTCCTCGCGCTGAGCCTCCAGCCCGGTCTTCAGCACCGCGATCGCCACGGCGTTTTCACCGGTGCGGCTCTTCAGATCGGCCAGGTTTACATACGCGGGACCGAAGGTGGGATCGAGTCGAATCGCTGTTTGATAGGCCGCCTCGGCTTCGGGTACCTGACCGAGCGAGGCCCGCAGGTTACCGATATTGATATGAGCGCCCGGCTGGTCAGCATTGGCCAGCTGAGCTTGCTCATATTCGGAGATCGCCGAGGCACTCAAACTTTCTGGCGGCGCCGACGCGATCGCCGAAACTCTCACCGCGCGGATTGGATCGGTAAGCAGTGGCAGTAGTGCTGAACGCTGCGCCGGCGGATACGCACTGAACGCATCGGCCGCGGCCGCACGCACCAGCGGATCTGCATCACGCACGGCTGAATTCAATGCATTGAGCGCAGTCTCGCCAGGATAGGTCGTCAGCCGAGCAACGGCCGAAGCACGAACGATGGCGGGTTCGCTCGCATCCGTGGCGATGTGAGATAACTGATTCACCAGTTCGGGCGTGGCCCAGCGAACCGGACGAACTCCGTTGACACCCTGCGCCTCGCGGTACCAGGCAAAGGTTTCTCCAAACATCGTCTCGTGACGCCGGTTCGGGCCGTACCACTTGGCGATTTGTTCCGCCGCCCACTTCGGCCCGCGCGCCTTGTGACATTCCGTGCAAGCATCCGGCCCGTCCGTCAGATCCGGTCGCGGAATACGGAAGCTGTGATCGCGACGAGCATCGATTTGCATGTACACGCGCGATGGCGCATGACAGTCCACGCACTGCGAGCGCGGCGTGCCCGGTTTGTGAAAGTGATGCTCAGGCGAGTCGTATTCTTTCTTGTGCAGGCCGGACGTGTCGATACTGGGCCGCGCCGCCGGCGCACTGGCGTTGTGGCAACCAGCGCACAGCTGATTTCCCTCACGACGCAGCTTCAGCGAATGCGGCTCGTGACAGTCGCTGCAACGAACGCCCTTGGCATGCATCTTCGACTGCAGGAACGAGCCGTACTCGTACACCTCGTCGAAAATCTTGCCGTTCGGAAAATACAAATCGTCCGTGAGCAACGCCGGCAGATGAGTCTGCATCAGCTTCTCGCCGTGACGATAGTTTTCTGAGATCACCGACCGCCGCGAGTGACAGCGAGCGCACGTTTCGACCTGGACGGTCGCGTCGGGCCCGGCGAAGTCCACCGGGAAGTCTTTCTTGCCCGGCGCCGGCGACTCGAGATGGGTCGACGCGGGACCATGGCACGCCTGACACCCGACATCGATCTGCTTCCAGCTGGTCTTGTAGCTGTTGGTTTGCAGATCGAAGTTTTTCTTCAAGTCGGTGGAGTGACACTCCGCGCACATGAAGTTCCAGTTCTGCGACGGCTGGGTCCAGTGCAACGGATCGAGATGATCGATGCGTTCCTTGGGATAAAGAGAAAACCACCGCCGCGCCCGCACGTCCCACGCGATCGTGAACGCCTGCAGTCGCCCGCGATCCAGCTCGATCAGATATTGCTGAAGCGGCTCGACGCCGAACGTGTACTTGACCTCGAAGTCGGCGGGCTTGCCGTCGGCGCCGTCGGTGTTGATCCAGTACTTGCCATCGCGTTGGAAAAATCGGGTGCGGACCCCGTCCTTGCTGAAACTGGCGTTATCGAAATTGCCAAGCACCGTGGACGCGTTCGGCTCTTGCATGGCGAGGTCGTGATGCGAGCCATGCCACGCCTTCGCCTGATCGGCATGGCAAGTCGCGCATGCTGACTCGTCAACGAACGTCGCCGCGACAGTCGCGTGCGCGGGGACCGCCGCAGTTGGCGCGGCAGTCTTGGCAGGCGATTCAGTCTGACGAAACAGCAGCAGCGCGAGGCCGCCACCGACGAGGGCGATTAAAACCAGCGACGCGGCCCATGCGCGACGCCCGAACCGGCGCATTTATTTCTTGGGATCGGGCGCGGGCGAAGCCTGGGACTGCGGAGCCGCCGACTGCGCCTTGTTGTCGGGAGGAACCAGCAACGGTGACAGCATCACGACATCGGGATCATCGGACGTCACTGGCGCCATTGCCTCAGCAGCCGCTGCGGCCGCAGCCGCGGCTGCCGCCTGCTCCTCAGCTTGCTTGTTGGCCGTTTCCACGGTCACGTCGAGGTATCTGTGAAAGGCTCGCAGGAACGTTTCCGCGGCGGTCAGGGTCAAGGCGATCGGAATGGCCGCGATCAGCAGGGCGATGGCCCACTTGAGCGGCTTGGGCCGGCGCTGCTCCTGATCCATCGCGGCTTCACGCTCGACGGATTCCTGCGCGCGTTGCTGAATGGCTTTCTGCAAGTCGTACTGGCGCCCTTTCATATGCAGTATGCGTGCGCCGGGCACATCGCTCTGCTCGGCTGAGGCCGATTCGGGCAGGCACTCTTCGGACTGTTGACTCATGAGGGTGCGCTTTCGGTGACAGTCTCGCGGACGGGACACGCCGCAGCATAACGCGGCGGGCCCCGTGATCAACTAGTGGGACCCGTCGCGGCGAGGAATATTTGCGGATACCAAGAAGACCAGCGATGACGCCGCGGGTTCCCGAGTCGGCGCGCAGCGACTAGTACTGATGTCCAAGGTCGCCCGACAGTGCCTTGACGGCCCGTGTCCCGCTGGCGACGATGCGCCAATCAAACGCGGGGCAATGAGAAAATGAACGGCAAAGCCGTGGTCCGGTTGGGAAGTTTATGCGTGGCGCTGGCATGGCTCGGCGTCGGCGTTGCTGAAGACACCGCCAAGGCAGCACCAACGGCCGCCGACACCGCGCGCAAGTCCTGCGTCAGTCAGTGTGAAATCTCCAACGGGACTTGCAACAGCAAAGTGCGTCAGGCGCGCCAGGAGTGCTCGAAGAAGGCCGCCAACAGCGGGCGCGACCCGATGACGATGCGCAATAGCGACTACACCTACTTCTGCAGCTATTTTCGCAACCCGGGCCGGCGCGGCCCGGGCAATTTCAGCGATCGATTCACCCAGCACTACAACCTGTGCATCGATGTCATGCAACAGAATATCGCCTCGATGCGCTACGACTGCTATCTCAATGAGCGCGACGCGCAGACCATTTGTCGTTCGGAGCTGCGCGACTGCCAGGCTGCCTGCCAGTAATCAAACGCGCTCGATCACCATGGCGATACCCTGCCCTACACCGATGCACATCGTGCACAGAGCATAGCGACCCGACGTCTTCTCCAGCTGATTCAACGCCGTCGTCACCAGACGCGCACCGCTCGCGCCGAGCGGATGACCGATGGCGATCGCGCCACCATTCGGATTCACATGCGCGGCGTCGTCCGGCAGGCCGAGCTGACGTGTCACCGCCAGACCCTGCGCGGCGAACGCTTCGTTCAGCTCGATCACATCCATCTGACCGATCTCGAGCTTGGCGAGTTTCAACACCTTCAACGACGCTGGCGCCGGGCCGATGCCCATGATGCGAGGCGCGACACCGGCCGTCGCCGTCGCGATCACTCGCGCACGCGGCTTCAAACCGTACTTCGCCGCAGCTTCTTCACTCGCCAGCAACACTGCACAGCTGCCATCGTTGACACCGGACGCGTTGCCCGCCGTCACCGTGCCGTCGGGCTTCACCACACCTTTCAACTTCGCGAGCGCTTCGAGCGACGTCTCGCGCGGATGTTCGTCGGCGCTGAACTTGATGGGATCGCCCTTCTTCTGCGGAATCTCAACTGGCACGAGCTCGCTTTCAAAAAACTTCGCGGCGTGCGCGCGTGCATATCGCTGCTGACTGCGCAGAGCGAATGCGTCTTGATCGGCACGAGCGATACCGAATTCCGCCGCGACGTTCTCGGCGGTCTCGGGCATGGAGTCGATGCCATACTTCGCCTTCATCAACGGATTGACGAAGCGCCAGCCGATGGTCGTGTCTTCAATCTTCGCGGTCCGCGAAAACGCGCTGTCCGCCTTGCCCATCACAAACGGTGCACGCGTCATGCTTTCCACACCGCCGGCGATCATCAGCTCAGCTTCGTTGGCGCGAATGGTGCGCGCGGCGAGATTCACCGCGTCCAGTCCTGAGCCACACAAACGATTGATGGTCGCCCCGGGAACGACGTCCGGCAAACCGGCGAGCAGCGCCGCCATGCGCGCGACGTTGCGATTGTCTTCGCCCGCCTGATTGGCGCAGCCGTAGTAAACATCGTCGACCGCGGCCCAATCGACTTTGGCGTTACGCTGGATCAACGCTTTGATGGGAATCGCACCCAGATCGTCGGCACGCACGCCGGCGAGAGCGCCGCCGTAGCGGCCGATGGGAGTGCGGATGGCATCGCAGATAAAGACTTGGCGCATGACTCGGGCTCGATAACTGATAGCAAGGAACATTCTAGCCGCGTTGGGACGGCTCGCGTAGCATAGGTTTCTTATGCCCGCGAGTAATGTCCGAGGAATTCTCAGCATGCTGGCCGCGGTGGCGATTTTCGCCGTCATGGATCTGAGCATGAAGCGCCTGGCCGAAACCTATCCTGCCATGCAGGTGACGTTCATTCGCGGCCTCGCCTCGTTGCCCTTTCTGCTGCTCGCAACTGGCACGATGGGGCGCTGGCGCGATCTGCTGCCGAATCGCTGGGGGCTGCACCTGTTGCGCGGTGTACTGCAGGTCGCGACGCTGTACTTTTTTGTCTACGCGGTGAGTCGGCTTTCGTTAGCTACCGCATACACCATCTTCATGTCCGGGCCGCTGATGATCACGGCGCTGTCCGTGCCGTTCTTCGGTGAGCGCGTCGGTTGGCATCGGTGGGTCGCCGTCATCGTAGGCATGATCGGTGTGCTCGTCGTCGTGCGACCGGGCGGCGACGGCCTGGCATTGGGTGGAGCGGCGTTACTCGGCAGCGTGGCCGCAGTCGCCGCCGCCGCGGCCTATGCGCTGGGCGTGCTGCTGATTCGAGTGCTCAAGCCGACGGAGACCAGCGCGGCGACCATGTTCTGGGCGCTGTTTCTGACCGCCACGTTCGCAGGCATTTTCTCTATCGACAGCTGGGTTCCAGTGCTGTGGGAGCACTGGTACTGGATCGTCATCATCGGCGTCACCGGCGCGCTCGGTCAGCACTTCCTCACGGAAGCCTTCCGATTGGCGGCGCCGTCCGTGATCGCGCCGTTGGAATACACGGCGCTCGCGTGGGGCATGCTGTTCGACTGGCTGTTATGGATGACGGTGCCGAACCAGCGCATGCTGATCGGCGCCGCCATCATCGTCGCGAGCGGGCTCTACGTCATTCACCGGGAGCGATTGCAGGCCCCCGCCGTGACACAAACGACCTGAGCCGCGACGGGTTCAGCACGCCCTGGAACACCACCAGACCCACGCCGACCAGCACCAGCACCGTCGCCATGATCACCAGCGAGGTGAGCGGCTCGCCCAGAATCGCCGCTCCCAGCAGCAGCGCCACGACCGGATTGACCAGCGCGTAGGTCGCGACTTTCGGCGCGGCCACTTTGGTCAGCAGCCACAAATAACAATTCAAGCCGAGGATGCTGCCGAACACGACCAGATACGCCACCGCGCCCAGCGAGCTCCAGGTCACGGCCGACGGATCGAAGTGCGCCCACTCACCGTCCACGACAGATAGGAACAGCTGAAACAATCCGCCGAAGAACATTTGCGCGCAGGTGAAGCTCAGCACCGCACCCGGCTGCACCACCCGTTTCTGAATCAACGTGCCGAAGCTCCAGCCCACCGTCGCCAGCAGCAACGCCACCACATACAACGGGTGCGCTTCGCCTGAGATCGAGCGCGTGTGAGTCACGATGGTGACGACACCGATCAACGCGACCGCCGTGCCCAGCAACGCCTGGCCTGTCGGCGCACGCTTACTGAAAAACGCCCAATCCAGCAGCAACACGATGACCGGCATGGCGGCGACGGTCAGCGCCGCGATCCCCGAAGGGATGCCCTGCTGAGCCCACACCACAAAACCATTCCCTATGCCTGAGAGCAATACGCCCGCGAGCGCGGCCATTTTCAAATCGACATTGGCCAGCGGCTTGGCATCGCGCCAGCGCAGCCAGACATACATGACGAAAGCGGCGAGCACGAAACGCATCGAGCCGCTGATCAGCGGCGGGATGTCGCGGATCGCGACCGCGATGGCCAGATACGTGGTGCCCCAGAAAAAGTAGATGGCGGCGAAAGCGGCGAGCATGCCCACCGACAGTCGCGTCGAGGTGGCTGGAAGAGACATCAAGAAAATCCTTTGGCGCGGTTGGACACTTTACCCAAGACTGGCAACCAGTACAGACTCAGGTAGACTGACCCCCGACCAATACAGTTGAGGTGGCTTATGTCTGCCGAAGAACCGCTGCTCTACGAACGCGTCGCGCGCCTGGTCGAAGCGCAGATCGCGAGCGGCGCCTTGCGTGGCAATGAGCGCATTCCTTCGGTGCGCTCCATGAGCCGCACGGCGAAGGTCAGCATCTCGACGGTCGTGCAGGCGTACCTGCACCTGGAAAACATTGGGCTGATCGAAGCGCGGCCGCAGTCCGGTTTCTATGTCCGCCCGCCGACGCGCGCGAGCGTGCCGCCACCGCGACCGAAAGTCAGTCGCTCGCGGCGACCGACGTCCATCGCGGCGGAAACGCTCGACACCTGTCGTGAAGCGCTGGCCCGGCCGGACATCCTGCAGCTCAACGGCGCGTTCACCTCGCCGACGCTGTATCCGAATCAACGGCTGAACAATCTGATCCGTGAAGTGTTGCGCGATCATCCTGCTCACGCGGGCGAATGTTTGCTGCCGCCCGGCCATGAAGAGCTGCGCCGACAGGTCGCCAAGCGCATGACGTTCGCCGGCGCGCCCGCCGATCCCGCGCACGTCGTGATCACCAGCGGCACGATGGATGCTATCACCATGTCGTTGCAGGTGTTGTGCAAGGCCGGCGATACAGTGCTGGTGGAGTCGCCGACATATTTCGGCGTGTTGCAGGTGGTCGAGTACCTCGGACTGAAAGTGGTCGAGGTGCCGAATCACACCAGCACGGGCATCGACGTCGACGCTGTTAGAAACATCGCACGCACCACGCGGCTGGCCGCGGCGGTGCTGATGCCGAACTTCAACAATCCGACCGGCAGCGTCACACCGGACGATGCGAAACGCGAAATTGTCTCGATTCTCAGCGCCGCCGAAGTACCCATCATCGAGGACGACATCTACGGCGATCTGCATTACGGCAATACTCGCCCGACGTCGTTGCGTGCGTATGACGATGCGGGCCTGGTGATTTCCTGCGGCTCGGTCTCCAAGACCATCGCGCTCGGCTATCGGATTGGTTGGGCGGTGTCGCCACAGTTCCATACCGATATCGCGCGGGCCAAATTCTTCTCGTCGGTTGCTTGTCCGACGTTGCAACAACTGGTGCTGGCTCGTTACTACGGGAGCGGTGGCTACGACCGTTATCTGCGACGAGTGCGCACGACGCTCGCGGCAAATTCGCAGAGCGCGGTCGATGCAATCATTCGTTACTTTCCGCCGGGAACTCGCGTGGCGAGGCCCAGTGGCGGCATCGTGCTGTGGATCGAATTGCCCGCGGGCGTGGATGGCGTAGAGTTGTTTCGTACCGCGCTGGCCAGCCGCATCGGCATTGCGCCCGGGCTGGTGTTCTCCGCCAAGGCGGACTATCGCAATTACATCCGTATCAGCTGCGGCATGCTGTGGACGCCGACCATCGAGCGCGCCATCGAAAAGCTCGGCCGACTCGTGGCGGGAATCGCCAAGGCGGCTTGAGCGGGCGAAGGCGCGCATCGGTGCATTGAGCGGGCGTGACTCAGCACGGCAATCGGCCGGAAAAATCTCCGGCCGATCCGCCACTACGCACATCGTCTTTCAGGCCGATCTTCAACAAGGCCAACACCGCCAGGTTCAGAATCAGCGACGCGGTCAACGTTATCAATACGAAGGCCATGGCACTTCTCCGTTACAAACGATGGGTCGTCTGCACGACCTGACCGTCGACCTGGGTCTGCGCCAATGACGCCACCGGGGTCGGCTCCTCGATCTGAGTAATGGTGACCTGACCCGCAGGCGTGACCTGCTCGTTCACGTTCCATTCCCAGGCGGCCAATGCGCTCGCATTGATGATCACTGCCGCTACCAGACTCAATACCGTTCTCGTACTACTCATGATTGTTCCCTCCATAAGGGCTGCTGCGAAAACCAACGGGCCGAATGTCGACGGCTATCGACCGGCTCGACCCACTCAAGACGAAGCTGCTCGGGATCGGGCGCCGCGGGGCGCTGTTCCCGCTCCAATTTCAGACGGTCGGCTTTCAATCTGGCCAGGGTCATGAACAGGTACTCGTCCATTTGAGCCTCCTTCGAGATATGCATCTCGGTAATGGAGGCGTAGTGTGGCCCTGGCCATTTGCCGCGAATAGCGATACTTTGTACCCGAGATCTATGATTTAAAGTCATATCAGTAGCCATCCCAAGCCGACATCAGTGGACTGCCATGAAGCGCATCCCCGTGGGCCCTCTGCGGGCTTTTGACGTTGCCGCCCGGAACCTGAACTTGAGTGCCGCGGCGGAAGAAATGAACGTGACTCACGCTGCCGTAAGCCGGCAGGTGAAACAGCTCGAGGACCGCCTCGGAGTAAAGTTGTTCGAGCGCTTACCGCGGGGATTGCGGTTAACGGCTCAGGGTGCGCTCCTGGCTGAAGGAACGCGGGCCGCGTTCGACCGCCTGGCTAGTGCACTGGAGGATGTATCGACGCCGACTGTGCGGCGGAAGCTGACCATTTCGACTTTCTCTTCTTTCAACGCGCGCTGGCTGATGCCCCGCGTACGCTCGTTCTCTATATTGTTCCCGGACGTCGATCTTCAAGTGATCACGACCGCCCAATTAGTCGATTTCGCGCGTGAGGATGTGGATATCGGCATCCGTTTCGGCGGCGGTAACTACCCGGGACTTCACGTAATGTGTCTGTTCCGGCCGCGGGAGATCGTGGTGTGCGCCCCGGCCCTGCTGAAGGGCGGCCCGCCATTAAAAACAATTAGCGATCTGCGCAACTTCACCTTGCTTCACGACGACTCGCACCACTCCTGGGCACGCTGGCTCAATGCCGTCGGCGCCAAAGGAATCGACGCCCGCCGGGGCATCGTTTGTGGCGACCGTAATTCCATGCTCCAAGCAGCGCTCACCGCGCAAGGTGTGGCGATCGCGTCTGAAGTATTCGCAGCTTCGGAGTTGGCAGCGGGACGGCTGGTAAAAGTGTTCGAGAATGAAGTGGCGTCGGAATATGCAATCTACGCCGTGTGCCTGCCGCGGCGATTGAATGATCCGATGGTCTCGGGAGTCATGGAGTGGCTGGCCAATGAAGCGAAGTCCTCGCGCGACGCTTCGCCGCCGCCGTCGGAGTAAGGCGGGAATGCAAATCGCCCCTGACGCTGGCATAATGCCAGCATGACCATCCAGATCACCATTCGGGACGTCCCCGAACAGGTCCGGGATGAACTGGCCTCCCGGGCCGCCCTGCAGGGCAAGTCCATGCAGGAATATTTGCGCGCCGAACTGGAGCGCCTTGCCGCGCGCCCCTCCGTTGAATCCTGGGTCGAGCAGGTACGCAGAAGAAAACGAGCGGCGAATACCCAAGTGTCCGCCACCGAAATTCTCAGGCACCGAGACACTGATCGACGATGAGCGTCGTCGTCGATGCCTCGGTACTGGTGGCCGCGCTGATCGATTCGAGCCAGCGAGGCGCATGGGCGGAGGACGTACTCATTTCCGGATCGCTGCATGCTCCGGAACTCGCTCGGGTCGAAGCCACCAACATTCTCCGTCGACTCGAACGCTCCAAGAACATCTCGTCCGCAGAGGCCAACTCCGCCCTGGACGACCTCATGCAACTCAATCTGGAAACGTTCGGATTCGATCCGTTCGCTGAACGCATCTGGGACTTGCGACATACCATCACGAGCTACGACGCTTGGTACGTGGCGTTGGCCGAGGCATTGCAGCTGCCGCTCGCGACACTGGACACGAAACTCGCTAAATCTCGTAGCGCCAAGTGTCGGTTCTTGACACCCTGAACTGACAGCTAAGACTTCTTCCCAAACAACGCCTCAAGCTCAGCCCGCGCTTTGTCCGCAGCCGAGGGTTGAGCAGCGTCGTCTGCCTTTTTAGAACCGCCGCCGAACAACGCATCCAGCTCCGACTGCGCCTTCGACGTCGCCTCCGTACTCTTCGCCGAGTAAGCGTCCTGCCGAGGCTTGAAGTAATCGCAGAAGTTCGCCCGCTCTTTATCCTTCACTTCCTCAGCCACCGTCTCGCGACAATGTTTCGCGACGCTGATGCTGTACCACTCGCACAGTTTGCAAACGTGGAGCTCGGCATGGCACACGCGGCATTCGTCGAGGCGGCGCAGAGGCAGACTGAGGTCTGCCAGGGACGCGCCGCATTTCCAGCAGACCAATGCCACGGCTACCCCTATCGATGCTTCTGATCGTGACTGGTGGCGATTTCGTCGTAGCCCTTGCCGACGAATTCGATCAGGCAGATGCCATGACCGAACGGGTCCGCGAGCATGGCGATCTTGCCCCAGTTATTGGTCTTCACTTGCGTCTCGAGACGCGCGCCCGCATTTCGGGCTCGATCCAACGCGCCCTCGATCTCGTCGACGACGAAGTCCAGGTGAACGGGCGTCCAGTGACGCGCGTACGAGCGCAGGTGCCGGCTGGTCGCCGACGCCGTGGTGCCATTGGGCTTCACCAGCAGATAGATGGGCGAAGTGCCGCCGAGCAGTTCAACCGCGTCCGGGCCGAAGCGGCGGCCGACGTGCAGATTGAAAGCTTTGCAATAGAAATCGGTGGCTTTGGTCAAATCGTCGACGTCGATATTGACCAGCATTTTGACGGTCATCGTATCCCTCGGGGTCGGCGCACAGCGCTTACGTAAAAGAGAGCGAGATTAACGCGTCCCTGCCTATAACACAGCAGGTCGCCAACGGACGACGACCGCTGGGCCATGATGCGCCGTGATAACACTCATGCCTTGTCGCGTGCAGATCTGCCTCAATATCGGTGGCAGGATAGCTACCCATGAACGCCATCAATCCCTTAGCTTCGAACACTTCCAGTCAGCCGCGGCGAGTCGCCCGGGTGGTGCAGTCCGTCAGCACCATCGAAGGCGGCGGCTTCCCGGTCCGGCGGCCGTTTCCCATCCAGGGCTTCAGCCACTTCGATCCGTTCCTGCTGATCGATCACCTCGGCCCCGTGCAGTGGCCGCCGGGCGGCCCGTTGGGCGCGCCCGATCATCCGCATCGCGGCTTCGAGACCGTGACTTACGTGCTCGCCGGTGAAAACGAACACCGCGACTCGTACGGCAACGCCGACGTGCTGCGGCCGGGCGACGTGCAGTGGATGACCGCCGGCGGCGGTGTGATCCATTCCGAGATGCCGACCGAGCGCTTCCATCGCGAAGGCGGCAATCAGGAAGGCTTCCAGATCTGGGTCAACCTACCGGCTGTCGACAAGATGATGACGCCGCGCTATCAGACGCTGCGCGCCTCGGACATTCCGCAGGCGAGCACTGACGACGGTCGCGTGAAGGTTCGCGTCATTGCCGGCGAGTCGCTTGGCAAGGCCGCGCGCATCGACACGCGAGTGCCGATCCAGATGCTGCATTTCACGATCCAGCCGGGTGGTGAGCTGCTGCAGTCGGTGCCTGCCGAGCAGAGCGGCTTGCTGTATGTCTTCAAAGGCAAGGCGATCATCGGTGGCGATCAACGCCAGATCGTCGAAGGTCAGGCGGCGCTGCTGGGCTCCGGTGACTCGGTCAACATCGGTGTGAGCGCCGATGAGACCGGTCCGGCGGAGATCTTGTTGCTCTCGGGCAAGCCGTTGAACGAGCCCGTCGCGCGATATGGCCCGTTCGTGATGAACACGCGCGAGGAGATCGAGCAGGCGTTCCGCGATTATCAGAGCGGACAGTTTGGATTGATTCCGCCTCGGACGTGAGCCGACGCAACCGGCGCAGCTCATGCGAGCCGCGCCGATTTCATTCCAGCTCTTACCCGGCTCATGGCGCGGTTGACGCCGCGCCGGTGCTTCATCTAGCTCTTGCCCGGCGCACGGCTGACGCCGCGCCGGCATCTAACTCCTACCCGGCGTGTCATTCGTTACGACTGCGCCGCGCGGGCATCTAGGTCTTACTCGGCGCGTCATTCGTTGCGGGAGCCGCCGCTCTAATCTCAACGGTTTTCCGATTGTCATCCGGCAACCGATCGATCAACTTGTTATACGGATCGAAGCCCACTTCGTAAGGCATCGCGTCCACCGTCATTGTGAACTTGCCGCTCGATTGCGTGATTCGCTTCCGCTCCAGATAAAGCGGCTTCTCCGTGTGCTCACCCTTGCCTGCCGCACGAGCGAACACACCCACCTCGATCCAATCATCCAACGCCACCTGCGTCTCTCGTCCCGCGCCATCGCTTTCGCGCTTGGCAGCTCCGTACTCGATCGTCACATCGTACTTCCCATTGCGCGGTGTCACTGACGCTGAAACCACACGGTTGTCGTAGAAAATGATCTTCGCGAGCAACTCGTCGATGAGCGGGTACTTGTCCGCCGTCGTCTGGGCGCGAATGTAGTCGACCAGCTCGAGCGTCGTCGTGTACGGCGGCTGTTGATACGCTTTATCTCGGATGTAATTCGCCAGCGCGCGATTCAGATTCTCCTCGCCGATCTCGTCACGCAGCCGATACAGCACCAGCGAGCCCTTGGCATAGTGAATGTACTGCTGATCCTCGACGCGCATCAGCGGCAACTCTTCGATCAGCTCGCCGCCGCGACCACGCAAATAACGATCCAGCTCGTATTTGAGAAAGCGACGCATATGCTCGCGTCCGTATTCCTTCTCCATGACCATGAGCGCCGAGTACTGCGACATCGACTCCATCAGCATGGTCTGACCCTGCACATCCGCGCCGACGACTTGATGACCCCACCATTGATGCGCCATCTCGTGCGCGGTCACGTAGAACACATAGTCGATGCTCTCGGGATCGGTGAGATTGGCGATGAAACCGATGCTCTCCGAGAACGGAATCGTGTTCGCAAAGCTCTGCGCAAACTTCGCGTAGCGAGGGAACTCGAGGATGCGCACCTGCTTGCTCTGGTACGGCGAGAATTGAGTCGTGAAGTAGTCGAGCGACTTGCGCGTCGCGTCGATCATGCGGTCGACGTTATAGGCATGCTTGGGATCGTGATAGATCTCAATGGGCAGGCCATGCCACTCGCCGCGCTTCACATCCCAGCGCGCCGACAGGAAACAGTAGAACGGCAACATCGGCCGATCCATCTTGTAATGGAAGTAGCGCCGGCCGTTCTCGGTCCACTCACGCTGTAAGTAGCCGGGAGCGAGCGCGATCTGATCGGCGCTCGTGCTCACCGTCGCTTCGAAGTTGATCCAGTCGGAATCGACGATGCCGATGTTGTAACGCGCCTGCTCGTCTTCCAGCTTCGGCTTGCGAGGCACGTCGCCCAGGCCGCGCTTGCGACGCTCGTTGCGATCCAGGAGCTGGCGCGACTCGTCGTAGCCGAAATGCGGCATTTCGTTGCTGGTGAAGAACGTACCGTTGGCATTGAGCGTCGAGCGCAGATCGCCGCCCCCGGTCGAGCGCGGCATACCGCTGTTCGTGAAGCCCCGCTCGGCACGCTCGACGATGAAGTCGAAGTCGAGCGCCGCACCCGGCGCCAACGGTTCGCGTAGCGCGAAGATGCGCATGCCGGCTTCGCGATCTTCCTTCTTCATGACCACGCCGGCCGGCGCGACCACTTCAATGCGCGCCAGCGGATTGGTATAGACGTGCAACTCGGGGATCGCCACGTCGTGCTTGTTGATCAGATGATAGTGACCCCGAATCACCGAGCGCCGTTCCTCGGGATAGATATCCACATCAGCACGCACGTCGACGACCCGGGGCTGCGGCAGATCCTTGAACTGTCGATAGTCCTTTTCCAGACGGGCCTGGCGATCGAACGCCACGTCCTCGGGCACATACTCGTTGAGGATGTTGGTGTTATAGAAAATCCAGCCGCCCGTGACGATGAACGCCAATGCCAGACTCGCGAGCGCCACAGCCTGCGGACCGCGCAAGCTCCGTAGCGCCTCGCGCCAACGAAGGCTCCACCGCGACGCCGTGCCTCGCACCCAGAATGCATTCGCGAGCACGATCAATATCGCCGCGAACAGCGTCCAGTAAGTTTGGAACCAAGCCCACGGCTTCAACAGATGACCGTAGCCATTCATGTCGGAGTACGTCATCTGCGGCGCGCCGGCGTAGTTATATAAGTTGTGCTCGTAGCCGATCTGACTGAGCACGATCTGCGCCAGCATTGCCAGGATGAGCAGCAGATAGCCGAGAAACTTATGATTGCTGATGATCTGCAGGAACAGCGCCAGCGCGCCCATCAACACGAACGGCCAGGAATCGATGAACGCGGCCTGCAAATACAGCAGCGGCTCGAGCCTCGTGTAGCCGTGCCACAGCTGGTAACCGATCGCCGCCATCACACCGAATACGATGAACGCGAAAACGACTGCGGTGACCGCGCCCAACTTCGACAGCAGCGGCACCCAGTTCGGCACCGGCAGCGAATCGGTCACTTCCGCGAGCTTGGCATCGCGCTCTCGCCACAACACGTCGCCCGCGTAGAACGAGACGATGATGACCAACAGGAACTGATAGCTGCCCTGCATGTACTGCATCATCAGCGCCGTGACCGGATACACCGAAGTACCGAAGGTGTTCTCCATCGCCGGCGAGCCGCCGAGATAGTTGAACAGGCCGAACGCCAGCAGCACCAGGAACGGAATGCTCCGGAGCACCGACTTGGTGTCGAACCACACCAGATGAGTGAATTGACCGAAGGCCGCCGAGGCATCGAAGTCATGCGGTGCAGCCAACGCCCGGGCCACGGGCCGGGCAGGCACGGAAGCCGGCACTTCGCCACGCCGCGCCGGTGCGGCAACGGAGACTTCCTCGCTCTGCGCCGAGCGCTGCCACCAATGTTTCTTCGCCCGCTGCCGCTGCGGCTTGAACAGCAGCTGCGTTGCTACCAGCATGACAATCGCCACGCCCGCCCAGATCAGGCGATTCAACAGCACCAGACCGCTCAGCTCGGGCAACAGCGTGTTGCGCTCGACCACCGACCAATAGCGCATGACCTGCGAGATCGCCTCGCCGCCAAGCGGATCGATCAGCGCGGAGATCGTGTGATATTGAATGTCCCTGGTGAGCGCCCCGGCAATCGACCATAGCGCGATGAACGCGACGACGCCGACGAACACCAACAGCAATCGGCGCGTCGTCACCGCGAGCAGGCCAAGCAGTGCGCCGGTGAATAACAGGTTCGGAATGATCATGACGCCGAAGCCCCACAGATAGGGCGCCGGCGAGAACGGCCCGAGACGTTGCGGATCGATCCAGGGCATGAACGAGCCCAGGATCATGCCCAGCGCCGTGATCGTCATGACGATCAGCGCCATGAACGAGCCGGCCGCGAAGCGGCCCCACAGATAAGTCGCTTTGTTCAGCGGCTTGCTGAAGAACAGTTCCTCGGTGCCGAGCTCGAAGTCACGTAGCAGCGGCTGTGCGATCAACGCGACGGCGACGAACATGCCCAGCGTCGAGAACACTTTGAGGAAGGTCAGGATGACGTACGGGGCATTGCGGTTCGCATTGCCGATGCCTTCGCCGATGGTGATGACGTCGGTCGTGGTAGCGGCAAAGGCCATCAAGGCGAACATCAATCCGATCACCCAGGGCAGCGGCGAGCGCAGTTGATAACGCAGCTCGAAACGAAAGAATTCGCTGAACATACGCGCCTCCTGCAATCGTTCAGGCTGCTGCGCGACTGGCCGGTGCCGCGTCGTGCTGGCGCAGTCGCTGGAAATAAACATCCTCCAGATCCGGATCGACCGCCACGAATCCCTCTTCAGGGCGCGCTTCGCTGTACACATGAATCAGCGGCTCGCCGGCAATCAACCGCGTCGACAGCACCGTATATCGCGACTGATAGTCCGGCAGCGTCGCCTTGCTGACCAGCTTGCTCCACACGCGATCGCGCATGGCCAAGATGGCCTCGCGCGGCTCGCCGCTCATCAACACTTCGCCACGACAGATCATCGCCATGCGCGGACACAGATCGGTCACGTCTTCGACGATATGAGTGGACAGAATCACGACGACCTGGCCGCCGATATCGGCGAGCAGGTTCAGGAAACGATTGCGCTCTTCGGGATCCAGACCGGCGGTGGGCTCATCGACGATCACGAGCTTGGGATTGCCGAGCAACGCCTGCGCAATGCCGAAGCGCTGACGCATGCCGCCGGAGAAAGTACCGAGTTTGCGTTTGCGTACATCCCAGAGATTCACTTGTCGCAACAGTGCTTCGACCACGTCGGCGCGCTCGCCGCGATTCAAATAACCTTTCAACACCGCGAAATGATCGAGCAGCCCGAGCGCGCTGACTTTGGGATACACGCCGAAGTCCTGCGGCAGATACCCCAGCGTGCGCCGGATCGCCATTTTGTTTGTGGCCACATCGACGCCGTTGAACGTGATGCTGCCGGAGTCGGGATCCTGCAGGGTCGCGATGGTCCGCATCAGCGACGACTTGCCGGCGCCGTTGGGACCGAGCAAGCCGAACATGCCGGCGGGAATCTGCAAAGAAACATTGCGTAACGCGGCCACACTGCCGTAGGACTTCGACAGGTTACGAATCGTGAGCATGAGCGTCTCCCTTGACGCCGGCGAGACCGGCGCACTCATTTCGACGAGCTTGTTAGAGATGAACTAGCGGAAACGAATTCTTATTGTTGGATGCGAGCGATGCTTACAAGGTTGCAGGGCCCTGCTGCGAGTAGCGGCCGTTGCGCTCGGCGCGCTCGCGCAGTTCCTGTTCCAGCTGGCGGGCTTCGACGTGACGGCCTTCGATGCCGTAATAGATGAGATACGCGAGGCCAATGCCGAGCGGCACCAGGCCGAACACCACCGGCAGCTCATCGCCGATGCTCATCGAGCCGGCCACCATGGCCAGGCCGATGAAGAACCACACCAGGCCCGGTAACAGCGAGCTGCGGCGCCGGCGGCTCTGGCCGTCGATCAACTCCAGCGGCAGCGGCGGCACTTCCATGCCGCGCTCGATAGCGGCCATGCGCTCGGCGTGGCTGAGCTCCATGAGCCGTTTGCGTTTCCGGTAGTTGAGCGCGATGTAGACGATGGGAATGGACAGGGGCAAGCCCACCGCGAAGATGATGCCGAAGATTGGGACGAGATCGCTGAGCATGATTGCCTGCCTCGAACTACCGAGCCTGTCTGAACGTGGGGTTGAGACGCATCCGACCCCATGCAAGGTTGCACTGGTCGCCACACATTATGAGGGGTCGGTGAATAACCGGTTGTAACCGGCCAGCGGCGGCGGTGTTAGGACTAACAAATCGCTCACATTGTTAAAGTGAGCCCACTGCAACCTTTCCCCCACCCCACTACGTCCCAACAGCCAATGACGTCCTCGTCAGCTTTCCAGACAGACGCCGACATACTGGAGCGGCTGTCCAGCAAGCAATATCGCGAGGCGTTCGCGTTGTTGTTGCCACGTTATCGGGATAAGGTTTTTCGCCTCATATTCAGTATGTTACGCGATCGCGCCCAAGCTGAGGACTGCACCCAGGACGTGCTCCTGCGGGTCTGGAAGGCGCTGCCGGGGTTCGCCGGCCAGTCGCAGCTGTCGACCTGGATCTATGCGATCGCCAAGAACGGCGCCCTGTCCGAGATCCGTAAGCGCAAGCCGACCGTGTCCCTGGACCAGAACGATGACGAGGACAGCTACAACCCGGCGGTCGCCGCCCTGGCCGCCCCGGAAGCCGACGACTCCGCGACCGTCAGCGTCGGGCAATTGCTCGACCAGCTGCCCGAGCGGTACCGCCAGGCCGTGGTGCTGTTCTATATGGAGGACAAGTCCTACGAACAGACCGCGACCAGTCTTGGGCTACCCCTGGGCACGGTCAAAGCCTTGCTTCATCGGGCCCGCAAGCGCCTAATCGAGCTGACCAAGGAGGCGGAAGCCGCCGCGGCTTGAGTTATGAAGCAGCCTAACGAACACGCCCAGTGGGACGATGCCCTCCAGGAATGGCTGGATGGCGAGCTGAACGACGCCGATAGCGCGGCGTTCGAGGCCCATTTGGCCGGCTGCGGGCTGTGTCAGCGCAGTCTGCCGGAGTTCGAGGCGCTGGATGAGGCGCTGGTCGAGGCCTCCCCGCCGCTGCAACTGGACGCCGCCTTCGATCAGAACCTGCTGGCCCGGATCGACGCCATCGACGAGAGCAAGCGGCTGGAAGCGCGCCGCCGGCTCGAGCAGGAATGGCAGCAACAGATGCAGTCGTTGAGCCGCAACTGGCGCCGAACGCTCGCTTTTGTCATTCCGGGCATCATCGGCGGCATCGTGCTCGCCGTAGCGCTCATGAGCTGGCTCGACAGCTCCGGCATCACCAGCAACCTGGTCGCCCAAGGCGCCGCGGAGCTGGGCGGCCGTTCCGTCGATTACCTGCGCCTGGGCATCACGGCGGTGGTGGGCGGGGCGCTCGGCATGGTGTTCGCCCCCTGGCTGGCCCGGCTGGCCGACTGAGCTCCGACCCTCATGTGACGTCCAGCTTCGCTGGGCTGCTCCAAATCCTCTAGAATCCCGCGCCCTTGGCAGCTGCCGCCACGCCTAGCGTGTAACAACAACATCATGGGCTTCCGCTCATCCGACGACTCCGCCGACGGTGACCGTAACGGCGCAGATCGTAAATTGGTCCTGGCAGCGCTGGGCGTGGTTTTCGGCGACATCGGCACCAGCCCGTTGTACGCGCTGCGCGAATGTTTCAATCCGGAGCACGGCATCGCCGTGAACGAGGCGAACATTCTCGGCCTGCTGTCGTTGATTCTCTGGTCGCTGGTCCTGGTCATCTCGATCAAGTACGTCGCCATCGTGCTTCGCGCCGATAACCGCGGCGAAGGCGGCGTGCTGGCACTCAGTACGCTGGTCTCCACCGCGAGCCCCAACTGGAAGGTGTGGGCACCGGTGAGCGCGGTCGGCTTGTTCGGTGCCGCGCTGTTCTTCGGCGACGGCTTCGTCACGCCGGCCATCTCGGTGTTGAGCGCGATGGAAGGCCTGACGATCGCGACCCCGAAACTCGAGCGTTTTGTATTACCCGGCGCCGTACTGATTCTGACGGCGCTGTTTCTAATGCAACGTCACGGCACGGGCGCGATGGGGCGATTGTTCGGCCCCATTACGCTGATCTGGTTCCTGACTCTCGCCGGGCTCGGCGCGAGTCACATCGCGGAATCGCCCAATGTGATCTTCGCGATCAATCCCATGTACGCCGTGCACTTCTTCATCAACAACGGCGTCATGGGCTTCGTCACTCTGTCCGCGGTGTTTCTTGCCGTGACCGGCGGTGAAGCGCTGTATGCCGACATGGGCCACTTCGGTCGCTCGCCGATCCGCAAGGCGTGGTTCCGGATCGTGTGGCCGGCGTTGATCTTGAATTACTTCGGCCAGGGCGCGCTGCTGCTCGCCGATCCCACCGCGATCAAGAATCCGTTTTATTTGCTCGCGCCGACCTGGCTGCTGCCGCTTGTAATCGTGCTGGCGACCTGTGCGACGGTGATCGCATCGCAAGCCGTGATCTCGGGCGTATTCTCGATCACGCGCCAAGCGTTGAACCTGGGCTATCTGCCACGCCTGCGCATCCTGCATTCATCGGAAGAAGAGATCGGTCAGGTGTATGTGCCGTCGGTGAACTGGCTATTGTTCGCCGGCACGCTGACGTTGATTCTCAGCTTCCGCTCCTCGAGCGCGCTGGCCGGCGCCTACGGCATCGCTATTTCCAGCACGATGCTCATCGACACCATTCTGGTGATGATGTTGCTCCGGGTCCGGATGGAGCCGCACAACCGCAAGATCATCACGCTGCTGTCGCTGATCTTGATCGTGGAGCTGGCGTTCTTCTTTTCCAACCTGCTCAAGTTCGCGCACGGCGGCTGGCTGCCCGTGGCGGTGGCCATCGGCATTTATATTTTGATGAGCACATGGCAGGAAGGCCGTCGCACGCTCGCGTGGCTGATCGCTCGCGAACAAATGCCGGTGCGCGACTTCATGACGATGATCGAAAAAGATCCGCCGACCCGCGTCGAAGGCACTGCCGTGTATCTCGCCGCCGAAGCAGGCGGCATGCCGCGCGCGTTGTTGAACAACTTGAAGTTCAACCGCGTCCTGCACAAGCGCAATGTGTTGCTCACATTCGTGCGACCGGAGGTACCGTTCGTGCCACCAGAAGAGCGCATCGAGGTTCAAAACCTCGGCGACGGCATGTGCCGGATCATCGCGCGCTACGGTTTCATGGAAACGCCCAACGTCGTCGCGGCACTGCGCGGCGCCGAAGAGAAAGGCGAACCGTACGAGCCCGACTCGACGGTGTATGTGGTCGGCCGCGAGAATCCGATCTTCACGTCGGGCTCCGGCATGCCTCTGTGGCGCAAACGATTGTTCGCGCTCATGGGCCGCAACAGCCAGCTGGCCGCCATTCACTTCGGCGTGCCGAGCCATCGGCTGCTGGAAGTCAGCAGCCTGGTGAAGCTCTAAGCGGGACAGACCTGTTCTGGTGCAATCGGCGCAGGTCGTGCACCAATCAGTTCAACAGCTCGGCCATTTCGATGACCGACTTGGCCACGTCGCCCATCCGCCGGTTGCGCTCCATCGCCATGCGCCGGAGCGTGTGATACGCCTCGTCTTCGCTCAGATTGCGCGCCTTCATCAGCAGTCCCTTGGCGCGCTCCACGAACTTCCGTTCAGCCAGCTTCTGCTGGGCGAGACCCAGCTCGCTGCGCAGACCGGCGATGTAGTCGAAGCGCGCGAGGGTGACTTGGAGAATGGCGGGAACGCGCGCCGCTTCAAGACCGTCGACCACATAGGCCGCGGCGCCGGCGCGCACGCCATTTTCAATGGTCTGCGACGAGGCGTCGGCCGCGAATACCGCGAAGGGCACGGCGCTCGGGCCCATGGCGTCGATCAAACGATCCAATAGATCCACCGACGGCGAGCGCGCCTCCAGCAGCAGCACGTCGGGTTTGCCCCGTTCCAGCGCGGGCGACAAAGCACTATCGAGGGGCAGCACTTCGGTCAGCTCATGACCGGCCAACTGCACTCCCGACCTCAGGATCTCCGCACGATCCGCGGATTCAGCGATGACGAGCACACGCACTATGCACGCTCACTTCGTTTAGTAGGAGGAACCGATGTTCCGATACCTACTGCGTTGCAATGAGTGTGCCAGGGATTCAGTCGGCTTCCAGACGCGGCCCCGGGTCGGTGAACGCGCTGGCCAGACCCAGCAGCGCCGGTAGTTCAGCGCGTATGACATACGTCGGCACGCGCGAAACGTAATCGGTGAAGCGACCCTTGTCTTCGAAGCGATCGCGGAAGCGCGAGCTGGTGAACATCGGCCCCAATCCCGGCGCGATGCCGCCACCGATATAAGCACCGCCGAGTGCACCGAGGGTGAGCACGAGGTTGCCGGCCATCGTGCCGAGCAGAGCGCAAAACATGCTGACTGTTTCAAAACACAATCGACAAGTTCCTTCCTGCGCACGCTTGGTGATCTCAGGCGGTGTGAGCACTTCAGGAATCACCCCTTCGACACCGCACAGCGCGTCGTACAACGTCACCAATCCCGGCCCGGAAATCACGCGCTCCGCCGAGACATGTGAGAAACGCTGCTGGAGCTGCTGAAGCACCGCGAGCTCACGCTCGTTCATCACGGACAATGTCACATGACCGCCCTCGCCTTGCAGCGGGATCCAGTGCTGGCCGGATGGAATCAACCCTGAAACACCCAGGCCCGTGCCCGGACCGATGACTGCAATCGGCGCGTTCGGTTGCGCTTTGCCGCCGCCGATCTGATCGAGGTCGCTGCCCTTCAAATGGCGCACGGCCATGGCGAGCGCAGTGAAGTCATTCAAGACAATGAGACGTCGCAGTTGCAGTTGTTGTCTGGTATGCGCGGCGGAGAACTGCCACACATGATTGGTCATGCGAATGATGTCGCCAGTGACCGGGCCCGCGATCGCAATCGCGGCTTCGAGCGGACGGCCGTTGACCTTGGCGCCCACCCGTTTGAGATATTCCTCGGCGGCCGAGACCAGATCGGGATAGTCGGCGCAGGCAAGCACGATCTCGTCACGACGATCCAGGCCGTCGAGCAACGCGAAGCGTGCGTTAGTGCCACCGATGTCCGCGATCATGCGCGGAGGAAGAGCTGTGCGACTCATGTGCGGCTCTTCACGGCGCCCAGTACACGTCCATGGGCACTTCCTTCTGCTGAAGCACCGAGCGCACTGGCAACTCGGCCACTGGCCCCGCCGCTTTCGCGCGCTGATAAACCTGCCACTTCGACTCCCCCTCGATATGCAAAATGATACGGCGCGAGTCCAGCAGCGCCGACAAATTCAAGCTCAGCCGCGCATGCGGCGCCGTCAGCGAGTTGATGGCCACGCAGCCCGGCTGCGCCGAGCGGTCCAGCGCCTTGCCCAGCGCCAGTGAGCCGGGGAACAGCGACGCGGTGTGACCATCATCGCCCATGCCCAGCAGCACCACGTCGAACGGGTGCGGCACCCGGGTTAACGCGCGAGTGGCCCAATCGGCACCCGCCTCGGGCGCCGGCGCCGGATTCTTCAATCCCACGAAATGCGCCGCCGCGGCCGGGCCGGTCAGCAGGGTTTCCCGCACCAGTTTTTCGTTGCTCGCAGGGTTGGCGGTCTCCACCCAGCGCTCATCCGCCAGCGTGATCCAAACCTTGGACCAGTCCAGCTTCTCGGCGCGCAGCTGCTCGAACAGCTTGGTCGGCGTGCGCCCGCCAGAGACCACCAGACTGGCCGCGCCCCGCTCCTGGATGGCCTCCTCGAGATCGACCTTGATCTCGCCCGACAGCGCGTGCGCCAAGGCCAGCGAGTCGGGAAAGCGGTGTTCGTGCACCCAGCTCATGGAGTTCTCACTGCGGCTGCTAGTACCTCGTATTACAGCTCGTTACGCCAGGCGAAGCCATCCCGACCCAGCAGCGCGCTGGCCGCGGCCGGGCCCCAGCTGCCGGCGGTATACGTTTTCGGCGCCTCGTCAGACTGGTCCCAGGCCTCGCGGATGGGATCGACCCACTGCCAGGCGGCATCCAGCTCGTCACGACGCATGAACAGGGTCAGATTGCCCTTCAACACATCGGTCAGCAGGCGCTCATAGGCGTCCAGGCGCGGCGCCTTGAAGGTCTCGGAGAAATCCAGGCTCAGATTGACCGGGCGCAGCCGCATGACCTCGCCGGGGAACTTCGCCAGCACGGTGAGCTCGATGCTTTCATCCGGCTGCAGCTGTATCACCAGGCGGTTCAGCGCCTGCGGCGTGTCCGGCCGCTCGTAGATCGACAACGGCACGTCCTCGAACGTCACCACGATCTCGGACAGCTTTTCCTGCAGCCGTTTGCCGGTGCGCAGATAGAACGGCACGCCGACCCAGCGCCACGAATCGATATCGACGCGCAAGGCCACGAACGTTTCGGTCCGGCTGTTCTCCGGCACGTCCTTTTCATCGAGATAACCGACCACCGGCTTGCCGCCGGCGGCACCGGCCTTGTATTGGCCGCGCACCGTTTTCTGCAGAACATCGCGACCTTTCAGCGGCCGCAACGCGCGTAACACTTTGAGCTTTTCATCGCGCATCGCGTCCGGATCGGACGTGGCCGGCGGCTCCATCGCGATAATGCACAGCAGTTGCAGGAGATGGTTTTGAACCATGTCGCGCAACGCGCCGGTCTCGTCATAGAAGCCGGCGCGACGCTCGACGCCGAGCTCTTCGGCGACCGTGATCTGCACGTGCTTCACGCGGCCTCGACGCCACAGCGGCTCGAACAGCGTATTACCGAAACGCAGTGCCAGCAGGTTCTGCACTGTCTCCTTACCGAGATAGTGGTCGATACGGAAGATCTGCTGCTCACTGAAGATCCGGCCGACGCGCTCATTGATCTGCGCCGAGGACGCGCGATCGTGACCGAGCGGCTTTTCCAGCACGACGCGCGAATTCGGCGTCACCAATTGATAGGTCGCGAGCCCTTCGCAAATCGGCGCAAACAAATCCGGCGCGACCGACAGGAAGAACGCACGGCCGTGATCTTCACAACCTTCGAGCTTTTTCTTCAGGCCGGCAAAGTCCTCGGGGGACGAGGCGTCGACCTTCAGATAGTCCACGTGTTGTGAAAATTCTGCCCAGCGTTTCTCGTCGTAATCCTTGCCGAGGTGGGTCTGGCAGCTGGCCTGGACTTGCGCAAGATACTCATCGCGCGACAGCTCACTGCGCGCCACGCCGAGCACGCGGGATTTGGGAGACAGGTAACCGGACGCCTTACGGCGATACAGAGCGGGCAACAGCTTGCGCATGGCGAGGTCGCCGGTGCCGCCGAACAAGACCAGATCGAAAGTCGGAAGGGGTTGCATGAATACTGACGCCTTGCAGGAAATCCTCAATCGCGCCCGCTAACTTAGCGTCCTACAGTGACACCCGCAAACAAATGGCGAGACATTCGGTGGACATTTGTTTCGGTGAGCGGTCGGGGATTCCAAAGTGGAGCACGGATGATAGCGTGAGTCCCGAGGCGATGCGCCGCGCGAGACGCTAGAATGGCCCACATGATCGAGCCGACGCCGATGATTTGTCCGCACGTGGGTATTGAGTACACATGAAGACCAGCGCACCCCTGCATGAACGCGTGCGCGCCGTAACCGAGAGGATTCGCGAGCGCAGCCAGCCCACCCGAAGTGCCTATCTGGAGCGCATGCGCGAAGCGCAGCGTAGAGATAAACCGACGCGCGCCGGCTTGTCTTGTACCAATCTGGCGCATGGCTTCGCCGCCATGGACGCGCAGGACAAAGACAAACTGCGCGTCGCCCGTTGGCCTAATTTAGCTATCGTTTCCTCTTATAACGACATGCTGTCGGCGCACCGGCCGCTGGAGCGCTATCCGGAGCTGATCAAGCTGGCCGCGCGCGAAGTCGGTGCGGTGGCTCAGTTTGCCGGCGGCGTGCCCGCAATGTGTGACGGTGTCACGCAAGGGCAGCCGGGCATGGAGCTGTCACTGTTCAGTCGTGACGTGATCGCGATGAGCACGGCGATCGCGCTTTCTCACAACATGTTCGATGCCACGCTGTGTCTCGGCGTGTGCGACAAGATCGTGCCGGGCTTGTTGATGGGCGCGCTGACCTTCGGTCACCTGCCCACGATCTTCGTGCCGGGCGGTCCGATGACCTCGGGCATTCCGAACAAAGAAAAGGCGCGCATTCGACAACTGTTCGCGGAAGGTAAGGTTGGTCGCGACGCGCTGCTCGAATCGGAAGCGCAGAGTTATCACTCGCAAGGCACGTGCACGTTCTATGGCACAGCCAACAGCAATCAAGTGCTGATGGAAGTGATGGGCCTGCACCTGCCGGGCGCGGCCTTCGTCACTCCGAACACTCCGCTGCGCGACGCGCTCACGAGCGCCGCCGCTCGACGTGCCGCGCAGATCACGGCGCTGGGGGATGAGTATCTGCCGTTGAGCGAGACTGTCGATGAGCGAGCGATCGTGAATGCGATCGTCGGCCTGCTCGCGACCGGCGGCTCGACCAACCATACATTGCACCTGGTGGCCATGGCACGCGCTGCCGGCATCAATATCAATTGGGACGATTTCAGCGAGCTGTCCGAGATCGTGCCGTTGCTGGCGCGGATTTATCCGAACGGCGCCGCCGACGTGAATCACTTCCATGCCGCCGGCGGCATCGGCTTCCTGATTCGCGAATTGATCAGCTCGGGGTTGTTACATCAGGACACGATCACCGTGGTCGGTCAGGGCCTCGAGGCTTATACGCGCGAGCCGTGGCTGTCTCCGGACGGCCTGCAATGGCGGCCCGCGCCCGAACACAGCGGCGACCGCGAAGTGCTGCGGCCGATCACCGATCCCTTCGGCGCGGATGGCGGACTGAAGGTGTTGCGTGGAAATCTGGGGCGCGGCGTGATCAAGACCTCGGCGATCCAGCCTCAGCATCGCGTCGTCGAAGCGCCTGCGCGCGTCTTCAACGATCAGGAAGATGTGATCAAAGCGTTCAAGGCCGGCGAGCTGGCACGCGATTGCGTGGTCGTGGTTCGTTATCAGGGCCCGCGCGCCAATGGCATGCCGGAGCTGCATCAGCTGACGCCGACGCTCACGTCTCTGCAGAGCAAAGGCTTTAAAGTCGCGCTCGTGACGGACGGCCGCATGTCCGGTGCATCCGGCGCCGTGCCGGCGGCGATTCATATGACACCGGAATGTCTCGCCGGCGGGCCGCTCGAAAAAGTGCAGGACGGCGATATCATTCTTCTGGACAGCTACACCGGCGTCCTCGAAGTGAAGGTGTCCGAAGCGGTGCTGCGCAGTCGGGTCGTGCCCAAGCCGGATTTGAGTCACAACGGTTTCGGCATGGGCCGGGAATTGTTTGCTACGTTCCGGGCAGTGGCCGGCGACGCCGAGGCCGGCGCGGCTTCCGTTTACGGCGGAACTTGACGCAGGCGCCCTCTGACCATTCATTAGTCACCAGTCATCAGTCACTTCTTTTCTCATGAACATTCGCTCCATTCTCGCGCTCGCTCCTGTTATTCCCGTGCTCACCATCGAGCACATCGATCACGCCGTGCCGCTCGCCCGTGCGCTCAGCGCTGGCGGTCTGCGCGTGTTGGAAGTCACTTTGCGTACGCCGGCGGCTTTGCCTGCGATTGAGGCGATGCGTAAATCTGTGCCGGATGCGGTGGTGGGCGTGGGGACGCTCGCTCGTCCGGGCGATTTCGTGACGGCCGGAAATGCAGGTGCGCAGTTCGGTGTGAGCCCCGGACTGACTGCAGAGATGGCCTCGGCCGCGCGTGCGGCCTCGTTCCCGATGCTGCCCGGGATCATGACGCCGACGGAATTGTTGGCCGGCTTGGGTTGGGGCTATGACACGTTCAAATTGTTTCCTGCCCAGCAGGCCGGGGGCGTCGCGATGCTGAAGGCGCTCGGCGCGCCGTTCCCTGAAGTCGTGTTCTGCCCGACCGGCGGCATTTCTCGTGCAACGGCCCCGGAGTTTTTAGCCCTGCCGAATGTGGCGTGCGTCGGTGGGTCGTGGGTTGCGCCGACGGATAAGATTCGGGCGGGAGATTGGGCTGCGATTGAGCAGCTTGCAAAGGACGCTTCGTCGCTCGCGAAGACGAAGTAGCGTTACTCGCCGTTCGCCGCGCGCTTCGGTTCGACCTGAGGCTCGGGCAGCAACGCTAGCTCGTCCGCTTCAGGTGCCGGCTTGGAGATCAGCGACAGGGTTTGAGTGTCGCTGAGCTCATCGGGCTTGGCGGGCTTAGCCGACTTGGCCGGTTCAGCCTTCGCCTTCGTTTCAGGCTTTGCGGTGTCCGTGCGCTGCATGGCCTGCCACTCGCCTGTCGCGAGCAACGTCAGCTCGCCGAATTCAGTCATGCTGCCGTTCGCAATCGGCTGCTCTTTCGGCTCGCTGCTCGCCGATACCGCCTTGGACTGAGGCACATCGACCGTCGCCTTCACCGCCGGAGCTGGCGAGACAGCCGGCTTGGAATCGGCCGGCGACATGAAGGCCTCCAAGTCGAAGTCCAGATTGGACACATCGATCTTGGAAACATCGGGCTTGGCCAGGTCGATCTTGGAAGCTGCGGGCTTGAAAACATCGGACTTACCAAGGTCGATGTCGGAAGCCGCGAGCTTGAAAGCATCGGACTTGGCAGGGACGCTGTTAGAAGCAGTGGGCTTGGAAACATCGAGCTTGGCAAGGTCGATGCTGGGAGCACCGGACTTGGTAGCAACGGGCTTGGCAATGTCGATGCTGGAAGCCTCGCGTTTGGAAGCCGCCGAACTGGCCGCCTCGATGTTGGAAGCAGCGATCTTGGAAACATCGGGCTTGGCAAGGTCGATGCCGGTAGCACCGGACTTGGCGATGTCGATGCTGGTAGCACCGGACTTGGCGATGTCGATACTAGAAGCCGCGGGCTTGGAAGCCGCTGACTTGGCAAGGTAGATGTCAGAAACTGCCGGTTTGGGCGCTGCCTTGGCAACATCCGCGAGGTCCTTGCCGGACAGCGCGGCCTTGGCCAGATCCTCGGCCAATGTGCCTAGCGGCTGTGTGCTGCTGAGGTCGACTTTCCGTTTTGCGGTCGTCGAGGAAACATCGACGGCCTCGGGAATTTTTAACGCAGCCAGACCTGCCTGCGTGCCTTCCGGCAACGATTCGAGCGGCTGCGTGCCGGCGAGATCCGCTTTGGCTGCGGCCTTCGCGACAGCGGGTGGCATCGATACTGCGGCTTCGGGTGCAGTCGATACCGCGGCCTCGGGCGAAGTCGGCTTCGACAACACGGCATCAACCGAGAGCGGCAGGGACTCCAGCAACGTCGCGGACTCAAGCAAGGTCGCGGGCTCAAGCAACGTCGCCGGCTCAAGCAAGGTCGCGGGCTCAAGCAAGGTCGCGGGATCAGCAGAAGCCGGGACTGTCGCGGGCGGACGAGTCAGAGGCGTCGACACCGGCGGTTGCGTAGTCGAAGTCGTCGCGGGCGGACGCGTCGCAGGCGCGGATACCGGCGGTTGTGTAATCGAACTCGTCGCGGGCGAACGCGTCGCAGGCGCGGACACCGGTGGTTGCGTAGTCGAAGCCGTCGCGGGCGGGCGCGTGGTCGACACGGGCGGTCGGGTCACGGCGGACGCAGCCTTCGGCGCAGCCGTGGGCCGCGGGGCTGGGGCAATTGGTTGAAGCGCGGCCATGCGCGCAGCTTTCAGCGCAGCCTGTTTCGCCGCATCCGGCTGAGGCGCGGCCTGCGCCGGGGACGGCGTAGACTTCTTCGCACCTGAAGGCGCATTAGAAACACGCGGTGGCGGCGGAGGCGCCTCGACTTCCAATAACTCTTGTGACAACAACTCTTCCGAATCGTCAGCCACGCCGCGCGCCCGCTCGGTCATCGGCGACTCGGAGCTGAGCGCCTTGACGCGCTGGCTCTCGAACACTTCCAACACGTCACCGACGGACTGGCTCGCGGCGACCTTCGCCTCGACCTCGGCCTCGCGCTTGGCGCGTTCCTGTTCCTGCTCGAGACGCCACTTGGGCAATTCTTCCGGCTGGCGCTCAGTCACCCGGGATTCCAGCGAATCCGGATCGGACAAGTCGACAACGGTGATCGGCTTGCGCTTGCTGGCATTCATTTCCGCTTCGGTCGGCAACGCCGGCGGCACGGTCAGCGCCGCATCGATCTCCGGTGCGGGCAGATCCTTGGTGACCAGCGACTGCCGGCCGATCAAATCGTAATAGAGCTGCAAATATTTCTGCAGCGAGCGCACGTACACATAGTTGGCCAGCGCGTGTTTGCGCGCACCCTGCGCCATATGAGTCCGCTTCTCAGGCGTCAGCTGCATGACGCGAGTGATGCCTTTGATGAAGGCCGCCGGGCTGCCCGGCTCGATCGCGACACCATGCTGGCCGATCAATTCACCTTGAGCGCCGATGCCGGTAGCAACCACGGGCACACCGCACAGCATCGCCATGACGACATTCATGCGCGCCTGATCGTTGACCGCGCTGGAGCAAACGACGTCGCAGGCGTTATACAAACCGTTGATATCGGACCATTCGCCGAGCAGATGTACGCGAGTCGACAGCGCACCGCCGCCGACCAGCGCCATCAACGGCGCATTGCCCTTCTGCACGCCGTGCCCCGCGAGCACCAGCGCAATGTTTGGATTCGTCTTGATCAACTCGCCGATCGCCCGGATCAACGTCGTATGGTCGGATTCGGCCTGGAACGGTGCGACCATGCCAACCACGAACGCTTCGCCCGGCAGGCTCAGCTCTTCGCGCAGCTTGCGGCGGGCGGCGAAATCCGGTTTGAAGCGCGTCGCATCCACGCCCGGCGGAACGGTTTCATGACCGCCATCCGGGAAGCCGACGCGGCGATGTTGAGAAGCCCCGGACTCAGACGCATAAACGATCCGATCGGCGCGCGTGGAAAATTTGGCGGCGTACTTGAGTTTCTGCTTATCGATGAAGCCTGCGTTCTTCGCGAGCGGCGTCGTATCGGACACGCTCCACACCAGGCGCGGCTTCCACTCGCAACGCTTACGAAGCAGCGTCGATATCACTTGCGCCGTGTGGCCCCACGCCTGAATCACGTCCGGGCGGAAGTTACGCGTGGACTGCACCAGCTCCTGGAACGCTTTCGGCGAGAAACGTTTGCGCGACAGCGCCAGATCGAACGTGGGCACGCCGTTCTGACGAAGCACAGCAGAAGGCACGGCACCGGGAGACAGACACGCGACCTGCGCCTTCACGCGCTGCCGAGGCAAGCGCGTCAGCAGCGGCATGAACAGCGAAGGCTGCAAGGCGCTGGCGACGCCGCCGGCGCTCACCAGATGCAACACGCGTATTTGTCGAAAGTTGGCGTCGGACACGACCAGACCGTCGCTCGGAGTCCTGTTACGGAGTGAATGACGAAATCGTAACAGTAGTCCGATTCAATGCGCGCGAGGCAGAGTGTGAAATTGTTAAACCCGCCACAGTTCGTGTGACAGTGCGCAGGTGACAAGAATTGGCAGGTACCGGCCAGGATTTGGCAGGTCGAGAGCGCCATCACAAACACAGCACGCGCAAGGCCGGGGATGAGCTGTTTCAGGGCGTTTTTACTGCAGCCCCTTGCAGGCCGGTCCTGCGCGTCCCTGCGCCCCCGGCATTCGGGCATCCTGCCCAGCAAAGTTTCGCCGGTCGACTCAGGGAGCGACCGCCCACAGATAGATGGCCGCGTAGGCCCGCATCGGCCGCCACGCTTCAGCCAGCTTGAGCAGCTCGGCGGGCGTTTCCACCTTCGCGGCACGGATCAATCCGATATCGGACGCGGGAAACGCATCCCGATCGCGGCCCAAACGAATCGCCAGATACGAGCGCGTCCACGGCCCGAAGCCCGGCAATGCTTGTAACGCCGCATCCACTTGCGCCCAGGACTGCGAGAAATCCACTCGTCCATCGACGAGCGCCTGCGCGAACGATTGCAACGCTGCCGCCCGCTTGCCGGGCATGCCCATGTTGGAAACATCCGCCGCGACCACACACTCCGGCGTGATCGAGTCACATCGTTCCACCAGGCGTCGCATCAGCGTGCCCGCGGCGGCGACCGTCACTTGTTGTCCGAGAATGGTTCGAATGCAAAGCTCGAACGGCGACCACGCGCCCAGCGGCCGCATGCCGGGCAAATTGGCGAGGCGTTGCTTGAGCGGCTTCGAGCGATGCAAATGCTGATGAATCAGCTCGTGGTCATGTTCGACGTCGAACAACCTCGACGCCGCCGCCAATGTTTCATCGGCGTTGACCCGCCCGGTCGCGCTCACGATCAATCGAGACGGCCTGGCCTCGTACTCAACCGTGACGGTCCGCTTGCCGACCAGGCGCTGATAGCGCCCACCCTCGACGGATTCGAACGTGGGCGTGAGACGATGTGAGTAGTAGTCCAGCAGCACCTGCCAGGGAAACGGCGTGCGGACCGGGATGTCACCGATGAGCATTCGCCCAGCCTAGCTGCAAACCATGACAGGGCCCTATCCGTTTCCTGCGGCCGGCTGACTCGTCACGCCGCCGATGAGCACCAGGCGCATGGCCTCTTCCACCGACAGCTCGGTCTCGCGCAGCTCGTCCTTGTTCAGATACAAGGTGTAGCCGCCGATCTGATAACTCATGGGAAAGTACACCGCGACCAGATCCTCGTTGGGGCCGAACAGCTTCGGGTTGAGCTGTTCCTCGGTGACGAAGCCGATCAGCTGCGCGGTGCCGAAGCGCCACAGCACGACGCGCTTCAGGTCGCGGCCTTTGCCGCCGGCCGGCAGGAAGCGGCTGAAGTCCTTGAAGGCGCCGAAAATGGTCTTGACGATGGGGATGCGCGCCAGGATCGATTCGCCGTAGCGAAACAGCCGCCGCACGATGTATGCGTCGACCAGCAAGCCGACGATCAGGATCAGCAGGAAGGCGGCCAGCAGCCCGAGCCCCGGCCAATAGCGATCCTCCGGCAACAGGGCGCGCAGCGGGCCGCCCAGCACCGACTCGGCGGCCGAGGCCAGCCAGAACACGACGTAGACGGTGAGCGCCAGCGGCAGCACCGCCGCCAGGCCTTTCAGAAAGGTATTCCACAATCGCCGCATCGTCGAAGCCCGTAAGTCACCGCCGAGGGAGCGCGAAGTATACTCGCCGCCGATGCTCAAACCTCTCGTCGCGCTGGCCGCGCTCGTCGCCGTTGTATTTCACCCGCTCGCGCTGGCCCGCGACTCGCAGCTGCCGCCGGCGGTTCTGCGTGTCATGAATAACGTCGGCATCCCGGCCAAAGGTGTCAGCATCTATGTGCGCGACGCCAACACCAACGAGGTGGTGCTCGGGATCAACGACAACCAGCCCCGCAGCCCGGCCTCGGTGATCAAGGTACTGACCACCTATGTAGCGCTGGACTCGCTGGGCCCGAGCTACACCTGGAAGACGCGCGCCTACGCCAATGGCGCCCTGGCCAACGGCGTGTTGAACGGCGATCTGTTCGTGGTCGGCGGCGGCGATCCGTACATGACCTCGGAGCACTGGTGGCGCTTCGTGCAGAGCCTGCGCGAGCAGGGGCTGGCCAAGATCACCGGCGACTTCGTCGTCGATCGCAGCTACTTCGCGCCCGCCGAAGGCACTCGCGGCGAGTTCGACTCGCAACCGTTCCGCAGCTACAACGTGTTGCCCGATGCGTTGATGGTGAACTTTCAAACGTCGCGCTTCACGCTCATCACCAACGAGCAGCGCGGACGGCCGCTGATCCTGGTCAATCCTCTGCCCGTCAACCTCGACTTGCAGAATCAAGTGCGACTGGTGGGCGGCAAGTGCTACACCTCCGGCGTCACCTTCAGCACGCCCGATCCCATCGATCATCCGAACACCGTCGTGGTCGGCGGCACGTTGCCAACGTCCTGCGGCACTTACACCATCGGCCGCGCCATCATGACGGCGCCCGACTATGCGTACGGCACGTTCCGCACCTTGTGGACTCAATCCGGCGGCGCGATGGACGGCGAGATGCGGATAGAGCCGTTGCCTGCCAGCGCGAAGCTGATCTATGAGCACGAGTCGATGTCGCTCGCCGAGATCATCCGACTGGTGAACAAATATTCCAACAACGTCATGGCGCGGCATCTGATGCTGACGCTCGGCGCGGAGAAGTATGGTCCTCCTGCCACGGTCGAGAGCGGTCGCAATGCCGTTAGATTGTGGCTGACGAATCGTGGCATCAACATGCCGGGCTTCGTGCTCGACAACGGCTCCGGCTTATCGCGCGCCGAGCGAGTGACCGCACGCGGTCTCGGCGAAATGTTGGATATGGCGTGGCACAGCCCGTTCATGCCGGAGTTCGCCGCGTCGCTGCCGTTGTCCGCGACCGATGGAACTTTACGCAATCGGTTCAAATCGCCCGGCATGCAAGGACGCATTCGTTTGAAGACCGGCCATCTCGACAACGTCAGCGCGCTCGCGGGTTTCGTCAACGCCGCCTCGGGAAAAACTTATGTCGTGGTGATCATGGTCAATCATCCCGGGGCGCAGGGAGGATCGGGAGAAGCCGTTCATGCAGAATTGATACGCTGGGTGTTTGGCCAGTAGCGCACGCGCATCAGGGAACTGCCGCAGCAAACAAGCGTTTGGCACACAGTAGTTGCAAAACGGAGTGTGTGCATGAATCGCGCAATTATCGCGGCGACGGTGTTGGCATTGAGTTCCGGGGCTGCTTACGCGGCGCCTGAGAACGATGAAGGTTTTTACATCGGCGGCGGCGTCGGTCAATTCAACATCGAGGTTGAGGGGCTCGATACATTCGACGATGCGCTGCGCACGCTGGACGACGATGACACGGCCTGGCAGGCATTCATCGGCTGGCGCCTGAATCCATACATTTCGCTGCAGGCAGCGTATGTCGATTTCGGCGGACCGGAAGACGATTTCACCAGCAGCGCCGGCGATCACGGAAAGTTCCGCGCTCAGCTCTCAGGCTTTGCCCCTTCGATCATCGGTACCCTGCCACTGGGTCCCGTGGAACTTTCCGCCAAGCTCGGCTACTACATCTACGATCTGAAACTCTCCGGCGACATCGACGATCCGGAGCTGAATCGGAGCGATAGTGGCGAGGATGTGATGTATGGCGTCGGTGTCGGTGCGACCTTCTTCGATCGTCTGCACGCCAAGCTCGAGTACGAGAAGATCGAGCTCGATCGCGCCGAAGATTCGAACGCCCTGTGGCTGACCGGACAATGGCGCTTCTGAGGATAGGTTCGAAAGGACGGTCTAGAGCGACCGGAAGCACCATGGGGGCCCGCCGATGACAACATCGGCGGGCTTTTTATTTCTTCAGCGAGCCATCGCGGCCAGGCGCACGGGCATGCGTTTCGCGCCCCACTTACCGGCCGCCCCTTTGAATACGCCGGGCAGCTGCATGCCACAGTGCAAACATTTGCCGCCGACATCGAGCCGCCACTCGCCCAGCTCGTACCAGTCGCGCTCGATCACGCGCTTGCCGCAGCCAACGCAGTAGGTGCTCGCGCCGGCGGGATCGTGCACGTTGCCGGTGTAGACGTAGTGCAGTCCATTCGCCCGTGCAATGTTTCTTGCACGGGTCAAAGTCGCGGCCGGTGTATGCGACTTGTCCATCATCTTCCAATCCGGATGGAACGCGGTGAAGTGCAGCGGCACATCAGGACCGAGCTTGTCCATGACCCAGCGGGTCATCTGGTCCAGCTCGGTGTCCGAGTCGTTCTCGTCGGGAATCAGCAGCGTGGTGATCTCGAACCACACCGACGTTTCATGCTTCAGATACTCGAGCGTCTCGAGCACCGGCGCCAACTCGGCACCGCAGATCTTCTTATAAAAGCGTTCGGTGAATCCTTTGAGGTCGACGTTCGCGGCGTCCATGTGTTTGTAGAACTCGGCGCGTGGCGTGGGACTCATGTAGCCCGCCGTCACCGCCACGCTCTTCACGCCGGCTTCGCGGCACGCGTCAGCGACGTCCATCGCGTATTCCATGAACACGACCGGATCGTTGTACGTGTAGGCGACGCTGGAACATCCGAGTTGCTTGGCGGAGGCGGCCAGCATCTCCGGCGTGGCTCGATCCGCGAGCGTGTCCATCTCGCGCGACTTGCTCATGTCCCAGTTCTGACAGAACTTGCAGGCGAGGTTGCAGCCGGCGGTGCCGAACGACAGCACCGACGTGCCTGGCAGGAAATGATTCAGCGGCTTTTTCTCGATGGGATCGACACAGAAACCGCTCGAGCGGCCATAGGTGTAGAGCTTGACCTCGCCGCCTTCGACGCCGCGCACGAAACAAAGGCCGCGCTGACCTTCATGCATGCGGCATTCACGGGGACAGACGTCGCACTGAACGCGTCCATCCTCCAGAGCATGCCAATGGGTGGTGGGATGAGCTTTCATCGTAGTCGGGACCGGCGTATACACATTATCGCCCCTCAACCCTCGGTGGGAAACGCAGTGAGCACGAAGGTTCGACCGCCCGCCGTCGCCGGACTGTTTTATCCGGGCGATCCGGAACAGCTGCGCGATGTGGTATCGGAGTATTTAGCACAAGCACCTACCGTCGCAGGCCCAGTGCCGAAAGCTCTGATCGTGCCGCATGCGGGATATATCTATTCAGGCGTCATCGCTGCCGCGGCGTACTCGCACGTCGCACATCGACGTAGGCAAATCCGTCGCATCGTGCTCATCGGCCCCAGCCATCGCGTCTACCTGCGCGGTATGGCCGTGCCCTCGGCCGAAGTCTTTCAGACGCCGTTAGGTATGGTGCCCGTGGATCGCGAACTCAAGGCACGCGTGCTCGAACAAGAGCACGTCGTCGAATCCGATTCGCCTCATGCGAGCGAGCATAGCCTGGAGGTGCAGCTGCCGTTCTTACAAATGATGTTCGATGATTTCACGCTGCTACCCGTCGCGCTGGGCTCGGCCTCGCCGCCGGCCGTGGCCGCTGCGCTCGCGGACGTTTGGGGCGACGAGGAAACGCTGGTGCTGGTGAGTTCCGATCTCAGTCATTACTTGCCTTACGACGAGGCGCGCAGCGCCGACGCGGAAACGAGCACTGCGATCCTGCGTAACGACGCGACACTCACCGGTGAGCAAGCCTGCGGTTGCATAGGCATCAATGGCCTCACGTTTCTCGCCCGGCAGCGAGACGCCCGCATCGAAGAAATCGCCCGCTGCAACTCCGGCGATACCGCAGGCGATCGCAATCGAGTGGTGGGCTATGGCGCATTCGCGCTACATGAGTCGGTGGCATGAGTCTCAGCCCCGCGCAACGCGCCGAGTTGCTGTCATTGGCACGCACATCGATTGAAGCGTCCCTGCCCACTGGTGAACGAGCACCGTACGACGGGCCGCCGCTGCACGCAGGCTTGACTCGACTCGGCTCGTCGTTTGTCACGTTGCGCGTCGGCGACGACCTGCGCGGCTGTTGCGGCAGTATCGAAGCAACGCGTCCGCTGCATCTGGATGTTTGGAACAACGCGTATGCGTCCGCCTTCGCCGATCCGCGATTCCCCGCACTCACGCCGGCCGAGTGGAGCGACACGGGCATCGAGATCTCCGTACTGAGCGAGCCCGAACGTTGTGAGGTGCGGAGTGAAGCGGAGTTGCTGGAGGTGTTACGCCCCGGCATCGATGGTGTGATTCTGCAGACGGGCGCGAGACGCAGCACGTTTCTACCGGCGGTCTGGGAGCAACTGCCGAGCCCGCGCGACTTCATTCGTCATCTGAAGTTGAAAGCCGGATGGCCGGCGGACTTCTGGCCACCCGACATGCAGGTGTGGCTCTACACCACGGAAAGTTTCGGCTAGCTCATTCGAACGAGACGGTCAGCTGTGCATACAACGCCTCGACGGCCGCGAGCAGCATTTCGGGCCGACGCTCCAGTTCATGACGTAGCGCCTGCACGGCCCGGATGACCATGAACAGTTTCAGCAGTCGCTGCGTGCTGGACTCGTTGCTCGGCAGAATGCCCGACTCGATCACGCCACGCCGGTAGCCCATCAAGAAGGCCCGAGTCGTCAGCAGCTGCCATTGCGCGAACTCGGGCTCGAGCCGTTCGCGCAACTCGGGTCGATGCGTGACGGCGTGATCCAGCGCCACGGTGTGCGCGTACTGGAACGACAGCAACACGCTCGCCACGTCGTGCAATGGAGAATCTTTCTGACGCCGCTCTTCCAGCGGCAACCTCGTGTCGCCTTCAAAGCCCGTCACCAGGAAGTCATCCGCGGCGAGCATCACTTTGGCGAGATGCAAGTTGCCGTGGATGCGAGTGCGAAGACCGTCGATCGGCGTGGCGGTCAGTTCGCGAATGTAAGCAAACAATCGCTCACGGGCATTGATCAGCTGTTCGGCTCGCGCACGCACGCCCTCTGCCAACGTGGGCAGGCGCTGACTGAGCACATTGAGCACCGCCTCGGCATCGAACTGCACGGCGCTATACCAGCGCGATAAATCCTGCGAACGAATCGGTTCCGGCGCGAAGGCCACATCGGTGGCGCGCGACAGAATCATATGCATGTCGCCGATCCGCCGACCCAAGGTCTGCATCTGCGTCGTGAACAACGCATGCGGCGCCTCTGGCACATTCGCATCCTGCGACGAGAGCAAGCTGGCATGGCGATCGAGATGGTTGAGCGCGTAATTCCACACGTCGCCCTGATTGCGCACATAGCCGAACAGCGACACCAGCACCGTCGGCGTCTCATCCTCCCACACGATATGCCCCAGCATCGGCGCGATGGCTTTGAAGCCGGCGTCGGTGAGCAGCCGTGACATTTCCAGATCGGGATGGGGCCCGGACTCGGCACGCCGATAGGCCTTCAGGAACAGCACTTCGTCGATGACGATATTGGTGTTGGTGGGCTCGGTGCCCACGTGACGGACATTCTGCAGATCCGGCTCGGGCAATTCCGGCAATGGCGTGCTCGCCTCGAAGCGCAGCTGACCGCCAGCGAACGGCAGAGTCGCACGCTTCGCCATGTTCTGGATCAACGCGAGACAGAAGATCGGATCGGCGAAGGCGTCGATCATCACGCCGACACGCGCGTGCTCACGAACCTTGGCGAGCGTCCACTCCGCCGTCTTCAGCACATTGTCGACACCGTCGTCCCAGCCAATGGTGAGCGGCATGATGTATCGATGCCGACCGGCCGGACCGTCCACATCGACGAAGCAGATCAAGTATGAACGCTGCTCGTAGCGCCACAGCGAGCGCGGCCCGAGATGCACCGATGCGATCTCACTGCGACGATGTGAGAACCAGCCCCGCGCACCGATGAATTCCGGCAACACTTCGCTTTCCAGCTGTTGCAAGGTCCGGCGCATCAGCCCACCGCTCGCCGCCTTGGTGACTTCAGCGAGGAAGGTTGCGAGCCCTTCCGTCAACACCAGCACAGGCAACTCCGTGGCAGGCAAACGCTCGACATGCCAGGTCGGCGGCGACGCCGACTCGCTCAACTGCAGCCAGAAGAACCCGTGCGCGGGCAGTGTGAGGAAGTAAGGCAAGTCTCCAATCGGTGGAAACGCGTTACGTCCGAGCATCTCCACCGGCACGCGACCTTTGTACTTCGACAGATCCAGCTCCACCGCCTGCGCCGTTTGCGACAGGTTCGCGACGCATAGAATCATTTCCGAGCCGCAGCTGCGCACGTACGCGATGATCTTACGATTCTGCGGCCTCACGAACTCCAGCGAGCCGCGACCGAAACATTGGAACTGACGTCGTACGGCCAGCAGGCGTCGTGTCCAGTTCAGCAGGGACGATGGATCGCGACTCTGCGCTTCCACGTTCACCGCTTGATAACCATAGATCGGATCCATGATCACCGGCAGATACAAACGCTGCGGATCGGCGCGCGAGAAACCGGCGTTGCGGTCGATGCTCCATTGCATCGGCGTGCGCACGCCGTTGCGGTCGCCGATGTAGATGTTGTCGCCCATGCCGATCTCGTCGCCGTAATAAATGATCGGCGAGCCGGGCATGGACAGCAGCAGACTGTTCATCAGCTTGATGCGATCGACGTCGTTACCGAGCAGGGTCGCGAGACGACGGCGAATGCCGACGTTCACCCGCATGCGCGGCTCGGCGGCGTACATCTTGTACATGTAGTCGCGCTCGCGATCGGTGACCATCTCCAGGGTCAGCTCATCGTGATTGCGCAGGAAGATGGCCCACTGACAATTGTCGGGGATGTCCGGCGTCTGTCGAATGATCTCAGCGATGGGATAACGATCTTCGAGCGCCACCGACATGAAGATGCGCGGCATCAGCGGGAAGTTGTATGCCATGTGGCATTCATCGCCGTCGCCGAAATACTCGCGCACATCCTCAGGCCATTGATTGGCCTCGGCGAGGAACATGCGGCCGGTGTAACTCTCGTCCATCGCGGCCCGCATGCGCTTCAGCACCGCGTGCGTCTCGGGCAGATTCTCGTTGTTCGTGCCCTCGCGCACGCACAGGTAGGGAATCGCGTCGAGCCGCATGCCGTCAACGCCCATGTCCATCCAGAAGCGCATCACCTGGACCACCGCCTCGACCACTTCGGGATTGTTGTGGTTCAGGTCCGGCTGATGCGAGAAGAAGCGATGCCAGTAGTACTGGCGCGCCACCGGGTCCCAGGCCCAGTTCGAGGATTCGGTATCCGTGAAGATGATGCGCGTGCCGGCGAGCTTCTTGTCGTCGTCGCTCCATACGTAGAACTCGCGCTCGCGCGAGCCCGGCGCCGCGAGTCGGGCCGCCTGAAACCAGGGGTGCTGGTCGGAAGTGTGGTTGATGACCAGCTCGGTGATGACCTTCAGGCCGCGCCGGTGCGCTTCGTCGATGAACTGGCGGAAGTCCTCGAGCGTGCCGTAGTCGGGATGAACGTTGGTGTAATCCGCAATGTCGTAGCCGTCGTCGCGTAGCGGCGACGGATAGAACGGCAGCAGCCAGATGGTGTTGACGCCCAGCTCTTGAATGTAGTCGAGCTTTTGCGCCAGGCCGGCGAAATCGCCGATGCCGTCGCCATTGGCGTCCTGGAACGCCTTGACGTGCATCTGGTAGATGATGGCGTCCTTGTACCAAAGCGGATCGTCGCTCATGTTCTGGCGCTTGTACGAGCTCGAGGGTCGATGGGTTCAAACGCACCGGACCGGTTGTCGGGTTCCCTCGGACAGCGAGTGAACCGAGTCACAAAAGCCATCACCCCTATACCGACTGGGGCAGCGCTTCTCTCAAGAACGCCCCGGGCCCGCCGATTCCGGTCTGAGGGCGAGCTTCGCCCGAATCAGGCTCGCCGCGAACTAAGAAAAGCACGTATGTCGAGTACATTGGACCGTTTTCTATCGCCTGGCATCCAGCTGATGCAGGTGGCGCGCCTCTCTATCAAGTTCGCGATCATCAGTACCGCCTTCATGGTGCCGCTGTGCGTCGCGGTGTACGGCGTGGTCAGCTATTCCAAGAGCAATATCGAATTCGCTCAGCAGGAAGAGCTGGGCACGGCGTTCCTGCCCTCCATGAATAAGTTCATGGATTCCCTGTCCGCCCGGCGCGCCGGTGGCGGCAGCAGCGCGACCGGCGCCGGCTCGGATGCGCTCGACCAGGCGACTGTCGTGAACCAGTCGCAGGACAACGCCCTCGCCATCGACCAGGAGCTGCGCCGTCTGCAAGCGAGCTGGAAGAGCGACGCGATCGAAGATACTGCCGCGCAGGCGCTCTCTTTGTACGGATTGATCAGCGACAACTCGAAGCTGACCCTCGATCCGGATCTGGATTCTTATTACGCCATGGCCATCGTCATGGACTATGCCCCGAAGCTGGCCGAGACCGCGGCCCGCTTCGACGCCCTGGCCCTGCAGATCAAAGCGGCCGGCACGGTGTCCAGCGCTGACGATGCCGCCATTCAGTTCATCGCCGCGCGTGCGTCGACCTATCGCGATTCGCTCACCCTGGCCATCAAGCGCGCCATCGGCGCGAACCCCTCGCTCTCCTCCAAGCTCAACGGCAGCAAGCTCGAGCAGGCGTATTTCGATTTCACTACGCAGGCCGAGAAGCTGCGTAAAGGCGACCTGACCGCCGCCCAGCCGGGCGTCGGCGGCAAGCTCAGCGACGAAACAATGTCGGTGTCGACGGCCACCACCGGCGTGTTGAATGATTTGCTGGCGATTCGCATCGACGGCTTCGAGCATCAGCGCAATGTTTTGCTCGCGATTACTTTGATCGGCCTGTCGATCGCCGTGTATCTGATCGCAGCCTTCTATTGGTCGAACGTGCGCGGCTTCGATGCGCTCATGACTCGCATGCGCAAGCTCGCGCAAGGCGACCTGACGACGAACTATCCCGCACGCGGCACGGACGAGATCGCACAGCTGCTGAATGCTTTTAACGGCAGCCGCGGACAATTGCAGAATCTGGTCCAGCGCATTCGTGAAGTCACCGGCGAGATCGATAGCGCCGGTCAGCAGATCGCCAGCTCTAATGATGAACTTGCTCAGCGCGAAGCGTCGCAGTCCTCCGCTGTGCGTATGACCGCCGAACGCGCTCAACAGGTTCAAGGCAACGTCCAGCGCAACCTCGACAACGCCTTGCAAGGCGAGCGTCTGTCCACTGATGCGCGGGGTGTCGCGTCCCGTGGTAATCAGGCTGTTGGTCAGGTCGTGCAGACCATGCAGGCCATCACCAGTTCGTCTCGGAAGATCGGCGACATCATCGGCGTGATCGATGACATCGCGTTTCAAACGAATCTGCTCGCACTGAACGCTGCGGTTGAAGCCGCGCGTGCCGGCGAACAAGGCCGCGGCTTCGCGGTGGTCGCAAGCGAAGTGCGCAGCCTGGCACAACGTTCTGCCACAGCGGCGAATGAGATCAAAAAGCTGATCGGCGCGTCGCTCGAAGACGTGCAGAAAGGCGCGGCGCTGGTCAATAGTGCCGGCGACACGATGAAGGAAATCCTCGCGTCGGTGGAAAGCGTTTCTCACATCATGCAAGAAATCGCGATGGCCAGCCGCACACAGAGCGACGACATCGCCCAGCTCCATCAATCCATCGATCGCATCGACGGCGACACCCACCAGAACGCCGCCCGCGTCGAAGAGACTGCTGCCGTCGCGCAGTCGCTGCGGGGTCAGGTGGAGACGTTGCTGGATGCAGTTGGAATGTTTACGTTGAGCAGCGATGTGGCAAGGGCGAAGAGCGAGACCACATCGCATGCAGCGACCGTGACTCCGAGCACGCACGAGAACGAGCAAACGCTGCGGTCAGCCGCGTAAGAGGCGGCCAGCTAGCGCTGGCGCTGCATTCCGGAAGTTCAGCACCAACACAAAGACTTGGGCACTAGCGGGCGTCGCGCACACATTACGGACGTCGCTACAACAAACGTCTCGGCGCCAGTTTTCGCTGCCGCACGCGCTACATGACGTCGACGCCAACCACCAGCCTAGCGGCGACAACCGGCACGGCATAACACACTCTGAACGTCGGCGCCCGCCACAAACGTATCGGCGATGGCCGGCGCAGCGTAACCACTCTGGACGTCGGCACCATCCACAACGCATCGGTGGTGGCCGGAGCGGCCTACCGAATTCCGGACGTCAGCACCATCCGCAACGTATCGGCGGTGGCCGGCGCGGCGTATCGCACTCCGGACGTCAGCACCATCACAAACGTATCGGCGATAGCCGGCGCCGTGTCCGCATTCCGAACGTCGGCACCAGCACGGCCGTATCGGCGGTGGCTGTTGGGGGGAGTGTCCTCCCGGCAATTGGATCCACCCAGGGACGGTGGTCCGATAGCAGCTACATGGATGTACAGCAACGTCGCGCGCGTCAGCGGGAGCGAAGCGTAGCGCCGGCGTGTGCGCGGTGCCGGGAGGACACTCCCCCCAACAGCCACCGCGAACCACTCAGGCCTCCGGGACGGGACGAGGCCTGCCGTTCAGGAATCTGCATCCAGCCAAGCCCGTCGCTACGAATACCTCTGGCAAACAAATAAGAGGCATTCCATGACCACCCGAGCCCTGCTGCAGCTCCTGTTTGCAGCCATCCTGCTGTCTCTCCTCGCCTACACCGTGTGGGCCAGCAGCCAACAGCCCGTCTGGCAATGGCAAGGCTGGGCCAAAGGCCCGGACCGGCACTGGACCATTGCGACGCTCATCGACGCGTACTACGGTTTCCTGACGTTCTTTGTCTGGGTGTGCTTCAAAGAGCGGGGATTCCTGTCGCGCGTTCTCTGGTTCGTGGCCATCATGGCCCTGGGCAACATGGCGATGGCGAGTTACGTGCTCTGGCAATTACAGAAGCTGCCGGCCGGCGCGCCGGCCAGGGACATCCTCACTTCACGAAACGAGCTGGCGAGATGAACGCGCTGCTGCTCGTCACGCTGGGCACGCTGCTGGTCTTTCTAATCATGACCGCGCTCTGGCTGCTCGGCATTCGTAATCGAAACTTCAGCTACGTCGATATTGGCTGGTCGGGAAATTTTGCGTTGCTCGCCCTGCTATACGCGGCACTCGCTCCCGGTTGGGAAACGCGGAAGTGGATCATCGCCGCGATGTATGGACTGTGGTCGGTGCGGCTCGCGGGTCATCTGGCCAAACGCATCATCGGCGAGCCGGAAGAAGGTCGTTATATCGAGCTGCGCCAGCGCTGGGCAGCCAATCTCAACGCGAAGTTTTTCGGCTTCTTTCAGCTGCAAGCATTACTGAACGTGATCCTGGCCGTGCCGCTGCTCATCGCTTGCCTGAATCCCGAGCCGAGCCTGCACCTGCTCGAAGCAGCCGGCGTCGCGATCTGGCTGGTGGGCTTGATCGGCGAGAGCATCGCCGACGGTCAGCTGGCCGCGTTCAAGCGGAATGCATCCAACCACGGCCGTGTCTGCGATGTAGGGTTGTGGCGTTACTCGCGTCACCCGAATTATTTCTTCGAATGGACCCTCTGGGTCGGCTACGCCGTGTTCGCGCTCGCCTCCCCGTGGGGATGGCTGGCGCTGGCGATGCCGGCATTGATGCTGCATTTCCTGATCAACGTCACCGGCGTCAAAGCCACCGAGGAGCAGGCGCTGCGCTCCAAAGGTGAGCGGTATCGTGAATATCAGCAGCGCACGAGTATGTTTGTTCCGTTACCAAGGAAGCGCTTCGCGGAAAAGACGACCAACGGTTAATAACCAGCCGTGGTCCATTGGAATCGATGCCGACACTGTAGAAAACTTTCTTTCGCATTCCACCGAGCTCAGCCATGACAGCAACCGTCATTACACCCCGTCCCGCCGATCCGGCGGTCTCCCTGCCCTTCCGTCTGCTGGCGCGCGATCTACTGCCGGACTCGGTCGTGCGCTTCGGCATTCGCAGGCTGCTAGCCGAGCGGCTGCGCGAAGAGAAGCGCACCAGTGAAGAGGCGCAACAGCGGCAACTGATGCGTTTCATAGCGCAGCTCAAGGCCAGCCCGATCGCGATCAACACGCGCGAGGCCAATGAACAGCACTACGAGCTGCCGTGCGAGTTCTTCGAAATGGTGATGGGCAAGCACATGAAGTATTCGTCCTGCTACTTCCAGCCGGGCGTGGCGTCGCTGGATGAAGCAGAGGCCGAAATGCTGGCGCTGACATGCCGGCGCGCCCGCATCGCCGATGGCGAAGACATTCTCGAGCTGGGGTGCGGCTGGGGCTCGCTCACGTTGTGGATGGCCGAGCGTTATCCGAACGCGCGCATCACCGGCGTATCCAACTCACGCACTCAGAAGCAATTCATCGAAGCTCGCGCCGCGAGTCGCGGCTTGAAGAACATTCACATCATCACCTGCGACATGAACGATCTGGCACTGGATCATGAGCGCTTCGATCGCGTGGTGTCGGTGGAGATGTTCGAGCACATGCGCAACTACGAACAACTGCTGGCGCGCATCGGCTCCTGGCTGAAGCCGGCCGGCACGCTGTTCGTGCACATCTTCACTCATCGCGACTACGCCTATCCGTTCGACGTGCGCGACGAGAACGACTGGATGGCCCGCTACTTCTTCACTGGCGGCATCATGCCGAGCGACGACCTGCTCGGCTATTTCCAGCGCGACTTACGGCTGTCGGACCATTGGCGCGTTGACGGAATCCATTACAGTCGCACCGCCGAGTGCTGGCTGGACAACATGGATGCCAATCGTGCGCGCATCGAGCCGATTCTGTCAGCCACGTACGGTGCGGAAAACATGCGCCGCTGGTGGGTGTATTGGCGCGTGTTTTTCATGTCCTGCGCCGAGCTGTGGGGTTATCGCGGCGGCCGCGAGTGGTTCGTCTCGCACTACTTGTTTACCAAATAGTCCGACGCCAACCTTTGATCTTGTGCATGCGGGCCGCGCGTCGTAGCCTGTCCCGCAGCGGAGAGAACGATGTCGAGCTGACGAGTCGGTGGGGTGACGATGAACATCAGGCCCGTGCTTGGAGCGGTGACGATGAGTGCCTTGCTCGGCCTCACGGGCTTGATGGCCGCCAATGCCGCCCCTCCGCCGCCGCGCCCGGAATCGCAACAGGAATTCTGGGCGCTCTATGACAAGCGCGATTGGTCCGCCGCCATCGAGGAAGCGCGCCGCCTGGTCGAACAGACGCGCGCCAATTCCCGCGATCCGCTGCAGCTCGCCAGCACGTTGACGCTCCTGGGCAACGCGCAGCTCAGCGGCGGCGATCGCGCCAGTGCCGAAGGCACCTTCCGCGAAGCGCTGCAGATCACTGAATCGCAAGGCGCTGGCTCCGGGCCGGCCGCAGTCGATCCATTGCGTGGCCTGGGCTACTCACTGGCGTTGCTCGAACGCCATGAAGAAGCCGTTCCCTATCTGGAGCGCGCACTCATCATCAGCCGTCGCTCCTTCGGCCTGTTCGATCCGAGTCAGCAGGGCTTGTTACGTCAACTCGCCGCCAGTCTGACACGCATTGGACGCGGTGCCGAAGGTCAGAAGCAGATGCTTTATCTGCAACGTATCGGCGAACGCACCTATGGCGAACGCGATCCGCGCATGTCGCCGGTGTACTGCGTGGTCGGCGACTGGTACGTCGATACCGGCAATTTCATGCTGGCGCGCGAGCGCTATCGAGCCGCGCTGGACGTCGTCGAGAGCAGGCTTGGCAAGAACGACCTGGCGCTGGTGCTGCCGCTGCGCTCGCTGGCGCGGAGTTATCTGCAGGAGGTGTATTTCATCTCGCAGGGCTACCAGCCGATGGAGCAGCGCGGTCAGATGGATGCCACGCCGATGGAGCCCCGAGGCATCAATCCCAAGTACATCAGCAGCGACGGCGAGCGGGCATTGCAACGCGCACTGACGATTCTAGATTCGCATGCCGACACGCCGCCGGCATTGCTGGCGGACACGCTGATCCAGTTCGGCGATTGGTATCAGGTAAAGCATCAGCCCGAGAAGGCGCTCACCTACTATCGGCGCGCCGCGACGCTGGTGGCCAAGGATGAAAAGGCCGCGCCCGAAGCAGCGGGCTCACCGCTGAGTTTTCCGGTGCGCGTCTACTATCCGACGCCGCCGCTGGCGATGCGTAATCGTCAGCTGGCGCCAGCGCAGATCGATGAGAAATTCGTGTCGGTGGAATTCACCGTCACCGGTTCGGGCGAAGTGCAGGACGCGAAGGTGGTCGAGCAGAACGGCTCGCAACGCCAGGCGTCGGAAGCACTGGAAGCGATCCGCGCGTCACGCTATCGACCGAAGTTCGTCAACGGCGAGCCGGTCGACACCCAGGGCGTGGTCAACCGCGAAGTGTTCAAGATCAAGAAACAGGACGGCGACGAAAGCCAGTCCTGAGCCCGCGACTAGGACTGAACGGGCGCCAGTCCGATCGCTTCGGGCTGAGGCGGTGTTTCTTCTTTCTTTTCTGAATCGTCTTTCTTCTCAGCGTCCGACTTTTCCACGTCCATCTCTTTCGACGCGTCCTCGTTCTCCTTCGCGGGCACAGTGACCTTGGGCAACGGCGCCACCACGGGGGCTTTCGCTGTTGCGGGCTGAGCAGGCGGTAACGTCTTAACCGTCGGCGCGGCGCCCGGGGCGGCAGGCGTCACGGGCACATCGGCCGTTGCCGATTCGGGCAACAGTCCACGCATCACGGCTTGCTCGCGGAATTCGACGGCGAGCTTGGCGCCCGCATCTCGCATCGCCAGTGCTGTGGCCGTCGACAATGGCGCTTCACTCGACAAGCCCTGCGACGGCGACGTGCCATATCCCGTGAAGCCCCACGAATCGGCGAGCTTGCCGTCGGGTAGATACACGTTCACGCGATACTTGATGCTCACTGCATAAAACGGCGAGCCCGCGTCGCGCGGCGTGACGAATGCATATTCCTCGATGCTCGGTTCCAGAATTGCAGCGACACCGCCCGGCACTTGAGTGCCCGCGTTGACGCTATCCACCGGGATCACGCGCTCAAACATCGCATTCATCAATCGCGTGATGCCATCGGCCTGCGCTTTACCCAGATCGACGTGCCACTTGGTGCTCCAGCGCTCCTCCTTGTGCACGTAATTGGCAAACTCGGTGGGCACGAACAACGCCACGCCGATCGGAATCTTCACCACCAGCGGCGGTGGAATGTTGGTGCTCGCAACCAGTTTCACCGGACCGCAGCCCGCGAGCCCCACCAGCACGGTGCCGAGACCGCAAGCCGCCGCGACGACGAGTTGCCGTCGGCAGGCTTGCAGCCACGAGCTCGAGCGAGACAGCAGTCGATTCTCTTTCACGATGACCTCAAGGCGCTGAGCCCGCAGCTAAGGCCGGGACGACAGGATCGCCGCCCGCGGCCGGCGTGGCTTCGTTGTCGCCGATCCGGAAGCGCGGACCGCCACGCGCCGGATCCTGCAGGCCGACGAACGAGCCGCCGTTACGTTGACAAAGAATCCGCATCAGGGTCGCGAAGCGGATGCTGGTGTACTGGGGCGCGTCCGGGCGCACCGGGAAGCCGATCGCGTGAATGCGCACGCGGCGCTCGCCGGTCGCGTCCTCGCGATTGATGATATCCACGCCCTTGACCACCGAGTCGATGGAGGAGCCGGTGAATTCATCCCCAAATACGTACAGGCTGATCTTCTTGTCCTTCGAGTGGTAGGTGCGGATCGCCTCGACGATGCCTTCGATGGGACTGGAATTGGAGAACACGTTCCAGGTGCGCAGGCGATCGATCACCGTGCGCCGCTGAGTCGGCGTGTCCGGAATCCACTTGCCGCGATAACCGCTGAACATGTAGGTGCCTTCGTCGCTCATCACCTGAAAGCCCTTCAACTGCGGATAGACGTTCAGCGTCTCCTCCACCTTCTGCAGCATCATGGGCCACACATAATTGAACATCGAGCCCGAAGTATCGATGATGAAGATGATGTATTCGCTGTCTACCGGAATTCCTCCGATGGCATCGTCTTTCTTGCGACGGAAGCCGGCGCCCAGCAGCCGTTTCATTTCCTCGGTCAAGGTCTGCTGCGCCGAGGCCAGCCGGCCTTCGAGCTGATTGGCGACGTCCGCTTCCTGTTTGGACGCGTTGTACTTTCCTTTGACGTCGCTCAGGTCGCCTTGCAATCGCGCGATGCGCCGTTTCTCATCCGATAACTGTTCCTGCTTCGCTTTCAAATCGCGATTCAGAATATCGGCCTGACCTTCGATCTCGATCAGCTCGTCCTGCAGGCTCAGCAGCTGCTCCTGCAGGTCTTCCTGCGACTGCTCGATGCTCGGCGTACGGATATTGCTCAACACCAGCAGCAACACCACCGACCCCAGGCCGCAAGTGATGCAGTCCAGGAACGAGATGCTGAAGACTTCCGTTTCGCGGCGTGCCCGCTTACCCATGGCTGGTGCTCCGGCTCATGGCCAATCCTTCGACGGGCTCATGAACGAGCCGCCGGTGTCGCGCGCCGCCACCCAGAACGCTGCCGGCGCCATCGGATCGCCCTCCATGGGCATCAATATGACGTTGAACGGCACGGTGCGCGGATATTTGGCGAACGCCCGCTCGAACAACTTGAGTCGCGCGTCGCCGTCGATGGTCTTGCGGATCAGCGGCGCAGCCGCGGCCTGCGTCGGCAAACCGTCGGTGACCATGATGACGTTGTCCGGCTTCGGATTGAGCGCGTTCAACGCGATGAAAGCGTTCTCGATACTGGTGCCGTCCGCGGGCACGGTCTTACGTAATTTATCGAGCGCTTCGGTCAGTGCGTTGGGATCGTTGGTCTTGAGCCACTTGCCTTCCGAGCCTTCCACCAGCGCGTAGGTCTTGGTGTTGAACGCGTAGATCTGGAACTGTCCTTCCAGCGGCATCTGCGCCGCCAGCCATTCGACCGTCGACACCGTGCGACGCCACTTTTGTGACATCAGCTTCTTGGCGTCAGACATGTTACGCATACGCAGGACGTTGACGACCGTCTCGTCGAGCATGCTGGCGGACACATCGACGAACAACAGAATACGATCGCCGCCGACCTTCAGACCCGTCAGATATTGACGATCGCCCTGACCGACGAAGCCGCGCACGCGCGTGCCGGTGGCGCTGGGATCTTTGCTCGCGCCTTCCAGGCGACGGTTGCCTTCTTCCAGCGACTTCAAATCGGCCTTGAGTCGCTCGATGGCCTCGCGACGGGACAATGTTTCTTTGTCCGAGTCCGCCAGCTCGACCTTGAGGCGCTCTGTCTCCTCGAGAACCCGGGTGCCCATGCCTTCGGTGCGCACCGACTCCTTGTCGGTCTCGATCATCGAGTTCCGCAGCACCACCAGCTTCTGGTAGCCCTCCAGCACTTTCTCTTCCATTTTGGAGACTTCGGCGCGCTGGGTCTGATCCATGGTCTGCGCACGCAAACCGCCTTGCGCGTTGATCAACGTATAGACGAGCACGACCGACCCGAATGCACACGTGATGCAATCGAGGAACGACATGCTGAAGACTTCAGTCTTGCGGCGCGCCATCGTCGTTCACCAGTTGAATCAGCTCGAGCGTGACGCCGGGCGAGCCCAGGCGCAGTCGATCGCCGACTGTCAGCGCGGTTCGTCCCGAGACTTTTTCGTCGTTGACGAAAGAGCCATAGGTACTCTGATCTTCGACCATGACGGCGCCATTACGCCGCACGACCGTACAGTGAGCGCGCGATATGCCCGGCAGTGCGCTCGGCAATATCAGCGCTCGCCGGCCACCGTCGACCGCCCAGCCGATGGTCAGCGGGTGCTCGGTGATGCTCCAGGCGCGGCCTTGAAACAAAACATGCGTGGGCCGCAGCTGCGGCGGAGTCGACTCGACATCCGACGAGTGCTCGTCGCCAGTCTCGGCGCGCGGCACAGGCAGCTGATACACGAGAGCCAGTGAGTCCGGCGCGCGGCGAATCGTTGTTTCGTACTGAAGCGCGCCCCACGCGGCGGCGGCGGGCGGCAACACTTGAATCGTGCAATCGCGCAGTGTTTTCAGACGATCCAGCAGCCCCGGCATCGCCGCGACCCGCTGTGACACTCGCAACTCGATCGGCAGGCCCGCGACGCGTGCGTTCTGCACGAGTCGTAACAATTCGAGATAGTGAGGCTCGGCGGCGGCGATGAGTTGCGCGCGTTCCATCTCCAGCTGCAGCTCGCGCTCGCCGAATTGGAACGACAGCGTGATCGCTTCCGCCTGCTGGAGCTCGCTCAGCCATTGCGGCAACTGATCGACCAGTCGCTGCTCGCTGCCGGCTTCATGCAACGGATCGAAACGGGTTTTACGAACGAAGTTCTCGGCGATGAATTTCGCCAGCGTCTGCTGAATGCCCAGCAAGCCGTGGCGTAAGGCGATCTCATAGCGGCTGCGCTTCAAGCCGGGATGTTCGCCGCCCGAATATTCGAGCACGGTCAGCAACGCCTGATGCAGTTCGAGATCGAGATGAAGCACTCGCGCGGGCACAGGCTCCAGACTGCACGCAGCCAACGCGGCGTCGACGAGACCCGCGACACGCACGCCCGTCTCGTTGATCACACCGAGCAACAGACCCAATTGCTCGCGGCTGTAGCCCGCGGGCACGGCGAGCAACACGCCTTCGTTTTCCTGCTTGAAACGGCCGAGCAACGCTTCGGCCTGCGCGAACGCGACGTCAGCGGTCGTGCCTGCGACCCGCGACGGACGCGTCAGCGGCTGAGTGCTCAGCCCGCGCCAGAAGTTTGTATTCGCCAGCAGCGGCTTGACTCGCAGCCGCTGAAGCGCATCCAGACCCGTGATCGTTGTTTGCTCTTCCAGCAAGGCGACGCCGGGGGCGTCAGCGACTACGTCGACACTCTCGCCTTGCTTACGCGCGATTACTAATGCAGCGTCGATGAGTTCAAGAGCTAGCACTACCTCACCTGCATGTGCCGGATCAGATGCTGGTCGATCCAATGATCGGTGTCGTGCACGAACTGCTCCTGCGACTGTTGCAGCTGGTGCAGGAAGAACATCAGGATCAATGTCAGCAGCAGTGCGACGAACGTGGCGTTGAACGCGATACCCAGGCCCGAGGTCACGCCGCTGATATCGCCGGTAACCGCCTTATGAGCTTGTAACAGCGCGTCGCCGATGTGACGCACGGTGCCGATGAACCCGATGGCCGGGATGGCCCAGGCGATGTAACGAATCATCGCCAGGCCTGAGTCGAGGCGATCCGCTTCGGAGTCGCACACCGCCTTCGAGGTTTCGGCGGAGTCGCGGATACTGCGCGTGGACGCGAAACGATCGAGCGTTCGTTGTAACGCGCGCACCACGAGCGAGCCTTTGTGTTGCTCCGGCACTGCTTCGAGTTGTCGCGAATAATCCTTGGCGTCCTCGGGCAAGACTTTGATGCCTTCGGGCACGTGGATCAGCTCGAGTTCGAGCAGCTTACGTTCGCGACGAACCAGGACAGCCTTGTAGCCTAGGATCAGCAGCGCCCAGATGAAGTGAATGATCTCGATTTCCTGCTCGGGCGCGTTGATAGTCAGGTAGAACGAGCGCTCCGGCACGTAATCCTTGTCGGCCTTCATGCGGGCCTGCTCGGTGGCGACGAGCTCGTCACCCGTAGGACGTATCCAGGACACATACAGGGCATGCACGACCACGATGGTCGCGATCAGCGCGGCCAGCGTGACGAAGAACTCGCTCGGATACGAGACCTTGCGGGCGGAGCGAGGAGCCGGTGCGGCGGCGGTAACCATGATGGAGTCCTGTCGAATCAAATATCGATGGGGAAGGACACGTCGAAATCGGCGCGGACCTGTTCCGACGGCACGAACCGCTCCGGCGAGCCGCCCTTGCCGGACGACTTGGCAGGCTTGGCGGCGGGCGTTTTTTCGCCGTCTTCCTCAGTCTTAGTACCCTGCTGAGCTTGAGTTTGTTCGTCGCTCTTCGGTGCGGCGGATTCGCCGGCCGGCTTGGGGTCGGCGGGCTTGGCGGCCGCCGGCGTCGCCGGCTTGGCAGGCGCGGGCTCGGCGGCCCAGCCCACGGAAACCGTGCCGGTCGCGCAACACGCAGCCAGAATAGTCAGCAGTCGTAGCGCTTTCATCTGTTGCCCCTCACCTACTCCGGCTCTTCTCACTCGGCATAGCGAGCGACGCGGAAGCCCACGTCATTCGCCTGACTCTCACCAAAACTGCGCGCGGACAGACGTAGATCCGTCACGCTCGATTGTTTCCAGCTGGCGCCGCGAATCACGTGTTGCTTGCCTTCGGCGGGACCCGAAGGATCCACCGCGACCCCGCCGCTGTCGCCACTCACAGTGTAGTAGTCATGTACCCATTCGGCGACGTTACCGCCGACGTCGAACAGGCCAAGGGGGTTCGCCGGGAATTTGCCAGTCGGCGCCGCGGCGGCGTAGCCGTCGTCGTAATCAGGAATGACATCCTGAACGATCAAACGTGCGGTCACATCCGCGTAATTCCCGGACCGTGGCGCTACTGGCAGCGCATCGCCCCAGGGATAACGCCGGAACTTGCCGTTACCCTCAAAGCGCGCCACCCATTCCCACTCGGCGTCGGTGGGTAACCGATAGCCCGTCGTCAGCGGCTTGGTCGGCACCATGCGACCGTCCTTGTTCTCGTACGCCGGCGGCAGCCCTTCCTGCTGCGACAGCCAGTTGCAGAACAGCGCCGCGTCCTGCCAGGTCACGCCCACCACCGGCTGGTTGTCCAGATCCAGCGTGTTCTGGCCGATGATGCCGGAGCGGTGCTCGGACTTGAACTTGCGGAACTGGCCGTTGGTGACTTCACTCACGCCCATGTAGAACGGCCGCTTGAACTGCACGTCCCGCTGCGCCTCGTTGGCGCGACGGCCCGGCTCGCGACGCGGGCTGCCCATGGTGAAAGTGCCCACCGGCATCAGCTTCAGCGCCTGATCGCCTTTACTACGAATGTTGGTCGGCGTAGCGGCCATCCGGGTTTGCTCGGGCGTGAGCAGCGTGGTCTCAATCTTCTGCGACACGCCGGGCCGCGGCGTGATGCTGGTCTTGTAGGTGACGAAACCGGTTTTGCGGATCTCGACGTCCTGCGTGGTCGCGACCAGTCGCAATTTCTGATTGGCAGCACCAACGGACTTGCCGTTGACGAACACTTCCGCGTCCGCCGGCACAGCCGCCACGGTCACTTCGCCGAACACGCCGGAGAGCGGCACGGACAGCGTGCGACTCTCGCCCGCCGACAGCGAAACCTCACGCGTCGCGGCTTCGTAGCCCGGTAACGTCAGCACGACGTTGTGTGGAATATCGGGTCGCAGTTCCAGCGCCACCGGCGTCTGGCCTCGATAGACACCGCCGACGGAAACGCTGGCGCCCGAGGGCTCGGAACGCAGCGCCAGTTTTCCATCGGGCAAGCCCAGTCGGACCGGGCCGAGATTCATCGGCTCGTTCGCTTTCACCTGCACGTCCGTGGTCCACGACTTGAAGCCGTCCATCCGCAGCTCGACCGGATGATTGCCGGCGACAATCTGCGTCGTCACCGGCGTGACACCGCGCTCTTCGCCATCGACAAACAATTTCGCGCCCGCGGGCTCGGAGCTCACCGTGACTTCAGCCCATGCCGGCACAAGCTTCGGCGTGAATGTTTGACTCTTGCCTTCGCCGATCACGTCCAGCTCGCCGGAGAACGGCTGATATCTCGCGGCGGCAATCGCGATCGTATGTTTGCCGGGCGCCAGCGTGAATTCGCCCGGCGCATTACCGAGCTCTTTGCCGTCGACCGTGATGCGCGCTTGTGACGGCACATCGACCTTCACTTTGCCGGGCAGCTTCTGCAGCTTCAGCGAGAATGTTTGATTGCTCTCGCTGGTGACCTTGGCTTGCAACTGCGCGGGTGAATAACCTTCCTGAGTCGCCTTGATTGTGTAATCGCCCGGCCGCACCAGCACGCGACCGCCGAAGTGCACTGCCGGCAACGTGCCCTGGATATCGACGTTCGCGGCAGCGGGATCGGTGCGCACGCTCACCGACGTCGCGGTGAAAATAAACCAGAGCACGACGGCCACGAGCGCGGCGGCAATGCCGACGACGATCTTCTTCAGATCGATCGAAACCTTGGTCTTGGTTTTGACCGGACCGCTCGGGCGAAACTGCAGCGGGTCGATGCGCTCGGCATCGCCTTCGCCGCCTTGCAAGCGGGACGTCGGCTCGATGATGGGCGGCGCTGTGATATTGCCGCTGCTGCCGTCGTCGACTTCGACGACGCGTTGATTGTCACGTTGCGCGAGCAGCCGCAAGCGTGCCGCGCCGAAGTTGATCACATCGCCGCTGCGCAGCCACGTGGAGTTCTGTACCGGCACGCCGTTGTGAAGCACTTCGACGCCGTCGGCGGGCTGCACGAACAGCTGATCCTCGTGCATTCCCAGATATGCTTCCGCGCCTTCGGGGCGGCCGGCCATGACGATGGCGCTGCCCTGCCCGCCTACAGCGATAGGAAAATCCGTGGCCGTGAATCGGCGCTCGCCCAGGGCCTCGCGAACGATCAGCTCGCTCAAATCTTATCCTCGCAGCGAATCACGACCGGTGCCGGCGCTGCTCCCGGCATCACGCTGATCTCCCGTCGCACGTCGCGATAGCCGGGTCGAGTGCCGACCACGGTATAGCTGCCGGGGACGAGCTCCAGGGAACGTTGCTCGAACGTGCCAAGGGCGCCAACGCGATAAATGGTCACTTGAGTGATGTTGTCCGAACGCAGGGCGACCGGCACCGGCACGTCGGCACGCGCCAGCCATTCGCCCAGAGTCTTGATTTGCCGGCTCAGGATCGGGCCGGGATTGGCGATGCCCGAGGCGCGCGTCAATGTTTCTTTCGCCACCACCCGCACCGACTGACTGAACAAGCGCTCGGGCTGCGTCAGATACATTTCCAGCTGCTCGTTCAACGCTGCGCGCGGCGAAGCGCGGGCCACGCCGTCGTTGGCCGCGGCCACGGTCGAATCCAGATCGAGGACACTGCGATATTCCTTGACCGCCTCGGCCCATTTCTCTTGCGACTCGAGCTGCTGAGCCTGCTGCAGCTTCACGCCGATCACGCCAGTGCGTTGCTCTTGCTCGATCTGCCGTAACGCCTGCGGAATCTCCGGCGCATCGGGACGAATGCGACGGGCGGCCTCGAACGCCTCGCGTGCTTGCGAATAGTTAGTCGCCGCGAGCGCGCTATAACCGCGTGCCATCGCGCTCGCGAATGCATCGGATGCCTGACGCGACGTGATCCGCGAGATGCCTTCGCTGGCTCGCGTCGCGTCGGCATCGAGCGCCAACGCTTTGTGGAAGCTGTCGAGCGCGGCGGTCGCGTTGCCATCCTTCTCGAGACCTTCCGCTTTGGTCAGTAACGCGAGCACTTGATCCAACGTGCCCGCGCGCTTCAAGCCACGCGACGCGACCTGGTTGTTCGGCTCCAGCTTCAGCGCCAGCTCGAACGCAGCCTTGGCGTCTTCGGAACGACCGTCTTTCAATGCCTGCGCGCCCGCCTTCAGTTGCTCGGCGAGCACTTGCGGCGCGCGTTTCTCCAGCGCGTCGAGCAACGGCGAAATTTCATTGAGCTTCTGTTCGGCGGCGGTGTATTCGCGGGCGGTCACGTCTTGATCGGCGGCCGCCAGCAACGAATTCGCACGACTGATTTCTTCGCCGCCCCACTGCGCGACGGCTCGCTCATTGAGCTTCTGCAGACGCTCGTCAATGGCGCCGCGCAGTTCCTCGGCAGCCTGCTTGGCCTTGGCCAGGGCGGCGAAATCGAGTTCCTTTTTCTCGGCCGGCTGCTCTTCGGCTTTGGGAGGCGCGACGACCGCGGCGGTCGGCGTCTTCTGCGCCGGCTTCTCGCGCTCCATCACCTTGGGCAGCACGAAGAAGACGACGCCGACGGCCGCCACGCCGAGCGCCACCAGCGACGCTCCCAAGCCGCGCCGGAACCCTTGGCGACGCAGATCGTCCTCGCTGACGCGCGGAGCGGTCGTGCGTTGCCACTCGCTACGCAAAGTCTCGCCCTGACCCGGCGGCGGCCGCAAACCAGGCGGCTCGATCTTCACCGAAGCAGGCTTGATGGAAGCAGGCTCGTTCATATCGCTCATCATCGCAGGCGGCGGCAGACTGGCAAGCGCCGCACGCAAATCTCTTTCGACATTCCCCATATCCCTAGGTCGATCCTCGGGCCGCCGCGCCAGCAGCCGTGTAACCAATTGTGTAACAGCCGCTGGCACGTGGGCTGGCAGCGGTGCCGGCTCACGCGTTACGTCGCTCGCCGCCGCCGCGTCCGGATAGAACGGCGGATAACCCGACAATAACTCGTAGAGCAGCGCGCCAAAACCATACATATCGTCGGCGACACTGGCCGGCGCACCGGCGAGCTGTTGCGGACTGGCACTGAACGGCGAGCCACGGCTGAGCGCACCGAAATCCGCCAGCAACGGCGTGCCGTCCGCACTCAACAATACGTTCGCGGGCTTCACATCCCGGTGGACGATGCCCGCGGCATGCACTGTCGCCAACGCCGACGCGATCGGAATCGTCGCTTGCAGGATCTCGGCACAGCTACGACCGCGCAGCTGAGTTAGATCGCCACCCGCGGCGTAATCCATCGCGAGCCACGCGTAGCGCGCCGACCGCTGCAGCCCTTCGACTCGCAGAATATTCGGATGGCCGAGCGCCGCGACTCGTGCGTACTCGCCGTGCAAAGCCGCGCAGATCGCCTCGTCTTGCGCCAACTCCGCCGACAAAATCTTGACCGCGACCGGGCCGCGGCGTTCACGTTCTTGCGCCAGCCAGACTTCGGCGCTGCCGCCCGCTGCGAGACGGCGCACCAGTTTCAGATCGGCAGACAGTTCCTGCCCGCGCTCCAGCATGACGAATGAGCTTTCTGGATCGGGCGCCCCGCGTTACCCGCCGGTGTCGGGCTTGGGAGCTGCCCCTTTCGACGCCGTTTCCGCCGGCACGGGGGTGACAGGCACCGCCACGCCAGTTTCGTTTTCGTAGAGCTCTTTGAGCAAGCGCCGCCACTCGGTGTACTGCTCTTCCGCCGTGCCCTTGAGCTGCAGCGTACGGCCTTCCACCTCGACCACCATGGGCTGAACTTCGGCCTGGAACGATTCACCCAGCTGCTTCAACGAGTCGGAGTGCAGTTTCACTTCCGCGCCCTTGTCGAAGCCACTCTTCACGGCATACGCGCCGCCGAAGATCGCGCCGGTGGCAGCGGCCTGCCCGGCATATGTATTCGCTTCCGCGCCGACCACGAGACCGCCGACGATCGCCGCCGCGCCGAGCAGCTTGCGAGTGATCGCCGAGCGCTTCGCCTCGTCTTTCGCTTCGAGCTCCGAGTAGCTGTAGCGGCGCCAGTTGGTGTACGGCTCGGACATGTTTTCAGAGAACAGCGAGTAATGCTCGTTGATCGTGTCGAGCAGGGCGTAATCGCGCTCCCGGATCCGATCCATTCGTTGCAGCATCGGATCGTCCTCCGAGGGCAGGCGCACGACCTGCTTCACGCCCTTCTTATCCTCGGTCATGTAATTGCTGAAGGCATACGGGGCGAGATCGGAAGCGAAGCGCAGCTCGGACACACGGCGCACGTTTTCCAGATCGGCCGCGGTCATCTGCTGACGGTACATCAGCATGTCGTTCGCGAGCGTGTTGTACAGGTTCTGGAAAGGATCGCGCGGCTTGCCGGTTTGATCCTTATAAGAGCGCGTATCGGCGAGCTGGTTGTACTCGCGCTTGAACCATTGCCTGCCGGTTGCATCCGTTACCGTGATCTCGGCGCGGAGCACTTGACCGCTCGACTCAATGATCTTGCCGGAGACATACACGTCGAGCGCATCGGCGTCTTGCGGCATCACTCGGACCTGGCCCCACTGGCCGGTGCCTTCGAGCGTGTTACGTAGCTGCATCGGGAGGTAGCGCGCCTCGGCTTTGCGCACCTCGGGGAAGATGTGCTCCTGCTCGAGCTTCTTCTCGTCCTTCGGGACGTTCTCTTCAAACAAGCGCACGCCTACGTCCAGCAGTTGCGCCTGGGGTATCTCGGTGGCGGCCTGAATGGCCTTCACCCGCTGCTGCGGGCGGGTCTCATGGGTGACACATCCGGCCGCGCCCAGCGCGGCCACTGACAGGACGATTAGAGCAAGCGTGCGCTTCATAACTTTTCAACCTGAGCCGTTCTTTTCGCTGTGCCTTACCTGCCCCATTGACGCCGCATCGTTCCGCCAGTTTTTTGTTTGAAGCTCGATGGGAACCCTCTCAGGTTCCCTTCTTATAATTCCGATACTCCTGCCAGAGTTTCTCCTTCAACTCCGGATCGGTCTCGTTCATGGCAGCCTCGCGCAACTGACGCGCGACGATGTCGTCGTCGCTGCCGTCGGGAATGCCCGCGGGCACTGTGTTTGGACCGCTGCCGCCGGCGGCTCCGCCGCCTACGCCACCGCCGCCACCTTGCTGGCCGCCTCGACCTTGACCCTGTCCTTGGCCCTGTCCTTGGCCTTGTCCTTGACCTTGGCCCTGACCCTGCCCTTGACCATTGCGACCTTGGCCGTTGCCGTTGCCTTGTCCCGCACCGCCACCGGCACCCGTGCCGTCGTCTCCGCCAGCGCCTTGAGCACCGGCGCCCTGGCCGTTGTTGCCGTCGCCGTTGCCTTGTCCACCACCCGAGCCGCCGCGACCGTTGCCGCGCTGTCCGGCGATGGTCGCCTGCTCCTGGCGCATCCGGCCGTCGAAGATGCTGAACGTTTCATCAAACTTGCGATCGATCTGCGCGGTGCGCTCGCCGCCCGTCATCGGGCCGCCGCCACCATCGCCGCCGCCATTTTGGCCGCCGCCCTGGGCACCACCGCCCCCATTCTGGCCGCCGCCTTGAGAGCCTTGGGCCCCACCGCCACCACCGGCGGCTCCGCCCCCGGCTGTCGGATAACCGCCAGCACCACCCGCGGAGCCGCCACCCGTCGCGCCGGCCCCGGCTGCGGCGCCACCGCCGCCAGCAGAACCGCCGCCTTGCATTCCACCGCCACCCTGCGCGCCGCCACCTTGGGCACCGCCGCCATTTGCTCCTCCACCGGAGGAACCGCCACCTTGCATGCCGCCGGCACCGCCGGCTGAACCGCCGCCACCTTGCATGCCACCGGCATTTGCTCCAGCTCCGCCAGCCGCGCCGCCGCCCTGCATGCCGCCCGCATTCGCACCGGCACCGCCGGCCGCGCCACCGCCACCTTGCATGCCGCCGGCATTCGCGCCAGCACCACCGGATGCGCCGCCGCCCTGCATTCCACCGCCACCCGCAGCGCCGCCGGCCGAACCGCCTGAGGCACCGCCGCCGCCGCTGGAACCTTTGAAGATGCTTTCGCTGGTAGAGCCGCCACCGGATGTGCCGCCGCTCGAAGAATCTGCGGAGCCGGCTGAACCGCCGCCGCCCTGCGAGCCCTGAGCACCGCCGCTTGCGCCACCGCCGCCGGACTCAGTGCTCGGCAAGCCGCCGCTCTGATCGCCGCCCGAGGCACCGCCCGTGCTGGGCGAGGGCAACCCAACCGAGGGCAGCCCCGCGCCAGGCAGCGATGTACCGACAGTCACATTCGGACCGGAAGAGCCGCCGCCGCTTTGACCGCCGCTCGAACCTGAGGAGCCACCGGACTGGCCGCTGGCGCCGCCGTCAGACCCGCCTTGCGAGCCGCCGCCCTGCGAACCACCGCCGCTCTCGCTGCCGCCGCCCTGAGATCCACCCTGCGATCCGCCCGAGCTGCCACCGGACGAGCCACCGGCACTCGCGCCACCGCCAGAGGAACCACCCTGACTGCCGCCTTGAGAAGAAGAGGAAGAAGAGGCGCCGCCAGACGACCCACCGCCGCTAGCGCCACCCGATTGTGAAGGGAAACCACCCGAGCTCTTCGAGCCACCGCTCGACCCGCCGCTCGGCATGCTGCTGGAGGAACCGCCTGAAGAGCCGCCGCCGCTCGAGCCGCCGGAGGAGCCCGACGATCCGCCCGAGGAGCCGGAGGCACCGCCGCTCGGCATACTCGATGAAGGCATCGACGATGAAGAAGATTGCTGTTGGGGGCAGCCGCCCATGAGAAAGGCGGACACGGAGCCCACCAGCACACATTGAATCGCCAGCGTCAGGCGACGCTTCGACGCCGGTGACGGGCCGGGCCCGGCGGCCAGAATCCGGGTGGGTTGATTCTGCATGTCCTCTCCTTCCATTCCCCAAGCGCACATGAGGGACGCATGACGCCAAAGGAACTGTGCGACCGGTCAGCTGAACGCGCGCTGACCCGCCTCGTCGAGGTCAGCCCACGTTCGATGGATGTGCCGCCTCCAAGTTCAATGCGCGAAACCACGAGTCAGGCTCAAGCGACCTCAGTTGTGCGAGACCGCCGCCGTCTCCTCGTCATCCGTGCCCAACAAAAACGATTTCAATTGCCCCGCCATCCGATCGCACGCCGTGCTCTGCACCGGTGCGATCAGCGGAATGGGAGCGATGGCTCCGATCATTACCGACGTGCCTTTCACGTCGGTGGTCAGACTGCCGGCACTGATGCCCTGGCGCAGATCCCAGACCGTCGCTTCGTAATCGGAAGACTTCTCCCACCAGCCCAGGCCGAGGCAACCGGCGCCACCGGGACCGGCCGCGCAGGCGATGCTGCCGCCACCGTCGGTCTTTTGCGTCACGCCGTCGACCCACACGATGTAACGCACGCCCATCTCGGCGACACGCTCGGAAACGCCGGGACGCGCGAGGAACGCGCTGAAGCCCTGCGCATTGGCCGGCGCGGTGCTGGGTTCGAGCCAGGGATACAACGCATCGACGAAATAATGGTCCGCGTAAATCTGGAACGGGCCCTTGCTCAGATTACTGCGCGGCTCGAAGGCCTTGCCTGAGCGTTGCCTCTCGGCAACGGTCGCAGAGACCGATTCACCGACCAGCTCGCGCTCCAGACAATCGAGAAATTTGTCTTCCGTGCCCGTGCCTTCCAGATGCGGCTTGGCGAGCAACACGATGGCGTCCTTCTGCGTGATTTGCGTCGGCGCCTCACGGAGCTCCTCGATCTTCGCGGTCATGCAGCCGCTCGTGGCCAACGTTGCAGTCACGGTCGCGATGGCCATCGCGAGACGCGGCGAGACAGAGACACCAGAGTTCATGATCTTCTCCAGGATTGCAGGTCTCTCGAGGAACATCCGTCCTGAAGCGTTCGCCGATGCCCGGCAATCCGATTCGCTTCCTGCCCGGTCCGCCGGTCGCGTCTCGCTCGACCTTTACGATCGAGTATACGCCAGCCATTCATACGTCAATGCCGGGAAAACGCGCAAGCACCGACGATGGTGAATCGCGAATTAAAAGAGCAATGTCAAATGGGCCCTTGGGGCAATGTCCATTCGCCGCAAATGTGACAGCGAGCGACGCGTATGTCGCCGCTTCAAAGCAACGACAATTGCCGCGACTCGCCGCTACTTGCAGTGGAGCCCGCAACAAACAACGCCGTGTTGTGCACAAATCTCTCGCGATGTTTGAGTCCGTATCGCGCGCACGCCGCCGCGAACCGCTGCGCCAATAATTCGGCGTATCGACCTTCGCCGCGCTGACGATGACCCCAGCGCGGGTCGTTATCGCGCCCACCGCGCATGTCGTGCAGTCTCGACCAGACGTGCTTGGCCTTCAGCGGCTCGTTCTGCTCCAGCCACTCGCGAAACAACTCCTTCAGCTCGTACGGTAAACGCAGTAATACATAGCCGGCCGAACGTGCGCCGGCGGCGGCCGCCGCCTCGACGATTTTTTCCAGCTCGGCATCGGTGAGTACCGGGATGACGGGTGCAATCATCACTCCTACCGGAATTCCTGCCTCGCTCAAGCTGCGAATGGCTCGCAGTCGCGCCGCCGGCGACGCCGTACGCGGCTCGAGCGTGCGCTTGATGTCGTTGTTGAGCGTGGTGACGCTCACCAGCGCATACACCAGGTTGTCTTTGGCGAGCGGCGCCAGCAGATCGATGTCCCGCTCGATCATGGCGCTCTTGGTAATGATCGAGAACGGATGCCGACGCTTCGCCAGCACTTCAATGATGCTACGAGTGACCCGGTACTCACGCTCGATCGGCTGATAGGGATCGGTGTTGGCGCCGATGGTGATGGGCGAGCAGCGATAGTTACGCGCCGACAGCTCCTCTTCCAGCAGACGCGCGGCGTCCGCCTTGTAGAACAGCTTGGTCTCGAAATCGAGACCCGGCGACAGATTCAGATAACCGTGCGAAGGCCGTGCGTAACAATAAATGCAGCCGTGCTCGCAGCCCCGATAGGGATTGATCGACTGATCGAAGGGAATATCAGGCGATTTATTGCGGCTGATGATGGAGCGCGCCGGCTCCGGTTGCACCGTGGTCGCGAGCGGCGGCAGTTCTTCATCCAGACTGCCCCAGCCATCGTCCACAACCTCGGCGCGCGTGGATTCAAAGCGCCCAGCAGGATTCGACACGGCGCCGCGTCCAATGCGAACAGCAGGGCGAATCGGGCTGGGCATGGAAAGCATGGTACTGGATATAAAACCAGGAAGGCAACTACTTCTTCTGCTCAGGGAACTCCTGCATTTTCCACAGCACCGGAAAGAATCGGCTCCACAATCCGGTCACCACCAAGGTGGCGACACCGCCGATGATCACGGCGCGAACGGCGCCCCACCACTTCGCCATCACACCCGATTCGAAGTCGCCCAATTCGTTCGACGCGCCGATAAACACCGAGCTGACCGCGCTGACCCGGCCACGAATGTAGTCGGGCGTATCGAGCTGCACGAGTAGATGACGCACGTACACGCTGACCATGTCCGACGCGCCGAGTACGACCAACGCGGTCATCGACAAATAAAAATTCGTGCTCAGACCGAACACGATGGTCGCGATCCCGAACATCGCGACGCCGCCAAACATCCATGAACCCACGTGTCGCGAGATCGGGCTCAACGCGAGCAACAAGCCGCACGCGGCGGCGCCGATACCTGGTGCGGTTCGTAACAAACCGAGGCCGGTCGGACCGACGTGAAGAATGTCGCTCGCGAACATCGGCATCAACGCCGTCGCGCCACCGAGCATCACCGCGAACAGATCGAGCGAGATCGCACCGAGCACCACCGGTCGCGAGCGCACGAACTTCAAGCCGGAAAGCAGATTCTGCAGACTCAACGGCTCGCGCGTCGGGTTTACCAGTTCGCTCCCGCCACGCACTTGAAACATCAGCGCCGCGGCCGTCAGCGCCAGCGTCATCACTGTCGCATACACCACCGATGGACCGGCGAGATAGAGCACGCCGCCGACCGCCGGGCCGATGATGGTCGCGATCTGTTGAGACGATGAATTCAATGCGACCGCTCGCCGGAACGCATCGGTCGGCACCAGGTTCGGCAACAGCGACTGCGAGGCCGGCATCGAGAACGCGCGGGAGGCGCCGAGCACCATCATCACCATGAAGATCGGCCACGCCGACAGCAGCCCATGCAGAGTCATGATCAGCAACGCGAGCGCGCAGATCGAGCTGGTGAAGTAACACGTCGTGACGATGCGAGCGCGGTTGTGGTTGTCCGCGGCGTGACCGGCCGGAAAGATCAATGTCACGAACGGAATGAACTGCGACAGCCCGATCAAGCCCAGGTCGAGCGGATCGCCGGTGATGTCATACATCTGCCAGCCCACCGCGACGACCTGGATCTGTGCGCCGAGCGACGCCAGAAAGCGGCCGCCGATGAAGCACAAGAGATTAGGGTGGCGCAGCACGCTTCGCGTTGGCGCGCTCAGACTGGTCATGCGAGGCTGGGAAGGCGTCCGTTACAGACATGCCAGCATACTGGCCCGCGCCCCAAAGACCCAGTCGGGAGCGATTAGATTTGTGCTCGCGCCCCAACTAAATGCGTGCGCCTTGCGCCGCTAGGCCGACTTGCTCGTCGGCTCGTCAGGCGCCGGCGCGGTCGGCGCGACCGGCCCCGGCTGCGCCATGCCGGACACGTTGTGCGCGCTCGGATGATGAGGCGAGTGATGCGCGCCATGCTTCTTGTCGGCCGCCTTGAGCGGGGCCGGGAACTTGACCTGCACCACCGTGCCATCGTCGGAGCGCGTCTCCAGCTCGCCGCGCAGCTGACGCACGAACGCCTCGATCAGCGAGCGACCCAAGCCGCTTTGATCCGGTGAGCTGGCTGCCATGTCGAAGCCGATACCGTCGTCGCGAATGATCAGCAGCAGCGTCGCCGGCGACTCGCGCACGATCTGCACTTGGATGTGGCCGCCGTCGCGCTCGTTGAACGCGTGCTTGTACGCGTTGGTGATCGCTTCGGTCACCAGCAAGCCCAGCGGCACGGCTACGTCGGGGCCGATCACTTCGCTTGGCGAATCGACCGCCAGCTCGACATTACGACCCCGAGAAAGACCGCCACGACGAAGCTCGGCACACAGATCTTCGAGGAACCACTTCAGGTCGATCTCCTGCAGGCTCTCCGATTCATATAAACGTCGGTGCAACGTCGCGAGCGCATTGATACGACTGCGCGCCTCGGCGAACGCAACCTCGGCACGCGGATCGCGAATACGGCGCGCGTGCAGATTGAGCAAGCTCATCACCAGCTGCAGGTTGTTCTTCACCCGGTGATGGATCTCGCGCACCAGGATTTCTTTTTGCTGGAGCGAGTCGCGCAGCTCGTTCTCACGCGCCGACAACAAGTCCGCCATGCGTGAGAACGTTTCGCCCAGACTGCGAATCTCCGCCGGCGCGGCACTCACTCGCTCGGGACGCACGCTGTGACGACCAGCCGCATAAGCCGACGTGATTCGCTCGAGATAGGTGATCCAGCGCACGACCAGATGCTCGATGCCGAACCACACGACCGCGATGGCCAATGCCCACATCAGTAACGGAGTGAACACACCCCAGGCGACTTGCAACGCCAAGGGACCGATCGCGGTCAGCACCGGCGTGCCGAGGATCACGAAGATGCGTCCGCCGAGCAGCGGGCTGATGGCATAGAGCCGCCACGTTCCATCGTGACCGCGCGCACGGAAGGTCTGCGTCTGACCGCCTTGCATATGTTCGCGCAGATGCTCGTTCACGATGTCACGCGACGGCAGTGGCGACCGCGCCGGCGAACGTTCGGATTCACCCGTGATGATCTCGCCCTGACTGTCGAGCAGCGCGAACGCGGTGTCGTCGGTCTCGTTGCCGTAGTGATAACGGCGCGTCAGCCAGTCCAGGCCGATGAACAGCGCCACCGCGCCTTGAATCACACCGTTCTCGTCCACCAGCGGCACAGCAGTGACGATGCCCCAGGTGCCGAGCCAGCGACTCACGATCAGATCGCTGATGACGAACCCATCGCCACTCATGACTGAGATGAACCACTGCCGGTCGGCAACGTTCACCCCCGTGCGCGTCGGGCCCGAGGCGCAGGTGAACTCGCCTTTCGCATCGACGACCGACGCTCCCGAATATTGATCCAGACCGCCGATCGCTCGCTGCAAGGCGCGCCGGCACGCCGGACCTTCACCGTTACGAACGTCGGGTTGCGCGGCCAGGCTGGTGAGAATCTCGCGCGACGCCGAGATCATGTTGACCTGCTCGGTCGCCGACAGCTGCGCGGCTTGAGCGAGGTTCTGCTCCAGGATGCGCATGCTGCTGTTGTAGCTGGAGATCGCTTGCAGGACCGCGAGCGCACCTGGCGCCAGCATCGCAATGCCGACGATGAGCACGAGTCGCGGGCGCAGGCCGGCATTCCGGCCAAACCAGGAACGTGGCGCGGCAACGATCTTGGCGCTCTTCAAAGCGACTCCCCGCGACGACTACATCTAAATCCCAGCGCAGCCCGGAAGCTCAGGACGCGCCCGAGCGCCGCTCGTTGCTAATGTTGGACTCGCTGAGAGAGTTCACCGCGGGTAACGTCCCGGTCACCTGTGTGGCGTCCTCGCCGAGCAGCTCGACCAGGCGATCGCGGGCACGCGCAATCCGGCTCTTGATCGTCCCGACCGCGACCTGGCACACGTCCGCCGCTTCTTCGTAGGACAGGCCGGTCGCGCACACCAGCACCAACGCTTCGCGCTGATCCACCGGCAGCTCCTGCAGCGCGCGGTTCAAATCGCGCAGATGCAGCTTGGCATCGTGATCCGGCGCGATGGCCATCTGCGACGCGCAGATGCCGTCCGGATCCTCGATCTCGAACTTGCGATGACGCAGCTCCGAGTAGTAACAATTGCGCAGAATGGTGAACAACCAGGCTTTCAGATTGCTGCCCGTCTGGAATTGCTCACGGTTGGTCCACGCCTTCAGCACGGTATCCTGCACCAGATCGTCGGCACGCGCCGGGTCGCCGCACAGGGATCGTCCGAAAGCACGCAAAGCCGGCAGCAGCGCGGTTACCTGTTCGAGAAATTTGTCCTGGCCGGTCATAGACGGCTTCCGCTGGCTGGGCTGCTGTTGAGCGTCGGGCGCGTTCGCCACGTCATCGCCACTCAAGCGCCACGCTCCTTGTCTTCCAGCTGTTTCAGCAGCGCCTTGAACTCATCGGGCACGGGCTCGTCCATGACGTCGGTGAACATGCGCTTCAGGCGCGAGCCGAGCCAGTCGGGGACTTGCTCCGTCGCGCTCGTAGCCGCTGCTTCGACGGGCTCGCCAGGCTTGGTTTGCTCACTCATGATCATGGCTGATTCAGGTAATGGCGCGGCTCGACGCCGGCAGGGTCGGTTCAGTTGGGGGAGGAAACGCTCCACGCCGTGAAAAAGTTCCAGGGAGTAAGGAACCTTCCACCCCCTTCGTACATAGTATTGCTGCATTCGTTCTAGAGCGCCCTATCGCGCCGCTAAAGAAACCGTTTGAGGAGTCTCCATGGCCTTAGCTCACGCCATCGCCGAACATCTGCCCTATCTGCGCCGGTACGCCCGGGCGCTGTGCGGCACGCAGAAAAGTGGCGATGCCTATGTCCGGGCATGTCTGGAAGCCATTGTTGCCGATACTTCCGTGTTGGATGCGCGCCTGTCCCCAAGGGTTGGGCTGTATCGGTTGTTCCACAAGCTCTGGAACAGCGCGCACATCGAAGTGCCCGCGGCCGCGTTGAAGCGCGATGCAGATGGGGTCGAGCGCCGTTTGAGCGAGCTCACGCCGGCACGCCGTCAGGCGCTGCTGCTCACCGCGATGGAAGGATTCAACATCAGCGACGCGGCCCACATCCTCAGCGTCGATGAAGAAGAAGTGAAACAGATGGTGAGCCAGGCGGTGCGGGAGATCTCCAATCAGCCCAGCACCAAGGTGCTCATCATTGAAGACGAGCCCATCATTTCTCTGGACCTGCAGAGCATCGTGCGCGAGATGGGTCACACCGTCGCCGCGATCGCGACCACGCGGGACGAAGCAGTCCGCGCCGCTCGCAAGACCGAGCCGGGCTTGGTGCTCGCGGACATCAAGCTGGCCGACGGCAGCTCCGGCATTGACGCGGTCCGCCAGATTCTGAGCGAAGTCGAAGTGCCCATCGTATTCATCACGGCGTATCCGGAGCGTCTGCTGACAGGCGAGCGTCCTGAGCCTACATTTCTGGTCACCAAGCCGTTCGTGCCCGAAACAGTGCGCGTGGCGGTCAGTCAGGCGTTGTTGTTCGCGTAACGCCTGCCATTTTCCAGGCACAAAAAAACGGGGCCCTTCGGCCCCGTTTTCTTTTTGCTTGTCCCGCTCGTCAAACCGGTGGCCTGCCGCGCAATGCGCCACCCACCAGTGCGACCAAGGTCAGGACCAGGAAAATGAAAAAGCAGATCTTCGCAATACCGGCCGCGGCGCCGGCAATGCTGGTGAAGCCCAGCACGGCGGCGATGATCGCGACTACAAAGAATGTCAGCGCCCAAGACAGCATGTGAACCTCCGTAACCCCTCGTTGAAAAATCCTCAGCTTGCAACCTCCTTATGCCAGCCGCTTTCAGTGTCCGAACGCGTGAGCTTATGTCCGGTTCCAGCGCAGCAATTCGGAACTTCCCGCATGCGTAAACGTTTTTCTGACGAATTTATGGCTCGTGGAGGAAACATATGAAGACGACTGCGAAACTGCTCTGGTCCGCAATGCTCGCCGCCACCCTGAGCGTCGGCCTGGCCGCGTGCGACAAGAAAGGCCCGGTGGAACAGGCCGGCGAAGAAGTCGACGAGGCCATCGACACGATCAAGAACGGTGGCAAGGAATCGACGGCCAACAAGGTCGATGACGCTGTCGACGAAGCGCGCGAAGGCGCCGAAGATGCAGCGGATGAATTGAAAGAAAAGAAATAACCGGAGCGTTTGTTTCTTTATCCAGGAGGCCTGTGTCACGCGAGTGACACAGGCCTTTCTTATTTGGACTCGAGGAAATCTTCGATCAGCGCCGCCACTTCATCCGGCCGCTCGTGATGCATCATGTGGCCGGCGTCGCTGACGGTGGCGAAACTGAGATTACGATAGATCGAGCGCAGCTTCGCCTCGGCGAGCTCATCGCCCATGCGCTTCACCAGATCGGATTGATCGCCCAATACAAACAACACCGGCGCCTCGATCGCCTGCCAGCACGCCTCGGCCTGCTCGCGTGAGTACAGCACAGGGTTCACTCGTTTATGTTTCGGGTCGGCCCGCAGCTCGATCTTGCCATCGTCTCTCGGCTGTCCCCAGGAGCGCGCGATGAACTCCACCCGATCTCTCGGCGTGCGCGGGTTGCGACGGCCGAGCACACGAACCAACTGGTCATAACTTTCGTAAACAGCGAATTCAGTTCCTTGCTTCACTTCATCGAGCCACTGCGCGTAGCGGGCCGGCGCCTGATCGGGCGTCGTGCGCGGCATCCCAAAGCCTTCGAGGCTGACGAGCCGGCGTATGCGTTGCGGCCGCACGCCCGCATACAGCGTCGCGATGTTGCCGCCCATGCTGTGACCGATGAGATCGACCGGCGCGTCCGGCGCCAGCTGGTCCAGGAGCGCGTCGAGATCGGCAAGATAGTCTGGAAACCAATAGCCATCGACGGGGCGTTGCGTCCGGCCGAAGCCGCGCATGTCGATAGCGACACAGGTGCGGTCGGCGGCAAAGCAATCGACCAGGAATTGATAGGTCTCGCCGGTATCGCCCCAGCCATGCAACAGCACCAGCGGATCCGGATCGGTGCCGGGCCAGCGATACACATGGAAGGTCAGATCGCGCGCCTGGAGCTTATGGTGTTGGAGGGGGCGCAGGGATCTATACATGAATTAGAGCGGCGGTCTGAAGGAGGAATGGCGATACCGTACGCCTTTCGGGGTGAGCGTCGATGCCTTTTCGAGGCGACTTAACGTCGCCTCGAACGACGCGAACGCCGGTACAAGGATGTACCGGCTGGACTACGCACCAGGGACGGCTGCTTGTTACCGACCCTGGTCTCCATTCAGTTCTTCTGCGGCGTGCGGACCACGCCGTCACCGGCCCGGACCACCTTCTTTTTGGCGGCCTTCTTCTTGCTGACGACCTTTTTCTTGGCCGCTTTCTTCTTGCCGGCCTTTTTGCTCACTTTACGCTTCGTTGCCATGATTCCTCCGGGTTAGTCCCACTTTTCAGTTTTGTGTCACGTTAAGTCTCGTGCCGGAAGAATATTACACGGTCATCGCACTCTGATGCATGATGGCGGCCGATGGAAAACGGCAAGAACATTCACGAACAAGTCACGACCATCGTCGCCCACGCCCGTGGACTGAGCACGCAAGACCGGGGCGACTACGTGCGCCGTGCCTGCGGTGCCGATGAAACATTGCTGTCGCATGTCATGCAGGCGCTTGGCGACGCACTCGGCGAAAAGGCGGCACAAGAACAAGGCTTCTGGGACGAAGTCGCGGCCGGCGAGAGCATCCGTGCGTCACCGCTGGAATCGCTGGAAGGGCAACTGCTGGGCCGCTACCGCATCGTGCGCAAGCTCGGCTCCGGCGGCATGGGCGATGTGTATCTCGCCGAGCGTGCCGACGAGGAGTATCAGCAGCGGGTCGCGCTGAAGATCGTGCGTGGCGGGCTGTTCTCACCGCAGATTCAAAGCCGCCTGCGCATGGAGCGGCAGATCCTGGCGACGCTGCAGCACCCGAACATCGCGCGCCTGCTCGATGGCGGTCGCGCTCCCGACGGCACGCCGTATCTGGTCATGGAGTACATCGATGGCGAGCCTATCGACGCTTATTGCGACCGTCGTCGGCTGCCGCTCGAAGCGCGGTTACAGCTGATTCGCACGATTTGCGGCGCCGTCCATTACGCGCACCAGAACCTGATCGTGCATCGGGACCTGAAGCCCAACAACATCCTGATCACGCCGGATGGCGTGCCGAAGCTGTTGGACTTCGGCATCGCCAAGCTGCTCGACTCGCGCCACTCCGCGCATACGCTCGCAGTCACTCACTTCGAGTACAGAGTAATGACGCCCGCGCATGCCAGCCCCGAGCAAGTGCGCGGCGATGTGATTACGACCGCCAGCGATATTTATGTGCTTGGCGTGCTGATGTACGAATTGTTGTGCGGGAAGCGGCCATTCCATCTGGTCGGCACCAGTCTCACGGACATGGAACGCATCATCTGTGAGCAGGAGGCGTTACCGCCGAGCGCGATGGTGGCGCGCGTGCATACGGAATCCCCCGAGCTGATGGCGGACCTCGCCGCGCATCGCGCGACAACCCCGGCGCGACTTGAGCGAGAGTTGCGGGGCGATCTGGATAACATCATCGGCATGGCGATGCGCAAGGATCCCGAGCGTCGCTATGCGTCCGCGGAACAACTCGCGGCGGATTTGGAACATCACCTGTCTGGCCAGCCGGTACTAGCAACCAGTGACACCTGGCTGTACAGAACTCGCAAGTTCATCAAGCGTCATGCGTGGTCGGTGGCTGCGGGTGTCGTGACTGTTCTGACTCTCGCCGCCTTCTCTGCCGTTACTTATATCCAGTCGCAGCGGATTGCTCAGGAACGCGACGTTGCCACCGCCGAGCGGACTCGCGCGGAGCAGATATCGTCGTTCCTGGTGGAGCTGTTCGAGCTGTCCGATCCTTCGCGCAGCCGGGGCAATCAAGTGACCGCTCGCGAAATGCTCGACATCGGTGCACGACGGATCCGCCTTGGACTCAACGATCAACCCGAAACCCGCGCGACGCTGCTGGGAACCATCGGGCGCGTTTACGGCAGCATGGGACTCTATGACAGCTCCGTTGAGTTGCTTGAAGATGCTTTGAAATCACGTGTCCGCATTCACGGCGAACGCGCTCCCGAAGTTGCGCTGGCACGCGTGGCTCTCGGCAACGCACTCTGCGATCGCGGCCAGCTCGATGCGTGTGCCGAGCATCTCAATGCCGCGTTGACCCTGCAGAAAGAATTGTTGGGCGCCGATGCGCTGGCGATCGCGCCGACGCTGCAGGCTCACGGGCGTGTGGCTCAGCTGCGCGGCGACCTGGACGGGGCGGAACGTTATTTCAACGATGCGCTGGCACTTTATAAACACCATCAGAAAGACCGCACCCTCGAGGCGGCGTCCGTGCTGAGCGAGCTGGCCAGCCTGGATGCGTATCGCAGTAAATTCGAGCACGCGGCGACGTTATATCGCGCGGCTTTGGACATCGATCGTCAGGTGCTCGGCAACGATCACCCAAGCACCGGCATCCATGTGCAGAATCTGGCGTTCACTCTGCAATCCCAGGGCAAACTCGACGAGGCGGCGCCGCTCTATACGGAATCGCTGCAGATCCTGAGTAAGGTGTTAGGCGAAACGCATCCGATGACTCTGGATGCCAGCGGCAACTACGGGCGGTTCCTGCATCGTCGCGGCGATCTCGCGCATGCGGAGCAGGTGCTGGTGCGCGTCGTCGAACTGGATCGCAAGGCCCGCGGCGATCAGCATCCTTACGTGGGGCATGACCTCGTGAATCTCGGCCTCGTCCGCATCGATGCGGGCAATCCAGCTCGCGCTCAAGAAGATTTCAACGCGGCGCTGGCGATCTACGCCGCCACTCTTCCAGCCGACCATCCCTACACCGCCTCCGCGCTGTCCGGCCTCGGCCGCGCGCAGCTCGAACAAGGTCGCCTGAAAGAAGCCGAGCAGACCTTGCGCCAGGCCTCGCAAATCGCCACCAAATCCCTCGCCGCCGACAGCCCCCAACTCGCTGCCATCAACAGCTCCCTCGGCCGCACCCTCCTCGCCCAAAAACGCCCCACCGACGCCGCCCCCCTCCTGCGCGCCAGCTATCCCATTCTCGCCAGAGCGCAAGGCGAAGACGCGGTGATTACAAAGCGCGCGAAAGAAGCGCTGGCCAGCCTGGGCAGTGCCGAGTAACCGCTCTGATTACAAACGGTTCTGGGATTCCTTAGTAAACGTTGGCCGCGGCGGCCAGACCGGGCACAGCTCCTCAACCACGGCCATCAGGTCGTCCAGCGCCTGAAATGGATCGGCAGGCGCAGCCACCGGCGGAGTGACACCGCCTCCCGCTGCTATTGGAGCGTCAGTCGATTTCTTGGAGGAGCTCATCGAGCAATTCCATACGGTCGAACAACTGAAAGTACTCGCGTACTTCCTTCATGTCCACGGCGCTCCGATTTGCGCGCAGCAGTGCCCGAATGTCTTCCATATCGCGCGTGCGGCGGGGATCGTTGACCCACCCTTGGAGTTTGAAGCCGATCAGCCCCTCGGTGCTGATGACACGCAGGTCGCCGAAGGAGGTTTTGACCTCGCGGGCACCGGCCAGCAATCTGCGAGCAATCGGGCGGCTCGCGTACAGGAAATCGACCCGCTCATCATGGCGCGAGTAGTTGCCTGCCTCGGCGCTTCGATGCAGGCAGTCGTATCCGAGGCGCGTCACAGCGGCATGAACGTCGTCCGCTCGGTCAGCGTCGACCAGCAAGTCCACATCTTGCGTGGCTCTCACCACATTATGCGACGCCAGTGCCAGGCCGCCGATCAACGCAAACTGCGCGTCGATGCCTCGCAGCGCCGTCGTGACTTCGGCGATCTGTCTTCCGAGACGGGAGACTGGCGCCGCCATCGCTCTCACCCACCCAAGAACATCTTGTACGCCGAGTTGTCCGTCTCCTCCGCGTACACGTATTTCAGTTCGCGGACGTGCAGGTCGAACTCGGTGCTTTCGGAGGGAGGGATCTGGACGCCGACGAGGACGCGGCCGTAGTCGGAGCCGTGGTTGCGGTAGTGGAAGAGGGTGATGTTCCAGCGGGTGCCGATGGCGTTGAGGAACTTCAGGAGCGCGCCGGGGCGCTCGGGGAATTCGAAGCGGAACAGGCGTTCGTTCTCGAGGCCGCGGGCGTGGCCGCCGATCATGTAGCGGACGTGCAGCTTGGCGACTTCGTTGTCGCTCATGTCGTGCACGGTATAACCCGTGTCCTTCAGCGACTTGATGACTGCCTCTTTCTCACGACGGCCAGCGCTCAACGAAAAGCCGACGAACAACTGCGCAGAAGCGGTGTCGCTGTAGCGATAGTTGAATTCAGTCACGGCGCGCCGGCCAAGCTGCTCGCAGAAGCGCAGGAAGCTGCCCTTCACTTCCGGAATCTCCACCGAGATCAGCGCCTCGCGCTGACCGCCGATGTCGGCGCGCTCAGCAACGTGACGCAGCCGATCGAAATTCACGTTGGCGCCGCAGTTGATAGAGATGAACGTGCGATCCTTGCACTGCTCGCGCTGCACGTAGCGCTTGATGCCGGCTACCGACAAGGCACCGGACGGCTCGACGATAGTGCGGTTCTCTTCGAAGATGTCCTGCATCGCTGCGCAGATCTCATCCGTGCTGACCAGGATGATCTCATCGACATACTCACGCGCCAGCCGAAACGTTTCCTCACCGACCCGTCGCACAGCGACGCCGTCAGCAAAAATCCCAACCCGCTCCAGCATGACCCGCTTGCCCGCCTGCAGCGACTTGGACATCGCATCCGCATCGTCGGGCTCGACGCCGATGATCTTGATCTTCGGAAACAAATACTTCACATACGCCGCGACCCCGGCGATCAAGCCGCCGCCGCCGACCGCGATGAAGATGGCGTCGATCTGCTCGCCCGCGCACTGGCGCAACAGCTCCATGCCGATGGTGCCCTGGCCGGCGATCACGTCCGGATCGTCGAACGGATGAATGAACGCCAGCTGGCGCTCGCTCATCACCTTCATCGCATGCTCGTACGCCTGATCGTAATCGTCGCCATGGAGCACCACCTCGGCGCCATGATCCAAGACGGCCTGCACTTTGATCTGCGGCGTGGTCTGAGGCATGACGATGGTGGCCGGAATGCCGCGACGCTTGGCGGCCAACGCCACGCCCTGGGCATGATTACCGGCGGAGGCGCAAATCACGCCGCGCTTGGCGGCCGTTTCCGACAGGTGAGCAATCTTGTTGTAAGCGCCGCGTATCTTGAACGAGAACACCGGCTGCAGATCCTCTCGTTTGAAGAGAATGCTGTTACTCAACCGGCGGCTGAGCCGCGGTGCCGCGTCGAGCGGAGTGGCGATAGCGACGTCATAAACGCGCGCTTTGAGAATACGTTCGAGGTAATCGTGGGACATACGGGCCAGGATACCGCATTCCTGCAATAATGCGCGCCGCGCCCCCGACCGCCAATCAGGTCCGCTGACTCCTCTATTCTGAATGTCCGCATGAACGATTCGACCACCCGCCTCACCCGCCGCGATCTCCTTGCCTCGTCCGTGGTGACATCGCTGGGCGCCGCTGCCCTGGGATCATCCACACCGGCCACGGCCCAACCGATCGGCAGCATGCCGGCCACCACCAAGGAGTTATGGCAGTGGTTCCGCACTCAACCGGTGCTGGATCTGCAAAGAACGTATCTGGATGTGGCCACCGCCGGGCCGACGCTGCGGGCCGCGATGGCGACCGAATATCGAGTCCGCGATTCGCAAAGCCTGAACCTCGCCTCGTTCGCCGACGGTCAGTGGAGCGCCGAGAGCACACGCATGGCCACCGCATTCGGCGGCTTCATCGGCTGCGACGCCGATGAGATCGTGTTCACGCGGGGCACGGGCGAAGCGATGGCGACCGTCGCGAACGGTCTCGACCTGAACGCCGGCGATGAAATCCTCACCACCAATCGTGAGCATCCGGCGACCCTCAGTCCGTGGCTGTTGCTCGCAAGACGCCGCGGTATCGTGGTCAAACAGATCGACCTGCCGGCACCGCTGAGTGGCCCCGAACAAGCGCTCGGCCTGTTCGCCGGCGCGGTCACCGATCGCACCAGAGTGCTGCTGTTCTCGCACGTCCAATATGCGGACGGCACGTTGATGCCCGTGCAGGAGCTGTGTCAGTTTGCCCGCAGCCGCAATCTGATCAGCGTCGTCGACGGCGCGCAGGCGGTGGGCATGCTGGATTTCCAGCTGCGCGATCTCGGCTGCGACTTCTACGGCACCTCATTTCACAAATGGCTCGGCGGCAGCAACGGCACCGGCATGTTGTATGTCCGTCGCGACATGCTCGATCGCATCTGGCCCTCGCTCCCGCGCGGCATCGACGCGTCGCCGCCCGTCATCACGCCGACTCAATCCAACGGTCATATCGGCGTGCCGGCGGCGCTGCATAAATTAGGAAACATTGTGCCGCTGAGCTGGGCACCGCTGCGAGGCGCCGAAGTGGCGCTCGATTTTCAGCAGCAAGTCCTGCGCAGCCGGATCGAAGCCCGCATTCGCGAGCTGACGATCTACGCACGTCTGCGTTTACAACAACTGCCCGGCGTCGACGTGCTGACGCCGAATCGTCCCGGCCTGTGGGGCGGCATCCTCGCGTTCCATGTGCCCGGACGCCTGGCCTCCGACATCACGCTCGGTCTGGTGCGCGGTCATCGGGTGTTCGCGCGGGACATGCAATGGCCCGGCAAGAGCGAAGGCGCGGTCCGCATCTCGTTGCACGCGTTCAACACGCACGACGAAATCGACAAGCTGTTCGCCGGTCTACAACAAGTACTACGCTGAAAACGCGCAAGCCGGGAAAGTCATGGTGGCATTGAGTTATCTGCTGATCATGGGCAGCCTCAGCGGCCTGGTCGCTGTGCTGGCTCATTCGGTGATCTATTCCGTGTACGAGCTGATCCGCTCGCGCGGCACGCACATGAGCTCGGTGAGCTTCACCGACGCGTTCCTGCATTTGATCTGCGGCACCGGGCTCGGGCTGTTGTTCTGGCTCAGCTGGGGATTGGCAGGCGTGGTCGACGTGCCATGGTGGATCCGCGGCATATCGTTCGCGATGCTGTGCTGGGTGCCGGTCTCGCTGCCCGCGGTGGTGGCGGCATGGATCAGCGCTGCGCCGGAGCGCGGCTTGTCCACAAAGACGATGGCATTGATGGCGTCGCGTTGGGCGACGACCTGCCTGATCGCAGGTCTCGCCTGTGCGTGGAGCTGGGAGCGCTCGGGCTGAGCGCTCCTTAATCTAAGTTAATCAGCGATCGAAGAACTCGCGGGCCACGGACGTGAAGCGCTGCGGAGCTGCGCTCAGGAAGCCCTGGCCATAGTCGGGCAGATCGAGCATCGAGCCGTTCGGCAGCGACGCGCGAGCACGACCCGAGTGCTCCCAGAACTCGTCCTTCAACCGCAGCACCAGCGCCGACTGTTTCACCAGCGGCAAGCGCTCGGACGTGGGGAACTCGAGCATCGAGGTGAATGCACGGGTGCCGGCGGCACCGGCGCGCAGCCGATCGCTCAGCTCTTCGGTCAAGGCACTGATGGGCGCGCCCGGCCCGCGACGCTCGAGCGTGCGCTTCCATTCTTCGGACACATCGCTGCCATCCTCACGCGTCCCCGGCGACGGCACATTTTGCAGAAGCGCGGAACGATCCTGCGCGGAGTAGGACGGCACGCCCCACAGCAGCACGCGACGGATCATCTGCGGACGCGCGATGGCGAGCTCAGCCGCGACCAGCGCGCCCAACTGATAACCGGCGAGATCGACACTGCGCAGACGCAGGCTGTCGACGAAATCGCCGATCGCGGCGGCCAGGTCGGCGACGGTTGCCTTGCTGGTGGCCGGATCGGAGTAACCGTGACCCGGCAGATCGGGCGCGTAGACGCTGCGGTCATGCCCGAGCTCGCGCAGGATGGGTGAGAACAACCGGCCCGACCCGCCACTGTGATGCAGGCAGACAACCGGTGTACGCTCGTCGAAACCGCCGCCCGAAGGGTAAGCCGTGGACAGATGAATCTGGCCGTAGCGGCTCTCGGCGTAGGAGCGGCGCACGTGCACGACGGCGGGCTGGGGTAAGGGCAGGCGGTTACGATACTTGGCTTGGATCACTCGAAGTCCCCTTTTCTGACGCTCCATGCGACCGACGCCTCCGTGCGAGTTGAGCGTGGCTCTCGCGAGCCGTGCGCGCGGGTCGCGTATTCAAGCGGGGCCGCGCACTTGCTGGACAGTCGAAAGTGTACGTAGCGATGACAGCGAAGAAATGGACCCACTTCTCAGCTTGCACAGCATGGACAGACGGTTGGATAGACTAATGTCAATTGCACGGACCCACACAGAACAGCAAGAGGCACACCGATGAGACGCATGCCGCTCCTTCGCAGACACGAGCGCGGGCATTGTCATAAGCAAAATCCGCACAGCACCACAGGCGTGGTCGCACTCATCGCCGGCGTCATGCTCGCGACCCTCGCGCATGCCGAGCCTTACACGGCCGCGGCGATGTGGCAGCTCCAGCGACTCGGCACGCCCGATATTTCTCCGGACGGGCGTCTCGCCGTCGTACCGGTCACACGGTATGACGTCGACAAGAACAAGGGCGACACCGATCTGTGGCTGGTGCCGACCAAGCCCGGCAAGCTACGTCAGCTCACCAGCTCCGGCGGCTCGGCCTCCTCGCCGGTGTGGAGTCCCGACGGCGAGATGATCGCATTCGTCGGCAAGCGCGGCGACGATAAACAGCAGCAGCTTTATGTCATCGCGGTCGGCGGCGGCGAAGCGCGGCGCGTGACCAATGTCCCCACCGGCGTGATTGCGCCGAAGTGGTTTCCGGATTCGCGACGCATCGCCTTTCTGTCGCAGGTGTGGCCGGACCTCAACACCTGGGCCGAGATGGACAAGCGCATGACCGAGCGCAACGAAGCGAAGATGACCGCGAAGGTGTGGGAGAAAGCGCCCATCAGTCATTGGGATCATTTTCTCGACGACCGCGACACGCACATTTATTCCATCAGCATCGACGGCGGCGAGCCGCAGGCCATCACACGCAATGCCGGCGTGTCGCTGGATCGTGGCGAGCCCGATGGGAATTCTTACGACATCTCACCCGACGGCACCGAAGTCGCGTTCGCGGTCAACACCGACAGCAGCGGCATCGATCCGAACTTCGACATCTTCACGCTGCCGGTGGAAGGCGGCTCGCCGCAGAATCTCACCAACCTGACCAAGGACAATGCGGCCGACGACACGGTCCCGCTGTACAGTCCAGACGGTAAGTCGCTGGCGTTCCGGCGTCAGGTGATCAAAGGTTTCTACGCGGACCGCGCGCGTCTGATGTTGTACGACCGTCGTGCCAGCAAGCTGCGCAATCTCACCGAAGAGTGGGATCGCTCCGCCGACGGTCTGGTGTGGTCGCCGGATTCCAGTTCGCTGTTCGGCGCCATCGACGATGCCGGCACACGCCGCATCTATCGCTTCGATACCGGCGGCGGCGAACCCAAGCCGGTCACGCGCGAGCACAGCTTCGACTCGCTCGCGATTGCGGGAAGTGGACCGGTGATCGTCGGCTTGCGCCAGAGCTTCACCGAACCACCGACACTCGTGAGCATCATTGCGCGCACCGGCACGCCGACCAAGCTATCGGACTTCAACGACGGCGTGTTGTCGCGACTCACGCCGGGCAAGGTTCAAAGCGTCACTTATAAGGGCGCCAACAACGAAGACGTGCAGATGTGGGTGGTGTATCCGCCGAACTTCACGCCGGATCGCAAGTGGCCGCTGTATCTGCTCTTGCACGGTGGCCCGCATAACGGCGTCACCGATGCTTATCAGTGGCGCTGGAATGCGCAGGTGTTCGCCAACTGGGGCTATGTCACGGCCTGGCACAACTTTCATGGCTCGAGCGGCTTCGGCCAGGCGTGGACCGACTCCATCACCAAGGAATGGATGGCGCTGCCGTATGAAGACACCATCAAGGCCGCCGACTGGTTCCGCGCGCAGCCCTGGATAGATAGTGAACGAATGGCCGCTGGCGGTGGCAGCTTCGGCGGGTATCTTGCGTCTTCCCTGTTGGGCAAGCCGCATCCGTTCAAGACCCTGGTGGCGCACGCAGCGGTGTACAACCAATACACAGAGTACGGCAGCGATTTCGGCGCAGAAAAGAAACGCTTCGGCGAATTCTGGGAAGACGTTGAACGTTTCGCGCGCAATTCGCCGCATACTTTCGCGGCGAACTTCAACACACCGACGCTCGTGATCCATGGCCAACTGGATCAACGCGTGCCGGTGAACCACGGCATCGAGCTGTTCAACGTGCTGCAGAATCGTGGTGTGCCCAGCAAGCTGGTGTACTTCCCGGACGAGAACCACTGGATTCTGAAGCCGCAGAACTCGCTGTTCTGGTACGAAACGTCGCGGCAATGGCTCGAAAAATATGCACGGCCCGGTCCGGGCGATGCCAGTGCGGTGTCGTCCGCTCCGGGTGAGACCACACAAAACAAGGTGTCACAATGACGATCAATCGACGTGAAGCACTATTGATGACGGGGGCCGCGGCGCTGCTCGCGGGACAGACGTTCGCGGCGGAGACGAAAAAGACGAAGCCGCTCAAAGTTCTGATCCTCGGCGGCACGGGTATCAGCGGTCCGCACCTGGTGCGTGAATTGCGCGACGCCGGTCATCAGCTCACGTTGCTCAATCGAGGCAAGCGCAATCCGGGCCTGTTCAAAGACATCGAAACATTGATCGGCGATCGCAACGGTCCGCTCGACGTGCTCAAGGGTCGCGATTGGGATGTGGTCGTCGACAACTCCGGCTACTTCCCCCGACAGCTGAAGCTGAGCACGGACCTGCTCAAAGATCACACGCAGCACTACATCTATGTGTCGAGCATTTCCGCTTACGCCGATCTCACACCGCCGGGCATCGATGAGGACTACAAGCTGGCGGATTTGAAAGACCCGGATGCCACTGAGATCACCAACGACAACTACGGCGGCTTGAAGGCGGCGTGCGAGCAGATCGTCGAGAAAACATTCGGCGAGCGCCAGGCGGTGATTCGTCCTTCATATATTGTGGGGCCCGGCGATTCGTCGGATCGCTTCACCTATTGGCCGGTGCGCGTGGCCCGCGGCGGTGAAGTGCTCGCGCCCGGCACGGCGAACGACACGGTGCAGTTCATCGACGTGCGCGACATGGCGGACTTCATGCGCGCTTGCGTGGAGCGCAAGATCAAAGGTCGTTACAACCTCTGTAATCCCCCGGGCTCCGTGACCATGGGTGAACTGCTCGAAACCAGCAAGCGCGTGTCGAAGTCGAATGCGTCGTTCACCTGGGCGAGTCAGTCATTCATCGAACAGCAGAAGCTGGTCGAGAACGGCGAGATTCCGATCTGGGCGCCGCCCATCGGCAAAGAAGCCGGCGCGACGTTGGTGAGCTCGGCACGAGCGGTGGCGCAGGGCCTGCGATTCCGCGATCTGGATACGACGGTCAAAGACACGCTCGCCTGGCACAACCAGCGCCCGGCCGAAGAGAAAGCCAAGCTGCGCGCGGGCCTCACGGCCGAGCGCGAAGCAGAGCTGCTCAAACAATTGAAGGCCTGAGCCCGATGTGACATATGACTGGCGGCCGTCACGAATGGCGGCCGCCCTTCATCCAAGTACGCAGGTCAGTCGAACAGAAGAGATGGACTCTCGTCGCCGCCGGAGTGACGATAGCGATCTGCTTTTGGAGACTGCCATGTCGTCATTCGTCATCCGCTCAGCAGCCCATTCCCGCCCCGCTCGCGTCGTTCTCAGTTGTATCGCGCTGGCCGTGCTCAGCGCCTGCAATCGTGGCGGCGAGCAAGCCGCCGGCCTGTTGCCCAACGAGCCCGCGGAATTGACCTGGGCACGCGCCGCCCTGGAGCGCAATCCACGTTACGAAGTTTTGGCAAGCGACTCGCAGACGCGCGTGTTCACCGTGCGCGATCGCTCGACCGGCCAGGTTCAGACGATCAACCTGAACGACCTGGCCGCGGCACCCGTCGCGCAATTGAAAGCGCCGCCACCAGCCGCCCCCGCAGCTCCCGCGGCGCCAGAGCCGGCAGCGACTACGGCGGCAGTGCCGCCCGCTCCTGCAGCGCCAGCAGCGGCGCCGGCACCGAACGCAGCGCCTCCGGCAAATCCGGCTTCGCCCGCGCAGCCCGCGCAAGTTGCCGACAACTCACCCGCTGCCGCCGCCGAGCGCGCTCAAGCCGCTGAATCGAACTACACCATCGATCGCACGGGTGGCCAGCTGCGCGTCTCCGGCCCGGGCGTCAGTATTGTCAGCTCCGGCAAAGGCACGGCGTCGAGCGCATCGAATGTGGCCAGCGCACGCACCAGTGAGCCGATCATCTGCGAAGGCAAGCGCATGCTGAAGCTCGACGATCGCAAGATGTACGTGGAAGGGGACGCGATCATCGCCCGCGGCGGCTGCGAGCTGTACATCACCAACAGCACCATCGTCGCCACCGGCACGGGCCTGATCGTCGAAGACGCCATCGTGCATGTCGCCAACAGTCACATCGAAGGATTGAACGGCTCGTTCAACGCCACCGACCGCGCCAAGATGTTCGTGCGCACCTCCACCTTCCAGGGCGTGCCGCACCGGGCGGAGTTCGCGAGCGTGCTGGATCAAGGCGGCAACGAATGGCACTAGCCATTGGCGATTGATGCCATGGCGGCACTAAACTAGCGCCGCCGTGGAAGCCCCGACCCAAGAACAACAGCCCGCCGCCCATCGTTTCCGGACCGCCCGAAGAGTGGCGGGCCTGGTCGTGCTCGCCGCGCTCGTGTCGTGGCCCATCCTTCGCAGCTGTGCGCCCGAAACTCCGGAGCCGACCGTCCCCGCGCCGCCCGTGCGCGAAGAATTCCACGCGTCCAAGCCTCTGCGCCTGCAATTGCAGAGCGAAGCGGAGAACGCCGATCTCGCGTGGCTGCGGTACGAACTGAACCATCTGCTAGCTCGCGGCAAGATGCACATGTCCGCGGTCTCGACCGATCCGGGCGATCCCAAGGTATTCACCCTGCGTGTGACACTGAGCGCGGATGGCAAGCAAGCGAAGCTCGCACTGATTGCACCCGACGATAACGTCGATCGCGAGAGCCCCTTGCCGCTGCCGGACGACACTCGCCTCGCGACCATCAGCGCGTTCGCCACTGCGTTGCCCCGCTTTCTCAACGCCGCGCATACGACGGGCGATTGGGTCGCGCTCATCGGCACTGAAGACGCCAAAGCGTATGACACGTTTCTAAACAGCTCGCTCGAGTGGTCGGGCCCGCAAAGCTCGGGCTTCACCCAGCCGCCGTCGGCGCCGAGTCGTGCGCGCTCGGTGGAGCGACTGGAATCTTTGATTCGCAGTCAGCCAAAGTTTGCGCGAGCATGGGGGGCGCTCGCCGCCGGCTATCTCAGCCTCGGCGGCGAAGATGAAACATCGCTGACGCAACTCGCCGAAACCAGCGCTGAGCATGCGCTCACACTCGACGACAGCATCGCGGATGCGCACGCCGCGCTCGGCCTCGCCCATCTGCGACGAAACGAATGGGTCGCCGCGCGCGAGCAATTCGAGCGCGCGTTGACGCTCGATGCGCAAACAGGCGCCGCGCTCGAAGGGCTTGCGTGTTTGCTGGTGGATGCGGGGCGATATAAGGAAGCCGCACCGTTCGCCGCGCAAGCCGTCGCCATCCAGCCGCAGAGCGTCGGCGCGAACGAATGTTTCTCATACACGCTCACGACGACTCCGGCACCGCCGGCGATTCAAGCAACGCCGTCGCCCGTGCGCGCACTCGAAGCCATCCTTGCCGGCGATAACTCCTCTGCAAAAGAAATATTGCAAGGCGCGCTGAGCACGCAGGACTTCAATCGCTGGGCCGAGCCGCTGCTGCGTGCGGCGGACAATCGTCGTTACATTCCCGGAGCGCTGCAGGCGGTGACGCTCGCGGCGAGCGAACAGCAGATCGATCCCGCCACGGAAATTCTTTGTGGCGCGGCGTTGAAACAACCCGAGTTCGTTTTCAATCGAATGTCACGACTGCAGCGACAAGGCGAGCGCTTGCCGCTGCGTGTGCTGTGGATGCCGCAAACGCAGTTCTTGCGACAACATTCGCGCTTCGAGCAAATCGTGAGCGCAGCCGGGCTGCCTGCCTTCTGGCAAGAACAAGGCATTGCGGATGTGTGCGCGGCAGAGCCTGCGCTGTACGGATGCAAAGTGCATCCGACCGCGACCAAATCCTCCGATCGACGCTGATTGTCGGACCATCCGACCGCCGCAAGTCGTTGATTACCTGTTGGTAACCAACCCGCGCAGCGGAATGCTTTGCAGTGCGGTAAAGCGCGCGAAAGTGCGCCATAATGCCGGCCCCGCGATGTCATAGCCGCCAGGGTGGTGACACCCGTCGCGCGCTTCATTCCGCCTCGCGGACCGATCAATCAAGTCAACAGGAGACGCACCGATGGGGGCAATCAACGCAGTGACCGACCTGTCTGTGGAAGACGGGATCGCGATCATCACGATCAACAATCCACCCGTGAATGCACTGGGACATGCGGTACGCGATGGCATCGTCAAGGCGATGCATCAGGCGGATGCCGACCCCGCGGTGAAAGCGGTGGTTTTGATTTGCGAAGGTCGCACCTTCCACGCCGGCGCCGACATCACCGAATTCGGCAAGCCGCCGGTGGCCCCGTGGCTCCCTGAAGTCGTGGTCGAGATCGAGAATGTGAGCAAGCCAACGGTCGCCGCGATTCACGGCACCGCGCTCGGTGGCGGTCTCGAAGTCGCGTTGGGTTGTCACTATCGCGTCGCTGTTCCCTCCGCGAAGTGCGGATTGCCGGAAGTTCATCTCGGCTTGTTGCCGGGCGCCGGCGGCACGCAGCGCCTGCCTCGCATCGTCGGTCCTGAGAAAGCGCTCGAGATGGTCACGTCCGGTGCGCACATCGATGCGAAGACCGCCAACGCCGCTGGCCTGATCGATGAGATCGTTCCTGAAGGCACACTGCGCGCCAGCGCGATCGCCTTTGCGAAGAAAGTCGCCGCCGAGAAGCGCACGCTCAAGAAAGTGCGCGACATCAACGACAAGGTCGAAGCCGCTCGCGGCAAGCCGGAACTCTTCGCTGACTTCCGCAAGGCGAATGCCCGCAAGTTCCGTGGCTTCCTCGCTCCCGAATACAACATCCGCACCATCGAAGCCGCGGTGAATCTGCCTTTCGACGAAGGCATGAAGGTCGAGCGCACACTGTTCCAGGAACTGATGGGCGGCGTGCAATCGGCCGCGCAGCGCTACGTGTTCTTCGCCGAGCGCGAAGTGTGGAAGATTCCGGATGTGCCGTCCGACACGCCGACGCTGCCGATCGCCAAGGTCGGCATCATTGGCGCCGGCACCATGGGCGGCGGTATCGCGATGAACTTCGCGAACGCCGGCATTCCCGTCACCATCGTGGAAACCAAACAGGAAGCGCTCGAGCGCGGCCTGGGCGTGATCCGCAAGAATTATGAGACCACCGCGAAGCGCGGCAAGCTCAAGCCCGAAGATGTCGAGAAGCGCATGGGCCTGCTGACCGGCACGCTCGAGCTGGAAAAGCTCGCCGACTGCGACCTGGTCATCGAAGCCGTGTTCGAAAACATGGACGTGAAGAAGGACGTGTTCGGCAAGCTCGACAAGATCGTCAAGCAAGGCGCCATCCTCGCCTCCAACACTTCTTATCTGGACGTCAACGAGATCGCCCGCGCCACTAAGCGTCCGGAATGGGTGCTCGGCCTGCACTTCTTCTCGCCTGCGAACGTGATGCGTCTGCTCGAAGTCGTGCGCGGCGAACAGACTTCCAAACAAGTCGTCGCCACCGCCATGCAACTCGCCAAGAAGATCGGCAAGATCGGCGTGCTGGTCGGCGTGTGTCACGGCTTCGTCGGCAATCGCATGCTCGCGGCCCGTCAGGCCCAGGCGCAGGCGATGCTCATGGAAGGCGCGATGCCTTGGGACGTGGACAAGCCGTTGTATGACTTCGGCATGCCGATGGGCCCGTTCGCCATGGGCGACCTCGCCGGCCTCGACATCGGCTGGAGCAAGGAAACATCGAAGAGCTCGACGGTGCGCGAAGTGCTGTGCGAGATGGATCGTCGCGGTCAGAAGACCGGCGCCGGCTTCTATGACTACGACGAGCAGCGCAATGCCAAGCCGTCGCCGGTCACTGAGAAGATCATCAAAGATTTCGCCGCCAAGGCCGGCGTCAAGCCGCGCCAGATTTCGGAACAGGAAATCCTCGAGCGCTGCATTTATCCGATGATCAACGAGGGCGCGAAAATTCTGGAAGAAAAGATCGCGATCCGCCCGTCCGATATCGACATCGTGTGGATCAACGGTTACGGCTGGCCGGTATATCGCGGCGGCCCGATGTTCTATGCCGACACCGTCGGCCTGGCGACCGTGGTCGCGAAGCTCAAGGAATACGGCCCGAAGCTCGGCGCCGACTTCAAGATCTCGCCGCTGCTGGAAAAGCTTGCGGCCGAGGGCAAGAAGTTTCAGGACCTGAAGTAATCACCGACTGTCGTAAGGAACATCCCCATGCGTGAAGCAGTCATCGTTTCCACCGCGCGCACACCGATCGGCAAGGCTTATCGGGGCGCGTTCAACAACACTCAGGGCCAGGAGCTGGCCGGTCATGCGATCGCCGAAGCGGTCAAGCGCGCCGGCATCGACGGCGCTCTGATCGAAGATGTGATTCTCGGCTGCGCCTTGCAGCAGGGCTCGACGGGCGGCAACGTCGCTCGTCAGGCACTGCTGCGCGCGGGCCTGCCGGTCACGGTGTCCGGCATGTCGATGGATCGTCAGTGCTCGTCGGGCTTGATGGCCATCGCGACCGCGGCCAAACAGATCGTTCACGACGGCATGCAGATCGCGATCGGCGGCGGCATCGAGTCGATCTCGCTGGTCCAGAACGACAAGATCAACAAGTTCCGCGCCGCCGATCCGTGGCTGGTCAAGAACATTCCGCAGATCTATATGACGATGATCGAGACTGCGGAAATCGTCGCCGAGCGTTACGGCGTCAGCCGCGAAGCTCAAGACGAATATTCGTTGCAGTCTCAGCAGCGCACCGCCACCGCGCAATCGGAAGGTCGTTATGACGCCGAGATCGCGCCGCTGGCCTCGACGATGATCGTGACCGACAAGGAAACCGGCGCGACTTCCGAGAAGGCCGTGACCTTGAAGCTCGACGAAGGCAATCGTCCGCAGACCACGCTCGCCGACCTGCAGAAGCTGCAGCCGGTGTTCAAGGGCGGTCAGCGCATCAAGGAAGGTAAGTTCATCACTGCGGGCAATGCTTCGCAGCTCTCCGACGGCGCGTCGGCCTGCGTGCTGATGGAAGCGAAGGAAGCGGAGAAGCGCGGCCTGAAGCCGCTCGGTGCATATCGCGGCATGATGGTCGCGGCATGCGATCCGGACGAGATGGGCATCGGTCCGGTGTTTGCCGTGCCGAAGCTGCTGAAGCAGCATGGCTTGAAGATGGACGACATCGGTATCTGGGAATTGAACGAAGCGTTCGCCAGCCAGGTCCTGTACATCCGTGACAAGTTGGGCATCCCGAACGACAAGCTCAACGTGTCGGGCGGCGCTATCTCCATCGGTCACCCGTATGGCATGTCCGGCGCTCGTATGACGGGCCACCTGCTCATCGAAGGCAAGCGCCGTGGCGCCAAGTACGGCGTCGTGACCATGTGCGTGGGTGGCGGCATGGGCGCCGCCGGTCTGTTCGAAATCTTCTAAACTGCGGAACAAAGCGGCAGATCGACAGGTCTCTGCTTGTCAGGAAACCCAGGGGGCGGGATGCTCACATTCCGCTCCTCGGAGATCACCGCGGATGTCTGCTTCGGACAAAGAGGTCACCCCGCCGGCGCCGCGCCGGGCAGCCAAGGCGAGTGGCGGCGATACTAAATATGCCCGCAAACAGCAGGCGATCATCGCTGCTGCCAGCGAGATCCTGAATCGTGACGGCGTCAAAGGCATGACGCTCGCGAACGTCGCGAGCCGCGTCGGGCTCATCACTACCAGCGTTACTTATTACTTCCGCAAGAAGGAAGATCTGGCGGTCGCCTGCTTTCTGGACGCAATAGCCCGTGTCGATGCATTGGTCGAGGCCGCGGCGCAGGAGCCCGATCCGCCGGCGCGCGTGCAACGCCTGCTTTACCTGTGGCTGCAGCTGCGCTATCGCGTCGTTACCGGCGATGAGCCGCCGGTCGCCCTGTTCGGCGACATGCGCACGCTACAGAAACCTCAGCGCACGATCGTCGGCGATGCATATCGCCGTTTCTTCGCCAAGCTGTGCGCGCTGTTCGAGTCTCCAGAGTTCGGCTGGATGACGCCGACGCTCCGCGCCGCCCGCGCGCACATCCTCAGCGAACAAATCCTTTGGGGCGTGATCTGGCTGCGGCGTTACGACCCCGACGACTTCGTCCGCGTACACACGCGCATGTGTGACATTCTGCTCCATGGATTTGCGGGCGCGGGTCGCACCTGGCGGAACGTGCCGGTCGCTCTCGATGAAATGCTGCCCGAGGCTCAGCAATCCGCCGCGCAGGAAACATTTCTGATCGCCGCGACCCGACTGATCAATGAGCGCGGCTACCGGGGCGCCTCGGTCGAGAAGATTTCCGAACGGCTGAATGTCACCAAGGGCTCGTTCTACTACCACCACGACGCCAAGGACGACCTGGTCGTGGCCTGCTTCAAGCGCAGCTTCGACACCATGCGACAGATTCAGCGCACGGTGCTGACCCGAAGCGACGATCACTGGGAACAACTGACCACACTGGCGGCGGCGCTGTTTGCCTATCAAATATCCGAGCGCGGGCCGCTGTTGCGCACGTCGGCATTGGTCGCGTTACCGCTGTCGATGCGCCAGGAAATGATCGAGGCTTATGGCCAGGTGTCCAACCGGTTTGCAGGCGTGATTGCCGATGGCATCACCGCCGGCTCGATACGCGCGGTCGATCCGATGATCGGCGCACAGATGTTCTCGGCGACGCTGAACGCGTCGGCGGAATATCGCTGGTGGGTGCCCGGCGCGACCAGCGAGCAAACCCATGAGCTGTATGCGAAGCCCATGCTCGTGGGCCTCTTTGCAGAATAAAAATGGGGCCCGCGTGGGCCCCATTTCCAACCGGCGACCCCATCCGTGATCGTCGGTCACTCCTGTCTCGAACGCCTCCGTCAGAACTTCTTGTTCAGCAGCATCTTGAAGTAGCGGCCGTACGGATTGGCGAGGAACGGGTCGTAGCTCAGGTCGAGACGAGCCAGCGGCGGATCGCGATCGGTGAAATTGATCACCGAGGCCGTGATCGTCGTTTCACCCGGCAATGACAGGCGATACACCGCGTCGAACGTCAGGAACGAGCCGACCTCGACACCCGGGCCCGGGGTCAGGCTGGTGCGGATATCCTTCACGCCATCGATGTATCGAGCCGTGAGGCGCAGACCCTGACCTTCGCGCGAGAAGTCGAAGTACGCCGCGCCACGAAGCTCGGGCAGCGAACCTGCACCCAAACCAGAAGCACCGCGCGTACCTGCGAAGTCGCCGGCCGCCTGGATCTGGATTCCTTCCACGAACGACGCTTCACGCTCGTACTCCAGCGTGTACGTCGCATCGGCACCGACCAGCATGTCGGTGCCGAACAGCAGATCGTCGAACAGATACGACGTGCCCAGATCGATACCCGACAGCTTCTGATCCGGACCGTTGATGGTGTTGGTCTGGATCTTGATCAAACCGCCGACGTTGATCGCCTGCGGGTTGAGCGGGTTGACGCATTGGCCGCCCTGGAACACGAAGCGCGAGCGCAAGCCTGCGAAGCGCGCGTCAGTACAATTGGCCACTGACGAGAGGAACACCGCAGCCATTTCCGCGCCGCTCTCCGCTTCGAGCGAGTCGGTGAAGTCGTAGCTCCAGTAGTCGACCGTAGCTGTGAAGTTGCCGGCCTTGACGATGGTGCCGACGTTGAACGTCGTCGCCTCTTCAGGCTTCAGGTTCGGATCGCCCGAGTTGTCGATCGACTTGTAGCCACCCGCCGCCGGAATGAACGACAGCACGGTCGCAGTCGAGTTAGCTAACTGCGTCTGTTGCGGACCACGGAACGTGGTACCGACCGAGCCACGGAAGGTCAGCCAGTCGAGCGCCTGCCAGCGCAGCGAAAGTTTCGGATTCGTGGTCGAGCCCACCGAGCCACCGTAATCCTCGTAACGGAACGCGAGCTGTGCCGAAAGACTCTCGAGCACCGGCACGTTCAATTCGGTGAACACAGCGGAAATATCACGAGTCAGATCCAGCGGCGAGAATGGACCGAGGAACGTGAACACACCCGACTGCACTGTGCAGTTCATATTGCCGAGCGACAGCGAGTCCACGCACGGATTCTTGGTCACATCGGTCAGATCGTTCGGATCGCGCTCGAGCGTTTCCTCGCGGTACTGAAGGCCGGCCGCCCAACCGATCTCGCCGGCCGAGAAGCCGAACGGCAACTGACCGTTGAGGACGGCGTCTACAACAAACGTCGTCGCCGTATCTTTGTATTGGTTCTCCTGGAACAGCCAGCCGGCGAGCTCGGCCGTGTTCACTGTGCTCGGATCGTACAAGGGATTCACGACGCCGGTGGCCGGATTCATTTGCACGGCGGTGGAGAACGGGTTCAACCACAAACAGCCGTTCCCACCCGGCGTGGCCCGGCTGGTGCAGTTCGGACCGCCGAAGCCGTTCAATGCATCCTGCAAACGCGTGGTGACGATGTCGAGGGTAATGACTTCGCGCGTGGTCTCCATGTAGGTCACGCCCACGTCCCAACCGAAGACGTCCGTCTGACCTTTCAAGCTGGTCGAGACGCGGTATGCATCGAAGTTGCGCTCGTCCTGTTTGCCTTCGCCGGTGAGCGGATTGCCGCCGGCACCGAACGGACGCCAGCTCAGACCGCTCATGCGATAGCGGGCGGCATTGTTGAACGCAGTGAGCGAATTGCCGGTGAGCTGCTGCTGTAACAGGCTGCGCAGCTGCGCCGTCATGCCCGGGTTATCCAGCGGGACATCGAAGTCCGGCGCCGTCAGGTTGCCGTTCCCGTCCAGCACCGGACCGAGGTTCGGCGCATAGGACGGCGAAGCATTTTCCTCGGGCGTCTCGTGCACGGCATACATCGCTTCGACGTGCAGCTCAGTGCTCTCGCCGAACAGCTTGTTGAACTCGGTGTAGACGTTGTAGTGCTCTTCGCGCTCGACCAGGTTATCGAACGGAGTGAACTGGAACGTACAGGTCGGCGAGCCCGTGGAGGAGACCGTGGCGAGATTGCCCGAAGGCACGCAACCCGGATCGCGGCCCACGCCAGTCAGGGAGCCCGCCAGGTTCTCGAACTGGATCTGGCCGGGGTTGCCGAAGCTTGAATAACCGCCGTTCGGATTCTCAGTGATCGGACGGATCGCGAAGTCACGATCGGTCGCGGACAGCTCGGAGCGATGGCGATAACCGCCCGCCACCAGCACATCCCAGTCATCGCCCTTCGCACCCCACAGCAGGTTGGCGCTGTAGTCGCCATCGGACCCATCGACGTAGTTGTACGAGCCTTCGAGGTTCATTCCCTCGTAGCCGCGCTTGGTGATGAAGTTGACGACGCCGGCGACGGCGTCGGAGCCGTAAGTCGCCGCGGCGCCGTCCTTCAGGACTTCGATGCGACCCATCGCCGCCGTCGGTAACAGGTTCACGTCGTAACCGATCGTGCCGGCCGGCGACGGCGCCAGACGGCGGCCGTTCATGAGCACCAGCGTGCGCACGCCGCCCAGGCCGCGCAGGTTGATGTTCGCGGTGCCGGACGTGTTCGGCGCGGTGAACTGATTCGACTCGCCGACCACGCCCTGCACGGACGGAATCTGCTTGATCAGCTCGACCATGCTGGGCGAGCCCTGCTTGGCCAGATCTTCGGCTCGCAACACATCGATGGGCAGCGCGGCGTCCTCGGCGGCGCCCTCGATGTACGAACCGGTGACGACGATCACTTCGATTTCTTCGATGAACGTCGTTTGTTGCGGCTCAGCCGCGGATGCCACTCCTGCCCCCAGCGCGGTCGCCAGCAAAGCGGTGTGGATAGTCGAACGTAGATACGAACTCATGAATCCTCCTGACATAGTCCGGGCAAACCGGTGCATCCGCCCGGCCGCAGCACCCCGGATGACAACTTCGAAGCCTTTCGCCAATACGTTTCAGTGGTGTCCGATTTGCGCAGCCATCCCGCTGCGCTCGTCGGCATTTTTTACGGTGTTGGAAACTGCGGTATCCCCCTACCGGTCGTCAAGCGCTGACCAATGTCAAAAGGCCTTTTGTTGCTCTGCTAATACAAACTTCACATTGGAGTGTGAGAAGCGTCAAATTCGGCCCTGGATTTGTGACGGCCGTGCTGTCTCGATACAACAAACCGGCCGCTTGATGACACCGGTTTCTGGCGGGAAGCCCCGAGTTCGTGTTCAGGGAATGTCTTTTTCCAAGGATGGGTATGGATGCTGCGTGCACGCAACAGTGGCCGGCGGGTTTCGCGATGCGGGCGGAAGGCGGCTTGTGAAGCTGGCCACGGGAGAAAATAGAACGGCAGGCGCCGGCGAACGGCCACGGGCGTCCGAGCCCGGCGCTACAAACCGGGCTTTCGAAAAACGATTTTGAGGCGTCTGCCGGCCGGGGCGGCCGGAGCGCGTTTAGAACATCTCGGACGCGTCCGGCGGACGGATCTGCGTCGGCGAATTGCGGGAGTTGATGTGCTGGCCGGTGATCATCTCGTTATAGGCCTGACCCGGGCCGACCATGGGATAGACGCCGGCATCGGGATCGATCATGACCTCGAGGAACGCGGGGCCCTTGAACTCGATGAACTCGCGGACCACCCGCTCGATGTCTTCCTTACGATCCAAGCGAACCGCGTACGGGAAGCCATCGGCCTGCGCGGCCTTGATGAAGTCCTTCTTATGAAGCGACTTGTCGCTGGCGGACAGCCGGCCTTTGAAGAACAGCTTCTGCCACTGCTTCACCATGCCGTCGCCGCAGTTGTTCAACACCACGATCTTCACCGGCAGATCGTAGGTCGTGACCGTTTCCAGCTCGCCCAGATTCATACGAATGCTGGCGTCGCCGTCGATGTCGATCACCAGCTTGTCGGGATTGGCGAGCTGCGCGCCGATCGCGGCCGGCAAGCCGAAGCCCATGGTGCCCATGCTGCCTGACGTGAGCATCAAACGCGGGCTGCGGAAATCGAAGTACTGCGCCGACCACATCTGATGCTGACCGACGCCGGTGCTGATGATGGCATCGCCCTTGGTGAGCCGATTGATCTCTTCGATGACGTGATACGGCTGAATCAGCGCGCTGTTGCGATCGTAGTTCATCGCGTGATCGCGACGCAGCTGCGCGCAGTGCTCGATCCATTCCGACCAGTCGCGCTTGAAGTTCCCACGCCGGCCGTACGCCAGCAGCGTGCGCAACGCTTCCGGAAGCATGCCCACGTGATGCCAGTGGACCGCCTTAACCTTGTTCACTTCAGATGCATCGATATCGATCTGCGCGATGCGCTTGGCATTCGGCGCGAACTTCGGCGGATTGCCAGCGACGCGATCGTCGAAACGCGCGCCGAGCGTGATCAGGAAGTCACAATCGTCGACCGCATAGTTCGCGAACGCCGCACCGTGCATGCCGAGCATGCGCATCGACAACGGATGAGTCGTATCGAACGCGCCCAGGCCCATCAACGTAGTGACGACCGGAATGTTGAATTCGAGCGCCAGCTCGCGCAGCGCCGCTGAGCCGCCCGACTGAATCACGCCGCCACCGGCGTAGATCAGCGGCCGCTTGGCTTCGCCCAGCATGTTGAAGAATTCGGCGCATTGAGCATCCGACAGCGCGCTGCGCAGGAGCCGGTTCATGCGATGCCGATAGCCCGGCACAGGCAGTCGGCCGGTGCCCTGGAACGGGCCGCGCCAGTTCTGCACGTCCTTGGGAATGTCGATGACCACGGGACCGGGCCGGCCGGTGCGAGCGATCTCGAACGCGGTCCGGACCGTGGCTTCCAGCTTCGCGGCGTCAGTCACCAGGAAAATATGCTTGGCGACCGAGCCCATGATGCTGGCCACCGGTGCCTCCTGGAACGCGTCGCTACCGATCGCGCCGGTCGGCACCTGGCCGCAGATGACCACGATTGGCACCGAATCCGCCATACAGTCGCGGACCGGAGTCACTGTGTTGGTGGCGCCCGGACCCGAGGTCACGACGCACACCCCGACCTTGCCAGTGGCCCGTGCATAGCCCGCAGCCATGAAGCCCGCGCCCTGCTCGTTGGCCGGGACGACCAGCGGCATGGGTTTGGCGCCTTCTTTCACGCCATCGCGGTTGTGGACGAAGATCGCGTCGTATGTCGGCAGAATCGCGCCGCCGCTATAGCCGAAGACCGTCTCGACGCCTTCATCGGCGAGCACCTGGACGATGATCTCGGCGCCTGACATCTGCTTGCCCGCGAGCGGGTGGCTGGCGGCGGAGAGCGCGGCAGGACTGTGTTTCACGACGGTTTCCGGAAAAAAATGCGCCCGATGCACCAAATGCGACCGGGTTTATGCGACCGAGGCAGCGTACAGCAAGGTGGCGGCAGCGTCTATTTGGCACCGGACCCCGTAGGCGCAGGACCGGTCAGTCCCGTATGCTCCTCAACCCTCATCCCCGCGACGCTTGCGCGAACTCATGACTACTATTGTGACGCCCCAGTCCGGGGCCTGGACCACCTCCGCCACCTCGAAGGCCACCGCGATGAGCTCCCGCAAGCGCCACATCGTCTCCATTCTGTTACAGAACGAAGTCGGCGCGCTGACGCGCGTCGCCAGTCTGTTCTCCACGCGCGGCTATAACATCGAATCGTTGAACGTCGCGCCCACCGAGGATCCGACGGTATCGCGTTTGACACTGGTTACTACCGGAACCGAGGCGGTCGTTCAGCAAATCGTCAATCAGTCGCTCAAGCTCATCGACGTCGTCAACGTCGACGACGTGACGCGCGACCAGCACGTGGAGCGCGAGCTGTTGTTACTTAAGATGCGCGTGCCGGGGTCGCAACTGGCGGCAGTGAACTCTGCTGTGCAAAAGGCAGGCGGTAGAGTCTTGTCGGATGACGCGGAAAGCTATACCGTCGAACTGACCGATAGCGAAGCGCAGATCAACAGGTTCATTGCCGAAGCGGGGAATCTCGGCGAAGTACTCGAAGTCGTGCGCAGCGGTGCCTTGGCAATCTTGCGGGGAGCGACCACGCTCCGCGCCTGACCGGCTCGCATTTCGTTACGGCAATCTCTGCAAACATCACGGGGCAGGATGTTTTCGGGGACGTGTTCATTCATTTGAACGCGTTCTTGGAACTATGCCTGCATACGCTGATGGATTGGAGAGACGATGTATCGCCTGTATGACTACTTGCCTTCGGGCAACGGCTATAAAGTGCGCCTGGTGCTCAAGCAGCTGGCGCTGCCGTACGAGCTGATCGAACTCGATATAAAAATCGGCGCGACCCGCACTCCCGAATTCCTGGCGAAGAATCCCAACGGCCGCATTCCGCTGCTGGAAATCCCGGAAAAGGGCTGTCTGGCCGAGAGCCACGCCATCATCTCCTTCCTGGCCGAAGGCTCGGCGCTGATCCCGGACGATCCCTATCAGCGCGCCCGCATGTGGCAATGGCTGTGCTTCGAGCAGTACAACCTGGAGCCGAACATCGGCACCGTGCGCTTCTGGCTGAAGATGCTGGGCAAGACGCGGGTCGAGCTCGGCGAAAAGCTCATAGAAAAGAAAAAGAGCGGTTACGCGGCGCTCGACGTGCTCGAAGACGGCTTGCGCGAGCGTAACTTTCTGGTCGCCGATCAATTCACGCTGGCCGACATCGCGCTGTACGCGTACACGCATGTCGCTCACGAGGGCGGTTTCGATCTGGCGCCCTATCCAAACATTCGCAGCTGGTGCGACCGCGTGTCGTCGCAGCCGCGCTGGGCGCCCATCACTTCAGCCTAAGGTAACAAGACCGTTGAGCCCGTCGTGCGCCGGGCCTCGAGATCGGCATGCGCACGAGCCGCTTCTTTTAGCGGATACGTTTGGCCAATTTGCACTTTGATCGCGCCCCGACCCATGAGATCGAACAACTCACTGGCGGCCTTGGTCAGCGCCGCACGGGTCGAAGTGAAATGAAACATCGTGGGTCGCGTGAGATACAGCGAGCCGCGCTTGGATAATTCCAGCGGTGATATCGCCGGCGGCGCGCCCGAAGCATTGCCATAGCTCACCATCAAGCCGCGAGTGCGGATGGTGTCGAGCGAGCGCATGAAGGTGTCTTTGCCGACGGAGTCATACGCGACCGCGACGCCTCGTCCGCCAGTGATCGCCTTGGCTTGACCGACCCAATCGTCGTCACTGAGCAGCGCGTGTTGCGCCCCCAGTTCGCGAACCATATCGGCCTTGGCGGAGGAGCCGACGATCGCGATGACGGTCGCGCCGAGATGACGCGCCCACTGCACGAGAATCGTTCCGACACCACCGGCGGCGGCGTGGATCAACAACGCATCGCCCTTCTTCACGCGATAGACCTGACGCAGCAGCATCTGCGCCGTGAGACCTTTTAGTGTCGCGGCGGCCGCGGTTTGATCGTCGATGCTGTCCGGGAGCTTGACCAGATCGTCGGCGGACATGACGCGAGCTTCGGAGTAACCGCCCGAACCCTGCGCGTAGGTGACGCGATCGCCGACTTTCACATGTTTGACGCCGGGGCCGACAGCCTCGATGACGCCAGCCGCTTCCTTGCCCAGCGTCGCGGGCAGCGGCTTCTGATAGAGGCCGTTGCGCTCATAGACGTCGATGAAGTTCACGCCGACGGCACCATGCCGCAGCTTTACTTCGCCGCGCCCGGGCTCGCCAAGCTCGATGGATTCCCAACGCAGAACGTCGGGGCCGCCTGTTTCATGAAAGCGAATGATGCCGGTCATGGCGGCATTCTAGGACCGCCGTCGCTTTCGACCAACGAATCAATTCAGCGGTGACGGGACGGCACGATTGCAGGCGGCGAGGTTCGCCGCCTGTCGCCGCCGGAGACGGATTACAACGCCTGGTCGTCCGCTTCGCCGGTGCGGATACGGAGCACGCGCTCCAGGTCGGTGATGAAGATCTTGCCGTCGCCGACTTTGCCGGTCTTGGCGGCATTGATGATGGCTTCGGTCACCTGATCGACCAGCGAATCCTTCACCGCCACTTCGATCCGGGTCTTCGGGACGAAGTCCACCACGTACTCGGCGCCTCGGTACAGCTCGGTGTGACCGCGCTGCCGGCCGAAGCCTTTCACCTCGGTGACTGTCATGCCGGACACGCCGATTTCCGACAACGCGGCACGAACGTCGTCGAGCTTGAACGGCTTGATGATTGCGCTGATGAGTTTCATTCCCCGTGGCTCCTGTCGCTTGCGCTATGGGTCTGTCATTTCCGCCGGGTCGCGTGGCGTGGCCAGACAACCTTGCACACCGCGGCGAAGCTTTGCAATGCACGTTCCATGCCGCGACGAACGACCGAGCGTGACCGCTAGCCTTCAGCTTACCAGCAGCGTGACGGTAAAAAACTGATTGCGCACGCACCAGTTTAGCGCGCGATTCAGGCCCGCCGCGCGCGTTTGGTGCAGCCGGTGGATTGCACCCCTCAGGCGCCGTCCGGGGCTGGAAAACCAGCGTGGTCGGATTCGGCCCCCCAGGCTTTATAGGGTGGTTCGGTCACTTTGCCGAAATCAAACCTTCATCGCAGTATTGAACACTGGCACGTGATCCAGATCGCGTCCTCGCGCAAATGGCCCGTTGGTGCTGTTGTCGGCCTCACGGCCGTGTGCGAAAAGGTGCGCGGTCATAACAACAGCAGCGGGTTCATCGATCGATGGGAGGCGGGACGCATAACGGCGCCAGGCTGTCTGGCGGACGCCTTCATTGGCTCGCGGCTGTCGTTTGCAGCGCTGTGACCGGTTCCGCATTCGGTCTCGACCGCAGCGACTCGCAGATTCTTTATTACGAGCCCATCCAGCTCACCGCGCCGGCCCCGACCGCCGGCCAGCAGAAGTCGTCTTCCCAAGCGCGCGAACTGCAGTTCGACGCGTATGGCCGCCGCTTCGTCGTGACGCTCGAGCCGAACGACAAGCTCTCCTCGCTGATTCAGCGCAAGTCCGGCACCAGCAGCGACCTCACGCTCTACCGTGGCAGCATCAACAACGCCGCGGGCTCGTGGGCCCGCCTGTCGATGGCGGACGGCAAGATCGAGGGCATGCTGTGGGACGGCTCGGAGCTGTATGTCATCGAGCCGGTGGAAGAGGTCCAGGACTCGCTGCCTGCGAATACGCCGGCCGACCCGGATGCCACCGCCATCTTCCGGCTCAAAGACGTCGTGATGGCGCCCGGCGCCGCTTCGTGCGGTTCAGACACCAGCACTCAAGCGAGCAGCAAGGGCTCCGATGCCTATAGCTCCATGCTCGCCGAGCTGAAAGGCTCGCCCGCGATCATGCAAGCGGTCGGCGCGACCAAGCGCATCGAAATCGCCGCACTCGGCGACGTCCTGTTCATGAACCGCTTCGGCACCGAAGCGCAGGCGCGCGATGAGATCCTGCGCCGGCTCAACAACGTCGACGGCATCTTCAGCTCGCAGCTCGGTATCGAGATCAGCGTGCCCAGCATCGACATCGGCGACTCGCTGTCCGCCACCACCAACGCGTCATCGCTGCTCAATGAGCTGGGCGATCTGCGCAAGCGTTCGCCGAATCTGTACTCGCGCGGCCTGACGCACCTGTTCACGGGCCGCAATCTGGATGGCACGACGGTGGGCATCGCCTTCGTCAACTCGGTTTGCGATCGTCAGTACGGCGCCGGCCTGACCGAATCGAGCAACACGCGCTGGGTGGAATCGTTGATTGCCGCTCACGAAATCGGCCACAGCTTCGGCGCGCCTCACGATGGCGATTCGACTCAGGCGTGCGGCAGTACTCCGGCCGGCTCGTATCTCATGTCGCCGTCCATCAATGGCAGCGACAAATTCTCTTCATGCAGCTTGAACATCATGCAGGCGCGGGCCGCGGGCGCGAGCTGCGTGACCGCACTGGCCAGCGCCGATATCGAAGTGGATGCCAACCTCGGCACTCTGCAGCGGCCGCTCGACGATTCGTTCCAATGGAATCTCACTGTGCGCAACGTGGGTGGCGTGACCACTGCGAATGCACGCGCCGAGATTCTGCTGCCGCCGGATCTCACGATCGAAGAAGCGGTCGTGACCGGTGGCTCGTGCACGAGTGGCGCGGGCGTCGTCCTGTGCCAGTTGGGTGATATCGCTGGCGGCAACTCGGCGGTGGTCAATCTTTCCCTGCGCAGCGAAGTCGCTACGTCACATTCCATTTCGGTGGATGTGACTGCTGCCAACGAAAGCAACCTGACCAACAATCACGGCGCGGGCACGATCAGCACGCTGCCGGAAGTGGACCTCTCGGTGAGCTTGCAGGCGCCGGCCTCCATCGCGGCAGGTACGTCCTTCAACGCCACGCTGTCCGCCGCGAACTTATCCGACGATAGCGCCGACACCGTGCTGGTCACCGTCGCCCTGCCCGCGGGAGTGACGGCTTCCAGCGCGATCTTCGGCGGCACGGACTGCAGAATCGGCGACGGCACCATCACCTGCACGCTGCCTTCGCTGGCCCCGGGCGCGAGCGTGACTGGCTCCGCGACGCTGAAGGCCACCACCACCGACAACGCGGTACTTCAGGCGCAGATTTCCAGCGGGCAGATCGATCCAGTCGCGGCCAATAACACGGCGACGACCACGGTCACTGTCACCGGCTCGGCGATGTCCGCCACCCAGACCGCCAACTCGGGCGGCGGCGGTGGCGGCGGTGCTGCCGGCTTTGGGCTGCTCGCCCTGCTCCTGGGCGTGCTCGGCTTGAAAAATCGTCAGGCGCGCCTCATCCGCTCACTTCCCCGTCCGTGACGCACAGGCCGTGCTGGGCAGGATGCCCGAATGCCGGGGGCGCAGGGACGCGCAGGACCGGCCGCTTGAAAGCGCGGTTGTAAGCGCCATCTACGTCGCCATACACGGACAATCCGTGCCCCATTCCATGGGCGGCTTAGGGCCTGTGAACACTCATTGGATGGGCTGCGACGAGCTATTGCGGTTCAGGGCTAGGCGGGACGACCGCCGTGTACTCTCTGTACACAAGGGAGGAGCAACGACGTCCTGAACCGCAATAGCTCGTCCCATCAAAGGTATTCATTCATTATGGGTTGCGTCTCGCAACGCAGCCCATCCAATGAATGTTCACAGGCCCTAGTATCGGTCGCTTGTAACGGCCCGACGCGGTTCGGGCGTGAGGTGTAGTTTCGCCGTGCCTGAATACAAGGATTACTACAAGATCATGGGCGTCGCCCGCGACGTCGGCCAGGACGAGCTCAAGCGCGTCTATCGCCGGCTCGCGCGCAAATATCATCCTGACGTCAGCAAGGAAAAGGATGCCGAAGCCAGGTTCAAGGAAGTGCAGGAAGCCTACGAGGTCCTGAAGGATCCGCAGAAGCGCGCCGCTTACGATCAGCTGGGCAGCAACTGGCGGCAGGGCCAGGAATTCCGTCCGCCGCCGGATTGGGGCCAGAACTTCGAGTTCTCGAACGCGTTCGGCGATCAGGAAGGCGGCTTCAGCGATTTCTTCTCATCGCTGTTCGGTGGCGCCGGTGCCGCTCGCGGCGGCGGTCGCGCACGCGGGGCCGGTGGACGAGGTTTCGCCATGGCGGGCGACGATCAAGTCGCGTCCATCGAAATCGATTTGGAAGACTCGTTCCGCGGCGGCTCGCAGACCATCGAGTTGAAGAGCGGCCACGGCGCGGCGCGCACGCTGAAGATCACGATTCCTCAAGGCATCGTCGAAGGTCAGCGCATTCGTCTCGCCGGTCAGGGCAGTCCCGGTCACGGCGGCGGGCCGGCGGGCGATTTGTATCTCGAAGTAAAATTCCGCAAGCACAAGTTGTTTCAAGTGGAAGGTCGCGATGTGACTTTGACATTGCCGATCGCGCCGTGGGAAGCGGCGCTCGGCGCCACCGTACCGACACCGACGTTGGCCGGCGCGGTCGACTTGCGCATTCCAGCGAATGCGAAAGCGGGACAACGCATGCGACTCAAAGGTCGCGGCCTGCCAGGCACGACCGCGGGAGATCAATACGTAGTATTGAAGATCGTATTGCCCCCAGCCGATACGCAGGAAGCACGCGAGCTATATGAACGTATGCAACGCGAGTTGCCTTTCGATCCGCGAGCGGAGCTGCAGTAATCGCCAACACGCCCGCCCCGCCGAAGGTCCCAGATACCAACGCACTCACCCCGCCGGAGGCGGGGTGAAATTATTCTTGAGACTATTCTCAGTGAGTGTGTTGAGAATGATCGAGTAGATACGCCACGCGACGCACGATGGACAAGTCCACGTGCGTCTTCTCGATAAAATCCACCGCCCCCTCGCGCATGGCCGCCACCGCGGCGCGCACATCCGCATCTTCTCCCAACAAAATCACGGGCGTCGACGTGTGATTCGCGCGCAGGCGCTTCAGCAGGTCCAGGCCGGACATGCCGGGCAAGGTCATATCGGTGATCAGGCAACCGCCCCGAATGCCGAACGGCGACGCGAGATAGCTTTCAGCGCTGTCGTAATCCTGAACATCCGCGTTCAGCTTACTCAACAAAGAACAAAGCATTCGGCGGTCCGTTGCGTCGGCTTCGATTACTGCAACGATGGGGCGGGAGTACGACACAACAAAAATAACGATGTGAGCTGCGCTGAGAAAAAAGCGGCCACGGCCACTGTGCTAGGAAAGCCCGAGCCGCAGGGAGGATTGGGGGCGGTGGACTCGCCTGTGGGCCGTGGTCGCATGCTGTTATCTTGGCCGAGCGCCACCCGTGAAAAAGTCGCACTTGTACTTAAGGAAGGCAGCGCCGCTGAACGCTGCTTCGCCGGGTTTTTAAGGGTTTTTTCTAGGGTCGGACCAAGCGAATCGCCGATGGCCCGCAAGCGTCTGTCAGCTCAGCAAAATCATATCCACCACACACATATGTATACGCACGTTCACACTTGACCGACTTCCAGCACCATGCGCACCAGATGCGCGAGCGAGGATGCCTGCATCTTCTCCATCACCCGCGCGCGGTGGATTTCCACGGTGCGTTGACTGAGCTTCAGATCGCCGGCGATCACCTTGTTCGCTTTGCCGTGCACGACCAGGTCGAGCACTTCGCGCTCACGCGGCGTCAGTGTTTCTAATCGGCGACGGATATCGTTGCGCTCGCCGAGCGCAGCGCGATTGCTGGTGTCCTTCTCGAGTGCCTGATTGATACGGTCGATCAGATCCTGATCGCGAAACGGCTTCTGGATGAAGTCGACCGCGCCGGCCTGCATGGCCTCCACCGCCATCGGCACGTCGCCGTGCCCGGTGATGAAAATGATCGGCAATATGGAGTGCTTTTCATTCAGCTTCTGTTGCAGCTCGAGTCCCGACATTCCCGGCATGCGAATGTCGAGCACCAGGCAGCCCGGGCGATCCTCGCTGTACGCCTCGAGGAATTCCGATCCCGCACCGTACGTCTCGACCGATTGCCCGACCGACCGAAGCAGCAGCTTCAGCGCGTCGCGCACCGCCGAGTCATCGTCGACGACGAAGATCGTGGGCCGCTGGTTGGTCACGCTAGCTCTCATCATTGCTGACTCCCTGCTGACGCCGGCACTGCCGGCAGTGTGAAAAAGAATCGCGCTCCGCCGCCGGGATTGGCGCTGCACCACAGCTTGCCGCCGTGAGCGCGAACAATGGACCGGCTGATCGACAGGCCGAGTCCGGTGCCACCGGGTTTGGTGGTGAAGAAAGGATTGAACAGCTCGGCCATCGCCGCCGGATCGACGCCGGTGCCCCGATCGGCCACCATGAATTCGACATCGCCTTCGCTGTCCACCGAGGTTCGCAACAGGATCTCCCGGCGCACTTCGGGCACCGTCAACATCGCATCGATACTGTTACGAACCAGGTTCAAGACCACCTGTTGAATCTGTACCGCGTCCGCCTGCACTTGCGGCGACAACGACGAGGGCTCGAGCACCAGCCGCACACCGTTGTGTCGCGCGTCGGTCTGCGCGAGCGTCACCACGTCGTCGAGCAGGCGATTCGCTTCGATCAATTCCCGCCGCACTTCCCGATTCTTGACGAACGTGCGCAGTCGGCGAATGACCTCGCCGGCACGCAATGCCTGCGCGCCGATGTGATTGAGCGCGGCCTCCACTTCTTCCTGCGAGAAGTCGTTGGCCGCGATCAAGCGCTGACAGGCCTGCGCATAGGTCGCAATGGCCGTCAGCGGCTGATTCACTTCGTGCGCGATGCCGGCCGCCATCTCACCCATGGTGGAGATACGCCCGAAGTGGGCGATCCGGTCCTGCATCTGTCGCGCTTCGTCTTCGGCGCGACGACGGTCGGTAATGTCGTGCAACGTCCCCACTTGTCTCAACACTCGTCCATCCGGTCGACGCGTTGTCTGCGCAATGTGATGCACATAGCGCAGCGAGCCGTCCGGATGAATGACCCGATATTCGATGTCCATGGAGCGTGCGCTGGTTTCCAGCTCGTCGCGCGCCGCTTGCCAACGCGCGCGGTCGGCGGGATGAACCATCGGCTCGAGATATTCATACACCCCGATGTACGGTTCGCCGTAACGACGCCCCAACACACGATAGAGATGCGGTGACCAGTAGTCCTCGAACTTGCCGTCGGCATGCACGACATAGTTGCCGAGGTTCGCGATCTCCTGCGCGATGGTCAGCTGCGCCTCGCTACGACGAAGCGCTTCCTCAGCGTTCCGTCGCACGGTGATATCGCGAATGAACCCGACGAAGCGCGGCGGGTCCGTGCCCTGCACCCGACCGACCGCGAGCTCGGCGGAGAACTCGCTGCCGTCCCGGCGCTTGGCCAGCAGCTCGCGCCCGATGCCGATGATGCGAGGCTCGCCGGCTTCGATGTAATGACGAAGGTAGTCGTCGTGCTGCGAGCGGTACGGCTCGGGCAACAGGATATTGACCTTCAGCCCGATGACCTCCTGCTCGTTGTAACCGAACATGCGCTCGCCGGCATGGTTCAACAGCTCGATGCGCCCCTCATGATCGAACAGCACAACGGCATCGACCGCCGCGTCCAGCACGGCCTGAAATTCACGCTCCAGCCTGTGTGCGCGCTCTTCTTGGGGTTCGGCGACTCGCAGTAGCGTCATAGGCCCGATCTAACCACGCAAGGCAGCACCGTGGAAGTAGTGGCTGCCGCGATATACTCCCCGCTCAAATGCCCGCAACCGTTTTGCTCATCGATGCGAACGCCGAGGACGAGCAACTGTTCCGCGAGGAACTGGCTCTGATCCGCGAGCAGCCATTCGAGCTGGAAGTGGTTCGAACCCTGGCCGAGGGGCTGGTCCGGCTGCGCCCGGGTCAGGCCCCTGTCGACGTCGTGCTGCTGGACCTGCATCTGCCCGACAGCCTGGGCCTCACCACCTTCCTGCGGCTGCAGCCCAAGGCCGCCGACCGGCCCATCATCGTGCTGGTCGGCCAGGTCGATGAGGAGCTGGGGGTCGAGGCAGTGGAGCGTGGTGCGCTCGACTACCTGATCAAACAACAGGTGGTCAGTACGCTGCTGAACAAGGCGCTGCGCTACGCCACCGAGCGCACCCACACCCTGCTGGCACTGAAGGCCTCCGAGACCCGTTACCGCGAGTTGTATGAAAACGTGGTTGCCGGCGTGTTCCAGACCACGCCCGACGGCAAGTTCATGGCGGCCAACCCGGCGCTCGTGCGCCTGCTCGGCTACGCCAACGAGGACGAGCTGCTGGAGCTGCGGATCGAGCGCGACCTTTATATGTATCCCGAGGAACGCGACAACTGGCTGCGGAGCATGGCGGTCGCGGGCGAGATCCGTAACGCCGAGCTGGTGTTGAAGCGCAAGGACGGCCGCAAGATCGTCGTGCTGGAGAACTCCCGCGCGGTCCGCGACGAGCAGGGCCAGGCCATCTACTACGAAGGCACGCTCACCGATATCACAGAAGCGCATGAATTGTCCCGGCAGTTATCGTACGAAGCGAGTCACGACGCGCTCTCGGGCCTGATCAACCGGCGCGAGTTCGAGCTGCGTCTGCAACGGGCTCTGGACTCGGTACAGTCCGGCTCGACGCACGCGGTCTGCTACCTGGATCTGGATCAGTTCAAGATCATCAACGACACCTGCGGTCACATCGCCGGCGACGAATTGCTCCGGCAACTGGCGCAAGTGCTGCAAGGTCGGGTTCGAAGCAACGACACGCTGGCTCGCTTGGGCGGCGACGAGTTCGGCCTGCTGCTCCATGACTGCGGCGTCGACGATGCGATCATGGTGGCCAACGGCCTGCTCAAGGCGGTCGAGCATCACGCGTTCGTGTGGGGGAATAGCACGTTCACGGTGGGCGCGAGTATTGGACTCGTGCCGGTCACGCCGACCTTCCGCCGCGTCACTCAGGTGCTGCAGGCGGCCGATGCGGCCTGCTATGCGGCCAAGGATCAGGGCCGCAATCGTATTCACGTCTATCAGGAAGACGACTCGCTGGTCGCGCAACGGCACGGCGAGATGCAGTGGGTCGCGAGAGTCAAGCGAGCGCTCAACGACAACCGGTTTTTTCTCGAAGCGCAACCCATCGTGCCGTTACAAGGCGATCGGCAAGCCAAGCGCAACTACGAGTTGCTGGTTCGCATGCGGGACGAGTCGGGGCGAGTCGTGCCGCCCGGCGCGTTTCTGCCGGCGGTCGAGCGCTACAACCTGTCGCAACGACTCGATCGCTGGGTGATCACCACGGCCCTGCAATGGATCTCGACGCATCGTGCGCAGATCGAGCGCGTGTCGAGGATTTTCATGAACCTGTCCGGCGACTCGGTAGGCGACCCGCAGCTGCAGGAGTTCATCCGCCAGTCCATCATTGAGATGGACGTGCCGCCGGAACGGATCGGCTTCGAGATCACCGAGACCGCAGCCATCGGCAATCTCACGCGCGCGAATCAACTGATCGCCGGTTTGCGGGAGCTGGGCTGCGCGTTCGGACTGGATGACTTCGGCAGCGGCGTGTCTTCGTTCGCCTATCTCAAAGCACTGACGGTCGACTATCTGAAGATCGACGGGCTGTTCATCGGCAACATCGTCACCGATCGCATCGACTATGAGATGGTCCGGTCCATCACCGACATCGGCCACGTGATGGGCAAGAAAGTGGTCGCCGAGTCCGTTGAAAGCCTGCAAGCGATGGAGAAGCTGCGACTGATCGGCGTGGATTTTGTGCAGGGCTTCGCGATCGGGATGCCGGTGTCGATGGAATCGATCGGGGCCTGGTAGCCCAGGCCCTCAGTCCAGCTTTGTCCAGGGATCAGGCCAGCACGACCAGCAGATCCTTCGCATCCACCGTCTCGCCCGTTCGGGTCACGACCTCGCCAATCGTCGCATCGCGATCCGACCGGACCGACGTCTCCATCTTCATCGCCTCAATCGTCAGCAGCACGTCGCCGCGCTTCACCTTGTCTCCCTGGCGAACGGCGACGGTTGCGACGGTGCCGGGCATCGGGGCGCCGACGTGGTTGGCGTCGGCGGGCTCGGCCTTGCGACGAGGAGGTTTGAGGGCGACTTGGCTGCGGTCGGGGACCTTTACGGAGCGGGGCTGACCGTTCAGCTCGAAGAACACGGTGCGCGTACCATCTTCATGGCTGTCGCTCACAGCGACGAAGCGCACGATGAGGGACTTGCCTCGATCGATGTCGACCGTCACTTCGTCGCCCGGCTCCATGCCATAGAAGAACAAGGGCGTCGGCAACACGCTGACACGGCCATAGTCCAGCCGGTTCTTCATGTAGTCGAGGAACACCTTCGGATACATCAGGTACGAAGCGAATTCCTCATCCGTGATCTCTCGCCAGGTCTTGCTCTGCGCATCGTCGCGCGCCTTCTTCAAGTCGATGGGCGCCAGCACCTCGCCCGGCCGGCCCGTCATCGGCGCCGCGCCCTTCAACACTTTCTTCTGCAAAGCCGCCGGGAACCCGCCATACGCCTGGCCCAAATCGCCACGGAACAACGAAACAACCGATTCCGGGAACGCAATCTCAGTGTTCGGATCGAGCATCTGCTCGGGAGTGATATTGCTGGTAACCATCATGATCGCCATGTCACCGACGACCTTCGACGTCGGCGTGACCTTCACGATGTCACCGAACATCTCATTCACCTTGGCATACGCACGCGCCACTTCCGGCCAGCGCACATCGTCGATGCCCAGGGAGCGCGCCTGCTCGCGCAGGTTGGTGAACTGTCCGCCGGGCATGCCATGGACATACACCTCGGACGCGCCCGAACGCAGATCGCTTTCGAACGCGCTGTAGCAGTGACGCACCTGTTCCCAATACCCAGACAGCACGCGCAGATTTTCCGGATTGAGCCCGGAATCGCGCGGGCTGTGCCGCAGCGCTTCGACGATGGAACCCAAGTTCGGCTGCGACGTGAGCCCGCTCATCGCATCCAACGCGCCATCGACCGCATCCGCGCCCGCATCGATTGCAGCCAGCACGCTCGCGGCCGCGATGCCGCTCGTGTCGTGCGTATGGAAATGCACCGGCAGACCAATCTCTTCCTTCAACGCCTTGACCAGCGTGTAGGCCGCGCGCGGCTGACACAAACCGGCCATGTCCTTGATGCCGAGAATATGAGCGCCCGCCGACTTCAACTCGCGCGCCATCGACAAGTAATACTTCAGGTCGTACTTGGTCTGGCGGGGATCGGACAGATTGCCGGTGTAGCAAATCGCGGCCTCACACAGCGCGCCGGTTTCACGAACCGCGTCAATCGCGACGCGCATGTTTTCAACCCAGTTCAGCGAGTCGAACACGCGGAACAAGTCGATGCCCGACTGCGCCGCCTGCTTCACGAAGTACTTCACGACGTTGTCGGGATAGTTGGTATATCCGACCGCGTTCGCCGAACGCAGCAGCATCTGTAACAGCAGGTTCGGCATGGTGCGACGGAATTCCTGCAAGCGCTCCCACGGGCACTCATTCAAAAAGCGCATCGCCACGTCGAACGTCGCGCCGCCCCAGCACTCCACCGAGAACAGATCGGGCAGCAAGCTCGCGTAGTAAGGCGCAATCGCCTTCATGTCATAGGTGCGGAAGCGGGTCGCTAGCAGCGACTGATGCGCATCTCGCATCGTTGTATCGGTGAGCAGCACTCGTTTCTGCTCGAGCATCCACTGCGCGAACTTCTCCGGTCCCAGCTCATCGAGCTTCTGCTTGGTGCCGGCCGCCGGCGTGGGCAATTCGATCTTGGGCAACTTCGGCTGCACCAGCCGCTGCGGACGCGGTCGTGACTTCACTTCGGGATTGCCGTTCACGACCACATCGCCGATGAAGTTCAACAAACGCGATGCACGATCTTTCTTGCGCGGGAAGCGGAACAGCTCCGGCGTTTGATCGATGAACTTGGTGGTGTATTCAGCGGACGCGAACTGCGGGTGCAGAATCAGCTGATCGAGGAAGCGCAGATTCGTCACGACGCCACGAACGCGGAACTCCCACAACGCGCGATGCATACGCGCGATCGTCTCAGCCGGCGTCGGCGACCACGCCGTCACCTTCACCAGCAGGGAATCGTAAGAGCGCGTGATGATCGCGCCCGAATACGCCGTGCCCGCATCGAGTCGAATGCCAAAGCCCGCCGGGCTGCGATAAGCCGTGATGCGGCCGTAGTCCGGAATGAAGTTGTTTTCGGGATCTTCGGTGGTGACGCGACACTGCATCGCGTAACCATTGAGCCGAATGTCTTCCTGATTCGGCACGCCGCTCTCGGCATCGCCGATCCTCGCCCCTTCGGCGATCCGGATCTGTGCGCGCACGATGTCGATGCCAGTGACGGCCTCTGTCACTGTGTGCTCGACCTGCACGCGCGGGTTCACTTCGATGAAATAAAATTTGCCGCTGTCGGCGTCCTGTAGGAACTCCACCGTGCCGGCGTTGAGATAACGCACGGCGCGGCCGATCTTCAGCGCCTCCTCGCACAGCGACTGGCGCTGCTCGGCACTGAAGAACGTCGCGGGCGCACGCTCGATCACTTTTTGATTGCGGCGCTGAACGGTGCAATCGCGCTCGAACAAATGCACCAGGTTGCCGTGGGCATCGCCTAACAGCTGAACCTCGATGTGACGCGCGCGTCGGACCAGCTTCTCGAGATAAACCTCATCGTTGCCGAAGGCCGTCTTGGCTTCGCGCCGGGCGGTGGCCACCATTTCCGGCAGTTCCTTTTCGGTCTCGACGATGCGCATGCCACGCCCGCCGCCGCCCCAGCTCGCCTTGAGCATCACGGGGAAGCCGACCTCGCGCGCCAGGCGCAACGACTCCGCATCATCTCTGGGCAGCGGCGGCGTCGCGGGCATCACGGGCACGCCGGCCGAGACCGCGAGGTTGCGCGCCATCACCTTGTTACCCAGTCGACGCATGATCTCCGGCGTCGGGCCGATGAAGATCAGACCCGCGGCGGCGCAGGCTTCGGCGAACTCGGGGTTCTCGGACAAGAAACCATAGCCGGGATGAATGGCGTCGACCTGCGCAGCCTTCGCGATGCGCACGATGTCGGCAATATCCAGGTAAGCCTCGACCGGCGTTTTGCCTGCGCCGACCAGATAGCTCTCGTCCGCTTTCATTCGATGCAGCGAGAAGCGGTCTTCCTGCGAATAGATCGCGACAGTGCGAATGCTGAGCTCGGCCGCGGCGCGCATCACGCGGATGGCGATCTCGCCGCGATTGGCGATCAGCAGGCTCTTGATCTTCTGGGGCATGACAACACTCGCCGCCCGCATCAACCGCCGGGCTTTGTAGTAATCGATGGATGGAGCTGCCGGTGGCAGCGAGATCCAGCGATCATAGCCGCCAGCTCATCCCCTGCAAGACCGAGGCCAATAGGGTTTCGAGATCAAAGTATCGGCGGCGGCGATGACACCGCCGGTCATCGCGTTGACAGCGCTTTCTTAGTGCTCGGCGCCGGCTGCCGCGGCCGCTTCCTTGCGAAACGAGCCGGTGGTGAGGTCGCCGTATTCCTTGTCCATGATGACGATGCAATCGCGGCCGCGCTCCTTGGCAGCGTACAGCGCCTCATCGGCGAGCTGGATGAAGCCGTAGTGACTGCGATCGCTCATCGGCTGGACGCACGCGATGCCGATGCTCACGGTCAGTCGTTTGCCCGAGATCGGCGACGCGCCATGGGTGATGGCCAGCGATTCGATGCCGGCCTGGATCTGTCGCGCCATGTCCTCGGCATGTTGACGACTCGCGTCGTAGAGCACCATCGCGAACTCCTCGCCGCCGTAACGAGCCGCGATATCCAACGGTCGGCGCGCGTGACTGCTCAACGACCAGGCGACCCGACGCAGACACTCGTCGCCCGCCTGATGACCGAAGCGATCGTTGTAGGCTTTGAAATGATCGATATCGATCATGAGCAAGGTGAGCGGCCGGCCCTCGCGCGCCGCCTGGGCCCAGACCCGATCGACGTGCTCGTCGAACGTGCGACGGTTGGCGATGCCGGTCAATCCATCACGGCGCGCCGTTTCCATCAGCAGCTGCGACTCGAGAAAGTTGGTGCGGTTGGCGCGCTCCAGCGAATAACAAACAATCGCACCGATCGCGTTGGTGAACAGCAATACACCTACATCGACCAGCCGTTGTGGCGCCGGCATGCCGGCGAGCGTGGCGATGATGGGATAGGAAATCAGCACCAGCAGCGACGCGCTTAGCGCCGGACGGAAAGCCAGGCCCAGCATCAGATAGTTATAGATCATCGCCAGCACCACCGAGGCGATCAGACTGACGCCTTGAGTGGCCGCGATCACCGCGAGCACCACCACGCCGATGCCGAACAGCGTGGCCCCATACGGGCATATGATGGGATACCAGCGTTGATATAGCCGGGTGTGCACCAGCAGGAGCGCGATCAGGAAGATCGGCCCGAGCACCGTGAGCCGAATCAGATCCAGCGGCCGGTTCACCGCCGCGGGCAGCACCAGATGATTGATTGCTGAGAAACCGATGACGAAGCCGATGCCCAGCAGCAGATTACGACTGATCTGAGCGCGGTTCCTGGCGAGATGCGAGCGCCGGAAGCGCCGTTCCAGATCGCGATCGTCGAACTTGAGGCGCGGAAAGCCGCGCTGGAGCTGCAGCGCGTAAGCAGACTGGGGCGGCGCCTCTGCACCGCCTGCGTAACCTGTGTTTGCCGCCGGCTCGGGGATTAGATCGAATCCTGATGTTTGCGACGGTCGCGCGCGTCCTTGATCAAGCGGCGCCATACTTCGTAGGCATCCCAGCCCCCGGTGGATCCGATGTTCGGTTCGATCACCGTGTCGATGCCGACCTCCGGCGCCGTCAGGGCGATAGCGCTTCCGAGCTGATCGGCATTGGCCGCCGATCCTCCACTGATGATCTGGCTGATGGCAGGTTTGATTAGTGTGCTCATAAAAGTCAGTCGGCGGAGCGCTCTCACGCAGCTTCGAATGAAAAAAACGTGCCCATGTTATTTCTCACCCGACCGTAAAAGCGTGCGCAGTTCTCAGTTTCGGAACCTTGGGCGTCTTCGTTGAGACTTCCGTGCGCGAGACACTCGACAGACGTGGGTACGCATTCGAAATCGCTCGATTATGTTCAGCGATCGATGCGCTAGCCAGGAAGCCGAATGTAACTCTCGCTATAAACTTGTGCTAGTCGGTGCGAAAAATAATATTCACCCGCTAAATCGCGGCGCTGCGATATCTGGATTCGCACGAGCTGTTTGAAATTAAACCGCTGACGAAAAGGCTCAGCTCGAGCGGCGCCGAACTCTATCTTGCAAAATACTTGACCAGGAACTGGTCGAAAGTCATGTCGTCGGCGGCTTCGACCGCGGCCTGTCGCTCGAGCGACTCGCCGGCTTCGGCACTGAATTCCGCCAAGCGCTGTTCGTTGGGCGGGTACAGGTCCAGAAAGTACGCTTTGTGCACGCGGGACATCCGCAGCGCGAACTGAGCAAAACTTTCCCCGGTGGTTCGCAACTCTTGCAAACTTCGCGCCGACGGTGTGCGGTCCACGTCGTCGATCTTGGTCTGTTGCAAATCCAACGCGGCGGTGTACGGCTTGCGCTCATCGCCTTGATCCAGCAGCTCGCAGATGCCGCGCATCGAGTCGATGAGCTCCAGCGCCCAGGTTCGTAATTCTACGGGCCGCCCATTGCGCTTTAGTTTCAATCCCGGCTCACGGCCGCGCCGCGCGACCACGGCATGATTGGCGTCCAGCTGCGCCTGCTCGCCGGCGTCGATGGGATCGCTCTGTTTCAGTACACACAGCGCCGCGAATGCTTCCAAAAAGCGCAGCTTGTTTTGATTGACACCGACCGGATCGAACGCGCTCACGTCGAGCGCGCGAAACTCGACATATTCCACGCCGCCACGACGCAACGCCTGCGACGGATGCTCGCCGGAGCGGGCCACCCGCTTGGGCCGGATATAACTGTAATACTCGTTCTCGATCTGCAGCAGATTGGTGTTGAGCTGCCGATACTCGCCATCCACCTTGACCCCGAGCTTTTCGTATTCCGGATTCGGCGTGCTCACCGCCGCCGTCAGATCGCGGACATATTCGTCCAGACTGTTGACGGAAATCTCCACGCCGGCCTGACTCTTGTTGCGATAACCCAGATCGCTCATCCGAAGCGAAGTCGCGTGCGGGGCATAAAGCGTGCCGGGCGCGAATGTTTCCAATTGATGATCGCGGCCGCGCACGAATGAGCTGCACAGTGCCGGCGAGTTGCCGAATAAATACAAAATCAACCAACCATGGCGACGATAATTTCTTAGCAACGAGAAATATTGCGCCGAGATGAACTCCTGCCCGGCCTGCGACTCTTGCAAGACTTCGGCCAGCACCGGCCAGAACGTCTGTGGAAAGGAGTAATTGAAATGCACGCCGGAAATCGCTTGCATCATCCGGCCGTAACGATTGCCCAGCCCGAGCCGGTACACCTCTTTCATCTGCCCGATATTCGAGCGGCCGTAGCGTGCAATGGGAATCTCAGCGTCGCCAGTCAGCATGCAGGGCATGCTGGTTGCCCAGAGCAGCTGCTCGCCGAGATGGCGGTAGACGAACTGATGCAGGTCGCACAGATATTGCAGGAGCTGCCAGGACTCGCGGAACGGCGGCGTCACCAGCTCGATCAGGCTTTCCGAATAATCGGTGGTAATGTGCTCGTGAGAGAGTGCCGAGCCCAGCGCGATAGGATGGGGGCTGTGCTCGAGACGGCCGTCGGGCGAGACACGCAACGACTCTTTTTCCACGCCCTTCAGGCCGTTCTGCAGGACACGCGGCTCGCGGGTGTTGATCAGCGTCGCCAGGCGACGCTCAAAGGCGCGGTCGATGCCGGAGCTGCTCATGTCTGATGGGAACTGGAAAAGGCCGGCAAGTTTCCCGAGGCGCGTCCGACGCGTCAAGCGTCAGGCGGGCATTACACAAGTGAATGACAGTTGGCGCATCGTAAAGTCTGATACCGCCAGCGCGGCCGGTGTGCTTTGATTGTCCCGTTCGATGCGTTGCTGGGAGATCCGTGGAGCCGACGACCGTCTTCGATCCTGAGCTGGTAACCGCGTATCTGTCGATCGGAGTGGTCGCAGCCCTGGCACTGACGGTTATTGCCGCTTTGGCGCGCACCCTGGTCCTGCACGGCCGCCTGGCCCGGCGCACCCGGGAGCTGGAGATCGAGCTGGCGCAACGCCAGCGAGCCGAAGCGCAACTGCAGGCAACCCATGACGAGTTGGAGAATCGGGTCCGCGAGCGCACCCGCGCGCTGGAAACGCGCAATGAGGAGCTGAGCCGTCTGCGCTTGGCACTGGAAACCGCGAATCGACGCCTCCGCCACCTGGTGGCCGCCGACCCCCTCACCGGCATCGCCAACCGCCGTCATTTCGATCGGACCCTGGATCGCGAAGTGCGCCGTGCCCGTCGCGAACAGCGGCCGCTGTCCTTGATCTTCCTAGACCTCGACGAATTCAAGCACTTCAACGACACCTACGGTCACGCCCATGGCGACGAGGTGTTGCGCCGGGTGGCCCGCACCTTGGATGAGAGTTTCCGGCGCGGCGGCGATCTGGTTGCCCGATACGGCGGCGAAGAGTTCGCGGTCGTCCTGCCCGGCGTGGATGCTCACCGCGCCGGCCTGTATGCGGAGCGCCTGCGCCGCCGGATCTGGCGGCTGGCCATCTCCAGCGGGACCGGCGAATCCGCTGAACGCATCACCATCAGCGGCGGCGTCGCCGCCATCGCGCCCGGCAGCCCCGGCTTCCACGATACAGCACCCGATGTATTGCTGCGGGCGGCCGATCAGGCGCTCTATCGAGCCAAATGCCAGGGAAGGAACCGCATCGCCATGGCCAATGCACCAGTAGCGACCAGCGCCGAGCGCCCTGTCGTCGAGCTCGCGTCCTAATCTTTCCCTGCCTTGCGTTATCCCCATCCGGTCGGCGTATAGTCGATTCGTCGCATTCATCCTCGATAACAACAGTTACAAGGAATGTGGGTCGCGAGCGATTGGCATTCCTTTGGAAGGGAGAATCGCATGACAGATAAGAAGACGGTTGGCGGCGTGACCTATCAGAACGCCGGCAAGGATTACTTCGAGAAACGCGGGCTACGGCGCCACGCGAGAGTCTGGTCGTTATGGGCGCTGGGTGTCGGCGCTGTCATCTCGGGTCATTTCTCCGGCTGGAATTTCGGCATCGGCGCCGGCGGCTGGGGCGGGCTGTTCATCGCGGCCATCATCATCGCCATCATGTATCTGGGGCTGATCTTCAGCCTGGCCGAAATGTCGCCCGCGCTGCCTCACACCGGCGGCGCCTATTCGTTCGCCCGCAGCGCCATGGGGCCGTGGGGCGGGTTCATCACCGGCCTGGCGGAGAGCATCGAATACATCATGACGCCGGCGGTCATCGTGTTCTTCATCGGCTCGTATCTCACTGGCATCTTTGAAACTCCAGCCGCGTATCAACCGTTGTGGTGGATCGGTTGTTATCTGGTGTTCGTGCTGCTCAATTACGCGGGCGTGGAGCTGTCATTCAAGATTTCCGTCGTCGTCACGGTGATGGCACTGGCAGTGCTGGTGGTGTTCTGGGTCAGCGCGATTCCGCACGCGGACTTTTCGCGCTGGGCGTTGAATATCGCCGCCGGCCCCGACGGCAAGCCGATGGAGCTGGCACAAGGCGGCGGTGCATTCCTGCCCTTCGGTTGGAAAGGCGTGCTCGCGGCCCTGCCCTTCGCCGTGTGGTTGTTTCTCGCGATCGAGGAATTGCCGCTCGCCGCCGAAGAGTCGGTCGATCCCAAACAGGACATGCCGAAAGGATTGATCTTCGGCATGTTCACGCTGATCATTTCGGCGCTGATGATCATGCTGCTGAATGCCTCCATCGGCTCCGCCGACGAAGGCAAGCTGCATGGCGCCTATTCGCTGGCGACTTCCGCCGAGCCGTTGCTCGATGGCTTCCGCGTGATATTCGCCGGCGACATCGCGAAGCTGCTGGCGCTGTTGGCGGTGATCGGCCTGATCGCCAGTTTCCATACGATCATCTTCGCGTTCGGTCGACAGATCTATTCCCTGTCACGCGCCGGCTATTACCCGGCGGCGATGTCGATCACCCACGGCTCGCGCAAGACTCCGCACATCGCGTTGTTCACCGGTGCCGCCATCGGTCTCGCTGTGATCCTCGCAGTGTGGTTCTCGCGCGGCGCGGAGAAAGGCGGCGCAATCATTGGCGCGACCTTGCTGAACATGGCGGTGTTCGGCGCGATGATTTCTTACGCGTTCCAGGGCATCTCGTTCATCCTGTTACGCAGGAACATGCCGAACATCGAGCGGCCTTATCGCAGCCCGCTCGGCGTTCCCGGCGCGGCGGCGACGGTCGTGATCGCCATCGTCACGTTGTACTTCCAGCTGCAGGATCCGGTGTATCGCGCTGGCGTGTATTCGGCGCTGGCCTGGTATGTCGCGGGCGTTCTGTACTTTGCTTTTGTGGGTCGTCACAAACTCGTGCTGTCGCCCGAGGAGGAATTCGCGATGACAGGTGGGCAGCACGGCCATCCCGAACGCGAAGGTTACGGCACCACCAAGGTTGACACCGCATCATGATGGAACCTCGCCAGGTCAAGAGCGCTGCCGACGCCAAAGCCATCGTCGAGCAGCGCGGTCTGTCGCACGTCAAAGTCGGCGTGTTCGATATCGACGGCATCATGCGCGGCAAATACATGTCACGCGCGAAGTTCATCTCGGCCTTGGAGACCGGCTACGGGTTTTGCGATGTGGTGCTCGGGTGGGATTGTCAGGACCAGCTCTATGACAATGTGAAGTTCACCGGTTGGCACACGGGGTATCCCGACGCACCGGTGCGCATCCTTCCGGACACGTGTCGGCCGCTGCCATTTGAAGATAACAATCTGTTTTTTCTGAGTGAGTTCACCGGTCAGGCGGAACAAATTTGTCCGCGCGGCGTGCTTCGACGCGTGCTCGACAAGGCCGCGAAGCTCGGCTTTCAACCGTACGCCGGCTTCGAATACGAAGTGTTCTTCTTCGACGAAACGCCCGAGTCGGTGCGCGCCAAGCACTATCGAGATTTGAAGCCGATGGCGCCGGGGTGGTTTGGGTATTCCGTCATTCGCAATTCGACCGCGTCGGAGTTCTATCGTCAGATGCTCGCGACCTGCGAGACCATGGACTTCGGCATCGAAGGGCTGCATGAAGAAACCGGCCCCGGCGTGATCGAAGCCGCAATCGCTTTCGACGCGGCCTTGCCGTCGGCTGACAAGGCGGCGCTGTTCAAGACGTTTGTGAAAGTGCTCGCTCAGCGCAACAACATGATGGCGACTTTCATGGCGAAGTGGTCGCGCGATTGGCCGGGGCAGAGCGGTCACATTCACTTGTCGCTCAAAGATGGTGACGGTAAGCCGGTGTTTTACGACGCTGATCAGCCGCATCAGATGAGTCAGACGATGCGTTACTTCGTCGGCGGTCTTCAGCAGTTGATGCCGGAGTTGCTTGCGATGGTGGCGCCGACGGTCAACTCCTATACGCGCTTGATCCCGGGCTTCTGGGCACCCACGGATTCGACTGTTGGCGTCGAGAATAGAACGTGCGCGTTGCGCGTTATTCCAGGGAGCGCGAAATCACAACGCGTGGAGTATCGAGTCGCGGCGGCGGATGCGAATCCGTACATCATTCTCGCCGCGGCCCTCGGGTCGGGGTTGTACGGCATCGAACATCGCATCGAACCGGAGCCCTTGGTCGAAGGCAACGCTTACGACCACAAATTCCCGGAGCGCCTGGCGCTGCCACGGACACTGTGGGATTCCGCCCAACGCTTGAAACAATCGCGCATGGCACGCGAATACTTCGGCGACGCCTTCGTCGACCACTTCGCCGCCACCCGCGAATGGGAAGAACGCGAGTTCCGCAAGCACATCACGGACTGGGAGCTGTCGCGGTACTTCGAGATCATCTGACGCGAAGATCGCGGCACCGGCCTTCGGCCGGGCCGCTGCTTCCGAGGAAGATTACTTCGCTGGACCGCGATCGGATGCCGTTTTAGGGAACGCCATGGCCCGATCGTAGGCTCGGGTCGCCGCTTTAATCGAAGCATGGCGCCGGCCGTAGGCTCGGGTCGCCGCTTCAACGGAAGCATGGTGCCAGCCGCAGGCCCGGGTCGCTGATTTAATGGAAGCATGGCGCCGGCCGCAGGTGCGGACCGCCGCTTCAATGGAACATGGTGCCAGCCGCAGGTTCGGGTCGCTGATTTAATGGAAGCATGGCGCGGGCCGCAGGCTCGGGTCGCCGCTTCAATGGAAGCATGCTGCCAGCCGCAGATTCGGGGCGCTGTATTGATGGAAGCGTGGCGCCGGCCGGGGCTACGATCGCCGCTTCAATGGAAACATGGTGCCAGCCGCAGGCTCGGGTCGCTGCAGGTGATGGATGCATGGTACTGGCTGTAGGTCGGGGCGCCTGCTCAAAGAAGTCACGGCGTGCGGGCCACAGGTTGGCTCTTTGAAGGACGTGGCGCGCCGCCTGAAGATGATCGCTCTAAAGGACAACCGTGGCGCCCGGCCGAAGGGCGGGTCGCCAACTTAGCCCGGCCGAAGGCTCGGGCAGTGCAGCTTCGGATGACGACATGCAAAAGACGATTAGTCCTATTGATGGCCGTGTCTACGTAGAGCTGGAATTGGCGACGCCAGCGGTCATAGACGAAGCGCTCGACCGCGCTCGCGTCGCGCGGCGCGAATGGAAGGCAACGCCGGTTGCGGAGCGAGCAAAGATCCTCTCCCGCTTCTGCGACCTCTTCGAAATTCAGCGAGCGGACATCGCCACTGAGCTGACGTGGCAAATGGGTCGCCCCATCCGCTACTCACCGAGCGAAGTCAACGGCACGCTCGAACGCGCGCGTCACATGATCTCTATCGCTCCGCAAGCGCTCGCCGACATCGACGCCGGGCGGAAGGAAAACTTTACGCGCTTCGTTCGCAGAGAACCGCTCGGCGTCGTGCTCACGATCGCTGCCTGGAATTATCCGTACCTCATCGCCGTCAACAGCATCGTCCCCGCATTGATGGCCGGCAACGCAGTGATCCTGAAACATTCCGCACAGACCCCGCTCTGCGCCGAACGATTCGCAAAGTGTCTCAAGGCGGCCGGCCTGCCCGAAGGCGTATTTCAAGTCCTTCACCTCAGCCACGCCGACACAGAGAAGATCATTCGCGACAAACGCATCGACTTCGTCGCATTCACCGGCTCAGTGGCCGGCGGACACGCCGTGCAACGCGCGGCGGCGGAACGCTTCATTGGCGTGGGCTTGGAACTGGGCGGATGCGATCCGGTGTACGTAAGGCACGATGCCGACCTCCCGCACGCCATAGAGAACGTCGTCGATGGCGCCTACTTCAACAGCGGGCAATCCTGCTGTGGCCTACAAAGGATCTACGTTCACGAGCGCGTGTACGACACCTTCGTCGAAGGCTTCATCGATCTCACCAACAAATATGTGCTCGGCAACCCATTAGAGCAGACCACCACACTCGGTCCAGTAATCCGAACCGCCGCCGCGGATGCGATCCGTCAGCAGATCGCCGCATCGATCAGCGCCGGCGCAAAGCCCGCCATCGACGAAGCGAAATTCACTGACAGCAAACCCGGCACACCCTACCTCGCCCCTCAAGCCCTGCTGAACGTCGACCACTCGATGACCGTCATGCGCGAGGAAATTTTCGGCCCGGTCGCCGGTCTGATGAAGGTGAGCTCGGACGAGCAGGCCATCGCACTGATGAACGACACGGTATTCGGTTTGACCGCCGCGATCTGGACGCGCGACGAAGGCGCGGCGCTGTCGATTGGCGATCGTATCGACACCGGCACGTGGTTCATGAATCGTTGCGATTATCTCGACCCGGCGCTCGCCTGGGTAGGCGTGAAGGACTCGGGCCGCGGCTGCACGCTGTCAGTCGTCGGTTACGAACATCTCACTCGACCCAAGTCATTCCACTTGCGCACGCGCACTTGAAGGAACACATCATGGCTTCGTTACGCGGCAACTGGAACTATCCCACCGCCGTACGCTTCGGCCCCGGCCGTATCGCCGAATTGCCGGACGCATGCAAATCATTAAACATGAAACGTCCGCTGCTCGTCACGGACGCCGCGTTGGCGAAGCTGCCGATGATCGACAACGCCGTCGCCGCCTGTAAGGCCGCGGGGCTCGAGTGCGAAGTGTTCAGCGACGTACAAGCGAATCCGGTGGAGTCGAACGTCACGAATGGAGTGAATGCATACCGCAGCGGTTCGCACGATGGTGTGATTGCGTTCGGCGGCGGCAGCGCACTGGACACCGGCAAGGCCGTCGCGTTGATGGTGGGCCAAACCCGTCCGATCTGGGACTTCGAAGATCGCGAGGATTGGTTCACGCGAGTGAATGTTTCAGGCATGGCGCCAACGGTGGCAGTGCCGACCACGTCCGGCACAGGCTCCGAAGTCGGACGCGCATCCGTGATCACCGACGTGCGCGATCACACCAAGAAGATCATTTTTCATCCGAAGATGTTGCCGTCCATCGTGATTGCCGATCCCGAACTGACGTTGGGCCTGCCCGCGAAAGTCACCGCGGCGGTCGGCATGGACGCGCTATCTCACAATCTAGAAGCGTACTGTTCGCCTTCGTATCATCCGTTGGCGGAAGGCATTGCGCTGGAAGGCATGCGCCTGGTCCACGATTATCTGGCAACCGCCGTGCGCGACGGCAGCGACATCGAAGCCCGCTCGCAAATGATGGCCGCGTCGCTGATGGGCGCGACCGCGTTTCAGAAGGGGCTGGGCGCGATGCATAGCCTGAGTCATCCGTGCTCGGCGAACCTGAACACGCATCATGGCCTGACCAATGCCGTCGTCATGCCTTATGTCCTGTCATGGAATCGTCCGGCGCTGACCGCGAAGATGCAGCGCCTGGCCGCCTACCTGAACCTGCCTCAGCAGTCGTTCAACGGCGTGCTGGACTGGATCCTGGAATTGCGAAATACCATCGGTGTTCCGGATACATTGTCGGAGCTGGGCGTTACATCAGAGCATGCACAGGCGTTTGCGCAACAGGCGTTCGACGACCCTTCCACCGGCGGCAATCCGATCCCGGTGACGGTCGCTGATTTTGCTCAGTTGTATCGGAACTGCATCGAGGGCAAGCTCAACACAGTGTGAATTCAGCCATGATTCATTGGCAATTCATACGCCGAGAGGCATAGTGAAGATCATGCGTATCCCACTGCTCATTGGTTTGACGGTCGTTGCGGGCGCGCTCGCGGCGCCGGCGCATGCCGACGGTATGCGTTGTGGCAGCCGTTTGATCCGCGACGGAGATGCGCGCTCCGAAGTACGGGCGTTTTGCGGCGAGCCCGCCGACGTGCAGACGCGCACCATCCTGCGTCGACCGACCTACACCGTCGGCGGCCGGATTTTTTATTCCGGCGACGGGCTGATCGAAATCCCGGTGGAAACCTGGACGTACAATTTCGGCCCGAACAAGCTGATGCGCCGGGTGAAATTCATCGATGGCGTGGTCGATGAGGTGGAGACGCTGGGCTACGGCTACAACGATCCGCAGCGTGGCACCTACAACTCCGGAAGCTGATTTCTCAATCGCGACTTGGTCACCGACCAGTAGCGAGCCAGCAGCAGCGCCGCGCTGATCGTCAGTCCGACGTTCAGTCCGACCCACACCAGTCTCGGTCCTTCGCCACGGTACACGCCGTAGTAATAGGCGAAGGTGAACCCAACCACCCAGTACGAAAAGATGCACAGGGCCATGGGAATGGTCGTGTCCTTGAAGCCGCGCAGCGCGCCCGCCGCGCCGACCTGCACACCATCGGAAAACTGAAACAGCGCAGCCATCAATAGCAGACTGGCCGCCAGCTCGCGCACCGGCACGTCGCGTGTGTACAGTGCCGCGATGTGATCGTTGAACAACAAAATCACAATCGCTGACACGGTCATCACGATCGCGCACATCCCCACGCCGATCAGACCCGCATTGCGAGCACCGACCAGATCGCCACGTCCCAGCGTATGGCCGACATGAATGGTCGTGGCCGAGCTGATCGCCAACGGCACCATGAACATGAAGGCAGCGTAGTTCAGCGCGATTTGATGTCCGGCCGCAGTGACCGCACCCATGCCGCCCATCATCAACGCCGCCGCTACAAACAAACCGCCTTCGGCAAGGATGCTGCCGGCAATGGGCGCGCCGATGCGAGTCAGCTCTCGGAGCACCGGCCAGTTAGGCGGATCGATACGCGCGAAAAAGTTGAAAGGTCGATAAGCGCGATGCAAGCGTACGTGTAGAAACATCGCGAAGAACATCAGCCACATCGAGATCGCAGTGGCGACGCCGCAGCCCACCGCGCCCAACGCGGGCGCGCCGAACTTGCCGTACATGAAGATCCAGTTACCAATGACGTTCGCGGTCAGGCCGAGGAAGCCCGAGAACATGATGGGCTTGGTGCGACCGAGCCCTTCGCTCATATAACGCAGCGAGAAGAACGCGAGCAGGCCCGGCATTCCCCAGCTGATGGCGTGAATGTATCCAACCGCCACTGGCAGCACGTCCTTGCCGATCCCGATCGCCGGCAGGAACCAATCCGCCTGTTGCATGCCCAGGAACAACAGGATTGAAAGCGCCAGCACCAGCCACCATGACTGACGGGCATAGGACGTCACTTTGTACGTATCGTTGGCGCCATAGGCGTGCGCAACCGACGGCGAAGTCGCCATCAGCAAACCGAAGCCCACAAACATGAAAAGGTTGAAACTGGCGGCGCCGATCGCCAGCCCGCCCAGATCGACGGCACCCAGTTGGCCCGCCATCACGGTGTCGGCGAACGCCATGCCGGTGATCGAGAGGTTATTACCTAGCAGTGGGCCGCCGAGCGCGACAATAGCGCGGGCGTCCACGACCAGGCGGTCGCGGCTGTGAATACTCATGTGGCTGAAACCGCCAGCGTTGGCGGGAACTGTGGGCCGCACAGCGTACGGACTTCGGGTCGCCGCGCCAACAGCGATCCTCAACTATATTCGGGCGATCACGGCTGGCATGCTTGCCACCTTCGTTGCCCGTCACTGGAGCCATCATGCTCGTAGGTTCGTCGATTCGACGCGTCGCCATCATCGGCGGCACGCGCATTCCCTTCGCGCGCTCGATGGGCGTGTTCGCCGAGGCCAGCAATCAGGAAATGCTCACCGCCTCGCTGAAAGGCCTGGTGGAGAAATTCAACCTGCGCGGTGAAGTGCTCGGCGATGTCGGCGCCGGCGCGGTGCTCAAGCATTCCAAGGACTTCAACCTGACGCGCGAGAGCGTGCTCGATAGCGGTCTCGCGCCAGAAACGCCCGCGTTCGATCTGCAGCGCGCCTGTGGGACCAGTCTCGATACTGCCATCGTGCTCGGTTTGAAAATCGCAGTCGGACAGATCGACTCCGCCATCGCCGCGGGCGTCGACACGGCCAGCGATGTTCCGATCGTCTATCCCACCTCGTATCGCAAATTGCTTCTGCGCAGTGCGCGCGGCAAATCGCTCGGCGAACGGCTTTCACCGTGGTCGAGTTTTCGTCCGAGCTTCCTCAAGCCACAACTGCCCGGCGTGAGCGAGCCTCGCACCGGCATGTCGATGGGACAGCACTGCGAAAAGATGGCTCAGACCTGGCAGATCCCGCGCGCCGATCAAGATCAATTGGCATTCGAGAGTCATCGCAAGGCCGGCGCGGCGTGGGATGAAGGCTTTTATGACGACCTGGTGGTGCCGTTCCGCGGCTTGAAGCAGGACAACAACATTCGTCGCGATACTTCGATCGAGAAGCTCGCGAAGCTCAAGCCCTCGTTCGCGGCCAACGGCACATTGACCGCCGGCAACTCGACGCCGATGACCGATGGCTCGGCCGCGGTGCTGCTCGCGAGCGAAGAATGGGCGAAGGCGCGCGGACTGCCGGTGCTCGCGTATCTCACATACGGCAAGTACGCGGCGGTCGATTTCGTGCAGAAGGAAGGACTGCTGATGGCGCCCGCCTATGCGGTGCCTCGCATGCTCGCGGATGCCAAGTTGACGCTGCAGGACTTCGACATCTACGAAATCCACGAAGCGTTCGAGGCGCAGGTGCTCTGTACGCTCAAAGCCTGGGAGTCGGCGGAGTTCTGCCGCGACCGGCTGGGTCTCAGCGCGCCGCTGGGAAGCATCGACCGGAGCAAGATGAATCTGAAAGGCGGCAGTGTCGCCATCGGCCATCCCTTCGCGGCCACGGGCGCACGCATCATCGCCACTCTGGCCAAGCAACTCGCTCAGCGCGGCGGCGGCCGCGGACTCATCTCCGTATGCACGGCGGGCGGCATGGGTGTCACCGCAATTATCGAACGCTAATCCCGATCAAAATGGAGGCGGTCGGCAGGCTCTGATGGAAGATGCCTGCCGACCGCCGTCCGGACCGATCCTGGAATAAGTTAAACCAGTGCTCAGTCCCCTGCGCGAGGTGCCGCGATCCCGGGGAGGGGGCAGTAACGAATCGCGACACTTCGAGCAATCAATCAGAGAAAGGCCGGTGGCGGAAAGGCCGACCTGTAGCAATCAGGGATTAGAAAAAGAAGTGAAGGCGTCCTTGCCCGGTTGCATGCCCCGACCATGCGGGTCCTTGTGAAGACATCCTTAATCACATGCACGCAGATCCTATGAGGTATAGCGACAAACCGAGGTAAATACCCTCACAGCGGCACCCGACTGTTTCGCAATAGTGCATGTGACGGATGCGGCAGTTTTACTTATTCCCGTAAACATATATGTGCCGATACGTCGGGCTGTATTACAGGGCATTCATCACTGCCCTTGCACCGCACCCTCCCCGACCCGCTAGTGCACTGACACAAAAGGAAAAAGATGCTCGTGGCACAGCGGTTGCTTTATCTACATCGCGTGCCACAAACGCCCACAGGAATTTTTCAGATGAACCGATTTTTTGCTCTCGTGCTGCTCGCCTTCGGGTTTGCTGGCGCCGCTCGTGCCGACTACATCCCCGCCACCTGGGTCGATGTGGCCACCGACGCGAACAACGTGTACATCGGCGAGCGCCAGTCGTTCACCTATACCCACAACCTGAACGACACCGGCTTCCGCCCGCTGACCGACCTGATCACCAGCTTCCACCTGTCGATCAACCTGGCCGATGACCAGCGCAACGATGCCTACGAGCTGGCGTTCGTGGACATCCCGGGCTTCACCGGCGATTCCTTCGTCAGCCGCTTCGGCCTCGCCGGCGAAGAGTACGGCGGCTTCTCGATCCTCGGCCTGCTGCAGCTGAATGCGCTGGGTACCCTGACGGTCACGATCAACTCCATCTTCGGCGACTTCAACCTGGTCAACTCGACCATCACCGCGCAGGGCCTGCGCCAGGTCGCCAACGTGCCGGAGCCGGGTGCTCTGGGCCTGCTGGGCGTCGGCCTGGTCGGCATCGCGCTGAGCAAGCGCCGTCGCAAGCAGGCTGCTCAGGCCTGATCGACGACTAACCAATCCTGGTGGGAAGGCCCCGCTTCGGCGGGGCTTTTCTTTTCTATCGGTCGGGATCGGGCTCCTGCCACGACCCTCCCGGCGAGGCGGCAAAAGGCGTGACTTTTGCCGCTCGCCCGCCACCTGCGGCGGCGGGGTACATCCATGTACCCGATCTCTCCCATCGCAAGGCTCAATTAGTGAATCAGGGTCGCGGGTCATTAAACTTGCGCCCCATGGTTCATTACCTCGGCGATTCCTCTCACCAAGATGGCGGCTCCAACCGCATCGGTGTGCTGCTGGCCAACCTCGGCACGCCCGACGGCCCCGATCCGTCCTCGGTCCGGCGCTTCCTGGCTGAATTTCTATGGGACCCGCGCGTCGTCGAGGCGCCGCGGCTGATCTGGTGGCTGGCTCTGCACGGCGTGATTCTGCGAATTCGCCCGTCGAAGAGCGCTCACGCCTATCAACAGATCTGGACGCCCGAAGGCTCACCCTTGCTCGTGTACAGCTCCGCCCTGGCCAAACGCATCGGCGAAGCCCTCGAGCCGCGCTGGAATGCGCCTGTCGCGCTCGGCATGAGTTACGGCTCACCATCCATTCCCCAGGCACTGGACGAACTGCGACGCCAAGGCGCCACGCGCATCGTCGTTCTACCGCTGTACCCGCAGTACTCGGGAACGACGACGGCATCCGTATTCGATCGCGTCACTCGGCACCTGCAACGTTGGCGCTGGGTGCCGGAGCTGCGCTTCATCGGCAGCTATCACGACGACGCCGGTTATATCGATGCTCTCACCGCCAGCATCGATCACCACTGGCGCACGCACGAAAAGAATCATTTGTTGTTTTCTTTCCATGGCATTCCGAAACGCTACGTCACCTCGGGCGATCCGTATTACAGCCAGTGCATGCAGACCGCGCGCCTGGTCGCCGAGCGACTTTCGCTGAGCGACAAGGAGTGGAGCGTGAGCTTCCAATCGCAAGTCGGCAGAGAGGAATGGCTGCGGCCCTACACCGACGAACGTTTGCTCGAGTACGCGCGCAGCGGGCCGAAGAAAGTCACATTGGTATGCCCGGGCTTCGCCACAGACTGTCTGGAAACGCTCGAAGAGATCGCGCTTCGCAATCGACAATTGTTTCTCGACGCCGGGGGCGAAGCTTACGACTACGTCCCCTCGCTGAACGCCAGCGACGCGCACGTCGTCGCGCTGACTCGTCTGCTCGAGCAACACCTGCAGGGCTGGGCATAGCAGCGATGTTCGGCCGATTCCTGGAAATCAGCGTGCACGCGCCCGAGATTCGCGACTCGCTGGCGTTCTATGAATCGCTGGGCTTCGTGCAGGCGCCGGTCGGCGAGACCTTCCCTCATCCCTACGCAGTCGTTACCGACGGCCGCTTGTTTCTAGGCCTGCACGGTCGAGCCCTGCCCTCCCCGGCGCTGACCTTCGTGATGCCGCGGCTCATGCATGGCATCGAGCAGCTGGAACAGCTGGGCATCGAGCTCGAAGACCTGCAGCTGGGCAATGAAGTCTTCAATCGCGTGAGCTTTCGCGACCCCTCGGGTCAATACGTCAACGTGTTCGAGGCCCGCACCTTCTCGCCGCCGCAATTCGAAAGTCATCCGGCGACGACCTGCGGTTACTTTACGGAGTACGGACTGCCGGCCCGCGAACAGGGCGCGATGCGTGTGTTCTGGGAAGCGCTGGGCTTCGTGGCGTGGGATGAGCAATCTGAGCCATTCGCACGGACGGCAATCACCAGTGACCATCTGAATCTATCGTTGTATCGTTCCCGGGCGTTCCGCCAGCCGGTGCTGACCTTCGAAGATCCTGACATGCGTGAGCGCCTGGCGAGGTTGAAAGAGCGCGGCTTGCAACTTTCCGACGAAATGCCCGATAGCCTCGACGAGTCGTGCAACGCCATCCTGATTGCCCCGGAAGGAACGCGGCTGCTGCTGATACAGTCCGAAGACTGACACAAGGAGAATTCGATGTTCCGGAGTCTCGCCGCCGCCTGCATGGCGTTGCTGGCCACCGCCGCCGTCGCCGATGAAGGCATGTGGACCTTCGACAACGTGCCGCAAGCCACGATCCAGCAGAAATATAACGCGAAGCTCGACCCGCCCTGGCTGAATAAAGTGCAGCGCTCCATCACGCGCTTCGAAAGCGGCTGCACGGGCTCGTTCGTGTCACCCGATGGCCTGGTGCTCACCAATCATCATTGCGCCATGCAATGCCTCGCCGAGATTTCCAGCGAGAGCGCCAATTATGTGGACGACGGTTTCAAAGCGACCACGCGCAGCGCCGAGAAGAAATGTCCGACGCAAATTCTGTCGGTGCTCGTGGAAATGGAGAACGTCACCGCGAAGGTGGCCGCCGCGACCGCCGGCATGCAGGACGCGCAAGCGAACCAGGCGCGCAAACAGGAGCTGAGCAAGCTCGAAGCCGCGTGCACCAAGAGCTCAGAAAAGAACCGCCTCGCCTGCGAGTCGGTGACGTTGTATCAAGGCGGCCAATATTTCCTGTACAAGTATCGTCGCTATGACGACGTGCGGCTGGCGTTCGCCCCGCATCACGCCATCGCGGCGTTCGGCGGCGATCCGGACAATTTCAACTTCCCGCGCTGGAGTCTGGATTTCAGCCTGTTCCGTGTCTACGAAAACGGCAAGCCGCTGCGCTCGCCGAATCATCTGACCTGGCGTCCCGAAGGCCCGCAGGTCGGCGAAGCGACCTTTGTCGCCGGTCATCCTGGCAGCACGAGCCGGTTGCTGACCGTCGAGCAATTGCGCTTTCAGCGCGACACCTCCGTCCCCTCTTATCTGATCCGCAACTCCGAGCTGCGGGGCCGGCTGATTCAATGGAGCAAAACCGGTGACGAGCCCGCACGCATCGCCAGCGACTATCTGCAGAGCGTGGAGAACGCGCTGAAGGTGTATCGGGGATTCCAAACCGCCCTGCTCGACGACAGTTTGTTTGCGCGAAAGACCTCACAGGAACGAGAGTTGCGCGAGCGGGTGAAGGGCGACCAGAAGCTCGCCGGCGCCGTCGGCAATGCGTGGAACGATGCGGCCGCTGCGCAAGAGCGCTACCGCCAGATTTACGATCGTTATCTGTATCTGGAAGGCGGCGCCGGTTTCAACAGCAAGCTCTTCTCGTATGCGCGCACGCTGGTGCGCGGAGCCGCCGAAGGTACCAAGCCCAACGAGCAACGCCTGCGCGAGTACGCCGATTCGAATCTACCGAAAGTCTCATCGAGCCTGCTCGCGACGACGCCGCTGTATCCGAACTTCGAGCAAGTCACGCTATCGTTCTCGCTCGACAAGCTGCGCGAAGCGCTGGGCCCGGACGACTCGATCGTTGGTAAACTGTTGAGCAAGGAGTCGCCCGACTCGCTCGCGAACAAACTGATTACTGAAACCAAGCTCGGCGATCCTGCAGTCCGCAAAGCGCTGTGGGAAGGCGGAGCGGCGGCCATCGCAAGCTCGAATGATCCGATGATCGCGCTGGCTCGTGACATCGACGGCGAGGCACGGGCGGTCCGCAAGATCTATGAAGACGAAGTGCAGGCACCGGTCGCGTCCGCTCAAGAGCGCATCGCCAAGGCGCGCTTCGCGGTGTATGGCACGAACACCTATCCCGACGCCACGTTCACATTACGGCTGAGCTACGGCGCGGTCGAAGGCTGGACGGAAAAAGGCCAGCAAGTCGAACCGTTCACGCGGCTGTCCCGCTTGTTCGAACGCGCCACCGGCAAAGATCCGTTCCGTCTGCCGCAAGGGTGGCTGGACGCGCGCGACCGGCTCGATATGAACACGCCGTTCTGTTTCGTGACCACCAACGACATCGTCGGCGGCAACTCCGGCAGCCCGCTGGTGGACGCGCAGGGTCGACTGGTCGGTCTGGCCTTCGATGGAAACATTCATTCCATCGCCGGCAGCTTCTGGTACGACGGCACGATGAATCGCACGGTGGCCGTACATCCCGCCATCATCCTCACCGCGCTGAAGGACGTTTACGGCGCGAACGATCTGGCCAAAGAATTGCTGGGCAAGCGCTGACTTTCAGCGCTTGACCGCGACCAGCTCGAAACGCACATGCAAACGGTCCTGCACTTCCAGAGCTCCCAGCGCCACGCTGAAGGGCTTCATGCCGAAGTCGGTCTGTAGCAGGTCGAACTCCCCGCTGGCCGTGAGGCGATCGCCGTTCATGACAATGCTGGTGGGCACGGCCACGTCTTTGCTTGCGTCCTTGATCGTGATGCGCGCGGTGATCTTCGGCGCCTGCAACGAGCCGTCGACGGTCGCCGACTTGACCGTCACGTTCGGATAGGTCTCGGCATCGAGCACTTCCTTACGAAGCATGTTCTTGCGCGTGCCCTCCTTGTCGGAAGCGGAAATCTCGGGCGGAAAGTCGCTGCCCGCCGCGCGCCGGGCATCCGCATCGTCGACGATCAGGTCGGCCACAGGAAACGACAGCTCGAAACCGGACGCCGGGAAAGGGGAACGCATCCATACCCGACCGGCGACCGATTTGCTGGTCATCACATGATTGTGGCCGAGCCGCGCGAACGTCCCGCCGCGATAGACAAAGATATGCAGCACCGAGGCCTGCGGATCGACCTGGTAAACCGTGGCCCCCGCCTCGCCGGGGGGCGGCGCCGGCTGGGTCGGCGTCGGTTGCGGCGGGACTTCCGGCGCGGGCGCGGGCGGACGCACCGGTCGCGGACAGGCGACAAGCCCGAGACACAACAGCAGGACGGCTCCGATCCGAGCCGCTTTCATTCGATCTGTGGAGCTGTCTGGCATCCGTTTCGACCCCTGGTTCGTGTCAGATTTGCAGGCCCCGTGGCCCGGCTCCCCGAATCGCTTACACTGTCGTCTCTAAGTACCCACTGGATCCGCAAAGTGATGCAACTGAAGAACGACGAATTTCGCTACGGCGTCGTCGCGCAGTTATTTCACTGGGCCATCGTGGTCCTGATCATAGTGCAGTTCATCCTGGCCAGCCGGGCCGACGACCTGCCGCTGGGCCCGGCGAAAATCGCAGTGCTCGCCCAGCACAAATCGTTCGGCATCACCATTCTCGGCTTGGCACTGCTGCGCCTGATCTGGCGCTGGCTCAATCCGGTGCCGGCCGAGCCGCTGGATATTCCACAGTGGCAAAGAATAGCGGCGCGCGTGTCACACATCGGTCTATACGCGCTGCTGTTGATCACGCCGCTGGTCGGCTGGCTCATGTCATCGGCCCGCAACTTTCCTGTCAGCTGGTTCGGTCTGGTGACCCTGCCGGATTTCATCAAGCCCAATCGGCCCGCTTATGATTTTCTTCATGAGACGCACGAGCTGCTGGCGCTGACACTGTTCGGGCTGGCGGTGCTGCATATCGCGGCGGCGCTCAAGCATCATTTCATCGACAAGGACAACGTGCTTCGCCGCATGCTGCCGGTCAAACTGAAACAGGATCGATCATGACGTCGTCTGTATTGTCATCGAGGGGTCATCGTCTCGCCGGGCGGCTGGTCGTCGGCCTCACCGCGGGCCTCGCTGCCGTAGCGGCCCTGGCTGCCGCGACGTGGAGCCTGCAGCCCAAAGAAAGCAAGCTCGGTTTCGTCGGCGAGCAGGCCGGCGCGCAGTTCGAAGGCGGCTTCGACAAGTTCACCGCCGATATCAGCTTCGACCCGAAGAACCTGGCGGCCAGCCGCTTCGATGTGAAGATCGACACCGCTTCCGTGAACACGCAGGACGGCGAGCGAGACACGACCATCAAGAGCGCCGATCTGTTCGACGTTAAGCGTTTCCCGACCGCGCAGTATGTCGCCGACAAGTTCACCGACAAGGGCGGCAACAAATATTCCGCCACCGGCAAGCTCACGCTGCGCAATGTGACCAAGGACGTGCCCATCGACTTCACTTTCGAAAGCAAGGACGGCGGCGCCTGGCTCAAGGGCACGGCAAAAATCAAACGACTGGACTTCGGCGTCGGTCAGGGCGACTGGAAAGACACTTCCACGGTCGGCAACGACGTGCAAGTGAAGTTCTCGCTGCGACTGAAAGGCGCTTCATGATCCAAGCCACGACCGGGCTTCGATAAGCAAGCATCGATGACTGCAGCCGCGCCGCTCAAATTCACGGCACCCGACGAATGCGTGGAAGCCACGCTCACTCGCGTCGGCAAGCATGTCGTGCTGGGCTTGCCCGTCGCCATCGGCAAGCCGAACACGCTGGTCAACGCGTTCGTGGCCCGCGCTGTTGCCGACCCTCATGTAAAACTCACCATCATCACTGCGCTGTCGCTGCGGGTGCCGCGCGGTCGTAGCGATTTAGAAAAGCGCTTCATCGAGCCGTTCACACGCCGGGTGTTCGGCAACTATCCGGAGCTGGATTACCTACGGCTGATCGAGCGGCAGCAGCTGCCGGCGAACATCGAGGTGCTCGAGTTCTATATGGAACCCGGCGCCTGGCTGCGCAACGAACATTTACAGCAGCACTATCTCAGCAGCAACTACACGCACGTCGCGCGCGATGCCTTGCGCCGCGGACTCAACGTGATCGCGCAGCTCGTGGCCGCCCCGCCGGCCAACGAAGCGCCGGGCTTGCTGAGTCTCGGCTCCAATGCGGACATGACCGCCGACCTGTTGCCGCAAATCGCAGCGATGCGCGCGGCCGGCAGTAGCAAACCATTCGTCCTGATCGGTCAGGTGCATCGTGATCTGCCCTTCATGTACGGCGACGCGCTGGTCACCGCCGACACGTTTGATTTTCTGGTTCAGGACCCGGGCACGGCGCTGTTCAGTCCGCCCAACATGCCGATCCCGCCGACGGAACATGCGATCGCACTGAACGTCAGCACGCTGATTCGCGACGGTGGCACCTTGCAGTTGGGCATCGGAGAGCTGGGCGACGGCATTTGCTACGCCTTACAGCTGCGCCAGCAGCAACCCGCGCTCTATCGCGAGGTCCTGGAATCGACCGGCATGCTCGCTCGACATCGCCGACTCATCGAGACCGAAGGTGGCACAGCGCCGTTCGAGCGCGGCCTGTATGGCTGTACCGAAATGCTCGCCGATGGCTTTCTGGATCTGTATCGCAGCGGCATCCTGAAGCGCCGCGTGTACCCGAGCGCCAAGCTGCAGCGACTGATCGATGACGGTCATATCGATGAAAACGTCAGTCTGCACACGCTCGACGCACTGGTCGAAGCCGGCATGAATCGAATGTCGTTTGCCGACTTTCAGGAATTCCGCGAAGTCGGTTTGTTTCGCGACGATGTCGACTACGACCGCGGCGTGCTGATCACGCCGGACGGTCAGCAATTGCGAGCGACGTTCTCCGACCCTGAACAACGCGCGCAGATTGCGCAGTACTGTCTCGGCGAAACGTTGCGCAACGGCGTGCTCGCCGACGCGGGTTTCTTCTTCGGCCCGAAAGGTTTCTACACGGGCTTGCGTGAACTGCCCGCCGTTCAGCGCCGAATGTTTGCAATGCGCGGCATCAGCTTCGTCAACGAGCTGTATGGCCATGAATGGGAATTGAAGGTCGCCCAACGCCGCTACGCGCGCTTTGTGAACACGACGATGATGGTCACCGGCTTGGGCGCTGCCGTTTCCGATGCGCTCGCGGACGGTCGCGTCGTCAGCGGCGTGGGCGGTCAATATAACTTCGTGGCGATGGCGCACGCGCTACCCGAAGCCCGCTCCATTCTTTGTCTGCGCTCGACGCGGACGGCCGACGGCGTCACTTCATCCAACGTTGTTTGGACCTACGGTCATTGCACCGTGCCGCGCCATCTGCGCGACATCGTCGTCACTGAATATGGCATCGCCGACCTGCGCGGCCGCACCGATCGTGAGATCGTCGAAGCCCTGGTCGGCATCATGGACGCCCGCTTCCAGCGAGCATTCGTCGCCGACGCGCAGCGCGCCGGCAAATTGCCGAAGAATTGGTCCATTCCGGAAGCGGCGCGGGCCAACACGCCACAGCAGCTCGCCAGAAAATTCGCGCCCTGGCGCGAGCGCGGCTTGTTTGCTGAATTGCCGTTCGGTACGGACTTCACCGCCGAAGAGCTCGTGCTGTCGAAGGCCTTGCGCTCCTTGCAAGCGTCGACACAGTCGTGGTCGGGCCGCGTGTTAACGCTGCTCGACGCACTGTTAAATGGATCGCCTGTGCCCGCAGTTCAGCCGCATCTCGCGCGCATGGGCCTCGCTCGTGCCGATTCTTTGTCGCAAGCGATGCAACGTCGGTTGCTAACGACCGCCCTTCGCAAAATTTTGCAAACCGGCTGATCTGCTCCTATCTTTGCAGCCCCTTACGCAGGCCCAGGGACGAGCCTTCTTCCCTGGTGCGCGCGGGCATTCAGCTTTACTTATTCGCACAGGAAGTCCTTCATGAAGAAGTTTGCGGCCCAGCTGTTGAGCGTCAGTTTGCTGAGCGGCATCGCCGCTACGGCGGGGGCAGAGGAATGCCAGTTCAGCTCGGATCGCGCCGCCAACTTCAACGGCCCGGTCAAGAAAGTGGTGGTGTCCGCTGGCGCGGGCTATCTCAAGATTCGCGGCGAGGCGACGGGCGGCGTCAAAGCGACCGGCCGCGCCTGCGCCTCGTCCGAAAGCTTGCTCGGCAAGATCGCGCTGGAAAGTCGTCGTGAGAACGACACGGTTTATTTAACAGTGGTGATGGCTGAAGGCATGGGCGACATGTTCAGCTTCGGTCGCTACACCTCGCTGGACCTGGACCTCACCGTGCCGCGCGACGCGGAGCTCGACGTGACCGACTCGAGCGGCGATCTGGAATTGAGCGATGTCGGCGCGTCCAAGGTCGACGACAGCTCGGGCGATCAGCTGCTGAAGAACATCAACGGCAATCTGATCATCAACGACAGCTCCGGCGAGATCCGCGTGGTCAGCGTGGTCGGCAACGTCGAAGTGGAAGACAGCTCCGGCAACATCGACATCGAAGATGTGCGCGGCGATGTGAAAATCAAAACCGACAGCTCCGGCGACATCGCCATCGCCAAAGTCACGGGCAATGCCGAAATCGTCGAGGACAGCTCGGGCGACATCACCATTCGCGACGTGAAGAAGAATGCCACAATCGACAGGGACAGCTCTGGCAGCGTCAATGTGAGCGACATCGGCGGCAATTTCAGCGTGCGCGCCAAAACCAGCGGCAACATCCTGCACGAGCGCGTCGGCGGCTCGGTGCGAATTCCGGCCAAGACCTGAACTCAATGCAGCTCGGCAAGCAGGCGCTGGATCATTCCCAGCGCCTGCCGTAGATACCCGCCGCCGAACAGATTGAAATGATTCAGCACGTGATACAGGTTGTAGAGCGTGACTCGCGACGTTGCGCCTGCATCCAACGGCCACGCACTTTGATACGCCGAATAGAACGACGCCCCGAAGCCGCCGAATAACCGGGTCATGGCCAGATCGGCCTCGCGATCGCCGAAATACACCGCCGGATCGAACAGCACCGGCTGACCGCTCGCATCGCTGCCCCAATTACCGCCCCACAAATCGCCGTGGAGCAGCGATGGCACCGGTCTATAGTCAGTGAAGAAGAGAGCGAGCTGTTCGCAAAGGCGCTCGCTGCTGTCGATGAGCTCCTTGCTCGCGCCATTGCTCTTCGCCAACGTTAGTTGCGGACGAAGTCGCTGCTCGCGCAGGAACTCGACCCAATCGCCGGTCTCACGATTGGATTGAGGCGTCGAGCCGATGGTGTTGTCGCGATGCCAACCGAACTTATCGCGCGTCACGCGATGTTGGGCGGCAAGCAACTCTCCGAGTTTTCTCTCACTGCTGGAGGAGCCGCCACGCAGGTCGATCCATTCGAGCGCGAGAAAGGCGATGCCTTCCAGCTCATCGACTGCCAGCACGTTTGGAACGCGAACGGCGCGAGCCTTGGCCAACTCCGCGAGTCCGTCCGCTTCAGCCTGAAACATGGCCAGGCTCGACGGCTCACCGTACTTGACGAACAACGGACCGGCCTCGCTTTCGAAGCGAGCACAGGAATTGATCGAGCCGCCGCCGACACTCCGCTCCGAACCTGCCGCAACCTCAGTCCCTAGCGCACGACTCAGTGCGGCAGCGAGCGGCATGACGATTGGCTACAGCAGCTCGCGAGCCTGCTCCTGCAAGCTGCGGATGGTCGTACGAATCTCGGAGACACCGCCGCCGTTTGCCAGGATTGCTCTGGAAACATTCGGCAACACGCGACCGCGCGCCGACGGCATCCGCTTCAACACATCCTGAATGGTTGCGCCTTGCGCACCGACACCCGGCGCGAGAATGAAGGACTGCGGCAGCGCGTCCACAGTCTCGGCGGCATCGTCACAAGTGGCACCAACGACGGCACCAATGTACTGCAGCCCTTCGCCCTGTTTCCGATTGCGCACCGTGATCTCGCGGCACAGGTTCTGAGCAACGGTCTCGCCATTCGCCAGACGCGCTGTTTGCAGCTCGCGACCTTCCGGATTGGAGGAGCGCACGACGACGAACACACCGCCCTCGGCGCGCACGGCGATATCCAGGAACGGATCGAGCGCTGCCAGGCCGAGATATACATGCGTCGTCACCGCATCGACACGCAGCGTCGTCGTCGATGAGAAATAACCTTCGGCGTAAGCGGCGCCGGTGGTATCGATGTCGCCGCGTTTGCCATCGAGCAGCACCAGCACTTCGCGACTACGCGCCAGCGTCGTGAGCTCTTCGACCGCCTTCAACCCGGCACTGCCGAAGCGCTCGAAGAATGCCGACTGCGGCTTGAGCAGTGAGATGCGAAAGTCCGCCGCTTCCAGCACGCGCTTGCTGAACTCGAACGCACCTTCGGGCGTGTTGGGCAAATTGCAGGACTTCAGCAACGCCGCGGACGGATCGATACCGACACACAGCGGGCTGTGCTCGGCAATTTTCTGACGCAACCGGGCGGCGAACGTGGGCATGAGCAGTTACCTATATCAACGACGCGTCATTGTACTCAAGCACCCGGCGCCTGGAACCCGCGCTCGCGGAACGTGATCACCAAGGTGTCCCGCACGCCGCCCGGGCCATCGTTCTGGATGGGCGTGGTCTCGTGAATCACCTTCGCGTCGTCCAGCAACAGCGCCGACCACGGCGCGCTCATGGTGAAGCGCACGCCGGAAGTGCCTTCAGCCTCGAACACGCGCGTTTCACCGCCGCGCACATTGAAGCGATTCACCAAAATCACGGCGACGTAATCGACGCCATCGCGATGCGCACCTTCAGGTGTCGGCCGGCCGATGCCTTCGGCGGTATCAATACGAAACTGATGCGCCTCGATATACCAACGCGGCACGGGCCGCGCGCGTGCAAACAACTCGGCGAGCCCGTTGATGAGCTGATTCCACACGGGCGCTTGCAGCACCTCGGGGGTCATGGGATCGAACCAACGTTCCATGCCGCCGTGGAGCGCGTTGTATTCAGTGGGCTGCCAGTGCGCGCGATGGGGAACGAGCTGCAGCCCGTTGCCGCGCTCTTGAATAAAACAACTGTGACGCCGCGACCGGTAGCGACCGCCGTCGCGCAGATATGCGTCGCGAGGCAACTGATTCCAGCTGGGCGCCAGCTTGCCCAGATCCGCGAGCTGCACGTGGCACTCCGCCGCCAGCTCGTCCGGCTGTAACAACACACAGCCCACTTCATGCAGCGTCGTTGCCGCATTCCCGTTCGATCTGCTCAGTTTCAACGCCGTCTCCTGCCGGCAGTCCAAATGGCCACCGGCGCGTAATTTTAGCGCTACTGGCGCCGGAAACGAGACAGATTCAGACCTACCAATACAGTAATCTTGCGCGCCTGCCCGTACAGGAAGTCATCAATGATTCGTCACAAGACTGGTTTACTCGCAGCGCTCATTGCCCTCTGCTCGCTAGGGCAGGTAACGGTTGCCGCGCCTAGCGCCAATTCCCTGCGTACCGTCGCCGAGCAGTCCGGCAACAAGCGCACCGGCCGGTACGAGGAAGTTGAACGCCTGTGCCCGGCGTTCCAGCAACAGTGGCCGCAGCAGGTGCGCTGTTTCGAATTCGGCCGCACGCCCGAAGGGCGCCCCATGCTGGCATTGGCCGCTTCCGCCGATGGCACGCTCGACGCCACCGCCGCGCATCGTGCCGGTCGGCCGGTCGTGCTCATGCAAGGCGGGATTCACGCCGGCGAAATCGACGGCAAGGACGCGGGCTTCCTCGCCTTGCGCCAGATGCTCGAAGGCTCGCTGGCCAAAGATGCTTTGAAGACCGCGACCCTGGTGTTCGTGCCGGTCTTCAACGTCGACGGCCACGAGCGCTTCGGCCGTTGGAATCGGCCGAACCAGGTCGGCCCGGAAGAAATGGGCTGGCGCGTGACCTCGCAGAACCTCAACTTGAATCGCGACTACGTCAAGGCCGAGGCGCCCGAGATGCAAGCGATGCTGCGTCTGTTGGGCGAATGGGATCCGATCCTCTATGTCGACCTGCACGTCACCGACGGCGCGAAGTTCGAACACGACATCTCTTACAGCGTCTCGCCGACGTTGGCCGGGCGCGAGCCCATCCGTCAGGTCGGCGTAGCGGTTCGCGATGAGTTGATGAAGCGCGCCACCGCGAAGGGCTCACTGCCGGTCGACTTCTATCCATCGTTCCTCAAGGACGACGATCCTACGACAGGCTTCGCCGTGGCCGTCGGCCCGAAGCGGTTCTCACAAGCGTATTGGGCGAGCCGGAACCGTCTGGGCATCCTGGTGGAAACGCACTCGTGGAAGGACTATCCCACCCGCGTGCGCATCACTCATCACACCATTATTTCCTTGATGGAAATGGCGGCGCGCGACGGCAAGCAATGGCTGGCAGCGGCACAAGCGGCCGACAAGGAGTCGGCGGGTATCGGTGGCTCCACCGTGAACATCACGTACACCAATACGCCGCACATCAAGACGATCGACTTTCGCGGGTACGAATATGAGCGCGTGCCTTCGGCGGTGTCGGGCGCGCTGCTGACTCGCTACAACGATAAGCGTCCGCAGATCTGGCGCCTGCCGTTGCGCGATGAAGTTCAGCCGGCGATTACTGTGGCCGCGCCGCGTGGCGGCTATCTGGTGCCGCCGAGTCATGCACGTATGGTCGCTGAGAAGCTGACTGTCCACGGCATCGAGTTTCGTACGATCGCTCAGGCACAGACGGGAGCGGAAGTCGAAGTATTCCGCGCCACCAAGGCGGCGACGGACAGCTCGACCTTCGAAGGCCGTAGCAGCTTCTCAGTCGAGGGCGACTGGGCCAAAGAGAAGCAGGATGTGGCTGCGGGCGCGCTGTTCGTGCCGATCGCGCAAGCCAAGTCGGAACTGGCGATGACCTTGCTCGAGCCCCGCGATCCGGATTCGCTGGTGAGCTGGGGTTACTTCGCCACGGCGTTCGAGCGCAAGGAATATATGGAAGCGTACGTGGCCGAGGCGGTGGCCGAAGAGATGCTGAAGAAGGACCCGGCGCTGCGCCGTGAATTCGAGCGCCGTCTGGAAGATCCGAAGTTCGCTGCCGACCCGAATGCCCGGCTGGACTTCTTCTATCGACGCCACTCGTCATGGGACGAGCGTTACAACCTGTATCCGGTGTTCCGCGTGGCCAACGCGCCCCGCTGAACCTACTCTTGCCGGGCGGCGCCATGTCATAGACATGGCCCGCACTTACAACTCGCTTTCCGATCTCCCGCGGGATATCCCCAGCTGCGCTCCTTCGGTCGCGCAACCTTCGGGTCACCGCTTCTCCAGCTCCTCGGCCTTTTTCTCATCCGCCTTGGCTTCGTTGTCCTTGTTCATCTCGCGATAGATGTCCGAGCGGCGGTAGTAGCCATCCGGCTCGTTGGGCTCCAGCTCGATGGCCTTGCTGGCATCGGCCAGCGCCATCTCCGGCTTGTCCAGCGACACGTAGATGCGCGAGCGGGTCAAGTAACCGTAGGCGTCCTTCGGCTCCAGCTCGATGTACTTGTTGGCGTCTTCGAGCGCGGCGTCGAACTTGCCCGAAGAGTCGCGGGCGCGAGCGCGCAACGCGTACAGGTCCGAGCGAGTGGGTGCCGCTTCGATCGCCTTGCGCAGCAGGTTCTCCGCATCGCGCGGCTGACCCTTCTGCATGGCCTTGTTCGCCTGATTCATCAGGTCGTCGACCGCTTTGTCGTCCTGCGCCTGCGCCGCCAGCGGCGCGGCCAGCAACCAGACCGCCGCGAGCAGACCGGCCGCAATCCGTTTCAATCCCATGTGTGTAGTAGTAAACGCAACCATGACGACCCCCTGACTTTGCCGTTGCTTATTACTTGCTGAGGTGTGGCTGACTCCGTACGACGACATTATGCGCTCACAGCATGCGCTGCTGGTACTACCTCACAAGCGGCGGAAGTTTCATCAGCCGCATTTCTCAATCCGTCGACGCTCGTCGAGCTGGCGACGGCGCACCTTCAAGCGTTCGCCCTCCTTGGCACCGTAGCCGGTACGCATCTTGGTACGCACGTCACGCAATGCCTGCTCGAGCCTGGCGCAGGCGGCTTCGTGCCTGGCGGGATCTGGAAGTCGCACGGCTTTGGCGCGCCTGGCCTTTGCCGGTTTGGTCGCGGCCGTTGTTGATGCACCCTTCGCCGCCGGGACCGGCGTGTAGACGGTCACGCGACTGTCATCGACTTCGTGGGGTTCGGCGCTCGTCGAGCACGGCTGATCCGAGTAAACCGGCCCACTCTCATCAGCGCAGCGGTAAATGGCGGTCTGCGCGCCGAAGACGTCCGTCGACAGCACGGCTACGAAGACAAGGACGACGATTCGCATGGCAACTCCTGAAGCAGGGGTCGCCAGGATGCGATCGGGAGGTCGGCTCGAACGGGCGATCTGGTGGGACTTTGCGCCGTCAATCGCGTGCCCGACGCACGCGAAATGCGCTAGCTGAGCGCGACGATGCGCTCGGCTTGATTGCGGAGCAGGCGGCCGAAGCCGACCGTGTCGTAGAGCTTGTTGAGCTCGCCCAGGTCCGGCGGCCGGCGACGCAGCTGATCCAGCTCCACATCGAGCGGCATATCGCAGGCTATTTCGGTGAGCTGCCGGGCAAGAAACGCGGACTCGCGATAGTCACGCAACTGGCCGCACACGAAGCCGGCATTGCGCAGCTTGATCTTCAGCACGCGGTCCAGGTCGTTATACAAATGCGTCAACGACTCGAAGTGATAGAACAACGTGGACGCGGTCTTGCGACCGACGCCGGGGACGCCGGGAATGTTGTCGACCGCATCTCCCATCAACGCCAGGAAGCACGCCATCCGTTCAGGCTGCACGCCGAACCGATCAGCGATCCGGTCGTAGCCGAAACGTTTGTCGCTGATGTAATCCCAATATTCATCGCCGGGGCGCACCAGCTGGGAAAGATCCTTGTCGCGCGTGACGATCACGACCTTGCGACCTTCGGCTCGGGCGCGAGCGGCGAGCGTGCCGATGACGTCGTCGGCCTCGTATTCGCCGCTCACGAATGAAGCGATGCCGAGGCCCGCGCACACCCGCTGGCACTGCAGGAACTGACGCTTCAAATCCTCGGGTGCGGGCTCGCGATTGGCCTTGTAGGCCGGATAGATCCGCTTGCGATACGACGTGACCAGGCTGGCGTCGAACGCGACCGCCATGTGCTGGGGGCGCACCTGCTCGATCAAATCGCCGAGGAAACGACTGAATCCGTGGAGTGCATTGACGGCGTTGCCGTCGGGGTCGACTACCTCGATGGGGACGGAATGCCAGGCACGGAACACGAACACCGATGCATCGATCAGATACACCGGCTGCTGGACGACGAACTCAGAATTCAACACTGCAATTTTAGACGGGCGTGCAACGGACTCGAGCGCGGGAAATGCGCCAGCAGATATTCCATCTGGTCCGCCAGCACCCGGCGGCCTTTCAAGTAAATGTATTCGGCGTAAGTCGGCTTGAACGGCACGGCGATCAATTGCAGGCCGGCCTGTTCAGGCGTGAGCGACGCCTTCTGGTTGTTACAACGACGGCAAGCCGTCACCACATTGGTCCACAGATCCAGTCCGCCCTGGCTGAGCGGCCGGATGTGATCCCGCGACAGCATGCTGGTCGGGAAGCGCTGCCCGCAGTACATGCACAAGTGCGCGTCGCGCTTGAACAAGGTCTGGTTGTTCAGCGGCGGCGTGTAGTCGTGCCGCAGGTTGCCTGGATTGTGAGTGTGACCGACCGTGGCGATGATGGAATTCACTTCCACCACAGTCTGCAACCCGGAGCGCGCGTTGGTCCCACCGAACAGCCGGTAAAGCCTCGTACCACAGGTGTATGCCACCTGTTCCGTATGGTACAGCCGTACCGCGTCCCGGTAGTCAATCCACTCCAGGGGCATTCCTGAGACATCGGTCCTCAGGATCTCTTGGGTCAAGTTGTACAGTTGTGATTGCACGACTCAGACACAGCAAGGGCACTACATCCTAAGATACGCGACCCTCGTGTAAAGATTCAACGTGCCGGGCTTTTTCAGCCCTCCCAACCCCCGCCGAGCGCGCGAATCAGCGCCACACTGGCCCGTAACTGTCTGGTTTCCAAGTCCAATGCCTCACGCTGCGTAGTTAACGCGGTGGTCTGCGACTGAACCACTTCCAGGTAGCTGACCGCACCCTCCCGGTAGCGGTTCATGGCGAAGTCCAGCGACTGTTGTGCCGAAGTGACGGCCGAGCGCTCGGACTCTGCGGCGTTTCCGTAGTGATAAAGCAGGGCCAGGTTGTCTTCGACTTCCTGAAAAGCCCCTAACACGACCCCTCGATAGCTCGCGCCGGCCTCATCCAGGACGGCTTTCGCCTGCTCGACGCGCGCCCGGCGGCCGCCGAAATCGAACAGTTCGAGCAGGATGGAGGGCCCGACGGACCAGGCCGCATTGGGCGCGGTCAGCCACTCGCTCGAGCGATTGCTCTCGAAGCCGTAAGCGCCATTCAGCGTGATCGATGGGAAATAAGCGGCGCGGGCGACGCCGACGCTGGCATTGGCGGCAGCGGTGCGACGTTGAGCGGCGGCGATGTCCGGCCGGCGCTGCAAGAGGTTGGTCGGTACGTCGCTGGGGATCTGTGGCAACTGCAAGGGCGCGGAGCGAGGCTCCAGGGAGAATTGCGACGGTGACTCTCCTACAAGCACCGCAATCGCATGCTCGAGCGTCGCGCGCTGTGCCTGATTCTGCGCAACCTGCGAACGCGCGGTGTCGAGCTGAGTTTGAGCTCGCGCCACGTCCAGTCCCGAAACGATGCCCGCATCATGCCGCTCCTTGGTGAGCGACACCGCGCGATCGTAGGCAGTCACCGTATCTGCGAGCAGCGCCGCCTCGCGATCCAGGCCGTAGAGCGCGATGTAATAGTCAGCCAGTTGCGCCTGAAGACTGAGGCGCGCGGACTCCAGGTCAGCGGCAGCGGCGCTCGCTTCGAACCTTCCGGCATTCACGTCATTGCGCACGCGCCCCCAGAGATCGACTTCATACGTCGCCTCGACACTGGTCGCATACGAGTTGTAGTAGCGAGGCGTCGCCCCACCCGCCGGCGGACGCGTCTCGGATTGCCGCACTCGAGCGCCATCGGCCCGCACGCCAAAGGAAGGAAACAAACCGGAACGCAGCTGATCCGCATAGGCCTTCGCTTGTTGATAGCGCGCCAGGGCCGCTTGCAGATCGGGACTGTTCTGAACGAGCTGCGTTTGCAGACGGTTCAGATCTTCGTCGCCGTACAGCAGCCACCACGCATCACGAGGCAGTCGATCCGCCGGCGCGGCCTGCGTCCACGGCGCCGGCTCTTTGTAAGATTCAGCAACGGGAACGGCAGGCAGCTCGAGCTTGGGCGCGAACGAGCAGCCAGCCAGCGCGAGCGCCGCGACTATCGACAGTTCAGCCCGCATTCGCTTCCTTCGCAGTCGGTTCGAGCACGCGCACAGCACTGCCAGCCATCAATCCGTCCGGCGGCGTGGAAATAACGCGATCGGACGCTTCAATGCCGCCGCCGACCTCGATGAAAGAGCCATGATCGCGAGCGATGGTGATGGGCTTCATGACGACGCGACTTTCCGAGTCGACCGTGGCCACCCGTAGCCCCGATTGATCGAAGATCAAGGCACTGGCCGGCACGCGCAGCGCTTTCGCCCCGCCCAGCAGCTCGAAGCTGACACTGGCATAACCGCCGGGCAACAGCTCGCCCGCTTTGTTATCGACCGTGAGCTGCAGCAGTGTCGTGCCAGTCGCAACGTTCACAGCGCCGGCCGACGCGGCGACCGCCGCCGAATATTCTTTCCCAGGATGCTCGGGCACGGTGATCAGCGCCTTCGCTTCCGTATTGAGGCGGCTCACATACGACTGCGGCACATTCACATACACACGCAACTTGCGCGTATCAGAAACAACAAACAACTCCCGGCCCGTGCCGCCGCCGGCAGTAATGAGCTCACCGATATCTGTATTGCGCGCGGTGACCACACCATCGAATGGCGCCACGATACGAGTGAAGCCTCGCATCGTTCGCAAACGCTCGACGTTGGCTCGCGCGGCTTTGGCCAACGCTTCTTTGGCCGCCAGATCGCCCGCCTTCTCCTCCACTTCCTGTTTGGAAACGGAGTCGCGACCGAGCATCGATTGCCAGCGCTTGGCGGTGCTCGCCGCGAGCGCGGCATTCGCTTCGGCGCTGGCGAGATCCGCTTCCGCTTGCAACAACTGCTGCTCGATATCCGGCGCTTCGATTTCCGCGATCAGCTGACCGGTCTTCACCGGCGTACCGATATCGGCCTTCCAGGTCTTCAAGTAGCCCGACACCCGCGCATTCAGCGGCGCTCGTGCGAACGCTTCCAATCGGCCAGGCATCTCGATTCGTGCGTCGGCTTCACCTTGAGTTGGCGCGACCACCGCGACGGTGGGAATGGCTTGTTCTTCGGTCCACTCGGTCATCTGGCGATGATCGCTGACGCGGATCCCGATACCGGAAACGACGATGACAACGGCAATGACGGCGATAACGATGCCGGCGCGGCGTAACCCGCGATGTGACTCAGTGGGCGGCATGAGGCTCTCCGGCCAGCAGCGGATGCTCCGCGGGCTTGCGGACGTAATTACGGTGCACGATGCTGAAAACGACAGGAACGAAAATGAGCGTGGCGACGGTGGCGAAGATCAATCCGCCGATCACGGCGCGACCGAGCGGCGCATTCTGCTCACCACCATCGCCCAGACCCAGCGCCATCGGCGCCATGCCGATGATCATCGCCAGGGCCGTCATCAGCACGGGACGGAAACGCACGAAGCCGGCATCGATAGCGGCGGCGATGGGATCGGCCAATTCTTCCAGCCGCTCACGCGCGAAGCTGATGACCAGCACGCTGTTCGCGGTGGCCACGCCCATACACATGATCGCGCCCGTCAACGCAGGTACCGACAACGTCGTGAATGTCGTGAACAGCATCCAGATGATGCCGGCCAGCGCCGCCGGCAGCGCGCTGATGATCACCAGCGGATCGCTCCACGATTGGAAGTTCACGACGATCAGCAGATAAATCAGCACGACGGCGCCGATCAGACCCCACATCAGTCCCGAGAACGAGCTCTCCATGGTGCGCACCTGGCCGAGCAGCGCCACTGACGAGCCCTTCGGCAGATCCTTGGCGTGCACATCCAATATCTTTCGGATCTGCGTAGCCACCGCGCCGAGATCGGTGCCCTGCGTGGTGCCGTAAATCTGCACGATGGGTTGAATGTTGTATTGAGAGACCACTCCGCTCGACGTAGTGCGGGTGATGTCCGCGATGCCGCCGAGCAGATGCGCCGAAGTGGAGTTCGTGCCGGTGATCGGCAATGTTTCCAGCGAGTTCAACTCATCCATCTTGTACTGCGGAGTCTGCAGCACGATGGGGTACTGGATGTTGGTCTTCGGGTTCAGCCAGAAGGTCGGCGCGACCTGCACTGAGCCGGCGAGATTCACCACCATGCTGTTGGTGACATCGCGCTCGGTGAGACCGGCGTACTGAGCACGCGTGCGATCGACATCGACACTGAACGTGGGCAAGCCACGAGCTTGCTGAATACGCGCATCGGCGATGCCCGGAATCCGTTTGATGTCGGCGAGCAAAGCTTCGGCGTAAGCGAAATTCGCCGCGAAGTTGTTGCCGCGGATCTGCAGATCGATGGGCGATGGCGTGCCGAAGTTCAGGATCTGGCTGACGATGTCGGCCGGCGTGAAGGCGAACGTGGTGCCGGGGAATCGTTTCGGCAGCTCCTCACGCAGTTTGCGCACGTAATCCGCGGTCGGCTTGTGATCTTCCTCCAGCGTGATCTGGATATCCCCGTCCGCCGTACCGATGGTGCCCGTGTTGTTGTAAGTCATGTTGATGCTGGAAAACGGCATGCCGATGTTGTCCACCACCAGGGCCAACTCACGCGCCGGAATCACTTGCCGGATGACATCCTGGATGCGCGCCGAAACGGCCACTGTTTCCTCCACACGCGTGCCGGGCTGCGCGCGGAAGTGAACCATGATGCGACCGGCATCCACCGACGGAAAGAAATTGCGCCCCAGGAACGGCACGAGCGCGAACGACGCGACCACAAACACCATGAATGCCGTGACGAAGCCGCGCCGATGAGACATCGCCACGGTCAGCATTTCTTTGTAGCTGCCGCGGAAACGTTCGAACCTCTCCGAGAAGCCGCGCTGGAATTTCACCAGCGGGTTCGACGTCGGCGCGTTCGCATCCTCGTGCGAGTGCGGCTTCAGCAGATACATCGCCATGGTCGGCACCAGCGTGCGCGACAGAATGAACGAGCACACCATCGCGTAGATCACGGCCAGCGCCATGGGCACGAACAGGAAGCGCGCCACGCCTTCGAGGAAGAACATCGGCACGAACACGATACAAATACACAGCAACGATACGAACGCGGGCGTCACAATCTGTGCCGCGCCGTCGAGGATGGACGTATGCACATCCTTGCCGTGCTCGAGATGCCAGTTGATGTTTTCGATGGTGACGGTCGCATCGTCGACCAGGATGCCGACCGCCAGCGCCAGTCCGCCCAGGGTCATGATGTTGAGTGTCTGACCGGTCAGCGCCAGCAGAAAGATCGAGCCGAGGATGGCCAGCGGAATCGAGGTGGCGATGATGACGGTGGAGCGCCAGCTGCCCAGGAACAGCAGGATCATCAGACTGGTCAGCAGTGCCGCGATGGCGCCTTCAGCAACCACGCCGGTGATGGCGCTGCGAACGAAGATGGATTGATCGCCGATGAGCTTGATCTGCAACGATTCCGGCAGCTGATCCTTCACTTCCTCGACGCGTTTCTTCACGCCCTCGATCACGGCCAGGGTCGAAGCGGCACCGCTCTTCAGCACCGTGAGCAGCACCGAGCGATTGCCAGCGACATGCACGATATTGGTCTGCGGCGAATTACCGTCACGCACGTGGGCGACATCTCGCAAATAAACCATCGCGCCGCCGACCAGACGAATCGGCAACCGGCCTAGGTCCTCGATCGCCGACGGGCTGTTGTTCAAATTGATGGCGTACTCGAAACTGCCGATTTTCTGCGTGCCCACCGGCGTGATCAGATTCTGCGCCGCCAGCGCATTGGCCACGTCCGTGCCCGACAAGCCGCGCGCCTGCAAAGCCGCGGGGTCGAGATCGATCTGGATCTGCCGGTTCTTGCCGCCGAACGGATACGGCACCGAGGCGCCCGGCACCGTGATCAGAAAGGTGCGGACGTAGTTGATACCTAAGTCGCTGAGCTCCTGCTCCGTCATGCCCTCGCCGGACAGCGCCAGCTGCAGGATGCCGACGGTGGAAGCGTTGTAGTTCAGGATGTTTGGCGGATTCGTGCCTTGTGGCATCTGGCGCAAGACCGTCTGCGCGGCGGCCGTCACCTGCGCATTGGCCATGTTGATATCGACGTTCGGTTGGAAGAAAACCTTGATGACGCCGAAGCCGGTGTACGAGTTGGCTTCGATGTGCTCGATATCGTTGACCATGGTGGTCAACGTGCGCTGGAAATTGGTGGTGATGCGACCCGCCATGCCATCGGGCGGCAGACCGGTGTACTGCCACACCACGCTGATGACCGGAATGCGGATGTTAGGAAAGATATCCGTGGGCGTGCGCAGGATCGAGAGCACGCCGAAGATCAGGATGAGTAGCGCCAGCACGATGAACGTGTACGGGCGGCGCAGAGCGATTTTGACAATACCGAGCATGCGGGCGAGAGCAACCTACGAAGGACCATTATGGGTCCGCTCATCCCCCGCCAAACCGTCCAGCAGATGAAAGCTTTTTTAAGTAGCGCCCGTGCGCGCCGGCCCACATAGAAGCGAGAGCCAGGCGCCACCTGCCGGATTATCGACGATCTGCAACTTGAACCCGTGCAGTTTGACGATGGCCGCGACGATCGACAAGCCCAAGCCCCAGCCCGAGACATCTTTGTTACTACACGTGCCTCGGTAAAACCGCTGCAGGACCGCCTCTCGTTCCGAGTTTTGAATGCCCGGCCCGCTATCGATCACATCGATGCGTGCGCCGACATCGGCATCCGGCATCAGGCGCAAATGTATGCTGCCGCCCGCGGGCGTGAACTTGATCGCGTTGTCGACGATGTTTGAAACAGCCTCCAAGAGCAGATTCGGATCGCCGCGTACGGTTGGAACGCTGGGCGCGATCTCGAAAGAGAACGTGATGTGCTTGTCTTCGGCCAGCGGTGTGTAGATCTCGCGCACGTGATCCAGCGTGCTCGCCAGATGCACTTCGGTGAAGCCGGCGCGACGATGCATGTCTTCCAGCTCGGAGATTCGTAACAGTGCGCGGAATCGATCCAACAACGAATCGACATCGAGAATCGCCTGTTCGACGACGCTGGCATGCGCACTGTCGGACGCCTCGCGATGCATACGATGCAATTGCGAGCGCAGTCGGGTCAGCGGCGTGCGCAAGTCATGCGCGATGCTGTCGCACACGCCTTTGACTTCGCTCATCAATCGTTCGATTTCTTCCAGCATCGAATTGACGATGCCGGCGAGCATATCGAGCTCATCGCGACGTCCCGATACCGGCAGGCGCTGATGCAGGTCGCCGCGCATGATGGGCTGTGCGGCCGACTCGAGCGTCCGAATGCGCCGTAACGGGCCTCGCGCGAGCCACAGTCCGCCAATCAATCCGGGAATGATGGTGAGCGTGAGCCCCCACAACAGCGAGCGGAAGATGATGGTGTTGACTTGATCCAGCACGCTCGTGGCACGCGCCAGAATCAGCACGTCGCCACCCTCGACTTCCCTGGCGAGACCGCGCGCATTCACGGGCTCGTTGGCGCCGATCCGCTGGATACCGCCGGGCACCGCGTGCACGACGCCGTCCAGCGAAACGCCATCGGGAATTTTCTCGATGTTGCCGGTGATCTTGTTGCCCTGAGGATCGAACAATCCGTAGAGCATCACGCCGCGCAAATCGAGCGCGTCGGTTTGCGCCATCGCCTCGGGCAGACGATCCCGGTCGATGTGACTCAGGTAATGAACGCGCTGACGGAGAATTTCGTCGACGACGCTGGAGAGATAGCGTTTGGTGTCGTACTGCACCCAGCCGATCAGCAGCACACTCCACAACACGAATAGAACGCCGTAGACCGGCAGCAATCGAACTGTGCTGATGCGTGACAGCTCACCGAGCTTCAAGCACGTACCCTACTCCGCGAACCGTGTGAATGAGCGGCTCCCGCTCCGGCGGATCGAGCTTGCGCCGCAGCCGACCGATGTGAACTTCGATCACATTGGTGCCGGGATCGAAATGATAGCCCCAGACGGCCTCGAAGATCATCGTGCGCGTCAGCACCCGACCGCTATGACGCATCAGGAATTCGAGCAGCCGGAATTCGGTGGGCAGTAGATCGAGCAATACTTCGCCGCGCCTGGCCGTGCGGTCGATCAGATCGAGCTGCAGATCGCCGACCCGCAGCGCCATGGGTCGCGACACATTGGCGTGCCGGCGCAGCAGCACTTCGATGCGGGCGGCCATTTCGTCGGGGTTGAACGGCTTGGTGAGATAGTCGTCCCCGCCGGCCCGCAGGCCGCGCACTCGCTCGTCGGCATCGGACAGGGCGCTGATCATCAGCACCGGCGTCTGCACGCCGTACTCGCGAAGCTTGGTGACCACAGTCAAACCGTCCAGGCCGGGGAGCATGCGATCCAGAGTGATCGCGTCATAAAATCCCCCTCGCGCCCGCTCCAGCCCGGTGGCACCGTCGCCGACCCACTCCGTATCCAGCCCGTATCGCTGCAATTCGGCGCAGATTTCATCAGCGGTCACGCGGTCGTCTTCGATGATGAGTACTCTAGCCACGGCTCCGAGCCCGCGAGAAAGGAAATGGCAGGGTACCGCCCCTCCCGGGGAGGGGCAATTAAGGAAGGTTTATGTAGGAACCGGAGGTCAGTGGCCACCCTCGAGCGACTTCACCGCCTGGATCATCGCCACCATCACCTTCTGCGCGTCGCCATAGACCAGGTTGCAGTTGTCGGCGAAGAACAGCTCGTTCTCCACGCCCGAGTAACCCTTACCCTGACCGCGCTTGATGACGTAGACCTGCTTGGCCTGATCCACGTTCAGGATCGGCATGCCATAGATCGGGCTCGATTTGTTGGTGCGCGCTGCCGGGTTCACCGTATCGTTCGCACCGATGACGACCGCCACGTCCGCTTCTTTGAACTCGGCGTTGATGTCTTCCAGATCGTAGATCATGTCGTACGGCACGCCCGCTTCGGCGAGCAACACGTTCATGTGGCCCGGCATGCGGCCCGCGACCGGATGAATCGCGAACTTCACTTCGACCCCCGCATCCGTCAGCAGCTTTACGAATTCATATAACTTGTGCTGGGCTTGCGCGACCGCCAGGCCGTAGCCCGGCGCGATGATGACCTTCGACGCGTAGCGCATGTTGATCGCGGCGTCGCCGGCTTCAGCGGGCTTCTGCGAGCCTTTGATCTCGCCCTGTTGCTCGCCGCCGCCATCGCCGAAGTTACTGAAGATCACATTCGACACGCTGCGGTTCATCGCCTTCGCCATCAACAGCGTGAGCAACGTACCGGCTGAGCCGACCACCATGCCGGCGATCATCAGCGCCGGGTTCTGCAGCACGTAACCTTCAAAGCCCACCGCCAGGCCGGTGAAGGCGTTGTACAGCGAGATCACGACCGGCATGTCCGCGCCGCCGATCGGCATCGTCATCATCACGCCGAAAATCAACGCGCCGATGAAGAACGCCGCGACCACCTTCGGATCGGCGTGACCATGCGCGACGAACACGATGTAGACACCCACACCCAGCGTCGCCAGGAACACGATGCCGTTGAGGATCTGCTGACCACTGATCCGCCACACGCCATTGATGGTGCCGTTGAGCTTGGCCCAGGCGATCAAGGAGCCGGACAACGAGATCGCACCGATCAACGCGCCGATGACGGCCAGTAACAGCGGAATGGTTTGATGAACCGCACTGGTTCGTAGCAACTCGACCGCCGCGATACACGCGGCTGCGCCGCCGCCCATGCCGTTGTAGAGCGCGACCATCTGCGGCATCTCGGTCATCGCGACGCGCTTGCCTTTCCACCAGGCCCAGCCGGTCCCCAACACCAGCGCCGCTACAGCGAAGCCGATGTTTGCGCCCAGATGAGGAATCGCTGCCTCGTTGACGCCGAAGTAATAAAGAAAGCTGGCGAGCACCGCGACCAGCATGCCGACGCCGGCCACCACGATGCCCGAGCGCGCCGTCACCGGCGATGACATGCGCTTCAAGCCATAGATGAAAAGAAACGCCGCGGCGAAATAGCTGGCGTCGATCACGAACTGCGGGGTGAGGTTCATGGGCGCTTATGCCTTCTTCTGCTCGCCGGAAGCCTTCTTGTCGCTGGGCTTGAACATTTCCAGCATGCGCTCGGTCACGACGTAACCGCCGGCCGCGTTACCCGCGCCGAGCAGCACGCCGGCGAAACCAATGAGCTGTTCGACCAATGAAGTGGCGTTGAGCAGCGCATACATCGCGCCGACCACGACGATACCGTGCACGAAGTTCGAGCCGGACATCAGCGGCGTATGCAGAATGGCCGGCACGCGACCGATGATCTCGTAGCCGGTGAAAGCCGCGAGCATGAAGATGTACAGGGCGACGAAGCCCGTCAGCGTGGTAGCGAGGTCCATTATTTCCTCGGAGTCATTCGTTACTTATGGCTGATACTTGGCCAGGACAGCGGCCCGGCTGGCGCCGGGTGCTGTCATGGGATAAGTATGTAATGCTTGGGCCGCGCGGCCCCCCGGATCGCAACGACGCGGTCATGCGATGAGTTTCTGCGCGGCCTCGTTGACGATCTTGCCATCGTGCGTGAGCGCGGTTTTGGCGACCACCTCGTCGGTCCAGTCGAGCCGGATGCCGCCTTCCTTGACGAACAGCTCGATCAGGTTGAGTTGGTTCTTCGCGTACAACTCGCTCGCATGCTCGCCGAGCATGCTCGGCACGTTGAGCGGCGCGACGATGGTCACCTGGCCCACTTGTATCGTCTCGCCCGGCTGCGTGTATTCACAGTTGCCGCCACCTTCCGCGGCCAGATCGACAATCACGCTGCCGGCCTTCATGCCATCGACCTGCGCCTTGCTGATCAGCTTCGGCGAGGGCCGGCCCGGAATGGCCGCGGTCGTGATAATGATGTCGGCTTGTTGAATATGCTTGGTGACGACACTGGCAATCTTTTCTTTTTCTTCCGGCGTCAGCTCGCGCGCGTAACCGCCTGCACCGCGGGCATCGACGCCGGTATCGACGAACTTCGCGCCGAGCGATTCAGCCTGCTCTTTTGTTTCAGGCCGCACGTCGTAACCTTCGGTCATCGCGCCCAAACGCCGCGCTGTTGCCAGCGCTTGCAGTCCTGCGACACCGAGGCCCATCACCAACGTGCGGGCCGGGCGAATCGAGCCAACGGCCGTCGTCATCATCGGCAGAATGCGCGCCAGATGAGTGGCACCGAGCAGCGCTGCGTAATACCCGGAAAGCGCCGCCTGACTCGACAGCGCATCCATGGCCTGAGCGCGCGTGATACGCGGCACCAGCTCCATGGCAAACGTCGTGATATGACGATCGCGCAGTAATTTGGTCAGCTCGACTTCCTTGTGGGCATAAATGAATGAAATCAGGATGGCGCCCGGCTTCATCGCATTCACGATGCTGGCATCGGGCGGCTGCACGCTCGCCACCACATCGGCATCGCGCACCAGCTCGAGCGGATCGGCGCTGAATCTCACATTCTTGAATGCGGAATCCGGCAGCTTGACGGCGTCGCCGGCGCCGGCCTGCAGGTGAATCTCGGCACCGAGCTTGATCAGCTTGTCGGCCACCGCCGGAACCAGGGCGACGCGCTTCTCATTGGCACGTGTTTCCTTCAGAACAGCAATCTTCACTGCCATGCCGACCGATCCTCCCCCGAAGCTCGACGTTTGCACATAAAATTCCCACCATTGTGGATGCCTTGTCCGCGCTCGGCAACACGCGCATGCTTCGCGCCTGCGAATGTTCGGCGCCATCAAACCACGCGACGCCGCCAGGATGCCAGCAGTTCACACTGCTTCGATTGAACGAAACCGACGACGCCCATCGAATGGCAGTTGACTCCCGAGTGTTTACCGCTATTGGCCGGGCCTTGCTGGTGCTCGCGTACCCGCTCGTCGCTCACTTCGGCGTCATTTCCAACAGCGTGACGCTGATTGCCATTGCATTGGGGCTATTGATCGTCCTGCCCATGGTGCCGGCCCTCGGCCGGCGCAGCGTCGCGGCCTGGCTGGCGCTGCCGCCGGTGGTCGCGGGCCTGTGGTGGTTATCGCGTTCCACACACGCCACGTTGCCGCTGTATATCGCACCGGTGCTGGTTCCAGGATTCATGGCGGGCGTATTTGGCAGCACACTGCTCGCCGGGCAGGTTCCGCTAATCGAACAGCTGGTCCGGATCATGGAGGCCGGCCCTGGCGGCATCGGCGAGCCCGAGCCGGCCGTACTGGAGTACGCGCGCAAGCTGACGCAAGCCTGGACAGCGTTCTTCGTGACGCTGTCGGCGACCAATCTGGTGTTGGGCCTACTCGCCGAGCCCGGCGGCATGCTGCTGGCCGGCGGGGTCACGCCGCCCGTCACGGTGCCCGAGGAGTGGTGGTCGCTGTTCGCCAACCTCATCGGATATTTGCTGGTCGCGGCCTTCTTCCTGATTGAGTACGCTTACCGCAGCCACCGCTTCCCGCGGCAGCCCTACCGCAACATGCTGGATTTTTTTCTCAAGGTACTCGCGGCCATGCCGCGCCTGGTCAGCAACGTCGCTGACCCTCGTCGTTGAAGGCCATGAATCCCCTCGCCCACGCCACCGTTCTGCGGATCGCCGCGAATCATCCGTCGCTGCCCGGCCATTTTCCGGGCCAGCCGATCGTGCCCGGCGTGGTGCTGCTCGATTGCGTCCTGCAGGAAGCGGAACGCTGGCTGCAGCGCCCGGTGCGCGCGGTGGCGCTACCCAATGCCAAGTTCACTGCGCCGCTGCTGCCCGATGAGCCGGCGGATCTGCAATTGAAGCTGGACGCCGGGGAGCTGCGCTTCACCGTCAGCCGCGACGGCTCGGCAATCGCTCAGGGATTGTTTCGAATCGCGGCGGACGATCACGGACCCGTGGCGTGAAACAGCAATGGCTCGAACGTCCCGAAGCCGGCGGCGTCTTCGGATATCGACTGATCAGCCTGTTCGCCCGGCTGTGCGGACGTGCGCCCGCGCGCCTGGTGCTCTTCCCCATCACGGCGTTCTTTCTGCTGAAGCGAGCCCCGGAACGACGCGCTTCGCGTGACTATTTGCAGCGAGTGCTGGGGCGCAAGCCCACGCTGAAAGATGTCGCCAAGCAGTTCCATTACTTCGCCTCGGTCATCCTCGACCGTCTGTTCCTGCTGTCCGAAAGCTTCAAACGTTTCGATGTCCGGGTGCATGGCCTGGACGTCCTGCGGGCGCAATGGGCCAAGAAACAAGGCGTGCTGATCTTCGGCTCGCACCTCGGCAGCTTCGATGCTTTGCGCGTGCTAGGCGAAGTCCGGAAGGACGTGAAAGTGCGCGTCGTGCTGGACATCGAACACAACGCGGCGCTGACCAACTTCCTGCACGCGTTCAACCCGGAGCTGGCGCGCTCCATCATCAATGCGCGCCAGGACGGTGCGGTCACCGCGCTGGCAATCAAGGAAGCCCTGGACGAAGGCGCCCTGGTCACCCTGCTGGTGGATCGCGCCCGGCCGGACAATCAAATGTCGATTGTGAACTTCCTCGGCGATCCCGCGCCCTTTCCGACCGGGCCGTGGCAACTCGCGGCGGCGCTCAAAGTGCCGGTGGTCCTGTGCTTCGGCCTGTACCGCGGCGGCAATCGTTACGACCTGCACTTCGAAGCGTTCGCCGACACGGTGCGCGTGGAACGCTCCAACCGCGAGACGAGTCTCAATGCCATCATTCAACGGTATGCGGACCGGCTGGCCCATTACACCCGCAACGCCCCGTACAATTGGTTCAACTTCTATGATTTCTGGCACCTCAATTCGACTTCCTCCCCTAGCTCTGACAATTCTGGCGTTGCTCGCGCCGCTGACGGCGTGGAGCGCCGGCCAGACTGATCAAAGCGCCGATACGCTGATCGGCCGTCTCGCCAAGCCCGCCCCCGCCACGGTCTCATTCACCGAAGTGCGCTTCTCGAAGCTGCTGCGGGCGCCGCTCATCGTGTCGGGCGACCTGGGGTATTCCGGGCCGGAAAGCCTGGATCGACGGGTCACCACGCCCTATCGCGAACATACGTCCATTCGCGGCGAATCCGTCAAAGTGGAACGCGAAGGCGAGAAGCCGCGCAGCTTCGCTTTGAAACATGCGCCGGAGCTGCGGGGATTGTTATCGGGATTCTCGGCCATGCTGTCGGGCGATGCCGCATCGCTGCGCAAGACCTTCGATGTGGAGATGAGCGGCAATGACGACGCGTGGACGCTCAAGCTCACGCCTACCGATACCAAAGCTCGTCGCCGTTTGCAGCAGATCGAAGTGAACGGCCATCAGAGCGACCCGCGCTGCTTTTCGATGACGACCGCCGATGGTGCCTCCAGTGTGTTGCTCCTGGGCGCGACCGCGGCCGAGCCGGTCGCCGCCGATGTGACATTGGTCGCCTTGCAGCGGCGCTGCGGCGGCGGCCAGGGCACCTAAGCACCATCGCGCATGAAACTCACTCGCTCGGCTTTACTGATCCTGTTCGTCTGGCTGGTGTTGCTGGCGGGGCTGACGTGGTTCGTACAGCGGCAACTGCAAGTCAGCACCGACCTGCGCTTGTTTCTTCCGAGCCCGACGACACCTGAACAACAGTTGTTGTTAGAGGAGATCGGCGAGGGCCCGGCATCGCGAGTGATGGTGATCTCGCTGGAAGGCGCGGAACCGGAGCAGCTTGCCGACGCGTCGCGCACGCTGGTCGAGAATCTGCAGTCGAGCCCGTACTTCCGCATCGTCACCAATGGCGATATTTCTCTCGACAGCGTGCCGGATGAGCTGCTGGCGTATCGATATTTGTTGTCGACCACATTGGACGAACGGCCGCTCGATGAAAAGTATCTGCACTCGGAGCTGCAGGAACGTGCGCGTGATTTAGCATCACCCGCGGGCGCCTTTCTTGAACCGTGGCTACCGCGCGATCCGACCCTCGAATTGCTGAAGGTCTTGCAACGTTGGCAGCCGATGCAGGAGCCCAACCGGCTGTTCGATGTCTGGTTCGATCGCGAAGGCAAGCGCGCACTGCTGCTGGCCCAAACGCGCGCTGCGGCCTTCGATCCCGATCAGCAACGCCTCGCGGTCGAACAATTGAATGCCGAAGGCGAGCGACTGAAGCGCGACGATGGTGTGACGCTGACCTTCAGCGGCGCCGGCAAATTCTCCGTGATGATGGAGGAGCGGACTCGCGGCGAAGCTACGCTGCTTGGCGCGGGCGCGACGGTCGGCATGATTATCTTGTTGCTCGTCGCTTATCGAAGCGTCGGCACCGTTATATTGAGCGCGCTGCCACTCGCTAGCGCGGGCTTGGCGGGCCTCGCGGCCGTGAGCGCGCTATTCGGAGAAGTCCACGGCATCACGCTGGCCTTCGGCTTCACGCTGATCGGTGTCGCGCAGGATTATCCGATTCATTTGCTCAGCCATGCTCACACCACCCGGTCGCCCGACGAAGCGGCTCGCGAGTTGTGGCCAACGCTTGCGACGGGTGTCGCGAGCACCTGTATCGCGTATGGCACATTCCTGCTCTCAGGAGTCATCGGTCTGGCGCAGCTCGCGTGCTTCACAGTGGCGGGCCTGGCTGTCGCCGGCCTGACAACACGCTTCGGCCTACCGGTGCTGATGGATACGAAGGGTCGCGACTTCGGCGACTCGGCGTGGCTCGGCAAACTGTGGCAACGGATGGAACGTTTGCCTCGTCCGCGCTGGGCCGGCGTGGCCTTGATCGTTCTTGCCATCGGCACCATGGCGCTCGCCCCTCAGCCCATGTGGGAAAGCGATCTGAGCAAGCTCACCCCGGTGCCGAAAGAGCTGTTGATCCAGGACCAGGCATTGCGTAACGAACTGGGCACACCCGATGTGCGGTATCTGTTGGTCATCAACGCCGCCGATACCGAATACGCGCTGAAGAAGCTGGAACAGTTGGACGAGCCGCTGCAGAAGTTGGTCGCCGACGGTGCGATCACCGGCTATGACCACGCCGCGCGCTACGTTCCGACGGCGGAGAAGCAGCGTCAACGACAGGCGCGCTTGCCCGAGCCCGCGACGCTGCGTGCCGATGTCGACGCAGCTGTCAAAGACACTCCGTTCCGACCCGATGTGTTCGAGCCGTTCTTCGAGGATGTGGAGAAGGCGCGTCACCTGCGCTTGCTGACCGTCGATCAATTGCGCGACTCGCCGCTCGGCGTGAGCGTCGAAATGCTGCTGACTCAGCACGCCAAAGGAACAGACAAAGCCGCCCAACGGACCACCGCGCTCGTGACCTTCAGCGGTGTTGAAGATGTCGCCGCCCTCGAGCGCTTCGCGGCTGCCGCCGGAGAAGGCGTGACGCTGCTGGACACGAAGGACGCGTCAGAAACACTCGTGACCCATCAGCGCATCAAGATTCTGTGGAGCCTGGCGATTGCCGCCGTGCTGCTGGTCGGCGTCGTAATGGTCTCGTTGCGCCAGGCCTCGCGCGTTTATCGTGTGCTTGCGCCGATGGCGCTGACCACCTTGCTGATCATCGGCATTCTGCAGGCCGCGGGCGTGTCGATGACGTTGTTTCATCTGATCGCCCTGATCCTCGCCGCCGGCCTGGGCCTCGACTACGCCCTGTTCTTCGAGCACGCGGCCGACGATCCCATGGAGCAGCGGCGCACGCTGCATGCGCTGCTCGTATGCTCGATCTCGACACTGATGGTGTTCGCCCTGCTCGCGCTGTCCTCGCTGCCGGTGCTTCGAGCACTGGGCTTGACGGTGTCGATCGGCGTTATTTCTAATTTCGTGCTCGCCCTCCTCCTGACCCGACCCGCCGCTCCCAGCCATGGCACGTGAAGACATCGCAGCGCTGATTCCTCACCAAGGTGGCATGTGCCTGTGGGAGCACATCGTCGAATGGGACGACACGCGCATCGTTCTGGAAACCGCTTCGCATCGCGATCTTGAAAACCCGCTGCGTGTGGACGGCAAACTGCGCGCGGTTCATCTGTGCGAATACGGCGCACAAGCGATGGCAGTGCACGGCGCGCTGAGAGCTGCACCCAGGCAGGCGCGACCCGGCATGCTGGTCGCGCTGAGATCCGTGACCTTCGCCTGCGATTACATCGACGGTCTGGAGGGTGCGCTACGCGTCGAGGCGATCTGTCTGCAGTCGGCGGAATCCAGCCAGCAGTACAGCTTCAAGATCACTCACAACGGCGAAGTGGCGGCGGAAGGTCGCGCCGCCGTGCTGCTCAAGCTGCCTTCGTAAAAAGCAGCGATTCCGAGACAGTTGCCGGGACTGCGCTCAACAGCTTGCGCGCTTCGGTGGCGTCGAGTGACGGATGCTCACCGCATGCTTTTTCGATGATTTCGGCCGCGAGCGAATTCAACAAACCCGTGTATTCGATGACCCGGGCACGGAATCCTTCCTCATCGAGCTCGTCACGCAAGCCGCGATTCAATTCCGCGAACCAAGGCAGTGACGCCTGATCCAGCAACACCGCGTCGTTACGACGAGCGCTGAGCTTCGACCATTCGCGCATGAAATTCTGCATGGCCACGTTCAATGCGCGCGAATGATTTAAATGATCCGAGAGCCGGCTCAGGTTGGCCAGATCGGTCAGCCGGCGCTGGAAGAACAGCTGGCACAGCACGCCCCAGTAGTACGTGTAGTCCCAGATCACCTTCACCGGCATGACTTCCGGATCGCCGAACATGGCGTATTGATTCGTGTAGAGCGACAGCGTGCTCTCGTAGAACGAGAAGTAGAGCTGCTGATACACATGCGAGCGGCCATTGATCAGCTCGCCTTGCAGATCGCGCGCGATCAGATCGGTGATGTACGTGTTGCTGATGCCGATGAAGTCGCTACCGGGCGAATAGAACGGATCGAGGAACACGCCGGCCTCGCCCGTGAGCGCCCAGCGGTCGCCCGAGAACACTTGCTTGCAGCCGTAAGAGAAATTGCGCAGGAAACAAAAATCCTGCAGCAGGTGCTGCTTGCCTTCGAGCTCCCGCGCGAGCCGCGGCTGATGCACGCGGAACCACTCGAGCGACTTCTCGAATGTATTCATGGTCTCAAGCGGATGAGTGACGGCGTCGCAGACGATGCCGACAGAGTGCGAGCCCGACGCCAGCGGGATCAACCACGCCCAGTAGCCTTCGCCGCACAAATGATTGGTGGACAGCCAGCGGTACGGCGGATCGCACCGATTCAGCCAGGTCGCATCCGACGACCACTCGTCCACATCGATCTTGGTGCCGATGCGGAACCAGATGGCGTTGGCGTTATGCGCATTGTCCTGCTGTAAGCCGAGCTTGCGCTTGACCAGGCCCGCGCGACCCGACGCGTCGATCAGCCAGCGCGAACGAACCTCGTGGTGCGCGCCGTCGACTTCATAGCGCACGACATGCTCTGCGCCCTGCGTGCCCACGTCGAAACTACGCACGACCGCGCCATCGAGGAACTCGACGCCCTGCTCGCGCACGTGCTCGCCGAGATAGTTTTCAAACAAGCCGCGGTCGAGCTGATAACTCGGCGTCGAGAGATAACGACTCGCGCCCAGCTCGGTGACGTTATCCAGGTCTTCGCGACCTTCGGAGAAGAAAAAGCGGAAGCCGAATTTCTTCAGCTGCGCGCTCATCAGATGTTCTTTGAGCCCGAGCACCGTATCGAAATAATGCGCACCGATTTCCACCGACGACTCGCCGACCTTGTGCGCGGCCGGCGGCACCGGATGCCGGCGACGCTCGATGATCCGCATCGACAGCGAAGGAAACTGCCGGCGCAATTGAATGGCGAGCGTCAGTCCTGCCAGTCCGCCGCCCAGGATGGTGACATCCACTTTGGGGGCTTCGGTCGATGCGTTCATTGTTTTAATTCACTTGGACATTCAATGCTGTGTTCCGGCTCAGCGCCAGGCACAGCGTGCGAGGGCTCGAGCTCGCCAGCACTTCGAAGAACGGCAAACACGGGGCGAGCGCATTGTCAGCAACCAACGGCGCTGCCGCGGACCGCGCCGGCGTCGGCTGGCATTCGGCAACAGACTCGGTCGTGAGAATCAAACTGCGCTGCTGCTGCGATTGAATCACCGGCGCCAGCACCAACGCGGCGCCTAACAAGCCGCGGCTCGGCGCCATAGTGGAGAGCGCGCCCTTCGCTTCGATATCGAACGCGACATACAACACGGGCCGATTCTCGCAAACGACTTGAGTGGCCGCCTCAACCAAGCCCTCACCGAAGGTGGATTCGTAAGCGCTGATCGCGGTGTACGGCGCGAGGCTGCCAGTGCCGATGCTCCAGTAACCCGCCGCCGCGTTGTGAACGGAATTGTGGAATTTGACCGGCGAGATCAACGTGGGCGTGGTCGCCAAGGTCGAGCACATGTAATCGCTGATCGCGAGATCGCCGTGCGTCGAGGCGAACACCGACGGCAAGTCCGACGGTTTACGTCCGGACGCTTCGCACGCACGAACCGCAACTTCCAGCGCGACAGCCACCGTATCGGGAGCGCGCCGCCGCTCGGTCGGCGCAAGCAGCGTCGGCGACGGACGAGGACTCGGCGTTTCGGGCGGCGCTTGCTCGCCGAGAATCACGGCGCGTGCGATATCCCAGCCCGGCAGACGCGGGGCCCAGAAAGAAATGCCTTCGATCGCGACCCGGAGCGTCATCGATCTCTCCCGAACGCCAGCACACAATTGCTGCCGCCGAAGCCGAACGAAAAGCTCAACGCATGGCTCGCCTTGCGCTGCACGTTGTCACGCTGGATCTGCGGACCGCAGGCCAGATCGGGCACTCGCAAATTCAACGTACCCGGCAACAGCTGATGTTCGAGCGCGATCAGGCTGATCGCCGCTTCGACGATGCCGGCGGCACCCAACGTGTGACCGGTCCAACCTTTAGTGGAGCTGGCGCAGGTGCTGGCAGGAAACAGATCGGCGACGATCTTCGCTTCGACTTCATCGTTCTTCTGGCTCGCGGTGCCATGCAGATTGATGTAATCGATGTCCTCGGGCTGCAAGTCCGCACGCCTGAGCGCATCTTTTAGAGCGAGCCGCGCGCCGAGACCTTCGGGATGCGGCGTCGACATGTGGTGCGCATCGTTGGACTCGCCATAGCCCAGCAACCATGCGCCTTGCTGTGCCTGTTTTTCCAACAAGGCGAACCCGGCCGCTTCACCCAGATTGATGCCGCGACGTTGCACATCGAACGGCTGACATTGCTCGGGCGACACCAGCTCGAGCGAATTGAAACCAAACAAAACGCTGCCACACAGCGAGTCCACACCACCGACGATGGCCGCATCGGCCAGCCCGACGCGAATCAAACGTTCCGCTTGCGCGAACACTTTGGCACTGGAAGAGCACGCCGTCGCGACCGTCACGCTCAGGCCGGTGAGCCCCAGCGCGTGCTGAACGAAATCGCCCAGCGAATGCGGCGTATGAATGATGGGGCGACGCAGATCGGCCGGATAACGGCCATCGGGATCGAGGCGCGCATAAGCGTCTTCGCTGGCACCGATGCTCGATGTCGACGTGCCCATGACGACCGCCACGCGGTCGGCGCCATAGCGCTCGCGAGCTTCACGGGCCGCCGTGAGAAATTCGTCAGTGGCCAGGCCGCGCCAGGCGAGTCGATTGTTACGACAGTCCCAATCGGCGAGCTCGGCTGGCAGCTCCTGTTCTTCGAGCCCAGCAACGCGCCCGATCCAGGTATGGATGGGCGAAGGACCGAAATCGTTCTTGCTCAGACCGGAGCGACGCTCACGCAGTGCCGCGAGCGTCGCCGCGCGTCCATCCCCGACCGCGGAGCAAAGTGTGTAAGCAGTGATTCTCAGAGGTCGGGATTGCATCTGTCCAAAGTCGTCAGGAGGCGTCGGCCACCAGCACCATGTTGCGCTGGATGTCGTTCACCAGATTCTGGATCCAGCTCAGATAATTCCGATGGATCACCGTGACGCCCTTCTTCTGCGCGTACATCAGCTCGCCCGAATCCAGGTAACGGATCGCGATCTTGCTGGCGTCGTAATCGATGCTGATCTTGGCCATGTGCTCGCGCAAGTGAAGCGTGCTGATGATCTTGCCCGGGTGCTCCTCGGTCACTTCCCATTGGCGGCCCACCAGCGCCACCTTGATGGCCTTGACCACCTTGGCTTCGCTCAGGCCGGCCGGCACCGCGAACGGCTCCGGATCGACCAACGGCACCTGCCGCGCGCCCATCAGCAACGCCAGTAACGGCAGCAGCAACAAACCCGACCACCAACGAGCCCGCTGGGTGCGATTCATTTTGTCGTCTCCCTGTTGTTACACGATTGCCAAATCAATTCCGTTGCGATCGGCGCCGCCTCAGGCGCTCACGCGATGGGTTGCGATGTGTGCGGCCAGCGAGCGCAGTGAGCTGAAAATACGCACATTGTTTTCATCGTCCGAGCGCAGCTGAAAGCCGTAGCGCTTGGAGATTTCCAGTGCGAGCTCGAGCGCGTCGATGGAATCCAGGCTCAGCCCGGTCTTGAACAGCGGCGCTTCGGGATCGATATCCCCGGGCACGACGCCTTCCAGGTTGAGTGCGGTAACGATGAGTTCGGCGAGCTCGCGCTCACCCGCGGATTGGGTTGCTGACATGAACGAAACAGGCCCTGGTACGAAAGGCTGATTTGCGACGTTGGAGCGGCGAACCGCGGGGCGCGAAGTGTATCATCCGGCCCGCGCGAGCTTCGAATGGCGCGCACGTTTTCCAACCCCCAACCAACCAGTAATTTGACGACGTGATGCGCAGCAGTTCTGGCGAGCAACCAGCCCAGTCCCTCCCCGCCACCGCCCTGCGCGTTGCCTATCATCCGCTCGACCGCCTCGGCGAGCTACCCGCCGGGGTGCTGGCGACCATCCGTTTCGGGGCGCGGCTGCGCTCGGAGGCGAAGGCTGCGGGGACTGGCCAGCCCGCCGGGCTGACCATCGATGTGGGACTGGAACCGCTGCACGCTGCGAACTCGGCTCCGACACCTGGGGCGGAATTATGGTTTGCGACCGGACCGGTCCACACTGGTCAATGGTCCGATGGCGCGGGGTCGCCCCCCTGTCAGGTGCGTTATGCCCACGACGGTCATTATTTGTTCGCGGTCGTAGAGCTGGACGAGCGCGAGCATGGCGGAATTCTGCTGACAGCCGAGCGCGCCTATGCCGCGATCCGCCGTTTCCAGCAGCAGTCAGGGTTTCCCCATCTGCTGCGCATGTGGAATTACATGGACGCGATCAACGAGGGCTCGGGCGATCTGGAGCGCTATCGTCAGTTCAATGTCGGACGCGGTCGCGGCCTGGGCGAGGTGTCTCAGAGCTACCCCTCAGCGACCGCCATCGGCAAGCATCACTCCGACCATATCCTGCAGGTGTTCTGGCTGGCAGGAACGGTCGCGGGTCAATCGCTGGAAAATCCCCGGCAGGTCAGCGCATATCACTATCCCCGGGTGCACGGGCCGGTGAGCCCTGTGTTCGCGCGGGCCTTGATTGCGCCGGACGATACTTTGCTGATTTCGGGCACGGCGAGCATCGTCGGCCATCATTCCCAACATCACGACGATGCGATGGAACAGCTCGAGGAGACGATCCGGAATCTCAGCTCGTTCGCACCGCATGTCCGGCGTCCCCGGAGCGCAAATCGCGGGGATTTGCTGAAAGTGTATGTCCGCGACCCGGCACTCACGCCGCGCATCGCCGAACGCCTGCGCCAGCTCTATCCCACCAGCGAGATTCTGTTCGTGGCGGCCGATGTCTGCCGTCGCGAGTTGCTGCTCGAGATCGAGGCGATCTCACTCTCGCCGCAGGGCTCTTAACAAATTCTCACGTGGCAGCTTGCCCAGCTCGTTCCTCGGCAGGCTATCCACAATCAGCAAAGGGCGCGGCAGGAATGCGCTGTCGACGCCAGCGGCGAGCTGATCCAACACTTCACGCGCCGTGAGCGTCGGCGCCACGACCAGCGCGGCGACCCGTCGAATCGTGCCCACCGCGTCGGCATCGGGCTGAAACACCGCCGCTTCCTGCACGCCCGGAATGGCCAGCAACCGTTTGGTGAGATCGGTCAGCGAGGCGCGCTTGCCGGCGACTTCAATCATGTCGGAACTACGCCCGCGCACCACGAAGCGATTGCCCGGCTGCAGCTCCACGATATCCTGCAACAACACCGGCTCGACGAACCAGGGCGCGTTGACCAGCGTGCCGTCGTCGCGCGGCTCCAACTGCACACCGTCGTAAAGCCGCCATTGCTCTTCTTTGGCGGTGAGCCGGCTGGCGAATACACAAGTTTCAGTGGATCCAAACATTTCAACCATTTCACCGCCGAGCTTCGCGGTCACTGCGGCAGCCAGCGGCTGATCCAGCGGCGCCGTGGCGCTGACGATCACATCGACTTCAGGAAACTGCTGGTCGGAACCGACGATGGCGCGCAAATGCACCGGCGTACTGATGAGCACGCGCGGTCGCGGAATCTCAGCTAACGCGGCGGCGATATCGGCTGGGAACAACGGCCGGCCGGCATGAACGGCCATGTCGCCGACCAACGGCAACAGCACGCTCATCTCCATGCCGTACATATGTTGAGGCGGAACGGTCGCGAGCGCCCACACCGTCGACGTCTTATCGGCAATCGCGGCGCGAATCGACTGAGCGTTGCGCGCGTTACTGCCGTTCACGGTGCGCCAGAGCTTCGGAAATGTTTTGGGCTGACCCGTGCTGCCCGAGGTGTAGCCGATCATGGCCGTCATGTCGGCCGGAATGCGTTCGTTGATCGAATCGGTGGAAGCTTGCGCCAGCGCCGCGTCGACCGCGTCATCATCGATGCGATAGCTCCCCGCATTGGCGCTTGCCACGTCGGCCACGACTTGATCGGCGCGCGACGACGGCAACAGCACCGTGTGACCGACGCTCAATGCCGCGGCGTAAGCAACGAGGAATTTGTAACGGTCCTCGCAGAGATTGATCATCGCCGCCGGCGCGGCATGTTTCGGCAGGCCGGCGACTACGGAGGCGACGTGGGTCTGAAATTCGGAGAGCGGAACCGGCGCGCCACGACGCCACGCAATGGGTCGCTGCGCATTCGACGAAAGAAATAACGGCAGCGTGTCCGTCCCGGAAGTGGTCACTGCAGGCGACTCACTTCCAGCGCTTGAACACCATCGAAGTGTTCACGCCACCGAACGCGAAGTTGTTGTTCATCACGTACTCGGTGCTGATGCCGCGGCCTTCACCGGTGATGTATTCGAGCTCGCCACAGCGCGGATCGATGTTGTCCAGATTCAGCGTCGGCGCGAACCAGCCGGCGTTCATCATCTCGATGCTGAACCAGGCTTCCAGCGCGCCACAGGCGCCGAGCGTGTGGCCCAGGTAACTCTTCTGCGAGCTGAGCGGCATGCGCTTACCGAACAACGCGGAGGTCGCACGGGTTTCGGCGATATCGCCATGCTCGGTCGCCGTGCCGTGACCGTTCACGTAGCCGACGACATCAGGCGAAATGCCGGCATCCTGCAGCGCCAGCTCCATCACCACGCGCATCGTCGTCTCTTCCGGCTTGGTGACGTGCACGCCGTCGGAATTGCTGCCGAAGCCGACGAGCTCCGCATGAATGCGGGCACCACGCCGCTGAGCGTGTTCCAACTCTTCGAGGATCAGCATCGCCCCGCCTTCACCGACCACCAGACCGTCGCGGTCGCGGTCGTAAGGACGCGGCGTCGTGTGCGGCTGATCGTTGCGACGGCTCGTCGCATACAACGTATCGAATGCCATCGCCTCGGTGGGGCACAGTTCTTCGGCACCACCGGCAATCATCACATCCTGCCGGCCGAACTTGATGGCCTCGTACGCGTAGCCGACGCCCTGGCTGCCGGACGTGCAAGCGCTCGACGTCGGAATGATCCGGCCCTTCGCGCCGAAGAAGATGCCGACGTTGGCCGCGGTCGTGTGCGGCATCATGCGAACGTACGAGTTCGCGTTCAGCCCGCTCGAGTCAGCGTGCAAAATCATGGCGGCAAAAGCCGAGATGTCCGCAGTGCTGCCCGTGGACGAGCCGGAGGAAACACCGGTCGCGCCGCTGGCAATGATGGGAGATCCAGTCAACCCGGCGTCGGCAATCGCCAGCTCAGCAGCACGCACCGCGAGTTGCGACACTCGACCCATGCTACGCAGTTGTTTGCGAGTCCAATGCGCCGGCGGAGTAAATTCGATGGGGCCGCCCAGCCGGGTGTTCATGTCCTTGTGGCGATCCCACTCGTGCATGGTGCGAATCGCGTTCTTGCGCGCACGCAGCCCGGCGTGAATCTCGGGCCAGTTCGTGCCGAGCCCGCACAGTCCACCCATGCCGGTGACCACCACACGACGCATCAGCACAGTCCTCCGTTGACCGAGAGCACCTGGCGAGTGATGTACGAAGCATCGCGCGATAAAAGAAACGTTACCGCAGCGGCGACTTCCTCTGCCGTTCCGGCGCGCTGGGCGGGAATCGCCTTGAGGATGTCTTCCATGGGCACGTTCTCGTCGACCATTTCGGTGCTGATCAACCCCGGCGCGACGCAATTGACCGTGATGTTTCGTTTCGCCAGCTCGACCGCCAACGCCTTGGTCGCGCCGATGACGCCAGCTTTCGCGGCGCTGTAGTTCACCTGGCCGCGATTACCGACGACTCCTGAAACCGAAGCCAAGGTGACGATGCGACCCGGCGCGCGTCGACGCACCATCGGCATGATCAAGGGCTGGAGCACGTTGTAGAACGCATCGAGATTGGTCCGGATGACGCCATCCCACTGCTCACCTGTCATTGCGGGAAACGCGGCGTCCGAATGAATGCCCGCGTTATGCACGACGCCATAGTAAGCCCCGTGCGCGCCGATATCGGCGGCCAGGGCGTCGGCGCAGGCGGCGCGATCGGAAACATCGAACTGCAGGACTCGCGACTGACGGCCCAGCGCTTTGATCTCGCCCGCGACCGCCTCGGCTTCATCACGCCGTGACCGGCAATGCACGACGACATCGAAGCCGTCCGCCGCCGCGCGTAGCGCGATGGCGCGGCCGATACCGCGGCTGGAGCCGGTGACGAGAATCGTGTCGCTCATGCGGCGCAGAGCTTAGCAACCATGTCGAGGCGGCGCTCGGCTTCAGCCACGAACGGATTGGATTCATCCCACGCATAACCGGCGAGGATGGCGCAGATCATGCCGCGGATGCCGGCCGGCTGATTCTTCGCGAACATGATGTCCTGGAAGCGACCGTCGTACCACGCCTTGACGTAGGCGCGGAACGTGTCGACGCCCTTACGCAGCGGCCGCTCGAATTCATTGGTCCAATCGACCGTTTCGCCACGCAGCTGACGATCCAGCACGCGCACGGCCATGCTGGACGAGCGCATCGCAATGGTGATGCCGGAGGAGAAGATCGGATCCAGAAATTCCGCCGCGTTCCCCAGCAGCGCGAACCCCTTGCCGTGCATGGACTTCACATTCGCCGAGTAGCCCGACATGCCGCGCACCGGCGTGTCCCACACGGCATTGGTCAGCACGCGCGCCATGAACGGCTCTTCTTTCACCAGCGCTTTCAACCGGTCATCCAACTGCTCCGGATACTTCGCGAAGAATTCCGGGGTCGCCGCGCAACCGATCGAAACGCGGCCGTTCGAGAACGGAATCAACCAGTACCACACGTCGCGGTTGTGCGGATGAATGGCGATCTGCACCTTGTCGCGATCGAACGCGTCGGGCGCGGAGCCGTCGGCAACCTGCGTGAACACCGCATTACGCGGCGCGAAGGGCGAGGGAGTTTCGAGATCGAGCAGCTTCGGCAACACGCGCGCGAAACCGCTGGCGTCGAGCAGGAACTTGCCTTCGGCTTCATATTCCTTGCCCGTCACATCGACGGCTCGCACGCGCGGCTTGTCGCCGCTCACGTCGACAGCGGTAACGCGAGTCTCGTAGCGAATCTCGACCCCCAGCTTCTCCGCCTCGTCCGCGAGCACTTTGTCGAACGTGGCGCGGGCCACTTGAAAGGTCGAGTCGCGGCCGTCGCCGAACTTTTGTGAGAAATCGAACGCGCCATATTCATCGCCGCGCAGGAAGGCCGCGCCGTTCTTGAACTGAAAGCCGACGCTCTCGACCGCGGACAACATGCCCGCCTCTTCCACAAAGTCCAGACAGTGCGGCAACAAGCTCTCGCCGATGGAGAAGCGCGGGAACCGCTGACCTTCGAGCACCAGCACGTCCCAGCCGCGCTTTTTCAGCAATGCAGAGGCGATCGAGCCCGACGGGCCGGCGCCAATCACGATGACATCACGTTGTTCCAAAGTCTTCCTCACGCCGCGCAGAGCTTGGCAACCATGTCGAGACGACGCTCGGGCTCGGCCACGAACGGATTGCTCTGGTCCCACGCGTAACCGGCCAGGATGGAGCAGATCATGGCGCGAATGCCCGGCGGTTGAGTTTTCGCAAACATGATGTCCTGGAAGCGACCGTCGTACCACGCTTTGACGTAAGCACGGAATGTGTCCACGCCCTTGCGCAGCGGAATCTCGAAATCGTTGGTCCAATCGACTGTCTCTCCGCGCAACTGCCGATCCAGCAGTCCCGCGGCCATGCTGGCCGAGCGCATCGCAATGGTGACGCCCGACGAGAACACTGGATCCAGAAACTCGGCGGCATTGCCGAGCAGCGCGAAGCCTTTGCCGTGCATGGACTTCACATTGGCAGCGTAGCCGGTCAGCTCGCGTGCCGGAGTATCCCAAGTTGCATTCGCCAGCACGCGAGTTAGAAACGGCTCCTCGCTCACCAGCTTTTTCAAGCGCTCTTCGAGCTGCGCCGGATAGGTGTCGAAGAACTCCTTGCGCGCCACACAGCCCAGCGAACAGCGGCCATTGGCGAACGGAATCAGCCAGAACCACACATCGCGGTGCCCCGGGTGCACGATCACCTGAATCTTGTTGCGATCGAAAGCATCGGGCGCGGCGCCATCGGCCACGTGGGTGAACACAGCATTGCGCACCGGAAACTTCGATGGCGTTTCCAGATCGAGCAGCTTCGGCAACACGCGGCCGAAGCCGCTGGCGTCGAGCAGAAACTTGCCCTCGACTTCATATTCGACGCCTTTGGCATCGACGGCGCGCACGCGCGGCTTGGCTCCGCTGTTGTCGACGGCAGTCACCCGAGTTTCATATCGAATCTCGACGCCCTGCTTCTCCGCTTCGTCGGCGAGCACTTTGTCGAACGCCGCACGCTGCACTTGAAAAGTGGAGTCGCGACCCTTGGTGAATTTGTCGCTGAAGTCGAAATCGCCGTACTCATCGCCGCGCACGAAAGCCGCGCCATTCTTGAACTGAAAGCCGGCGCGTTCCACCGCCGGCATCATGCCGGCCTCGTCAACGAAATCCAGGCAATGCGTCAGCAGGCTCTCGCCAATGGAGAAGCGCGGGAAACGCTGGCCTTCGAGCACCAGCACGTTCCAGCCCCGCTGCTTCAATAGCGCCGAGCTGATTGCGCCGGACGGGCCCGCGCCAATGACAATGACGTCACGTTCCAATTTCATTCCTCATCAATGCCTGACGTACGCGAGCGAGCAACGGCTCGGGCGTCTCGAACTGCAAAGCGTGGGTCTTGGCATCCACCGCCACCTGCACGCTCTTGCCGCGCGCCACGCGTTCCTGATCGTCGGCGCGCGTCACCAGATAGTTCATCGTGATCCGGTTTTCCCACTCGACCAGCGATGCGCGCACATTCAACCGATCACCCATGCGCGCGGCATGCAGATACTTCACATGCATTTCCACGATGGGCCAGGCGTAACCGGACGCCGCCATCGTGTCGTAGCCGAAGTCGAGCTGGTCCATCAGAGCCCAGCGCGCGGTTTCCAGATACTTCAGATAGTGGCCGTGCCACATGACACCGATGATGTCGATGTCGTGAAAAGCCACGGTGACGTCGATGCTCGCGCTGATCGCGCCCTCTTTTCGCATTTCAGGGCGCATGAGCGTCAAGCATTCGCATCGCGCTCCTGCTCCTGCACCTCGGCCGCAGGCTTGGTCCGCGCGATCTTTCGCCACAGCAACACGGGCAAGCGGATCAACATGCCGAGCGTCATTCGGATGTGCAGCCAGGTCATGCGCACGTTGTCCAGGAACATGCGGAAATGAGACACGCCGTCGATGGGATAGGACACGCGCGTATCGATCCAGCGCATCGGCACCTGGCGCCAGTGCAGCCGCACGATGATCTCCGAATCGAAATCCATGCGCGGGCCGATGTGCTGAGAGTCCGCCAGCGCGAGCGTGGTCTTGAGCGGATACAAACGGAAACCGCACATCGAATCGATGATGTCGAACGACAAAGTCTGCAGCCAGACCATGCCGTGCGTGAGATAGCGACCGTAGTAGCGCGCTTTCGGAATGCTGGCGTCGAACACGGGGCGACCGCAGATCACGGCGTCGGGCGCTTCGCGCGCGGCTTCGACGAATCGACGCGCGTCGCTCAGCGTGTGCTGACCATCGGCGTCGACCTGAATCGCATGAGTGAAGCCGAGCTTGGCGGCGCCACGGAAGCCTGTGATGACTGCCACGCCCTTGCCACGATTGACCTCATGACGGATCAGCGTGACCTCGGGCAATTCACTGAGCTGATCCAGCACCCGCGCACACGCGGGGCTGCAGCCATCGTCAACGAGGATCACCGGCAAGCCCTGCTCGCGCAGTCGGCTCACCACAGTGCCGATCGCATGCTCGTGGTTGTACACGGGCACGACCACGCACACGGCGAATTTGGTGTTGAACTTGGCCGGAGGAAGCATGGCTCGATCTCAACCGCGGCGTGCGTCAGGCATGCAGCAGCCGCTGTACGACTGCCGCCAGATCATTGACCGTGCGCACGGAACGGAAGTCCTCCGGTGTGACCTTGCGGCCGGTGTGCTTCTGCACTTCATCCATCAGGTCCACCACATCGATGCTGTCGATCTCCAGGTCCTCGTACAGGCGCGCCTCGGGCGTGATCCGGGCCGGCTCGAGCTCAAACAGCTCGACCAGCGTCTGGCGGATGCGTTCGAGGATTTGATCTTGCGACTGCATGAACTGCTCTGTTGGGGATCGGTGGCCTGCGACTCGGTGTCTAAGCCCGTCTACGCGCGCTTCACCGGTCCGTGAACTCGGCGCGCAGTTTAATTCGGGGCACACACACCGTACAGCCGCGCCGGCTGTCGGACGGTCTTACGCTCGTCCCGGCCGCTGGCGCGCTAATTCCTGCTGAAAATGCCGGTGCATGGCCTCGTTCAAGGCCCGTGATGCTAGCGGTAACGGCGTATTCCGGTAGGGACTTAAGTCCAGGTCTTCGCCGACCACCAGGCTGAAATGCGGCCGCCGGGCCGGAATCCGGTACCACGGCTCGGATTTAGTCAGCGTGGTTGGCTGACAGCGGATGTAGACAGGCGTGAGCTCATTCGCTGCGCGTAGGGCAACATTGGCGGCTCCGCGGTGAAACACCATGGGCTCGTTGGGGCGGGTGCGCGTCCCTTCAGGGAAGAAAATCAGCGATTGACGGTCGCGCAAGGCATCGGCGGCGCCTTCGATCATGCTCGCGGTCTGGTCGTTGGGAATGAATTCCGCCATGGTCACCGCCCAGCGCGTCAACGGGTTGCGCCACAACCCCTGTTTGACCACGCAACCTGCGGTTGGAATGAATGCCAGCAGAAAGACCACATCGATCAGCGTCGGGTGATTCGCCACGACCATCTGGCCGAATCGACCGAGGCGCTCGCGACCGTGGACCTCGTAGGTCAACACGCCGCCCCGATGCATGACGCCGATGAAGAACCGGAGCGCCCCGCTCATGACTGCACGCGCCCGATTGCGCTTCTTTTCGCGCGAGGCCGGGATGAGCTTGACCATCGGCAGCAGCACCGCGCCGACGATTAATGCCCCCAGGCCGAACAGGGAAAAGCTGAATCCGGTCATGAACAGCCGCCAGTACCAGAAGTCCCGACGGTCACGACGGCCGGTGGCGGCGTCGGCGGCTTCGTTGGCGAGTTGCGGTTCGGCGTTCATGGGGAGGAATTATGATGCCGTAGTCATGCACGGCAACCTACATGCGCTAACGGCCAATCCCTTCAGCCTGAATCGCGCAGCGGCGGACACTCGTCTGACGCTCTGGCTGGCATTTCCAACCGCGCGTGCGCATTTCGATCCGTCGACGCTGTCCGAGGCTGACCGAGCGCGGCTCGCTGGCGCTCATGGCGCGCGACGACGCGCGGACTTCGAGGTCAGTCGCGCGCTACTCGCCATTGCGGATGTCGGCTCGGCCGCGCACAGCATGAGCCACAGCGCGGAGCACGCGGCACTGTTGATTGCGCCTACCGGATCGCGCATCGGCGTGGATTTGGAAATCAATCGAGCGCGCGATGTGCTCCGACTCGCGCGCTTTGCCTTCGATGAACGCGAGGTAAGCGCGCTCGAATCCGCGGCACCTGAATCGCGGCAGGCGCTGTTCTATACGTTATGGACGTTGAAGGAATCGTTCGCGAAGGCTTTGCAGCTGAACCTGGTCGATGCGCTTCGTCATTGCGTTTTCTGGACGGACGACGGTGAGTGGCGCGGTCGCGTGCCCACAGCGTCGAGCTGGAGCGCGGCGGTGTTTCAGCCTCGTCCGGACATCTTCATTGCCGCCGCGCGAATCGGCGCGAGCGAGGCCATGCAGCTGAACGCGTGGGAGTGGCCGCCGAAGCAGCTCGCGAACTGGCCGGTCATGGCTGCTTGCGCAGCCGCTCCTTCAGACGCTGACGCTGCTCCGGTGTGAGCTGCTGAAACTGCTTGCGGAGCTGCTGCCGCTGCTCGGGCGGCAGATCTTTGAAGCGCTGGAAGTTGTTACGGATGCGCGCTTGCTCCTCGGGCGGCAGCTTCTTGAACTGGTTGAACATGCGGCGCATCTCGCGCCGCTGCTGCACGTCCAGCGACTGCCAGCGCTGAAACCGCTGCTTGGCCTGCTGCCGCTGTTCCGGCGGCATGCTCAGCCAGCGCTGCGAGCCTTTGGCCAGCGACTGCTGCCGCGCCAAGGGCAGATCGGCCCAGCGCGATTCGAACTTGGCCAACAATTTCTGCTGCTCGGGAGACAGCTCCTGCCAGCTCACGCCCGCGCCGCCCGTCTGAGCCGCGCGTGCGGGCGTCGCCGCCAGCAGCAAGGCGCTCAGCATCAGGGACAGGACCCACATCAACCGGCTGGTCATCGCTCATCCACGGCAGGTTTTGCCGCCTCTTTGCTTGGCTTCGGCGCTTCGGCCTTGCTGGCCTGCTCGCGCTCGGTGGGTTTGCGCGGGGCATCTTCGAGCAGCGTCCAATCGTCGTCTTCATCCTCCATGTTGGCGAGATATTCGAGGAAATCGGCATCCAACGGCTCGATCTCGTCGGCCGCCTGCGTGATCGCGCCCAATAGCATCCAGCCCATTAAGAACAGCATCCTGAGCATGGTCAGCCGGGGTTTTCGCTCTGATCGGCCAGCCAGGAGTAGAACTCCACGTCCTGAATCAGCTCGAAACTGTCGGCATCAGCCACGATATCGAAGTCATCTAACAGGTTGCTGGCATTCTCGCCGCTTGGCGCCACGGCTTCTCCGCCACTGCGAATCACGATCACCGCGATCAGAGCGGCCGCGGCCAGACCGCCGAGGGGTGCGCCGAGCCAATAGCGGCGGACCCGACCCTTCTTTGCTTCCTCCAGCGCCTGCTGCCGGGCTTGATTCAGCCGCGAGCGGGTGCGCGCATCGAGGCGCTCGACGCTGTCGTCAAACAGCTCGCGACTGCGCTCTTCGAGGGGATCGGGGGTGTTCACCATGCAGCTCCCAACTGCTCGCGTAGTGTGTGGACCGCGCGTGAGTAGTGTGTCTTGACGCTGCCTTCGCTGCAGCCCATGGCCTCAGCGGTTTGCGCGACATCCATGCCTTCGAAGTTACGCAACATGAACGCCTCTTGCTGTCGGCCAGGCAGCCCGGCGAGCGCGTGCTCCAGCTTGGCCATGGCCTGGTCGGTCGCGAGCAGATCCTGCGGCTGCGGGCGCGCATCGGCCACGCCTTCGTAGGGATCGGCGACCTCATCCTCCTCGGCCTTCCACCCCGGCAGCCAGCTCATCAATTTGGCGCGCACCTTCCGGCGACGCTGACAGTCCCGGATCCGGTTTTGCAGAATTCGGTAGAACAGCGGCCGCCATTCCCCGGCGGGTCGCTGGGCGTAGCGACGCGCCAGCTGCAGCATCGCGTCCTGTACGATATCCAGCGCATCGTCGTCGTTACGCACGGCAATCCTGGCGATCCGGAACGCACGCTTCTCGACGCTAACGAGAAAGCGATCCAGCGTGCGCAGCTGATCCAGAGACTGTTCCTCCACGGCAGGCGGGGCATCGCCCGCTGCGCAGAGGGTAGCAAAGAGCCCCATATACTCCAGGCACCTTCGTAACGACCGTTCTGCTTGCAACGCTGTCGACTGCGCGCGGTTGACTAAGCGTGCTGTGAACCGCGTCTAAAAATTGAGCACTGACGAAACTCGTCCGTGGAATGAGCACTTGAGTCGCTTCACCCCAAACAATGCACAGAGTTGTCCACAGGTTTTGTGCATAGACCGGACCCCGTATCTGGCGGTCGCCATCGACACTCCGCTGCGGCAAGTGTTCGATTATCGCGCGCCCGCGGACGTCACGGTCGGCGCCGGCTTTCGAGTGTGGGTGCCGTTCGGTCGTCGCCGCGTGGTTGGCGTAGTCGTCGAAGGCCGAGATCAAACCGAAGTTCCGGCAAACAAACTGCGCGCGGCGTTCGAAGTCATCGACAGCGAGCCGACTTTCTCACCCGATTTACTCGCGCTACTGACCTGGGCCGCGGAGTACTACCGCCATCCGGTTGGCGAAGTGCTCACCTCCGCGATGCCCGTGCTGCTCAGAAGTGGCGCGCCCATTCGCGAAGAGCAGATTCTTTGGCGACTCACGGCACTGGGACGTGAGGAAGCACTCGCGAAGCTGCCCGCGCGCTCGATTCGTCTGCGCGCCATCGCAGAGTACCTCACGAAGCATGAGCACGCGCCCGCTTCCGAGATTCTGAACGCGACAGAGAGCCCGTCCTCAGCCCTGCGCAATCTCGAAGAGCGCGGCTTCGTCGAGCAATTCGCTCGCGAGAAGACCGATGAGATACCGCCCGTCTCGGTCGTGCGAGAAGGGCCGCCGCTCAACGAAGCGCAGGCCGCCGCGGTTGAGCGAATTCAGAAAACGCTCGGTACCTTCGCATCCCACTTGCTTTACGGCGTGACCGGCAGCGGCAAGACCGAGGTGTATCTGCAAGTGATCGAGTCGGTTCTCGCGCGCGGCCAGCAGGTGTTGGTGCTCGTGCCCGAAATCGCACTCACACCGCAGTTGATCGGGCGATTCCGTGGACGCTTCGACGCGCCCCTCGCGGTACTTCACTCTGGTTTGAATGACACCGAGCGCCTGGCCGCGTGGCGAGACGCGCGCGAAGGCACGGCTCGCATCGTCATTGGCACACGCTCGGCCATCTTCAGTCCGCTGCTCCACCCGGGCCTCATCATCATCGATGAAGAGCACGATGGCTCGTTCAAACAGCAGGACGGCTTTCGATATTCGGCGCGCGATCTGGCGCTGGTGCGCGCACAGCGGTTGGGCATTCCGGTCGTGCTCGGCTCGGCGACGCCGTCGCTGGAAACATTGGCACGCGCCCGGAAACAACCCGAAACGCTCTCGCACCTTCCGTACCGCGCCGGCAGCGCGCGTCCGCCGCAGGTCGCCTTGGTCGATCTGCGCAAGCATGGCGCGACTCAGGGCATCGCCACGCCCACCGTGATGACCATTCAGCGTCATCTCGACGCCGGTGGACAGGTGATGCTGTTCATCAACCGCCGCGGCTACGCGCCCGTGCTGTTCTGCCCAAACTGCGGATGGTCCGCTCACTGCCGCCGATGTGACGCTCATTTGACCGTGCACGCGCGTGGCCGCGATCTCGTCTGTCATCACTGCGGTTCGCAAGAACCTCTGCCGCCCGGCTGCCCGAACTGCTTCGCCGACGTGAAGCCCGTGGGGCAAGGCACGGAACGCATCGAAGAGGCGATCCAGCAGTTGTTTACTAACGCACCGATGGCGCGTATCGACCGCGACAGCATGCGCCGTAAGGGCGAGCTGGAAGAAACGCTGGCGCGCGTGAACCGCGGCGAAATCCGCATTCTGGTCGGCACGCAAATGCTGACCAAAGGCCATGACTTCCCCAAGGTCACGCTGGTGGTGGTGCTGAACGCCGATCAGGGCTTGTTCAGTACGGACTTTCGCGCACCGGAACGCCTCGCCCAAACCATCGTGCAAGTCGCCGGCCGCGCCGGTCGGGCGGATCGTCCTGGCGAAGTGCTGATTCAGACGGAATATCCCGAGCATCCGCTGCTTACATTACTGCTGACGGGCGGCTACGCGGCTTTTGCCGAGGGCGCGTTGACAGAACGTGAACAAAGCGGCTGGCCGCCGTTCGCCCGGATCGCGCTGCTGCGCGCGGAGGCGACCGATCAGCAGGCGCCGCTGAAATTCCTGCAAGATGCGCACGATCTCGCGGTCGACTTCCCGGTTCGCGGCGTGAAGCTGCTCGGCCCCGCGCCCGCGCCCATGGAACGCCGCGCCGGCCGCTTCCGCGCCCAGCTACTAATACGCGCGCCCAGCCACTCGCCATTGCAGAAGTTTCTTAGCGGCTGGCTGCCCCTGCTTCCCATGCTCCCGGAGGCCCGTCGCGTGCGCTGGTCGATCGATGTAGATGCGGCCGAGTTGAGTTGAGTACACTGTCTCGAACATCACTCTCCCCTGCTCTTTGTGAAGTACCAGATCGAACGCCTCGTGCAGGCCGCGTTGGCCTGTCTGCCGCCCGACATTCTCCCTGCGGATGTGCATCCCACCGTGGATGTCGAGCGCACACGCGACCCCGCGCACGGCGATTTCTCGACAAACATTGCGTTGCAGCTGGCAAAACCCGCGCGCAAGAACCCGCGGCAGCTCGCCCAGGCCATCGTCGATTGCATTCCTACCGGCGAACTGGTCAGCAAGATCGAGATCGCCGGCCCCGGCTTCATCAATTTCCATCTGTCGCCGCAGGCGTACCAGCAAGAGATCTCGCGCATTTTCGATCTCGGCGTGGCCTATGGTTACAACAAGCGCGGCGCCGGGCAGAGCGTCGTCGTCGAATTCGTCTCGGCCAATCCCACGGGCCCGCTCCATGTCGGCCACGGCCGGCAAGCCGCGCTCGGCGATGCGCTCGCGGCCCTGTTGCAATCGCAGGGTCATCCGGTCAGCCGTGAGTTCTACTACAACGACGCCGGCGTGCAGATCCAGAACCTCGCGCTGTCGGTGCAGGCCCGTGCGCGTGGCCACAAGCCCGGCGATCCGGAATGGCAGGAAGGCTGGTACGCGGGCGAGTACATCCAGGACATCGCGAATGACTTCCTCGCGCGCAAGACCGTGCACGCCTTCGACGGCGAGCCGATTCGCGCGAACGGCAAGATCGACGATCTCGATGCGATCCGCCGCTTCGCCGTCACCTGCCTGCGACACGAGCAGGACATGGATCTGCAGAAGTTCGGCGTGCGCTTCGACACGTATTACCTCGAGTCGAGCCTGTACAGCGACGGCAAGGTCGATTCGACCGTGCAGGGCCTGATCGCGAGCGGCCACACGTACGAGAAGGACAACGCGCTGTGGCTGAAGACCACGGACTTCGGCGATGACAAAGATCGTGTCATGCGTAAGTCGGACGGCACATACACCTACTTCCTGCCCGACGTCGCGTATCACGTCACCAAGTGGCAGCGTGGTTTCTTCCGCGCCATCAACGTTCAGGGCACCGATCATCACGGCACGATCTCGCGCGTGCGCGCGGGCTTGCAGGCGCTGAACGTCGGTATCCCGAAGGGTTATCCCGACTACGTGCTTCACAAGATGGTGAAGGTCATGCGCGGCGGCGAGGAAGTGAAGATTTCCAAGCGCGCGGGCTCCTACGTGACGGTGCGTGATTTGATCGACTGGGTTGGCCGCGATGCCGTGCGTTTCTTCCTCGTCTCGCGCAAGGCCGATTCGGAGTTCGTCTTCGACATCGATCTCGCGCTGGCTGAGGGCGAAGAGAACCCGGTGTACTACGTGCAGATGGCGCACGCGCGCGTTTGCAGCGTGTTCCGTCAGCTGCAGGAGAAAGGCCTGACGCACGATCGCGACATCGGCGAGGCCAACGTCGATCGGCTCTCCGAGCCGCACGAGAAAGCGCTGATCCGCCGCGCGACCTACTATCCGGAGCTGCTGGAAAACGCCGCGCGCGATCTCGAGCCGCATCAGCTCGCGCATTACCTGCGCGAATTGGCGGGCGATTTCCACGCGTACTACAACGCGCACAAGTTCATCATTGACGACGTGAAGCTGCGTAACGCCCGCCTGAACCTGGTCGCGGCGACCCGTCAGGTGCTGGAAAACGGCCTCAAACTGCTCGGCGTGTCGGCGCCCGAGAAGATGGAATCGAAAAAGACGGCGACAGCTGGCGAGGAATGACAGACCAGCGCAAACTTGCGCGCTGGTAAACGTTACTTGCTCGAGCTGCTGATTCCACTGTCTGATGGCCAAGGACTACAAACATTCCAAGCGTCGCACCGGCTCGTCCGGGCTGTCCGGCATGGCCGGCTTCGTCTGCGGCCTCGCGCTCGGCCTCGCCGTCGCGCTCGGCGTCTATCTCTTCGACCGCCGCACCGAGGCGCGCTTAGCCTCCCAGCAAACCGCCGCGCCCATGATCCGCGACGAGGCGAAGGGGCAGACCAAGCCGGCGCCCGCGTCCCAGGAAGATTCGGAGACGCAGCAATTCGACTTCTACGAAATGCTGCCCAAATACGAAGTCGTCATCCCTGAGCAGGATGCGCGCGGCGGTGCCGCGCCGGCGGTCGTCGCTGGCCCGGTGGAAAAGCCGGGTGCTTATATTTTGCAGGCGGGGTCGTTCCGTAATTTCAAAGATGCGGATCGCGTAAGGGCGTTGATCGCCCTGCAGGGCGTGGAGTCGAAGGTTCAGAAAGTGACCATCGATAAAGATACCTGGCACCGGGTGCGCGTCGGGCCGATTACTAACTTGCAGAAGCTCGAAGAAACGCGGAGCAAGCTGCGGCAGGCGCAGATCGACGCTCTAGTTATTCGCGTCGGCGAGTAGCCTTGCCGCTGGCTTCGCCGCGGCCGGCCGAGAGAGCGTTTTGTTTTTTTCTTCCCCGCTTCGCGGGGATGTTTCAGAGCCCCGCTTCGCGGGCTTATGCGCACAGTCTTCTACCGCTCCCGCAAGGCGATCACGAGCCACGCTTCGAGTCGCGCATCGACGGCAACCCCTAGCCGCCTTGCGTATCGACGGGAACCGCAGGCCCGCTTCGAGTCGTGCATTGAGGGCAACCGCGGGCTTGCCTCGAGTCTCGCATCTTCCAGCTGGGGAAAGGTGCGGGTCTCGGGAAGTTCGCAACCACGGTGACCATCTCGCCGCGGCCATTCGAGCAAGCCGCCCGAGGTCGCAGCACAAGTGACGACGCGCGTTGCAGCTCGGAGCGCGTTAGCGCGAACGAGCGACACTGGCAGTGAAGCGGCAACAGCCCAAATCGTGCGGCAGAGCTAGAAGGCAAAGTCAGGCGACGGCAACCGCGAGCCTGTCTCGAGTCGCGCATCTTTGAGCTGGGGAAAGGTGGGGGTCTCGGGAAGTTCGCAACCACGGTGACGGTACCGCCGCGGCCAGTCGAGCAAGCCGTGCAGGCTCGCAGTACAACCGACGACGCGCGTTGCAGCTCGGAGCGCGTTAGCGCGAACGAGCGACACTGGCAGTGAAGCGGCAGCAGCCCAAATCGTGCGGCAGCCATCGAAGGCAAAGTCAGCCAACGGTGAAGACGCTCGCGAGTTTCCCGAGCCCCCACCTACGCCCCAGCTCTGCCGAAGGCTGCGCGCAACGCGTTAGCGGCAACGCGAAGCGAAAGCTTAGTCTTCAGCGAGCTGACGAAAATCCACGCCGAGCGAGCGAAGCTTGCGATAAAGGTGAGTGCGCTCCATGCCGACGCGCTTGGCGAGCTGACCGACTTTGCCGTTGCAAAGAATCAGCTGCTGCTGCAAATAAGCGCGTTCGAAATGTTCGCGCGCCTCACGCAACGGCAGCGCCAACAAATCCTGTTTCACTAAAGGTTCGTTGGTAGGCGCATGAGCCGCGAGCTCACGCTCGATCTCATCCAGTCGAATCTCTTCCTCGCCGCCGAGGATCAACAACCGCTGCACCAGATTCCGCAGCTCACGCACATTCCCCGGCCACGGATAATTCCGCAGGCGATTCTGCGCGGCGACGCCGAAGCGGCGGAACGGAAGGTGCTGCTCATCAACCAAACGATCGACGTAGTGACGTAGCAGATCCGGCACGTCCTGCGCGTAGTCACGCAGCGGCGGCACATTCAAAGTAATGACATTCAAGCGCGACAGCAGCTCGAGCCGCACGCCCGTGCCCTCGGCGTTCAAGAAACGCGAGGTCGCGGAGCCGATGATTCGAACATTGGTATTAACAGGCGTCGCGCCACCGACGCGCGTAAACGTCCGCGTCTCGAGCGCGGCGACCAACAAGCCCTGCGCCTTGGGCGGCAAATCCTCGACGCCATTGATGAACAGCACACCGCCGGCCGCCTGCTCGAACACACCGGCATGAACGCCATTGGAATCTTCGGTGCCGAACAACGCCGCGGCCGCGCCGTCGTCGCTGACGCCGGTCGCAACCAGCTGCACGAACGGCGCCGTCGCACGCGGGCTCAACGAATGAATGTAACGCGCGAACGCCTCGCGCCCCGTGCCCGGCTCACCGACGATCAGCACCGGTGTCTCATGCGGCGCGACCTGTTGAACTTGCTCACGAAGCGCGGCCATCGCGCGGCTCTTGCCGACGGGCGCGAGCAGAGGCGGCGTCAGCGAGCGTCCGCTCTGACGTTTGTTACGACCGGAATCCAGCGCCCGCTCGACCGTGCGCAACAGCTTGGCGAGCGACAGTGGCTTCTCGACGAAATCGAAGGCACCGAGACGTGTCGCTTCGACCGCCGTCTCCACGGTGCCGTGGCCCGACATCATGACGACCGGGCAAGACGTGCCGTTTGGCTGCACCCACTCACGGAGCAAAGTGATGCCGTCCGTGTCAGGCATCCAGATATCGAGCAGAACCAGATCGGGATCGTGTTGCGCACGGGCGGAGCGCGCCTCCGCGGCATCCGCGGCGACGTCCACCTCGTAACCTTCGTCCGCGAGGATTTCTTTCAGAAGCCCGCGGATCTCGCTTTCGTCATCGACGACTAGTATGCGCGCTGCACTCATGCCCGCTCCCTCCTCGGTCCGGTGCGCCGTTCGCGAATCGGACCGCCACCGCGGACCGCAGTCAACGGCAACTCGATACACACCCGCGCACCTCCTGTGCGCACATTATCCGCGTCTATGGCTCCGCCGTGCTCTTCGACTATTTTTTTCACGATCGCGAGCCCCAGGCCCGTGCCTTTCGGTTTGGTCGTTACATAAGGATCGAACACCTGGCCGATCACGTCCGGCCGGAAGCCCGGTCCATTGTCCTCGACGACGATCTCCGCCGCGCGGCTCGCCGTCGCCCCGCTGCCCTTCTCGATCAGCCGCGTCACCACGCGCACCGACGGATTCGGCGTCCCCTCCAGCGCTTCCCAGGCATTGGCGAGCAGATTATGGATGATCTGACGCAGGCGGCCACGGTCCGCCTCGATGTCCGGCAGCCCCTTCTGCAGCTGCAGGGTCGTGCCCGGCCGGCCCGGCGCGCGATACAGCTCCGCCACTTCGCCGATGAGCTGGTTCAAGTCGAAGCGTGACACATCCATCTCCGGCGTGCGCGCGTATTCGCTGAAGGCGTTGACCATCTCCTTCATGGCCTCCACCTGCTGGACGATGGTGTGGGTGGCCCGGTCCAGGACCTGGCCCTGGGTCGCGTCGATGTGCCCCAGCAGTTTATGGCGCAGCCGTTCCGCGGACAGCTGGATAGGCGTCAGCGGGTTCTTGATTTCGTGCGCCAGACGCCGCGCCACCTCGCCCCAAGCCGCGTCGCGCTGGGCCTGCAGGAGGGTGGTGATGTCGTCGAACACGATGACATAGCCGCCGGGCGTCTGGTCCTCGCCGGACAGCGTGGTACAGGCACACATCAGGATGCGCCGGGTCGATTCGCCCTGGAGCACCAGCTGCTCGCGCCACTCGCTCTGGCCGGCGGCCAGATGCGCGCTACAGGTGGACTGGAACTGTTCGAACAGCGTGCTCTCGCTTTCCGTCTGCGACAGCGGCTTGCCGATCAAGGTGTCCACATCGACCCCGAGAATGGAGCACGCGGCCTGGTTCGCGGTACGAATGGTTCGATCGGGCTCGAGCGAAATCACGCCCGTGGACAAGCGGGCCAGAATGACCGCGAGATTGGCGCGCTCGGCTTCGACAGCCTGCTGCACACGTCGGGTCTCCTCGCGCGACTTCGCGAGTCGCTTGGTCATGTCGTTGAACGAATGCACCAGGATGCCCATTTCGTCGTGCGAGGTCAGCGGCAAGCGCAAATCGAAGTCGCCCTTCGCGACCGCGCGCGTGCCCGCGACCAGGTCTTGAATCGGACGCACCAGTCGGCGCGCGGCCCAGAAGGCGCCGTACAACGCCCCGAACAGCGACAACAGCAATACCAATGTCAGCGTGAGCGTGAAGCTTGTTTTCAACGGCTCGCGTAAGCGCGCCTTCTCGCCGTAACGCTGATACGAAGATTCGACCGTGTCAGCCAACTCGCCGAGTCGTCGTTCGATTGGATATATGGCCTGCAGTACGCGCTGCTCATCGCCGGGCAGAACCTGCGGCACGCGAACCGCCGTGCGTACCAGATAACCGCCGCCCGCGGCAGGATCGAGCGCGACGTAGTCGCGGCCCTGACGAACTTGCATCGTCATTTCATCGCTCAACGGCGCGGGCACGATGTCGCCGAGCCGATCGGAGCTCGTTGCGAGGATGCGGCTGTTCGACGCAAGCAGTGTGATCTCCACCGCTTCATTCTGTCGGCGCAACTCATCCAGCTCTTGGTACGAGCCGACGCGCAGTGGAGCAATACGGGCCGCGACCGCGCGCGTCCGTTCCAAATATTCGCGCATGCGCAGATCGAGCGCGGCGCGTGACAGCGTCAACGCGTCTTCCAATCCCTGGCGAATCTCGACGTGGAACCAGCTGTCGATGCCCTTGTTGAGGAACACCACGGAGAAATAGAACACCAGCAACAGCGGCGCCATTGCGAGCGTCGCCGACATCCACACCATGCGCGCTTCGAGACGCGAGCCGACCACTCGCTTGCGCCAGTCGCGCACCAGTTGCGCGAGGCGGCCGCCGATCAGAATCGACAGGACCAGCAGGCCCGCGACGTTGACGCCGACGATGAAAGGATGCAGATCGCTGAAGTGCGCCGACTGCTGCACGGTCTGCGCCATGATGAGCAACGCGGCCACCCACAGCCCCGATCCGATGAGCACCAGGATCGAGACGAGCGTGCGTTTCAGAGTTGCGGCGACCATGTGTACCACTCGCTGCGCTGCCGCCAGTCATCCGACCAGAACAGCACGAAGCGCAAGGCATCGGGCATCGTGCGCACATCGAGGCTACCGCGCACGCTGATTTCGTGCCGCCGGTTCGGCGACACCAGCGCCTGGTCCAGAATCGGCAGGCGGCTGATCACGCGCAGGGCATCGAGCGCGGCGTCCAGCGTCGCATAAGACGCTTGTTCGCCGCTATTTAAATTGCGTACCAGATAGCGCTCGCTCAGGGCGCGGTACGCCAGTTCGTAGGATTGGTCGAGGGTCGCGACCGTCTCGTCCAGCCAGTAACTGCGCTGGCGTTTGACGACGATTTCCAGATGCAGGGTGAGCGGCACGCCTTCACGGATCGCGGCCCGGGCGCCCTCGGGCAGATCGAAGTTGAGGGTGGCGTTCAGCTCGTAGACGCGATCCGCCGGTTCAACATAAGCGGAACGGACTTCGAAGCGGACCGGCGTCTCGGCGGCCGAGGCCGCCGCTCCAAGCAGGCAGCCGAGCGCCGCGAACCCTGCCGCGAGCCACGCCAAAGCACACCGGACGATCGCGTCCAGCGGACTCGGGCAAAGCACATCGCGCCAGGTTGGGCTTGCCGCCACGGAGCATCCTTAACCGAGATTGGACGAGTTCATGTTGATTGATGCAGGCAAGTCGCCACTTGGGCCAGGCCGCTTGTCGAGCAGAGCATAATAAAAACCGTCCATCCCCGCGGAACCCGCTGCGATTCTTAAGCCATGAGTCCCGATATGCGTTCCCTCCCCAATGGGCGGCAACGCCTGCAGCCTGTCGCCAGTGGCGTCGCGTGCGGTCGGCTCGTCACGCAGAAAGTCCGCGATGACCGCGGTGGTCTCGGCCTGTAAGGCGGAGCAGCTGGCATAGAGCAATCTGCCACCTGGCTGGAGCAGCGGCCACAAAGCCCGCAACAACTGCGACTGGCGCGCCGCCAGTGCCGCGATGTCATCGCTCCGGCGCAGCAGCTTGATGTCCGGATGACGGCGGATGACGCCGGTCGCGGAACAGGGCACGTCCAGCAAGATCCGGTTGAACGGTTTGCCGTCCCACCAGCTCGCCGGCTCCGCGGCATCCGCCGCGACGATCTTCGCGGTCACGCCCAACCTCTGCAAATTCTGCGAGACGCGCGTTAGCCGCTCGGGAGAAACATCGACCGCGGTGAGCGCGGCAAGTTCAGGTGCCAGCTCGAGCAAGTGGCCGGTTTTGCCGCCGGGCGCGGCACAGGCATCCAGAATGCGCTCGCCCGCCTGCGGCTCGAGCAGATGACCCGCGAGTTGCGCGGCGGCGTCCTGCACCGAGACCCAGCCGTCGTCGAAGCCCGGTAATTCGCTGACATCCATTGCCTGGTCGAGCAACAGCGCCGTGTCGTCGAAAGCGCTGGCGAGCACACCGATCTGCCTGGCCTGTAATTGCTCTCGATAGTTCGCAGCCGTGACGCGCGCCCGATTCACACGAATCCAGAATGGCGGCCGCTGATTGTTCGCATCGAGAATATCGTTGGCCCGATCGCCCCAGTCCTTGCGCAACTTCTCGACGAGCCAGCGCGGATGCGCCGTGCGCACGGCCAGATCGCGATCGATCTTCGGCAACAACTGCGCGTGTTCGCGCTGACAGCGACGCAAAATGGCGTTCACCAGTCCCGAAGCGCGCGGCTGCTTGAGCACTCTCGTCGCCGCGACGGTCTCCGCGACGGCCGCATGCTCGGGAATATCCGTGTATATCAACTGGCACAAGCCGACGATGGCGAGCGCGCGAATCTCCGGCTCGAGTTCTTGATTGGGTCGAGCGAGCAGGCGCGTGAGCAAGGCATCGAGTCGCACGTACCAGCGAATGCTGTCGTAACTCAGCGACCGAAGCAGGCCGCGCTCTTGTTTGTTACTCGTGCTTTCCTCGGCCAGCACCGCGTCGAGCGAACGACCGCGCTCGACGACTTCCGCGACCACTCTCGCGGCTCTGGCTCTGACTGCGGCTGATGCGCTCACGTTCCAAGGACCGCGCCTTCGGGGCGATGCGCTCTGAGGAAATCCACGGCGGGCATGGCCTTGCGACCTGCCGCTTGCACGCGAGTGAGTTGTAACGTTCCGTCGCCGGTCGCAACTTCGATGCCCTCGCCGCTCGTTGCCACGACCGTGCCCGGCGCGGCGGAAGATTTCTTATTGAGCGGCGATGCTTCCCAGACGCGCAGCTGCTGACCGTTCCAACGTGTCTCGGCGATGGGCCACGGATTGAACGCGCGCACGTGTCGATCGATCTCGACGGCGGACTTCGACCAGTCGATCAACGCTTCTTCCTTCTTGATCTTCGCGGCATACGTCGCGCCTTCCTTCGGCTGCTCCACCGGCTTCGCGGTGCCCGCCGCGATTGCATCGATAGCTTCCAATACGGCTGCGGCGCCGAGCGTCGACAAACGATCGTGCAGCGTCGCGCCGGTTTCGCGCGCGTCGATCGGCGTGATTCGTTCGAGCAGCATCGGACCGGTGTCGAGACCGACGTCCATCTGCATGATGGTCACGCCACTCTCTTTATCTCCCGCCTGAATCGCCCGCTGAATCGGCGCCGCTCCCCGCCATCGCGGGAGTAGCGAGGCGTGAATATTCACGCAACCGAGTCGCGGCGTATCGAGCACGGTCTTCGGCAAGAGCAATCCATACGCGACCACGATCATGAGATCGGCCTGGTAGTGCGCAAGCCGCTCCACCGCCGCGGGATCTTTCAACGTCTGCGGTTGCTCGACTGGCAACTGATGCTTGAGCGCGCACTGCTTCACCGCGCTCATCGTCACCTGCTGCCCACGGCCCGCCGGCCGGTCCGGCTGCGTGTAAACCGCCAGCACACGATGGCGCGAGGCGACCAACGCTTCCAGCGCGGACACGGAGAACTCGGGCGTGCCCGCAAAGATCAGTGACAACTGGGATGACATCGAACTCAACCGGAGTGGGGCGGGCAGTTTAAGTGTTCGTATTGCACTTCGCGCCACTTAAAAGATCGGCCCAAAAACAGAGAGGGGCCTTTCGGCCCCGCTCGTCAGCAACGGTTAGAGCGCCTTGCTCCGCCCGCGAGCCGCGTCGGCGGCCTTTTCCTTGCGGTCCTTCTCGAGCTTCTTACGAATGCGAGTGCGCTTCAGGTCCGACAGGTAGTCGACGAACAGCTTGCCTTCGAGATGATCCATCTCATGCTGAATGCACACCGCCAGCAGCCCGTCGGCATCGAGCTCGAACTGCTTGCCGTCGCGATCCAGCGCCCGCACGCGGATGCGGTCGGCGCGTTTGACCTTCTCATAGATCCCGGGGACGGACAGACATCCCTCTTCGGTTTCCTCCATGCCGCTGTGATCGACGATCTCGGGATTGATCAGCACCAGGCGCTCATTGCGCTTTTCGCTGATGTCGATGACCAGCAGCCGCTTGTGAACATTCACCTGGGTGGCGGCCAGGCCGATACCCGGGGCGGCGTACATGGTCTCGAACATGTCGTCGATCAGCTTTCGCAGGGCGGCATCCACCTGTTCCACGGGCTGCGCTTTGGTGCGCAGGCGCGGATCGGGAAATTCGAGAATCGGAAGTAGTGCCATGTTCGAAAACGTCGGAAGGCGGAAACTATCGCCTAGTCTGCAGTTGATTTGGCAGGAAACAAGCCCTGTGTGGCCAAGACTGCCATAGACAAGATGAATGGGCGCCCCGCGGGGGCGCCGAGCGCAGGAATGAGAACCACGTCGCGGGCTGGAGCCCCATTTCTGCACTCGTTGCAATGATGCTGCTAAAGTTCGGCCACTGTTGAACTTAATGTCGGCCCCGATTGGGTTTTTGCGCGTCGGTACAACACCTTACGCGCCGGAAAAACACCCCGGGCGTCGCTGTTCAGGGACTCTAATGGGAGCTCGTTGAAGCGCATGAAAACTGCGAATCTGGCACTTCGTCCGGCGATCCTGCTGAGCCTGGTCGCTGGTCTGACCGTCACCGCGGGCCTGCTGGCACCGCCGAGCACCCTCGCCCAGGATGGCCCGGCCCAAACCGTCGGCTCCGGCAGCAATATTCCGCTGGCCACCAATGCCCCCGATCAATATGTGGTGAAGACCGGCGACACCCTCTGGGACATTTCCAAGGTGTTCCTGAAGGAGCCCTGGTATTGGCCGGAAATCTGGTACGTGAACCCCCAGATCGCCAATCCCCACCTGATTTATCCCGGCGACGTGCTCAAGCTGGTCTACATCGACGGTCAGCCCCGTCTGACGGTGGCTGAACGAGGCGGCGAAACCGTGGAAAGCGGTCGTGGCGGCAAGCGCCTGTCGCCCGAAGTGCGACGCTCTCCGTTGAGCCAGGCCATTACCGCGATTCCCTACGACATCGTCGCCAGCTTCATGGGCCGGCCGACGCTGTTGACCAAGGATCAGGTGAAGACCGCGCCGTATGTGGTCGCGATGCGCGACTCGCACATGATCGGCGCGATCGGCAATGAAGTGTACGCACGCGGCATCGGCGACGCGGCGCTGGAGACGCGCTACAGCGTCATCCATGTCGAAGAAGAACTCCGCGATCCGGACAACAACGCGCTGCTCGGATACTCGGGCATGTACGTGGGCTCGGGCCCCGTCGCGACTGAAGGCGATCCGGCCAAGCTGGTGATGACCGATTCGACGCGCGAAGTCCTGCAAGGCGACAAGGTGTTCCCGGAGTCAGTGGATGTGAATGTGGACTTCGTTCCGCACTCGCCCTCCTCCGACATCGATGCCGGCATCATCGCCGTGCGTAGTCACACGGTGATGGGTCAGTATCAAGTCGTCGCGCTGAATCGCGGCTCATCCGCGGGCCTCGAGCCTGGCCACATCCTCGCCGTGTATCAGCGCGGCGGTGTGGTGCGCGATACCTTCAAAGAAGGCGGCCTCGCCGCTCGTCGTAGCCGCAGCGCGAACTTCGGTAGCAACGTGCAGTTGCCCGACGAGCGTGCCGGTGTGCTGATGGTGTTCAAAGCGTTCGACAACATGAGCTACGCGCTCGTGATGGAAACAACGCACGAAATTCGCCAGGGCGACCGCGCTAAAACCCCATAAGCGCGCCTCGACCGAGGGTAGCTTCGTGAGCTCATGGACGAGCTCAAAAAATGGCTGGAACAGGCCCTCGTGCCCGGTTACCACGCCGGCACGCAGCCCCAATTGTTGGAACGACACCTGCGCTGGCTGGATCATCCAGCGCATCATTTCATTCCCCGCGGCTCGGCTCGCTACCCAGCGCTGCTGGCTGCTTCACCCGACGCGCCGACCGGCCTGCTGGTGCGTGGCAATCCCGATGCATTGAGCCTGCCGCAGCTGGCGATTGTCGGCTCGCGCAATCCCAGTCAGGCTGGACATGACATCGCGCGCCGGTTTGCTACGCATCTGGCGCGATCAGGCCTGACGATCACCAGCGGATTGGCGATCGGCATCGATACAGCCGCCCACAGAGGCGCGCTCGATGGCGGCGGCCTGACGATCGCCGTGTGCGGTACTGGCCTTGATATCGACTACCCGCGGGCCAATGCTGGGTTGTCAGCGGAAATTGCATCCGGCGGCGCGCTGGTCAGCGAATTTCCCCTGGGCACGCCGGCGAGCAGAAGCAACTTTCCCCGGCGCAATCGCATTATCAGTGGATTGTCACTGGGTACGTTGGTGGTGGAGGCTGCAGTGCGGAGCGGTTCGTTGATCACGGCTCGGCTGGCAGCGGAGCAAGGGCGCGAGGTCTTCGCGATCCCCGGCTCGATTCATAATCCGCTTTCACGCGGTTGCCACAAACTGATCCGCGAGGGCGCGCAGCTGGTGGAAACGGCGGACGATATATTCGCCGAGCTTGGCCCGCTGGCGGCCGCGCTCACCCCGACCGCGACCAAAACCGCTGAAAGCACAGCAGTTTTAGCCCCGGCATTGGACAAAGGGTATGAAATCCTGTTAGATGCGCTCGGCTTCGAGCCGGCCAGTGTCGATGTTTTGATCGCACGTACCGGCCTCAAGGCCGACGAGGTAGCGTCCATGCTGCTGATCCTCGAACTGGAGGCGCGCATCGACGCCTGCCCTGGCGGGCGGTACGCCCGGCGCACGAATAGTCTGGTCGAAAGCGGCCGAGGCCCTTTCGACGACAAGGCAGCGAAATGAAGGAAAGCGTTCTCGATATCCTGATCTATCTCTTCGAGAATTACTTCGACGCCGATCTGGACTGCGCCCCCGAACCCGACCGCGACACTCTCCGGGACGAACTGGAACGCGCCGGATTTTCCGAACGAGAAGTGGGCCGCGCGCTCGAGTGGCTCGAGCAGCTGTCGGCCGATCCGAACCGCGCTGGCGCCATTCCGGGGTCGCGAGCGATTCGCATCTTCGATGCGCGCGAACAGGCACGGCTCGATACCGAATGCCGCGGGTACATCCTGTACCTGGAGAACATCGGCATCATCAGCCCGGCGCAGCGTGAGCTGGTCATCGACCGTCTGCTGGCGCTCGACGTACAACAGATCGACATTGAACAGGTGAAGTGGGTGGTGCTCATGGTGCTGTTCAGCCAGCCCGGTCAACAGAGCGCTTACCTGCGGATGGAGGACTTGGTATTCGATAACCGTCTGCAAGTGGTGCACTGAAGAACCGCGGTTAACACACCGCAGTTTTCAGCAGCACCGCGGCCACCGCGGTTTCTTTTTTTATGGAGCAGAAGAATCTAGTCATCGTGGAATCGCCTGCAAAGGCGAAGACCATCAAGAAGTACCTCGGCAAAAATTTCGAGGTGCTCGCTTCCTATGGCCACGTCCGGGACCTGGTGCCGAAGGAAGGCGCCGTCGATCCGAAGCGCAAATTCGCCATGCGCTATCAGATCCTGGAAAAGAACGAGAAACACGTTCAGGCCATCGCCAAAGCGCTCAAGAAATCCGACGCTCTGTATCTGGCGACCGACCCTGACCGCGAAGGCGAAGCCATTTCCTGGCACCTCACCGAGCTGCTCAAGGAACAAGGCGTGCTCGACGGCAAGGACGTGCATCGCGTGGTGTTCTACGAGATCACCAAGAACGCCATTCGCGAAGCCATCGGTCAGCCGCGCGACATCTCGCAGGATCTGGTGAACGCGCAGCAGGCGCGACGCGCGCTCGATTACCTGGTCGGCTTCAACATCTCGCCGCTGCTGTGGAAGAAAGCGGGTCTGCCCGGCGCATCCGCCGGTCGCGTGCAGAGCCCGGCGCTGCGCATGATCTGCGAGCGCGAGGAAGAGATTCTCGCCTTCAAGCCGCGCGAGTACTGGACCATCGATGCGGACGTCGAGAAGTCGAAGCAAACATTCCCGGCGCGACTGATCGAGTTCCGCGGTGAGAAGGTCGAACAGTTCACGGTGACGAACGAGGGCCAGGCTACCGATGTGCGCACTGCCATCGAGCGCGCTGCCAACGGCAAGCTCAGCGTCGCCAACATCGACAAGAAGCAGCGCAAGCGCAATCCGTCGCCGCCGTTCACGACGTCGACGCTGCAACAGGAATCGGCCCGCAAGCTCGGCTTCGGCGCTCAGCGCACGATGCGCCTGGCGCAGCAGCTGTATGAAGGTGTGGACTTCGGCGAAGGCGCCGTCGGTCTCATCACCTATATGCGTACCGATTCGGTGAACCTCGCCAACGAAGCCATCGCCGAGATTCGGCAGGTGATCGAGCGCGAGTACGGCAAAGACTCGGTGCCCGAGTCGCCGCGCACTTATAAGACGAAGTCGAAGAACGCACAGGAAGCGCACGAAGCGATTCGTCCCACGTCCGCTTCTATTACTCCCGATCGCCTCGCCGGCAAGATCGACGCCGACCAGCTCAAGCTCTACAGCCTGATCTGGAAGCGCGCGGTCGCGAGCCAGATGGAGCCGGCCGTGTATGACACCGTCGCCGTCGACCTCGTGCCCGGCACGAGCGCGAAGCGTGACGGCTCGACCGCCGTCCTGCGTGCCAACGGCTCGACGCTGGTGAAGCCAGGCTACATCGCCGTTTATAAGGAAGGCCAGGACGACACGATCGAGGACGACAACGATCGCATCCTGCCCGCGATGGACGTCGGCGATCAGGTGACGCTGCTCGAACTGCGTGGCGAACAGCACTTTACCGAGCCGCCGCCGCGCTTCTCGGAAGCGAGTCTGGTCAAAGCGCTGGAAGAACACGGCATCGGCCGGCCCTCGACCTATGCCAGCATCATTTCCACGCTGGTCAACAAGAAATATACGGCGCTCGAGAATCGGCGCTTCACACCGACGGATCTGGGCAAGATCGTTAATAAATTCCTGACACGGAATTTCCATCACTATGTCGAGTACGGCTTCACCGCCAAGATGGAAGACGACCTCGACGAGATCGCCGACGGCCGCGAGGCCTGGGTGCCGGTGCTGGAGCGCTTCTGGACCGAATTCAAAGAACGCGTCGATGTGGTCGATGAGACGGTCACGCGCGAAGACGTTTCCGAAGCCCGCGAGCTCGGCGCCGATCCGGTGACCGGCAAGCCCATTTCGGTTCGCTACGGCAAGTACGGTCCGTTCGTGCAGATGGGCACGAAGGACGACGAAGAGAAACCGAAGTTCGCAAGCCTCAAGGCCACGCAGCGAATGGACACCATCACGCTGCCGGAAGCGCTGGAGTTGTTCACCCTGCCCCGGACCGTGGGTCAGATGAGCGACGGCCATTCGATTCGCGTCGCCATCGGCCGCTTCGGTCCTTACATTCAATATGGCGCGAAAAAGTTCGCGTCCATCAAGGACGACGACCCGTACACCATCGAGCTGCCCCGTGCGCTCGAGCTGATCAAGGCCAAGGAAGAGCTGGATGCGAATCGGACCATTCTGAATTTCGAGGAAGCCGGCATTCAGGTGTTGAACGGCCGCTTCGGCCCGTACATCACCGACAAGGTGAAGAACGCCAAGATTCCGAAGGAACGCGATCCGAAGACGCTGACCCTGGACGAGTGCGTGGAGCTGCTCAAGGCTGCGCCCGAGCGTGGCAAAGGCCGTTTCGGTCGCTTCGCGAAGAAGACCGCTGCGAAGACGGACGCGCCCGCCGAATCGGCAGAGAAGCCAGTGAAGGCTGCCGCCAAGAGCAAGACCACGCCGGCGAAAACAGCGAAGGCTCCGACTTCGGACGCGGCGAAGACGCCTGCCAAGAAAGCTCCCGCGAAAACGGCAACTGCCAGGTCAGCGGCCAAGCCGGCCGCGAAAACGCCGGCCAAGAAAGCCCCCGCCAAGCCAAAGTAATCCTCGCGCCACACGCCGTCGACCATGCAGCGCCAGCTGCTGGCCGGCGGCTTTGTCGCTCAATAGAGCTGTAACTCGCGGCACGGTGCGGGCATTCGCACCCGACTTCCCTGGCTGGCAGCTTGGCCGCATCATGGCTGTACTCGCTCAATTGGAGATCGTTTGATGGCCGTCGACGCTGATGCCGTTCTCGCCTACCTGCGTGGACTGCAGGATCGCATTTGTTCGGGCATCGAGCAGATCGACGGCGGCGCGACGTTCAGCAGCGATCGTTGGGATCGGTCCGAAGGTGGCGGCGGCGACAGCCGCGTGCTCCGTAGCGGCAAAGTCTTCGAACAGGCCGGCGTCAACTTCTCTCATGTCATGGGCTCTCGCCTGCCGCCGAGCGCCACCGCGCAGCGGCCCGAGCTGGCCGATGCGCAATGGATGGCGACGGGCGTGTCGCTTGTCATCCACCCGTGGAATCCTTACATCCCGACGACGCACGCCAACGTTCGTTTCTTCAACGCCATTCCCAAAGACGGCTCACCGGGCGCGTGGTGGTTCGGCGGCGGCTTCGATCTCACGCCTTACTACGCATTCGACGAAGACGTCCTGCACTGGCACCGGACCGCGCATCAAGCCTGCGCACCGTTCGGCGACGACGTGTATTCCAAGCACAAGGACTGGTGCGACCGATATTTCTTTCTGAAACATCGTAACGAGACGCGCGGCGTCGGCGGCCTGTTCTTCGACGACCTGAACGAATGGGGCTTCGAGCGCTGCTTCGAGTATCAACGCAGCGTCGGCGATCATTTCCTGAAGGCCTACCTGCCCATCGTCGAGCGTCGCAAGGATCATCCGCATGGCGAACGGGAACGGCAGTTCCAGCTGTATCGTCGCGGGCGCTACGTCGAATTCAACCTGGTCTACGACCGCGGCACGCACTTCGGCCTGCAGTCCGGCGGCCGCACCGAATCCATCCTCATGTCGCTGCCGCCGCTGGTGCGCTGGGAATATAACTGGACGCCCGAGCCCGGCACCCCGGAAGCGCGCCTCTATTCAGATTTCCTCCGACCGCGCGACTGGCTCCGCGAGCTGAAATAAAACATTCACGTCGCTTGTGAGGGTGTCGAGCTCGCTGACACTTCTCAGTATACAAATCCCCTCGCACTAACTTTTGTTAGTCACGACAGCGGCGCGCACGCGCTTGGAAAGTTTTGCGTAATTGAATTAGCCGCGATGCAGGAGTAGCGTCGGTTGCAGCGATTGCGCATTCGAAACCGTCTGGCCGCGGAACTGCAACTACGCCGAGCGAAGGCGGCGAATGTCGCGCGATTGCAGATAACAGCAAGGGGATCATCATGACTAACTTTCGCAGGAGGGCGACAGTGGGTCCACTGTCGCTGATCGCCACGACCGTGCTGACGGTAGTGGCCGCCGATGCCAGCGCCGCTCAGCGCGCTGTGGCAACCGGCTCCAAAAGACTGGAGTCGCGCTTGCCAACACCGGCTCGCTCGCAGCTCAACGATGTCACACAGCTACTACGTAACTCCGGCACGCCGACGCGCGTGCAAGTCGCCGTCTCACTGAACACCGCCCCCGTCGGCGATCGCACCGGAACCAGCAAAGCCGATGTGCTGATCGAACAAACAGCGTTCATCAGCCGCATCGCGCAGAGCGCACCGAGCGCCACGGTCATCGGCTCGGTTCAGCTGGTTGCGAATACGGTGTTTCTCGAGATCGACTCGACCGACGTCAAAGCGCTTGCAAACGATCGCGCGGTGACGCGGGTCGCGCCGACCGGTAACTACAAGCGCAATCTCACAGAAACCGTCCCATACATCGGCGGTGAAACATTGCACGGCCTGGGCGTGACCGGCAAAGGCGTGCGAGTCGCGGTGATCGACAGCGGCATCGACTACACCCATAAATCATTGGGTGGCGCCGGAACCGCGGAAGCCTATGCGAAGGCGTGGGGCACCTCAGCCGCCGATCCTCGCAACACTACCACCGATGGGCTGTTCCCAACGGCAAAGGTCATCGGCGGTTATGACTTCGTTGGCGAGGCCTGGACCGGTGCTGCCGGCGGCCCGCCGCTCGCGCCAGATCCGGATCCGATCGCAGCTCCCGATCAAAGCACCTTCGGCGGACATGGCACGCACGTCGCCGACATCATCGGCGGCAAGAATGGCGTCGCGCCGGATGTGAAGTTGTATGCGGTCAAGGCGTGCGCCGTCCCGACCTCCACGTGTAGCGGCGTCGCACTGATGCAATCGTTCGAGTGGGCCATCGATCCGAACGGCGACGGCGATCCATCCGATCACGCGGACATCATCAACATGTCCCTCGGTTCGGACTATGGCCAGCCATTCGACGACGATCTGTCCGCAGCGGTCGATCGCGGCACGAAACTCGGCGCGTTCACTGTGGCGTCGGCGGGCAACGGCTCTGATAAACCCTTCATCACGGGCTCGCCCGCGGCCGCTGTAACGGCGCTGTCGGTTGCGCAGACCAATGTTCCCTCCGCAGTCGTCGATCTGATGACGATCGTTACGCCGGCAGTCACGCCGGCGCAGCGAGGCGCGATTCATCAAGACTGGTCCGCTGAACTGACGACGGCGATTACCGCACCGGTGGTCTTCACGGCGAGCAACGCGCTCGGCTGCACGCCGTTTGCGGCAGGCTCGCTGACGGGACGGATCGCATTGGTGAATCGTGGCAGCTGCACGTTCTCCGACAAGATTCGCAACATCCAGGCAGGCGGTGCATTGATCGGCGTCATCGGCCTGGTCGACGGCAGCGCGCCATTCACCGGCGCGTTTTCGGATGGCGTGCCCATCACGATTCCGGGCTACATGATCAGCCAGGCCGACGCGAATGCGATCCGCACCGGCGCGACGGTGACCTTCGATCCCGATAACACCTTCCCGTTGATCAGCTCGGTCACATCCACATCGTCGCGCGGACCGATGTTCGAAGACTTCCGCATCAAGCCTGAGATTGGCGCGCCGGGCGCGTCGGTGTCGGCGATGTCGGGCTCCGGCACTCAGTCCGATGCTTTCGGCGGGACGTCGGGCGCCGCCCCGATGGTCACGGGCTCGGCGGCTTTGTTGAAACAGCTGTATCCGACGGTGGCTCCGCAGAGATTGAAACAACTGCTGATCAACAACGCGGAGACCGACATCGAACAACCGGGCACGCCCTCCGGTGTGATTCCGGACTCGCTCGCACCGATCTCACGGATTGGCGGTGGTGAAGTTCGTGTCGATCGCGCGGCAGCCGCAACGGCTGGTGCTTATGGCTTCGATCTGGTGAAGACCGGCACTCGCAGCGGCGGCGTGAGCTTCGGCTTCGTCGACGTGGCGGACAAGGCGGTTCTCGTGCACAAGCGCGTGCGCGTCTTCAACCGTTCCAAGCAAGCGGCGATCTTCAAGGTGAAGCCGACCTATCGCTTCGCCAACGATGTCGCCAACGGCGCGGTGAAGATCCATGCGTTGCCGTTGATCGCGGTCCCCGCCAAGGGCGATCGCACTATCGATGTGTTCATGACCATCGAAGGCAGCAAGTTGCGTAACAACTTGATGAACGCCGGCCCCGATGGCCCGAACCCCGTGCCGCTGACCTTGCAGGAGTACGACGGTTATCTGGTGTTCGAGAAGGTCGCGCTGTTTGGCAAGCCTGAGAAGTTCACGCTGCCCTGGCATGTGTTGCCGCGTAAGTCCGCCGATACTCAAGTCGTGGGCGGCCCGACGTGGAAAGCGGGCAGCGGTGGCGTCGGTACGATCAGCCTGAAGAATCGCGGTGTCGGCGCTGCGCAGCTCAACGGTTACTCACTATTGGCAACCAGCCCGAACACGCCGCCGGGCGAACGCGGTGAGAATGCGCCGCGCCCCGACTTGCGCGCCGTCGGTGTCACGACGTTGGAAGTGCCGACCGATGTTTGCTCGTCCGGCTACCTGTGGTCGTTCGCGGTGAACATGTGGGAGCGTGAGACGCTGCCGGTTGCGGTCGATCATCGTATCGCCCTGGACCTCAACAACGATGGCGAGGACGACTACTGGCTGCTGAATCGTGACGTATCGTTGAACGAGCTGAGCGATGGCCGACAACTCGCATGGTCCATCAATCTCGCCACGGGCGACGCCGACGCGTTCTGGTTCGTCGAGCATCCGACCAACTCGAGCACCACCGTGTTGAACGCGTGCCTCGAACAGTTCGGTCTGACCGCGGCCGATGTGGAAGCACGTAAAGTGGTTGGGGTCTCGGTGTTCGCTGATGACTTCTACTTCGGCGGGCCAGGCGACTCGATCGAAGGTCTGAAGATCGTGCCATTCGGCGAACGTTACTTCGCGGCGCCGGCCAGCGATCTGGCGGGCGGTGCGAGCGGTAATGTCTCGGTGTATGACTTCGGTCAGATCCCGGGCACGACCAAGGAACTGGGCGTGATGATTCAGACCGACGGCGATCGTTGCGCGACCGCAAGCAACTGCGGTGGTGCCACGAAGAGCACCGAGGCGCTGTTCGTCGCGCCGCCGGGCGGGAAGATCAAGTTCTGATCGTCTCCAACTTTCGGAATGAAGCCCCGGTCAGCAATGCCCGGGGCTTTTTTATTGGCGCGCTCATAATCACTCCGCCGGCGGCTCGCCTTTGTTCTGCTCTTTCACCGGCTTGAATGCCATGCCGTTCGAGCACACGACGAAGTTGCCGCGCTGATCCGAGTGATAGGCGTAGCGATTGCCGCTCGCCTGCAGGACGACGCGATAGCCGGGCACGACCATCTGCGTGTACATCATTCCGGGCTGCGGACAACCCATCGAGCCATCCGGCCATTGCTGTTCGGTCGCGCTCAAGACGGTAATCGCGTCGTGCTTCACCAGCGCGCGTCGCGCCAGATCGTCCTGGAAAATCGCGAGCAACTGCTGCGGTACTTCACCTGTGCCTTGCATGGGCATGCGCTCCTCGCCAGGTGCGCGCTGCGCTGGCATTTCTCTGCTCTCTTTACCCACGACTGCCTTCCGACTCTCCACCGATGCGGGTTCAGCGGCTGCGGCGCGGCGATCGTCGCGCGAACCGCTCGAGCAGGCCGCGGTCAGCGTGGTCAACACCAGTACGGCCAGGATCGAAGAGCCTCGCGCTGGAGAATTCAGTACGATCATGGATCTGTCCCTCTCAAGTTCTGCCCTGATCTTCGCCCGTGAATTATCGCCACGTGTTCCATGCCGGCAACTTCGCCGATGTCCACAAGCACATCGTGCTGCTGGCCCTGCTCGACCGTCTGAAGCGTAAGCCCAAGCCGCTGTTCTACCTGGACACTCACGCCGGCCGAGGCTGGTATGACCTCTTGTCCCACGATGCATTACGCGGCAACGAGTCGCAGGGCGGCGTAGGCCGCGCTCTGCGCATTACTCGCGCCTCTCCAGATCTTCGGCGGTATCTGGACGCCGTTAGTTCCCCGGAAGAGATCTCCGCGATCACCACGCAGCGTTATCCGGGCTCGCCGGTATTGGCGGCGCGCGATCTGCGACCGGGCGACCGCATCGTATTGGTGGAAAAGCAAATCGCCGAGGCCCAAGCGCTCGAACAGGCGACGCGCGGTCGACGCGGTGTCTCGGTCGTGTGCGGCGATGGTTATGCCGCGCTGAAAACGTATCTTCCGCCTCGCGAGAATCGCGGCCTGGTGCTGATCGATCCGCCCTACGAATCGGAAAATGAATTCGCACAAGTCGAGAAAGCGCTGCTGCTCGGCATGAGCCGCTGGCCGAATGGCATGTTCGCGCTGTGGTATCCAATCAAGGCCGGTCGCGAAACGCAGCGACTGCAGCTGTCGCTGCAAAACTCGGGATTGAGAAAGTTATTGCTGGTGGAGCTGAGCGTGCGGCCGGCCGATTCGCCGCTCGGCTTGAACGGCTCCGGCCTGATCGTCGCCAATCCGCCCTGGCAGTTCGACGCAGAGATCGCCCCCGCCCTTCGCGAAGCGCACGCCGCGATGGCCGAAGACGGCGCGGGCGGCGTGAACATCCAGTGGCTGGTTCCTGAGTGAGCTAAGCGGCCTTCTTTCCCAGCGCCTTGCACTGCTTGTAGCGGAAGCAGCTGGTGAGGTGATCGTTCACCATGCCGGTCGCCTGCATGTGCGCATAGATGATGGTGCTGCCCACGAAGCGAAAGCCGCGCTTCTTCAGGTCCTTGCTCAGCGCATCCGACTCCGGGCTGGTGGCCGGAACCTTGCCGTGCTCGGCAATGTTGTTCTGAATGGGCTTGCCGCCGACGAAGCTCCACAGGTGCTTGGCGAAGTCGCCCTGGAACGCCAGGAAGGCTTTGGCATTGCCGATGGCGGACTCGATCTTCAGCCGATTGCGCACGATGCCCGGGTCCTTCATCAGCCGCGCCACGTCCCGCTTGCCGAATTTCGCAATGCGTTCAGGGTCGAAGCCGGCGAAGGCGGCCCGGTAGCCGTCGCGCTTGTTGAGAATGGTCGACCAGGACAGCCCGGCCTGCGCCCCCTCCAGAATCAGGAACTCGAACTGGGTGCGATCGTCCCAGGCGGGCACACCCCATTCCTTATCGTGGTACTCCAGGTAGAGCTCGTTGCCGCCGAGCGGCCAGGTGCAGCGGGTGGGTTCACGCATGAACTTCTCTTAACCTTCTCCAGTCTCTACTTACGTATCAGCCTCAACCCCTGCTCGGGCGAAGCGTTTCGACCAATGATCACCCGGATCGGCCAGGGTAGTCGACGAATCCCAGCTTCCGCAGGTGTAGAATTTCGCTGTCTATAGTTTGGCCGTCACGCGAGCCTGAAGCCGTCATGTTTAATTTGCAGTCAGGAGAATTCCCCAGCACTCGCATGAGACGCATGCGGTTTAGCGACTTTTCACGCCGGCTGATGCGTGAAACCTCGCTGAGCCCCGACAACCTGATCTATCCGATGTTCGTGATCGAAGGCCAGTCGCGGCGGCAAACCGTGGACAGCATGCCCGGCATCGAGCGCGTCAGCGTCGATGAGCTGGTGCGCGAGGCCGAGTCGCTGGTGGAGCTGGGCATTCCGGCGCTGGCGCTGTTCCCGGTCACCGATCCGTCGGCCAAGAGTAACGACGGCAAGGAGTCGTGGAATCCCGAAGGCCTGGCGCAGCGAGCCGTGCGCGCCGTCAAAAAGGCGGTGCCAGAGCTGGGCGTGATCACCGACGTTGCACTCGATCCCTACACCACGCACGGCCAGGACGGCATCGTCGATGCATCCGGTTATGTGGTCAACGACATCACGGTCGAAGCGCTGGTGAAACAAGCGCTGTCCCATGCCGACGCCGGCGCCGACGTGGTCGCGCCGAGCGACATGATGGACGGCCGCATCGGCGCCATCCGCGAAGCGCTCGAGTTGGGCGGCCACGTCAACACCCGCATCCTCGCCTACTCGGCGAAGTACGCGTCGAATTTCTACAGCCCGTTCCGCGACGCCGTCGGCTCGGCCGCGAATCTCGGCAAGGGCAACAAATATAACTATCAGATGGACCCTGCGAACACCGATGAAGCGTTACGTGAAGTAGCGCTCGATCTGCAGGAAGGCGCGGACATGGTGATGATCAAGCCCGGTCTGCCCTATCTGGACATCGTGCGCCGGGTGAAAGACACCTTCGGCGCGCCGACGTTCGTTTATCAAGTAAGCGGCGAATACGCGATGCAGATGGCCGCGTTTCGCAATGGCTGGCTGGACGAGCGCGCCATCGTATTGGAAACATTGATGTCCATTCGCCGTGCCGGCGCGGACGGGATTCTCACTTATTTCGCCAAGAAGGCGGCGGCCTGGCTCAAAGAAGCGAGATAAGCGCCATGAACGACAGCATCGATCGCTACGCGGTGGTCGGCTACCCCATCCAGCACAGCTGGTCACCGTTCATCCACGGTCTGTTCGCCAAGCAGACCGGTCAGGCCATGAGCTACACGCGCCTGGCCGTGACACCGGAAAACTTCGAGCGGGATGTTGGAGCGTTCTTCGCATCCGGCGGCAAAGGGTTGAATATCACAGTGCCTCACAAACAGGCAGCGAATATCGTGACGCGATATCGCACGCCTCGCGCCGAGATCGCTCGCGCTGTGAACACGTTGGTTTGGAAGAGCGATGGCTTGCTCGGCGATAACACCGACGGCGCCGGCCTCGTCATCGACCTCACGCGGAACCTGGGCTTCGACATCGCAGGCACTCGCATTTTGTTACTTGGCGCCGGCGGTGCCGCGCGTGGTGTGATGGGCCCGTTGTTAGCGGCCGCCCCCGAGTGCATCGAGATCGCAAATCGCACCAAGCAGCGCGCTGTTGAATTGGCCGAAGAGTTCGAACTGCTCGGCACGGTGCGAGGCTGCACGTTCGAGGATGTCAGCGACGGGGTCTTCGATCTGGTGCTGAATGCCACCTCGGCCAGCCTGCAAGATGACATCCCGCCCATTCCCCGCACGGCCATCGGCCCAGCGACGCTGTGCTACGACATGGCGTACGGCAAGGGCGATACCTCATTCACTCGCTGGTCCAAGACCGTCGGCGCGGGCCGCGCTGAGACGGGCTGGGGAATGTTAGTGGAGCAGGCGGCCGAAGCGTTTCTGTTGTGGCGTGGAATGAAGCCCGATACGAAGCCGGTGCTGGAAGCGATCAAGGCACAGGCGTAACGAATAACTTCGCCGCCCGTCCATCCTCAGATTGTCGCGCAACCGCCGACTGCCTGAGCAGCCGGCGCTGACCTCACGCACGTGATCGCAGATACTCGTCTTTGACCTTTACGTAGTGCGCGGCTGAATACGTCAGGAAAGCGATTTCCTTCTCCGTCAAATCGCGCACGCGCTTGGCCGGGCTGCCCACATACAGGCCGCCCTTCTCCAGCACCTTGCCCGGCGGCACCAGCGTGCCGGCGCCAATCATCACCAAGTCTTCGACCACGACGTTGTCGAGCAGGATTGCGCCCATGCCGATCAAGCAGGCATTGCCGATCGTGCACGCGTGCAATGTCACGCGATGGCCCACTGTCACATCCGAACCGATGATCAACGACCGCCCGCCCGGCGCGTACGGACCATCGTGCGTGACGTGCAGCACTGAGCCGTCCTGAACGCTGGTACGTGCGCCAATCTGAATCGAGTGCACGTCGCCGCGAATGACCGCCGTCGGCCAGACAGACGAGTCGTCACCGATGGTTACCTTGCCGATGACCACCGCCGCCGGATGGATATAGACGCGCTCTCCGAGCGTGGGAGCGATGCCCTTATAAGTTTCTATTGTCATGGCGCGTTCCGGCGAGCCCGTAAGCTCGCCGTGCAATCCTGGCTGTTACGAGAAAAAAATACTTTGCGGCCGCGTTACGCGGCGAGCCCCAACTGCTTCAACAACGGCTCAATCGTCGGCTTCCGCCCGCGGAACTCAACGAATGCATCCATCGCATCCCGACTACCACCCTGCTCCAGAATAGAAGACAGGAACTTGGTCGACACGGCGCGATTGAAAATGCCGCCTTCCTCGAACGCACTGAACGCATCGGCCGCCAGCACCTCACCCCACTTGTAGCTGTAGTACCCCGCCGCGTAACCGCCCGAGAAAATATGCTGAAAGCTGTTCGGGAACCGGTTGAACTCGGGCGGCTTCACCACCGCAACCTGCGCACGAACCTCTTGAAGCGTCTTCAGAACGTTGCTCGCCGCGCCCGGCACGAACTCACTGTGAATGCGCAGATCGAACAGCGCGAATTCGAGCTGTCGCACCGTCTGCATCCCCGCCTGGAACGTGCGCGTGCCGAGCAATCGCTCCAGCTCCGCCTCCGGCAACGGAGCCCCTGTCTCCACGTGAGACGAAATCATCGGAATCACTTCCGCGCGCCACGCGAAGTTCTCCATGAACTGACTCGGCAACTCGACCGCATCCCAAGCAACGCCGTTGATACCGGCAATGCTCGGATAATCCACTCGCGTGAGCATGTGATGCAGACCATGACCGAACTCATGGAACATCGTCACGACTTCCGAGTGCGTCAGCAACGACGGTTGCGAGCCCACCGGCGGCATGAAATTGCAGACCAGATAAGCAACCGGCAACGCCGTAGCGCCCGCCAGCTGCTTGCGACCCACACACTCATCCATCCACGCGCCACCGCGCTTCTTGGCGCGAGCGTAGAGGTCGACGAAGAAGCTGCCACGCCGTGAGCCATCCTCATTGAGGATGTCGTAGAAACGAACATCGGGATGATAGATATCCACGCCCGTGCGCTCGGCGATCTTCACGCCATACAACTTCTCAGCGACCGTGAACATACCCGACAGCACATGCGGCAGCGGGAAGTAAGGACGCAAAGCTTCTTCAGAGAGATTGAACCGTTCGCGCTTGAGCTTCTCGGCGTAGAACGCCACGTCCCAGGCATTCAACTCGCGGCCCGCGAACTTCGTGAGGTCATCGAATTCTTTTTGCGCGACCGGCTTGCTCTTCGTCGCCAGCTGTTCGAGGAAGGCACGAACTTCCGGCACCGACGACGCCATCTTGGTCGCGAGCGAATATTCCGCGTAGTTCGGATAGCCGACCAGATTCGCGACCTCGTGACGGACCGCGAGGATCTGATCCATCAGCTCAGTGTTGTCCCAACGGCCTTCGTTGCCATCCTGATCGGACGCGCGCGTCGTCCAGCCATGATAGAAGTCACGACGCAGCGGCTCGTGGGCAGCATGCATCATCACGGCTGTGTAGTTCGGCGCATCGAGGGTGAACAACCAACCGGTTTGCTGTTTAGCTTCCGCAGCCGCGCGAGCGCGCTCGATGATCGGCGCCGGCAGCCCTTCGATTTCTTTCGGATCGGTGAGCAAACGCGACCAGGCGTTGGTCGCATCGAGCACGTTCTCGTCGAACTTCGACTGCAACGTCGCCAGCCGCTCGACCAGCTCCTTGTAACGCTGCTTCTTATCCGCGGGCAGCGCGACGCCAGCCAGACGGAAATCGCGAAGCGCGTTCTCGACCAACTTGCGCTGACCCGGCGACAGGCGTGCGCCTTCGTTCTTCAGCACGGTCTCATACGCCTGATAAAGGCGCTCGTTCTGCGCGAGATCCGTGTTCCAGGCGGTGAGCAGCGGCAGACACGCGTTGTAGGCAGCGCGCAGCTCGTCAGTATTCACCACGCCATTCATGTGCCCGACCGGCGACCAGGTCCGGGACAGGCGGTGCTGCATCTCCTCGAGCGGCACGATCACCGAGTCCCAGCTCGCCGCATTGTTCGTCAGCAATCGCTCCAGTTCAGCGCGGTTGCCATCCAGCAAGGCGCGCAGCCTGCCTTCCACTTCAGCAGGCTTGATTGCAGAAAATGCCGGCAGATCGGTGCTCGGTACAGTCATGATGGACCCCGGATCCGGAATGCAAAGGACGCAGAACTGCCGATTGTAGAGAGCCCGGCAGTCCAATGACACCCGCCCCTCGACGGGTGCGGTGGTTCCGAGGTTGGGTCGGTTAGCGGGATTTCACCCAGTAGGCGATGGCAATCGCGATTCCCGCGACCACCACGACCCAGCGCAGGACGGCGGGGGGCAGTTTCCCGGCGAGCTTGCCGCCGAGTGCGCCACCGATCAGCGCGCCAATCGCCATGACGGCAGCGGCAGTCCAGACGACCTGATCCGAGAACAGGAAGAACACCGCCGCGGCGATGTTCACGCTGAACGCCAGCACCTGCTTGAGGGCGTTCAGTCGAGTCAGCGAATCGTCGAGCGTCAGGCCGAGCACGGCGAGCAACAGCACGCTCATGCCCGCGCTGAAAAATCCGCCGTAGATAGCGGCAGCCGCGATCGGCAACGCCGAGAACAGCGCCGTGTGATGCTTATGAGAGGGATTCGAGAGTCGCTTGCTGACGAACTTCTTCACCGGCTCTTGGACAGCGAGAAGTACCGACGCGGCGAGAATCATCCAGGGCACGAGCGCGGTGAACGTGCGCTCACCCGTTCTCAGCAGAATCATGCCGCCTGCGAGGCCGCCCAACACGGCCACTGGCACCAGCAACAGCAACTTATCGCGCTGGCCCTTGAGATTCGGCAATTGCGCGATGGTCGCGCCGAAGTAGCCGGGACACAGTGCGACCGCGTTCGTGATATTCGCAGCCACCGGAGGCACGCCGACCGCGACCAGCACCGGAAAGCTGATCAGTGTGCCGCCGCCCGCCAATGCGTTGATCAAACCGGCCCCGACCGCCGCCAGTGCCGCGATCAATAGATCCCAAGACGTTATCACTTAGCAGCTGCCTCTATTCATAACCAGTCCTTCTTCTCCATAACCCCACCGTCCTCATGCCCTCACGGCCGCAACAAATACGACGGCGAGCATGGCCACCCTCAGCTGCCGGCACGACGGGATCGAGCAACTCGGTCAGTGAAAAAAATGAAACGGTGGCGGCGTTATGCGCCGAGCTGAAATGCCATGCCGGCCATGCCGCTCGCCCAGGCGGGAATCGCCTCGTAAAACAGAACTTCGCCAGTCGCACTCGGAACAGCGCCCGCCAGCGTAATCCAGGAGTTCACTTCCAGGCCACCGTTGCCGGCGTCAATCAAGATTTGCTCGTTGCTGAGCTTGGCGAGACTCAAACCCTGCCCGGTCGCCAGCATCTTCATGAACCAGCGATCCCAAGTCTCGTTGACCCGCCCTTCCTCGGGCACGCCGAGCCAGTGCGACAAGCCACCGCCGGCCAGCAACGCGACGCGCTCCTCAGCCTTGCAGTACTCAGCGACATACGCACGCAACAGCTCGCCCAATCGCCAGCTCTCTTGCGGCGTCGGCCCCGGCGTATAAACGGTGTTCACATACAACGGCACGACCGGCAGCTCACGCTTCGGATCGACGATGCCGAGCGGAATCATCACGCCATGATCCGGACGCAAGCGCGGCGGCTTGGCGAGTTTGAAGCCGCGATCGTTAACAAACATCGCAAAGCCGGTCGAGAACGACGCGTCACCGCGGATCTGATCGGTCGGCAGCCCCATGTCGCCGTACGGCGTATAGACGTCGGCGGTGCCGATCGCGAACGGCATGGGTTGATCGAGCCGGAAATTATTCAAATGATCGCTGGTGATCACGATCAGCAACGTCGGATGAGTCTCGCGCAGCTGGCGGCCGAGCTCTTTCATACCCACGAACACCCGCTCGGCCTGCTCTTCGAGGCCGCCGGGTGCGCCCAGCACATGCGACATGGCGAACGCGCCCACGATCTTGCCCACGGTCAGCGCCTCGCGAAGTAATAATCGATGGGGAAGAACGGCATGGTCGGCCGGCCCGACCAGATCAGCCATTTGATCACCAGATTGGGATGAATACCGAGGCGATGCAAGTCGTCGCGCCCGCCGGTGCGCAACGTCTCACGCACTTCCGCGGGCACCTCGAAGCGATCGAACAACACGTCGGGACTGGTTCGAATCAGGCCGCGATCCGTGGGCGTCTCGATCAAGTGCTCGATCAGCTCGTGCACACCACGCGGCGGAGTCGACACGTCAATTCACCGGCTGCGACAGGAACCGATCGACGGCCGCGCAGAAATCAGCGGTGTGCTCGATCATCGCCCAGTGACCGCAGTGGGGCACGATGTAACCCCAGCTGTTTTCGAACAGCTCGAGGAAGCGATACGCACGCGCCAGCGTCGACACGCCGTCTTCCTTGCCGTTCACGATCAGCGTCGGTTGTTTGATCTTGCGCAGCTCGTCTTCCGGATAGTTCAGCGTGCCCTTGCGCGTCTCGGCATTCACCGCCGCCAGCGCAGCTTTCGCACCCGGCTCATTGGTCAGGTTGAAGCGATACTGAACCAGCTCTTCCGGCGGCGAATATTTCGGCGAGGTGAGACCGGCGATCACGCGACGCATGCCGTCCACGGTGAAATCGTAATTCAAGTTGTGCAGCAACTGCGGCGACGGTTTTTCCGGAATCGGCAGACCCGCGCTGCCCATCAGCACCAGTCGCTCGACCCGTTCCGGACGCTGCAAGGTCGCACCGATACAAGTCGCGCCGCCCATGGAATTGCCAACGAGGAAGGCCTTCTCGATGTTGAGCGCATCGAGCAGCGTCACCAGCTGACGATTACGGTTTGGCTGATCGTAGACGAAACCCTCCGGCGACGGCTTGTCGCTGCGGCCGAAGCCGACCATGTCCGGAGCGATCACGCGATATTTCTTTGCGAAGATCGGAATGCACTCGCGCCAGTTGCCATATGCATCGGCGCCCGCGCCGCCGCCATGCATGAGTACTAGCGTCGGGCCGCTGCCCGCTTCGAGGTAGTGCGTGCGGATGCCGTTGGTGTCGACGAAGTTCGAGGCGAATTCAGTCATGTGCAAGGCTCAGCGCAGGTCTTGAGGAGTCTGGATGCCACGGTTCGCGCGGCTCGCGAGGCGGCGCCATTCGAGGATCGTCGTATCCGGCTCACACAACATCTCATCCACCCAGCCGTAGTCGTCAGCATAGAACGGCTCGGTGACTTCGCGCGCCCAGATGTCGTCGGCATTGAAGCCATCGAGGCCGTGCGGCTTGTAGACGGATTCGAATTCGTTCGCGAAATTGTTCCGGTCCTCGTCGGTCTGCACTTGCTGGCCGATGGTCTGCACATACAGATGCGTCTTGCCATCGATGGGCACGTACCACTCGAACTGCGTCAGCCCCGGCAGCGGGAACTGTTCGACTTTCAACACACCCGGCAGCCAGATCGACGTGCCGACTGAAGCTGATGTTCCCTGCACCTGTTGCGAGCGCGGACCGCGGACCACGACGCGACCGTCGATCACGCCGTCCCAAATCGGCTTGTGCTGAGCGAAGTCATCGATCACGCCCTTCGGGCCGTCCGCGTCTTCCACCACTTTCACCGCGCCCGGCAGCGGCGTGTGGCCGATCGGGAAGTTGAAGGTGCGGAAGTGACGCAGCGTCGTGTCTTTGTGAATGAAGATATGGAGCGCATCGAAACCGTTCTCGGCCCCGAGGCGCCAGTTCGAATTCACCACCCGATGCTTGCCGAGAATCATCACGTCGTCATCGAGGAAGCCCGGCGGCACGTCCTGGCTCAGCGGCGGCACCGGATCCAGGTCGCCGATGAATACGAAGATCAAGCCCTTCGCTTCCTGACACGGGAAGCTCTGGATCTTGCGACGGCCGATCAAGCGACTGTCGGGCACGGCGAGAATGTTCACCAGCTCGCCGGTTTGGAAACGATACGTGTAGCCGTGATACCAGCAAGTGATCGTGTCCTTTGTATAGCAATCGGGCTTGCGCGACAGCGGCACGCCACGATGCAAACAACGATCGCGGATCGCGTAGACCTTGCCGTCGATGCGCTTGATCAGCAGCTTCTCGCCGAGCACTTGCAGAGTCAGCAGCTGACCTTCGGCCAGCTCGTTGGAAAAGCGCACCGGATACCAGTGATTGCGAAAGCCCATCTTCGCTTCCACATAGCCGCGCCAGTCGCCGACGGCTGCGGCAACTTCGGGGCGGACGCCTTCCGGGGTTTGCGCGTCATCACTCATGATCTACTCTCGTTCTCGAAACAAATATTCAGTTATGCGAACTGCACGCCGACCTGGCCGATACCGGCGATGGTCGCGTGCACTACGTCGCCCGCTTGCACGGACGCCATCGGCCCGAGCGCGCCCGTCATCACCAGCTCGCCTTGTTTCAGCGGGCGGCCGAGCTCGCGCGAGCGGCGGGCAAGCCACACGGCCGCGTTGAGCGGGCCGCCGAGACAATCGCGACCGTAGCCGCTCGACACTGGCTTGCCGTTCAGTGTCATCGTCATCGCGCAATTCACCAGGTCGAGTCCTTCGATCCGCTGCGCCGGACCGCCGAGCACCAGCACGCCCGACGATGCGTTGTCGGCAATGGTGTCGACGATGTCGATCTGCCAACCGGCGATACGACTGCCGACGACTTCCAGCGCCGGCAAGACACATCCGACCGATGCAATCACGTCGGCCACCGTCGCGTGCTCCATATCCAAGTCGCGCGACAGGATCAGCGCAATCTCGGCCTCCACGCGGGGCTGCTGCAGACGGGAGACCGGAATCGTCTCGCCGGTGCCATACACCATGTCCGCGAACAACTGACCGAAATCAGGCTCCGCCACGCCCAGCTGCTTCTGTACCGCCGGCGAGGTGAGCCCGATCTTGCGGCCCACCGGCCGGCGGCCCTGACCGATCCAATGCTCGATCTGCGCCAGCTGAACGGCATAGGCCGCGCGGGTGTCGCCCGCATCGAATCGACTACGGATCGGAGGCAGCGGCGCGCCGCTATAGGCATCCAACAAGGCTTGCGCGGTCTCGCCGACTCTGTGATCCATGGTTCGCCCTCTTGCTGAGGCAACGTTATATGATTGTATGATAATCATGCAACATGGTCGGCAAGCGGTTACCTTAATGCATCGGGCGCGATTGATTTTTCAGGACGGCGCGGAACGCACCGTCGAGGTGGAAGCCGGTCAAACCGTGCTGGAAGGCGCGCTGGCTGTGGATCTGCCGGTCCGTTATGACTGTTGCACCGGCAGCTGCGGCAGCTGCGTAGTGCAATGTCTGGACGGCCAGACCGTCGTTGATTTGACTGGCAAAGTCCCAGTCAACGCGGATGAGCTGGTGGCCGGACTGCGACCCGCCTGTCTCACCCGCCTGAATTCGGACGCGTCGTTCGAGCTGCCCTACTCGCTGGGCTCAGCCGCCTCCGCACCCTCGAAGCATTCAGCGCAGATCGTGGACCTGCGGCGTGGTGCGCCGTCGGTTGCGCTGCTGACGCTGAAGCTCGATCGCGCCGAGGATTTCGTTTTCCAGAGCGGCCAGTACATTCGCCTCGCCGCGCCAGGCGTCGGCGAGGCCCGCGCCTATTCCATCGCCAGCACGACCGCCGAGCTGCCTTTGATCGAGCTGATGATCCGTCTGGTGCCTGACGGAAAAATGTCACGCTGGTTGCAGGAGATCGCGAAGGTCGGCGATCGCGTGAAACTGCAAGCGCCGCTGGGCTCCTTCGGACTCGACGATCGCGCGCGTCGACACGTGTTTGTTGCTGGCGGCACCGGGCTCGCGCCGGTGTTGTCGATGATTCGCTCGCTGCGCGGCCGCGGACAACCCGCGCTGCTGTGTTTCGGCTGCACGCGACGGCAGGAACTGTTCTATGAATTGGAGCTCGCCGCACTCGTCGCCGAGATGCCGGAGCTCGAAGTGCGCATCGCCGTCATGGAAGGTGCGGATGGAGACTTGCGCACCGGCACGGCGGTGTCGCTGCTCCAAAAGGAAGACTTCGACGCGACGACCGTTTGCTATCTGTGCGGCCCGCCGCCGATGGTCGATGCCGCGCGCAAAGCGCTGACCTCGCACGGCGTGACCGATAAAGCCATCCGCGCCGAGCGCTTTCAGCCGGGCGGCTGAGCTTAGTCGCTCCGGGCGGCGGAAAGCTTCATGGCTTTTCCGACGCTGCGAGCCGTCCGCGGGGTTTGCTTGTGCTTCCTCGCGCTCTTCGTCCCGCCCAGCTTCTTGGAGGACGCTGCGAGAGGGACGACGCGTGCCACGGGCAACGACTTGTCTCGCGGAGCGCCAATATGCTCCGTTGGCTGCACGGGCTCACCTATGCGCGACCGGACGTAGGCTCTCCACCCGGGCCTGAGCCCTTCCAGAACATCCCAGCCGCTCTCAGTAATCTGGATGGGCTTGGTGCGAGCATCGCCAGTGCCGCCCTCGTGCGCGGCCACCAGATCCGCCGCTTTCAACCGGGCAATGAGGCGCGACACGTTGTTCCCGTGTACGCCCTCCTCATGCTGCTTCCGCAGCCCTTCCGTCAGCGCCCCGGGGCTAACAGCATGCCCGCGGCGATGAGCGAGGAGCGCCAACACATCCAACCCGTAGCGCAGCTTCGCGACACTGACTTGAGCATTTTGCGCCTGCCTGGCATTGGCTCGAATCGCCAATGCCTCCAGCACCTCCCACGCACCGAGCAGGTACTCGGTTGCCGCTACGGCGGCGGCGCCCTTGGCCTGAATGACACGATGGCGCCGCGCCTCCTTGGAAAAGGCCGCCGCCAGTTTACTGATCGTCGCAGCCTCACGTCGGTATAGGGCATGGAGCAATTGTTCGATCGGAGCCTGCAGTTCCTTGGCCTGTGACATAAGCGGTCCTCCTGCACGGTTCCTTGAATATATATATCGATACCTATCAGATCAACTTGATGGCAGGAAATCCGACAGGCATCACAGTTCCACCTGCAGCAAAATTGCATCGATTTCGGTTAATCCAGGGAAGGGCTTCGCTGAGTTGTAAGTTTTAGTTTTGTAAGAATCCACGGCGCATACATAGTCGCTCACCTCGCGCGGGCGCCCCTCGGGACAGAGCAGCGCGCCGGAATTGCTCACCAGACTCAGTGCCCTGACCTCGTCCGCAAAGTCCAGTGCACAGCGCTTGAGCCATTCCGTCTTGATAGCTGGCGGATGTTTCTTGGCCGCGGCCATGACGGGCACGAGCAAGACGTTGACGCCGGCTTCGACCAGCAATTGCTTCTGAGGCACGGTACGCGCGAAGTCTTCACATATCTGGATCGCGATGCGCTCACCGAGCGGCGAATCCACGATGACCAGAGAACGATCCGAGACGTCGATATCTTCGACCAGGGCCTCGTCGGCGAGTATGCAGCCGCCGTCGCGCTGATGGTCCGCGGTGAAGTTGTACTGATGCATCTTGTCCTGATACCACAACTCCAGTCCGTCGCCGTCGACAGCGTGGGCACGATTGCGTGCCTGACGCCTGCCCGGAACGGATTTCAAATAGGTGCCAGTAATCACCAGCCGCGGCTTGCTCGACTTGCAGGCCAGCAGCCATTCGCGAACTCGCTCATCGAGCGCCGTGGAAGCAACCAACTCGGGGAGCAGCACGATCTCGGCACCCTCCGCCGCCAGCCATTGCAAGCCGGCCAGCGTTCGTCGAATGACGGCCGCTTCCGCCTCAGGCTTCAGAGCAACAGAATAAACCTGCCTCCTTTTATCGACCGTCCAGCTCAATTCAGAAGGGTGCTGCACGGCCGCCACCACTCCAACCCGCATCGATCTGCGACCGGGAGCGAGGGGCGCGGCACCTGTCGGCCCCAAGCGATCGCACAGTAGATATTCGATGCCGCAGCCATCGTGCGCTTGCATCCGACATAGGCTGGAGAAGAAGTCACGTTCGCTCCGCGCGGGCTGAGCGGCGCGCCCCACTCTCGGCAGCAAATGCCCAGACACGCCTCGTAACAGCGGCCGCTGCTCTCGTAACAAGGCTCGATACATCCCCAGATACGGCCACAGGTCCGCGCCGCGCGCACCGGGCGAGACTCCCCAGAACACCCTATCGATGGCGTTTAGCGCGAACATGACCTCTCGACCTGAGTCGTCACTGAGCTCGTCGGCGTAACGAGCCAGCGCTCTCCTCAAGAACGTTTTGAACGAGGCGGACATCGACCCCAAGCGCCGATTCTGGCATCGCCGCAGCTCCCCTACATGAAGCTGCAGGAATTCTGCTAGCGCCTGGCTGTGCTCCCGAGGAACTTCATGGAATCGCATGCCGCGACCGTTGAGAGCGATCACATCGAACACTGAGGCGAACACATCAGGCAGCCAGTTGCTTCGCAAACTCGCGGTGGCCACACGCATCAGCTCGGCCGAACGATTCTTTGCATGCGTATCGCGCGTGCGACTGCCGTGTCGTTCTTTGGAACTCAATCGTTGTTCTCGAAAATCGATGCCCGCGACGCGCCATCTATTGTTTCTTATTCGGTGCACCCAAGTTATACAAACTCACTTCACAAGCGTCAATGCAAGTACGAGAGTGCAGTGCGTCGCGCTCGGCTGTTGCGCAAGCAACGGGGACTGAACGTGCCCTCTACGAACGCCGACCGGGCCCGCGAATGGCCACCCGAACGCGCCGTGGAGCGCGTTCACGGACTGCGCAGATTACAGTTGACTACCGGAACTTTGTATGACAATACTACAACCAAGTTCCCTTTCAGGTCCGTGTTAGTGAGCGCTGAAGCCGCGATGATTCCTGCTGATCGACGCCTGCAGTTGTGTGAGGCGGGCGACGTTGCGCCCGGCGGCATGTTGCGTGTTCAGCCGGAAGGCATTGATCCCATCCTGGTGTGCAATGTCGACGGCAAGCTCTATGCGGTCGACGACGAGTGCACGCACGCCATTGCGTCGTTGTCCGAAGGACGGCTGCAAGGAAGCATCGTGTTCTGCCCGATGCACGGCGGCAGCTTCGATGTTTGCTCCGGCAAGGCGAAGAGCTTGCCGTGCAAGCAGGCGCTGCGTACCTGGCCGATCGATATCGTCGACGGCACAGTTTATTTGCTGCTGAAGAGCTAACAGAGTTCGCACGCCGCCTTCGGCGGCGGCGAGAAGCTTCGCCTATCTTCCGACTGCGTACGCTTGCATCAAACGTGGCGTGGCCGCAGCTCTTAATATTCCATCCGTTCCGCGCGAAGCCGCGGTGAGTCGACCCGCCGACCACTCCGGCGCGACTTTCACTTTGTGACCTCGGCGCTTCAGCTCGGCGATCACTTTCTCGCCGTAGCTCTCTTCGATCACCGCCGTTCCTAACAGCGCCTCGCGCGGATAGAACGACGCCGGGAAGTGCACGCTGTGGAATAGCGGCGCATCTATAGCCTGCTGCAGATCGAGCCCGTGATGGATGTAACGCAGTAACAGGATCAACTGCCACTGATCCTGCTGATCGCCCCCGGGCGTGCCGCAGATCAACGACAACCCATCATCGCGCGTCGCCAGCGTCGGTGTGAGCGTCGTGCGCGGCCGTTTGCCGGGTTCGAGGCTGCCGGGCAAGCCAGGCTCCAACCAGAACATCTGCGCGCGTGTATTCAACGCAAATCCCAGCTCCGGAAGGGTCGGCGACGATTGCGGCCAGCCGCCCGACGGCGTGGCGGAGACCATGTTGCCGAAGCGATCGATCACATCGAAGTGCACCGTGTCGCCGGGCTTCAGCGTCGGCTTCAAATGCATCATCGTCGGCTCGCCCACGCCGAGACCCGCGCTTTCGTTCTTGGCGATACGAACCAGGCTCAGACTCTTGGCGACCTGCGCCTCGAAGCCAGGCAGCACGCCAGGGCGCAACTCCTGCGAGGCGCTGTCGCCGATCAGCTTGCGACGCTCGGCCGCGTAGCTCTCGCTCAACAAAGCGTCGAGCGGAACCTGAGTGAAATTCGGATCGCCGTAGTACGCCTCGCGATCCGCGAACGCGAGCTTGAGCGACTCGAGCACGACGTGCACGAACTCCGGCTCCGATGCCGGCAGCTTCGACAAGTCATATCCGGCGAGCAGCGACAATGCTTGCAACAACACCGGCCCCTGCCCCCAAGGCCCGGTCTTGTGAAAGGTCCAGTCGCGATAACGGAGCGCTTGCGGCGATTCGTAAGTGGCTTGCCACTTCGCCATGTCGTCGCCCGTGAGCAAGCCTTTGTGGCGCTCACCGCTCGCATCCATCAGTTCCTGCGTGCGACAGAAACGATCGATAGCCTCCGCGACAAACCCACTCGACCACGCCGCCCGGGCGCGCTCGATCTGTTGCTCGCGCGTGCCATCACCCGCTGCACTGAGAATCTTTCGCCAGGTCGCGGCGAGCGTCGGATTGCGAAAGAGCTGATGTGCCGTTGGCACTTCGTTGTTCGGCAACCAGACTGGCGCGGACGTTGGCCATTCCTTTCGGAATGCATCGGCGACATCCGCAATCGCCCGCGACACGCCGGGCAACAATGGATGCCCCGCTTCGGCGTAATGAATCGCCGGCTCCATGACCTCGGCGAGCCGCATGCTGCCGTGATCTCGAAGCAGCGTCATCCACGCATCGAACGAACCCGGCACGACCGCGGCAATCAATCCCGAGCCCGGTACCATGTCGAGATTCATCGAGCGCATATGCTCAATGGTCGCAGCGGCGGGCGCCACGCCCTGACCACACAGCACGATAGGCTTGGTGTCGCGCGCCGAGCGGAAAATGATCGGCACTTCACCGGCGGGCCCGCACAAGTGAGGCTCGACGATTTGCAACACGAAGCCGATGGCGACGGCCGCATCGAAGGCGTTACCGCCGCGCTCGAGCATCGCCATGCCGACGCCCGACGCGATCCAATGCGTCGACGCAACGACGCCGTAGGTGCCGCGAATCTCCGGGCGAGTCGTGAACATCGGTTAGCGCGTCAGATGCGCGTTCTTGTTCTCGAACAGTTTCTGATCGGCGAAGCCCGCGGTCTCGGGCCGGCCGCGACCGAGCATGACCTGCAGATACACCGGCTCGTTGGTTTCATTCACATAGCCATGAATGACGCCCGGCGGACAGGAAATCATTTCCCACTGGCCCAGCTCCTTGCTCAAGCGCCGGCCGTCTTCCTCTTCGATGAACACGACACAGCGCCCTTGAAGCACGAAAAAGATCTCTTCGACTTCATGCGTATGCGGCGCGTTGCCCTGCCCCGGCGGCACCAGCATGATCGACAGCGTGAAGTTACCGGCCGGCACGATGGTGCTGTCATCGTGCTTACCCGACGCGCCCGCGCCGACGAAGCGATGCTGCGCGCGTCGGTAGCCGTCGATGTTTGCATCCGAGAACGCATTCCAGTCCGGCACGCGATCGGCGAAGCGCGCGACGTAACGATCCATGATTTGCTCGAGCGAGGCCCCGACCAGTTCGGGCGGACGCGAATGACGTGCAACGGACATGGCGGAAACCTCTACAGAGTGGCGTTCGCATCGCGCAGGCTATCGATCAGACAGGCGCGACGAATGAATGCATCGTGCAACTCGGGATCGGCCGACTGACGTCGAATGCCATCCAGCTTCTTCGCCCGCTCGACCGGATCTTTTTCGCCGAGCGTCTGCTTGTTCTGAATGCTCTGCGCCTGCACGTAATCGACCTGCGCCTTACGACGCTGCCGAGTGTAACGATCCAGCAGCGGCTGCGGGTCGGCGCCTTCGAACCAGATCGCCTTCAGTTTATCGGCGAGATTGATAGCGTCGTGAATACCGCCGTTCATGCCCATACCGCCGACCGGATTATTCACATGCGCCGAGTCGCCCGCGAGTAGCACGCGACCACGATTGAACGTCGCAGCCACACGCTGGTGCACTTTGTATAGCGCGATCGTCGCGATTTCATAGCGGCCGGGTTTGGGACAAAACTTCTGCAGACGCGCTTCGACGGCGTCCGGTGATAACAGCTCGTCATCGGTTTGCTCCGGGAGCGTGGGGCTCACAGCGCGCCACATCCCTTCGCCGCTGGCGCCGCGCGCCTTGAAAAGGTTCAACCACTCGTCGGGATCGGAGAAATAATTGCGGTTGCTCAGCTCGGGGCGCAACCCGAAGAAATCGAAGCGGGTGTCGATTTTTAGGAAACGTTCCGGCCAGGTGAAGCCATCGAATTCGATGTCGGCCAGCTTGCGGATGGTGCTTCTTCCGCCGTCGCAACCGACGAGATAGCGGCCGCTGAGGATTTCGTTACTGCCGTCGGGCAATGTCACAGTGACTTCGACTTTATCTGCGTCCTGCGCGATTGCGACGACGCGGGTCGACATGCGGATCTCGGCGCCGGCGTCGTCTGCTAGACGCTTGAGTACGGTGCCGACGATTTTGTACTGCTCCCACTGCAGAACGTAGGGATGCTTGGGACGATCGCGCATCGCTTCGATGTCGAAGCGACCGACGAGTTGGCCGGTCACGCGATCTAGATAGTTGAATACGGGGGAGACGAGGCCTTGCTCGAGACCGTCTTCCAGCAGCCCGAGCTCCTCCAGCATCGCGACGGTCGGCGGATGGCACGAGGCTGCGCGGCAATCGATTTCCGGCGCGGGCAGGGCCTCGATTAAGAGAACAGGGATGTCTCGCTGCCTCAGCGCGTAAGCCAGGACAGCGCCGATCGGCCCTGCACCGGCAATGATGACCCGCTCTCTATCCCGCGCTGTGCCCATAGATCGAACTTCCGCTGGCTATGGCGGAGAGTGTAGCGGGGCAGACTTTGTATGACAAACATAGAATCACACAATTAGGAGTCCACCCGCCCATCCAGGGTTATCGGGGCTACCGCCCCTCGGCCCGGCGTCAGCCGGAGCGACGAGCGGCGGTGGCCCGCTCGGGCACAGCGGCAGCGGCCTGCTCTTCTTCGTGCTTGAGCTTCGCAACAATCGCCTTGCGAGCATTCGCCAAATGCGACCCCATGGCTTTCGCCGCGGCTTCCGGATCGCGAGCGTTGATGGCTTCCATCAAGGTGTCCCACTCGTGCATGCCGTCTTCGAGACGGTGTGGCTCGGCCATCGAGCGCATGCGCAGATAGTTCACTCGCGTCAGCAACTGACGCGCCATGTCGGCAATCACCTTGCTTCCCGAGCCGTTGAGAATGGTCTCGTAGAACTCGCCCGCCATGATGGCCAGCTCGCGCACATCGCCCTTGTTCAGCACCTTGCGCAAATCCTTGTGGATGCGCGCCAGCTTCTTCACCGCATTATCATCGGCCAGCGCCACGAAACGCTTCACTGCCAGCGTCTCCAGCATCTCTCGCATGAGATAAATGTCTTCCGCGTCCTTCGCCGAAACGATCGCGACAGTGATATTCCGACGCTTGCCGACTTCGATCAGGTTCTCCGCCTGCAGCTGACGCAAAGCCTCGCGCACCGACGTGCGGCTGACACCCAGCGCCTCGCACAGCTCGCGCTCCACCAACCTCATGCCCGGCGGATACAAGCCTCGGCTGATCGCATTACGCAGCTTGTCCAGCGCGTGCTCCCGCACCAGCGTCGGATTTTCAACAATTCTTAGATCCTGGTATTCCAAGGTCCTTCCTCGAGCTTACTGACGCGCGCAGAAGCGGCGGCAAAATCAAAGGGATGCTGGCGTCGTTGGCGAGCACAAACCGGCAATCGGCAAGGCGCCGCCGAGGCGCGCACATTGCACGATACTGTACGCGGTCAGCGCCGAAGTTTTCGGATTATCCATCGCTGCACGCGCGAAAATATCGAAACGGAAGTAACCGAACGCGCCGCTCGCCTCGATGCGGCCGAGCGGGTCGGTCACGTTGCGCGACGACACCAGCCGCACACGCGTCGCATCCATTCCCAAGCCCACCAAGGCGATAGCTACACCGACATTGACGTTCTTCGGATACGCCAGAGCCGCCTCGCGCGCCGAGCCCGCGAAGAATTCGCGCTCCGCTTCGGAATGGTTTAAGTCAAGTACCTGCTCAGCCGACGTCCCGCGCCACGCATGCGGCGGCTTGAAGGATGTGTAGGTCACTTCATCCAAACCGGCGAGCCTCGCGGCCAATAACCCATCGAGACCGGCGATCGCGCCTGCCGGCAGCAGCGCCCGCCCGCCACCGCGTTCCGCGGTGAGCAATTCGTTTCTGACCTGGTCATCCGCGAGCGCGCCGACCGACGAAATAATCACATCGACCCCTGCGCGCAGCAGCGGCGCCGCGAATTCCTTCACCGCCGAATGGCCGGCGCATTCCATGACGACCTGAGGTCGCGCGGCGATCAACGCTTCGACATCATGAACCGCCTTCGGAGCCTCGCGACCGGGCCGGACCAGCACCGCCTGCAGATTGTCGGTCTCGCCCAGTTTCTCGAGGCCAGTCAGGACCTCGCGCCCCATGGCGCCGAACCCGATCATGCCGAGCCGCACATTACGTCGCATCGCGAGCCTCATGACCGCCGTCCATCAGGCGGTATTTGATAATATTGTATGATCATACTACCTTAATGGCACCCATCACCCGTCACTACAGGCCATGGACACGACAGCCCGCGTCCCCGTAGCGATCATCGGCTCCGGCAACATCGGCACGGACCTGATGATCAAGATCCTGCGCACCAGCCGCACCTTGCGGATGGCCGCGATGGTTGGCGTCGATCCTCAGTCCGAGGGTCTGGCGCGGGCCAAGCGGCTCGGCGTCGCGACCACCTCGCAGGGCATCGACGGATTCCTGACCATGCCGGAATTCAAAGATGTGCGCCTGGTATTCGACGCCACCTCCGCCGGCGCACACAAACATCACGACGAGGTGTTACGCGCGCACGGCAAGACGCTGATCGATCTGACCCCGGCCGCGGTCGGTCCGTTCGTTATTCCGCCGGTCAACGGCGATCAGCATCTCGGCGCGGCGAATCTGAACATGGTGACTTGCGGCGGTCAGGCGACCATTCCCATCGTCGCCGCGGTCGGCAAAGTCGCACCGGTGTTATACGCGGAGATTGTCGCGTCCATCGCCAGCAAATCCGCCGGCCCCGGCACGCGAGCAAACATTGACGAGTTTACTGAGACCACGGCACGAGCTATCGAACAGGTAGGCGGGGCGCGGCACGGTAAGGCCATTATCGTGCTGAACCCCGCCGAGCCTCCGCTGGTGATGCGCGATACGGTGTATTGCCTCACCGCGCTCGCCGACGAAAGCGCGATCGAAGCGTCCGTGCAGAGCATGGTCTCGGAAGTGCAAAGTTACGTTCCCGGATATCGCCTGAAACAACGCGTGCAATTCGAGCGCGTCGGCCCGGGCATCAAGCTGCCGTTCGAGGGCGTCGACGAATCGTTCGTCGGACTCAAGGTCAGCGTATTCCTGGAAGTGGAAGGCGCCGCGCATTATCTGCCGGCCTACGCGGGAAATCTCGATATCATGACGTCCGCCGCGCTCCGCACCGCCGAGCGCGTGGCCCTCAATCTCCGTGAGGAGATCGCTGCATGAGCCCGACCAGCAAGCTCTACATTCAAGATGTGACATTGCGCGATGGCATGCACGCCATCCGTCATCAATACGGCATCGATCACGTTAAAAAGATTGCGCGAGCGCTGGATGAAGCGCGCGTCGATGCCATCGAAGTCGCGCATGGCGATGGCCTCGCCGGCTCCTCTTTCAACTACGGCTTCGGCAAACACACCGATTGGGAATGGATCGAAGCCGTCGCCGAAGTCATCAAGCACACGAAGCTCACGACGCTGCTGTTGCCCGGCATCGGCACCGTTCATGACTTGCGTCACGCGTTCGATCTCGGCGTGCGCTCGGTGCGCATCGCCACTCACTGCACCGAAGCGGATGTTTCTCAGCAACACATCGAATATGCGCGCAACCTCGGCATGGATGTGTCCGGCTTCTTGATGATGAGCCACATGAGTCCGCCCGAGCAGCTCGCCGCGCAAGCGAAGTTGATGGAAAGCTACGGCGCGCATTGTGTGTATGTGACCGACTCCGGTGGCGCGATGACGATGGACGACACCGCCGCGCGCTTCCAAGCTTACGATCGCGTGCTGAAGCCTGAGACTCAGCGCGGTATTCACGCGCATCACAATTTGAGCCTGGGCGTCGCCAATTCGATTCTCGCTGTGAAGAACGGCGCGATTCGCGTCGACGCCAGCCTCGCCGGCATGGGCGCGGGCGCGGGCAATGCGCCGCTGGAAGTCTTCATCGCCGCCGCCGACGTTTACGGATGGCAGCATGGCTGCGATCTGTTCAAGCTGATGGACGCTGCGGAAGACCTGGTTCGCCCGTTGCAGGACCGGCCGGTGCGCGTCGATCGCGAAACCCTGACGCTCGGTTATGCCGGCGTTTATTCCTCATTCCTGCGTCACGCCGAAAAAGCCGCGGCGATGTACGGACTCGACACTCGCACCATTCTGGTCGAGCTCGGCCGGCGTCGCATGGTCGGCGGCCAGGAAGACATGATCACCGACGTTGCGCTCGACCTCGTGCGAGCTCGCGATGCCGCTGCTGACCGCAAAGTTGCTTCGTAAATAAACCGTCCCCTTTCGAGATTCCTATGGCCGCCAATCCGAAGCCAGCCGTTCCGCCCAGCCAGAGCTACCAGACCATTACCGCCGACCGGCTGACGCCGACCATCGGCGCCGTCATCTCCGGCATCGACCTGAGCAAGCCGCTGAGCGATCAGCAGATCGCCGATCTGAATGCGGCCATCGCCGATCATCAGGTGATTTTCTTCCGCAACCAGGCGCTCGATCCGCCGTCGTTGAAGCGCGTCGGTCAGTACTTCGGCGAGCTGCAGATCCATGCGCTGCAGGGCCTGCCGGATCATCCGGAAGTGCGCAAGCTGCAGGCGGATGCGAATTCGAAGCACGTCGCCGGCGAGGAATGGCACACCGACATGTCGTGCGCGACGATTCCTCCGATGGGCAGCATTCTCTATTTGCACACGCTGCCGACGATGGGCGGCGACACTGTGTTCGCGAGCATGTATGCCGCGTACGAGGCGCTGTCGGATCGCATGAAGGCCTATCTCGAGGGCCTCACAGCAACGCATGACGGAAAACTCGCATTTGGTCGGTTCAATCCCGATGGCAAATTCCCGGTCGCGGTTCATCCGGTCATTCGCACGCATCCGGTGACGGGCCGCAAAGTGCTGTTCGTGAACAAGGGCTTCACTGCGCGCATCAATGAGGTGCCGGACGCGGAGAGCGCGGCGATCCTGCAGTTCCTGTTCCATCACTGCGAGAACGCGTACTTCCAGGTGCGCTTCCGTTGGGAGCCGCACTCGGTGGCGTTCTGGGACAACCGCTGCACGCAGCACCTGGCGATTTGGGATTACTTCCCGCAGCTGCGCTCGGGTTTCCGCGTGCAGATCGCGGACAAGGGCGGGCCGAAAGAGTCGGCCTGATCCGCCGAAGGTTATGAGGCTAGGCCCGGGGTCGCGAGACCTCGGGCCTTTTTTTATTCATCAAGTGATGGAGACCGGGCCGCCGCGAGCGCGCTCACCATACGGTCGCAACATCAGCACCAGCACGATCGCCAGCACACACAGCGGCACACCGAGCGCGAGAATCGACTTGTACGAACCCGTGTGGTCGAACACGTAGCCAAACGCCAGCGGACTCAAGCTCATCGCCACCATCACCGCCGAGAACATCGCGCCGAAGATCTGCGCGAAGTTCTTCAAACCGAAGTAGCGGCTGGTGAGATACGCGAGCATATCCACTTCAGCGCCCAAGCTCAGTCCGAGCAGGATCGCGGCGACAGTAAACGCCCAGATCGGCAACGGCGCTGACAACAGCCCCAACCCCACCGCCGACAACGAGAAGAACACGAAGGCGATACGTCGCGCGTCGAAACGATCGACCAGAAAGCCGATGAGCAATCGGCCGCCGAACGCGGACCAGCCAAACGCCGAGGCCAACCCCGCAGCCAGCCCCGCCGGGACGCCGCGATCCTGAAGCATCGGCACCATGTGCGGAATCAGTCCGTACAGCACGAAAGCCAGGCCGGAGAAAATTGTGATCAAGCTCCAGAAGTCACGTCGGCGCATGGCTTCGGCAAGCGTATCGCCGGTGGCGACCGGATGTTCGGGGGGCGCATCGGAAATCGCACCGTCGGGATGCAAGCCCAGCGACTGAGGCTTCTCATGCAGAAGAAACACAATCATCGGCAGCGTGAACAACAACATGATCAGACCGAGGCCGAAATAGCCGCCGCGCCAGCCATAGTGCGATACCAGCTCTTGCGTGATGAGTGGCACATAGCCGAAGCCCAATCCGGTGCCGCTGCCAGCGATGCCGATGGCGAGACCCCGGCGTCGATCAAACCACGATGTGAGCACACGCATGTACGGCACGCTGTTCGTGCCCACGGCGATCGTGCCCATCGCTACGTACAGCGCGATGAACTGCCAGTAACTGCTGATCATCGACGCCGCCAGGAAACACAGGCCGAAGATGATGATCGACGGCACCAGGATCCTCTTCACCCCGAAGCGATCGACCAGCCGCCCCATGAACGGCAGCGACACCGCCGTGCATAACATCATCACCGACACGGCCGCACTGATCGCCGTGCGACTCCACCCGAACTCCGCGCCGATCGGGCCGCCCAAAAGAAACAACGAGGCCAGACCGAAGGCGGCCGGCCCCGTGGAAATGCCGAGCAGGCACACCACGACGGTGACCCAGCCCCGCATGAAGACCGGCTCGGAGGAAGCTTTGTAAAAGGTTTTCACTTCAACCATGGAGGGCCGCGTTCGAAAGATAAACAAAAAGCGGCCGCCCCGGTTCGGAGGCGGCCGCCGTGATCACATAACGATCAGAACTGCTTGGACACACGCACACCGGCGGTCAGCGGCCGCGTCGTATAGACGCGATAGCCGTCGCCCGACACGCGCAAACCGATCTCCGGTGTTTCGTCCGTCACGTTGTCGACGAACACACCCGCGTCCCAACCGTCCACACGCACACCCGCGCGCAGGCCGAGCAGGAAGTAACTATCCAGCTCCTGATAGTCATCCGACTGGTTGTTGAAGTTGGTGTACGAGACGCCGCGATAGTTGAAGTTGGTGCTCGCGTAGCCCGTCAACGTCGACGAGAACGGCACTTCGTAGGTCAACTGACCGGCGAACGACCATTTCGGCGTGTACGGCACGCGATCGCCATCGAAGCCCGAGACCTGCGCCGTGGACGGCAGATCTTCGGACAGACGCGAGTCGGTGTAGGTCGCGCCCAGGTTGAACGACAGCTGATCGGTCGGCTGACCGTTCAACTGGAATTCAAAGCCGTTGACGTAGCTCTTACCCGCATTGGCGATGTACACGAACGTGCCGCCCGGATCGGTCACGGAGATCTGCTGATCGGACCAGTTGATCCGATACAACGACACTTCGGTGTAGAACATGCGATCGGCGAAGTACGACTTCGCACCGACCTCGAAGCTCCACAGCGTGTCGGACGTGTACTCGGCAGGCGCGATCACGCCCTGCTGAGCCGCCGCGTCCGCATCGTTCGCGCCGCCGGGACGGAAGCCCGATGCGATACGGCTGTACAACGTGGTGTCGTTGGTCAGCGCGTACGAGAGCGCGAAGTTGTAGCTCGTCTCGTTTTCGCTGGTGTCCTCGTCGAGCGAGAGCACGGGCGCCGCCTGCACCGGCGTGAATACCGGGTGACGCAACGACTGAGTGGTCACGGTCTGTTGAGTGATATCGGCCATGTAGTAACGCAGGCCGAGCGTGCCCGTGAGCTTGTCGGTGAAGGCCCACGAAACTTCAGAGAACGCCGCGAACTGATCGATGTTGACGTCGCCCGTCGCCGAGTTGATGTCATCGCGCGCAAAGCCGGACGACACGCAATCCGCATGGAAGTCGCAACGTGCCTTGCCGGTGGCGGGATCGGCCACGAGCGCGGCGTTCTTCGCAGTGGATTCCTGCTCGGCGTAGAAAACGCCGGCCACGAATTGCACCGGCGCGTCGAACGTCGACGCGAAGCGGAATTCCGAGGACAGGTTGGAAATGTCCTGAGCCTGGTGATACGCGAGATCGACACCGAGGTTGAAGCGCTGCGCCGTCGGCGTGCTATCGCGCGAGAACTCCAGCGTGCGGTCCATGTACGACACCGTGCCGGTGAACACACCGAAGCCCGCGTCGTAATCGGCGACCGCGCTGAACAGCTTGATCTCGTCCTCGAACGGCTCCTGCGTCGGCGAAATGTTGTTGTAGGGACCTTCGCTGAACTCGAAGTACTGCGAGCCGTCGGCCTGACTTTCCTGATACAGCCCCATCACGGTGACCTTGAGCTGATCGGTGATCTGCGAAGCCAGTGACAGGCGCGTGCCCCACACCGTTTGATCGTTCACATCATCATGCGTCACGCCGTTGCGCGTTTGATCGATGTAACCGCCGCCGGTGTCGCCCCACACGACCGCGCGTGCGCCGAGCTTATCTTCGATGATGGGCAGGTTGGCGACGGCTTCGCCCTGATAGAAGGGATTGCCGTCCTTCACGCTCGCAGCCGCGCCGCTGAACGAGAACGACTGCTTGCCCAGATCCGGCTTGTTGGTGATGAACCGCACCGTGCCGCTCATCGAGCCGGCACCGAACAGCGTGCCCTGCGGACCTTTGAGGATTTCGATGCGCTGCATGTCGTGCAGCTGGATGTTCGGTTGATTGTCGCTGCCGCCATCGAGACCGAGACCGGTGATGACCGCTTCGTCGAAGTACAAGCCGACCGTGGGCTTGCCCGACGAGGAAATGCCGCGAACGATGATCTGGTTGTCGCCCACGCCGCGGTTGTTGACCTGAATGGACGGATCCATGCGCGTGAAACTTTCCAGCGAGAACGCGGCGTTCTCGCGAATGGCGTCGCCGCTGACAGCCGCAATGGCCGCGGGGGTGTCCTTCATCGTCGTTTCGCGCTTGGTCGCGGTCACGACGATCTCCTCGACGACCGACTCCTGCGCGTTCGCGACAGTGACCACGGCGGTCGCCGCCAGCGCGACGGCGTGGCCGATCCGGACGGCGACCCGGCCACCGAGCCGGTTAGTGCTGACTCTCATGCAAGCTCCTCAAAGTTATGCGACGCGACCGCGTCGCGCATCCCCACAACCCACAACTCTCAAGCACTGCAACTTGCATACCACCATTCGAACCGATAATACGATGGTATTTTTGTATGATGTATGACGATCATAGAGAGCCTGGCGGTGATAATTCAAGCCTGGCTCGAGTCGGAATGCGCGCAAAGTTGGTGCGGCGACGCACATTTCATGCACCGTCCTTGCGCCCGGTCCGTCCGTGACCAAAAGATTCTCAACCCTGCGAGTCGAGAGGAAAGCCCGTGCAGTCCACCATCAGAGTCCTTACTGCCCACTTCCTGTTCTATGTAGCGCTCCTTGCGGCAACCAGTGGCGCGCACGCGTCGCAGGGGTCGGCTGCGGTCGCGACGCTCGATGCTCAGATCGGCGGCGCGATTCCCTGCGAACGGCTGGTCGAGGAAGATTTTAAGAACACCTTCGAGGCCCCGCTCTCGGTGCTTTCGGCAAAGCTGGTGCCGGCCAAAGACGGCACGGCCGAGTATTGCGCCGTCAACGGTGTCATTCAGCCGCAGATTCAGTTCGAGGTGCGGTTGCCGAGCAAGAGCTGGAACGGCCGTTATTTTCAGGTGGGCTGCGGCGGCTTCTGCGGCGTCATCAACATCAACAACTGCGCCGACGCGCTGGCCGACAACTTTGTCGTCGCGGCTCACAACATGGGGCACGTCGGGCTGGTCGTGAAAGATCCAGTCTGGGGGAGCGATCCTGCGCTCCGCGAAGACTTCGCTGGCCGGTCCACGCATTTGATGTCCATTGCCGGTAAGGCCTTGGCGGAACGTTACTACGCCAAGCGTCCGGCGCGCTCATATTTTCGCGGATGCTCGACCGGCGGCCGAGAGGGACTTACCGAAGCGCAACGCTATCCTGCCGACTTCGACGGCATCATCGCCGGCGACCCGGCCTTCCCCGGTCGCCTCGGCGCGATCGCCAACAACTGGGATGCACAAAAGCTGCTGCGCGACGACGGCTCTGAAGTCTTCACGCCTGCGAAGCTCGATGTGCTGAACAAAGCCGTCATGAAATCGTGTGACAAGCTCGACGGCCTCGCCGACGGCATTCTCACCGACCCGCGTGCGTGCAGCTTCGATCCCGCGAAGATTCAGTGCAAGAGCGGCGATGGACCGGATTGTTTGACTGCCGAACAAGTTGCGGCGGCGAAGGCGCTCTACAGTGGACCGGTCAACAGCAAGGGCGAGAAGCTGATGCCGGGCGCGACGCCTTATGGCAGCGAGCTCTCTTGGAGTGGCGCCGGCCGCCGCTCGCTCGCGGAAGGTTACTTGCGCTATCTCGCGTTCCCGACGAATCCGCCCGCGGATTACAACTATCGCACCTTTAACTTCGATACCGATGCGGAGAAGACGGAAGAGATGGCGGGTAAGTACGATCCCGTTGCGCCCCACACCGCGCCGGATCTGCGTGAATTCGAACAACGCGGCGGCAAGTTGATTGTGTATCACGGCTGGGCCGATGCTGGCGTTTCACCGATGGCGCTGCTCGATTACTACGCTCAAGTGACGTCACGTCAGGGCGGCGGCGAAAAAGTGCGCGACTGGTTTCGCGTGTTCATGGTCCCCGGAATGTTTCATTGTCGCGGCGGCAACGCGCCCAATACGTTTGAGTTGTTGCCTGAGCTGGTGAAGTGGGTGGAGAAAGGTCAGGCGCCGGAGCGCGTCGTCGCCACTCAAAGCGGCCCGCAAGGCGTGATCCGCACTCGCCCGCTGTTCCCGTATCCCGCTTATGCGAAGTACACGGGTAAGGGCGATGTGAATAACGAAACGAACTGGGTGAAAGCTTCGCCGAAGAAAGAACCGGACGATCGGTTGGATTGGATTCGGGCGCCGAAGTAATCGCCCTTCGCCGCCCTCCGAAGTGAGGACCAGGTTCTGGATTTTTCCGTGGCCTTGCTTAATCTGCGCTCCGACGCGTGCTCATGCACCTCAGAGTCAGCAAGGAAGGCCTCATGAATAAAATGGTTGCTGTGGTTGTGCTCGCCTGCACTGTGGCCGGCTGCGGCACGATGAACAATCGACTGGCGCCGGAAAAACTGGATCCCGCCACGTTGGCCAGCGGATCGGCGATCGTCGTTCTATCCACCGGCGCCGCCGATCGATGTATCGCGACCGCTACGATGCTGAACCTGGCGCCCGCCGGCGCGCGTTATGGCAAGGACGGCATCGTCGGCATCAATGTCGATGCGTATGTTCTGAAGAGCGATTTCCCGGATCACCAGGGCAGCTTGAGCGCGTTCACGGTGCAACCTGGCAACTATCAGCTCTACCCTTCCGTGCTCAACCCCTATGTGAGCCCGAAGAAGGTGCCGAAGGCCGAATTCTCCATTGCGGCGGGCGAGGTCCTGTACATCGGTGAGTTCTATATGTCCTTCGCGTGCAGCTTCGAGAACATCACTGAGTTTCGAGACCAGGAGTCGCGGGATCTGGCGCTATTGAAAACTCGCAACCCGTCGCTGGCCGCGCGCCCGATCGTCAAGCGGATCGCTGTGATGAACGGCAACGTCCGCCTCGACTAGCCGCACTCCTCGCAAGCCGGCGTAACGTTCCACCCCAATGTATCTTGAGATTGAACGGAAGCTATACACACTGGCGATCGCCACACTCGCGCTCTCGTCCGTGGTCGCATTGGTCGTGTGGGCGCCGATATTGTCGAGCGAGACCTTCGTGACTTTGTCGCGCGCCGTTGGCAGCGCGAAAGTCATCGCCCTCGCAGAGACGGCGTGCCAGCAGTTCCTGGCCGCCCTGATTTGCGTCATTCCGCTCAAACTCACCCGGCAGCGACTATCGATCCTCGACGCTCTGTTAGTCGGCCTGGCGGTCTCACTGCCGACGCTTTTGATCCGCTGCGACCTGCCCCGCTGGGAGCTGGTGACGGTCGCGACCGGACCCTTGCTATTCGTGTTCGCTTTCCGCGCCTTGCGAAGTATGCCGCCTTCCTCTTGGTTGGATAACTTCCGCAGCGATCAGAAACCATGGTTGAGCATCGTTTTCGCCGCCATGTTCGCCTCGCAAATCCCGCTGGTCTTGCTATTTCTGTCCGGCGGCGGAGGCCTGTTGCGCCCGAGCGTCTTGATCGCATTCACGGGCGCCGTCCTCGCCCTGCTTGCGCGACGGTTCAACCGAGTGCCGCTGTGGATCGCAGCCGCCCTCATGTTTGCCTATGACCTGTCGCTTTATGTGAGCGGCTGGCCGAAGATCCTTGCCCTGTTCGGCCCGGCCTCCTGCCCCGCGCTGTAGAACGAACTCGCGGAGCGCCGCCAATTCTTTTTCATCGACCCGCTCATCCGTGCGGAGATCACCACACTTTGCAAAGCACCGACGACCTTACTGCTTGACGCGATAGATCGCGCACAGCTTGTTGCCGTCGGGATCTCGCACATAAGCCAGGTGCATCGGGCCCAAGCTGCCGTTGCGCAGGCCTGGCGGATCTTCGATCGACACACCCCCGTGGGCGATCGCCACGTCATGAAACTCGCGTACTTGCTCCGGCGAGTTGCACTTGAACCCGATGGTGCCGCCGTTTGCAAACGTCGCCGTTTCGTCGTTGATGGGCTCGGTGATGCAAAAGGTGCTGCCATTGTGGCGATAGAAGAGTCGCACATGACCGGTCCCCGCCTCATTCCGCACCGGCTCGCCGGCACCGAGCGTTGCCAGCACCGCGTCGTAAAAACGCTTCGAGCGCTCGATATCGTTCGAACCGATCATGATGTGATTGAACATGCTCTCTCCTGTCATGAACATCGATGCGGGAAATGATACAACACCGACATGAGCAGTCGAGGCGCAGAAATCCACGCGGTCGTTGAGATCGCCGTGCCGAAGGAGGACCTGTGGTTCAGCTTGCCGCCGGAGCCATGGCCGGCTTACGTTCGTCTCTCGCCTGCCGCGACAGAAGGTGAAGTCGCTCTCGTCGTTAGTACTCTGTCGTGCTATGGCAGAGGTCAAAGCGCTCCGGCTCAATCTGCTAAGGAACTCGTGCGAACGTTTCCAAAGATACTGCCGGGCGGACTTGCCGCCGTGGGCGCCGACCACACGGTGTTGCCGAGCTGCTGTTGCGGCTTGGAAACCTGGAAGGAATGGTTGAACGTGCTTTACGGCGGCGGCCCGCCGTGGACGGGTCACGATCCCGCGCCGCTGGTCGAAGTCCTGGAAGGCAAGGTCTACGTCTGGTCGGACGGCGCCTGGGGCGCCAAGCCGGAATCGGAATCTCCCCTGGTCTTTACCTCCGATCAATTCGATCGTGCCGTTCGTAAAGCAGCGAATGACATCGCCGGCTTCGTACTGCCGCTACGCTCCTGGCTTCAGATGCATGCCGGCTCCAGCGCCGATGCGATCGTGCAAAAATTCACGAACACTTTCGTTGACCCGAAAAGCTGAGATGGACATTCACCTGTGCGCTCTCGATCCGACCATGGCGCAAGCCTGGGCCCGGCAGTTCGGCTCGCAACCGGGCGTAGCGATTCACGTGGGCAACATCCTCAGGAGGAAGGCAGACGCCATCCTCAGTCCGGCAAACAGCTTTGGTTTCATGGATGGCGGCATCGATCTGGCCTATTCGGAATTCTTTGGATGGGATCTTCAAGACCGGCTGCAGGAAACTCTGCGCCGAGAGCATGCAGGTGAGTTACCCGTCGGCAATGCCGTCGTCATTCCCACACAGCACGCCGATATTCCCTATCTCGTCAGCGCTCCAACGATGCGCATTCCACAAGACATCGCCCATACCGTGAACGTATATCTCGCATTCCGCGCCGCCCTGCGCGCGGCCCAGGCTTCTAGTCACATTAGATCATTACTATCGCCCGCGCTGGGCACCGGCGTCGGTGGCATGTCCCTCGAGCGAGCGGCGAAGCAAATGTATGCCGCGTATGCCGACGTCATCTTGGAAGAGACGCAGTGTCGCGCTTCGGCAAGAGGGATCTTGAGACATCATGCTGAGCTCCTGGCATGAAGATCGGTATGATATATCGCGTCACGAGAACGCTTGTGAGATCGCCATGACGACGGCCAAACCTTTTCTGATGTTCCAGGGCGGCACGGCCCAAGCGGCACTGGATCTGTATTTCGCCACTTTTCCCGATTCCCGAATGGTGCGAGTCGAGCACTACGCCGAAGGACAAGGCGGACCGGCGGGGACCATCAAGGTCGCCACCTTCACGCTCTGCGGCCGCGAGTTCATGTGCTCGGACAGCCCGATCAAACATGGCTTCACATTCACGCCTTCGAGCTCCACGTTCGTAGACTTCGATTCAGCGGCCGAGCTGGAGCGCGTGTTCGCCGTTCTGTCAGAGGGTGGCCAGGTCCTGATGCCGCTGGGCAACTATGGCTTCTCCAAACGGTTTGGCTGGTTGAACGATCGGTTCGGCGTGTCCTGGCAGTTGAACCTCGCCGCATAACATTCGCCGAGAGGAACAGACGGCATCAAGCTTAAAGGAACGAGCGAGGCACCATGAGCGAAGACCAACCGAAGTTCTGGTTTCCTGCGAAGCGTTACGGCTGGGGATGGGGGCTCGCGAACTGCTGGCAAGGAGGGGGCGTTCAGGTCGGCTATATCGCTTTGCTCTTCGCCGGCGCAAAGATCTTCTTACCTCAACATAGAAGAGAATTCTGGATTCTGATGCTGGTGAGCACAGCGGTGCTCATCGCCATTCACTGGTTCAAAGGCGAAAAGCCGCTGGCCTGGCGTTGGGGAAAATAAAAAGCCGGGCGAGACTTTCATCCCGCCCGGCTTTGTTCCGTCTCGCGCGTCAGCTGATTAACGCGTTACCAAAACCTTCTTCACCCAGCCGCCGCCGTTGCTGGACTCGATCTTCAGGAAGCCGTCTTTCTCTTCGCCCATGAAGATCATCTCTTCGCCCTTCGACAAAGTCGCGACCGGCTTCCCCGCTTCGCTCGGCGACGAGTAAACCTTCAAGTTGCCGAGCTTCGGCACGATGGTGTCGCCTTCGTTGTACACGGCGCCGCCCTTGGTCTTCTTCGCCGACTCTTCCGCGAGCGTGCCCACATCGCGCTGTAGGCTCGGCTGATTGCGGACCGAGCGTACGATGTTGTTGTAGTTGTCCGCGAGGCTGGCCGCGATCACTTTGCCTTCGTTGGTCTTGGTGTAACCACCGAGTGCGCCGGCCGCGCTGCTACCGAACAAAGCACCGCCCAAATTCAAATCCGCTTTCTTCGAGTTGCCTTCAGCGGAAGCAACCTGAACGCCTGAACGCGCGTCGGTCACGAGCATGCTGGTCTGCGCTTCCTTGAATTTCAGGCCGCCGGCGACGGCGCCGAGTGCGCGACCTTTCGAGCCTGGGAGCAGGCCGCCGAGCGCGCCACCGATGCCGCCCGAATCGTTTTCAGAAAACACCACCGCCGGAGTGAGCACGAAATCGGCGCTGACCATCTGGCCGCCGCCCATGTTCGAGCCCTGGCGCAGCTCGCCGGACTCCTGCAGGGCGCGTTCCTGCATCATGTTCTGCATGCCGATGCCGCGTTCCACGACGATGAAGCAGTTCGACTGCTGAACCATCATGCGGATCAAACCGGTGGGCGACTGCAGGCCGTAACGAGACAGCGACTGCGACACATAATCCTGCGGCTCGACCACCGCGAGCGCGCCCATGGGCTTGTCACAGTGCTCGATGCCATCTTGCGCGCTCGCTGTGAGCGGCAAGCCCACCACGGACAACGCGGCGACGACAGCAGCGCGTACGCCCAGCGTCTTCACCCCTGAAACACGGGCCGATACGGACTTCATAACTTTCTCCCAACGGATGAGCAAGCAGGCGCTCGAACCGCGCCGACGGTGCGAAATACTTGATTTAAAGCCAGTTTGGGCCGCCGGTCGCCGGGACTGAGGATCTGATCACGCAGTCTGGAGACGGTCAAGCGGACAGCTCCCACTCTGTTTCGCTGCCCGGTCTGTGGCGGTCCGCCATAGTGCCGGCATCATTCCAGCGAGCTTCCCAGCTGGTAAATGCAACTAACGTACATTGCTGGCCCGGCATGCCATGCATGGAAACTGAGCTTCCTGGAGGTGATGCGGAAATAACCCGCAGGCCCTTGTCTTTCGTGGCGCATTGACGCAGGGGCCGACCTCTGTAATATGACTGCCATTCCTTCGGGTTGTATTCAACGCGCGTGTCCGCGTCGGGGCCCTGGCCGGCCTTACGCATCGCCGACTCTCGCGAGTCGACCCTACTGAATCAATGACTTAGACCGTGGTCGCGGTGTCAGCACCGCCGATCAGGCGCCGCATGCGCGGCGACGGTCCCGCGCCGGGCGCTCCGCTTGGGATGCAGCAACGTACGCTGCTCCACTGCAGGTGGGCTCGATGTGCGGCCCTGGCCATGCCCGTCGCTCGCAGGCGATGCTTGGCCGGACCGAATTTCCCGATGATGGTAACGGTAGGCCAATATGAGTAACGGCACTGAGCGGGCCTCCAAGGAAGGGGCCGCGAACGAGGTCGCCCTGAAGGGGCGAACCACCCGTCCAGAAAAGCAGGGTCTTTATGATCCCGCTTATGAGCACGACGCTTGCGGCGTCGGCTTTGTCGTCGATATTAAAGGCCGAAAATCGCACAAGATTCTGCAACAGGGCCTGCAGGTCCTGACTAATCTGGATCACCGCGGCGCCTGCGGTGCCGAGACCAACACCGGCGACGGCGCTGGCGTGTTGCTCCAGATGCCGCACCAGTTCCTGGCGGCGGCGGCGAAGAAGTCGCGCATCGACTTGCCCGAGCCCGAGCATTACGGCTGCGGCATCGTGTTCTTGCCGCGTAATCCCACACTGCGTCGGCGCATCGAGGAGCGCTTCGAGCAGATCGTGCAGTCGGAGGGACAGACTGTCCTCGGCTGGCGCACGGTCCCGACCAACAACTCTTCGCTCGGCGACACCGCGAAATCGTGCGAGCCGTATATGCGGCAGGTGTTTGTCGCGCGTAATCCGTCGTTGCCCGACGCGCTGGCGTTCGAGCGCAAGCTGTACGTGATCCGCAAGCGCGCCTATACCGAGATTCGCACTTCGACGATGGAAGGTGCGGCATCCTGGTACGTTGCCAGCCTGTCCTACAAGACACTTGTCTATAAGGGCATGCTGCTTACCGAACAGCTCGGTCCCTACTTCCCGGATCTGCAGGATCCGACCATGGAGACGGCGATCGCGCTGGTGCATTCGCGCTTCAGCACCAACACGTTCCCGAGCTGGGATCGCGCCCACCCGTATCGTTACGTCGCTCACAACGGCGAGATCAACACCGTCCGTGGCAACGCGAACTGGATGCACGCGCGCGAAGCGCTGTTCCAGTCCGAAGCGTTCGGCGACGACATGGAACAGATCCTGCCGATCATCAACCCGAACGGCAGCGACTCGGCGATGTTCGACAACACGCTCGAGCTGCTGGTGCTGGCAGGCCGTTCGCTGCCGCACGCCATGATGATGATGATTCCCGAGCCCTGGTCGAATCATCAGACCATGGACGACAACAAGCGCGCGTTCTACCAATATCACTCCTCGGTGATGGAACCGTGGGACGGCCCCGCCGCCATCGCGTTCACCGACGGTAAAGCGATTGGCGCCGTGCTTGACCGCAATGGTTTGCGTCCTTCCCGTTACTACGTGACCAAGGACGGCCTGGTCGTGATGGCGTCCGAAGCGGGCGTGCTCGATATCGCGCCGGAAACCATCTTGCAGAAGGGCCGCTTGCAGCCCGGCCGCATGTTCCTGGTCGACACCGAGCAGGGCCGCATCGTCGAAGACGAAGAGATCAAGAAGGCCGTCACCACCGAGCGTCCGTACCGCCAGTGGCTGAACGATCACCTGGTGCACGTCAACGATCTGCCGACCGCGCCCGAAGTGCCGGCGCCGGATCACGACACACTGCTGCAACGTCAGATCGCATTCGGCTACACGTTCGAAGACGAGCGCATCATTCTCGCGCCGATGGCTCAGAGCGGCGTCGAAGCCGTGGGCTCGATGGGCAACGACACGCCGCTCGCGGTGCTGTCGAACAAGCCGCGCCTGCTGTACGACTATTTCAAGCAGCTGTTCGCGCAAGTCACCAACCCGCCGATCGATAGCATCCGCGAAGAAATCATCACTTCGGCGGAAACGCGTCTGGGCTCGGAAGGCAATTTGCTGAATCCGCAGCCGGCCGATTGCCGTCGTCTGGAATTGAAGTGGCCGATTCTCACCAACGAAGAGTTCGCCAAAGTGCGCCGGATGGATTTGCCGGGCCTGCGCGTGGGTGTGCTGCCGAGCCTGTTCCGCGTGACCCGCGGCGAGAAAGGCCTGGTGAAGTCGATGGAAGAAATCCGGCTGATGGCTCGCCGCATGATCGAGGAAGAGGAAGTGAACGTCCTCATCCTGAGCGATCGCGGGGTGAACAAAGAGTTCGCGCCCATCCCGGCGCTGCTCGCGGTCGCCGGCCTGCATCACTATTTGATTCGCGAAGGTCTGCGCACGCGCGTCAGCCTCGTGATCGAGACCGGTGAAGCGCGCGAAGTGCATCACTTCGCATTGCTGATCGGCTATGGCGTCAGCGCGATCAATCCTTACGTCGCGTTCGAAACCATCGACAGCATGATCCGCGACGACCGCCTGACCAACATCGATCACAAGACGGCGTGCAAGAACCTGGTGAAGGCCGCGACCAAGGGCATCATCAAGGTGATGGCGAAGATGGGCATTTCGGCCATCCAGAGCTATCGCGGCGCTCAAGTGTTCGAAGCGGTCGGCCTGCGTCAGGACGTGATCGACGAGTACTTCACCTGGACGGCGTCGCGCGTCGGCGGCATCGGCATGGACGTGATCGCCCAGGAAGTTCTGGTGCGTCACCGTGCCGCCTTCCCGGAGCGTCCGACCGATCGTCACACGCTGCCCGTCGGCGGTCAGTATCAGTGGCGCGCGGACGGCGAATATCACCTGTTCAACCCCGAGTCGATTCACCGGCTGCAGAAGTCCGTCCGCAACGACAACTTCAATCAGTTCAAGGAATACTCGAAGCTGATCAACGAGCAGGCGACCAACCTCTGCACTCTGCGCGGCCTGCTGGACTTCAAGTTCGGCGACGCCGTGCCGCTCGAGGAAGTCGAGCCCATCGAAGCGATCATGAAGCGCTTCAAGACGGGCGCGATGTCGTACGGCTCGATCAGCCAGGAAGCGCACGAGACGCTGGCGATCGCCATGAATCGTATCGGCGGCAAGAGCAACACCGGCGAAGGTGGCGAAGATCCGGCGCGCTTCAAGCCGATGGCGAATGGCGATTCGAAGAACTCGGCGATCAAACAGGTCGCGTCGGGCCGCTTCGGTGTGACCAGCGAATATCTGGTCAGCGCCAATGAGATTCAGATCAAGATGGCACAAGGCGCGAAGCCGGGCGAAGGCGGTCAGCTGCCGGGCACCAAGGTGTATCCGTGGATCGCCAAGACTCGTCACACCACCGCGGGCGTCGGTTTGATTTCGCCGCCGCCGCACCATGACATCTACTCGATCGAAGATCTGGCCGAGCTGATTCATGACTTGAAGAACGCGAACCGTCGCGCTCGCATCAGCGTCAAGCTGGTGGCCGAAGTGGGCGTCGGCACGGTGGCTGCGGGCGTCGCGAAGGCGCATGCGGACGTGGTGCTCGTCAGCGGTCACGACGGCGGCACGGGTGCGTCTCCGCAAACGTCGCTTGCTCATGCCGGTCTGCCGTGGGAGCTCGGCCTCGCCGAAACTCACCAGACGCTGGTGATGAACAATCTGCGTAGCCGGATCGCAGTCGAAACCGACGGTCAGCTGAAGACGGGTCGCGACGTGATCGTCGCCGCTCTGCTCGGCGCCGAAGAGTACGGCTTCGCGACGGCACCGCTGGTGGCGACGGGCTGCATCATGATGCGCGTCTGTCACTTGAACACCTGCCCCGCCGGCATCGCGACTCAAGATCCGCGTCTGCGCGAGAAGTTCGCGGGCAAGCCGGAGCACGTCGTCAATTTCATGCGCTTCATCGCCATGGAGATGCGCGAGCTCATGGCGCAGCTCGGCTTCCGCACCATCGAGGAAATGATCGGCCGCGTCGATCGCCTCGAGCCGCGCAAGGCCGTGAATCACTGGAAGGCTCGGGGTCTGGACTTCAGCAACCTGCTGTATTCGCCGGACTCCAGCGATGGCACGCCGCGCTTCAAGCAGATGGAACAGGATCATGGCCTGGAGAAGTCGCTCGACCTGACGAAGCTGCTCGAGATCTGCAAACCTGCGATCGAGCGCGGCGAGAAGGTCGAGGCCGAGCTGCCGATTCGCAACGTGAATCGCGTCGCCGGCACCATCACCGGCAGCGAGATCACTCGCAAGTACGGCGCCGCCGGTTTGCCTGAAGACACGATCAAGATCCGCTTCAAGGGATCGGCCGGTCAAAGCTTCGGCGCGTTCCTGCCGCGTGGCATGACCTTCTCATTGGAAGGCGATGCCAACGACTATCTCGGCAAGGGCCTGTCGGGCGGCAAGCTCGTACTGTTCCCGCCGGCTGGTTCGACGTTTGTTTCTTACGAGAACATCATCATCGGCAACGTCGCGCTGTATGGCGCGACCAGCGGCGAGGCATACATCGGCGGCATGGCCGGCGAACGTTTCTGCGTTCGTAACAGCGGCGTGCACGCTGTCGTCGAAGCTGTCGGCGATCACGGCTGCGAATACATGACCGGAGGTCGTGTGATCGTGCTCGGGCCCGCCGGCCGCAACTTCGGCGCCGGTATGTCCGGTGGTGTGGCGTATGTGCTCGATGAGCACGGCGACTTCCACACCAAGGTCAACAAAGAAATGGTCGATGTCGGGCCCTTGGACGAGCCGGAAGAAATCGCCGCGGTTGGCGCGATGATCGAGCGCCACTACGGCTATACCAAGAGCGCCCGCGCCCGGCAGGTGCTCGATAACTGGAACGACATGGTGAAGAAGTTCGTTCGTGTGCTGCCGCGTGACTACAAGCGCATGCTGGCTTGTATCGCCCGCGCCCACGAACAAGGCCTCACCGGCGACGACGCGATCATGGTCGCGTTCGAAGAAAACGCCAAGGACACGGCGCGCGTGGGAGGTAACTGAGAGCCATGGGTAAGCCAACAGGATTTATCGAGTATCTACGCGAGCTGCCGGTCGATCGCACTCCGCAGGAGCGCGTCAAGGACTGGAAAGAATTCCATCACCACATGGAAGACAAGCGGCTGCGCAATCAAGCCGCTCGCTGTATGGATTGCGGCGTGCCGTTCTGTCACACCGGCAAATTGATCAGCGGCATGGCCTCGGGCTGTCCGGTGAACAACGTGATTCCGGAATGGAACGACCTGGTCTATCGCGGGCTGTGGCGCGAAGCGCTCGACCGTCTGCACATGACCAACAACTTCCCGGAGTTCACCGGTCGCGTGTGCCCGGCGCCGTGCGAAGGCTCGTGCGTGCTCGGCATCAACAATCCTCCCGTCACGATCAAGACGATCGAGAACGCGATTGTCGATCGGGGTTGGGAAGAAGGCTGGGTTCTACCTGAGCCACCGAAGACTCGCACCGGCAAGCGCGTTGCTGTTATCGGCTCTGGCCCTGCCGGTTTGGCTGCCGCTGCTCAGTTGAACAAGGCCGGTCACACCGTGACTGTGCTTGAGCGTGCGGATCGTCCGGGCGGTTTGCTCATGTACGGTATTCCGAACATGAAGCTCGATAAGAAGGAAGTCGTTGAGCGTCGCTTGAAATTGATGGAGCAGGAAGGCATCAAGTTCATCTGCAACGCCAACGTCGGTGACAACGTCGAGCCGCAGCTGCTTCGCAAAGACTTCGACGCTATCGTCATTGCGACGGGTGCGACTCAGCCTCGTGATTTGCCAGTTCAGGGCCGCGCCGCCAAGGGCGTGCACTTCGCCATGGAATATCTCACCGGCAGCACCCAGGCTCTGTTGAACGGCGGCGCGGACCACGCTCCGATCCACGCTCGCGGCAAAGACGTGATCGTGATCGGCGGCGGCGACACCGGCACCGACTGCGTCGGCACGGCCGTGCGCCAGGGCTGCAAGACCGTCACTCAAATCGAAATCATGGCGCAGCCGCCGATGGATCGCGCCTCCGACAATCCTTGGCCGGAGTGGCCCAAGGTTTACAAGATGGACTACGGCCAGGAAGAAGCGGCCGCCAAGTTCGGCGCTGACCCGCGCACGTATCTCACGACCGTGAAGCGCTTCGGTGTTGACGCCGCTGGTGCTGTTTCGGAAGTGGTTACCGTGCAGATCGATTGGCAGAAGAACGACAAGGGCGGCTTCGTTCCTGTCGAAGTGCCGGGCACCGAGAAGGTTTATCCCGCTCAGCTGGTCCTGCTCGCCATGGGCTTCCTCGGCCCTGAGCAGATGCTGCTGAAGGATCTCGCGGTTGAAACCGACCCTCGCAGCAACGTGAAAGCCGATCACGGCAAGTTCACCACGAGCCTGAAAGGCGTGTTCGCCGCCGGCGATTGCCGTCGCGGTCAGAGCTTGATCGTGTGGGCCATCAACGAAGGCCGCGGCGCGGCCCGCGAGTGCGACCGGTATTTGATGGGGACGACGGAGCTTCCCTGATCCTCGGTGTCGACGGAGGGGATCGGTTCCGATCCCCTCCTAGTCATGAAAGCTCAGCGCGAGCACCGACGCCAGATCCTTCTCATTCCGCCGCCAATTGACGAATGCCGAGCACTCGATGAGTGCCGCATACTGCTCCGGACACCGCTTCCGGAAGTCGCGCACATGATCGAGCCGTAGCGTGACCACCGTGCCGGGCGCACAGTGCAGCGTCGTCATGCCTTCCTCGGGAGCATCCAATGAGGTCAGGCAATCGATCCAGGCACTGATGTTCTTTCCATAGAACGCCGGAAACCCAAACGTCTCCGCAAACACCGCATGGAACGAAGGCCAATCGGTGATGCGGGCGCAATCGATCTTTACGCTCGTGACAATCATTTTGAACGCCTCCCGGAGTCGCTGTTCATATTAGATGCTGAACGAGCTACGTCCTGACGATTCGCTCTCAGCCCTCCGGGGGATTCCCTGAATTCTGGTTTTAAGCGGCAGATCGCCACTGATGCCGTCCGATCCTTGTAGACTGCATCTTCAGACGAGGGGTCTAGTTATGCCGACTTCCCTGAAACAAATCCTTGAGCAAGCCCGCGCGTTGTCGACTGAAGATCGCGCGAAGCTCATCAATTCCCTGCTGGAGTCACTCGGCTCACCGTCGTCTGACATCGAAAAGGCCTGGGCGGAGGAAATCGAGCAGCGCCTCGCAGCCTTCGATCGCGGAGAAGTCACCGCGTATCCGGCCGAGGATGTGTTCGCCGACGCACGCCGTATCTCAAGATGAAACGCGCGAGATTCATCGCGTCCGCTCGACGTGAGTTTCTCGCTGAAGTCGCGTATTACCACACGCAAGAGCCTGACCTCGGCGTGCGATTTACCAACGCCGTGGAAGCGGCAGCAGCAAGAGCCCTCGCATTTCCTTTCTCTGGCTCACCCGCATCCAAAAATACACGTCGGATTTTCGTCCGCGGCTTCCCGTTCGCAGTGATTTACCGCCCCGATTCGGACGGCATCCTCATTGTCGCGGTCGCGCATCGCTCACGCTGGCCGGAGTATTGGCATCTTAGGGTTCAAGAGGACGGGGCGGTATATCGAGTCACCCCGAACGTTTCTGCGGAAACGGCCACTTGGCTCTAAGGCGATTGGTCGTTCTGCGACCTGATCGCCGCCTTGTACTGTTCCTGGGCCGCCATGGACTCGCGGATGAACTTCAACTGGAGCGGTGTCTTCCCCGCCAATTGCTCGGCTTCGATTGTCTTGGCCAGGGAGCCGTGAAGGTCCGTGCCGTCGATGGATTCATGCTGCCGCATGTGACGGTCGATCTGCTTGAACTCGGCCTGCGTCAGAGGGAAAACGGCACTGCAGCCAGTACAGTGCAGATGGTGCTTCAAGATAAAACGGAAGACGCGGATGGCCGACAGGGTGACCCATTCCGATTCTTTCGAAACCAGCCATTCGGAGCTGCGCCGGCAGTCATAACAGTAGGTCGTCGCCACTACGCCCAGCGGCTTCTGTTCCTTCTCCCAACCAAAGATGATCCACATGTATGTCTCCGTGACGGCACCCCCATGATAGCGACGCAGCGCCCTGAGTGTTGTAACCATTTGACTTTGCGGGCACCCGAATTGAGATCTACAGAAAGACGGTGCGCCAGCGCGAGCTGAAGTAACGCTTACCGCTTACACCACTGGCTTTCGCACGGAACGCCGTCGTTGTCCCCGTCCATTCGAGCGCCCGGACAGTGGCGGATAAAGTAGGTCGCCTCTTCGCAGGATGTCATCTGTGAGCAATGTTCTCGGCCGTCGCATGTAAATGGCGAACGGCTTTCACCCTCGTATGCCTCAGACAGCTCTGCGTCTACTGCCGGTTGTTGCGATGCCGCCCGGTATTGTGTGTATCCATACCCCACGAAACCCGCAACGATCAGGACCGTCACTATATTTCGCATGACTCCCCGTCCCCCAGGATGTTTATTTTTGCGTAGCATGCCGCACGCTGGAAACATCGACAACGGTTGCCTCTTGACCTCAAGTGGACTTGAAGTGGCATCCTGCCCATGAATGACGTGCTCTCCTTGATCTTCACCGGCATCGGCGCGACCGTGATCCTGGATGTTTGGGGAGTGATTCGGAAGTCGTTGTTAGGCCTGCCAGCACCTGACTACACCATGGTCGGGCGGTGGATGGGGCACATGGCGAAGGGCACATTTCGACACGACCGGATCGCAGCCGCTTCACCGGTCGCAGGGGAGCGGGTGATTGGCTGGATCACTCATTACGCCACCGGCGTAGCGTTCGCCGCCGGGTTGATTGGGATCGTGGGATTCGAATGGCTTCACGAGCCAACGATCGTTGCCGCGTTGGTATTCGGCCTCGGCACGGTCGCCGTGCCCTTCCTTCTGATGCAACCAGGCATGGGCGCCGGCATCGCCGCCTCGCGTACAGCGAATCCCAGCGCAGCACGGCTGCAGAGTCTCATCACACACGCCGTCTTTGGTTTCGGCCTCTGGGCTGCAGCGGAGCTCACCAGCTTCTAACGTTCTGCGAAAACGTCATTCAATCTCGGAGGGCGAGCGTCGCGCCTTGTCTATTCGCTGGAATATCAGCAGGACCTCTTGATTGCCTTCGAGCTGCAGCAGGTAAACGGCCTGCTCGATGGTGCCCGAACTCAGCGGCTCGCAGTCGAGCTTGAAGCACTCGGCGTGCGGGGTGAAATCCTCGAAATAACAGATATAGTCGATGAGATAAAAGCCCAGCCGCTCCCGCTGATCCAGCCGGAGAAAATCCTCCACAAGCGACCCGAACTCCCTGCTCCAATTCTCCACAACCGCTCGCGACCGCTCTGCAAGCCTGAGCGCCGGAACGGCGCTCGCATCATGTGCTGTATGCGCCCAGAGCTCTGAATCCGTCGTTTGCAGCCGGCCGACGGCGTTCAGATAGCCAGCAAGATAAGTGATGTGTCGAGAGACCGAGAATTGGAAGCGCTCAGACTGCATAGCACGAGAATCGATTCCACCGGCCCATGGCTTCGTATTGTAACGCTTCCGCGAAGACGTCAACGCGGAGCCAGCTCATATACGTAGCGCGCACTAATCCTCAGATCGTCCTTCGTCGTTCGCTCCCGAACATTCAGTTGAATACCGCGCTCCATGCCGTCCCGATGCCAAAGCCAGAAGGTACATTGAATGTCGATTGACGCACGCGCATGGCAACCGCGATCGAATGTGCCCCCAAGCGAACGTACGAACTCGAGATCGACTGCCGAGGCCTGAGGCCGCAGGCGGGCGTCGACTATGTCGACGAGGACGGAGGGAGTGAACTCGGTGGACTGGTCGACGCCCAGTTCTTCGGCCAGTCCCACTGCAGCAGGGACGCAGCCGCACGCTGCGGTCCAGGAAACGGCCCCGCCACAGGCAGCCATCAAGCTCAGCGCACAGAGGATCGGCAGTCGTTTTCTGGTATTCATGACGGCTACACCAGTGCAGATACCTCAGGATAGACGACAGACGCAGGCGTCGTCGACGAGGAATCGTTATGATCGGTCGATCCAACCTGCAGGAGCCGGTCATGCCCCGCTATGTCGCCTTTCTTCGAGGCGTGAGCCCGATGAATGCGAAGATGCCTGAGGTGAAGAAGGCGTTTGAGAAGGCGGGGTTCACGAATGTGAAGACCCTGCTTTCCAGCGGTAATGTGGTGTTCGACTCGCCGTCTAAATCGGAAACGGCGCTGGCGCGCAAGGCGGAGAAGGCGATGCAGGAGCATCTGGATCGCAGCTTCCTGACCATCGTGCGATCGACGAAGGCGTTGAGCGAGTTGATCGACGCCGATCCCTACAGTGAGTTTCGTCTGCCGGCGAAGTCGAAGCACGTGGTGACGTTTCTTCGCGAAGTGCCGACGGCGAAGCTGTCACTGCCGATCAAGTTGAATGAGGCAAGAATCCTGGCCGTGCGGGGCCAGGAAGTGCTGGTATCTTACGTGCCGCAGCCGGGGTCGCCGGAGTTCATGCGGCTCATCGAGAAAACGTTCGGCACGGAGATCACGACGCGAACGCTGGAAACAGTGAAGAAGTGCGCGGCCGCGTAGCTCAGAGTCCGGCAGCCTCGTTCCGGCACTGAACGCCTTCGGCGGGTTGCTCCACGAAGACTTCCTTGTCCAAGTCGAAGCGGCGTATCCAGAGGAAGCGTCCGAGCCATTCGGCCTCTTCGTTCCGAACGACCGCGACGATTGTTTGATCGTCCTCGCCGTTGACCTGGCAGCTCGCAATCGCGAGCGAATAGCCGTCGGGAACGTCTGGATACGCAACCGAGGACGTGACCTTCCAAATCGCCTTCTGTTGTTCGTCATGCCCCACGAGGCGTGAGCCAATCAGCACGATGGGCTTGCCTTCCGAACTCTCGAGGGTCCCCACGGAATAATCACATTCATGCTCGGGACCGCGACTCCCCGCGACGCACCCGCCAACCGTGCTCTGCATCCCATCGCGAAACGGCGGATACGTCATGCCGATGAAATCCGTAGCGCTCGCGGTCGACGCCAGTAACGCGAATAGACACAGCGAGCGCATACGGTTTCTCTCCATGAAGTCAGCTATCTGACCCGCACCGGCGGCGGTGGCGCCTTCGGCGCAGTAGCGGGATGCTTCGCGAGTTCCGCCAGCGCCATCTCAATCGCACGATCGAGTTGCGGATCGCGACCGGCGTTCACCTCACGAGGCCACTGCTCCACATCCACATCCGGCGCGACACCCTCGTTCTCCACGCCGTAGCCCTGCTCGGTCCAGAACGCGATATTCGGCGACGTGATGCCGCCACCGTCCATCAGCGGCGGGTAGCCGAGGATGCCGACGAGACCGCCCCACGTCCGCTTACCGACGATCGGTCCGATCTCGAAATGTTTGAACATCCACGGCAGCAAGTCGCCACCGGAACCCGCGTTCTCATCCGCGAGCAGAATCTTCGGTCCCTGAATGGCGCCGCGCGGGCTGGTCAGGTCTTCGCCGTAACGCAGCTTCCAATGCGCGATAGGCGGCCGACGCAGAATGTCGATGTAGTAATCGGCAATCTGGCCGCCGCGGTTGAAGCGCTCGTCCAGGATGATCCCGGCCCGTTGCGACTGCGGATAGAAGTACCGCTTGAACATCGTATGGCCGCTGGTCGTCGTGTCGGGCACGTGCACGTACGCGAGACGGCCGCCACTCTTCTCCGAAACATAGCGGATGTTTCCTTCCACCCAATCCATGTAACGCAATGAGGTTTCATCGGCGATCGGCACGACGACGACATCGCGCGAACCCTTCCCGTCGGCACTCGGGCCGACCGTGAGGCGCACTTGCCGATCGACCCGATTCTCAAACAACGAATACACGCTGGTCGGGGTGCGCAGTTCGACGCCGTCCACCGCCAACAGATATTCGCCGGGCTTGACGTACACGCCCGGCGCGCGAAGCGGCGAGCGCAAATCCGGGTTCCAGTTCAAGCCTCCCAGAATCTTGCCGAAGCGATAGCGCCCCTGCTCAACGGTGTAGTCGACGCCGAGCAAGCCCACGCCAATCTTCGCCGGCTTGAAGGGGTCGTCACCCGGTGTTTGGAAACTATGACCCACCGCCAACTCGCTCAACATCATCTCGATGACCTTCTCGAGATCGCTGCGGCGGGCGAGATCCGGCAGGAACGCGCGATATTTCTCGCGCATCGCCGGCCAGTTCGCGCCGTGATAGTTGGTGGCATAGAAGTAATCGCGGTTGATCCGCCACGCCTCATCGAGAATCTGCGACCACTCGGCTCGCGGATCGACGGCAACGCTGACGGTGTTGAGCGCGAGCTTGCCCTTGCCCGGCGGCAACTCATCCGCCACGTCCGTAACAAACCAGTCCTGGCCGACGTGATAACCGATCCGCTTGCCATCGCGCGACAGCAGGAAGCTGTCCACGCCACGCGCCAGCGTCTTCACTTCGCGCTTGTCGAGCGTGAAGCGCTTCAGCTCGCCAGGCTTGCTGAGCGCTTCCTGCGCCGTCGCGCCTGAGCCTTCGATGAAATAAATCTCGCCGCTCGCACCGACGCGCAGGTCGTGACGCACGCCGGTGCCCACCGGTAGCGCGACGATACGATCCTCGATGCCGATGGCGTCGATACGAACTGCCGGCGCCGTGCTGGCACTCTTGTCCTTGTCTTTAGTTTTCTTGTTCTCGGACTCGGCCGGTGCGCTGGTCAGCGCATTGAGATCCACTTCATCGCTCTGCGGAGGCACGGCGCTCGGACCGTCCTGTCGCAAGCTGATGGCATACAGGCCGTAACGCACCGGAGTGTCGATGTTGATTTGCGAGAACCAATCCTTCAGCGGGCCGGCATCGGTGGAGGCCAGCACATACAGGAACTCGCCGTTCGGATCGAACACCGGCTCGAGCATTTCCGACAGGCCATCGGTCACCTGAATCGAGCGGGCCGTGTCCGCCGACCAGACATTCACGGTCTGGATCAAACCCGCCGCCTGCACCGTGTACGCCAGCCAGCGCGAATCCGGCGACCAGCTGGCCCGCATCAGATTGAGCGGCGAATAGAACGGCTCGGACGCGATCTTGATGTTCTTGCCGGTGGCCGTCTCGGTCACCCACAACGATTGGCTGTTATCGCGATAGGCGATGCGAGCGCCGTCGGGAGAAAACACCGGGCTGTCGTAGAAGCCGGCGCCCGCCAACTTATAACGACGCGGCTTGCCTTTGCCGTCCTGATCCCCGATCAGCAGCTCATATTCACCGCTGCTGTCGGAGAACCAAGCGATCTGCTTGCCATCGGCGGACCAGGCCGGCGAGTGATCGTTCGCACCGGTCGAGCGAGTGAGCTGCCGCGCATCGCCCTTCTCCGCCGGCACCGTGACAATCTCGCCGCGATAGTTGAACGCCATGCGCTTGAGGTCAGGCGACGCCGCGGCTTCGCGAATCCATTTCGGATCGCTCGCCAGGCGCGGGCGTGTCTCGACCAGGTCAGAAATCGCCGAGATGCGCAGCTGCTGCACCGAGTTGTCGCGAGTATCCAGCCGATGCAGATAGCCGGCGTGCTCGAATACGATGACACCCCCACCGTCTGTCGTCGGATCGGTGATGGGGAAATCTTTCAGCTGCGTGAGTTGAGTGACGCCGCTGGCATCCTGGCGGAACAGATTGAACTCGCCATTGCGGTCGGAGTTGAAATACAAAGTGCCGCCGACCCACATCGGATCGGTGTCGTTACTGCCGCCCGCCGGCTTGGGCACTTCCTTGACCGAGTAGTCGCCCATATCCATCAGCCACACCCGGCTCTGCGTGCCGCCGCGATAGTTCTTCCATTGCCGGAACACTTCGCGATTCGGAATGTATGCAAGCGTGCGCCCGTCAGCGGACAACGAGGCCTTGGTCCCGAGCGGCACAGGCAGACGCTCGGGCACGCCGCCGGTGACGGCGATTGAATAGAGCTGTGTGGATTGAGCCACGTATCGGCCGCGTTCGGAATAAAACAAGACGCGTCCGTTCGGCGTGAACCCGACCACGACGTCGCGACCGGGATGCCAGGTGAGCCGCCGTGCTTCGCCGCCCTGCGCCGGCATCACGTATACATCGGTGTTATCGCCGTAGTTGGCGCTGAACGCCAGCCACTGCCCGTCCGGAGAAAAACGCAGTGCCGATTCCTTGCCGGGGGCCTGCGTCAAACGCCGCGCACTGCCGCCGGTCAGCGAAGTCAGCCAGATATCGTTGTCGTAGACGAAGGCCAGATTCTGACCGTGCACGGCCGGGCTCGACAGCATGCGGGTATTGCCAGCATCCGCCGCGTGGCCCAGCGGCGCCATCACAAGACCGAGTAACGCCAGCATCGCGGTATTTTTCATGGAATCTCCGGTGTCCGTTCGAGGCGCGACTCTACATGTCGCATCGGCGGTTTTTATGTGTTCCAGCAATCTACGAGACTGGTTAGGGATGCTCCGCGACCGGGAACAACGCTTCGAAAGCAACTTTCAGATCCGAAATGTTTGCGGTGGTCTGCCGCGTGCGAGTCAGCGCCGCGAGCACTTCGCTGTCGACATCCTTTGACGAAGCAGCGACGCCCGCACGATTGCGAATGAACCGCACGAAATCGACGGGGACTTTGATCTGCTCCAGGTCGGCGTCCGAGGCTTCAATGCCGAAGACGCGCTCCAGTTCGACGGCCATGTTCATTTTGGCGAGATGAGCGCTCCAGCTGCTCAATCCCGCGCGCATTTCCCGACCCACCGATTCAAGCGAGGTCGAGCAGTGATGACAGATCGAGCTCAACGCCACGAGCTCTCGCGGCGGATAACGGCTTTCCTTGCCACAGCCCGGGCAAACGACCGGGCATGGATCGACGAAGCGCATGACTGGCGGCTACTCCGGCGGACTTCCCTTACTCGAGACGAGCTTGACACACTCCCGGTGCGCCCGCACGCGTGCGTGTTGTGACTATTATTGGCTTGCGCCTCCCGCGAACGAATAGGTCAATTGACCGTACCAGAACCGGCCGCGTGGATCGGCGTAGCCAGGGTCGTAGCCAGTCTGGAAAAAGTTCTGGCCACCGGCATTTGTATACGGTGGGTCGCGGTTCATGAAATTACGAGCGCCGACCGCGAAGCGCCAGTTGTCCAGATGGTAGGCCACCTGCGCGTCATGGGTTAAATAGGAAGCCACGTCACGCGGCTTGAATCCCGCGACCTCGGTGTCCTGGAAGTTGCCTGGCAGGTCCTGGTAGCTCGTCTGGAAGTTCTGCGTGATCGTCGCATCCCAGGGGCCGAGACTCCAACCGAGCGTCAAATAGTGATGCCACCGAGGTATCACACCGCCGGCACCGTTCACGACAGGAGTAACTTCGCCGAGGATGCTGTCGAAACTGCCATCCGGGTTCTGGATGTCGTACTTGGTGAAGTACGTGCCCACGATCGACGCAGTAATCGCGCCGGCGCGACCGATGTCGAAGCGCGTGCGAAAGTCGGCATCCACGCCCGCCACTCGAGTCTCGCCGAAGTTCAGATTGACCTGGTCGATGTTGACGATGCGTCCCGGCAGGCCGGGTGTCGCCGCCTCCGGCGCGCCGCGCGTGACGAGGCTGCCGAAGCGATCGATGTCGGCGAGAATAGCTGTCGGACTGACGCCGAAAATGATCGTTTCCTTGAGCTTCACATAGAAGCCGTCGAAACCGAACGAGTAGTTCGGCGAGGGCTCGAAGACCACACCGAGCGTGTAGTTGTCCGATTCCTCAGGCTTCAAATTCGGATTGCCACCGAGCGTGATCGGGAACTGGGTCGCGCAGTCCCGCGAGTCCTGATTGACCACGCCGTTCGCGTCGGCCACTCCGCAGCGCGCAGGATCGTTGAGACCCGCCGCCGACACGCCCGTCACTTGCGGTTGCCACAATTCCGACAGGCTCGGTGCGCGGAAGCCTTGACCAGCGGACGCACGTAACAACACCCAGTCCGTCGGTCTCCAACGCAGGCTGATCTTCGGGACGGTCTTGCTACCTGTGCCTTGATAGTCGTCGTAACGCACGGCGAGATTCGCTTCCAGCGACTGCAGAATCGGAATGTTCAATTCCGCGAACCCCGCGAACACATCGCGACTCCGATCGATGGGGAAGAAGTTGCCGCCATAAGATGAAATATCGCCTGACTGAATCGCCTCGCTCGGGATGGTTTCGAATTTTTCACTGCGATATTCCACGCCCAACGCCAGCGCCAGCGCGCCCGCTTTCATCGCGACGAGATCGTGCGTGACGCTGGCGGCCACACCTTCGATCCGCGTCTTGGTCTGATACGCCTCGCCTCTGAACTGGGTCGCGTCCGCGGCCGCCAGGACGTCGGCCGAGTTGTCGCCGAAGAAATTCACCTGACCGCTATTGAGCAGCGGCAGGATTCGCGAGTACGCCGGCGCGCCGTTGCGGAAGTCCTCGGTCAGCGTGGTCTCCGAATACAGCCCCGCTACGTCCCAATTCCAGGTGCCGCTGTCGCCACCGATACCGAGCACGAAGCGCGGCTGTTCGATGGTGTCGGTCCACCGGCGATTACCGGTGATCGCCGAGCGATAACGCACCAGCAGATCGGGCGTCGCGCCGCCCGTCTGTCCGGTGACGAGCGCGGTTGGATAGAACGGACTCGACGGACGCAATAACACTGTCGCGAAGCCGTTGTATGGATCGAGATTGAACAACGGATTGTTCGCGGGCAGCGCGAACTGGTCGGAGATCGGCACCGGCTGAATGGTGTACTCCTGCCAGTTCCTGCTGTACGACGCTTCCAGATACGCAGTGATATCCGACGTCACCGCATATCGGGCGGTGCCGTAGACATTCCAGCGCTCAGCTTCGGGCAGCAGCGCGACTTGCGGCGATGGATCGTAGCGACACACATCTGGACTGAAGAACGGATCCGATACCGACGGCGAGCACCCTGGCGCTCCGGGATTGCCGGAGACATCGCCGTCTTCGGAAGCCACGTTGGCTGGAAATGCGTTACCCGACGTTGTGTCGTTCTCCGCGCCCTCGTTGATGCTGGAATCCGCAAAGCTGCGCTGGCGTCCGAACAGCGCCTTCTCCTTTTGCCAGCTGCCGACCAGCATCACATTGAAACGATCCGATTTGATATCGCCATACCCGAGCACGGCACTGGCCTTGGAAATACCGGCGCCGCCATCGGTGCTATCGCCGTAGTAGGCATTCACATCCGCGCCTTGATAGTTCTTGCGCAAGATGAAGTTGATGACGCCGGCAATCGCATCGGAGCCGTACACGGACGACGCACCTTCCTTCAGCACCTCGACGCGCTCCACGGCTGCGAGCGGAATGCTGTTGATATCGACGGAGGTGCTGTCGGTGATCGTGCCGCCACCGGCAACGCGACGTCCGTCGATGAGCACGAGCGTGCGTTGTGAGCCCAAGCCCCGCAGCGACACACTCGACACGCCACCGGAGGTCACGCCGGAACCGGACGCCGATACCGTGTTGGTATTGCCTTGCACGGCAACCGAGACTGTTTGCAGAAACTGTTCGGATGTCGTCACGCCCTGGCTCTGAATCTGCGCCTGGGTGATGGTTTGAACGGGGAGTGCGCCTTCGTCGGTGCGGCGAATGCGCGATCCGGTGACGACGATCTCTTCGACCGCCTCGGGCTCAGCGGCAACTGCCTGCAGAACCGGGGTACCGACGGTGAGCCCGAGCGCCACGACGCCGGTGTAAATGTTCAAGTACGACATAGACCTTGTCCTCTGTGCAGCGGGGACTACCCTTGCTGTGTGCAGACGCCGGCCTTTGCGTGCGTACAACGGCACACAGGTTTTCCCCCGCGAACCGAATGCTTCGATAGTTAGGCGAGCGCGTCGATGCGTTGCCGGAGAATGGGATGAAGCGCCCTGCGCGCGTGACAAGTGACGCAAGTCGAGGTTGAGTCGCGACTGACTGTGTGAGCGCCCCGCCAGCGGGTGCCCTGCCTCGCTGTCACATTCGAATGTTGCTCAAAAGACGCCGCTTCTGAGGAGCCGTAGGATTGCGCCGCCGCGCTCTCGATTCGAGACCAGGTAGCGGCCACAGTGCAGCTGAAATCCGAAGCGGCCGCTCTCGAGGCGCTCGATGTAGTCGACCTGCTGTAAGTTGATCAGCAACGAGCGGTCGATCCGCATGAAGTCATATGGGGTCAGCACATCGGACAGATACTTCAACGTGGCGCGCGTCAGATAGCGATCCTCGCCGACATGGATGGTGACGTAGTTGCCGTCAACCTGCAGGTAGTCGATGGACGAGGTGTCCAGAAAATGAAAGCGATGAGCGCGCTCGCCGATCAATCGCGGGCTGCGAAGCGATTGTCGCGACTCCGGTTCTTTCTGGATCGACGGCGTCGTGACGTCATGGAGCTCGGGCACCAATGAGCGCGCGTACAGCTCGCGCAGGCTCGGATGCGCGCTCGTTTGCTCCACGCTTGCGTGATATTTCATTTTCATGCGCGCTCGAGAGACGGGTGCGCAGCTAAACTCGGGAAGCGGCCGATCGGATTCCTGATTGCGGTCGAGTGAATTCACGCGTTCCTGCGGCAGCTGCCAGAACTCGATGTTATGACCCTTTGCGGCGCTGACCGGGTCTTGACACCGTTGCCGTGCTACCGGAAGGTTCGCGCCCCATGGAGCCGGAGTTCGCACCTCAGTATTCGCCCAAGGAGCGCCGGCGTCGGCTGCTTCTGCATGCTGTACTCGCCGCACTGACGGGCGCTGCTTTGTATTGGTGGGCCCTGCCCCGCTTCCGCTCGTTCTCCGCCGACGCCGCCTGCCAGACGATCTTCGGTATCTCCGGTTCGACTCTACTAATTTACGGCGCATTCGTCGGCGCTCCGCTGGCAGCGGCGATCATGATCGTGCTGCTCACGGCCCGTCAGTCGATCGAAACCTTCGCGACACGCCGCTATCCCCCGCCCGGGCGCAAGGTCTATGGCCGGGTGAAGATCAAGAAGGGCTGGCAAGCCGTCGCCTTCGCGCTCATCCCCGCGATGTTTATCACTTATCTCTGCGTGCTCAGCTCACAAGGCATGGAGCGCGCCTCGCGGATGGCGCGTGAGACTCAGCTGTCCGCTGATTGCCATCCGAGCCCGAAGATCACTCGCCCTCGCCGGGATCGCTCGGTTCCCGAAACAAATGACCGGTGATTCGTGGAAGTCCAGATAGCGCAATTCCCCGCCACCCGAGTCGCCGTCGCCGAGCATCGCGGCCCACCGGCGCTGGAGTATGAAACTTCGAAGAAGCTGATCGAGTGGCGCCTTCAACACCGCCTCTCACCTGCGAATCATCGCACTTACGGCGTGCACTACACCGATCCACAAACCGTCGCTCCCGCGGACCATCGTGTGGACTTCTGTGTGAGCTACGATCTACCCGTCGAACCCAATCCCCAGGGCATCGTCGCCAAGCTCATCCCCTCAAACCGCTGCGCCGTCGCCCGCCACCTCGGCTCACGCCGACACAACGCCGCAGCCGTTTATCTCTATCGAGAGTGGCTGCCAGCGAGTGGCGAGCAGTTGGGTAATTTCCCAATCTTCTTCCACTATGTAAACGTCGGACCGAACGTTCAGGAAGACGAGATGATTACGGACGTGTACTTGCCGTTGAAGCGATCCGCGCATGCGAAGCCAACTTGATCATGTGGGATTCGCGGTCGTTGAGGGCGTTATCGAACGATCTCACGCTGAGATGCTGGCACACGATATCGACGCGCAATTGCCTGATGTTCCAGCCGCAGGCTTTCGCGGTCTGACGCAATTGGTTCCCAGCGTGCGCACGCTCGCGCAATCTCCTGAACTTCGAGCACTGGTTGAAACAGGCCTCAGCGCCAATGCACGACTGGTGCGTTCCATCTATTTCAACAAGAGCCAGGAGACGAACTGGCAGGTCGCGTGGCATCAGGATCTCGCCATCGCCGTGCAACGTCGGGTTGAAATTCAGGGCTTCGTGACCTGGTCGTCGAAGGACGGCGTGCCGCACGTGCAGCCGCCCGCGCATATTCTAGATCGCATGCTGACAGTGCGCCTCCATCTCGACCCAGCGGATGAATCGAATGGCGCGCTTTGGGTGGTCCCAGAATCTCATTGCCTGGGCAGGCTACCTGCAGGCGACGCCGCTGGCGTCGCGGAGCGCATGGGTAAACATCTGTGCGCCGTGAACATCGGCGATGCCATGCTCTTCAAGCCGCTGCTACTGCATGCCTCGAGAAAAGCTACGTCCTCGCAGGCGAGGCGCGTCATTCATCTAGAGTTTGCAGACGTGGAGCTGCCCGCTCCGCTGCAATGGTCGGAAGTCGCATGAGGAGGCCCGCCTTGCGGCGGGCACCTCGGTGGAATGTTTAGCGCTCGTAGTAGTGCCGGTCGGAGCCGTCGTACTGGCCGGTGAGCATGCAGCACTTCTTGAAACGACCTCCAGGAGCCGCAGGGGCACGGGTCGTTGCGGCCGAGTTTCTCGAATCAACTCCTTGTCTCCGTGCACGATGCGCGTGCCGCGCTTGACGCGCTGTTCGGAGGGGAAACCGCGGCGGCGTTTACTGGTGGCTTCGAAAGCAAACGTCGAGGTGGGTGGGTTTGGTTTTCATGACACTACTCCTTATGTAGGCCGCGAACGCGGCCACGCGAAATGGTAAGTGATATTGCGCGACCACGCGCGCTTTCATTTCGTTACTAAAGATGATTTGTCGAATCCCACGCGCACCGACAGGCGCGGGGACGGGCTTTCTGCGCCTCAGCTCACCACGCTACAGATCTGTAGCGATAGTAGATACAGATCTGTATCGTGTCAATGAACCCGTGGAGAGCAGCGATGGCGACGATGTATGCGATTCAACAGCAGGCCTGGGGCGGACCCGATCAACTTCGACGTGTTGAATTAGGGAGGCCCTCACCACTCCCGACCGAAATTCTGGTTCGCATCGAAGCTGCGGGCGTGAATCCGGTCGATGTCTTCACTCGCGAAGGCAAGGCGTATATGCGGGCGCTGAGTCTTCCGCATATTCCGGGCTGGGATATGGCCGGCGTCGTCGAAGCAGTCGGCTACGGCGTCACTCGATTCAAGCCAGGCGACGAAGTCTTTGGCATGCCCTGGTTTCCGAGAGCAGGCGGCGCGTATGCCGAATATGCCGTGGCACCCTCAAGGCACTTCGCACACAAACCTGCCGAGCTCGACTTCGTGCACGCAGCGGCGTTGCCACTCGCAGGACTCACCGCTTGGCAGATGCTGGTGGATGTCGCCGAGCTCCGCTCGGGCATGCGAGTGTTGATCAATGGCGGCGCTGGCGGCGTCGGGCACCTGGCGATACAAATTGCGAAATATCTCGGCGCCCACGTGATCGCAACGGCGCGCACCGAGAAACACGAGTTCTGCAGAATGCTGGGAGCGGACGAAGTCTTCGACTACACCACGACCCCGATTCAAAAATCCGTTCAAGGCGTAGACGTGGTGATCGAACTGGTCGGCGGCGAAACCTGCCTGGCGATGCTCCCCACTTTACGCAAGGGCGGCTTGCTGATCAGCGCGCAGGCAGCGTGGGTTCCAGAACTGCAGTCCGAAGCCGCCGCGCGCGGAGTTCGTGCGACGTCATACCTCGTCGAACCCGACGCGGACGGACTCGAAGCGCTCGCCGCGCTGGTGAAAATCGGTGAGCTGTCACCGCACGTTCAGGCAGTATTTCCACTCGACCAAGTCGCGAGCGCGCATGCCCTGATCTCGCAGCGACGGGTCACCGGCAAGCTGGTGCTCGCAGTGTGGGGACACTGAACGACTTCAGCTGAATACGCCCATCAGCGCGTGACGGATCGCATCGTTGACGAGCAACTCGATCACCGCGACGAAAATGAACGTCAGCCAGGCGATCAACGCATCACTCAGGCGGCCGATGTAGAAGCCGATAGCCGCCATCAGGGAAGCGCAGATCGCAATCGTGAGGACGGCTTTTGTCTCCGCGCCCATGGCGCCGCCGGCAAACAACCCGAGCCAGGCGAACAGCACGCCGAACGGACCGCGCTGATATTCAGCTTCATTGGCCACGAGCTTCCCTGCGACTGCGGCGGGTGGATGTTTGTTTTCGACATAGCTAAGCCGCCAGCCCGGCGGCTCAACAATGCGTACTTCCCCGCGCAGGAAAGGTTCAGTGCTCTACGAGCAATAACACCGCCAAGGCGGTGGCATGCCGTTACTCGCGCGTGCCGACACCCCGGTACAGCAGCCACACGCAGGCAACATACAAAACAACGGCAGCGCCGATCATGATGGTGTACGCCAATCCCACGTTCACGTCGGACACGCCCAGGAAACCGTAGCGGAACGCGTTCACCATATAAAGAATGGGATTGCCGTGCGAAATGCCCTGGGCCCAGCCGGGCAGCAGCTTGATCGTATAGAACACGCCGCCCAGATACGTCAGCGGCGTGAGCACGAAGGTCGGGATGAACGAGATCTGATCGAAGTTCTTGGCGAAGATGGCGTTGATCATGCCGGCCAGTGCGAACACGATGGAGCTGAGCAGCACCGCCGAGATCACCACGCCGATGCTATGAATCTTCATATGCGTGAAGATCAGCGTAATCGCAGTAACGACGCCGCCGACAATCATGCCGCGCACGATGCCGCCAACCGCATAGCCCGCCACGATCAGCCAGCCGGGCAGCGGCGACACCAGCAACTCTTCGATGTGCTTACCGAACTTCGCGCCGAAGAAGGACGACACGACGTTGCCGTACGAGTTCGTGATCACCGACATCATGATCAAGCCGGGCGCGATGTACTGAATGTACGTGTAGCCGCCCATGTCGCCGATGCGGCCGCCGATCAGGCTGCCGAAGATGATGAAGTACAGAGTCGCGGTGATCGCCGGCGGGACGATGGTCTGGCCCCAGATGCGAATGATCCGATTGAACTCGCGAATGACGATGGTGTTGAAGCCGACGATGTTTGTTTTCAACAGCGCGGGCTCTCGCAGGCTCGGCGCGAGATTCGACGATTCGACAGCTTTATCCATGGGCGGCCTCTTTCTGATTCACCAGCCGCATGAACAGCTCTTCCAGTCGGTTGGTCTTGTTCCGCATCGACAGCACCTCGATGCCGGACGCGGACAGTTGGGAGAAAATGTCGTTCAGACTTTGATCCTTGGAGACCTCGATCTCCAGGGAATGATCGTCCGGCATGCTCACCGCATAGCCTGGTAGGACAGGCGCTACAGCGATGGGATTGCGCAGATTGAACACGAACACCTCGGTCTGCAGTTTGCGCAGCACGCGGCTCATCCGGTCGTTCTCGATGATGCGCCCCTTGTCGATGATGGCGACATGGCGGCACAGGTTCTCAGCTTCCTCGAGATAGTGCGTGGTCAGGATGATGGTCGTGCCGGCGGCGTTGATGTCCCGCATGAACGTCCACATCGTGCGACGGACTTCGATATCCACGCCGGCGGTCGGCTCGTCGAGGATCAGCAAGCGCGGCTCATGCATCAGCGCACGGGCAATCATCAAACGGCGCTTCATGCCGCCCGACAACGTGCGCGACACCGCATTCCGCTTTTCCCACAACTGCAGTGCGGTCAGATATTTCTCGAGCCGCTGGGAAGCCACATGGCGGGGAATGCCGTAGAACCCCGCCTGGTTCAGCAGGATCGTGGTGACTGTTTCAAATTGGTTAAAGTTGATTTCCTGGGGCACCAGGCCGATGCAGGACTTGGCGACCGCGAGCTCCGTGTCGATGTCGTGGCCGAAGACCTGAACTTTGCCGCCGGTCTTGTTGACCAAAGAGGTAACGATGCCGATAGCGGTGGTCTTGCCGGCGCCATTGGGCCCCAGCAGCGCGAAGAAATCCCCTTCCTCCACGGCCAGATCGATGCCCTTCAGCGCCTGAACGCCGTTCTTGTAGGTCTTTGTGAGCTCGCGGAAGGTCAGTGCTTGCATGGCGCCTTCAGCCCCCGTACAGGGCGGCGATGACATTGATCGGAGTGGGAAAAGTGGCTGCGAAGGGTATCGGGCCGGACCGGCCCCAGCAAGGCACGGACGGTCACCAATGTCGTGCCTGCGACGAACTGCTGGAATGCCCGACGTGTCGGTTCGCCGACAGGGGGCGGATTTCCGCCGTCACAGGCGGCTTGACGGGACGATTTCAGGGCGCATCATGACGACCTCGCGATAGCGCAACTCAGCATGTACACGAGCTTTTTTGGCCTGGGCGAGAAGCCCTTTGCGATTACTCCCGACCCGCGTTACCTCTTCATGAGCGAGCGGCATGCGGAGGCGCTCGCGCATCTTTTGTACGGTATTACCGAGGCCGGCGGCTTCATCCAGCTGACGGGCGAGGTCGGTACCGGCAAGACCACCATCGTGCGCTCGCTGCTGGAGCGCATGCCGGGCCATGCCGACGTGGCGGTGATCCTCAATCCTCAATTAACGCCGGTTGAGTTTGTCCTGACGATCTGCGAAGAGCTGGGCATCTTCATGCGCGATGAGGACGCCACCAGCATCAAGGATCTGGTGGATCTGCTGAATCGTCGCCTGCTCGAAGCGAATGCCAAAGGCCGTCGCATCGTGGTAATCGTCGACGAGGCGCAGAACCTGATGCCGGCGACGCTCGAGCAGGTGCGTCTGCTGACGAATCTCGAGACCGCGTCGAAGAAGCTGCTGCAGATCATCCTGATCGGCCAGCCCGAGCTGCGCGAATTGTTGGATCGGGTCGAACTGCGTCAGCTCGCTCAGCGCATCACCGGTCGCTATCACCTCGCGCCCTTGTCTCGAAGCGAGACGGCGTCGTATGTGAATCACCGACTGAAAGTCGCTGGCGCCCAAGGTGAGATTTTCAGTACCGCGGCCTTGCGCGAAATCCATCGCTTGAGCGGCGGCGTGCCTCGAATCATCAATGTGATTTGCGATCGCGCGCTGCTCGGCGCGTTCACGCAGGAACAACATCGCATCGGGCCGGGAATGATTCGTGAGGCCGCGAGCGAAGTGTATGGTCGCTCGTTCAATCCGCCGTGGATGAAGCTGCTCGTCGGTTCGGCGGGAAGTATCGCCGTGCTCGGCCTGGCGCTCGGCATCTGGACGCTCACTCGCACGACCGACGCTGAAGAACCCGTCGCCGCTGCGCCCGCACCTGCTGTCGTGGAAGCAGCGCCAGTTCAGCTCGCGCAAGCTGAGCCCGTTCTGCCACCGCCACCGCCGCGTCCTCAAGACGTCGCCGAAGTCCTGGTGGAAAAGGTCGGCATGACGAATACCGAGAGCGCATTCAGTCAGCTGTTCGCGCTGTGGGGCGCGAAGTTCACGCCGAAAGGCGGCCGGCCATGCGACCAGGCGAGCAAACAAGGGCTCGCGTGTGTTTATCAGCAAGGCACCTGGGGTCAGCTGCGGACATTGAATCGTCCCGCGATCCTGACACTGATCGACGAGGACAGTAACGCGCATCAGGTCGTGGTGTCCGGGCTGGTGGGCGACACCGCGAAGATCAACTTGCCGGATGAAACCAGGATGGTATCGATCGCGTCGTTGTCACGACTCTGGTACGGCGACTATCTGGTGATGTGGCGCCCGCAACTCGGCTCGTCGCGTCCGCTGTCGGCCGGCATGCAAGGCGACGGCGTGCGCTGGCTGCGTACCAAGCTCAATACTGTCGCAGGCAAGCCCGAGAGCGAGCCGGCCAGCGATTATTACGATGAGGACCTGGTGAAAATGGTCGAGGACTTTCAGCGTCAGTATCGCTTGAACGTCGACGGCATCGCCGGCGTGCAGACTCAGATCGTGCTCGACGCGATCGGCAACACGCCCGGCACGCCGGTGCTGGTGTCTCAGGCTCGGGGAACGAGCTGATGAGCTTCATTCTCGATGCCCTGAAAAAATCCGAGAACGAGCGTCAACGCAACACCGGTCCTTCACTGGCCGATGTGCGAGTGATCCGTCGCAACAACGAGCGGCCGTGGTGGGTCGTTGCTGTCGCGGCGTTGCTCGTTGTGAATCTCGGTGTGTTGCTGGTCGTCCTGCTTCGCAATGGCGATGCGAAGCCCACGCAGTCGGCTCAAGCAGCACCGGCTCCCATGCAGAGCGCGCCACCGCCACAGGCCGCGCCTCAACAGAACTACAACGCTCAGCCTGCGCCGGCTCAGCAGTACCAATATCAGCAGCAACAACCGCAGAACTATCAGCAGACGGTGCCCACCGATCCATCGGTTCGCTCGCTGGCGGACGAAGCGAGCGGCTACGGCGAAGGTTATCCGGAGGATCCGGCGAACTCACATCTGTCCAGCGCCGCCGCCGTACCGGCCGGTCCGCCGATGGTTCGTCAGATCCAGCCGCCTTCCGTTGCTCCGCTGCCTTCGGGCGCTGTGTTTGAAGCGAAACAAGCCGCGAATGCGCCCGCTGCGGGCAACGGCGCGCTGGTCGGCAATGAAACATTGCCGACGCTCGAGGATCTGGCGTCGAGTGGCACCAACCTGCCCGATCTGCACCTGGACATTCACGTGAATTCGCAGAAGCCCAGCGAGCGCTTCGTATTCGTGAACATGAAAAAGTACCTGGAAGGCGAAGTGCTCAAGGAAGGCCCGACGGTGGAGCGGATCACCCCTGAAGGTGTGATCCTCAATCAGCGCGGTCTACGGTTCTTACTACCCAGACAATAACAACTGCCTGTGAATCTTCGCAGGCATGAATGGCGAACGGACTTGTCATGCCTGCACCCGTTCACGAACTGAATGGCGCCCGCCTCAGCCGCCTGCTCCGCGCCGGCATTCAACGCCTGCTCGCCGATCAGGAGCATTTAAATCGTATCAACGTATTCCCCGTGCCCGATGGCGACACCGGGACCAACATGGCGCTCACCATGGGTGCCGTGCTCGCGAGTCTTCGCCGAGGCGCGGATGATCACGCGGGAAGCACGCTCACTCGTGCGGCCGACGCGGCACTCGATGGTGCTCGTGGCAACTCCGGCGCGATCCTGGCGCAGTTCTTTCTTGGCATGGGCGACAGCGCCGCATCACACGCCGCGTTATCAACCGCGCAATTTGCGACGGCAGTGACCACCGGCGCGACGTATGCACGCGATAGTTTGTCCGAGCCGCGCGAAGGCACCGTGCTCACGGTGATCACCGACTTCGCCGCCGAGACGGCGCGTCTCGCCGCCACCGGCCTGCATGACTACCTCGGCCTGTTTTCACAAGCGCTCAACAAAGCTCGTACGTCTCTTCAACGAACATCGGATCAACTCGAGGAGCTGCGTGCCGCTCGCGTCGTCGATGCCGGCGCACAGGGCTTTGTCGATCTGCTCGAAGGCATGACCGATCATTTGCATCTCGACGTGGATGCCGAGCCCGCCGAAGTCACCGTCGCCGAGGCGGAACACGAAGCGGCTGCCGGCGAAACGCACGACCTGTCCCACCGCTTCTGCACCGAATGCACGATCACGAGTGCGAACATCGATCGTCGCAAGCTACGCGAACAACTCGCGGCGCTCGGTTCATCGCTGGTGCTGGCGGGAACGACACGCAAATCCAAAGTTCACATTCACGTCAACGAGCCGGCCGAGGTGTTTCGGATCGCCGGATTGTTCGGCGAAGTGACCGGTCAGAAAGCCGACGACATGCAGCGCCAGCAACAAGCGACGCATGATCGGCAGCGTCGCGTCGCCATCGTGACCGATTCAGTCGCTGACATTCCCGATGACCTGCTGGATCAACTCGGCATTCATATCGTGCCGCTACGTATTCAGTTTGGCGAGCAGAGTTATCTGGATAAGGTCGGCCTGTCGCCCGAGGAATTTCTGGCCGAGCTGGTGCGCAACCCGAAGCATCCCAAAACATCGCAGCCACCGGCCGGGGACTTTCGTCGTCAGTTCGAATTCCTCGCCTCGCATTTCGACGCGGTCGTTTCGATCAATGTCACAGGAAAGGTCAGCGGCACGTACAACGCTGCGCAGTCCGCCGCGGAGCGAGTGCAAAGCGCGAGCACGATCGAAGTGCTCGACTCAGGCAACGCATCGATTGGCCAAGGATTGCTCGCGACCTACGCCGCCGAGTTGGCCGCCAAAGGTTTCGACGCCGCACACATCGTCGCCGCCGTTCGCAAGATGATTCCTCTCACGCGCACGTACGCTTTGATCGGCTCACTCGAATACGCCGTTCGAGGCGGACGAGTGAAGCCCGCGGTGAAGTCCATCGCGAACGCGTTGGGTCTCTCGCCGGTGCTCGCGAGTCATGCCGATGGCCGCGTCGCGCCCGCCGGCATGTTGTTCGGTCGTCGCCACCGGCGCGCGAAGCTGATTCGATTCATCACCCGCCGCATGAACAGCGGCCAGTCCTATCGCATCGGCATTGGTCATGCGAGCGCCGAAGCCGACGCGTACGATCTGCTCGATCAGCTGCGATGCGCGCATCCACACATCGAAAGCGCGTTCGTGATGCCGGTCGGCGCCACCCTCACCGCGCACGGCGGCCCGGGCACCCTGGTGGTCGGCGTCGCCCGTTCTCCTTAGACACCGATTTAGTCATTGACACTGTGTCAACGACTGGCGCACCATGCGCCCATGTCCTATATCGCCGATCGCCGCCAGGAAGAGAAAGACCGCCGACGCAATGAAATCGTCGATGCGGCCGAGAGCCTGTATCGAGAGACGGGTTGGGAAGCCGTCACCATGGACGGCGTGGCACGTAAGGCTCGGCTAAGTCGAGCTCTGGTATACGTGTACTTCAAGGACAAGGGCGAGTTACTGCTGGCAATCACCAGCCGTGCGCTGGAAACCCTTCACTCACGCTTCGAAGAGGCCAGTGCGCGCACTCGCATCGGTCTGGATCAGATCGAAGCCATGGGTCGGGCCTACATGGCGTTCGGTATGGAATTTCCCCATTATTTCGACGCTTGCTCGCGCCTCGAACAGCGCGCGACGGGCACGCCTGAGGAAGGGTCGCATGAAGCGACGGCGTTCCAGATGGGCCTGAAGGTTCACGACGTGGTGGTGGCTTCGCTCGAAGCCGGTCAACGCGATGGAAGTATTCGCGCCGACATCGGCGACCTGCACGTAACTTCGCGGGTGCTCTGGGGTTTTACGCACGGGCTGACGCAGATTGCGATCACCAAAGCCGGGCCGCTGGCCGAGGTCGGCATCACGGTGACGCAGCTGACCCAGCAGGCCATCGCGATGATTCGCTACACCCTGGCCGGTACGGGGCGGTCGTTGGCCGATTAACGCTGGTTTTTATTTGAGCATTTTTTGACACTTGTCTAACGACTGAACAACTGTGGCAACCGGGACGGGCGGCCACGAAAGGGATTCGAGCATGCGAGCGCCACCTCTTCTGGCGATGATCGGCCTGTGCCTGAGCGCGAGCGGCGCCTGGGCACAAGCGCCAGCGGGCGGGGACTTCGACACGGTGGTCGCCAACTATGTGGCCGAAGGCTTGCGCAGCAACCTCGCCCTGCAGAGCCAGCATCTTGAAGTCGAGAAAGCGGCCGAAGCGCTCTCTGAAGCTCGCGCCCGATTCTTCCCCGAGCTTTCTTTCGAAGCCCGCTATACGCGCGCCGACGGCGGCCGCGTCATCGACATTCCGATTGGTTCCGCGCTCAATCCCGTTTACTCGACCTTGAACGAGATGCTGATCGCGCAAGGCCAGCCGGCACGCTTCCCTCAGGTTGCCAACGAGAGCATTCCGTTCCTGCGCACCGAAGAGCAAGACACGCGCTTGCTGCTGCGTCAGCCGTTGTATGCGCCCGCAATTCCGGCCGCGGTCCGAGCGCAGCGCGCGTTGTTAGATGCGAGCAGCTTCAATCGAATGGCAATCGCTCGTGCACTCCGTCGCGACATCACCGTTGCTTATGTGGATTGGTTGAAGGCGCGCAGCTCGGTCGAGATCGTGGCCGCCAGCGAGGCGTTGTTACAAGAGAACCTGCGCGTCAACGAATCGTTGTACGGCAACGGCAAGATCACCGAAGACCTGGTGTTGCGAGCCAAAGCCGAGTTGCTGGAAGTCGAGCAACAGAAGCGCGAGACCCAGAATCTGGCCACTCAGGCGCAAAGCTATTTCAACTTCCTGCTCAATCGACAGCTGCAGTCGTCGATCGAGCCGACCGCGCCTCCAAACAACGCCACCGGCAGCGAAGCCGCCCTCGAACAGCTGTGGTCGATGGCGCTGAATCGTCGCCCGGAAATCGCCCAGAACGAACAGTTGCGACGCGCGAGCGAAGAGCAGGTGCGGATTGCTCGCAAGCAGAAATGGCCGACCTTGTCGCTCGGCGTGGATGCGGGCACGCAGGGCGAGGATTATCGTTTTGGCGACGGTTATAACTTCGGCACGGCATCGCTGATCTTCACCTGGCGCCTCTTCGATGGCGGTGGTGACACCGCGCGCGTTCATCAAGCCCGCGCCGCCGAGAAACAACTGGTGTTGCGACAGGAAGAGATCGCGCAGCAGATCCGACTCGAAGTGCAACAGTCTTACGATCGACTCACCACCGCGCGAGATTCGCTGGCGACCGCCGCGGCTCGAGCGGAAGCGGCGCGAGCGGCCTTCCGCATCGCCAGCCGCAAACGTGACGAAGGCGTGATCAGCCAGGTCGAGTTCATCGACGCCCGGAGCGCGCTCACCGGCGCCGAGCTGAATCACAACCTCACTCGCTTCAACGTGCTCGCGCGCCGCGCCGAGCTGGAATATGCGACCTCGACGGGTGACATCCCGCTCGATCCAGGAGTCTGATCATGCCGCGCCTGTTCAGTGTTCTACCGCCCCTGCTACTGTCCGCCAGCTTGTTGGCCATCGCGGGTTGCAACAGCAATGCCGACGATCCGCCGCCCGTCGAGCTCTCGCGAGTGCGCACAGCACCGGCGGTCGTTGGTCCGGCCGCGCCGTCCATTCGCACGAACGGCTTGCTCGCCAATGAAGATGAGATTCGCCTGTCCTTCAAAGTCGGCGGCGTCATTCGTCGACTGTCGGTGACCGAGGGCGATCAGGTGCGCAAAGGTCAGAAGCTGGCTGAGATCGAGCAGACGGAAATCGATGCGCAGGTTGAGCAAGCGGCGCAGGCGCATGAGAAAGCGCGTCGCGATCTCGAACGTGGTGAACGCCTGTACGCCGATAAGGTTATTAGCCTCGAACAGCTACAGGATCTGCGAACGCAGCTGGCTGTGAACGAAGCCGCATTGAACTCCGCGAAGTTCAACTGGAGTTACGCCGCGATCGTTGCGCCCCACGACGGCACAGTGCTCCGTCGTCTCGCTGAAGAGCGCGAGCTGGTGCAGGCAGGCAATCCGATCCTGGTGCTCGGCGCGAAGGACAAAGGGTTCATCGTGCGCACGGGGCTGGCCGATCGGGAGATCGTGCAAGTGAAGCTGGGCGACGAAGCGCAGATTCGTCTCGATGCCCTGCCCGGCAAAACGTTAACTGGCAAAGTCACCGAGGTGTCCGGCGCTTCCGATACGGGCAGCGGCATGTTCGGCATCGAAGTCTCCCTGGACCCGACCGATCTGCCGTTGAAGAGCGGCCTGGTCGCGAAGCTCACCATCATTCCTGCGACCGCCAAGGCCGGCGAGCGCATCTACGTTCCCATCGGGGCCATCGTTGAAGGTGACGGCCGCACCGCTCGTGTGTTCGTGCTCGAACAGAATCACGCGCGCCGACGTGAGGTCGATGTGGCCTTCATCGAAGGCGAGACTGTCGCGCTCAACACAGGCTTGAAAGCCGGCGAGCAAGTCATCACCGACGGCGCGCAGTACCTGGAAGACGGCGAGGAAGTGACCCTCGCCGAGCCCCTGACCGCGAACCGGGAGTAGCGCATGAGCTTCCTGGAATTTCCCATCAAGCGCTACCAGTTCACGCTGGTCGCGTTCGCCATGCTCGTGGCGCTCGGCATTTCGTCGTTCATGAGCATTCCGCGACAGGAAGATCCGTACTTCCCGATTCCCATCTATCAAATCATCGTTGCGTATCCCGGCGCCGAGCCGCGCGATGTGGAACGCCTGGTCGTCAAGCCCATCGAGGACCGGATCAGCGAACTGGACGACATCAAGAAGATCGAGTCGTTCAGCAACGACGGTCTGGCGACGATGATTGCCGAGTTCTACAGCACCGCCGATGCCGAAGAGAAATACGACGAGGTGGTGCGAGAGATCAACGCGCTGCGACCGTCGTTGCCGGCCGAGATCGCGCGGCTGGAGATCAAGAAGAGCAATCCGGGCCTGGTGAACATCGTGCAGTTCGCATTGGTGTCGCCGGATGCGCCGTATCGCGAGCTGGAAGATCAGGCTCGCGATCTCAAAGACATATTGAAAGCGGTCGATGGCGTTCGAACCGCCGAAACGTGGGCCTATCCCGCACGCGAGCTACGCGTCGCGCTCGATCTACCTCGCATGGCCGAGCTGCGACTCGCACCGAGCAGAGTGATCGAAGCCCTACAAAGCGAGAACACGACGGTGCCCGGCGGCGCGATTGACGTGGGCAGCCGGAGCTTCAGCGTCAAGACTTCTGGTAGCTACGAGTCGTTGGACGAAGTGCGCGACACGGTCGTCGCCGCTGTCGACGGCCGCACTGTGCGCATTCGCGACGTTGCCGAAGTGAACTGGGATACGCAGGAACACACGTACCTCGGCCGCTTCAACGGTCAACGTGCGGTGTTCGTCACGGCAAATCAGAAAGACGGCTACAACATCTTCCAAGTGCGCGAACGCGTGCTCGAAGCCTCAAAGAAGTTCGAGCAACAACTTCCCAAGCGCATCAAGCTGGAGCTGGGGTTCGATCAGTCGGAAAACGTCGCGACGCGCTTGAATCGACTCACCACCGACTTCGCCATCGCGATTGCCTTGGTCGCTATCACACTGCTGCCTCTCGGGTTGCGTGCGGCAAGCATCGTGATGATCTCCATTCCGCTGTCGCTGGCCATCGGTGTGTCTACGCTGCACATGGTCGGCTACTCGCTGAATCAAATCTCGATCGCCGGTTTCGTCGTCGCGCTCGGTCTCCTCGTCGACGACTCCATCGTGGTCGTCGAAAACATCTCACGCTTCTTGCGCGAGGGTCACTCGCGCACGCAGGCAGCGATCCTGGCGACACGTCAGATCTTCCTGGCCATCCTGGGCTGTACGGCGACGATCATCTTCGCCTTTCTGCCGTTGATGATGTTGTCCGGTCCGTCCGGTAAATTCATTCGCGTGCTACCGACGGCGGTGCTGTCGACCGTGCTCGCGTCGTTGCTGATCGCGCTGACCATCATCCCGTTCCTCGCCAGCCGCATCCTCAGCAAGCACGAGAAAGCGGAAGGCAATCGCCTGTTGCAGTCGGTGCAGCGTGGCATTCATCGGTTCTATCAGCCGCTGCTGCATAAGGCATTGGCCAAACCGAAGTTGACCGTGTGGGGCTCGCTGGCCGCCTGCTTCGTGATCATGATTGGCGTGGGCGCAATCATCGGCTTCAGTCTGTTTCCGAAAGCCGATACGCCGAACTTCATCATCACGGTGGAGACGCCGGACGGCAGCAGCCTCGCCGAGACGGATCGCGCGCTGAAGTTCGTCGAGGACCGCTTGACTGCGATGCCCGATGTCGCGTCGTACTTCACCAACCTCGGCCACGGCAACCCAAAGATCTATTACAACGAGTTCGGCAACGAAGGCGCGACCAACTACGGCGACATCTTCGTCAAGCTGAAGTCGTACGACACCAGCGACACGCCGAAGAAACTGGAAGCGCTGCGTCGGGAGCTGAAGCAGTATCCGAACGCGCACATCTATGTGAAGGAATTCCAGAACGGTCCGCCGATCACGGCGCCGATTGCGATTCGCGTCGTCGGGCCGGAGCTCGACGAGCTGGATCGGCTGGCGGGCAAGGTCGAGCAGGTGATCAAGGAGACGCCGGGCACGCGCGATGTCGAGAATCCCGTGCGCATCAAGCGGACCAACCTGGAGCTGAAGATCGATTCGCAGAAGGCGGCGCTATTCGGTGTGCCGGCCATTGAATTCGACCGCGCCGTGCGATTGGCGGTCGCGGGCATTCCGGCGAGCCGTTACAAAGAGACCGATGGCGAGCAGTACGACATCATGGTTCGCACACCGATCACCGAGCGTGCTGACATCCATGCCCTCGATCAGGTTCGTGTGACGACATTGAGCGGCGCGACATTGCCGCTGAGTCAGCTCGCGCAGGTGGAGTTCGCCGCTGCGCCGACGCAGATCGATCGCTACAACCGTTCGCGTGCGGTGACGATCAATGCGGAAGTTCAGAACGGTTACAACACCGACCGCGTGACGACCGAGGTGCTGAGTCGACTCGATCAAATGCAGTGGCCGCGCGGCTATTCCTATGTGCCGGGCGGCGAACTGGAGAGTCGTGCTGAAAGTTTCGGTGGCTTGCAAGCCGCGACGATCGTGGCGTTGCTCGGCATCGTCGCGGTGCTGGTGCTGGAGTTCGGCAGCTTCAAGAGCACGTTGATCGTGCTGAGCGTCGTGCCTTTCGGTATCGCGGGCGGCATTCTGGCGCTGGGCCTGGCCGGTTACAGCATCTCGTTCACGGCGACCATCGGGTTCATCGCGCTGATCGGTATCGAGACCAAGAACTCGATCCTGCTGGTGGACTTCACGAATCAATTGCGAGCGGACGGCATGCCGCTCGATGAAGCCATCGAGCGCGCCGGTGAGATTCGCTTCCTGCCGATTCTGTTGACCAGCGCGACGGCGATTGGTGGCCTGTTGCCGCTGGCGTTGCAGAACGCGGGCATGTACTCGCCGCTGGCGTGGGTGATCATCGGCGGCTTGATTTCGTCGACGCTGGTCGCGCGAGTCGTCACGCCGGTGATGTACAAGCTCATTCCGCCGGCAATCGAAGTGAAGAAGACGGCCGCGTCATCCGCAGCCGCCGATGCCACACCGCCGGGACACATTTCCCCAGCGACGCCTTAAGTAATTCCTCGGACCCCCACTCGCTCTCCGTCGCAAGACGGGGAGCGTTTTTTCAGGCGGCGGCGATGGCCTCGATTTCGATAAGCGCGCCGAAATGCAAATCCTTCGCGGCGATGACCGCACGCGCCGGGCGATGCGCGCCCAGCATCTCGCTGTAGACGGCATTCACCGCCGGCCAATCGTCCATGTTTACTATGGTGATGTTCACTTTCAGTAAACGCGACAGATCGCTGTTCGCCGCGCGCAGCACCTTCTCGATCTTTTCCAGACAGAAGCGCGTCTGGCGGGAGATGTCGCCCGCCTCCGCATCGGTCATGCTGGGACCGCGACCGAGCTGGCCGGAGGCGTAGATCACGCCGCCATGCTCGATGCCGTAAGCGTAGTGACCGTTGGGTGGTGGGAGATCTGGGACGTCGATGACGCGCGGTTTCGATGAGCTCATGCGCGCGATCATAACCCGTGCCCGCCTTCGGAGATCAAACATGCCGGCGCGCGGACTTTGCAGTAGAGTGCTTCGGTCTTGATCAGGAAGCCCATGATGAAGTTCGAAACCCTGTCGGTCCATGTCGGACGCGAAGTCGAGCACGCCACCGGCGCCGTCGCCCCGTCGATTCAGATGAGCACGACGTTCGAGCGGGACATCGATGGCGAATGGTCGCGCGGTTTCTCCTATGGACGCGCGGACAATCCAAGCCGCAAACCCTTGGAAGAATGCATCGCCGCGCTCGAAGGCGGTGAGGACGCAACGACGTACAGCTCAGGGTCGGCCGCGTCGATGGCGGTCTTCAGCCTGTTGCGACCGGGCGAGCACGTGATCGCGCCGGTCGAGTCGTATCACGGCACGGCCAAACAACTGCGCGACGTGCTGGCTCCGATGGGCGTCACCCATACGTTCGTCGACATGACGCGTGTCGACGCCGTGCGCGATGCGCTCCGCAAAGAGACGCGCCTCGTCTGGATCGAGACACCCTCGAACCCGATGCTCAACATCAGCGACATCGAAGCCATTGCCGAGCTGGCTCACGGTCGTGGCGCCATGGTCTGTTGTGACAACACCTTCGCAACGCCGGTGTGGCAACGGCCGCTCGAGCTCGGCGCCGATCTGGTCATGCACTCGAGCACGAAGTACTTCGGCGGTCACAGCGACGTAATGGGCGGCGCGGTCGTCACGCGCGATCGCGGCGGACTCTCCGACAAACTGCGCGACTATCAGCAGACCGTTGGCAGCGTGCCTTCGCCTTTCGATTGCTGGTTGATCCGCCGCAGCCTCACAACGCTGTCATGTCGCCTGCGCGCACAGACTCACAACGCGAGTCGGCTCGCGGGCTTTCTGCAGAGTCATAAAAATGTGGAACGCGTGTTCTATCCTGGGCTGGACACCCACCCCGGTCACGCAATCGCGCAACGTCAGATGAAGGGCGGCTTCGGCGCCATGCTGTCGTTCAACGTCCGCGGCGATCGCGACGCCGCCTTCGCTGTCGCCGCGAAGTTGCAGTTGTTTATTCGTGCGACGAGCCTCGGCGGCGTGGAGTCGTTGGTCGAACATCGTGCGTCGGTTGAAGGGCCGCACACGGTGACGCCGCAGAATCTGCTGCGGCTGTCGGTGGGATTGGAGAGTGCCGAAGACTTGATCGCGGATCTGGATCAAGCGCTCGGCTGAGCGCTATTTCTCGACCGATCGCTTCTGCGCTTCCCAAGCCTTCATGTCGCCGTCGAGGTGTAACAGCTTGGCGAAGCCGTTTTCGCGCAGGCGTTCGGCGCCTTTCTCCGCTCTGATACCAGTAGCGCAGTACACGATGATGTCCTTGTCCGCGGCGTCGGCGACTTCGGAGATGCGCGAAGGCAGGTGCGTGTAAGGAATATTGATGGCACCGGGAACGTGACCCGCCGCGTACTCTTCGGGAGTACGCACGTCGAGGATCACCATCGAGGTGTCCTTCTTCTCGATCCGCTTCAGCAGCGACGCTTGATCGATCTTCGGCGTGTCGCCAGCCTGAGAGACCGCGGCGAACATGAGCGCCGCAGCCGTCACTAACGAGCGGGCAAACCAGCGCATCAGTGCTTACCTGGCTCCAGCTTCACACCGCGACGCTCCCAGGCGATGTAAGACAGGAGGGCCGTCATCTTCGGATCGTCGGCGGCGAGCTGATCGCCCTCGAGCGGATTCCGGATACACCAGTTCACCATCTCCCACAGATTCGCGACCTTACCGAGCTGCTTCTGAAACTTGGGATAAGTTTCCGGATGGGTGTTGGCGGCGTTCGGATGGCACTGCGCGCACACCACACCGTTCTTGCCGAGCTTGGCATCGGTAAACAGCGCGCGGCCTTCTTTCACTACGCCGTCGAACTGTTCCTGCCAGCGAGCCAGATCTTCCTGGCTGAACTCGTCGGCACGGGCTAGCCCGGAGACACCCAGCGCCAGCGCGGCACAAGCAATGACGGATGCGATTTTCATGTTGGCTCTCAATAGTGCGTTTGAGGCTGGATGCGCTTATCGGGATCCTGATAGGTCTTGTCCATAGGATGCCCGGCCTGCGGATCGAACGCCACGGTGCGCACTTTGTTGTTGTAGAGATTGAAAGTCGCGCTGGCGCGGCCGCTGTTCACATCGATGAACTGCCAGCCGGTGGCGTCGCGTTCGAAGAACGGGTCGGCGCGATTCATCTGCACCGTCAGCTTCGGTAGCAACTGCTGAGCCTGCGCGTAGCTCTGCGGGTAAGGCCAGGGCCACGCCGTCGCCATCGCGGACGTGAAGGCAATGTTGCCGATCTGGTTGTACTGGATCTGGTGCACGTGGCCGTAGAACACCGTGACTTTGTCGAACGGCGCGAGCAATGCCTGCACCTCTTCCGCGTCATCGGTCCAGAAATTCCAGCCCTTGTAGATTTTCTGCAGTGGCGAATGCGAGAACACTACGACCGGCGTGTCCTTCTTCACTTTCGCCAGATCTTTCTTCAGCCACTCGCGCTGCTTGACGCCGACCATGAACGGCGAGCCGTTCGGATTGTCGAGGCCGGCCATTTCGGCCATGCGCTGTTGAGCGGTCGGCCAGCGATTGAACGTCCACTCGTCGTGCGTGAGGATGCTGTTCAACACCACGAAGTGCACGCCCTTGTGCTCGAAGCTGTAGTACTGCTTGCCGAACAGCTTCGACCAGTACTCGCCGAGGTCGAGGTAATAATCGTGCTCGCCCATCACGTGATAAACCTTGCCGTTGAGCTTCGACAGCAGCTCCGCGCCGTGATCGAGCTCGGGCTTCGAGCCCATCTGCGCCAGGTCGCCGCCGAAGATCACAAAGTCCGGCTTGGGCGTGAGCAGATTCGTTTCGGCGACGGCGCGAATCAAACCGCGATCCCAGTTGCGCACGAACTGATTGCCCTTGATCTGCTGAATGTGCGAATCCGAGATGTATGCGAACGTGAAGTTGTCGCTCGGCTTCGCGAAGGCCAGCTCCACCATGGTCAGCGGCAGCGCCGCGCCGGCCACACCCACCGTCGATGTCTTGATGAAGCTGCGGCGATCGTATTTGATGTCCATGTTACATCCCCTCTCCGCCGCCGACGGACTTGCTGGGCGGTGCTACCGGGCTGGCGTTGGCCACCGCAGTGGTCTTCACATTGCAGGACGCAGGATTCGCCGACGCGGCCTTCTGCGCGGCGAACTGCGGGCTCGTCAACGATTCCATGAACGCGACCAGATCGCTGATTTCATCGTCGGTAAGGTTCAACGGCCGAATGCCGCCGCTCAGGAAGTCGTTCACCACATCGCCACTCTTGGTGACGCCGCCGTTGTTGTAGTGCTCGACCACGTCGCGCAGCGTCTTCAAGCTGCCGTCATGCATGAACGGCGCGGTCACCGCGACGTTACGCAGCGTCGACGTCTTGAAAGCACCGATCTCATCGAGCGTGTCGGTCACAGCGAAGCGACCCAGCTCGGACGCTTTTGGATTCGTGAGCACGGCTTTGTCCACGTCGGTGCCCGCGCTCTTCGCGGTGAGGAACGCCGGCGCGAACTGCGGGATTTCAGCCTGAATGCGATTCACGCCGACACCGATGTTATGAAATCGATTGTCGGTAAACAGCGCGTAATCCTGCTCGATCGCATGGCATGAAACACAGCGCCCCTTGGTGAGAAACACGCTGAAGCCGCGCTTCACTTGTTCGTTCACGGCTTGCTGATCGCCACCGTAGTACCAGCGATCCCACGGCGAATCGCCCGCGACGATGGTGCGCTCGAAGCTGGCGATGGCCTGCTGCACTTCCTTCATCGTGACCTGCTCGCCTTCCTTGTTGAAGACTTTCTTGAAGCGCGCCACGTAGTCGGGATCGGTACGCACGATCTTCAACACCGGATCGTGATTCACCAGGCCCATCTCGACCGGATTGACGATCGGGTGCTGCGCCTGATCTTCCATGTCGAGCGAACGACCGTCCCAGAAGAACAACTTGAAGTACGCGGAGTTGATCACCGTCGGCGCGTTGCGCGTGCCGGTGAGCTTGTTGATGCCTTCCGACGTCACCAGCGGACTGTCGGTGAACGCTTTTTTCGGATCGTGACAAGTCGCGCAGCTCACTTCACCGGTGCTGCTGAAACGTTTGTCATTGAAGAGCTTGTCGCCGAGCGCGATCTTCTCGGGCGTTTGTGGATTATTTGCGGGGACAGGGACTGGCGGCAGGCCCAACGGTTGAGCGAGCGCGGCTCCCATTGCAAACAGGCCAGACAAAATACTGGCGCACGTCACCACGCGCACGGTATGGATCGGCGGTCCCATGCTGTGTCTCCCCTGCTGAGCTCGACGATTTAGTCGTAGCCCGTGTCTAAATTAGACGAAGTCTAATCAATGGGCACGCGCTGACAATTGATCTCATCAATAAGCACCTCCGGTGCGGAGACCAGGGCGCTCGAGTGAAGTCGGCCATTGCGGCTGACAGTAACGATGCGATCGGCCGCGCGAACAGCGACACGAGCAAAGCGAAGTACCTTGCGACCATCTTCAGTGAGCGCGACATGCGAGCGATCGCGTTCGAATAAACGCACGCCGAGATAATCTTCGAGCTTGCGCAGCTGAATGCTCAATGTGGATTGGGTGACGGAGCAACGCTCGGCGGCACGAGTGAAATTCAAACACTCGGCAAGAGCGATGAGGTAGCGCAAGGCGCGGATGGACATGCGAACCCTCGTTGGTCCAGCGCGAAATTATTTAGTAACCCCTGGGCTGGCCCGGCGCATCCTGCGCCGCCAGCAATCGCGTCCGAAAATACACCGCGCCTGTGTCGGCCGCCAGCACGGTAAACGCAATGAGCGACGATTTATCGGCAGTTATTTCCAATCGGTGCCATCGAAAGAATCGATTGCACGCATGAATCAGCCGCCGTTGCCGAGCTTTTGTAAGGCCGACCCGGTCACGCGATAGATGGTCCATTCATTCATCGGCACCGCGCCCAGGCTCTTATAGAAATCGATGGCGCGCTGATTCCAATCGAGCACGGACCATTCGAGCCGACCGCAATTTCGCTCGATTGCAATCCCCGCGAGACGGCGTAACAGCTGCTCGCCATAGCCGCGGCCTCGATACTGCTGACGAACGTACAGGTCCTCGAGATAAATGCCGGGCTTGGCCAGGAAGGTCGAGAAGTTGTGGAAGTACAGCGCGAAGCCGGCGACTTCGCCGCCCGGCAGGCGACCCATGATGACTTCGGCCTTTGGCTTCGGGCCGAACAGGTGCTCGTGCAACTGCGCTTCAGTCGCCGTCACCTCATCCAGCAGCCGCTCGAACTCCGCGAGCTCGCGAATCAACTGCAGGATCATCGGCACGTCGGCCGGGGTCGCCGGCTCAATGTGCAGGCTGGTCATGGCTGCCTCCCAGGCGCTCAAAGGACCGGTATCGTACCTTGCATCATTAAGTGAATCGATATATTTTCGTTGCGCTTGCGAGGGTTCGTGTGGCGTTTCGGGTTCATGGATTAAAAGAATTTTGAACGAAGCGGCGGAACGAGGATGAGCGCTGACACCAAATTGCCTTTGAATGCCCTGCGGGCGTTCGAAGCCGTCGCCGCCCACTTGAGCTTCACGGGCGCGGCTCAGTCCCTGAACGTCACCACCGCGGCGGTCAGCTCGCACATCAAATCGCTCGAAGAATTCCTCGAGACGCCCCTCTTCGTCCGGCACAGCCGCTCGGTCCGTCTCACGCCACAGGGTGCGCGTTTGTTGCCGGGCGTGCAACGAGGCATGGGCGAGCTGACACGCGCGGTCGATCAATTGCGCCTCGATCGTAGTAGCGGCTTGCTCAACATCAGCCTGCTCGGCTCGTTCCTGCAGAAGTGGCTGCTGCCGCGGCTCGGCGATTTTTATCAGAAGCATCCCGAAGTGGACCTGCGTTTCAGCGCCAGCCGCGAGCTCGTCGACTTCATGCAGACCGATTTTCACGCGGCCGTTCGTTATGGCTCGGGCAGCTGGCCGCAGTTGCAGGCGGAGAAGATGCTCGATGACTGGGTGTTCCCGGTCGCCAGTCCCGCGCTGTTCGCGAAACTCGGGCCGATCACGACGCTCGGCGATCTGAATAAGTATCCGCTGCTTCATAGCGCGAGCGAGCCGTGGGTGGATTGGCTGCGACGGGTCGGCGGTGACACGACACGCATCGAGCGCGGTCCGATTCTCGATGACTCCGCGTCGGTGTTAGCGGCGGCTGAGCAGGGGCATGGCTTGGTGCTGGCGAGATGGTCGCTGGTCGCGGGCGATCTCGCGTCGGGGCGGCTGGTGCGGCCGTCAACGCAGAGCGTGAGGCAGCACAACTCTTATTACTTCGTCGCGCCGGCGCATAACTTTGAAGTGCCGAAGGTGATTCGATTCAGGGACTGGCTGCGTGAAGTTTGCAGTGAGTTTCCGCCGCCGGAAGGAGAACGTCTCGAGCCGCAGTAATTTGCTTGGCGGCCCCCAGCCCAACCCCTCCCCCGGCGCGGGGGAGGGGCTCATTTTCCAGACATAAACGAGTTGTATCCTCAACGCTCGACCGGCAACTCGTTCTTCACCCAGGCGTCGAATCCGCCTTCCATCTCGACGACCGGAAATCCAGCGGACGCCAGCTCCACCGCGGCGGCGGCGGCAAGCTTGCAGGTCTGGCTGTAGCAATAAAGGACGGCCGTGCGATCTTTGCGCAAGCCCGCGAGCGTATGCCACTTGCCTTGCGGCAAGTTGATGGCGCCGGGAATGTGACCGGCCTGATAGTCGCTGGGCAGTCGGACGTCGACGATGGTGATCGGCTCGTTCCGGCGCATCTGGCCGTTCAATTCGAACGGCCCGGTGAGGAAAGCCAGCTTCTGGGCGAAAAAGTCGCGAGCCTGGAGAGTATCCTGAGTGGACATGACAGCACCTTCATTGGCGGCCAGGCGACGCCCGACCTGATGGGTGCTACGTTAGTCAGCCGCGGGCGCCGGATCATCGGGCTCCCAGGCATGGGATTTATTCCCCAAATCAAACTAGGGCCTGTGAACACTCATTGGATGGGCTGCGTTGCGCCTCCAATCGCCTGCAGCAAGGCGCAAAGCGCAGCCCTTGTGTCGACAAGGGCAAGCTTTGTAACGCAGCGGCAGGCGATTCGAGGCGCAACCCTCTAATGAATGAATATTGTTTTATGGGACGAGCTATTGCGGTTCAGGACGTCGTTAGTCCTCCCTTGAGTACAGAGAGTACACGGCGGTCGTCCCGCCTAGCCCTGAACCGCAATAGCTCGTCGCAGCCCATCCAATGAGTGTTCACAGGCCCTAGATGCAAAACCTCACCGACATCGCGATTTTCGTCAAAGTAGTCGAGCTCTCCAGTTTCACGGCGGCGGCCGAGGCGCTGGAAATGTCACAGCCCGTGGTCAGCAAGGCCGTCACCCGCCTGGAGGAGAAGCTGGGCGCGCGTTTGTTGAATCGCACGACACGCCGACTCAGCCTCACCGAGGCCGGCTCCGAGTTGTTTCGCCGCACCGGCAGCGCGCTGCGTGAGATCGAGAATGCCGAACTGGAAGTCGCGCGCTTTCAAACGGAGCCGCGTGGCACGTTGCGCGTGTCCGCGCCGATGTCGTTCAGCATTCTGCAGCTCGGCCCGTCGATACAAACATTCATGGAGCGCTATCCCGGCGTCACCGTCGAGCTGAACATGGACGATCGGCAAGTCGACCTGGTCGAGGAAGGCTTCGACGTCGCGATCCGCATCGGCCGGCTGCGCGATTCGAATTTGATTGCACGCAAGATCGCACCGACGCGCCAGATCATCTGCGCATCGCCCGGCTATCTCGCGAAGCACGGCGTCCCGGAACGCCCCGAAGATCTGCTCGAGCATAACTGCATTCTTTATTCGTTGTTGAGCGCGCCGCGTGAGTGGCGCTTCACGGACAGCGAAGGCGAAGAGTACGTGGTGCCGGTGAACGGCAACCTTCACTCGAACAACGGGCTCGTCAATCGCGCAGCTGCGGTTGCGGGAGGCGGCATCATTCAGTTGCCGACGTTTTATCTGTGCGATCAACTGCGCTCGGGCGAGCTGAAACCCTTGCTGTGCAAGTTCAGACCACCGGAGCTTGCGGTCCACGCCGTTTATCCGGAGCGACGCAATCTGATGCCGAAGGTACGTGCGTTCGTCGATTTCATCGCCACGACCTTCGGGCCGGAGCCACCCTGGGAAAAAGGCTGGACGCTCGAGGACTGACCCATGGAAAAACGCCGCTCGATGTCGAGCGGCGTTTTGTTTTTAGAACTGCTTGCTCGCAGCCACCTTGAAGTAACGCCCGAGCGGATTGCCGATGAACGGATCGTAGCTCAGATCCAGCAGCACCAGCGGCGGATCGCGATCGGTCACGTTGATCACCGACGCCGAGAACGTGGTCTCCCCCGGCAACTGCAACCGATACACCAGGTCGTGCGTCAGGAACGATCCCACCTCACGAGACGTGGCCGCCACGCTCGAACGGATATCGGTCACACCCTCGATATATCGAGTCGTCCAACGTACACCGTGATTTCCGGTGCTGTAATCGAGATACACCGAACCACGCAAGTCAGGCAGCGCAGTCAGACCCGCAGCGCCACGCGTGCCGGCAAAATCATTCTTGGCCTGAATCTGGATGCCCTCGACGATCAGCGCATCGCGCTTGTATTCCAGGGTGTATGAAGCATCCACGCCGACCAGCAACTCACCGCCCAGCACACCCTCGAACTGATACGCCAGGCTCGCATCCAGGCCGGAGATGTTTTCTTCCGGTCCGTTGATGACGTTGACCCGCGTGCGAACCAGCGCCTCGGCGCTACAAGCCGTGGGAGTCGTGAACGTAAAGCGAGTCTGCAAAGCATCGTAGGCAGCGTCGGCGCAATGGTTCGGACCGCCCCGGACCGATCCGAAGAATGCCGCGACCAGCTCCGTACCACCCTCGGTGACGATGGGATTCTTGAAGTTGAAGCTCCAATAATCGAGCGAGCCCTTGAAATTGCCCGCCTGCACGATGGCGCCGACGTTGAACGTGTCCGCCTCTTCCGGCTCCAGATCCGGATTACCGTAGTTGGCGTAAGGCTTATAGTTTTGTGCCACGCTCGTGTAGGACAGCGTTGTACTGAAGCCGTCCAACAGCTGCGTCTGCTGAGGGCCACGGAACGTGCTGCCCGCCGAGCCACGCAGTGCAAGCCAATCGAGCGCCTGCCAACGCAGCGAGATTTTCGGATTGGTGGTCGAGCCCACCAGGCCGCCATAGTCCTCGTAACGAAGCGCGACTTGCGCTTGCAACGATTCCAGTATCGGGAGATTCACCTCGCCGAACACGCCGAACACATCGCGACTCAGATCCTGATTGCGCAGCGGGCCGAAGAAAGTGAATACGCCGAACTGCACCGAGCAATTCACATTGCCGTTCACCGGCGTATCGACGCAGGGATTCTTGTCGATGTCGGTCCAGTAGTTGACCCGGCGCTCGAAGCCTTCGTCGCGGTACTGACCGCCGGCCGCCCAACCGATGGCGCCACCGGGCAACGACAGCGGCAGCTCGCCGTTGAAGACGAGGTCGACGGCGAACGTCGAGGAGGTGTCCCTCCAACCGTTCTCTTCGAACATCCAATCGATCAGGCGCGGATCGTTGGCGAGATTGGGGTTGTAGTTGGGGTTGGTCACGCCCGTCGAGGGATTGCCCGCAAGAGCGCTGGAGAACGGATTGAAATACAAACATCCGGCCGAGCCGGCCAGCGCGCCCGCCGCGCAATCCGGTCCACCCAGGCCGCTCAACGCGCGCTGCAGGCGGTACGCGAGAATATCCGGCGTGCTGGTCTCGCGAGTGTTCTCGCTGTAAGTCACGCCGGCATCCCAACCGATCTCCGGGCCGAACTCGCCATCGAGACTCGCCGACAAACGGAAGCCGTCGAACAAACGTTCGTCCTTCTTGCCTTCGCCGGTGAGCGGATTGCCGCCATTACCGAGCGGGCGCCATTGCAAGCCGCTCGCGGCAATGTAGCCTCGCTGTTGGAGAGCGGCCCGCTGGACGTCGGCCGCTGCGCCGGTGCCGAGAGACGCCATGACAGACGGAAGCAGAGCCTGCAAGCCCGGATTGCTGAACGGAATGATGTAGGTCGGCGACACCAGACTCACGGCAGGTGTCGCGCTCAGATTCGCGCCTTGCTGTGGGCCATACGAGGGCGAAGAGTTTTCCTCCGGCGCCTCATGCGCGGCATACAGCGCTTCCACATGCAGCCCGGTCTTCTCGCCGAGGTCCATGTTGAATTCGCTGTAGACCTGATAGTGCTCTTCGCGCTCGACCAGATTGTCGAAGGTGATGTATTGGAAGCGACAGCCGTTGCCGGGAAGCTCGAATCCTCCCACCGCCGAACAGCCCGGATCGCGGTAGGTCGGCAGCGTCGTCTCGCCCGTGGGCAGGATGAATTGTCCCGGGCTGCCGGCGGAGGAGAAGCCGCCTTGCGGATTCTCCGCGAAAGTGCGCACCGCCCAGTCGCGATCGGTCGAGTTCAACTCGGAGCGATGACGATAGCCAGCGGCCACCATGATGTTCCATGTATCGGCGCGATGGCCCCATAAGGCGTTTGCATGGTAGTCGCCCTCTGAGCCATCGATGTAACTGTACGACGCGTCGAGCGCCAGACCATCCACATTGGTTTTGGTGATGAAGTTGACGACACCGGCGACAGCATCGGAACCGTACGTCGCGGCCGCGCCGTCCTTCAGCACTTCGATGCGACCGATCGCCGCCATCGGCAACAGATTGGTATCGACGCCGTTACCGGTGGGAGACCCCGCGAGTCGCCGACCGTTCATCAGCACCAGCGTGCGTACCGCACCGATGCCACGCAGGTTGATGTTGCTGGTGCCAGTGGATTGCGCCGAGCCGAATTGATTCGATTCGCCGAGCACCCCCTGCACGGCAGGAATGGACTTCACCAGATCCACCATCGACGGCGAGCCCTGCATTTGCAGGTCTTCGGCGGTGAACACGTCGACGGGCAGCGCCGCGTCCTCGGCCGTGCCTTGAATATATGAGCCGGTCACCACGATGACTTCCAGCTCTTCGACGCTGGCCTGTTGGGCCACAGCGGCGCAGCTGCCGAGCAGCAGCGAGCCTGCCAGCACGTTACGCACTCCATCCCGCAACTTCTGATTGATGGCCACGCCATCGCGCGACGTGCGGACACGCCGTACCCACGGACTGCAACTCGGAATCATACTGTCCCCCACTAGAACTGCGGCTGTTGCCCGCCGCGTCGGCGAACACTTGCTGGTGCGTGTTCTATCGTCAGTCGTTCGCAGGCTCAGCCGCGCGCCGCGCTCATTGCGTCGCTCGTGGTCGCCGCGAACTTTGTTTGGTGCTTGCCGCGGCCGTCATGACCGCGTTTTGTGAAGCACTCGGGGTGTTGTACGTGACACTGTCAGCAAGGGTCAACGCGCTTAATAAATCATTGCAATGGCGCGCGTGACATTCGTGTTTTTATTCTGTACGTCGGAATCACATCGAAAATGATACAGATCAGTTTCGCTCCATGCCTGGAATCCATTGCGTTCCAGCGAGCGGCACTCGCGCCATCGCTGCTGCTTCCACGCTCAGCGCCACCAGATCTTCTCGCTCGAGATGATGTACATCCTGCTTGCCACAGGCACGCGCGATGGTGGTGAGCTCCATGTTCATCGTCTTCAAATAGTTTCGCACGCGACGTGCGCCGATCGCGGGCTGCAGCCGTTGCTCTAACATCGGATCCTGTGTGGTGACGCCGACCGGGCAACGTCCCGTGTGGCAGTGATGGCAGAAGCCGGGCGCTGTCCCCAGCGCGCTATAGTCCGCAACAGCGGACACATGCTGTCCGTTCTGCACGTAGGTATCGCTGTTACAACCCAGCGCCATCAACACACCTTGCCCGATCGAGACCGCGTCGGCGCCCATAGCGAGCGCCTTGGCGACATCGGCACCGGTGCGAATACCGCCGGAGATAATCAGCTGTACCTGGCCGCGCATATTCAAATCATCCAGCGCATCGACCGCCTGCCGTAACGCCGCCAAAGTGGGAATGCCTACATGCTCGATGAACACCGTCTGCGTCGCGGCCGTGCCTCCTTGCATGCCGTCGACCACGACCACATCGGCGCCCGCATGCACCGCGAGCTTCACGTCGTTGAACACACGCGTGGCGCCGACCTTCACATAGATGGGCTTCTCCCAGTCGGTGATTTCACGCAGCTCGCGAATCTTGATGGCGAGATCGTCGGGACCGGTCCAGTCGGGATGCCGACATGCAGAACGCTGATCGACGCCTTCAGGCAACGTGCGCATGCGCGCGACCCGAGGATTCACTTTCTGACCGAGCAGCATGCCACCGCCCCCCGGCTTCGCACCCTGCCCGATCACAATCTCGATGGCGTCCGCACGCCGCACGTCGTCGGGATCGAAGCCGTAACGCGACGGCAAACATTGATATACGAGCGTCTTCGACGAGCCACGCTCTTCGCTGGTCATGCCGCCATCGCCTGTGGTCGTCGAAGTGCCGAGCTCGCTGGCCGCACGACCCAACGCCTCCTTCACATTCGCCGACAACGCGCCGAAGCTCATTCCCGCAACGGTGATAGGAATTTCTAATTCGACGGGCTTGCTCGCATACCTCGAGCCCAGCACGGTGCGCGTCGTGCATTTCTCTCGATATCCCTCCAACGGATAACGAGACAGTGACGCGCCCAAGAACACCAGGTCATCGAAGTGCGGGACCTTGCGCTTCGCGCCCAGGCCACGGATTTCGTACAGCCCGGTCGCGGCCGCACGCTGCACGTAATCGATGACCTTGCGGTCGAAGCCGGCTGATTCTTCCAAAGACAGGTGCGCACTCAGCGCGTTCGATTCAGCGGCGGACATGGTCAGTACTCCTGATTCGCCTCGGCATTCCAGTGATAGAGCTGTCGCGCCGATGCGATCCGGCGGAATTCGGCGGGATCGTGCTTGAAGCCCGCCAGGCTGAGTAACTCAGCCACTGCTTTCTTATCCTCCGCGCTCATCGGTTCGAAGCGCGCGTCGGCACCGAGCGATTTCACTTCGCCGCGCACGTAGATCACCGCTTCATACAAAGAGTCGCCGAGTGCATCGCCGGCGCCACCGCAAATGACCATGCGGCCTGCCTGCGCCATGAAAGCGGAGAAGCTGCCGACGCTGCCGCCAACGACGATGTCCGCACCCTTCAAAGAAATTCCACATCGAAGAGAAGCATCGCCCTCGATCACGAGGCAGCCGCCCCGTGCGGAGGCGCCCGCACTCGTTGAAGCAAAGCCGCGAATGCGGACGAAGCCGGACATCATGTTCTCAGCAGCGCCGGGACCCGCGTTTCCATTCACCGCGACACGAGCGTGCTTGTTCATGCCGGCGACGTAGTAACCGACGTGTCCGTGTACTTCGACGTCGACTGGTGCGTCGAGCCCGCAGGCGATCGAATGCGCGCCGTCGGGATGAGTCACCACAACCTTCGGGGCAGCGACGGCCGGCAGATCTTTGTGTAAGTATCGATTCAATTCGCGCACCGACGTCGATGCCAGATCGAACTCGCGCACGTTTGTATCGAGCGAGCTAGCGCCGGTGCTGGACGCTCGGAACGGTGCATCGTTGCGAGGAATATCCTCGGCGACGGGCGCCTGATTTAAATGTGCCACGAATAAACTTCCTGCGGCTTGGGCTCGAACAAATGAGCGTCATGAACACGCGGCAGATGAGCGAGCGATCTGAACTCCGACGCGACGGCCACGTAGTCGTCGGTTTCGGCGACGATGGCAGGCTTGCAGGCGAACGCATCGCGTACCAGCGCCAGCTCCCGATCCGTGCCCATCAGGAACGTGTAGAAGCCGTCGAGCTCTTCGAACCCTCGATGGACGGCCGCTCGTAATGAATCGCCCTCTCGCAATCGCCACTCGAAGTAGCGGCAGGCCGCCTCGGTGTCGTTGTCCGTTTCGAACTCGATGTCGAGCGGTTCGAGTTTGCGACGGACCATGTAGGGGTTCGACAAAGAGCCATTGTGGACCAGACAAAAGTCCTGTCCCGCTGTGAATGGATGCGCGTGAGCGGGGGTCACAGCGGACTCCGTCGCCATCCGAGTGTGACCGACGAGATGCGTGCCTTTGAGTTGCGCGAACTCGTAGCGCTTCGCGACTTCGGCGGGCGCACCCGTGTCCTTGTAAAGATCGATCGCGCGACCGACACAGAGCACGGTCAGCTCAGGCGCGTGCGAGCTCAACCATGTTTCTATGGCTTCGGGCGTAGCACTGGTCGTCAGCACGGCATGATTAGCCGTCACCTTGAACGTGTGCTCGCCGTCGATTGCCCCGCAAAGATCGCGCTGAAGTTGTTTCCAATCGGTCGGCGCAGCGCCGGCATACAGGCTCAGCTTATGGAGTGGGCCAGCGACCGGCTCGGTGAACACGGCGAGCCCGGCGGAATCCGGTCCGCGCTCGGTCATGCCGATCATCATCGGCACCATCAACTCGCCCAATCTCGGCCGTAGCGATGCATTCTTCAATAACAACCCAACGATTCCACACATGACGATAACCAGAGCTTCAAGAGGAAGGGCGAGTTAAAAGAATTCCAGATAACGATTCGTTTCCCAGTCGGACACATGGCGCGCGTACTCGGTCCATTCCATGCGCTTCAGCTCGATAAACTCGCGGGACAACTCTTCGCCCAGTGCGGCACAGATCACCTCGTCGCGCTCGAGTTCGGTCACTGCCTCGAGCAGGTTCTGCGGCAGCAGCCGAATGCCTTCTGCGGCCAGCTGCGCCGGCGAGCACTCGTAGAGATTTGAGTTGTTCGGCTTGCCAGGATCGAGCTTGCGATCGATACCATCCAGGCCCGCCGCGACCAGCGCTGCCGTGACCAGATAGGGATTGCATCCAGCATCGGGCAACCGGAACTCCAGCCGACCGCCGGGGATGCGAACGCAGGCGGTGCGATTGTTGTCGCCGTAAGCGATGTACGCCGGCGCCCATGTCGCTCCGGAGAGCGCGCGTCCAACCACCAATCGTTTGTATGAATTCACCGTCGGTGCGCACACTGCCGTGAGGGCGCGTGCATGCTGAAGAATGCCGCCGAGGAAGTGATACGCCATCTTCGACAACGCGAGCCCGTTGGCATCGTTCGGGTCGTAGAACAAATTCTTGGTTTGCGAGTCGCCGACAGAAACATGAAAGTGCGCGCCGCTGCCGGTGCGATTCGAGAACGGCTTGGGCATGAAGCTGGCGATCATCCCGCATTGGCGCGCGATCTCGCTGGCCGCCATTTTCACGAACGTGAAGTTGTCCGCGCTCCGCATCGCGTCCGCGTACGTGAAGTTCACTTCGAACTGGCCGTTCGCGTCCTCGTGATCGATCTGATACACGTCGATATCGACACTGCGCAGTGACGACACCATCTTGTCCAGGAAAGTCGCCGCTCTCGATAAACCTTTGTAGTCATAGCAGGGTTTATCGAGAGCGTCCGAGGCGTCGCACGGTGCGAGCCTGCCATCTGCCCCCCGAGCCAACAACATGAATTCAGGTTCGATGCCGGTGTAGAGCGTCATGCCGCGTGCCGCGAGCCGATCGAGTTGGGCTTTCAGAGCCACGCGCGAGCAGTAGGGATAGGGCTTGCGGCGAACAAAGCCGTTGCACACGATGCGCGCATACCCCGGCATCCACGGAATCAAGCTCAGAGTTGCGAGATCGCCGACCGCCATGTAGTCGGGCCCTTGCGGCCCCATGCCGAAGCCCCACAACGCGAAGCCGGCAAATCCCGCGCCGTCGCCGAGCACCATGTCCAGATGCTCGACCGGTACGGCTTTGGCCTTGGCGGCGCCGTGAATATCGACGAACTGCGCCAGCACGTAGCGCACTTGATGTTTGTGCAGGAATTCTTGGGCCGCTGCAGTGTTCACTCGTCGTCTCCCGAAGATCCGAGTCCACCTACGAAGCAGCGCCAGCGCCGTTGCCGAGCGCACCACGCATCGGAAGATGCCAGCGACTTAACTGTAGGTCAAATAGTTTGCGTATAGGTTAAGTGGGTAGAGACCGGCTTTTCGGCTACTCTTGGCCCCCATGACCAAGAAAACCAAGAAAGCCCCGGTCGAAAACCCGGCAAGCGCGCCCTCCTCGCTGGCGGCCAGCGTGGGCGCGAGCATTCGCCAGTTGCGCACGGCGCAAGGGCTGACGCTCGCCGACGTGGCGGTCCGCGCGAATATCAGTCAGGCGATGTTGAGCCGCGTCGAAACCGGCGCGGTGAGCCCGAGCCTGGAAACAGTCGCTGCGTTGGCCGCCGCTCTGGGCGCTGACTTACCTGCGCTGTTTCGAGGCATCGAAACGCAGGCAAGCGACGCGCAGTTGGTTCGCAAAGGCGAAGGATTGGAAGTGGTCCGGCGCGGCACGAAGCGAGGCCACACCTATCATTTGCTGGCGTCGGATCGCGGGCCGCGCAAGGCGTTCGAGCCGTTCCTGGTGACCCTCACCGACAAGAGCGAGATCTTCCCCGAGTTCCAGCATCCGGGCACCGAGTTCATTCATATGCTGGAAGGCTCGCTGCGCTATCGACACGGCAGCGAGAACTATCTGCTCAAGCCTGGCGACACGTTAACGTTCAGCGGCAACGTGCCACACGGGCCGCAGACGCTACTGCGACTGCCGATCCGGTTTCTGTCGATCATCATTTATCACGACGAGTCGCACTAGCGACTCACGCATGAAATAGCGGCAGGCTGACGGTGAAGCGAGCGCCACCGGTGGGCGCGTCGCCAATATCGATCGCGCCGCCGTGCGCTTCAACGAGACTGCGCACGACGGCCAGCCCGAGACCGGCGCCACCGGTACGGCGATTTCGGGATGCTTCCAAACGAACGAACGGTTCGAGCAAGGCTTCGCGCTGTTCCACTGGAATGCCCGGACCTTCGTCATCAACTGTCAGCCGCACGGATTGATCGCTCGCATCTACCTGCACGTGCGCGGCGCGGCCGTACTGCAGGGCGTTGTCGATGAGATTCGCCACCACTCGACGTAGAGCCACGCGATCTCCGAGCACGATGGCATCTTCCGTCGCTGTCACCGGCTGCAAATGAATCGGCGCGCGTTCAGCGGAGCGATCGTCCACTTCATCTCGCACGACTTGCCTGAACTCCACCAGCTCCTCGACCAGCTCGCCGGCCCCGGCGCGACTCGCCAGCAACGCGTCGTCGAGCAAACGAATCATGTCGTCGATGTCGGCCACGGCGCGGTCGCGATCCGCCTTTTCGGGAATGTGATCGACGCGCAGACGCAGCCGAGTCGCAAAGGTTCTCACGTCGTGAGATATACCGCCGAGCATCGCCATGCGTGCACGCAACAGCTGCGCCAGGCGGGACTGCAAGCGATTGAATGCGGCGATGAGCGCGCGAATTTCAGGAGCCGCCGAGCGCGCTTCGGTCAGCATGGTCGGCTGACCGGAAAAATCGAATTGATCGACCGTCGCCGCCAGTCGCGCCAGCGGCCTCGTTTGTCGATGCATGATGATCAAGGCAACCAGGCCGGTAAGTGTGCCGACCAGTCCCGCGATCGATCCGATGGGCATGCCATAGACGTTGGTCGTGGGCCGGTGATAGCCGCGAATGACCAATGTTTCACCCGTGCTCAAGCGGACGCGCAACTCCAGATCGGTCGGCGTCATATACGAAAACCGCGGCGGGCTGTGACCGCCGCTTGCATCGAACGTCAGGCTGAACGGCCGCCCGCCGATCTCATCGAACGCCTTGTCCAACTGCCGCGCACGCAGTTCGAATGGACGCTCGTCCGGGGTTTGCAACAGCGGCAGTGCGCTCTCCAGCTTGACGCTGAACTTCTGCGAGCCGACGGCCCGGATGATCAGCGAACGTTCCGTGTTGTCGCGTGCCTGCTCGAGCAATTGAACGATGGCCGCGATCTGTCGCGGCAACGGCAGTGGCCGGGTCTCTCCGTCTTCTCTCGCCGTGGCCATATAGAAGATGGCGGTCGAGGCGATCCAGGCGACGATCAGGCTCAGCACCACGATCAAGCCCAGTCGCGAGGCAAATGTCAGCCTCGTGATCACGCGACATTCCCGACGTGCGCGGTGAATAGATAGCCACCGTTGCGCACAGTCGTGATCAACTTCGTGGACGGACTGGCCGCGTCGAGCTTGCGACGCAAGCGGGAGATCTGCATGTCCACGGTGCGATCGAACGGATCGGCCATGCGCCCCCGCGTCCAACTCAAGATCTGCTCGCGCGTCAGCACGCGTCGCGGATGCTGAATGAAACAGGCAAGCAGATCGAACTCAGCGGCCGTCAATGCGACCGGCGCATTGCTTTGATCGACGAGCTCGCGCGCGTCCAGATCGATGACAAAGCCGCCGAATGAGAAACGTCGTTCACGCACGACCGGCGATGCCGCGGCACCCCGTCGCAACAGCGCTCGCACTCTCGCCAGCAACTCACGAGGCCCGAACGGTTTGACCAGATAATCGTCAGCGCCCATTTCCAGGCCGACGACCCGATCGACCTCGTCGCTCTTCGCCGTGAGCATCAGAATGGGCAAGTTGCTATGTGCGCGCAGCCGGCGGCATATAGACAAGCCATCTTCGCCCGGCAGCATCAGATCCAACACGATCAGATCGGGCCGGCGACGGGCGAGCACGTCGTCCATGCCGCGCGCATCCTCAGCCGCATCGACCTCGAAGCCTTCACGGCGCATGAGATCGGCCACCAGCTGCCGGATCTCGGGATCGTCTTCGACTATGAGTAAGTTGGCGGCGGCGCGCATCCCGCCCTTGTACGGCAGGCGCCCGGTCAATCTCAAGCGCGGCGAGCGCCGTTACACACTGTTACAAGCCGTTGACCAAACGCCAAACAAACTGCAGTACGAAACAGGCACCCTCAGTGCTCTTGGCGAGCACCCGCCCGAACCCCACTTCGGGTGCGCGCTGCCGCCGGCGGCCAGGGACGGCCGGTTTTTAACTTTCGCCGTTGTCGTTGCGCGTGCCGATGCCCTGCTCGATCGCGGTGGTCAGCGGCTTCATGAAGAACGAATCCTCTGGCATCAGTCGCACGGGAATATCGTGCCGCTTCAGCGCATCGGCCACGACCGGGCCGATGGCCGCAACCTCGGTCTTCTCGAACGCCGCTCTCACCAACTCCAGCGGACCGACACTGAACAAGCGCTCGACTTGCGGCGTGCTGGTGAACGCGATGATGTCCACGCTGCCCGCCGCCATCTTCTGCATGAGATCGCGAACGGCGTCGTCGGCAAGCTTGTCGGCATACACATAAGGCGCGACGGTCAGCACTTGCGCTCCGGCCGACTGCAGGAACTCCATCAGCGGCAGGTTCGGCTCGGCGCCATACAATTGCACACCGACTTTGCGACCTTGCAGATTCTCGGCACGCAACGAATCGATCACGCCTTGCGTGGTCGGCGATTCAGCCGCGATTTCTGGTTTGAGTCCCAGCTCTCGCAGAGCACGCGCGGGCTTCGGGCCTCGCGTGATCTTTCTCACCGCGCCCAAGCGCTGCACGAACGGCTCGCGCAATGACGGCTCATTCTTATCGATGCAGCTGAGCAGGCGGCGCAAGCCTTCGCCTGTCAGCAGGATCAAGTCATCACAGGAGCCGGCAATGAAAGCGTGCAGCCACTCGAGGATGGGTTTCGGATCGGGCGCATCGAGGATTGCGACGAGCGGGCAGCGTAAGACCGTCGCGCCCCGGCGCTCGAGCATAGCGGTGAAGACGTCCAGCTCCCGAGTTTCGGGAACGGCGATAGTACGACCGGTGAGTGTTGCCATTCCTCCTGCTATACCATCATCGGCAGCGCGGAGGCCAGACCTATGCGAACCGGCCTGCGATTTCGCGCGGCCGGAGCTTCGCATTTGCCGATATCAGGCTTTGCGAGAGGCGCATTGTGAGCTGCACGTGGCGCGAGCCAAACTCGCGCGACTGCCTGCCGCTTTGTGATGTGATATGACGCTCACGTCCGCAACCGTCTACGTCACGCTGATCTTCCTGCTCGCGGGCGCGGTGAAGGGCGTCGTCGGATTGGGCTTGCCGACCGTTGCGATGGGCCTGCTCAGTCTTCGAATGCCGCCGGCCGAGGCGGCTGCCATTTTGTTGCTGCCCTCGTTCATTACTAACGTTTGGCAACTCGCGGAAGGCCCGCGCCTCGGCGCGCTCTTGCGACGACTGTGGCCAACGCTGCTCGCAGTCTTCGCAAGCACCTTCATCGCTGCCGGCGTGATCGCCTCAACGAAGTCGACCGTCGCGGGCGCGGCGCTGGGCGGAGCACTATTGATTTACGCAGCGGCGGGCCTGCGCAACTTTCATATCAACGTATCACCTGGAACGGAGCGATGGGCCGGGCCGGTCGTCGGCGTCGTCACGGGATTTATCACAGGCGCAACCGGAACATTTGTTGTTCCCGCCGTTCCGTATCTCGCCGGGCTCGGCCTGGCGCGCGATGAACTGGTTCAAGCACTCGGGCTGTCGTTCACTGTCTCAACAGTGGCGCTCGCTCTCGGCCTGCTTTGGCATGATGCACTTGAGTTCGAGGCTGTCTCGAACTCAGCCATCGCTGTCGTGCCCGCCCTGGTCGGCATGATGCTCGGCGGATGGATTCGCCGCCGCGTCTCGCCCGAACGGTTCCGGCGATGGTTCTTCATCGGCCTGGCGTTGCTCGCGATTCATCTCCTCTACGCGGCGCTGTAACGCTCATCGATCTACCTCTCGCCTGATTCAGCGGCGTGCTGAGCGCCCGCTCATCTTTTCCCCGGCAAACACGTTCGCACGTGCCCGTGTCGATCCGGCGCAACAGTGGTCGCGCGAGCAGACCAATCGCGCGGTTAAAAACCGTTGCGCCAGGCACACGTTGTCAGGTCAATGCACGAAAAAGCGGTGGCTTAGGGTTTCGTCTAATCAACGAATGAGGCGAACGCGCGCCAACGGGTGTGAGCCAGTTGGTGGGTTGTGCAATGCCGCTGCAGAGCTGCTCAAGAAACGTCGCCTGCTTCCCGATACGCGACCCGATTGAGAGTCGGATTCATTGACGATCAAGACTAGCGACGATTTGTCCAGGAGCATCTATCTCATGCGTTTTCGTGGTTCCATTTTAGCGGCGGCGGTTTGCGCCGCGCTGCCGTCGGTCAGCTCGGCAGTTGATTTTCACTACAGTGGCTTCAGCACTGCCGGCTATTCCGAAGTGGACAAGGACGGCGTGTTGTACCGCTCCTCTACCAACAAGGAAGCGATCGATTCCTCCGGTTCGGTGGAATATGACTCGATTCTCGGCCTGCAGGGCACGGTGCGCTTCGACGACCAGTGGTCGGTGACCGCGCAGGGCGTGGTGAAGACGCAGCCCGACGGCGACTTCGGCCCGAGCCTCGACTGGGCGTACTTGAAGTGGCAGCCGCTGTCGAACCTGGCGATCCGCGCCGGTCTGACCCGCCCGCCGACCTTCATGTTCTCCGACTCCGTGTACCTCGGCTACGCCAACACTTGGGTGCGTCCGCCGCTGGAAGTTTATGGCATCAGCCCGGTGTATCAGATGACCGGCGTCGATGCGGTGTGGTCCAACAATGTCGGCCCGGTGAAAGTCACCGTGCAGCCTTACGCCGGCGTTTCCAAGCTGGTGCTGCCGCTGTCGACCGGCGGCGATCAGGACATCGATGTGAAAGATTGGTACGGCCTGGCCGTGACCGGCGAAATCGGCTCGTTCACGGGTCGCATCGGTTATCACACCAAGAAGTACGACGGTGAAATGCGCAGCACGCAGGGCATCGTCAACGCGCTCGTCAACGCCGGCTATGCGGACGTGGCGAAGAAGGTGGGCTTCGACGGTAACAAGTCGCCGATCTTCAACGTCGGCGTGCAGTACGACGACGGCAGCACATTTGTGATTTCCGAATACGCCAAGCGCAGCAGCGAGCGCGTCGTCGTCGCCGAGCTCTCGGGCGCCTATCTGACCGTCGGTCATCGTTTCGGCAGCTTCGCGCCGTACGCGACCTACGCCACTCTGAGCGTGGACAGCGATCGCTTCACGAATCTGGTTCCGCGCACGACGCCGGTTGGCATCGCGCTCGACAACCAGCTCGACGGCCTCGCCGCTGGCACCAGCGACCAGAACAGCTACGCGGTTGGCCTGCGCTATGAACTGCCGGCGTTCGCGTTCCTCAAGGGCGCGGTGCTGAAAGGTCAGTACGATCACATTGATCCGAAGGACGGCGGCAAGGGCTTCCTGAACGCTGTGCCGGCTGGCTTCCATGACAGCGTCAACATGTACACCCTCACGGCCGACTTCTTGTTCTAACAGGTGAGCCATGCGTAACTTGAAATGGTGTGTGCTCGCCGCCCTGGCGCTCGGCGCCGGCGCCGCGAACGCGGAAGTGGTGGTGATCGTCAATCCGAAGAACGCGGCTGCCAGTCTGAGCGCGGAACAGATCTCCGCGCTCTATCTCGGCAACTCGACGACGTTCCCGGACGGCAGCACTGCGGCGCTGGCCGATCAGCCGGAAGCGGCGGGTATTCGCGGTGACTTCTATCAGAAGGCCACCGGTCGCTCGAGCGCACAGGCCAAGGCCACTTGGGCGCGCCTGACCTTCACGGGCAAGGCGACTCCGCCGAAAGAGCTGAAGAGCGATGCCGATGTGAAGGCCTGGGTCGCCTCCGATCCGAAGGCGATCGGCTATATCGACTCGAGCGCGGTGGACGGCTCCGTCAAGGCGGTGGCCAAGCTGTAATCGATCGATTGTGAGTCGATGACATCGCGGCCCCGGTGCGACTCAGTGCGCACCGGGGCCGCGTTCTTTGATACGCGCTTTAGGCTACCAACGCGCGGATTCGTTTCTCGACTGGCTGGTCGAGGCGCTCCAATTCCTTCGCAAGATTGACGCGCATCGCCGTGCGCGCGATGTCCAGCAGATGCTTGTCGATGGCATAACCTTCTCGCGTGTTGAGCCACTCGAGCACGGGAGCAAGATGCCATAGCGCCGTGCTTCCATCGTGCATGGGCGCGGGAAACGCCGCAGCATGACTCATCATCAACTTGCGCATGTTCTGCCTCGACACGCCGACGTGCTCGGCGATGTCGCTCAGACCCACCAGGTCGGGCCCGACTTCGATCAACTCCGCATCCGGCAGCGCCCGCTTCACATCCTCGAGCGCGCTGACGATCGCCTGCTTCGCCGTGCCGGCCTCGCGAGTGAACATCAACGCGACGCGCCCCGGCACACCAACACCGACCAACGCATCATCGCACCCCGCCTCGCCGAGGCGCCCGACCACATCGTCTCTTACCGGGCCCGGGTCGGCGAGCTTGAAAGTCAGATCAAAGTCATACTTCATCGCTCACTCCTCGCCACATTCATCGTCGCATAACGCGCGGATCACGCAGTTATCAACCACGCGCCGTAAGCGGCACGCATGATCGCTGGCATTCTTCGGCGTGCTCCAGATGCTCGCGATACAAAACTTGCCGCAACGGCATTCCGGAAGATTGTGAGGACAGTACATCCGCCCCCAGGCATGACTGCCTCCAGGCTCGACCCGCCAGCCCAGCTGTTCCGCATGCCGTAGCGCTTGCTCCACTTCCTTTTTCGGATGCTTCGCTCGCTGCATCTTGCACACCTTTAGAGTAACCGCCAAAAACACTGGTTGTCAAATGACAACCAACGTCCGTCGCACCACCGACAACATGCCCGGGCGGCAGCGGCAAAAGCGGACGATTAATTGGGCGAATTGCCCCTTAAAAGTGAGATTCAGTCCAAGGGAACTTCATCGGCGCGGGTCGGATTTCGTTGATGCCATCGACTCGTACCAGCGGGGCATTCGTATGGTTCCAAGCGCCGATGTTCTCGTCGTAAACGACCACCCGCTGGACGCGCAGACCGCGCTTTTTGCATTCGAACAAGTAGCGCCACGGGCGCGGGTGCTGCATCTCTTCGACGGTAGCGAAGCTTTACAGTATTTGTTTTCGACCGGGACGTTCGCGGGGCGCCGGCCCGGCCTGCCGCAGCTGGTGCTGCTCAGTCTGGAAATGAAAACGGTCAGCGGCTTGTGCGTGCTCGATCTGATGCGGGCGCATCCACTCACCTGCAGTGTCCCGGTGGTGCTGACGAGCCTCGAACGCAACCCGCGCATTTATCGACGCTACAACAAGTTCGATGCCAATGCTTACATCCCCCTGCCCTGCGACTTCGACCGTTACTGCGCGATCATTGAAGGTTGCACGGAACACTGGTTGCCATGGGCGCGTCGGCGCGGTGAAGGTGGCTCAGCGCGCTCGCTACTTGTTTCTCGAGCCGCTCGCTGGCGAAGATCACCACCGCCCCCGGAGTTAGCAGGCACCGCTCGCTTTCCGACTCCTCCTCGAGATCGTCACGGACCGCATCTTGCCGAATGACGATCACGGGGATCGCACGGGTCCGCGGATGCTGACGCAGCCGTTCGATGATGGCATCCGCCGACACGATCGATAACTCCGCCGACAGCACGACTAAATGCGGCGTCTCCGGCTCCTCCGTGAACAGGCCTCTCTGAAACAAGTAACGCACGGCCTGTTCGCCATCCTTGACTCGCACGATCGCCGCTTCCGCTTGATACCGTCGCACGCCGCTGGCGATCGAGGACCACGTGTCGTTGTCGGCTGCTGCGACCAGTACGTTATAGATCATGCGCGCTTCTTTGCTCCTACTCTTCAGACACGAGCGAGCCGCGCGAATGGTTGCACTGCGTGATGCGATTAACCTATGTTTATCGAGGCGCGCTCCATGGCGCGCGTACGCATAATCGCGGATCACTTCGAGCGCGTGATTCGATACATCTGCTGTCCTCAGCCTATTAGATAAATCGGGTCTGGCCAGACCGCTGCTTGGTTTTATTCGCCATGACTGCGCGTATCTTGCTTGTAGAGGACGAACTCCTCGTCGCGCTCTCGCTTCGCGAGGCACTGAGCGAAGCGGGCTTCGACGTCGATTGCGCTTATCTGGGCAGCACCGTGATCGAGGAGCGACCGGGCGTCGAATGGGATGCCGCGTTGGTGGACATGGCGCTCCCCGATCGCAGCGGCGCGACCGTGATTCAACACCTGCTTCACCAGCAACCTTCGTTACCTGTGATTCTCACCACCGGACTGGAGACGCCCGAGACGCGGCGGTTCGCCGCGGATCACGATCTAACTCTTCTGCCCAAGCCGTTCGATGAGTCGACGCTGGTGGATCTGTTGAGATCGGTGCTGATGACGGAGCACGCGTAACTCGTCTGGATTGACACGCGACCGTTGCTTGCGCAAGCATTGACGCGTCCCGAGGGAGTGGGCGGTTCAAGCAAATGGAGTCGACATGAACGAACGGAATTCACGTTTGTGGGAAAGGATTGCGCGCAGGGTTTTGCTCGTCGGGTGTTGTGTCATTTCGATGACACTCTCAGTCGATGCAAGCGCGGCGATCAGACGATTCGAGATGGCGCTGTTTGGTAACAGCAATCCTGGCTACACCGATCTAGCCTGGTTTTCAGCAGGCCAGGCGCAACCCGCGGGGCGCGCCATTCTGTCGCTCGACGGGGTCTATCAAGATCCCAATCTCGCCGGTTATCTCGCCAACCTCGGCTATGACTGGTCCCGAGTTGCAGCCGTTGTGATCGACGAGCCGTACTGGTTCGCCACCGGTGCGCAGAACAAGTCGAACCCCTGCGCACCTGGGGATCCGCGCATCAACCAGATCTGGGCTGTCGAGACTTATCTTCCAAACGCGGCCGCCGCGGTGAAGAGCATCGCGCCAGCAACCCGCTTCTGGGTGAACTTCAGCGAGCCCGAGATGAAATGGATGCAGGCGTCGTGCATTTTCAACCGGCCCTACATCGACGTCATCTCGCTCGATTATTACAACGTGCCGTTCAGCACGGTGCAGCCGTATTACAACTGGATCGTCTCGCATCGTTCCAAGAACAGCCAGCAGCTCGCACTGGTGCCGGGGACTTTCCATCGCAATTCGCCGAACTACCAGAACCCGGCCACGCCCGCGTCGTGGCTGGCGGGTTATTTCAACTACGCCAACAATCTCAACGCCTCGGGCTGGGACGCTCCCATGGTATGGCTGATCGCAGGCTTTTTCGGCTGGGATGAGCTCGAGGTCCTGCCGGGCGAATTCTGGCACGGCATTACTCATGCGACGTCCGCCCCCATCCTCCAGACCTGGCAGGCGCAGTTCAACAATCAGGGCTACAACACAATGGCCGGCTATATCGAGTCGCTCGATCCGAGCAGCGGCCTGGTCACTGGCTGGGCGGTGGACCGAACTGCGGTGATCCCGCCCTACGTCGATATTTATGTGGATGGCGGCTACTGGGGCACGACAGTCCCCAACGGCTATCGCAGCGACATCGCCAATCAATACGGCATCAATGTCTCGCAGTGGAGCTTCACACTGCCGTACAACGACGGCGGCTGCCACTCGATTCAAGCGTTCGCCGTCGCTCACACCGCGGAATCGTGGAATCACACCACGCTACGCACCTTGATCGGGTCGTCTTTCTGTTTCTGAGCTGATGGCACGGCTCGCGGATTCAACGGGTCCGCGAGCCGTCTCCATCTAAACCGACGGCGTAAACCGTGGATATCTTCCTATCCACCGGTGTTTACGTGCGTAGCGAAGGAGTCGCCTCATCATGGATCGTCGCAATCTTTCCAAAGTCCTGCTCGGGTCGGTTGCAGGCTCGACTTTGCTGTCACAACGCGCACAGGCGCAGACGTGCACTCCGCCGTGTTTTCCACTGACGTCCCAGGAATCGAGCACTGAAATCACACCGGTCGACTACAGCTACCCACCCGCTGACTTGCGTCGATTCGGCGGAGTTGGGAATGGCACGACCGCTTGCGCAGCGGCCCTGCAGAATGCCTCAACGGTGTCGGCGGCGGGCGGCGGCAATGTCATCATCGAGGGCGGCAGTTATCGCATCGAGTCGAACACCGTCATCGCTGCCGGTGTCACGCTCGAATTTCGCCAAGGTGGATTGTTGACCGTCGACAGCGGCGTGCAGCTCTCCATCAACGGCTCAGTCGTCGCACCGCCGGGCGCAAAGATTTTCGCCGGGTCGGGCGTAGTGAAGCTCGGCACGGCCAAAGGCGCCGTACCGACCGTGTACCCCGAATGGTTTGGCGCCGTCGGCAACGGCGTCGTGGATTGCACGAGCGCGATTCAAAAATGCGTGAGCTCGTTGAATTGGGGCGGCATCGTGCAGTTCGCGGCGGGCGTCTATCTCACGAGCGGCATCACTGCGCTTGCTAACACCGCGCTCCGAGGCGTCGGCAAAGAACAGTCGCTCATCAAATCCATCGCTGCTCAACCGCTGGTTCACCTCAGCAACGGCGGCGGCATCGTACCGGCCGGCGGCTTCACCGTTCGCGATCTCACCCTCGATGGCAACGGCTACGGCACCATCGGGCTGCAGGTCGACAACTACGGGAATTTCTCGGTCCAGGACTGCGCCATTTACGGCTTCTCCTCCCGTGGCGTGTACTTTCACGGCGTGGTCACCTCGACCATCTACCGGTGCCGTATTTTGAATTGCCCGATCGGATTCGAAGGCGACACCTCTTCGAGCACGCTCAACGCTGTCGCCTTGCGTGATTGCGCCATCGGCGGCTGCACGAACTGGGGCGTCAAAGTGACGCAAGGATCTTTGTTCTCTATCTCGGGCGGCGCCATCGAAGCCTGCGGCACCTCTGGCATTTCCAGCACCGGCGGCGTCCTGCTCGACGATATGGATCGTGATGCGCTAGGCATCGCAGCCACACTCGATGGCGTCTGGATGGAGGACAACAACGGTCACAGCGCGATCCGCATCAACGCTCCGCATGTGAACTATTCGATCTTCGACATTAAGTCGGTCCAGGTCTTCGGCGGCTCCCGCAGTTATGGCATCTACGTGGATGGCAGCGGCAACTATTCGTCCGTCGCTCTCGTGTACTGCACGCTCAAGAGCGCTGCGACCCAGGATCTGTTCATCGGCACTCGCGCGGTTGGAACGGTCGATCATGCACAGGCCGGCTCCGCCTCCATCTCCGCCCCCGATGTCGTCCGCCTGAATCACCCCATCAACGGCCGCTATCAATTCCCCGGTCTCGCGCTGCTGTCCGGCGGTCAACTCATCTTCGAGTCTCTGCCCGGCAACCATGCCAACGATGCGGATGCGGCGACCGGTGGCATTCCAATCGGCGGCGTCTATAGAAATGGCGGCGTGCTTCGCGTGCGCGTGTCGTGACGATCGAAGGAGCAAACGTTTGTTGAACTGAGCAGTCGATGCCGGCGGCGCAAACAGCTCGATCAGCTGATTGATCTCCGCCCCGGAGTTGTCGTCCGATGCGCTGCAGTTCGAGCGCCAACTCGAGCGCGGCTTGATGCTGCTCGACTCGCTTTTCGTAGGAGTAGCCGAGGCTGGTTTCGACGAGGCTCATGTCGATCCCGGCGCGCTTGGCTTCTTCGATGGCTGTGCTCATGGACAGCGGAACGGCGATGGAGGAAGGTGGCGCGCCCGACTGGATTCGAACCAGTGACCCTCGGCTTCGGAAACCGATACTCTATCCAACTGAGCTACGGGCGCGTGCGAGACGAATTGTAGCAGCCCCGCCTGGCGGGCGGGTCCCGGCCGGCGGACCTGGGGGCGGGGCGCGAATCATAGCCGGCCTTGTCGTCCGGCCCAACCCTGGGTGCAAAATCCACGTCGGGTCAGAGAGTTAGCCTGTTGAGTTTATCGGGAACGGCGACACCGTTATACTGCGCGCCGTTTTGCCATGTGGCTTTACCCGCCCCTGTAGCCTGTTGTTGGAGCCGAAGTGAGCGCCGAGCACGATAGAAAGTTCTTTGACACCTTCATGCTGGTACTCGGCATTTTGATCGGCATTGCCATCCTTCTATATGTGTTGGCGCGCATCGTCGCTTCCGGCACCCAGGAAAAGCATGTGATCACCGATCCGGTCAACCAGGCCGTGGTGGCCGAGCGCATCGCGCCGGTGGCCAAGGTCGCGATTGCGGGTCAGGACAACTCGGCGCTGGCGCCGGTCCAGGCCGCGTCCGCGGAACCGGCCAAGGAGCTGGGGGGCGAAGAAGTGTTCAACATGGCCTGCATGGCCTGCCACGGTGCCGGTGTCGCCGGCGCGCCGAAGTACGGCGACAAGGCCGCCTGGGGCCCGCGTATCGCGAAGGGCGCGGACACGCTCCACAAGCACGCGCTCGAAGGCTTCCAGGGTAGCTCGGGCTTCATGCCGCCGAAGGGTGGCCGCGCGGATCTGGCCGATAAGTCGATCATGAATGCGGTCGACTACATGGTCGCCGGCTCCAAGTAATCCTGCCTTTCGAGGTCGCCGCGAATCAGCGCGGCGACCTCTCTCCCACCCCGCCTCTCTCGTCTCGATCCAACTTCCTGAGCATCAGTGCTTCACTGATGTGCGCCTTGTCGATTCGCTCGGCATCGGCGATGTCCGCGATAGTCCGAGCCACCTTCAAAACGCGGTGATACGCCCGCGCTGAGAAGCCGAATTTGTTCGACGCTTGATCGAGCAAGTCGCGGGCGCCCGAAGTGGGAGTGCAGAGGCGCTCGATTTCCCGTGTTAGCAGACGAGCGTTCGGACACCCTTGCCGAGCGAGCTGCCTCTCACGCACGCGGATCACACGAGCCATGACGGTTGCACTCGTTTCCGCGTCGGGATTTGGGGCGTACAACGCTTCATGCGGCACGCGGAGAACTTCGACGTGCAGATCGAGACGATCGATCAGCGGACCGGACAGGCGGTTCTTGTACTTGCGCACTTGCTCATACGTGCAGTGACAAATGCCGCGCTCGTCGCCGAGATAGCCGCAGGGGCAAGGATTCATCGCCGCGACGAACTGGAACGACGCTGGGAATTCGGCCTGCTGAGCGGCGCGTGAGATGGTGATAACGCCTGTCTCCAACGGTTCGCGCAGAACTTCGAGCGCCGCGCGCGGCGTACTCAGGCAACTCATCTAGAAACAAGACGCCGTGATGCGCGAGTGAAATTTCGCCGGGGCGCGGGCGAGAGCCGCCGCCGACCAGCGCAACGGAGGAAGCGGAGTGATGGGGAGTACGAAACGGTCGAGTGCGCCAGCGAGAGGTATCGATGGGAAGACGAGCCACGCTGCGCACGGCCGCCACTTCGAGCGCTTCGTCTTCACTCATCGGTGGCAACAGACCGGGCAGGCGTTGCGCGAGCATGCTTTTTCCCGTGCCGGGTGGCCCGATGAAAAGTAACGAGTGAGCGCCGGCGGCGGCGATTTCTAATGCGCGCTTGGCAGTTTCCTGACCGCGCACCTCGCATAGATCCGCATCGAGCCCACGACTCGTATCGTCAGGCGCGGCGCCACTAATGAAATACAACGGCGCCTTGCCGGTGGCATGAGCGACCACATCGGGCAAGGTAGATGCGATGGCGATTCGACATCCAGTGACGAGCGCGGCCTCGGCAACGTTGGCACGCGGAACAAAGATGGAATGTTTGGCTCGCGTCGCCGCGACGGCAGCGAGTAACACGCCTTGCATCGATTGCACTTCACCGCCGAGCGACAGCTCACCGTAAAACTCACATTCACGAAGCGAATCGGCAGGAAGCTGGCCCGACGCGAGCAGCAGACCGAGCGCGATCGGTAAATCGTAGCGCCCGCCGTCCTTGGGCAAGTCGGCCGGCGAAAGATTCGCCGTGACTCGACCTTCTGGCCATTCGAAACCGCAGTTGGTGATAGCCGCACGCACTCGGTCGCGACTTTCTTTAACAACCGCTTCGGCGAGACCAACGATAGTGAAGCGCGGCAGGCCGCCGCTGAGATCGATTTCGACGCGCACGAGCGGCGCATCCATGCCGTGTTGCGCGCGACTCAAGACAGTCGCCATTGCCATCCGTGGCCTCCTGAAACATTCCCATGCCGTCGCGACAACGATCGCAACGGCGCCATATCGGCCACTGATATCAGCAGCCGTTCGGCGCTATTCGATCACGGGCACAGGAACGTCAGCGCACGATTGAGCGGGCGAATCGCCGCGAAACAAAGTCACGGCGATGGCAGAAATCAGCTAGGGATTTTTCTTCTCCAATTCCGCGAGGCGCGCCTCCAGCGCTTCGAGTTTCTCGCGGGTCCGGCGTAGCACGCCGGCTTGCACATCGAATTCCTGACGCGACACCAGGTCGAGTTTGCTCAACCCGGCCTGCAGCACCGCTTTGAAGTTTTCTTCCAGATCGCGACGCAACGCCTGCACGCCGGGCGGAACGGCGGAGGCGAGGCGGCGGGCGAGGTCATCGAGCGAACGGGGGTCCACGGATCAGACTCCTAACATCGGGGTTTAAAGATTCTTGGGGATCGGCATTAAGCCTCAAAATCGCCCGTTCGTGGTCGTCACTCCACGCTTACGGGGCAGCCAGACGGCATTTTGCTCCGAGTTGAAGCAAAGGGCTGGAATTTTCGCACCGAGAAAGTGCGCCGATGCCCCGTTCTCGGCCACGGCGGCGTTGGTTTGCTTGCACGAATTCGTGGCACAGATGATGCATTTCCGATGCGGCGCGCTTGGAACCTACTACGACTAGTCACGACTAGCCCGCAAGCCGCGCCCATGAACCCGGAGCCGGAATGCAATGAAGTTGATAACCGCGATCATCAAGCCGTTCAAGCTGGATGACGTCCGACAGGCCGTCGCGGATATCGGAGTTCAAGGCATCACGGTCACGGAGGTGCAGGGCTTCGGTCGCCAGCGCGGTCACACCGAGCTGTATCGCGGAGCCGAGTACCGCGTGGATTTTCTGCCGAAGACCAAGATCGAGCTGGCCGTGGACGATTCGATCGCCGAGCAAGTGGTCGAAGCCATCACCAACGTCGCACGCACCGGAAAAATCGGCGACGGCAAGATTTTTGTCATCGACCTCGCTCAAGCCGTGCGCATCCGCACCGGCGAGACCGGCGTCGAGGCAGTGTGAGTTTTTATTTCCGACAACAGCACCTGGCAAACGAACGATCTATCTCTTCGTAGGAGAACGACAGTGAAAAAACCCTTGGCAACGAGCCGCGTGCTCACTTACCTATGGAGCCTCGCGCTGGTCGCATTCGCGATCATCGCAGCGCCTGACATGGCGTTGGCGCAAGACGCTCCAGCCGCGGAACCTGCAGCTGCCGTAGCTGCGCCTGCGGAGGCCGCGCCGGCTGAAGCCGCTGCTCCGGCCGAAGCAGCCGCTGCGCCCGCCGCTCCGACCTACGACAAGGGTGATATCGCGTGGATGATGACCAGCACGCTGCTCGTCATCCTGATGGCCGTGCCCGGCCTGGCGCTGTTCTACGGCGGCATGGTCCGCGCGAAGAACGTGCTGTCGGTATCGATGCAAGTGTTCGTCGTCTTCAGCTTGCTGTCGGTGCTGTGGGCGGTGTACGGCTACAGCGTCGCGTTCTCCGGCGGCAACGCGTTCTTCGGCGGTTTCGATCGGATGTTCCTTGCGGGCATGCTCGATGCGGCCGGCAACCTGACGCCGGCGGCGACCTTCAGCAAAGGCATCTACGTTCCCGAATATATTTACGCCGCGTTCCAGATGACATTCGCCGCGATCACCGCGTGCTTGATCGTGGGCGCGTTCGCCGAGCGCATGAAGTTCTCCGCGGTGCTGACGTTCGTGGTGTTGTGGTTCACCTTCTCTTATCTGCCGATCGCGCACATGGTGTGGTTCTGGGCGGGCCCGGATGCATACACGACTCCTGAAGCCGCGGCTGCTGCCACGGCGGGCGCGGGTTTCCTCTTCCAGAAAGGCGCGCTCGACTTCGCGGGCGGCACGGTCGTGCACATCAACGCGGGTATCGCCGGTCTGGTCGGCTGCATCCTGGTCGGCAAGCGCAAGGGCTACGGCACAACCGCGATGACGCCGCACAACGTGCCGCTGATCATGATTGGTGCTTCGCTGCTGTGGGTGGGTTGGTTCGGCTTCAACGTCGGCTCGAACCTCGAGTCGAACGCGTTCGCCGCGCAAGTGTTCATCAACACCTTCGTGGCCACCGCCGCCGCGGTCATCGCCTGGACCTTTGCTGAGTGGATCTTCCGCGGCACGCCGACGATGCTCGGCGCGGCGTCGGGCGCGGTGGCCGGTCTGGTCGCCATCACTCCGGCCTGCGGCTGGGTCGGCCCGATGGGTGCGATCGTGATCGGCCTGCTGGCCGGCGTGATCTGCTTGTTCGCGGTCACCAAGTTGAAAGCGGCCCTGGGCTACGACGATTCGCTGGACGTATTCGGCGTCCACTGCGTCGGCGGTATCCTCGGCGCCATCCTGACCGGCGTGTTCAACGCGCCCTCGCTGGGCGGCACCGGCATCTATGACTACGTCGCCGGCACGTGGGGCTTCGCGGGCATCGGTCCGCAGGTTTACGCGCAGCTGTGGGGTGTGGGCACCACGATCGTCTGGTCGGGCATCGTGTCCTTCATTGCCTTCAAGCTGGTCGATCTGGTCATCGGGCTGCGGGTCAGCGACGAAGTCGAGACCGAGGGCCTGGACACGACCGAGCACGGCGAGCGGGGCTACAACCTCTAATCGCCACTCATTCGGCATGGGGTGAAAACGGGCGCTTCGGCGCCCGTTTTCTTTTTGTGGACAGGGGGATACCTGCTCGCCAGGCACCAACGTGACGTAGTCCTCAATCCTGCACGATGACGGGGACTGTCTTAATCCCCGGTCGGGACCCGTCCTGCTAGACTGCCGACGTTCTTTACATAGGACCGCGGCGTGAAACTGGTAGTCGCCATCATCAAGCCCTTCAAAGTGGACGAGGTGCGCGAGGCGCTATCGGAGCTCGGCGTGGCCGGTGTAACGGTGACGGAGGTCAAAGGCTTCGGCCGGCAACGCGGGCACACTGAGCTGTACCGGGGTGCCGAGTACGTGGTCGACTTCCTGCCCAAGTGCAAGATCGAAGTGGCCATCGACGACGACCGGGTCGACCAGGTGCTGGAGGCCATCGTCCAGGTCGCCAATACCGGTCGCATCGGCGACGGCAAGATCTTCGTGATCCCGCTGGGTCATGCCATCCGGATCCGCACCGGCGAAACGGACGCCCGGGCTATTTGAGACTCGTGGAGACTGCCATGTTCAGACCTGTGTTGTTGCTGACCCTGGCCGCGGTGATGGCGGCTGGAACCGCCGTTGCCGACGTCTACAAGTACAAAGACGAGAAAGGCAACATCCAGTACACCGACAAGCCGCCGTCATTGCCGGCCGAACGGCTCAACGTCCAATCCCAGCGCACCGACGTGGTCGCCGCGCAGGAGCGCTCGCAAGCCGCGGTTCAGTCCGCGAACTCGAAGCCCACGGGCAATTCGACCCCGGAACAGAAAGCCGCCGCCGAAACGACCGCCAAAGACAAAGCGGACCGTTGCATCAAGGCGCGCGAGCGTTACGATCGCTACATGAATTCGCCCAAGCTGTATGAACAAGGGAAGGATGGCGAGCGTCGCTATCTCACCGATGCCGAGCTCGATGCCGCGCGTGCCTCCGCCAAAGCTTCCATGGATGTGATGTGCCAGTGACCCTGCGAGCTGGATTTGTCGGCCTGGGCGCGATGGGCCTGGGCATGGCGCGCAACCTTCACAAGCATGGACTGCTGAGCGCCGTATGGAATCGCACGGCTGAAAAAGCCACCGCGCTCGCGCAAGAAACCGGCAGCAAGGCCGTCACTAAACTCGCCGATCTCGCGCCCCTGTGCGATGTCATCGTCACCTGCGTGTCCGCCGATGCGGATGTGCTCGCGGTGATCGATGAACTGTTGCCAGTGATCAAGCGCGGCACCATCGTCATCGACTGTTCCACCATCAGCGCCGACACGGCGCGCACCGCGGCTCATCGGTTGAACGCGGCCGGCGCGCAGTTCCTCGACGCGCCCGTCAGCGGCGGCACCGAAGGTGCGCGCGACGGCACGCTCGCCATCATGGTCGGCGGCGATGAAAAAGCTTTCGAACGCGCCCAGCCGGTCTTGCAGGCCATGGGCCGGGCAGTTACGCACTTCGGCGCCAGCGGCTCCGGCCAGGCGGCGAAGGCCACCAATCAAATCATGTGTGCCGGCGTGATCCAGGCGGTCGCCGAGGCCATGGCCTTTGCGAAGTCCGAGGATCTGCCGCTCGATCGTCTCATCGACACGCTCGGTAAAGGCGCGGGCTCCAGCTGGTACTTCGTGAACCGCGCGCCGAACATCCTGCGGGACGCTTACCCCGCCGGCTTCCGCGTGAAGCTGCACGAGAAAGACCTGAAAATCTGCCGCGCCATGGCCGCCCGCCACGGTGTGCAGCTGCCCTTGATCGAGATGACGCTGGTTCATTACCGACGCCTGATCGAGCAAGGTCATGGCGACGAGGACATCTCCACCTTGTTCCGCCTGAAGGACGCGCTGTTCGCCGCGGCCCGGGACAACAAACCCTAAAAGTCTGCTGCCATGGTGGCGTCCGCCTCCGAAACTCGCGCCACGTCATCGCCCGCCGCCAAGGCGCCTACGTTCTTTCTGCCGGATTTCTGCGCGTCGCCGGCGATCTTCGTGGTAGTGCTGATCGCCGAGCTGGTGGCGCTGGTGATCGCGCTGGCCCGGCAGGCGTTGCACGATAATTTCTGGACCGACCTGGCCGGCGGCTCGATGTTTCTTTTGTGGATCGGCCTCACCTGCTCCGCCGTGCTGTGTCGCTCGCGGCCGTGGTTGCAGACGATGCAACCGGGCCGCGCGGCGATGGTCGCTATCGGCATGCTGGTTGTCACCATCGGCCTGGTGTCGGAAGTGGTGTTTCAAGTGGGCCAGGTGTGGGGCAGCGAGTCGACCGGCGGCGAGCCCGGCTTCTTTCCGCGCGAGCACGCCGGCTTCGTGCTGAGAAACATCGTCGTCGGCTTCATCGTGAGCGCGCTGGCGCTGCGTTATTTCTATGTCAGCGCCGAATGGAAGCGCACGATCGAGCTGGAAGCGCTCGCTCGCATCCGCGCTCTGCAAGCGCGCATTCGCCCGCACTTCCTGTTCAACAGCATGAACACCATCGCCGCATTGACGCGCTCCAGTCCGGAGCGCGCCGAGCAGGCGGTCGAAGACCTCGCCGATTTGTTTCGCGCCAGCTTGAGCGACGCCAGCGCACGCATTCCTCTCAAGGACGAGCTGGAGATCGCGCGCACTCATCAACGTATCGAACAACTGCGTCTCGGCGATCGACTCACCGTGCACTGGGACGTGGATGAGCTGCCGATGCGCGCCCTCGTGCCGAGCCTGATCGTGCAACCGCTGCTCGAGAACGCCGTGTATCACGGCGTCGAGACGTTGCCGCGCGGAGGCGAGGTTTCCATCGTCGGCCGCCGTCAGGACGACCAGCTGCACATCGAAGTGCGCAATCCCATCCTGACCCAGACCGGCTATGCCAATCGCGAGGGCAACCGCATGGCGCTGGAGAACATCCGGCAGCGCCTGGAGCTGGCCTGGCCGGGCCGCGCCCGGGTCGAGGTCGAGCAGCGGGAGGGCGAATTTTGCGCCCGGCTGATCTTTCCGTATGCTGGCGACGATATGGTAAACGGCTAGGTCATGCGTTTATTAATTGTCGACGATGAGTCGCCCGCGCGGGAACGGTTGCGGCGGCTGTTGGAAGAAATCGAGGACTGCGAGGTCGTCGGCGAGGCCGACAACGGCGAGCAAGCACTGGCGACGTGCGGCGAGCTGCGTCCCGACGTCGTGTTGCTCGATGTGCGCATGCCCGGCCTGTCGGGCATTCAGATCGCGCGTCACATCGATTCGCTGGAAGATCCGCCGGCCGTGATCTTCACCACCGCTTACGATCAATACGCCGTTGAAGCCTTTGAAACCGAAGCTGTCGGCTATTTGTTGAAACCGGTCCGTAAAGAGAAGCTCGCACACGCGCTGCGCCACGCGTCGCGCATTTCTCCGACGCGTCTGGTGAAGGTCGCCGAGACGGCGCGACTCGAGCATCGTCGCGAGCAGATCTGCGCGCGTCTCGGCGAGACGCTGAAGCTGATCCCGCTATCGGATATTTATTATTTCGTCGCCGATCAGAAGTACGTGACCGTGCGCCACAAAGGCGGCGAGAGCCTGATCGACGAATCGTTGAAGGCGCTGGCCGAAGAGTTCGCGCCGGACTTCGTGCGCATCCATCGCAATGCCTTGATCGCGGAAAAATACATCTCCGCGGTGGAGCGCACCGATTCCGGTCAATACGTCGTGAGAGTTCGCGAGTGCGGTGAAGTGTTGGAAGTCAGCCGACGCCACGCGTCCGAGCTGCTACGGCGCATTCGAGGCGAAAGTCACTCCTGACGCGGGCGCAGGCGCATGAAGCGCCGCGCGGTCGTATATATCAACGCGCCGCGACTCACCCAGCGCATCAGCCGTTTCGGCCCGAGCAACGCGACCACCGCCACGCCGCCGATCAGCACCGCCGGATTCCTCAGCGCACGCTGAGCGGCGCCGAGGCCTCGATCCAGGCCGCTCAGGTGATGCTCGATCTCGTTCATGGTCGAGCCCAACGCACGACGCTGCACGGCTGCGCGCAATCGCAGGTTGGAATGCTTGGCCGTCAACTGATTGAAGCGTTCGCTACTCACAAACGGGCCTTCAGCTGATCGCGATCCCTGGCGAGCTCCGCCAACGTATCGTCCAGCAACGGCGGCTTGGTGCTCAGCTTGTGCCGGAGAATCATCCCGGCCACCACCGCGACCAGGACGAACATACCGACCATCGCCACCGAGGCCGCCAGCCGGTGCGTGTCCCAGAACACGAAGATCACCGCCAGCGCCACCAGGAACAAGCCCATCATCGCCGCGAACGCCGCGATGAAGGCCCACAGCAGAATCCCGCCGACCTGCCGCACCTCTTCCTGCAACTCGGTGGTCAGCAGCTCCAGCCGGGTGTGCACGATGGCGACGAACGTCGCCAGAAAATTATTGAGCGACTGAAACAGACCGGCGACCGGGCGTGCGCCCTCTGGCGTAGCCCGTGCGCCGACGTGCGGATCGTGCGTTTCCACTGCCATGGCGGAGTCGACTCGGATCGCGCTCAGCGACGGGCGAGCAACAGTCCGACCACCAGGCCGATGCCGGCGGCGATGCCGACCGACTGCCACGGATTTTCGTGCACGTACTCGTCGGCGGCGTCGGCGATCTCGCGGGCGCGGCGCATCGCCTCTTCCTCGACTTCGCTCAAGCGCACCTTGGCCTGGCGCAGCGACTCTTCGGCCCGCGCACGCACTTCCTGGATCTTCTCGCCGGTGAGCGTCGAGGTGGCCTTGAGCAGCGCCTCGGCATCCTCCATGACGGTCTTCAAATCCGCGACCAGCTGGTCGGTAGTCACGTCTACTTGGGCATTCATGAGTCGTTCCTCTCGAGCTTCGTGCATCAGATGTTAGCAAACCGGTGAGCGTGCGGCGGTGCTAGCATGGCGGCCTTTGCCGCGGGCCCGCGGCCACACGGAATGGAATGCCCATGACTCAACCGCCACGCGTCGCACCGGCAAAAGATCGGTTCTACGCGCGCACGTTCGCATTGGTGACGTGCCTGGTGCTGGGTCTGGCCTTGTTCAAGATCGTCCAGCCCTTCCTGGGCCCGTTGCTGTGGGCGATCTTCATTGCGTTTCTGCTTCATCCGCTGCATGTGCGGCTGGCCGCCCGGCTGCGCGGCAGACCCCAACTCTCGGCGGCGTTGCTGACCGTGCTCACATTCGTCGTCATCATCGGCCCGTTGACCGCGCTGAGCGCGGCCTTCGCGGCCCAGGTCGGCGATCTGCTGCAGCTCGTGCAGAACAAGGTCGCTGGCCAGACAACTGGCAACGTGTTGAATCTGGCGAATGTTCCCTGGGTGCGCGAGGGGCTGGCCTGGCTCGACCGGACCCTCGATGTGGATCTGGCGCAGCTGCAGGCCTGGTTCACCCAAGGCTCCAAAGAGGCGCTGCAGACACTGGCGTCGCTGACCGGCAAAGTGTTCCTGGGCGCGGTCGGCACCGTGGTCGGTTTCGTGCTGATGGAGTTCATGCTGTTCTTCTTCATCCGCGACGGCGGCGAGATGGTGGACACCACGCGCGAGCTGATTCCCATGGCCGAGGCTCCCAAGGCCAAGCTGTTCGATCACCTGGCGGGGGTCACGCGCGCCATGGTGTATGGCACCGGGCTGACCGCGCTGATTCAGGGCACGCTGGTCGGCATTTCTTTCCTGATCGTGAGCTTGCCCTCGCCCATCGTGTTCGGCGTCATCGCCGCGCTGGTCGCTTTGTTGCCGTTCGGCGGTACCGCACTGGTGTGGGGCCCGGCGGCGCTGGTGCTGGCGGTGGAAGGCCGCTGGGGCGCGACGATTTTCATGTTGGTGTGGGGTGCGGTGCTGGTGTCGCTGGTCGACAACGTGGTGCGGCCGATGCTGGTGTCGGGTCGCGCCAATGTCGGTACGCTGACCGTGTTCATCGGCGTGCTGGGCGGATTGGCCGCCTTCGGCGCCATCGGCCTGTTCCTCGGACCGGTCGTGCTCGCGCTCATCATCGCGTTGATCCGTTTCTGGCTCGAGATGCGGCGCGCGGAAAAAGCCCTGGCCGTGTCAGCAGAATTGCCATGAGTATCTCCGAACATACATTGCGTATCGCCACGCGGCAGAGCCGCCTGGCCCTGTGGCAGGCCGAGCACGTCGCGGCCTTGCTTAGAAACAAGCATCCGGGCTTGAAAGTCGACCTGGTGCCGATGACCACGCAAGGCGATCGCATCCTCGATCGACCGCTGGCCAACATCGGCGGCAAGGGCCTGTTCATCAAGGAGCTGGAACTGGCCATGTCGGAGCATCGCGCCGATATCGCCGTGCATTCCATGAAGGACGTGCCGAGCGACATGCCGCCGGGGTTCACACTGGCGGCGATGCTGCCGCGTGCCGATCCGCGCGATGCGTTTGTTTCTACCCGTCACAAGAGTTTCGCGAGCCTGCCGCAAGGTGCGCGTGTGGGCACCTCGAGCTTGCGCCGGCAATGTCAGTTGAAACAGGCGCGGCCGGATCTCGAGCTCATCACTTTGCGAGGCAATGTCGATACTCGTCTGCGCAAGCTCGACGAAGATCAGTACGACGCGATCATCCTCGCGGCCGCGGGCTTGATTCGTCTCGGGCTGGAGAGTCGCATCACGGAATATTTCGGCGCCGAGCAATCGGTGCCAGCCGTGGGTCAAGGCATCATCGGCATCGAATGCCGTGACGACGACGCACGTAACATCGCTTACGTCCGTGCGCTGAATGACCCGCAGTCGTGGCAATGTTGTTTGGCGGAGCGCTCGTTCGCGCAACGGCTCGAAGGCAGCTGCCAATCTCCCATCGCGGGTTTCGCGACGCTCAACGGCGATCAGTTGCAACTCCACGGCGTCATCGGCTCGCCCGACGGTCGCGAGATGTATCGCGGCGCGCATCTCGGCCCGGTCACCGATGCAGAAGCCATCGGCGTGCGGCTGGCGGAAGAGTTGTTGAAAGACGGCGCCGGCGCCTTGCTCGAACGCTTGCGGCAGGAGGCGCCATGATTCCGAAAGTGATGCCGCCGCTGGCGGAGCTCACTGTTCTCGTGACTCGCCCAGCCTCGCAAGCGGCCGGCTTGTGCGAACAGATTCAGCAGAAAGGCGCGACGGCGATTGCGTTTCCCGCGGTCGAGATCGAGCCTGTCACTGCCGCCGTGGCGAGCGGTCACGATCTGATCATCTTTGTGAGCGTCAACGCGGTCGCGCATGGCGTGCACTTGATCGAGAAGAGCCCGACGGCGCGAGTCGCCGCCATCGGCAAGGCAACTGCGGCGGCATTGAAACAGACGTCACTGCCGGCCGATATCGTTCCTGAAGCGGGCTTCAACAGCGAAGCGTTGCTGGCCCATCCGGATCTCACATTGCCCGACGGCGCGAAGGTATTGATCGTGCGCGGCTCGGGCGGTCGCGAGCTCATGCAGGAATCGTTCAGCGCTCGCGGCCTGGTGGTCGAGACACTGGACGTTTATCGACGCGTTCGCCCCACGATCGACGACGCCACACGCGATGCGCTGGAAACACGCTGGCAGAACGAAGGCATCGACGTGGTCACCGCCACCAGCATTGAAACTCTGCATAACCTGATCGGGATGTTGTCCGACCGGGGCCGCGCGTTATTGCGCGAAACCGCGCTGCTGGCGGCGAGCCGGCGCATTGCCGATGCCGCGGCGGAGGCGGGCTGGAACGGGACGCTGATTGTCGCGAACGGCGCCGACGATGCGTCGATGATCGGTGCATTGGCCAATTGGAGAACCCGCGCCCGGGCGGCTTGAAATCGGCACTGCGTGTTAGGATACGCGCGTCGCAAGCAGCGCCCTTTCTTATGGCCCCTATGGCCGAGACCGGTCCAGAATCCATCAGCTCGTCTGCTCTCGGCGATTCGTCGAGATCCCGTCGCGCGCATACGTACAGTCGATTGACGACGGCTATTGCCGTGCTCGCACTGGCCATCGCCGGCTATAGCCTGGTGCGCCTGGATGCAATCCGGGACAAGCTCGATACCGCGAATGCCGCCGTGGCCGCCTCCAACTCGGATCGGGAACTGTTACGTGCCGAATTGAAGAGCCAGGCCAGCCGCGAGCGTCAGGCCCATCGCGATCTGAATCGTCGCCTGGACACGCTGAACGACGCACCTCAACAGTTGCAGGAACTGGCCTCTTCCGTCGAAGAGCTGCGCGGTCGCGCCGAAGGGCCGGAGCGCGCCTGGTCGCGTGCCGAAGCTTTGTTTCTTCTCGAGCTGGCCCAGCGCCGGCTCACGTTGGATCGGGATGTCGAGACTGCGATCGTCGCGCTGGAGTCGGCCGATTTGCGCCTGGCGTCGTTGCGCGATCCTTCGTTCGCCGCTGTTCGTCAGGAGATCGCCAAAGAACTGCAGGCAATGCGAGCCGTGCAGCTGCCCGACACCACCGGCATTCTATCCAAGCTGATTGGCGCTGAAGAACGCGCCAGCGACGCGCCGGTCAAAGGCATCCTGGTCACCGAGCGCAATGCGTTCGATCGCGCCAGGTTGCCGGATGGAATGTTTGCTCGCGCCGGCGCCATCCTCAGCCAGACTTTCTCGAATCTGATCGTCGTGCGTAAAGTCGACGACGCGTCCGGCAGCGTCATCACGGCCGAAGAAGCGTTGTTGAGGCGCCAGCATCTGCAGTTATTATTTTTCGCGGCCCGCACAGCGGTCATCCGTCACGACGGGCAGGCGTATCGCACGGCGTTGGCCGGCGCGCGTCGCTCGCTCGGCGATTTCTTCGATCTTTCCAGCCCCGAAGCCCAGTCGCTGCTGAACGAGGTGCAGGCGCTGGAGCCGATCAACATCGATCCCACGCTGCCGACCGTGACCAACTCGATCAACGCACTGCGCCGGATGGTCCCGTCGCGTCGAGGCCCGGAGTAACCGCGATGAAAAGCGGTCTATACATCGCCGCGGCAATGATCGTCGCCGGTCTGATCGCCAACATCGTGTTGGGCGATCCCGGTTACGTGGCATTGCGCTTCGCCGGTCGATTGATCGAAATGTCCGCAGTAACGTTCGGGCTGCTGCTGGTCGCCGCGTACTTCGCGGTGAGATTGCTGATCAAGCTCATCACCGCACGTCGCACATGGAAAGCAGCTCAAGAAGCACGACGCCACGAGCGCGCACGTCGCAGCTTCGCTCAAGGCATCCTGGAACTGTCCGAAGGAAACTGGGAAGCCGCCGAGAACACGCTGACTCGTAATGTGCGTGAAGCCGAAAGCCCCGCGGCTCACTATCTGACGGCGGCTCGCGCCGCGGACCTGCAAGGTGCCTCTGAACGGCGCGATGAATATCTTCAGCGCGCGTTGGAAGTTGCTCCCGATCGCCGCGCCCCGGCGCTCGTCATGCAGGCCGAAGTCCTGCTCAAGCACAAGCAATTGCAAGCAGCACTGACGACGCTCGAACAACTCGAAGCGATGAAACAGCAGAACGCGCGCGGTCTGTTGTTGCTGGCTCGTGCCTATCGTCAGTCAGGCGATTGGCAGAAACTGCAGGCCTTGGAGCCGCGTCTGCGCAGTACTCGCGGCATCACGGCCGCGATGGCCGACGAAACGGTCGCGCAGGTTCATCTGGATCGGCTGAAAGACGCCGCGACCCAGGGCGACCTCAACGAATTGAAAGCGGCCTGGAAGGAAACCTCCAAGTCGCTCGCCAAACATCCGGAGATCGTGGTCGCGTATGCCCGCGCGTCGATGGCCTGCGGCGATCATGAAGCTGCGGAAGCAGCGCTGCGTGATTGCATCAACAAACAATGGAATGAATCGGCGGTGCTCGCGTACGGCGAGTTGGAAACCGACGAGCCGCTGAAGACGCTGGATCGCGCCGAGGCTTGGCTGCCCGAGCACGGCGATGACGCGGCATTACTGTTCACCTGTGCGCAGCTTGCCACTCGTGCCGAGCTCTACGGCAAAGCCCGCAGCTTCCTCGAAACCAGCATCGCGATCCGTCCGCGCCTGGAGGCGTATCAACTGCTCGCCAGCCTCATGGAACAGCTCGGCGAACGCGAGCGCTCTGTGAAAGCCTTGAACGATGCACTCGCGCTAGCAGTGGGCCGCAAAGCCAACCTCCCGAAGATCCGCGCCCGCCGCTGGCTGGAGCGCAGGCAAAGCGATCGCCGGAGAAATTAGGCCTTCCCCATGTCCGCCCGGCCCTACGCTCGCGTTACGCTGCTTCCGTCGCAGCAGATTCTCACTGTCGAACGCGGTGAGACCATTCTCGATGCAGCTCTGCGCGCGGGATTGAATCTTCCGCACAGCTGCAAGAGCGGACACTGCTCGTCCTGCCGCGCCCGCATTCGTCACGGCGAAGTGAGTTATCCGCATGGTCGGCCGCTGGGATTGATGGAAGACGAAGAGCGCGACGGCTACGCTCTGCTGTGTCAGGCCCACGCGGCCAGCGAAGATCTTACCGTCGAGGTGCGCGAGATCCGCCCGCCGGCACCGGAGATCGTGCTCAAGAGCTTGCCTTGTCGCATCGAGCGGCTGGAACGACTCACGCCCGACATCATGGCGGTGTTCCTGAAGATGCCGGCCAACGAATATTTCCATTTCGCGCCCGGCCAGTACCTGGACGTGATGCTGCCGCAGAACCGACGCCGCAGCTTCTCGATCGCGAGCACGCCGGGCGACGGCAAGTTGCTCGAACTGCACATCCGCCGGGTCTCGAGCGGCGAGTTCACGCAACAGCTGTTCGACGGCACGCTGGAAAAGGCGCTGCTGAGAATCGAAGGGCCACTCGGTCAATTCTGGTTCCGTCGCGAATCGCCGCGACCGGCGTTGCTCGTCGGTGGCGGCACCGGCTACGCGCCGCTACGTTCGATGCTGCACAGTCTGCTCGAAGTCGGTGACCGGCGGCCGCTGTATCTCTATTGGGGCGCACAGACCGCCAACGACTTGTATGAGGACGCGCATCTTCGAGCGCTGTGCGAGCAACATCCCAACCTTCGATACATTCCGGTTCTGTCAGCGCCGCGCGCTGAAGATCAATGGCAGGGTCGAACGGGCTGGGTGCATGCGGCCGCGCTGGCAGATCATTCCGATCTCACCAAGGTCGATGTTTACGCCAGCGGCCCGCCGGTGATGGTGGAAACGATCCGTCACGAATTCACGCATCGCGGCCTGCCGCCCGAACAGTTGTTCTTCGATTCGTTCGATTACGCACCGGACGCGCTGGCCAAACTGGGTGGCGCCTTCATCCCACCGCAGGATCTTTAGCGCGCAGCAGGTCGGCGAGCGCTGCTTTCAATTCGGGATAGCGAAAGGCGAAGCCCGCGTTCAACGCCTTGGTTGGCAGCACCCGCTGCCCTTCGAGCAGCAGTTGTGACAACTCACCGAGCGACGCTCGCAAGATCCCCGCCGGCACGCGCACGGGAATAGATCGACCGAACTGTGCCGCCAGCGCCGCGGCGAACTCTTGCTGCCGAACCGGCTGCGGCGAAGTGACATTGATGCCGCCGCTCATGTCGTCCTGCTTGATACAAAACCACATCAGGTCGAGCAGATCGTCGATGTGAACCCACGACTGCCACTGTTGCCCGGACCCGAGCACTACGCGCAGTCGCATGCGAGCCGGCCGAATCAAACCGGGCAACGCGCCGCCTGACATGCCGAGCACGATGCCGAAGCGCAGGCGGCAGACACGAACGTCATATTGTTCGGCCGCTTGCGCCGCCAGCTCCCACGCCTGACACAGATGCGATTGAAAGATCGGCTGGCCCCGCGCCGCTTCGGTGATTTCCTCTTCCCCGCGCACACCGTAGTAACCCACGGCGCTCGCATTGATCAGCACCTCGGGCTTGTGCTCGAGTCGCGCGATCAGCTCGGTGATTTTGTTTGTAACGCCCAACCGGCTGTCGAGCAATTCGGCGCGCCGCGCGGGTGTCCACAGCCCGGCGAAAATAGGAGCGCCGGCGAGATTGACGATCCAATCGATCCGTTCACTCGAAATGATTTCATCGAGCGAAGTGACTACGCGCACCATCGAGCCAAACACCGCGCGAGCTCGCTGACCATTGCGAGTTAACGCAATGACGCTGTGACCATCGGCGAGCAACCGTCGACAGAGCCTGCGACCGATAAAGCCGGTCGCACCGGTGACCAACACGATGCAGGGCGCGTCCGAACGGGCGACACGCCGCGGCGCGCGTTGCCACTCTGGACGGCTCATGTGACGATCTTGGCGACCTTCGTGCCCATGCGCATGAGCTTCAACAGCGTGGGCCGCGGCATGGCGCGGACCTGGTCGTACCAGCCCGAGACTTCCTCCAGGAATTCGAGCATGTCGCCGATGCGCTGTTTCACCTGCTCAGGGGTTTCCTGATCCTTCCTGGCGTCAGCGGTAGCCTCACGCAACATCTGTAAAGTCGGGTCGATTTCACGCTTCTTACGACCGTCCATGATCATCGTGAGCACTTCCCATATATCCTTGCGCGCCTGAAAATAATCGCGCCGATCGCCCAGTTGATGAGTCACGCTGACCAGATCCCAGGCCTGCAGCTCCTTGATACTGACACTGACATTGGATCTCGCCACGTTCAGCGTCTCGGCAATGTCGTCCGCCGTGAGCGGCGTCGGTGCCAGGAACAATAGGGCATGGATCTGCGCTACCGAACGGGAGACGCCCCAGCGGCCGGCCATTTCGCCCCAATGGAGCACACAACGATGCATGGTAGGTGTCAGCTGCATGGCTAGATCCATCCGTAATTTCTGTCTTTTCTGAAATTTAAATATGAACCGACACCGTGTCAAGTCGATGGCCCGAGGGCGCGCATGACCCAGTTTCGTAGCGAGGGCCGACCGCACATTCTGATTGCCGGATGTGGCTATGTGGGCCAGCGCCTGGCCGCCCGCCTGCGCGATCGATATGAGATCACTGCCCTGATTCGCGCCAACGACAAGGCCGCCGCGCTCGAGCGGCAGGGATTGAAGACCCTCGTGATCGATCTCGATCGGCCGCGGGTCGGCTCGAGCATCCCGGAGCGGCTGGATCAGGAAGCCATCGTTTATCTCGCTCCGCCGCCCGGCTCAGGCGAGAGCGATCTGCGGCTCGACCGCTTCCTGCACCTGGCGTTCGTGCCGCCGAAAAGTTTTGTTTATATGAGCACGACCGGCGTGTACGGCGACTCGCAGGGCGGCCTCGTCGACGAAAGCACGCCCGTCATGCCGCTCACCGAGCGCGCCCGTCGTCGTGTCAGCGCTGAAGAAATGACCCGCGTGTGGTGTCACGAACGGCGGGTTCGGCGCGTGGTGCTCCGAGTGCCGGGAATCTACGGTCCCGACCGCCTGCCGCTGGAACGATTGCGAAAGTCAGAGCCGGTAGTGCGCCCCGAAGATGCGGGCATCACCAATCGTATTCATGTGGACGACCTGGTCTCGGCCTGCGAGGCGGCGATCGAGAACAAAGAAGCGCGCGGTGTTTATAACGTCACCGACGGCAACTCCATCAGCTCGACCTCGTTCATCGATCTGGTCGCGGAGCTCACCGGCCTGCCTCGCCCACCGCGGGTGTCAATGGAAGAAGCGCAGCTGACATTCAGCCCGGAGCGCCTGTCATTCCTCAATGAATCGCGCCGGGTCAGTAATGACCGCATGCTGAAACATCTCGGCGTGACCCTGCGCTACCCCGATCTGGAGGCCGGCATCCGCGCCAGCCTCTAACTCGGCTGGCTCTTCTTACTGTCGAGCCACTTGGTGATGGGCTTCCACTGCTCCCAGTCCGGGCTGGCCAGATATTCGGGCAGCTCGAAGATGCTCATGCCGCGCTGATAGGCCCGCAGATAGTTGGTCGACTGACGCAGCTGACCGAGATAAGGCACCTTCAGCTTGTCGAGATACTGATCCAGCTCGTCGAACAGCAGCGTGTTCTCCCGCACCCGGTTCGCCACCATGCCGAGCCGCGCCTGTTGACGTTGCACCTTGCCCAGCTCGAGCAGCTCTTCCATGAAGCGCGCCGAGGCTTTCATATCGATGGGCGAGGGCATCACCGGAATGAGAATGGTCTCGGCCCGACGCACCAGCTCGTTCATCTCCGCGCCGTGCGTCCGGGCCGGGGCGTCGATGACCAGCACATCGGTATCTCTGGGCACGCCGCGGATGCCTTCGTCATACGCCGGCACGCCGGCAATACTCGGCAGATCGGCAGGACGCATGGCCAGCCAGTCGAGGCTGGAACGTTGCGGATCGTAGTCGGCGATCGTCACCTTGGAGCCCTCGCCCGCAAAGTAACAAGCGATGTTGGTCGCCAGAGTGCTCTTGCCGCTACCGCCTTTGGAGTTCATTACCATCACGTGGCGCATGAAAATCCTCGCTTCCCCCGTCAAAAGAGACAGCATCTTGGGCCCGGCGAGGCGCGCCGGACTGTGCTGGGTTTCGCGTTGTCACGAATGATATGCTTCGCGCATGCGCCTGTCTTTCACCAAGATGCAGGGCCTGGGCAACGATTTCATCGTATTCGACGCTCCGGCCGGCACTGAACTGCCCTCCGCCGAAGTGTTTCGCCGCCTCGCCGACCGTCGCGTCGGGATCGGTTTCGATCAGGCACTGGTACTGATGCCCCCCGCTAAAACCGGCTTCGATGTGTTCTATCGCATCTTCAACGCCGACGGCTCGGAGGTCGAGCAGTGTGGTAACGGCGCGCGTTGTATCGCCAGCCTGGTCGCTCGCAAGCTCGGTAAATCCAGCGTGCAGATGGACAGCCCCGGCGGCCGGGTCAACGGCTTCCTGAGGGACGACGGCCTGGTGTCCGTCGATATGGGCGTGCCCGACTTTTCGCCCGCGTCGCTGCCGTTCGAAGCTTCACGAGAAGCCGACGTGTATCCGCTGCGGGTCGGCGAGAAGGAGCTGCAGATCGGCGCCGTTTCGATGGGCAACCCGCATGCGGTCATGCAAGTGCCTTCGGTGCGGGATGCCGCCGTGGACACGCTGGGGCCCGCGGTAGAGAATCATTCCCGCTTCCCGAAGCGCGCCAACGTGGGCTTCATGGAAGTGGTGAGCCCGACTCACATCCGGCTGCGGGTGTTCGAGCGCGGCGTAGGGGAGACGCAAGCCTGTGGCACCGGCGCGTGCGCCGCTGTCGCAGTCGGACGACGATGGGGTCTGCTGCAAGCGGAAGTGCAGGTGGACGCGCCGGGCGGTCGCATGATGGTGCGCTGGCCCGGACCTGGCGAAGCGCTGTGGCTCACCGGCCCGGCGGTCACCGTTTTCGAAGGGACGGTGGAAGTTTGAACGCGAATCGAGAGAACAAGGCAACTGTATGAGCAAGCAACCGGTCCGCGGTGCCGATGTGGAAACGCTCACCCCGGCGGTGACCAGCAAGCTGGCTGACAGTGGGCCCAGCGAGGCCGAAATCGCCGATTACCTGCAGAACAACGCCGACTTCTTCGAGCGGCACGCCACGCTGCTCACCAAGCTCAAGCTCCCGCACAGCCGTGGCAATGCCACCGTGTCGCTGGTCGAGCGTCAGGTCTCGGCGCTGCGTGAGAAAAATCAGGCATTGGAATCCCGTCTGCGCGAGCTGATCGACGTGGCTCGGAGCAACGACGTGCTGGCCGCGAAAATCCATCGCCTCGCCAGCCGCCTGGTGCGCGCACGCAATGCCGCCACCTTGCTGGACTCGATGGAAACATCGCTGCGGGAAGACTTCGGCGCTTCCGAATGGTTGCTGCTGCTCGCACCGACCCGCGCGACCGGCTTCACCAGCATCGACAGCCGTCATCTGCGCCTGATCGACCCGAACGCGACCGAGTTGAAAATGTTCGACACCCTGTTCGAATCGGCCCGGCCCCGCTGCGGTCAGATTCGCGACAGCCAACGTGACTTCCTGTTCGGCGCCGGCACGATCGAGATCGGCTCCGCCGCGCTGGTGCCGCTGGGCCGCGAGCTCGGCTTCGGTCTGCTGGCGATCGGCAGCCCGGATGCGCAACGTTTCCACCCCACCATGAGCACCGACTTCCTGGCGCGCATCGGTGACCTGGTGAGCGAGGCCGTCGCGGCCGCCTGATTTCGCGGTCGCGCGGGCGTCGATCAATGGATGAGTCCGCCCTCGCCTGGCTGCCGAAATTCTTCAGCCACCTGTCCGTGGAGCGGCGCATGTCGCCGCACACGGATTCCAACTATCGTCGCGACCTGAAACGTTTCGTCGCTCATTGCGACAAGCACGGCCTGACCGATTGGTCGAAGGTCGACGGTCAGCATGTTCGTTCCTTCGCCGCCGCCGAGCATCGCTCCGGCGCTTCGCCTCGAACCATTCAACGGCGCCTGAGCGCGCTGCGCAGTTTTTATAACTTTCTATTGCGCGAGAACGTGGTCAAGGCCAACCCCGGCGTCGAGGTGCAGGCGCCGAAAGCCAAGAAACGTTTGCCCTCGACCATCGACGTCGATCAGATGACCCGCCTGCTCAGCTTCCGCACCGTCGAAGAAATCAGTGCGCGCGACAAGGCGATGATGGAATTGTTTTATTCCTCGGGCCTGCGTCTGTCGGAGCTGGTCGGACTCGATCTGACCGACATCGACCTGGCAGATCGCACCGTTCGCGTGCTCGGCAAAGGCGGCAAGACTCGCGTCGTGCCTGTCGGCCGCTACGCGGTGGAAGCGATCAGTCGCTGGCTGCTCGAGCGCACCAAGCTCGCCGACGTAGGAAATACCGCGCTGTTCGTCGGCAAACGCGGCGATCGCATCAGCCCGCGCTCGGTTCAGAAACAAGTGGCAGCGTGGGCCCAGAGCCAAGGCCTGGGCGTGCACGTTCACCCGCACATGTTCCGCCATTCGTTCGCCACGCATCTGCTGGAGTCCAGCCAGGATCTGCGTGGCGTACAGGAACTGCTGGGTCATGCCAACATAGCAACCACTCAGATTTATACCCACCTTGATTTCCAGCACCTAGCCAAGATCTACGATGCTGCCCACCCGCGGGCACGCCGGAAGAGCTGACGGCGCGGTAAGCAGACAGAACATGAGCGAATCACCCCACGCAACCACCATCCTCTCCGTCCGTCGCAACGGCATCGTTTGCATCGGCGGCGACGGTCAGGTCTCCTTAGGGAACACCGTCATGAAGGGCAACGCCCGCAAGGTGCGGCGCCTTTACGACGGTAAAGTGCTGGCAGGTTTCGCCGGCGGCACCGCCGACGCGTTCACGTTGTTCGAGCGTTTCGAAGCCAAGCTGCAGCAGTACGGCAACTTGACGCGCGCCGCCATCGAGCTCGCGAAGGACTGGCGCAGCGATCGCAGCCTGCGCCGCCTGGAAGCTCTGCTGTGCGTGGCCGACACCAAGAGCTCGTTCATTATTTCGGGCAACGGCGACGTCATCGAGCCCGAAGACGATATCATGGCCATCGGCTCCGGCGGCCCGTTCGCTCAATCCGCCGCCCGCGCGTTGTTACAGAACACCGAGCTCGATGCCCGCACGATCGTGGAGAAGGCATTGAACATTGCCGCCGATATTTGTATCTACACCAATCGCAATCTCACGATCGAAGAGTTGAAATAACTCTTCCACCTGTATGTCAATGACTCCCAGAGAAATCGTTCAAGAGCTCGACAAGCACATTGTCGGCCAGGGCGCGGCCAAGCGCGCCGTCGCCATCGCGTTGCGCAACCGTTGGCGCCGCATGCAGGTCGCCGAAGCGCTGCGCGCTGAAATCACGCCGAAGAACATTCTGATGATCGGCCCCACCGGCGTTGGCAAGACCGAGATCGCCCGTCGTCTCGCCCGCCTCGCGCGGGCGCCGTTCATCAAAGTCGAAGCCACCAAATTCACCGAAGTCGGTTACGTCGGCCGCGAGGTCGATTCCATCATCAAGGATTTGATGGACGTCGCGGTCAAGATGACTCGCGAAGAAGAAATGGAAAAGGTGCGTCATCGCGCCATGGATGCCGCCGAGGAGCGCGTGCTCGATGCGTTACTGCCGCGTCCCAAATCCATGGGCTTCACCTCCGAGCCCGAGCCCACGCCGCGCGACGGCGAAACGCGGCAGAAATTCCGCAAGATGCTACGCGAAGGCCAGCTCGACGATCGTGAGATCGAGATCGAAGTCCGCGCCCTGCCGGTCGGCGTCGAGATCATGGCGCCCGCCGGCATGGAAGACCTCACCAATCAATTGCAGAGCATGTTCTCCAACCTCGGCGGCTCGCGCACCAAGACGCGCAAAGTGAAAGTTCGTGAAGCCTTCAAGCTGCTCACGGACGAAGAAGCCGCGAAGATGGTCAACGAAGAAGAGCTGAAGATGCGCGCGTTACAAAACGCCGAGCAGAACGGCATCGTGTTCATCGACGAGATCGACAAGATCGCGCGTCGCCAGGAAACTCACGGCGCCGACGTTTCGCGTGAAGGCGTGCAGCGTGATTTGCTGCCGCTCGTGGAAGGCAGCACCGTTACGACCAAGCACGGCATGGTGAAGACGGACCATATCCTCTTCATCGCGTCCGGCGCGTTTCATATGTCCAAGCCTTCGGACCTGATTCCCGAATTGCAGGGTCGCTTTCCGATTCGAGTGGAGCTCGATGCGCTCAAAGTCGAAGACTTCATTCGTATTCTCACCGAGCCCGATGCCTCGCTGTGCACTCAGTACAAGGCGCTGCTCGCGACCGAAGGGGTCACGCTCGAGTTCAACGAGAGCGGTGTCCGCCGAATTGCCGAGGTCGCGTATCAAGTGAACGAGCGCACCGAAAACATTGGCGCGCGTCGCTTGCACACGGTGCTGGAGCGCCTGCTCGAAGTGTTGTCGTATGAAGCGGCCGACAAGAATGGTTTCAATGTCACCGTCGACCAGGCCTATGTGGAGAAGCACCTGGGCGAACTGGTGAAGGATGAAGACCTGACCCGTTACATCCTGTAGCGTCAGACCGGCCATGCCGCATCCGACCAACATCAAATCGCGGACCAAGTCCCGCGTGCTGGAAGTGAGCTTCGACGACGGCTCGGTGTTCGAGCTGCCGTATGAATATCTGCGGGTGTTCTCGCCGTCGGCCGAGGTGCGCGGTCATGGCCCGGGCCAGGAACAGCTGCAGCTCGGCAAGCACGAAGTCACGATCACTCAGGTCGAGCCGGTGGGCAACTACGCCGTCAAACTGGTGTTCGACGACGGCCACAATACCGGCCTCTACACCTGGGCCTACCTGTACGAGCTGGGCCGGGACCGGCCGCAGAAATGGCAGAGCTATCTGGACCGGCTCAAGGAACTGGGCATCGCTTATCCGACCGTGCTGCCGAAAAAGCCGGCGGGCGCGTTTTCGTTGAAGCCGCCGCCGCGGTAGCCGATCCCGAGCCTGTCGATATCGCTACGTTCGCCGGCCAGGACATTTCCCTGCCACGGATGACAGATGAAGTCGCAGGTCAGTGGCGATCTTGATTAAAATGGCTCGTCACAGCCAGCGACGACCATGACCGCCAACTCCCCCAAGTCTTCCCAGGACGCCACCACCGACTTCGGCTACCAGCAGGTGCCGGTCGCGGAAAAACAGGCGCGGGTCCGGGCCGTGTTCGAATCGGTCGCGGGCAACTACGACCTGATGAACGACTTGATGTCGGCGGGCACGCACCGGCTGTGGAAGCGCTTCGCACTGTCGCAGACCGGTTTGCGTCCCGGCCAGCGTGCACTCGACGTGGCCGGCGGCACCGGCGACCTGTCGGCGGGCATGTGCAAGCAGGTCGGCGAAGACGGCTTGGTCGTTTTGACCGATATCAATCCGGCGATGCTGGCGGAAGGTCGCGACGCGATGACCGACCGCGGCTTCGTGAACAATGTTCGCTACTCGCTCGCCAACGCCGAGCGGCTGCCGTTTCCCGACAGCACCTTCGATTGCGTGACCATTGGCTTTGGATTGCGCAATGTCACGGACAAGGCTGCGGCTCTGCGCTCCATGACGCGCGTCCTGAAGCCCGGCGGTCAGCTGCTGATCCTCGAGTTCTCGCATCCTGTCGTTCCGGGCTTGAAGCCGCTGTACGACGCCTATTCGTTCTCCGTGTTGCCCTGGCTGGGCAAAGTCGTGGCGCGCGATGAGGCCAGCTATCGTTACCTGGCCGAATCGATTCGCAAGTTCCCCACGCAGCCGGCCTTGATCGAAATGATGCAGGAGGCGGGGCTGGAGAACTGCAAATATCACAATCTCACCGGCGGCATCGTCGCCCTGCATCGCGGCTATCGTTTCTGATATGCGCCTGACGCCGCTGGAATCCGCGCTCAATCGCAACATCGCCGCTTCATCGGCGGCGCGTGCGTTGTGTCGTCGTCTTGATTCGAAGGTGCTGGCACTGCATATCGATGGCTTGCCACTCAGCATTTATTTCAAGTCGAACGGCGAGCAGATGTCGCTCGACACTCAGCACGACGGCACGCCGAATGCGACGCTGTCGGGCACGCCGTTGTCGTTGCTTCGCATGGCCGGCCCCGCGCCTGAAACGGCGTTGCGGACCAGCTCGGTGCACATTCACGGCGATGCCGAGATTGCGCAAACCTTCAGCGAGCTGCTCAAGCATGCGCGCCCCGATCTGGAAGAAGAGCTGTCGCGAGTCATCGGCGATGTCGCCGCTCACCAGGTCGGCAACGTCGCGCGCTCGGCGCTCGGCTTCGCACGACGGGCCGCGGACACCTTTGCGCAGAATGTTTCTGAATATCTCCAAGAAGAAGGGCGCGATGCTCCCAGCCGGACTGAAGCGGACGAATTCCTCACAGGCGTCGACAAGGTGCGCGACGATGTCGATCGCTTCGAAGCTCGCCTGGCCCTGCTCGAACGCAAGCGCGGTTGACGCATGCGCCTGAGAGTTCTTTCCCGGCTGCTGCAGATTCAACGCGTCCTGGTGCGTCATCGCCTGGACGAGATCATCGTCGCGACCCATCTGTTCCGGCCGGTCCGGTTCGCGTTCTATCTGTCGCCGAACACCTGGTTCCGGCGCAAGGCCTCGGCCTCGCGCGGCGAACGGTTGCGCCTGGCGCTGGAAGAGCTGGGCCCGATCTTCATGAAGTTCGGCCAGACGCTCTCGACCCGTCGCGACCTGCTGCCGCGAGACATCGCTGACGAGCTGGAGAAGTTGCAGGACCGCGTGCCGCCGTTCTCGAACGAAGCGGCGCGTGCGATTGTTGAGTCGGCCTATGAGCGTCCGGTTGGCGATGTGTTCGCTCGCTTCGATGCCGCCCCGCTGGCGGCGGCCACCATCGCGCAGGTACATGGCGCTCAGCTGAAAGATGGCAAAGAAGTGGTCGTCAAGATCGTACGGCCTGGCATTCGCAAGCTGATCGAGCGCGATGTCGAAGTGCTGTATGCGCTCGCCGACCTGGCGAATCGTTACTGGAGCGATGCGCCGAAGCTGCGGCCGGTCGAGCTGGTTCGCGAATATGAAAAGACCATTCTCGATGAGCTGGACCTGAAGCGCGAAGCCGCCAACGCCGCGCAGCTCAAACGTAACTTCGTGAACTCGCGGTTGTTGTACGTGCCCGAGGTTTATTGGGATTACACCCGCAGTAACGTGATGGTGATGGAGCGGGTGCAGGGCGTGCTGATCAATGACGTCGCCGAACTGCAGCGTCGCGGTGCGAACATTCAGCGGCTGGCCGAGAATGGCGTGGAGATCTTTTTCACGCAGGCGTTCCGTCACAACTTTTTCCACGCCGACATGCATCCCGGCAACATCTTCGTGCTGCTCGACAATCCCGAGCAGCCTCAATACGCCGCAGTCGACTTCGGCATCGTCGGCACGCTGGCACCGCGCGACCAGCATTATCTCGCTGAGAACTTTCTTGCGTTCTTCGAGCATGACTATCGCCGGATCGCTCAGCTGCATATCGACTCGGGCTGGATTCCTTCGCACGTTCGCGTCGATGAGCTGGAGTCGGCGGTGCGGACGGTGTGCGAGCCTATTGCCAATAAGCCCCTGCGGGAGATTTCGTTTGGCCAGGTATTGATCAGCCTGTTCGAAGCGGCCCAGCGCTTCGATGCGCAGATGCAGCCTCAGCTCATGCTGATTCAGAAGACACTGCTGCAGATCGAGGGTGTCGGTCGTCAGCTGTACCCGGACCTGGACCTTTGGAAGACCGCTCAGCCGTTGCTACGGCAGTGGGTCGCCGAACGCTGGAGTTTGCGTGCTTTGGCCCGCGATGTGCGGAAACAGCTGCCGGATATGTTGCAGGCGATTCATCAATTGCCGCCGCTCGTCGAGAATGCGATCCAACGCGCGTCGGACGGTCGCTTCCGCGTACCCATCGATACGACGGAGATCGAACGTCTCAAACAGACCATCCAAGAAGACGGCCGCCGCCGCGACGTCACTATAGTGACCGCCGCCGGCGCGCTGATCAGCGTCCTGCTCCTCGTGAGTGAAACCGGCCCGGATTGGCTCGCCTACACGCTACTCGGCGCGAGCATCGCGGGCCTGTTCACGCTGCGGAAGTAGTTACGCGCCGGCCGGCTTGTTCGGGCGGAGCAGTTCCCACACGACCGGCATCACCGAAATCACGATGATCAAAATCGTGACGATGCCGAAGTTCTCCTTGATGAGCGGTACATTGCCGAACAAGTACCCGCCCCAGATGAAAATCGACACCCACAGGAACCCGCCCAGCAAATTGTAGGTGAAGAACTTGGCTCGATTCATATCGCCCACGCCCGCCACGAACGGCGCGAACGTCCGCACGATCGGGACGAAGCGAGCCAGCACGATGGTCTTGCCGCCGTACTTCTCATAGAACGCGTGCGTCCGATCCAGATATTCCTTCTTCAGCCAGGGAATGGTCCCGCTGAACGCCTTCGGCCCCACCGCCCGGCCGATACGAAAGTTGGTCGCATCGCCCAGCCAGGCGGCAATCATCAACATCGCCCACAACGCCGGCGCATTCAATGTCCCGGTGGTATCGACCGCCGCCAAGGCACCCAGTGCAAACAATAAGGAATCGCCGGGCAAGATAGGCGTCACCACCACGCCGGTCTCGCAAAAAATAATCACGAACAGGATCGCGTAGATCCAGTAGGAATAATCGGCGATCAGCTCGATGAGATGTTTATCGAGATGCAGGATGAAATCGATGAACCAGGTGACCAGCTCCATACGAACGGCGCCTTACGACGCGGCCCGCAGCGGTTTCACGCGGGGCTGATTGTTCTCGTCGACGAGCACGACGATGGGCTGGTGATTCTCGACCTCGGCTTCCGAATACTGAGAATACGAGCAGATGATCAGCAGATCCCCGACCATCGCCCGGCGGGCGGCCGCGCCGTTCAACGAGATCGCGCCGGAGCCGCGAGGCGCCTTGATGATGTAGGTCGAGAAGCGCTCGCCGTTGTTGACGTTATACAGCTCGATGTACTGATTTTCCCGAAGACCGGACGCTTCCAGCAGCCCTTCGTCAATACCGCACGATCCTTCGTAATCGAGATCGGCCTGGGTCACGCGCACCCGGTGCAGCTTGGCCTGGAGCATGGTTCGGAACATAGGAATCCTCTACGGTCGATGAGCGGCCCGAAGGCTGCAGGCCGGGGGCATCAGTGTCAAGGTGACTCGTGGCAGCGGAATTACGCCGCTGGGGCGATTTTGGCGGCGGCCTGCAGCTGATCGAGCAACGGCCCGACCTCGGTCCCGACCAGCAGCGCGGCCCGATGCTGCGCCTGCTGAAAGCCCTCGGACACGGCCAGATCCAGGTATTGGACCAGATGATCGTAATAGCCGCGGAAATTCAGCAGGCCGCTGGGCTTTTTATGCAGCCCCAGCTGGGCCCAGCTCCAGGCCTCGAACAGCTCGTCCATGGTGCCGATGCCCCCAGGTAGGGTCAGAAAGGCGTCGGACATTACACCCATTTGAAACTTGCGCTCCGACAGGGTGCTGACGACCCGAAGATCGGTCAAACCACGGTGACCCGCTTCGCGCTCCAGCAACATTTGGGGAATGATGCCGACGACCCGCCCGCCGGCCGCCAGCGCCGAGTCCGCGAGGGCGCCCATCAGCCCCACCTTGCCGCCGCCGTAAACCAGGGTGAGCTGTCGCTCGGCGATCAGGCGACCGGTCTCCCGGGCCAGGTCCATATATTCAGGGCGGTGGCCCGGGTTGGAGCCGCAAAACACACAGATGGAGCGCATGCCCCGATTCTAACCGAGGTCGCATTACGTTAATCGAGACGACGAGCCGTGCGAACCGGCGCACACTTCGCGACTTGGACGATGGCTGTCAGTGTTCTTTGGGCCTAGGGGGCTCAAGCCCCAGGGTCTGTGCCCGATATGTTCAACAGACGTCTCGCTCGGCGGGGCACGACGACGCTTTGGTTACATGCAAGGGACTTTTCACTACTGGCTGGCGTATTTGCCGTTGCTCGCGATCCTCGCGGCCCCCACCGCTGTCGCCACCTGGTTCGCGATCCAATTGCATCGGGAGCGGGTCCTGCGCCGACGTGACGGCGCCGATTATCTGACCGGCCTGCCCACCCGGCGCGCCGCCGCGGCCGTCGCCGCCCAAGCCATTGTCGATGCCAAGCACAGCGGCAATGAATTCGCGGTCATCGTCCTCAACGTCGATCGCCTCAAGCCCCTCAACGATTCGCTCGGTCACCAGGCCGGCGACGAGCTGTTGCTCGCGTTGTCGCAACGATTGCGGGGCGTGCTCGGTTACAACAACGTGCTCGCCCGACTGGCGGGTGACGAGTTCACCATCATCGCGCGCGAGCTGAAGGGCCCGCGCGAGGCCGAGGCGCTGGTCAACAAGATTACCGAAGCGGTGCGCGAGCCGTTCGTCATTGCGTCGTTCGACATTCATACCTCGCTGACCATGGGCGTCAGCATGTATCCGCTCGATGGCGAAACGTTCGACGTGCTGTTGCGTCGGGCGGAGATGGCCCTGCGCAGCGCGAAAGCATCGACGCGCGGCAGCTATCGTTTCTACGCATTGGAAATGTCGAATGCCGCGGACGAGCGCGTGGCGCTGGAGAACGATCTGCGTCGGGCGATCGAGCTGGGTCAGCTGGAGCTGCACTATCAGCCCAAGGTCGACATCGGCACCAATCGCATTCGTAGCGCTGAAGCCTTGCTTCGCTGGCGTCATCCCACGCGCGGGCTGGTGCCGCCGAATGTTTTCATTCCCATTGCCGAAGACACCGGACTGATCGTGCAGATCGGCGAGTGGGTGCTACGCACCTCCTGCAGCCAGGTGCGTTCCTGGATCGATTCAGGAATGTCGCCGGTGCGCGTGGCGGTGAATCTTTCAGCCAAACAATTCCGGCACGTCGATCTGGTCGCGGTGGTGCGCTCCGCGCTCGACGAGGCGCAACTGCAGCCCGGTTATCTGGAGCTCGAGCTCACCGAAAGCGCCATCATGGACGACGCCGAGAAGTCGGCTTCGACGCTGGAATTCCTGAGCACCATGGGCGTGCATATTTCCATCGACGACTTCGGCACCGGTTATTCGAGCTTGAGTTATCTGCGCCGCTTCCCGCTCGACAAGCTGAAGATCGATCGCAGCTTCGTGCGCGACCTGATGTCCAATCCGGACGACGCGTCCATCGTCAAAGCCATCATCTCGCTTGCTCACAACTTGCGGCTGCGTGTGGTGGCGGAAGGCGTCGAAACCGCCGAGCAACTCGGCTACTTGCGCGAGTTGGGCTGCGATCAGTATCAAGGATTCTTCTGTAGTCCGGCGGTGCCGGCACCGGCCTTCGAAGCGCTGCTGCTGAAGATGCGCGCCGATCTTCCAGAGCTGACCGAAGAAGACATGCTCCGTACGCAGAGCCGTCTGTCAGCGTTCTCGCCGGAAAGCGCTAGTAGTGATCGGTAGCGCGGCGGCCGCGTGTCTGCCGGCGCTCGTTTCCTGAAAAGCCCGCCATCACCATACCGATGTCGCTGTTCCGGCGCGGCCCGGAGCGACGATCCTTGTGATGTTTGAACCTACAGCCGCAAGTCTTGGCATCGCAGCTGGGCAGCGGCAGGCGCGGCGCCTGCCGGGACAAAAAGCGCTGACCGGAAAATCGATAAGCAGCGGCGCAGGCATCGGTACCAGGCAGCACCGACACGGCGTGATATGGATTAGTCTGAGTAGCAGATGGACGAGCGGGCTCAGGGGCTTTCTTGGCCCCAAACAACCCTGCGAAAAATCCTGGAGACTTCGACGCCATCACTCCCCGCCCACATCGTCTTTTGGCGGATTGTTCCTGGAGTCACGGCCGCAACGCAAGTGAACGATGGACCCATCGCGCCACTACGTCACCTGAACGTAGCAGCGCGTTCATCAACTGGAAATATTTACCGTCGCTCGCGCACGACAGTGTCGACGCTCGCTGCTTACTCGCGTAGCGAGAGCAGGAATTTCGCCGGGTCTTCGCCTCGCTCCAGCACTTCGACCAGCGCCGAGCCGACGATCGCGCCATCGATGAACGGCGCCAGGCGTTGCACTTGCTCGCGACTGCGAATGCCGAAGCCCGCGCACACCGGCACCGGCGAAATCTTTTTGACGCGCTCGAAGTACTGCAATACTTCTTCAGGAACCGCCACGTTCTTGCCGGTCGTGCCCGTCATGGTCACCGCATAAATGAAACCGCCGCTGCCTTCGGTCAGCATCTGCATGCGCTCCACCGGCGTCACCGGTGTCACAAACTGAACGAGCGCCAGGCCGCGCGCATCCAATGCGTTACGCAGCTCGTGACTTTCTTCGAACGGCAGATCGGGAACGATGAAGCCCGCGATGCCGGCACGCGCCGCGTCCTCGGGCAACTTGTCGATGCCATAGGCGAGCAGCGGATTCAGATAGCTCATCAGCAGCAACGGCGCCTTCGGCTTCACTTCCGCACGCGTCAGCTCCTGCAGAATCCAGCGCAACGACACGCCTTGATCCAGAGCGGCGCGACTGGAACGCTGAATGGTCGTGCCGTCGGCCATCGGGTCGGTGAACGGCACACCGACTTCGACGACATCGGCCACGGCGCCGACCGCGTTCAGTTGCTGAATGAAACTTTCCTTCTTGGGAAAGCCCGCGGTGATGTAAGCGATCAGCGCCGGCTGACCCGTGGCGCGTCGGTTGCGAATCGCGGTGCTGATGGAATCACGAGCGGGCATCAGAGCACATCCTTCAACAGAGTACGTTGCAACGTCGGCATGTCTTTGTCGCCGCGACCCGAGAGCGCGATCAGAATGCGCTTGCCCGGATTGGCGAGGGCAGAGCGTTTCGCGCCGGCCAGTGCGTGCGACGATTCGATCGCAGGCAGAATGCCTTCGGCCGCACAACACTCGGCCAACGCGGCGAGCGCGTCGTCGTCGTTCACGGCTTCGTACTTCACGCGATCGATGCTCGCAAGCAGCGCGTGCTCCGGACCGACACCGGGATAGTCGAGACCCGCCGACACGGAATGCGTTTCTTGAATCTGGCCGTTCTCGTCCTGTAACAACAACGAGAAACATCCTTGCAGGACACCCGGCGTGCCGTAAGCGATGGACGCCGCGTTCTGACCGAGCCCCGAGCCGATGCCGCCGGCTTCGAGACCGAGCATCTGCACGTCCTTGTCTTTGACGAACGGATGGAACATGCCGATCGCATTCGAGCCGCCGCCGACACAGGCGACGACGAGGTCGGGCAACTTGCCGGTGCGCTCGAGGATCTGCACGCGAGCTTCGCGACCGATGACCGACTGCAACTCACGCACGATGTAAGGATACGGATGCGGACCGATCGCCGAGCCCAGGCAGTAATACGTGCCGTTCGGATCGGACACCCAGTCACGCAGCGCTTCGTCGACAGCAGCGCGCAATGTTTTGTCGCCGCTGGTGACCGGAACGACCGTGGCACCGAGCAACTTCATGCGGCCGACGTTCGGCGCCTGACGCTCCATGTCGACCGAGCCCATATACACCGTGCACGGCATGCCGAGTCGTGCGCACGCGGCGGCCGATGCAACACCATGCTGACCTGCGCCGGTCTCGGCGATCACTCGCTTCGCGCCGAGTTTCTTCGCCAGCAGCACCTGGCCGATGGAGTTGTTGATCTTGTGCGCGCCGGTGTGCGCGAGGTCTTCGCGTTTCAACCAGATTTCAGCGCCCCATTTCTGTGACAGGGTGCGCGCGAAGGTCAGCGGTGTGGCGCGACCGACCCAGTTGTGCAGCTCGTCGTGAAATTCGCGCAGGAACTCCGGATCGCGCAGATATTTGTCGACGCCGACCTGCAACCGGTCGAGCGCCGGCACCAGCGTCTCCGGAATATAGCGACCGCCGAAGGGGCCGAAGCGGCCGCGCTCGTCGGGATAGGCGTCCTGCTGGACGTTGGCGATCAGCGTCTGCTGCTCGCTCTTGCTCAAGGAATGTTTCATTTCGTTGCTCCGCTGCCCGCCGCCCTTGCGATACGGACAAAGTCATAAATCTTCTGTGGATCCTTCACGCCGGGCCGCGCTTCTACACCGCTGCTCACGTCGACGCCCCACGGCTTTGCCGCGGCGATCGCATCGGCCACGTTCGCCGGCTTCAAGCCACCCGCCAATATCAGCTGCGTACGAGCCGCGAGCCTTGCGGCGGCCGACCAATCTGTCGTCTCGCCCGTGCCGCTCGTCGGGCCTTCGAATAGCAGTCGCGACGGCAGCGTCGCTGGCAGTTCACGGCCTGCTCGAAACACCGGCGTCACTTTCAAATCCGTCGGCACCTGCAGCGACGCGAGATCGTCGGCATCCGTTTGCAAAACATCCGGCCGGAACTGCGACCACACCTCGTCGATCTCGGCCTGCGATGGATGCAACATCACTGCGACCCTCACGATCTCACGTGGTACATCGCGCGCCAGCTCCGCCGCCTGTCGCGGCGTTACTCGGCGCTTCGATTCGGCGAATACGAAACCGACCGCGTCCACGCCGGCATCGACCGCCGCCGCGACAGCATCGGGCGTGGTCAAGCCACAGACTTTGACCCACATGCTGTCGCTCACAACTCGACCGTGCGCGTGGTCGCCATTTGCTGGATGCACTGGCCGCCGTGGATGGCAGCGATGTCGTGCTCCGCGTGATGGCAGCGACGCGTGCCATCGAGGCAAAGGTCGAGTGCGAGCATTGAGGGTCGCGTGGCGCTCATTCTCAGCTCACTTCGCCCTTCGCGATGCGCAGCTTGCGAGTGGCCATGCCCATCGCGGTCTGACGACCGGTCGCGAGCATCTTGCCCAGCAGCTCCCGCGGTTGCGGCGAGTTCATGAGCGTCGTGCCGATCAGGGCGACGCGATAACCGAGGCTGACGATCTTCGTCACATCGTCGAGCGTATTCACACCGCTCTCAGCCACCGGCGCGAAGCCGGTCGGCATGCTATCGGCGAGATCCGACAAGCGCGACAGCTCGACGGTGAGCTTGTCCAGATCGCGGCAATTGAGCCCGACCAGGATCTGCTCATCGTGCCCTCGGCGCAGCGCCAGCACTTCGCGCGCGATCTGCAGATCGGCGGCGTCGAAGGCTTCGAGCAAAACAAACATCTTCAGCATCGCCGCGCAGTCGAGCAGCGCCGTGATGCGACTCTTGTCGAGCATGCGAACGATGACGAGCACGCCACCCGCGCCAGCCACCCGACCTTCGATCACTTGATAAGGATCGATGAGAAAGTCTTTGCGCATCACCGGCACGTTGTGAGGTGCAAGCACGCGCGCCGCTTTGGTCAAATGTTCGAGCTTGCCACCGAAGCGCAGCGGCTCGGTGAGCACGGACACCGCGCACGCTCCACCGCACGCATATTCAGTAACGCGACTTTCCACATCGCTGGTGTTGGCAGACAAATCGCCGGCCGACGGCGAATGCAATTTGCACTCAGCAATGACGTCGAAACCTTCGGGCGACAGCCGCAGCGGAGGTGCCGCCGGCATATCGCAGGCTCGCGCCCACAACGCCTTTTCGGGTTCGCGCGCACGCGCTTCTTCGAGCCGCGTCTGGCTCGATTGAGTCATTTGAGCAAGCAAGCCGGACATATCAGCGCCCCTGGCTCGCGGCCGATTGCTTCTGGCCGAAAGCCGTCAATTTTTCCAGCAGACGCCGCCCGGCGCCGCTCTCGATGGCATCCTGCGCCATATGCGCCGCATCCTGCGCCGAAGCGGCTTTACCGAGCAATTCGAGCACCAGCGCCGCTTGCAGGATCAACGCGTTGCGGTGAGCACCCTGCTCCCGCCCCTCCAAAACGGCGCGCAAATGCTCGGCGTTGTAGGCCGCATCGCCACCCTTCAACTCTTCGACGCTGCATTGGGGCAGCATGAATTCCTCGGCGCTACGGGTCGTCCGCACAACCTTGCCGGGCGTGACGTCGAACAGCGTGAACGGCCCGATCGGCGTCGCTTCATCCCATCCCGACGCGCCGTGCACAACGTAAGCGCGCTTCAACGGCATGCCCGCCATCGTCTCGGCCATCAACGCCGCGATGTCGACGTTATAAGCGCCGATCAAATGAAAATCCGGCTCGGCGGGATTCGACAACGGGCCGAGAATGTTGAACACAGTACGTACGCCGAGCGCTTGCCGAATCGGCATCACCGCTTTCATCGCCGGGTGATAGTGAGGCGCGAAGAAAAACGTAAAGCCCGTCGAGCCCAAACATTCACCGGCGGTCCGCTCATCGAGCGGCAGATTCAAGCCAAGCGCTCGGATGACATCCGCGCTGCCGCTGCGACTGGAAACGGAGCTGGTGCCGTGCTTCGCGACACGAATGCCCATCGACGCGACCAGCAACGCAGCACCGGTGGAAAGATTGAAACTGCCCGAACCATCGCCGCCCGTGCCGACCATATCGACCAACGGCCCGCCCGGCGGCAACTCCGGACGACGCGCGAGCTTGCGCATGCTCTTCGCAAAACCGCGCACTTCATCCGCCGTCACGCCCTTCGCTCGCAACGCTGCGAGGACCGCGCCGCCCATGGCGGGAGCAAGCGTCGGATCGGTCAACGCCACCAGCAGCTCCGAGGCTTCCTGCTCGCTCAAGTTATTGCGGTCGAGCAATCGTTCGAGCGTCTGGCGCATGATCATGCCGCTCGCTTGCCGGAACGCTGCTGCAGGAAGTTGCCCATCAGCACCGGCCCTTGCGGGGTCAGCACGCTTTCGGGATGGAACTGCACGCCTTCGATGTTGAAGGTCTTGTGCCGCACGCCCATGATTTCGCCTTCATCGGTGCGCGCTGTCACTTCGAGCGTATCGGGCAGCGTGTCGGGCTGCGCGATCAGCGAGTGATAGCGGCCCGCTTCGAACGGCTCGGGCATGTTCTTCAGAATGCTCTGGCCGTCGTGATGAACCAGTGACGTCTTGCCATGCATGAGACGACCGGCCCGAACAACTTTACCGCCGAAGACTTCGACGAGTGACTGATGTCCAAGGCAGACGCCGAAAATCGGCACTTCGCCCGCGAACGCTTCGATCATTCGCATCGACACGCCCGCATCGTATGGCGTGCCGGGGCCCGGCGAGATGCACAGATGCGTGGGCTTCAGCGACTTCGCTTGATCGACCGTGATGCTGTCGTTCCGATGCACGAGCACTTCGGCACCGAGCACCATGAAGGCCTGCACCAGGTTGTAGGTAAACGAATCGTAGTTGTCGATCAGCAGCAAACGCGCTGTTTCTTGATGGTGGCTCACAACCCTTCCTCCGCCAACGCCAGGGCACGACGCAGGATGGCGCTCTTGGCCAGGACTTCTTGATATTCGGCGGCCGGGACACTGTCCGCGACCACACCCGCGCCTGCTTGATAACTATAAGTATCGCCGCGGAAGACCATCGTACGAATGGTGATCGCGTGATCCATGTCGCCGCCGTGGCCGAAATAGCCGACGGTGCCGCCGTAGAAGCCGCGTCGTATCGGCTCCAACTCATCGATGATTTCCATCGCGCGCACTTTCGGCGCGCCGACCAGCGTGCCCGCCGGGAAAGCAGCAGCAAACAAATCGAAGGCATCTTTGCCGGGCGCCAGCTCGCCGTTCACACCGCTGACGATGTGCATCACATGGCTGTAGCGCTCGATACTACGATAGGGATTCACATTGACCGTGCCGGCCTTCGCAACTCGACCCAGATCGTTGCGGGCCAGATCGACGAGCATGATGTGCTCGGCGTTTTCCTTCGGATCGGCCAGCAGCTCTTTTTGTAACAAAGCATCTTCGACCGAATCGCGACCGCGCGGCCGGGTGCCGGCGATCGGACGCATCGAGCCGCGACCGCGCGACAACTTCACCAACGCTTCCGGCGAGGAACCGACGATAGTCGCGTCGCCCAGCTCGCAGAAATACATATAAGGAGAGGGATTCAGCAGACGGAGCGCGCGATAGGCCTCGAACGGCTCCATCTCACATAGACCGGCAAAGCGCACCGACAACACCAGCTGATACACATCGCCGGCGGCGATGTACTCCTTCACACGATGCACGCCCTGGATGTACTGCTCTTCGGTGAGGCTGCCGACGGCCGGCGAATACTTGATCTTCTTGTCGCTGGCCGGAATGGCACCGCGCAGTGCCTTGACGACTTCCCGGCGCAGAGCAATTCGCTCGCTTTCGCTGCCGGCATGCAAGAGCGCGACGCCGCGGGTGAGGTGATCGAAGACGAGCAGTGAGCGAGGGGCGAGGTAGTGCGCTTCGGGGGTGGGCTCGGCCAGCGGCGTTCGCGGCGGAAGGCGCTCGAAGCGGCGCACCAAATCGTAGCTCGCGGCACCGACCAAACCACCCGGCAACGGCACGCCAGGAATCTGCGGACTGGGCTGGGGTGCTCGGGCCAGTGCACTGCGCAGTGCACTCAACAACTCGGCCTGGGTTTGCGGCGGCGGGCCGATGCGGCCGTCGATGCTCAGGCCCCGCTCATCGAGCCGGACCTCCAGGCAGTCGCCGAAGCCGATGAAGGAATACCGCGCCAGCCGTTCGCCGCCCTCGACGCTTTCCAGCAGAAAGCGCGGCTTGAACGGCTTGAGCTTCAAATAGGCCGAGACTGGAGTATCCAGGTCTGCGGCGATGTCGAAGGGTGGTTGCACTGAACTGTCCTCGGCGATGAACCGTGCTCTTCGGTCCGGCGAGGGGCGATAAAAAACCCATCTCCGGATCGGTGCGCGGAGATGGGTTCTTTGGATGCTTGGCTAGTGTGTGTTTGTTACGCCCAGCGAGCTCCAGCGGCCCTCTCCTGTGAGGGTCGCCACCACCAGCGATGGGATGCAAGCGACTGAATCATGGGCGCGAGTATTACCGGCCGCCCGAGCCTCAGTCAACTTCCCTGTATGCAATCGGGTTATGTCCCGGTAAGCGCTCGGGTCCGCAAGTTCTACCTACGCGCCCGGGTTGATACCCGTTTGTCACGTTACCCCGACTGATCGATCACCTGCCCCCTCCTACGATTGCCCTCGGGCCGTCGCAACTGGTTAACGGTGCTGCCACTTCCGAACATTCATGGGGGAATCTTATGTCTTCCAATGCAATCCGAGGCAGCCTCGGCCTGGTCCTGAGTCTGGCCATGGTCAACGTCCATGCGGACGAACTGGCCGATCTGCGTCAACGGCTGGATGAGCAGGAACAAAAAATCCGCATTCTCGAACGCAAGCTCGAATTGAACGAAGAAGCGGCGAAGGCCGCGGTGCCAATCACGCCCATCGTGCGCGCGTCGCCTCAGCAAGGCTTTCGCATTCAGTCCGCCGACAGCGCCAACGTCGCCCGCTTCCGCGGCACGCTGCATTTCGACGGGCGCTATTTCCCGGACGACGTCACGCCTGCCACCGCCGACACCTGGATCCTGCGACGCGTGCGCCCGACGTTCGAAGGCACGTTGAACAAGATTTATGACTTTCGCTTCACGCCGGATTTCGCCGGCGGCCGCACCATCATCCTCGACGCATTCCTGGCCGCGCGCTTCAAACCGTGGGCGACCGTCACTGCCGGTAAGTTCAAAGTGCCGGTGGGTCTCGAACGGCTGGTATCGGCCAACGATCTGCGTTTCATCGAACGCGGCTTTCCCACCAGCCTGGTGCCCAACCGCGATCTGGGTGTGCAGATTGGCAGCGACATCATCGGCGGCGTGGTGAATTATTCGATCGGCTATTTCAACGGCGTGAGCGACGGGAGCAGCAGCGACGCCAACACGCCGAACCCGGATGTGGAGAACGACACCAAGGGCGATTGGGCCGCGCGTGTGTTCTTCCAGCCCTTCCTGAACTCCGACAACTTCGCACTCCGCGGCCTGGGTTTCGGCATCGCGGGCACGTACGTGAATTCGACCGGCAGCACGACGAGCTCGCTGCTTCCCGCTTACCGAACGCCGGGTCAACAGACATTCTTCAGTTATCGCGCCACGACCGCGGCAAGTGCTACTGCGCCCGCCGTGAACGGCACGATCGCCGATGGCGAGCGTTTGCGCTGGACGCCGCAAGCGTACTACGCGCTCGGCAGCTTCGCCGTGCTCGGCGAGTACGTGAAGGTTTCTCAGGAGGTCTCGCGACTCACGCCGACCGCGGGCCTGCGTCGCGCGACGCTCGACAACTCCGCCTGGCAGCTGCAATTCGCGTGGTTCGCGACCGGCGAAGACCAATCCTTCCGCGGTTTCACGTCGCAATCCGTGTTCGATCCGAGCCAGGGCACTTGGGGCGCGATCGAGCTGGTCGCACGCTATCACGAGCTCGATATCGACGACGACGCGTTCGTCGGCGATGCCGATTCGTTCGCCAACCTGGCCACCAGTGCCAGCAAAGCCAGCGCGTGGGGCGTGGGCGTGAACTGGTATCTGACCCAGAACTACAAATGGTCGCTCGACTACGACGTCACCCGCTTCGATGGCGGCGCCGCCACCGGCGACCGCCCCGACGAGAAAGCTTTGTTTACCCGCTTCGCGGTGGGTTTCTGATCATCGTTACTACTGGAGATAGCAACTCATGACTGGTTCCAAACTGTTCTCATGGCGCAAGTGGGCGGGCATCGCGCTCGCCGGCTTCGCCCTCAGCGGTCCGGTGGCGCAAGCCGCCGACGTGACTCTGCTGAATGTTTCTTACGATCCGACACGCGAGCTCTACGAGGACTACAACAAAGCGTTCGAGGCGTACTGGCAGAAGAAGACCGGCGACAAAGTCACGATCAAACAATCGCACGGTGGCTCGGGCAAACAGGCGCGCACTGTCATCGATGGCCTGCCAGCCGACGTTGTGACATTGGCGCTCGCCGGCGATATCGACGCCCTCGCCACCAACGGCAAATTGTTGCCGGTGAACTGGCAGTCCCGCCTGCCGCACAACTCTTCGCCGTACACCTCGACCATCGTATTCCTGGTACGCAAGGGCAATCCGAAAGGCATCAAGGATTGGGCCGATCTAGTGAAGCCGGGCGTGGAAGTGATCACGCCGAATCCGAAGACGTCAGGCGGCGCGCGTTGGAATTATCTCGCCGCCTGGGCGTGGGCGTTGAAGCAGCCCGGCGGCAGCGAAGCTTCTGCGAAAGAGTACACGAAGAAGCTGTACAGCCACGTGCCCGTGCTTGACACCGGCGCCCGCGGCTCGACGACGACGTTCGTCCAGCGCGGCATCGGCGATGTGCTGCTGGCGTGGGAGAACGAAGCGTTCCTCTCGATTAAAGAGCTGGGCCCGGACAAGGTGGAAATTGTGGTGCCGAGCCTGAGCATCCTGGCCGAGCCGCCGGTGACGGTGGTCGACAAGGTCGTCCTGAAGCGAGGCACGCGCGATGTGGCGACCGAGTACCTGAAGTACCTGTACAGCCCGGAAGCGCAGGAGATCATCGCCAAGAACTTCTACCGCCCGATCGACCAGACCGTAGCCGCGAAGTACGAGAAGACGTTCCCGAAGCTGCCGCTGGTGACCATCAAGGATTTCGGCGGTTGGGAACAGGCGCAGAAGGTGCACTTCGCCGACGGCGGCGTCTTTGATCAAATCTACGCACCGAACTGATCGCTTAATCGGAGCCACCCTAGGCACATGGATGTGCCTCGCCGCCTAAGAGGCGGCGGCTCCGAGGGAAAAACCATGTTTTTTCCCGACGGAGCACGACCGTCGTGACAGGAGTCCGATCGGTCGTTTTTTATTCGTCGTCGCGCTTGTTCTGCTCGACGCGCTTCCTCAGCTCCATCCATTCCTGCAGCTTCTTCAGGTCGGTCGGCTTGCGCTTCGGGTCGGCGGCGGGCTTGAGTGGCGCTTTGCCGCCACTATTGTACGGGTTGGTGCCAACGTTGCCGCGCGCTGTCGAGGAATTGTCGTAAGGATTGGAGCCGCCGCCGGGCTTGCGGGGCTCGGGCTCCAGCCCCGGCGGCCGCTGATGAGTGGCGGTATCGGCGATGGACAGATCGTTCAGGTCGAGCTTCTTCAGGCGCTGCGTGCTGATGTCGCGGCTGTAGACGCCGGTCTCGAGCTGCCATTCCCACACCGAGTTGCCGCGCTCATCATAGGAGATCCGTCCGGAGCGCTTGTCGGCTTGCGAGTCGTCGGCAGCTCCGGTTGGGGCGGGAGGCTCCTGGGATCGTTTATCCCGGGGATCGCTCATGAAAGGGCCATCTCTTGAACCACTGGATGCCGGAGATTCTGTGCTGCTGCAGATGACAAAGCAATCGAAGACGCGCGCATGAGCTCATTGCGACGACCCACCAATACAAAACCTGAACTGGCGCGTGGTTTCGCCGGAGTGTTCGCCTATAGCACGCGTGCGCTGGAGCTCGTGTGGACCACGAGTCGTCCGCTCACGATTGCGTTCGCGCTGCTGACGTTGGTCGCGGGCGCCCTGCCCGCTGCCGTCGCTTACGTTGGTGCGCTCATTGTCGACGCGGTCGTTGCCGCCATTCAGGCAACGCCCGGCACTCGCGAGGCGTTAACGAATCACGCCTTGTGGCTGGTGGTCGGCGAAGGCGCGCTCGTCGCCGCGATCGCGGGCGCGCAGCGCGGACTCAATCTGTGCCAATCGCTGCTACGAGCTCAGCTCGGTCAGCGCGTCAACGTCATGATCCTCGAGAAGGCACTGACGCTCGAGCTGTCGCACTTCGAGAACTCCGACTTCTACGACAAGCTCACCCGCGCACGGCGCGAAGCATCGAGCCGTCCGCTGTCGCTCGTGACGCGCACGTTCGGTCTGGCACAGAACGCGATCTCGCTGCTGAGCTTCGGCTCGTTGCTGCTGCACTTCTCGCCCTGGGCGGTCGCGCTGCTGATTCTCGCGGGCCTGCCGGCGTTTCTGGCCGAGGCGAAGTTCTCCGGCGATAAGTTCCGCTTGTTCCTGTGGCGCTCGCCAGAAACGCGCATGCAGCTGTATCTGGAAACGGTGCTCGCGCGCGAGGATCACGCCAAGGAAGTGAAGCTGTTCGGGCTCGGGCCTTTGTTCCTGGATCGCTATCGAAACATTTTCAACAAGCTGTATCACGAGGATCGCAATCTCACGATCCGTCGCGACACCTGGGGCTTTTTCCTCGGGCTGATCGGGACAGCCACGTTGTATGGCGCGTACGCCTGGATCGCGCTCTCCGCCATCGCCACGCGCATCACGCTGGGCCAGATGACGATGTATCTGATGTTGTTCCGGCAGGGACAATCGGCGGTGTCGGCGATCCTGTCCGCGGTGGGCGGCATGTATGAAGACAATTTGTATCTGTCGACGCTGTACGACTACTTGGAAACACCCGTGAACGGCGACCAAGGCGCAGCCACACGGGGTCCCAAACCCGACGACGGCATTCGCTTCGAGAAAGTGAGCTTCACTTATCCCGGTGCCGAACAACCAACGCTCATCGACATCGATCTGCACATCCGCCCGGGCGAATCGCTGGCATTGGTCGGCGAGAACGGCTCGGGCAAGACGACGATGATCAAACTGCTGACGCGGTTGTACACACCGACGTCCGGGCGCATCCTGCTCGACGGTCAGGATCTGCAAGAGTGGGATGAGATAGCGCTGCGCGATCGTATCGGCGTGATCTTCCAGGACTTCACGCGCTATCAGCTGCTGCTCGGTGAAAACATCGGCGCCGGCGACGTGCGTCACTTCGAGGACGAAGAGCGCTGGCGTGACGCGGGCGAGAAAGGCATGGCCGCGCCCATCGTCGAAACATTGCCGGCCGGCTATCGCACGCCGCTCGGCAAGTGGTTCAACGACGGCCGCGAGCTGTCGGGCGGTCAGTGGCAGAAGATCGCTTTGTCACGCGCGTTCATGCGCTCGCGTGCCGACATCCTGGTGCTCGACGAGCCCACGTCGGCCATGGATGCCAGCGCCGAAGCCACCATCTTCGAGCACTTCCGGACGCTGACCCGCGGCCGGATCGCGATCCTGATCTCGCATCGGTTTTCGACCGTGCGCATGGCGGACCAGATCGTCGTGATCGAGAACGGTCGGATCATCGAGCGCGGCAGTCACGATGCGCTGATGCAGTTGAACGGTCATTACTCACACCTGTTCTCGTTGCAGGCCAAGGGCTATCGTTAGCTCAGATTTATCGATCACCGGGCCGGCATCAACTAAAGTTATCCGCACGGGACAGTCGCTGCCGATATCGGGCAAACACCGTGACAGCGTGGGGCGCAAATGATATTTGTGTCGCGCAACTCGCTGCTGTCCGGCCGTCGATGACGACGCGCCGCTAACTTTTCCGGTCCATCCCATGTCCAGCTCCGAACCCACTTTGCGGTCCTCGGCCGCGGCCACTCCCATTGCTCCGGCGGTCCATGCCTGGCTCACGCCGGGCGAGTTGCTGCTGCTCGGCGCGGTGTGGGGCAGCTCCTTCCTGTTCATGCGGATCGCGGCCAAAGACTTCGGCGCATTCGCACTGGTCGAAATGCGTCTGGCACTCGGCGCGCTGATCCTGTTGCCGTTCCTGCTACGAGTGAAGGATCAGATCAAGCCATCGCATTGGTTGCGCTTTCTGGGCATCGGCATCGTCAACTCCGCCGCGCCGTTCGTGCTCTTCGCCTGGGCCGCTCAGCGGGCACCCGCGGGTGTGGTCGCGATCAGTAACGCGACGGTCGTGATGTTCACCAGCATCGTCGCGTGGGCATTGTTCGGCGAAAAGATCAGCAAACGCAGCGCGCTTGGCTTGCTACTCGGCTTCATCGGTGTCGCCGTGCTCGCGAGCGGCAAGACCTCTGGCGGCAGCGTGCTGCCCGCCGCCCTCGCGGGCGTACTCGCCTCCATCCTGTATGGCTTTGGTGGAAATTTCACCAAGCGTTACTTGCACGATCTGCCACCGAGCGCGGTGGCTGCCGGCACGGTGCTTTGCGCCTCGATCGCCGTCGCTCCGCTGGCGTTCGCGACCTGGCCGAGCGTGTCTCCTCCGGCACTTTCCTGGTTGTCCGCGGTCATGTTAGGGGTGCTGTGCACTGGCCTTGCGTACTTCCTTTATTACAGGCTGTTGTATCGCATCGGTGCGCCCCGCACGTCGACGGTGACTTATCTGGTGCCGCTGTTCGGCGTAATCTGGGCGTGGGTGTTTTTGAGCGAGCCGCTCACCCTCAGCATGGCCGTTGCCGGCGCATTGATTCTGGGGGGCGTGGCCTTGAGTCAACAGCGCGCTCCGGCCAAGAAATAACGGAGTGCCCACACGAAACAGGTGACGTCGATGAATGCGCGCGAGCAAGAAGCTGTTCTGACCATTGCCCTGCTGGCGGCATTTAGCGACGGCGCCAAGGACGAGCGCGAGCGTGAGGAGATCAAACGGATCGCCGAGTCCTTGACCGGCGAGCCCGGCGCGCCGCAACTGTCGCAGCTGTATCAGAATGTGCTGCTCAAGCGCGTGAACGTCGCGCAAGCGGCAGCCGTGCTCAGCGAGCCTTCACATCGTCAGCTCGCTTATGAAATGGCGGTCTGCGTCTGCGATGCCGACGCGGTTGCCAGCCCCGCCGAACAGAAGTTTCTGCAAGAGTTGCGCGTGGCGCTGAATCTCGACACTCAGCAAACGGCACAACTTGAAAAGGACGCGGCAGTGCTCGCCGACGCCCCGCTGCCGATCGATAACGGCGTCCGGCAAGCAACGATGTCCGACGCTGAGATGGACAAGTACATCCTCAATCACTCGATCGTGAATGGCGCCATCGAGTTGTTGCCACAGTCGTTGGCCACCATGGCCATCATTCCGCTGCAAATCAAACTGGTGTATCGCATCGGTCAGGCTTACGGCTTTCAGCTCGACAAAGGTCACATTCGTGAGTTCATCGCGACCGCCGGCGTCGGCCTCACTTCGCAATACGTCGAACAGATCGGTCGCAAGTTGCTGGGTGGTTTGCTCGGCAGCGTCGCTGGCGGCCTCGGTCGCGGACTCGGCCGTGCCACAGCGGGCGCCGCGTTCTCGTTTGCAACAACGTATGCGCTCGGCCAGCTCGCGAAGCGCTATTACTCTGGTGGCCGGCAGATGAACACGGCACTGATTCAACAGACCTATCAGTCGTTGCTCGGTCAGGCCAAACAATTACAAGGGCAGTACTCGTCTGAGATCCAGCACAAAGCCAGCACGCTCGACGCGGGCCAGGTGATGTCGATGGTGAAAAATTCTTAGTGTCTGCCGATTGTGACGTCCGAGGGCTGACCACACGCGTCGGCCTGTGACGACAGCGATTTACTAAATGTTTGCGCGCGGGGAACCTCGTCTGCGCGGGCGGTATTCACCCCTGGAGATTGCCGCAAGACGAGGAGATCCTCATGAGTTTACGTTCCAACCTTGTTTACACCGCGCTATTCGCTGCGAGCGCCGTAGGAGCCCCCGCGGCATGGGCGCAGGTGCAAGAGCCCGCACCGCCGGCCCAGGAATATCCGTCTCCAGCATCGCCGGCGGAAACGCCGCCGACGAATGAGGCGCCAGCCCCGAATTCCGCCGCGTCCGCGCAGATCAGCGATCAGAAGATCGAGCAGTTCGCGGATGCGTACGTCGCAGTACAGACCATTCAGGAAAAGGCGGCCAACGATCTGCAGACGGCAAAGGAGCCGGCACAAGCGGATCAAGTGAAAGCGAAGGCCGAGTCCGACATGATCGCCGCGGTCGAGAAGTCCGGCCTGAAGGTCGATGAGTTCAATCAGATCGTGGAAACGATGACGGCTAATGCCGACGTGCGCGAGCGCGTCGCTGCGAAGTTGCAGGAACGTCAGGGCGGCGGCTAAACATTTAATCGGACGGCCGATCGCGACATCCTGTCGCGCCGGCCGTGCTCCGACGGGAAAAATGCGATTTTTCCCTCGGAGCCGCCGCAGGGCGGCGGGCACATCCATGTGCCTGAAGTGGTAATAGCTAACTCAGCTGTACCGTTAACATCGAGATCGATCCGCCGTCGACGCCTTCGATGGGGAAGCTGACGTTGTCGCCGGGCAGCCGTGCCCCTAATACATATAGCAACGGCAGATAATGATCCGGCGTCGGGGCGGACAGCGCCGCGTCCTTGCCCAATGTTTCGTAATCAATCAGCGGTTGATGTTCACCTGCAAGCATCCACGCACGTGCCTGCTGCTCGAAGCGCACCGCCCAATCGTAAGGCTCGACCACTCGTCGACCCCAACCGTACGTGTGCAGGTTATGAACGAGGTTGCCGCTGCCGGCGATCAGAATGCCCTGCTCTCGCAACGGCGCGAGCGCGGCACCGAGGCGATAGTGGTCTCGCGCCGTCAGCGTCTCATTGATGCTGAGTTGAATGACTGGCACATCGGCATCGGGATAGCAGTGACACAGCACACTCCACGAGCCGTGATCCAATCCCCAGGTGCTGTCGAGTTCCGCGCCGACTAAATCGCGAACCTCGGCCGCAATCTCGGGACTCCCGGGCGCGGGGTACTGAAACTCGAACAGCTCGCGAGGGAAGCCACCGAAATCGTGAATGGTTCGCGGCGACTGCACAGCCGTGACTGCGGTGTAGGGCACATACCAATGCGCCGACACGCACAACACCGCTCGCGGCTTGGGAAACGCACTGCAGATCTGCCGCCAGCCGCGCGTGTATACATTGTCGGCCAGGGCATTCATGGGATTGCCGTGACCGAAGAAGATCACGGGCAAACGTTGGGATGCGCTCACTCGGCGGCTCCAGTGTGACAGAGCCTAGAGTATTGGACTGGCGGGCCCTGCTTACTATGGGTCGCCGCGCATAAGTGTTATGACGGCGTCAGGCCGGCAATAACAGGAAGGCGTCGGCCACCGCCTCTCGCGGGGTCAGCCCTTGCTCGTAGAGCGGGCGCCACGCGTCCCAATCCACGTCCTCTTCACCCACCTCAGTGAGCACATCGCTGAAGTCTTCACGAATCAGCTTCACGACAGCCTGTTGCCACTCGCTCCAGGTCTGCGTCTCGGACTTGTTCTTCATCTCGCTGCTCCCGCCTTCGGGTCAAGCGCCGCTGTTCGACTGCGCGCAAACTAACGCGTCAGGGTGTCTGCAGTTCCCGTCACTGAGATCTGCCGACGCAGCGTACAGCAAGCACGCAACGAGTGACCACTCCGCTCAGATCATCGCGGCATGTCGAGAGGATCAGCGCATGTGGCTCAAGAGCAACGCGGCCAGCTTGGCGTAGTTGCCATCGAAATGATGACCGCCGCTAAGCTTCACTACTTGCAATGATTTAGCCGCTGGCTTGCCGCACAACGAGTCTGTGTCATTCGCGCCATAGATACACACGCCGTGAACGCCTTTCATTCTCAACAGCTCGGGCGTGACAGGAATTGCGTCTTTCGCTGCGCCAATCCAGTTCTGCAAATGGAATTCGAACACCGCGGTCTGCGAGAGCGACAGCAACGCGACCATGCGCAGTCGATCCCGTGTTGCGGTCGGCAATCGATTCACGACGAAGGGCATCACGTCGGCGCCCTGCGAGTAACCGACCAGTAACACCTGCTTCTTCTTCCAGGCGTTCAAGTAATAGCGCATCAAACGATCGACGTCAGCCGCGGTGCTCTCGGGCGTGCGCTTCTTCCAGAAGTAGCGCAGCGAATCGAGACCGACCACCGGCATGCCTTGCTTCGACAACGCCGCCGCCAGCTCCTTGTCGATGCCCGCCCAGCCGCCATCGCCGGAGATCAGCACAGCCAGCGTGTCGGCATCGCTGGGTGTGTGCACTTCGACAAGCGGCAGATCTTTCAGCTCAGCCGCGCTGACCGTTGGCAAGCCACGCGTGCGCGCCGCCAGGTGTTGGAACGCAGCTGCAAACTGTGGCTCCCAAGTGTGGAAGTCGCCTTCGCCATAGTTATCGCCGGGAATGGCGATTACCTCGGCCTGCTTCACGCCCGCGAGGAACGACTTGGCTTGAGCCTGGCACTGTCGATCGTGAATGCCCTGGAGCACCGTCCAGGGCGCACTCAGAACGGGCGACGTCGCCGTCTTGCTGGTTGGACACAACGGCTTCTTCAACGCAGGCGTCGGACAGAACCCGAGCGAGATGCCGCCGCCGAACGTTCCCTGCGGTGCCTGCGCCAACATTGCATACACGAACTGCGCGCTGGCCGATGTGCCGATCAGCAACGCCGGCCGATACGTCGGCAATCGATAGTAGGCCTGGAGGAAATGACTCAAATTCTCCAGATCGCCATCGGGCGACACGCACTTGTCGCCGTCCTTGTCCAGGTTACGAAAGAACGCGGGCGCATCGATGCCCGCCACCAGCGCGCCCTGCCGTGCCAGCGATTGCGCAATGGGGTCGAGCTCGACGTTCCAGCCATGCTGGCCGGAAAAGAACAGCACCGTCTGTTGCGCTTCGCCTTGCGGCCGATAGATGGCTATCTTGTCGAAGCGACCGTGCGAGATCGTCTCAGCGGACGCGGTCGATCCCAGCACCAACAGCAGCAGCGCGAACCAGCAGCGGGCTAAGCTCATTTCGCAATCATTCCTCGCAATCCGCCGCTGATCAACGTGGCCACGTCGGCCAGGGTGAGCAGCGGGGTCAAGCCGCCGCCGGCGACCAGATAGCGAGGTTCCCACACCGGATCGAATTTGTCTTTGAAGCCGCGCAGGCCGCGGAAGTTATAGAACGTCTCGCCATAGTCGAACAGCATCCGGCCGAAGCGATGCCAGCGCGGCGCCAGCTCGTGGCTCGCCATGCCGGACATGGGCGCCATGCCCAGTCCGAAGCGCTGAAAGCCCTCGCTCTGGAAATACAACATGAGCTTGGTGAACAGAAAATCCATGGTGCCCGGGGGCGCGAGCGGCAGCTGACGCATCAGGTCGACGCTGGCCTCGTTCTTCATCTGCGTACACAACAGATTGGCGAAGGCGACGATCTGACCCTGCTGCCGCACGATGGCGCACGATTGTCGCGACAAATACGCCGGCTCGAACGAGCCGAGCGAGAAGCCTTTTTCGCGCGTCTCCTGGCCTTCCAGCCACGCATCCGAAATGGTCCGCAGTTGTGGCAGCAGAGCGCTCACTTCCGCCGGCTGCGCCAGCGAGAACTCGAGCCCGTCACGCTCGCCGCGATTGATCGCTTGTCGCAAATGCGAGCGCTTCGAGCCCTTGATCGTGAAGTCCTGCAGCTGGACGTAGGCGTACTCGCCCAACTTGAAAGCCCGCATGCCGGCGTCGAGATACAGCGGCAACGAATCGCCGCGCACCTGATAGAACGTGGCGCGACCGCCGTGATCGGTCGCCAGCTCGATGAAGCGCCAGATCAGCTCCTGCCACTCGGACTGCCGGCCGACCGGATCGAACAACGAGATCCATGAGCGGCCCTGCCGGCCATACATGATGAACGCGTTGCCTTGCGTCGAGAACAGCAGATGCTTGTCGCCCATCAGCGCGAGATTCGCCTCCGCCGAGGACTGAGTGCGCACGATGTTACTCGCCCGCTCCAGTTCTTCATGAGACGGCAGCGCGGGTGCGCCCGGTGACGGGCGCAACAGTTGCCACAGCGCGAATCCCAAGCCGGCCACCATCACACCCATCATGGCGCGCAGTGAGCGTGGCGCGTTGGCATTGAACTCGAATTGCCACCACAGCTCGTTGGTGTAGTCGACGCGACGGTAGGCGAAGAACAGCAGGAACACCGTCGCCGCCACCATCCACACCACCGAGAGCAACCACACGCCGCGCAATGGATTCGAGAACAGTGCCGAGCGTCGATCGAACTGCGCACGCGACATATATAAAAGGATTGCGAGCACCACGAGATAGCACGCTTGAATCAGTGCGAACCCTTTGGGCATCGCCAACACTGCGGCGACCAGCGCCAGCACGAACGCCGACCACCACGCGGCATCGAGACGATGTAACAAACCACGCGCGATGACGATCATCGCGAAGCCGGTGACACTGCCCAGAAAATGCGACGCCTCGACCAACGTCAGCGGCACCCGCAAGGCCAGCATATCGGTGGCTTGCGCCGAAGCCGGCGTGACACCCGAGACCAGCAGCCAGCCGCCGGCAATGAACGTCATCGTCGCCAGCAACATCGGCGACAGTCGCACCGCTGCGCGACCGATCGGAGCAGCGATGCCGGCTCGCACTTCATAGGCGGCCAACAGCACGGCCGCCAGAATCAGCGGCAACAAATAGTAGATAACGCGGTAGAGCACCAGCGCGCTGACGATGTGCTCGACCGGCGCACGGTCGCCGCACGCGAGCAGGATCACCGCTTCGAACACACCGAGGCCGCCCGGCACATGACTCAAGAGGCCAAGCACCAGTGCGATCGCGTACCAGGCCATGAACTCGCCTGCGGGAACGGCGCCCGGCGGTAGCAGGACCCACAGCGTCGCGGCCGAGGCGATCAAATCCAGCGCTGAGATCAAGAGCTGTTGGACGGCCAGGCCGGCCGGCGGCAACCGCACTTTCCAGCGCCATGCGACCATGATTTCGCGGCGTCGGACCGACAGCGCGATGAACCCAGCGACGCCGATCAACACCGCCCCGGCAATCACCCGCAACAGCCACGCTGGCATGTGCGCAAGCTGAGCGACTCCGTCCGCCCCCCACAGCAACCCGGCGGCGCCAAACGCGGCGGTGCCGAACGTGAATGCGCTGGCATTGAACGCGATCACCTGCGCGACTTTGTTGGCCTCGATACCGGCGGCCGTGTACAGGCGCATGCGGACCGCGCCGCCTGTCAGAACGCCCAGACCGACGGTATTACCGAGTGCGTAAGCGATGAAGGAAGTCAGCAGGACCGTGGACCGACGGATCTGCACCTCCGCGTACTTCATGGCGGACAGGTCGTAACCGGTGAGCACCAGATAGCTCAGCGCCGTCGCGCCCAGCGCCAGCAGCAGGTCCTGCAGAGGCTCGGACTCCATCTGCTGCAAGACCTTGTAGAAGTGGACTTCGGCGAGCAGCACGCGGAAGGCGTCGAACAGCAGCAGGCTGATCAGACCGGCGCCGGCCGCGATCAACCAGATGCGCCACTTTGCCCACCCGCTTACTGCGTCGGCCACTGTCCGTAGATTCCTGTGCAACCCGGAAGGAGGCCGGCATTCTGCCGCGCGGCGGTCACAAGAACATTACGTTATTGACACAAGCGGGTCGCAAGGGGGATCCGAGCCGGCCGGGGCGCCTGGATTTCCCCGCGTTTACCACGATTTGTGAACTGCTACAGTATCTCGAAATGGGATATTCCGCCGGCAGGATGAACGCCCGATGACGTCGCTTCGAACGCCGAATTATCGGCAACTGCTCGACAGGCTCACGACCGCGCGGCAACGTGCCTCGCTCACGCAACCGCAGCTGGCGGAGCGGTTGAGCGCGAGTCCGGAATTCGTGGCGAGCTACGAGAAAGGAAAAGACCCCTCTCGTCGCAGTGAGGGGGCGACGAGAGGGGCGAACTAAGACTGCCGGCCCAGGGGGAGAATGCGGCTTGCAGCCCACGGCACCGCAACCCCTTGTCGATTGCTGTACCGCTGGTCTGGCAATTTACGCGGCGCGGGTCATGAGGTCAGTCGATGGCCAGTGACACGCCGGTCAGCGATCTCGTCGTCTGGCCCGATCTCCGGTTATGCGCTATGAACAGATAGCAACACGATCTTAGTCGGCCACGAGCTTGTAGCCCGCGCCCGGCGTGGTCTGCAGCACTTCCGGTGTCGACGCATCCGTCTCTATCTTGTGACGCAGCCGATAAATGAGCTGCTTGAGCGTGCGACGCTCGCGAGCGGTGGCACGTCCCCACAGATGAAGTAACAACTTCTCCGCGGTGACGGTTCGGCCCGGCGTCACCATGAGCAACTGAATGGCTTTCAATTCGAGCGGCGTGAGTCGAATCGGCGGCGCCGCGCCGAACTGCAAGGTTCGTTGATCCGGATCGAGGCGTAACTGCCCCGCCGTCACCGGCCCCGAATCGAATGGCTCCGAACGCCGGATCAATGCCCGCACTCTCGCCAGCAACGCACGCGGACTGAAAGGCTTGTGCACGTAGTCGTCGGCGCCCGAATCGAACGCTTCGATCAGATCCTCTTCGACATCGCGCACCGTCAACATCATGATGGGCACCGGCGAGCGGCCGCGAATCTCACGACACACCTTCAAGCCATTCGGCTCCGGCATGTTGATATCGAGCAGCACCATGTCGGGCGAATCGCGTTGGAACGCTTGCAACGCGCTTTCCCCATCGACCGCGGTACAGATATCGAATCCCGCCTGCATCAGCGTGAATCCGATCAGTGCCCGCAAATCCGCATCGTCATCGGCGACCAGGATTCTCATGGCTTCAACGGCGCTCCGTAGCCAACAATGCCGCGAGCTTTTCAGCGTGCCCGCGTAGTTCATGAGCCGCAGTTGCCTCCCAATGGTCGGCACGCAACATCGGCCCAACATAAAAAAGATGCGGGCCCGGCCAGCCATCGGCGTCGACGACGGCGCCATTCGGTCCGGTACGCAGCCCCAGCCCCAGCGAATCGGGCACCGCCAGCCCGCATTGCACGAGGTTGCGCCACACCGGCTCGGTGGAGCGCGCGATGGCGTAGTCGGGGCCCGTGCAGTTGATGACTCGATCGAATTGCTGAGTGCGCAATTGCTGTTTGCCACGCGGCCGCCAAACCACTTCGATCCGCTCTTCGCGCGGAATGATTTGTTTGATGTGGCCGGCGTGAATGGTCAGACGCTCCGCATTACGCAGCGTGTCCATCTTCTGGATCAGCTCCGGTGGCAGACGGTGGCGATAGATGTCCCAATGCGCACGCACGTGACGCAGGAACCGCACTCGATCGCGCTCCGGCAATCGCTGCCAGATAGTCGGCGCCATGTTACGAACGAAGGTGATCGCCTCGCGCCAGTCGCCGCCCATCTGCTCCGCTTCGTTAGCGAGAAGACGCACGGTATTGACGAGGCGTCGAAGCGACGTCGATGCCGCCAACAACAGAGCATTGCCGTCGCCTTTGAATGCATCGGGACGGAACGGCGTTTGTCGAGGCGGCACGAGCCCATGACGCGACAAGGCATGCAACGTCGGCGTCCGTTGCGGATCTGACGCCGCGACATTGATGATGTCCGCGGTCGTCAGGCCCGTGCCGATCAACAATACGGTTTGCGAACGAGCGAACTTGAGATCGACCGTCCACGGATCGGCGATGTACGCCGGATGGGTCAATACATCCCTGGCCGCGGACAAAGAAGCGGGCTTGGGATTGCCGAGCGCGAGCACCACATCATCCGCGGTGAAGCGTCGACCGTCTTCCAGTTCCACCCGCAACGGCAGATGACGTTCGATACGCCGCAGGTTGGCGACCGCGCCTTTGACGATCTCGAGACGAATGTTTCCTGGCGCGCTGAGCTGCGCGGCGAGCAGCACTTCACTCAAATACTCGCCGTACAAGGTACGTGGCAGGAAATCCTCGCCCGTGACCTTGGGAATGCGCCGCTGCGCGAACTCCAGAAATTCCTTGGGCGCCGCCGAATTCGCCGACATACGGCTGGCCGGCACGTTGAGCAGATAAGGGAAGCCACGCTCAGCGTAAGCGGCGCCTCGCGCCACCTGGTCCGCACGCTCGATCAGGATCAGACGCGTCGGTCCCGGCGGCGGACGTCGCAACAGATTCGCGGCCACCACCGTGCCGCTGAATCCGCCGCCGACAATCACTATGGTTCGAAGCAGCCCCGCCAATCGTCGCTCCCATTGCTTTGGAAGCGACAGACTAGGGAATGGACGGTATCAAGTCTGTAACGTGGCAGTCACGAAACGGCGCAGGGAATGCTATGACTTTACAACCGATTTATAACCACACGCGCGTAAGAATGCGTGCGGCCGACTCACTCGACAACGAGTTTGTAACCGGCACCCGGGGCGGTCTGGAGCATCTGGGGCGCGGCCGGATCGATCTCGATTTTCTGCCGTAGCCGATGCACCAGCTGCTTCAGCAACTGACGATCGCCCGAGCCCTTGTGGCCCCACACCTGCATCAGCAAACGATCCGAGCTGACAGTGTGCCCGGCATTGGCGATCAACATCTGTAACAGGCGCAGCTCGAGCTTGGTGAGACGCAGCGGCTGATTCGCACCGACCTGCACGGTGTGTTCGTCCACATCGAGCCGAATACGACCGGCCGCGAGCGGCGCGGTGTTCTCCATCCCTGCCCGACGCAGCAGCGCTTTCACGCGTGCGAGGAGCGTGCGCGGACTGAAGGGCTTGCTCAGATAGTCGTCGGCGCCCAACTCGAGCGCACGAACCAGATCTTCCTCTTCGCCCCGCACCGTCAACATCATCACCGGCACGCGCGACTTGGTGCGAATCTGTTCGCACACCTGAAAGCCCGTGGCACCCGGCATGTTGATGTCGAGGATCACCAGATCGGGCCCTTCGCTCTCGAACGCGCGCAAGGCCTGCGTGCCATCGCTGGCTTTGACCACCAGATAGCCCGCCTGCGACAGCGTGAAGGCGATCAACGCCAGCAGATCCTTGTCATCGTCGGCAGATAAAATCTTCATTAGGTTACTCGGCAGTCTGTCGCAGCTTCACTTCGAAACGGGTGCGTCCCTCGGCGGTTCGTCGCGCGGCAATGGTACCTCCATGCCGTTCGACGATGGATTTCACGATCCACAATCCTAGACCCAAGCCACCCGGCTCCGGTTCCTGGCTACCGCTGCGATAGAACCGATCGAAGATCGAGTTACTCTCGATCTCGGGCACGCCGGGACCTTCATCCTCTACCCAGCTGGTGACGAACTCACCCGTCGCCTGGGCGCCAATGCGCACGACACTGTCTTCCGGCGCGAACTTGCTCGCGTTCGCCAGCAGGTTGACGTACACCTGCGTCAGTCGCGGGCCATCACCATCCACATTCGGCAGGTCTTCGGGCAAATCCACTTCCAGGCGCTGGCGACGCTGAGCGAGCAAAGCGCCAATGAGCGCATCCGCATCTTCGACCACCTCGGACAGCGCCACCGCCTGATGGCGAATGCTGAGCTGGCCTGACTCGATGCGCACGCTCTCGAGCAAATTGTCGATGAGTCGCGTCAAGCGCAAGGCGCCGCGCTCCAACGACAGCACCAGTTCCTTCTGCTGGTCGGTGGACATCGAATCGAAGCCATCACGCAACAGTTCGATCGACGCGAGCTGCGCGGCCAGCGGCGTCCGGAACTCGTGCGAGATATTGACGAGCACCGAGTCGCGCGCACGACGCACACCTTCCAGCTCGGTCTCGTCGCGAATGACCTGCACCTGCAATTCATCGACCGGGCTGGAGCTCGTGATGATCGTGATGCGCGGCGCGCCGTCGCTCAGTTGCAAACGTTCCGTCGCCTGCGAGCTGCCTTCGTGGCGCGCACGCAGGATGGGGCAATTGGTTTCGCACGGACGCACGCCGTTCGAATCGCGACACGGCTTCAACACATCGCCGCAGAAGCGGCCGATGGCTTCGTGAGCTTGCACGCCCAGCAACTGAGCGGCCTGCGGATTCAAATAACGAATGACGCGCGATTTATCGACGGCGTACACGCCTTCGACGATGCCATCGAGCACAGCCTGCGCCTCGGCTTCGCGACGACGCAATGTGCCCGTCAGCTCGACCAGGTTGTTCCGCATGTCCTCGATGGTGCGCGCGAGCTTGCCGACCTCACGCGTGCCGCCGACCGGAATCGACGTGGAGAAGTCGCCATGGCCGAGTTTTTCCACCGCATCCGTCAGCGTTGTGACCGGACCCGTGACCTGCCGGCCGAGCACGATGCCAGCCAACACAGCCAGCGCCGCGAGAATGATGGCGGTGATGAGCAACCGTTTCGCGAGCCCGCCGACCGACGCGTCGATCTCCGACGACGGCAAGCGCGCTTCGAGAAATGCGATCGCTTCGCCCGACACTGCAAAAATCGGGAAGCTCGCGGCGTACAAGTCGAGATCATCGAGCCGCATCACCGCCGAGCGCCCGTCGGACAGTCCCGCCGAGTGCAGACGAGTGAAATCGTCGACCTTGCGATCTTCGATGAACAAGCGGTAGTTGATCAGCCGGATCGGCGTGCCGACACGCTCGGTCAACAGCTGCGCCATCCTTGCATCGAGCAGGCGAGCGACATACACACGTCGTTCTGTCGCCCCACCGACCTGCGCCGACGCGCCGAGCAACGCGTACTGAGATCCCAACGGCACGGCCATGAATCGCTCGCCCTGTTCGGCGGCGGAGGACTGGATCAACTCCCAGGGCAATTCCACGCCGGCTTGCGCGATCAGCTGACCGCCTTCGAACACCGCGCACGAAGCAATGGTGTCCGAGTTGCAGGAACGACGCAGATACGGACCGACCGTGGCCGAGCGCCGATCCGCGAGCAGTCGTTGCAGCGTCTGTCGATCGGCAACGGACTTGGCGTGGGTCAGCGCGTCTTCGCTAAACCGCCGGATATCTTCACGCGCCATCGCGCCAGCCAGCTGAACGCGTGACTTGCCTTGCTGATCGGCGAGATCGCGCAGCGACCCGATCGCCGAAATGGAAATACCGCCGACCAGCAACAGCACGATGGCGACGTTGATGACCGCGATCCACACCCCGAGACTCGCGCGCGAGGTATCGATCTGCAGTCCGTCGATGAACTGCTGAATGCGGTCGATCACATACGAGAAGAAGCGATCGATCACTTCCTCTTCATCTCCACTAAGGATTTGATGATCAAGGTCAGCACCGCCAGCAAGGTCAGCAGCGAAGCCACTGCGAACGAGCCGACGAAGTTGTACTCGTTATAAAGGATTTCCACGTGCAGCGGCATAGTCGTCGTCAGGCCACGCACGTGACCGGACACGACCGAGACAGCGCCGAACTCGCCCATCGCACGCGCGTTACACAGGATTACGCCGTACACCAGGCCCCAGCGAATCTTCGGCAAAGTGACGTGGAAGAACGTCATCAAGCCGCCCGCGCCAAGCGTGATCGCGGCCTCTTCCTCGTCGTTGCCCAACTGCTGCATCAACGGAATCAGTTCGCGCGCGACATATGGGAACGTCACGAACATGGTCGCGAGCACGATGCCCGGCACCGCGAAGATGATGCTGATGTCATGCTCCTGCAGCCACAGGCCGAACCAGCCCTGCGCGCCGAACAGCAGCACATACACGAGACCCGATATGACCGGCGACACCGCGATCGGCAGGTCGATCAGGGTGATCAGGAAGCTCTTGCCCCGGAACTCGAACTTCGCGATCGCCCAGGCCGCGGCGATACCGAAGATGGTGTTGGTGGGCACGACGATGGCGGCCACCGTCAGCGTCAGCTTGATCGCGGCGAGGGTGTCTTCGTCCTTGAAGCTCTCAAAGTACATCTCCCAGCCCTTGCTCAGGGCCGTGATGAACACGGTAGCCAGCGGCGCGAACAGCAGCGCCGCCAGGAAGCCGAGCGACGTCAGGATGAAAATGTACTTTACGACGGACGAGACCACCGTATCGCGGCCGGGCCGGCTCGCGATTTCCGCCAACATTTCCTTGGAAGGACCGCCGGCCATCAGCGTGCCCCCGCGACGATGCGCCGACGGCTCCAGGCCTGTAGCAGGTTGATGGACAGGAGCATCACGAACGACATGGTCAGCATGATGAAGCCGAGCGCCGCCGCTCCTTTATAGTCGAACTGCTCCAGCTTGATCACGATCAGCAGCGGCGTGATCTCGGTGCGCATCGGCAGGTTGCCGGCGATGAAGATCACCGAGCCGTACTCACCGACCGCGCGTGCGAACGCCAGCGTGAAGCCGGTCGCCAGTGCAGGAAACACGGTGGGCAATACGATGCGACGGAAAATTGTGAAGCGCCCCGCGCCGAGCGTTTCGGCCGCGTCTTCCAGATCCCGCTGCACTTCGGCGATGGCCGGCTGCACCGAGCGCACGACGAACGGCAACCCGATCAACGTCAAGGCCACGACCACGCCGATCCAGGTGTAGGCCACCTTGATACCGAACGGCGCGAGGTGCTGACCGATCCAGCCGTTCTCCGCGAACACCGCCGTCAACGCGATGCCGGACACGGCGGTCGGCAACGCGAACGGCATATCGATCAGAGCGTCGATGATTTTGCGGCCTGGAAACTCATAGCGCACCAGCGTCCAGGCGATGATGAAGCCGAACACGCTGTTCAAGGTCGCGGCCAGGATGGAGGCGCCAAAGCTCAATCGATACGACGCCAACGCGCGAGCATCGGTGGCGACGCGCACGAAGTCGCTCCAACCCATGGTCGCGGTCTTCATGACCAGTGCCGCGAGCGGCACCAGGATGATGGCCGACAGAAAGAAGGTCGAGAAGCCCAGCGTCAGTCCGAAGCCCGGCAGGATGGATGGCTGCCGGAAGCTCATTTCGGCTTGCTCCCGCCGCCATAAATACGATCGAACATCGCGCCGTCGGCGAAGTGCTTCTCGTGCGTCGCCTTCCAGCCGCCGAATACCTGATCGATGTTGAACAGCTCGAGCGCCGGGAACTGTTCCTGGTACCGCTGCAGAACCGCGGGATTGCGCGGACGGAAGTAATGTTTCGCGGCCAACTCCTGGCCCGGCTCTTCATATAAGTACTTCAGATACGCCTCGGCGATCTGGCGCGTGCCGCGACGATCGACGACGGTATCGACCACCGCCACCGGCGGTTCGGCGAGAATGCTGGCGCTCGGCACCACGATCTCAACCTTGTCGGGGCCCAATTCTTTGATGGCGAGCAGTGCTTCGTTCTCCCACGCGAGCAGCACGTCGCCGATCTCACGTTGCACGAACGTATTCGTCGCGCCACGCGCGCCGCTGTCGAGCACCGGTACGTGCGTGTACAGCGCCGTCACATAGGCTTCCGCCTTCTTCTCCGCGGCCGCAACGACTTGCTCCGATGCCGGATCGTCGAGCTTGGACCAATCGCCGCCGAGCTCCGTGCGAAGCACCGAGCCCCACGCGGCGAGATAATTCCAACGTGCGCCCCCCGAAGTCTTCGGATTCGGTGTGACGACCGACACTCCGTCGCGAATCAGATCGGGCCAATCCTTGATTTGCTTGGGATTGCCCTTGCGCACCAGGAACACGATGGTCGAGGTATAGGGCGAGCTGTTATCCGGCAGACGCTTCTGCCAGTCGGCGCCGAGCCGCTTGCCTTTGATCTGGATCGAATCGATGTCGTAAGCAAGCGCGAGCGTGACCACGTCCGCATCCAGACCATCGATCACCGCACGTGCCTGACTGCCCGAGCCGGCATGCGATTGTTTGATCGTCACACGCTGGTGGTGCTCTTGCTCCCACTTCTTCGAGAAGCTCTCGTTGAACTCGCGATACAACTCTCGCGTCGGGTCGTAGCTGACATTGAGCAAGGTCACGCGGCCGGATTCTTCTTTGCCGCCGCAACCGGCGAGCAGCGTCATCAACCCGAGGCCCGCGGCCAGCAGCAGTTGCTTATTGAAGCGGATCATTCAGCGGCTCCGTCAGTGTCTTTGCTGGGCCGATAAACGATCATCATCGGATAGGTCGCACCCGCCGTGAACAACGCGCCGAACGTGCTACGCAGCTGGGCCGGATCGGACACGCCGAGAATCAACATCGGATCCTGAGATTCATTCAACTGCCGCTGCAACTCGTCGGCGGCCGCGCCGAATCGCAACTCGGTGCGCATCTCCAGGCCATGCACGGCCTGCGCTTCGGATCGCGCATCGAGCAGCGTGCGCACGCCGAAAGGACGCTGCGATTCACCGCTCGAGCCTTCGGGCAGAATGCCGACGTACACCGCTTCGGCCGCCACATGACGCAGCAGACTCGCGGCGACGGCGAGCGTCGACCGGCGTGCCGAATCGTCCGCCCAATGAATCAACACTCGTTGCGGCGGCGAGGAATGCGCCGGCAACACCAGCACTTCGCCCGCGCCGTTCTGTAACAGCCACTGCAATTGCTCCGCCGTCTTCTGACCCGCGGCAATCACGGCCACACCGGAGACAGGCGCGCTCGCCGGCGCATCGCATGCGACCAGCGGCGCTTCGCTGCGCTTGATGATCCGCGTCTTCATCCGGCTCGCGAGCTCAACGAGGAACGGATGCTGAGACAGTCGTTCGCATGACGCCTCATCCGAACCGTACGCAGTGTAGCTGGACAGCGGCGTCGGCAACACGTGAATGCGGCGTACGCCGATGGCCACCGATTGTCCGAGCGCCACCGGGAACAGACGCTGCTCATGCTGGGTGCGAGTCACGTCGAGCAACGCCGCCGGTGCGCTGCCGCCGTTCGTGTTCGGCGTCGCGATGTGAGCAGTGGCCGCGCCATCGGCCATGCGCACGCGCATGCGCTCATACGCGCCGGTAAAGACCTGCTCTTCGACGATGCCATTCGCGATGAAGTTGGTGCGCAGGTTGTCGCGCGTCGGCGCGAGCTCGACTTCTTCAGGGCGTAGCACCGCGACCACTTCCTGCTCGCGCCCGCCGTCGAGCTTCTCGACCCGTCGCGCATTCACCGGCGCCGCGCCAAAGCGAATGCCCTGCTCGGTCTGACGAGCGAGCAACAGATTCGCAGCGCCCAGGAACGTGGCGACGAAACGCGTTGCCGGTCGCGCGTACAACTCATCGGGCTTGCCGCTCTCGAGCAAGCGACCGAGATTCATCACGCCGATACGATCGGCCATCGCGAACGCTTCTTCCTGGTCGTGCGTCACCAGCACGGTGGTGATTTTCAGCTCACGCTGCACCTGGCGAATCGTTCGACGCAGTTCTTCGCGGATCTTGGCGTCCAACGCGCCGAACGGTTCGTCGAGCAGCAACACCGGCGGCTTATGCGCCAGCGCGCGGGCCACCGCGACGCGTTGCTGTTGACCGCCCGACAGCTGCGTCGGCAATCGATCGTCCATGCCTTCCAGCGCCACCAGCCGCAACAGCTCCTTGCGACGCTCGCGACGCTCCGCGGCCTTCATGCGCCGGACCTTGAGCGCGAACTCGATGTTCTCGCCCACGGTCATATGCCGGAACAGCGCGTAGTTCTGGAACACCAGCCCGACGCCCCGTTGCCGAGCGGACACATGCGTGACATCGTTGCCATGCAACGCGATGCGACCATGATCGACGCCGGTCAAGCCCGCGATGGCGCGCAACAGGGTGCTTTTGCCGCTACCGCTCGGGCCGAGCAGGACGTAAAACTCGCCCTCGCCGACTTCCAACGAAACGTCGTTGACGACCGGCGAGCCTTGATACCGTTTGGTGACTTGATCGAGCGTGATGGACATACGGGCCCGGAGCTTACCGGCCGGCAGTGATAAGGTCAGTAATCGACGGGTTACAAAACGGTTATAACGTCAGAAGCGAACGACGCCGGGTCATCGCTAAAAGTTCTAGCCGCCGTCCTTGCAACGAGCAATTTTTTCATGGCGACCCTCCCTTCTTACGAAGCCCTCGGCTCCTTCTATCTGGGCCGTGAATACGACGCTGAGCGTGGTGCCGATCGACCCGATCTGCTGCTCTACGACTCGCGCGACCTGACCACTCACGCGGTCTGCGTCGGCATGACCGGCAGCGGTAAGACCGGTCTGTGCCTGTCACTGCTCGAGGAAGCCGCGATCGATGGCGTGCCGGCCATTGCCATCGATCCCAAGGGCGACCTCGGCAACCTGTTGCTGAGTTTCCCGTCGCTGCGCCCCGAAGACTTCGCACCGTGGATCGACACCGGCGCCGCGGCCCGCCAGGGTCTCAAACCAGAAGACGCGGCCACGAAGACCGCGGAGACCTGGCGCAAAGGTTTGGCCGATTGGGACCAAGATGGCGGCCGGATCGCGCGCTTTCGCGACGCAGTTGAGCTCGCCATCTACACGCCCGGCAGCGAAGCCGGCCGCCCGCTCTCTGTCTTACAGTCTTTTACGGCACCTCCCGAGGAGCAGAGGCTCGACAGCGGCGCCCTCCGCGAACGGATCAGTGCCACGGTCGGTGGATTGCTCGGCTTGGCCGGCATCGAGGCCGACCCGCTGCAGAGTCGCGAACACATTCTGCTGTCGACTCTGTTCGAGCAGACCTGGACGGCCGGCCGCGATCTCTCCCTGGCCGCGCTGATTCAAGGCATTCAAAAGCCGCCCTTCGACAAGGTCGGCGTGTTCGACCTCGAGACTTTCTATCCCTCGAAAGAGCGACTGCAGTTGGCAATGTCGCTCAACAACCTGATCGCCGCCCCGAGCTTCGCCCCGTGGATGAAGGGCGAACCGCTCGACGTGCAGCGCTTGTTGTTCACCGCCGAGGGCAAGCCCCGCATCTCCATCATCTCGATCGCTCACCTCGGCGATGCCGAGCGGATGTTCGTGGTGACGTTGTTGCTGGGTGAGATCGTCGCGTGGATGCGGCGTCAGTCGGGCACGTCGAGCTTGCGTGCGCTTCTATATATGGACGAGATCTTCGGCTACTTCCCGCCGACCGCCTCGCCCCCGTCGAAGTTGCCGCTGCTCACGTTGATGAAGCAGGCGCGTGCGTTCGGATTGGGCGTGGTGCTGGCGACGCAGAATCCGGTCGATCTCGATTACAAGGGGTTATCGAATGCGGGCACGTGGTTCATCGGTCGCTTGCAGACCGAGCGTGATAAGGCGCGAGTGATCGATGGGTTGCTTGGGGCGGGTGGCGAAGGGCTGGATAAGGGGCAGTTGGAGAAGCTGCTCGCGAATTTAGGTAATCGCGTGTTCCTGATGCGGAACGTGCATGATGCCGCGCCGGTGTTGTTTAGGACGCGGTGGACACTGTCCTATCTTCGCGGGCCGCTGACGTTGCAGGAGATTGCGAAGCTGTCGCGGTCAGCCACATCTTCTTCCAGCTCGGCCGCGCAACCCTCTTCGTCCGACTCCGCCGCCACTCAAACTTCCGCCCGCGGCTCCGCCGCCGCGCAAACGTCTACATCCTTCGGCTCTGCTGCCGCTCAAAAAATTTCCCCTGCTTCTCCGGACCAGCCGAGCGCAGGAAGAAATATCAATGCTGCTGCGGATACAAGCCGAACTTCAGAAGCCAGCTCTGAATCGGATAAACCAGTGGTGCCTGCCGGCATCACTGAACTGTATCTCGAAACATCACAGGCGGACGCAAGGTATCTGCCTCGCATTCTCGGCATCGCTCGCTTGCACTTCGTTGACAAGACGGCCGGGCTCGATGTTTGGGAAACCCGTTCTTACATCGCTCCGCTCGATGACAACGAAGCCAACGTCGACTGGTCGCAAGCCCACGTCGGCGCCGATCTGCAGAAGCAACTTTCCACTTCTCCGCCCGATCATGCTCGATACGCCGAAGTGCCTGCCGCGCTGCTGCGAGCCCCCAACTATCGTTCGTGGCAGAAGGAACTGGTCAGCCATCTCTATTCGAACGCCGAGCTGCCGATCTTCCATTGCCCCTCCGTCGGCCAGTCCGTCGCGCCCGGCACCAGCGAAGGCGACTTCCGCGCCAAGCTCGGCCTGACGTTACGCGAGAAGCGCGATGCTGAAATCGAGAAGCTCCGAAAGAAATATGCGCCGAAGTTGACCACCCTTCAGGATCAACTGCGCCGCGCCGATGAGCGAGTCGAGCGGGAGCGCTCGGATTTGTCACAGCACAAAATGCAGACGGCCATCTCGGTCGGCACATCGATCCTGGGCGCCCTGCTCGGCCGCAAAGCCATGAGCGTCACCAACGCCCAACGCGTCGGCACCGCCGCCCGCAGCGCCGGCCGCCTCGGCAAAGAAGGCAACGATGTCGACCGCGCGGAAGAGAACCGCGAGGTGATTCAGCAGCGCCTCACAGAGATGCAAAACGAACTCGAGTCAGAAGTAACCCGCCTCCGCAGCGAACTCGACCCCACGACAGTGGCGATCGACCAAACCGCCGTGAAACCGCGCAAGACCGATATCGACGTCCGCACGATCGCCCTGCTGTGGGTGCCGAGTTGACGCTCGCCGCCTGACTCGCACTGCCAGCCACCGACGCTCCGACTCTTAGTTACTGCATCCGATAAGTCTCAAACGCCTCAATCGGCACCGCCTTCAAAATAACGTCCGGCCCCTGCCGTAAAATATCTTTCGAAATCTCCCCCGCCAGCATCGACTGCGTCGGGTTCGACAGCGACTGTCGCAGCAGCCCGAGCATCTTCGGCCCGGCCACGATCACCAATCGATCGAACTCATTCCTGGCCCGGTCCGTCTCGATCTTCCTCGCCACTTCCTTGGCAAACAAAGTCAGCTCGTGCTGCACGGTGCTCTTCTCTCCCGTGACGCCATGGTGAGCCCCCTCGACCCCGCCCATGCCATGACCGACTCCGTTACTGCCGCCGTAGCGGCGACCCGGCCGGTCCGTCTCCAGCTCAATATCTCTTTTGCCGCTCCTTTCATTGTGTAGCGAGCCGCGCTCGGTCATCGGCGATCGGGGGGTGACGGCGTCGAAAAAGCTCGCCTGACGTTCATCGGCAACGACAATGCGTACATTCATGACTGCTCCTTACGAAACGGCAAACCAACGGCAACACCCCCTCTGCCGTTTCAGGCAGAGGGGGTCAAGAAAAGACCCAGGATGTTTTTGTCATTGCAGCCCGACTAGTTCACGTCGGAAGCCACCTGCGATTTACTGTCCGTGAAGATCATTTCGACGCGGCGGTTCCGCTGCCGACCGGCGGCGTCGTTGTTGCTGGCGATCGGATAGGCCATGCCCTTACCCACCGCGGCAATCTGGTTCGCGTTCACACCGCGCTCGAGCAAAGCTGTCTGCACAGCGGCCGCGCGACGTTCCGACAGCGCCTGATTCAATTCCTCAGAGCCGGTGCTATCGGTATGGCCTTCGATCATCACTTTGCGATCCGGCGATTCCTTCAGCACATTTGCGAGACGATCCACCGTGGTATATGCACCCGGCTTCAACGTCGCTTTACCCGTATCGAACAGCACGTCACCCAAAGTGAGCACCATGCCTCGATCGGTCTTCCTCGCGCGCATGTCGGCGAGTTCCTGCTCCAACGTGCTGGCACGGCGCTCAGCAGCCTTCGCCTGCGCCTCGCGCGCCTGGACCAACACGGCCTGACGCTCAGCATTGCCCTTCTCGATCTCTTCACGCGCCTGCGCTGCGAGAATCTTCTCGTTCGCGATCTGCGCATTGCGGGCCGCGACTTGCGATTCAAATTGAATATCGCCGATCTTGCCACCTTCATCGGACAGCTTATTGGCTCGATCCAACGACTTGCGCGCCTCGGCAACATTGCTCGCAGCGACACCAGCGCGCGGCGAAGCTTCCACTTGCGGCACCACTGCACGCGCCACTTCCAAATCTTCAACGCGCTCCGGCGTCGAGCTGCACGCTCCGAGCAGGGTGGCGGCGGCAGCGATCCACAACAGATTGTATGAACGGTTCATAGTACCTCTCCCTCACTGTTCGCTGACCGGCATGCCGCGCGACACTTCTTGGCGCAATTGCTGAATACTCGCCGTCAACTCATCGGCGGCCTTACGAGCCGCCGCGCTTTGTGACTTCGACACAGCCAGTTCCGCATCCAGCTGCGCGAGCTGCGCATAGCGCTCGGCCTTCTGGGATTCCTTCTTGTCCAACGCCATCTTGGCCTGATCGAGATTGTCCTTGGCGCGTTGTAACTCGAGCGCCCCCGCTTCGGAGCGGCCGACCGTCTGTTGCGCTTGTTGAAATGACTGCTCGCTGCGAGCGACGCGTTCCCTGGTCACATCGGAAACACTGCTGCATCCCACGAGCACGCCGGCCGCGATCAGGCCGACGATCGGCAATCCCATCCGGAAATTCGGGCTTCTCATACTTGCCTCCACGGGTATGCGTTGGATTCAGTGGTCCGAAAACGCGCCATTCGTCAGCGCGGTTCCCGGCCCTGGGGCCACTGTTTTTTCCGTGTCAAGTACGCTAGCAAAGGTTCCGTTGTTGCACTCCGCAGGCAGACGCCCGACACTGCCGCATCGAAGCGGAGCGATGCATGCACTCAGCGGCTTGGAATTCAGCCCATCGGTGGCGGTTGCGTCTGGTTTTGGCCGGCGTGGTTGCCCTCCTGGCGGCGTGCGGCCGGCCCGTAGATGAACCACAGACAGGCCGTTATCGCGCCACACTGCAATTGCCCGGCGGCGAGACGCCGTTCGGCCTGGAAGTCCGCGAAGAAAACAAACGCTTCGTTTTGTACCTAGAAAATGCGGCCGAACGCACGCGCGTCGACAACGTGACGCTGGCAGGCGGCGAGCTGACCGCCGTGTTTCCCGGTTATGAGAATTCGTTGAAAGCGCGCATGTACGGCGATCGACTCGAGGGCACGGTCACGCTCATCAAGGACCGTAGCAAGGAACAAGTGATCCCGTTCGAGGCGCGGCTGCAGGGTAAGAAAGAGGCAACGTATCGTTTTTATAGGGAACCGCTGACCGACAACGCCGATCTCGCCGGCCGTTGGGAAATGACATTGACCGGCGACGACGGCAAGGCCGGCGCGGCGGTCGGAATCTTCGAGCAACAACACGATCGCGTCACCGGCACCGTGATGACGCCGACCGGCGATCATCGCTTCCTCGAAGGTCAGGTGCACGGCGAAGAAGCGCAGCTGTCGACGTTCGCCGGCGGGCTCGCATATCTGTACAAGGTGAAAGTGAATCAGCACGGCGAGCTGGAAGGCGAGATGTGGCAGGGCCTGGCCTCGCACTCGAAGGTAAAGGCCCGACGCGACGAGAACGCCACGCTCGACGGCAAAGAGCCCAACACCCAGCTCAAGGATGAAACGTCCCGTTTCGACTTCACCTTTCGCGATCTCGACGGCAATGAGGTCTCACTGCACGACGAGAAATTCAGGAACAAGGTGGTGGTAGTGACATTGGGAGGCAGCTGGTGCCCCAATTGTCACGACGAAGCCACGTTCCTGGTGCCCTTCTACGACGAGTATCAATCCAAGGGCGTGGAAATCGTCGCGCTGATGTTCGAGCGTCACGGCGAGTTCGATCGGGCCGCGCAGGCGGTGCGGGGCTATCGTAAAGACCTTGGCATCAAATTCACGACATTGATCGCCGGCGTCTCGGACACCGACGAGGCCAGCAAAGCCTTGCCGACCCTGACGGGCATCTATGGTTACCCGACCACCATCGTCGTGGATCGAGCCGGCACAGTGCGTGACATTCACGTGGGCTTCTCGGGCCCGGCGACCGGCCGGCATTATGAGGAATACGTCGCCGAGTTTCGTGGCCTGATCGATTCGCTGCTGGCCGAACCAGCCGCCGCGCCCGTCAGCGCTTCGCGCTAGCCTCGTAAGCTTGATCGATCAGGAAGGCGTGAATCGCATGGGCATCCGCTTCGCTGATCTCCTTCGAGAAGTTCGCCATGCCGCGGCTCGCCAGCGCGCCGCGTAGCACGATCTCATCGAAGATCGCGTGCTTGCCCGGCGCCAGCCGCAGCAGGTTGGGATAACCGCCGGGCGTATCGCTGAGCGAATGGCACACGCCACAATGCTGTCCAAACAGTAGCGCGCCCCGCTCCAACGTCGCCGCATCGGCCTGCATGCGCTCGGGTAGCGGCGGAATGTTTGCATTCCAATCCTTCTCCGGCGGCACCGGCACTTTTCCGCCGTCGAGCTTGAACGTCACGATGCGACCGGCGTTGCCATACTTACGAGCAGCAGATCCTTCGAGATACTCATCCAGCTGCGCACCGCCGTAGCCCGCGAGCACGGCGATGTATTGCTCGCCGTCGACGGAATAACTGGCCGGTGCGGCCATGATGCTCGTGCCGACGAATACTTCCGCCGCGAGCTTGCCGGAGTCAGCGGCGTAAGCTTTCAGATATCCATCCGTCGTGCCCTGGAACACCAGATTGCCCGCCGTCGCGAGCAAGCCGCCGTTGTAGAACCAGGGATAATCGATGCGCCACACTTCACGCTGCGCGATCGGATCCCACGCCTTCAACGCGCCTTTACGCGTCATCACCGCGCCATCGCGAACCTGAGTCGCATATTCCTTCGCTCCAGCACGACCCATGTTGAATGAACGGCGCGGGATATATTTGTAGTCCGGATCGGCGGCGTAATACGCCGTGCGATCCAGCGTCGGAATATAAACAAGGCCAGTCTGGGGACTGAACGCCATCGGCTGCCAGTTGTGACCGCCGAACGGGCCCGGCGCGACGCGCTTGGGCTCTTTCGAATAATCGCCCTGACCGGTCGGCACCGGACGGCCGGTTTTCAGATCGACATGACTGGCCCAGTTCACATCGACATATTTCTCCGCCGACAACAGCTCGCCCGTGGCGCGATCGAGCACATAGAAGAAACCGTTCTTCGGTGCCTGCAACAACACCTTGCGAGTCGTTGCGCCGATCTGCAGATCGGTCAGGATGATGTGTTGAACGGCGGTGTAATCCCACGACTCGCCCGGCGTCGTTTGATAGTGCCAGGCCAATCGCCCGGTGTCGGGGTGAATGGCGAGAATGGAACTGAGATATAGATTGTCGCCGCCCTTGGGACTGCGCACCGATTGCGGAAACGGACTCGCGTTGCCCGTGCCGACGTACAGCAGATTGAGCTCCGGATCGTAGGCCATCGCGTCCCACGCCGTGCCGCCGCCGCCCGCTTCCCATCGACTGTTCGGATCCCAGGTCTTCGACGCCGCTTCGAGCTCGGGATGTTCGAACGGAAGTTTCGGATCGCCAGGCACAGTGAAGAAGCGCCACGCCTGCGCGCCACTCTCGGCGTCATAGGCAGTGATGTATCCGCGCACGCCCATTTCAGCGCCGCCGTTGCCGATGATCACTTTGCCGCCAGCGATACGCGGTGCGCCGGTGACGGTGTAAGAGCGCGAGTGATCGATGAGGGTGTCCTGACTCCACAGCTCCTTGCCGGTGTTGGCATCGAGCGCGATCAAGCGCCCGTCGAGCGTGCCTACATAGACTTTGCCCTGCCACACGGCAACGCCTCGATTGACGACGTCACAACAAGCATTGCGCGCCCATTCCCCAGGCACCTTGGGATCGAACGCCCACAACTCGCGACCCGTGCGGGCATCGAGCGCGTACACCTTGCTCCAGTTGCTGCTTGCGAAGAGCACGCCGTCGACAACAACCGGCGTCGCTTCCAGGCCGCGCTCGGTCTGCAAGTCATAGTGCCAGGCGAAGCCGAGCTGCTGAACGTTACTAACGTTGATTTGATCGAGCGGCGAGAAGCGCTCTTCGGAGAACGTACGCCCGGTGGTGAACCAGTTCTGCGGCTCGTTGTTGGCCGCGGCGACGCGTGCCTGATCGATGCGTCCGTACGGAGCTTTGGGGGCAGTGTCTTTCGCTAGCTCGGGGCTCTTACCGCACGCACCGAGAATCAACAGTGTCGCGGACACCAGCCATCGACCGTTCATTTTAGTTATCCATCATGGTCGCGCGACGCGGCTCGCGCATGAACAAGGCCGTGAAGAACGCGACGGCGCAGATCGCCGCGACGTACCAGAAGTAAATCTGCTCCTGTCCCGCCCGCTTGCAGAACAGCGCAATGTACTCGGCCGAGCCGCCGAAGATCGCGATGGAAATGCTATGCGCCAGTCCGACGCCGAGCGCGCGAATGTGCTGTGGGAACAACTCGGCTTTGAACAAGCCGCTGATGGACGTGTACAGACTGAGAATGGCGAGCGCGGCCAGCACCAGCAGAAACGCCGTGCCCACATCCTGCACCTTCGACAAGGCGGTGAGAATCGGCACCGCGCTCAACGTCATCAGGCCGGAGAACAGCAACAAACATTTACGACGGCCGATGCGGTCGGACAGCGCACCCATCGCCGGCTGCAACAGCATGAAGCCGAACATCGCGGCGAGCATCACGTTGCTAGTGACTTTGATATCCATGCCCGCACTGTTCACCAGAAACTTCTGCATGTACGTGGTGAACGTGTACAGGCACAGACCGCCGCCCGCAGTGAGCGACATGACGACAAACAGCGCCTTGGGATGACGAAGCAGCGCAAGCAGACTGCCCGCCTCGGCGGACTTCGTGGTCTTGTTGTCGGTGGTCTCGTGCAGGTGATTCCGTAGCAGCAGCACGATGAGCGCCATGCAGGCACCGATAGCGAACGGCACGCGCCAGCCCCACGCGCGCAGCTCAGCTTCATCGAGGAACTGTTGAAGCGCGACGAGCGTGAGCAACGCGCACAACTGCCCGGCGATCAAGGTCACATATAAGAAGGAAGCGTAGAACCCGCGACGCGCGTCGGCCGCCACTTCGCTCAGATAGGTCGCCGCCGCGCCGAACTGGCCGCCCGTCGAGAACCCTTGAAGCAATCGCGCAAGTAACAACAAGCCCGGCGCCCAGGCACCGATGCTCGCGTAAGTCGGCAGCGTGGCGATCAGTAACGAGCCCGCACCCATCATCAACACCGACGCGACCAGCGCCGCACGCCGACCGTGACGATCGGCGAATCGGCCGAAGTACCAGCCACCGACGGGACGAATCAAGAAACCGACAGCGTAGATACCCGCCACTTGCAGCAGCTGCGCGGTCTGATCGCCCTCTGGGAAGAAACTGGCGGCGAAGTACAGCGCGGTGAACGCGTAAATGTAGAAATCGAACCACTCGATCAGATTGCCCGCGGAGCCGGTGGCAATGGCAGCCAGGCGCTGCCGATGACTGAGTGCGAATGTCACGATCGGTTCGAGCCTCGCGCGATGCCTTTGGCCAGCAGATCGTCGATTTCCGGCTGCGAATATCCGCATTCGCTCAGCACGATGCGCGTGTCCTCGCCCAGCGCCGGCGGCGGAATGTCGGCTTCCGGAGCAACGCCGCCGAACACCACCGGCTGCGGCAACATGCGCTTGATGGTCGACGGATAGCGTTCGCCGACATGAAAGAAGTCCACGTCATGCAGGTGCGGATCTTCCAGCAGATCCTCCAACCGGTTGACCTGCGAGCACGGAATATCGAGACGCGACAATGTTTCCAGCCAGTCCGCCGAAGCGCGTTGTGGCAGCACCGAGGCAATCACGCTGTATAGATAATCGATGTGCGCATGCCGGCTGTCGGGCTGATGAAACCACGGCTGATCGAGCACATCGGCGCGACCCGCCTCGATGAGAAAACGTCGCCACTGCTCGCCCGTATACGGCAACACCGCGATCCAGCCGTCGCGCGTTCGATAAGGACGGCGATCCGGCGACAGCACGCGGGAATAACCGACTTTACCGTCCTCTTGGAAGGTCGCCGCCGCCAGGTGCTCGTTGAGCACAAACGACGTAAGCGCCTCGAACATCGGCACCTCGACTCGTAACGCGTCCTGCCGCCCGTTCGACCGGGCGACCAGCGCGGCGAGAATTCCGTACACGGCGTGCAACGCCCCGACCTTGTCCGCCAGGATCGTCGGGATGAAGCGCGGGTCTTCGCCGTTGTGTTCGGCGATGCCGGCCAAACCAGCGGCGGCCTGAATTACATCGTCGAACGCCGGCCGCCCCCGATAGCGACCGCGTTGACCGAAGCCAATCGCCGAGCAATAGATCATGCGAGGATTGATCGCAGCGACCGCGTCGAAGCTCAGGCCGAGACGATCCGCCGCATCCGGCCGCATGTTATGAAGTAGCACGTCGCTGCGCTGGATGAGCTTTTCGACGATGGCCTTGCCGCCCTTGCTCTTCAGGTCGAGAGCGATGCCGCGCTTGTTACGATTGTTGTTGACGTACAGCGCCCCCATGCCGTTGGCCGAAGGCTGCGAGGCGCGGGCCACATCGCCTTCGATGGGCTCGACCTTGATTACTTCAGCCCCCAGATCGGCGAGGATCTGGCCGGCGAACGGGCCCATGACGACCGCGCTCAGCTCCAGTATTCGGGTGCCTGCCAGGAGTGGAATCATGGGGCGGGAGCATACGGCGCCGACCGCCCGGCGCAGCCATACAGCCGTGGTTATTTATGCATAGCCGCGCTGAAATCTATTGCCGATGTGTGACACGCCATGGAACAGTTCAGTTCGATGCAATCCCGGCTCAATCTCCAACAGCTTTCGGCCTTTTTGACGCTGGCGGACACCGGCAGCTTTGGCGATGCGGCCGAGGCGCTGGGGGTCTCGCAGCCGGCGCTGAGCCGCACCATCCAGCAGATCGAAGGCAAATTAGGCACACGCCTGTTCGACCGCGACACGCGCAAGCTGCGCCTGACGCCAGCCGGCGAGCGCCTCGAGCCGCTGGCCCGCCGACTCATGAACGAATACCAGGAGGTGTTCGCCGAGTTCGACGACTTCGTCGCCGGCCGCCAGGGCGTGGTCCGCATTGCCGCCTTTCCCTCGGTCGCGGCCTTGCTGTTGCCGGGCACGATCGTGAGCTTTCGCGAACGTCAGCCCGATGTGCGTATCCAGATTTGGGAAGACGTGGGCCGACCGGTGCACAAGGCTGTGCTCGAAGGTCGCGCCGACATCGGCCTGTCGACGCCGCCGCCCATCAGCAGCGATTTGCGTTATCGCCCGCTGTTGCGAGATGAAGTGGTGCTGGTCTGTCGCAATGACGACATGCTCGCGCATCGCGAAGAACATGACTGGTCCGTGTTTGCGACTCGTGCGTTCGTGATCCTCTCCCCCGAAACGGGACTGCGCGCCATGATCGACGGCGCGATGGATGAGGCCGGCGTGGCTGCCGAACCCTTGTTCAATTGTAAGCAGCCGACCACCATCGGCAGTCTGGTGAATGCCGGCCTGGGCATCAGTGCGCTCAGCCGACTGACGCTGGCGCAGCTCGACTCGCCGACGCTGGCGTATCGCAAACTTCGCAATCCCACCGTGGCGCGCTCCATCGGCGTCGTCACTCATGCGGCGCGCTCGCTCTCGCCTGCCGCCAAGTTGTTTCTAAAGGAACTGGATGCGCAAGCCAAGTTGCTCGCTCCGAGCATCAATGGCCAGCCGCAGCCCGGAGACGTGCTTTGATCAATCGACGAGAACTGCTGGCCGGCATGGGCGCGATGTTCGCCGCCCGCCACGTGTTCGCTGCCGACCGTCCGCTCGACCTCGCTTATGTGAACGCGAAGGTCTGGACCGGTCAGCGCGATGTGCCGCTCGCCAGTGCGATCGGTATCTCGACCAATCGGATCACGGTCGTCGGCGACAACGAACGTATCAAAAAGCTGACGGGTAAGCGCACACGTATCGTCGATCTGCAGGGCGCGTTCGTGATGCCGGGCTTCATGGACAATCACACGCATTTCTTGCGGGCTTCGTTCGGACTCAGCGCGCCCGAGCTGCGAACGGCAAAGACCAAACAAGAGTTCATCGAGCGGATCGCGAAATCGGCGCAGGCGTTGCGGCCCGGGCAGTGGCTGCAAGGTGGCAACTGGGACGAGCAGATGTGGGGCGGCGAATTGCCCTCACGTCAATGGATCGACGCGGTCACGCCGAACACGCCAGTCGCCGTGGTCCGTTTGGATCAGCACGTCGCGTTGTTGAATTCGCTGGCGCTGAAACTGGCGCGCATCGATCGCAACACGCCCGATCCCGAAGGCGGTCTGATCGTTCGCGATGAGAAGGGCGAGCCAACCGGCCTGATCAAAGACAAGGCCAAGGATTTGCTGAAGGTCGCCATTCCGAAGCCGAGCGATGCGGACATCGATGCCGCCATCGGCGTCGGCACCGCGCATGCGTTGTCGAAAGGTGTCACGCAGGTTCACGTGACCGAGCTCGATTGGGTCACGCACGATTCGCTACGTCGACTGCGCCAGGCCAACAGGATCGGCATGCGCTTTTATTCCTTCGTGCCGCTCGAGGACTGGCGCAAGCTCGATGCGCTGGTCAAAGCCGAAGGTCGGGGCGACGATTGGGTACGATGGGGCGCGTTGAAGGGCCTGGTCGACGGCTCTTTGGGATCGCGCACCGCTGTGTTCCACGAACCGTATGCGGACGATCCGGCGAATCACGGCATCTATCGAACGCCACCGGAACGACTGCGCGAATTGATTCTGGAGGCCGACGCGGCCGGTCTGCACATCACCGTGCACGCCATCGGCGACGAAGGAAATGACAAAGTCCTCGGCATGTTCGAGGAAGCGATTGCCAAGAACGGTGCCCGCGATCGCCGCTTCCGCATCGAGCACGCCCAGCATCTGCTGGAGAGCGATGTGCCGCGCTTCGCGAAGCTGAACATCATCGCGTCGATGCAGCCGTATCACGCCATCGACGACGGCCGCTGGGCCATCAAGCCGCTGGGACCGGGACGTCTGCATACTTCGTGGGCCATCCGTTCACTGCTCGATGCCAAGGCGAAGGTGACGTTTGGATCGGACTGGCCGGTGGCGCCCATCGATCCCTTGGTCGGCGTCGCGGCGGCCGTGCTCCGTCAGACCATCGACGGCGCGAATCCGAGCGGCTGGGTACCGGAACAGAAGATCACGGTGCAGGAAGCATTGACCGCGTATACAACGACCAATGCCTTCGCCGGCTTCCAGGAAGACCGGCTGGGCCTGATCGCGCCGGGCTATCTGGCCGACCTCACCATCCTGGATACCGACCTGACCACGTGTGCACCGGAGCAGATCACGCGGGCCAAGGTGCTGGGCACGTTGGTGGACGGCAGGGTGCGCTACGGCACCGATAGAACATGATATTTTTCGTCCATGGAAGGACATAGCGAAGCAGCGGCGGACGTCATCACAGGCGCGGTGGTCGCTCGCGCCGTCGAACCGACTGCGGGTGAATCGAAAGAACACGAGCACGGCGCGTGCCGCAACTGTGGCGCGATTGTCACTGGCGCGTACTGCTCCAACTGCGGCCAGCCCGCCCACTTGCATCGCAGCCTGGTCTCGCTGGGCCACGACATCCTGCACGGCGTGTTCCATTTCGAAGGCAAGGTCTGGCACACCGTGCCGGAGCTGTTGTTTCGTCCGGGTCGCCTGACGCGCCGGTATATCGACGGCGAGCGCGCCAGGTTCGTCTCGCCCATGGCGCTGTATCTGTTCATCGTGTTCCTGATGTTCGCGGTGATTCCGTTCACCGGCACCGGCGAGGATTCGATCAAGCTCGAAGGCGCGGACCCGCTGGGCGTTGCTGAGCAATTCAAAGAGAACATCCAGTCGAACCTCGAGGAGATCGACGGGAAGCTCGAAGCTCAGCGCGAAAAGCTGGCCGAGTCCGAGCTCACCCCCGAGGAGCGCAAGAAAATTCAGGACGACATCGTCGGCCTGGAAGCCACGCGCGAAGCCCAGAAGGCCATGATCAGCGGCGACTGGAAGGACATGGTGAAGTTCGCCGAGCAACAGGAAGCTCAAGCGAAGGCCCAGGCCAAAACCGACGCGTCGGCGGCGCCGGGGGTCGGCAAGAAGATCGACGACACCGAGAGCCGGCTGAAAAACGCCGTCAAGCAGGCCACCGACAATCCCGCGCTGCTGGCCTACAAGCTCAAGACCACCGGCTATAAATTTTCCTGGGCGCTGATTCCGTTGAGCGTGCCATTCCTGTGGTTATTGTTCTTCTGGCGTCGAGACATTCACGCCTACGATCATGCCATCTTCATCACGTACTCGATCAGCTTCATGATGCTGTTCGCCACCATCGTGACGCTGCTGTACGAGCTGGGCGTGAGCGGGTGGATCTGGGGCACAGCGATCGCCATCGTGCCGCCCCTGCATCTTTATAAGCAGCTGCGCGGGGCTTATGGGGTCTCGCGTTTCGGCGCGTGGGTGCGCTTGTTCCTGCTGACGATCATGATCACATTCGTGCTGACTCTGTTCGGCGTGATCCTGGTCGCGATCGGCATGCGAGGCTAACGACATGACACTACGAGCAGGCATCCTCGGCTTCGGCGTCGCGGGTCGGTATTTTCATGCCCCGTTGCTGCGGGCCGCCGGCTTTTCCATTCCGGCGGTGGTGACCAGCAAGCCCGCGTCAGCGCAGGAATATCTCGGCGATGTCGACGTGCTCGCGAGCGCCGACGAACTGCTCGCACGCAAAGATATCGACCTGGTCGCGATTGCCTCGCCGAGCCCGATGCACGTGGCGCATGCGGCTGCAGCGCTTCGCGCCGGCAAACATGTTGTCGTGGACAAGCCGCTTGCGCCGACCACCGCGGAAGTCAGCGAGCTGGAGCAACTGGCCCAGCAATACAAGCGCAAGCTGTCGGTGTTCCAGAACCGGCGTTGGGATAGCGATTTCCTGACGATCAAGAAACTGCTCGAGCAAGGACGGCTCGGCAAAATCAATTCCTTTCATGCGCGCTGGGATCGCTTCCGGCCGCAGGTCACCGACCGCTGGCGCGATCGCGACGATCCGGGCAACGGCATTCTTTACGACCTGGGCACGCATCTGATCGATCAGACCCTGACGCTGTTCGGCCCGCCCGAATGGTTGTACGCCAATGTTTTCAGTCAGCGAGAGAACAGCGTGACGGTGGACGGCTTTGAGATCCTGCTCGGTCAGGGCTCGTTGCGCATGACGCTCGGCGTCAGTCTGCTGTGTGCCGACGGCGGCTATCGGTATCGCGTCAACGGCTCGCAGGCTTCGTTCTTGAAAGCGGGCCTCGATCAACAAGAGGCGCAATTGCGCGCCGGCGTCGAACCGGACGAGCATGTCTTTGGCAGTGAGCCCACCGAGCAATGGGGCACGCTGGTGCATGGCGAAAGCGGCCAGCGTGAAATCATTACGCCCGAGACCGGCCGCTGGGTCTCCTTCTATGAAGGCATGCGTGAGGCCATCGAGCACGACCGGCCGGTCCCCGTGTCAGCCGCACAGGCGTATGACACAATCCGGGTCATCGAGGCCGCGCTCACCAGCAGCGCCATGGGTTGCCGTATCGACCTGCAGCCCGCCGCGCCTCTGGTCAGCCGCTGAAGAATTGCCATGCCATCGTTCGATATCGTTTCCGAGCTCGATGCCCACGAAGTGAGCAATGCCGTCGACCAGGCCAATCGCGAGGTCGGCCAGCGCTTCGACTTCAAAGGCACGGACGCGAAGTACGAGCTGAAGGATCTGGTCATCACGCTGCACGCGAAAGCAGAGTTTCAGGTCAAGCAGATGCTCGACATCCTGATGCTCAAGCTGTCCAAGCGCGGCATCGATGTTGCCTGCACCAAGGTCGATCCGCCGGTAGTCCTCGGCCAGACAGCGCACCAGGTCGTCACGTTGCGCGAGGGCATCGAAAGCGAGCTGGGCAAGAAGCTGCAGCGCCTGATCAAGGATTCGAAGTTGAAGGTGCAGGCCGCGATTCAGGACAAGCAGGTGCGCGTGACCGGCAAGAGTCGCGACGATCTGCAGGAAGTGATCCGGCTGGCGCGTAACGCCAAGCTCGACATGCCGCTACAGTTCAAGAATTTCCGGGACTAGCCGCCTTATCCGGGTACGACTGCCAGTCCTTGGCGATGATCAAGCGGGCGCCGCGCTCGAACGTTATATAAGACCACGCCCAGTGCACGAGCACCGACAAGCGGTTCCGAAAGCCGCTCAGTCGATAGATGTGCACTAACAACCAGAACCACCACGCCGGCACGCCCGTCAGCTTCCAGCCGCGAAACTCACTGATGGCGCGGCTACGACCGATGGTTGCCATCTGCCCGAGATCCACATACTCGAACGCGGGCCGCGTCACCGGCGCGCCGCTGCGAACTTCTTTCTTGATGATGTCCGCTGCGAAGACGCCTTCTTGCATGGCGACCAGCGCCACGCCTGGCAGCGGCCGGCCGTTCGAACCGGCGCGACTCGACATGTCGCCGATGACGAAGACTTCGGGATGTCCTTCGATCGTGCAATCGGACTTCGTGATCACTCGTCCCGCTGGATCCAGGGCCGCGCCGAGCGAGCGACCGATATCCGCGGCACGAACGCCCGCCGCCCACAACACCGTCGCGGCCGCGATTTTGTCGTTGCCGATGACGACACCGTCAGAAGTCACATCGGTCACGCGTGCGCCCGTCCAAACCTGCACGCCCAACGATTCCAGGTCTCGCATCGCGCGCGAGGCGAGCTTGTCGTCGAAGCTGGTGAGAATTCGCGGCCCCGCCTCGACCAGGATCACGCGCGTCTGACGCGGATCGATACTGCGAAAATCGCGATCCAGCGTGAACCGGCTCATCTCGCCGATGGCGCCCGCCAGCTCGACGCCCGTCGGGCCGCCGCCGATGACGATGAATGTGAGTTGTCGACGTCGCTCTTCGGGATTCGATTCGCGCTCGGCGATCTCGAAGGCCTCGAGCACACGACGGCGAATCTCGGTCGCCTGCGGCAATGATTTGAGCCCGGGAGCGTGCGGCTCCCACTCTTCGTGCCCGAAGTACGCGTGCTGCGCACCGCAACCGAGCAATAAATAGTCATAAGGAACGTCGCCCACGTCGGAGTCGGTCACGACTTTGCGGTTGACCGTATCGATGCTCTGTGCCGTCGCCTTCAGGACGCGGATGTTTCGATATTTAGCGAGCAGGCTGCGGATGGGAGCGGCGATGTCGGCCGGGCTGAGCGCGGCCATCGCGACTTGATACAAAAGAGGCTGGAACAGGTGATGATTTTCTCGATCGATCACCGTGACGGCGATGCCAGGAACATTGCCCAGTCGTTTCGCGGCATTCAAGCCGGCGAACCCGGCACCCACCACGACGACTTGTTTGTCGCTCATTTATCCAGACGCCTCGCCGATATCCAACGCGCTCTGGCGCGGCTCGATATAGCCGTCCGCCCACTCGATGATGGGGGCGACCCGAGGCGAAACCAATCGCATCGCTTGCGCCCTGTCCACCCAACGAAACTCGTTATGCTCGGCGCGGCCCAGCGCTTCGATCACGGGCAGCGACACTTCCGCGGTCCGGGTCTTGGCGAGGTAATAGCGGGCGACTTTGCCGCGGCTGTAAGGATTGGTCTGGGTGTAAATCTCGCCCCAGGCGAACTCCAGATCCTCGATCAGGGTCTCTTCGCGCACTTCGCGAACCGCGGCGGCGAACGGCTCTTCGCCGGGCTCGACCATGCCCTTGGGAAAGTCCCAGTGGTTGTAGGCCCGCAATAACAGGTAAAGCCAGCCCTCGTGACTCTCACGAATCACAACCACGCCGGCGGACAATCTCGTGGGGCGGGGGGACATGGCGGCATTATAGCCGCCAGCCCGGGTTCTCACACGCTGGCTGCGGCGGCGGCCGACGCGGCGTGATATTCCAGTACGCCAGCAACGGCGTGGATCACCGACGCGATACGGACCGCGCTCTGGATCTGCTCGCGGCTGATGCCACCTTCGCGCAGCTTCTTCTCGTGCGAGGTGATGCACATACCGCAACCGTTGACGGCCGACACCGCCAGCGACAGCAACTCGAAATCGAGCTTGTCGATGCCCGGGTTGCCGATGATGTTCATGCGCAGCCGGGCCGGCATGGTCGAATACTCACCATCTTCCACCAGGTGAAGGAAGCGGTAATAGATGTTGTTCATGCCCATGATGGCGGCCGCGGCACGCGCGCCATTCACGTACGCGTCGTCGAGGTGCGGCTTGGCCCACGTCTCGATCGCAAGCGTGAGGTGTGTATTACGGGCGGCGATCGCGGTCGACAATGCGACTGCGGCGATCTGCTTTTCGCTCAGGCCGGGGGCGCCGGTGGGAGCGAGCACGCTGCCGAGATTGAGCTTCAGATCGCGCGCGTAGTCCGGCAGCTGATCGCGGATCGTATCGAGAGACATGACTTGAACCTCCGGCAATTGAGCATCGAGCTGTGGGATACCGGCGCGGAACGAATCCGCGCCGGCATCGATCGTCAAGCGACTGATCGCGTCAGGCTCAGGCAGCCTTCAGCGTGTCCTCGCCCTTCTTCCAGTTGCAGGGGCACAGCTCGTCGGTCTGCAGCGCATCGAGCACGCGCAGGACTTCCTGCGGGTTACGGCCGACGCTCAGGTCGGTGACGTAAGCGAAGCGGATCACGCCCTGCGGATCGACGATGTACGTCGCGCGCTGAGCAACACCGGCTTCCGCATCGAGCACACCGAGCGCCGAAGTCAGCTCGCGCTTGATGTCCGACAGCATCGGGAACGGCAGATCGCGCAGCTCTTCCTTGTCCTTGCGCCAGGCGAGGTGCACGAACTCGGAATCGGTGCTCACGCCGTAGACGACGGCGTCACGGTCCGCGAACTCCTTGTTGAGCTTGCCGAACGCGGCAATCTCGGTCGGGCAGACGAAGGTGAAGTCCTTCGGCCAGAAGAACACGACTTTCCACTTGCCATTGTTGCTGTTCGAGTCGAACGGCTGGAACGCGCTGTTCAGATCGTTCGACACCACGCCGGTCAGCGAGAACTGCGGGAATTTTTGACCTACACCTAACATGAACTACTCCTCCATCATCAAAATTTAGCGCTGGCTTGCGGCTGGGCGCGGTTTTCAAAGAATGTGCCGCGGAGCGCCCCTTCGGTGGAGCGCTCTGAGGCGACGGATGCAATTATGAAGGCGGAACCCACAATCGCCAATCGATTGTTTCTGGAAGTTTGATAGACTCCGCCTATGAGCCTATTCTACCCGTCCTTCATGACGAATGGGGTATTCCGCCCATGAATCTGCGCGATCTGCGTTATTTCGTGGCGCTCGCCGACACCAAGCACTTCGGCAAAGCCGCCGAGCGCTCCTTCGTGAGTCAGCCGACGCTGTCGGCGCAGCTGAAGAAGCTGGAAAACTACCTCGGCGTGCAATTGATCGAGCGACAGCCGCGACGGGTCACGCTGACCGAGACCGGCGCGAAAATCCTGCCGCTCGCCCGCCGCATCCTGCAGGAGAGCGACGAGATCATCTCGCTGGCCCGTAACGAACATGACCCCTTATCCGGCAAACTCAAGCTCGGCCTGATCCCGACCATCGGTCCTTACCTATTGCCTCTGGTGGCGCGCCGGCTGCGCAAACAGTTACCGCAACTGAAGCTGATGCTCTACGAATATCAGACTGCGCAACTGCTCGAAAAATTGCGCGATGGCGAGATCGAGGTCGCAATCCTGGCGCTGCCGGTACCGATGGACGGACTGGAATCGCGCGAGCTGTATCACGAGCCGTTCAACGTCGCGGTGCCGAACAATCATCCGCTGTCGAAGAAATCGCAGATCAAGCTCGACGACTTGACTGGCGAGACCTTGCTGCTGCTCGAGGACGGGCATTGCTTGCGCGATCAGGCACTCGACGTCTGCAACCGCATCGACGTGAAAGAGAACGAGGACTATCGCGCCACCAGCCTGGAGACATTGCGTCAGATGGTGGCCGCGGGCCTCGGCATCACCCTGTTGCCGGATCTCGCGACGCGTGGGCCGTTCGGTTCCGGTCAGGGGCTGGCGGTGAAAGAATTCGCGCGACCGATCCCGACCCGAACCGTCGGCGCGGTCTGGCGCAAGAGCACGTCGCGCACCGAGGCCATCAACGCCATGTGCGATGTGATCAAATCGGCGATGGACGAATAATCCTCGGGTGAGCTCATGACTCGCGTGCTGCGGAATCTCGTGATTGCCGGTTTCGTGCTGATGGCCGGCGGCTGCAACTCGTCCGGCCCGACGGTGAACGTGGAAGATCCCTGGGCCAATGCCACACCGGCGGGCGCCACGATCGGTGCCGTCTATCTAAAGATTACGACCCGGGACGCCGACACATTACTGTCGGCGACCACCACCGTGGCCGATCACATCGAAATGCACACCAACAGCGAAGAGAACGGCATGATGCAAATGCGGCCGCTGTCGAACGTCCCGCTCGCCGCAGGCAAGCCATTCACGTTCGCGCCCGGTGGCGCCCATTTCATGCTGGTGGACTTACGCCAGCCCCTGACCGCGGGGCTGCGCTTCCCGATGACGCTGGAGTTCGAGCACGCGCCGGCACAGACGATTCAAGTGCAGGTCGTTGAACTCGGCAGCCGCTAACAGCGTTTAGCAACACATGTCCAACCCGCCCGCCCTGCCCAGCCCCGCCGACTTACACGAAGACCAGATCATCGCACTGCTGCGGTCCGGGGCACACGCGGCGTTGTTGAGTGCGTACTTTGGCGAAGTTGAATACCGGGAGCTGGCGCAACTGGCGAAGATCGCCGCCACGCGCAGCAACGATCGTGGCGAAGTGGTGTTCATCCTGCCCGGCATCATGGGCTCGCGGCTAGGCTCGATGCAGCGACGAACGACTTCTTTACTTTGGCTGCATCCGATGGCCATCGCGCAGGGCGGGCTGTCGCAGCTGGCGCTGCCCGCCGGCAAATCGTTGCGCGCGTTGGGAGTGATGCTGCCGGGCTATTTGAAGCTGCGACTGTCGCTGGAGATCGCCGGATTCGTGCCGGTGTTCCATCCGTTCGACTGGCGCTCGGATCTCGAGACGCTGGCTCGCGCACTGCTCAGAGCCATCGAGAAATCCGGCGCGCGTAAAGTGCACATCGTCGCGCACAGCATGGGCGGCGTGGTCGCGAGAATCGCGCTGGGTAACGATCGCAACGAGCGGATTCAACGGCTGGTGCAACTGGGCGCGCCCAATCAGGGGTCGTTCGCACCAGTGCAAGCCTTGCGCGCCGCCTATCCCACCGTTCGCAAGATTGCGGCACTCGATCATTTCAGTACGGCGGAGCAACTGGCCCGCACTGTGTTCCTCACCTTGCCCGGGCTCTATCAAATGTTGCCGTCGGCACTGACGCCCGATGAGCCGAATCTGTTCGACCCGGCGCAGTGGCCGCAGGACGATCTCGTGCCCGATGCCACGATGCTGAACCGTGCATACAAAGTACGTAGTCGGATGCCGGCGCCGGATGAACGCTGCGCAGTCATCGTCGGCACGAATCAGGAAACCGTTACGTCACTCAGGTTGCGAGACGGCGGCTTCGAATATTCTGTCCGCCGCGATGGCGATGGCACAGTGCCGCTGGCCCGCGCCCTTTGGGAAGGCGCCGATACCTGGTTCGTTCAGGAGAATCACGGCGCGCTCACCAATAACAATGAAGTGCTGGCCGCGGTCACGAATATCCTGAAGGAAGGAAAGACCCTGCGACTTTCCACCGCGATACCTGCGCCAGCGAGCGAAGTCGTCCGCACCGTCACCGATGCTGAACTGCGGGCCGCCGCCATACACAAAGTGCACTGGGATCGCCTGACACTCGACAGCCGGCGACGCATCCTGGAGCCCATCATTACTTCAGAGTTCGTTTCGGCGGTTCCGGTGGTGCCTCGCACTGCTTAGGTGTACCCTAGCTCATCGATCGAGTTATCACAGCGCCGGCAACGATTCGGCGCAGTGTCGTCGTGATAGGGGGCTGAGTAACGGTGCAACCAACCGATACTGCGAATCCTGACTATTATCATCGCGTCGTCGATTGCCAATGGGCGTGCCCCGCCCATACGGATGTTCCTGAATATATCCGCTTGATTGCGCAGGGACAGTTCACGGCCGCCTATCTGGTCAACCGTGAATCCAACGTATTTCCGGGCATTCTCGGTCGCGTCTGCGATCGGCCTTGCGAGCCCGCCTGCCGGCGCGGCCGCGTCGAACAGGAACCCGTCGCGATCTGTCGCTTGAAGCGCGTGGCCGCCGATCATCGCGACGACGTGCGTCCCTATCTGCCGAAGGCACCGGCCCAGAAGAATGGCAAGCGCGTCGTGTGCATCGGCGCCGGGCCGGCCTCGCTCGCCGTGGCCAACGATCTCATGCCGCTGGGTTACGAAGTCACGATCTTCGAGAAGTGGCATACACCCGGCGGACTCATGCGCACCAACATTCCTTCGTTCCGGTTACCGGAGCAGGTGCTCGCCGATGAGATCGGCTACATCATCGATTTGGGGGTGGATCTGCGGCTGGGCTCGCCGGTGACGAGCATGAAACAACTGCTCGCCACCGGCGAGTTCGACGCTGTGTTCGTCGGTAGCGGCGCGCCGAAGGGCAAGGATCTGAATTTGCCTGGACGCAAAGAGGCGGCCGCCGCGGCGCATATTCATATCGGCATCGACTGGCTGGAATCCGTGGCCTTCGGTCACGTCAAAGAAATCGGCCGGCGAGTGTTGATCATAGGTGTCGGCAACACCGCGATGGATTGTTGCCGCTCATCGCTGCGACTGGGCGCCGACGATGTGAAAGTGATGGCGCGCAAGCCGCGCGGCTTCTTCAAGGCATCCGAATGGGAATTGGAAGATGCCGAAGCCGAGAATGTCGAAATCGTGGTGAATCACGCGCCCAAGGCGTTCGTCACCGAGAACGGCCGGCTCACCGGCATGCGCTTCGATGTCATGGAATACGACCTGGACGCGAACGGCCGCATCACCGCCGAGCGCACGGTCGGGGAGAAACTCATTCCGTGCGACGACGTGATTCTGGCGATCGGCCAGGAGAACGCGTTTCCCTGGATCGAGAACGATCTGGGCATCGAGTTCGATCAATGGCACGTTCCCAAGGTGAACGCGGCCACGTTCCAGTCGACGCGGCCGGAGGTTTTCTTCGGCGGCGACGCGGCGTTCGGGCCGAAGAACATCATCTGGGCGGTGGAGCACGGCCATCAGGCGGCCATCTCCATTCATCAGTTTTGCCAGGATCGGGATGTGACGCAGCGGCCGCCGCCCCTGCTGAATCTATCCAGTCGTAAGATGGGCCTGCACGAATGGGCCTACAAGAACGACTACAACCCGCTCGAACGGCGCCTGATGCCGCACGTCGATCTGAAGGAGCGTTTCAAGAAGATCAATATCGAAGTGGAGCTGGGCTTCACCGCCGAGCAAGCCGCCGCCGAAGTCCAGCGCTGCCTCAATTGCGACGTGCAGACCGTGTTCGATGCGCGCCTTTGTATCGAATGCGATGCCTGTATCGACATCTGCCCCGTGGATTGCCTGACCATGACGACGAACGGAGAGGAAGCCGAGATCAGAACCCGGCTGAAAGCTCCGGCGTTGCGCGTCACGCAGCCCTTGTTTGTTTCCGCACCGTTGCAACATACGGCGCGGGTCATGGTCAAAGACGAAGATGTCTGCGTACATTGCGGACTGTGCGCCGAGCGCTGCCCGACAGCGGCGTGGGATATGCAGAAGTCGAAAATCCGCATTCCTTATGCGAGCGACGAGACCACTCCATGCAGCACGCAGCCAGCCAAGATTCGCCGGACCGGCTAAACGATTTCGTCATCAAGCTCGCGAACGTGAACGGCACCGGCTCCGCCAGCGCCAATACGTTGCTGATGAAATCCCTGTTCCGGATGGGCATTCCGGTGATGGGCAAGAATTATTTCCCCTCCAACATCCAGGGGCTGCCTACTTGGTATGAGATCCGCATTTCGCGCGACGGCTATGTCGCGCGCTCCGGTCGCATCGACGTCATGGTCGCGATGAATGCCGAGACGTATGCGAAGGACGTCAAGGACGTGAGCCCCGGCGGCTATCTGCTCTACGACTCGACGTGGCCGCGGCCCGCGCTGTTGAAGCGCGACGACATCACCATTTTCGGCGTGCCGCTGGCCCGCATCTGTAACGAAACCTTTCAGGGCGTGCGTTCGCGCATTCTGCTGAAGAACATTGTCTACGCCGGCGTGCTCGGCGCGCTGCTCGACATCGAGCTCGATGTCATGCGCTCGCTGCTCGGCGAGAGCTACGCGAACAAGAAGTCGCTGCTCGACTCCAACGTCAAAGCGCTGGAGCTGGGCTACAACTACGCGAAGGAACATTTCCCCTGCCCGCTGCCGCTGCGCGTGGCGCGCATGGACAAGACCGCGAATCACATCATGATCGACGGCAACACGGCGGCCGCACTCGGCTGCATGTACGCCGGCGCGACGGTGGGCGCTTGGTATCCCATCACGCCGTCGACGTCGCTGATGGATGGCTTCAAGAGTTTCTGCCAGAAGTGGCGCGTCGATCCCGAGACCGGCAAGCGGAATTTCGTGATCGTCCAATGTGAAGATGAGCTGGCGGCGATCGGCACCGTCATCGGCGCCTCATGGAATGGCGCACGCTCATTCACACCGACCAGCGGCCCGGGCATTTCATTGATGAACGAGTTCATCGGGCTGGCCTACTACGCCGAAGTGCCGGCCGTGATCTTCGATATTCAACGCGTCGGCCCGTCAACCGGCATGCCGACGCGCACTCAGCAGTGCGACTTGATGATCGCCGCCTACGCTTCGCACGGCGATACGCGTCACGTGCTGCTGTTCCCCAACAGTCCGGAAGAATGTTTCTACATGTCCGTGCATGCGTTCGATCTTGCCGAGCGCCTGCAGACGCCGGTGTTCGTCATGTCCGACCTGGACATCGGCATGAACGACTGGATGTGCCCGGACCTGAAATGGGACGACAGCTACGTGCCCGATCGCGGCAAGGTGCTCAGCAAGGAACAGCTCGACCAGATCGACAAGTTCTATCGTTACTTCGACAAGGATGGCGACGCCATCCCCTATCGTACGCTGCCCGGCACGCATCCCAAGGGCGCGTATTTCACGCGCGGCTCAGGCCACACGCAGTACGGCGGATACACCGAAGACTCGACGGAATATCAGATCGTGCTCGATCGACTGAAGCGCAAGTTCGATACGGCCAAGACGCTGGTGCCGAAAGCAGTTCTCGATGGTCGCGGCTCGACCAACCTTGGGCTGGTGTCTCTGGGGAGTTGCGACGGAGCCGTGCGCGAGGCTCTGGATCTGCTCCGCCGGCGCGGCGTGCACATCGATTACATGCGCGTGCGAGCATTTCCATTCGGCCAGGAAGTCGAAGATTTTCTCGCCGCTCATTCACAAATCTTCGTGGTCGAACAGAACCGCGATGCGCAGCTGCGCAGCCTGCTGACACTGGAAACCGCAGTGGACAAAGCCAAGCTGCACTCCATCCTGCACTACAGTGGCTTGCCGATGTCATCGAGCGTGATCGTCGACGGCGTGCTGGCCAGCGTGCCCGAACAGCGCCTGGCCGTGGGAGGTTGATCGTGAGCTTCATCGCTAAACCGAAGATCGCGCATCCCGGCCTGCCCAAGAACGAGCTCGGGCTGACGCGCCGTGATTACGAAGGTGGCATGTCGACGCTGTGCGCCGGTTGCGGCCACGACTCGATCACGGCCGCCATCATCGAATCCTGCTGGCAGATGTCGATGCGTCCGGAACAGTTGGTGAAGCTGTCGGGCATCGGCTGCTCGTCCAAGACGACGGCTTATTTCGTCGGAGGCGGTCACGGCTTCAACTCCGTGCACGGCCGCATGCCGTCGATCGCGACCGGCGCGATCGCTGCGAACAAGGATCTTTATTACATCGGCGTTTCCGGCGACGGCGACACGCTGTCCATCGGCTTCGGCCAGTTCGCGCACGCCATGCGGCGTAACCTCAACATGCTCTACATCGTCGAGAACAATGGCGTGTACGGGCTGACCAAGGGACAGTTCTCCGCATCCGCCGACATCGGCTCGAAGGCCAAGAAGGGCGAAGAGAATTTGCAGCCGCCTATCGATCCAGTACTGGCCGCGCTCACACTTGGCGGCACCTTCGTGGCGCGCAGCTTTTCCGGCGACAAGGAACAATTGGTGCCGCTGATCATCGCCGGCTTGAAACATCGCGGCTTCGCGCTGATCGACGTGCTGTCGCCGTGCGTGACCTTCAACGATCACGAAGGTTCGACCAAGAGCTACGAGTTTGTACGCGATCACTATGACGAAGTCGTGCACGCGGATTTCGTTCCGCCGGCCCGTGAGATCACCGCGCAGTACGCGCAAGGCGATGTGATGCCCGTCACCATGCACGACGGCAGCCGGATCCTGCTACGCAAGCTGGATCCTTCTTACGACCCGACGCATCGCGGCCAGGCGTTCAATTATCTGCGCGACAAACTGGCGCAAAATGAATACGTCACCGGCCTGATCTATATCGACGAGAAAAGCCCGGACTTTCACGAAGTGAGCGGCACGACTGCCACGCCGGTGAATCAGCTGCCCTATACCAAGCTGACGCCGGGCTCGAAGGGACTGGAAAAAATCATGGCTCGCTATCGCTAGGCGGGCTGAAGTCGAACAGCACTTCAGACTTTTCATAGACCTTGCCGATGCGCTCGCCATCCCACACGTAGGCGAGCGCCGCGCCCGCGACCGGAATGCTCACTGCCTGCGGCTTGAAAGCCGCAACGCATTCACCGCCCTCGTGGCGCACGCTTCTGAACACCAGTCCCCAGTGCCCCTCATCGCGCAACGGTTTCGCAAATGCCTGCGAGGGACTGTAATCGTCAGGGTGGTGCAAATGTTCGAAGCGCGGACTGCGAACATCCAGGAACGGCTGCACCGGCCGGTTCACATAAGCGCGCATGTCGACCTCGCACGGACTCTCGTTGGTGGAGGCCATGAATATTTCGCGATGATAGACAGTCTCGCGCACGGCCGTTTCCAACGTGTGCCCGGCGTAGTAGACGCCGTAACTGCCGTCGCTGAATCGACTGGGAAATCCAGTGTGCGTGAACGGAGCCATCACAATCGTCGCGCCCGGCCCGCGCACTCGATCCTCATCGGGCATGACCGGCGCCTCGCCGCTCTCGTCACGCAGCCGATCGTTGGTGAGACCTTCGATGAAATAACCCAGCTCCCTCTGTTGCGGCGGCAGAATGTTCTCGAACACGTTCACCGGCGGATGCCGGGACGCGACGATGCGATACATCTTCTGCCAACGGAGCGTGACCGCGCGCGGCTCGGCGGTCATCCGCGTTGCGCGTCCAGATAACGGCGCACATCCGCCAGGTCCAGGACGCGACCGGCGAGCATTCGTTCCAGCGCCGATTTGCCGCCGAAGCCATGGGCCGAGTTGGGCTTCTTCACCCAGGCATCCGCCGTTTCCTGGGTCGGCAACAAAATATGCAGCGCCTTATAGATGCCCATCACGTAGCTGATGCGTTCCATGGTATCCGCGGACAGGCGCGCGGCGCGGTCGCTCTTCCATTTGAAGAAGGTCGAGCGGGGCGGTGAGCCCAACAGAACCCGCTCCTCTTCCGCGCCCAGGCGCCAGGCGGCGGTAATGTTGAAAAAGGCCGTCAGAGCGGCGGAACCTAACGCATCCGGATCGAAACCGGCGCGCTCGAGACTATGAGGTTGCATCATGGGCCAGTCCTCCAATGGAGTAATGGCAAAATTACTCCAATTTTGGACTAAACACCAGTGCGATGCTGAAAGCGCTCGATCATTCATGGAATCAGCCCCTTAAAGCTGCGCGCAGCCGGCCGAGGACCCGCCGCGGATGACGAACCAACTCGCGGGGATCGACGGCCAGCACGTCGTAACCCATTTCGGTGAGGAATTTCAGGCGCGTGTCCGAAGGCTGGAGCTCGACGACCAGCGCTTGTTCGGCAAACAGGTACTCGACCACGAACGGGCCGATTTCACAGTGGCGGGTCAGAGGGTATTCGCGCAGCTCGCGGGCGGCGAGCAGTTCCGCCAGGGCGTGCGCTTCGCTTCGATCCTTGAAGTCTTTGGTCAGCATGGAGCGCAGCGTACCTGCCGCGCCCGTGGCGATCTAACTCGATTGATTGTGGGTTTGCCGAGAAATGGCCTCAGCCAAAGCGCCGAAAATCAGCGTTGCTTGCCCAGCCACAGCCGACAAACGGTCGCATTACGTTCAATCGTCGCACCGACGCGTCGATGTTGCAGCCCTCGCTGCATACAGCGCGGATCCTGGGCCCACTGCAACGCGTAGACCATGGGATCCATGCTGGCGTTCACCATCTCACGTAAATGCTTACCCCATTGCTGAGTGGATTTCATATGAACCTCGCGTCTCTCCGATCTCAGAACGTTCCGCTCGCGTAGGCAGTTCCGCAGGCTTAGTCGGAGACATCGGCACGCGACTGCTGCCGTTTAGCGACAGGGCGCACAGAACCGGAAAATTTGGCCCACCCTTTCCGACCTGCAGAGCACTCACGAAACTTGTCTCAGCCATGCAGCCGCTTCGTTATCATCCATTCCCTCATCGCTGGGGAAACGCGTCATGACATCCACTCTGTTCGATCTCACCGGCAAAGTTGCGGTGATCACCGGTTCGAGTCGCGGCATCGGTCGCGCCATCGCGGAGCGCATGGCGGAACACGGCGCGAAAGTCGTCGTGACCAGCCGCAAGCTCGATGCGTGCGAGGAAGTGGTCAAGTCGATCCAGGCCAAGGGCGGCGAAGCCATCGCACTCGCCTGCAATATCAGCCGCAAGGAAGACCTACAGAAACTGGTCGACGACACCGTCAAACATTGGCGCGGCATCGACGTGCTGGTCTGTAACGCCGCGGTCAATCCCTACTACGGCCCTTCCATCGGCATGCCAGATGATGCGTATGAGAAAGTGATGAACAGCAACGTTCGCAGCAACTTCTGGTTGTGCAACATGGTGCTGCCGCAGATGGCGGAACGGGGCGGCGGCTCCATCGTCATCATTTCATCCATCGCCGGTTTGATCGGCTCGCCCACGCTCGGCGTGTATGGTTTGTCGAAAGCGGCGGACATGGCGCTCGCGCGCAATCTCTGCGCCGAGTGGGGCCCGAAGAACATTCGCGCCAACTGCATCGCGCCTGGCCTGGTCCGCACCGACTTCGCGCGGACCCTATGGGAAGACCCGAAGGTCTACGAGCACACCGTGAAAGCTTATCCGCTGCGTCGTATCGGCGAGCCGGATGAAATCGCCGGCGCCGCCGTATTCCTCGCCGGCCCCAGCGGCTCGTTCATGACCGGTCAGACCATCGTGATCGACGGCGGCGGCGTGGTCGGCCGCGGCGGTTAGCTCCTGGCCCGCGGCACGAAGAAGAAATCGCCGACTTCGTGCCCGGCGCCCTTGATCGACTTGAACTCGGGCACCTGCACGAATTTGTTCCTATGCGCGGCAATCTCGACGCGCTTACGAATACGGCTGAACAGCTCCGGGCTGGAAAGAATGCTCTGATTACTCTCCAGCTCGTCAAGAAACGCGCGAGCGAACACCGAGTTGCCGCCGCTGCCTTCATCGAGCACCGGCTTATCGCCACCCGATGACAACAGCAGCCGCGCCCGTTTCGGCAGTTTGAATTTGATGTAATCCTTCGAGTAAGTGACTTTGTCGTTAAGGAATAGATAGCTCGGGTCGGTCGACAGCAAGCCCGCGTAGCACGAGTCCGCCACCACCAGCACGCGCTTCGCCGGCAAGCGGCCGAGATGACCGGTGATCTGCTCGTTCGGCACCCAGTAAGTATCTTTCGGCGGCGCGTCCGCATTCACCGGCAACCAATAGCCCGCCTCGCTCTTGCCACTCTGCAGGCGTGCGCCGTGACCGGCGTAATAAATGAGCAGGTTGTCCTCGGGCTTGAGCACCGCGTTGAGGTCGTTGATCGCCTTCAACATGGTGACGTCGTTGGCATCTTCCAGAATCGAGACGGTGAAGCCGTAGCGATCGGCAAGAATGCGCGCAGCACGTGAAACGTCAGCTCTGGGAGTCGCCAGACTCTCGATGCTCTGGTAGTTCTGATTGCCGATGACGATGGCGTAGTAGCGGCCGAAGTTCATGCCTTCGAGCGTGCGCTCGTCAGCGGTCGGCGGCAGCTGCGCCAGTTCGGTCGTGCCTTGCGGAGTGCGCGTCTTCGGAATGCCGGCCAGACGTTCGGTGCTCTTGCGACGCTCCGACTCGAGCTGCGCAATCCAACGCTTCAACGCTTCGATTTCCTTGCTGCCGTTATCGGCGGTCTGCTCGACGGCCGGCTTCTTCGCCAGCTGTTCCTGCAAGTCCTTCAGCTGTTTCTGCAGCAGGCCGAGCTGCGCGTCTTTCTCCGCGATGGCGGCATCGAGCTCCTTGCGAAGCTCGTCCTGCTCGCGTTGCGCGGCCGACGTGAAAATGATGTTGTCCGCCGGCACACCCCAGGCCTGGCGATACAGATTCAGCGCCTTGAGCGGATCCTGCGGCACGCCCAGCCCCTGCTCATACATCGTGCCCAGATTGAACAGCGCGCGTCCGTAGTTCTTGTCCGCTGCCTTTTGATACCACTTCGCGGCCGCCTCGTAGTCGGGCGCGACACCCATGCCGCGCTCGTAAATCTCGCCGACGTTTGTTTGTGCTTCCACATCGCCCGACTCGGCGGCTTGCATCCAGATACGCAGCGCGGATTGCAGGTCAGCGCGATCGTAGGCGACGTATTCGCCGCCACGAATCGAACACTCCGACGCGGTAGTCCGAATCGGTCGTCGTTGCGACAGGAAGCTGCTGTTGCCGAGCTGGCGCACCTGGCCCGGCAACAGGCAATCGACGATCTCCAGATCGGAACGCTTCACCATGCCTTGAGTGGGCGACGCTGCCGAAGCAACGACGAACAAGCTCGGCGCAAGCCACGCCGCGATTCGACCCAGAGTCTTCGGCAGGTGAGGCGTTTTCATATCAGAAGCTTTTCTGGAAGCGCAGGCCCATGCTCACATCCTGGAAGCTGATGAACTCGAAGCTCTCCAGGCGCTGATACTCGATGTATCCCGAAATGCCATGGATGAACTGCGCCGACAGGCCGGTGGCCAGACGCCAGTACGACTCGTCGGGATTGTCGGTCTCCACCAGAATCGGCGGCGCGCTCGTCGCATTCGGATCCGCCGCGAAACGTACGCCGAACACATCGACGTCGTCTTTGAACTCGCGCACGTAGTCGACGCGCAGGTGGGGCAACAGCACACCCCAGCTCAGGTTCCACGCGTACGTGACACGGAAGCCCAGGTTGCCCGTGAACGATTGGAATGTCTGCTCGTCGTAAATCAGGTTCAACCCGGCGGCGCCGCTCTCGGTGAAGCTGTCGATGGTGGCGTCGATGTAGAAGAAGCCGATGGTCGGCGACAGCGTCAGTCCTCCGACCAGGAAGTCATAGCCGCCCGAAAGACCGGCGCTATAGGTCATGCCGCTCGTGTCGCCGCGCGCATCGACGTTTACCAATCCCGTGCCGTCCACATAAGTGATATTGCGATCGGCGCCGTAGTCGGCGTTGGCGATGTTGACGATGGCGTCGAAGTACAGATTCCGGGCCACATACACGGAGCCGTACAAAGAGGCCGCCCACGTATCGGTATCGAGGCCGCCCTCTTTGCGCGGATTGAAGTCGATGCTCGATTGTCCGTAGGCCAGCGACACGCCGCCGACCAGCTTGTCGTTGAATCGATAATCCAGACCGCCGACCAACGCCCACTGATCGGCATCGAAGGCCGGGCTGCTGCTATTACGATCCTTCTCGCCGAAGCTGTAATTGCCACGCGCCCACATGCCCCACTTATCGCTGAGCAAGCCGCCCGGCTCATCGTCGGCACTGGCGCCGCCGCCCAACATGCTCGTCACCATGTCGTGCAACTGGGCGAGCGGCACCGGCTTGCCATCGACGATGATATTCAGACCCGCCAGGCTCAGGCCCTTCGCGCCACCGCGCAGCGCCATCAAACGGTCCATCACGCTGGCGTATTGAGTGTTCGCGAACAACAGCGTCTGCGTGCGCGCGACGGCGAAATCGTCGGCGACCAGCTCGTCGAGCGCATCGCGCTGATTCTCTGTCGTGTTGTTGATCTGCAGGCCGTTGCAACGGATCAACAGATCCTGCTGATCCGATGTGAGCTCGGACAGATCGCGCAGCTGGCCGCAGATACGATCCAACGCCAGCGCGACGCGGCGTTGGTTCGGCGACAGATTCGGGATATCGGAGAGCGTCGTGATCACCGGGCCGTCCGCGACAGTAATAGTCACAGTGTCCGTGCTTTGCAGGCCGGCGTTGTCGATCACCAGCAGCTGAATCAGATTCTCACCGTCCGGCAAGCGAACCTGCAGCGTCGGAGCGCTGGTGGTGCCGAGCAACTCTTCTGTTTCGCCGTCAGTGATGCGCGACCAGCGATAGGTCGCGATCGTACCGTCCGTGTCGGTCGACAGGCTGGCGTCGAGCGTCACGTTCTCACCTACCTCGTGGTCGGTATCGGCGATGCTGCGATCCGCGCCCGCGTTTGCAGTCGGCCCGGTGGCGTTGCCGACGGTGATAGTGACGCTTGAGAGAGTGGGCTCGCCGCCGGTGAACTCGTTGGTGGCGTCGCGGACCATCAACGTGACGGTCGAAACGCCGTCTGGCAGAGCAATCGTCGGGTTCGGCGAGGTGGAAAGTTGAGTTTCACCATCGCTGCCGTACCAGGCATAGGTGAGCGTCTCGCCTTCCGGATCGGTGGCGGTCGCGCTGAACGTCACGTTCTCGCCGGGCGCGCCGTCGGTATCGTTCACGGTGCGGCTACCGCCGTTGATGCTGACGGTCGGTGCTTGGTTCGGATCCGCGCAGGCGTCCACTTGCGCCTGGTTGTTTGGATTGACGATGCCCGCGCCAGGCGCGTTGACGATCGTGAGTGCGCCGCTACCCGTTTGACCCAGCTCGTTGTCGGCCGTGATCGTCACGGACAACACGTCGCCAGCGATGGGCGTGTAGTTACCGGCGTTGCTGACCTGGACGCAGACGCCGCCCGCGTCGTTGAGATCGAAGACATCGATGGTCAGGTTGCTGGCCGTGATGACCCCGCCGCGGTTGAGCATGATGCCCTGGCCAAAGTCGATGAGATCGGTCTCGGGCGAGCCGCTGAGCACACCCGCCGCGCGCAAGTTGACGATCACGCTCTGGCTGGGCCCGGGAATGGGAATATTGACCTGGCTGGTGAAAGTCGGCGGAATGGCTTGTGCCAACGGCGCCATCGCGAGCAACGCGACGCCGCCCATCCATGCTGCCAACGTCCGTCCGGCTGCTCCGAGCGCCGCTACCTTCATTGCAAGCTCTCCCTTGGGTTATTCGTATGAGCTGCTGCGTAGTTATCCGCCACTATCCCGCGACCGCAACGGGTCTTTAGTGCAGGCATCCGGCCGTTACGGCCGGGCGAACTGTGCCGCCCGGGGTTGACTTCCGTTGTGACGCAGGTCGCAATCGCGTGTCATGAAGCTCAGGGTTGCCCTTAATGCCGTGCTGGTCGCGACGCTGTTTCTCGGCGGCTGCACCTCGCCCGGGCAGCGGCTGGATCAGCGAGCTCGCGAGGCCGGCCTCGAAGTCGTTCATATTGAGGCGGGCTCGTTTCCCAGCGTCGTTTATCTCAAACGCAGCGCCGGCGCCGATCATGCCACCGAACGGCTGACCCTATTTCTGGAAAGCGACGGTATTCCCTGGCTCGGCCGCACCCCCAGCAACGATCCCACCACGCGTGAGCCGGTGGCGCTGGAAATGTTGATGCGCTCGCCGGCGCCGGCCGCGTACGTCACACGTCCGTGCTACAACGGCCTTCGCTCAGACAAATGTCACTTCGAGCTTTGGACCGGAGCGCGTTATTCCACCGAAGTGGTCGAAAGCATGGTGGCAACCGTTCGCGAGGTGCAACGACGCGTAGGCGCGAAAAACATTGCGCTGGTGGGTTACAGCGGCGGTGGCGCGCTGGCGGTGTTGATTGCGGAACGACTCGAGGACGTCGCGTCCGTCGTTACCATCGGCGCCAACCTCGATACCGATGCGTGGACCGACCATCACAAGTATCTACGGCTGTCGCAATCGTTGAATCCGGCACTGAGCGACAAGCCGCATCCCTGGCCTGAACTCCATTTGCGTGGCGCGAACGATCTCGTCGTACCGCCATCCACCACCGAACGTTACTTCGCTCGCTATCCCCGCGCGCAACAGCGAACCCTCGAAGGGTTCGATCACGTGTGTTGTTGGGTGCGCGATTGGCCGTCGATCAGCGTGACGCCCGCGCCTTGAGCGCGGTATCGGAGAAATCGGAAAACACGCCGTCGATGCCCAGGTCGTAGAAGCGCCGGTATTCCTGCAGCGGATCGTTGTTGTACTCGGGCGCCAGGGTCGCCGGCTCATTACGAAAAGTATAGGTATGCACGCGCAGGCCGGCTTGATGGGCCTGCTCGATCACGGTGGTCGTCAGCAGCTTCGGCTGTCCCACATCGCGCAGGATCTGCCGCTTCCACGGGCCGATCGCGTTCGCGTACTTCGCCACGTCGGCGAGACTGTTCGGCCGCTCGCCACCGCGGGGATCGCCGTAGTCAGGGATGGCGACTCGCACGACGCGCGTGCCGCTTTGGTCGTAGATGAGCGCGCCGTCGTCCATGAGCTGCACCAATGGCAACGGCGTTTTGTCCCGCAAGTACTGCAGGTTCGCACTTTCGAACGATTGGATGAAAATCGGCGTGCCGGCCTTGTTTAAGCCTCGGCGGTTCAACGCATCCAGCAATCGATCTTCCAGCGGCAACTGCAACTGCAGATGAAACGCGGGATGTTTGGTTTCCGGATAGATGCCGATGCGCCGCCCCCGCTTCGTCGACTCCTGCTCGACCAGGTCCAGAATCTCTTCGAAGGTCGGCACGGTGAACTTGCCGTCGAACTCTTTGGAGCGCGCCGGGTTCGGTTGCACGGCGCGCAGCTGACGGATTTCTGCGAGCGTGAAGTCGCTGGCATAGAAGCCGGTGATTGGTTTGCCGTCGAGCGTCTTGGTGCTCTTGCGTGACGCAAACTCCGGCCGCGACTTCACATCGGTGGTGTCGTCCAGCAGGGGCTCGTGGCGCGCGATCAGATGGCCGTCGCGCGTCGCGACCAGATCGGGCTCGACATAGTCGGCACCGAACTCGATAGCCAACAGATAAGATGCAAGCGTGTGCTCGGGCCGATAGCCCGACGCGCCCCGATGCGCAATCACCAGCGGCGGCGAGCCGTCCAGCGTCGCCCATTTGCCGCTCGTTGCAGAGGATTGCGCTTGCACCGGTCCGCTCATCGTCGACACCATCGCGAGGAAAAAAAACGCCAGCCGTTGCACGGTCAGTCAACGAAGAAGTCAGGCTGGAATTGCTTGGTGCCGGGCGTGACCGCGTACTGATCCAGATCCGCGGTCCCCGCGCTGGCCAACACTTCATCGTCGATGAAGAAGTTGCCGGTGCAGCTACGAGGATCGCGCGTCAAGATGACATGCGCTGCATCCGCCATGATCTCCGGCTTGCGACCTTTCTTTGGATCGGCCAACGCGATGACATTCAACGCAGCCGTCGCGATGACGGTGCGCGGCCACAGCGCGTTGACGCCGATGCCGTCGGCGCGAAACTCTTCCGCCATGCCGAGCACACACATGCTCATGCCGTACTTCGCCATCGTGTACGCGACGTGCGGCCCAAACCAGCGCGGCTTCATGCTCAACGGCGGCGACAAATTGAGAATGTGAGGATTGCGGCCCGCCTTCGCCGATTCCTTGAGATAGGGAATGCAGGCTTGCGAGCACACGAACGTGCCACGAACGTTGACGCCGAACATCAGATCGAAACGCTTCATCGGCGTGTCGAGCGTGCTGGTGAGCGAGATCGCGCTGGCGTTGTTGACCAGGATGTCGACGCTGCCGAAATGCTCGGCGGTTTTCTTCACCGCCTCGGCGACGGCGTTCTCGTCGCGAATATCGACCTGCATGGGCAGCGCTTTGCCACCGGCCGCTTCGATCGCTTCGGCCGCGGTGTGAATGGTGCCCGGCAAGCGGGGATTGGGCTGATCGCTCTTGGCCGCGATGGCGATATTGGCGCCGTCTTTCGCCGCCCGCACCGCAATCGCCAGTCCGATACCGCGTGAGGCGCCCGAGATGAACAGTGTCTTGCCGCGAAGAGACATACGAAGCTCCGACCGGTTGGAGGACGCGTCCATCATAGGCCCGATCCGCACAGCGAGCATAGGAGTGACTGTCACAGCGGCGGACTGGGTCCTACTGTCGGGCAGTAACGAATCAGACACCGTTATATAGTCGGCGCGGGCACGGAAGCGAAGGAGCTCGCATGCGTAGCTGGGCTTGGGCAGTTGTTCTGTTAGTCCTGCAAGGGGGAATCGCGATGGCCGACACGACGGATGTGTGGGATCAGGTCGAGCACAAGTACGCCGATGCCAACGGCGTGAAGATCCACTATGCGGCACTGGGACAGGGACCGCTGGTCGTGATGGTCCACGGCTTTCCGGACTTCTGGTACACGTGGCGCAAACAAATGCGGGCGCTCGCCGATGCGGGCTATCGCGCGGCCGCTGTCGATCTGCGCGGCTACAACCTTTCGGACAAGCCCAAGGGCGTGGAGAACTACGCCATGCCGTTATTGGTGGGCGATATTGCTGCGGTGGTCAAAGCAGAACAGGTCGAGCGCGCAGCGATCGTCGGTCATGACTGGGGCGGCTCGGTGGCGTGGAACGTGGCGATGCGCCGGCCCGATATCACGCGGCTGCTGATCATATGCAATCTGCCGCACCCCGCCGGCATCGCGCGCGAGATCGCCACCAATCCTCAGCAGAAGAAAAACAGCGAGTACGCCTTCAACTTCCAGAAGCCGGACGCGCACAAGGTCATTTCGCTGGAGCGCCTGACGCAATGGGTCACCGATCCAGCCGTGCGGCCTCGTTATCTGCAAGCGTTCCAGCAATCGGACGTCGAAGGGATGCTCAACTACTACAAGGCGAACTATCCGAAGCCCGATGCACCGCCCCCGCCGGAGAACTTCACGTTCCCCAAGGTCAAAGTGCCGGTGCTGATGATCCACGGCCTGGAGGATCAGGCGCTGCTGCCGGGCGCGCTCAATGGCACGTGGCAATGGGTGGAGAAGGACTTGACCATCGTCACCGTCCCTGGCGCGAATCACTTCGTGCAGCAGGACGCGCCGGAGCTGGTCAGCAACACGATGGTGGACTGGCTGTCACGCCGCCGGCAGTAGCCGGTGCGCGCTGCTCTCCCGCCCCGTGTCGGCCACGGGAGAGCAGCTTGCAAACTCACGAACTAGCGGACGACCTTCGAACCGGTGTTCGAGTTCGCGCTTTCGCCGCCCGTCGAAGTGTACGCACGAACCGCGAAGTACCACGTGCCCGCCGCCAGATCCGGCACCACGTAGCGCGTCACGCCCGCGTTGGCCACCTGGATGGTGCGCGACAGGTTGCTCGCACTCGTGCCGTAGTAGATGCGATAGCCGGCGAGATTGCTCAGCGTCGAACCGTTGGTGTTGGCGGTCGGCGGAGTCCAGCTCAGCGTGGCCGAGCCCGTGCTGCTGCCAGCCGCATTGACGGCGATGTTGAAGGACGGAAGCGCGGTGCGATTGGCGCCGTCGCTCGCCGCGATCACGATGCCGGAGGTCGTGCCAACCTGTGCGGCCGTCGGCGTGCCCGTGAGCGCACCGGTCGAGGTGTTGAACGTCGCCCACGCGGGACGATTCGTGATCGACCAGGTCAGCGTGCGGCCCTCAGGATCCGAGCCCGTCGGACGGAACGAGTACGCGGTACCCGCGGTCACCGAAGTCGGCGGCGTGCCGCTCACGACCGGCGGACGATTGGTCGTGCCGCCAGTACCGGGCCGGTACGTCGTGATCGAGAACGCCGGCAGGGTCGCGGTGCCCGTCGCGCTTCTCACAGTGATACGAATGTTCGACCAGGTACCCGGCGTCGCCGGCGTCGCGCCTTCGATCTTTCCGGAGTACACCGAGAACGACGCCCACGAGGGCTTGTTGACGATCGAATAGCGCAGCGTGCGCTGCTCGACAGCAGGGTCGCGCGCGGTCGGCGCCCAGCTATACCAGGAGTTCACACCGAACGTCGTTTTCGGCGTGCCGGATATCGTCGGTGTGGCCTGAGCGATGCCGCTCAGCAGAGAGAGCGCGCAGACGAGCGCGAAAAAGAGGGCGGACACGCCGAAGCCGGGCGTGCACTTGGTTGAAGTGCGCATGGACAATCCTCGCGGGTATGACACGGGAGCCGTACCGCTTACGCGCGCGGTACGGCGCTCACCCAGAGTTGCGATCTATCGTTCTGCCTGACTCGTCCTGGTCGGCCATCGCATGCATTGAGGCTTGTCGATGTGACGAAGTGTCGTTCGTGGGCGGGGCGCAGTTAACGAGAAGAAGTTCGTTTGCGCAAAATGTCGTAACGTTCAGACAGTGTCTGCGAATGCATTCACTCGTCTCGCGTTAGAAACATTGCGGCTGGACGTGAAAAAAATGCTGGCCGTCGGTTGTTTGTTATCGCTTTAAAACCAGCGTCGCAGCGCTTGCAATCGTCCGATGTCGGCAAAGACGGTTGGGTGATTTCGCTTACGTGAAACACCGACGGTGCAACGTTCCGCTCGAACTCATCGCGGCATATCGGGGCAGACGAACGGCACATCGGCGATGACATACGACTGCACTTTGTCCTGCCCCGCGATCTGCAGGTTCAATTCGTGATCGCTCGGCATCGAGATCGTCCCTTCGATGGGGATGGTGTCCTCGATCCAGCGGATGCGATCGCCCTCCGCGCCCCACTTGGAGATGCGGTAGGTCTCGAAGCACGAGTCCATCAACAGCGAGCGGTCCGGCAGGAAGATCATCATCGTGCCGCGCGGATGCCCCAGCGTCGTCGACATCCAGATCTTGCCGATGAAGCGCGGATCGGCAGGCTGGCCAAGCTCCTCCGAGCCCGATGCCTGCGCGGACGATTGCGGCGGTGGCGGAGGTGGTGCGGCGGGCTCGGGTTTACTGCAGGCGGCGACGCCGAGCAGTGCGGTCATCGATGCGATCGTCGAAGCGATTTGTTGCTTTTGCATGGAAGTCTTACCCGATCACGGCTGAGCGACGGTCACGCCCGAGCTCTCCAGGAAATACACCCCGTTGTTCTCCGACTTGCTTTGAGCGCGCATCAGGCGGAGTTGGGCTTCCTGCATTTTCATTTGCGCTTCCTGCTGTTTTTCGATGGCGGCGCGCTGCTCGAACGACAGGTACGGCGAGATCGCATCCAGCATGCGCTGATTGCGCTTCTTCGCGATCTCGAGGTGACGCTCCATGTTATCCGAGCCGCCGGGATTGACGCCCGGGCGCGTCGCCAGCGCTTGCGGCCCACCGATCAGATTGACGAAAGAGTTGTTCTCCTGCATGTCGGCCTGACTCGCCTGCGCCATGGCCTTGAGCATGGGCTTGCTCATTTCCTCGTTGATCGGCAAGCCATTCGCCGAGAGCGTGTTGCGCATGTTCTCCAGCTCATAGCGCACGCCCATGGTCGACTGATATTCCTTCCACGCCTGCGCTTTGGCGCCGAGATGCGCGGTGATCTCCGCCTCGTTCCGGCGCTGGTTCTCCTGCGCCGCCTGTTGGATCTTGCGACTGCGTTCCTGCATGGCGGCCTGGTCGTTGGGATCGACGCCCTCCATCTCCCACAGCCCCTGCATCTGGTCGTTGGCACGCAGCTGCTGCTCGGCCAGCAAGTCGAAGAACGCGTCTGCTTGCTGCGAGTCCAGGTCGAGCTCCTGAACCACGCCCGGGTACTGACGCGCGAAATTGGCTCGTGTCTGCACGCGCATCGCCGCGCGATATTCGGGATCCTGCATCAACTGGCGCTGGCGCTCGCGCTGCTCACGAAACATGCGCATGCGCTCGTCGCGATTCGGCATGCCCGACGGCCCTGCTTGATTGGGGCTCGTGAGAACACCGACCAGCTTCTGCGGTTCTTTGGGCGGTGTGCCGATCGCTTCGGTCGGCTGCGGGCCGATGTCTTCGGCCGGTGGCTTTGCTTCGCGCGGCGGCGGCTGTTGCTGCTGTTCTTTCAGTGTGGCCACCTGCGCTTGCAGATCGGCAATCGTCGCCTCGCCCGCCTTGAGCTGCTTCACCAAATGCAAGCTCAACAGCCCGAAGGCCGCGGCGGAAGCCACAGAGATGAACACGACTTTGCTCATGACGACACTCCTGTCTTCACTGACGCCTGCCGCGCCCCAGTGTCATCGACTCGTCGCGGCGTCCTGTTTGGCGATGGCACCGCGCAACTCGCGCAGCTTGCCCTTCACGATGGCGGCGTTGGCGCTGCCCATGCGGATCAACAATTTCTGTCCCGACGACAGCCCTTCGAGCTCGGCATCGGCGAACTCGAAATTGACGCTCGGCCGTTTCAACTTGATCGGGCCGGGCACGTCCGGGGTCGCCAGCAGATGATCGATCACCTCGACCAGCCGGTCGTTGAAATAGCCGTCCGGATAGCCGAGCGACACATACGCTTCCTGGAACAGCGGGTAATACTGTTTATAGAGCGTCGCGACCTGCGAGGTATCCATGTTCTGCACGATCTTGATGACCGGCTCGTAACGCGCGTAGTTGCTCGCGTCGAGCGTCATCTCCTCGCCATCCCCTTTAGCAAGCACTTCGCCGCCGATCGGCTTCACCGGCCACATCTGCACCGCTGTTTTCTTGCGAGGCAGATTGTCGATGGTCACGACCGTGTGTCGAACGATGTTCTTCGGCACCAGAAACGGCTCGAGCGCGCGTCCAAACACACCGCTCAACGACTCTTGCAGCGACGGATCGCTATCGGCCAACGGCGGCAGCGGCTTCGGCGGCGGCGTCTCAGCCACCGGATTGCGGATCGGTGGCTCCGCCGCCGGCGTCGTGGCCTCGGGCACCGCGACAGCAGGCGCTTGCTTGGCCTGCTCCGCCTGCCGATGCGAACGCCCGTAATACAACGCCGCGCCGATCGCCACCGCGACCACGACAGGGATGGCCCAGTACAACCATTTCTTTTGTTCGTCTTCCACGGGTGGCTCCTCGGCGCGTCAATTCCGCTCAGTCAATTCGCGGCGGACCTCACTGCGGCTTCTGAAACTTCACCAGAAAGTTATCCGCCTCGCCGATCGCTTCGTACTTGGCTTTGTCCTGATCGCCCAACGCCAGGGTGGGCGGCAAGGTCCATACGCCCTTCGGATAATCCTTGGTGTCCTTCGGATTGTTCAGCAGGTCGGAGCGGCCCACCAGCTTGAAGCCGGCCTTCTCCGCCAGGCCGATGGTGTAGTCCTCACGCACATAACCGCTGGCCGCCTTCGGGTCCTGCGGCTTGTCAGCCGGCGCGCGGTGCTCCTCGACCACCAGAATGCCGCCCGGCTTGAGTGTCTTGTAGAACGAAGCGAACGCCTGTTCCGCCGTGCCCTGGCCCATCCAGTTGTGCACGTTGCGGAAGGTCACGACCACATCGGCGGAGCCGGCCGGCGCGGGCTCGAATTTGCCGCCGCCGAAGTCACCGATCTTCACGTTGCCGTAGCGCGCTTTGTCGCTGTCGAGCTTTTTCTGCCATGTATCCGCGGCGGCCGCGGCCCGCTCACTGGCGGCGCGTGGCGTGATGGCCGTGTAATAAGTGCCTTTATCGTGCAGATAAGGACCGAGGATTTCCGTCCAATAGCCGCCGCCCGGCGCGATTTCCACCACGGTCTGGGTCGGCTTCACGCCGACGAACTCGAGCACTTGCTCCGGCTTCCGGTATTTATCGCGCGCCACGAAATTCGGCGAGCGGGACTCGGAGGCCACCGCCTTGGCCAATGCCTCGTCCTTGGCGAAGGCGCCCGTCAGCGGCAGCGCGCAGGCGACCGCGGCGACAGTGGCGAGTAACGACGATGAACGCATGCGTAACTCCAGGGGCTCGTTGAGATAGTTGTTGGGCGTGCGAATGTAACAGACCGTTACGGGCCCACACAGGTTCCTCTACCATTGCAGCCCGTGACCTTTCGCACCGGGAAATCGATGTCGGCCCTTCATAAGAGCTTGCGCGCCCTGGCCGCAGTGAGCTGGCTGCCCTTGACCTTTTGCAGCGCATTCCAGGCGCATGCCGCCAGGTTGTCGCTCAAGGATTGTCGGCTGCAGAGCGAGATCGCCGGCGGCGGCGTGGCGGCTCAGTGCGCCTGGCTGTCGGTGCCGGAAAATCGCGAACAACCCTCGGGCAAGCAGGTCCAACTGCATGTCGCGGTCATTCGCTCGCTGCGCACCGAGCCCGCCGGCGATCCGCTGTTCGTGCTGAGCGGCGGCCCGGGTCAAGCGGCCAGCGACTTCTATATCTCCATCGCGCCGGCGCTGGCGCGGGTCCGGCGCGATCGTGACATCGTGATCGTCGATCAACGCGGCACCGGGCGATCGAATCGTCTCGACTGCACGTTCCCGGACGAGAGCGACATTACGTTCAGCGATCCACAGCAGTTGCGCGAGCTGACGCGCGCGTGTCTCGAAAAGCTGCCCGGCGATCCGCGCTACTACACCACCAGCGTCGCTGTGCGCGATCTCGACGATGTCCGCGCGGCGCTGGGCTATCAACGACTGGACTTATATGGCGTGTCTTATGGGACGCGAGTCGCACAGCACTACATGCGACGTTATCCGGAACGAGTGCGTGTCGCGATTCTCGATGGTGTCGTGCCACCGGAGCTGCCGTTGGGGCCGGATGTGGCCCTCGACGCGCAAGCCGCCATCGATCGCGCCTTCGCCCGTTGCGATTCGAACGCGGACTGCAAGCGCGCTTTCCCAAATATCTCAGGCACCTTCGCGACCCTGCGTGCCCGAGTGCTCGAGAAGCCGCTGCCCCTTTCGATTCCGGATCCCCTGAGCGCGGAGCTGACAACGACACAGTTGGGAGCTGCCGAGCTCAGTGCCGCCGTTCGGTTGCTGAGCTATTCCGATGAAACCGTCTCGACGTTGCCGCTGCTCATTCACGAGGCCGAGATCGGACAGCCGCAAGCGCTGGCCGCGCAGTATCTGATGATCAAACGCAGCCTCGATACTCAGATCGCCAACGGCATGCACTTCGCGGTCGTGTGCAGTGAGGACGCCCCGCGCTGGCACGAGCGCCCCGTCGCAGACTCCGACCTGGCCAAGACCTATATCGGCGAAACCTTCATGCAGGCGATGCGAAGCATTTGTGAACAATGGCCGCGCGGCCCGGTCGATCAGGACTTCGGCAAGCCTCTGCAGAGCTCGATACCAACGCTGGTGCTTTCCGGCGGCAACGATCCCGTGACGCCCTCGCGTTATGGCGAACAAATCGTCGCGGGCTTGAAGAACTCCAAGCACCTCGTGCTCGACGGCCAAGGTCACGGTCAGATCGCCGTCGGCTGCATGCCGCGCGTGGTCGCCGAGTTCATTACCGCCGGCACCGTGAAATCGCTCGACGACGAGTGCCTGAAAACCGTCGCCCCCGCTCCGTTCCTGCTGTCACGCTCGGCGCCCGCCCCATGATTCAAGTCGACGGTTTGAGAAAGCGCTTCGGCGCGGTGCAAGCGTTGCAGGATGTTTCGTTCTCGGCCGGCGACGGCAAGATCACCGGCCTGCTCGGTCACAACGGCGCCGGCAAGTCCACGACCCTGCGCATCTTGAGCACCGTCATTCGTGCCAATGAAGGCCGCGCGTTGATCGACGGCCACGATTGCGCTACCGATCCTCTCGGAGTGCGCCGCTCACTCGGCGTGTTACCGCATGCGAGCGGGCTGTACGCGCATCTCAGCGGTCGCGAAAACATTCGCTACTACGGCGAGCTGCACGGCCTGCGTGGCCCCGAGTTGAACCGCTCCATCGATCAGCTGATCGAACGCCTCGCGCTCGGCGGCGTAGCCGAACGACGGGCCAAAGGTTACTCACAAGGCGAACGCCTCAAGGTCAGCCTGGCGCGTGCCCTGATCCATCGGCCCCAGACCATCATTCTCGATGAGCCGACCAACGGACTCGACGTGAATGCCGTGCGCATGTTGCGCGAGTTGATTCGCGAGCTGCGCGAGTCGGGTCGATGTGTGCTGTTCTCCAGTCACGTGATGCAGGAAGTCGCGGCCTTGTGCGACGACATCGTGATCATCTCGCACGGCCGCGTGGTCGTGCGGGGCACGCCGGCAGAAATTCTCCAGGCCACCGGCGCTCCCGATCTGGAAGAAGCGTTCGTGCGCGCTGCCGATCAAGACGATCAGCCCGGCGAGGTGGCGTGATGAGCGCCATCTGGACCGTCTTCCGCAAGGAAGTGCTGGAAAACCTGCGCGACCGTCGCGTGATCGTGTCGGCATTCTTTTTCGGCGTGCTGCTGGCGCCGGTGATTTTCGGCCTGACGACGACGATGGTGTCGAAACGCGCCGTCGCAAATCAGGACAAGCCGTTGAACCTGCCCATCGCCGGCGCCGATCGAGCGCCGAATCTCGTGCAGTTTCTGCGTGAGAATGGCGTGCAGGTCGCAGCTGTAGACCTTTCAAGCGATCAAGCAATGGAAGCAGTCCGCTCGGGCGCGCAAGACTTGGTGCTGCTTGTCGGCGATGACTATGGCAAAGCGTTGAAAGCTGGTGAGTCGGCGCCGCTGTCGTTGGTGGTCGATACGTCCAACAGCAACACTTCACCGAGCGCGGATCGCGCACGACAGTTGCTCAGTGCGTATGGCCATCAGCTGGCGGTGCTTCGATTGATGGTTCGAGGCATCAACCCGACGGTGATCGAGCCGGTCGGCGTGCATACGCTGGACGTGGCCACACCGGCCGGACGGTCGCTGTTGATCCTCGGCATGATGACTTACTTCTGCTTCATGTCGATGCTGGTCGGCGGCTTCTATCTCGCCATCGACACCACCGCCGGCGAACGCGAGCGCGGCTCGCTGGAGCCGTTGCTCACATTGCCGGTGAGTCGTTCTCAGCTGATCGTCGGCAAGATGCTGGCGACGTCGGCCTTCATGTCGGTCTCGCTGCTGCTGACACTCGCGACGTTCGGCGTCGTGCTCACCTACATTCCACTGGAAGCGCTCGGCATGTCCGCCAACTTCGGGCCGCGCGTGATCCTGACGATCTTCGCGATCATGATGACCTTCGTGCCCATGGGCGCGGGCCTCATGACCGTCGTCGCCTCGTTCACGCGGAGCAATCGCGAGGCGCAGTCGTGGTTGTCAGTGGTGATGATGCTGCCGATCGCGCCAATCATGTTCGCCGTCGTAACCGGCACGAAGCCCAGCGCCGGCTTGATGGCCGTGCCGAGCTTGAGTCAGCACTTGATCGCAACAAGCCTGATGCGTGGAGATTCGATCCCGGCGCTGCATGTTTTGATTTGCGCGGGCACGACGCTGGCGTTGGGAGCGCTACTGGTTGGGGTTGCGATCAAGTTGTATCAGCGGGAGGCGATTCTCGGATAAGGCAAGCGATCACGCGCCTTCAGGGCTGCCGAGAGGATTTGAGCTTCACCAGCTCCAATATGGGGCGTGGCGCAAGCACTTTTATCCCGGCGCCCTCCGGGCGCCAAATCTGCACCCTTCTGTACCTTCTCCTGACTTCATCGGGAGTCGCGCCGTCGCACCCCAACTCGTCGTTCACGTGAACCGCGGAAACAACGACGACGAACTCATTGGGCCTGCGTCCGATCTGGCATTCGGCTGTGATCACTTGCTTGCCAGAGTACGTCGTGAGGCACCGATCGGATACTTCAATGGTCAGATCTCTGCAGCTCTCCGGAACGGACTGCGCAAAGCCTTCGGAAAGTATCCACGCTCCTTTCAGATCAGCGAATTCCATGGTTCAGCAAGCCTTGTATGTCATTCGAGGCGCGCAACTCCCAGGAGCCTTTGCGTCCAACGCAAACACTATTCTCGAGGTCGACCACCTGACGACCGGACGTTCCGTCCGGCACCACAATCACTCGCTCAGCAAAACGCCATCTGAATCGCTGACCGTTCACAACCATCGGCCGGAAACCTTTTCCGCCCATGACGCTTACTTACCAATCTCTTGTCGCAATGAGCTCTTCGATGTCCGCATTAACAAAGCCATAGGCTTTGGCGACGAACTCGAAGTCCGATGCAATGCATTCTCTCGCGGCAGTTTCTATTTCGCTGTCGGCCTCGAAGAACTCCTCCGCCAGGTCATTGAACTCATTCGTTGCGCTGTGAGTGAGGCTGTACAGAGCCGCCTCGTCCGCCGGCTTCTCCTTTTCTATGCGCTCGCATAGCCCAAGCAAAATCTTCTTTCCCTTGTCCACCAGGTGCTTTGGGAAGTACTCGTCGTCGTACATACACTGCAGAAATGCATGGCTCTTGATTTGCTCATTCGATATCACGGTCTTCTCCGAGCCAGCGACGGGGGATTCGCTCATCTGTGATTCACGGCTGCACGCGGACCCCACGCAGAGCATGGAGACGCATGCAATCAGCGCGGCGATTCTGTGCATTGTTGGACCATTAGTACCCGAACAGGAACACCGCATCCACATTGACATAGTTCTTCGGCTCAAAGAATGGCGCCAGGCGCCTGCAGGCGTCCTGAAACGCCTTCACCTTCCGCTGGTTCTCACTCGGCCTTTCCACGGGAACGACCAGGAACAAGAAGCTCGCATGAGCACAGATGTGACATTTCCAAAGATCGAGCAGGTCCATATTGTTGGTAATAGCCTTGCCACGCTCAACCTCGAGCAAAATTCCCGAGTCCTCCACGGCCATGTAGTAGTCCGGACGCAGTTGCGCGACCGAATATCCACCAAACAGACCCTTCTTTTCAGATTGGAACCCCAGTGCGGTGGCGTCTTTCAGAATGACTTCTTGTATGGCATGACTGGAAGCGCCAAAGACGTGTCGCGCCTTCAGCTCCAGCTGCGCTTCGTCTCGATCGAGGCAGGTGCGAAGCTCGTGCGCGATAGCCGCGACCTTCGGAAAGGCGGCGTGCAGGGAGCTCGGCTCCTTGGATAGAGTGTGGAACTGAATCGCCACGACTTACGCCCCCGATGCAAGATTCGGCTTTGAAACCCTAGCCTACGCGTGGCGCTCGGGCGCGAGTTGACCTTAGCTCGCCGAGCAGAGCAATACCCGCGCCAAGTTTTAGCGCGCCATAGATAAAACCCACGACGCCCAGCAGGACAACAACCGCTGATGTTCGGGGCAGCCCGCTGAAGTTCAGCAGGCCACATGCAAATGCCATCACCGCCGCACCCACTGCCATGGCGCCAATGAAAGCACCGCCCAGCGCTCGCCATAGCTCCCAACGGACGTCACGTGACGAAGGCGATCCCGATCGGGCATTCGCATTTCTGCTCTTCATGCAGATCTCTGTGAATAAACCGGGGCCTTGATGAGCTTGTCAGCCATCGACCTTACCTCCGGCCGCCGATATCCGCTGCAAAATGAATGCGCGCATTTCTTCAGGAACGTCTGCAAGAGGCACAGTGATGAATTGCGCCTTGGAGAATAGCAAGAGCCAACAACGCTCGAGCTTCCAGACGTCGGTGATCGAGGACCATGGAATGGTGGAGCTGCCGGCGCCGGACACAACCGAGAAAGATGTTTCTGATGCCGTGAATATCGCTTCCGGCGTGCCCATGTCCTTGAGCTTACGATTCATATTGGCGGAATGGACGAAGTAAACAGCCACTATCATGCCGACGCTAAACAGCAGCAGTGCCCCGAACGCCCCGACAATCCACGACCGATCGCCGTTCGCCCAGAAGTAGGCGAAGCTGGCAATGCAGACGACGAGAGCAAGGAGCAGGCGGCCCGTGATAGCGCGCCACCAAAAACCGAACAACGCTTCACGCAGCAGCGAGGCGTCGTATTGAAGCTTGGCCTGATGTTCCATTATGAAGATCGACGTGCAGACGCAACCAGCTTATAGATCGCGAAACACATCATCAGCACCTCTAGAAGGATGAGGAACCAAGAGGCTGGCTCTCGCAACCACTCATTCGCCGCGAAGAAGCTATCAAACTTGAAAATGACCAGGCTGGGTAGAGCAGACAGCCAAAAACCCAAGGCTGCCAACCCTTCGAACTGCCACCACGCCGGCGGCGTTAGCGGCTTCCAAGTGACCGAGTCCGTCATAGGCCAAGTGGCGAGGGTAACCATAGCTGCCGCACAGACGCCAGCTACGCCACACGCGCTTAGCATCGCTTTCTTATTCACGTGGCTAGCCATGCAATAGTCAAGGCGTCTTCATTCGGGCCTGACGCTGTCAGACTCCTTCAGAAGCCGCGGCTGTGGCGACACCGGAGAAAGCCAGGGCTCTAAGTGCAAAGCGCAGTTCACCGTACGTTCCGTAATCTTCGAGAGGTTTATCTGGTGGTAGACGAGCGACACCGAATTCATCCTCAACGTCGTCGAAAAGCAGAATTCGATCCCCGATGACAGCCACTACGAAGACCTGCTCTGCGCCGTATTCTTGCGACCTCACGATCGGCGCGGTACGCACCCCGACTCGATACCTGGACCACAGCTCATGGTCGGCTGCCTCGAAGGTTAAGAGTTCCTTCGCGAGCAGCACATCGAACTCTTCCCTAGATATCGGTTCCCAATCGTCCATAGGTGTTGTCTAACGCTTGTAACGTGCTTCCGCTTTGATGTCGACCCTCAAGTCGTCCATATAAATAAGTTAGCCGATATGACGAAGGCAGGTAAGCGCAATGTGCTCGCGCTTGTGGTCGCGCTATGCGTGGGAGCGGCGGGGCTCCTGGCGTGGGGCATGTTGATGTCGGAGTTCGACACTACGCACATCGAAGAGATAGATACCGCTTTGGCCGCGTTGGAACAGATCCGAGCGAAAGCGGCGCCTGATGAAGCGGAAGGTTCTGAAATGCTCGCGGACATTGAAGAACACGAGACGGTGCTCGATATTCTCGCGATCCACGTGTTCCGACTCCGGGGCGAATCCTCGAAAGAGGTGCAACAGACTTTGGCGCGCATACGCGCCTACAGGGAGAAGTATCCTCGGACCACTTCGATGCCTGAGCTTGATGCTGCCGTACGAGAAGCGCTCGGCCAGAGGTCTGAATAGAAGATCCGGGCGGCAACGGGCCGGACATTTCCCCAGAAACGTCGCCGCCCGGGTGACAGCGGCGACGTTTTCTTCCGGTCGGAGTTAAGCGCTCCGATTCCGATCCCCGCCGCGATGGCCGCGAGAGGAGTTGCGCTGCTGATTCGAGCGACCCTGTCCGTGACCGCCGCCCTGTCCTTGCCCATGGCCGTGCGGACGCGACGGCCGCTGGCCGTGAGCGTGACGCGGCTGGCCCTGGGATTGATGGGACTGCTGAGGCTGTTGCTGACCGCCACCGCCGCCGCGACGTTTGCGGCGACGACGGCCGGCGCCTTCGCCGGCAGGGCGAGCAGCGTCGCCGTGCTGTTGATGAGAGGGCCGGCCCTGCTGACCTTGCGGTCGACCTTGCCGGGCTTGCGACCGGGCGAGCTCGGACTGCGACTGACGAGGCTGTGACGACCGTTCGTGTGATTCCTCACCGCGAACCGGCGGCGGAGCGGGTTTGAAGTGAGGCACATCCGCCTTCGGCACGGACTTGCGCAGCAGCCGCTCGATGTCCTTCAACAATCCAGACTCATCGGAAGAAACCAGCGACACCGCCAATCCCGTCGCGCCCGCGCGGCCCGTGCGACCGATACGGTGCACGTAGTCCTCGGGCACATTGGGCAGCTCGTAATTCACAACATGCGGCAGCTCTTTGATATCGAGCCCGCGTGACGCCACTTCCGTCGCGACCAGCGCGCGAATGCGAAAGTTCTTGAAGTCGGAGAGCGCGGCCGTGCGCGCGTTCTGACTCTTGTTGCCATGAATGGCCGCGGCCTCGATGCCGTCCTGTTCCAACTGTTTGGTCAGTCGGTTCGCGCCATGTTTGGTCCGCGTGAACACCAGCACCTGCTGCCAATCGCCGTCCTGAATCAGATGCGACAGCAACGCGCGCTTCTGCTCCTTGCCGACGAGATACGCACGCTGTTCGACCGTATCGACGGCGGCATTACGCTTCGCGACTTCGATCTCGACCGGGTTGTGCAACAGACCCTGCGCGAGTTTCCGGATGTCATCCGAGTACGTCGCGGAGAACAGCAGATTCTGCCGCTGTTTCGGCAGCAGCTTGATGACGCGACGGATGTCGGCGATGAAGCCCATGTCGAGCATGCGGTCCGCTTCATCGAGCACGAAGATTTCGATGCGCGACAAATCGACGGTCCGTTGTTGAACGTGATCCAGCAATCGGCCCGGCGTCGCGACCAGGATCTCGGCGCCACGGCGCAGATTCTCGATCTGCGGGTTGATGCTCACACCGCCGAAGATCACGAGGCTGCGATGGCGCAGATATTTGCCATAGCTCTGGATGCTTTCATTCACCTGCGACGCGAGCTCACGCGTCGGCACGAGAATCAGCACGCGGGGTGCTTTGGAAGGAGCGCCATCCTGCAGACGTTGCAGTAACGGCAGCGTGAAGCCGGCGGTCTTGCCGGTGCCGGTCTGGGCACCCGCGAGCACGTCGTGGCCGGCGAGAATTTCAGGAATCACTCGCGCTTGCACGGGAGTGGGTGCGGTATAGCCACGATCGGCGAGCGCACGCGTCAGTTCGGGGATGAGCCCGAGAGCAGCAAAAGGCATGAAAACAAACCCTCAACCAGCCTGCAGAAACTTACGTTTCGGATCCAGTGAGGCGGGAGATAAATCGAGGCGGGCCCAAGTCTAACAATAGGGGGCCAACGAACCCGAGGGGTGAAGCCGACCGGATGGCGGCTGAGAAGAGCGCGCACTGTACCTGGATTGAGCGGATTTGACGAGCTTAATTCCGCAGAGCGCGTCACAGGGCCCGTTTGCGACGCTCGCCCCGTCCTGAACGCGAAGCGCCGTACCGTGCGGCGTTGTAATTTTGCGCTATCGACGTGCGCCACAACGGAAGGACCGTTTATGACTACTCGTGCCCACCATACAACTCGAAGCGCAGTGCTGATGTTGGCCTGTGCCGCGATCACCGTCGCGTGTAGCAAGCCCCCGTCGAACGAGGCGGCAGCGAGCAAGGAACGCTACAACGCCACCGTGCGATGGACCGCTCACGGCGTGCCTCATGTCAAAGCGAACGATTGGGCCGGCCTGGGTTACGGCCTCGCCTACGCGGTCGCGACCGATTCGGTGTGCACACTGGCCCGAGAATTCATCACTGTGCGCGGCGAACAAGCCAAATTCTTCGGTCCCGAGGAAGGTCGTCTCGAGAGCGACGTTTTTCACAAGTCGATCATCACCGATGAGGCGCTAGCTCACGCAGGCGCCCGTGTGCCGGCCGAAATGGCCGCGATGACCGAAGGCTATATTGCCGGCTACAACCGTTATCTCGCGGATCATTCGGGTGACCAACTGCCGGCGAGCTGTCGCAACCAATCGTGGGTGCGCCCGATCGATGCGGTGGATATGGCACGCGTCGGCATCGGTGTCGGCATTCGTTATGGCGTAGGTCGTTCGCCCGCGGCAATCGCGAACGCCGCGCCTCCGACCAAGGATGAAAAGACATCCCGCGTGGCGCCGCCCGCGCCGGAAGACGCAACGATGATGGGCTCGAATGCCATCGCACTCGGCAAAGCGGCCACCAGCAACGGCCGCGGCATGGTGTTGGGCAACCCGCATTATCCCTGGTGGGGCTCGAGTCGCTTCCACATGGCGCATCTCACGATTCCGGATCAGGTGGATGTCATGGGCGTGGGCCTGATTTCCACACCGTTCATCAGCATCGGCTTCAATCGCGACATCGCGTGGTCGCACACTGTCTCGAGCGGCATGCGCTCCACATTGTATGAATTGACGCTCGATCCGAACGATCCGCTGTCGTATCGCTACGGCACTGAAACGCGCAAGCTCACGCCCCGCACGGTGAGTGTCGAAGTGCGCCAGCCCGACGGCTCGCTCAAGACCGAGCAGCGCACGACGTACTTCAGTCATTTCGGCCCGATCCTCGAGGACAAGGATCTGCCCTGGACCCGCGAGCGCGCGTATGCGGTTCGCGATTCCAACCTCGATAACAATCGCGCCACCGAACAGTATCTGAAGTTTGCGCGTGCCAAGAACGTCGACGACATCCTCACATCGCTGCAAACATCGCAAGGCACCGCCTGGGTGAACACCATCGCCGCCGATCGCGATGGCAAGGCGCTGTATGCCGACATGTCGGTGGTGCCGAACGTCGATGCCGCGCTGATCAAGGCCTGCGCCGGTGAGAAGGAAGGCCGCTGGGGCGCGTGGCGCGTCGTAGTGCTGCGTGGCGCCCCTGAATGTGAGTGGCGCGTCGACGAGCGCGCTCAGCAGCCAGGCATTCTGCCGCCGCAACAGATGCCGCACCTGATCCGCGATGACTACGTCACCAACTCCAATGACAGCTACTGGCTGTCGAATCCCACGCAGCCGCTGGAAGGGTTCTCTCCCATCATCGGCGCCGAAGGCACCGAGCGCTCATTGCGCACTCGGGCGGGCCTGGTCATGGTCAACGAGGTATTGCAGGCGAAGGAACACAATCGTTTCGATGCGCAGCGTCTGCAGGATCTGCTGTTCAATCATCGCAGCTACGGCGCCGAGCTCGTGCTCGATGAAATCCTGGCGATCTGCAAGCGCGAGCCGAAGACGGTGAAGCTGGAAAAGAACAGCGTGGACGTGACCAAATCGTGCGAAGTGCTGGCGGGCTGGGATCGCAGGCACGACATCACGAGCCGCGGCGCGCATATCTGGACCGAGACGCTGCCGTTGATCGCGGCGATTCCGGATCTGTGGCAGGTGCCGTTCGATGTGAAGGATGCAGTGAACACACCGCGCCAGATCAAAGTCGGCGACGCCAAGGTCCGCAAGGCGGTCATGCAAGCGCTCGCGACCGCGACTCAGAAATTCAACGACGCGCAGATTCCGCTGGATGCGCTGTGGGGCGACGTGCAATTCACCGAGCGCAATGGCGAGAGGATTGGCGTGCCCGGCGGCACCCATGGTGCCGGAGCGTTCAGCGTCATGGTCGGCAAGCTCACGCCGGGCAAAGGCTATTCGCCCATCGTGACCGGCAACAGCTGGATGCAGGTGGTGACGTGGACCGATGCGGGCGAGGTGGATGCACGCGGCATCCTGGCGTACTCGCAATCGGAAGAAGAGGATTCGCCGTACGCGGCCGACCAGACGAAGTTGTATTCGAAGAGTCAGTGGTTGAAGTTGCCGTTCACGGACGCTGAGATTGCAGCGGACCAAGAGCTGCGGACGCTGCAATTGAGCGGTAGCTGAAATTTCAGGCTCATTTGCGACCCGGAGGGCACAGCCGCGTGCTCTCCGGGTCGTTGCTCCCGTTTACCAGGCAATGCGGAAGTTCAGATTGCCTTCGTGCTGTGAATAGTTGTCGGCACGCTCCCTACCGTAGCCGAGCGATACGGTTGCATTGGCACCGAGCGCCACCGCGAGAGAAATGTTGCCGACCACGGCCGTGCGATCGAGCGCCGCACCGTAGGTACGGAACCCGTCCGCACTGTTGCCAGGCTGCAGATCGAGCGTGGAACGAACATCTTCGAACTGACGGGTCACACCGAGCTCAAGCACCGGCCGGAACGTCTGTCCGAAACCTTCGAAGTTCTCAGCCAGCTGCAGTCCCAATGCGCCGCGCAATCCATCGCGATCGTGCAGACGCGCACTCAGGTTGCCTGCGCCGCCGTCGCGCTCGGCGATTGTCGCGCCTTCCAAGTGGTCGTAGATGACTTCAACGAAGGGTCGCACGAGCAGACTCGACTCGCTCATCAGCCGATAGCCGAGACGCGCACCGACGCCGTAGCTGTCGGTATCGAATTCGGCACGCGGCTGCTGCGTACCGAGGCCGATCTGCACGTTGCGAGCCGTCTCGTTCTGATTGTCGCTATAGAAACCGACGGTGGCGAAACCCAGTCGCCCCGCCGAGTAGCTCGCATACAGTCCGCCCAGTTTCGAGCGCACATTGTTGTGGCCACCATTGAGGTCGTGGATGCCGCTATCGGCGTACCCAAAGGTCGCTCCTACAGCCCACGCCGAGGACAGCGTGCGATCGACGCCAATCTGGCCACCTTCGGTGGTCCAGTCATAGCTGGCCCCGAAAGCATCTCCGTCCGAATCGCCCCACTGACGCTGGCCGTGCGCCCAGAAACAATTGAGTGCATCGCTCGAGCCTCGCGCTGCCGTGCATTGAGCCGTATCGCCGACCGTGAAGCGGTCGAAGACGGTGCGCACGAATCCCGCGCCGAGAATGGCGACGCTGTTCTGGGTGACGCTCGCCACGGGCTCCGACTGCTGACGCAACAGGCGCCTGACGCCGTCGGCCGAGGATTGTTGCAACAGAGTGTCGATATATGCGGTCAGCTCGGCATCGAGACCGCTCGCTGCGATTTGCTCTTCGAGCCACTGTGCATATCTGCCTTGGCCACTGTTCGGCGTTGTTACGCTGGTAAACGCGGCGCGTTCGAAGGTTACATCTAGCGCGTTGGTGTTGAGCACACGCTCCCCTTGCATCAGCGCGCTCGTATTCATTTGCACGCTGTCGAAGTCGCCCGTGATACCGCCGTCGGCCTGGATCAAGGTGTGCGTGGTGCCATCGAGATAGAGTCCGTAGTCGATATGGATCTGGTGCGTGCCGGCGAGTGTCGCGCCACCCGCGACGTGGAGTAGATCCGTGCCCGTGCGCGTGATCTCCGAGACCAAGGTGCCGCTCGCGTCCTGCAAGTAGTCACCGCCGACGAAGATCGTGCCCGGGCTGTTTCCCGGCGACAGCACGCCGGCGTTGCGCAGCCTTCCGGTGAGCGATCCGGCGCCCGTCACAGTGACGCCGGAGTCGATGCGCAGCTCAGCCGTATCGATAGTGGCATTCGACAAATGCGCCGTGCCGCCAGCCAATATGATGCTGTCCGAAAACCCATCGAAGTTACCAGCCAGCGTAAGTTCGCCGTTCCCGCGCTTGATCAGATGCTCGAAGTTGACAGCAACTGTCGGTGCGAGTGTCAGGAAAGTGTTGTATGTGAGATCGAGCGTATCTGTGCCGGCGCCGCCATCGAAGACCGCCTCGGAGAAAACGGCTCCGTCGGCGATCTCCACTTGATCGTTGCCGTCGAGCAAGTTGGCGTTGCCAATGAATGTGCCAGCGAGCGTGAAGGTGTTGTCGCCTGTGGTGGCCGTGAACGTGCTGGCATTGCGCAGAGTCGCGCCAGCGGCGATGGTCGTCGTTGCCGCTTCGAGGCTCGCGCCACTCGCGATCTCCAGCGTGCCGTGCTGTATATCGAGCGCGCTGGCTTGCGATCCGCTGGCGGTCAGGATCGTGGTACCCGTGCCGGACTGGCGGATTGATCCCGTCCCGCTGATGACGCCGTTGTGAGTGAGCGCATCGCTGCGATTGAATGCGAGCGTGCCGTTGTTGAGCACGTCGCCGATGATGCTGCCGCTCGTGCCGCCATCGCCGAGTTGCAGCGTGCCGTCCAGTATCTGCCAGGGCGTCGCTGCCGCACCGACGCCAAGCAGCGTCCAGGTGCTGGTGCCGGTTTTCTCGAACACATCGAAGTTCTGATATTGAGCCGCGGCGCCGATGCCTGAGACATCGAACGTGCTGTTCGCCGTTCCGCCCAGTCGCAGCGTGTCGGCCAAGGTTGCGTTGGCGACAACATTGCCTTCAATGACCGAGCCGGCCTGCAGCTCCAGGATCAGACTGCGGGCCGCCCCTCCCATCTGAATGGCGTTGGCCTCGCCTGCGCCCGCTCGGATGATGCCGCTGTTAGTGACCGTGGCGTCGGTCATGTTCACAAGGATCGCGACTCCGTTGATCCCGCCCTCGATCGTGCCGGCATTGATCACGAGACCGGAGTTGGCCCGTATGTCGAGCCCGAGCCCAAACGCTGTGTTCACGCCGTCACCGCCACGGATGATGCCGTGGTTGGTCAAGGTGCTGATGGCGCCTGCAGGGCCGCCCAGGAAGACCCCTGTACCGCCACTACCGCCGACGCTGTCCCCACCCTCAATGACGCCCTCGTTGGTAACGTTGACGCCGCGTTGAGCAATGACGCCGTTGCCGCCGCTGTCCGTTCCCGCGTTATCTCCGCCGCGCACCGTGCCTTGGTTCACGAACGTCGCCATGTTCAGGAAAGCGCCCGCACTGGTGGAGCTCGAGTTGCCGGGGCCGCCGCTGATCGAACCGTTGTTGATCACGGAGGAGCGAATAGTGCCGCTCGTAAGGCTGAGGCCGCGTTGGTTCGCGCCGCCGGTGATCGTGCCCGCCAAAGTCAGCGTCTGATCGCTCGTATGTGCCGGATTGATCTGGCCCGAAAGTGTGAAGTTCTGGGTGTCGATCGTGATCGGCTTGGTGGGCGTCGGCAACGTTCCGGACAAGTTGATGTCGGCCGTCAGCCTGATCGTCGCGGTGGCATCTGGTTTGCCGTTGGCGTCGTCGATGGCCGCCTGCAGCTGCGCCAGGGTGCTCACCGAGTATTCCTCGGCCTTGGCCTGCGGCATCAGGGCAATAGCGATTGCAACGGCCAGCGGTCCCTTCAATGCATTCATCGTCAACTCTCCGTGAACTACTCAGCGATCCGTGCACGAGAGAGGCAAGGCAGGGTCACGATGGACCTGCACACACGCTGGCCAGCGTGCGAAGACACAGAGGGCGTCCAAGGCGGATCACCTCTATCCTTGAGCAGTCAACCGATGATCCTTGTCGAGCCTCGTCACGCGCCTTGGTCAGGAACGGAGTTTGCAGCGCACGCGTGCTGCCGGGTCGTGAGCGACGTCACATCAAGAACGACGTGAGCGCGAGAGAGGCTTCGGAAAACCGAAATGCGCGACTGTTGCTTTTTCAATGAAAGGAGCGGATGTGACGTTCACGCTCGCGCGCGGACCGGCAGCAGGCCGCGCAGCTTGCTTCGCAGGTCGGCTTCACGATACGGCTTCGCCAACATATCCGCGCCCTTCTCCGGCGCTGCATACGAAGCCGAATAGCCCGTCGCATACAACACCGGCAACTGCGGGCGGCGCTCGCGGGCGAGGCGGCCGAGCTCGAAACCGTTCATGCCGCCGGGCATGACGATATCGGTGAACAACAAATCGATGGTCGACTCTCGATCGACGATATCCAACGCGCGGGCGCCGTTGTCCGCCTCGATGACGTTGAACTGCAGCTCCTTCAGCATCGCCGCCGTGACGGCTCGAACGCCGGCATCGTCTTCCACCAACAGGATGGTGCGGTCCTGCCCCGACAGCGAGAGATCCTCACCCAGCATGGCTGCCACGGAAGGAACGGCATCCGTGCGCGGCAGATAAATTCTCACGCTGGTGCCGCGACCGGGGGTGCTGATGATCTTCACATGGCCGCCCGATTGTTTGACGAAGCCATACACCATGCTCAAGCCCAGGCCCGTGCCGTGACCCATACGCTTGGTGGTGAAGAACGGCTCGAGCGCCCGCTCCAACACATCGGGTGTCATGCCCGCGCCGGTATCCGTCACCGAGAGCAACACGAACTCGCCTTCCGGCAGATCGGCATCGCGCTCGTTGCGACCGACGTTGCGCGTTTCAATGGTCAGCGTGCCGCCCTCATGCATGGCGTCTCGCGCATTGACGGCCAGGTTGATGAGTGACGACTCGACCTGCGCCGGATCGGCCAGCACATTCCACAACTCATCCTGGACCAGCACATCGATCTGAATACGCTCGCCCAGCGTCCGGCCCAACAGCTTGGTGATATTCCGACTGACCTCACCCAGATTCACCGCACTGGGCTGCAGCGGCTGACGGCGAGCGAACGCCAGCATGCGACGGGTCAGCTCGGCGCAGCTCAATGCACCGGTAAGCGCCATCTGCGCGCGATCGAAATTACGTCCCGTGCCCTTCAGCGCGCGGGCCAGCGAGTCGAGGTTGCCGATCACGACGGTCAGCATTTTGTTGAAGTCATGCGCGATGCCGCCGGTGAGCTGACCGACAGCTTCCATCTTTTGCGATTGGATGAGCTGCTGCTCGACGCTGCGTCGATCGGTGATATCCAGGCAGCTGCCGAAGATCTCGAACGGCCGGCCGTCCTGCCGGATCAGCACCGCGCGGTCCAGGAACCAGCGATGCGAGCCGTCGGCGCAGACCCAGCGATATTCGGTCGACATGCCGCCGAGCGTCGGGATCAGCGCGACTTCATTGAGCACGCGATCCCGATCGTCGGGATGGATGTTGTCGGCCCACAGCTGCGGGTAGTCGACAAACAGATTCGGCGAGAAGCCGATGGAATCGGCAAGAACGTCGCTGATGAAGCGCGGGCCGGCGAATTTCGAGTCGATCGCCGCGCTATACAGCGCGATGGGCAGCGAGCGCACGATGGCAGCCTGCCGCTCTTCGACCTGCCGCAACTGTCGCTCGGCTTCGAGCTTTTCCTGGCGGATGCGCAGATTCTCTTCCTGCAGGAAACGTTCGAGCGCCGCTTTCCGCTCCACCTCCGCGCTCTTGCGATACAGATCGACGAGCACCGCGACCTTGGAGCGCAGGATCACCGGGTCCACCGGCTTGAACACATAGTCGACGGCGCCCATCGAATAGGCACGCGCGATGTGCTCGTCGTCGCGATCGATGGCGCTGACGAAGATGATGGGAATGTGGCGCGATCGTTCGCGACGGCGGATCAACTCGGCGGTGGTGTAACCGTCCAGGCCCGGCATGTTGGCGTCGAGCAGGATGACGGCACATTCCTCCCGAAGCAGGAAACGAAGTGCATCCTCGCCGGACGCCGCCTCGACAACGGTCTCCTCCAGCTCTGTCAGCACCTGCGCCAACGCGAAGCGATTGTTGGGCTCGTCATCGACAATCAAGATCGTCGCGCGCATCGGCAACGCCGGCAAAGTGCCAGTAGCGTCCACCGCCGGCACCTCATCGGTGTCAGCGAGCTGCGGGCCCAGGGCCTGCATGCCTTTGTTCAAACGCGCCGCAGCCACACGCGCATCATCGAAACCAGTTGATCGACGTCAACCGGTTTGGAAATGTATTCAGAGGCGCCCGCCTCGATGCATTTCTCGCGATCGCCCTTCATCGCCTTGGCAGTGATCGCAATCATGGGCAGCTTGCGGAAGCGTTCGTTGCGTCGGATCTGTCGCATGGTCTCGTAACCGTCCATGTCCGGCATCATCACATCCATCAGCACCATGTCGATGCTGGGAGTCTGGTTCAACATGGCAATGCCCTCGCGGCCGCTCTCTGCATGCAGCACTTCGATGTCGTGCTGTTCGAGCACACCGGTCAGCGAGAAGATATTGCGGATATCGTCATCGACGATCAGCACTTTGCGGCCCGCCAGGCCGGGCTCGCGCCGTCGCGCTTTTTCGATGATCTGGCGCTGATCCTCGGGCATGCGCTCCACGAAGCGATGCAGGAACAGCGCGGTCTCATCGAACAGCTGCTCGTGCGACTCCGGCCCTTTGAGAATGAACGACTCGACCAGGTTGCGCAGCTTGGCCTCATCGGCGGGGTTGAGATCCTTGGCGGTGTGAATGATCACCGGCAGCCGCCGCGAGGTATCGCGACGAATGGTTTCGATCAGCTGCACCCCGTCCATATCCGGCAGCACCAGGTCGAGCACCACACAGTCCCATTCCTTGGACTCCAGCGCCTTCAACGCTTCTCGACCGTTGGTCACGCGCGTGAGGTGCACATCGCCATTGCCGATGAGCTTCTGAATCTCGTTGCTCTGCAGGTCGTCGTCCTCGACCAGCAACAGCTCTTTCACCTTGCGAGCAATGAACTCTTCGGTGCGAGCCAGCGCTTGCTGCAGCGTCGTGTGATCCACCGGTTTTTCCAGCACGGAGAACGCGCCCATTTGCAGACCGCGCTCGCGCGGATCGTCGACGGAGATGATGTGAATGGGGATGTGCCGCGTCTCGGCGCTGCGTTTGAGAATATCCAGCAGACGCCAGCCATCCATGTCCGGCAAGTTGATATCCAGCGTGATGACGGACGGATTGAACCGTCGCACCAGGGGCAACGCGCCGCTGCCCGTCGCCGACACCACCGCCTTGAAGCCGCGATCGTGCGCGAGGTCGAGCAGAATGCGACCGAACTTCACATCGTCTTCGATGATCAGCAGCACCCGATCGCCCGGCTGGATATTTTGTCGATCGTCAGTGAGCTCGGACGCGACCAGCAGCGGCGTCGACTCGCGACTCACGACGATCTGCGAGGGCGCATGCGTATGCATGAGCGTGGTCGGCGGAGGAGCCGGGGTATGCGTGACCGGCGCCTTCGAGAAATCGTGCGTCATCGGCAAGTACAGCGTGAACGTGCTGCCGACGCCCGGCTTGCTTTCCACGCTGATCTCACCGCCCAGCAAGCGACAGATTTCACGACTGATCGACAGGCCGAGGCCGGTGCCGCCGTACTTGCGACTGGTCGTGCCGTCGGCTTGCTGGAATGCCTCGAAGATCACGCGCAACTTGTCGGCCGCGATGCCGATGCCGGTGTCATGCACGGAGTAGGCGACCACCGACGACGCCGCGTTGAGCGATTGGTTGCCGTGATTCCAGCCATTGCTGGCACGGTAGATGGACAGCTCGACGCCGCCCTCGTGAGTGAACTTGAACGCGTTCGACAGCAGGTTCTTCAAGATCTGCTGCAGACGTTTCTCGTCAGTGATCATGGTCCGCGGCAAGGACGGATCCAGCTCGATCTTGAGCTGCAGTTTCCGGTCGCTGGCCACCTGCTCGAAGCTCCGCTGCAGGTTGTCCACCACTTCGGCGAAGTGCACGGTGCTCACATCGAGCGTAACCGTGCCCGACTCGATCTTCGACAGGTCGAGAATGTCATTGATCAGCGCCAGCAGCTCCGTGCCCGCGCGATTGATGGTTTGCGCGAACTCGATCTGCTTGCCGGTCAGGTTGGCGTCGGCGTTGTCGGCGAGCAGCTTGGAAAGAATCAGCAAGCTGTTGAGCGGCGTGCGCAGCTCGTGCGACATGTTGGCGAGGAACTCGGACTTGTACTTGGACGTGAGCGCCAGCTGCTCGGCTTTTTCCTCGAGCATTTCCTTGGCGCGCTCCACTTCCTGGTTCTTCGCTTCCACCTGCTTGTTCTGCCAGGACAGCAGGTTGGCTTTCTCGACCAGCTCTTCGTTCTTGCCGCGCAGCTCTTCCTGTTGGGAGCGCATCAGGTCTTCGGAACGTTGCAGGGTCGCGGCCTGCTGTTCGAGGCGGTCGTTGGTCTTTTTCAACTCTTCCTGCTGACTCTGCAGCTCTCCGGTCAGCAACTGCGACTGAGCGAGCAGCGCTTCGGTCTGCATGTTCGCGGCCAGCGTGTTGAGCACGATGCCGATACTTTCCATCAGCTGATCGAGGAACAACGTGTGAATGGTACTGAAGCGCTCGAACGAGCCCAGTTCCAGCACCGCTTTCACTTCGCCTTCGAACAGGGCAGGCAACACGATCACGGTGGACGGCTTCGCTTCGCCGAGGCCCGACGTGATGCGCATGTAATCGTGAGGCGCATCGGTCAACAGCATCGAGCGCTTCTCGGCCGCGCACTGACCGATGAGGCCATCGCCCAGGCGGAGGCGCGGCGGCGGACGACGACGATTCGGCGCGGCGTAACTCGCCACCAGCTCGAGAATGTTCTCTCCCCCGTCCTGACGAGTGAGATAGAACAGGGCCTGGTGCGCGTTCACCAGCGGCACCAGCTGCGACAGAATCAAATTCGAGACGTGACGGATATCGCGCTGGCCCTGCAGCAGTCGGTTGAAGCGCGCGATATTGGTCTTCAGCCAATCCTGCTCGTTGTTCTTCTGAGTCGTGTCCTTGAGGTTACGAATCATCTCGTTGATGTTGTCCTTGAGCGAGGCCACCTCGCCCGAGGCTTCCACCGTGATGAATCGAGTGAGATCGCCCTTGGTCACGGCGGTCGCGACTTCGGCGATGGCTCGCACCTGCGTCGTGAGGTTCGCGGCGAGCTGATTCACGTTATCGGTGAGGTCGCGCCACAAGCCGGCGGCGCCCGGCACGCTGGCCTGACCGCCGAGCTTGCCTTCGGTACCCACTTCGCGCGCCACGTTGGTCACCTGGTCGGCGAACGTCGCGAGCGTGTCGATCATGCCGTTGATGGTGTTGGCGAGCGCGGCGATCTCGCCCTTCGCTTCCACGACCAGTTTGCGTTTCAGATCGCCATCGGCCACCGACGTCACGACCTCGGCAATGTTTCGCACCTGGCCGGTGAGGTTCGCGGCCATGTGGTTCACGTTGTCGGTCAGGTCCTTCCAGGTACCGGCGACGCCTTCCACTTTCGCCTGGCCGCCGAGCTTGCCTTCGGTGCCCACTTCGCGCGCCACGCGCGTCACTTCGGACGCGAACGAATTGAGCTGGTCGACCATCGTGTTGACGGTGCTCTTCAGCTCCAGAATTTCGCCGCGCGCATCGACGGTGATTTTCTTGGAAAGGTTGCCGCTGGCCACCGCGGTGGTGACTTCGGCGATGTTTCGCACCTGGCCGGTGAGGTTCGCGGCCATGTGATTCACGTTGTCGGTGAGATCTTTCCAAGTACCGGCGACGCCTTCGACCTTCGCCTGGCCGCCGAGCTTGCCTTCGGTACCCACTTCGCGCGCCACGCGCGTCACTTCGGACGCGAACGAATTGAGCTGGTCGACCATCGTATTGACGGTGTTCTTCAGCTCCAGCATTTCGCCTTTGACATCGACGGTGATTTTTTTGGACAGATTGCCGCTGGCCACCGCGGTGGTGACTTCGGCGATGTTTCGCACCTGGCCGGTGAGGTTCGCGGCCATGTGGTTCACGGAATCGGTCAGATCTTTCCAGGTGCCGGCGACGCCTTTCACGTGCGCCTGGCCGCCGAGCTTGCCTTCGGTACCCACTTCGCGCGCCACGCGCGTCACTTCGGACGCGAACGAGGCGAGCTGGTCCACCATCGTGTTCACGACGGTGCTGATGCGCAGGTACTCGCCTCGCATCGGTCGGCCGTCGACTTCCAGATTCATGGACTGCGACAGGTTGCCGTTGGCGACCGCGCCGATCACGCGCGCCACTTCGGACACGGGGTACGCCATTTCGCCGACGAGGCCGTTCACCGAATCGATACAGTGCGACCAGCTGCCGCTGGCGGTGTTGAGGCGGGCGCGCTCGGAGATGCGACCTTCGCGGCCGATCATTTCGCGCAGGCGCGCGAACTCGCGGGTCATGGAGTCGTTGAGCTCGACCACATCGTTGAAGGCGGTGGCGATTTCGCCGTCGATGCCCGCCAGATCCATCGGCATGCGCACCGAAAAGTCGCCGCGCTTCAGCAAGCGCAGGGCTTTGAGGATATCGCCGCGGTCCAGTGACGATGTCGTATCAATTACAGCTTGGGCCATTGCTCACCCGTCGACGGTCCAGGTGCGGCTGGGAGCTGTCAGATCTTTAGCGGCAGCTGTGCCACTGCCTCGATCAATGCTCGCTCCACATCCGCTTCGGTATAAGGCTTCGCGAGGAAGCCGAGAGGTTGGGCATCCTTGACCCGCTCGCCCAGGGAGGCCAACGGGGCTCCTGTCATCAGCAGGGCGGGAATTCCATGGCGGGCGCGCAAGGCAACGGCTGCATCGATGCCGTCTCCGCCGTCGCCGGCCAGGCCGACATCCACGATGGCCAGGTCCGTTGGAGTGCCCGCGGCAAACGCCAGGGCAGTTCTCAAGGATGGGGCGATACCGCTGACCTCATGGCCCAGATCCCGCAACACGCCTTGCAGGAACAGGCTGACCAGCGATTCGTCCTCGACTATCAATACGCGTAATACGCGCGTGCTAGCGGCCGCTGCGGAAGGATCGGAATTCATGTGCATGCGATGAGCTCGTCCACCGCGCCGCTACTCCGGAAGTTGTTGCGTCAAAACGGGCCTCGTCACCCAAGGCGGCCACGGCCCTACTGCACCCGAACCCGCGGCACCTTGAGAATATGTCGTTGTTTCGAGCCAGGTCGCGACGCAGACCACCCAATGCGCCACTCGTGTAGAAAGTTCCGCGCCGCCGCGCCCGAATCTGCCGCGCTGTCCTTGAAAAACTTACCTGAGGTGCGTTATGACGTACTTTTCCCGAGTTTTACCGCACGTTATACGCACGGCCCAGGGACTGCAGTACACTCCGCCGCAGCGCTCAAGGTCGCCATGGCGGCAACCAAGCAATACCAATACCCATGACAGATCAGCAATCGGGACCTGCTCGAGTACTCATCGTCGAAGACGAAATGCTGGTACGCATGTTCGCCGTCGACGCCCTGGAAGATGTCGGTTTCCAGGTGTTGCAGGCGGGCGACGCCTCTGAGGCGAGTTCCGCCCTGGCCGGCGCAACGGATGTCTCGGCAGTCATCGTGGACATGGGATTACCGGATCGACCCGGCGACCAGCTGGCGGCCGAGCTGCGCGCCAAGTTGCAGAATCTGCCCATCCTGATCGCCAGCGGCCGTAGCGAGCGCGAGCTCAAAGACAAATTTGCCGCGGACAAGCGCATTGGCGTCCTGGTGAAGCCATACACGGCCTCCATGTTGATCGGCGCGCTCGCCTCGCTCGGCGTACCCGCGCCGTCGCCTCAGGACTGATGCCGCTCAGTGACTGCGGCTCCACTCGTCGGGCCGGTTCTGTTCCTTGACCTTCTGTGGATTCGCCGCCTCGCCCTTACGGTAGCCGGGGTCGAACTTCCGTTTACGGAACACGAAGACGGTGAGTGCGATCGCCAGCGCGATCAATACCCCCACAGCCGCTAAATGCTGTTGGAAAAACTCCTGCATGACGCCTACCTCCGCGACGACGGTCGCAACGGTAAACGGCTGAGCGCCGAACGATGTTTCAGCGTTTGCGCTTGGCTCGCAGCCAGATGACCGCAATCACAAAGGCGATGAGCAGCAGGATGATGACGACGCGCAATCTTTTACTTCTCGGGGTTGTAGGTCGATTCCGCCCGCTGAAAACGCTCGTTCAGCGCGGCCAGATCTTCCGGCGTATCCAGATCGATGGCCGCGTTTGCCATGGGCACGCGCACCAGGCGGTAATTGTTACGTTCGAGCACCATGCGTGCGCCTTGATCGCCGCGCAGCTCGGCGAGCTCACCGAAACTCAAGCGGGGAAAGATCGCGGGCACACCGACGCGCTGTTCGTACACGCTGGCGGCGATCATGCTTTCCTCACCTTTCCAGGCACTCACCAGGCGTTTGAGATCGTCGGCGGTCACCGCCACTTGATCGCCCAGTAATACCATCACCGCCTGACAGCCCGGCGGCAGCGATGCGACGCCGAAGCGCAGCGACGACGCCATGCCTTCTTCCCAATGCCGATTGACGATGACCGAGGCCGGCGAGTGTGCCAGCAAATGCGTCATCTCCCGCGCCTGCGCGCCGACCACGACGGTGACCGCATGACCTGCGACCGCCACCGCGTTCGACACGACAATATGTAGTGCCGGCCGGCCGGCCAGCTTCACCAATTGCTTCGGCTGACCCAAGCGACGGGACGCGCCGGCGGCCAACACCAGGACATGAGGCGGAGCGGACATCAGTGACAGGCGGTGACAGTTGGATGACAGGCGTTCCAGGTCAAGTTCTTGGGCTTGCCCATGACGATACTATCTAGGGCGAGACTATACTGGTATCTCATCTCTCTGCTTTACGACGATTATCGACATGTCGGTCCGGCCGGTCTTGAGAATGGGCGATCCCGTGCTCCTGCAGGTGGCAAAGCCTGTGGAGCGCTTCGACACGCCCGAGCTGCACGCCCTGCTGCAGGATATGAAAGACACGATGGCCGCGCTGAACGGCGCTGGCATCGCGGCTCCGCAGATCGGCACGTCCCTCCAAGTCGTGATCTTCGGCGTGGGTAAGAATCCCCGCTATCCGCAGGCCGAGGAAGTGCCGTACACCGAGCTGATCAATCCGGTGCTGGAGCCGCAGACCGACGCGATGGAAGAAGGCTGGGAAGGTTGTCTGTCGGTGCCGGGCATGCGTGGCCTGGTGCCGCGCTATACCAAGCTGCGCTATCGCGGCTTCGATCCCAAAGGCCAGCCCATTGATCGCACCGTGGACGGCTTTCACGCGCGCGTCGTGCAACACGAAGTCGATCACTTGCACGGCATCCTCTATCCCATGCGCATCCGCGACCTGCGCAGTTTTGGTTTCAACGAAGCTTTGTTTCCTGGTCAGCAGCTGGTCGACGATTGATCGATCGGCTGACTGACTTTCATCTAGCCGGAGCATTTCATGGCCGCCGCCCCTCAGAGCACGCTTTCTCTTCGCGATCCGAGTCTGTTTCGCCAGCAAGCCTTCGTCGGTGGACGCTGGGTGGATGCAGCCAGCGGCGAAGTGAAGCAAGTCCTCAACCCCGCCAATGGGCAACTCATCGGCACCGTGCCGAACTGCGGCGCCAAGGAAGCGCGCGAAGCCATCGAAGCCGCCGATAAAGCGCTGCCCGAGTGGCGCTCACGGACCGCGAAAGCACGCGCCCAGCTGCTGCGTAAATGGTTCGATCTGATCATGGCGAATCAGGAAGATCTGGCCGTGCTCATGACCGTCGAGCAGGGCAAGCCGCTGGTGGAAAGCCGCGGCGAGATCGCCTATGCCGCGTCCTTCATCGAATGGTTCGCGGAAGAAGCCAAACGCGTTTACGGCGATGTGATTCCGGGTCACGGCCCGGACAAGCGCATCGTGGTGATCAAGCAGCCCATCGGCGTGTGTGCCGCGATCACGCCTTGGAATTTCCCGACCGCGATGATCACTCGCAAAGTCGCGCCTGCGCTCGCGGCGGGTTGCACGATGGTCATCAAACCTTCGGAACTCACGCCGTACTCGGCGCTCGCTTTGTGCGTGCTCGCTGAGAAGGCGGGCCTGCCTCCTGGCATCATTTCCGTCGTCCCTGGCGATCCGAAGCCCATCGGCGGCGAGTTCACCAGCAATCCGCTCGTGCGCAAGCTGACCTTCACGGGCTCTACGCCGGTCGGCAAGCTGCTGATGTCTCAGTGCGCGGGCACGGTGAAGAAGGTGTCGTTGGAGTTGGGCGGCAATGCGCCGTTCATCGTATTCGACGACGCGGACCTCGAGCCGGCGGTCAATGGCGCGATCGCGTCCAAGTATCGCAATGCCGGTCAGACCTGCGTGTGCGCCAACCGCATCTACGTTCAGAGCGGCATCTATGACCGCTTTGCCGCGCGTCTCGCGGAGAAGGTGTCGGCGATGAAGGTCGGCAACGGTTTGGATCAGGGCACGATCATCGGACCGCTGATCGAAGAGAAAGCCGTCGCTAAAGTCGAAGAGCACGTGCGCGATGCGGTGAGCAAAGGCGCGAAAGTGCTGGTCGGCGGCAAGCGCGCCGAAGGCGGTGGTCACTTCTACGTGCCGACGGTGCTGACCAACGTGAAGGCCGACATGCTCGCCATGCGCGAAGAAACATTCGGCCCGGTGGCGCCTTTGATGAAGTTCGAGACCGAAGAAGAAGTGATTCGGTTGGCCAACTCCACCGAGTTCGGCCTGGCTTCTTATTTCTACACTCGTGACATCGCGCGCGTATGGCGCGTGGCCGAGGCGCTGGAGAGCGGCATCGTCGGCATCAACGAAGGCATCATCTCCACCGAAGTTGCGCCGTTCGGCGGCGTGAAGGAAAGCGGCATCGGCCGGGAAGGCTCCAAGTACGGCATCGAGGACTACCTCGAGATCAAGTACCTGTGCATCGGCGGAGTCAGCTGATGAAAGCGCGGGTCAAATGGGTTCAGGACGTGATGTTCGTCGGCGAGTCCGGCTCGGGCCATTCCGTCGTGATGGACGGCGCACCCGATGCCGGCGGCCGGAATCTGGGCTTCCGGCCCATGGAGATGCTGCTGCTCGGCCTGGGCGGCTGCTCCGCTTTCGATGTCATGCTGATCTTGAAGCGCGGCCGTGAAGCGGTGACCGATTGCGTCGTCGAGATCGAAGCCGAGCGCGCCACCACCGATCCGAAGGTCTTCACCAAGATCCAGATGCACTACACCGTGACCGGCCACGCGCTCGACAGCAAGAAAGTCGAGCGTGCGGTGGCGCTGTCCGCCGAGAAATACTGCTCGGCCAGCGCCATCCTGGCCAAGACGGCCGAGCTGACGCACACCATCACACTCGTCGAGTCTCAACCCACTTCCACGGGAGCAACGTCATGAAACGCACGGCCTCCGCCGTCTGGAAAGGCGGCCTGAAAGACGGCAAGGGTTCGATCTCCACCGAAAGCGGTGTGCTCAGCGACACTCAATATTCCTTTTCCACTCGCTTCGAGGAAGGTAAAGGAACGAATCCCGAAGAGTTGATCGCCGCCGCCCATGCCGGATGTTTCAGCATGGCGCTGTCCGCTCAGCTGGGCAATGAAAACAGAACGGCCGAGAAGATCGAGACCGAGGCAGCCGTGACTTTGCTGAAAACCGACGCCGGCTTCACCGTCACCGCCGTCCATTTGAAAGTCCGCGCCAAGGTTCCCGGCGCCACGCCTCCAGATTTCCAAAAAGCCGCCGAAGCTGCCAAAGCCGGCTGCCCGATCTCCCGCCTGCTCAAGGCGGAGATTACGATGGAGGCGAAGTTGGAAGGCTGGACTTGAAGCGTCAGCGTTAGCTTTGCAGGGCTAACGCTTCTTCCAAGGTCACGGCGGTCAGCAAGCGATCGGCAATTGCGTCCAGTTCCTCGATGGACTTGGACGCAATGCGCGCCTTCACCTCATCGCTCAATGAACCAAATCGCACTGTCAGCTGGCGCGTGAGGATCGCGACTCGCCCCTCCGCCCGACCCTGGGCGACGTAACCTTTGACGAAGTCACTTTGATATTCGTATTTGAATGGACGCATGGTCTCCAACAGCACCTCGCGGGCCGCCTCGCTAATTGAATTCAGAATCAAATCAAAATACAGCCGGGCCCGGTCTTCGCTGGGGCGCGAGTTGCGGGCGATTGCGAAAAAGATCGACCAGGACTTCATGTTGTTGTGATGGCATGCACGAAGCGTAAATCCATCACTGTTCAGGCCGTGACCTGAATCTTGACGCTAAGAAACGAATTAACCCTGCTTCGTCAGGGTTTGCCTAATCCACAGATAGCACAGCAACGCTAACGACGCGCCGGTCGCCATGATGGCGGCGAGGGTGTGGACGGTGCCGTCGTTGAAGATGGCGACGGCGATGCCGGCGCATGTGGTCAACGCGGACTGCGTGGCGCCCATCAACGCCGAAGCGGTGCCGGCGGCGCGGCCGTGAGGGGCGAGAGCGAGGGCGGAGACGTTGGGGCTGACGCGGCCAACGGTGAGGAAGAAGAGCAGCTGCAAGCCCACAACCACGTAGAGCGGCAGAGCGAATAGCAAACTCAGCGTAAACAGGGCGAATCCAAGCAGTGGCGACGCCCACACATATCGAGCAAGCACTTGCCGCGGCGTCATCGTCCGCAGGGCGCGCATGTTCAATATGCTCGCCGACATGAACGCCAGTCCGTTCAACCCGATGAGCGCACCGAACTGCTGAGCCGACAGTCCATAGTTCTGCGTGATGACCTTGGGCGCGCCCGTCACGTAACAAAACATCGACGCCATCGAGAAGCCGAGCAGCAGCGAGAACGCCATGAACTGGCGATCGCGACTCAACCGTCCGTAGTTACGAAGAATGTCGGCAAAGCTCACGCCGGTATCGCGAGTCACATTGGATTCGGTGAGCACCCGATGCATGGTCAGCATCAGCGTCAGTGCAAGCGCCACCTGCACGACAAACGTCGCGCGCCAGCCAAAGTAAGTGACAACGACACCGCCAACCGCGGGCGCCAGTACCGGGCCCAGAGCGACGATCATCGTGAGTGTGGTGAAGGCACGAGCGGCTTCGTGAGGCTCACAGCGATCCCGAACGATCGCGCGACCAATAACCAACCCAGCACATCCTCCCAGCGCTTGAACGACGCGCATCACCGTCAGCATCGTCATGTTGACGGCCAACGCACAGCCCAACGCGCCGATCATGTAAACCGCGAAGCCGACGTACAGCGGCGGCTTGCGACCGAAGCGGTCGCTGATCGGTCCATAGAACAACTGACCGACGGCAATGCCGATGATGAACGCCGCCATCGTGACTTCGACACCGCGCGTGCCGAACTCCTGCTCGATGGCGGGAAAGCCAGGCAAATACATATCGATCGAGACCGGCCCGACGGCGGTCATCGCTGCGACAAGAATCAGCCAACTGGGTAAGCGACGCGAGGATCGGGTCACGAAGAGATCAATTGCCTCGCGTGATGACGCAAATGATCTTCCATGAAGGTGGAGATGAAGTAATAACCGTGGTCATAGCCGGGCCGCAGCGTATAGCGCAGCTCGCTGCCCGACTCACGAGCGGCGGCGGCGAAGATCTCCGGCTTCAACTGTTCGGTCAGGAATTTATCCTTGTCGCCCTGATCGATCAGAATAGGTCGCGGATAACGCTGCGCACGGATCAATTCGCTGGCGTCATATTGTTTCCACAGCTCGCGGTCCTCGCCCAGATATCCGCTGAACGCCTTGTGGCCCCACGGACACTGCATGGGCGCCGAGATCGGCGCGAACGCCGACACGGACAGATATTGATCGCGGTTACGCAAAGCGCACACCAGCGCGCCATGCCCACCCATGGAATGACCGAAGATGCCCTGACGATCCGCACGGCCCGAGCCGAGCGACTGCACGATCTCTGGTAGCTCCTTGGTGACATAGCTGTACATGCGATAGTTCTGCGCCCACGGCTCTTGCGTGGAATCGACGTAGAACCCGGCGCCCAACCCGAAATCCCAATTCGCATCGTCGCCCGGCACCCGCGCCTTGCGCGGGCTGGTATCCGGCGCCACCAGCATCAATCCCAACTCGGCGGCGAGGCGCTGCGCACCGCCCTTCACCATGAAAGTTTCTTCGGTGCAGGTGAGGCCGGCGAGGTAATACAGCACCGGCACTTTGCCCTGCTCGGCCTGGGGCGGCACATACACGGAGAACCGCATCTCGGTACGACACTCGCGCGACTCGTGCGAATAAAAACGCATCCAGCCACCGAAACAGGCGTGCTCCGAAACCAGATTGAGTGTCATGACCGGCGCCCCTTGTGCTCAGAGTTGATCAATAAACCACCACCGAACGGATCGACTCGCCCGAGTGCATCAGATCGAACGCTTTGTTGATGTCGTCGAGCGGCATCTTGTGCGTGATCAGCTCGTCGATCTTGATCTTGCCATCCATGTACCAGTCGACGATCTTCGGCACGTCGGTGCGGCCGCGGGCGCCGCCGAAAGCCGTGCCCTTCCACACGCGGCCCGTGACCAGCTGGAACGGACGCGTCTTGATCTCCTGACCGGCGCCGGCGACGCCGATGATGATCGACTCGCCCCAGCCGCGGTGACAGCACTCCAGCGCCTGACGCATCAGATCGACGTTGCCGACGCATTCGAAACTGTAATCGGCGCCGCCATCGGTCAATGCGACCAGATACGGCACGAGCTCGCCCTGCACTTCCTTCGGGTTGACGAAGTGAGTCATGCCGAACTCCTCGGCGAGGGCCTTGCGAGCGGGATTGATGTCGACGCCGACGATCTTGTTGGCGCCGGCGAGACGGGCGCCCTGAATCACATTCAAGCCGATGCCGCCCAGGCCGAATACGACGACGTTGTCGCCAGGCCGGACCTTGGCCGTGTTGATGACGGCACCGATGCCGGTCGTGACGCCGCAGCCGATGTAGCAAACCTTATCGAACGGCGCGTCCTCGCGGATCTTCGCCAGCGCGATCTCCGGCATCACCGTGAAATTGGAGAACGTGGAGCAGCCCATGTAGTGATGGACCATGTCCTTGCCGATGGAAAAGCGGCTGGTGCCGTCCGGCATCACGCCCTTGCCCTGGGTGGCGCGAATCGCCGTGCACAGGTTCGTCTTTTGGGACAGGCACGACTTACATTGCCGACATTCGGGCGTGTACAGCGGGATGACGTGATCGCCCTTCTTCAGCGTGGTCACGCCGCGACCGACATCGACCACCACACCGGCACCTTCGTGACCGAAGATGGCCGGGAACAAGCCTTCCGGATCGGCGCCCGAGCGCGTGAACTCGTCGGTATGACAGACGCCGGACGCCTTGATCTCCACCAGCACTTCGCCATCGCGCGGCCCGTCCAGATCCAGGGTCATGACTTCGAGGGGCTTGCCAGCGGCAAGGGCGACGGCGGCACGGGTTTTCATGGCGGTGCTGGTGTTATTGAAGGGGGACCTGGGATTGTCCTCCTTCGGGCGAAGTCGCGCCACCTGCCTAGAAGCGCACGTGCAACCCGATGACCGCGCCGTCGTCGACGACCTGCATCGTCAGTGCCGGCTGCGACGGCGACGCACCCATGAAGGCGTCGTTGACGAACGACGCGATGAAATTGCCGAGCGCCATGCTGAAGAGCGTGTCCGACGGATAGTGCCAGCCGGCTTCGATGCGGGCCCACGATGTGCCGATTGTGAGTGCGTGCAAGCCAACGTCGAGTACGGTGCGCGTCCCGTCCGACATTTCTATCGATTCCAGATTGCGCGAGGCGAGTCGTGTATGCACCGCCGACGATGAGGTGTGGCCGGAAGGAAAGCTCTTGTCATCGGCACCGTTCGGTCGCTCGCGACCGGCCGCGTCCTTCATGACGTTGGTGATCTTGCCCGTCGCGGCCACCGCGGCGACGTCCACCAATGTTCCTTTGAGCTTGTTGAGCAGCCACTCGCCGGGCTCATCGCCACTCGGTGTCGCCAGGATGGTGACGTAGTTAGCGATGCTGGACGCGGAGCGAAGGTCGTCGCTCCATTGCTCGGCACTGTGTTGTGAGCCGAAGACCGGCGTGTGGTCGCGGGCCCAGTCGGAGGTGCGTCGATCGAAGTCGTCGATTTGAAACGCGGCGGCGCCGAGCAACGGACCCCAGGTCCAAGGGTCCTTCGCAGCGTTCACAGCGGACTCGCGAACGCGTCCCCAACCCGGCGTCAACGTCGCCTGTTCACCCCAGCCTTTGTCGTCCGGCAACGTGGCACAGCCGGACAGCAACAATGCGCACAGGACGATCGCAGAGCGTGACGACATGACGGTCACTCATCTGGATCCCCGCTACTCGTGCCGCAATGCCTCGATGGGGTCGAGCTGCGCGGCGCGCCGTGCAGGGAAATAACCGAAGATGATGCCAACCGCCGCCGAGAAGGCGAAGGACAGCATCACGATGCCCACGTTCAATACGAACGGCACATGGAATGCGTGGGTGGCGAGCGCGCCTGCCGACAGTCCCAACGCGATTCCGATGACGCCGCCGAACGCCGCTAGCGTGACCGCTTCGATCAGGAATTGAAGTAGTACATCTCGCGCCATGGCGCCGACCGCCAGACGCGTGCCGATCTCGCGCGTTCGCTCGGTCACGGACACCAGCATGATATTCATGATGCCGACGCCGCCGACCAGCAAGCTCACCGCCGCGACGGCCGCAAGCAAACTGGTGAGCACGCGCGTCGTCTGGGTCATCGCACTACTGATCTCCTTGAGATCGCGCACATTGAAATCAGGATCGGCGCCGGGGCGGATCTTGCGCCGCTCGCGTAACAGCGATTCGACGTCGGCTTGTACTTTTTCGGTCGACACGCCGTCGCGCGCCGACACCATGATGGAGTTGACGTCGGAGTTGCCGACCATGCGTCGCTGCATGGTGCGAATCGGCACGACCACCAGATCGTCCTGATCCTGACCGAAACCCGATTGACCCTTGGACGTGAACGTGGCGATGACCTGACACGACAACTTGCCCAGGCGAATGCTCGCGCCCACCGGATCTTCCGAGCCAAACAGCTCGCGCTGAACAGTCGAGCCGAGGATGCAGACCGCCGCGCCCGCTCGCAGCTCGGATTCGGAAAAGTTACGTCCGCTCGCAAGCGGCCAGTCACGCACGATGACGAATTGATCGTCGGTGCCTTGCACCTGGGTTGACCAATTGGAATTTCCATAGATCGCCTGCGCACCGGTGCCGATGCTCGGCGCCACCGTACGCACGCCGGCGATTTCGTTCTTGATCGCGTTCACGTCTTCCATCGTGAACGGCGGCGCCGACGAGCGCGACCCACCGCCACCGCCGAATCCCTGCCCACGAAACACCTGAAGCAGATTCGAGCCGAGCTTCTGAATGTCCTGCTGCACTTGAGCGGTCGCGCCTTCACCGATGGTGACCATGGTGATGACGGCGCCGACGCCGATGACGATGCCGAGAATGGTCAGCGTCGAGCGCAGTACGTTCCGGCGGATCTCGCGCAAGGCGAGGATGATGGCATTGCCGAACATTACAGTTCCCGCACCGGCTCGTTGACCTGATCGCTTTCGATATGACCGTCGCGGAAACGCACGATGCGGCGAGTCCAACCGGCGATGTCAGGTTCGTGCGTGACCATGGCAATAGTGATACCGCGCTGCTCGTTCAAGCTGGTCAGCAGCTTCATGATTTCGATGCTGGTGGCGGTATCGAGATTACCGGTCGGCTCGTCGGCGAACAGCACTTGCGGCTGTGACACGATGGCACGCGCAATCGCGACACGTTGCTGCTGACCGCCGGACAACTGACTCGGCACGTGAGTCTCACGGCCGCCGAGCCCGACTTCTTGCAAGGCTTTGCGCGCCAGCGCACGACGCTGTTCTTTGGGAACGTGCCGATACACCAGCGGCAGCTCGACGTTTTCCAATGCCGTCGTGCGACTCAACAGATTGAAGCCCTGGAACACGAAGCCCAGATAATTCCGGCGTAACAACGCGCGTTGATCCGGATTCATGCCGCCGACGGGCACGCCGAGAAACTTATACGTTCCACCGGTCGGCGTATCGAGGCAACCGAGAATGTTCATGCACGTCGATTTGCCCGAGCCGCTGGGCCCCATCACCGCGATGAACTCGCCGGCGTTGACGCGCAGATCGATACCACGCAACGCGCGCACCTCGCCTTCGCCGTGACCATAGATCTTGGTCACTTGCGACAGGTCGATGATGGGCGTGGGCCCCGAAGGCATGCCGGTCACGGCGTCGGCGCTCCAGAGGAGTCGGTGACCACCTTGGTGCCCGGCTCGAGCTTGCGCTCGAACGCCTTCTTCATTTCTTCCGGATCCACGCCCGGAGGCGCGTTGCCATTGCCGCCGCCCATGCGGGGGGCACCGCCGCCTTCGGGAGCATTGGGCGGACGCTCGAACGGCAGCACTTGAGTCATGCGGCCATCGGTCGCGCCCGCACGGAACATCACGAGCGCCGGCTTGCCGTTCTCAAGAATATAAGCACGGCCCAGGCGGCGCCCCGTGCCCTTCTGCTGTTGTCGAGGACCGCCGAATCGCATTCTCGGCATGATCGCCGACAGCGGACCGCCACCTGCTTGCGGGCCGGACGCGTTCGCGGCTTCAGGCGAGAAGCGCAGCGCTGCGTTCGGCACCAACACGGCGTCGTCGATATTCGTCGTAACGATTTCAGCCGTCGCCGTCATGCCCGGACGCAGCAGCAGCTCGGGGTTATCGACTTCGAGCACGGTCTCGTAAGTCACAACACCGGTCGACGTCGCGCTCGCCTGGCTGGAGCTGCTCGAAGAAGACGTCGCCTTGGTATTGCTCGACGCGAAGTGAACCTGCGTGATGTGCGCCGAGAAACGACGGTTCGGATAAGCATCGACCGTGAACGACGCTTCCTGCCCGACCTGAACCGAGCCCACGTCGGCTTCGTCCACCGACACGTGCAACTCCATCTTCTTCAGATCTTCGGCCATGATGAACAGCACCGGCGCCTGCAACGAAGCCGCCACGGTCTGACCCGGCTCGACCGAGCGGACCAGAATCACGCCATTAATAGGAGAGCGCAGCTCGGTCTTGCCCAGATCGGTGCGCACCGTTTCCAAACTCGCACGGGATTGAGCGACCGCCGCCTTCGCCGCTGCCAGCTCACCGTCCGCGCGTGCAACCGCGGCTTCCGCTACATCCATATCTTGTTGCGAAGGCAGCTTGTTGCCGCTCAACTCGCGCACCTTCTGTAAGCGTGCGAAGTTCGCTCGAGCTTCTTTGGCGCCCGCATCCGCCTGCAACACTCGCGCCTCGGCCGACGCGAGCGAGCTTTCCTGTTGTAACACCTGGGCTTTCAAGCGCGTGGTGTCCAGGGCCGCGAGCACCTGGCCCGCTTTGACCTCGTCATTCACATCGACATTCACTTTCGAGACCGTGCCCGACAGCTCGCTGCCGATCTCGACCTGATTTCTCGGTTCGAGATTGCCGGTGGCCGTGACCGTGACGGTCAGATCGCCTTTGACGACGTCCTGCGTCGTGTAGGTGATCTCTTTGCTGTCGCCGCGACCGAAGGTGAAATAGCCGGCCGCGAGGATCACGATGACGATCGCCGCCCACTTCAGGTAGCGCTGCCACGGCGAGCTTTCGAGCCCTTCTCGCAACGTGCGCGAGAGGTCGGTGGAGTTGGTGGTTTCAGTGTCCATGCGGAACCTTAGGATGCGGCATCAGCTGCCAGTGGTCGCAGTCGGGAACACCGACCAGCCACCGCCGAGCGCCTTGTACAAACGAATCAGATTGGAAGTCATCTCACCGTCGCTGACCGCGAGCGAATCTTCTAACGAGAGCAGCTGACGATCGGCGGTGAGCACGGTCTGGAAATCGACCAGACCGGAGTTGTATTGGACCAGCGCCAACTCGGCCGCGCGACGCGCGCTGCCGACTGCCTCGATCAAAGCGACATGGCGTCGTTGCTCGCTGGTCCAGGAATCCAGCGAGTTCTCCACCTCTTCGTACGCGGCCAGCACCACCGACTCATAGGAAGCGAGCGCCTGATCGACCAGCGCATTCTGGACTTTGATGTTCTGTCTCAGGGCGCCGCCGTTGAACAGCGGCAGGCTCAACGACACGCCGCTGCGCTCGAGGCGAGAGCCGTCGAGCAGATCGCTGGCCGTCAACGATTGCCAGGAAATCGAGCCGGTCAGCGACAAGCTTGGATAGAGCGCGGCCGTGGCGACACCGACCTGTGCGGTTTGTGCCGCCAGCTGACGCTCGGCGCTGCGAATGTCCGGTCGACGCCGCAGTACATCGGCAGGCACACCGGCGACGATATCGACGGGCGCCACTGGAATCGGTTTGCGCGTCTGGAGCGCGGATTCCAGGGCGCCGGGTGTCTGGCCCGTCAGCACTGCCAGGCGATTCATGTTCTGGACCAGGTTCGATTCCAGCAACGGAATCTGCGAGCGCGTCTGTTGGTAGCTGGTGTTGGCCGACTCGACATCGAGCACGGTCGTCAAACCGGCATCAGCCCGCCAGCGTGTGATATCCAGCGCCTCCCGCTGTGATTCGAGATTGCGCTCGGCGAAATCGAGGCGCGATTGCGCAGTTCGGACACCAACGTAGCTCAACGCCACGTCGCCGAGCAGAACCACGAGCACGTCGCGTAACTCAGCTTCAGTTGCGGCGAGCTGCGCAGTGGCCGCTTCGTACGAGCGCCGCTGTCCGCCGAAAAGATCCAATTCCCAACTGGCCGACAAGCCGGCGCTATAACTTTCGCCGACGGTGCTGACCGCCTCGCCGCGCTCATTGAGATTCGACTCGGACTCGCTGCGACTGGCGCTGGTCGAGCCACTGAGATTCGGCCAGAACCCGGCGCCCGAGATGGCCCGTTGCGCACGCGCCTGAACGACGCGGGCATACGCCTGCTTCACCGATTTGTTCTCGGCGAGCGCACGCTCAATCAATTCATTCAATTGCGGGTCGTTGAGCGTGGTCCACCAGGCGGCCAGCGACGGCGCATCCGGCGATTCGACGCGCACGCCGGTCGCAGGCAACTCGTGCCACTGGTCGGGGGTTACTGTCTGCGGCGGCCGATAATCCGGCCCCACGGCACAACCGGTGAGCGCCACGACGACCGCCCCCGCCACGACCGAGCGGAAGAGGCCGGCGCTTCGTGCCGTTATCGACGGCGACGCCGAATACGATTGTGCGAGCGTTCTGGGCATGCTGGACGACTTCTTCGTGATGGCCAGCCTTCGATACGAATGGCCGGCCAGGGGCTGGCCTGCTGGTTAGTTACCGCGCCAGGATGGAAGTTCAGCACGGCCCCTGGCCAAGTAGTGTTAAAAGATTGTAAGCATATGTATCTGAAAAGGCCGCAATTTTAGCGACGCCGTCCTGACGGCCCGCTGACGGTGACCTGCTTATAACCAGATTGCAGCGTCGCCGTACCAGTTGCGATATGCAGTCAAAGGCGCTTAACGCACAATTCTTCGATGACCAGATTGACCCATTTACAAAGACTCGAAGCCGAGTCCATCCACATCCTCCGAGAGGTGGTTGCCGAGTGCGAGCGGCCGGTGATGCTGTACTCCATCGGCAAAGACAGCGCGGTGATGCTGCATCTGGCGATGAAGGCGTTTTATCCCGCCAAGCCGCCGTTCCCGCTGCTCCACGTCGACACCACCTGGAAGTTCCGCGACATGATCGCGTTCCGGGACAAGCTGACCCAGGACCTGGGGCTGCAGCTGCTGGTTCACATCAACCAGGACGGCCTGGATCGCGGCATCGGCCCGTTCACCCACGGCTCAGCCGTGCATACCGACGTGATGAAGACCCAGGGCCTGAAGCAGGCGTTGGATAAGTACGGCTTCGATGCGGCCTTCGGCGGCGCCCGTCGCGACGAAGAAAAGTCGCGCGCCAAGGAGCGGGTGTTCTCGTTCCGCTCGGCTCAGCATCGCTGGGACCCGAAGCGTCAGCGCCCCGAGTTGTGGAACCAGTACAACGCGCGCAAGAACAAGGGCGAGAGCCTGCGTGTGTTCCCGCTCTCCAACTGGACCGAGCTGGACATCTGGCAGTACATCTATCTGGAAAACATTCCCATCGTGCCGCTGTATTTCTCCGCCAAGCGCCCGGTCGTCCGGCGCGACGGCACGCTGATCATGGTCGATGACGACCGCATGCCCCTGCGCCCCGGCGAAAAACCGGAAATGAAGTCCGTGCGGTTCCGCACGCTCGGCTGTTATCCGTTGACCGGTGCCATCGAGAGCGAGGCAGCCACGCTGCCCGAGATCATCCAGGAAATGCTGTTGACGACCAGTTCGGAACGGCAGGGCCGCGTGATCGATCACGACAGCGCCGCGTCGATGGAGAAGAAGAAGCAGGAAGGTTATTTCTAGGCCGAAGTGACTGGTGACTAATGACTACTGACTGGTCAGAACTGCCCAGCGCGGCTTCGGTAATTTGAATCATGGCTCATAAATCAGATCTCATCGCCACCGACATTCAGGCCTACCTGAAGTCTCACGAGCACAAGAGCCTGCTGCGGTTCATCACCTGCGGCAGCGTCGATGACGGCAAGTCGACCCTGATCGGTCGCTTGCTGTACGAATCCAAGATGATCTTCGAGGATCAGCTCACTACGCTGGAGGCCGATTCCAAGAAGGTCGGCACGCAGGGCGGCGAGCTGGATTTCGCATTGCTGGTCGATGGCCTGGCCGCCGAGCGCGAGCAAGGCATCACCATCGACGTCGCGTATCGATTCTTTTCCACGGACCGTCGCAAGTTCATCGTCGCCGACACACCGGGCCACGAGCAGTACACGCGCAACATGGTCACCGGCGCGTCGACAGCCGATGTCGCGGTGATTCTGATCGATGCTCGCAAGGGCGTGCTGACGCAAACGCGCCGGCACAGCTACATCGTGTCATTGATCGGCATCAAACATGTGGTGCTGGCCATCAACAAGATGGACCTGGTCGGCTATTCGCAGCAGACCTTCGACAAGATCGTCGCCGAGTATCGCGAGTTCGCGGCTCAGATCGGTCTCACGAATATCACGCCCGTGCCGCTCTCGGCGCTGCGTGGCGATAACATGCTCGAGCGCAGCTCAGCGACGAGCTGGTATCAAGGTCCGACGCTCATGGAATATCTCGAGACCGTCGAGATCGACGACGACCTACAGCAGCGGCCGTTCCGTCTGCCGGTGCAGTGGGTGAATCGTCCGAACCAGGACTTCCGCGGTTTCGCCGGCACGATCTCGAGCGGCGTGATCCGCAAAGGCGACACGATTCGCGCCTTGCCGTCGGGACGCACCAGCAAGGTGGCCCGCATCGTCACTCACGATGGCGATCTGGAGCAGGCCGTCGCGGGACAATCGATCACGCTCACGTTGACCGACGAAGTCGATATCAGTCGTGGCGACGTGATCGCCGCGGCCGCCTCGCCGCCGGCGGTTGCCGATCAGTTCCAAGCGACCATCATCTGGATGCACGAGGAAGCGATGCTTCCCGGCCGTCCTTATCTGATCAAGCTCGGCTCGCGCACCGTCACCGGCAGCATCACGACGCCGAAGTACAAGGTGAACGTCAACACGCTGGAGCATCTGGCCGCGAAACAGCTGGAGCTCAACGAAATCGGCGTGTGCAATCTGAGCCTGGACCGCGCCGTCGCCTTCGATCCGTATACGGACAATCGCGAGACCGGCGGTTTCATCCTGATCGACAAGATCTCCAATGACACGGTCGGTGCCGGCCTGCTGAGCTTCGCTCTGCGGCGCGCCGAGAACATCCATTGGCAGGCACTCGATGTGAACAAATACGCGCGTGCGGGGCTGAAGGGACAGCGGGCCTGCGTGCTCTGGTTCACCGGCTTGTCGGGCGCGGGCAAATCGACGATCGCGAATCTGGTCGAGAAACGTCTGCACTCGCTCGGTCGACACACGTACACGCTCGATGGCGACAACGTGCGTCATGGCCTGAACAAGGATCTGGGCTTCACGGACGCGGACCGCGTCGAAAACATCCGTCGCGTTGCCGAAGTCTCCAAGCTCATGGTGGACGCGGGCTTGATCGTGCTCGTATCGTTCATCTCGCCGTTCCGTTCCGAGCGCCGACTGGCGCGCGAACTGATGCAACAGGGCGAATTCTTCGAAGTGTTCGTCGACACGCCGCTGCAGGAAGCCGAGAAGCGCGACCCGAAGGGTCTGTACAAGAAGGCGCGCAGCGGCGAGCTGCGCAATTTCACTGGCATCGATTCGCCGTACGAGGCGCCGGAGCATCCTGAGATTCATCTGCGCACCGCACTGTCTTCTCCGGAAGCCGCGGCCGAGGAGATCATGAACAAGCTGCGTGAGGCCGGTATGCTGTATCCGGCGGACGAGTTGTCCGGCTTGTAAGGAATTGCCGTGACTCAAGCAGAACTGTTGGCGAACGTCGTCAAGCTGGCCCAGCAGGCTGGCGACGCGATCCTGAGCGTCTACAGCGAGCAGTTCGAAGTCACGCACAAGACCGATCAGTCGCCGCTGACGGTCGCGGATCTGCGCTCGCACGAGATCATTTCCAAAGGATTGCGAACACTGACACCGGACGTGCCGGTGCTGTCCGAGGAAGCGAGCGATATTCCTTTCGAGCAGCGACGCGAGTGGACGCGTTACTGGCTCGTGGACCCGCTCGACGGTACAAAAGAATTCGTGTCCCGCAACGGCGAGTTCACGGTCAACATCGCATTGATCGAAAATCACGTGCCGGTGCTTGGCATCGTGCACGTGCCTGTCACGAGCACGACATACACGGGCGCCACGGGCGTCGGCGCCTTCAAGCAAGTCGATGGCCAGGCGCCGGAGCCGCTGCGGGTTCGCGCGCCGGCCGACAGTCCACTACGAATCGTCGGCAGCCGCTCACATCGCGGCGACACGCTCGACAAGTATCTGCCGAAGCTGGCGCCGTATGAGCTGGTGGCCGTCGGCAGCTCGCTGAAGTTCTGCCTGGTCGCCGAAGGCAGCGCGGATTTTTATCCGCGCTTCGGTCCGACCAGCGAATGGGATACCGCGGCCGCGCAAGCAGTCGTCGAGGCCGCCGGTGGCGTGGTGGTCAAAACAAACGGTGAGCGCCTGCGTTACAACACCAAAGCGGATCTGCTGAATCCGCACTTCCTTGTTTACGGCGATCGCGGGCGCGACTGGCTGCAGATTCTGTCCCTGTCCTGATCTTTCCCTTACGCGATCTGCTCGATCGTCACCGTTGCGTGCTTGCTCAGCAACTCATGCGAGTCGCTGCTGGGCGGCGGGCCGAGCAACGCGAGCATCATCGCGACCATCACGGTCACGAGGGTAGAGAGAATAATGGCATCGAGAGCGCCAACGAGCCTGGTATGAATGTTCACGAGTCGTACTCCACAGTTGTAAACCTTGTCCAGAGCGGCCCCAGTTGCGCGACATGAGCGCAGCTTCAGCAACCGAAGGCGCGGCAATGCAGTCGTGCAATGAGTGTCTGATTTTCATGGTGGAGACTTTGCCGCCGGCTCGTGACGACAAAGTGATTGCGCGCGTGAAGAACGCGTGAAATTCGGGATTGGCCCGAAGGGGCAATGTCTCTAACGAGCGTCAGAGATTGTCGGCGGCCGACGGATGGTTGGTTTGATCGCGCGGTTTCACCCGTAAGTACACTTGCGCGCCCCGCGTCGTGCCATCACGCGCCGGTAACATACTTGTGAGGCGCACCGGGTATTCGCCCGCCTCGCTCGGTTGCAAACAAATATCTCGTTTGCTCCGGCTCAGGCCCAGGCGTTGTTTGTGATCCTGTCGTATCGAGATCGACAGCGGCGCGCCGCCGATCGGCTGCTTGCCCGGGCCCAGGGCCCGGATATTCATCTTCGCCACGCACAGACGCTGCCCGATCGCCAGCTCATTCACCACCGGCTCGACATCGACCTGTTCCACTTTGACGTTGGCCAGGCTCTTAGAGACCAGGTCGGACGCCATGAACAGCTGGCGTCCGGCATGCGCCGGATCCTTGTCGGAGCCGCTGGCGGCCTCGCCGATCACGACCCAGACGATCTGGAACGGCCCCTCCTGGGCTATCGCCGGGCGGGCGACCAAGGCCGCCGCCAGCAGCAGATACATGGCTAAGGTCCGTTGCACCATATCCAATCAACCCTAGGCCCCGGGGAGCAGTTCCCCTACTGTACGTGACCCCCGTAACGGATTGCCGCAGGAACTCCTTGCGTTTCGCGGAGGTGGCCTGCTAGATTCATGCACATGCGTACGAACCAGCAATTGTCTGCTCTGCCCCCCGGCAGTGGGCTGCTGCGTGCGCGCCTGCACCTGCGTCGCTAGACGCACATAACACCCCCAACGCCTCCCCCTCTGAAATGAGATCCGGGATCGGCGCTAAAAAATAAGTCCCGTACTTCGAATCGCTCACAGCGGCTGACAAGGTCAATGCCAGCTGCGTACTAGGAAACGGAACCATGATGCAGGAACCCGCTAGCAAATATCGTTCATTCGCCCCCATCCCGCTGCCCGACCGCACCTGGCCGAGCAAGGTCATCAGCGCGCCGCCCATGTGGTGCAGCGTCGACCTGCGCGATGGCAACCAGGCCCTGATCGAGCCCATGGACGGCGCCCGCAAGCGCCGCATGTTCGATCTGCTGGTGAAGACCGGCTTCAAGGAAATTGAAGTGGGCTTCCCGGCCGCCTCCCAGACCGACTTCGACTTCGTCCGCGAGCTCATCGAACAGAACTTGATTCCGGACGATGTGACTATTCAGGTGCTGGTGCAGTGTCGCCCCGAGCTGATCGCTCGCACGTACGAGGCCCTCAAAGGCGCCCGGCGCGCGATCGTTCATTTCTACAACTCGACCTCGACGGTGCAGCGTCGCGTAGTGTTCGGCCTGGATCGCGCCGGCATCACCGATATCGCCGTGAAGGCCGCACAGTGCGTACGCGAGCACGCCGAGCGCCATCCGGAAACCGACTGGCGCTTCGAGTACAGCCCGGAAAGCTTCACCGGCACGGAATTGGATTTCGCCGTTGAGATCTGCGACGCCGTGAATGCGGTGTTACAACCGACGCCTGAGCGCCGGGTCATCATCAATCTGCCCGCGACGGTGGAGATGGCGACGCCGAATATCTATGCCGACCAGATCGAATGGTTCCTGCGTAATGTGAAGAACCGCGATTGCATCATCCTGTCGCTGCATCCTCATAACGATCGCGGCACCGGTGTCGCGGCCGCCGAGCTCGGGATGATGGCTGGCGCGGATCGTGTCGAAGGCACGTTGTTCGGCAACGGCGAGCGCACGGGCAACGTCGACGTTGTGACGCTGGCGTTGAACATGTACACGCAGGGCGTGAATCCGGGCCTGGATTTCTCGAACATCAACGAAGCGGCGCGCATTGCCGAGCATTGCAATCAGCTGCCGATTCATCCGCGTCATCCGTACGTCGGCGACCTGGTGTTCACGGCCTTCTCGGGTTCGCATCAAGATGCGATCAAGAAAGGCTTCGCCGCGCGCCGCGAAGGCGACATTTGGGAGATTCCTTATCTTCCAATCGATCCGCGCGACGTGGGCCGCACTTACGAGTCGGTCATTCGAGTCAACAGTCAGTCGGGCAAGGGCGGCATCGCTTATCTGCTCGAGCGCGACTACGGCATCACCATGCCGCGCCGTTTGCAGATCGAGTTCAGCCAGGTCGTGCAGGCGGTCACCGATGCGACCGGCAAGGAACTGTCATCCGAGCAGATCTGGGCGCTGTTCCAACAGGAATTCCTCGGCGACAACGGCTCGTATGTTTATGGCGGTCACCAGCTGACTTCCCTGCGAGATCAACATGAAGTCGAGCGGCTGTCGCTGAAGCTGAAGTGCAACGGCCAGGGCGCCCTGCTTCACGGCGAAGGCAACGGCCCGATCGACGCCATCGTCGACGCACTGGGTCTGCGCTTCGACGTGCTGTCGTATGAAGAACATTCGGTGGGCACGGGCAGCGGCGCGAAGGCCATGGCCTTCGTCGAGATCACCACACCGGCACGCGCCACGCTGTTCGGTGTCGGCTATCACGAGAACATCGTGACCGCCTCACTGCTCGCTGTGCTGAGCGCCGTGAACCGCGCCCTGCAGCGCGGCCTGCTGGACGACGCGATGCCCGTCGCGACCGCCCAGGGCTGAGCAGGAGAAAACAAACATTCCTTGTTCCCCCTCCCGGTTACGGGAGGGGGCCAGGGGGTGGGTTCTGGGTCACCCAGCGATATAACGTTCCAGCTGGGTGATGGTCTGCTGTTGCTCTTCAATCACGGCCTTCACGCAGTCGCCGATCGAGACCATCCCCACCAGCCGGTTCTTTTCCATGACCGGCAGGTGGCGGATGCGCAGCTCCGTCATCAGTTCCATGCAGCGATGCACGCCCTCATCGGCGGTCACCGTGGTCACTGGCGAGCTCATGATCTGCCAGACCGGCGTATCCGAGCTGGAGCGGCCCAGCAGAATCACTTTCCGGGCGTAATCGCGCTCCGAGACGATGCCGACCAGCTCCTGGTCGCGCATGACCGGCAGCGCGCCGATGTGCTTGTCGGCCATCAGCTGAATGGCTTCGAGCACAGGCTCTTCGGGACCGATGGTCCAGACCGACTTGTTCTTGAAGGCAAGCAGGTAACTTACACGCAGCATTGCAGCCCTCCTTCTTATAGGAGGACCAGCCTACTCCCAAAGACACGCGCGATGAAATGCGTGCAGACGTCAGCCGTACAGCTTGGCGTGCACGACGCGCTCAGCTTCCAGCCAGTCGTCCAGCTCATGGCCGGGCGAGAAATTCCGAGCCGCCGCCAGATAGTAGGCAGCGGTAGCAATCATGCTGCCTACATCTTCGGGCATCGGCTCGAGTGTGGCCGCGACGATCGCCATCTCCGCCTGCGCGGTTTTGGCTGTCGGTGATTTGCGAGGAGCACGCGGTTTTTTTGCCGCGGCCGGTTTCGCTTCGACGGGATCTTTGGAGACGACCTTGGACTTGGCGCGAGCGCGCTTGCCGGGTGAGGAATCAGGGGTGATTTCCATCGACATTTCCTCGAACCGTGAGTGAGCACTCCTTGAGCAAGCATGGAGTGTGCCACCGAGGCGGCGTCATTCTACGGTGCGGATATGACCAGGAAATGTCGGAAAGCCGCGCGTAACGAGTGCAGGGATCTGCGGCGTACGCACGTCGATAGTGCGTACGTTCCGGTCTCCCGCGGGATTTCCTCAGCCGTGCTGTCGCACAGCCTCCAGGTCGCGATCAGTGGTGATGACCGCCGGGGCCATGCACGTGGCCGTGGGCCAGTTCTTCTTCGGTCGCGGCACGAACGCCGACGATCTCCACCTTGAAGTTAAGATTCTTGCCGGCCAGCGGATGGTTGCCGTCGAGCGTCACCATGTCGCCCTGAATGTGGGTGACCGTCACGGCGCGCACACCGTGCTCCGATTGAGCATGCAACTGCATGCCGACGTGAATATTGCCTACACCCTTGAGCGCCCGGCGCGGCACCTGCTGAATCAGCGCTTTGTCGAATTCGCCGTAGCCGTCGGCCGGCGTGATTTTCACGTCCAGCTTGTCGCCCTCGCCCTTGCCTTCCAGCTCGCGCTCCAGGCCCGGGATCAGATTGCCGTTGCCATGAATGTAGGCGAGCGGCTCGCCGCCGGCCGAGCTGTCGATGGTTTTGCCTTCATCGTCGGTCAGCGTGTAGTGGATCAGTGCGACAGCGTCTTGAGTAATTTGCATGACAAGGCCCGAAAGTCAGGTGGCCGAAACGGCGCATTATGGACCATCGAAGGCGCAAACGCCCGCCCCGTCGCCGGCCCGGGGACAACTTGCCCAGGTTGGATATACTCCGCCGCCCTCGGGGAGGTGCCTGAATGTATTCGCCAAAGTTGAATGGGTCTTGGATCCTGGTGGGGGCGCTGTCGCTGGCCGTGACGGCCTGCGGCTCCAAGGGCGGCGACGCGACCCGCGGTCGCGAGCTGTACACCAAGGAGTGCGCCGCCTGTCATTCCCTCTCCGCCAGCACCGAGAACGCACCGATGCACTGTGGCCTGTTCGGTCGCAAGGCCGGCACCGTGCCCGGCTTCCCTTATTCCGAAGCCATGCGCTCCTCGGGCCTGGTCTGGGATGAGAAAACCCTGGATGAATTCCTCGCTGCGCCGTACCTCGCCCTGCCCGGCACGATCATGGGCTTCCCCGGATTCAGCCAGGAAGCGGATCGGAAGGATGTGATCGCTTATTTGAAGCAGGCGAGCAAAGACCCGAGTCAGTGCAAGAAGTGATGTTCGCGCTGACTCACGTGTCGCAATCGAGCCCGTACTCCGCCTTGACCGCCGCGGCTTCCTCCTTGCTGGCACGGACCAGCAAAGCGCAGGCCGTGAAGTTGCCAAAACTCTGGTGATCCACCGTGTTCTCGTACGTCCAATCGACCACGTCGGCGCGGTCGAAGTGTATCTCCTGACCTTCGGCGACCGTCGAGACCAACCGCGGCGTATTGTTGACCTGACCGGAGAATGAATTGCCATTGCGCGAGAACGGCGTTATCCAGAAGTACTCTTTCTCGTCGCCGTCCGAAATCCCCACCTTGACCGCGAAGCCAGCGGTATTTGGCGGCGGAGCGGCGGCAAGCTCGAGAAACCGGTCGAGGCTATCCCGTGCCTTCTGGTGCGCGGCCAGCATATGAGGATCGTCCTTCGAGACAGTCACGACACCATCGGTTTGCGCCGACAGCAACATACCGCCTTCTGGCTTCAACATAATGAGGATGACGACAACGATGCCGAACAACGTAGCGACAATCTTTCCTGGCGACATTTGTTTGCTCCGTTGACCCAACGTCGATGCGATGAATCATCCATTTATTTTAGCTGACTGAGCACGCGCCGTGGCTGTTTGGCAATTCTCAATAGCATTCGTGCCGCAGGACTGGATCGATGCCGGCGGCGATGTGCATTCGTTGTTCGACGAGCGGGGCTTCGACGCCGCGGCGGCGTGGGGGTCTTATCGGCACCCGAACCTCGAACAAATTCTGGGCAGCGCGCTGAGCCAGCGGAAGTCCTGGCATTCGGATCTCATCGCCTGGGGCAGCGAGCAGACCGACGGCATCCAGTTGTCGCGTCGTAAAGGCAAGGTGAGCTCGGTAGTGGCGTACTTCGACCTGCGCCAACCGAACATGACTCTCGTGCAGCAGGTGATTCACATGGCACAGGAGCTGCGCCTCGCCATCGTGGTCGTTGAAACAAGCAGCGTCCTGCCCTTGGACGTGGATCAGCTGTTACGTGCCGCCGCGGAGTCGAAGGCGGCGCATTTCGTGCTGGATCCTGCGTCGTACCTCGCGCAGATGGAAACAGCAAATAGCCAAGCGACGTAGCGCGCTCAATCGCCGAGATACGCGCGCCTGACCTCTGGATGATCCAACAGCGCGCCACTCTCGCCGGAGAACACGATCTGTCCCTGGCGTAGCACATACGCATAGTCGGTCGAGCGCAGGCTCAGCTGCACATTCTGTTCGACCAGCAGCAAACTGAACCCGCTCTTCGCCAGGCGCCCGAGGACATCGAAGATTTCACCAACCACCTTCGGTGCGAGACCGATCGAGGGTTCGTCGAGGATCAAGAGCTTCGGTCGAGTCATCAGCGCGCGTCCGATGGCGACCATCTGTTGCTCACCGCCGGACAACGTGCCGGTCATTTGTTTGGCGCGCTCGCGCAGCCGAGGAAACAACTCGAACACGGTCTCCAGACTTTGCGCTCGATGCACCTTGGCATCGCCGAACGTCGCGGCAGCGATCAGATTCTCGAGCACGGTGCATTCAGGAAACAGCAGTCGACCTTCCGGTACCGTCGCAATGCCCGCTCGCGTGCGCTGAGATGCGCCCAAGGAACCAATGGAAGCGCCGTCCCATTCGACGCGGCCGTCGCGCAACGGGAGCAATCCGTTGATCGCGCGTACGATCGTGCTCTTACCCGCACCATTCGATCCGACGAGCGCCACTCGCTGGCCCGACCCGATATCCAGATCAATCCCTCGAACCACATTGATGTGGCCGTAGCCCGTGCAAACATCCTTTAGCCGAAGCGCGCTCATGTGTGTGCGTTACCCAGATACGCTTCTTGCACGCGCGGGTCGGCAATCACATCGCGGGTCGCGCCTCGCGTGAGCACTTTGCCAAAGCACAACACGACGGCTCGCGAACAAAGACTGGTGACCACTGGAATCGAATGTTCGACGACGATCACCGCGATGCCTTCGCGGGGCAACTGTTGAATCCGCTCGCACATCGCCGCCGACTCGGTCGCGGTCAATCCCGCCAACATTTCATCGAGGAGCAATAACTGCGGCCGCGTTGCCAGCGCTCGCGCGATCTCGAGCTGGCGCAGCTGGGCATCGTTCAGCGTTTCGGCATCGACCTCTGCGAGGTCCGCCATGCCGACGCGATCGAGCACAGCTTGTGCCGCGGCAGTTGCCTGCTTCGCAGACGGATGCCGAGAGAAGGCAGCGACTTTCACATTCTCCAACACCGTCATGCCGCGAAACGGTTTGACCAGCTGAAACGTCCTCGCGAGACCTCGACGACAAATCTCATGCGGCGGTCGACCGTCGAGGCGCTCCCCTCCAAGACGAATCGCCCCAGCGGTAGGCGCCGCCGCGCCGGCGAGGCAATTGAACAGCGTCGTCTTTCCCGCACCGTTCGGTCCGATGACAGCGAATATTTCGCCCGCCGCGACCTCGAAGCTAACGTCGCTGAGCGCGTGCAAGCCGCCGAATGACTTGCTCACACTCTGGACTTCGAGCAGCGGTGTCATGAGACCACGTCCGCGGTCCGACGCCACTTCCCAACGAACCAGCCCGCGATTCCCTGCGGCAACAGCAGCGCGAGCACGGCGAGCAGCACTGCATAAACGACGATATCGCCACCCGGCATCGCGCTGTAATCACGCAGCAGAATGCTGAAAGGCACGAGCACGGCCGCGCCGACCAGCGGTCCCCACAGCAACGACATGCCGCCAACGATCGAATACACGAGCATCTGAATCGACAGCTCGACACCAAGGACCGAGCGCGGGTCGACGAAGGCGACGTAGTTTGCGTAGAACGCGCCGCAGAGCGCGGAAATTCCGGCACTGAGCATGAAACATCGCAACTTGAAGGCGCGAGCATTCACACCCAACGCTTCCGCCGCCTGCTCGTTGTCGCGCAGCGCTCGCCAGTAGTAGCCAGTGCGCGATTTCATCAGCGCCTCGCCGATGCCGATGGTGCCGATCAGAATCGTCATGATGATCAGTGCGTACGGCCACTTCTCGAAGAACTGCAACTGCCCCGGAATATCCGCCGAGGAGATCGGCATGATCATGCCATCCGAGCGGCCCAAGGTTTCTGTCGCCGAGACCGTGAAGAACGCCACCTCACCAAACGCCAACGTCGCGATGGCGAAGAAGTAGCCGCGCAGCCCATAACGAAAGCACAGCATTCCGATGACGAACGCAGCGGCCACGGCGAGGCCCACGCCCAACGGCCACGTCACAACCGGCGACCATCCATGAACAGACATGCCCCACGCGACGCTATACGCGCCGATCCCCACGAACAGCGCATGCCCGAGCGACATGAGACCCGTCAGCCCCGCCATCATGTTCCAGCAGACGGCGAGCGTCCCGTAGAAACACGTGAAGATGAAAATATCCATGTAGTAACGATTGCCGCTCACCGCCACGAAGGCGGCCAGCAGCACGGCAGCGACCATCGTCACCGTACGAAAGCTGCTCATGCGCGGCGGCTCCGATTCATCAGCCCCTCCGGCCGCGTCAGCAGAATCAAGATCAGGATCACGAACGGCACAGCAGCCGCGATCGAAGCAGAGAACCACGCGCCCGCGATGCTCTCGGCCAGGCCGACGATCAACGCACCGAGCAGCGCGCCGGTGAAATTTCCCAGTCCGCCGAGGATGACAATGACGAACGCCTTGAGCGTAAACAGCGCCCCGACATGCGGGTTCACGTACAGAATGGACACGAGCAGCGGCCCCGCCACGCCGAGCGTGCCGATGCCCACCGCCATAGCCCACTTATAAACGCCCGTCACGTCGATGCCCGACAACGCCGCGCCATCGCGTGACTGCGCGACCGCCCGCATGATCAAACCGAAGTCGGTACGTTGCAGAACCAGGTACAGCGCGCCGAGCAGCGCCATCGAGATCCCGCAGGCGATCAGCTGATTGACCTGCACAACCACCGGCCCAAGCTCCACGCCGGCGACGGCACGTGACTGGGTCACGAGCATGTTGTCGCCCGTGAACGCGACTAGTGCCAGATGCTGAAGTAGCAACGACAGCCCGAGCGTCACTGCCATCTGATTGATCTCCGGCACCCGCAGAGCGAAGCGCATGACTCCGCTGTACAACAGCGTGCCCAGGAGCATCAGCACCGGCGTCACCAGCACGATTGCGACGATTGGATCGATGCCCAGTAGCGACCATGCAAAGTAGCCGGCGTACATCGCAATCATCAAAAACTCGCCGTGCGCGAAGTTGATGATGCGCATTACGCCGAATACCAGCGTCAGCCCCACCGCGATCAGCGCATACATCGCCGCGTTCGCGAGTCCGCTGACGATGGCTTGCAGGAAGATATCGAACGTCATCAGTGCGCCAACCTGAGCGACTGGCCGGCGACTGCTTCCGGCCAGATGGTGACGAACCGCCCGTCGATGACTTGCGAGATCACGTTGCCGACGTTGTTCTGGCCGGCCGCATCGAAATCCAAGGCCTCGTTGGGCAACAGAGATGCCGGGCCTTTATCGAGACGCAGGGTTCGTAAAGAATCACGGAGCTTGACGGGATCGCGGCTTCGCGCGGCGTCGGCCGCAAGCGCGATGGCCCAGGTCGCGGCGTAGGCTTGCGCGGCGTTGCTCAAAGGCATTTCGCCGTATGCAGCCTTGTATGCTTTCGCGAACTGCTCGGTGGCCGTCTTCTTCAGGTCGGGCATCCATTCGACGATACCGAACGCACCGTCGACCATCGGCCCGAGCTGCAACAAGGTCGGATGCACGTGTCCGCCGCCGTAACCGAGCACCATCGGTTTGTATCGCTGAGCCGCGAGCGCTCGAAGCAGCACGACCTCATCGTCGACGTAACAAACGATCAGCAGGAGGTCCGCACCGGTGGCTTTCAGTTTGGCAGCCTGAGTGGACATATCGGGCGAGCCGGTACGGAAGGTTTCCTCGCCGACGATATGGATGCCCTGGGCAGGCAAGCCCTTCTTGTAACCTTTCGAGACCGCCTGACCGAATGGCCCGTCCTCGTACGCGAGCGCAACCTTGTCGATGGTCACGCCTTTACCGCGCAAATAGTTGATGAAGCTGCCGACGTCGCGCGCGGCCCAACTGCCTTTCGGCGAGACCCGGAACACGAACTGCAGATTGCGCTCGGTGATCGAATCGGTGACGGCGCTCGTTACGATGAACGGCGTGCGATAGCGCTCGGCCACTTGCATCGAAGGCATCGTCACTGCTGACGCCCAAGCGCCGAGCAGCGCGCTGACTTCATCGCGAGCGATCAAACGTTCGGCGGCGTGTCGACCGACTTCGGGCTTCGATTGAGTGTCGGCGATCAGCAGCTCGACTTTCGCGCCGCCCAGGCCCGCGATGCCGCCTGCAGAGTTAATCTCGTTCACCGCGAGCTGATGCGCTTTGAGCAAGCGCGCACCGTCCGCAGCCGTCGCGCCAGTGATAGGCGCTAGCACGCCGACCTTTAGCGGCTCCGCCGCGTGCGCCGATGAGAAGAACGCCGCAGCCAATACACCCGCGAGCTGGGCAACTAGCGCTGACGTAACCCGTCCCGCCAAGCGCGGCCGCCGATGAGTGTCCGGCCGTGGGGCCGCTCGCCTACTCTGCCCGGAAGCGTGGGCGAGCGGCCGTGGTGCCATTCGCCTATCGTGCGCGGTCGCATCCAGCACTCGATGGACGAGCACCCGTTTGGTTTGTTTGCTAATTCCGAGCAACGCGTCAGTCCCCCTGTCGCTGCCCTATCCATTCATCAGCGCGCCGTGAATCCCCCGTCGATGGGCAGCGCCACGCCAGTCACAAACGACGCATCGTCCGACGCGAGCCACAGCGCGGCATGCGCCACTTCCTCTGCCTTGCACAGCCGCCCCATCGGCACGTTAGTCAGCAATCGCGCCTGATTTGCAGCGGCCTCGGCGGGATCGCCGGAGCGACCGGTGAAGCCGCTTTTCATCGGCGTATCCGCAAGCCCCGGGCACACGACGTTGACGCGCACGTTGTCGGCCGCGAAACGCAGCGCCAATGATTTGGTCAAGCCGACGACGGCGAACTTGGCCGCCGAGTAGATGGGACTGAACATCGAACCGACCAGGCCAGAAACGGACGCAGTAAAGATCAGCGAGCCACCACCGCGCTTACGCATGTGCCCGATGACTTCACCCGCACCGAGCACCGCGGAAGTCACATTCAACGTGATCGCCCGATCGTATTCGACGAGATCCAACCCTTCGACGCTCGCAGGCCCGGGAATGCCAGCATGTGCCCACAACACATCGATACCGCCGAGCTTCGCGGCAGCCTCATTGATCGAGCGGCGAGCATCTTCGGTGCGAGACAGATCGGCCTGCACGGTTTCGATGGTGTGACCTTGCTGCTTCATCAAACCGGCGAGATCCGCGAGCGCGCCAGCATTGATATCGACAGCCGCGACCTTGGCGCCTTCCCGCAAAAACAGCTCGACGCCCGCGCGTCCCATTCCCGATGCAGCCGCGGTGATGACGGCGAGTTTGCCTGCAAGGCGCATGAATCCCCCTAAACCAATCGAGCTCTATTGAGCGTAGGCATCCGGAAAGCGGCCGGCGGTGCTGATGACGGTCGTGCGTGTTTCCAGATACGCATCGAATCCTTCGAGTCCGTTCTCGCGGCCCCAGCCGCTGGCCTTGAAGCCGCCGTACGGTGTGGACCAGCGAATGAACCGATAGGTGTTGACCCACACGATGCCCGCTTCGATGCGCGATGAAACGCGCAGCGATCGGCCGACATCGCGCGTCCACAGCCCGGCCGCGAGTCCATAGGAACTGTCATTGGCCATCGCGATGGCTTCGTCCTCGCCATCGAATGGAATCAGCGCCGCGACCGGACCGAAGATTTCTTCGCGAGCGATACGCATATCGTTGCGAACATTGGCGAAGACCGTCGGCTCGATGAAATATCCGCGGGCGAGCTCGCCTTCGCTCAAGCGGCGTCCGCCGGCCACCAGCTCGGCACCTTCATTGCGACCGATGTCGATGTATGAAAGCGTCTTCGTGAGCTGCTCGGAATGCGCCTGCGGTCCCATGTGCGTGCTTTCCAGCAACGGCATGCCGACACGCACCTTCTTCGCGCGGCGTGAGAATTCAGCAACGACCTGATCGTAGACGGGTCGCTCGACCAGAACGCGCGAACCCAACGCGCAGCTTTGGCCGCACAGCGCCCAGGCCGATCCAGTCGCTGCGTTCAGCGCCTGCTCGATGTCGGCGTCAGCGAAGATGATGTGCGGCGCCTTGCCACCGAGCTCGAACGTGAAACGTTTGAGCGTATCCGCACCGGCGCGCAGGATGGATTGAGCCGTCGTGCCTTCGCCGGTGAACGCAATCTTGTTCACATCGGGATGTTGAACGAGACGTTCGCCTGCGCCGCCTTTGCCGTAGCCCGGCACAATGTTCACGACGCCCGGCGGAAAGCCAGCCTGCTCGAACAGCTTGCCCAGCTCCAATGAAGTCACAGGTGTTTGCTCGGCGGGCTTCAATACGACGGTGCAGCCCGCGGCCAGCGCCGGACCGAGCTTCCACATCGCCGCCATCATCGGCACATTCCAAGGCGTGATCGCACCGACGACACCGACCGGCACGCGTGTCGTGAATGCGTGCACGCTGTCGTCGATCGGAATGGTTCGGCCGGCGTTCTTGTCGGCCATCGATGCGTACCAGTGATACGCAGTAGCGTGACCGCCAATATCCACTCGCGATTCCCGGAGCGCACGTCCGTTATCGCGAGTCTCAAGCACCGCCAGTTCGGGCGCTCGCTCGCGGTATAAATCGGCGAATCGACGCATCAGCGCAGCACGCTCATGCCCCGGCATCCGGCTCCACGGCCCGAATGCTTTGCGCGCGGCGGCCACTGCTTTGTCGATGTCCTTCGCGCCACCATACGCAACGAGAGCCCACGGTCTGCCGGTCGACGGATCGATGCTCTCGAGCATGCCGCCGTCTTCAGGTTCAACCCACGCGCCACCGATGAAGAGCTTCGGATACTCGACCCACTTGTCCGTGCTACTCATGGCGTCAATCCCGATGAGCTGTCCGGCCAAGCACGACCGAAGCCGTTTTCGCGACGGGCGCGGACCCTACATCCAGATCGCCATACACCGCTTCGCCAGCAAACATCGTCAACAACACTTTGGTTTTGGCGATCTGGTTCGCCGGAATTTTGAACAGATCCTGATCGAGCACGACCAGGTCGGCGCTCTTGCCCGCCACGAGCGAGCCGCTGCGATCCTCCAGATGCATGGCGTACGCCGAATCGATCGTGTAGCTCTCGATGGCTTGCTCGAGCGTGACGCGCTCGTCGGGCGCCAACAGCTCGCCACCCGTCGAGCCGGGAGCAAGCCGCGTCAGTGCGACTTCGATGCCTTCCAAAGGATTGGCGGACGCGACCGGCCAGTCCGATCCATACGCGACCTTTCCTCCGGCCTTCAGCAGGCTCATGACCGGATACATATGTTCCATACGAGCCGGCCCGACGCGATCGCGCACCAGGACCATGTAGTCATCCATGCAGGCCCACAGCGGCTGGAAGACAACGACGACACCGAGATCCTTGAAGCGCGGCAGATCGTCCTTGGCAATCAAATTCACATGCGACAGCAGGTGACGATGATCCTTTGCCCCGTTTTTTTCGCGAGCTGCAGTGAATGCGTCCAACGAAGTTCGCACCGCCTGATCGCCGATCGCATGGATATGAATCTGGAAGTCCGCGGCATCGAGTTGAGTGACTGCGTCTTTCAACACTGCGGGATCGATGTGCAGATCGCCTTTGAATCCCGGCATGTCGGAGTACGGCTCGATGAGTGCCGCCGTTCGCTGTGCCGGGACGCCGTCCAACAGAAACTTCACCGATCTCGCAGGCACACCGGCCGCTGCAAGCTTCTCCGCGGCCGCGATCAAATCTGGAATCTGTTCGACGCCGCGCTTCTTGTCCCACGCGAGCGCCAAACGAACATGGCCCTTCAAGGTGCCGTTCTTGGCCATCTCGGCATAGGTCTGCGGAACGCCCGGCGGAATCGCCTGGCCCGGCTCGTCGCCGGAAATCGGCACGAGCGCGTCATGCCAACCGACGATGCCGTTGCTGTTGAAGTAATCTCGCGCATAGCCGAGTGCCTGCTCGCGAGCTTTATCCGAGGGCGGCGGGAGTTTGCTGACGATCAACTCCACCGCCGCTTCCTGAAACGAGCCGATGGGCTCGCCTTTCTTGTCCCGATCGATGCGCCCGTTCGGCGGATCTTTGGTATCCCGCGTGATGCCCGCGACTTCGAGGGCTTTGGAGTTCACCCAAATGCCGTGGCCGCCGACGTTCGTGAAGGCCACCGGTCGATTCGACACGACCGCGTCCAGCACCTTCTTGTCCGGCACGCCGTCGGGAGGAAACAAACCATCTTTCCAACCCGAGCCGTAGATCCAGCCGTCGCCCGGCTCGTCGGCCGCGCACTTCGCGAGGATCTTCTGATAATCCTCGGGCGAGTTGCCGTCGTAGAGATTGCAGCCAGCGTGACTCAGACCGCCCCACACCGGATGCGTGTGCGCATCGTGAAAGGCCGGCAGCACCAGCCGGCCTTGCAGATCGACCACGCGAGTGTTCGGCCCGATGAGTGCGCTCGTGGCTTCACCGCTACCGAGCGCGGCGATCTTCCCGCCACTGACAGCGATCCAGGTCGCGCTCGGTGACGCGGGATCGACGGTATAGATATGACCGTTCTTGAGGACGATATCCGCAGCGGCGCTGCTTGCGGCAGGCGGCTCGTGTTTCGAGCACGCCGCCGCCACAGCCGCAATCGCCAATACCAGAACCCGCGTTACTTGCACTTTCATCAAGCGTTCACACCTGCTTAGAACTTCTTGCTCACAGTGCCGAGGATGCTGCGCGTCTGTCCCGGCGTGCACATGCCTTCGAACGGCACGGCCCACGCGGCGCAGGTGGCGTAGTACTCCTTGTCGGACACGTTGTTCACGTTGAGCGACAGGCTCCAATCTTTGTAAGTGGCCTCGGCACTCGCATCCACCAGCGTGACCGCCGGCGTCTTCTGGATCTGGTAGTAATCCAGCTTGTCGCCCACGCGACGCACGCCCGCACCGAAGCGCATCGTGAGGTCGTTGTTGACGTACAGCATCTGACTCAGCCACAGCGACGCCAGATGGTTGGGCAGATCTTCGATGCGATCGCCGGCGGGATGCGACGACGTGCCTTTGAGCACTTCGGCGTTGGTGTAGCTCCAGCTGGCGTTGACACGCAGGCCCATGTCGAAGCTGACTTCCGCTTCCAGCTCGACACCCTTGGAACCGATCACGCCGCTCTGGACGAAGTTCTGCAGGTTGGTCGGATCGCTGGTCAGGAAGTTGCTGTCCTCGATGTCGAAGTAGGTCGCGGTGATCAGGCTGTTCCGCAGCGGCTGCCACTTGATACCGACTTCGTACTGCTCGCCTTCCTGCGGCTTGTAGGGGTTGCCGTAGAAGTCGCCGCCGAAGATCGGCGAGAACGATTCGGAGTAGCTCGCGAACGGCGAGAAGCCTTTGAACACTTCGGCGATCACACCGACCTTGAACGTGGTCGCGTCGATCGTGTCCTTCGGACTGAGGGTCGCCTCGGACGTGGCGCGGTCACGGCGCACGCCGAGCACGAATGAAACGCGGTCGCCCACTTTCATTTGATCCTGCAGATACACGCCCAGCTGCGTGCTGCGGCTGTCGAACGCGTTGCTGTAGCCGTAGTTGAACGACTGCCCGTACACCGGGTTGTAGACGTTCAGCGGGATGGTCATCTGCTGGAAGCAGCCCGGATAGTAGAAGACGCAGGAATAGCCTTCGCGACGATCCTGCTCGAACAAGGTGTAGTCGATGCCGACCAGGATTTTGTGACTCAGCGGGCCGGTCTCGAAATCGAACTGGGCGTGATTGTCGGAATTGACGATGGTGTACGAGTCATCGAGCAGATAGAACGCGCGGGTCAATGTCGTGCGCTGCGGATCGATGAACGTATCGACGCCGTAGTTGAAGGTCGGATACACCTCGCCGTAGTCCACCTTCTGATCCAGGTAACGCGTGCTGCTCGACACCGCGACCAGATCGTTGAAGCGATGGTTCACCAGCAACGTGACGGCGTACTGGTCGGTCTTCATGTGATTGAAGTCCGGCTCGCCGACGAAGAAGTCGATGGGAATTTTCGGATTGCTGGCGTTGGCCTGCAGGGTCTTGGACATGGGCAGATAGGTCTGCGTGCCCATATCTTCCTTCTGATACAAGCCGATCAGCGTCACGTCGGTATTCTCGCCTGGCTTCCAGGTGAAGGACGGCATCGCGACGTACTTGTCATTCGCCTGCCCTTCCCACATCAGATCGCCGTCGCGCACGACGCCGACGAAACGTGCGGCGAAGTCGTCGCCCAGCGGCCCCGTGAAATCCACCTGCAATTGTTTGCGATCCCGGTTGCCGAGCTGCAGGCCGATCTCGCCGCCCGCGGTGAACTGCGGTCGTTTGCTGACTGCGTTCAACAAGCCGCCCGAGCTGCCGGCGCCGTACAACACGGCCGATGGGCCGCGCAGCACTTCCGCTCGCTCGAGAGTGAACACTTCGGTGGTCGAGCCGTACAAACCCTTCGGCGTTTTGTTCAGCCCGTCCAGATATTGTTTCAGGGCGAAGCCGCGAGCCGCGAAGTAATCCGACCGTGTGTCGCCGCCGGAAAGCTCGGTGGCCACGCCGGCGGAATAACGAAACACTTCCTGATAGCTGGTCGCGCCGCGCTCCATGATTTGCTCGGCGGTGACGACACTGATGGATTGTGGAATCTCGACGATCAGTGTGTCTGTTTTGGTCGCGGCACCGGCGCGATCCGCGAGGACTGTCACTTCCTCGAGCGTTTCGCTCTCGGCGGCCTGTGCTCGCTGTGCCGAAGCGAGCGCCAGCGCGCAGGCAACGGCCGTAGAAATCTTGTTCATCCTTCACTCCCCATGCTGATCTTTGGAAATATCGCCAGCGTTGCGATGGAAGGTAGGGCGTCGAAGCCGACGGTGGCTAGTCCACTACCCACCGCGCGTTGCGGCCTACCCGCGACCAAATGCCGTAAATCAATGACGCGGCGAGCGTTGCATCGAGGGCGGGCACGGTGGTCAACGTGAAGTAGCCGGAATTGGCCAGCAACGCGATGCCAGCCGACACCGCCCAGGTCACGATGGCGGGCCAGTTCACCGGCCCTGGCGAACTACGGGAACGGAAGGCGTCGATGACGTAGATGGCTGCGATCGGCGGAATGATGGCGCCGAGCAACAACAGGAACGACACGAACGCATCGAGAATGCCGGCGACCGCGATCAGCGAGCCCAGCAGGCCTGCGACGATCGTGAACTTCCACTGCGGAACTTTAGGGAATGTCGCGGTGAGACTAAGACTGGCCGAATAGAGATTCGCGGAATTGATGGTCCAGGTGGAAAGAATCAGCACCAGCAGCGCCGGTACGCCGAGGCCGAAGCCGATGATCAGCTTCATGATGTCGATCTCGCTGGTCGCCAGCACCGGGATGGCGGCGGCCAATGTGAGCAGCGGTGTCGCCACAGGAAATGACAGCACCATGCCCAGGATGGATTCGCGAGCCGAACGGATGTAGCGCGTGAGATCGGGCATCGCCGCGACCGTCAGCATGTTGCCGCCGATCAATGCAGACAGCGCGATACCAAAGGTCATCGGCTCCGGCGGTGTCGGATCGGGCGCGGACACGACGCCGTAGCGACGCACCGCCATGACCACCACCGCGCCCAAGATCAGTGCAAGGATGGGCACAGCAAACAACGCCAATCGGTCCAGCGCACGGAAGCCATAGATCGTCGTGATCGCCATGAGCAGACCGCCGACGATTACGAAGGCCGCGAACGGGCCCGAGACGCCCAGCACTTCCTGCGTGCCGGCCACCATCGCGTCACCGAAGAACGCCGCGTTCACGCCGAACCAGCCGAAGTGCACGAAGGCGATCGCGATGTTCACCAGCGCGGCGCCCCGGATGCCGAACGATCGTTGTACGAGCAGATAAGTGGTGAGCCGCGTGCGAACGCTGACCAGGGAGGTGAGGCATCCCATCGCGCACAGGATCAGTCCGGCGACGAATCCCACGAACACCGCATCGCGCATGCCCAGCGCCGCCGAGATCTGTGCACTGCTGAGAAAGCTCGGCAGTGAGATCGCGAACCCGATCAAGATGAGCGCGACTCGCCAGCCGCCGACGGTTTCGCTCTCCGGCACCGGCGCGTTGGCGAAGTGCTCGGTGGTCTTGGGTTCGTTGACGGCGCTAACCATGGGTCGATGTAAACATCACTACCATCCGTTGAGCTCTGCGATCGAGCGATAGGGTCCGGGCAATCCGAAAGCATCGGGTCCCAGCACGGCCAAAGATTGTGGCGAGCACAGCGCCTGCGGAGCGCTCGCTCCGACGACCTTCACTCGCTGCCCGTATTTCAAACATTCGGTGACGATGGTCTCGGCGGTCTCGCGGTCGAGAATGCTGATGATGTCGGGCACCAGCGCACGCACTTCACCGTTCAAGCGCGCGATCAAATTCTCGTTCTTGAATTCCACCTCCATGCGGTCACCGCCGCCGAAGGCATCGATCACCGCGCGGCCGACGGAGAATCCGTTGCGAGTCTCGCGTTTCAGATCGACGATCTTGCCATCGAACAGCACGCCGGCTTTGTCGAACTGTCGCGACGACTTCAGCGCCTGGAACAACGCTTCGAAGGGATCACGTCCGGCTTCGCGCGCGATACGAATGCTTCTGCCGATGGCGAGCGCGTCGGAGATCGTGCCTCGTAGTGCGTTCGCCTTCATTTCGTGAGCGAACGCCGAGTATTCGATGAGATGACAGGAGCCCCCGAGCGTGACCGCGACCGAGCGAGCTAAACGCTCTTCGCTCACGTTGTCGACAGTCTCGAGCACCACGCAATTGCCCTTGTCGTCGGTGAGGATGGCGGGACACGCCTTCTGACCGCGGATATTGAAGATCACCATTTGCGATTCGGGGAAGGCGCGACCCATGCCGTCGCAGTCCACGACTGGAACGCCCGCCCTGAGCGCGAGCACCAGCGCCGCGAGTCCGTTACTTCCGCCGACTTCGACGGGCAGCACTGCATCCACACGCCGACCGGAAATCGCTTCCAACCTGCGCAGACCTTGCAACGCTTCGCGTCCGCTCGGCAGTTTCTCCGCTGAAATCGTCGGTGCGCCGATCCAGCCGCACGGTGCGAGGAAGGCATCGTCGGGCAACGACGCTACATCGATGAGCTCGACGACATCGCCGTCAGCCAGCGCCGCTTCGATCTCCATGAACGCCGTGTGCGGATCGCCGCCGCCGCCCGAGCCCAGGAATGCACAGCCACGCGCCAGATCGGCGACGTCCTCGAGGGTCAGCGTTTTGCCTTTGAGTTTGGGGGATGCGTTCATGCGGCACTCACCGCCAGATCTCCGACCACCTTCGCGCGCAGCTGCACCGTGTTGCCGGGAAGATAAGAAAGATACGTTTCTTCGACGTCGACGAGTCGCACCGTCCGGGCGTCGGCACCGGCGGCGATGGCGCGCTCCGCTGCTTCCCGTTCGATCTGTTGGAGCGCTTCGTCGCGATTTTGATTGTCGTAGGCCACGATGCGATCGACTTCCGCACCGACCTGAGCGATGGCGGCGCCCACTGCATTCGCTACCGATGCATGCTCCGGCTTGATCACTTTCGACGCGCCTTTCAGTTCAGGCGGGACGAGGATGCTGCCGCCGCCGACGAGCACGACGGGCACATCGGCCGCCGCGGTCTTCATGCGATCGATGCCGTCTTCGAAGATGGCGCGGAAGCGTGCGAGGATCTGTTCGGTCACGCCTTGACGGAGCGACGGGATTTTTTCAGGGTTGCCGAAGCGCGCCAGTCCCGCCTTCACTGCGATATCGCTGGCGGTGAGGGTCGAGCCGCCGAACAAATACCCTTCTTCCGATAGACGGTAGCCCACGGAATCCGGACCGATCGCGAGCAGCCGGCCCTCGGCGTCGAGATTGATGCGCGTGCCGCCGCCCAATCCGATCGACAGGATGTCGGGCATGCGGAAGTTCGTGCGCACGCCGCCGATGTTGACCGCGATGGAAGATTCGCGCGGAAACCCGTTCACCAGCGCGCCGATGTCCGTCGTCGTGCCACCGACATCCATCACGATGGCGTCTTGAATGCCAGTCAGAAACGCAGCGCCTCGCATGCTGTTGGTCGGGCCGGAGCCCAATGTGAGTACCGGATACTGCGCGGCGTATTTGGCGGAGATCAATGTGCCGTCGTTCTGGCTGACGTAGAGCGGCGCGCGAATGCCCATGTCCGAGAATGCGGTGGTGAAGGATGCCATCACATGCCGAGCCATTCGCGACAGCGAGGCATTCAAAATGGTGGCGTTCTCACGCTCCAGAAATCCGATCCGTCCCAACGCGCTCGACACGGTAACCGAAATTTCCGGTGCGACTTCTTTGACGAGCGCCGCCGCCCGCTGCTCCATCGAGCGGTTGATGGGCGAGAACACGCACGAGATGGCGATGGATTGCAGTCCCTTCCGACGCAATTGCAGAGCCGCGTTACGAACCGCATTCTCATTGAACGCCGTGTTCTCCTGGCCGTCGAACTCGTAGCCGCCGGGCAGCTGAAAGCTCACGCCGCCGATACAACGCTTCAAATCCTCCGGCCAGCCGCTCATCGGCGGCAGCGCTTCGCCGGCCGCACCCGCCAGGCGCAGTACGCCGACGCCGAGCAGCCCTTTGCGCTCAACCAGTGCATTTACGAAGTGCGTGGTGCCGATCATCACGCCTTCAATTTCCGACGCCTGAACGGCGGCAGCATCGAGCACGGCGCGAGTTGCGCTCACAATGCCGCTGCTGACGTCGCCGGTGGTCGGCCGTTTTGCCGAGGCCAATACGGTCCGTCCTGAAACCAGAACGGCGTCCGTATTCGTGCCCCCTACATCGATACCCAATCGCATGGGCGGCAGTCTACGTGGGCGCATCCGCCCGCCCAGCGCTAAGACGGGTAGGACTTCTGGTGCCGGTGGGCAGTCGGAGCGCTTGCGATGGTTAGCGCGATTGATTTGCTATGCTCGGCCGAGCTCCCAGACCTTTACCATGGCACCCCGTGAACAGCCTCGGTGATCCGATACTCACCAAGACCGCGCCCTCGGCCCGGCCTAGCCAGCACGTGCCGCGCGATCTGCTGATTCAACGCCTGGCCGACGTGGTCACCCGCCGGCTCACGCTCGTGCACGCGCCCGCGGGCTACGGCAAGACCAGCTTGCTGTCTCAGTGGCATCGGCTGCTGGTGGAGCGCGGGGTCGAGGTCGCCTGGCTCACCCTGGAAGAAGAAGAGTCCGACGCGGCCCGGTTCGCCGAATACCTCATGGTCGCGATCGGCGGCGGCACCAGCGGCGAAAGCATGCCGACTCGCGCCGCGCTGTCCGCCATCGTCAACCGACTGTCGCTCGCTGAACGCGATACGGTTCTGATCCTCGATGACTTCCATCGCGCCGAAAGCGAGGACGTGCTGCATTTCATGCGCGGCTTGATCAAGCTCGCGCCCGCTCGGCTGCATGTTGTAATCGCCTCACGCGATTACCCGAAGCTCGGACAGGCGGTGCTCGCGGCGAATGAGGATCTGCTCGAGATCGGCGTCGACGATCTCAAGTTCACGCTCGACGAAGCGCAGGTGCTGCTGAACCGCGCGGCGTCCGAGCAGCTTGCCGGTGACGATATCGCGCGGCTGGTGAAGCGCACCGAAGGTTGGCCCATCGCGCTCCAGATGACCGCCTTGTCGTTACGCAAAGGCTGCGACCACGCGGAGCTGATCGCCAATTTTTCCGGGCCGGCGTGGGAGCTGGCGAGCTATCTCTCCGAACAAGTGCTGGCGAGTCTGCCGCCAGAGATTGAAAACATCATCACGCGGACCGCGATTCTCGAGCGGCTGAATGGCGATCTGGTCAATCTGCTGTGCGGGCGTGTTGATGGACAGATGATGCTGGAGCAATTGGAGAAGCAGCATCTGTTTCTGATGCCGCTGGACGCGCAGCACCTCACCTATCGCTATCACCAGCTGTTCGCTCAGATCCTGCGCGACCGGCTCGCACGCCGCGATCCGGCGCTGTTTCGACAGCTGCATCGCCAGGCGGCGAATTGGTTCAGCTCGCACGGACAGGTGGCGGAGGCTGTGGCTCACGCTATCGGGGCGGCGGACGAAGAGTTTCTGGCCGTCATTCTCGATGACGCCGGCGGCTGGCGCATGATTCCGGAAGGAAGAATGGAGACGCTGCTCGCCGGCCTCACTCATGTTTCCAGTGCGACCATCGCGCGCTATCCGCGCCTCACGCTGGCCAATGTGTATCGCCTGATCAAGCAAGGCGAAATGACGACGGCGCGCACCAGCTACGATTTGTTCCGTAACTCGGTGGATCGCGCCAGTCTGTCGCCGGATTTGTGGACCGAGGTGAACCTGGTCGGCGAGGTGCTTTCGGAATACGAGAACGCGCCGGTGAAGCGCGAGGATTTGCTCGCGAAAGAGGCGCTGATTCTCAGCTTGCCGTCGAACGATCATCTGATGCTCGCCAATGTGTGCGAGTCGTTGGGCGAACGCTATTGCGATTGCGGCTGGCTCGAGCGTGCGCTCGAGCCTACCCGACGTGCGCGTGAGCATCATCGGGCGCTCGGTTCGCTTTATGGCGAAATGTTTGCTCGCCTGCTCGAAGCGCGGATCCGGCTCGCGCAGGGCCGGTTGGACGAAGCTCAAATTGTTTTGAAAGAAGCGGCCGCGGATATTCATCACGCCTACGGGCCCCGATCCGATCTGGCCGCGAACTGCGCTGTGTATCAAGCAGAGACGTTGTTCGAGCGTGATGCGATCGATGAAGCGATGGCGCTGCTCGATTGGGCGCTGCCTCATATGGAGCAGTCCGACGGTTGGTTCGAGATCTACGCATCCGGATTTTGCACGGCTATTCGCGCTGCGTTCGGCCGGAGCCCGGCGGAGGCAGAGCGACTGATTGCTCGGATGCGGACGATTGCCGATCGGCGTCATCTGAAGCAGCTGCAGATGCTGGCAGATATTTATGAAGTCGAGGCGTTGATTCACGCCGGCCGGAACGATGCCGCCAGTCAGCGTGGCCAGGATATCGGAATTCGTGAGATGGCGGCGGCGATGAAGGAAGAGATTCCCGCTTATCGCCACGTAGCGCTCGCCGCGTCGGTGTGTCTCGCGAAGATCTATCTATGCAGCGGCGATCATGTCGCCGCGTTGTCTGAAATCGAGAGCACCGAGCGTTGGGCTCGACAACACGGCCACGGCCGGCTGCTGATCACGCTCTGTATCCTCGCGGCTCACGCTCATCGTCTGGCGAAAGAGCCCGAACCGGCGATTGCCCGTTTCGACGAAGCGGTGAGCATGTCGATGTTCCAGGGCTTCATCGGCCCTTTCCTGGATTGCTGGCGCTTCATCAGCCTGTCCGCCACCATCGACGCCCGCCAGAGCACGATGCGCCACACGGACCGCTTCCGCGAAAATTTCCTTCGCCGCTTGCGCAAATCCCTGGAACGCCACTCAGCCCAGAGCCGCGAGTCGACCCTGCTAAGCGGCCCGGAGCTGTCGACGCTCAAGCATCTGGACCAGGGCTATACCAACAAAGAAATCGCTCGCCTGCTGAAGATCTCGCCGAACACCGTCAAATATCATCTGAAGTCGCTCTACGAAAAACTCGGCGTCAACTCGCGCCGGGATGCGGTACGGCTGTCTCGGGAGCAGAAGCTGCTGGACGGGGCGCCGGACAGCGCGTTGTAGCTTCAGGTCTCCAACCTGTTTACACCCTATAGGGTATACCGTCGAGATATACCCTATAGGGGGTAAATTGCCTTTATCACCCATAGGGTATAAATTCCCCTATACCCTATAGGAGCTGCCGATGGACGTCGTCGCGAGAACCCCAGCCCAACTTGGTGCTGCTCTCAAAAGCGCTCGTATCCGACGGGGGCTGTCGCAGACAAGTGCGGCATCTAGCGTTGGCGTGAAACAGAAAACTGTCTCTTCCTTGGAAAACATCGGTGCACGGACCAGCGTGGAAACCCTCTACAAGATGCTTTCCGCACTGAATCTCGAACTGGTCATCCGCGACAAGAAGCGCGGAGGCAAGTCCGCACGTACCCAAAAACCGAGGGAGTGGTAGCTCATGCCGCGGCCGTCTTCGCGGCGGGACCTCGGCGTCTGGATGAATGGAGAGCGCGTAGGAACATGGACGTCTCATCCGGGCCGCCCCGACGAATTTGTATACGCCGAGGAGTGGCTCGCGACCGAGGACGCTCGTCCTCTATCGCTATCGATGGTGCTACAACCCGAGCCGTTCAAAGGACCTCGGGTCGCCGCCTTCTTCGATAACCTGCTTCCCGACAATCAACGTATTCGTCAGCGACTGCAGCGGCGCTTCGAAACCGCCACCACCGGTGCTTTCGATCTGCTGATGGAGATCGGACGCGATTGCGTGGGCGCCATCCAGCTGTTACCGGAGGACAGCGCTCCTCCCAATGTTCGGACCATTACGGCGGAACCACTATCTCCGACTCAAGTCTCCCAGCAACTCTCGATGATGCTGCGTGCATTACCGGGCAGTCAGGCCGAAGACGATGACTTCAGAATCTCGCTGGCCGGCGCTCAGGAAAAAACAGCGCTGCTGCAACTCGAGGGAAAATGGATGCGTGCCGGGGGCACGACACCTACGACACACATTCTCAAACTCCCCCTGGGAACCGGCGGCGGCGGCATCGACCTCACGACCTCCGTCGAGAATGAATGGCTGTGCGCACAGATTCTGAAAGCCTACGGTGTGCCCGTCTCGCACTGCTGGATAGATCAGTTTGGCGAGTATCGCGTCCTCGTCGTGGAACGCTTCGATCGTCGCTTTTCCATGGACCGCTCGTGGATCATCCGTCTGCCGCAAGAGGACATGTGCCAGGCGACCGGCTTACCCGGCGATCGGAAATATGAAGTCGATGGCGGACCCGGCATACGAGTCATCATGGATCTATTGCTTGGCTCATCGAACGCGCAGAACGATCGCAAAGACTTTTTCAAAACACAGATACTGTTCTGGATGCTGTGTGCCATCGACGGCCATGCGAAAAACTTCAGCATCTTCCTCGAGCCCGCAGGCGCCTATCGTCTCACTCCGCGATACGACATTCTCTCAGCGTATCCCGTGCTCGGAACCTCCACCGGAAAGCTCTCGCCAAAGAAAGTGAAAATGGCGATGGCGGTAGACGGCAGGAATCGGCACTACCTTTGGGATTCGATTTTGTATCGACACTGGCAGGAGACCGCGCGCAAAACCGGCATGTCCAACGCTTTCGATACGTTGATTCAGGAGCTGGTCGATACAACTCCGCGCGTCATCGACACGGTCGCGGCGCTGATTCCCAAGGGGTTTCCAGATGCCGTTGCTACGCGCATCCTGGAGGGTTTGCGAAGTGCAAGCTCACGACTGAGCGCACGGACGCCCTGACGCCCGGACTCGCGCCGTTTAGATCCGGGCGCCGCAGTTCCTACAGAGTCAGCCGTTCGGCTGCTCCTTCATCTTCATCTGGTCCTGGCAATATTTCTTCAGCTGGTCCTTGGACATGGACGAATCCTTCTGATGTTCCTTCTTCATGCAGTCCTTCATCATCTGATCGTGCATGGCCTGCTGCTGGTGGGGAGTCGAGGCGGCGCTGGGCTCGGTGGAGCTGGGCGGGGGTTGGGTGGTTTGATCCATCGCGAAGGCGGTCGATGCGACGGACATCAATATCAGCAATGCGATTGGGCGGCTCATGGCGGTATCTCCGTGGCCTGTGGTTGGGACACAGTGGCACGAGACCCAGGGCCGTACAATCGGCCGCCTCCGAGGGATCGTGAGGCGGCGACTACTTGCGGTGCGGAACTATTCCACCGTCACCGACTTCGCCAGATTCCGGGGCTGATCCACGTCCGTGCCCTTGAGGATGGCGCAGTGATACGCCAGCAACTGCAGCGGCACGGTGTAAACAGCGGACGCCTGGAAGTGGCTGACGTGCTTGGGCATGGTGATGACGGTGACGCCTTCGGAGGGCTGGAAGCCGGAGTCCGGGTCGGCGAAGACATACAACTCGCCGCCACGCGCCCGCACTTCCTGCAGATTGGATTTCAGCTTTTCCAGCAGATCGTTGTTCGGAGCCACGGCGATCACCGGCATATCCGCGTCGACCAGTGCGAGCGGGCCATGCTTGAGCTCGCCGGCGGGATAGGCTTCGGCGTGGATGTATGAAATCTCTTTGAGCTTCAGCGCGCCTTCCATTGCGATCGGGTGCATCTGACCGCGACCGAGGAACAACGCGTGATGCTTGTCGGCAAAGCGTTCGGCGAGCTTCTTGATGGTCTCGTCGAGGTGCAGGGTCTTCTCGATCAGGCTCGGGATTTCGATCAGGCGTTGCACGAGGCCGCGCTCGCGCTCCGGATCGGTGCCGTGGAATTTGGCGAGCGCGATGACCAGCATGCCGAGCGCGCACAGCTGCGTCGTGAAGGCCTTGGTCGAAGCGACACCGATTTCCGGGCCGGCACGAGTCAGCAGCACCAGCTCGGACTCGCGCACCAGCGAGCTTTCCGGAACGTTACAAATCGACAAGGTCGAGAGATAGCCGGACTGCTTGGCCATGCGCAGCGCGGCCAGTGTGTCGGCGGTCTCGCCCGACTGCGAGATGGAAACAAACAACGTGTTCTTGGGCACGACCGGGCTGCGATAGCGATATTCGCTCGCAATCTCGACCCAGCAAGGCAGACGCGCGATCTGCTCGATGTAGTACTTGGCCACCGCGCCGGCGTGATAGCTCGTGCCGCACGCAACGATCTGCACGGCTTCGCAACGACGGAACACTTCGGTTGCGAGCGGGCCGAACGCGGCTTCGAGCAGCTTGCCGCCGGCGACACGCTCTTCCAGCGTCTGCGCGATAGCACGAGGCTGCTCGTGAATTTCCTTGAGCATGTAGTGCGCGAACTCGCCCTTCTCGGCCGCGTCGGCGGACAGCTGGCTTTCGCGCACTTCGCGCTGGGCATTGTTTCCTTCGTGATCGAGGATGCGCACGCCGGTGCGGCGGATCTCGGCGACATCGCCTTCATCGAGGAAGATGAACTTGCGCGTCACGGGCAGCAACGCCGCGACGTCGGAAGCGACGAAATGTTCGTTGTTGCCGACGCCGATCACGACCGGGCAACCGGCGCGAGCCAGGATCATGCTGTCCGGCGCATCTTCGGAAACGACGGCCAGCGCATAGGCGCCTTCCAATTCAGCAACCGTGGCGCGCACGGCGCGAAAAATGTCGCCGAGCTTCTGCTTGTGGAAGTGAATGCGGTGCGCGATCACTTCGGTGTCGGTCTCGGAGGTGAACTGATAGCCGAGTTTGGTCAGCTCCTCACGCAGCTCTTCGTGGTTCTCGATGATGCCGTTGTGAACGATGGCGATGCCGTCCCGCGAGATATGCGGGTGCGCGTTGCGCTCGGACGGCACGCCATGGGTCGCCCAACGGGTGTGCGCGATGCCCAGGTGGCCGTCGACCGGGGTCTCGGCAAGGGCGTCCTGGAGCTTACGAACTTTGCCGACAGTGCGGAGCCGGCGCAGGTGGCCGGTGCCGTTCAGAATGGCCAGACCGGCCGAGTCATACCCTCGATATTCCAGGCGCCGCAGGCCTTCGATGAGGATGGGAACGATGTTGCGATCCGCAATCGCACCGACGATGCCACACATGGGAATAGGGTCCGTTTTAGCCGCTGGTTTATAAAAAGAGAGTGTAGCCGACCGGGGTTCCCTGGGGCTGCGGAAAGTCTCACAGCTCGAGAGCCGGCCGGGAACCGACCTTAAGGCCGCTGGCCTATTCTTTCGCCTTTTTCTGGGGGCGCTTCCAGCCGTCGATGGTCACCTGGCGGGCGCGGGCCAGGGTGAGCTTGCCCTCGGGGGCGTCCTTGCTCAGGGTCGAGCCGGCGCCGGTGTTGGCGTTCGGGCCGATCTTGATCGGGGCGATCAGCATGGAGCCGGAGCCGACGAACGCGCCGTCGCCGATCTCGGTGCGGTGTTTATTCACGCCGTCATAATTCACGGTGACCGTGCCGGCGCCGACGTTGACATTGCTACCGACGCTGGCGTCGCCCAGGTAGGTCAGGTGATTGGCCTTGCTGCCCTGACCGATCTCGCTCTTTTTCACTTCGACAAAGTTGCCGATGTGCACGTCGCCGTGCAGGACGCTCTCCGGTCGCAGGCGGGCGAACGGACCGATGACATTGCGCGGCCCGACGACGGCGCGATCGATGACACAGTTCGGATGAATCTCCGTGTCGGCGTCGATGCGGCAATCCTTCAAATAGCAATTCGGTCCGATGCGCACGCGATCGCCGAGCTGGACGTCGCCGACGAGCACCGCGTTCACGTCGATGAAAACATCGCGGCCGACAGTGACTTTGCCGCGAATATCGATGCGCGCGGGATCGGCCAGCGTCACGCCATTGATCATCAATTCACGGGCCCGCTCGGCGCGCAGCGCGCCTTCGAGCTGGGCCAGCTGCACTTTGTCGTTCACACCGAGCACTTCCATTTCCGTCGGCGCGATCACCGCGTTGACCTTCATGCCGGCACGCACGGCCATCACGATGATATCGGTGAGGTAATACTCGCCCTGCGCGTTGTCGTTCTTCAGCTCGGCGAGCCACTTGCGCAAGGACGCCGCGGGCACGGCCATGAGACCGGTGTTGATCTCGTTGATGGCGCGCTCTTTGGTGTTCGCATCCTTCTGCTCGACGATGCGCACGACGTTGCCGGCGTTATCGCGAACGACGCGGCCATAACCAGTCGGATCGGCGAGCACGACGGTGAGCACGCCCATGGCCTTGGCATTGCATTGCTCGAGCAATGTTTGCAAGGTCGGCTGACGAACCAGTGGCACATCGCCGTACAGTATGAGGACATCGTGATCGTCCGGGATGGACGGCATCGCCTGCGCAACCGCATGGCCAGTACCGAGCTGTTCCGCCTGCAACACCCAACTGACGGGCTCGGCCGCCAGCGCCTTCTGCACCTGTTCGCCGCCGTGGCCATACACGATATGAATGGCATCAGCCTTCAGTTGTTTCGCGGTGTCCAGGACATGCGACAGGATGGGGCGGGCGGCCAGGGGCTGCAGGACCTTGGGCAGGTCCGATTTCATGCGTTTGCCCTGGCCGGCGGCCAGGATGACGATGGACAGGGGCATGGCGACTGAATGGGTTGCAGGCCGAAGCGGCCGGATCAGAGCCGCATTATCGGGAGTTGCAACGATGGCCGCCAGGGACTGATTCTCTACTCCTCGGCGGCCGGCGGGCCCTCCGTGGCGAACCAGGGCGCTTCCAGCGGGCGCGGCCGGGGCCACAGCTCATCCAGGGTGGCGGCCTCATATAACCGGCCGTTTTTCATGACCAGCGCGATATCTCGAGTCCGGCGGATATCCTGCCGCGGGTCGGTATTGAGCACGACCAGGTCCGCGAACTTGCCCGGCTCGAGGCTGCCGAATTCAGCGACCCGACCGATCGCCTGCGCGCCCCCGAGGGTGCCGGCGCGGAGCGCTTCGAGCGGCGTCATGCCGCCTTCCACATGCGCCTCCAGCTCCCAATGGAACCCCGGGCCTTGGATCTCACCATGCGAGCCGATCGCCGTGACGCCGCCGGCGCGCTGAATGCGAGCCACATCGCCGCCGATGCGGGGGTAAAGCATCGTGGACGGCTCGACCCATTCACGGGACAGCGCCTGCTGAGCCGCGATGTAGTACGGCCGGAATCGGCGGTACTTCGCATCCATGAAGGGCCGATCGCGAATGACGAAGTTGTCCTGCGCCCCCGGGCCGCCGTTTTTGATTTGTAACGTTGCGTCGTAACTCGTGCCACTGCGTGCCACGAATTGAATGACGTCGTTATAAAGCGGCGTCGGCAACGCGTGCTCGCTGCCGGAGTACCCATCCATGATTTGTGTCAGATCGAGCTTCAGCGACAGCGAGCCTTCGGTCGTCGGCATCACGACCACTTCTTTCGCGGCCTGGATCAGCCATTGGCGTTGCTGACGATTGCCGATCAGATATTGCTTCACGTTGCGGGTACGGTAGTGATCGCGGTACCGGGTCAGCAACGCACGCGCCTCATCGACCGAGGAGAGCCGATTGAACGAGAACATCGCGGTGCCGGTGCTCGGCACGCGCGAGCCCACCAGAATTCCGGCATCGCCCAGATCCTGATAAGCAAACATATCGATGCTGAGCGTCGAAGGATCGAACGCAGTCGTGACGCCATAAGCCAGGCGTGCGCGCAGGCCCCAGCTCTCCATCGCAATCACATCGCGGCGGATGTCGGCCACGTGATCGTGAACGTCGATGAATCCCGGCAAGATGGTCTTGCCGGTGACATCGCGAACATCGGTGTTCGCCGGAAATTTCAGCGAGCCGTTCGGGCCAACGGCAGCGATGCGCCCGTCGCGAACCCACACATCCGCATTCTCGATCACTTCCGAATCACGCATCGTGATCACACGCGCCCCACGTAGCACCAAGCTGCCACGAGGATCATCGCGCGGCACCTCGACGACGGCTTGAAACGAATCGACGCCTCGCTTGGGGACATCGGCGTTCCAGCTCGGGCTGTTGGCGGGATTGAGTTTGATATCGGCGAGCGCGCGTCGATAGAACGTCGAGCCCACCGACCAGGTGACGCTCTTGCCGTCGTGAGACCAGTCGATGAAATCCGCGCCGACGTCGGTGATACGACGATGTTCGCGACCAGGCTTCAACAAGTCGACCGTCTCGCCCGGCTTCGGCGCGGCGAGGATGTGAGCTTGTTGAGCAATGATCGCCAGCACCCACTTGCCGTCAGGGCTCAATCGGCTGTCATCCACCTGCGCAAGACTCTCGGCGAAGTACCAGTTGGGCCCCTGCACATCCACTGCGGGTTTGATCTCGCCGCTGGCGAGATCGATGCTGCTCAGGCCCGCGGCCTGTCTCACATACACCCGATTCGGGCTGGCCGAGAAATGCGGCTTGCCGCCGAACGTTCCGGTCGCAACGACCTTCTCGACGCCTCCTGCCACGGGCAGCGAGACCAGCGTGGCATCTCGAACGTGCTGACCGAATTCCATCGAGCTGCGCAAGCGCGCCTCGTTCTCCGATCTCACGACCAGCACCGAGTTGCCATCGGGCGTGAAGACCGGATGTGAGTAATAGCCCGCGACGGTGGTGAGTTGTCGCGGCGTCCCGCCGCTCGCGTCGACGGTCCACACCTGGCCGGCTTGTTTCGCAGTCCAGGTGATGAAGACGAGGTGCTTGCCATCGGGCGACCAGCTCGGATGAAACTCCGGCATCTCGGTGGACGTCAGGCGCTTCGGTTTCGCGCCGTGTCGGAGCGGCATGACGTACACATGTCCGAGCGACGAGAACGCCAGCTGCTGACCGTCGGGCGATTGCTCCGGCGTTTGTATCAGTCGCGCACGCACCGGGCCGGTTTCTTGTTTCACGGCGACGCGCGTCAACGGGCCCAGCTCGACATCCACGGTCGCAGTGAATGGAATCGCCGTGCCCGCGCCGCCATCGATCGGTCGTTTCTCCAGCTTGCCGTTGCGGCTGAGAATGACCGCGCGACCGTCGCGAGTGAACGCATAGCGCGGCACGAGGTCCTGCCAGCTCTGCGCATGAATCTGATCGTGCTCGATCGGGAAGGCCAGCCAGCGATCTTCGTTGGTTTCCAGATTGCGCAAGCGCAGACCGGTCTGACCTTCGAAGCGCGTGGCGTAGGCCAACAGCTTTCCGTCCGGAGAGAGTGCCGGTCGGAAATACGCGCCGGTTGCACGACCGCGCCCCGCCGCTGTCGGCACGAGGACCGTTTCGGTGCCGCTCTCGATCTCACGACGAACCAGCGACCAGTCGCTGACCTTGTGATCGTCCGAGGTCCCGTTGCGGCGAGCGAAGTAAATGTATTTTCCGTCCGGTGAGGCCGCGACGCCGAGTGAGCTCTGGCCTTTATCGCGCGGCTGGCCCGGCGCCTTGATCGGCACGATCAATGTTTCGGTGCCGTCCAGGTCATAGCGCCACAGCTGATAGCTGTCAGCGCTCCACAAGAAACGACTCACATAGATCGACTTGCCATCGGCACTCCATGCCGGTGATACGAGCACGCTATCGTCGCCGCCCAGACTGATCTGGCGAGCATCGGAGCCGTCCGGTCGCATGACCCAAACATTTTCTGCGCCCGAGCGGTCACTGACGAACGCGATCCACGCGCCATCGGGTGAATAAGTCGGTTGAGTGTCGAATGCCATGCCGCGCGAGATCGCGGTGGCTTTGCCGCCGGCGGCATCCAAGGTGTAAATGTCACCGAGCAGATCGAACACGATACGATTGCTGACCGGCGCCACATCGACGGACAACCACGTGCCTTCATCGGTATCGAATTTGATTTGCCGCGTCGACTTCAGCGGCAACGTTTGACCTGCTGGCTGTCGCGGGCGGACCAGATTGGATGCGGCGCCCGCTTCGGACACCATGCCCCGGGCGAGCATGGGAAACATCATTTCATCTTCATGCGCCGGCGCCGCGAGCGCCAGCAATGCCAGGCAGAAACCCAGGGCTGCAGCCTTCACAGGCTCTTTCATGCGCAACGTCCGCTAGCGAATAAACCGAGCCGTATTGTGGGCGCGCTCGCGCCGGGAGAGAAGCGGCCGCCGCCAGGCACGGCGGCCGCGGGGCATCGAAGTTAGAAGTCGAGCGACGCCGAGATCACGAACGTGCGCGGCGAGCTGAGCACCAGGTAGTTGGACCCGGCCGAGCCACCTACCGAGGCCCAGAAATTCTTGTCGGTGACGTTATCGACGCGGGCGCGGAACGTCAGCGTCTTGGTGGTATCCAGCATCCACTGGTAGCGCGCCCCCAGATCAAGACGAGTCCACGACGGGATGCTCAGCGTGTTCGCCGCATTCGCTTCCTGCGAACTGGTGTAGACGACGCGACCGTCGACGCTCAGGCCGGTCAGCTTCGGCACATCCCACTCGACCCCGGCATTCGCCTGAACTTCGGGCACGCCGATGACGGTGTTGCCTTCGTTCACGCCGAACTGAGTCTTGCGGTACTCGGTGTCGAGATAGGTCACGCCGCCGAGCACACGCACGCTGTCCGCCGCCTGGCCGTACACGCTGAACTCAATGCCTTGATTGAGCTGCTCACCATCATCGCGCACCACATTGCCGGCAAGAATCGCACTCGGCTGATTCACGCGGAACAGTGACAACGTGCCGCCGATCGTACCGCCATCGTATTTGGCGCCCACTTCGTACTGGGTCGATACGAACGGATCCAGCGCCTGGCCACCGTTGATGGGCGTCACCACACCGCTCGGCGTGCTGATGGTGGTCGACACCTGCGTTCCCTGCAGCAGGCCTTCGGCGTAGTTCGCGTACAGCGAGAATTGATCCGCGATCTTGAACACGACCGCACCGACCGGTGTCACGACATTCTTGTCATAGCCGCAAGTGGGCGTGCCGCCCGGCGGCGGCGTCGAGCAATTCTCGGCGCCGGTGTTGTAGTTGAAGGTGTGCTGCTCCATGACCTGGTAGCGCGCACCCAGCGTCACCAACAGGCGATCGTCGGCGAACGACAGCGTGTCGGCAGCCGCGATGCTCTTCGTCGTGATCTCAGTAGTCGTGCGCGGATTGGAGATCGTGCCGCCGAAGAACGTGCCGGCCGGGAGCGGGACCTGCACCGGATTGACCAGATCGGTGACGATGCTGGTGGTCGGCAGCGCCATGACATAGGCATTCTTCGAATCCAGATCGAAGTACGAGCCGGACACGCTGATGCGATGACCGACCGGACCGGTATCGAATTCGAAACGAATGCCGGTATCGCCCGTGAGCACCAGATCTTCGCGATAGTTCTCGAACAGGTACGTGGTGATGCGATTCGGCAAGGCGGCCGTCGGGCTGAACGTCGGGTTCGCGAGCGCGTTGTGCTCTTCGCTGTCGCGCAGACCCACGGCGGCCCAAACATCGATGTTGTCAGTGATGTCGAATTCGCCACGCGCTACGCCGAAGAAATCCTTCTCGCCGCTGTACGTCCAGTTCTGCGCATAGTTCTTCGACGCATCCGGCACGCGTGGAATGGCGGTGGTCGACGGCGTCACGCTCGGGCGAGGCGCATCGATGTTGTGATCCTGCCAGCCGAAGTCGGCCGAGAAGCGCGCCTTCTCGCCACGATAGTCCATGCCCAGCGAGAACATCGTGAGCTGACGCTCCTGATCTTCGACCGACATTTCACCGTCGCGACGCACGGCGTTGGCGCGAATACCGAAGCTGTCGTCGCCCCCGAAGCGGCGACCGAAATCGGCAGCGGCATAGCCCTGGCCGGCGTTCTCATAGCCCAAGGTCACGCGATTCAGATCCTGATCGGGGGCGCGCTTCGGCACGAGATTGAACGAGCCGCCGACGCCGCTGCCGTTCGGCGCGGCACCGTTGAGGAAGCTGTTGGCGCCCCGGAATACTTCGACGCGCTCCAGAAATTCAGCAGCGACATACTGACGCGGCAGCAAGCCATACAAGCCGTTGTAGCCCATGTCGTCGGAGTACACGGGGAAACCGCGGACGACATAGAGCTCCTGGAAGTTGCCGAAGCCACGAGCGACTCGCACGCCGGGATCGCTCTGCACGACGTCCGCGACGCTGCGCGCCTGCAGGTTGCGCATGAATTCGGCGGTAAAGTTGGTGCTGTTGAATGGCGTATCCATGACGTCGAGGTTGCCGAACAAACCGACGCGTCCGCCGCGCGCCACCTGGCCGCCGGCGTAATCGGGCGGCAGCGACACTTGCGAGCCCGTGACGATCACGTAATCCAGAATTTCATCGCCCGCCGACTTGGCCGGCTCGGCGGTCTGGGCGGAGACGGTTTGCGCAGCGATCAGGCAGGCAACAACGCTGCTCGTGAGCAGCAGGGAACGGCGGGCCGGCATGGGATTGACTCCTCTTGAGGGGAAGGCCAGGTCAGCGCGGGACCAGCCGCGCCATGCCGCAGAGTAGGTTTACTGTGAACTGGATCAAGTTATAAGGATATGAGTGCGGCAGCATGCACCGGCGTTGCGCAGTCATCCGGGCCCCTAGGCAGTGGCCTCAACGGTGAGTTCTGAGAAGCACGTCGTGATCGACTGGGGAAAACCCGCAGGTTTGACCCTCAACCTGGCTCGGGCCGGACCGACATAGGGATTAACATTTGTTGGTCTGCGTATCCGCGATGACAGCCGTCCCGCCCCGCTCCGCGATGCATGACACTCACGTCCGCGCCGACCGCCTGATGGTCGGCGTGCTCGCCGGTTTGTTGATCCTCACCTTCGCGCTGGCTTCCAAGTACGACACCTGGCACTGGGCATTCCTGGTCGGTGTGCCCGCCGCGCTGATCCCGGCCGCGTTCGCCTTTATCTATCCCGGCTCGGTGCTGACCCGCATGAGCGTGGCGATCTCGCTGATGGTGTTCGCCGCGCTGAATATTCATCAGGCCTATGGCTTGACCGAACTGCACTTCAGCATCTTCGTGCTGCTCGCGTTCCTGCTCTGCTATCGCGACTGGCGGCCCATCGTCATGGCGGCTGGCGTCGCGGCGGTCCATCACGTGTCGTTCTATTATTTTCAGGAGCTGGGCTACGGCGTGATGTGCTTCACCAAGCCGAGCTTCGGCATCGTGTTGACGCATGCGTCGTACGTGATTGCGGAGACTGTGGTCCTTTCCTACCTCGCGCATTTGTTACGCGCCGAAAGTCTGCAAGCGGCGGAACTGCAGCGGCTCGTGGAAGGCATGGATCGTCAGGGAACGATCGATCTGCGTGAGGCCGACGACGTGGCCGTCAGCACTGCTGGCCGTGCGTTGACCGACGTGATCACTCGTTTGCGCGACACCATCGCTGCACTGACCAATGGCACGCAGCTCGTCGCCACTGCCGCGCGTGAAAGCGCGAGCGACAGCGAAGAACTCGCCGATCGCAACCGAACTCAGATCGAAGCGTTGTCCGAAACGGGCAACGCCGTGCGACAGCTGGGCGACATCGTCGCTCGTAACGCGGAGCAGGCTCGCGAGGCGAATCGGCTGGTGGATTCGGCGGTCACAGTCGCAGCCAAAGGCGGCGATGTCGTGTCACGCGTCGTGACGACCATGGGCGAGATCAGCGGCTCGTCGCGCAAGATCGTGGACATCATCAGTGTCATCGACGAGATCGCCTTCCAAACCAACCTGCTCGCGTTGAACGCGGCGGTCGAAGCGGCGCGTGCCGGCGAACATGGCCGCGGCTTCGCTGTCGTGGCTTCGGAAGTGCGCAGTCTCGCTCAGCGCAGCGCCACCGCCGCGAAAGAGATCAAGCAGCTCATCGAAAACTCCGTCGACAACGTCAACGCCGGCAGCACGCTGGTCGACGAGGCTGGCGCGACGATGACCGAGCTGGTCGCGGGCGTGCGGGGCATCGCGAGCATCATGGACAAGCTGCAGGCTTCGTTCGCTCACGAAACGGGCGGGCTGCAACAGGTCGATCAGTCATTGCAGAAGATGGACGCAATGACCCAGAGCAACGGCGAGCTGGTGCGCTCCATGGCCGCCACCGCCGGCAACCTCAAGGAACGCGGCGAGGAGCTGAGCGCCGCCGTTGGCGTATTCGACGTGGGCAATCAACCGGTGCACGGACATGCAACAGCCTTCGAGACGGAACAAACATTTGAGCATCGCCCTTCGCTCGCGGCCTGAGCGTTGCGGCGAGCGCGATTTGTGCGCTACTTCGCACCCGGAGCGGGAGCCGTCTCACAGAAACGGCAAGCGAATTAACGCTCGGACGGCCCGGGGGAGTACCGTACCCTCATCTCACATAACAACGTCGTCAACATGAGCGCCTCGCCTGATTTTTCGCCGCCGCGCCGCGTCCTGATCGTGGATGCCGATGAAGGCATGCGCGAGTCGGCGTCCGCGCTGCTGAAGCTGCAAGGCTTCGAAGTCGCGGCTGCTGCCGACGGCGTCGAAGCGCTCACGATGTTTGCTCGCGAGTGGTTCCCCGTCGTGGTCACCGACAGCGCGGTGCCGGCGGTCGACGGAATCGAATTCGTGGCTCGCCTGCGCATTCTGTCGCTGGCACCTGTCTACATCATCATGCTCACCGACGTCGCCGACGTCCGGTTTCAAGAGCAGGGCTATTGCATGGGCGTGGATCAGTATCTGATGCGCCAGAACTCGCTCAGCGAGCTGGTCGGTCGGGTGCAAGCGGGCGTGACCGCGATTCGCCGTCGCCAGTCTTCAAAGACGGGCCGCGCGCATGAGCCTGCTACGGTCGATCTGGAGAATGGCGCGCACACTGCACGTCATCTGGTGGGCCGGTTGCGTGCGGAGATCGTCCAGGCGGGACGCTCCAAGAAAACATTGCAGTTGCTGAGCATCGGCCTCGACGCGGCCGACGCCGCCGCGTTCCATCAACACAGCACGACCGGAACGGTTTCGGACACGCTGCTCGCCGCTTCACACGATGCCATGCGGCCAAAGCTCGATTGGGTCGTGCGCCTGCCCGCTCCTGCGAATACCTGTCGCCTCGTGGTCGTCATGCCCGAGAGCGGACCGAACGAAGTCAGCGCGATGGAACAAACGATTCGTAATGCGTTCGTCCATTGGGGCCTGAGCTCGGCCGCCAGCGGCATTCGCCTCAACCTTGGTCTGGCATCCTTTGCCGGCGACGAAGACGCCCCCGCGGCTCTCGAACTCCTTGGCCAGGCTGAGCGCAGCCGTCGGAGCAACGATGCGATGTCGAAGTCGGCCGCCGCTCGCTCGAGCTCGGAATCGGTTCCGGCGCAAGACGCGGCCTGACCGCGTCTCAAGTCCCGCAGAAGGTTTTGTATTTCTCGTCTGACGCTGGCGCCGGCTGAGTGTACTCGGCGGCGTCCGGCTGCCGATCGTACGGGCGCTGGATAATTGCCAGCAATCGATTGAACGGTTGCATGTCGCCCGCCGTTGCCGCTTGTAACGCTGCCTCGACGCGATGGTTGCGAGGAACGAATTCTGGGTTGGCGAGGCGCATTGTTTCCGCGCGCTCCGCTGGGGACTGCGGATCTAGAACCAATCGTGCGCGCCAGGCTTGGAGCCAGCCATCTACATCGGCGGACGTCGCGAACAATTCGTGGAGGGCGGCGTCTGCGCTCTGGGTTTCAGCGGCTCTCGAGAGTGCGCTGAAGGTCAGGGTGAAATCGGCCTGGGCCTTTTGCATGGCTGCCAGGAGCAGCGATATCAGATCGGCGTCGCCGTCTTCTGCGGACACGAGCCCGATCTTCCTTCGCATGTGAGCGAGGAATGCCGTTTCGAACTGTTCCACGAAGCCTTCGATGACTCCGGTCGCCAGCTCGACGGACTTCGCTTCGTCGGTGTCGATCAGCGGAAGTAATGTTTCGGCCAGTCGCGCCAGATTCCATTGCGCGATGCCGGGCTGGTTCGTATAGGAATATCGACCGCCGAGGTCGATGGAGCTGAAGACGGTTTGTGGATCGTATCGATCCATGAAGGCGCACGGGCCATAGTCAATGGTTTCGCCTGACAGCGCCATGTTGTCTGTGTTCATGACACCATGAATGAAACCCACACGCATCCAATCGGCGATCAGCGCTGCTTGGCGCGCGGTGATGGCTTTGAGGACCGCCAGTGCGGGTACGTCGGCGTTTCGCGCCTCTGGATAGTGACGATTGATCACATAGTCCAACAGTTCTTTCAGAGCTTCCTGATCCCCGCGCGCGGCGAAGTATTGAAACGTTCCGACTCGGAGGTGGCTGGCGGCGACGCGCGTTAGCACTGCGCCGGGCAATATTTCTGTTCGATACACCTGCTCACCCGTCGTCACGACGGCGAGCGATCGCGTGGTGGGAATTCGTAAGGCGTGCATTGCCTCGCTGATCAAATACTCTCGAAGCATCGGCCCGATCGCCGCCCGACCATCGCCGCCGCGCGAGAACGGCGTGCGCCCTGAGCCTTTCAGTTGAACGTCGCGAAGAATGCCGCGGTTGTCGCGAATCTCCCCGAGAAGAATGGCTCGCCCGTCCCCCAGCTGGGGCACGAACCCTCCGAACTGATGGCCGGCGTACGCCATTGCAATCGGCGTCGAATCCTCCGCCAGCTCGTTGCCGGAGAACAATGCCGCGACCTGGCGATCGTCCATGTTGGGGTCGAATCGCAGCTCAGCGGCCAGCTCACGATTGAATATCACCGTCTCCGGCGCCGTAACCTTCGCCGGCTCAACGCGTGCGTAAAATCGAGGCGGGAGTGTGGCGTAGGTGTGTTCGAAGCCGAGTTTCATGGGCGCATCCTAGCTCGTAGGGTGTGCCTCCCGGTAGACGAGTAAGGCTTCTCGCAGCGTCGCTGCCATATCATCGGTATCACGATGAAATACAAAGTCACTCGAATGTCGGGAAATCAGTACGGTATATCGATTCGTCAGTCGCTGCCCATCCCATTTGAGAAGCACGACCGCACCTTCCGCCTGGACAGTCTCAACGTGGGGAAGCAGCTCATCGATCATGGACTTGTTCCTTGGGGAGGTAAAAGATGATCTACACTCTTTGTGCCAGTCTCAAGAGTCCAATCTCGACGCTCGCGGCCACCAGTCCATGAATACGACGCTACCAACGCTCCTCATCATCGACATGCAGAAAGGCATGGCGAGTCCGGCGGCGGGGCCGCGTAACAATCCGAATGCCGAGCGGAATATTGCGAGTTTGCTGAATGCCTGGCGCAAGGCGGGCGGGACGGTGGTGTTTGTTCGGCATATTTCCAGAAGCGTGGGCTCGCCGTTCTGGCCGGGGCAGGCGGGCGTGGAGTTTCAGGAGCAGTTGGCGCCGCTGCCGAGCGAGCATGTCGTGGAGAAGAATGTGCCGGATGCGCTCATCAACACCGGACTTGAGCGATGGCTTCGCGTGCGAGGGATTAGCCAGCTGGTGATCGTTGGCGTGAGCACGAACAATTCGGTTGAGGCGACAGCGCGAACCGCGGGCAATCTTGGGTTTCAAACGCAGGTGGTGGCTGATGCGACCTTTGCGTTCGATAAGATCGACTATCACGGGACGAAGCGAACCGCGGACGAGGTGCACGCGATGGCGCTCGCCAACCTCGACGGCGAATACGCGACGGTCACCACCACCGATCGCTTACTTGCGGAAGCATAGATCGTGGCCAGCGATACGCAGCACGTCGAAAACCTGCGGTCCCGTTTCAGCGCGGGCGAGGAAATGAAGTTTCTTTTCTTCTGGGGCCACAAGACCAGCAAGAAGGAAGTGACGGCCACCTGCTTCAGCCAATGGTACGAAGCTGCATTCACCGTCGACGGCCAGCGCTATCCGACGGCAGAGCATTTCATGATGGCGGAGAAAGCCGCCCTCTTCGGCGATCAGGCAACCAGAGCAAAGGTACTCCGCGCGTCGAATCCCGGCGCCGCCAAGGCGCTTGGCCGGCAAGTGCGAGGCTTCGATGAAACCGTGTGGATGGAGAAACGGTTCGACATCGTCGTGCGTGCCAACGAAGCGAAGTTCTCGCAGAATCTCGAGCTGCGGCAGTTTCTAAAGAACACCGGTTCTCGCGTCCTGGTCGAAGCCAGTCCAGTCGACAGGATCTGGGGCATCGGCCTGGCCCAGGACGACGAGCGGGCAAAGAACCCGAACTCGTGGCTCGGCCTCAATCTGCTGGGCTTCGCGCTCATGCGAGTACGCGACGGCCTCTGACTGAATCGGCGTTCATTCGCGTTACACTTCGCCCCAAGAACAAACGCCGATAACGGCGCGAGCGGGCGCACTGCTGATGAACACCGTGACTTCTCGGGACATGGACGAGCACCAGTACTGGTGGAATGCGCGCTTGCGTGCACTCGAGAGAATGTATGGCAAGGCGGACAGCGCCGTCGGCCACTCGCCCGTGCCGTTTTCTTTCGGTGCCGACGAGGGGGGCGCGGCTGACGTCCTGTACTTTCGCAATCATGCGCCCGGCGTCCTCAGCGTCACGGCGGAATTGATCGGCACCGACGGCCAGGCCCGGTCGAGCCTGGGCAACTATGAGTTGGCGATCTGCCATCGAAGCGCCGAAACCTGGGGATCGAATCTGATCAGTCGCCTCGCGTATCACACGCTCGAAACGCCGCTCGAGCCGGGCGAGACGATGGACATCGGTCCCATCGCACCGGACGGCTCGGGCATTGCGGCCCTACTATTCGAAGAATACGGTCGGTTCGAGATCGAGGGCCGGAAAGCAGGCGTCCTGCTCTGCATTGGAATCACGGAAGAGGAATTGAAGTGGTGCCTGCGCGGCCAGTCGGCGGAGATCGTGCAGCACCTGAAGGCGAGATCGATTTTTCCCTTCACCGATTTCGGCCGTCAGTCGGTGGTAGCGAAGAAGAAGTCGTGGGATCGCTGGTGGTCGTGGTGACCCGCCGTTGATCGCCAAGACCTGGATCGCCGATCGCCTCGATCCAGGCTCGTGCGAATGACGCTTCGTGCGCCTGCATCTCATGGGAACTCACGAGTGTCTGACGCTGCCCGCGAGACCGGCCGCCCGGCGCCCCTTGGTGAACGGAATGAGCGCCGGCACTTTGCGTCGATAGCTCTCGTATTCGGGGAAGGCACGCGTGAGATCGCGCTCTTCGAACTGAATCGCGATCAAGATGTATGCGGTCGTCATCACAGCAAACAACAAATGAGCCGCCGTCATCGTCGGCGTGCACCAGAACGTGAGCAACCAGCCCACATACAGCGGATGACGCACGACCTTATAGAGACTGGGCGTGCGAAACGCGATCTCCGTGTACGGACGGCCGCGAAAATACAGCCAGGACTGACGCAATCCGAACAGATCGAAATGGTTGATTAGAAACGTCGAGAGCAACAGCAGAATCCAGCCGGCTGCAAACCCGGCATACAGCACGGTCTGACCGAGCGGGCTGTTGACCTGCCAGATCACGGCCCCAATGGGCTGCCACAGCCAGAACAACAGAATCAGGGCCAGGCTGGAGAACAGCACATAGGTACTTCGTTCAGCTGCGGCGGGCACGAATTGCGTCCACCATCGCTTGAACGCCGGACGCGCCATGATGCTGTGTTGAAGCGCGAAGACGGCGAGCAATGCGATGTTTATGGCGATGGCTCGGCCGACGCCGGTCGCAGGCACCGCGTCGATCGGATTGCCGATGGCGAAATTGCCCAGGAAGGCAACTGCATACAGGAACGTTGCGAAGAACACGGCGTAACACACCACGCCGTACAGCAGAACCAGGGTCCGTTTCATAAGACCTCCGAGGGTTGTTTCGATGGCGGGTAGCATCGGCCGGCCGGTCGCCGCGAAACAGATGAAGGATGTCCCGATCACGGGCATGATCCGATCAGCGGCGGGGACATTTGTCCCGGCCGGCAAGAAGGCGCGTATGGGGCAACACACGATTCGTCAGTCCATCCGCTACGTGACGTCCAGTGACGGCGCTCGTCTCGCATGGGCCTCGACCGGTAGCGGCGCGCCCCTGGTCAAGGCGGCGAACTGGCTCACCCACCTCCAATACGATCTGGAAAGTCCCGTCTGGCGTCACTGGATTGAGTTCTTCGCCGAGCACTTCCGGTTCATCCGCTACGACGAGCGCGGCTGCGGCATGTCGCAGTGGGAAGTGCCGGAGGTGTCGCTGCCGCGTTGGATCGACGATCTCGAAGCGGTCATCGATGGCGCCCAATGCGAGGAGCCGATGACGTTACTTGGGATTTCCCAAGGCGCGTCCGCTTGTATCGCGTATGCCGTCCGGCATCCGGAGCGCGTATCTCATCTGATTCTGTATGGCGGTTACGCGACTGGGTGGGCGAAGCGGGGCGATCCGGAGGGCTTGCGGCGCTTTCAAGCGATTGTTGAATTGATCCGCCTCGGCTGGGGCACGGACACCGTCGCCTTTCGTCAGGTGTTTACTGCGCGCTTCGCCCCGGGCGCCAGTGTGGAGCAGCTGGATTGGTTCAACGAGCTTTGCCGTCGGACGACCACACCTGACATCGCCGCGCATTTGATGCTGGCCCGTTCGGAAGTCGACGTTCGCGAGTTACTGCCGCAATTGCAGGTGCCGACGCTGGTCATTCATCCGGTCGAGGATCAGGTCACGCCGATGAGCGCCAGCCGCGAACTGGCGGCTGAAATCCCCAATGCGGAATTCGTGCAGCTTGAATCGCGCAACCATGTGTTGCTCGAGCACGAGCCGGCCTGGACGGCATTCAAACAAACCGTGCTGGAATTCACCGGGCGCGGCGGCAATGGCCGGCCCTTGGAAAATAACGGCGATCGTTTCGGCGAGCTCTCGCCTCGGGAACGCGACGTGCTAGGCGGTCTGGCGGCCGGCCAGAGCAACGCACAGATCGCGACTCATCTGCATCTCAGCGAGAAGACCATTCGAAACATCGTGTCGCGGATTTTCGAGAAGCTCGACGTTGAATCGCGCACGCAGGCGGCGGTGCTGGCGCGGGATCACGGCTTCAAGTAGCGCAGCTGACATATTCCTAGAATAATCCCGGCGTATAGCTCAAATACGGCACCCGGCGAGACGCTCGCCGGTATAGTCGGCGCATAACAAGATTCAGCGGTGTGTTTGACTCGATGCATCCGGTCGCGGCGAAACCGCGGTCCGGCGGCGGGGATCGATTTGAACTCAATGATGACCAGCGCCTCGGAGATGGCGCCGCGACTCGCTGCTGCGGAGGTGTTCTTTCTGATTCTCTGGCAAGCCCGCTTCTGGATGCTGGCGCGCCAGGGTTTCAGCGGCAACCCCTTCGATCACGGGCCGTGGTGGAGCGTCGTCTTTTTTCGAATCTGGGCCGCCTGGCACGTGCCGGTCCTGCTACTGCAAACCGGCGTGTCCGCCTTGTTTCGAAAGCCAAGTTTCACGATACGAGCGCCGATGCTCGTGGCGTCGGTTTTGCTTCACGCTGTTAATTTTGTTTTGATCGTGTTGGTGGCTGCGCTTTTTGCGAGCCGCTAGCTGTCTGCATCCGGGTTGGATACTTACACCAAGCAGTGACCGGGATGAAGCCTGCGAACTGAGCGAAAGCTTACGTAACATGGACTCGTCACCTTTGCCGTCGTAGCATCCAGGCTGCATGGACCTTCGTCGTCATCGCTGGGCGCTGCGTGCCGCTGTAATGTTTTTTGTCGGCGTGATACCGGCGATCCTGCTGTTTCTTCTGTTGACTCTCGTGGCCATGCCGCTCTCGAGCTTCTTTGCGGAGCTGGTTATTTGGTTCGCGGTGGTGGCAGCGCTGGCGCTGCTGGGGGTCGTCGGGCTGTGGGGAGCGGCGTTTCGAAATGAGCAGGAACGTGCTCTGCCCAACGCCATCGTCATTCCGCTCATTCTGTGCGGCTTGCTGGTCGCCCTGCCCTATCTGTACGGATCCGCCTTGGATGCACTCGAGGATGGCGGCTTTTTCCTGGCCCTGACGGTGCTGCTGCTCGGCCCCGTCGCGTGCGCTGTTTATTTTCTAGTCGAGCAGCTGGTTCTGACGGTGCGCCGGCGAGCGTGCATTTGAAAATGAGAAAGCTCGCCGCCCTGCTGGTCGCTCTCTTCGCCGTCCTGCCTCGAGCCGAAGCCGCCTCGGTCGTGCTGCTGCATGGGTTGGCTCGATCATCCGACTCGATGGCGAAGATGAATCGGGCGCTCGGGGCGGCGGGATATCACGTGTGCAACGTTTCCTATCCGTCGCGCGAACATCCCATCGAAGTGCTCACCAGGGATTTTGTATTGCCCGCGGTTCGAGCATGCCTGACAAACCCAACGGACGAAGTTCACTTTGTAACTCACTCGCTGGGCGGCATCGTCGTGCGACAGCTCGCGAAGTCGGCGCCGGAGCTGAAGTTCGGGCGCGTGGTCATGTTGAGTCCGCCCAATCATGGCAGTGAGGTCGTGGACAAGCTGGGCGAGCTGGCGTTGTTCAAGTTCATCAACGGGCCGGCGGGGCTGGAGCTCGGCACCGGCCAGGCGTCGGTACCGCAAAGCCTGGGCGCGCCGCCGTTTCAGGTCGGCATCATCACCGGCGATCGCACCATCAATCTGATCCTGTCGCTACTGATCCCCGGGCCCGACGACGGCAAGGTGTCGATCGAAAGCGCGAAGCTGACCGGGATGGCGGGGTTTTGTGTGGTGCCGGCCAGTCATCCCTTCATCATGAAAAACCGGCTCGCGATCGAGCAAACATTGGCCTTTCTGGCGACAGGCGCGTTCACGTGCCCGGCGGAGCCGACGTAGGCAGCGAGGCGAGCAGAATCTCGCGGACTCGTTTGTATTCTTCCAAACGATCGTAATCTTTCTGCGTGGGATTGCTGATTCGCGAGAGGTCCATGTTCTCGGCGTTGTCAGCAAGCTTCACTACGCGAGCGATGGGATTGGCAGCGGCGCGCTGGGCCGCATCTATTCTCGTCTCGCCAGGGCGCTTGGTGAGTGCGTCGACGGCATCCACTACATCCTTGCTAAATCCCTCGGCGGCGAGCTGATCGAGCGTAACGGGAGTGTCCTCGACGACATCGTGCAGGATGGCCGCGATTCGTTCGTTCGCCCCATTTACTCGGAGCATCACGCGTATCGGATGAAGGATGTAGGGCTGGCCCGCCTTATCGAACTGTCCGGCGTGACCTTCAGCGGCGAGAGCAATTGCACGCTCGAGAGTGGACATGTCGTTACCCGCCCCTGCTCATTGAGAGGCGGGCCGCAGCATCAACTTACTGCTTGATCTTCCGCAGCTTCTCGATGGCCTTGATCTGAGCGACGGCCTGAGCGAGCTCGATCTGTGCCTTGGCGACGTCGATTTTGTCGCCACGATCTTTCAATGCTTCTTCGGCGCGCTGCTTGGCTTGCAGAGCGGCGGCTTCGTCGATGTCTTTGGCGCGCAGAGCGGTGTCGGCGAGCACGGTGACGAGGTGGGGCTGGATTTCGATGGCGCCACCGCCGACGAAGAAGAACTGTTCTTCACCGCCCGGCATTTGCACGCGCACTTCGCCCGGCTTGAGCGTCGTCAGCAACGGGGCGTGACGAGGCGCGATACCGATCTCGCCCATGGCGGCCGGTGCGAAAACCATAGCGGCTTCGCCCGAGAAGATCTGGCCTTCGGCGCTGACGATATCGACGTGAATTGTGGCCATGTCCGCTTCCGAATCAGTTGCTTTGGATCGCAAGCGCCGCCGAGAAGGCGGCGCCCGCAAACCGAATGTTTCTTACTGCAGGGTCTTCGCCTTGGCGACGGCTTCCTCGATGGCGCCGACCATGTAGAACGCCTGCTCGGGCAGGTTGTCGTACTCGCCGTCGAGAATGCCCTTGAAGCCGCGGATGGTGTCCTTGAGCGGGACGATCTTGCCGTCCTGACCGGTGAACACTTTGGCGACGTTGAACGGCTGCGACAGGAAGCGCTGGATCTTACGAGCGCGGGTCACGGTGCGCTTGTCCTCTTCCGACAGCTCGTCCATGCCCAGGATCGCGATGATGTCCTGCAGTTCCTTATAACGCTGCAACACCGCCTGCACGCCGCGGGCGACGTTGTAGTGCTCTTCGCCGATGACCAGCGGATCGAGCTGACGGCTGGTGGAGTCCAGCGGATCCACGGCCGGGTAGATACCCAGCGACGCGATCTGACGGGACAACACGACGGTCGCGTCCAGGTGCGCGAACGTGGTGGCCGGCGACGGGTCGGTCAAGTCGTCGGCAGGCACGTACACGGCCTGAATCGACGTGATCGAGCCGGTCTTCGTGGAAGTGATGCGCTCCTGGAGCACGCCCATTTCCTCGGCCAGCGTCGGCTGGTAACCCACGGCCGAAGGCATACGGCCGAGCAGCGCGGACACTTCGGTGCCGGCCAGCGTGTAACGGTAGATGTTGTCGACGAACAGCAGCACGTCGCGGCCCTTGCCGGCTTCGTTCTTTTCGTCGCGGAAATATTCGGCCATGGTCAGGCCGGTCAGCGCGACGCGCAGGCGGTTGCCCGGCGGCTCGTTCATCTGACCGTACACCATCGCCACTTTCGAATTCGACAGGTCGTTGGTGTCGATGACGCCCGACTCGATCATCTCGTGATAGAAGTCGTTACCTTCGCGAGTACGCTCGCCGACGCCCGCGAACACGGACAGACCCGAGTGCTGTTTGGCGATGTTATTGATCAGCTCGAGCATGTTGACGGTCTTGCCCACGCCGGCGCCGCCGAACAGACCGACTTTACCGCCCTTGGCGAACGGAATGAGCAGGTCGATGACTTTGATGCCCGTGACCAGCAGGTCCTGACCGCCCGACTGTTCGTCGTACGACGGCGCGGCGCGGTGAATCGGCATCAATTCCTTGGTCTGCACCGGGCCCTGTTCGTCTTGCGGGGTGCCCAACACGTCCATGATGCGACCGAGCGTGCCCTTGCCGACCGGCACGGAGATGGGCGCGCCCGTGGCGTTAACCTTCAAGCCGCGCTTCAGACCTTCCGACACGCCCATGGCGATGGTGCGCACGACGCCGTCGCCGAGCTGCTGCTGAACTTCGAGCGTCAGATCGACGTCGGCGAGCTTCAGCGCTTCATACACCTTCGGGATCTGGTCGCGCGGGAATTCCACGTCGATGACCGCACCGATGATCTGGACAATTTTGCCGCTTGCCATGTTTGGTTCCTCAAAAATTCTTTAGAGCTCGTCGTAGCCGTCTGGTTAGACGGCGGCCGCGCCGCCGACGATTTCGCTGATCTCTTTGGTGATCGCCGCCTGGCGAGCCTTGTTGTAGATCAGCTGCAATTCCTCGATGAGCTTGCCGGCGTTGTCGGTCGCGCTCTTCATCGCGACCATGCGCGCGGCCATCTCGGAAGCGACGTTTTCCACCGCGCCCTGATAGACCTGCGATTCGATGTAGCGCATCAACACGCCTTCGAGCAGCTCGCTCGCGGACGGCTCGTAGATGTAATCCCACAGCTTCTGCAGCTTGTCTTCGTCTTCGGTGACGACCGGCAGCAGCTGGCGCACGACGGGCTTCTGGCTCATCGTGTTGACGAATTCGTTGTTGACCAGGAACAGGCGGTCGAGCTTGCCTTCCTTGTACTGATCCAACATCACTTTCACAGTGCCGATCAGGTCGGCGACGTGCGGACGATCGCCCAGGTGCGTCACCGTCGCGAGCGTCTCGACACCCCCCAGGCGGCGGAAGAACTGCACGCCCTTCGAACCGATCAGGCACACCGAGACTTTCTTGCCCTGCTTCTGCCAGTCGCGAATCGCGGCCAGCGTGGCCTTGAACAGGTTGACGTTCAGGCCGCCGCACAGACCGCGATCGGTGGTGATGATGATGAAGCCGACGCTATTCACGTCGCGCTCGATCATGAACGGATGTTTGTAATCCGGATTCGCCAGGCGCAAGTGACCGATCACCGTGCGGATCTTTTCCGCGTACGGACGCGTCGCGCGCATGCGTTCCTGCGCCTTACGCATCTTGCTCGCGGCCACCATTTCCATGGCCTTGGTGATCTTTTGCGTGCTCTTGAAGCTCGCAATCTTGACCCGGATCTCTTTTACGCCTGGCATTTATTTCTCACTGCGTAGCAATCAGTAAGTGCTCGGCTCAGTAAGTGCCAGACTGGGCGAACTCAGAGCAGATCTTCTTCAACGCGGCTTCGTTCTCGGGCGACAACACCGGATTGGAGTTGATGCCGTCGATGGCCGCCTTGTAGTTGGTCTTGGCAAACGCCTGCAGACCCGCTTCGAACGCGCCGATCTTCTTCAGCTCGACCTTGTCCATGAAGCCGTTGTTCACGGCGTAGATGGACAGCGCCATTTCGGCGACCGACATCGGCGCGTACTGCTTCTGTTTCATCAGCTCGGTGACGCGCTGACCGCGTTCCAGCGAGCGGCGGGTCGACTCGTCGAGGTCGGAGGCGAACTGCGAGAACGCCGCCAGCTCGCGATACTGCGCAAGGGCCAGACGAATACCGCCGCCCAGCTTGGAGATGATCTTGGTCTGCGCGGCGCCACCGACGCGCGACACGGACACACCCGCGTTCATGGCGGGACGAATGCCGGCGTTGAACAAGTCGCCTTCCAGGAAGATCTGGCCATCGGTGATCGAAATCACGTTGGTCGGCACGAACGCCGTCACGTCACCGGCCTGGGTTTCGATGACGGGCAGACCCGTCAGCGAGCCGGTCTTGCCTTTCACGCGGCCGTTGGTCGCCTTCTCCACGTACTCTTCGTTGACGCGGGCGGAACGCTCGAGCAGACGCGAGTGCAGGTAGAACACGTCGCCAGGATACGCTTCGCGGCCCGGCGGACGACGCAGCAGCAGGGAGATCTGGCGATAGGCCCAGGCCTGCTTGGTCAAGTCGTCATAAATGATCAGCGCGTCTTCGCCCTGGTCCATAAAGTACTCGCCCATGGCGCAACCGGAGTATGGCGCGAGGTACTGCATCGAGGCAGGCGTCGAAGCGGAAGCGGCCACGATGATCGTGTGCTTCATCGCGTCGTGTTCTTCCAGCTTGCGCACCACGTTCGCGATCGAGCTCTGCTTCTGGCCGATGGCGACGTAGATACACTTAATGCCGGAGTTCTTTTGGTTGATGATCGTGTCGATCGCCAACGCGGTCTTGCCGGTCTGACGGTCGCCGATGATCAGTTCGCGCTGACCGCGACCGACCGGCACCATCGAGTCGATGGCCTTGTAACCGGTCTGCACCGGCTGGCTGACGGACTTACGGAAGAACACGCCCGGCGCGACGCGCTCGATCGGAGCGTTGCGCACAGCCTGGATCGGGCCCTTGCCGTCGATCGGGTTACCGAGGGCGTCGACGACGCGACCCAGCAAGCCTTCGCCGACCGGCACTTCGAGAATGCGGCCGGTGGTCTTCACCGTGTCGCCTTCGACGATGTGCTTGTACTCGCCCAGCACCACGGCGCCGACCGAGTCCTGCTCCAGGTTCAGCGCGAGGCCGAAGCTGCCGCCGGGGAATTCCAACATTTCGCCGTACTTCACGTCGGCGAGGCCGTGCACGCGCACGATACCGTCGGTCACGGTCACGACCGTGCCGATGTTCGCTTCTTCGGTGGCGCTCGAGAACTTCTCGATGCGTGACTTGATCAGATCGCTGATTTCAGATGCCTTGATGGCCATGCTCAATCCTCGGTCAATTCTATGTTTGGGCCGGCGCGGTTAATGACTCATCTCGACCGCCAACCGGTCGAGGCGCGCCTTCAGCGATCCATCGATGACGAAATCGCCCGCGCGCACGATGGCGCCACCGATCAGCGATGCGTCGACTTCGACATGCAAGCGCACTTCGCGCTGCAAACGTTTCTTCAGGGCTGAGGCGAGGCGCTGTTTCTGCGCCTCGTCCAGTGCCACCGCCGAAATCACCTGCACGTCGGCGGTGTTCTCGGCTTCGGCCCGCAGTGCCTCGTACATCGAGGCGATTTCCGGCAAAAACGCCAGCCGGCGATTGCTGGCCAGCGTGGCTAGAAAACTGCGGGTCTGCTCGTCCAGATCGCCGCCGACGATGTCCGAGATCAAGCCGGAGAGTTGCTCCGGCGTGACCCGCGGGCTCGACAGCAGCCGGGCAACGCGCTCGTCCTGCACCACCGACGAGGCGGTTGCCAGCACCTTGGTCCAACGTTCCAGCGCGTTGTGTTGACGCGCCGATTCGAACGCGGCTTTGGCGTACGGGCGGGCGATGGTGGCTTTCTCGGCCATGAGTGCTCCGTTTTAGATGAGCGCGTTAACCGCGCTCGATCTCCAGCGCCAGCTTGTCGAGCAAGTCGGCGTGGGCCTTGGCATCGATCTCACGACCGAGCAGTTTGCTGGCACCGAACACCGCCAGAGAGGCGGCTTCGCGGCGCAGCTCTTCGCGGGCGCGGGTCGATTCCAACGCGGCTTCCTGACGGGCACCCGCGACCAGACGCTCGGCTTCCGCCGATGCGACGCCCCGGGCTTCCTCGGCCATTTCCACCGAGCGGCGATTGGCCTGTTCGACGATCTTCGAGGCACGCGCATGCGCTTCCTTGATGATGTCGTTGGCCGAGTTCTTGGCTTCCGCCAAGCTCTTCTCGCCTTTCTCGGCAGCCGCGAGACCCTCGGCAATCTTCTTCTGCCGATCCTCGATCGCCGCGATGATGTTCGGCCAGCCGAACTTCATGACCAGCCAGGCCACCGCGAAGAACGCGATACCCTGGACGACGATGGTTATTGTGGGATCCATGCTTACTCCGATTCACTTACGGCAGCTGTGACACTGCCTGGGCGTCGATCGACTTGAACGGCGAATTAGCCGCCGAGCTGACCGATGAACGGGTTCGCGAAGATCAACAGCAGAGCGATAGCGACGCCGATGATGGGAATCGCGTCCAGCAAGCCGGCGACGATGAACATCTTCGTCTGCAGCATGCCGGTCAGCTCCGGCTGGCGAGCCGAGCCTTCCAGGAACTTGCCGCCGAGCAACGCGAAGCCGATCGCGGTGCCGAGCGCGCCGAGGCCGATGAGCAGACCCGCGGCAATCACGGTGAAGCTCATGACGTCGGCAATCTGAGTGATGTTCTCCATTTGAATCTCCGGTGCGTGCAGAAAAACAGTCAGTTATTAATCGAACGATCGAAACGAAATCAGTGATGCTCGGCGGCCATGCTGAGGTACACGATGGTCAGCATCATGAAGATGAATGCTTGCAGCGTGATGATCAGGATATGGAACGCGGTCCAGACGAAGCCGGCCACGAACTGCAGCGGGGCCATGACATAGGTCATGCCGCTGGACAGGCTCGCACCGAGCGTCATGCAGGCGATCAGGATGAAGATCAGTTCGCCAGCATACATGTTGCCGAACAATCGCAGTGCCAGCGAAATCGGTCGCACCGCTTCTTCGATCAGGCGCAGCAGCAGGTTGGCCGGCGCCAGCAGGATCTTGCCGATGGTGTTCGGCGCGTGGAACGGCGCGGTCAGCATCTCGCCGAAGAACGTGCCGAGGCCTTTGTGCTTCACGCCGAAATACTGGATCAGCAGGAACACGGTCAGCGACATGGCCAGCGTGGTGTTGAGATCGGCGGTCGGCACGACGCGCAGGTAAGGAATGTGCGCGGCGCCAGCGGCGGCCGGCAGCCAGTCCACCGGGATCATGTCCAGGAAGTTCATCAGGAACGTCAGGCAGAAGATGGTCAGCGCCAGCGGCGCGATCAGCTTGCTCTTGCCATGGAAGGTTTCTTTCACCGAGGTGTCGACGAACTCGACGATCATCTCGATGAAGCATTGGAATTTGCCGGGAACGCCGGTGGTCGCGCGACGCGCCACGCGCAGGAACAGGTACAGGAAAATAGCCGCGCACAGCAGCTTGAAGAAGATGCTGTCCAGATGCAGCACCCAGAACCGGCCTTCACCGACCGGCATCTCCAAATGATGGAGATGGTGCTTGATGTAATCGGTCATGGTCTCCGGACCACCATGCTCAGCCATCAACCCCACCTCACCTAAAACGACTATTTGAAGATTCCCATCGCAACCCAGAACCCGCACTGACTGGCCACCAGGCCGATCAGCAGGGGCAGCGGTTCCATGCCGCCGCGGGTCAATGCCAGCGCAAATGCGCCGACCACCCAAATCCACTTCAACACTTCACCCGCGAAGAACCCGCGCGCCGCGCTGGCCGCCGGCCAGTTTGTGGCGAACAAGCGCCATGCGAACACGAGGGTCCCCAACGCGATGATCAGACCGCCCACGACCGCCGAGCGGGCCGCGTTCCAGCCACTCGACATCAAGAACACGAGTGCTGCCAGACCCGTGCATGCCAGCTGTATCGCGGCGAATTTCAACGCCAGGCGCTTGCCGCGCACGCGCACGGTATCAGACACGTATTGGATTACCGCCCGGCTGGAAACGGCGCCGAATTATACGCAGCGTTTTGCAGTGCTACAAGGAAGATGCAGCCTGTCTTTTCGCGAATTATGACTATTGGCTTGCGTTGTCGCCGTGCGGTGGTGCTTTTTGTTACTGAAGTCTTGACTTCAGCGGCCACACTCGGAACAGGTCACGCCAGATTTACAACTTGTATCGGAGCTTGATCAGGAACTGATCCGCGTCCCGCACATCGGTCATATCGCGAAACAACTCGCTCACGCCGCGCTCATCATCGTCGATGAAATTGTAACCGCCGCGCGCGTAAACCAGAAACAGCTCGGACATGGGACCAATCTCGTACCGATAACGGATCTGCAGACCGAGATTGTTGACGGTGAAGGGCGCGACCGGCTCGCTCGTGGCCAACAGGTTGCCGGCCGGATCTGTGCGATATGCGCGCCGAAGTTCGGCATCGATGCCGATCCATTGCCATTTCACCCGCAACTCGTGGCGCGGCGCGGGAATCCAGTCCAGGCGGAAGTCATAGTCGAGTCGCTCGGCGCGATAGGAGCCGAACAGATTGCCCTCTTCCCACAGCAGCCAGTCCGAGGAGTACTGCGGCAACAGATCCAGGCGCAAGGTCAGCTTCTCAGTCGGATACCAGGCGGCCAGGAATTGCACCCAGCCTGAATATTCCTTGACGCCCTGCTGGAACGCATACAGGCCCAATGTGAATTGCCAGTCGCCATAGCGCGGCGTGGTGATGTCCATGTAGGCGGACACGCGATCGTCCAGACGCACCGGTCCGTTGCCGCGTGAAAGCAAATCGTCCACGCCGCTGGTGACGTAGCGCAATTCCTCGAAGGCCTTCCACGAGCTCGCATAACTCACATCGCGCGACAACGCGAAGCGCGATTGCAAACGTTGCCCGTCGGTGTTCTCACGGTAGAACGTGTAGAGCCGCTGCGTTTCACCGCTCACACGGCCACCATCGCTAGCCACCCGATAGTTCGTTTCCCACTCCACCTGCTTGAGCGCGTTGCGCTCCATGTAACCGAGATCGTTCATGTCGAACGTGTCGTCGATGTACAGCAGCTTCAACGTATGTGTCAGCGGCGAGCTGCGATTGAAGTCCGCTTGCAGCCACGACTCATAACCGTGCGTGTTGACTTCGGCGCGACGCACTTCGGTGCCGCGCGCCAGAGTCATGTCCATGAGATTCACACCGCTCGTGCCGATATCGGAGCGAATGACTTGACCGCTGATGCGCCAGTCCTCGCTCGGCGCGAGCTCATAGTCGACGGCATTCACCAGCGCGTCGCGATCCAGAGCGGGTCGATCCGCCCAGGTGCCGAGATAGCCGACGCGCGCATGTTCCATTGGCAAAGCAACGCGAGTCGCCGCGAACAGGCGACCGGGGCCGTTGCGATATTCGTCTTCCTGCGCGACGAATCCGCCATAGACCGCTTGGCCCGCCGTGCCGGTGAGCTTCAGCGCCGCATCGATATCCGATGAAGCGGTAACACCGTCGTCGCTGGCCGCACCGATGCGTCGCGTGTAAACGAGTTGTCCGTTCGCCGGCGTGCGCAGATCGAAGATGCCCTGGTTCTCGGTGAAGAACGGCCGCTTGTCGGTGAACACGGTCTCGACGGCGGAGAAATCCACCACCAGCTCGTCGCTCTCGACCTGGCCGAAGTCGGGATTGAGCGTCGCCGACAGCCACAGGTTCGGCGACGCTTTCCAATTGATGTCGGCCCCGGCTTTGAAGCGCGTGTGCTCGTCGATGAAATCGGAGATCGCGGTTCCGTACGGCACGACATCCAGGTTCGTGACCGACGCGTGTTGTGAGATCTTCATGCGCTGGAAGTCGGAGAGAAACACCGCCGCGTCGCTGGTGATGCCGGGGCAGGAATACCGCTCGCCGCGATCGAACAGATAGCGCGTGCCATACACACCGATGGTGCGTGTGTCGGCCCGCGAATCGCGCATGCTGATACTGGACCAGGGAATGAAAATCTCGACGAACCATTGCTGATCGGTTTCGTACACGGCGTGCTGCCAGGCGCCGTCCCAGTCGCGATCGAACTTGTTTTGATTGGTGATCAGGCCGTCGCGAATGCCGCCGCCCAGGCCGACGGTGAATTCGTAGCCGATCTGCGCGTTGGCATCGAAGTCCACCATCAGCGAGATGGTGTCGCCGATCAAGCGCTCCGAATCGCGCGGCGTACGCGGCTTGATCCGTCGCTCGCTGGGCGGCTGATCGAGAATGAAGGCCGCGGCCAGGCCACGCTCGGTGGAAAGAATGTGCAGCTCGTTACCGTAGCGGGGCTCATCGCGCGCGAACGGCAAGGTGCGTTGCCAGTCCTTGCACGTGATCGCGCTCTGCCACTCCGGCTCGTCGATGTGACCGTCGATGACGAGCTCGGCGTGCGCGGTCGTACCACAGATCGTGATAAATGCCAGCAGCAGCAACGCACACGAAATTGGAGCGGTCGAGGTGCGCGGCGCCGCGCTGTTCAGCACTGGCGCCGTTCGCATTTTGAACGGACCTCCCGCGAACAGACTTCCCTGAAGCGCCGAATCATGAACCTTACCTGGTACTGCGATGGCGGGCGTGCGAGGCGCCGGCCTAGCGGATGTGCTCGAGAATGCCGTCGAGCTCTTCCAGCGTATGGTAGCTGATCACCAGCTTGCCTTTGCCGGATGAGGCGTGCTGAACCTGCACCTTGGCCCCGAGCTTCTCGCTCAGGTCCGCCTCGAGCTTGCGGATGTTCGGATCGGGTCGCGACGCGGCCTCATGCGCGCCCGACGACGGCTGCGATGCCAGCCGTTTCACCAACGCCTCGGTCTCACGGACCGAGAGCTTCTGTTTCGCGACCTGCGCCGCCAGGTCCGCCTGCTGACGTTTGTTCTCGATGGTGAGCAACGCGCGGGCATGTCCCATATCGAGCTCGCGATGCTCCACCAGCCTGCTGGCGTCTTCGCCCAGTTCGAGCAGGCGCAACAGATTGCTCACCGCGGAGCGCGAACGACCGACCGCCTCGGCCGCCGTCGCATGCGTCATCTCGAATTCAGTGATCAGGCGCTGCAAGGCGCGGGCTTCTTCCAGCGGGTTCAGGTTTTCGCGCTGGATGTTTTCGATGAGCGCCATGGCGATGGCGGCTTCATCGGGCACCCGGCGAATGACCGCCGGAATCTCATGTAAGCCAGCGAGCTGCGCCGCGCGCCAGCGACGCTCGCCAGCAATGATCTCGTAGTGCTGCTCGGCCGCGTTCTCGGACGGATTGCTTGCGTATGAGCCATCGGCGTTGATCGGGCGCACGACGATCGGCTGCACCACGCCCTGCGCTTTGATCGAGTCGGCCAGCTCCTGCAATGTTTCCTGCCGCAGATCGATACGCGGCTGGTACTTGCCTCGCTGTAACAAGTCCACCGGCAGCTTGCGCAACTCCTCGTCGACCGGACGCAGCGCCGTCACCACGGCCGCGGCGGCAGGAGAAGCGGTAGCGGCGGGCTGCCCTAGCAGGGCACCGAGCCCCCGGCTGAGACGGGGTTGTTTATTCGCCATGGTTGTCATGGTTCGTCACTATGACGCGACCGCGTCGGCCGCGGGCGGCGCCACGTTGAATGTTTCTTCCTCTCGACGAATCATTTCGCCGGCCAGCGCCAGATAGGCGAGCGCGCCGCGCGACTCTTTATCGTAGTGCAATGCCGGTTTGCCGAAGCTGGGCGCTTCCGCGAGCCGCACGTTGCGGGGAATGATGGAGCGGAACACCTTGTCGCCAAAGTGCTCGATCAGCTGCGCCGACACTTCGTTCGCCAGATTGTTACGCGGGTCGTACATGGTGCGCAGGATGCCGCCGATCTCGAGTTTCGGATTGGGCCCGGCTTTGATCTGTTCGATCGTGTTGACCAAAGCGGTGAGCCCCTCCAGCGCGTAATACTCACATTGCATCGGAATCAGCACGCCTTCGGCCGCGACCAGCGCGTTCACCGTCAGCATGTTCAGCGCCGGCGGGCAATCGATCAGCACAATATCGAACTGCTCCATCACCGGCTGCAGCGCGTCCCTTAAGCGAGACTCGCAACCGGGCTTGCCCATCATCTCGACGTCGGCCGCGACCAGATCCTGGTTCGCGGGCATCACTTTGAAATCCGCGTAATCCACCGGGAGCATCGCGGAGGCCGCGTCGCTGTCACCGAGCAGCACGTCAGTCGTTGACCGCTCCACGGCGCGCTTGTCGATGCCGCAGCCCATGGTGGCATTGCCCTGCGGATCGATATCGATCAACAGCACGCGCCGCTTGGTCGCCGCCAGCGATGCGGCCAGATTGACGCTCGTCGTGGTCTTGCCGACGCCGCCTTTCTGGTTGGTGATGGCGAGAATGCGATGCATGGATAGTTGAATGGGACCAGTCCGTTAGTGAGTCACGCAATCGGCACAACGCTGAATCTGCAACTTAACTTTGGGCAGGAAGGCCAGGCCGCGGGCGTCAGAGCCGGTCGTGGCTGCGGCAGATTTCCACAAGATGCCGCTCTTCGTCCAGAGTGGGCACGTTAAGTCGATGGACCGCCGCGAGTTTCCAGCCGCTCGGCAGCTTGCCGAGCTCGGCCTCGGGGTGCCGGCCCTTCATCGCCAGCAGTCGCCCGCCGCCGACAACCAGATGACCGGCCCATTTGACGAATTGCTCTACCGGGCCGACCGCACGCGACAACACGATATCGAATCGCTGCGCCGGGCGGAAATTTTCCGCGCGAGTATGCACGGTTTGCACATTAGGCAACTCCAGCAACTGAGCGGTGTGATCAATGAACTTGAGCTTCTTGGCAGTCGAGTCCAGCAACACGAATTGCTTCGACGGATTCACGATCGCCAGCGGCATACCGGGAAAACCCGCGCCGGTGCCTACGTCGAGCACCCGCTCGCCCTGCACGAACGGCTGCACGGACAGGCTGTCCAGCAAATGCTTGGAGATCTGCGCGCTCCGCTCTTTGATCGCGGTCAAATTCATGCGCTGATTCCAATCGTCCAGCTCGTCGAGCAGGCGGATCAGCTGTTGCGCTTGGGCGCCGCTCAGCTCGATACCCAGCTGAGCCGCACCGGCAATGAGAGTGGGATCGCTCATACGCGGCTCAACCGGCAATGCGCACGACAGTGCGGCCAGTCACGCCCGCTTGCAGATAAGCGTCGAACGCGCCCGGTAACTGCTCGAACGGGATCGTGCTGGTCACGATGCTATCGAGATGGCGCGGCTTCAGATCGGTGCCGAGCCGCTGCCACACCTGCAAGCGCAGGGGCCGCGGCGTGTATACAGAGTTGATTCCGAGCAAGTTCACGCCGCGCAAGATGAACGGCATGACAGTGGTCTTCAGCTCGGGGCTCGCGGCCAGACCGATGCTGGCGATGTTGCCCCAGAACTTGACGGTGCGTGTCAGCCAGGTGAGCAACTCGCCACCGACGTTATCGATGGCGCCGGCGAATTGCGCTTCTTCCAACGGACGCGAGCCGGTGTTGATCTGATCTCGAAGCAACACGCGCGTGGCGCCGATCCGTTGCAAATAATCGACCGAAGCCTGCTTGCCTGTAACGGCAACGACCTTGTATCCGCGCGCAGCGAGCATGTCGACGGCGATACTGCCGACGCCACCGGTCGCGCCTGTTACAACGATCTCACCGCCCTCGGGCTGCTGTGCGTTCTGTTCCATGCGATGAATGGCGAGCGCGGCGGTGTAACCGGCGGTGCCAATCGCCATGGCCTGGAATTCATCCAATCCGGCGGGAATCGGCACGACCGAATCGCTCTTCAACCGGGCGTATTCAGCGTAGCCGCCATCGCGCGTTTCGGACAGCTCGCTGCCCGTGACCAATACTTTCTGGCCCGGCTGAAACTGCGGATCGCTGGAGGAGACCACTTCACCCGACAGGTCGATGCCGCCGACCAGCGGATAACGCCGCAGGATCTTGCCGGCGCCGGTCGCGGCGAGCGCATCTTTGTAGTTGATGGTGGAGTAGCGGACTTTGACGACCACTTCGCCAGCAGACAACTGCTCTAGGCCGAGCGTCTCCATTCGGGAGACGATCTTGCCGCTTTCCTGATGAATGCGAAACGCGCGAAAGCTCTGCATAAGTGGCGGCCTCCGCGCGCTCGTCAAATCGAAGTTATCAGCTGAGCAAGCTCGCGCTTACTCGGTCTCGCACTTGCCGGTCTTGCGGATCTGATCGGTCGTGCACAGCGCCTGCTGCTTGGAGAAGAACTCGGCGAGCGCTTCGAAATCCTTCTCGTCCACGCCGCTGATGATGCCGGCCATGATCGGGTTCTTGCGCTTGCCGCTCTTGTAGTCCTTGAGCGCATGCACGATGTAGTCGGCCGGCTGGCTGGCCAGCTTCGGGTAGTCCGGAGCGACCGTCTTGTTGCCGTCCGCGCCGTGGCAGGCGACGCAGGTCTGCGTGGCCGGCGGCGGCGTACCGACGACTTCCTTGCTCGGAATGCCGCCGTCCCCGTGCAGGAACGCGGCGATGTCGGCCTTCTCTTCGTCGGTCAGCGTCGCGGCCTGCGCGTGCATGGTGGGATGCGGACGCTCGCCCTTGGCGTAGGCGTTCAGCGCACTCACCAGGTACGCCTCGTTCTGGCCGCCCAGTTTCGGCACGCGGTAGTTGGGGTAGGCGTTCTTATAGTCCGGCACGCCGTGGCAGCCATGGCAGGTATAGGCCAGGACTTTGCCTTTGGCGGCGTCTGCCGCGCTCGCGGTCGACACGGACATAGCAGCAAGCAAGCCCAGACCGATGACCGTTACCGGGCTCAATCGAAACGTCATAACCCACTCTCTCCGCTTCTTACCGGCGTACTGTTGCCAGAAAATCTTAGGGACCCCGGCCGGCGGGGCGCGGTATGGTACCCGAAAGGACTGTTTCGGGCACTGCCTCGGGTATACTGCCCCTCAATCCCCCCAGATTTGCGTATTCGCCAGAGGTTTTCATGGCCCGTATTACCGTCGAAGACTCGCTCCACAACATCCCGAACCTGTTCCAGCTGGTGCTGGTGGCCGCCCGCCGCGCCCGCAAGCTGGCCAATGGCGCCGAGGCGACCGTGGAGTGGGAAAACGACAAACCGACGGTGGTCGCCCTGCGCGAAATCGCCGCCGGCCACATTGGTCCCGAGATCCTCGAGGAAGCCGAGCAGCGCCAGCAGCCGGAATTGATGCCCGAGCCGGACATGAACGGTATGTCGGGCGAGCTGCGCGCCCCTCATCTCGGCCTCGGAGATTGACGTCGCGCTGAAAAGTCCCCAGCTTTAGCTTATGGACTACGCGTCTTCCATCCTCAACCTGTTACCTACCGGAAGACGCTCGATAGGGGTCAACCAGCTGCTCAATAAGCTGGAGACCTACCTGCCCCCCGCGCAGGTCGACCGGATCCGCGACGCTTACGAATTCGGCGCCGAGGCCCACGAGGGCCAAAAGCGCCTGAGCGGCGAGCCTTACATCGCGCATCCGGTCGCTGTCGCTCACATCCTCGCCGACCTGCACATGGATGCGCCGACCATCGTCGCCGCCATCCTGCACGACGTGATCGAGGACACGCCCACCGCCAAAGACGATATCGCCGAGCGCTTCGGCGCCGATGTCGCGGAACTGGTCGATGGCGTCTCGAAGCTGGATCACATTCAGTTCCGCTCGCGGGCCGAGGCTCAGGCCGAAAGCTTCCGCAAGATGCTGCTCGCCATGGTCCGCGACATTCGCGTGATCATGGTCAAGCTCGCCGACCGCACGCACAACATGCGCACGCTCGGCTCCGTGCCGCCGGCGAAACGACGCACCGTCGCGCGCGAGACGCTTGAGATTTACGCGCCGATCGCCAATCGCCTCGGCATTCACACCGTGAAGTCGGAGCTGGAAGAGCTCGGCTTCAAAGCGTTGTACCCGGGCCGCCATCGCATCATCGAAAAGGCGCTGAAAAAAGCGCGCGGCAATCAGAAACAGTTCGTCGGCAAGATTGCCGACAACGTGCGCACCGCGCTCGAGAAGGCGCAGGTGAAGGGCCGCGTCGAAGGCCGCGAGAAACATCTCTACAGCATCTATCAGAAGATGCGCCGTAAGCGCGTGCCGCTCACGTCCATCGTCGATATGTTCGGCTTCCGCATCGTCGTGGACTCGATCGATACCTGTTATCGCGCGCTCGGTGTCGTGCACGGCTTGTATCGACCGATGCCGGGACGCTTCAAGGACTACATCGCGATCCCGCGCATCAACGGCTATCAGTCGCTGCATACGACCCTGTTCGGCCCGAACGGCATGCCCATTGAAGTGCAGATCCGCACTGAAGACATGCATCGCATCGCCGAGTCGGGCATCGCCGCGCATTGGCAATACAAATCGGGCGAGGATGGCGGCGACGCGGGTCGCGCCTATCGCGACCGTGCGAGCGAGTGGCTACAGCACCTGATGGAGATGCCTCACAGCGGCAACTCGGCCGAGGAATTCATGGAGAGCGTCAAGCTCGACCTGTTCCCGGACAAGGTGTACGTGTTCACGCCGCGCGGCGAGATTCGTCGCTTGCCGCGCAATGCTACGGCGGTCGACTTCGCGTATTCCGTGCACACGGACATCGGCAATCACTGCGTGGCCGCGAAAGTCGATCGACGCCTCGTGCCGCTGCGTACGCCGCTGCGTAACGGTCAGACTGTTGAGATCATCACCGCGAAGGGCGCGACGCCGAATCCCGCGTGGGTGAACTTCGTCGTGACCGCGAAGGCCCGCGCGGCCATTCGTCACTACTTGAAGGGCTTGAAGCACGGCGAGGCCATCGAGCTGGGCAAGCGCATGCTGAGTCAGGCGCTGCAGGATTTGTCGCTGGTGCTGAAGAAGATTCCCGAGGATCGACTGCAGGCGGTGGCCGCGGAGCTCAATCTCAAGACGCCCGACGAGTTGTTCGAGAAGATCGGCCTCGGCGAACGGTTGGCCGCGCTGGTCGCGCGCCGCTTGCTGCCCGCGGATGGCAGCCAACCCATCGAACCGACGACCCAAGCCGAACCGCTCGCGATCGCGGGCACCGAAGGCATGGTGGTCAGCTACGCCCGCTGCTGCTTCCCGATCCCGAACGATCCGATCATGGCCTATCTGTCGAGCGGCCGCGGCGTCGTGATCCATCGCGAGGCGTGCGGCAATCTGCGCAACTATCGCAAACAGCCGGACAAGTGGCTGACGGTCACGTGGCGCTCCGATGTGGATCGGCTGTTCAACGTCGAAGTGCGCATCGATGTGGCCAATCGTATGGGCGTGCTGGCGGCGATCGCCTCGAATATCGCCACCACCGAGACCAACATCGAGCACGTCGCGGTCGACGAGCGCGACGGCGACGCGTCGACGCTGATCTTCGACCTGCAAGTACGTAACCGTAAGCATCTGGCGCACGTGATCAAGAATCTGCGCAAGATGCCGGAAGTGCTCCGCGTGACTCGCGTCATCGCGTAACATCGTCGCTCCTCGTCAGCAACGGTTGGTTTCATCATGGCGCGCGAAATCATTTCGACCCCGAACGCTCCCAAAGCCATCGGCACCTATTCCCAGGCGGTGAAGGTCGGCAAGACCGTCTACGTGTCGGGCCAGATCGCGCTCGACCCGAAGACCGGCGAGCTGCAGAACAGCTCGATCGACGTGGAAATCCGTCGTGTGTTCGACAACCTGAAGGCGATCGTCACAGCGGCCGGCGGTAATTTCTCGCAGGTCACCCGCGCGACCGTGTTCATCCTCGACTTCGGGATCTTTCCGACGTTGAACAAGATCATGGCGGAGTATTTCGCTGAGCCTTATCCGTCTCGCGTTACTGTGCAGGTCGCGGCCCTGCCAAAGAATGCGAATGTTGAGATCGATTGCATCGTCGAGCTCGACTAAGCGCTTGCGTTAGTGACTCGCGGCGGCTGTCAGAAGCGTCAGCTGCCGTACACTTGCTGTGAATGACCTCTTCCTCCTCCAACAGCAAACGCCCGCCAGGCACTGATGTGCCGGCCGCGGCGGCGTCGCCGGAAATTCGTCCGGTCACGGCGCTGCGTGGTGTTGGCGATGCGCTGGCGGGCAAGCTGGCGAAGCTGGGCATCACGACGATTCAGGATCTGCTGTTCCTGCTCCCGCTGCGGTACGAAGACCGCACTCAGGTCATCCCTATCGGCTCTTTGAGTCACGGCGATCGCGCCGTGGTTGAAGGCGAAGTGCAGCTCGCTGAAATTGCCTTCCGCGGGCGGCGGCAGCTCTTGTGCCGAATCGGTGACGGCTCCGGCTGGCTCACCCTCCGTTTCTTCCACTTCAGCAACTCACAACACGAGCAAATGTCTCGTGGCACCCGACTGCGATGCTTTGGTGAAGTGAAACGCGGACCGAGCGGGCTCGAGATCATTCATCCGGAATACCGGCGCGTCGCCAGCGATGCAGTGGCGACGAATGAAGATGTGCTCACGCCCATCTATCCGTTGACCGAAGGCGTACAACAAGGCCGCCTCCGCCAACTCACCGCGATGGCTCTGCGCGAATTCGCGAATCGAAGTGTGCAGGACTGGGTGCCGCCGGCGGTGCTCGCGCAATTGGAACTGCCGCCCTTGAGAGAAGCGCTCCAATACGTGCATCGCCCGCCTCCGGATGCAGATCTGGAGTTGCTGGCCCTCGGCCAGCATCCGATGCAACGTCGTCTCGCCTTCGAAGAGCTGCTGGCCCATCAACTGAGCCTGCGACTGTTGCGACGTGAGATTCAGCGCGATCCTGGTTGGCAGTTTACCGTCGGCGAACCGCTGATCGATCGTTTCCTCAGCACGCTGCCCTTCAAACCCACGGGCGCGCAAACGCGGGCGTGGCGCGATATCGAGCGCGATCTTTCGCAATCGAGCCCGATGCTTCGCCTGGTTCAAGGCGACGTGGGTTGCGGCAAGACTTTGGTTGCGGCGATGGCGGCGTTGCGAGCGGTTGAAGCAGGTTTCCAAGTGGCGGTGATGGCGCCGACGGAATTGCTCGCCGAGCAACACGCTCGCAATTTCACGAACTGGCTGGAGCCCCTTGATCTCTATCCTGCCTTGATCACCGGCAAGCGCACGGCCGCGGCCCGGGCGAAGTCGTTGGCGGATCTGGCGTCGGGTGAAGTGAAGGTCGCGATCGGCACGCATGCGTTGTTTCAACAGGAAGTGGAGTTTCGACGCCTCGGCCTGGTCATCGTCGACGAGCAGCATCGCTTCGGCGTGCACCAACGTTTGTTACTACGGGAAAAAGGCCTCGCGTCGGGTCGATATCCGCATCAGCTCATCATGACCGCCACGCCGATTCCACGAACGCTGGCGATGACGGCTTACGCGGACTTGGATGTCTCTGTGATCGACGAGCTGCCGCCGGGCCGCACGCCGGTGAAGACGGTCGCGCTGCCGGAGAATCGGCGCGATGAAGTCGTGTTGAGAATCCGCGATGCGTGTCGACAGAAGCGGCAGGCGTATTGGGTGTGTCCACTCATCGAAGAGTCGGATCAGTTGGAGGCGCAGGCCGCCGAAGATACGGTCACCGCGCTGGCGGAGGCCTTGCAGGAATTGAAGGTCGGGCTGGTTCACGGCCGCATGTCATCGAAAGAGAAAGACGCGGTCATGGCGCGCTTCAAGGAAGGCGCGATCGATTTGCTGGTCGCGACCACGGTCATCGAAGTCGGCGTCGACGTGCCGAATGCGAGCTTGATGGTAATCGAGAATGCTGAACGCATGGGTTTGGCTCAGCTCCACCAACTGCGCGGCCGCGTCGGCCGCGGGGCGGCGGAAAGTACCTGTGTGCTGCTGTATCGAACGCCGCTGTCAGAAGTGGCCCGTGAGCGTTTGTCCGTCATGCGGGCCACTAACGATGGTTTCGAGATTTCCCGCCGCGACCTGGAGCTTCGCGGGCCCGGCGAGCTGCTGGGGACCAAGCAGACCGGGCTGATGCAGATGCGGGTTGCGGAACTGGTCCGCGATGCCGATTTGCTGCCGAAAGTTCAGGAAGTGGCGGAATTGATGCTCAGGGAAAATGAGGCCAACATAGCGCCGCTGTTACGTCGCTGGATTGGACAGGGCGAAAGGTTCGGGAAGGTTTAAACGGTTACGTTCGTGGCAGATTCACAAAACGCGCATCACCCGGATAAGACGCAGCCGCTGGACGCGATGCCAGCCGCGCCGAAGCCGCCTGCGCAAATGGATATGCTGAAGCCGGCCCCTGATGAGCCCAAGTACAGCCACGAGAAAACACAGCCGCTGCATATCATTCCGCCGACGTCGTTAGCGCCGCCCGTTGATGTCACACCTGCGCATCAGCCGGAGAAGACTCAGCCGATCCATGCGATGCCGCCGGCCTCGGCGGCGCACGACGCCGCGAAGGTGCCAGAGCCCTCTCCTTCAACGCCGCCGATTCAACCTAAGCGAACCTCCGAACTAACGCGTCCGCCCGCAACGCCGATTGCGACCGAGCCAGCACCAGTTCACAGCGAGGCAGCGAAATCACCCTCGCCGCCTGTCGCAACATCGCCGGCTCCGCATGTTGAAGCGGCCAAGTCGCCGCCCGTCTCCACGCCGTCGGCCACTCAGCCGAGCGCGAAGCCCTCAACGCCTCCCGCCGCGCCCACGCGCGTCGAGTCTGCGAAAACATCGAAGGCGTCGAGCGCAACGCCCTCTCGACCGCTGACGAGACCGCCCGCCTCGCCACCACCGGCGCCGCCATCGAGTACGCCTTCGTCATCGCACAACGAAGCCGCGAGGACTGCGGCGGCACCGCCGGCGCATACGGCTCCGTCATCTCACAACGACGCCGCAAAGGCGGCAGCGACGCCGCCGGCGCATACGGCTCCGTCATCTCATAACGACGCCGCGAAGGCGGCAGCGACGCCGCCGGCGCATACGGCTCCGTCATCTCATAACGACGCCGCAAAGGCGGCAGCGACGCCGCCGGCGCATACGGCTTCGTCATCTCACAACGACGCCGCAAAGGCGGCAGCGACACCGCCGGCGCATGCGGCTCCGTCATCTCACAACGACGCCGCAAAGGCGGCAGCGACACCGCCGGCGCATGCGGCATCGGCATCTAACAACGAACCGGTGAAGGCGCCAGCAACGCCAACGTACCCGGCGGCGGCGTCTCACAACGAACCGGCGAAGGCGGGAGCGACGCCGCCGGCGCACGCAGCATCGTCGGCGCATAGCGAGCCGGTGAAGTCAACGACGACGGTGCATGCGGCATCGGCGTCTCACAACGAAGCGGCGAAGACGGGAGCGACGACGCCGACGCACGCAGCATCGTCGGCGCATAGCGAGCCGGTGAAGGCAATGACGACGGCGCATGCGACATCGGCGTCTCACAACGAGCCGGTGAAGGCGCCGGCCACGATGTCATCGTCGACGCCGACGAAGTCGGCGCAGGCTGAGGCGGCGAAGACGGCAGTGCCGAAGGACTACGTGAAGACGGTGGCGATGATGGCAGCGTCGCCGTCGTCGGTCTCGACAGCAGCGACGGTCGCGCCGCCGGACATCGAGCAGCTTCAACCCAGTAAGCCAATGGCGCCGGTGCGCGATCGGTTTCGCTGGTTGGGTCACAAGATCGCGACCACTGCTTTCGTCGCCGAAGTCCTGCCGGGCGCGGCGAAGAAGTTGAATGCGTACGCTGCGCTGACGAGGCTGAATAAGCCGATCGGTATCTGGCTGCTGCTGTGGCCGGTGCTGTGGGCACTGTGGCTCTCGTCCGGGGGTAAGCCGGATCCGCACGTGTTCACCGTTTTCGTACTGGGCACCGTGCTCACCCGTTCCGCCGGCTGCGCCATCAACGACTACGCGGATCGAAACTTCGATGGTCACGTGAAACGAACCAAAGACCGTCCGTTAGTCACAGGCGCAGTGGACCCCATCGAAGCACTCGCGCTGTGCGCAGGGCTGGGCTTGATCGCGTTGGGCCTGGCGCTGACGTTGAATCAGCGCACGCAGCTGCTGACAATCGCGGGCGGCGTGCTCGTGCTCACCTATCCGTTCTTCAAACGTTTCTTCCCGCTGCCTCAGATGTATCTGGGCATCGCGTTCACCTGGTCCGTCCCGATGGCATTCACGGCGCAAACGGGCGAATGGCCGCCGCGCATGGCATGGGTGATGTTCATGGCGGGCCTGCTGTGGACCGTGGCGTACGACACGATGTACGCAATGGTGGATCGGGAGGACGACAAGAAGCTCGGCATCCGCTCGAGCGCCCTGCTGTTCGGCGACGCCGATCGATTCATCATCGGCATCATGCAGCTGATGACCTTGCTAGGCTTGTGGCTGATCGGACGCGAGCTGGAGCTGGGCCTGTGGTACGGACTGGGCCTGGCGTTCGCGGCGATGTTTGCTCTGTATGAGCAGCTGTTGATTCGCAAGCGCCGGCCCGAGGATTGTTTCAAGGCGTTCCTGAACAACAATTACTTCGGCATGTCGGTGTTCATCGGCATCCTGCTCGAATACACATTCAGATGATTAGTTGAGATGAACTCCCCGCCTTCGGCGGGGAAGTTCGATCAGGGTACTGGGGCTACTTCCGCTCCGCCCTCGCCACCGCCCACACTTCGATCCACTCCGCACCGGCCGCGCGCAGCAGCTTGGAAATCTCGTTCACAGTACTGCCGGTCGTAACAACGTCGTCAACAATCGCGACATGTCGTGCAACCAGCGGTGCAGTCAACACGAACGCATGCTGTGTATTCTTAAGCCGTTCTTTTCGATCCAGCGACGCTTGCTCCTGAGTCTCGCGACAGCGCGACACTAAATGACTATTCAATGTGAGGCCGAGCGACTGACACACCGGCAGCGCCAACTCACGCGCTTGATTGAATCCGCGCTCGCGATAGCGAGCCAGGCCGAGCGGCACGGGAATGACCAACTCCGGCCGCGTGTCCCGTCGCGAAAGATGGCGCGCCAGCAGTTGCCCCAGAACCCGGCCGTAAACAAGCTCACGTCGATACTTCAGCCCCTGAACCATGCGATCGACCGGAAACGCATAACGAAACGGCGCGACGCAAGCGTCAAACACCGGCGGCTGCTGCAGACAGCGACCACACAGCGCGATCTTGGAATGGTTCAACGGCAGCGGCTCAGCGCAATGCTCGCAGGCGTTATCGTTAAGCGGCAGGTCGCCCTCGCACCCGGCGCAGAGATCGAGAACTTCCTGGCCCGGTGCGAGCCAAGAAGTGAAGAAGTCTCGCCGGAGGCCACTTTGCCCACAAAGAGCGCACAAGGGCGGCCACAGACAGCGCGCGGCGGCGCCGGCCAGCCGCGCAACGGGCGCGATACTCAAATGCCGGGAGCGCAGAGCTGCGCAGGATCGGCTGATAATGTCGACTGCGGTTCCCAACATCGGTTGACAGGCTTCCCGGCCGCCACGAATACTTCCCGCCAGCATTCGGCCCGGCGGGCCGACCCTGCGTGACGGTGAGCGGCAGCATGAAGCGCCCTGGCCGCGCGCAGTGGCCCGAATAAGTGAGGTTTGTCGTGGAAATGACCCGTTCCGAAGCCGTTCGCAACGCTACGCTGGTCGATCGCCTGGGTGCCGTGCGCACCGACTGGACGCTGGACGAAGTGCGCGAGCTGTTCGCGTTGCCGTTCTCCGATCTCATGTACCACGCGCAACGCGTGCACCGGCTGTACTTCGATCCCAACCAGGTGCAGATCAGCACGCTGCTGTCGATCAAGACCGGCGCGTGCCCGGAAGACTGCTCGTATTGCTCGCAGAGCATCCGCTTCGAGACCGGTTTGAAGTCCGAGCCCTTGATGGATCTCAGCGACGTGATGGAAAAGGCCCGCGCGGCCAAGGCGAACGGCGCCACTCGCTTCTGCATGGGCGCGGCCTATCGCAGCCCGAAGCCGAAGCAGCTCGCGCAGATCGTCGACATGATCAAGGGCGTGCGCGCGATGGGAATGGAAACGTGCGTGACGCTCGGCATGCTGACGCCGGACCAGGCGCATCAGCTCAAGGACGCGGGATTGGATTACTACAACCACAATCTCGACACGTCCGAGTCTCACTATAAGAAGGTGATCACGACGCGCACCTATCAGGATCGTCTCGACACGCTCGAAGCCGTGCGCAACGCGGGTATCAATGTGTGTTGTGGCGGCATTCTCGGTCTGGGCGAGAAGGAACAGGATCGCGCCGAGCTCCTTCATACGCTGGCGACGCTGCCTCAACATCCGGACAGCGTGCCAATCAATCAGCTCATGCAGGTGCAGGGCACGCCGCTGTACGGCGCGGAAAAACCGGACGCGCTGGATTTCGTGCGCGTGATTGCAATCGCGCGGTTGTTGATGCCGAAGGCGCATGTGCGCTTGTCGGCCGGTCGCTCCGGCATGAGCGATGAAACCCAGGCGCTGGCGTTCCTCGCGGGCGCAAACTCGATTTTCTACGGCGACAAGCTGCTCACGACCGAGAATCCCGAAGAAGATAAGGACCGCCAGCTGTTCGCGAAGCTTGGCATCACGGCCGAGCCGCTGGCTCAGCAGCACAGTGCGCCGACTTGCTCGCGTCGGCATGAGGATGAGCAGCTCATCGCAAGCTGAGGGCCCAGGGGCTCAACGACACCGCATATAAATAGTTGTCGTTGCTCGCCCGGCCCGGAATGAGCCGCGGCTATGGGCATCGCGATATCCTTGGCGCATGCCCGACGAGTATTACCTCGACCCCGCCCGTGTAAGACGTTCTTTCGACAAGGCCGCGAAAACCTACGACGCCGCGAGCGGGGTCGCGGCCGAAATCCGTAATCGATTGCTTGAGCGGCTCGACTTCGTGAAGGTCCAGCCCAAGGTCGTGCTGGATCTCGGCGCCGGCACCGGGCACGCGAGCAAGGCGCTCAAGCAGCGCTACAAGAGTGCCGAGATCGTTGCGATCGACTTGTCGCCGGCCATGCTGGTCGAGGCGAACCAGCGGCAAAGCTGGTTCAAACGGTTCCACCGGATCGCGGCCGATGCGCATCGGCTCCCCATCAAAGACGGCAGCACCCAGCTGGTCTTCAGCAACCTGATGCTGGAGTGGTGCCACGATCCCGACGCCGTGTTCCAGGAAATCCGGCGGGTCCTGCAGCCCGGCGGGCTGCTGACCTTCGCCACCCTCGGCCCGGACACTTTGCGCGAATTGCGCGACGGTTGGCGCAAAATCGACGCCCACCCCCATGTTCATCGCTTTATCGACATGCACGACCTGGGGGATGCGCTGATGCGCGCGGGGCTGGCCGAGCCGGTGATGGATACCGAGCGGCTGACCGTAACTTACCCGGACCTCGACGCGTTGCTGTCCGAGCTGGCGGCGAGCGGATCGACCAATCTGGCTCACGGCCGGGCCCGGGGCCTGACCTCCAAAGCTCAGTTCGAAACGCTCCGAAACGCCGTCCGGCCGGCCGCGGGACAGGCCGTACTACCGGTCTCGGTGGAAGTGGTCTACGGTCATGCCTGGGCCGGCGAGCTCCGCCCCCGGTCTCGGGCCGGCGGCGAAGTGCGAGTGCCGGTGACCAATCTGACCGTTCGGAAACGTTAAGTTTTTAGAAATCGCTCGGTAGCTGTCACAAAGATAAACCATCGCTTTGACAACAGTATCTACACGATGAACGCTCGGGCCGATCTGCCGCCGCCTCGCCCGACCCCGGACGCCGCTCCCCCGGAACGGGTGCTCGAGCTCATGCCGCACCGGTCGCTCACGCCCAAGACCGCGCGCATCTTCGTCGGGTTGGTGGCAGCCCCGACTTTTGCCGTCGCTCTTATGTTTACAGCTCAGGGGTTCTGGCCAGTCCTGCCCTTCGCCGGCCTGGAAATCGGCCTGCTGGCCTGGGCGGTCCGTGCCTCCATGCGTTCAGGGCTGGAGCGGGAAACCATTACGGTAACGCTCGACTCGGTGATCATCAGACACTGGGACCGGCGCGGCGTGCAGTCATCGGTATTTCCTAGACATTGGTCGAGGGTTACACTCCACGCCCCGCCGGCGGCGCTACATCCCAGCCGACTCATGTTGGAGTCGCGTGGTCACGCCTACGAGGTGGGCAGGTTTCTCACAGAGGACGAGCGCCGCAGCCTCGCGGTGCGTCTACAGCAGCTGGTGGGGAATATGAATGAAACGCCCGCGCTATGAGGTAGCGCGGCGTTGAACTGCGGGCGCGCTGCGCGTCGCGGGCAGAACGAAGCACTTGGGAGCATTAGGGCCAATGAAGATCGTGAAATACGCCGCAGCCGGTTCATTAGCGGCGGCAGCGTTTTTGCCCACCGGGGCGGCGCTGGCGGCATGGGAAGTGAACATGCCCGTCGGCGTGACGGAGCTGAGCCGCGACATCCACGGCCTGCACATGATGATCTTCTGGATCTGCGTGGCGATCGCCTTCGCGGTATTCGGCATGATGATCTATTCGATCGTGAAGTTCCGTCACTCGCAGGGCGCGGTGCCGGCCACCTTCGATCACTCCACCAAGGCCGAGATCATCTGGACCATCATTCCGGTCGCGATCCTGGTCGGCATGGCGATTCCGGCCGCCGCCACGCTGGTGAAGATCGAGGACACCCGCAACTCCAACCTGACCATCAAGGTCACCGGTTATCAGTGGAAGTGGGAGTACGAGTACCTCGATCAGAAGGTGAAGTTCTTCTCCACGCTGGCTCACGACAGCAACGCCGCCCGTCAAACCGGTTCGGGTATCGATCCGAAGTCGGTGCCCAACTACCTGCTCGAAGTCGACAAGCCGCTGGTCGTGCCGGTCGGCGCGAAGGTACGCGTGCTGCTCACTTCGAACGACGTAATCCATGCCTGGTGGGTGCCGGCCTTCGGCATGAAGAAGGACGCCATCCCGGGCTTCGTCAATGAATTGTGGTTCCGCGCCGATGAGCCCGGAATCTATCGCGGCCAGTGCGCCGAGCTGTGCGGTCGCGACCACGGCTTCATGCCGGTGGTCGTGCATGTGAAGCCGCAGGCCGAGTACGACACTTGGCTCGCCGAGCAGCAAGGGGGCGGTGCTCCCGCCGCCGCTGCCGCCCCAGTTGAGAATGCAGCGCCGGTAACGGCCGCTGCCGCGGAGTAAAGAGACCATGGCAAACGCACACGCTCACGATCACGCTGGTCACGATCACCACGACGATCACGGCCCGGCCAAGGGTATTGGCCGCTGGCTGTTCGCGACCAATCATAAAGACATCGGCACGATGTACATGCTGTTCAGCCTGCTGATGTTCTTCATCGGCGGCGCGATGGCGATGGTGATTCGCGCCGAGCTGTTCAAGCCGGGCATGCAGCTGGTCGATCCGATGTTCTTCAATCAGATGACCACCATGCACGCGCTGATCATGATCTTCGGCGCCGTCATGCCGGCGTTCGTCGGTCTGGCGAACTGGATGATCCCGCTGCAGGTCGGCGCGCCGGACATGGCGCTGCCGCGTATGAACAACTTCAGCTTCTGGATCCTGCCGTTCGCGTTCACGATGCTGATCGGCACGCTGTTCGTGCCGGGCGGCTCGCCCGCCGGCGGCTGGACGATGTATCCACCGTTGTCGCAGCAGACCGGCGAAGCGTTCCCGATGCTGATCTTCGCCGTTCACTTGATGGGTGCTTCTTCCATCATGGGCGCCATCAACGTGATCGTGACGATCATGAACATGCGCGCCCCGGGCATGTCCTTGTTGAAGATGCCGATCTTCGTGTGGACCTGGCTGATCACGGCGTACCTGCTGATTGCGGTGATGCCGGTGCTCGCGGGCGCCGTGACCATGCTGCTGACCGACCACTACTTCGGCACGACCTTCTTCGAGGCGGCCGGCGGTGGCGACCCGGTGATGTTCCAGCACATCTTCTGGTTCTTCGGTCATCCCGAGGTGTACATCATGATTCTGCCGGCCTTCGGCATCGTCTCGGAGATCATCCCGACGTTCTCGCGCAAGCCGCTGTTCGGTTATGACGCGATGGTGTACGCGACCGCTTCGATCGCCTTCCTGTCGTTCATCGTGTGGGCGCACCACATGTTCACGGTGGGCATGCCGCTGGCCGGTCAGATGTTCTTCATGCTCGCGACCATGCTGATCGCGGTGCCGACCGGCGTGAAGGTGTTCAACTGGACCGCGACCATGTTCAAGGGCTCGATCAGCTTCGAGCCGCCGATGTTGTTCGCGATCTCGTTCCTGTTCCTGTTCACCCTCGGCGGTTTCTCGGGCCTGATGCTCGCGATCGTGCCGGCGGACTTCCAGTATCACGACACTTACTTCGTGGTGGCGCACTTCCACTACGTGCTGGTGCCGGGCGCCGTGTTCTCGCTGATGGCCGCCGCGTACTACTGGCTGCCGAAGTGGACCGGTCACATGTACAACATGAAGCTGGCCAAGGCGCACTTCTGGCTGTCGACCATCTTCGTGAACGTGCTGTTCTTCCCGCAGCACTTCCTGGGTCTGGCCGGCATGCCGCGTCGTATCCCGGACTACTCCACGCAGTTCGCCGACTGGAACATGATTTCCTCGATCGGCGGTTTCGGCTTCGGTCTGTCGCAGCTGCTGTTCGCTTACATCGTGTTCTCCTGCATCCGTGGCGGTGAGAAGGCGACCGATAAGGTTTGGGACAGCGGCCGTCCGCATGGCCTGGAATGGACGCTGAGCTCGCCGCCGCCGTATCACAGCTTCGAAACCGCTCCCGAAGTGAAGTAATGGCTACCGAGATTTCGGATTCGGACCGTAAACGCGGCATTACACGCACCGTCATCTGGTGCGTGCTGCTGGCCGCGACGTTCTATTTCGGTTTCATCGCCATGGCGGTGATGCGCTCGCACTGATATGGAAGAGGCAACCCTCAAGAAGGCGAATCGCTCGCTGACCCGGCAGCTGTGGATCTTTGCTGCCGGCAGCTTCGCGTTCGGCTTCGCGCTGGTGCCTCTGTACAACGTGATTTGCGACGTCACCGGCTATGGCGACAAGACCAAGCTGGTGCAGGCGAGCAACTTCACCGCGCCGGAAGACGTGAACCGGGTCGTGACCATCGAGCTGATGGGGGATGCGCCGTCGATCGGCGATTGGGAGTTCCGGCCCGAAGTCGGATCGATCGAAGTGCATCCCGGCAAGCTGACCGAAGCGAAGTTCTACGCGCGCAACTTGCGCACGCAGGCGGTGGTGGCGCAGGCCATCCCCAGCATCGCTCCGTTGCAAGCGACCAAGTACTTCCACAAGACCGAATGTTTCTGTTTCACGCCGCAGCCGTTCGACGCGCAACAGGAGCGAGAGCTCACGGTGCGCTTCATCGTCGACCCGAAGCTGCCCGTGAACATCGATCGCTTGACGCTCTCGTACGTCATGTACGACGCGAAGAGCACCAGCTGATTTTATTTGAACTGAACTGTTTCGAACTGAGTGGCAGATAACTATGGCCCACGCACAGACCACGCACGCGCCGTCCGAGAAGTATTACGTCCCACACAGTAGCCCGTGGCCGCTCGTCGGCTCGATCGCGCTGTTCACCACCGTGGGCGGGGCGGCGCTGTGGCTCAACCATTCCCAGTCCGGCCCGTGGGTGATGACGGTCGGTTTCGGCATCCTGCTGTTCATGTTCGCCGGATGGTTCGGCGCCGTGATCAAGGAGAGCGAAGAGCGCTTCTACAACGACGCGGTGGACCGCTCGTTCCGCATGGGCATGATGTGGTTCATCTTCTCCGAAGTCATGTTCTTCGCGGCGTTCTTCGGCGCGCTGTGGTACGCACGTAACTTCTCAGTGCCCTGGCTGGGCGGCGAAGGCACCCGCGCGCTGACCAAGATCATCCGTGGCGATAACTACGAAGCGGCGTGGCCGACCGACGGCCCGGGCGACGTGGGTGGCGATTTCGACGTGATTCCGGCGTTCGGCCTGCCGGCCATCAACACCGCGATCCTGCTGACCTCGGGTGTGACCATCACCATCGCGCACCACGCGATCAAGGCGGGCAATCGCGCCGTCCTGAACATCTTCCTGGCAGCGACCTTCCTGCTGGGCTTCCTGTTCGTGTACCTGCAGGCGCACGAGTACATCGAGGCGTATCAGCACTACAACTTGAAGCTGACCTCGGGCATCTACGGCTCGACCTTCTTCATGTTGACCGGCTTCCACGGTTTCCACGTGACCATGGGCGCCATCATGCTGGCGGTGATCTGGTTCCGCTGCTTGAAGGGTCACTTCACGCCGACGCATCACTTCGCATTCGAAGGCGTGGCCTGGTACTGGCACTTCGTCGACGTGGTGTGGCTGGGCCTGTTCGTGTTCGTGTACTGGCTGTAAGCAATCGACAGTCGTACCGCGACTTCCCGGGGCCGCCGCGTCAGATGAAGCGGCGGCCCTTTTGCTTTACATGCCCTTCGGCGTGATCAAGCCCTGCGACCAGGCCAGCAGCAGGAGCACGAACAACAAGATGGACAGACCGACGCGCACGGACAGCGCGTTGACCATCTTCTTCGACGAGCCCTTGTCGGTGACCAGATAGAACAGACCGGACGCCATGCTGAGCACGATGGCGACCAGGCAAGCGATGATGACGAATTTGACCATGGGACTCTCCTGATCCGGCGCCTCGCGGATCGTAGGCAGTATATCGTGAGCCCTTCCCAGACAACGCCGCGAACCCGCGTTTGGCGCCCGAGCATGTTCGGCGCCGCGCTGACCGTGTTCGGCGTGACATTCTTTATCTGGCTCGGATTCTGGCAACTGGGTCGGGCCGAGCAAAAGCAGGCGCTGCTGGACCAGTACGCCACCGCGCAGCAGACGCAGGTAGAAATCACCACGCAGAACGCCGCGAACCTGCCGCGCTATCAACGGGCCACAGTGTCCGGTCGCTTCGATCCGGCTCATCAGATATTGCTCGATAACATGCCGTCGCATGCGGGCCAGCCCGGCTATCGGGTGCTCACGCCTTTTGGAACATCGGCCGGCTGGTTGCTGGTCGACCGCGGCTGGTTGCCCATGGGCAGCACGCGCACTCAGTTGCCGGACATCTCCGTGGGAAATGACGAGCGCACGATCACCGGCACCATTGATGAGCTGCCTCGAGCCGGCATCCAGTTGGCCACACCGCCCGTCGACCCGAAGACGCCCTGGCCCCGTGTGCTCAGTTTCCCGGAGCGGCCGGCCCTGGAACAGCAGTTGGGGCGCCCGCTCATTGCCGGATTGTTGTTACTCGATGCTTCACAACCCGACGGTTACGAGCGCGTCTGGGAAGCTCATCTCGGCTTCATGCCGGAACGACACATCGGCTACGCCGTGCAGTGGTTCGCGTTCGCGGTCGCTGCCGTGATTCTTTTCGTCATCACCAGTTTCCGTACCAGGAAGGCAACAGATGAATCGCCCCGTTGAACAAACATCCCAGGGCCCCCGGTCGCGGAAACAAATCTGGATTCTGATCGGCGCGTTCTTCGCGCCGCTCGCGTTAGCGTTCCTGCTCTATTACGGCATGGGCATTCGGCCGACCGGCACCACCAATAAGGGCGATCTCATCAGTCCCGCGGTCCCGCTGCCTGAAGTAGAGCTGCCCGGCGCGACGGATCAAACGCTTGCGGCCAATGCCCTCCGCGGCAAATGGAGCATGGTGTTCATCGGCGATGGCGCCTGCGATGCGCGATGTCGGGAAGCCCTTACGTTGATGCGTCAAACGAGACTGGCGCTCGGCGACAAGATGGAACGAGTCCAGCGCGTGTTTCTAGTCACCGGCAACTGCTGTGACCAGGCTTATCTGGAAGCTGAACACGACGGCCTGTTGCTCGGACGCATCGACAATCCCGCGGGCCAGACATTATTAGAAACATTTCCGGATACAACGCAGGCCGCCGGGCTCGGGCGTATTTATCTGGTCGATCCGCTGGGCAATCTGATGATGAAGTACGAGCCTGGTGCGCCGCAGAAAGGATTATTCGAAGACCTGAAGAAATTACTGAAGCTGTCGCATATCGGCTAACTGTGACACACTCGTGCCGCTAGCGAAGGAGTGCGCCACGGCATTTCATCGCATGCAGACTGGATTTGAATAAAGAGGTATTGCGTAACGGTTGATTAGTTCTGCAGCCCCCGGGGGATTTGCCATGAAATGCATCTACTATCTGACGTCGACGCTGAAGAGCACTCAGGACGTGTCCGATGATCTGCATGAAGTGGGCGTCGAAGATTTCTATCTGCACGTGATCTCCAAGGACGAGTGCGGCCTCAAGAAACAGCACATCCATTCCTCGAACTATTTAGAAACCCTGGACATTGTCCGCGACGGTTTCATCGGCGCCGCGATCGGATGCGTGGCCGGCTTGATCGGCATCTCGCTGCTGATGTACTTCAAACCCCTGGGTGCCGACTTCGAAATACCCACGCTGGTGTACGCGCTGCTGGTTGGAGCGGCGACCTTGTTCGGTGCGTGGGAAGGCGGCCTCACCGGCATCGCCACCGAGAACAAAAAGCTGGCCCGGTTCCACGACGATATCGCGGCGGGCAAATATCTCATCCTGGTGTATGTCGGTAAGAACCAGGAAGCAACGGTGCGCAAGATGATGGACGAGCGTCATTCGGACGCCGACATGGTCGCCATCGATTCCCATTGCGTCAACCCATTCACCGGAGTCGACCGGGTAGCACAAAGAGCCGCAACCAGAACCTGAAGTCACAACAACAATAAGTGCGCTTCAGGGAATCGAAGAGGGGACTCGCCCATGGTGATAGCGATCGCGCTAATCGTGCTCGTAGTGGCCACCGTGTTGTTTCATTTCTTGAGTCCGTGGTGGTTCACGCCCATCGCATCCAACTGGACCATGGTCGACTCGACCGTGGATGTGACGTTTTGGGTGACGGGCATCGTGTTCGTCGCAGTGAATCTGTTCCTGGCCTACTGCCTCATTCGTTACCGGCACCGCAAGGGCAATAAAGCTCACTACGAGCCGGAGAACAAGAAGCTCGAATGGTGGCTGACGGGCATCACCTCCGTCGGCATCGCGGCGATGCTCGCACCGGGCCTGTCGGTGTGGGCCAAGTTCGTCACCGTGCCCGACGATGCCTCGGCGGTCGAAGTGCTCGCCCAGCAATGGGCGTGGGCTTATCGATTCCCCGGTAAAGACGGTCAGCTCGGCGCGTCCGCCGCCAATCTGATCAGCGTCGACAATCCGTTCGGCATGGACCCGAACGATCCGGTCGGTCAGGACGATGTGCTGATTCAGAATCCACAGCTGCATCTGCCCATCGACAAGCCGGTGAAGATGTTATTGCGCGCGAAGGATGTGAATCATCAATTCGCCGTGCCGCAGTTTCGCGTGAAGATGGACATGGTGCCGGGCATGGTCACGCATTTCTGGCTCACGCCCACGCGCACCGGTGAGTTCGACGTGCTTTGCGAGCAGCTGTGTGGCATCGCTCATTTCGCCATGCGCGGCCGCGTCGTGGTCGATACGCAAGAGGACTTCGATAAGTGGCTCAGCGCACAGCCGACTTTCGAGAAAACGCTCGCCGCGACTAAGGGCGATCCTGCTGCCGGCCAGGCGTTGTTCACCGCATGTAGCGCCTGTCACGGCGCGCAGGCCGAAGGCAATCGCGAGCTGAATGCACCGAAGCTCAGCGGACAGTCCGACTGGTATCTGATGCGCCAGATCCAGAGTTTCAAAGGCGGCGTGCGCGGCTCGAACGACCAGGACACGTTCGCGAAACAGATGATTCCGTTCGCGTCCATGCTCGCCGACGACACCGCCATTCGAAACGTCGTTGCTTATATCAAGACCCTGCCCGAAGTCCGGCCGGCGGCCAGCGTGGTCGGCGATCCGGTTCGCGGCAAGAAACTTTATGAAACCTGCACGGCCTGCCACGGCGCCAATGCAAAGGGCGTCTGGTCGACCAACGCGCCGCGCCTGTCGAACATGAGCGACTGGTACATGGCGCGCCAGCTCGAGCACTTCCGCGCCGGCATTCGCGGCGGTCATCCACAAGACTTCCACGGCGCACAGATGCGCTCGATGGCCAAGGTGCTCGCCGACGATCAGGCCGTCGCCGACGTTCTCGATTACATACGGACCTTATAGAAGGCTCTCTAGAACATGTAGAAGGAGTGTGTGTCGATGGCCTTTGTAGCAATCGCCGATCGCGATCACGAGCACGCCCTGCACGATCCGCAGAGTTTTATTCGTAAGTACATCTGGAGCCAGGACCACAAAGTCATCGCCGTGCAGTACGCCCTGGTGGCGATCTCCATCGGCCTGGTGGCGCTGACGATGTCCATCCTGATGCGGCTGCAGCTGGGCTTTCCGGATACGTTTCATATCATCGCGCCGCAGGACTATTACCAGTACATCACCATGCACGGCATGATCATGGTGATTTATCTGCTGACGGCGCTGTTCCTCGGCGGCTTCGGCAACTATCTCATTCCGCTGATGCTGGGCGCGCGGGACATGGTGTTCCCGTATCTAAACATGCTCAGCTTCTGGTTCTACCTGCTCGCGGTGATCGTGTTATGCGCCGGCTTCTTCGTGCCCGGCGGTCCGACCGGCGCAGGATGGACGCTGTATCCACCGCAAGCGGTGCTACCAGGTACACCGGGCGCCAGCTGGGGCATCATTTGTATGCTCGCGTCGCTCGCGATCTTCATCGTCGCGTTCACCATGGGCGGCCTCAACTATGTGACGACGGTGCTGCAAGCCCGCTGCCGAGGCATGACGTTCATGCGCATGCCGCTGTCGGTGTGGGGCATCTTCATGGCCTCGATCCTCGGCTTGCTGGCGTTCCCGGCGCTGTTTGTTTCCGCGATCATGATGGCGCTGGACTCGCTGATCGGCACCAGCTTCTTCATGCCCGCCGTGTCGTCGATGGGCCAGAACACTGTGCACACCGGCGGCAGCCCGCTGCTGTTCCAGCATCTGTTCTGGTTCTTCGGTCATCCCGAGGTTTATATCGTCGCGCTGCCGGCGTTCGGCATCGTGTCCGATCTGCTCAGCACGCATGCCCGTCGTAACATCTTCGGCTATCGCATGATGGTGTGGGCGATTCTCGCCATCGGCTGTCTGAGCTTCGTCGTGTGGGCGCACCACATGTATGTGAGCGGCATGAACCCGTACTTCGGCTTCTTCTTCGCGACCACGACGCTGATCATCGCGGTGCCGACGGCCATCAAGGTCTACAACTGGGTGCTGACCATCTGGCGCGGCGACGTGCATCTCACCGTGCCGATGCTGTTCGCCATCGGGTTCATCTTTACGTTCATCAATGGCGGTCTGACCGGATTGTTTCTTGGCAATGTGACTGTCGACGTGCCGCTGTCGGGCACGTACTTCGTGGTCGCGCACTTCCATATGGTGATGGGTGTGTCGCCGATTCTGGTGGTGTTCGGGTCCATCTATCACTGGTACCCGAAAATCACCGGGCGCATGTTCGATGAGCGGCTTGGCAAGTTTCACTTCTGGATGACGTTCCTCGGCGCGTACGCGATCTTCTTGCCGATGCACTACATGGGCATCCTCGGCGTGCCGCGTCGTTACTACGGCTATACCGATGCCATTCAGTTCATCCCCCCGTCGGTGCATGAGGCCAACGAATGGATCTCGATCTCGGCCATGCTCGTCGCGGCCACCCAGCTCGTGTTCCTCTACAACCTGATCCACTCGTACTTCAAAGGCCCGGTCGCCGATCCGAATCCGTGGAAGGCAACGACGCTGGAATGGCAAACACCGGATACGCCACCGAAGCACGGCAACTGGGGCAAGGATCTGCCTGAAGTGCACCGCTGGGCCTACGACTACAGCGTGCCCGGGGCGCCGGAAGACTTCATTCCGCAGAACGTGCCGCATTCGGAGAAGACGCCGGTCGGTCGTGAGCATGGGGTGCCGACGTGAACCGCATCCACGCCAGTCTCGACGCGAGCCGCGTCCGCCTTACCGGCGTGACCGGCGCCCGCTCGAGCCGCGGCGCATGTGTAGCGCGGGCATCGCGAAGCGATAGCCCGCAAGTGCGGCAGCACTCTGGGAGGCTGCGGCCATGAGTCTGACCGTCGCGTACGCCGCGCTCGCTACGGGCATCGCTGTTTGGGCGGTGCTCGTGATGAAGTTGCGCGCGAAGCCGTGGGAGGCGACGGCCGCCACGGCGGCTGGTGGAACGGGCTTCAACGTTTCGGCGAAGCGCATCGGCTTGTGGATCTTCCTCGCGGTCGTTACATCGCTGTTCTGTTTGTTCCTCTCCGCCTACTACATGCGGATGGGCGAGCATGCAGGCCACGGCACGCTGGCTGCCGCCGATTGGCAGTCGATTCGCGATCCCTCCATTCTCTGGTTCAACACTGTGCTGCTGATCTTCGGCAGCGTCGCCATGCAATCGGCGCGTTCAGCGGTGGCTAGCAGTCAGGTCCAGCAAACTCGAGTGCGGTTGTTTGCAGCGGGCTTGCTGACGTTCGCCTTCCTCATCGGGCAATTCCTCGCCTGGCGAGAGATTCGTTATTCGCCATTGTTCTCGCCGCTGAACCCAGCGGTCGCATTTTTCTATGTCCTCACCGCCGTGCACGGCCTGCACCTGCTGGGCGGATTGTTTGTCTGGGCGCGCACCCTGACGCGCTCGTTGCGTAAAGACGTGGAGCTGATCGACGTGCGTTTGAGCGTCGAGCTCACCTCGGTCTACTGGCACTACCTGTTGCTGGTCTGGCTGGGATTGTTCGCGGTGTTGTTATCAACGTGAGCGAGAGAAAAGCATGAGCCACGAGCCCGCCACATTGGAACCCGGCTTCAAAGGCGTGACCGCCGACTGGTCCGCGGACAAGCAGGCCTTCCCGGTGCCTTGGGGCAAGGCGATGATGTGGATCTTCCTGCTCTCGGACACGTTCATTTTCACGTGCTTCCTCACGTCGTACATGAACGTGCGCATGTCGACCACCGCGACCTGGCCGAACCCCAGCGAAGTGTTCGCGCTCCACGTCGGCGGTCAAGACATTCCGTTGCTGCTGATCGCCATCATGACCATGGTGCTGATCACCAGCAGCGGCACGATGGCGATGGCGGTGAACTTCGGCTATCGGCGCGATCGCAAACGCACGGCGCAACTGATGTTTGCAACGGCGGCACTGGGACTGTGTTTCGTCGGCATGCAGGCCTTCGAATGGACCAAGCTGATCGTCGACGAAGGCGTGCGGCCCTGGGCCAACCCGATGGGCGCGGCGCAGTTCGGCTCGTCGTTCTTCATGATCACCGGCTTTCACGGCATGCACGTGACCGGCGGCGTGATTTATCTCAGCGTGGTCGCGTCCCGCGTGTTGAGCGGCTTCTACGATCGCAAGGGCACTTACGAGACCGTCGAGATCGCCGGCCTGTACTGGCACTTCGTCGATCTGGTGTGGGTATTCATTTTCGCGTTCTTCTACTTGTGGTGATGGAGAGCGGCATGGCGGTAAGACAGCACGATATTCAGGCGGCGGACCTACCCGCGGATCATTCGCCTGCGCACGCAGCTGCGCAGGGCACCCATGCGGAAGGTCAGCAGCACCCCATCAAGTTGTATTTGTGGATCTGGGCGCTGCTGTTCGTGTTCAGCGCGTTTTCCTACATGGTCGATTACTTCCGGCTGCAGGGCGCGCTGCGCTGGACATTGATCATCGTGTTCATGCTGATCAAGGCGAGCTTCATCGTCGCGATCTTCATGCACATGGCCTGGGAGCGACTGGCATTGAAGCTGGCCATCCTGGTCCCGCCCCTGGCGCTACTGATCCTGATCGGGTTGATGGCCATCGAAGGCGACTACACTTTCCTCACGAGGCTTGCCTCGTTCGTCAAGTAATGCTCGACTAACTCGGGATCGGGCATCCTGCCACGACCCTCGTGCGAGCAGGCAAAAGGCGCGACTTTTGCCTGCTCGCTCGCCGCCTCCGGCGCGGGGTACATCCCTGTACCCGGGGTGGCACTCGCCAGCGATGGTTTCGCTTATGATTGCGCCCCGCTCAAATACGCCTGGATCTCAGCAGATTCATGACTCCTCGTTTGCTTCTGTTTCGCCGCCTGGCGCTGGCCGGCGTGCTGCTCGCGCTGGTTGTGGTGGTACTCGGCGCCTGGGTGCGTCTGAGTGCCGCGGGCCTCGGCTGCCCGGACTGGCCGGGCTGTTACGGCCACTGGAGTGCCGGCAGCGCGGCCGAGAACATCGACACCGTCAACGAGGCGTTCCCGCACCGGCCGCTCGAGTATCACAAGGCCATCAAGGAGATGGTGCACCGATACTTCGCCTCGGGCCTGGGCTTTCTGATTCTGGTGCTGGCCGGCCTCGCGATTGCCAATCGCAAGGACCCTCAGCAACCCGTGGCACTGCCGCTCGCGCTGGTGGCTTTGGTGATTTTCCAAGGGCTGCTCGGCATGTGGACGGTGACCCTGCTGCTCAAGCCGCTGATCGTCGTGCTCCATCTGATCGGTGGCTTGTCGACGCTGTCGCTGCTGGCGTGGCTGGCGATGTCGCCGAGCACGGCGCCCGAGCGGTGGAGCCCCGCCAGCGCCGGATTGCGCAAGCTGGCCGGCATCGGCCTGGCGGTGCTGGCGCTGCAGATCATGCTCGGCGGCTGGACGAGCAGTAATTACGCCGCCCTCGCCTGCCCGGATTTTCCGACCTGCCAGAACAGCTACTGGCCCCACATGGACGTGAAGGACGCGTTCGTGCTGTGGCGAGGGCTGGGCATCGACTACGAAGGCGGTGTGCTGGATCACCCGGCGCGCGTGGCTATCCACTTCGTGCATCGGCTGGGCGCGATTGCCGCGGCGATCATTCTGGGTGGGTTGAGCTTCCTCGCCTGGCGACGGGGCACCACGCCGGCGGTGCGTACTGGCGGCCTATTGCTTGGATTGGTGCTGATCGCGCAGCTCATCCTCGGCCCGGTCATGGTCATGCGGGCGTTGCCGCTGCCGCTGGCCACTGCACATAACGGTGTGGCCGCGCTGTTGCTGCTTGCGACAGTTCGCATGAACAGATTGTTACGGTAGCGGCATCCTGCCCAGCACACTCGACGCACAGCCGATCGGTTGCCTGTAGAATCGGCCGCTGGTCACCGCCGTCTCGCCTATGTCCGCCGTGCAAACCTCGTCATTTCAGCCTGCCGCCTCCTGGCGCGATTACTACGAGCTGGGCAAGCCCCGCGTGGTGATGCTGATCATGTTCACGGCCATTGCCGGCATGTTCCTGGCGGCACCGAGCTGGCCGCCGGCCAGTGCGCTGATTTTCGGTACGCTGGGCATTGCCCTGGCGGCGTCCGCGGCGGCCGCGATCAATCATGTGCTGGATCGTCGTTTCGACGAACAAATGGCACGCACCCGTAATCGGCCGCTGCCCACGGGCCATGTCACTGAACGTCAGGCCTTGAGCTACGCGCTGGTGCTCGCGGTCCTGTCGATGGTCCTGTTGTGGGGCTGTGTGAATGCGCTGACAGCCGTGCTCACGTTCTGCTCGCTGATCGGCTACGCGGTGATCTACACGGTCTGGCTCAAGCACGCGACTCCGCAGAACATCGTCATCGGTGGCGCCGCCGGTGCAGCTCCGCCGGTGCTCGGTTGGACCGCTGTCACGGGCTCCGTCGATCCGCACGCGCTGCTGTTGTTCCTGATCATCTTTACCTGGACGCCGCCGCACTTCTGGGCGCTGGCGATCGCACGGCGCGATGAATATGCGAAGGCCGGCATTCCGATGCTGCCCGTTGCCTACAGCAGCGACTTCACGCGGCTGCATATTCTGCTGTACACGATCCTGCTCGTGATCGTGACGCTGCTGCCCTACCTCACCGGCATGAGCGGCCTGATCTATCTCGCGGCGGCGCTGATCCTCGGCGCATTGTTCCTGTTCCGCGCCTTGCAGTTGAAGGTGCGTCAGGACGCCCGTCTGCCCATGCAGACTTTCGGTTATTCGATCACCTACCTGGCACTGCTATTCGCTGCGTTGCTGATCGATCACTATGTGACTATCCGGCTGACTTAGTCCTACCCTCGCATCGTGGCTCCGGCGCGCACACCACGAAGCTCGATTCCCTGGCTGACGGCAGCGGTCATCGCGCTGATCCTGTACGGCTCGCTGTATCCCTTCAATCTCAAGCCCGAGGTGCAGAGCGACCTGCTCGGCGCGCTCGGTCAGTTGTCATGGGCCCGCGCCGGACGCGGCGATCGCATCTCCAATGTGCTGCTGTATCTGCCACTCGGCTTCTGTCTGTATTTGTGGCTGAGCGAACGGTTGCGGCGGGGCCCGTCCGTGACGATCGCGTGGGCACTGGGCACGCTGTTGTCGCTGGCGATCGAGGTCGCGCAGGTGTACGTCTCGAAGCGCGTGCCGAGCCTCACCGATCTCGCGTTGAATTCCGGCGGAACGTTGCTCGGCGCCATTGGCGGCATGGGCTGGACTGCGCTCAGTCATCTGATGCACATACCCTCGCGGGTCGAGAAACAAACGCGCGATCCGGGCGCGATGCTGTTGATCGGCTTGTGGCTCGCGTGGCGCTTCGCGCCGTTCGTGCCTCAGTTCGATCTGGGTAAATTGAAAGCGGCGCTCCGGCCGCTGTTCAATCCCACGTTCGACTTCGTCACCGTACTGATCTTTCTCACCTGCTGGCTGGTCGTGAATCAGGCGGTCGCGGCGATGGTGAGCCGTCCGCGGCGCTTGGAAACATTGTTGTTGCTGATGGCCGCGGTGCTGATCGGCCGACTGATCGTCGCGAATCAGGCGTTCGTGCCCGCCGAATTGCTGGCGCTGTTGTTGTTGCTGCCGATGGTCGTGCTCATGCATCGCCTGCGGCCGCGGCCGAGGCGCGCGTCGCTGGTTCTGGCCGTCGTCGCATTACTGATCATCGAAGAGCTGGCGCCCTTCAACTTCTCGCCGCACGCCGCGCAGTTCGATTTCTGGCCGTTCCTGGCGCTGGTCGACTCCGGCTGGGACCTGACCACGGTGGACTGGGTGCCGGTGTTCGGCAAATTGTTTCTTTATGGCGCCTTGCTGTGGGTGGTGCGTGAGTGGGGCGCATCCACCGACTTTGCATTCGGCGTGATGCTCACCATCGCCACTGTCGTCGAGGTGCTGCAAATCTGGCTGCCGGCCGAACATGCGTCCATCACCGATCCGCTGCTCGCGCTGACCATCGGCCTGGTGTTTCGTTCGTTATATCGACGGCATCGCCCGCGACGCTTCGCGGGCGCGACCAACGATCTTTCCTTGCGGGAACGGTAGATCAGAAGGTCCGGCTGCCGACGCGGGCGCAACCGGTATGTTGCTTGCCGTCCAGCAGCGCCTTGGCGGCGTACGCAAAGTACTCGCCCGACATGTCATCGCGACACGCCTGAGCTTCGATCAACAATTCGATCTTATGATCGTTGTTGGCGGCCGTGTAACTGACGGCACCTTCCGCATCCTGCGTCTGCGGCGCGGCGATGGAGATCTCTTTGGGCTCGTCGGTCTGACGCCAGACCAACGCCGCTTCGGTGACCTCGGCGCTCCAGAACGGCTCGTTGCCACGGGCGGCGACGATGTAATCCTGCGCCGGCGCATCGCATCCGCGCGTCTGTCCGTCGGGTGCTGCGTACAGGGCTTCTTCCAACATGAAGCTGCCCGCGAAGCCCGCAGGCGCGGGTTGATCGATAGAACGTTCGCCGTACGCCTCGATGTACAGCTTCAACGCCGCATCGGCGCCCTCTGCATTTTTCTCGCCGGCGAACTCGCGCTTGAGCACGCCGTCGGTCTGATCGACCAACAGCAAGTCGCTCTGCTCGCCGCACGGACGGAAGCTGCTTCGGTCGGCGGACAGCGTGACGATGCCGCGCTTGATGGCGAGGCCCGATTCCGCGGGTGCCTCGGAGGTCGCGGAGGGGTCAGACGGAAAACTGGACGTATCCGTGTCCGCCGCGGGCGCCGCAGCTGGAGCCACGGGCTCCGGCGCCTGGGAGCATCCCGCCAAGGTCAGCAAAACCGCGCAATGGGAAAGTAACATCCCGCGCCAAACACGCATGCACGCCTCCCGGCGAACCACCCTGGTGGCACAGCATATAGAAACGGCCGGCCTGCTAGAATGCGCGGCCTCGGTTTCACGGCTCTTGCCCCACTCTGGGGCGGCGGCCAGTCATGAGGTTTTGCTCTGGACGTTTCTGATTTACTTGAAGGACTTAACGACGCTCAGCGCTCCGCCGTCGCGGCTCCGCTGGCGCCGACTCTGGTCCTGGCGGGTGCCGGCAGCGGCAAAACGCGGGTGCTCACCCACCGCGTCGCCTGGCTGGTGCAGGTCGAAGGCTCCTCCCCGCACAGCATTCTGGCGGTGACCTTTACCAACAAGGCCGCCGGCGAGATGCGTGCGCGCATCGAAACCATGCTCGGCGTGCCGAGCGCGCCCCTGTGGATCGGCACCTTTCACGGCATCGCGCATCGCCTGCTGCGCATCCATTGGCGCGACACCAATCTGCCGCAGAGCTTCCAGATCATGGACTCGGACGATCAGCTGCGCGCCATTCGCCGCGTGCTGAGGGCGCAGAACCTCGACGAGGAGCGCTGGGTCCCGAAAGAGGTCATGTGGTTCATCAACGCCCGCAAGGACGAAGGACTGCGCGCCAAGCAACTCAAGGATGAGGGCGATCCGACCCGGCGCATGTTCATCAAGTTGTATGAGTTGTATCAGGAACAGTGCGACCGCGCCGGCATCGTGGATTTCGCCGAGCTGCTGTTACGCGCTTACGAACTGTTCCGCGACAACGCGGCGCTGCTGGATCATTACCGCCAGCGCTTCCGGCATGTGCTGATCGACGAGTTTCAAGACACCAACACGATTCAATATTCGTGGTTGAAGCTGCTGGCCGGTCCCAATGGCTTGCCGTTCGCGGTCGGCGACGACGATCAGTCGATCTATCGCTGGCGCGGCGCTCGCGTGGAAAATCTGCATCAGTACCGTCGCGACTATCCCAACGTGCAGATGTTTCGGCTGGAGCAAAACTACCGCTCCACCGGCAACATCCTCGCGGCCGCCAATGCGCTGATCTCCAACAACGGCGGCCGTCTCGGCAAGAATCTGTGGACCAGCGGCGAGCAAGGCGATCCGATCCGGCTGTATGCGGCGTTCAACGAGCGCGACGAGGCGGACTTCATCGTCAACCGCATTCGCGAATATGCGATGAAAGGCGGCCTGCGCAGCGAATGCGCGATTCTGTACCGCTCGAACGCGCAATCGCGCACGCTTGAAGAAGCGTTACTGACTCATCGCATTCCTTATCGCGTGTACGGCGGCTTGCGATTCTTCGAGCGTGCCGAAATCAAAGATGCGCTCGGCTATCTGCGGTTGATGCATAACCGGACCGACGACGCATCGTTCGAACGCATCGTGAATTTGCCGACGCGCGGCATCGGCAACAAGACGCTCGACATGATCCGCAACTACGCACGCGCGAATGCCACGTCGATGTGGGAAGCCGCCGGCGCAAGCATCAAAGAGATGGGGGCGCGCGGTGGACAGGCCATACATGCCTTCATGCTGCTGATCGAGCAAATGGCCGAGCAGACGCGCACGTTGCCGCTGCACGAGCAGGTCGATCACGTGATTCATACGAGCGGTCTGATCGCGCACTACCAGCAGGAAAAAGGCGATCGCGGCGAAGCCCGCGTCGACAACTTGAACGAATTGGTGTCGGCGGCGCGCGGTTACGAGCCCGAAGGCGAGATCGAAGTCTCGCCGCTCGCAAACTTCCTCGCGCATGCAGTGCTGGAATCCGGCGAAGAACAAGCCGGTGCTGGCGAAGACGCCGTGCAGATGATGACGCTTCACTCGGCCAAGGGCCTCGAGTTCCCCATCGTATTCCTGTGCGGCATGGAAGATGGGTTGTTCCCCCACCAGCGCTCGATCAGCGATATCGACGGGCTCGAGGAAGAACGCCGGCTGTGTTACGTGGGCACGACACGCGCCATGAAACAGCTGTATCTCACTTATGCCGAGCAACGCCGCTTGCATGGCGTCGACAGCTACGGCACGCCGTCGCGTTTCATCAAAGAAATCCCGGCTGAGCTGGTCGAGGAGATCCGGCCGCGTATTCAGATCTCGCGACCGATCTACACGCCCCGTCGCAGTGGCATGGGCGGTCGAGTGCACGAAGAGGCTGCCACCTTTGGTGGGGTGCGGCTCGGTCAGCGCGTGCGCCATGGGAAATATGGCGAAGGCACGGTGCTCGAGCTGGAAGGCGACGGAACTCATGCGCGCGTGCATGTGAATTTCGAGCGCCAGGGCCGGAAGTGGCTGATGCTGGCGTTTGCGAACCTGGAACCGGTATGAAAATAATCATCCTCGGCGCCGGACAAGTGGGTCGCACTGCCGCCTACCATCTGGCGCGCGAAGCGGCGAACGAAGTCACGGTCGTCGATGTGAATGACGAGCTGCTGCGCGATCTGCAGGACCGTCTCGACATTCGCACGCTGGTCGGCAGCGGCACGCAACCGAGCGTGCTCGAAGCCGCCGGCGCCCGCGACGCCGACATCTTCATCGCGCTGACCAACAGCGACGAAGTGAACATGGTCGCCTGTCAGATCGCGTGGAGCCTGTTCAACAAGGACTCGACGCGCATCGCCCGCATCCGCTCCGCCGATTTCACCAAGCACACCAAGCTGTTCTCGAACGAGGACCGCGCCTTCGCCGTCGACGTGCCGATCAGCCCCGAGCAGCTGGTGACCGAGCACGTCGTGCACTTGATCAAGTATCCCGGCGCTTTGCAGGTGCTGGACTTCGCCGACGGCCGCATTCGACTGGTCGGTGTCAAAGCCTTGCAAGGCGGTGCGCTGGTCGGTCAGCAGCTGAAACAGTTGCCCACGCACATCGAGGGGCGCGATGCACGGGTCGCGGCGATCTATCGTGAAGGCCATAGCATTAAGCCCGAGGGCGACACGGTCATCCAGCATGGCGACGAAGTATTCTTCATCGCCGCTCGCGAAGACATTCGCCTCGTGATGAACGAGATGCAGCGAGCCGAAGATCCGGTACGCCGCGTGGTCATCGCCGGCGGTGGCAACATCGGTTTCCATCTCGCGCAAACGTTGGAAGTGAATCACCAGGTCAAACTGATCGAGCGCGACCCCCGGCGTGCCCGGCGCGTGTCGGAGCTGCTGAGCAATACCATCGTGCTCAGTGGCGATGCTGCCGACGAAGAGTTGCTGCTCGAAGAGAATATCGACAGCGCCGACGTGTTTGTCGCGGTCACCAATGCCGAGGAAGCAAACATTCTGTCGGCGATGCTGGCGAAGCGACTGGGCTGTCACAAGGTGATGGCACTGATCAATCGCCCCGCTTATGCCGAGCTCATGCAGAGCGGTTCCATCGATATCGCCTTATCGCCGCAGCAGGTGACGATCGGTTCGCTGCTGGCTCACGTGCGTCGTGGCGACGTGGTTCGCGTGCACTCCCTGAGACGCGGCGCGGCCGAGGCGCTGGAAGTCATCGTGCACGGCGTGCAAGGTGAAGGCCGGGTCATCGGCAAACGCATCGAAAACATCCCATTGCCCGAGGGAACGACGATCGCCGCCATTGCCCGCGGCGACCAGGTCTTGATCGCGCACCACGACACCATGATTCAGCGCGACGACCACGTGATCCTGTTCCTCACCGACCGCCGCCATGTCGAAGCGGTCGAGCGCCTGTTCGATGTGCCGCGCCGGCACGCCCGATGAACTTCCTCACCGTCCAACGCATCATCGGTCAGCTGCTGATGCTCTTCAGCGTGACCATGCTTCCGCCCGTCGGCGTGTCGCTGTATTTCGGCGACGGTCATTGGCAGCCGTTCTTCGATTCGTTTTTTGGCATGTTGATCGTGGGTGCGCTCGTCTGGTGGCCCGCGCGCAAGGCGCATCGCGAGCTGCGAGTGCGAGACGGATTCTTGGTCGTCTCGATGTTCTGGATCGTGCTCGGTCTGGCGGGCGCGGTGCCGCTGCTGATTTCAGATCGGCCCGACCTCGATCTGACCGACGCGGTGTTCGAAGCCGTCTCGGGATTCACGACCACGGGCGCGACGGTGCTGGTCGGCCTCGAAGAGCTGCCGATTTCCATTTTGTATTTCCGTCAGCAGATCCAATGGCTCGGCGGCATCGGTATCGTCGTGTTGGCGGTCGCGCTGCTGCCCATGCTGGGCGTCGGCGGCATGCAATTGTTGAAAGCGGAGAGCCCGCGGCCCGCAAAGGACGTGCGACTCACACCGCGTATCACCGAGACGGCGAAAGCGCTGTGGGTGATTTATGTGACGCTCACCGTGCTTTGCGCGGCTTGTTACTGGCTGGCGGGCATGTCGCCGTTCGACGCGATCGCGCATGCCTTCTCGACGGTCTCGACCGGCGGCCATTCGACGCACGATTTGAGCCTCGGCTATTTCGACAACGTGGCCGTCGAGATCGTGGCGTCGTTGTTCATGTTCCTCGGTGCCGTGAACTTCGCGCTGCACTTCTTCGTGCTCCGCTATCGCCGTCTGCAAGATTACTTCCGCGATCCTGAGTTTCGCGCCTTCCTGTTTCTCGTGACGTGCCTGTTTCTGCTGACGCTGGGCATGCTGCTCGTCAAAGGCGTCTATACAACCGACACGGCGATTCGACAGTCGGTGTTCACGGCCATTTCGGCGCAGACCGGCACGGGTTTCTTCACCACCGATTACTCGGTGTGGCCCGGCGCGGTCCCGGTGATCCTGTTGCTCGCGACCTTCATCAGCGGCTCGGCGGGTTCAACGTCGGGCGGCATGAAAGTGATCCGCTGGTTGCTGATCTGGAAACAAGGTCAGCGCGAAGTGCAGCGGCTGATTCATCCGAGTGCCGAGATTCCCGTGCGTATCGGCAGCAAGCCGGTTGACTGGCGCATCATCGATTCGGTGTGGGGCTTCTTCGCCGCGTACATGATTCTGTTCGCGGTGCTGATGGTGTTGATGATGATCGCGGGCGCCGATCACGTGACGGCGTTCTCCGCGATCGCCTCGTGCATCAACAACTACGGCGTGGGCCTGGGCGAAGTCTCGTCGAACTTCCGTTCGATCTCCGAGCCGATGAAATGGCTGTGCGTGATCGCGATGTTGCTCGGGCGTCTGGAAATTTTCCCGCTGCTGGTGATCGCGACGCCGTCGTTCTGGCGCCGCTGATCACGCTCAGCGAGCCGCACCCAACATATCCAACGCGCCGTGTAACAACGCCGTGGCGCCCGCCAACTCCGGCACGATCACCAGGTGCGCGCCCGCCGCTCGCAGCGCCGGCTCGTTCACCGACTGCTCAGCTCGGGCTGCTATAACGACCGAAGGATTGAGGTGTCGCAGCTGGTTGATGGCCGCGCGGGCCGGCGCGAAATCGGGCAGGGCGACGACGGCCAGTCGGGCATTGGCGACATGAGCAGCTTCGAGCACGGTAGGAGAGAATGCGTTTCCATAAATCGCAGGCAATCCATCGGCGACGCCATCGCGGACCCGTGACAATCTCGAATCGATGACGGCAACGCTGATCCCCGCGTCCCGCAACCCGCGAGCGACGCTCTGGCCCACCCGGCCGTAGCCGATGACGATGGCATGAGCTTCCAGTTGCGCGCCCTCGCCGCTCGCCCCGGTGCCAGTGTCGAACCAACGGCGCAGCCCGCGATGATGCAACATGAATTCGCCGAGCTTGGGCGCGACCGCGAATGCCGAGGGCGTCAGGACGATCGTGACCAGCGCCGAGGTCAGAATCAGATTGTAGATTTGCGGCGAAAGTGCCTGAGTCTGCAGGCCGATCTGCGCCAGCACGAAATTGAGCTCGCCGACCGGGATCATGCCGAGCGCGGTGAAGGCCGCGGTCCGGGCCGTCAAGCGGAACGGCAGGATGCCGATCGCGGTGGCCGCGAATTTGAGCAGCACGGTGAACGCCGCGACCGCCAGCACCGCCGGCCAGTTGGCGACGATGAAATTGAGATCGATCAACATGCCCACCGACACGAAAAACAGCGTCGCGAACAGGTCGCGCACCGGCACGACCTCGGATATCACGCGATGATCGAACTCACTCTCCGACAACAGCAGCCCGGCCACAAATGCGCCCAGCGCGGGCGACAGGCCGAGCAGCTGACTGACGCTCGCCGCGCCCAGCGCCAACACGGCGGCAGTGACGATGAACAATTCGGACGAGCGCATCCTCGAGATGTGTCCCATCAGCCATGGCACCGCCCGCAAGCCGACGGCCAGGGACACGCCGATGAATACCGTCGCTTTCAAGATGGTGATGCCAACTTCGATGGCCACATCGGTCGGCGACGCGCCGGCCTGCGACGACACCAACTGGGGCAGCACCACGATCAGCACGACAATGATCAGGTCCTGCACGATCGCCATCGACAGCAGCAGGCGACCGTGACTGGAAGCGATCTCACCCCGGTCCAGCAGTGTTTTCAGAATCACCATGGAGCTGCTGGCCGCGAGCGCGACACCGAACACGGTGCCGGCCAACACGCCCCAGCCCATCGCCATGCCGGCCAGCGTGCCGCCCAGAATGGTCAATATCACCTGCACCGAGGTGCCGACGGTGGCGATGGCCCGCACTCGAGCCAGGTCCTTGAGCGAGAACGCCACGCCCAGGCCGAACATGAGAAAGATCACGCCTACATCGGCCAGCAGCGCAATGTTTTCGCGGTTGCCGACGAATCCCGGGGTGAACGGTCCAATAGCCACGCCGGCCAGCAAGTAGCCGAAGATCGGCGACTGCCGCAGCCAGCTGGCGAGGAAGCCGCCGGCCACCGCGATGCCGAGCGCGACCGCGACGTTCAGGACCAGGGGAATTTCATGATTCATGCATGATTCGTGGCGGCCAGAGTCGGCGAGTTTTCGGCGCAAACAGCGACGGCAATGTAGCATGCGTCGCCTGCTGGGCAGGATGCCCGAATGCAGCGGGCACATGGACGTGCAGGAGCTGCCTACCGAGAGACCGGCGGGCACCACGACTTTGCCACCGGTTTGCCCGAATCCTGCCGCAAGCTGATGACGTTAGTCCTGCCGTGGATGACACAGATTCGAGATGAGAGCACTGAAAAAATATCGTAAGCAGATTTTTGCCGGCATCGCGCTCGCCTTCGGCGTCGCGGCGATCGCTTTCACCCTCTGGGTGTTCACACTCGACCGCAAGGTGACCAGTCAGTTCGAGGGACGCCGCTGGACCTTACCCGCGCAGGTGTATGCCCAGCCGACTGAGCTGTACGTCGGCCTGGCCTCCAGCGCCGATACGCTCGAGCAGGATTTGCAACGGCTCGGCTACCAGCGCGTTGACAAGCCTCAGCATCCCGGCAGCTACAGCCGCCAGGGCACGCGCATCGATCTGATCAATCGTCGTTTCCAGTTTCCGGACGCGCTGCAAGAACCGCAGCTGCTGACTCTCAAGACCAACGGCAACGCCATCGAGGACATGCGTAACGGCCGCAATGAGGAAGTGCCGATCTTTCGTCTCGACCCGCTGCTGATCGGCAGCATCTTCCCCATTCATGGCGAGGATCGCGTCGTGGTCACGCCCGAGGAAGTCTCGCAGTTGTTGCCCTCGGCATTGAAAGTGGTCGAGGACCGCAAGTTCGACACGCATTGGGGCGTGAATCCCACCGCCATCCTGCGCGCCGCGTTTGTGAACTTGCGCGCGGGCGCGATCGAGCAAGGCGGCTCGACGCTCACCCAGCAACTGGTGAAGAGCTACTTCCTCGACAACCGCCGCACGCTCGGCCGCAAGCTCGAAGAAGCGATGATGGCCATGCTGCTGGAAGTGCACTTCAGCAAGCAGGACTTGATGAATGCGTACATCAACGAGATCTATCTGGGCCAGGACGGCCGGCGCGCGATTCACGGCTTCGGTCTGGCCAGTCAGTTCTACTTCGGCAAACCATTGGCTGAATTGCAACTGCACGAAGTCGCGTTGCTCGTCGCAATCGTGCGCGGTCCTTCTTATTACGACCCGCGCCGTCATCCGGAACGTGCGCGTGAGCGACGCGATCTGGTGTTGAAGCTGATGGCCGAGCACGGCGTCATCGCACCGGACATGGCGAAGAAGGCGGCGAAGCGTCCGCTCGGCATTGTGAGTTCCGGCACGCAAGCGGGCGGCGGTTATTACCCTGCGTTCCTCGATCTGGTTCGACGCACGTTGCGACGTGACTATCGCGAAGAAGATCTGACCGAGGCCGGTCTGAGGATTTTCTCGACGCTCGATCCGACGGTGCAGACCCAGGCCGAGAAGGCGCTGACCCAGGAATTGGATCGACTCGACAAGACTCGCAAGACGAAATCGAAGGTGCCGTTGGAAGGCGTGGTCGTCGTCACCGCTCCACAGAACGGCGAAGTCGTGGCGATGGTCGGCGGTCGGCAAGCGAGCTTCGCTGGTTTCAATCGCGCGCTGGATGCGAAGCGCTCGATCGGCTCGCTGGTCAAACCGGTGATTTATCTCGCGGCGATCGAAAGCGGCTCTTATAACGCGGCGTCCATCATCGAAGACGGTCCGGTGTCGGTGAAGCTGGCGAACGGCCAGCTGTGGGAACCGAAGAATATCTCCAAAGAACAGTTCTACGGCCCGGTGCCGCTGGTGCGCGCGTTGGCGCAATCGATGAATCTCGCGACCGTGAATCTCGGCTTGTCGGTGGGCTTGCCGAAAGTTACGCGCGAGTTCGTGGCCCTCGGTCTGGAGAAAGAGCCGCCGCAGTTACCGTCGGTGTTGCTCGGCTCGCTCGATGTTTCTCCGCTGGAAGTCGCGCAGCTCTACAACGCGTTTGCGAACGGCGGCTTCAGCACGCCGCTGCGAGCGGTGCGCTCGGTGCTCGACGCGGAAGGAGAGCCGCTGAAATCGTTTGCACTGGAAGTCACGCCGGTCGCGAGCCCCGACGCGATCTATCAGGTCAATCGAATGATGGTCGAAGTCATCCAGCACGGCAGCGGTCGCGGCGCACGCGCGGTGATTCCTCCTGACGTGGTCGTCGCGGGTAAGTCGGGCACATCTTCGGATTATCGTGACAGCTGGTTTGCCGGCTTCTCGGGCAGCCATCTCGCGGTGGTATGGATCGGCCATGACGACAACACGTCGACCGGCCTCACCGGTTCGGCAGGCTCGCTGCCGGTCTGGTCGCGCCTGATGGCAAACATTGGAACAACTTCCTGGAGCGCGCCGTTGCCGGAAGGCCTGGAGGAAACCTGGATAGAATTCCCAACGGGCCTGGGGGCCCGGCCGGACTGCGGCGAGGAACCCATCGCCATTGCCGTGCCGAAGGGGACCGAGCTGCCGATGCAGCCCTCGTGTACCACCAACGTGTTCGGCGAGATCGGGGAGAAGGCCAAGGAATGGTGGCGCGGCGTCACTCGGCAATAATGGCTTGAAATGCTGAACGGGCTGAATCCGGCCGTTCAGCGTTCGGCGAAGACTTTTTCAATTGGCGGCGGTCTGACAATCTCGTGATTACCTGGCAACGAAACCTTCCCACGCTCGTGGCCCTGCTCGCCGTTGCGGCGTGCGCAGTCCCTCCTCCCTATCGCGCCCCGGCACCGCCCGCGCCCGTTCCTGCACCGACCGAACCGCCGGTCGAAACCCGCCCGGCCCAGCCGCAGGAACAACCCACCGAGCAACCTCCGCCGCCAGCACCGGTGGTACGTGAACCGGTGTTGAGTGCGGCTTCAAAAGCGTTGGTGAGTCAGGCGCAGATTCAATTGCAGTCGAAGAACTATCCGGTCGCGGCGTCTTCGATCGAGCGCGCGTTGCGAATCGAGCCGGCCAATCCGTTGCTATGGATCGAGCTTGGGAAGGTGCGGCAGGCGGAAGGAAATTACGTCCAGGCGGAGAACATGGGCCGCAAGGCGGCGGCACTCTCTGTCAATGCACCCAAAGCAAACTCAGCGGCGTGGAGCTTGATTGCTGAGTCGCTACGTGCGCGTGGCAAGAACCAAGAGGCGCAGGAAGCGACGATGAAAGCTCAGGGCGTTCGCTAGCGATCAGGCCGAGTCCAACGCCGACTCGGCCACTGCGGCCGTCGCCGCTCTGGGCGCCAGGTGCGATAGAAACTGCCGCGTCGCTGTTTCCCAAGTGTTAGCTAACGCGTACGCGCGGCACTGATTTGGATCCAGCTTCAGCGCGGCCAAGGCGGCAGCGCGAAGATCTTCGTTGAGCTCGCCGGTCACGCCTTGAGTCACGACATCGATCGGCCCGGTGACGGGATAAGCCGCGACCGGCACGCCGCACGCCATCGCCTCCAACAATACCAATCCAAACGTATCGGTCCGGCTGGGGAAAACAAACACGTCGGACGCCGCGACATGCGACGCCAACTCTTCGCCGTATTTGAAGCCGACGAACTTCGCGGTCGGATACTTCGATTCCAGCTCGGCACGCGCCGGGCCGTCGCCGACGATGACTTTGGTGCCGGGTAAGTCGAGCTTCAAAAACGCTTCGATGTTTTTCTCGACCGCGACTCGTCCCACATAGGTCGCAATGGGCCGCGGGAAGTCGAGGAAACTCTTGTCCCTCGGCTTGAACAAAGAAACATCCACACCGCGCGTCCATCGCACGATGTTCTTGAATCCACGCGACTCGAGCAGTCGTTGCATCGCCGGCGTCGCAACCATCGTTCGGGCCGCGGCCGAATGAAAGCGTCGCAAATGCGCGTAACTCACCGCGAGCGGAATCGGCACTCGTGCGCGCACGTATTCAGGGAATTGCGTGTGATACGACGTCGTAAACGGGAACCGCCGGCGCAAGCACCATTTGCGAGCGGCGGCCCCCAACGTGCCTTCGGTGGCGATATGAATCGCGTCCGGCCCGAACTCCTCGAGCAACTGCGACACTCGTCCATACGGCAGCCATGCCAGGCGAATTTCCGGGTACGTCGGACACGGAAAGGTTTTGAACTGATTGGGCTCGATGATGCGCACGTCGTGGCCGAGCGTGCGCAGACCCTCGGCGGTCGTGCTCAGCGTTTTGACGACACCGTTTGTTTGCGGCCGCCAGGCATCGGTAACGATCGCTATCTTCACGCGGCCTGTCCGATCGGCAGCGCTGCAACCATCCCGGTGTGCGCCACCACTTGTTTCTGCTCCGTCCAACGCAGCAGCGACATGCGACCTTCATCGTCCTCGGTCAGCACCGTGCAGCTCTCGACCCAGTCGCCGTCGTTGCAATAGGTGATGCCGTCGATCTCGGTGATCTCGGCGCGATGGATGTGACCGCAGATGATGCCGTCCAGATTGCGACGCTTGGCCTCGTCCGCGAGCGCCCGCTCGAAGTTGGCGATGTATTTCACCGCGTTCTTCACCTTGTGCTTCAGGAACGCGGCGATCGACCAGTACGGCGCGCCGAACGCACGCCGGAAGAAATTCACGTAACGATTCAATTTCAAAATGAAGGCGTAGGCGCGATTGCCCAGCGCTTCGAGGATCGGGCTCGCCTTGATGACGCTGTCGAATTCGTCGCCGTGCAGGACGAGGAACTTACGGCCGTCGGCGTTCTCGTGAACGATCTCACGATGGATCTCGACGTTGCCGAACACCATGCCGCAGTACTCACGGAACACGGCGTCGTGATTGCCGGGGATATAAATGACCCGCGTGCCGGCCTTGGCTTTGCCCAGGATGGTCCGGATGACGTTGTTGTGTTCCTGCGGCCAGAAGAACGACCGTTTCAGGCTCCACATGTCGATGATGTCACCGACCAGGTAAAGCGTGTCGCACTCGACCGAGTGCAGGAAATCCAGCAGGTAATCCGCGCTACAGCCGCGGAATCCCAGGTGGATGTCCGAGATGAAGACGCTACGGAAGCGGAAGACCGGTTTGCTCGGATTCGGGCTCATGGTTCACCTCCTGCGACGAGGCTTGCGGTGCGCGCAGACTCGGCCCGGAACGTGACCGGTGGATGACAACGGCGGGAAGATTCTTTTACGGTTCAGCGGGTTGAGTGGCGAAAACTCCATGACAGTTCAGGAGCTGTCATAACCGGGGGATGAGGCCGAGGTCAGCGCCTCTTCCAGCCGCAAGTGTAGTTTTTGGCCGACTCCCTGGTTCGGAACAACACAAACTCCAAAGCCGTCTTTATATTCGGCTCATAAATCCCACTTGGTGCGAACTTGGGCCGATACACGAGCGAAGCTCAGTGTGGCGGGCCGCGAAGCGGCCCAGACTCCGAACTAGCGCGACGGATTTAAATAAAACCGCTGCTGAGTGGGGATATGGCGGTAAATTCAAAGTCGCATTGCCCTGTCAGTGGAATATATCCGCTGTGACGGAAACTTCATTTACGTTTAGTCCGCCTCCGTTATCCTGCTGAACCATCCTTATCAGCGACCTGCAATGATTGGCCTGCTCCAGCGCGTCACCCATGCCGAAGTTCGAGTTGCCGACCGGCAGGTGGGCGCCATCGACACGGGATTATTGGTATTGGTAGGTGTGGAGCGAGGCGACAGCGAGGCGCAGGCGGACCGGTTGTTGGAACGACTGTGTACCTACCGCGTGTTTCCGGACACCGAAGGCCGCATGAATCGCAGTTTGCAGGACATTGGCGGACAGCTGTTGCTGGTCTCGCAGTTCACACTGGCGGCGGATACGCGTAGCGGCACGCGCCCGGGCTTCAGCCCGGCGGCCGCGCCCGAGGATGGGCGGCGATTGTTCGATTATTTGGTGGGACGGGCACGAGCGCGCCTCGGCGCGGTCCAAACCGGAGAGTTCGGCGCCAACATGCAGGTCAGTCTGACGAATGACGGTCCGGTGACGTTTTGGCTGCAGGTGGAGCCTGAGCTCAAGGGCTAGTTTTCGAGGCCGGCGCCACCCACTCGACAGATGGGTGGCGTATGATCCGGCGGCTTTGCGAAGCGGGAGAATCGTATGGGCATCGGTTTCAAAGAACTTCTGATCATCCTCGCCATTGCGCTGCTGATCTTCGGCGCCAAGCGACTCAAGACCATTGGCTCGGACCTGGGCGGTGCCGTGAAGGGCTTCAAGAAGGCCATGGAAGACGAGGACGACAAGGAGACGCAGCAGCTCAACGCCCCTCAGCAAAAGGACGCCGATTTCAATTCGACGCCGAAGACGGGCAGCAAGTCTTCCAACGTTTGATGTTTTGACCGCGGCGCGCGATGTTCGAAGTCGGTTTCACCGAGATTGTTCTGATCCTGGGCCTGGCGCTGCTGGTGCTCGGACCGGAGAAGTTGCCCGGCCTGGCCGAGAAGGTCGGCCGCTGGACCGGTCGTGCCCGCGCCATGGCGCGTCAGTTGCGCACGCAGCTGGAGCAGGAAGTGAACCTGGAGGAGATGACCAAGTCTCGTCCCATGCAGGCGCCGCCGCCCGCTTCGCCGCCGCCGTCGACCGATACCGCCGCCAGCGCGACGTCACCGGTCGAGTCCACTCATACTGAAACGCCTCCCGCGGCCGAACCGCCGCCCGTCAGCGATAAACCTCACAATGCTTCGGGACTGGATCTGCAAACCATGGTTTCCGGCATGGAGCCGCCGCCCCAATCGGCCGCTGAGACGCCCACCTCCAAAGCTGTGCAGTGAGCTCGCGCATGAGTGCTGACGAGCGCGAACAATTAGCCGAAGGCTCGCTGATCTCGCACCTGGTCGAATTGCGCGACCGGCTGCTGCGCGCCGTGATTGCGATCGGCGTGCTGTTCGTTCCCTGTGCCATCTACTCGAACGAGCTGTTCACGCTGGTCGCGACGCCGTTGATGGAGAAGATGCCGAAAGGCACGTCGATGATCGCGACCAGTCTGGTCTCGCCGTTCCTCGCGCCGCTGAAGCTCTCGCTGTTCGTCGCGCTGTTCGCCGCCATGCCTTATGTGCTGTATCAAGCGTGGGCCTTTGTCGCGCCCGGCTTGTACAAGCACGAGAAGCGCTTCGCCGTGCCGCTCGTGGTTTCGAGCATCGTGCTGTTCTACTGCGGCGTGGCCTTCGCCTACTTCGTCGTGTTCCCGCTGATGTTCGCGTTCTTCACCACGAGTGCGCCGGTGGGCGTGCAGATGATGACGGACATGCAGAACTATCTGGATTTCGTGCTGCTGCTGTTCTTCGCATTCGGCGTCGCCTTCGAAATCCCGGTCGCGACCGTGCTGCTGATCTCCACCGGCATGGTCAGCATCCAGACCCTGACCAAGAATCGCGGCTATGTGTTGCTGGGTATTTTCATCATTGCCGCTTTCCTGACCCCGCCGGATGCGTTGTCGCAGACCATGATGGCGGTGCCGATGTATCTGCTATATGAGATCGGCATCGTCCTGTCGCGCTTCCTGCTAAAGAAGCGGCAGCAGGCAGGGGAAGTCGAGACCTGAACGTCTCGGTATACACCGAGGTCCGTCAAGCGTTCCGTTACTGCGCAAGCTTGCCCCGCGGCGCGCACATCGGTGAGACTGCGTCTCCATGACTTCTGTCATGGTTGCCATCCATAACAACAGCAGTGCCGCGCCCGCGAGCTGCCGCAGGGAGACCCTTCCCGTATGAATCAAAGCATCGAACGCGATTCCACCCATGGGCCGCAGATCTTCGGTCATCCGCGTGGCCTGATGACCCTGTTCGGCACCGAAGCGTTCGAACGCTTTACCTACTATGGCATGCGGGCCATTTTGATCCTGTTCATGACCGCGGCGGTCGCCGACGGCGGCATGGGCCTGGACGATAAGACCGCCAGTGCCATCTACGGTCTCTATATTTCCGGCACGTATCTGCTGTCGCTGTTCGGTGGCTGGATTGCCGATCGTCTCATCGGTCAACAGCGCGCCGTGTTCTGGGGCGGCGTGATGATCATGCTCGGTAACGGCTGCCTCGCCACGGGCAACACGCAGCTGTTTTTCATCGGCCTGATGGTGATCGTGCTCGGCGTAGGTCTGCTGAAGCCGAACATCAGCGCCATCGTCGCGCAGCTCTATCCCGAAGGCGGCTCGCGTCGCGATGCCGGCTTCTCCATTTTTTACATGGGCATCAACACCGGCGCCACGCTGGGCTCGTTGCTGGTGCCGATGGCCGCCACCGCCTTCGGTTGGAGCGCAGGTTTCGCGCTCCCGGCGATCGGCATGTTGATCGGCCTGGTGCAGTTTCAAGCCACCAAATATTACCTGGGCAACTCCGGCGTCGTGCCGATGGGCGAGCCGACGAGCTGGACACCGGTCATCGGCTTCATGGTCGTGGTCGTCGGGTTCATGGCGGCCGCGTTGACGGGCGTGATTCAGCTCGACCCCGTGGTCGTTTCGAAGGGGCTCAATTGGGCCCTGGTGGCGCTGGCCGCCGGCTTCTTCGCCTACCTGCTGTTTGGCGCCGGTCTCGCGACCGATGAGCGCAAGCGCATCGTGGCCATGATCGCGCTGTTCATCGCGTGCGCCATGTTCTGGGCGGGCTTCGAGCAGGCCGGCGCATCGTTCAACTTGTTCGCCGAGCGTCACACCGACCGAGTCATGTTCGGCTGGGAATTGCCCGCGGGCACGCTGCAGGCGGTGAACCCGGCGTTCATCATTCTATTTGCGCCGGTGTTCGCGGCGATCTGGGTGAATCTGGGTCGTCGCAATCTGGATCCTTCGGCACCGGCGAAATTCGCCGTCGGCCTGATCCTGATGGGCTTCGGCTTCCTCGTGATGTTCCTCGCCGCGCGTTACGTCGTCGCGGGCGACAAGGTGCTGCCGACCTGGCTGATCCTCACTTATCTGCTGCATACATTCGGCGAGTTATGTCTCAGCCCGGTGGGCCTGAGCTCGATGACCAAACTCGCGCCGGCGCGCTTCGTCGGTCAGGTGATGGGCTTGTGGTTCCTGGCCACCGCGCTCGGCAACAATCTCGCCGGTCAATTCGCCGGCGAGATCGATCCGAACAATCTGCCCGGCATGCCCGGTCAATTCCTGTATCTGTTCTGGTGGGGCTTCATCGCCGGTGTGGTGTTGCTGGTGCTGACCCCGTTCATCCGCAAGATGATGGCGGGCGTGAAGTAAAGTCCGTCGGAGAACAGCCATGACTCGTCTTTGTGTGCGACTGTCTGCAGCAGTCGCAGCCGTGCTTGCCATTGCCGGCTGCGAGCGTCAATCTCCAACCGCAACCGTTCAGGCCGAAAACGCCGATTCGTTTGTCGCTCGGGTCAATAATGAAATGGCCGAGCTGTCGAAAGAACAAAGCGCGGCTGGCTTCGCCTACGCCACTTTCATCAACGTCGACACCGAGTTCCTCAACGCGAAGGCCAATGAGCGCGTGCTGGAATATTTCAGCGGCGCGGTCGAGAAAGCCAAGGCCTTCAAACCGGATCAGCTGAGCCCGAACGCGGCTCGGTCGATTCAGTTGCTCAAGCTCGGCGTCGCGGCGCCGGCGCCTGCCGACGCCACGAAGCGTTCCGAGCTGGCGGGAATCACATCGAAGATGGAAGGCATGTACGGCGCCGCCAAGTACTGCCCGAAGGGTCCGGACTCCTGTAAGGATCAGACCCAGCTCAGCAACATTCTCGCGAACAGCCGCAACTACGACGAATTGACCGACGCGTGGACCGGTTGGCATTCGACCGCTCGCCCGCTCCGCAAGGATTACGTGCGCTTCGTCGAGCTTGCAAATGAAGGCGCGCGGGAATTGGGCTTCGCCGATCTCGGTGCGATGTGGCGCTCGAATTACGACATGCCGCCCGACGACTTCACCAAGGAAGCGGCGCGACTGTGGGAGCAAGTGAAGCCGCTGTACGGCTCATTGCATTGTTACGTTCGCGGCAAGCTGCAGAAAACTTACGGCCAGGATCACGTGCCCGCGGGCAAACCGATTCCGGCGCAGCTGCTTGGAAACATGTGGGCGCAACAGTGGGGCGAGATTTATCCGCTGGTCGAGCCCTACCCCGGCGCCACCGACACGAACGTCACCGCGGCGCTGGAGAAACAGAATTACGATCAAGTGAAGATTACGCAGTCGGCCGAGAACTTCTACGTCTCGCTCGGCTTCCCGAAACTGCCGCAGACATTCTGGGAGCGGTCCTTGCTCTCGAAGCCGCGCGACCGCGACGTTCAATGTCACGCCAGCGCGTGGCACATGGACGGCAAGGAAGACGTCCGTATCAAGCAGTGTATCGAGCCGACCCAGGAACACCTGATGACGGTGTATCACGAGCTCGGCCACGTGTTTTATTACTTGTCGTATAAAGATCTGCCGTATCTGTATCAGAGCGGCGCGAACGACGGCTTCCACGAAGCCATCGGCGACACGGTGAACCTGTCGATGACGCCGGCGTATCTGCATCAGATCGGGCTCGCGGGCGCGGTGAAGCCGAGCAAGGAAGCGACCATCAATCAGCAGATGCGGCTCGCGCTCGACAAGCTCGCGTTCCTGCCGTTCGGCAAGCTCATCGATGAATGGCGCTGGAAAGTGTTCTCCGGCGAGATCAAGCCCGAGAACTACAACGCCGCGTGGTGGCAGCTGCGCGAGCAGTATCAAGGTGTGGCCGCGCCGGTCCCTCGCACCGAAGAGGACTTCGATCCGGGCGCGAAATATCACATTCCGGCGAACACGCCGTACACGCGTTATTTCCTGTCTTACATCCTGCAGTTCCAGTTCCATCGCGCGCTGTGTCAGGCGGCCGGGTTCCAAGGCCCGCTGAATGAGTGCTCGATCTACGGCAACGAGGAAGCAGGCAAGCGCTTCCGCGAGATGCTGGCGCTGGGTCAAAGCCAGCCCTGGCAAGATACGCTCGAGAAACTGACGGGCACGCGAGAAATGGACGCATCGGCGATCACGGAATATTTCGCGCCGTTGCTCGCCTGGTTGGAAGAACAGAACAAAGGCCAAACCTGCGGCTGGTGATCTCATGAATACACCCGCGACTCAATCCGTGCCGCAGCTCACGCCGCGCGCGATCATTCTTTCGGTCGTGCTCGCGATGATTCTCGCGGCCGCGAATACTTACCTCGGATTGTTTGCGGGCCTGACGATAGCGACGGCGATTCCTGCCGCTGTCGTTTCGATGGCAGTACTACGCGTGCTCGGCGGCGGTCATATTCTCGAGAACAACATCGTGCAGACCGGCGCGTCGGCCGGCTCCTCGATTGCCGCCGGTGTGATCTTCACCGTGCCTGCGTTGGTGATCCTCGGGCATTGGAGCGACTTCAAATATTGGTGGGTGCTGGCGATCGCGGGCTTGGGCGGCATTCTCGGCGTGTTGTTCTCGGTGCCGCTGCGTCGCTCGCTGATCGTCGATCAACAGCTGGCGTTTCCTGAAGGCAAGGCCGCGGCTGAAGTGCTCAAGGCCGGTGAGAATCCCGCCAGCGGTATTCGCGTGCTCGCCGCCGCTTCGACGCTGGGCGGTATCGGCAAGCTCATCGCGGCCAGCGGCTTGCGCCTGGTGCCTGACTCGGCTGCGTTCGGCAGCTTCGTCGGCAAAGGCATCGCGTACATGGGAACGAACCTGTCGCCGGCGCTGCTCGGTGTGGGCTACATCGTCGGTCTGAACATCGGCATCGTGGTCGTGGCCGGCGGCATCCTGTCCTGGAACATCGCCATCCCGATCTACAGTTCGTTCTTCCTCGACGGCAATCCCATCCTCGCCGCACGGCTCGTCGGCGCCAGCGCCGAGGATGCCGCCGGAATCATCTGGAGCGCGGAGATCCGCTATCTCGGCGTGGGCGCAATGCTGATCGGCGGTATCTGGACCCTGATCTCGCTGCGCAAGTCGCTCATGTCCGGCATTCGCAGCGGTCTCGAAGCGGCTCGCGCCGGCGCGAGCAAAGTGGTCGCGGAGACCGAAAAAGATCTGCCGATGAAGGCCGTGCTGATCGGCTTGATCGCGTTCACCCTGCCGCTGGCCGGCCTGTATCACGCGATCGTGCAGAACTACGCCGTGTCCATTCCGATGACCCTGATCATGATCGTCGCGGGCTTTCTGTTCAGCTCGGTGTCGGCGTACATGGCCGGCCTGGTGGGCTCATCGAACAACCCGGTCTCGGGCATCACCATCGGCACCATTCTGTTCGCGTCGTTAGTACTGGCCGCGCTCATGGGCAGCAATGCGCCGTTGGGCCCGGTGGCCGCGATCGTGATCGGCGCGGTGGTCTGCTGTGCAGCGGCCGTCGCCGGCGACAACCTTCAAGACCTCAAATGCGGCTACATGATCGGCGCGACGCCGTGGCGGCAGCAGGTGATGTTGGCCATCGGCGCGGCCTCGTGTGCGCTGGTCATGGCGCCGGTGTTGAACCTGCTCGCCAAGGCCTATGGCATCGGCGTGCCCACGCCCGATCATCCGAATCCGCTGCTGGCACCGCAGGCGACCTTGATGGCCTCGGTCGCGAAAGGTTTGTTTGGTGGCGAGCTGCCCTGGGATTTGATCTGGATCGGCGCGGCGATTGGCGCGGCCATCATTATTTGCGACGAGATCCTGAAGAAGCGCGGCTCGAACTTCCGCACGCCGGTGCTGGCTGCGGCCGTAGGTATCTATTTGCCGTTAGATCTGACTGTGCCGATCTTCCTCGGCGGCCTGCTGGCGCATCTGGTCGAGCGCGCGGCGGGAGTTCACAACGATCCCGACGCGGCCGAACGTATCCATCGCAAAGGTGTGCTGTTCTCCGCTGGCTTGATCACGGGCGAGGCCTTGCTCGGTATCGTGATTGCCATCCCGATCGTCTACAGCGGCAAAGCGGACGTGCTGGCGCTGCCCTCGTTCCTGCAGTTCGGCGAGCTGGTCGGCCTGGCGATTTTCGCCGTGATCGGCTGGATTCTGTATCGGGTCGCGGTGAAGGGCGCTACTTCTTCATCGTGATCACTTCGACGCGGCCGCTGTTGGCGATCATGCCGGAGGCCAGCCAGGAAGTGAGACTCACGATCAACGACGCGCCGAGTGCGGTCCAGAAGCTACTGATGCTGAATCCTTTCAGCAGCAGCGCCACCAGGCCGAGCATGCCGGCGTTAATGACCAGCAGGAACAGTCCCAGCGACAGCAGGGTCAGCGGCAAGGTCAAGATCACGGCAATCGGCCGGACGATGGCGTTGACGATGCCGAGGAGCACGGCCGCCGCCAGCAAGGTGACCGGGCCGTCAAAAATCAGCCCGTCGAAAATTTGGGTGGCCAGCCACAAGCCCAGGGCGACAATGGCGGCTCTCAGGAAAAATCCGGTCATGATGCAGTCCTCGTGACGCGACGGGTAAGCTACGGCGCACAACCGTCCCGGCCATGATACGCCTCACGGCGTCGGTGATGGGCAGGATGCCCAAATGCAGCGGGCACACGGATGTGCAGGAGCTGCCAACTTGATCAATGAGGGAACGCTATGCCTTTTGTCGCTATCGTCACCGTCCTGGCCCTGCTGCAGTTCTTCTACCTGAGCTTCCAGGTCGCCCGGGCCCGCACCCGGTATGGCGTGGCGGCGCCCGCCACGACCGGCAACGAGGTGTTCGAGCGCCACTTCCGCGTGCAAATGAACACCCAGGAACAGCTGATGTTGTTTCTACCGTCGCTGTGGATCTTTGGTGCTTACGTCAGCCCGCTGTGGGCGGCGGCGCTGGGCGTGGTATTCATTCTGGGCCGCGCGATCTATGCGGCCGCTTACGTCAAAGATCCCAAATCCCGCGCGCTGGGCTTCGCGCTCACCATTCTGCCGAGCTTCGCGATGATGATCGGCATCCTGGTCTGGGCGATCCGCGCGATTCTGATCGGCGCAGCGGCTTAGATCGTCAGTCCGGTGCCCGCCGCAGGGCCCGGTCCTGTTGCATGTTTTGATCGGCCAGGATCATCAGCTCTTTGGGATAGAGATGATCCTCGGGGAAGTTGGCTGTGCCGACATTGACGTTGGCTCGGACCATCCGGTTCGCGACCGACACGGTGCCGGCGTAGACGTTGTTACGAATGCGCGTGGCGATCGCCCCGCCCATCGCCGAATCTGCTTCCGTCAGCAACACAACAAACTCATCGCCACCGAGCCGGGCCGCGACGTCTGAAGTACGGATGGAGCGAGTGATAGCGGCAGCCACTGCGCCCAACACCTGGCTGCCCGCTTCGTGGCCCATCGTTTCGTTGATATGGGCCAGGTTGTCCACGTCGACGACAACAATCGTATAAGGCCGGCCGAAGCGCTCGGCCTTGCGATGTTCCTGCTGCAGAATCTCTTCGAACGAGCGCAGGTTCAGCAGGCCGGTCAGCGCGTCGGTCGACGCCAGATCGCTGATCCTTTGCACGGCGCTGTTCATCTGCTCGATCAACGCCGCGATGATCAACGCGATGGCCGCGCCGGGCGCGAGCACACTCAATAAACGCACGCCGAACTCAGGCCCTGCGATATCCGTCTCGGGCGTCACTGCGCCCAATATGAAACCGACTGCCGCGACCACCACCGTCAGCAGCAACACGATCCACCAGCGACCGAACGCGAGCGACGCGGCGACCAGCGGGACCAGATACAGCGGCACGATGAAGCTGTGCGCCGAGCCCGTGGCGATAGCAAACAAACTGATGCAAACGATCAGCGCCGCGATATCGATGCAGTGTTGACGCGCGATCGGTCGTTGAAACGCAGGGACCGTGCGCGAGAACAGAATGCTGACCGTCAGCAGCCCGAGTGCCGCTGCGGCCAGGATAGGTCGATCAACCGAACTGGGAACGAAAGCAAACTGCAGCGCGCCGATGGCGAGCGTCAGCAGCTCGAGGCACAGCAACGCCCTGGCCGCAAATCCCTGAGTTTGGGCCGCTGCAGGCTGAGCCGCGCGCATGCAATGTTACGGGGCGCGACTCTGCCGAATGGCGCCGCTCGTCTTCTGCTGCAGAGTGCTCACGGCGAGCTGCAGCTCAACGTCATCCTTGCCGCCGTAGGACTCGGTGACATCCACGCCTTCCTTCGGCTTGGGCACGTCTTTCTCGTTGACGAGCACGTCGGGCTTGATGCCCTTCTCGTGGATCGATGCACCGGACGGCGTGAAATACTTCGAAGTCGTCAGCTTGATGGCATGCCCATCGGACAGCGGCAGGACCGTCTGCACCGAGCCCTTGCCGTAGGTCTGATGACCCACCAGCGTGGCGCGGTGATGATCCTGCAAGGCGCCCGCAACGATCTCCGACGCCGAGGCCGAGCTGCCGTTCACGAGCACCACCATCGGCGCGCCGTCGAGCGCGTCGCCGGGGCGAGCATCCATTTCGAAACGGGCGTCGGCGGCGCGGCCGTTGGCCGTCACGATGACACCGTCTTCCAGAAACACATCCGACACGCCGACCGCGGCTTCGAGCACGCCGCCGGGATTGTTACGCAGGTCGAGCACCAGACCGTTCAGCGGCGCGCCGTTCTTTTTCTTCAACGACGCGAGCGAGCGCTCCAGATCCGAGGTGGTCGTTTCGCTGAAATGCGAGATCCGGACATAGCCGACGCCGCCGTCGAGCATCTGGTCACGCACGCTGTGAACCTGCACGGCGGCGCGGGACAGCGTGAATTCCAAAGGATCTTTCACATCGACGCGCGCAATGCTGATCTTCACCGCCGTGCCGGCCTTGCCGCGCATCCGGTCGATGGTGTCATTCAGATTCTCGACGCTGACCGGCACGCCATCGACCGCGAGAATGGTGTCGCCGGCAAGCACGCCTGCTTTCTGCGCCGGGGTGCCCTCGATGGGATTCACCACCTTGACCACGCCGTTCTCCAGCTGGACTTCGATGCCGACGCCGGAATATTCACCGGTGGTGCTGATCCGGATCTCGTCGAATTCCTGCGGGTCGAGGAACGCCGAGTGCGGATCGAGATCGGAAATCATGCCGCGGATGGCGGCTTCGATCAGCTCCTGGTCGGAGATCTTTTCAACATATTCCTTACGGACGTGCTCCAGCACTTCGGCGAGCAGACGCGCGTCCTGCCAGGGCACGGCCTTGTCGCCGTCGTTGTCGCTCTCGTCGTTCACGACGGCCGGCGGATCGATCTCCCGCTGCGCCTGGACCGTGCGCCCCACCGACAGGCCAAAGCCCATGATGACGCCTACGCCCAGCACCAGCGCGAAACGGAACGGCATGACTACGCGTGACATTAGGAGATGAGACTTCAAGTTCGGCGGCCTTTAACCATAGTACACGTCCAACACGCGGCGACAATGCGGCCCATGGGCGCCGGGAATCCGGGACGCCGTTCAAGGAATGGCCAAAAGATCCTCAACGGAGAGATCACGATAATCGAACCGTGAGCCCCGTCAAAGCGTGTCTCCGAAGGCTGTCAGTCCGACGCTGGCAGCGGCAATCAGTCCACCGCTGAATCGGCTGACCATCGGTACGGACGCGCCGTAGCCAAGTGGGCTGGCGCGCGTATGACCCCGGCTGAACGATTCGCGCGAATAGTCCGCGTGATTGTGACGATGACTTCGTCGCCTACATGCATGCACGTGATTTGCGTTCAGCGCTTCACCAGCCAGTCCGCCGGATCGAGGGCCGTGCGACCTTTGCGGATCTCGAAGTACAACCCGGGCTTGCCCATGCCCGCCGCGTCACCGACGGCGGCCAGCACATCGCCCGGCTGAACGCGATCGCCGACGCGGCGATACACCTGTTCGTTGTGACCATACAAACTCATATAGCCACCGCCGTGATCGACCACGACGAGCAGGCCCATACCTGGCAACCAGTCTGCGTACACCACGCGACCATAAAACGGCGAGCGAACTTGAGTGCCGCGCTCCGCACCAATGACCATGCCCTGCCATTTCAAAGGACCGCCGGCGCGTAACGTTCCGAAGCGTGCCAGCAGCGAACCTTTCACCGGCCACGGCAGCTTGCCCTTCACGCGCAGGAACGGTTGCTCGGACAGCTCGGGGAATTCTTCGATGGCCCGACGCAATTCTTCCACCAGCTTTTCCAGCGCCTGCGCTTCGCGCTGCAGTTTCGCCAGCTCGTCGTTGCGGTTCTTGATCTTCGATTGCACCTGGGCCAGCGTGCGTGCGCGTTGATCGCGTGCGCCGGCCAGTGTTTTCACATCCTGCGCCTGACCCGCTTCGATTTCGCGCAACTGTTCGGTCTCGGTGGCGATGCTCTCGGAGAGCAGCTCGAGATGCGCCAGATGCTCGCCGATCGCCGTGATGCGCTCGGCGCGGGCCCGGCCGAAATATCCGTAGTAAGCGATCATGCGGCCCAGCTGCGCCGGGTCCTGCTGATTGAGCAGTAGCTTCAGCTGCTCCTGGCGGCCATTCATATAAGCCACCCGCACTTCGGCGGCGAGCGCGTCCCTCTCGTCATCGATCCGCTTGTTGGTCGCCTGCTGCTCGGCCTTGAGATCCGCGAGCCGATTTTCGGAGGCGATCCGGCGGGCGCGGACATCGGACAGCCGTTCGCGCGCCGACTGGATCTTCAGCTCGGCTTCTTTCACCTGCCCGGCCAGCGCGTCACGGCGCTCGGCCTCGGCCTGGATGCTCCGGCGGATGGAGTCGATTCGATTACGGACCTGCTTGAGCTCGGCTTCCTTGGCGGCAGGGGTGGCTGCGCCGGCGGCCGCGGCTTGAAAAGCCACGGTCCCCAACCCAACTGTGCAGATGGCCGCGAAAGCGGCCGTGACGAGACGCAATTTTGACATTGGCTAGGCGAAACCCAGGTCCTGTTGTCCGGGAACTTGGGCAAGCGCCTCGGCTGTTATACTTCGCGCCCTTTTGCCAGCCCCACGGGTTGAATCCCGACCTGCTGCAATGAATCGATTCTTTGAATACACCACCAACCATCCGTTCCTGGTCGCCGCTGCGGCGATTCTCGCTGTTATTGCGATCGTGATCGAGATGCGTCAGCGCTCTCGCGGTGCCAGTAGCGTCGGCACGGCGGACGCGGTCCGGCTCGCCAACAGCGGCGCGCTGGTGGTCGACGTTCGAGACAGCAAGGACTACGAGGCTGGACACATCATCGAGGCGCGCCACATCCCTGCGGCTGACATTGCCAGCCGCGCGGAATCCTTGAAGAAATTCAAGGAGAAGCCGGTTATCGTCTATTGCGATGCCGGCATGACCTCGGCCGGAGCCGCGCGCCAGCTGCGCGCTTCGGGTTTCAACAAAGTGGTGACCTTGAGCGGCGGTCTGAACAGCTGGCGGCAGGAGAATCTGCCGTTGGTGAAGGGTGCCGCCAAGAAGGACGGTAAGCACTGATGAGCGAGATCGTGATGTATTCGACCGCGTGGTGCGGTTATTGCCAGCGGGCGCGCAATCTGCTGGAGCGCAAAGGCGCGGCCTTCCGCGAGATCAAGGTCGACGAAGTCCCGGGCGAGCGCGAAGTGATGCTCCAGAAAAGCAACGGCCGCCGGACCGTGCCGCAGATCTTCATCGGCGAACGCCACGTCGGCGGCTACGACGACCTCGCGGCTCTCGATAGGGCCGGTGAATTGGATAAACTGCTCGCCCAATTGCCCAGGTAAGGGCTACGGCACAACGGCGCGGGTTCCAGTCATATTCATGTATTCCGCGCCCATTATTATTCGACGAATACGACAGAGGACTCGAAATCATGGTTGACGAAGTACCCGCCGCCAACGGCCAGAACGCCGATCCCAATGCGCCGCAGTTCGCGCCGCAGGCGGTGTATCTGAAGGACGTGTCTTTCGAGGCGCCGACCGGCCCGCGCGTCAATCCGAACACGAATCCCACGATCAACCTGAACCTCAACACCGCGGTCAACGACATCGGCGGTGACATGAAGGAAGTCGTACTGACCGTGCGCGTCGAAGCGCAGGCGGACAACAAGACGCTGTGGCTGGTCGAGCTGCAGCAGGCCGGCGCGTTCGGCATCCGCAACGTGCCTCAGGACGACATGCAGCGCCTGCTCGGCATCTTCTGCCCGAACTACCTGCTGCCGTACGCGCGCCAGGTGATCTCCGATCTGCTCATGAAGGGCGGTTTCCCGCCGTTCCTGCTGCCGCCGGTGAACTTCGACGCGCTGTTCGCGCAGGCCGCGGCTCGCGCTCAAGGGCAGCAGCCGGCCGCCCCGGGCACTCCTTCGTTCAACTGATCGCGCCATGTCTGTCGCGCCAGAGGCGGCAGCCGACGGCTCAACCTGCGTGGTTCTGGGCGCCGGCTCCTGGGGCACGGCGCTCGCAATTCAGTTAGCTCGTGTCGCGCTTCCCACCTTGCTGTGGGGGCGCGATTCGATCCATCTCGCCGAGCTCCAACGCGATCGGCGTAACGCGCGCTATCTGCCGGATGCGCCGTTTCCCGAGCAGCTGCGTGTCGAGCCCGATCTGAAGACGGCGTTGCAGGCCGGCCGCGATGTGATCGTGGCTGTGCCGAGTCATGCGCTGCGCGGAATGCTCGAGGAGATCGCTCCGCATTTGCGGGCTAACGCCCGCGTTGCTTGGGCCACCAAGGGCTTCGAAGTTTCCACCGGCTTGTTGCCGCATCAAGTCGCGCGCGAAGTGTTGGGCGAGAGCGTGCCCACGGCCGTTATTTCTGGACCGACCTTTGCCAAGGAGGTCGGAGCGGGCTTGCCAACGGCGATGACGATCGCCGCCACCGATTCTTCTTACGCGGCTGAGCTCGCTCAGCGTTTCTCCGGTCAGAACTTCCGCGCTTATACCTCGACTGATATCACCGGTGTTGAGGTCGGCGGTGCCATCAAGAATGTGATGGCGATTGGCGCGGGTATTTCCGATGGCCTTGGCTTTGGCGCCAACACGCGCATTGCGTTGATCGCACGCGGGTTGGTTGAAATGACTCGATTGGGTGTGGCGCTCGGCGCGAAGAAAGAAACATTCATGGGCTTGGCCGGGCTCGGCGATCTCGTGCTCACGTGCACGGACAATCAGTCGCGCAATCGACGCTTTGGATTGGCGTTGGCGTCGGGTGAGAAAGTCGATGCCGCGCAGAAGACGATTGGGCAGGTGGTCGAGGGTGTGCTCGCTGCCAATGCCGTGCGAACGGTTGCCCAGCGCGCCGGCGTGGAGATGCCTATTTGCGAGCAGGTCTATCGCGTCGTTTATGAGGGCGTGGCGCCGAAGGCTGCGGTGAAGGAATTGATGAGTCGGGCGCTCAAGCCGGAATAGCGAATTCCAGTTGGCGCCAGGCCTCGTAGACCAGGACGGCGGCGGCGTTCGAGAGGTTCAGGCTGCGGTTGCCGGGGCGCATTGGGATCGTCAGCCGGTGCTCGACCGGGCATGTTTCTAACAAGTCCTGCGGCAACCCTCGCGTTTCCGGTCCGAACAGGAACGCATCGCCGGGCACGAAACGCGGCTGATCGTAGCGAGTCTTGCCGCGTGTTGAGAGCGCGAACCAGCGCTTCACAGAGATAGCGTTGAAGCACTCGTCCAACGAATCCCACGCTCGAACATTCGCCATATCCGCGTAGTCCATTCCCGCGCGACGCACAGCCTTTTCGCTGATGTCGAAACCCAGCGGCCGAATCAGATGCAATGACGAGCCAGAGTTGGCGCACAGGCGAATGATGTTGCCTGTGTTGGGAGGAATCTCCGGCTGGAAAAGAATGACGTGGAACAACTCAGCGCCCCTGCGAGCCGCAAACTAAGAATTTGCGGCGAAGGGTAACAGGCAACCTGCTTGGATCGCAGCTTGAATAAGCCGCGAGGTAGCGAATCAACGCGCAGGCGCCTGTAGCTGTCGTGAATACCGCGTCGCTTCCTGGCGGCGCCGCGCGCGTTGGCCGTCAGGCTCAACGCGCACTGAAGAAATAGAAACCCGGTGGCCGCGTTATTCGTCGTCCATCGCCAGCTCTTTCAGCTTACGGGTTAGCGTATTCCGGCCCCAGCCGAGCAGCTTCGCCGCTTCCTGCCGGCCGCCTTCCGCTTTACGCAGAGCGGCGCGGATCAAAGTGCGCTCGAACTCGGGCATGGCGTCGTCGAGCAGTGGGGTCTCGCCGGCGGCGAGGCGCTTTTCGGCCCAGTTGGTGAGCTGGCGGGTCCACTCGTCCTGCAACTTCGCCGGCCCCGGGATACCGCCCAAATCGCTAGGAATATCTTCGGCTTTGATCTCCCGACCCGGCGCCGTCACCGTCAACCGACGACACGCATTAACAACCTGTCGAACATTGCCCGGCCAATCGAAATTGGACAGCGCCGCCGCCGCTTCCGGCGTCAGCACTTTCGGCTCAACGCCCAACTCGACCGCAGCCTCATTCAAATAGTGCATCAGCAACTCAGGAATATCTTCGCGGCGCTGACGCAGAGGCGGCACTTCGATACGAATCACATTCAACCGGTGCAGCAAGTCTTCGCGAAACAGATTCTGTTTCACGCGCCCTTCCAGATCCTGGTGAGTCGCCGCGATCACTCGCACATCGACCCGCACCGGCACCTGACCGCCGACGCGATAGAACTCGCCTTCCGCCAACACGCGCAGTAGTCGCGTCTGCAACTGGGGCGACATGTCACCGATTTCGTCGAGGAACAACGTGCCGCCGTCGGCCTGCTCGAAGCGGCCGCGACGCTGAGAGTCCGCGCCGGTGAATGAGCCCTTCTCGTGACCAAACAATTCAGACTCGAGCAGATCCGCCGTAAACGCCGAGGTGTTCAAAGCGATGAACGCTTTGTTCGCTCGCGGGCTGTGACGATGCAAAGCGCGGGCAACGAGCTCTTTACCCGTACCTGACTCGCCCGTGATCAACACCGTCATGCTCGATCGCGACAGCCGACCGATCGCACGAAACACTTCCTGCATGGCCGGCGCCTGACCGAGCATTTCAGGAATGCGCCGCGCTTCCGTCGACGTTTCCTCAACGCGAGATTTCTGCTGAGCCGCGCGCCGCACCAGATCGACCGCCTGATCGATGTCGAACGGCTTGGGCAAATATTCGAACGCGCCGCCTTGATAAGCGGCGACCGCGCTATCCAGATCGGAATGCGCGGTCATCACGATGACCGGCAAGTCCGGCTGGTTATCGCGAATCTCGGTCAGCAGCTCGAGGCCGCTGCGACCGGGCATGCGAATGTCTGTAATCAAAACATCGGGCCGATCCCGGCGCAGCGCTGCGAGCGCCGTGTCCGCATGATCGAAGGCCGTGGGTGCCATGCCGCCTTGGCGCAACGCGCGCTCCAGGACCCAGCGGATGGAGGCATCGTCGTCGACGAGCCAGACGTTAAGAGGCTTCACCGGTGTGGTCTGCAACATGGAATGGCAACAAAATAGTAAAAGTGGTTTGACCCGGCCTGCTCTCGAATTCGATCAGGCCGTCGTGACGACTCACCAGGTCTTGCGCCACTGCCAGACCAAGTCCAGTACCGTCGGCTCGCCCCGTAACGAGCGGATAAAACAAAGTGTCGCGAAGATGTTCGGGGACGCCGGGGCCGTTGTCCTCGAACTGCACGCTGGCGACGAGTCGATGCCGACGCGCGCCGATATTCACATTGGTGAGCGCGCGTGTGCGTAACACGAGACGACCGCCGCGCCCGTTGTTCGAGGCCAGCGCCTGCATGGCGTTCTTGCCCAGATTCAACATCGCTTGAATGATCAGATTGCGATCGAGATGCAACGGCGGCAGGCTCGGATCGTAGTCGCGCTCGATCGTGACGCCGGCAGGCGCGTCGGCCGCGAGCAAATGACCCACGTGCGCCAGCAGCTCGTGAATGTTGATCGATTCCTTGCGGGGGAAATGTCCCGGACCGAGCAAGGTGTCGACCAATGTCACCAAACGGTCGGCTTCGCTGATGATGACCGTCGTGTACTCGCGCATCGATGCGTCGTCGAGCTGGCGAGCCAGCAACTGCGCGGCGCCCCGCAGGCCACCGAGTGGATTTTTGATCTCGTGCGCGAGCTGACGAATCATCAAGCGACTGCCGCCGATCTGGGTCAGCAACGCAGTCTCGCGCGTGATGCGCTGATGTTGAGTCGCGTCGCTGATCTCGATCAGCACTGCGCCGGGCGTGCCGCTCTCTTCGTATGGAGCGACCGTGCAATCGACGACGAGCTCACCGTCGCCGTAGATCGGACGCAGCGCGAGCTCACGTCGCGAGAAAGGACGCGACGTATTGGCCGCGCGATCGATGACTTCATCGAGCACGGCGGAATCTTCTAACAATTCGGCCAGCGGGCGGCCGCGCACCTGATTGCGACTGACGCCGAACAGCGCCTCGGCGGAAACATTCAAATAGAGCAGCGAGCGCGTGCGATCGACGATCAGCACGCTGGTGCTGAGACTGTCGAGGATACGCCCGGAGTCAGCGCTGACCATGAGATGGGAAGGTTGCGCGGCCATTCGCGTCCTTCACCGTGACCCGTCCGCTCGAGCGAGCGGCACGCGGGCAGAAACAAATATTAGTTGCCGGCCTTGGGACCGGGCTTCTGCGCAGGCTTGGTCTTCACCGGCAGATTGGTGCTCGGATCGATGGCCGCCTTGCCGCCATTCAACGCCTGATAGCTCTGCTGCTTGGTGGTCAGCTTGTTGCCGGCGGTACGTTTCGGCTTGTTGTTGCGCATGGCCGGACCGACCGGCGGATTCGCGATCGATTCCTGCCGCACGTGGAACGTCACCGGCGGCGTTTCCTGAATGGTCTGGCTGCCGTTGCTGACAACCGCCTTCACGGTATGCGTACCGCGAGCCATGTTCGAGAATTCGTGAGTCATGGGCATGAAGCCCGACACCGGCGAGCCGTCCAGATACAGCGTCACGGTGTGACCCGTGCTGATGGCCGGCGAAGACGCCAGCGACACGGTGACTTTGCCCCCCGTGTTGACGAACGACTGATCCTGCTGCGGGCTGACGACGACGAAGCGCGAGTAAGCCGGACCGGACTGGGTCGGCTGCGCCGTCGAGGGTGCGTAAGAGGGTTGCGGAGTGGTGGCGCGGCTCGGGCCGCTGCTCAGCTCCACTTTCTCGGCGCCCGCGATGGGCTGATCCGAAAAGTGCGTGACACCTTTCTCGTCCACCCACTTGTAAACGGTCTGACCGGCAAAGGCCGGTGCCGCCAGTGCGAGGAGAACATAAAGCGCCGTACGCATATGTAATGAGCATAGCCGCTCCACCTCGACCTGACAAAAGCGGTGACGGCGTATTTGTGACCGCCGTCACCGTTACAGAAAAACCTGTCAACGGCTGCATCCGAAAACGCAGCCGCCGACGGCTGTAGTTAGACGCTGTAATACAGCTCGAACTCCAGCGGGTGCGTGGACATACGCACCTTGGTCACTTCCTGCATCTTCAACGCGATGTAGGCGTCGATGACGTCGTCGGTGAACACGCCACCGGCCTTCAGGAAGCCGCGATCCGCATCCAGAGCCTGCAGCGCCTGTTCCAGCGAGTAGCAGACTTCCGGAATGTTCTTCGCTTCCTCCGGCGGCAGGTCGTACAGATCCTTGTCCGCGGCTTCGCCCGGGTGGATCTTGTTCAGGATGCCGTCGAGGCCGGCCATCATCATGGCCGCGAACGCGAGGTACGGATTCGCCGTCGAGTCCGGGAAGCGCACTTCGATACGACGACCCTTCGGGTTCGCCACCCAGGGAATACGGATAGAAGCAGAACGGTTACGGGCGGAGTACGCCAGCATCACGGGCGCTTCGAAGTGCGGCACCAGGCGCTTGTAGCTGTTGGTGCTGGCGTTCGTGAACGCGTTGATGGCTTTGGCGTGCTTGATGATGCCGCCGATGTAGTACAGCGCCATGTCCGACAGGCCCGCGTACTTGTCGCCCGCGAAGGCCGGCTTGCCGTCCTTTTGGATCGACTGGTGCACGTGCATGCCACTGCCGTTGTCGCCGACGATGGGCTTCGGCATGAAAGTGACGGTCTTGCCGTAGGCGTGCGCGACGTTGTGAATCGCGTACTTCAGCAACTGCACTTCGTCAGCCTTCTTCACCAGCGTGTTGGCGTTCACGCCGATTTCGCACTGGCCGGCAGTCGCCACTTCGTGGTGATGCACTTCGACCTTCATGCCCAGCTCTTCGAGGGCATTACACATGGCCGAACGGATGTCCTGGAACGAGTCGACTGGCGGCACGGGGAAGTAGCCGCCCTTCACGCCCGGACGGTGTGCCATGTTGCCGCCTTCGAAGGCCTTGCCCGACGACCAGGCGGCTTCGACGGAATTGATCTCGAAGAACGACCCTTGCATGTTGGTGCCGTACTTCACGTCATCGAAAATGAAGAATTCGTTTTCCGGGCCGAACAGCGCCTTGTCACCGACACCGGTGGACTTCAGGTACGCCTCGGCGCGCTTCGCGATGGAGCGCGGATCGCGCTCATAACCCTGCATGGTCGAGGGCTCGAGCACGTCGCAGCGGATGATCAGTGTGGTCTCTTCAAAGAACGGATCGAGCACGGCGGTGCTGGCGTCCGGCATGAGCACCATGTCGGATTCATTGATGCCCTTCCAACCGGCGATCGAGGAGCCGTCGAACATCTTGCCGTCGTCGAAGAAGCCTTGGTCGACGGTGTGCGCGGGGACGGTCACGTGCTGCTCTTTGCCGCGAGTGTCCGTGAAGCGCAGATCAACGTATCTGACCTCCTTCTCTTTCAGCATGCTGAGGACTTCAGCGGGGGTCGTCATGAGTTCTCCTCCGGTAGACAGCGAGATTGAGAAGTCCCGGGCCGCTCGCCGCTACGACGCCAGGAGGTTGTTGAGGACCAGACAAAATTGCAGGAAGCATGCCAGCGCACCGTGATGGCGCAACTGCTGGATTTTGGTGATGCCGCGCGGAAAACATTACAAAGCGGCGCCCTGAATTGGAGCACATTAGCCCTTGGATGCACCATAGGTGTGCACCGACGCGATGCCTCAGGCCCCAATCTGTAGCAGACCCAGATTTCACGGGGTTGCCGGGTATACTCGCGCGCTTTTCCCCTTTAGGACCGGACCCCAGATGGCCGCATCGAAAGCCGTCGTCCCGCCGCGGACTTTTCAAGACCTGATCTTCGCCCTCCAGTCGTACTGGTCGAAGCAGGGTTGCGTGATCCTGCAGCCCTACGACATGGAAATGGGCGCAGGCACGTTTCACACCGGGACCCTGCTTCGCGCAGTGGGTCCGGAGCCGTGGAGCGCTGCCTATGTGCAGCCTTCGCGCCGGCCCACGGACGGTCGCTACGGCGATAACCCGTTCCGCCTCCAGCACTACTATCAATTCCAGGTGGTGTTGAAACCGTCGCCGCCAGACATCGTCGATCTGTATCTCGGATCGCTGGCTTCGCTCGGCTTCGATCCGCTGACCCACGACATCCGGCTGGTGGAGGACAACTGGGAGTCGCCCACCCTCGGCGCCTGGGGCCTGGGCTGGGAAATCTGGCTGAACGGCATGGAAGTCACGCAGTTCACTTACTTCCAGCAAGTGGGCGGCCTGGACTGCAAGCCGGTGATGGGCGAGATCACTTACGGTCTGGAACGCCTCGCGATGTATCTGCAGGGCGTGCAGAGCGTGTACGACCTGTTGTGGGCGGACGGCCCGCTCGGCCGCGTGACCTACGGCGACGTTTATCATCAGAACGAAGTCGAGCAGTCCAAATACAACTTCGAGCTGGCGGATACCGCGCTGCTGTTCCGGCACTTCGACGATCACGAGGCCGCATGTAAGAAGCTGCTCGAAGCCGGGCTGGCATTGCCGGCCTATGAGCAGATGCTCAAGACCTCGCACACTTTCAATCTGCTCGATGCCCGTAAAGCCATTTCGGTCACCGAGCGTCAGCGCTTCATCCTGCGGGTCCGCGCGCTCGCCAAAGAAGTCGCCGAAACCTATTACAAGACCCGCGAGGCACTGGGCTTCCCCATGCTGAATCGCGTGGCTGCTGAAGCTGAGACCGCAGCATGAGTAAACGTGACTTTCTGGTCGAGATCGGCACCGAGGAGCTGCCGCCCAAATCGTTGTTCACTTTGGCCGAGTCGTTTGCCAACGGCGTGACCAAAGGCCTCGATGAAGCGTCCATCAACCATGGCGATGTGAAGTGGTACGCCACGCCCCGCCGCCTGGCAGTATTCGTTGCGGGTGTCGCCGATCAACAGCCGGATCAGCAAATCAAACGTCAGGGTCCGGCGGTTGCCAATGCATTCGGTCCCGATGGTCAGCCGACGAGGGCTGCGCTCGGCTTCGCGGCCTCGTGCGGCGTGACAGTTGAACAGCTGGCGCAGGTCGACGGGCCGAAGGGCAAGGTGCTGCAGTTCGAAGGCTCGAAGCCGGGCGCCGCGACGACTTCTCTATTGCCAGGCATCGTCACCGCCTCGCTCGACAACCTGCCGATCGCGCGTCGCATGCGATGGGGCGCGGGCTCGCAGGAATTCGTCCGCCCGGCTCACTGGGTCGTGATGTTGTTCGGCTCAAGCGTCGTTGAGACCGAGATTCTGGGCATTCAGGCGGGCAAACAAACGCAGGGTCATCGGTTCCACGGACCGAAGCAGCTGGCGATCAGCAATCCCGCGAAGTACGCCGAAGTGCTGCTCGAGAAGGCGCACGTCGTTGCCGATGTCGGCGCTCGCCGGGAACGCATTCGCGCCGAGGTCAATGCGATCGCCGATTCACTGGGCGGCCAGGCGGTCATCGAAGATTGGCTGCTGGATGAAGTCACAGCGCTGGTCGAGTGGCCGGTGCCGCTGTCGGGGCGCTTCGATGAAGAGTTCCTGCGTCTGCCGCAGGAAGTGCCGATCGCGACCATGCAGGACAATCAACGTTACTTCCCGGTGCGCACCAACGACGGGCAGTTGATGAACTATTTCATCACCGTTGCAAACATCGCCAGCCGCGAGCCGGAGCGGGTGCGCGATGGTAATGAACGCGTCGTGCGCCCTCGCCTCGCCGACGCCGCCTTCTTTTGGGACACCGACCGAAAGGAACGTCTCGAGACACGTTACGCCGCGCTGAAGGCGGTGACGTTCCAAGCAAAGCTGGGTTCGCTGGCCGACAAGAGCAATCGCGTCGTCACGCTCGCTCAGCGGATTGCTGAAGGCATCGGCGGCAACGCTGAACTCGCCGCCCGCGCCGCCAAGCTGAGCAAATGTGACTTGTTGTCGGCGATGGTCGGCGAGTTCCCCGAGCTGCAAGGCCTGATGGGCAAGTACTACGCGCAGCTCGATGGCGAAAACCCCGAAGTCGCCGCCGCGCTCGAAGAACAATATTGGCCACGGTTCGCTGGCGATAAATTGCCGGCGACCAAAACCGGCATCGCGCTGTCGATCGCGGACAAGCTCGACACCATCGCGGGCATTTTCAGCATCGGTCAGAAACCGTCCGGCACCAAGGATCCCTACGGCCTGCGTCGCGCAGCCCTCGGCATCCTGCGTACGGTCATGGAGCACAAGCTCGATCTGGACCTGCGCGTGCTCGTGGATCAAGCCGTCTCGTTGCAGCCGGTCACGGCGCCCGAAAATGTCGGCGAAGATATCTGGGGCTATCTCATGGAACGTCTGCGATCTTCCTACCTCGAGGAAGCGGGCGGCCGTGCGATCACGACGGAAATGTTCGACGCCGTGCTCGCGAGCAAGCCGCATACGACGCTCGATATCGATGTCCGTCTGCAGGCGCTGGAAGGATTTCTGGCGCTGCCTGAAGCGGCGAGCCTGGCCGCTGCGAACAAGCGCATCGCTAACATCCTTCGCAAGGCGACTGGCGATCTGTCCGGTGTGGTGGAAATCGGTCAATTCCGCGAGCCGGCGGAACGCCAGCTATTCGACCACGTTGTTTCCATGGAGCGGGCGGTCAATCCGTTGTTCTCACGTCGTGAGTACACCGGTGCACTGACCCAGCTCGCGACCTTGAAGGACGACGTGGATCGCTTCTTCGATTCCGTGATGGTGATGGCGGAGGATCCAGAGGTGCGCGCGAATCGATTAGGCTTGCTGGTGCGCCTGCGCGGGCTGTTCCTGCAGGTGGCCGATTTGTCGCGACTCCCTGGATAAGAGGCGTGTAATGCAGCTGCTGAGGTCGATCTTATTCACCACTGCACTGTTCATCGGAACCCTGCTCTACGCGGTCGTGGTTCTGGCATTCGGCTGGCTGCCAAGCCAGCGGCTGTATGCGATCGCCCGCAGCTGGGGGCGCTTGAACATGTGGCTGCTCGCGAAGCTTTGCGGGCTCACTTATACGGTCGAAGGCCGAGAAAACATTCCGCCGGGCGCGCATGTGTCCATGTGGAAACATTCCTCGGCGTGGGAAACCATCGCGCAGGCCGCGGTCTTTCCCCCGCAGGCCTGGGTGCTCAAGCGCGAGCTGATGTGGATCCCCCTGGTCGGCTGGGCCGTCAAATGTCTCAAACCCATCGCCATCAATCGCAAGGCCGGTGCGACGGCCGTGACTCAAGTGGTCGAGCAGGGCAAGGCGCGACTTCAGGAAGGGCTTTGGGTTCTGATCTTCCCGGAAGGCACGCGCGTTGCCGTCGGTGAGAGTCGGAAATACGGCGTGAGCGGCTCACTGCTCGCGGCGAAGGCGGGCTGTAAAATCATTCCGGTCGCTCACAACGCCGGCTACTACTGGCCTCGCCGCGGTTGGGTGAAAAAGCCCGGCACGATTCGCGTGGTCATCGGCCCAGCGATCGATGCAGCTGGTCGCGACCCTCGTGAGCTCAACGAAGAAGTGCGGGCGTGGATTGAGAAGAAGCTCGCGACGCTGACGCCGGATGGCGCGAGTGGCGTTTCGGATGCTTCGGGCCGGCCGATCGCTGCCGGCTGACCGTTAATCGGACCTTGATCATCGGCGGCAGAGATTCAGCTCTCTGCCGCCTTTATATTAAATTTAATTAAATGTCAAGGTTGGCAACCGCTAACGCGTTCTTCTCGATGAACTCGCGTCGCGGCTCGACCTGATCGCCCATCAGAGTCGCAAAGATGTCGTTGGCGGCCAGGGCATCCTCGATGCGGACCTGGATCAAACGACGGGTCTCCGGATTGATGGTCGTATCCCAAAGCTGCTCCGGGTTCATCTCGCCCAGACCTTTGTAGCGCTGAATGGTCTGGCCTCGGCGGCCCGATTCCAGCAGCCAGTCGATGGCGCCCTTGAAGCCGCCCACTTCCTGCTTGCTCTCGTTCTTCGCCACGTAAGCACCTGGCTTGAACAACCCAGCCAGGGTGGTGCCGAGATCGGCAATGCTCCGGTACTCGGCCGACTCGAAGAACTCGCGATGGATGTGCTTCTCCTGAGTGATGCCGTGCTCGATGCGGGCAACCAGCAATCGCGGCGTTCCGCCATCGACGGCAGCCAGCACGCGCACGCGATACTTCCGAGCGGCATCGTCGTAGGCGTTGAGCTGGGTCTCCAAGGTGCGGCCCCACTGAGTCAGCCAGTCGAGCTGATCGTGATTCGCCGGTGTGACCTCGGGCATGTACAGCAGCTGCTCAAGCACGCGCTCGTCATACCGGCGGGATGAGCGACGGATGATCGAAGCCACTTCCATCCAGCGACGAGCCAGAGTTTCCAAAGCGGAACCTGTCATCGGCGCCTGCGCCGGGTCGGCGTACAGCTGCGCGTCTTCCAAGGCGTAAGTCAGCAGCATCGAATCGAGCTCGGCCTGGTCCTTCACATAGTGCTCGGACTTGCCCTTCTTCAACTTGAACAGCGGCGGCTGCGCGATATAGATGTGCCCACGCTCGATCAGCTGCGGCATCTGGCGATAGAAGAAGGTGAGCAGCAGGGTGCGGATGTGCGAGCCGTCCACGTCAGCGTCGGTCATGACGATGATGCGGTGGTAGCGCAGCTTCTCCACATTGAAGTCGTCCGCGCCGATGCCGCAGCCGAGCGCGGTGATCAGCGTGCCGACTTCCGCGGACGACAGCATCTTGTCGAAGCGCGCCTTCTCGACGTTCAGGATCTTGCCCTTCAGCGGCAGGATGGCCTGAGTGCGCCGGTCTCTGCCCTGCTTCGCCGAGCCACCTGCGGAGTCACCCTCGACCAGGAACATCTCGGACAGCGCCGGATCCTTCTCTTGGCAGTCCGCCAGCTTGCCCGGCAGACCGGCCAGATCCAGCGCGCCTTTGCGGCGAGTCATTTCGCGAGCCTTGCGAGCAGCTTCGCGGGCGCGGGCGGCTTCCAACACTTTATTGGCGACGGCTTTGGCCTGAGGCGGATGCTCCAGCAGGAACTCTTCCAGCTTGGCACCCACCGCCGATTCGACGATGCCTTTGATCTCGGACGAGACCAGCTTGTCCTTGGTCTGCGAGGAGAACTTCGGGTCCGGCATCTTCACCGACAGAATGGCCGTGAGACCTTCGCGGGCGTCGTCACCGCTCATCGCCACCTTGTCCTTCGCCGAGAACTCCTTCTCGATGTAGGCATTGAGGGTGCGGGTCAGGGCGCTGCGGAAGCCGGCGAGGTGGGTACCGCCGTCGCGCTGGGGAATGTTGTTCGTGTAGCAGCTCATGCTCTCCTGGTAGGAGTCATTCCACTGCAGGCCCAGCTCGACCGTGATCGCCTCCTGTTGGGTGCGGAACCAGATGATGGTGTCGTGGATGGGCTGGGCATTCCGGTTCAAGTAACGGACGAACTCCCGGATGCCGCCTTCATGATGGAAGGTCTCGCGCTTGTCGTCGCGCTCGTCGATCAGCTCGATCCGGACACCGGAGTTGAGGAAGGACAGTTCGCGGAGACGCTTGGCCAGCACGTCGTAGTCGAACTCGATGTTGCTGAAGGTCTCGGCGCTGGGCTTGAACCGAATTGTGGTACCGCGCTTCTCGGTCGTGCCAATGACGGCCAGGGGAGCCTGGGGTTCACCCAGACGGTATTCCTGCTGGTGCAGCTTGCCGTTCTGGTGAATGGTCAGCAGCAGGTACTCGGAAAGGGCGTTCACCACCGACACGCCGACGCCGTGCAGACCACCCGAGACCTTGTAGGAAGAGTCGTCGAATTTGCCGCCGGCGTGGAGCACGGTCATGACGACTTCGGCCGCCGAACGACCCTCCTCCGGATGGATATCCACAGGTATTCCACGGCCGTCATCGGACACTGTGACCGACTGGTCAGCGTGGATAGTGACGGTCACTTGAGAGCAGTGACCGGCCAATGCTTCGTCGACGGAGTTATCGACGACCTCAAATACCATGTGATGTAGACCGGTCCCGTCATCGGTGTCACCGATGTACATTCCGGGGCGCTTGCGGACCGCATCGAGGCCCTTCAAGACTTTGATTTTGCTGGAATCGTAGACGTCTTTATCTGTCATGGTCCGGCCTGAAATAAGTGCGGCGGCATTATACCATCGGCTCGAAATTGCCTTGTTTCACGTGAAACCTGCGGCCAATTTCGATGCCCTTCAGTCCCCGCTCGTGGACTGAAGTGACGATCAACTGACTGGGGATCTCGGCGATCGCCAGAAGAAGTTTCCCCAAGTTATCCACATCCAGCTCGGCCGCTGGATCGTCCAACATCAGGGTGGTCGGCACCGCCCCCAGAGCGGTGTGACACTGCAATTGAGAAAGGATGAAGGCGGCCGCCAGCATCTTCTGTTGGCCGCGGGAGACCCGGTCCTTCGCCGGCGTCCCATCGATCAAAAAAACGAGGTCCGCCCGATGGGGACCGACATGGGTGGTCTTGAGTCTCAGGTCCCTAGATATGGAGTCGTGCAGAGCCTGTCTCAACTCGGCCTCCACAGGCCATCCCCGACGATAGGTCAGCGTGGTGCCCGGTCCAACCAGGCGAGCTGCCAGCGATTCGAAATGCGGCTTCAGCGCCTCGACATAGTGGGCGCGCAACCGATCCACCTCAGCGCCGGCGGCGCAGAAGTCCTGCTCCCAGGCATGGATCAACTCCTCGCCATGAGCCGTTCGAAGCGCGGCGTTTCGTTGGGACAGGGCGCGCTGGTAGCGACGCCAGTAACCGAGGAACTCACGTTTCACGTGAAACACTCCCCAGTCCATCAGTCGACGACGCCGAGCCGAACCCTCCTCCACCAATCGATGGACGCCAGGGTCGATGATCTGCAGAGGTAAGACTTCGGCGATGTCCGCGATCCCGGAAATGCCCTGCCCCGCCAGCTGACCTTGGGTTCGACCTTGGGTGTGCTCCAGCCCCGCAGTCAGCATGCCGCGATGAGTCGCGAGCCGCCCGACCACTCGAAAAAAGGTCGTGCCCTCCCGTTTGAGCTTTTCCGCCTGGGCGGCCCGGAACGAACGTCCGTGGCCTAGAAAGTAAATCGCCTCCAGCAAGGAGGTCTTGCCGGAGGCGTTGTCACCGATGATGCCGGTCGAGCGCGAGTCAAAGTCCAGGCTGGCGTGTTCGATGCAACGGAAGTTATCGACCGTGATCGCAGTCAGCACCGGTGCACGCCCGCCATGGTTTTATAGCCGCATCGGCATGACGACGTACTTGGCCTGCGGCGCGCCTTCAGAGCTCAGCAAGCAGCTGTTGTTCGCGTCCGTGAGACCGAGGACCACATCGCCGCTATCCACAGCCGCCAGCGCATCGAGCAGGTAGTTGACGTTGAAGCCGATCTCCAGCTCGTCGCCGCCGTAATTGATCTCCAACTCCTCTTCGGCTTCTTCCTGCTCCGGGTTATGCGATTGCAGGAGCAGGACTCCGGGCTTAACGCCGAGGCGAATACCACGATACTTTTCGTTGGAAAGAATGGCCGCGCGCTGGAGCGCCGAACGCAGAACGTCGCGATTGACGTTGATCCGCTTGGTCGGATTGGCCGGGATCACGCGACCATATTCCGGGAAACGGCCGTCAATCAGCTTCGAAGTGAAGCGAATGTCGCCGATCTGGGCGCGAACGTGATTGGTTCCGATCGCCAGCTCGACATTGCCTTCACCGGCCAACAGCCGTTGCAGCTCGAGCACGCCTTTACGCGGCACAATCACTTGCTGAGTAGCACCGGCCTCATGTTCGAGCGTGGTTTCGCAATATGACAGACGATGGCCGTCAGTCGCGACCGTTCGGAGCGTTTTCCCGTCAGCTTCCAGCAACATACCGTTGAGGTAGTAACGCACGTCTTGCTGCGCCATCGAGAAATGCGTCTTGTCGAGCAAGCGGCGCAGGGCGGATTGGGAAATCAGCAGCGCCTTCTGGGCCCGAATGTCTTCCACCGTCGGGAAGTCGCTCGCCGGCAGGGTAGCCAGCGTGAAGCGGCTCTTGCCGGAACGAACGGTGGCGCGCTCGCCTTCCACCGAGATCGTCACCTGGGCCTTGTCGGGCAGGGCCTTGATGATGTCCAGCAGCTTGCGACCGGGCAGGGTGATTTCGCCCGGTGTCTGCAAAGTGACGTTGGCCTTGGCGACCAGCTCCACTTCCAGATCCGTCGCCGTGATGGACAGTTGCTCACCCCGACCCGCGATCAGGACGTTGGCCAGGATCGGCATGGTCTGGCGCCGCTCCACAACGCCGATTACCGCCTGCAGTGGTGCGAGGATGCTTTCCCGCTCAGCACTGAACTTCATCGTGGTCACCTTCGGAATCTTAATTAGAGATTAAGTATTTAAAGAATTTATGATGATTATGAAGGGCGGCAAGCGCTGTGTATAACCCGTTTTTTGCGTGTTCCATCAGTCGCTTATCGCCATCAAAACTCATCTGCTAACTGTCGCGGAGCTTGTATCGAAACTGTGGGCCGTCTGTGGATAAATAAGACCCACGAAAACCTAACAAATTATCCACAGTCATCCAGCCAGGGTTCTCAACAGGTTTGAGTAGTCCTCGCTGGTGCGCGTATTCGACTCTCGCAGCTCCTTGATCACCCGGCATGCATGCAGCACCGTCGTATGGTCGCGGCCGCCAAATGCATCGCCGATCTCCGGCAAGCTATGACTGGTCAGCTCCTTCGCCAAGGCCATCGCGACTTGCCGAGGCCGCGCGATCGAGCGACTGCGACGCTTCGACAGCAAATCGGCCACGCGGATTTTGAAGTATTCCGCGACGGTCTTCTGAATGTTCTCGATGGTCACCATGCGATCCTGGGAAGCCAGCAGATCGCGCAACGACTCTTTCGCGAACTCCATGGTGATCGCACGGCCGGTGAATTGCGAGTTCGCCACCACGCGACGCAGAGCACCCTCGAGCTCTCGCACGTTGGAGCGAATCCGCTTGGCGATGAAGAACGCGACTTCGTCGGGCAAATCGACGCGGGTCTGAGCGGCCTTGCTCATGAGAATGGCCACGCAGGTTTCCAGCTCCGGCGGCTCGATGGCCACCGTCAGTCCCCAGCCGAAGCGTGACTTGAGCCGCTCTTCCAGGCCGTCGAGCTCTTTGGGATAGCGATCGCAGGTCATGATGATCTGCTGCTGGCCTTCGAACAGCGCGTTGAAGGTGTGGAAGAACTCTTCCTGCGACCGATCCTTGCCGGCGAAAAACTGAATGTCGTCGATCAGCAGCGCATCGAGCGAGCGATAAGCGGTTTTGAAATCGTTGATGGTGTTGTGCTGAAGCGCCTTCACCATGTCGCCGACGAATCGCTCCGAGTGCACATAGGCGACGCGGGCATGCTCGTTACGAGCTTTGATCATGTTCCCGACCGCGTGCATCAGGTGCGTCTTGCCCAGACCCACGCCGCCATAGATGAACAGCGGGTTGTAGGCGCGACCGGGATTTTCAGCGACCTGGAACGCCGCGGCGCGGCCGAGCTGGTTGCTCTTACCTTCGACGAAGTTCGCGAAGGTGAAATCTGGCTGGAGGCGACTGCCCAACACCGCCGGGATATCGCGGACCGGTGCCGGCGTGATCGTCGGCATGCGCTGAGCCACGGGCTGATGCGTGTTGATCGTCATCGCAGGGGCGGCCGGCCGGGAACCGACTTCCAGCACGACGGCAGGACTGGGCTCTTCGCCCACGGCATCGACCAGTTCGGTGATCCGGCCCGCGACGTTCTCATTCACCCAGTCGACGACGAAACGGTTCGGTGCGAGCAGGCGCAACGTCCGTCCGTCCTCCACGGCCTGCAAAGGCCGGATCCACGTATTGAACTGCTGCTCCGGCAATTCCACTTCCAATTGCGCGAGACAGCGGCGCCACAACGAACCCTGCACGGTTTCGTCCCCTAAATCGAATCGAGAGAAAGAATTGTTCTGCGCCAGGTCAACGCGAGAGGCGGCGAGTCTATACCGATGGACTGCCAGTTATCCACAGGCAGGCGCCGCGAATTTTGTGCGCCGGAAGCCATAGTCGAGCTTGACACTGAGGGGGGTGGTGCGTAGTCTTGCCGCCCCTCTACGCGCGCCAGCATGTACTTGTTTTAGCGCGATTTCTGGCCCGAGCCCAAGTTACGACATCGTTGAGATGCCCGCATGAAGCGTACTTACCAACCCAGCAAAGTTAAACGTCAGCGCACCCACGGTTTCCGCGCGCGTATGGCCACCCGTGCTGGTCGCCAGGTGCTCGCCCGTCGTCGCGCCAAGGGCCGCAAGCGTCTCACTGTCTGAGCTCAGGCTTAGCAGCGGCGCTCGCGTTTGTCCGACCCTAGACTTGCCAGCCCCGACCCGACGCTTTCAACCGGCGCAACGTCTCCGGCATAAATCCGAATTCGATCGCGTCTATCGGGATTCGCGCCGCTCCACCGACGCCTGTTTCGCGATCCTCACTCGTAACAGCGGCGGCTCGATACCCAGACTTGGATTATCGATTGCCGCACGCATCATCGGTAACGCCGTGCGGCGTAACCGCATCAAGCGACTGGTTCGGGAATCGTTTCGTCAGCATCAGCATGAACTGCCTGCGGTGGACATCGTCGTTAATGCGCGCTCGGGGGCTCGCGATGCGGACAACGCCGTCATCGTGCGCAGCCTCGAGAAGCATTGGCGCACGGTGGTAAAGCAATGCGCCCCGTAGTCGTACATGGCCTGACCGCTGCGATTCGCGTCTATCGCTATTTGATCAGCCCCATGCTCGGGCCGACCTGCCGCTTCTACCCGAGCTGTTCCTGCTACGCCGAAGAAGCTTTGCAACGACATGGCGCAGCTCGCGGAACTTATCTCACGGTGCGCCGCCTGATGCGGTGTCATCCCTGGAACGAAGGCGGCTACGATCCGGTGCCACCTCCTCACAATACCAAGCCGGTTCCTCATGGATAACCAACGCGTATTCATCTGGGCCGCGCTTGCGCTGGTCCTGTACCTGAACTTCATCACCTGGCAGAAGGACTACGCTCCTCCGCCGGCGCCGGCGAGCGCTGCGACTACGCAGACGCCGTCTGCAACCGGTACTGCCCCGGCGGCAGCCAACGACACGTTGCCGGAATTGCCATCGAGCGACGCGACCGCGCCGCCGGCTTCGGCCAGCGGCACATCGGCCGCTACTATTAATGAGAGCAACCAGGAGACCGTCGCAGGCAACGCGGCTGTCATTCGTGTTGTCACCGACGTGCTCTCGATGGACATCAGCACTCGCGGTGGCGAGCTGGTCCGCGCCGATCTGCTGAAATACCCCGTTAAGAAGAATCAGCCGGATGTGCCGGTGCGCTTGTTCACGCCGAATCCGCCGCTGTATGTGGCGCGCTCCGGTTTGCGAGCTGCGGACGGTCGTGCCGAGCCGACGCATCAGGTCACTTATCAAGCTGCGGCGAGCGAATACAAATTAGAGGCGGGACAGCAGGAACTGGTCGTGCCGCTGACGTGGACCGACGGCCAGGGCGTGACGGTCACCAAGACCTTCAAGTTCAAGCCCGGCAGCTACCAGGTCGATTTGAGCTACGACGTCGATAACCAGTCGGGCAGCGATTACAAAGCCGCTTCGTATGTGCAGCTGATCCGTCACTACGAGCATATCGAGCGCTCGTACTTCAACGTCGAGACCTATGCGTATCGCGGTCCGGCGATCTTCGACGGCAAGGCCTATCGCAAGCTGAAGATCGAAGACGAGGACGATCGCAAGTTCAAAGGCGACTTCGCCGGCGGCTGGATGGCTTCCTTGCAGCACCACTTCGTCGCGGCCGCGGTGCCGCCGAAGGATGCGACCTACGATTACCAGCTCAGCCTCGATGCCGACAACGATTTCGTCCTGTCGTATCGCGGCCCGCTGACGGCTGTACCAACCGGCGGCAAGCACACATTTAATGAGACGATCTTCGTCGGCCCGAAGCTGCAGGAACAACTCGCGCAGGCCGGTCCGCGTCTGGAGCTGGTCGCCGACTACGGCAAGCTCACGATCATCGCGCAGCCGTTGTTCACCGTGCTCGAGTTCGTTTACGGCGTGGTGGGTAACTGGGGCTGGGCGATCATCATCGTCACCTTCCTGATCAAGCTCGCCTTCTACAAGCTGACCGCGTCGAGCGGCCGCTCCATGGCGAAGATGCGCAACCTCGGTCCGCGCATCAAACAGATTCAGGAACGTTACAAAGACGACCGCGAACAACTCGGCCGTCAGATGATGGAGATCTACAAGCGCGAGAAGATCAATCCGCTCGCCGGCTGTTTGCCCATCCTGATTCAGATTCCGTTCTTCCTCGCCTTCTACTGGGTGCTGCTGGAGAGTGTCGAGATGCGGCAGGCGCCGTTCCTCGGCTGGATCACCGATCTGTCGTCGCGCGATCCGTTCTTCATCCTGCCCATCCTGATGGCGGGCGCGATGTTCGCGCAATTCAAGCTGCAGCCCATGCCCAGCACCGATCCGGTGCAGGCGAAGATCTTCATGTTCATGCCGCTCATCATGTCGGTGACGATGGCCTGGTTCCCCGCGGGTCTGGTGCTGTACTGGTTGACCAACACGTTGTTGTCGATCGCTCAGCAGTACCGGATTAACAAGCTGGTCGCGGCGGAAGATAAGAAAGAGAAAGACCGGAGCTGACCCGGTCGACTCGAGGCATGACACCCCGTCCCGGCGACACTGACACCATCGCGGCGATTGCAACGCCGCCGGGTCGCGGTGGCGTCGGGATGGTGCGAATCTCGGGCCGCCTCGCACCCACCATTGCCGCCGAAGTGCTCGGCGATCTGCCGGAGCCGCGGCATGCAGTGTTGCGAATCTTTCGTGACGCCGACGGTGAAATGCTCGACGGCGGCCTCGCCCTCTACTTTCCCGCGCCGAACTCGTTCACCGGCGAAGATGTTCTCGAACTGCATGGCCATGGCGGTCCCGTCGTCATGGATATGTTGCTCGCTCGAGTCGTCAGCCTCGGCGCGCGTGTCGCGCAGCCGGGCGAATTCACCCAGCGCGCCTTCCTGAACGACAAGATCGATCTGACGCAGGCCGAAGCCATCGCCGATCTCATCGACAGCGGCTCGAGCCAGGCAGCGCGTGCCGCGCTTCGATCGTTACAAGGTGAGTTTTCCGTTGCCGTTCATTCGCTGACCGAAGCGGTCACGGAAACACGCATGCATGTGGAAGCCGCGATCGATTTCCCGGAAGAGGAAGTCGACTTTCTCGCCGACACCGTCTTGCATGAACGCATCGCTTCAACCATCGAGCTCTGCGAACAGATCACCGCGAAAGCGCAACAAGGTGCGTTGCTTCGCGAAGGCATGACTGTCGTCATTGCCGGCCGTCCGAACGCCGGCAAATCCAGTTTGCTGAATCGGCTCGCCGGCTACGAAGCCGCCATCGTGACCGACATTCCCGGCACGACTCGCGACGTCCTTCGCGAGCGGATTCACATCGACGGCATGCCTTTGCACATCGCCGACACCGCCGGCCTTCGCGAAGACGCCGATGTTGTCGAAGCTGAAGGCATCCGCCGCGCCAGAAATGAAATGACTCGCGCCGATCGCATCCTTTATGTGATCGATGCGACTCGCGGTCTGGACGACGAAGCCATGCAAGCTGAACTCGCCAGTTTACCGGCCGACATTCCCGTGAGCGTCATCCTGAACAAGATCGACCTCGCGCAGGCGCAATCTCGTTACGAACAATCCCAGCCGCCGCGTTTGCATGTATCAGCAACGAGCGGCGACGGCATCGATCTGCTTCGTGAGCACCTGAAGGAATGCATGGGATTCCAAGGCGCCGGCACGAGCACGATCTCCGCGCGCCGTCGGCATCTCGACGCGCTGGATCGTGCCTCCGCTCATTTGAATGAAGCGCAACGCCAGCTCATGGAAAAGCGCGCCGGCGAATTGATGGCGGAAGAGCTGCGCCAGGCTCAGCAATGTCTCGGCGAAATCACCGGCGAGTTCACGCCGGACGATTTGCTCGGGCGGATCTTCACGACGTTTTGTATCGGCAAGTAGCGAGCGGCGGCCCAATGTTCGGCCAGCGCTCCTCGATTCCCGCCTCTCTCGCCATCGCTCTCCGCGACATTTTCGGCGAACCGGTCGAGCACATCCGCGTTGTCGAAAACTCTCTATACGCGCGCATGCATTTCGGCGCACGCGCGACCACGCGACGCGGCCGCATCTTGTTGCGCGGTTCAGCAAACGATTTCTGGAACGATCCCGAGCTCGTCCTGCACGAATACTTCCATGTGTTGCGTCAGTGGCAGATCCGACGGCTCACGATCTGGAAATATCTGCTCGAGTCAGCTCGCAACGGTTATTGGCATAACTGCTACGAAATCGAAGCGAGAGCGTTTGCGGCGGCGCACTGGCGTGCGCTGAAGTCGCGATTGCAAAAGTGGCAGGAATGAGCGGAGGATTGCGTTAGTTACCTTCGCCGGCACCCGAAGCTGGAGATGGAGGTCACGATGCAATCGTTCAGAACTATTCCTACACGCGCCGTTCTGGCAGGCGCCCTGGCCGCGATTCTGAGCACCGCTGCGCAGTCAGACGTCATCATCACCGAGCGCATGAGCATCAGCGGCGCCGGCATGATGAAGATGGCCAACATGAGCGGCACGACGACCACGTCGATTTCGGGTCAACGGGCGCGCACCGACAGTAACCTGCAGTTCGAATCCGGCTTGATGCGGACCTTCGCGCGCGGCATCGGCGGCGATTCGACCGAGATCGTGCGGCTGGATCAGGACAAGATGTATTCGCTCGACAACAAGAAGAAGACCTATACCGAAACCACGTTCGCCGAGACCCGGGCGCAGATGCAGAAGGTGTCGCAGCAGATGCAGGAAGCGCAGGCGGCGCAGCAACAGGGCACTTCCGGTGTCGATGAGTCGCAATGCGAATGGTCCGAGCCGAAGAGCGACGTCATTCGCTCGGGCGAGAAAGCATCGATCGCCGGTCACCAGGCTGAGCGCGTCACCATCACTGCTACCCAATCCTGCAAGGACAAGAAGACCGGCCAGGTCTGCGATTTTGGCCTGGTGTTCGATCAGTGGGTCGCGCCGGACTTCCAGGCGTCCGCCGAAGCGCAGGCGTATCAGCAGGCATTTGCAGAGAAGATGGGAATGGGCACCGCGGGCTCGAAAGATTTTGCCGAGCGCGCGGAGACGATGTTCGGCCGCTACAAAGGCCTGTGGAGTGAAGTCGCGACCAAGATGCGCGACGTGAAAGGGTATCCGGTCAGGCTGAGTTTCGGGCTCGGCGTGGGCGGCCCGCAGTGTCAAAGCACTCAGCAGATGCAGGCCGGCGGTCAGCAGGAGAGCACCGCCTCACCGACCAGCATCGGTCAAGCGCTCGGCGGTGCCTTGGGCGGAATGTTTGGTAAGAAGAAAGCAGCACCGGCACCCGAAGCCGCCGCGCCACCCACGCAATTGCCAGGTGGCCTGTTCTCTCTGATGAATATGAGCACAGAGCTCGTATCAGTGAGCACCGATGCAGTGAGTCCGCAATCGTTCGAGCTGCCGACGGGGTACAAGAAAGTCGCCGTCGGCCAGTAAACGAGAGATCAACGCGTGCCAGACGTTCTGGGTTGCAGGGTCTTCAAGAACCCGAACAACGCATCCAGTTCAGTATCGGTCATGCCGCGCAGGCTTTCGAAAGGCATCACGCCGATGCTGGTGCCGTCCGCTCGCTTGCCAGAACGCATCATCTGACGGAACTGCTCGACCGAGGCGTAGCGCTGTGTCATCGCACTATCCGCGGCGGAAGTGAGATTCGCCGCCGCGGGCCAGACGGGCGGAGCACCGGGAATCGGGCCGCCAGAGAAGCCCTGACCATGACAACCGACGCAGGTCTTCGAGATGTACTCGCCTTGCGCATGCGTATCGACCGGCACGCGAGTCGGCGCGGGTTTGGTGTGATCGATCTTCTCGGACGCATCCTGGGCAATGCCGGCGACATAGAGCGCTTTCACCAACAGCGGAATGCGCATCTCGGTCTTGCGCTCGGCTGACGGCGGCATGGAGCGAATGTAAGTCACCAGCGCCGCCACATCTTCATCGGCCATCTGAGCGTAGTCTTCACTCGGCATGACAAAGGCGGGAACGCGGCCCGGCTTCAGGCCATGGCGAAGGAGCGCGACCCAATCGGTGTCGCTGTATCTCGCAGCCGCACCGCCACCGCCGCGAGTAATGTTTGGCGAGGCGATATACAAACCGCCGCTCGGATCGTCGATGACGACTTTGCCCTCGCCGCGCGTGCCATGACATTCCGTGCAGCCGCGGGTCTGAAACAGATATTCACCGCGCGCCAGATCGGGATTGAACGAAGCGAAATTCACCGACGCAATCGGCACGTCGACGACCCGATTCATCTTGCGCTCGCTGAGCACCACCGCGGCGCCAGCAGCAATACCCACTCCGGCAGCCAGGACCGCCAACGAGCCCCCGACGATTTTCATGAGCTTGTTCATGGCGGCGTATTCTGCATATCGATGGCTGGATTACAGCGTACGAAGGGGCAGCCAACACTGGCCCGGAAGAGCCACGCACGCTGCTCACTTTCGCCAGGGGCGGGCTACACTTGAAGTCACCTGACATGCCCAAGCAGTCCAGAAAATTACACAGCAAGAGGCGGGAATCTTCCGAGCCGGCCGCACGCAAAACTGCGACCCAAGCAAAGAGGAGACCTGCCATGTCCAACGCGAACGACGATGCCTTGTGGAGCGCGGTACAGAACCGCGACGCCAGCCGCGACGGTGAGTTTTTCTATGGCGTCATGACCACTGGCGTGTATTGCCGGCCTTCCTGCAACTCGCGCCGGCCGTTGCGGAAGAACGTTCGTTTCTTCACCACCGCCGAAGCGGCGGAACGTGCCGGTCTGCGGCCCTGCAAGCGCTGCAGGCCCACCGGCGTTTCGGCAAATGTGTTGAATCAGGTCGTGCACGAGCTGGCCCGGCAAATCGATGCCGCGCCCGACAGCAAGCTCAGCCTGGAACAACTCGCCAAACGCTCCGGCTACAGCCCATTCCATTTGCAACGCAGTTTCAAAGCAATCATGGGCAGCAGCCCGAAGGAATATCAGACGGCGGCTCGGGTTCGCATGCTCAAAAAAGAGCTGCGTAACGAAGCGCCCGTCGCGGATGCGATCTATCAAGCGGGCTTCGGCTCGGGCAGCCGTGTGTACGAGAAGGCGGACGGTCAGCTCGGCATGACACCCAGCGAATACCGCAGCGGCGGCAAAGGCCTCACGATCTCTTACGCGAGCGGCCAGACTCCGCTGGGATTGATGATGATCGGCGCCACCGATCGCGGCATTTGTTTCCTGCAGTTCGGCGAGAACGATCGAGCCTTGCTCGATGATTTGCAGCTGCAGTTCCCCGCCGCTACGGTGCAAGCGATGCCCGACAGCTCGCGCAACGAGTTCGAATCGTGGATCGCCGCGCTGAATCGTCATCTGCGAGGGCTCGAGCCCCGACTCGATCTGCCCCTGGACGTGCGAGGCACGGCATTCCAGCTGATCGTGTGGCGCTACTTGCAGAAGCTGCCGTACGGCGAAGTCCGATCGTATGCGGAAGTCGCGGCCGCCATCGGCAAACCCAGCGCCGCTCGAGCCGTTGCCAGGGCGTGCGCCACCAACTCGGTTGCGCTGTTGATCCCGTGTCATCGCGTCGTGCGGGGCACCGGCGAGCTGGGCGGTTATCGCTGGGGCATGCAGAGAAAGCGAGTGTTGCTCGATACGGAACGTGCGGCCAGCAAGCGATGAGCTGCAGTTCACATCTTCGGGATGGATCCTTGCGCACCCGCTACTCGTGCTGATAATGAGCGCGCATGCGACATAGCATGCTGCGGGAGGCGGTATGTGCCTGGGTTGTTTAGACGAAGATGAGCCACCAGCGACGCGAAGGGAGTTCCTCGCGACGGCTCTGCAACTGACCGCCGCGTCGGCGCTGGGCGCGACGACGGTGGCCGATGCCGCCGCTCGAGTGTGGGACATCGAGGCTCGCGGGCTCACTGTCGATAACGGCGGAACGCTGCTGCCTGCGTATCAAGCCGTCCCCATGGGCGCGAGCAATCAAACCACCGTCGTGATCATTCACGACAGTCCGGGCATTCCCAAAGAACTGCAGGAGCTGGCGCGCGAGGTGGCCCGAACCGGTTACGTCGCGCTCGTGATCGATTGCGCTCAGCGCGGCACGGCCAAGATTTCCACCCATCCGGACGCCTTGCTGAGCGAGGCCTTCAATCTCGACGTTGAAGGCGATGTGCGTGCCGGCATCGTCACGTTGAACGGCAGCGCGCCGAATGCCAATCCCGTCGTGATTTTGGGATTCGGCGCGGCGGGCTATACCGCGTTACGCATGGCGCTGAACGATCCGCTCGGCATCGTTGGCGTGATCACGCTGTCCACGCCCATCGAAGCGACCGAAAAATCCAAGACCGATCCGCGCCCGGACCTGATCACCTTGCTGGCGCGGCTGAATGTCCCCGTTCAGTTTCATGCCGGGACCGCGGACCCGGCGATCGATCGCGAGCAGCTGAACTGGCTGGGGCGGTTCGTGGCGGTCGCTCCGGACCGGCGCGAGCTCTATTTATATAGTGGCGCCGGCCCGGGGTTTTACCTGCCCTCATCGACGACCTTCGACAAGGGGTATCAATTGCTGGCGAAGAAGCGCTGGCAAGAATTCCTCGCCAGGCGCTTCAGTTAGCGCCAGTTACGGCTGCTTCACCACCACGCCGTGCTTCATCACGAACACGGGCTGTTCGGTCGCGGCGATGTTGTTCAACACGTTGCCTTTGACGGCGACGATGTCGGCGATCTTGCCCGCTTCGAGCGTGCCGACCTGATCGGCGATGCCGAGCAATTTTGCCGATTCGCGCGTGCCGGAAACCAGCGCTGCGGCCGGCTGCATGCCGATGTCCGTCAGCAACTTGAACTCCTTGGCGTTCATGCCATGCGGTGACACACCCGAGTCAGTGCCGAACGCAATCGGCACACCGATCTTCAGCGCCGAGCGGAACATGCGCTCGTGCTCGTGCAGCGTCGCGCGGGCCTTGGCTGCAATCGCCGGCGGGAACTTGTCGGCGACCTGGTTTACCCACCAGACCGCGAGACGCGTCGGCACCAGGTAAGTGCCCTTCGCCTTCATCAGCTTGAGGGTTTCGTCGCTGAGGAAGCTGCCGTGCTCGATGGAATCCACCCCGGCTTCGACAGCCTGGCGGGCGGCGAGATCGCCGTGAGAGTGCGCGGCCACTTTGCGCTTCCACGCATGCGCTTCCGACATGATGGCGTTCAACTCATCGGGCGTCAGCTGCGGCACGTCCACCGGATCGGCTTCCGAGAGCACGCCACCTGACGAGCAAATCTTGATCACGTCAGCGCCCCACTTCAGCTGGTAGCGCACGGCCGCGCGGCACTCATCGGCGCCATTGCATACACCGTCTTGAACACCGAGCGGCGCGATGCGATCCGGCGGGAACGGACCCTGGTCGCAGTGACCGCCGGTGGAGCCCACCGAGTGGACCGCGGTCAGAATCGTTGGGCCCGGGGTGAGGCCGGCGTTGACGGCGTTACGCAAACCCACGTCGACGAATTCACCGGCGCCCACGTTCCGGACGGTGGTGAAGCCGGCTTCGATCGTGCGCTTTGCATACACGGCAGCGAAGAAGGACTGCTCCGCGGGGAAGCGATACATATCCGCGTGGAAGCCCTTGTAGAAATCATTGTGGCCTTCCATGGTGATGTGCGTGTGGGCATCGATGAAGCCCGGCATCAGCGTCGCATCGCCGAGATCGATCACCTTCGCATTGGCCGGCACGGCTTGTGAGCCGAGCGCCTTGATCTTGTCGCCTTCCACGAGCACGGCGCCGCCGTTCGTGAGGTTGCCCGACTTGCTGTCGAACAGATAGGCCGCCTTCAGCACGATGGGCTGAGGCGTTTCGGCGGCTTGCGCCGAGCCGACCACGACCGCCAATCCCAACGCCAACTTCACTGCTAACCGCATCGCGTTCCTCCCATTTTGCTGGTGCGGCACGATACCCCTTCACGTTTCAAAGGAAAACAGCACGGCTATTTCTCGACGAAAGCGCAAGTATTTGGCGTTTTTTGCCAGTCTCGCGCCATTACTGTGTCGTCTCCGCACCCAAGGAGACTGCAATGGATAGCAAACAGAAGATTTCGCTGGCGCACTCGCGCAGTGCACAGCGCGGCCAGGGAATGAGCGAGTACATCATCATCACCGCGCTGGTGGCCGTCGCCGGCATCGGGTTGTTCGCCGCCTTCGGCGATGTTCTTCAAAACCAACTGGCCGGCATGAGCCGCGAGATGGCGGGTCAATCGGCCACGCAAGACATCACCGATGCCCAGGCTTCCGCGACCACGGCCCAAAACCGGGCCGCTCAAGCGGACAGCCTCTCCACTTACAACCAACAGACCAATGCTGCTCAGTAAGCGCCCTCGTGGACAGATCGCGCCCGTGGCTCTGTTCGGTGTGCTCATCAGCAGCGCTGTGCTGACGGTGATGTTCAACACCGGACAGAAGATCACGGAGCGATCGCAGGTCGCTAACGCCGCGGATGCCGCGGCGTATAGCGGTGCGGTGTGGACCGCACGCCATCTCAACTTCATTGCCTATACCAACCGAGCCATGATCGCCAATCACGTTGCCGTCGGGCATTTCGTTTCTTATGTGAGCTGGGTTCGCTATATCAACGACTCGATCGCCGCCATCGATCGGGTCACCCAGTGGATCCCGTACGTCGGTCAGTACGTGGAGCTCGTCGAGCAAATCTCTGCGCAGGTCCGTGACGCGACCGAGCAAGCCGCCGAGATCAGCATCCCTGCCATCGATGCGTGGAACACGAACATTCGCGCCGCGCAGGCGGAGGCACAGGCGTCGCTCGCCTTTCGCAATGTGCAGAGTCTGATGGATCAGACGGGTCGGACGTACGATCCGCACATTCGCATCAACGACGGCGATGCGCTCTCACTCCTGCCGGAGGAACTGCAAGCGCTGCTCGAAGCACAGCTGATGACGCAAGCGGCTGCTGTGCCTACATTCATCCAACGCTACACCGCCAGTCGCGACAGCAACTCCATGCAACTGCTGGTGAATGCGAGTCTGCGCGGCAATTCGGATCTGCAGCGATGGATTGCAGGCGAACGAGGATGGCGAGAGAACTTGCTCGCAGTACAGCTTCGCAAGCGCGGCGCGACTTCGATGAGCCAGACGGATCGAGTGGCTGACTGGCGCGCCGAGGATCAGCTGCAGTTTCGCACGCGTAGCTTGTTCGGTTGGCACCGCTGGCAACGGATCGGCGACCGAGTCAGCAGCGCCACCGCGCGTGAATTCGCTTCGAACTATTCCGGCGTGCCGGCGTACTACAACGTTTCTGGTTCGCCTCGGGATGCGTCACTTCGTATCGCGGCGATAGCCACTAAATCTCAGGCAAACGTGGCAACGGCAGATCTGCTCGGCATGACCTCGACGGCCCATCCGTTGGCGGTCGCTGCGATTGCCCGTGTGGAGTTTCGGCGGCCGCGCGGCTCGGCCTTCTTGTCGCTCGGTGAACGAAGGCACGAGTACGCCAATCTGTTCAACCCTTTCTGGGAAGCGAAGCTCGCGCCCATCACGTGGAGCTTCTGATCATGCGCTCCACGAATCGCGGTAACGCCATGGTCGAGACGGTCGTCGCCGTGGCGGTGCTCACACCTTTCCTCGGTGGCATCGCGCTGCTCGGAAAGCAGCTGGATGTGAAGCACAAGAGCTTCGATGCGCTCCGCTACTCGGTGTGGGAGCGCACTGTGTGGAGCGGCAGCACCAAGTCAGATGACGATGTCAGGATCGAAGCGCTCGATCGTACCTTCGGCGATCCCAGCACGGGAATGATGGCGATCGACTCACTGCGATCCGAAGGCGTCTCGCAAAATCCACTGTGGCGACATTATCGTCAGTCGTTGCTGACCCCGCCGGGTGTTTCATTCCTCGCTGCTGACGGTGCAGTTCCTGTCGACGCTGGCTACGTGCTGATGCCCGGCCTGGCTCACGGGACCGGCCCCGTCGGTTCGGTGGCTCAGGCGCTGAGGATGGACGACCTCAACTTGAATCGCCGTTCTTTCGCCAGCGCCACCGTCGAAGCAAACATTCGCCCGCTGCTGGCCCATCGCGATTCTCCGCTCACACAACGTGCCACGGGCGCGTTGCTCAGTGACACCTGGTCGCCGCGCGACGAAAGCGAGTTCGGCCGCAGAGTGGATCGCATCACCGTCAACGAGCTCATCGAAGATCTCGAGTTGCCAGGGCGGGTCATCGCCCTGCAGGCTCTGAGCAAAGGCGGGCCGCTGTATGGTGAAGGTCAGTACGGTTGGGATCCGCAACTGCGACCTCGTTCCAGCTCCCTGCCCTCCGCCTATGTCGTCGATCAGGAAGGAGAGTGAGCCATGCCGACCTATACATTCCGACTCGGCGCGTTGCTGCTCATCTTGCTGATGTTGCCGGCGCATGCCGAACGTTTGACTCGGATTACAGCGCAACTTCCTGATCTCGCCGCGCCACCCAATGGCACCGCTCAGTGGATCGCTCGCAGTATGCGAATGAACGGGCTGCCGATGACGCTCAAGGCGTTCGAGTCGCGGTTGTCGCCGGATGCCGTCCTCAACTACTACGAGTCTCAGCTGAAATCGCTGGGCAGTCACGACGTGCGACGCTCGGTGAATTCACCGTGGCGCGTGCTGATGTTCAAGTCGCACGAGCATTTCGTCACCGTGCATGCTCGTCCGGCGGCGACGGGAAGCGAGGGAACGATTTTGGTGAGTCCTGCGCTCGAAGCCGGCACGCTCAGGCTACACACTGACTTCCCGCGGCCGTCCGGTGCTCGCATCGTCAATTTGCAGCAGTACGACGATGCGGGCATTCAGTCGGAACATATCAGCCTGTCGAGCGACCGGACGCCGTTTGCCGAAGCGCAGGCGTTCTCGCAGCTGTTGATCACGAGCGGCTGGAACATCATCGACACGCGACCGACGTATCAAAGTCATCGCGGCTTTGTACTCGAAGCCCAGCGTCAAGCGGAGCAAGCGCTGCTCGTCATCGTTCCCGACGCGGCTCGCCCGGCGAACACCGCCATCGTCATCACCTGGAAGAAATCATGAATCTCCAGCGACACCAAAGCGGCTGGGGCTCAGCCGAATACCTCGCGATTCTTGTTGGCTTGATGGCGGTGTGGCGAGGCGCGCAGGCCGTGTTGGCGCTGCTCATCGAGCATCACGATGAATTTTCGTGGGCCTTGATGATTCCGTTCTAATTCTCCTCTCGCTCAAGGACGAGCAATGAAAGGCATCTGGATCACCGCACTCATGCTAGGCGGCGCGCTCACTGCCGGCGGCGGCTCAGCGTACTTCGTCAAAGGTTATATCGATGACGAACTGCACGCGGAGCGCGAGCAACTGCAAAAGCAGTATCGGCTCGTCAACGTTGTGGTCGCGAAGGTGGACCTTGCGCCGGGCTCGGTGCTTTCGAGCCAAACCGTCGCTGTTCGCGAAGTGCCCAACACATTCCTGCATGCGGACGCGGTGAGGTCCGAGCATTGGGACGAGATCGCCGGGCGCGTGCTGTCGCGACCTGTGCGCAGTGGCGAGACCATTCTCAATACTCATCTCGCTCAAGGCGCGGGCGCTGGCTTTTCGGCGCAGCTGCCCGAGGGAATGCGGGCGCTCACGTTTCCAGTCGACGAAGAAGCGTCGATTGCGGGAATGCTTGCGCCGGGCGATCGCATCGATCTGCTCTTCACGACTGCAGCCGCGAACGACAGCGTCACTGTGCCGTTGCTGTTCTCCGTGCCGGTCATTGCCACGGGCATACGAACGCAGGCCAACGAACATTCGTTGCCGGATCGCTTGCAGTCCGCGGCTTTCCGCACGATCACCGTCGCCGTCGATCCTGCGGACGCCGCCAAGATCACGCTCGCTCAAGAGGCCGGAAGAATCACCGTCGCGCTTCGGCAGCCGGATGATCGAACGATCCCGCGCATCGCTCGAGTGACGAAAACCAGTTTGCTGAAAGGCGATGCGCCGATGGCGCCTTCACGGCCGCGGCTGCGTGTGCAAGTGATTCTCGGCGGGGTCGAGTCATGAGCGTTAGTACTTGGTTGATGACCGCACTGGCGCTTGGCATTCCGACACCCGAGGCACTTCAGCAAGCGCCGGTGTCTGTGCTCTCCGTGCCGGTCGGTCAAAGCCTGCTGATCCGCTCGCCCGGTGCGAAGCGCGTGTCCGCCGGCGACGGCGCCACGATCGATATCAAGGTGCTCGATGACACCCAGGAAATTCTCGTGCTCGGGCGCAAGGCCGGCACCACGGATCTGCGCATCTGGTCGCGCGATGGGTCGAGCGTTGCCTATCTCGTGCAAGTGCTGGGCATCGTCGATCCGATCGCCGCACCTGTGCCGACGCTGCAAGCCGAGACCACGATTCTCATCAAGGCGAAGCTCATCGAAGTTCGCAAATCGGCGCTGCGCGATATCGGTGTCGATTGGGCAGATGTCGCCGCCGGTCCCGTGCTTAGCACGGACGACGGCGTGGATATCTCTTCGTCTCTCGATTCCGTGATCCATCTGCTGATGAGTCGCGGCGATGCTCGGTTGCTCGCGGAGCCGACACTGACGTGTATCAGTGGCGGCCAGGCGGACTTCGTCGTCGGCGGTGAAGTCCCGATTCCGGTTCAGAACCAGGACGGCGCACTCAACGTCACGTTCAAGCAGTTCGGCATCCTGCTCAATGTCGAGCCGCGTGCGAACGATGCCGGGCTGATTCGTACCAAGGTCGGCGTCGAAGTCAGCAGCGTCGACAAAGCCAACTCCGTGCTCGGCATTCCTGGCTTCGCGACTCGCAAGACCAATACGGAAATGAATGTGCACTCCGGCGAGCCGATGGTCGTCGCCGGGTTGTTCAGCGCTGACGATGCGAAAACCGTCGCAAAGGTTCCGGGGCTCGGCGCGCTGCCGGTCATTGGCGAGCTGTTCAAGTCACGACAGTTTCGTCGCGGCGAGACCGAGCTCGTCGTGCTCGTTACGCCGGAAATCATCGGTTCGGATTCGGTCAACGAAGGCGTGCAGCGCTTCGACCGGCTCAAGCGCGACTCGGATGAAGCGCTCAAGCCACGGTTGAAAGACTAGCGCCTAATTAAGGAAAGCAAGCGTCACATGGATGTGACTCGAACAAGCCGCGGATGTCGGCAACGTGGAGCTGCAATCGTCGAAGCGACGATTGCGCTGCCGCTGTTGCTGGTCGTCATCCTGGCGGTCATTCAGTTCGGCTTCGTCTATCAGGCGAAGGCGACGCTGAATCATGCGGCTCTCCAAGCGGCGCGAGCTGGAGCGGTCGCGAATGCGACGCCTGCTGCCCTTCGGCACGGTCTTGCTCAGGGGCTGGCGCCGCTCAACTCGCCGGACGCTTCGTTACAAGGCGTCGCTGCATCTATCGCTCGCCTCGAAGGCGAGCTGCTCACCGATGCGCGCATCCGCATCCTCAATCCGACGCGCGAAGCCTTCGATGACTTTGCGGTTGAGGTCGATGGCGTTCGTGAGCTGCCGAACGATCGCTTGCACGCTCGCGACACGCGGACGGGCGCGAGCGGCGGACTCAACATTCAAGACGCGAACCTCCTACGCGTCGAGATCACGTATGGATACGAGCTAAAGGTTCCGCTGGTCAATGGCTTCCTCTCGCGCCTGCTTCGGTTGACGCGCGATGGCGATGCATTTCACCAGCAGCTGCTGCGTCGGAATCGGTTGCCGATCACGTCGACGGCGACTGTGCGCATGCAGAGCCCGCTGCGCTTCAGCGAGCTGCTGGTTTCGCGATCGGATCTTCCTGATGTTGCGCGAGTTGCCGCTGGCCTTGGTGAGTCGGGCGGTGATGCAAGTCACAACGATGAAGGCGATGCGTCGGGTGATACGCAGAGTTCGCCTGGATCTTCCGATCACGCAGGCATTTCGCTCGGCGATGGATTCTTCGGGTTCGGTGACGGTGCCGCGCCGCCGCCTTCCGATGCGAGCGGTGACGATTCTTCCGTCGATGAAGACAACGGCGGTGGCCCTTCCGATCCCGGCACTCAAACGCCGCTCTGCACTCCCGCTGACACACCTGCCGCGCCGGCTGCGGAAGATCAAAGCGCGCTCGGTCGCGTTTGGGACGAGCTTCGGGGTCTCGCTGCCGATGCCTACGAATTCGTTCGCGGTTTCTGGGAAGGACTGCGCGGTCAGATTGGCGATCTGGTCGCTGCGATCACCGATCCGATCGAGACGGCGCGTGGTGTTTATGAGCTGGCGATGTCCTTCATGGAGGACCCTGTCGGCACCGCTCAGACCATCGGCGCCGCGCTCGGTCACGACCTCAGCCAACTCGTCGAATGCGATTCGTTCGATCGCGGCCGCGTGCTGGGCAGCTATGTCAGCCCGGCCTTCATGCTCAAGCTGGCGGCCAAGCTCGCCCGCTTCGGTCGCGCCGGCCTTCGCGCTGCTGCCGATGCCACCAAACGTGAACTCGGCTGCGCGAGCTTCGCTGCTGATACTTCCGTTTGGGTTGGAGATCGCAGTGTTCCTATCCAATCGCTCGAGCCGGGCGAGTGGGTGGATGCGCGCAGCGATCGTGACTATCTCGATCGTTCGCAGCTCGTTACTCATGTTTTCTCGCGTCGTGCGGACACTTATCGAGTTGTTGAGACTGAGGCGTCTCGGTTTGCGGTTACGGACGAGCACCCGCTGTGGGTGCAGGGCCGCGGCTGGACCGCCGTTCGCGACATCGAGCTCGGCGCGCCAGTCGCCACTGCCGGCGGCGACACGCTCGTACTTTCGAACCGCCGCGTCGATTCGGCGCTGCAGGTTTTCAATCTCACTGTCGCCAACGATTCGAGCTATTTCGTCGGCGCCGAACGCGTCTGGGCTCACAACGCCACCTGCACCCTCCGCGTCCGCTACCCCGTCCCTCGCAGCCCCAGCAACTTTGCCCTCGGCGCCACCGACGGCGGCCCCGGCGCGTGGTCTTCCATTACCCGCCCCGATAACGATGCCTACCGCTACCAGGAACTCATCACCGGCGCTCCTCGCGGTGTTGAGTACAATGTCAACGGCGTGAATTTCGACGGCTACGACGCGAATCGAGATGTGTTGTTAGATGCCAAGCATTGGACGCAGGAGTGTCCGCTTGGGGATCGGTGTCGGTATGAGCCGCTGAAGCGGGCGTTGACGGATAAGTTGCTCGAAGAAGCTGAACGTCAGATTGCTGCTGTAAGAACAGCAGGAACATCTATCGAGTGGCGCGTAGTGGACGAAGAAATGGCACTGCGTATCAGCGCGATACTGGACAGAGGGATCAACCGTCGAGTCGACAGGGATAGGATCATTGTGATCTTCACTCCGCTGTCCGACATACAAGGGTGATGAGTGAAGAACGCTAGCCGCATTGTTTCCATATGGTCCTCTAGCGGTACATGGTCAAGGTCCAACTTTGGCGCGTATCAGCAGCGGAGCCTAAACACTCTCGCGACCCTTGCAAAACTGGATGCCTCCTTTCAGACACTGACGGTAGTTGCCAAGGAGGCGCTATCACCAGCGCCCGATGAAGAGCATCCATCAGCAGAGCTAATTCGCAGATATGCGTTTGACGAGAATCACGCGGGCGACTATTTGAACTTGTTAGCTGAAGGAGGGCTGGGCAGCGAATCGCTTAGCCACAGCGGATTTGCGGTCTCTTATTGCGCTTACAAAGATGGCCAATCGGTTCTGCCACCGAATACTGGTGGCGCGTACTTGCGGCTCCGTGGAGACTCAATTTCAACTGAACCTGATGCTGGGACTGTCATGGAGTTGCCTGCTGGCGACGCTCGAACCCCAGCTCGCTTTCGCCAGCTGTTAGGGACACTCATCCAAACTTGGGAATGTAGGATCGGCGGGATAGCGCTCTACGACTATGAGCGTGCAGTAAAAGGCCAGAGCCGGAATTCTTACGCCGGCCAATGGCTCTTCTACCTCCCCTTTCCGCACCTATCGAAATGCCTCCCCCCCGACATCCGCCACGAACCCTTCGCCAACGGCATCCTGATAGAAACAACCCCTCACATGCCCGACGCGAACAATCCTTCCGACGTAGCCGCCGGTAAACGAGTGAGGGACGTCCTGGACGAATTCGGGCTGGTCAACGATGCGACGTATGCAATTGAAGGCTGGCCGCCGGATCAGGAAGAAACGATCTACGAGCAGTACATCACCGGCGCGCCGGCGAATCGAAAGTACACCGTTCACTGCATCAACTTCGACGGCTACGACGCGGACCGCAAAGTACTGCTCTACGCCAAACTATTCCGGCGCCTCAAGAGACACCCAAAGGAATGGGGCCTGAGAAACTGGGACGGCCCAGTCTTAAACGAAGCGAAGCGACAAGTGAGAGCCGCAGCGAAAGCGGGCGGCGTGCCGATTGAGTGGCACATTGGATTGGAAGAGCCGGCGCACCAGGTACGTGCACTGCTCGCCGACTACACCGACATCACGGAACAGCAACTCCGAGTAATCCACACCCCGCTGGAAGAAGCACTCACCAAACCCTGACGAAAACCAAGGCAAGGAACGCCAATGACCCCCACCCGCAAAGGAATGCAAAACCCATGAGCCCCTATCTGCTCGGCAATCTCATCGGCCGCTTCGTACTCTCGTACGCCCTCATTTGGCTGGTGATGTTTCTAACGCTGGCAAGGCTGAACTGGCGGGACGCATTCAGGCGAACCCATCACTGGAGCGGCCTGGTAGCAACCACGACGACCTTTCTCATCGGCCTCATAGCCGCGCAATCGAACGAGGCCGGACCATGAAGTACGCAGCGCTGCTCATCGCATGCCTGTGCGCAATCCAGTCGAAAGATGTCACCGCGGCAACCAGGGTCGGTCGTCCAATGATCATTCATCGTTTGTCTGTCATGAACCTCGAAATCTGGACCGAGCAGGATCCAGAGTGGGAAACCAGTCTGAAGCAAAGTGCCACCGCGCTGACCTTCAGCGCCGAAACGCCCGCGCTGGCGTACCCGCCGGCGCACATGAGCTGGACGATAGCGCCGCGAATGAAGTTCCAGGACGGCGAGCTCGAGGATGCGGCACGAGGCGTGCTGTATCAGATGGCACTCAACTATCGCACGCTGCCACCTGAGCAACTCATCGAGGCGCAGTACGGAGAATTAACGGGATACGAAGCGACCTTCCAGGCGGAGCCGCGGAACGTCCCCGTCGACGTGCACGTATTCTTCGGTCATCGCGAGGGAATGCCGATGGTGGTGATGCAGGTGGTGACATTGAGAGGAAAGTTGGCGCACCTCGCTGAGCACGTCCGCCGCTCGTGGACGCATCTGCGTTATCTCGAGTGAGCGCACGATGACTACACCGCACGCCGAACTGTCAGCAGCCCTCAAGGAACAGTTGCAGCCACTGGTCCTGCGCGAGCTGGATCTATTCCGGCGCACAGCGCTGAACATGCTCGCCGATACAGACCTACGCGCCGAGGCGAAGCAAGCGATTGAAACCATCCTCGCATCCGGCGCAGTACGGCTGCCCGCCAGCATCGACGTCAGCAGCTTCGTCCAGGAGATGACGGCCGAGATCATGGGTTACGGCCCCATCGAGCCGTACCTGCACGACGACAACATCAGCGAAGTCATGGTGAACGGCCCCAATCAAATCTACGTGGAACGCGACGGTCTGCTCTCCGCCGTTCCCGCACGCTTCATCAGCAATGAATCCTTGATGCGTGTGATCGAACGCATCGTGGCGCCGCTGGGTCGTCGCATCGATGAAGGGGTGCCCATGGTCGACGGACGATTGCCCGATGGCTCACGAGTCAACGCGATCATTCCGCCGCTGTCGTTGATCGGGCCGATCCTGACCATCCGTCGGTTCGCGGGCCAGCGCTATTCCATGGTCAAGCTGGTGGATATCGGCGCGCTGACCGCATCGATGGCCGAGTTCCTGAAGATTTGCGTGCAGTACCGGAAGAACATCATCGTGTCCGGCGGCACGGGCAGCGGCAAGACGACATTTCTCAATGCGCTATCGGAGCACATTGCCAGCAACGAGCGCATTGTGACCATTGAAGATGCCGCCGAGCTGCGGCTCGCGCAACCGCACGTCATCTCGCTCGAAGCGCGACCTGCAAATGTCGAAGGTCGTGGCGAAGTCACGATTCGGGATCTGGTGCGGAATGCACTACGCATGCGACCCGATCGAATCATCGTCGGCGAATGCCGCGGTGGCGAAGCGCTCGACATGCTGCAGGCGATGAACACAGGCCACGACGGTTCGCTCACAACCGGGCACGCGAACTCGCCGCGAGACCTGTTATCGCGTCTGGAAGTAATGGTGCTGATGGCCGGGATGGAATTGCCAGTGCGTGCGATCCGGGAGCAGATCGCATCGGCGGTCGACATCATCGTGCAGCTCTCTCGATTCAGCGATGGTCGCCGGCGGGTCACGGCGATCGTTGCGGTCGAAGGGTTGGAAGGGGATGTGATTCTCACGCAGCCGTTGTTCAACTTTCGACAGAGAGGCATCGGGCCGCGAGGCGCCGTGGTCGGGAGCTATCAAGGATGCGGTCAGCCGCCGGCGTTTTATGAAGCGCTGGATGAGGCGGGCGTGCGCCTGGATCGAAGCATCTTCTCCGACGCTCGATCGGAGCAATGAAGCATGGACCCGCTCGCTCACACACCGCTGGTGCCAATCCTCTGTACGGCCGTCGCCGCGATCCTACTGGCGACGCTGCTCCTCCGAGCCGCGCTCAGTTACCGCCGCTCTTTCATCGCCGGCATCGGCGCAAGCTTGAAACAAAGCTTTGTGCTAACGAATCCACGATCGCTGTTCGCGGTCAGTGCAGCCATGACTGTGGTCGCAGGCTCGCTCGCCTACGTCTCGATAGGACCCACCGGGTGGGTCGCCGCGACGATCGCAAGTCTCACCGGCCCATGGCTGCTTGCGAAGCGCATCGCCACTCAGCGGCGCAAGCGCTTCGTCTACCAACTCCCCGACGCACTACTCGCTCTCAGCTCCGCGTTGCGAGCCGGCTGCAATCTCGCTCGCGGTCTGGAGCTGATGGCCGCGCGCCAACCTGCGCCGCTGAGTCAGGAATTCAACATCGTGCTCGCTGAGCAGCGGGTCGGACGGCCGCTGCACGAATCGCTCGACGATCTGCGCCAGCGAGTCGGTGCGTCCGAGTTGGATCTGATGAACACGGCAATGAACGTTTCGCGTCGTGTGGGCGGCAATCTCGCCGACACGCTCGAATCTCTCGCGCGGACCTTGCAAGACAAAGCACACATGGAGGGCAAGATCGACGCCTTGACCTCGATGGGCCGGGCACAAGGCTGGGTGGTCGGCCTGCTGCCCGTCTTCATTGGTTTCGTGCTTTATCAGCAGCAACCGGCGCGCATGAGCCTGCTGTTCACGCAGTGGTATGGCTGGGTCGTGCTGTCGATCGTGGCGACGATGATGACCATCGCCGTGTGGATGATCCGCAAGATCGTGCGCATCGATGTGTAGAGGCGTGATCCACCATGAGCATGTACGTGGCAATGATGTTGGCCGGGCTGAGCTGCTGTCTGGTTCTACTGCTGCCGATAGCGTTGCGCACTGGCAAGGAGCCATCGGCGAGTCGCGACGAGGCCTGGCGCGATCGGCTCCCTTGGTTTCTGCGAGTCCTTCGACCTGCCATGCGCTGGTACAGCGAGGCCGTCGACGCGTCGTTGACCACCCAGCGTCGTGAAGTGATCCAAGAACAGCTCGACGCGGCGGGCGCCGCCTATCTGATCAATCCAGCTGAGTTCATCATTATCCGCCGCGTTGCGGGGGTAGTCGGCGTGATGGCCGCTGTCATCGCCATAGTGGGCTTCAACCTGCGAGACCCACTGTACCTCACCATTGCAGTCGGCCTCGTCCCGCTGTCGTTTCTCTATCCCGATCTGCGGCTGCGCGAAGTCACCAAGCGGCGGCAGGCGCGCTTCGAAAAGGACTTCCCCTTCTTGCTCGACGTGCTGGTGCTGGCGATGAAGGCCGGTCTGAACTTCATTGCCGCTTTGGAACAAGCGGTCGGCTCCCTCCGTGAGGGACCGGTGAAGCAGGAGTTCTCTCGCTACTTGCGTGAATCTCGTGCAGGCCTGTCACGCCGGGCGGCGCTCGACCGGCTCGCCGCCCGAGTCATGTTGCCATCGGTGACCAACTTCGCTGCCGCCGTGTCACAGGCCGAGCAGACCGGAGGCTCACTCGGTGACGTGCTGGCGGATCAAGCGCGTCAACGTCGACAGGAACGATTCCTACGCGCCGAGAAGCTGGCGAACCAGGCACCCGTGAAGATGTTGTTTCCATTGATCGCGCTGCTGTTTCCCACCACGTTCATCGTCATCGGCTTTCCGATCGCGATTCAGCTGCTGGAGGCGGGCGCGCTCAGCTTGTTTTGATCGAGGAGGGCAAGGAAGCTCATGAGAACGCTGGAACTACGCACGGCCGACGGGCGATGCGTCGCGCATCACGTGCATATGGCGTGTTCGTTTCGTTCACGTTGCATCGGATTGTTACGTCGCCGAAGCATCCCGGAGCAGGAAGGCCTGCTGCTCGTGCCGGGCGGCAGCGTTCACACGCTCGGCATGCGGTTCAACATCGACGTCGTGTTCCTCAATCGTCAGATGCGAGTGTTGGGAGTGGCGGAAAACGTCGCGCCGTGGCGCATCGTGATTGCGCCGAAGGACACGACGCGTGTTCTGGAGCTGGCGGCCGGCAAGATCGCGACGACGCGAATCACGGCCGGCATCTATTTGATCGTGGATCAAGCCTCGGAAGATCCCAGCGAGCGACCGACGATCAAGCCGGGAGCCAGGCACACGCCGTGTGAGCGAGCGCCCTTGCAGTTTTCGTTGCGGTTGCCGCTGGACCGGCGCTGTATGAACGCCGGTCCAGCAGAAATCAGAAGCCCGCAGCCTTGTCGGCCCGCACGCGACGCTCGCGTAGCGACGAAGCCGAGCGTTGAAAGCTGATGCTCTCAGTCTTGCCCACACCGTCGCCCAGAATCCGGCGCAACGTCGCACGCACGGTGGCGCTGTCGTCGTCGAAATCGCCGTGATGGAGCGAGGTCGACGCGTCGATGGAGTTGAGTGGCTTGTTGTTCGGCGAGATCACCAAGCTGGCATTGTCGCCTTTGAACAAGGCCATCAGCTCCGCGTCCTTACGCAGAAACTTCTCCATGCCGAGGATGGGCACGCCGTCGCGGAACAGCGGAATGCGGGGCTTGTCCTCGAAGGCATGCGAGACCAGATAGAGCAGCGACTTGTGATAGATGTTGGCGCAGTTGTCGTCCTGCTCGGACTTATCCGACAGCGCGAACAACGCAAACCGCTTGATCCGCTTCTTCTTGATCGCCGGTAGGTAGTGCTGCTTGAACAGTTCGACCGTGCAGGCCGGTGCCCAAAGCGTGCACGACTCCACGTCGATGCCGGCTTCATTCAGCGCAGTGACCAGCGGGGCGTGGAAAATGCTGCCCGCACTGTGACCGACCAGATGAATCTTCGGCACTTGCTGGGCCGGCAACTTCTCGATCAACCGCTTGAGATGACCGACCACGGCACGCGCGCCGCCCTTGGTGTTCTGCGTCGCGCCGAGCGCGTTCTCTTTCATCTCATCCCACGCCGCCTTACCCGAGAGCACACGAGCCAGCGGTTCGAGCGCGTCATCGAGCCGATCGAGCATGAAGTCCTTCGCGGCATCGAGCGCGCCTTCCGGCCGGCGACGACTGAAGGCGTCATCGAGGACGTTCTTCACCGTGGTCCAGTAGTCGCTGTGCCAGATGAAGGTGAAGGGATAGATGCCCGATGAAAGCATCGTCGGGCGGTAATCGGCCAATCGCTGAACCGCCGAGTTCTCACTCACCAGGCCGCCGTGCGCGTAGAGCATGATGTGCTTGTAGCCAGCGCTGTCGATGGCTTTCGGCAGCTCGCTCTTGAACAGCTGCGCGACCTCTTCCGGTGAAGTGCCGTAGTTGCCGCCGGCTTTGAACTCGCCGTTGTTGCCGAGGCTGATGATGTGAGGTCGCAGATCCGGATACGAATACGCGGCCGACTGACCTGCCGATGCTGAATGAGCGACTGCAGTCGAACTGCTCCTCTTCAATTCGATTGGCGCGCCGAGCCGTGCGACCCACACGTCGGTCGCGTTCTGCAGCCAATCGTCGTAGCTGATGCACGCGAAACCCTGGTAGCCCCACTCCTCGCCCCACGAGTTCTGAATCCAGAAACCGTGCTTGTCGTAGCCGACGATGGCAAAGGCGTGAGCGCCGATGACCGTCTCGGAATATTCGATCAGGCCGTTGTCGCCGCATTGAGGCCAACCCTGATGCACGTTCGACGTGGCGAACAACACGCCGACCTCGGCGATCGCGGAGTGCATGGCGACCAGGTCTTTGTGATTCACGCGGTAGTACGCGCCAAGCGGACGGCGCAGAGCGTCGGTGGTGCGTGCGTCGTTCAGGCCGGTCAGCAATTGGCCCTTCTTGCTCTCGCTGGCCGCCGAAGGCCAGAGCGTTTCCGAACACACGCCATGCTTGTGCCAGCCTTTCATCGCGCCACGCGCGCTCGACCCTGAATAGTTTTCGCCGGGCCATTCGTCGTAGCGCTTGGCGAGCTCGTACAACATCCGCGCACTACAGGGATTGCAGTCGCTCACCACTTTGCGCGTGGTCAGCAAATAATTCACGACGGTCGCGAGGCCGTAGCCGGTGCACGCGCCTTCGGAGCCTTGATTGAGGATGGGAATGCGGAACTCGCGATAGCGTTCCAGTTCGCGTTCGGTGGGCACTTCGATCAGCGTCGGGACATACATCTTGTCCCGGAAATCGAGCGTGTCGCGGCGGACGTCGAAGGTTCTGGTTTTCGCGCGCTTGCTGCCAGCCGCAGCGCGGGCCGTGCGCTTCGCCATAGATGGACCTTGTGTTGTTATGGAAAGAGGAGTCAATCCCACATTGCGCGTAGCGCGGCGGCGGCGTCAATTCGTACTTTGGTATCAGACGCCTTGTTATTCAGCGTTTGAGGCGTCGCCGGCCACGCGCGTTGTTCGAAACATTGCATGAGTCGATCGTTAAAGAAACGGCTGCGCGCCCCATACACATGAGCGTCGCCAGTGCGGCTTTGCTGAGTGATGTAGTACTTCAGGGGCGCGACCAGATGCAGGTCGTGCTTGGCGCGCGTCATCGCCACATATAACAAGCGCCGTTCTTCTTCGATCAAGTCGGGCCGGCCGGTCGCATGCTCGTTGGGAAAGTTGCCGTCCGCCACGTTCAACACATACACCGAGTCCCATTCCTGACCCTTGGCCGAATGAATGGTCGAGAGGATCAGATAGTCCTCATCGCGCGCCGGATCGCCGGCGAGATCGCTGGTGACCTGCGGCGGATCCAGCGTCAGCTCGGTAATGAACTGTTCCCGTGACGTGTACTGACCCGCCAGCCGTTCGAGCTGCTCGATATCTCCGATGCGCACGCGCGCGGCGTCGTAGATGCGCTCGAGCTGGGGCTCGTACCATTTACGGAGCCGGCTCAGCTGACCGATCCATTCGCGCGCCTGGGACAGATCGTTGACCAGCTCGACCAGGCCCGCCCAATCCTGCTCAGCCGCCGAAGGCATGCGATAGGAAGCCAGTGTCGGCCACGCATGGCCGCTGGCTTCAAACACTTTCAGACAACGATCGGCCACGGCAGGGCCGACGCCGCTCAACAATTGCAGCACGCGAAAGCCGGCGATTCGATTGCGTGGATTATCGGCCCAGCGTAATAGCGCCAGTACATCCTTGACGTGCGCCGCTTCGAGGAATTTCAGGCCGCCATATTTGGTGTAGGGAATGTTTCGCCGGATCAGTTCCAGCTCGAGCATGTCGCCGTGATGTGAATTGCGCATCAATACCGCTTGCCGGCGCAGCGCGACGCCTTGTTCGCGCGCGGCCAGGATCTGTTCGACGATGTAGAGGGCCTGAGCCTTGTCGTCCTGAACCGAGACATAAAAAGGACGGCGGGACGAGTCGCGTCCCGAGCGCAGCTCCTTTTGGTACTGCCGCGGGCTGTCGCTCATCAACGTGTTGGACGCATCGAGAATGGGCTGGATGGAGCGATAGTTCTGCTCCAGCTTGATGATCTCGGCGGCCGGGATGAACCGCGCCGGGAACTCGAGGATGTTGTCGATCGTCGCGGCCCGAAACGAGTAAATGGCCTGCGCATCGTCACCGACGACGCAGACCCCCGCGCCGTGCGGCTTCATGGCCAGTACGGTCTCGGCCTGCAGCGCATTCGTGTCTTGATACTCGTCGATCAGCACATGCGAGAAGCGGGCTCCGATGGCTTGTGCGAGCTCCGATTCCTGAACGAGCAGATGCCAGTAGAGCAGCAGGTCGTCGTAATCGAGCAGCTGCTGTGAATGCTTGAGCTCGACATAACGGCGAAACAGTTTCGTGAGATCGTCGCCCCACTCGGCGCACCAGGGAAACACGTCTTGCAGCGTTTTCGCGAGCGGGGCTCGGCTGTTCACCTTGTGTGAGTAGATCGCAAGACAGGTGTCCTTGCGCGGGAAGCGCTTCTCTTTCTTGGCGAAGCCCAGTTCCTGGCGGACCACGTCGAGCAAGTCGGCGGCGTCGCCTCGATCCATGACCGAGAACGACGGCTCGAGCCCGACGACGTGCGCGTACTCGCGGATCAGTCGATTGCCGATGGAGTGGAACGTGCCCGACCAGAGCAGGCGAGCGGCATTGATATGAATGGCGCCGGCGCGCGGAGAATTGCCCAATGCTTCAGTGGCAATCCGTTCCGCCCGCCGGAGCATTTCTTGAGCGGCACGACGCGTGAACGTGAGCAGCAGAATGCGCTCGGGCGCCACGCCTTCGAGCAACAAGTGCGCGACTCGATGGGCGAGCGTATTGGTCTTGCCTGTACCGGCGCCGGCGATGATCAATAAGGGACCTGCGGCGAATCCGTCCGCCGAGTGCGCGCCATAGAGAGCCGCCCGCCGTTGAGCGGCGTTCAGGGTTTCTCCAAAGGTGGGCGTGGACGCGGGGGCGGTGCTGGCTGCGATACTCATCGCGGCTATAATGGCGCAAAACTGTATATAACGACAGAGCTGACTGACCGCCGAAACATCGCGCCATGCTCTACTTGCTGCCACATCTGGTCACCCAGCACAGCGCTCGGCTCTGGCTGTGCGCGCGGGGTGTCGATAAAGCGCAGCTGGGCTCGATCTCCTTGCGAGTAAACGGCATCGATGTGCCTGTGCCGGTGAAAGACTGGCAGGGTTTCCCGCCAAAGAGTTCCGCTGCCTGGCAGCCGACCGGCGCCATGCCGCTGCACTATCAGTTCATCGACAAAGGCGCGCTGAAATCGGATCGCGTGTACGAGGCCAGCGCGAGTCTCAATGACAGCGAGCCGGTGCAAGCGCGCTTCGAGACGTTGCCGGAGCAGCTGGGCGACGAAACCAAACCGCTGCGAGTGTTGCTGTCGTCCTGTTACTTCACGGGCAATAAGCGCTCGCGTCTTGCCTCGTCATTGCTCTCGCAGCTCGATCGCAATGGACTGCGGCCGCACCTGCGGATCTGGGCGGGCGATCAAGTGTATCTGGACGCGCCCTGGTACGAATTCGCGATCGAATCTCACAGCGTCGCCGAACTGGAGCGGCGTCACTCCGCGACCTATGCACGCACCTGGTTTGCCGAGCAGGGACTGAACACGATTCTGGCGCAAGGCGCGAACGTGTTCTGCACCGATGATCACGAGCTATGGAACAACGCGCCTCATCCCAGCGCGACCGCTCGCGACACGAGCGATTCCACCAAGCGCAAGGCATGGCAGGCGATGGCTCGCGCGCTCGGACAAACGTTTCAAGGCGATACTGCCAACGGTCAGCGCTTTCGCGTGCCGCCGCTGGATTTCTTCGTGCTCGATACACGGGTGAATCGCGGCGAGTGTTGCGAACGTTTGTTTTCCGATACGCAGTGGCGGCAGCTTCGAGCCTGGGCCGCGGAGCCGCAAGGTTTGGGCGTGCTGGTGCTGGGCCAGCCGATTTTCGAGAGCGCCTCGAAACGTCGGGGCAACTTCGGCGACTACCGTCTCGCGGACTACGAGCGCGACTATGTAGAGTTGATGGACCTGCTGGGACGTTCGGCGCGTAGCACGACGGTGCTGACTGGCGATCTGCATTTCAGTCGCATCGCCTGGTCGTCGTTCCCTGCGGGGAGCACGTCGAGCAACGAACGTCGAGTGACTGAATTGATCAGCTCGCCATTGTCGCTGGTCGCAGGCGGGCAATTGCTGTCGTTGTTCGGCGGTTGGGTCGCGGCACCGGCGAAGGCGAGTTTGCCGGCCCGGCATTCGTTCAGCGGCACAACGCTGCATACCGAGGACGCGCTGCGCTCCTCGGACGAAGGCACGATGTTGCTGGAGTTCTATCGACGCGGGCAGCGAGTGTTCTGCACCGTCTCGCAGTGGCGGCTGGACGAGCTCGATGCCAGCCGTCCGTCGTTTCGTCAGGAATATTTCTTAGGGACCCGCTCATGAATCTTTCCGGACTGCGCCGTTCCGACGTTGCCCATGGCAATCCTCGGCTGATCGAGACGCCGGCGGACGCGGCCCCTCAGGGCGAAGTGGCGAACTTCGCCTGGCTGAGCTCGACGGGATATCGCGATGGGGTGGTGCTGCTCGGCGGCAGCTCCATCGTCGATTTTCGGATGCGGGTGGCGCAGTCGGAGTTGCGGCAGGATTTGTTGCCGAGCTTCTGGTCGACCTGCGGCCTGCTCATCGACGGCGATGTGTTGATGACCGCGCGTGTCGATGCGATCAGCAACAGCAGTGCTCGAGTGGAGCGGAACGGGCTGGAAGCGGTGAAGCTGGATGCCGAATCGCGCTATGGCGATTCGATGTTCTATCCAAACATCGCGGTGCTGCAGTTCACGGAGGCGCACGCCGCCATCAAGGAACACGTCGCTCGCATCGGCCAGGAAAGAAACATCGTCGACTTGCTGGCGCAGATCGTCGCGTGGCTGGGCTATTGCTGGGCGGTCGGCGATCGTGGCAATCCATTGATGCAGGGGCATGGCATTCCGTCCGCGACGCTTTTGGAGCGGGCGCACGGTCTGGCCAACATCGATCTCAGCCCCGGGCTGCCGTCGGCCTCGAGTTGTCCCGAGGCGATTTGGCAGGCGGCGCGCTGGTGGTACGAGGCGTACGACCGCGCCGAGCCGTCGTCGAAGGCGTTCACGCCGCGAGGCGCTTATCTCATTCGCCAGCCGGCCGCCGCGGCGCTGGGCATCCGCGACGACGTGCAAGGCGATCAGATCGTGCGCACGACCAGGAATGACGATTTGTTTGAAGGCCTGCGCCGGCGCACCGACGTTGAATCGTCTCAGCCGCGCGCGACGGGTAAACGCCGCTCCACCGCCAAGAAGAAGTAGCCGCGATCGACGGGCACGCGCCGCTTCGCATCCAAGAAGAAGCCTGATCGACGGGCACGCGCCCGCTCCGCATCCACTAGCCGCGATCAGGTGCAGTCGTTCTCGCCCGAGAACGGCGCGCGTAGCTATCGTCAGCTCTGCGGCTGATTCAAATATTTGCCGTGCCAATCCAGATAGCGCTGCATCCGATCCTTCAAATACGACGGCTTGCGAATCCCGTGGTTCTGTCCCGGATAAATCACCAGCTGCGTCGGCACACCGAGGCTGCGGAGCGCTTGATACATCTGCTCCGAATTCAGCAGCGGCACGTTGAAGTCCTGATCGCCGCACAGAAACAGTGTTGGCGTCTTGATGCGATCCGCATGTAGGAACGCGTACGAGTTGTGCAGGTAGGTCTCCAGGTTCTTCCAGGGTACACCCAACTCTATCTCGTATTCGCGGATGTACATGTCCGTGCCGTACCCCGCCAGCACATTCGAAATCGACGCGCCGCTGGTCGCCGATTTGAAGCGCGTGTCCTTGGCGATCACGACATTGGTGAGAATGCCGCCATAGCTCCAGCCGCCGACGCCCAATCGATTCGGATCGGCGATGCCCTGCTGGACGACATGATCCACGGCGGCGAGCACGTCTTCCGAATCCTTGCCGCCCCAATCTTTGTAGATCGCCGTCGTGAATGCCTCACCTCGGCCCGAGCTGCCGCGCGGATTGGCAGAGACGATCACGTAGACCTGCGAAGCAAAGATCTGCCACGGCAGCGTGAAGGAGTTCGCGTACTGCGCGACCGGACCGCCGTGAATCCACAGCAGCGTCGGATAGCGCTGGCCAGCAACGTAGCCCGAAGGCTTCACGATGAAGCCGCTGATGCGAGTGCCATCCTTCGACGAGAACGAAATCTCCTCGGTCGTGCCGAGCTTCGCGCTCGCCAGCCACTCATCATTGTGATGTGACAGCAGGCGCGGCTGCTTGCCGTCCAATGCATAGACCGCATCAGGCGAGTCCACCGTGCTGTCGAGCACGGCGATGCGACCTTTGCTATCGACAGAGTACGCCGTGGTTTCACGCCGGCCGTCGAGCAGGCGATCGACCTTGCCGCTAGCGACAGCAATGCGCGACAGGACCTGGTTGCGATCGTCTTCCAGCAAGAAATAAATCGACTTGCCATCGCCCGCCCAACGCGGCTCGACGACATTTCGATCCAAAGACTTCGTGAGCAGGCGCGACGTCCCGCCCGACGCAGCGACCACAGCGATGTTGTGAACCGAGTAATAAATGAGCTTCGGATCACCGGCGGTGACGAATGCCAGCTCGCGTCCATCAGGTCGCCAGCTCGGCGCGCTCATCCAGGAGGAATCGCCTTCGTCGCCTTGAAACTTGGTGATCAGCATCGCCGACGCGCCCGCGCGCGGCTCGATCGTATACAAGCCGAACTCATTGTTCCGATCCGGATCTTCGTTGCGATTGCTATAGAACGCGATCCGGCTGCCGTCGGGCGACCAGCTCGGCATGCTTTCGTCGAAGCGGCCCGGCGTGAGGTTCTCCGCCTTGCGCGTGGCCATGTCGAATACATACAAATGCTGGCGCTGCGTGCCCAGATAGCCGGTCACGTCTTCTTTGAAGTAGAAACGATCGATGACGATGGGCGGCGGTGTCTTATCTTTATCCGCGCCTCGCAACTTGCGGGGATCTTCGTCACTGACGATCAGCGCCAGCTTCTTGCCGTCGGGCGACCAGCGAAAATCCACCACGTCGCCGTTGAAGCCGGTCAGCGGCTTGGCCTCGCCGCCCTGTCGATCCAGCAACCAGACTTGTTCCGGCGGCTCGTCTTCGCCGCGAGCGGTGAGAAAGCCGAGATACTTGCCGTCGGGGCTCCAGCGGGGCGTGCTCTCGCTATCGTCGGAGTTGGTGAGCTGCACGTTTTGTTTGCCGTCCCAGCTCGACATCCAGATATGACTGTTGCCTTTGTCCTTGACCGGATCGGCGGTGCGAACCACATAGGCCACCCACTGGCCGTCGGGCGAAAGTTGTGGATCGCTCACCTCGCGCACGGCGTTGATGTCCTCGGCGGTGAGGGCACGGCGCTCTGCTGAGGCCATGACCATTGACGGGACAAACTGACAAGCCACCAAGCCGAGCAACAGAGCACGCAATGGGGCATTCAACATAGGAATGGCGCTCCCGGAGAAAGAGGACCGGGAGAGTGTCGTACGGCAATTCCTGCGTCAATTCAGCCAATCGGAACCAAGCCAATTTCCGGGCGTTTTCCCACGGCAGCCGTTATCCGGCGCAAGGGGTGAGACTATGAAGCCGTTGGTATGGTTGGGTTTGGCATTGGTGGTGGCGTGGGCCGTGCTCTGGCTCGGCATCAAGATGGCCGTGTTCGCGGTTCATGCATTGCTATTGATCGGCGTGGCGCTCATCGGGTGGGGCCTGCTGCATCGGGGGCATGCCGACAGTAATCCGTCCTAACAAATGATAGTCGGCGATGCGTGACCTGCCGCCAGACCTACCCGAGTCGGTGCTGCAGGCTCATCGGCACGCACGCGCCAACGGCTTGATCTATGTGTCCGACGCCGAGCCGGGCATCGAGCGTCACAAGCGCGGTACCGGCTTCTACTATGTCGGGCCCGATCACAAGCGCATCGGCGATGAGAAGGTGCTGGCGCGGATTCGCAAGCTGGCGATTCCGCCGGCGTATACCGAAGTCTGGATTTGCACCAAGGAGCGCGGTCATCTGCAAGCGACCGGGCGCGACGCGCGCCGGCGTAAGCAATATCGCTATCACGCCGAGTGGCGCACGACCCGCGACCACGGCAAGTTCTCCAAGATGATCGAGTTCGGCGCGCAGCTACCGAAGCTGCGACGCCGGCTCAAGCAGGACCTGGCGCTGTCCGGACTACCGAAGAACAAAGTGCTCGCGGTCATCGTCACCCTGCTCGAAGAAACATTGATCCGGGTCGGCAACGAGGAGTATGCGCGAGCCAATCGGTCTTATGGACTGACGACCCTCAGAAACAAACACGTGAAGTTTCTGCGAGACGGCCGGGCGTCCTTCAACTTCCGTGGCAAGAGCGGACGGCAGCATGAAGTGGTTCTGGACGACCGCAGACTCGCGCGCCTGATCAAACACATTCAGCAACTGCCGGGACAGGCACTGTTCCAATATGTGGACGATGATGGCCAGCGTCAGCCGGTGGACTCGGGCATGGTCAACGAGTATCTGCGCGAGGCGATGGGCGGCGACAACGATTTTACCGCCAAGGATTTTCGCACCTGGGGCGGCACGGTCAGAGCCATCGCCTTCCTGGCCTGCCAGGAGCGGCAGGAACCGATGAGTCAGCGTGCCTTCAATGGCTGTGTCGCCGCCACGGCTCGCAGTGTGGCCGAGACTCTGGGCAACACGCCGGCGGTGTGCCGCAAGTCATATATCAATCCCGTCGTGTTCGATGCCTGGAAGGCGGGAATGGTCGAGCAACGAGTGCCGCGCCAGTCAATGTCGCCGCGACGCATGGAGCTGGCCGCGCTGGCGTTGCTCAAGATTCAGCATAAGACCAAGAGTTAAATCAGCCGTTTGCGCTTCGGGCGGCTCTCCAGCAAGATGCGCCCGCCGGGACCCCGGCACAGAAGCGGTACGCGCATGCAGCCGGAAAAACAAACGTCCTCTAAAGGATCGACCATCGGCCTGGCGTTGCTGTTCGGCGTGATCGGTGCGTCGTTGACGTCGGACCTGGAGAATTTCTGGTTCGGTGCCCTGCTCGGCGCCTTGCTGGCTCAGATCTTCCACCTGCGCGGGCGGGTGCAGGCTTTGGATGAGCAGCTGCAGTCGCTGCGGATGAGCATCGAGTTGCCCGAACCGACGCGACGTGCGCCTCCATCGCCAGCAACGGCTGAAAGCACGCCGCCAGCAGCGCCGGCAACTCCTGCGCCTGCGACGGCCGCGGCTCAGGCACCGGCACCGGCACCGCAAGTCACATCGCCAGTGCCGCTACCCGTTGCTCAGCCGACGGCAGCTCCGACGCCGCCTCGCGAACGTGTGGCTCCAACACCAACGCCGCCGCGTCGCCCTGCTCCGCCGCCGGAGCCCACCGCGATCGATCGATTGGTGGGCGAGTTCATCAGCTGGCTCAAGCGCGGCAATCCGTTGGCGCGCATCGGTATCGTGATTCTGTTCTTCGGCGCGACGTTTCTGGCGAAGTACGCCGCCGAGAACAGCCTGTTCCCGATCGAGCTGCGTTTCGTGGCGATTGCCATTGGCGCGTTCGCACTGCTGATCATCGGGTGGCGACTGCGCGATAAACGGTCCGTCTATGCACAGCTGCTCCAAGGTGGCGGCATCGCCGGCTTATATCTAACCGTCTACGCAGCGACGCGCTTCGACTTGCTGCCGACGGGTCTCGCGTTCGGTTTGCTGGTCGTGATTGCATTGGCCGCGGCCATTCTCGCGGTGGGGCAGAATGCGCTGTCACTCGCCGTCATCGGCACTGCCGGCGGCTTCCTCGCGCCCATCATGGTGTCTACGGGCAGCGGCAATTTCATCGCCTTGTTCACTTACTACGCCGTGCTCAATCTCGGCGTGTTCGCGGTGGCCTGGTTCCGCACCTGGAAAGTGCTCAACGTGCTGGGCTTCCTGTTCACGTTCACGATCACGGGTCTGTGGCGCGTCAACGGTTATCAAAGCGACGATCTGTTGGCGGCCGACGCGTTCCTGATCTTGTTCTTCCTCATGTACGTCGGCGTGTCGATCTTGAACTGCGTGCGTCAGCCGCCGGACTTGAAAGGCTACGTCTCCGGCTCGTTGGTGTTCGGACTGCCCATCGTTGCGTTCGGCTTGCACGCGTCGATGGTCTCGCCCATCGAATACGCCATGGCCTGGAGTGCCTTTGCGCTCGCCGCGTTCTATCTGTTGCTGGGCTGGATGCTGTATCAAACGCGGCGTGAGAGCTTCCGTCTGCTGGTCGAAGCCTTCGCCGCCTTGGGTGTGATCTTCGCCAGTCTCGCGATTCCTCTGGCCTTCGATACCCGCACGACGGCGGCGATGTGGGCCGTCGAAGGTGCGGGCTTGCTGTGGCTCGGTGTGCGCCAGGAACGCAAGCTCGCTCGCGCGTTCGGCGCGTTGTTACAGATCATGGCCGGCATCGGCTATCTGATCGGCATGCATTACCGGAACGCCACCGATTTGCCGGTTCTCAACAGCACGTTGCTGGGCGCGGTGATGCTCAGTATCTCCGGCATCTGCACGGGCTATTGGCTGTTTCGTAATCGGGCCAAGCAAGCGCGTTACGAAGGCGGCGCCGATGCTGTGTTCACGCTGTGGGGCGTGGGTTGGTGGTTACTGGGCGGCCTGCGCGAGGTCGATATGTACCTGCCGAGCGCTTCGTACGGCGGAGCATTGAGCTTCGTCGCATTGACGGTCGCGCTGCTCGCCTGGCTCAGCTTGAAACGCGAATGGCGCTTGCCGCTGCTCATCGCAACTTATTTGCCGCCGATCTTCGCCTTGATCGCGCTGGCGGGCGCGCTCGACTTTGTTCATCCGTTCATTCGCTGGGGTGCCGTGGGTTGGGTGCTGTTGTTCGCTGCGCACTTCTCGATGTTGCGTCTCGGGGAGAGCCGCGATGTTCAAGGTCTCAACTGGCTGCACGCCGGCGCGGTGTGGGTGTTCACGCTGGTCGTTGCCTGGGAGGCGAGTTATCAAATCGGCGAGCTGACCACCGGCGTGTGGGCGCTGTTGCCTTGGGGTGTCGTGCCAGCGCTGGTGATTGCGTGGCTCGGACGCCAGCAGTTGCGACCGCGTTGGCCGGTGGCGGCACGCGAGAAAGCGTATCGAGTGTACGGCGCGCTGCCGGCCGCTGTCGGCATGATGCTTTGGATCTTCATGATCAATATCAGCAGCACGGGCGATTCGACCTGGCTGCCCTACCTGCCGTTGCTGAACCCGCTCGATATCAGCGTCGCGCTGTGTTTCGCATCGCTCGCGATGTGGTGGAGCTCGCTGAGCGTCCAGCAACGTGAGACCAGCTGGCCATTCGATTGGCGAGCGTTGATCGGCGTCATCGCCGCGCTGGTGTTTGTCTGGTTGAACGCCGCGCTGATCCGCACGCTTCATCACAACTTCGGCGCGCCGATCACCGCTTACGGCATGGCGCATTCGACCCTGGTGCAAGCGTCCATTTCGATTTTCTGGGGTGTGCTGGGCTTCACGGCCATGACCGTTGCCGCGCGTCAGCGCTGGCGGTACGTCTGGATCGTGGGTGCGGGGTTGATGATCGTCGTGGTGGCGAAACTGTTCCTGGTGGATCTGTCTAATGTCGGCACTGTCGCGCGCATCACCTCGTTCCTGACGGTGGGCGCGTTGTTGCTGGTGACGGGCTATCTCGCGCCTCTGCCTCCGCGCAAGGTGAGCGAGCAGGTAACGGAGTAATGGAATCGTTTATGACCGTGCGTTCAATGGTTGTCTCGGTGGGTTGTTTGCTGGCGGCGAGCGTCGGCGCGGCGCCGCCCAGCAAGAACGACTACTCCAGCGGCATGTCGGTCAGGGCGAACTACGCGCAGCCGATGATCGAGGCCGTGCTGCCCGACGATGTCTATCGCGTCGTGACCCGCGCCGATCTCGGCGATCTAAGAGTCTTCAATGCCAACGGAATGCCGGTGCCGCACGCATTCTGCGCGGCTCCGTCGAGCATGGCGCCGCAGGTGACGGAGCAGTCGCTGCCAGTGTTCGTACTCAAAGGGCGGGATCAGATTTACACCGATAACTCGCGCGTAGCCGTTGAAACATCGGCGGGCACGCGAGTGAACGTGGAGGAATCGTCGGCACCCACGTCGGATGTTGTGAGCGGCTTGATCCACATCATCGATGCTCGCGACAGGCAGCAGTTACGCGCCATTCGTTTCGACTGGAGCACCCCGGACGGTGTTTCGGAAGTGAAGGTTCGTATCGAGGCCAGCGACGATCTGGATCAATGGCAAACCGTCGTGCACATCACCACGCTGTTACTTGCGCAGCAGGACGGACAGGAGTTGCGTCGTGAACGCATCGTGTTGCCGACTCGCGAATACCAGTATCTGCGCGTGCAACGGGTCGACAGCGGTCCGCCGCTGGTTCTCAACTCGGTGACGGCTGAAGAGGTGGCCGAGGCGGAAGAGATCGAGCCCATGTGGTTCAACGCGACCCACGTGGAATCGAAGGAAGCCGATGTTTTGTACTTCGACTCTCAGCACGTGGCGCCCGTCACCTATGCACGCGTACGTCTGGCGCAGGAGAACAGCACGGTCAGCGTGAATTTGCAGAGCCGGCCGGATGAAGAGTCGCAGTGGCGCAGCCGCTGGAGCGGCGAAAGTTATGTCATCGTCTCGGACACGGTCCGGCGGGAGAGCCCGCCGGCGCAGTTCCAAGCGGCCAGCGATCGATATTGGCGCCTGCAGATCCTGAAAGATCCCCAGGTGTATCAGGACAGCACGCTCGAGCTGGGTTATCGGCCGGCCAAGCTGCGGTTCCTGGCGCAGGGGCCGGGCCCGTTCACGGTCGCCTTCGGCAGCCGTCGGGCGGAGCCGGCTCAACCGGCCGTTTGCGACGGACTGCTGGCCAACATGAGTGCCGCCGACCGCGAGCGGATGGTCGAACAGGGCTTTGTGGACCCGATGGTGCCGCTGGGCGGCGCCGATGCCCTGAAACCCCTGCCCAAGAAGACGCCGGCCAAAGTAGTTGTTTTGTGGGGGGTACTGGTGATCGGCGTGGCGCTGCTGGTCGGAATGGCCCTGTCGCTGCTCAGGCGCGTAAGGCATCCCACGAACTGAGATAAGGCAAATAAGTGCTGGGTACATGGATGTACCCCGCCGCCATAGGCGGCGGCGAGAGGTAAAAGTCACGCCTTTTACCGAATCGCGCGAGGGTCGTGGCAGGATGCCCGAGCCCTCGCTTAAAATGGCCGCCCTTTTCCCCAGGCTGCGGTGCGCAGCACTCCCATGCGCTTTCCGCAAGAGTTCGATGTCATCGTGGTAGGCGGCGGTCACGCCGGCACCGAGGCGGCTCTGGCCTCGGCCCGGATGGGTGCGCGCACGCTGTTGCTCACGCAGAGCATCGAGACGCTCGGGCAGATGAGCTGCAATCCCGCTATCGGCGGCATTGGCAAAGGCCATCTGGTGAAGGAAATCGATGCGCTGGGCGGCGCCATGGCGCAGGCCGCGGATCGTGGCGGAATTCAGTTTCGGACTTTGAATGCCAGCAAGGGCCCGGCGGTTCGTGCCACCCGAGCTCAGGCCGATCGCGTGCTGTACAAGGCGGCGGTCCGTTTCATGCTGGAGAACCAGCCGAACCTGACGCTCTTTCAGCAGGAAGTTGCCGACCTCGTGGTCGAGCACGAGCGCGTGCAAGGCGTTGTGACTCAGACCGGCATCGAGTTTCGTGCGCGGGCCGTGGTGCTCACGGTGGGCACGTTCCTGGCGGGAAAAATTCACGTCGGGCTCACCAATTATCAGGGCGGTCGCGCGGGTGATCCGCCGTCGAATCGTCTCGCCGAACGCTTGCGTGCACTGCCGTTCCGCGTCGGTCGTTTGAAGACTGGCACGCCGCCACGAATCGACGGCCGCACGATCAACTATGAAGGCCTGCTGGTGCAGCCGGGCGATGAGCCGGCGCCGGTGTTTTCATATCTCGGCCGTCGTAGCGATCATCCTCGCCAGGTGAATTGCCACATCACCGCGACCAACGAGCGCACGCACGACATCATTCGCGCGGGCTGCGATCGTTCGCCCATGTATACCGGCGTCATCGAAGGCGTCGGGCCGCGCTATTGCCCGTCGGTGGAAGACAAGATCCATCGCTTCGCCGACAAGACGTCGCATCAGATCTTCATCGAGCCGGAAGGACTGACGACGCACGAGATTTATCCCAACGGTATTTCCACCAGCCTGCCGTTCGACGTGCAGCTGGACCTGGTGCGCTCGATCAAAGGTTTCGAGAACGCGCACATCACGCGGCCGGGCTACGCGATCGAGTACGACTACTTCGATCCGCGCGATTTGCGTTACAGCCTGGAAACGAAGTTCATCGGCGGTCTGTTTTTCGCCGGTCAGATCAATGGCACGACGGGTTACGAAGAGGCCGCCGCTCAAGGCTTGCTCGCGGGCCTGAACGCTGCGCTGCTGACACAGGAGCGCGAGGCGTGGACGCCGCGTCGCGACGAGGCTTACATCGGTGTGCTCGTCGACGACTTGATCACTCGCGGCACCAGCGAGCCTTATCGCATGTTCACCAGCCGCGCCGAATATCGACTGCTGCTGCGTGAAGACAACGCGGATCTGCGCTTGACCGAGAAGGGCCGCGAGCTCGGCCTGGTGAACGATGAGCGTTGGGCATTCTTCAACACCAAGCGCGCAGCGATCGACGCTGAAGTGGCGCGACTGGACAAGGCGATCGTCCGACCGCAGCACCTCACCGAAGAGCGTTCGATCGAACTGCTCGGCACGACGCTGGCTCGCGAGGCTCACGGTTTCGATTTGTTGCGACGGCCGGAAGTGTCGTACGAATCGCTCACGTCGATCGAGCAGGTCGGCAAGCCGGAGTGGATGAACGCGCTCGACGTCGATGAGCGGCTCGCTGAACAAGTCCAGCTGCAAGTCGAAGTGCAGGCCAAGTACACCGGCTATATCGATCGACAGCAGGATGAGATCGAGCGGCAGCGGCGTCATGAAGACACACGCTTGCCGGACAACATCGACTACGCGCAGGTGCGTGGCTTGTCCATGGAAGTTCGTCAGCGCTTGCAGGAAGCACGGCCGGAAACGGTCGGTCGCGCAGCGCGGATTCCCGGCATTACTCCAGCGGCGATTTCACTTTTGCTGGTTCATCTGAAGCGCCGCCAAGGCGTTCCCTCACAGCGGGCGGGCTGATTTCGCGCTTTTGCTACGGAACTCGAAGTCGTTTCACAAGTCTTGGATGGGGCATGGCGATGGCGCCTGCTATTCCGTAAAGTTCCGTTTGTCCCGGGTCGATGTTTTGAGCGAGAGCACAGCGTAGCTGTGATCTCATTCGTCGTTTCCCCTAGGGCTTGCTGCTAGTCTTCCACTGTCATTTAACTGTTTGCACGTTCCATGATCTGGTTCGCCCTCTTTGCCACCACGGTGTTCGGCTTCTACTTCTGGAGACAATATGTCCAGAAGCAGCGCGAGTTGAACAGCCCGCTCGCCAGCCATCGCTCCGGCCATAGTCACATTGGTCAGGTGGTGGTGTTGGAGCAGGGGTTGCAGAACGGCGCGGGCCGCATTCGCCTTGGCAATCGGGATTGGTCGATTCGCGGGCCGAATCTGCCGCCCGGCGCGAAGGCTCGCGTCACGGGCGTGGACGGCACCGTGCTACTGGTCGATCGCGTCGCGGCTTGAGCTAGCTAGCGACAGCCGTTCTCTTTCTTCGCGCGCTCGCCGTTATCTTTCCACAAGGTTTCGGCCTGCGACTTCGCCGCATCCAGCACCTGCGTGGGCTGGCCTTTTTCCAGCATCGGAATGCTCTGCGCGAAGCCTAGCGACGTGACGATATAAGCGTCGCCCATGCAGCCGGCTTCATTCAGCTGATCCCCGAAGTATTGCCACGCCAGCAATTGCACGCGTGGCATCTGGCGGCCCCAGGGCATGCGCGCCATGGACAGGAAAGCGGTCGGCTCACCGTCGCGTGCGGCGTCGGTACCGAATGCGAGCGCGGTACGCGCATCGGCCGGGTGACCATCGCAGCCCAGTGCCATGCAGTTCGCCAGGTCTAACTTCGCTTTGGGCATGGTGCGACCCGCGACTTTGAGCAGATCGCGAATCTTGCTGACGTTCTCGGTGGTCTCGCCGCGTTGAACAGCCATCAGCAGATTGCTCGCCGCTGCATACATTGCAGGTGCGTAATTCTTACTGATCGCGGACTGTAACAAAGCCTCGCGCTTCGCCGGATCGCGAACGAACGGCGCCAGTTCCGTCGCACTTGCTGGATCGCCTGCATCGGCAGCCGCGCGCAAGCGCGCTTCAATGCCACCGAAATCGAACCGAGCCTGACTGCAACCTTGTCTGGCGCGCGGACTGAATTCAGCGTCAGCCTTGAGCACACCGGCGACTCGACCGGCCCGCTCCGGCGGAAATTGTTTCGCGACCTGCGGCAGCTGGGCCTGCCAATCCTGCTGGCGCGATTGAGAAACGGAATTGCACCAGTGCTGGATGCGCACGAGTGCGATGTTTGCATCCCGATCGCCCTGCGCCGCCAGCGTGCTCAACGACGCGACTGCTTTATCGGCTTCACCGCGCGAGAGCTGGTCGATCACCTCTTCGTTGATCTTCAAGCCACGAAACTCACGAAACGTGGAGACCCGCTGTAACGTTTGCTGGAATTGAGTTTCGTCGGTCGGCGCGACGGTGATGGCGGGCGCTTCCGGCGGTGCTTCGGGAGGCGGCGCCTGCTTCGGCTTTTCGATAGCGAGCGCCGAGCTTTGAATCAAGAACAGCGCCGCCGTGAAGGCAGCGCTGCGTAGGGTCGTTCCGTGAAAGCCGCGATTCATGTGAATTGCTGCCTCCGTAACGCGTGGGGTTACGGCGTGGTGTTGGGAATCAGATCGTACTCGACCTGCACCGTGCCGTTGAATCCCATCTGACCGCTCTGATACGAGCCGGCCGCATCCGAGGCCATTTCAGCGCGAGCCATGTTGGCTTTCATCATCGGCATCGGCGGCGGCGAGTAGCCGGAGCTGGCGGAGATCGTGCGCGGCGCACCCAGGCGGGCACCGGCGGCCTTCGCCACCGCTTCGGCATTCAGCTTCGCGTCAGCCACGGCCTTCGCGAGGGCTTCGCGTTCCAGATCGCGACGCTTGGTCGAGTCCAGGCGCGGATCGCCCACCGAGTTCACACCGAGGTCGAACGACTTCTCCATCAGCTGACCGAGCTTGTCCAGATCGCGCAGCTCGATTTCGACCTGACGCGACACGAAGTAACCGATCAGGTTGCGCTCCTTGGCGTTGTTGTCCCAGTTGTACTCAGGCTGAACGTTCACACGCGTAGTGCGCACGTACTTCTGATCGATCTTCAAATCGCGCGTCAGTTTCAGCACGGCGTCGACCGTCTTCGCGACTTCGTTGCGCGCGTCTTCCATCTTCGGCTTGCGCGATTCGACGCCCAGCGTCACCAGCGCACGATCCGGCTCGGCCTGAATTTCGCCTTGACCGGTGACACTGACAGTGCGCGGACGCTCGGCTTCCGCGCCGGCGGCCCAGCCGGACACCATCAACGCGCAGGCAGCGGCGGTGGTGAGCTGAAGGGTTCTGAGTTTCATGATGCTTGTTCCTTGATGAAGCCGCTCATCCGCGGCAGTCAGATGCTTTGTCTGTTGCCGCCACGGCAAGTTCAGCGTCCGACCGCGTCCGAAAAAAATATCGACGGGGTTAACCCAGCAGGCGACGGATCAACGTTTGTAGCTCAGGGCGGTCGCGTCTGAGCGCTTCGCCAATACCGGCGATGATGGTTTCAAGATCCGTGGTGGCGCGCTCGAAGTCATCGTTAACGACGACATAATCGAATTCGTTCCAATGCGACATGTCGGCGATGGAGTCGCGCAGGCGGCGCGCGATCACTTCGTCGTTGTCGGTCTGGCGGCCGCGCAGACGCTGCTCCAGCGCCTCGCGTGACGGCGGCAGGATGAAGATGGACTGACATTCGGGCATGGCGCGACGAATCTGTTGCGCACCCTGCCAGTCGATTTCGAGCAGCACGTTCTCGCCCTCGCGGAGCATGCTTTCGACTTGGGGCTTCGACGTGCCGTAGTAATTGTCGAACACGCGTGCGTGCTCGAGGAACTCGCCGGCATTCACCATGCGCTCGAACTCAGCGTGATCGACGAAGAAATAATCGCGGCCGTGCTGTTCGTTGGGCCGCGGCTTGCGAGTCGTATAGGAAATCGAAAACTTCAGCGACGGCACGCGCGCCATCAATGCGCGCACCAGCGTCGTCTTGCCCGCGCCCGAGGGCGCGGCGATCACAAATAATTTTCCCCGGGTCACCGACACTTCGCTCATTCCACGTTCTGTACTTGTTCGCGCATCTGCTCGATCGCGACTTTCATATCTACCGCCGCGCGCGTGGTCTCGCTGTCCTGAGACTTCGAGGAAAGCGTGTTGGCTTCGCGGTTCAGCTCCTGCATCAGGAAGTCGAGGCGGCGACCGGCAGGCTCAGCGGAGCTGAGCACCGATGTCACCTCTTCCAGATGCGCACCCAGGCGATCCAGCTCCTCGTCCACATCCATCTTGTGTGCATACAGCACCAGCTCCTGCTCCAGGCGCTCCGGATCCGGCGTCGTGCCGAGCTGCGCAATGCGCTCGACGATGCGTTCACGCATGCGTCGCGAGACTTCGGGCAAGCGCAGGCGGACGGCCTGGACTTGCGTGCGCATGGTTGTACACCGGGCCAGCAGCAACTCACGAATGCGTTGCCCTTCGCGCAGCCGTGTCTCGTTCAACTCGTTCAGCGCTTCCTGGACCAGTTCCAACGCGGCCGCGAGCACGGGCTTGATGTCCACCTCGGCCTCGCGCACCACGCCGGGCCAGCGCAACAGATCGAGCGGGCTGACGGGCGAGGGATACTTCAGCTGACCGCGCACCTGGTCGACGCGGGCAATCAGTTCTTCCAGCAGCTGCGGATCCAGCTCCAGCGAGCGCTGCGTGCCGGCGGCCGACTTCAAATACAGGTTGGCGTCCACCTTGCCCCGGCGTAGTGCCGCCGCGACAGCCTGGCGCACGTCGTTGTCCAGCGCCTTCAGCTCTTCGGGCAGACGCAACGAGGTTTCGAGGTAACGATGGTTCACGGTGCGCACCTCGCACACCAGCGTACCCCATGGGCCCTGGCGCTCGCGCCGGGCGAAACCTGTCATGCTGCGGATCATTTATTTCGTGCCGTAGGAAAGATTAAGGCAAACGCTTCTTACACGGTGCCTGACGCGATGCTATAAAGCGACGCCTTGGAAAGGGGCAAGTGTAACAGCAGAAGAGCCGTCCGGCCGGAGCCCGCGCTTGCGGATCGAGCATGCAGATTTAAGTCTGATCGGTGATCGTGAGGACAACCAGGACCGAGTAACTGTCGCCGCCACCGAAAAGGCCGCGCTGCTCGTGGTCATTGATGGTATGGGCGGCCATTCCGATGGCAGCCGCGCCGCCGATACGGCGCTCAAGAGCCTGATCGATTCCTTCCAGCAAACGTCCCTGCCGATGTTCGACCCCATCGGCTTCCTGCATTTGTCGCTGAGTCGTGCGCATGATGACGTGGCCCGCCTGGGCAACGGTCAGAGCATCGATGCGCGACCGCGCGCGACCATTGCCGTGTGTCTGGTCCAGGAAGGTGCAGCCTACTGGGCGCATGTCGGCGACAGCCGCATCTATCACATTCGCCACGGCAAGCTGGTGTCGCGGACCCGGGATCACAGCCACGTCGAGCTGTTGTTGCGCGAAGGCAAGATCACCGAGGAAGAATTGCCGAATCACCCGATGCGCAACTTCGTCGAATGCTGCCTCGGCGGCGATCCGGCGATTCCCGAAATGACCATCAGCGGGCGGCACACGCTGCAGTCCGGCGATGTGCTTCTGCTTTGCACCGACGGCATTTGGGCCAACTTGCGCGATACGGACATCGCCGCGTTTTTCCGCGACGACACGCAGCAGCTGCGAGCCTGGCTGGAAGCCCTGGGCCGCCGCGCGGTTCAGGCTTCGTCGCCTTTCAGCGATAATTCCACCGCTGCGGTCATGCGCTATCTCGGGTGAGCGCGGATGCCTTTTCGAAGCGACTTAACGTCGCTTCGAACCGCGCGAACGCCGGTACACGGATGTAACGGCTGGCCGTGGTTCCAGGGACGGCTGCTTGAGATAAGGCACCGTCGCCGAGTTTCTATTAAGGTTTACCCATGAAATCCAGACCTAGTGGCCGCGCTCCCGATGAGCTGCGGCCGATCCGCATTACGCGTCGTTTCACCCGTCACGCCGAAGGCTCGGTGTTGATCGAGTGCGGCGAGACGCGCGTGCTGTGTACCGCGAGCGTCGAAGAAACCATCCCGTCCTTCCTGCGCAATTCGGGCAAAGGGTGGGTGACCGCGGAATACGGCATGCTTCCGCGCGCCACTCACACTCGTAACAAGCGAGAAGCCGCGTCGGGCAAACAGGGCGGCCGCACGCTGGAAATCCAGCGCTTGATCGGTCGAGCGCTGCGTGCCGTGGTCGACACGAAGGCGCTCGGCGAGCGCACGATCACCATCGACTGCGACGTCCTGCAAGCGGACGGCGGTACGCGAACGGCTTCGATTACCGGTGCCTATGTGGCCTTGGTCGATGCCGTGAATTCACTGGTGCGCAAGGGCACGCTGCGCGACAGCCCGATTCATGGCCAGGTGGCGGCGGTCTCCGTCGGTATCTGGTCGGGACAACCGGTGCTGGATCTCGATTACGCCGAAGACTCCGAAGCCGAGACTGACATGAACATCGTCATGAACAACGGCGGCGGCTTCATCGAAGTGCAAGGCACGGCCGAAGGTCACGCCTTCCGGCGCGAAGAGCTCGATGCGCTGTTGAATCTGGCCGCGAACGGCTGCAGTCAGTTGCTCGCTCGCCAGCTCGAAGCGCTGAACGAGGATTGATCGGCTCATGCGTCTGGTGATCGCTACCGGCAATGCCGGCAAATTGAAGGAGCTGCGCGAGCTGTTGCCGCCGCCGGCGTTCGATGTTCTGCCGCAGTCGCAGTTCACGTCGATCAGTGTCGAGGAAACCGGCCTGACGTTTGTCGAGAACGCGATTTTGAAAGCCCGGCACGCCGCCCAGGCGTCCGGTTTGCCGGCGATCGCCGACGATTCGGGACTGGAAGTCGATGCGCTCGAGGGCGCGCCCGGCATCTACTCCGCGCGCTATGCCGGCGAAGGCGCGACCGACGAAGACAACTTGCGCAAGTTGCTCGTCGCGCTCGAGGGCAAATCGCCTGCACAGCGCACGGCTCGCTATCAGTGCGCGCTCGTATACATGCGCTCGCCGCGCGATCCGTCGCCGTTGATCTGTCAGGCGAGTTGGGAAGGTCGAATCACCAACGATCGTCGCGGTACCGGCGGTTTCGGCTACGACCCGATTTTCGAGCTCGCCGATCGATCGATGACAGTGGCGGAGCTGCCCGCGGCGGAGAAGAATCAGCTCAGCCATCGTGGCAAGGCCCTGCGTGGCCTGGTTGCACAACTGCGCGAGTCACTTTGAAACTCGGGATCGGGCATCCTGCCACGACCCTCGCTCGCCGCTTGCAGCGGCGGGGTACGTCCTTGTACCCAAGTGGCTTCGTTACATTGCCGTGGTAACTGGATAGTCGTGTCCCTTGCTCTGCCGCCGCTCTCTCTCTACGTCCACATGCCTTGGTGTGTGCGCAAGTGTCCGTACTGCGACTTCAACTCGCACACGGCGCCAGAGTTGGTGCCGCAGGCTCAATACATCGACGCGTTGCTCGAAGATCTGCAGAACGATGCGTCGGCGGCGCAAGGCCGCGCGCTCACCTCGATTTTCTTCGGCGGCGGCACGCCGAGCCTGTTCGCTCCCGATCAGATTGGCCGACTGCTGGAAGGGGTGCGCCGACACATTCCCTTCGATCCGAGTATCGAGATCACGCTCGAAGCGAATCCCGGCACGATTGAGCACGGCCGCTTCTCGGGTTACCGCGATGCTGGCGTGAATCGAGTCTCGCTAGGCGCTCAAACTTTCAACGAAGAACAGTTGAAGTTGCTCGGGCGCATTCACGGCGCGGGCGACATCGGGCGGGCGGTGGACGAGCTGCGCCAGGCCGGGCTCGATAATTTCAATCTGGATCTGATGTATGGCTTGCCGGCGCAGAGCGTGGCGCAAGCGCGCCAGGATCTCGAAAGCGCGCTGGCGCTGCAGCCCGCCCACCTGTCGCAGTACCAGCTGACGCTGGAGCCCGGCACCGTGTTCTATCACCGGCCGCCGGCGCTGCCCGAGCCCGACGACTGCTGGCAGATGCAGATCGACTCTCAGGAGCTGCTGGCGACGCGCGGCTTCGAGCAATACGAAGTTTCGGCTTACGCGCGAGCGGGTCGCAGAAGCCGCCACAATTTGAATTACTGGCAATTCGGCGACTACATCGGCATCGGCGCCGGCGCGCACGGCAAGCTGACGCGTCTGGATGAAGGCGCGGCGATCGTGCGGACGACTCGGGTGAAGCAACCTCGCGAGTATCTGTCTCGCGCCGCAGATCTGCGCGTGAGCGAACGACGCGTCGTGCCGGTCGAGGATTTGCCGTTCGAGTTCATGCTGAACGGCTTGCGACTCATCGAGGGCTTCGAGGAGCCGGCGTTCGAATCACGCACCGGCCTGTTGTTCTCGACCCTCGACGCCCCCATTGCGGAGGCCGAGCGGAAAGGGTTGCTCGAGCACGATGCGCATCGGCGCTGGCGCGCGACCCCGGACGGTCAGCGCTTCCTCAACGATCTGCAGGAGCTGTTCCTCCCCGAGCGCTCCGACAGCTGAGTGTCAGGCGAATCCGTGCGTGGCGGGGGAACGAAAAGTTCCCTCCACCGTGCCGTTCGCGTGTGAACTGTCCCACAAAATTTTCTTTGAAAACCGATCCCTTAGCGCCGCACACGAAGGGGTTATGCACACGTGTGAACCGTTGTCGTCCGCGCCCCACGTTGATGACAAAATCAAATGCGATATATCAGCAGGGCTTCGTAACCCATTGATCGCGCAAGGGGAAATACCCTGGTGAAAAAGTGAGCAATTTGACAGCGTCACATTTCTGCAAGGTTCGAGGTCGCTGTCGCGAGCAGTCATCCACACACTTATCCACAGACTTTGTGGATAACCGCCGTCAAGTACCTACGAATCCATTTGCCCCCATCGAGCGAGAAGTTTTTTTCTTGCGGGGGTGACCACCGGCCGCTACACTGCGCCCCTTTTTTCGGCCCAGTCCGACCCCAGATACAGCGCCATGAAAGACGGTATCCATCCAGAGTACAAAGAGATCAACGTGGTCTGCGGCTGCGGTAACTCCTTCGTTACCCGCTCCACGTTGGGCCATGACCTGCAGATCGAAGTCTGCTCCGCCTGCCATCCGTTCTACACGGGTAAGCAGAAGATCGTCGATACCGGCGGTCGTGTGGACAAGTTCCGCAAGAAGTACGCTCGCTAAGACTCGCGAGCTGGCTGAACCGGCGGGCGTTAAGCACGCGTTCAGCAGGCGGGCTCTACATCCAAGGGGCGCTCCGGTTTGCCGGGGCGCCCTTTTGTCGTTCGCAGTCCTGTTACCGTAACTAGGGAATCCGGTCAGGGAACTCGCGACGATTTGCATCGACATAGAGCTATGGAGTGCAATGGCTATCCCAGCCGTTGCGAGTCGGACGCCGCCATGCCGCTGAAAAACTCTGTTCGTGCCGTGCTGTTACTTGCCGCCTTGGCCGGGCCCGCGGCTTTATTGAGCGGCTGCGCTTCCAATCCCGTGACCGGCCGGCCCGATCTGGTGTTCCAGAGCGAAGCTGGCGAGATCAAGCGCTCCAAAGAAGTTCATCCGATGATCATGCAGCAGTTCGGCGGTCCTTATGACGACCAGCAGCTGCAGGTCTACGTGAACGAGGTGGGCCAGCGCACCGCCAAGGCCAGCGATCGCCCCGAGCTCGAATATCACTTCATGGTGCTCGATAGCGAGGACATCAACGCGTTCACCACTGGCGGTGGTTACGTTTACATCACTCGCGGCATCATGAATTACCTCAACTCGGAAGCGGAGCTCGCGGCCGTGCTGGGTCATGAAATCGGCCACGTCAGCGCCCGCCATCCGGTGCGGCAGCAGAGTAAGTCGACGCTGTCGAATATCGGTGCCGCCGCGGTCGGTTTGTTCACCGGCAGCGCCGACCTGGCCGGTCTCGCCAACTATGCCGGCGCGGCGCTGGTCAGCGGCTACGGTCGCGACCAGGAGCTCGAAGCCGATCGCCTCGGCGCGAAATATCTGAAGAACGTCGGCTTCGCGCCCACCAGCATGATCGACGTGGTGCGGCTGTTGAAGAACCAGGAGATGTTCGAGATCGCACGCGCTCGCGAGGAGAAGCGTGAGCCGCGTGTGTATCACGGCGTGTTCGCCACTCACCCGGATAACGACGAGCGTCTTACTGAAGTGGTGAAGGCCGCCGAAACGCTCAAGGGCGGTCCGACCGACAACCTCGATCCGGGGCGCGACAAATATCTGAAAGCCATCGAAGGTCTGCCGATGGGACCGAGCCGCTCGCAGGGCGTGCTCAAAGGCAATCGGTTCTATCACGCCGACCTGGGACTGACGATGGCCTTCCCGAGCGGCTGGACGGTCGAAAATCAGGCGGACCGCCTGGTCGCGCTCTCACCGCAGAAAGATAGCGTTCTGCAAATGCAGACCCAGGCGCCGCCGCCGAACACCGGCCCGCGTGAATTTCTTTCACGTCTGCTGGCGCGTTCCAGCGCCGCGCAGTCCGAGGCGATCGAAGTGAACGGTTTGCAGGGTTACACGGCGGTGGTGCGGGCGGCGAATACGCCGTTCGGCTTGATGCCGGCCCGCTATGTGGTCCTCTACCACAACAATCTCGCCTACATTTTCGCGGGTGCCACCAAGGGCTCGAGCGGCACGCCGAAGGCCGACCCGCTGTTCATGTCGACGGTGAAAACCTTCCGTCGTTTGAAGCAGAACGAATTCGCACTGGCCGAGCCGTACAAGATCAAGACGATCCGCGCCACGGAAACCACGCGCATCGCCGACCTTGCGAAAACTTCACCGTTGCCGACGTACGCCGAACAGCAATTGCGGCTGCTCAACGATCTGTACCCGAACAAAGAGCCGCAGCCCGGTCAGCTGATCAAGATCGTCCAATAAATCGGAGTTTTCCCCTCCGCGAGTGCGAGCAGATTAATCTCGCCGAAGGGAACATAAGTCCGCCTAATAGACAACGGCGGACTTACTTCACGGTATAGCGTCGCAATCGCAGCGATGCGAATTACTAATGCTCATCGCCGATCTCCATGCTTGATTCGCTGGCGACGACGTGTAAGTCTGCGCCTCCGATTTTTGCGCTTGCAAAAAGCCGCGACGATCGCAGGCCTAGGGACGGGCTCGATCGTTTTCCACGGCTTGGCCAGATGCTCCCTCACCGAAGCGCCCGGTCAGGCTTCCCCTGTGGCATCTGTTTGCGGAATTAGCCCCATGGCCGAGAAGAAGTTTGAACTGACCAACCTGGCGACCGGCAAGAAGTCGCTCGCCGACGTGAAGAGCGGCACGCTCGGACCCGATGTATTGAGCATCGGCAGCCTTGCCAAGGACCACGGCCTGTTTACTTTCGACCCGGGCTTCATGGCCACGGCGTCGTGCGAAAGTAAAATTACTTTCATCGATGGCGACGAAGGCGTGCTCATGTATCGGGGCTACCCGATCGAGCAGCTGGCCGAGAAGAGCAATTTTCTCGAAGTGTCGTACCTGCTGATCAACGGTGAATTGCCGACCACCGAGCAGCTTGCCGAATTCACGCACGCGGTCCAGTACCACACGATGATCAATGAATCGCTGCTGCGATTCTTCAACGGCTTCCAGTACAACGCGCATCCGATGGCGATGTTGTCGGGCGTGGTGGCGTCGATGGCGGCGTTCTATCACGACTCGATGGACATCAATAACCCGCGCCACCGGGAGATTTTCGCTCATCGCATCATCGCGAAGATTCCGACGATCGCCGCCGCTGCCTACAAGCACGCGCTCGGTCAGCCTTTCATGTACCCGCGCAACGATCTCGACTACTGCTCGAATCTGTTGCACATGTTCTTCGCCGTGCCGTGCGAGCAGTACAACATCGATCCGGTGCAGGCGCAGGCGCTGGATCTGCTGTTCATCCTCCACGCCGATCACGAGCAGAACGCGAGCACCTCGACCGTGCGTCTCGCCGGCAGCACCGGCACGAATCCGTATGCCGCGATTTCTTCGGGCATCTCGGCGCTGTGGGGCCCGGCTCACGGCGGCGCGAACGAAGCGGTGCTGGCGATGCTCGAGCAGATCGGCACCGTCGACAACGTGCCGAAGTTCCTCGCCAAGGCCAAGGACAAGAACGACAACTTCAAGCTGATGGGCTTCGGCCACCGCGTCTACAAGAACTTCGACCCGCGCGCGACCATCATCCGCGCCATGGCGCACAAGGTGCTGGCGAAGCTCGGCAAGTCCGACAATCCGCTGTTCGAGCTGGCGCTGAAGCTGGAAGAGATCGCGTTGAAGGACGAGTATTTCGTCGAGCGCAAGCTGTATCCGAACGTGGATTTCTATTCCGGCATCATCTACAGCGCGATCGGCATTCCGCAGTCGATGTTCACGGTGATGTTCGCGATCGCTCGCACCGTCGGCTGGGTGGCGCACTGGCAGGAAATGATCGCCGATCCGGCGATGAAGATCAGCCGTCCGCGCCAGCTGTACACTGGACCTGCGACGCGTCAGTACGTCGAAATCGAGAAGCGTTAAATTGGCTTCGAGGGAGCAGCGAGGTTAATAGTCGCTGCTCTCCGATTCGAGTAACGATTCCAACTCCGCCGCGTCCGCGCGGCGCATCGGCCGGCCGTCCACCGGGCTGGCCGGCGACTGGCGAATGCCGTCGATGGGAAACACGACCGCGTCGATTTCCCGATCTCCCGCCACGAATTGCACCACCGGATACGCTACCAGTCGATTGGGCTCGTAACGCAGCCGGCGCTCGGCCAGGTGATGCGGAATGTTCTTGTCCATCAGATGCAGCGTCACCCGCTCCGGGCTGTCCGCGAACAAATGCAGATTCACTTCCGAGTGCGCCGACGCCGTGCCGCTTAACACGGGCCCGACTAAGCGCGGCTGAAAGCTGTCCAGCAACTTCATCGCCTGCAGCGCCGTGCGGCGTAACGCGCTCAGCGCGGTCGAATGCTTGTCACCTTCGAACAGACGATGATGCGCGGCCAGTGCGGCTTCGATCTCGGTGTTCTTCGGCAGCACCGCGATGTCGGTCGCGCCGAGGCGCTCAGCTGCCTTCCGCTTGGCCAGGCCGTAATCATCGATGCCCTGCTCGGACATGATGCGGGCCGCCTCCTGCGCCAAGGCCATGCGCAGCTGCTCTGCGCGTGGATTACTTCGTTTGCTCATCTTCGTTCCCGTAATCAGCACCGACCCGCCGCTTCAGAACAGCGAGTCGTCCTTTTTCTCTTCTTCGTCATCGCCAGGCAGCGCCGAGTCGACTTCGGCCTGCGGCGGCAGATGGCCTGCCATGAATGTCTCGAAAATAGCGCTCGGATCGCCGGGCCGTGCGGCCAGGCCGGTATCCGCCGAGATCCGCATGGACACCAGTCCCGGCGGCGGGGTGCGTTTTTGTTCGGGCACACCCTTCAACGCTTCGGCCATGAAGTAGATCCACATCGGCAGCGCCGTGCGGCTGCCTTCTTCGCCGGGGCCGAGCGAACGTTCCTGATCGAAGCCCACCCACGCCGTGCCGACCAGCGAGCTGTTGAAGCCGCAGAACCAGGCGTCGCGACGATCGTTGGTGGTGCCGGTCTTGCCGGCAAGGTCAGAGCGCTTCAACTGCAACGCGCGCACCGCGGTGCCGCGCTTGACGACGTCCGCCATCATGTCGGTGATCAAATAGTCGTTCTGCGGCGAGAGAACCTGCGGCGCCAGCGACTTCTCCTGCAGATAAGTGCGACCGCCCCAGCGTGTCTCGTCGTTGGTAGCGGTGGTGATCGGCGCATCGATCAGATTGGTCACGCCTCCTTCTGTCTCGCCGGCGGGCGGCGTTGGCTGCACGCAGTCGACACAAGCGAACTTCGGTTGCGCTTCGAACTCGATTTTGCCGTTGGAGTCGACGATGCGCTGAATGAAATACGGCTCGACACGGAAGCCGCCGTTAGCAAACACCGAGTACGCGCTCGCCATCTCCAACGGCGACACCTGGGCGGTGCCCAGCGCCAGCGACAAATTGCGCGGCAAGGTGTTTTCCGGAAAACCAAAGCGCTCGATGAACTGCGTCGCGTATGCAGGTCCCAATGCATTCATCACGCGGATCGAGACCAGATTGCGCGAACGGACCAGCGCCTCTCGCAGCCGCATCGGACCACGAAACTCACGCGTATTGTTCTGCGGACGCCAGCTGCCTTCGAGCGTCGGGTCTTCGATCACCAGCGGCGCGTCGTTCACGATGCTCGCAGGCGTGAAGCCTTGATCGAGCGCCGCTGAATATAGGAAAGGTTTGAACGACGAGCCCGGCTGACGCTTGGCCTGCACGGCGCGATTGTAGTTGCTGGCGAAATAGTCGAAGCCGCCGGTGAGCGCCGCGATGCCGCCGTCTTGCGGATCGAGCGCGACGAATGCGCCCTGCGCTTCCGGGACCTGCACCATGCGCCAGTTACCCGAAACTTCCTGCGCGATATAGATGATGTCGCCGACCGCGACGACATCCGCCGCACGTTGCAGCTGCGGACCGACACTGCCATCGGGCAACGGGCTGCGCGCCCAGCTCAGTCCAGTCCAACCCAAGTTGACTCGTCCGGAGCCGCGTGAGTAAGCGACCGCGCTTTTTTCTTCCGTTGAGATCACGACGGCGGGTTCGAGACTGCCGCGCACCGCATATTCCTCGAGTGCCTGCGACCATTCTTTCTCGCGAGCACCCGACGGCAAAGTGACGCGTCCGGCGGGACCGCGATAACCATGGCGCTGATCGTATTCGAGCAACGCGCCACGCAATGCTTTCACCGCCGCATGTTGCAAACGACTGTCGACCGTCGTGATGACTTCGTAGCCGGCGGTGTACGCATCGGCGCCGAGTCGGTTGAACAGGTCGGCTCGCACCATCTCCGCGATATACGGCGCTTCGACTTCGACCGCCGGACCGTGCAGCTTCGACTCGACCGGCGACTTCAACGCCGCTTCGTATTCCGCTTGCGTGATGAATTCTTTCTCATGCATTCGGCGCAATACATAAGCGCGCCGCTGGCGGGCGAACTCCGCGTTCGCCACCGGATTGTCACGCGACGGCAGACGGAATGTGCCGGCAATGATCGCGATCTCGGGCAAGGTCAGTTGATCGACACTCTTGCCGTAATAAACCTCCGCCGCGGCTCCGATGCCATACGCGCGCTGACCAAGAAACATCTTGTTCATGTACAGCGCGAGGATTTCCTGTTTCGAGAGCTCCTGCTCGATCCGCAGGGTGGTGAAGATCTCCACCATCTTGCGTCGATAGCTCTTCTCAGGACTCAGGAACACGCCGCGCGCCAGCTGCATCGTGATCGTGCTGCCGCCTTCGGACTTGTTACCTGACAACAGATGCCGGATCACGGCACGCGCCAGACCGGGATAGTCGACGCCGCCGTGCTGGAAGAAGTTGTCGTCCTCGGCCGCCAGCACCGCATTGATCATCTGATGAGGGATGGCCTCGAAGGACAGCGGGATGCGGCGTTGCTCGCCGAACTGAGCAATGAGCCGCCCGTCACGGCTGAACACCCGCAACGGCACCTGCAGCCGGATGTCCTTGATGGCGCTGACATCCGGCAGGGCCGGACGGAGGTACTGATAGGCGCCGGCCAGTCCGAGCACGGCTGCGCCAGTCGCCCCGAGCACGCCTGCAATGATCAGCCGGAGGGGGGATTTGAGGTAACGTCGCATGGCAACTAAAAATCCTAAGTCCTTGCTTTGCCAGTTGCTATATCAAAAGCTGCTAGGCAATATTAGCCCGTGAACATAATCTGGTGCGGCATCGCGTATCGATCCAGGCCGGACCGATAGTACCGAATGCGCTCCAGGCTGACTTTGAGGTCAGACCCTGAAGATCGTTGCACACGACTCTCAGGTTTCACACCGGGAGGCCCGCGACGCGAAACCGCAAACGGCGTTCGGGGATAACGGCAGAAGACGGCGGAGCCGGGGTGGTGGAGCTGCGCCGCCCGGACGGTAAGGCCCTGATCTACCTCAGCTCCTGCGGATGAATGCGGCTAACAGGTGCTTACTACTGCAAAAACAGCACTTTTGCTGCGGGAATACCGCGATGGTATTTCGTGAGGCTCCTCACATTCAACTTAAGTCACGGCTGTATATAGTTGCCGCCCGTGTTTCGCGTCCGATCTCCGATCGTCACCTAAGTGTCTGATCAAGAAAGGGAACCAGCGTGCTGTTAACCGCAAAATCCAGACCCATCCTGGGCCTGGACATCACTACCTCCTCGGTCAAGCTCATTGAATTGAGCATGAGCGGCGGTCAATACCGCGTGGAGTCCTATGCCGCGGAGGCCACTCCGCCGAATTCAATTAACGAAAAAGCCATTGTCGACGCCAATGCCGTCGGCGAGGCGATCAAGCGCGCCGTGAAGCGTTCAGGTGCGCGGGCCAAGGAAGCGGCCGTGGCGATCAGCGGCGATGCCGCCATCACCAAGGTCATCCAGATGCCTCGCACGCTGGGCGAGAACGAGCTGGAAGGCCAGGTGGAAATGCAGGCCGACCAGTACATCCCCTTCCCCATGGAAGAAGTCAGCTTCGACTTCGAAGTGATCGGACCTTCGGAGAAGGATCCGGACATGCTCGACGTGCTGCTGGTCGCGACCCGCTCTGAGAACGTCGAACAGCGGATCGCCGCCTGCGCCGCGGCCGGTCTGACTGCCAAGATCGTCGATGTGGAAGCGTTCGCGCTCGAGAATGCCTGCCGCCTGCTGACTCACCAGATGCCCGATGGCGGCCTCGGCCGCGTGATCGCGGTGGTCGACTTCGGCGCCAGCTCCACCACGTTCAGCGTGTTGCGCGACCTGAAAGTCATCTACACCCGCGACTTCGCCTTCGGCGGTCAGCAGCTGACCGAAGAAGTGATGCGCACCTACGGCCTTAGCATGGAAGAAGCCGGCCGTGCCAAGAAAGAAGGCGGGCTGCCTGGCAATTACGAGACTGAAGTGCTCGGCCCGTTCATCGACGATATGTGCCAGCAAGTGAGCCGCTCGCTGCAGTTCTTCCTCGCCTCCGGCGCGGGCCGCGAGCAACCTGAACAGATTCTGATCTGCGGTGGCTGCGCCAACATCGCCGGTGCCGCCGAAATGATCCAAAGTCGCGTCGGCATCGAATCACAACGAGGCGACCCTCTGGGTCAGATGAAGGTCAGTCAGAAGGCCAAGGCGCAGGCAGTCAAGAAAGATGCGACCGCATTATTGACAGCGTGCGGGCTGGCGTTGAGGAGCTTCGACTGACATGCCAAGAATTAATTTATTGCCCTGGCGTGAGGCGGAACGTAAGCGCAAGCGTCAGGAGTTCGGGGTTGGCGCGGTCGCCGCGCTGTTGGGTGCCGTTCTGGTGTACTTCGTAGTCAACTGGCAGATGCAGTCGGCGATCGACGATCAGATGGCCCGCAACACCTATCTGAACGACCAGATCAAGGAGCTCGACAAGCAGATTGCCGAAATCCTGGATCTGGAAGAGCAGAAGAAACGCTTGCAGGCGCGCATCACCGTGATCGAGCAGCTGGAGCTGAGCCGTCCGGAGATCGTGCATGTGTTCGATCAACTGGTCCGCACCACGCCCGACGGCATCTATCTCACATCAGTGAAACAGACCGACCGTAAGATCGAGTTGAAAGGCATCGCGCAGTCGAGCACGCGCGTGGCCTCCTATATGCGCAATATCGACAGCTCCGAGTGGCTGAAAGATCCGGCGCTGCAGATTCTCGAGACCAAGGGCGCCAGCGACGCGGGCTCGCAGTTCACGCTGAACGCGACCCAGGAAAATCCCCAAGTGGCCGCCGCGGCGTCGGAACAGAAAGCCGGACCGGGCCAGAAGGGGCCGGTCTCCAAGAAGGCGCCTAAAGTTCCCGGAGGTGCGTCATGAGCACGTTCGTCGAACAACTGCGCGATCTGGATCCGAACGATCCGAGCCGCTGGCCGGTGGCATTCCGGCTCGGGGCCATTGCGCTGATCTTCGTGCTCGCCGCCGGTTTCATGTCGTACTTCCTGGCGTGGAAGGACAAGAAGCCCGAGCTCGACACGGCCCGCGCACAGGAAGCCGAGCTGTTACAGACGCTGGAAACCAAGGCGCGCAAGGCGGCGAATCTGGATGCCTACAAGGCGCAGCTCGCCGAAATGGAGCGCTCGTTCGGCGCGATGTTGCGCAAGCTGCCGGATAAGACCGAGGTGCCCAACCTGCTGACCGATATTTCCCAGCAGGGTGCCGGTGCCGGTCTGGATCAGAAGCTGTTTCAACCCGAGGCGCAGATCAACAAGGACTTCTATGCCGAGTTGCCCATCAAGATGCGGCTCACCGGGAGTTTCCACGCGATCGGCGCGTTCGTCAGCGGTATCGCGGCGCTGCCGCGCATCGTGACGTTGCACGACGTGGAGATCACGCCGGCGGCGGGCAAGGACAAGGAAGGTGGCAACGATCAGCTGCAATTGAACGTCACCGCCAAGACATATCGTTACCTCGACGACGAGGAGCAGGCTGCCCAGCAACCCCAGAAACGGGCGGGTCGTCCGCCTGGCGCGAATTAACGCGGCGCCTTACGGATAACGCCAAGAGCAGTCACTTATGACGGTACACAGCAAGCATCTTCGAACTCTCGCGACCGGCGCGCTCGCCCTCGTATGGCTGAGCGGCTGCTCGACAGACATGGACAAGCTGCAAGCCCAGGTCAGCGAGATCAAGGGCCGTCCCGGCGAGCGCATCGAGCCGCTGCCGGAGATCCGGGCATATGAAAGTTTCGCGTACAACGCCTCCAGCATGCGCTCGCCGTTCGTGCCGAGCGCGCCGGCGCGTAACGACGTGGCCAGCGCCGTGCGTCCGGACAGCAAGCGCACGCGCGAATTCCTCGAACAGTTCCCGCTCGACACCATGTCCATGGTCGGCACCCTGCAGCTGCAGGGGAACAACTACGGATTGGTCCAGGGCAAGGATGGCTTGGTTCATCGCGTGCTGCCGGGCAATTTCATGGGCCAGAACGACGGCCGCGTGATCAGCATCACGCCGACGCGGATTTCCATCATCGAGATCGTCCCCGACGGCCTCGGCGGATACATCGAGCGGCCAGCGGCGCTGGCGCTGAACGAATGATTCTCAGGGAGAAACACAGAATGTTGTTCTCAAGCGTGCAACGGTCTGCCGCGAGACTGGTCCTGGCCCTGGCCGCGCTGGCCGGGTTCGGCCAGGCTGCACTGGCGCAGTCCACCAATCGGTTGGAAAGCATCCAGGCGACGGCCACTGCCGGAAACAAAGTGGAGCTGACCCTCCGCCTGTCCGAGGATGCGCCCACTCCGCTCACTTTCACGGTCGACAATCCGGCGCGCATCGCGCTCGATCTGCCGGCCACCTCGGTCGCGATGACCTCGCGTCGAGTGGACGTGAAACAGGGCGTGCTCGACACGGTCAACGTCGCCGAAGCGAATGGCCGCACCCGCGTGGTGCTCAACGTCGACTCGCTGGTTCCCTACGAGACCCGCGTTCAAGGCAACACCATCGTGGTGTCGCTCGCCTCCTCCGGCACCGGCCGCACGCTGCAATCGAGCGCCCAGCCCGGCGGTTTCGCCGCGGCCACGCAGCGCCCCGCCGCTGCCACCAACGTCTCCGGCGTTCGCAGCGTCAACAACATCGACTTCCGTCGCGGTGGCGACGGCTCGGCTCGCATCATCGTCGAGCTGACCGATTCCAAGGTGCCCGCCGACCTGCGCCAGGAAGGCGGCAAGATCGTCGTGAACTTCGCCAAGACCGCGATTCCCGAAAACCTGTTGCAGCGTCTGGACGTGGTCGACTTCGCCACGCCGGTGAGCGCGGTCGATGCCCTGCGCGTCGGCGACGGTGCCCGCCTCGTGATCTCCGCTTCCGGCGACTACGAGCAGCTCGCTTATCAGTCCGACAACATCTACACGATCGAAGTGAAGCCGGTCGTGAAGCTGCCGCCCGAGCTGCGCGACAAGAAGGAATACGTCGGCGAGCGTTTGACCCTGAACTTCCAGGACATTGAAACCCGCGCCGTGCTCCAGCTGCTCGCTGACACGAGCGGCCAGAACATGGTCATCAGCGACTCGGTCGCCGGCAACGTCACCCTGCGCTTGCAGAACGTGCCGTGGGATCAGGCGCTGGACGTGGTGATGCGTACCAAGGGCCTCGACTCGCGTCAGGAAGGCAACGTCATCTTCATCGCGCCGGCCAACGAAATCGCTGCCCGCGAGAAAGAGCTGCTGACCGCGCGTAAGGAAGCTCAGGAGCTCTCGCCGCTGCGTACCGAGTACCTGCAGGTGAACTATGCCAAGGCCGCCGATCTGGCCACGCTGATCAAGTCGGGCGCCGGCTCGCTGATTTCCGAGCGCGGCAGCGTCGCGATCGACGAGCGCACCAACACCCTGCTGTTGCAGGACACGGCGGAGCGCCTTGCGGACATCCGTCGCCTGGTGTCGACGCTCGACATCCCGGTCAAGCAGGTGATGATCGAAGCGCGCATCGTGATCGTGAGCGACGACTACAGCCGCGACCTGGGCGTGCGCTTCGGTGCCAACGTCGCCTTCAATCAGGGCGGCAAGGACGGCCTCGGCCTGCTCGGCGGCCCGCTGAACGGCGAGAACGGCGTCGGCATCAGCCCGTACCCGGCGCTCGCGGGTGAGAACGACGACGATCCGCCGATCGGCACGCCGACCAACGGCACCGACGGCCAGCTCGGCGGTTTCATCCTGCCCGAGAACGCTGCCGATCGTTATCTGGTGAACCTGCCGGCCGCCAACCCGGCCGGTCGCCTGGCCCTGGCTCTGATCGACTCCGACTACCTGGTCGACCTGGAGCTGTCCGCGGCGCAGGCCGAAGGCCGCGGCGAGATCATCTCCTCGCCCCGTCTGATCACGGCCAACCAGCGTGAAGCCACCATCGAGCAGGGCGTGGAAATTCCCTACCAGGAATCTTCGTCCAGCGGTGCCACGACCACCCAGTTCAAGAAGGCCGTGCTGAGCCTGAAGGTGACGCCGCAGATCACTCCGGACAACCGCGTGATCCTCGACCTCACCGTGTCCAAGGACAGCGTCGGTCAGCTGGTCGCCAGCGCCACCGGCGGTTTCGTGCCCTCGATCGACACTCGCGAGATCGTGACCCAGGTGCTGGTCAACGACGGCCAGACCGTCGTGCTCGGCGGCATCCTGGAAACCGAGCGTCGCGACGCCGAGAACAAAGTGCCGTACCTGGGCGACATCCCGGTCGTCGGCCGCCTGTTCAAGCAGACCACGACCACGGACAACAAGGACGAACTGTTGATCTTCGTGACCCCGCGCATCCTGCGCGAAGGCTCGAGTCTTTATTAAGTCGGGATCGGGCATCCTGCCACGACCCTCCTGACGAGGCGGCAAAAGGCGTGACTTTTGCCGCTCGTCCGCCGCTGAAGCGGCGGGGTACATCCCTGTACCCGAGGGTGGTACTAGCAACGTAGGGCCGCCTTCGGGCGGCCTCTTTCGTTTATAGTCCCGCCTTGCATGACTTCCGAACCGACCAAGCCCGCGCTCGGCAATAACGTCTTCCTGATCGGCCCGATGGGCTCGGGCAAGACCGCCGTGGGCAAGCAGCTTGCGCGCCTGCTGCATCTTCATTTCTATGACAGCGATGCTGAAATCGAGCACCGCTGCGGCGTCGACATTCCCTTTATTTTCGAGAAGGAAGGCGAGGCCGGCTTTCGCGATCGCGAGCGTGAAGTGATCGACGCACTCACTCAGATGACGGATGTGATCGTTGCCACCGGCGGCGGCGCTGTCTTGTCGGAGTTGAATCGCGAGCATCTCGCCGGCCGGGGCCGCGTCGTCTATCTCCAGACCAGCGTCGATCAGCAGCTGGAGCGCACCCGGCACGGTCGCCAGCGCCCGCTGCTGTACACCGCCGATCCCGAGCGCAAGCTGCGCGAGCTGATGACCTTTCGCGGTCCGCTGTACGAGTCCATCGCCACCATCGTGGTGTGCACCGATGGCCGCCAGGTGCGAGCGGTCGCCGACGAAGTCGTGCAGCGTTTGCAGGAGCTGTCCGTAACATGAGTCACCAACCGCACGAACGAGTCGATATCGCCCTGGGCGAGCGCAGCTATCCCATTCTGATCGGGCCGCATCTGCTCGAGGACGACGCGCTGCTGAGCGAGCACGTCGCCGCGCGCAATCTGCTGATCGTCACCAACGAAACCATTGCGCCGTTGTATCTGCGGCCGCTGGAAACGGCCTTGAAGCATCGGCGCATCGCTTCGGTGGTGCTGCCCGACGGCGAGCAATACAAGACCTTCGAGACGATGATGCTGATCATCGATGCGCTGGTGAAGGAGCGCATGAACCGCGACGCAGCCGTCGTCGCGCTCGGCGGCGGCGTCATCGGCGACATGGCCGGCTTCGCGGCTGCGTGCTATCAACGCGGCATCGACTACATCCAGGTGCCGACGACGCTGCTGTCACAAGTGGATTCGTCCGTCGGCGGTAAGACCGCCGTCAATCATCCTGGCGCGAAGAATATGATCGGCGCGTTCCATCAGCCGCGCTGTGTGATCGCGGACACCGCGACGCTTCACACGCTGCCGGAGCGTGAGTTTGCCGCCGGTATCGCTGAAATCGTCAAGTACGGTTTGATTTACGACCCGGCGTTCTTCGCGTGGCTCGAAGAGAATGCCGAGGCGTTGTTGAAGCGCGTCGATGGTGCGGTGATTTACGCGGTGCGCCGCTCTTGTGAGATCAAAGCCGAAGTCGTCGGTATCGACGAGCGCGAACAAGGACTGCGCGCCATTCTGAATCTGGGTCACACGTTCGGTCATGCGATCGAGACGGCATCGGGCTACGGCAACTGGTTGCATGGCGAAGCGGTCGCGGCCGGCATGGTGATGGCGGCGGATTTGTCCGAACGGCTGGGCTGGCTGCCGAGCGCAGACAAAGAACGTGCGATCGCTCTGCTGAAACGATTCAAACTGCCCGTCGAGCCGCCGCGCATCGGCGCCGAGCGTGCGCGTGAGCTGATGGGGCTCGATAAGAAAGTGCTCGATGGCAAGTTACGACTGGTGTTGTTACGCAGCCTCGGCAAGGCGGATGTCGTCAGCGACTACTCAGGCGAAGCGTTCGCCGCCACCATGCGAACGCATTTCGACACCGCCGCATGACCACACCGCCCTCGCCGCTTGCTCCCTACGCTTCCTGGGACTCCCGGTCGAAGGGCCGTCAGCATCCCGAGGAGGCTCCGCGCTATCGCAGTGAGTATCAGCGGGATCGCGATCGCATCGTGCATTCCACCGCGTTTCGACGCCTGGTTTATAAGACCCAGGTGTTCGTCAATCACGAAGGCGATTTGTTTCGGACGCGCCTGACCCATTCCATCGAAGTCGCGCAGATCGCCCGCACACTCGCGCGAGCGTTGCGGCTCAATGAAACATTGTGCGAAGCCATTTGTCTGGCGCACGACCTGGGCCACACGCCGTTCGGTCATGCCGGCCAGGATGCGCTGAATGCCTGCATGCGCAACTACGGCGGCTTCGAGCACAACCTGCAGTCGCTGCGTGTCGTGGATGAGCTCGAAGAGCACTACGCCGCGTTCGCCGGGCTGAATCTCACGTTCGAGACGCGCGAAGGCATTCTCAAACACTGTTCGTTGAACAACGCCCGCAAGCTCGGCGAGCTGGGCGAACGTTTCATCCGGCGCCGGCAGCCGACGCTCGAGGCGCAGATCTCCAATCTGGCCGACGAGATCGCTTACAACAATCACGATCTCGACGACGGCCTGCGCGCCGGCATCATCACCGTCGACGAGTTGAAACAAGTGCCGTTGTTCCGCCGGCAGTACGACATCGTCATGGCTGCCTACCCGTCGCTGAACGGGCGGCGGCTCATCCACGAAGTGATCCGGCGCATGATCGCGTACGTCGTCACCGATCTGATCGAGAACACCGCCGCCCAGCTGCGCGCCGCCGCCCCGGCGGACGTCGAAGCAGTACGCGCGGCGCCGGGCGCGTTAGTCAAATTCAGCGAGCCCGTGATCGCAGAACATCTCGAGCTGAAGCGCTATCTGCTCGACCACGTCTATCGTCACTACCGCGTCCTGCGCATGACCAACAAGGCCGACGCGGTCATCAACAGCCTGTTCGAAGCCTTCTTCAAGCGCCCCGAGCTGTTGCCGCCCGAGCATCAGCAAATCGCCTCGCAGATGGAATCCCAAGCCGGCGAATCCGGCCGCGCCCGCGCGGTCGCCGACTACATCGCCGGCATGACCGACCGCTACGCCATCGTCGAACACGAACGCATCTTCGATCCCGCCAAGCGCAGCTGATCCCTTCTCCTCGCTCTGATCTTCGGTATCGACGCTGCGTGGCTCGACGCACGCAGAATTGCGCGCGTGACTCCGCGCGCAGAACGCGCGCCATTTCCCGCGGTGACTATAGAAATATTCCCGCCTCAACGAGGGGGCGAACCAGTCTGGGAGCACGATCAAGTACGAAGTCGATGGCTCATCAAGAGCCGCCGGATAGTTGCATGAACCAATTACTAGCGCTTTCGGGTCCCGAGCTGGTGTTCGGTCTCGTCGGGGCCGTGGGGTCCGATCTCGGAGCTGTGACACGCACGCTTACCGCGGAGTTGGAGCGCGTGCGTTACAGAGTCGAAGAGATCCATGTCAGTTCGCTCCTTCATCAGCTCGATTCATATGCGCACCTCGGCAGGCGTGCTTTTGCGTCCGAGTTCGATCGAATTCGGGAGCACATGAAAGGCGGCACTGATTTGCGCAACAGAATGGGCACTGGCGAAGTCATGGCAGTGCTCGCGATATCTGCAATTCGTCAACGTCGAATCCTGCGACAGCCCCATCTTCCACAGGACGAGGCCGGCAAACAACCGCTGGAACGGACCGCTTTTGTGATTCGCTCGCTGAAGCATCCCGATGAGATCCAGATGCTTCGATACGTCTACGGCGGAGCTTTCAATGTCATTTCGACGTACATGCCCCGACGGGACCGCGTCGAAGAACTGGCTGCGACCATCGCCGAATCGCGCGGCGAGACATACACCGACCGCTTTCGCGCCCAGGCGGAAGAACTGATTCAGATCGATGAGCAAGAACAGAACAAACTTGGACAGAGCGTTCGAGATTCATTTCCCTGCGGCGATTTTTTCGTGGACGCGCGCTCATCGGAACGGTTGCAAGCGGGGCTGGCACGCTATGTCCGCCTGCTCTTCGGCCATCCATTCGAGACGCCGACGCGGGATGAGTTCGCAATGTTTCACGCATATGCGGCAGCACTTCGATCCGCGGATCTGGGGCGACAGGTTGGCGTCGCTGTCACAAATCAGGATGGCAGCATTCTCGCGGTGGGATGCAACGACGTCCCGAAGGTGGGTGGCGGTCTGTACTGGAGCGGAGAAAGTCCGGATCACCGGGATTTCGTGAAGGGCGTCGATAGCACCAGCAGGTTCAAGCGCCAGTTGCTCGCGCAAGCACTCGCTCGGCTACGCGATGCGGGGTGGCGTCCGCCGGACAATTCTCCGGGCGATGCCGATTCGCTGCTCGCCGCTGGAATGCTCAATGGCACGCAGATCCAGAACCTGTTGGAGTTCGGCCGTTCAGTACACGCTGAAATGTCGGCGCTCTCGGAAGCCGCGCACCGCGGCATCGCCGTCGAGCACGCCAGCATGTACACCACCACATTTCCTTGTCATTTATGCGCCAGGCATATCATTTCAGCTGGCATACGTCGTGTGGTGTACATCGAGCCCTATCCGAAGAGCCTTGCGCGCGAGTTGTACGAGGACATGATAGATGTCGACCCATGTGTCGCACGACCGGATCGCGTTACGTTCGAGCCGTTCGTCGGAGTTGCGCCGAGTATCTATACAGAAATGTTCCGCGCGACTGATCGCAAAGATTCGCGGGGAAACGCTATCGCGTGGATTGACGGAAAAGCACAGCCGCGCCTCAAGCGCTTCGTTGCCTCGTATCTATTGATCGAGGGTGGCGTGCTTGGTAACGTTCTGCCCGTCATACTTGCGCGCAGCGCAGGTTCTCGGGTGTTGGAGGAGACCTCAATATGAGTCCAGTGAAAGGTTCCGACCTCGAACGGCAGATCGAGATGGCCCGTCGGGAGCTTGAAAGCTGGCCGCAATGGCTCAAGAACGCCTCCGGTATTGGTGACAAGAAAGCCGTCGTTGCCAGCGACGGGAATGCCCCCGCCACCAGGCTTGCACCGAGTCTTTCTGATTTTCTCGATGACTAGATCGGTGCCGCCGGCAGGACGATTGATTTGCGCTGCCGCAACGTGCAAGTGGTAAATTACCAGTCACGATGACTGGTACTTCCAAGCCCGCTCCAACCAACGACCTGCTCCTCCGCGCCCTGCTGAGACAGCCGGTCGATCGCACCCCCGTGTGGATGATGCGTCAGGCCGGTCGTTATCTGCCGGAATACCGCGCCACGCGTGAGCGGGCCGGGAGTTTCCTGAAGCTGTGCATGACGCCGGAGCTGGCGTGCGAAGTCACATTACAGCCCCTGGATCGGTACCCGCTCGATGCGGCGATTCTGTTCTCCGACATCCTGACGATTCCTCATGCTCTCGGGCTGGGATTGCAGTTCGAGACCGGTGAGGGGCCGCGCATCGAGCGGCCGGTGCGGTCGAAGGCGGATGTGGAGAAGTTGGGCGTGCCGGATCCGCAGGTCGAGCTGCGCTATGTGATGGATGCGGTGAGCTTGATTCGGAAGGAACTGAACGGGCGTGTGCCGCTGATCGGTTTCGCCGGCAGTCCGTGGACGGTCGGTACATACATTGTCGAAGGCGGTAGCTCGAAGGAGTTTTCTCGTATCAAGACGATGATGTACAACGAGCCCGCCACGCTGCGTGCGTTGTTACAGCTGCTGGCCGATTCCACCCGCGCCTATCTCAATGCGCAGATCGCGGCCGGTGCGCAGGCGGTGATGATTTTCGATACCTGGGGCGGCGTGCTCACGCCGGCGCAGTATCGAGAGTTCTCGTTGCACTACATGCAGAGCATCGTCGATGGATTGACGCGTGAAGCCGAAGGCCGGCGCGTGCCGGTGATCTTGTTCACCAAAGGCGCCGGCGACCGGCTGAGTATCATGGCGCAGACGGGCTGCGATGCGCTGGGTGTCGACTGGACGACCGATCTCGCCGACGCGCGTCGCCTGGTGAACGATCGCGTGGCGCTTCAGGGCAATCTCGATCCGAACTGCCTGTACGCGGCACCCGAGAAGATCCGAGAGGAAGTGGGACGAGTCCTGTCGAGCTACGGGCACGGGCATGGCCACGTGTTCAATCTGGGCCACGGCATTCACCCGGCCGTGCCGCCCGAGCACGCCGGCGCGATGATCGCCGCCGTGCACGAGCTGAGCCCTCAATATCACATCCCGCGCTGACGCACGGGATGGTTGGTTGTAGTTCGCGTTAAGCGCTGGGTGCTTCCTTCTTTTTCAACTCATCGCGCAACGCGCGTCGCAGGATCTTGCCGACGTTGGTCTTCGGCAGCTCGGTCCTGAAATACACATGCCGGGGCACCTTGTACCCGGTGAGCTGCTGACGGGAGAAATCGATCAGCTGCTGCTCGGTGAGCGATGGATCTTTCTTCACGACGAACAGCGCGACCACCTCGCCCGAATGCTCGTCGGCTTGAGCGACCGCGGCGACTTCGAGCACGCCGGGGTGTGCGGCGACGACGCTTTCGATCTCGTTCGGATACACGTTGAAGCCGGACACGAGGATCATGTCCTTCTTGCGATCCTCGATGAACACATAGCCTTTGTGATCCAGCCGGCCGATGTCGCCAGTGCGCAGCCAATCGCCGAGCATCACTTTGGCGGTCTCGTCCGGACGGTTCCAATAGCCGCGCATCACCTGCGGCCCGCGGATACAAATCTCGCCAACCTTATCGATGCCCAGATCGTTGCCATCGTCGTCGCGGATGCTGATCTCGGTCGAAGAAATCGGCAGGCCGATGGAGTTGTTGAAGTCCTCGCCGAACGGATTGATACAAGCGGCCGGCGACGTTTCCGTCAAACCCCACGCCTGCGTCAGCACGTTGCCCGTGACCTTCTTCCAATGCTCCGCGACCGGGCGTTGCACCGCCATGCCGCCGCCCAGCGTAATGGCCAGCGCGCTGAAATCGACTTCCGCAAAGCCCGGCGTGTTCAGCAGCGCGTTGAACAACGTGTTCACGCCGCTAATGTAAGTAAACCGATATTTCTTCAGCTCGCCGACGAAGGCCGGGAAGTCGCGCGGATTGACGATGAGAATGTCGTGCGCGCCCAGCTTCACGAACACCAGCCAATTTCCGGTGAGCGCGAAGATGTGATACAGCGGCAGCGCCGTGATGATGGTGTCCTGACCGACACGAGCCGCCGTGCCGATCCACGACTCAGCCTGCATGACGTTCGCGACGATATTCCGATGCGTCAGCATCGCGCCCTTCGCCACGCCCGTCGTGCCACCCGTGTACTGCAGAAACGCGATGTCTTCGAGCGTCAGCGGCACCGGCGTGAATGTTTCAAAGCGGCCGCCTTGCAGCGCCTTGTTGAAGCGCACCGCGTTCGGCAAGTTGTAGCTCGGCACCTGCTTACGCACGTGGCGCACGACCAGATTGGCCAGCACCGACTTGGGAAAATTCAGCTGATCGCCGACGCCGGTAATGATCACGTGCTGGATCTGAGTCTTGGCGATGACATGATCGAGCGTGTGCGCGAAGTTCTCGAAAATGACGATGGCCTTGGCGCCTGAATCGCTGAGCTGATGTTCCAGCTCGCGTGCCGTGTACAGCGGATTGGTGTTGACGACGATCAAGCCAGCGCGCAACGCGCCGTACAGCGCGATCGGATACTGCAGCACGTTCGGCATCATCAGGGCGATGCGATCGCCTTTCTTCAGATGCGCGATGCTTTGCAGATAGGCGGCGAAGTCTCGCGACAGGCGATCGTAGTCGGCGTACGTGATCGTGCGCCCCATGCTGGTGAAGGCCGGCTTGTCGGCGAAACGGGCGCAGGCGCCGTCGATGAGCTCGACCGCCGACGTGTATTGATCGGGATTGATCTGCTCCGGCACCCCCGGCGGATAACTCTTCAGCCAGGGCTTGGAGGATTCGACCGTCATTGGCGCCCCCTGCGCGATTGCGTTCATTGCTTCAGTACCTTGCTCAGTGCCGGCCACAGATTGTCCAGCAATTTGGGTTGTGCCGTGGCATTGGGATGAATGCCATCGGCTTGCATCAGGGTGTCGTCGAGCGCCACGCCGTCCAGAAAGAAATCCACCAGCGGCACGTCGTATTTTTTCGCCAGCTCGCCATACAGCGCATGGAACGAGTTGGCATATTCGGCACCGTAGTTCGGCGGCATGCGCATGCCGACCAGCACGACTTTGGCCTGCGCGGCCTGGCTGGTCTCGATCAGGTATTCGAAGTTGCCGCGCACCTGTTTCAAAGGCAGGCCCCGCAGGCCGTCATTGCCACCCAGCTCAATAATCACCACAGCAGGCTTGTGCAAATCCAGGGCACGAGGCAGGCGGCCGCGCGCACCGCCGGTGGTTTCGCCGCTGATGCTGGCATTGACTACTCGGTACCCGTAACCTTGCTTGGCCAGCCGCTGTTCCAGCAACGCCACCCAGGTGGCATCCACTTTGACGCCATAGCCGGCGCTCAAGCTGTCACCGAGCACCAGGATCTTGCCGGGCGCGGCCGCGGCGTGAACCAAACCGGACGGGGCCAGTCCCAGCCCGAGCAGGACCAACAACGCCAGGCTGAAACCGATCGTGACAGCCCTGCGTAAGTTTCCGCTAAGTTTGCGCTGGCAAACTACGGCGGCCTTCGCCGTACCTGACTTGCCCAACGATCCAGATTCAGATCTCGACATGAGCATTGCGCAACCGGTCCTCAGAGCGGAAAAAATCAGCAAGCAGGTTAGCAGTCCGGAGGGAACGCTGACCATCCTGGCGGCCGTCGATCTAAGCATTCAGGTCGGCGAGACCGTCGCCATCATCGGCGCGTCGGGCGCGGGCAAATCGACGTTGCTGGCGTTGCTCGCCGGGCTGGATGAACCGACTGACGGACGAATCTGGCTGAACGGCTCGGAGCTCACGGCATTGGATGAAGATGGCCGCGCCGCAGTGCGCGCTCAGCACGTGGGGTTCGTGTTCCAAAGCTTTCATCTGGTGCCCTCGCTGACCGCGATCGAGAACGTGATGTTGCCGCTGGAACTGGCCGGAAAATCCGGTGCGCGCGAGGCGGCGGCGGAAGTGCTGGCAAAAGTCGGTTTGACTCCGCGACGCGAACATTATCCGCGCCAACTCTCCGGCGGCGAGCAACAACGAGTCGCGATTGCCCGCGCATTTGTGACGAGGCCCGCGTTGCTGTTCGCGGATGAGCCGACCGGCAATCTCGATTCCGCCACGGGTGAGCGCATCATCGAATTGCTGTTTGAGTTGAACCGCGCTGCGCAGACCACGTTAGTCGTCGTGACTCACGACAACGCAATCGCGCAGCGATGCGGGCGCACGATTCGAATCGACGCCGGCAAGGTCGCCGCATGAAAGCGCTGAGGCTCGCGATTCTCGCACTGGCGCGCGATGGTAAATCGGGCGAGCTGCGAGTGTTGATGTTGGCGCTGCTGGTCGCCGTGTCGGCGCTGACAGCGGTGGGGTTCTTTACCAGCCGCGTGAGTCTCGCGGTCGATCAACAAGCGGGCGAAGTGCTCGCGGCGGATCTGCGACTGCAGTCGCGCTCGGCGCTCGAGCCGGAATATTTTCAGATGGCCAAGGACGCGGGCCTGCAAACCGCCGAGCTGTCCAACTTTCCGAGCGTCGTGTTCAAGGGCGACGACAGCGCGCTGACGGCGATCAGGGCGGTCTCTCCCGAGTATCCACTGCGAGGTCGAGTCAAAGTCGCGGAGGTGCCGTTCGGTCCCGCGCAGGAAGTCACAACGACGCCCGGTCCCGGCGAAGCATGGCTCGAACCGCGCTTGTTCGCGCAACTCGGCGCGAACGTCGGTGACAAGATTCGGGTCGGATCGAGCGAGCTCACAGCCACGAAGGTGCTCGACTATCGGCCCGACCAAGGCTCGCAATTCGTCGATCTCGCGCCGACGTTGCTGATGCGTCTCGAGGATGTGGAAGCCACCGGCCTCGCGCAGGAAGGCAGTCGCATTTCTCATTTCGCGTTGTTCGCCGGTCAGCCGTCAGCCATCGCGGCCTTCAAAGAACGGCTTACTCAAATCAAGAAGCCTGGTCAGCGCATCGTCGACCTGGCCGATGCCAGCCCGCAGATTCGCTCCGCCATCGACCGTGCGAGCCGGTTTCTGAATCTGGCCGCGTTGGTGACCATCCTGCTGGCCGCGATAGCGGTGGCGATCTCGGCTCGGCGTTACGTTTCAAGGCATCTCGATACCGTCGCGCTGATGAAGAGCATGGGCGCGCCTCAGCGCCTCGTGCTGTCCATCAGTGTGCTCGAGTTGTTGATGATCGGTTTGATTGCCGGCGTGATTGGCGCGGTCATCGGTTACGCCGCTCAGGAAGGCATCGCGTATCTGTTGAAAGATCTGGTGCGCAATGAGCTGCCGCGTCCGTCGCTGAGTGCCGGCGGGCTGGGCATTGTCACCTCGGTGCTGATCCTCATCGGCTTTGCGCTGCCGCCGTTGTTACAACTGCGCTTCGTGCCGCCCGCCCGCGTGTTGCGACGGAATCTCGAGCCGCCACCGTTGCGCTATGCCACCGTCTACGGAACCGCGCTCGCCGCGCTGGTCGCACTGCTCGCGTGGCTGGTTCGCGACGCGCAGCTGTTGTTGTATGTATTCGGCGGGACGTTTGTCACGTTCGCAGTGCTGATGCTTGCGGGTTGGTTGCTGGTGCGAGGCCTGAGTGGGCTGCGCGGTAGTGTGGGCGTCTCATGGCGTTATGGGATGGCAAACATCGCCCGTCGCGGCCGGGACAGCGTGATTCAGATCGTCGCCTTCGGTCTGGGCCTGATGGTGCTGTTGCTGCTGGCGGTCGTTCGTAACGATCTGATGCAGGAATGGCGGGCCAGCTTGCCGGAGAACGCGCCCAATCATTTCATGATCAATATTCGTCCGGATCAGACCGCGCAGGTCCGTGACTTCTTCGCCGAGCACGGCATGACGCCGCCGCAACTGGTGCCGATGATTCGCGCCCGGTTGATCAAGATCGATGGCAAGTCGGCCACCGATCTGAAAATTCAAAACGATCGCGGCAAGGACTTCCTGGAACGGGAAGCGAATCTCACCTGGGCCGAGACCATGCAGGACGACAACAAGCTGCTCTCGGGCGAATGGTGGCGTCCGAACGATCGCGGCGGGCCGCGCGTATCCGTCGAGAAAGAGCTGGGCGACGCTCTGGGTCTGAAGCTCGGCGACGAGCTCACTTATGACGTCGCCGGCGAGACCATCACCGCCCGCGTCAGCAGCTTCCGTGAGGTGCAGTGGGATTCGTTCCGTCCGAACTTCTTCATGGTGTTCTCGCCCGGCACACTGAATGACAGCACCGGTACCTACATCACGAGCGTGCATATTCCTCGCGAGCAGCGCCCGGTGTTGATGGACTTCGTGCGCCAGTTTCCCGAGGTGACCGCGATCGATCTCGAAGCGATTCTCACGCAGGTGCGCGGCGTGATGGACAAGGCGTCGTTAGCGGTTCAATACGTGTTTGGATTCACGCTGCTCGCCGGCATCACGGTGCTGCTCGCTGCGATTCAGGCGACGCGCGATGAGCGACGTTACGAGAGCGCGATGTTGCGAACGTTGGGTGCGAGCCGTCGCGTGGTGTTGCAAGGCGTGGCGGCGGAGTTCACCACGTTGGGCATTCTGTCGGGCACGCTGGCGGCGATTGGCGCGACGGCGGCGGGATATTTCCTCGCGACGCGCATCTTCAATCTCGACTACACGTTCGACATCACCGTATGGGCGGTCGGCCTGGTGGCAGGCGCGGTGCTCGTCGGTCTGAGCGGAACATTGGCGACCCGTTCGGTCGTCAATCACCCGCCGGTCGCTACTTTGCGTGGCGGCTGATTACTTCAAACCGAGCATCATCCAGCCGACCTCTTCGGTCTGGCCGCGCCAGTTATAACCTTCGACCTTCACCAGATAATCGCCCGGGCCGAACGCCGATGAGTTCAAGCTGAAGCGGATCTCCTTGTTGGAGTCGCGCATGATGCGTTTGATCTGCATCACCCGAACGCCATCGCTCTTGTCGATGGTGATTTGAAACTGCTGGATCTTGCCGTCGGTGGCGTCGACGCTGATATCCAGCAGTTGCGCCGGATCGAGCCAGCCGAGCGCGAAGGTCGGGCTCGCCGGCTTGCCTTTCACCATCTGCAGTTTGTATCGCTGCACACTGCCCGGCGGCTGCATTTGTGTGCTGGTGAGTTCTTTGTGCGCGCCTTGTAGTTGTTCGGTAAGCGCGCGGGCTTGCAGACCGAAGATCACGGCCGCACCGGCCGCGATCAGCATGCCCAGGCCCAGCGCCAGGACGAGCACGCGACTGGCGGCACCGCCCCCGCTGCTCCGGCGCATTTCTTCCCGAGCTTCTTCGGGATCGAAACCATCGTCGGTTTCTTCCATCACAGCCCGGGTCGAGCTGGAGGGAATGGCGTCGAACACGCCGGTCTCGCTGCCGTCGACCGGCCGGCGCGACAGCCGTGTCTTCAAGCGCACTGGAATGGGCAGCGCCTGCAGGAAGGCCGGGTTATCGAGGCAGAACTTCTCGAAGTCGCGCGCTTCGCGCACGGTCAGATCGCCGGACAGGTAGCGATCCACCACATGCTCGTTTTCGATGTACTTGCGATCCATCCGCGCCGGCCCGATTGCCATAACGCGGCGGAGGTTAACAAAAGCACGTCAGTCGAAATGTCGAGCGAGTCCGCAAAATCCCACAGAAGTGAGATCCAGTACTCACTTTAGTTAGTGTCAGGGCGTCCCTGACTTCGCCGCCGCCTCTTCCGCCACGCACTTTGCGCATTTCGGCCAATAAGGCTTGGCGATGTGGTCCAGGGTCCAGCGGTTGCCCTCGGCGAAGAACTTGCGCATGGCCTGGGACTGCGGCGTGTCGGTGTAACCCAATCCGACGATGCGCACCTGAGTCATGTTGTTACCGGCTGGCGCCAGATAAATGACCGTCCAGGTGCCCGCGATCGCGTCTGGATATTTGAAGTCGGCCGGCGCCTGTTTGATGCGGATCGCCAACATGCGCTCCGGCTCGAACGCCAGGATTTCGTTGACGATGGTATTGGCATCGCCCAGCCGGCCCTTGGCATCGTAGTGCGTGCGGATGGTGCCGCCGATTTTGAAGTCGACATCGGCGTAGGCCACGCCGGTCTGTTTGTAACCTTCGGCGGTCGTGAAGATTCGCCATACCTCGGCCGGCGACGCGTTGATAAATCCCTCGGTGACCTGCGGCTCGGCGGCCGGCGCGGTTTGCGACCACAGCCCTGCCACGCACAGAAGCACAGCGGACAGTCCGCGGGACAAGCTTTGTAACAATCCAGTGCGGCGCGCCGAAACGCTTGTTCTGATTGGGAACTGTGGGCTTTTACTCAACATTCTTGCAGACCTCTGGCCGATACTGCGATGCTTGGTCGGCTGGTGTAATGCCGAACCGGTCAATGCCGGGACGGGGCCGTGGCTTCACGGCACGGATAAATAGTAATTCAATCGACTGGATATCCATCGACTGGCAGTGGGTTCGCATGATTCTCACCCTCGAAGTGACCGGCCCGCAGGCCCAGGCGATGGGCGCCGCCGGTCGCAAGATCTTCAAGGCGCTCGGCGGCACCATCGGGCGCCTGCCGGACAATGACTGGGTGTTCCCCGACCCGTATGTGTCGGGACGTCATGCCTTGATCCGCTACGTCAACGGTAAGTATTTCGTCGAGGACACCAGCACCAACGGTGTCTTCATCAATTCGCCAGACAATCGACTGACACGTGGGCAGCCGCAGCAACTGCGCGATGGCGATCTGCTTTACATCGACGCGTATCAGATCAATGTTTCCATTCAGAACGATGTCACCGAGGACCTGCGGAACGATCCGTTCGCCGTCTTGAAGAACGGCGGGCCCAAGCTGGTCTCGCCGCCGCCCCGTCGTGGCGCCGCGCCGACACAGGCGGCCGCGGAAGATCGAACCGAGAGCTTGCTGGCGAACCGGAACAAGACGGTCCTGCAAGACTCCACGGTCCGGGATGTGACTCGCGACGACGAGGATGAGGAGGAGGAAGAGGACGAGGACGACGGCGATCACGCCACCGAATGGTTCGGCATGGCCGAAGTGGCCGAGCCGAAGAAACCGGCGCCGCCCGCGGCTCCGTCTCGTCCGCGGCCCGAGGTTGTGAAATCCACAGTCGCTATCCCGCCTCGTCCGCAACCGCAACGACCGCCGGCACCGGTGGCAAAAGCGGCTCCGTCGCCGCCGGCGAAAGAGGCTCCCAGCACTCCGGCGCCACGCGCGCGTGCCGAGAGTGGCGATGCTCAATTGAAAGCACTCTTCGATGCGGCCGGCATCGAAGGTCTCGAGCCGAGCGTTGAATCGGCGCGCATGCTTGGTGAGATTTTGCGGATCGCGCTCGGCGGCGTGATGGAAGCGTTGCGAGCCCGCGAGCGCATGAAAGATGATTTGCGCATGCGTGGCACGTCGTTCAAGGCGGCGGCCAACAATCCGTTGAAGTTCTCCGCCAACGTGGACGATGCTTTTCACAATCTGCTGGTGAAGCACAACCCCGCTTATCTGCAGCCGACGGACGCGTTCGAAGATGCGTTCCGCGACGTGCGCGATCATCAGGCGGCGCTGCAGACGGCGATGCGCCTGGCGTTCGAGTCCATGCTGTCGCAGTTCGATCCGCAGCGGATGCAGGAAGAGTTCGACCGGCAGATGAAAGGCTCCATCCTCGGCGTGCCGGGCAAGATGCGGTATTGGGATCTGTTTCGCGACAAGTACGGCGAGCTGAGCAAGGACGCCGAGACCGGCTTCCGTACTTTGTTTGGTGACGCGTTCACGCGCGCCTATGAAGAGCACCTGGAACGGCTGAAGAAATCCAGCCGGCCGGTAGGGCAGTGACATTCATGGATGAAACATTGGTGGAAGAGGACATTCAACCCGTCTACGTCTCCGCAGGCCTGACCGACGTCGGCCGGGTGCGTGCGACCAATCAGGATGCGTTCGTTGAATTGCACGCCGCCGGCGTCTGGTCGGTGGCCGACGGCATGGGCGGCTATCGCGATGGCGATATCGCGAGCCGCATGGTGTGCGAAGGATTGCAGCTGCTGACGGGCGACGGTTCGCTCGATGAAGCGGTCAGTGCCGTGCGCGAGCGTATGAGCGATGTGAATCGTCGTTTGTATGAAGCGTCGGTGCGGCCGATCAATCCCATTGTCAGCGGCAGCACCGTCACGGCCATCGTGGTCCGGCGCACCGAGCTCGCCGTGCTGTGGGCCGGCGACAGCCGTGTGTATCGCTGGCGCCAGGGTCAGCTCACTCAGCTGACTACGGATCACACCTGGGCGGCTGAGCTGAACCTGCAGCATCCCGACGAAGAGGCGGATCACGCCATTACGCGCGCGGTCGGCGGCGAAGCGACGTTGACGCTCGATATCCGGAAGGATCGGGTGCGGCTGGGCGATCGCTATCTGCTGTGCTCCGATGGCCTGACCCGAGAGCTGAACGACGCGCAGATCGCGTCGGCGTTGTCGTCTGACGATGTGAAGATCGCGGCCCGGAAACTGATCGATGCGACGTTGAAAGCGGGTGCGCGTGACAATGTGACGGTCGTCATTGTCGAAGCGACTTGATCGGCATAGGAAGCGGCTGACGTTTGCAATAATGTCGGCGTCCCCATGAAAGGCACGGACGAAGAACAAACCAAGCTACGGCCCGCTGAACCCGACGCCACCCAGCATCGCTCTGGTACGGAGCTGCGCACACTCGTGCGTGCGGAGCCCGACGGGACGCTGGTCCGCCAGCCTCAGGATGACTCGGCCACCGTCGCCGGCACGATCCAGGCCGGCCGCCCGGTTCAAGAGCAGGCCGGTCCGCTCGAGCTCGGCTCCGTCATCAAGCAACGCTTCGTGCTCGAGCACATGCTGGGCAAAGGCGGCATGGGCCTGGTGTTCGGCGCCATCGATCGGCGCAAGCTGGAAGCGCGCGATCCGAATCCGCACGTCGCTTTGAAAGTGCTGAACGCCGACTTCGCGCGGCATCCGCAATCGTTCATGGCTTTGCAACGCGAGGCGCGCAAGGCGCAAACGCTGGCGCATCCGAACGTCGTGACCGTGTTCGACTTCGATCGCGACGGCGACACCGTCTACATGACGATGGAGCTGCTGAAAGGCCGCTCGCTCGACTCGATCGTTCGCGAGGGGCGCGGCAAGGGCAACAGTGCCGAATTCTCGCTGCCCATCATTCGCGGTATCGCCGAGGGTTTGGCGTACGCCCATCGTAAAGGCATCGTTCATTCCGATCTCAAGCCCGGCAACGTCTTCATTGCCGCGGATGGCACGGCGAAGATTCTGGACTTCGGTATCGCGCGTGCCGTCCCGAGCGCGGTCACCGAAGAAAACAAAGATGAATTCGATGCGGGCCAACTCGGCGCGTACACCGAAGCGTATGCGACGGATGAAATGGTCGCCGGCATCGATCCCCATCCCGCCGACGACATGTACGCGCTCGGCATCATCGCGTACGAGTTAGTCACCGGCTTCCACCCGTATCAGCGACACAGCGCGCCCAACGCACGCAAGCTCGACATCAAGCCCGCGCCGCTGAAAGGGCTGAAGCGCAAGCAGGCACGCGCGATCGAAAGCTGTCTGTCGTTCGAACGCAAGGATCGGCCGCAGAACGCGGGCGAGTTCCTGAAAGCATTTCGCGGCGTCACGCGACTGCAAAAAGTCACATTGGCGGCGAGTGCCGTGCTGGCGCTGGCCGCCGGCTATTTCTGGTATCAAAACTATCTGGAAACCAGCCCGGCCATCGCGTTCAGCGAATTGCCGGCGGCGGATCAACAGCAATTCCGCACTGCCATGCAGGAAGGCAACGAAGCGTGGGCGTTCTATGAGCGCGAAGGCTTCGCCGATGCCATCGAAGTGGCATTGGCCAGTTACGCCAAGGCTTACGACATTCACCCTCGCAATCGAGAAGCTGTTGCAGCACTGAATCGTGCGGCGGACGAAGCGTTACGGGTGACGAAAGCAGATCCAGCGCGGCGTCACGAGATCGCGAGCAAGCTGCAGCAGCTCAGCGCCCACTTCGGCAAGTACGCGCCCGTCGTCGACGCGGCGAAATAACTCACGCCCGATACTTGGAGCGCACTTCCCGAATGGTGCGGCTGGCATCCATGTTCAATGCATCCGCGATTGCGATGAACTCGATGACATCGATACGGCGCTCGCCGCCTTCATACTTTGAAATGAAGCTCTGGGGCTTGCCGAGACGATCCGCGAGCTGCTGCTGAGTCAAACCGGCCTTCTCGCGCGCGGCGAGCAGCAACTCGAGCAAGCGGACGTGAGCAGGTGAGCGCAGTGACTTCAAGACGGCGGGCTCCGTATGACGCCCGTGTCTATATTCCGGCGGCCCGGTTATCCCAACTTAGGATACCGGCGCCGGATTTCGTCTGGCCGCGAAAATCTGCTGTAATCGCGCCCTTTCCCGGCGGTATGCCGGTAGCGCACACGAAGTTCCTTACATGAGCAGCAAACCCCAGACCGCCGCCCAGGGCGCCCCGACCGGCAAGGCCGCCAAGACCGCCATCACCCCCACCCGGGATGAAAACTATGCCGAGTGGTATCAGCAGGTTATTCGCGGCGCCGACCTCGCCGAGAACTCGCCGGTGCGCGGCTGCATGGTCATCAAGCCGTGGGGCTACTCGCTGTGGGAGAACATGCAGCGGGTGCTGGACGATATGTTCAAGGCCACCGGCCATCAGAACGCCTACTTCCCGCTGTTCATCCCGTTGTCCTTCCTGCAGAAGGAAGCGGCCCACGTGGAAGGCTTCGCCAAGGAATGCGCCGTGGTCACGCACCACCGCCTGGAAGCCGGCCCGGACGGCAAGCTGCGCCCGACCGGCGAGCTGGAAGAGCCGCTGATCGTCCGCCCCACCTCCGAGACCATCATCGGCGACGCGTTCTCGCGCTGGGTGCAGAGCTATCGCGACCTGCCGCTGCTCATCAATCAGTGGGCCAACGTGGTGCGCTGGGAAATGCGCACGCGCATGTTCCTGCGGACCGCCGAGTTCCTTTGGCAGGAAGGCCACACCGCGCACGCGACCAAGGAAGAAGCGGTCGAAGAGACCATGCGCATGCTCGAGGTGTACGCAACCTTCGCTGAAGAGTGGATGGCCGTACCGGTGGTTCGCGGCGAGAAGACCGCCAGCGAGCGCTTCCCCGGCGCTGAGCAGACCTTCTGTATCGAAGCCATGATGCAGGATCGCAAGGCCCTGCAGGCCGGCACCAGTCACTTCCTCGGCCAGAACTTCGCCAAAGCCAGCGGCATCGAGTTCCTGGATCAGAACGGTCAGCACCAGCATGCCTGGACCACCAGCTGGGGCGTGTCGACCCGTCTGATCGGCGGCCTGCTGATGACTCATTCGGATGACGACGGTCTGGTACTGCCCCCCAAGCTGGCGCCGGTGCAGGTCGTGATCCTGCCGATCTACCGTTCCGATGAGGACAGGGCTCGCGTGATCGAGTATTGCCGCAAGGTCGCCGGCGAGTTACGCGCTCAGCGTTACGTCGATCGTCCGGTGTCCGTCGTGGTCGACGAGCGCGATGAGCGCGGCGGCGACAAGGTGTGGAATTGGATCAAGAAAGGCGTGCCGGTGCGCATCGAAGTCGGTCCTCGTGACCTGGAGAAGGATGCGTTGTTCGTCGGTCGTCGTGACCGCGCGCCCAAGGACAAACAGAGCATCGCGCGCAGTGAGTTCGTGGCGTCGATCGGTGCGACGCTGCAGTCCATTCAAGATGGGTTGTACGAGCGCGCGAAGGCGTATCGCGAGCAGTTCACGAAGCGCATCGATACCAAGGAAGAGTTCTACGAATACTTCACCGCGCCTCGCGTGCCCGAGAACGCCCCGACGCCGATTCACGGCGGCTTCGCCCTGACCCACTTCAGCGGCGACGCCGACGTCGAAGAGCGGATCAAGTCGGAACTGGGCGTGACGGTCCGCTGCATCCCGCTCGAAAAGAGCGAGCCCGGCATCTGCCCGTTCACCGGCAAGCCGAGCCCGCAGCGGGTGGTCTGGGCCAAAGCGTATTGATCTGACTCTGCACACCGGCGCTTCCAGCGAGCGCCGGTGTTTCGGCCGCGCGTGCCCCATTTCGCGGTCGTGACCAATGTTCATCGGCAGGTGCTAGCCTTGGGCGAGGCAGGCGGCTTTAGCCAAGGTTCTGATTACGATGTCCGCGGTCTCTCGCGCCAACTGGCAAATTCATTTCTGCGTTATCCTGTGGGGATTCACTGCCATCCTGGGCAAGTTGATCTCCCTGGGGACGCTTGCGTTGGTGTGGTGGCGCATGCTGCTCGTCACCGGCGCGTTGGTGCTGGTGCCGCGCTTCTGGCGGGGGTTGTCCAAGCTGCCGCCGCGGATGATTGCGATCTATGCCGGCATTGGCATGGTCGTCGCGCTGCATTGGCTGGCGTTCTACGGCTCCATCCGGTTGGCGAATGCGTCGGTAGCCGCGACCTGTTTGGCGATGTCGCCGGTGTTTCTGGCCTTCATCGAGCCGTTCCTGGTGGGGCGTCGCTTCGACATGCGCGAACTGCTGTTCGGTGTCGCGTGCATTCCGGGCGTGGCACTGGTGGTGGGCGGAACGCCCACGGAAATGCGCCTGGGCATTGTGGTCGGTGTGTTCGGTGCCCTGCTGGTGTCGATCTTCGCCAGCCTCAACAAACGTTTCATCGGTAATTCCGATGCGCTCGCGGTGACCGGCTTGGAAATCGGCGCCGGTCTGTTGTTGATGACCGTGATCTCGACCGTGATGTCGCCCGACACCGTGTTTGTTCTGCCATCGGTGCGCGACGCGTGGTTGCTCGCCGTGCTCGCGATGGGCTGCACGCTTCTGCCTTTCGCCTTGTCGCTGGCGGCGCTTCGTCACGTGAGCGCCTTCTCCACGGCGATCGCGCTCAATATGGAGCCGGTGTACGCGATCGTGATGGCGATTGTGTTGCTGGGCGAGCAGCGCGAGCTCAGCCCCAGCTTTTATTTAGGCGTCGTCATCGTAGTGTCGGCGGTGTTTCTGCATCCCTGGCTGGTACGTCCCGCTAACGACGCTGCAACAGCTGATCTACCCGATCCCGATAAGAACGGCTGAGCTTGATCTCCTGCCCGTCTTCGAGCGTCAGGAAATATTCGCCATTGGTGTGAGGCCGCAGCCGTCGCACGCGTGACACGTTGACGATGGTCGAGCGGTGCACGCGCTGGAACAGCTTCGGATCGAGCACTGCTTCGAGTGACTTCATCGTCTCCCGCAACACATACGTGCGCCCGTCCGCGTGCACGCACATGTAGTCGCCGGCGGCATCGATCCAATCGATCCTCTTCACATCGACCCGCACCGTACCTGCGTCGTCACGAATCGGCAGGATCTGCGGATACTGCGGCTGACGCTCGGCATGCAGATATTCCCGCAGCGTTTGCTCGTCTACCTGTCCGCTCCCTTGCGTGCTCGCCAGCAATTTCATCAATTGCTCACGCTGGCTGAGCGCGTTCTTCTGCTGCCAATAGCCGCGTACGCGTTCGAGTGCCTGGACGAAGCGAGTGTCGTTGATAGGCTTGAGCAGGTAGTCGATGGCCTGCGCCTCGAAAGCATCCAGCGCATATCGATCGTAAGCGGTGACGAAGATCACCATGGGCAACGATTCCTGAGGCAGGCGTGCCAGCACGTCGAAGCCCGACAGCCCCGGCATCTGAATGTCGAGAAACATCAGGTCTGGCTGATCTGCCACGATGGACTCGATGGCTTCGCGCCCATTGACGCAATGTCGGACGATGGCGATATCTGGATGCCCCGCGAGACGCAGCTCGATGCCCCGCCGGGCCAGCTCTTCATCGTCGACGATGATGGTGCGAATAGGTTGGTCATTCATGGCACTGCTCAGGCCGCGCCTCAGGCTGGAGCCGTGGCGCGTTCCGCTGGAAACGTCAGCGACACCCGCAAACCGGGGTGCGTGTTCGTCACTGCAACTGTGCCGCGTTCTCCGTACAGCACCTGCAGGCGCTCGCGAGTATTACGAATACCGACGCCACGACCATTGGCCAAACGGGTTGCATCGACCATGCCCGGGCCATCGTCGGCCACTTCCAACTGGAGCATACCCCCGGTGACATGCGCGCCGATGCGGATTTGCCCGCCTTGCTCGCGAGGCGACACCGCATACTTGATGGCGTTCTCGATCAACGGCTGTATCAGCAGGCTCGGCACCAGCATGGAGCTGGCCCCATCCTCGATGGCGTAGACCAGGCGCAGGCGCTCGCCGAAACGCATCGTCTCGATGTTCAAGTACAGATTGAGCGCGTCGATCTCCTGCGCGACCGTCACCTTCTTCATCGGGTCCTGGTCGAGCGTGTAGCGCAGGAACTCCGACAAGCCCGTGACCGCGTTGTTCGCAGTGCTGTTACGGTTGTCGAGAATCAGCGTGGAGATCGCATTCAGCGTGTTGAACAGGAAGTGAGGATTGAGCTGATAACGCAGCATCTTGAGCTGCGCTTCCGTCGCCAGCGAAGTCGCCTGCAGCGTGGCGATGCGCTGTGATTGCAACAGCTCGTAGTACCGCACGCCGTAGTACAAGCCGACCCAGCACATGATGAGATAAGTGGAGCTCATCGCGCCGCTGAGGTACTCATGCCAGTGCACCATGGGCCATTCCGGTTCCAGGTACTTGTGGTAGTACCAGTTCATGATCACTCGGAGCACGCACGCTGTGACCCACGCGGCGGCGAGGCTGCCCGCAAACGTGACGGCCGGCGGCTTCTTCCATAGCCACCGGCAGATATAGCGCATCGGCATGGTGAGAATGCAGCCCGCCGTCGCCGCGACGGCGATGTACTGCACGTAGGCCACTGGCTTGCCGTAGAGCAGAGCGCCGACGTATTGCGAGACGCCGTAACCGCTCCAGCCGAGCACGTGCAGGGACCAGAACAGCGCGTTTCTATTTTGTTTCAGTTGTGCAAGGTCCATGCGGCCACTGTAAGCAAGAGCCGCCACGCATTCCATCGTTTCGTCGCGCCGCCGGCACGCCCGGTCGCAAGCCGTGCTCAGCCCCCCTTTTTGGCCGACATAACGCGAGTTCAGGCGCCGCTGTAGCGGCAATTGCGCGTGCGTCGAACCGATTCGGCGGAGCGGTGAGCGGAAGGAATGAGTGCGCCGCGCGACCGATCAAACAGGCGTCGAGAAAAAATCTCGCGGCGCTTGCAACCCTTGGCGAATCCCTCGCATCTCAAAACCAAGCGCGCGATGAACGGTAGTTAAAGAGAAGCGAAGTTAGAGGAGACTCGATCATGTCCAGCCACCAGACTTTCCGTGTTGCGCGTTACGTTGCCGCCTGTGCCATCACTGCCCTGACCTTCGGCGCCGCCGCTCATGCTGGCGAAGTGTCCACCGATGTGGTCGGTCCGGCCACGACCACGGTGCACTACGGCGACCTCGATCTTTCCAAGCAGGCCGATGCGCAGAAACTGTACGGCCGTCTGCAGCGCGCTTCGGACAACGTCTGCGGCGAGTACAAGGAATTGCGCAATCTGCAGAAGATGAAACTGTACAACGCTTGCTATCAGGACACGCTGGCCCGCGCCGTCGATACGGTCGGCCACGCTGAAGTGAAGGCAGCTTACGCGGCGGATGACAAGGTTCGTGTCGCCGGCCGCTCCACGAAGTCCCAAGCCAGCATCTAACGATGGTTGCAGCATCGGTAGATGGTTGCTTGTATAGGCGACGCCGCCAGCTGCGACTGGCGCGTCGCCGGACTTCGATCAATCGGCGCGTTGCGTCGCTGGCTCGGATTTACCGAGCTGCGCTTCGCGCCAGCTGATGTACAACGTCGAAGCAATGATGACGCCGGCACCGAGCATGGTGACGCTGTTCGGTACTTCGCGAAACAACGCGTAGCCGAGCACAATCGCGAACACCAGGCGCGTGTAGTCGATGGGCGCCATCACCATCGCATCGCCTTCCGCCATGCCTTTGATGTAACAAGCCTGAGTCATCAGGCCCAGGACGCCCAGCATGGTCAGCAAGCCGAGATCCGGCAGGCTGGGCGTGCGCCACGCGAGCAGTGCGCCGGGAATGGTCAGCAAGAATCCCAGCACCGCGGACCACGCCATGAGTGCCATGGTCGTGTGATCGCGCGTCATCACTTTCATGCCGGTCACCGTCAGCGAGATCAACAGCGCGGATGACAAGGCGGCGGCCGCGGGCAATCCAAATCCGCTGACCGCCGATGGCTGCAACATCAGCAATGCACCGAGAAACCCGATGAACGTCGCCGCGATCCGACGCGGCCCCACCGGTTCCTTCAGCACGAAGGCGGCCAAGGGCACGAGCCACAGCGTGCGCGTGAACGACAGCGCATTCGCATCGGCCAACGGCATTTTCTGATAAGCGTAAAAACCGAGGATCATGCCGACCGTTCCGGCTGTGGCGCGGAACAGAAGCAATCCAGGGCGAGTGGTGCGAAAGGCCTCCCGCGGATTGCGCGCGATCAGCGGCAGCATCACCAGCAGGCCGGCGGCATTCCGATAGAACGTTTGCAACGGCGCAGGGTAGTCCTCGCCGAGATACTTGATCAGCATCGTCATCACTGTGAATGACGCGGCCGATGCCAGCATCCACAGCGTGCCACGGGAATTGCGATGCAGTCGGTTATAGCGGGCGGTAAGGTTCTTCACGTGCTTGGGGCAGCACTACGCCCCCGGTGGTGAGACCGGCACTTTACCGCAAAGCGCGGACGCGGGGGCTAGAGTCGCGGCCCGAACAATCCGAGCAGGCCGACGATGATCAGATAGATGGCGACGATGAAATTCAGCAGCCGGGGCAGGACCAGGATCAGGATGCCGGCGACCAGTGCGACCAGGGGACCGATGCTGACGTACATACCCGCGCCTTTGTTTGTGATGAAAGGATCACAGGCGGTACGTCAGAACCCGACGGATTGTTCCCCTGAAGGCTCAGGCGAGGCGCGCCTGCAGCCATTTCGAGATGTCGACCACTTCTTCCATGCAGACCGAATGTTCCATCGGATAGGTGTGCCACTCGATGCGGTAGCCCAGGCCCTGTAACACATCGCGCGACGCTTCACCCATCTGCGCCGGAACGACGGGATCGTGCACCCCGTGACACATCAGGATCGGCACATCGCGATTCGCGGCCGACGCTTCGGTGGCGACAGACGCGCGCAACGGCAGATACGTCGACAACGCCATCATGCCGGCGAGCCGTTGCGGATAGCGCAAGCCCGTCTGGAACGCGATGGCGCCGCCTTGCGAGAAACCGGCAATCACGATTTTGCTGGCCGGAATGCCCTGCGCGATTTCCTGTTCGATGTATTTCTTCACGACGCCTTCCGACTCGCGAATGCCGGCATCGTCTTCGGCACGCTCGGGACCGAAGCCCTTGATGTCGTACCAGGCCCGCATCACGTAGCCGTTGTTGATGGTCACAGGGCGCGGCGTCGCGTGGGGAAATATGAATCGCACCGGCAACGTCGCGGGCAAATGCAGCTCGTCGACGATAGGCACGAAATCGAAACCGTCCGCACCGAGCCCGTGCAGCCAGATCACCGTCGCAACCGGCGCGGTGGCCGGGTTCAGCACGACGGCATCGGCGGATTCTCGAGTCGTATAAGGCATGTCAGCTCCGAGGCATCAAGGCTCGCGGGATCGTAATAGTTCCGCCACGGCGGCGCCGAGCTCGGCCATGTCGAACGGCTTTCGCAGTTGTCTGGCCGTGCCGAGCGCCGCTTCCACCGCGGCGCTGTCGGCATAGCCCGAAACGATCAGGACGGGCAGCCCCGGTTGTTTCATCTGTGCCGCTTTGGCCAGCTCCGCGCCGTTCATGCCGGGCATGGCGAAATCGGCGAGCAGCAGATCGAAGCGCTGTGCGTCGAGCAGGATCAGCGCATCGACCCCATTATCCGTGTCTCGCACCTCGTAGCCCAGCGAGCGCAGCGATTCGCTCATGAATCGTCGCACCAGCTTGTCGTCGTCGACCACCAGCACGGCGGCGCTCTTGGTCACGAGCTCCGGTTCAGCTTCCGCAGCTTCGAGCACGGCCGGCGCTGCGACTGGCACGACGGCATCGGCTGGCGCGAGCGGCAGTACCAGGCAAACGGTGGTGCCTTGGTGAATTTCGCTGTCGATGTAGAGGGAGCCGCCCGACTCGCGCGCCACCGCGTAGACCTGTGACAGGCCGAGTCCCGTGCCTTGGCCGACGGGTTTGGTCGTGAAGAACGGATCGATGGCGCGTGCCCGCACTTCTTCAGTCATGCCGACGCCGGTGTCAGTCACTGACAGCTGCACATAGTCGCCCTTCGGCAGATGTCGATCGACCACATTGGCGCGGCGGGCGCTGATGATGAGTTTGCCGCCGCCGGGCATCGCGTCGCGCCCGTTCACGGCGAGATTGAGCAGCGCCAGCTCGAGCTGATTCGAGTCGCTCATCACCACGCGTGCATCGGGATCCAATTCCATGCGCACATCGATTGAAGGCCCGACCGACTGCGCGAGCAGACCGCTGATGCCATTGAACAGCTGCTGCAGATTCACCGGCCCGACCGCCATGCGTTGGCTGCGGGAAAATGCCAGCAATTGCGACGCGAGTTTCGCGCCCCGTCGGGAGGCTTCGAGTGCGTTATCCGCGAGCCTGCGCAGTCGTTCGTTGTCTTTCACTCGATTGCGAATCAAATCGAGATTGCCGATCACGGCCGTGAGCAGATTGTTGAAGTCGTGCGCGATGCCGCCCGTCAGTTGACCCACCGCTTCCATCTTCTGCGACTGACGCAATGTTTCTTCGGCACGGCGTCGCTCCGCCATGTCTCGTACCATCAGCAGGACGAGCGTGCCGCCGAGTACCAAGGTGCCCAAGGCCGCCAATGCAGCGGCAACGAACGACCACGTGGTCGGTGCGTCGATTGCCGCCGATGCCACCGCGAGGTGTGCCGACCATTGCGACCACGACGACGTGTGAAACGCCGTGTAGTTCTTCAGTCCCTCATAGGTCGTGCCCGGATAGAAGCCGCTGCTGCCTTCCCGGATCGCCCTGCGCACGAACTCGGTGGCCGGCGTGCCGACGCGGCTTTCGAAGTTGAGGGTGCGGGCGACGAACTGACCTTGCCGATCGACGACCGCGGCGGTCGTGCCGGGCACGGCTACCGCAGTCAGCAAATCTTGAAATGCCTGTGGCTCGATGCCGGCGCCGAGCACGTAACGCAATTCACCTTCGCCGCTCACGGGCGCGTAAACCCAGGCGAGCTTTTCAGGCGGCGGCGTGATCGAGCCGGCCATGGGCAAAGCACTCTGGCGGATATCGTTCAGCGCCCGCGCATGCACTTCGCTGAGTGGCGTGGGCTCGCCAAACGGGCGCCGCAGATCGAACAATTCCTGCCCGCTGACTGCGTCGATCAGAATGATCGTGCGCCACGCCGGGTTGGCGACCTGCACCCGCCGCACGCGAAAATAAAACTCCCGCATGTTGCCCTTGGCGAGATCGACCGAACTGGTGAGCACGCCGAGTGCCGCCAGATCGCGGCGCAGACGACCGTCGACCAGCATGGTCGCGATCTCACTGCGGCCGAGCGTGTCGGCTTCGACACGCGCCCGCTCCGCACGTAGGAAATAAAAAGCGCCGACCGCGACGAACACCACTGTGGGCAGCGTCGCGGCAACCCCCAGAGTGATCAGCGAGCGCCGGAAGAATCGCATTTGTTGTTCTCGTCCGGCCAAAGGCCGCTATTTTGCCTCGCGCGTCCGTTGTGAGATAGCTGTAGGCCGCTCGAAGCACCGCGTAGGTAATCCACCGGGATGCCGCTGCGGAAAGAGGCAGCCTCAGGCTCAGGGGTTGGCGCTTTGACCTCGATCACAGAAATGGCAAAGTGACGGCGCTATATCTGGCCGCCTCTCCCTCACTCGGTTTCATCCCATGCAATCGCGCAAGCTGCACGCACTGATCGCTTTTGCTTTGTTTCTCGTGGCCGCGGTGGTCTACGCGGCGCTGTCCGGGCAGCCCGTGGATCTGTGGCGCGTTGCGCTATGGAGCATGATCGGCGTCGGCAGCTACACCGCGCTATCACATGTGTTTGGTTTCGACCCGCATCGCACGCGCATCGACCGATGCGCGCCGGCGTATATGCACTATGTGGATCGTTGGGAGCTGCGCCTGGGGCAGGCGACCTTGTCGATGCTCGGTGGCATCGTGGTCGCGGCCCGTTTGTTCGATAGCGCCCACTTCGTGACGGCCGTGGTCAGCGGCACGCTATCGGCGTGGACCTACTTCGCCTTTCGCTGGTATGTCGGCGGTTATCGGGCAACCGCCGCTAGCAAATGATCAAAGCGGCGGCGGTGGGTTGGCGAGCAAATGCAGCTCGTAAGCCATCAGCGCCGCATAACAGGCGACGACCACGTATAGCAGCACCTCGCCTGGAAACAATCTGAACAGCTTCATCCGCGCGCAGATCACCAGCACGGCGGCGCCGACGCTGGTCAGCGTCAGCTTGATCGCAGCGAACCAGCCGAGGTTGTGAGGCACGAACAGCGCCATCACCGGATTCACTTCGCTCGCTCCTTGCGACATCAGCATCAACGTCAGCACGCCGTCGAGCGTCGACATGCCGAGGATCAGCAACACCAGCGCCAGCACGCGCGGTGAGTGCCAATCGATGATGGTATAGACGCGATCGGTCGCGCGGCGCCCGGCCCGACGACGCGGATTCAGCGCGCCTCGCCAATAGGCGGCAACGCTGTAGTGGCGGCGTTCAACACCGCTGCGACGTTCAGGATGGACGCGTTCCATTGCGTGCATGGATCAGGAGCCTCGACTCTCAACTATTCGGCGCGATCAGTGTGCGCGAAGAGTGCAAAGCGAGGGGCTGAAGTTACCGTAATCCCTCGGGAAAGAAACTCGCGACGAGGGGAACTTGTCGGGAAAATTATCAGAAAACACTCCGGGAGGAGCGTCCATGCGAGCGCGTTGCTGTCAGGGGGATGTCAGTCGCGCACGCCTCCCGGAGTGATTAGGCTGCGATTAGCGGGACGCCAGTTTCTGCGCGATGGGCTTGCCGTTCAGCGCGATCACCGCGCCGCTGCGATCGACGATGCAGGTACCGCGGGCGATATTCTTGCCGCTTTCCATGCCCTTCGCGCTGACCACGATCTTGTAGGCACGCGTGTGAATGCTGATCGGGCTGTTCACGGCGTCTTCCTTCTTGATCCTCACCGGCTGTTCTTTCGGCAGGCTCGAGGCGACGAATGCGTTGATGCACGAATCCATCGCGGCATCGTAGTCGTGAGCCTGAGTAGCGAACGGCGCGGCGAGGGCGAGCGTGGCGGCGGCCAGGGATATCGACTTGGCGAGGCGGGTGCTGAGCTTGGTCATGACGATCACTCCAAAGGTTTTTAAAGAGGGCTCCAAATCCCCTGGAACGTTTCTTTATGGAATGGGGCCAATGTAGGCCCGGCCAGTCACGACGACAAACGAGAAGATTTCATGCTGGCAGCAAATGCGCTCATGCAGACATTCCCTGACGTGGAAACAAAATAGAAACAAACGGGTGCGTGCCCGCCTCCGCTGAGCCGCGGATAAAAACAAAGCTCGCCCCTGGGAATCGAAAATATTTCATCGGTCCGCGCCTGCGGCGCGGACGATAGGTGGGTCTAGAGAAATGCGCGCTGGATCACGCTGCGACGCTGAACTCTTCGATCAACCATTCCGTCAGTGCTTTGACGTTGGGTCGCGCCGCATCTTCCTTGCGCAGGATCAGGAAATAGCTCTCGCCTGTTTCCAATTCGCGATCGAACAATTTCACCAACGTGCCTTGCACGAAGCGATCGTTACCAAGACGTGTCGATACCAACGCGACACCGACGCCGTGCTCGGCTGCTTCCGCTGCAGTATTCATAGAGTCGAAGCGCACGATGCTCTTGGGTCGCAGATCGATGCCGAGCGTTTGCGCCCAGCGCTGCCAGCCGTCACGACGCGCTTCGTGAATGATCAACGTATGTTTGTTCAAGTCCTGCACCGAGTCGATCGGCACACGCTGTAACAAATTCGGCGAGCACGCCGGTACAAACGATTGCGAGAATAGTTTGTGACAATTGTGATCGTGCGCCTCTTCCGGCGCGGCGCCCACGACGATGGAGAGATCCGCTTCGGCGGGATGCGACTGCAACGGTCCCGACACCGTATTGATATGTACGTCTGTATCCGGTCGCACTTCCAGGAACGACGGCAGGCGCGGCAACAACATCTCGGTCGCGAAGAACGGCGGGATGTGCAGACGAACCACGTCGCGGCCGTAACGAATGCGTAACTGCTCAGTCACCGTTTCGAGTCGTGCGAACACCGTCTCCAGGTGCTGCAAATAACTTTCGCCGGCTTCGGTCAGCGTCAGCGAGCTTGGACCGCGCTCGAACAGTGCGACGCCAAGCTGCTCCTCGAGCCCCTTGATCTGATGGCTGACGGCAGACGGCGTAATGCACAGCTCCTCGGCTGCGGCCTTGAAGCTCAGGCGCGCGGCGGCGACTTGAAAGGTCTTCAGGAACTTCAACGAGGGGAGGCGCATGGTCGCAGGCCGTCGAAGCGGCAACTCGGGCACGGGAAAGGTGGTCACGCCTTGATGAGAGCAAGTCCCGTGCCGTCTTGCGGAACCCATGATTTCCGCGGCGTTCAGCCACGCTCGGTCAGCGTGGGGCGCCAGCGCCGCCCCACGCGCTGGCAGCTCGATCAGACCGCGCGCAAATACAGTGCGGTCAAAGGCTTATGTCACGGTTTGTTAATAATTCGTCAATCTAACGACGCGCGTTATTTCGCAGGAGTCACATCCACAGAGGCGTAAGTCAGCGGTACCGCGGCTTCGGGAGACAACACACGGAACGTGAAGCTCTGCTGCAAATACAGCAGCACCGAGGTGCTGGTGTGATCGAGATAACCCACTGAGAAATCCTGTCCGATGATCAGCTCGAAATCGCCGCCGCGCAGACTCATCACCACCGCGCCGTCGACGGCGGGCGCCCAAACGATCGGCCCATCCACCAGCTCGCGCACATGATTGATGATGGGATAGCCGCGCAACGTACTGCGAGTCAGTCCGGTGTAGCAGCGAGGTCCGAGTGCAATTCCATACGGACCGCTGACACCTTCACTGCGCAATCGATGAGTAGCTTCGGCGACTACGTCGGGATAAGCACCGTAATCGGTGGGAATCGTCAGCCCATGAGCTTCGGCGGCGGGAAAGATGCCGTCGATATCGCCGGCGGCATAGCCGCGGAAGATGGCGCGATCTTCGGCGATCGCTGCCGCCCGGGCCGCGTTGCGAACCGAATCCAGATCGGGATTGGTGTCGCCGCGGCCGATCGCGTCCAGCTCTTCGCGATCCACCTCGAACGGAATACGAATCTCAATCAACGGCAGCGACAGTCGCAGCTTGGAAACCACGCCATCCTGCAACGAGGGCGACAGCGTCCGGGTGCGACCGGTCGAGACCGAGGCGCAACTCCAGCCCAGCGGCCCTTTGAAATCCACCAGACGGCGCGCGGCCAGCAACGTTTTCAGTGTGCGCTTGGCCTCGGCGTCGATTTCTTTCCACGCCTCGGAGGAAATCGGGGCGTGCTCGCGTAACAGCTCGTTCATGGTTTGATTCCTGTTCCCGCCAGCTGGGCCACTTCGCGAGTCGGGTTCTGGTGTTCACCCCGCAGACTGCCGATGCCGAGGCAGCCGTCGCCTGCATCCGACTCGCCCTCGCCGCCGCCATGTTCCGCTTCATGTTCGATATCGAGCACGGACTTGTCGGTGAACAGGTAGGTGCGCAGGTGCTCGTCGAGCTTGGGGTCTTTACGACGTAGCCACTCCAACACCATGGCGGCGTGCTCTTTTTCCTCGTCGCGGTTGTGCGCCAGGATGCGCTTGAGCTCCTCGTCGGTGGCGGCGTCGATGCGCTGGTCGTACCAGTCGACCGCTTCCAGCTCTTCCATCAACGAAGATACGGCGCGATGCCGATCGATGGTTTCGGGACGGAGCGCCTTGGCGCTCTCGTGCAAGGATTCGCTAGACATGGGGATGAACGCGCTCGAGTTTCGGGTACGTCAAACCAGTACGCATGAACTCGTCTGTGGTTCCTGAAGGAAAACTGCCCGTAACCGCTTCTTCACGATTTTGAGCAGGATTGTGGCTTGCCTTTGGGGCGGCGCATCCACTATTACTGGCCAGTGTTCGAGCGGCTGTTCACTCATCCCCTTTGGGCGTATCGAACCGGCACGTTCGCGTTTGCGAGCGCCTGGCCGATAGGGCTGCTCATTACTTCGATTCTGGTGGCCGCCGCGCTGGTGGCCTGGTCGCTGTGGCGGCGGCGTGCGCTCGGCTGGCGACTGGTGGTGCCGGTCGGTGTTCTGCAGACATTGTTACTGGCGCTGATCCTGTGCCTGCTATGGCGTCCGGTCCTGAATGTCGAACGGGTGCGCGATCGTGAGAACGAGCTCGCCATCGCGGTCGACGCGTCCGCAAGCATGGCGTATGGCGATGCTGGGCAATCACGCCTTCAGGAAGTGGCCGCCGCCTTGCAGAACGGCACCTTGCAACGGCTGGAAAAAACCTTCGCCGTGCGCTTGTTTGGATTCGCGCAGGCCACCACGCCGCTGAACAATCTCGAAGCGATGCCGCCGCCTGGCCGGCAGACGCGCATCGGCGACGCGCTTCATCAAGTGTTACAAAGTGCAGGCAGCGCGCCCCTCGCCGGCGTTATCTTGTTCAGCGACGGCGCGGAGAATGGCGACACCCTGAGCGAAGAGCGCCTCGCCGAGATCGCCTCCTATGGCGTGCCCGTTCATACCGTGGGTCTCGGTCCCGAGCGCGTGACTGACGATCTCGAACTCGAGCGTGTCGAAGTCGCCAGCTCCGCTCCGGCCGGCTCGACCATCGATGCGCAGATCGGCATTCGTCACAACGGTGCGTCACAAGCGCGGCTGCGTGTTTACGATCGTGACAATCTGGTCGCCGCCCGCGACGTCAAGCTGCGTACCGACGCCGCCACCACCCAAGTTTCATTGGATTTGCCCGCCGGCCAGGCCGGCACGCATGAGTTGCGCTTCGTGCTCGATCCGTTGGAAGGCGAGCGCAACGTGATCAACAACTCGCGCACTCGAGTAGTGAATGTGCCCGCCACCCGGCGCGGCATTCTGTACGTCGAAGGCGAGCCGCGCTGGGAATATAAATTCCTGCGCCGGTCTGTCGACCACGATCGCGCGTTGCGGGTCGCCAGTATCGTCCGCACCACGACCAATAAACATTATCGCCAGGGAGTGAATACGCCGGACGAGCTGGTCGATGGCTTTCCGTCCGATCCGGCCGAGCTGTTCGGTTACGACGCGGTCATCATCGGCAGTTATGAAGCGGCCGGACTGCGGGCCGAGCAACACCGGTTGTTGAAAGAGTTTGTCGACAAGCGCGGCGGCACCGTGCTGATGCTGGCGGGCCGCTATGGATTGTCCGCCGGCGGCTGGCAGAACGCCGCGTTGGCGCAGACGCTGCCCATCCAGCTCACCGGCAAGCAACCGTCACAATTCGTTCAGCGTCCGGGTCAAGCGGTGCTGACCCTGTATGGCGCCGAGTCGTCCATCCCGCGGCTCGATATCGATCCCCGCAAGAATCTGGATCGCTGGAAAAAATTACCGCCGCTGGCCGATTATCAGTCGCTGGGCCGCTTGAAGCCCGGTGCGATCGTGCTGCTCGAGGCGAATGGTGAACAAGGCCGTTCACCTTTACTCATCTGGCAGCACTACGGTCGCGGCGCTACCTATGTGCTGGCGACGGCCAGCACCATGCGCTGGCAAATGCGCATGCCGTCCGAGGATCAGAGTCACGAAATATTCTGGCGACAGCTGTTGCACGCCATTTCATCGACCGCGCCCGCTCGCGTCACTGTGAACGGTGAGCGCAATGTGTATGAAGACGAGCGCACGGTGCGACTGGAAGCGGAAGTGCATGACGAGCGCTTCGAACCCATCAGCGATGCTACGGTCGAATTACAGGTGGCGCCTGAACGCGACACGCCGTTCAAGCAGCTCATGCAACCCTCCGGGCAGAACGATGGTCGTTACACCGCGAGCATCGATGCCGCCTCCGCCGGCCTGTATCGCATCGAGATGACCGCACGTTCAGGAGACAAAGAGGTCGGGTCGGCTGTGACGCACGTACTGCGTAACGACGGCGTGGCCGAACATTTCGCGACGTATCAGCATCGCGATCTGCTGGAGCGTATTGCGAATGTCACCGGCGGACGCTACTGGCCGCTCCGCGAGCTAGCTGCGTTGTCTCAAGCCATTCCTTATTCCAAGGCCGGCATCGTCGAACGGCAGACGCTGGATTTGTGGAATCTGCCCATCGTGTTCCTGGTGTTGCTGGCGCTGAAGCTCGGCGAGTGGTTGCTCCGACTGCGATGGGGGCGGCTGTGAACAAAACGCATCTCCTCTCGGCTTTGCTGGCGACGATCTGCGCGCTGCCAGCGTCCGCGGCGACCTACACGTTTGTGGTTGCCGGTCTGGGCGGCGAGCCGACGTATGAACAGAAATTTCGCGAGCAGGCCGCGGCGGTCGCGGGCGCGGCCGAGAAGGCGGCCGGCAGCACCAACAATGTGATTTCGCTCAGCGGCGATGCGGCCCGGGCCGATGCGGTCCGACGCGAAATCAAAACGCTCGCCTCGCGCATGAATCCCAACGACTCCGCCGTGGTCGTGCTCATCGGTCATGGCAGTTTCGACGGCGAGAACTATCGATTCAATCTGCCCGGTCCCGATCTCACCGACACCGATCTGGCGCGCCTCTTCGACGAGCTGCCGGCGCGGGATCAGCTGATCATCAATGCCACCAGTTCCAGCGGCGCCGTCATCGAGCGCTGGCAGAAGCCGAAACGCGTGGTGATTACGGCGACCAAAAGCGGCGGTGAAAAGACCGCGACCCGATTTGCTCAGTATTGGGCGGAAGCGGTCGCGTCGGACGCAGCGGACACCAACAAAGACCAGATTGTCACGGCTGCCGAGGCGTATGCCTTCGCGAACGGCAAAGTCGAGGCCGCCTTCAAAGCCGAAACGTCGATGGCGACCGAGCACGCCCGTATGGAGGGCGATAACTCCGCCCGCTTTACGCTGGCCCGGCTCGGGACCGCCGCGCTGGCGCCGGACAACCCGGAAGTCGCCGCGTTGTTGACCCAACGAGGCGCGATCGAGCAGGACTTGAACCGGGTGAAGGAACAAAAGGCTTCGCTGCCGGATACACAGTATTACGACCAGCTCGAAGAGGTGCTGGTGCGCCTGGCGCTGCTACAGCGGGAGATCGATACCAAAGTTGGTGGAGGCGCGACGCCATGATGACCCGCACTGCCACTTTGGTGTTGCTGTTGCTCGGCACGACGGCGGGCGCGCAGTCGATCGACTACGACCCACGCCGCGCGGTCGAACTGCGCTCTTGTGACGAACATCGTTATCGGGGCCGCACCGAGCAGGCGCGCACCTGCTACACCAAGCTGCTGGAATCGCAAACGCCGATCGTCGAAGCCGAAGCTGCCTGGGCCCTCGGCGATATTCAGCGCGCCAATCAGATCTTCCGCGACGCTGTACAAAGCAACGAGCGCGCGGTCCAGCCACGCGTGCGCTGGGCACGATTGTTTCTTCAGACGCACCAGTATTCCGACGCCGCCGACCTGTTCAACGAAGCGTTGAAGGTCTTTCCCAACGATGTGCATGCCAAGCTCGGTCTCGCGAGCGTATATGCCGAACGCTTCGAAGGCCAGGCGCGGCCGCTGGTCGAGGACGCGTTGAAACAAGACGACGATCTGGTCGAAGGCCATTTGCTGACCGCGTCGATGGATCTCGAAGAAGGCCAGCTCGATGACGCCGAGAAGGCGCTCGATCGCGCGACTCGCGTCGTCAACAAAGAGAAACTGCCGCCACTCGAGGTCTACACGCTGCGCGCGTCGTTGGAGATGTCTCGCGGCGGCAATCCCGATCCGTGGATCAAGCGCATTCTCGACTACAACCCACGTTATGGGGCTGTGTATCAGCAGCTCGCGCACTTCGAGATCATGCGGCGTCGTTATAAAGAAGCCACCGTGCTGTTGCGTCGAGCGGTCGAAGTCCAGCCGGATCTGTGGGCCGCGCATGCCGAGCTCGGTTCGAACCTGCTGAGACTGGGCATCGTCGACGAAGCGCGCACTCATCTTCAGGCGGCCTACTCCGGCGATCCTTACAGCCCGACGACAGTGAATTCACTGCGCCTGTTGGATCGCATCGACGAGTTCTCGATCAGCGAGGACCCGGTCGTCATCGGCCAGGACACGTATCAAGTCCGGCTGCGCCTGCATAAGAAAGAGTCCGAAATCCTGCGCCCGTACGTGCTGGATCTCACCAGCCGGAGTATTCAAAGCTTCACACAGCGCTATGGCTTCAAGCCGCGCGAAACGGTGACCGTCGAGTTGTATCCGGACCATGATGACTTCGCCGTGCGCGTGGCTGCCTTGCCCGGCATTGGCTTGCTCGGTGTCACGTTTGGATATGTCGTTGCAATGGACAGCCCGTCCAGTCGCTCTACGAGTGAGTTTCATTGGGGCAGCACGCTGTGGCACGAGATGGCGCACGTGTTCACGCTGGAGCTGACAGAGCATTACGTGCCGCGCTGGCTGAGCGAAGGCATCTCGGTGTTCGAAGAGTGGCGTACCGGGCCGACGCCGGGCGTCGTCGTGCCGCCGGACGCCATTGCCGCGCTCGAAAAGAAACAATTCCTGCCGGTCGCCGATCTGGACTCCGGATTCATTCGCCCGAGCTATCCCGGTCAGGTGCAGGTGTCGTACATGCAATCCGGGCTGGTGTGCTTGTTCATCGAGCAACGCTGGGGCTTCGAGCAACTGGGCGCGCTGCTGCGGCAGTTCGACGGCAAGCGCACCACCGCGCAGGCCATCGAAGCCACGTTCAAGATCGCGCCCGCGGCTTTCGACAAGGAGTTCGATGCGTTCGTGCGCAACCGCTTCCAGACCGTGCTCGCGAACTTCGAAGATTGGCAGAAACAACAGCAGGCGGCCGGCCAGGCGCTTCAGAAACAACGGTGGGCCGATGCGATCGAGCCGGCGCGTCGGGCGGTCGCGCTGTATCCGGAACACGTCGGCGGCGACAGCCCGCACTTGATGTTGGCCAAAGCGCTCGACAAGTTGAATCGTCGCCCCGAAGCCATTGCCGCCTTGGAAGCCTACCGCCGCGCAGGCGGTTGGGATCCGGTCGCTCTGCGTGAGTTGTCGCGCTGGCTCGATGAAGCGGGACGCGCGCAAGAAGCGACCGACTTGATGGTGTCTCTCAACTACTCGGATCCGCTGAACGCCGACGTGCACTCACAACTCGGCGAACGCTTGTTGACGGCAGGTCGCGCCGAAGAGGCGTTGCGCGAGTTCCAAGCGTTGCTTGCGCTCAATACGCTGGATGAAGCGCCGGCTCACTACGGAATGGCACGCGCCCTGCGTGACATGGGCGACAAGGCAGGCAGTCGTCGCCACTTGCTGGATGCACTCGCCACGGCGCCGCATTTCAAGCCCGCGCAGGCCCTGCTGCTGAAAATGATCGAGGAGCGTACTTAATGAACGACGTGGTCGCGACCGAGCAGGAAACCGCCGCGCTGGTGAATCTTTTCCGCGATCGCATCGGCGCGATTCGCGACCAGGTCCGCCGCGTCATCGTCGGTCAGGACGAAGTGGTCGATTATTTGTTGTTGACGTTGCTGGTCGGCGGTCATTGTTTGATCACCGGCATGCCCGGCACCGCGAAAACTTTGCTGGTGAAGACGTTGGCCACGGCGTTGGGGCTGTCGTTCAAGCGCATTCAGTTCACGCCCGATCTGATGCCCACCGACGTGACGGGCACCGACATCATCGAAGAAGACATCACCACCGGCCATCGTCGCTGGACCTTCGTGCCCGGCCCGCTGTTCGCGAACGTACTGCTCGCCGACGAAGTGAACCGCACGCCGCCGAAAACACAGGCCGCGTTGCTCGAAGCCATGCAGGAACATTCGGTGACCGTGCGTGGCACGACCCATACGCTCGGCGAGCCGTTCTTCGTGCTGGCCACTCAGAATCCCATCGAGCTGGAAGGCACGTATCCATTGCCCGAAGCGCAGCTCGATCGCTTCCTGTTCAACGTGCTGCTCGATTACCTCAGCGCCGAAGATGAAATGGAAGTCGTCGATCGCAACACCTCGCGACTCGAAGGGCCGCAACTCCGGGCGTGCACCAACGCCGAGGAGATCGTGAAATTCCAGTGGCTGGTGCGACAGGTGCCGCTCTCCACCGAAGTGCGACGGAAGGCTGTTGAGTTAGTCCGCGCCACTCGACCGCGCGAAGCGAATGCGCCTGAAGGCGTGCGTCGCTATGTTCGTTACGGTGCCAGCGTTCGCGCAACTCAGTTTCTGTGTCTGGCCGGCAAGGCGCGGGCGTTGATGGAAGGTCGCTATCATGTGACGGAGGACGATTTGCGAGTGCTGGCTTTGCCAGTGCTCCGGCATCGCGTGCTCACCAACTATCAGGCTGAGTCGGACGGCAAGAGCGTCGACGAAGTGCTCCGAGAGGTCGTCGACCGGTGAACGCCGCCGCCTCCAATCGCCTGCTGCCGCCAGAAACGCTGGCCGGACTTGCGAATCTGGAGCTGATCGCGCGCACCGCCGTGGAAGGCTTTCTCACCGGCCTGCACCGGTCGCCGCATTACGGATTCAGTCAGGAGTTCAAGGAATATCGCGCCTATGTTGAAGGCGACGATCCGCGCTTCGTGGATTGGAATGTCTACGCTCGCACCGAGCGCACCTACATCCGTCGCTATGAAGGTGAGACCAACACGCGCTTGATGGTGTTGCTGGATGCGAGTGCGTCGATGGGCTACGGCTCGCACTCCGTCACCAAGCTTCAGTACGGTAAGTTTCTCGCCGCCGCGCTCGCCTACCTGGCCGCGCGTCAGCACGATCCGGTCGGGCTCATCGTATTCGACGAGAAGGTGCGAACGTTCCGGCCGGCGACCAGCCGCGCCGGCAGCCTGACCGCGATGATCCACGCGATCGATGCGGTGACGCCGGGCAACGGCACGGATCTCGAAGCTTGTTTCCAACGCTTCGGCGAGCACCTGTCGCGTCGCGGGCTGGTCGCGGTGATCTCCGATCTCTATTGCAACCCGGAGCAGATGAGTCGGGCCGTGCAGCCGCTGGCCTATCGCGGTCACGACATCATGTTGTTCCAGCTGCTCGATCCGCAGGAAATGAATCCGAACTGGCGGGAGTCCGTGCTGCTCAAAGATGTCGAGACGCAGCGGACGCTCAATGTCTCGCCCGAGTACCTGGCGGGCGAATACAAACAACGACTCGAGGCGCATCTGCAGTCGTTGCGACGTGCCGCCGCGAACGTCGGCGCGCATCAGATGTTGATCACCACGGACGAGCCTCTGGACAACGCGCTCCGGCGCTACTTGTTGCTCAGGGAAGGCCGGACCTAAGCCATGTTCCTCGCGCCTGCATTGCTGCTTGGATTGCTGGCCATCGGCTTGCCGCTGTGGCTGCATCGCGTGGCGCGTGCGAATCCCACTCAGCATCAGTTTGCGTCGCTGATGTTGTTGGAAGCGAGCGAGACTCAGCGCACGGCGAAGCGAACGCTGCGGTATTGGCTGCTGCTGATCACCCGCATTCTGCTGTTGATTGCGCTGGTGCTGGCGTTTGCGGGACCGTTGCTGACCGCTCGCATGGTGCCGCAGCCCGATGCCAACGCGCAGTTGCATGCGATCCTGCTCGATTCATCGCTGTCAATGCAGCATGGCAAACGCTGGCAGCGAGCGTTGGACGAAGCGGAAAGCGTTATCGCCGACCTGCCCTCCTCCGATCGAGTGATGTTGCTGTCCGGCTCGGGTCGACGCATTGCTGTCGTGAGCCCGAGCACGACGGCAGGAAACGTCGGCGCCGTGCGTGCGTCGCTGAAGAGTCTGAAGCCGGGCATCGAACGCCTGGACTACGGCTTCGCGATGAGCACCGCGAACTCCTGGCTGGGATCGCCCCGACCGAAGGTGGTCCTGCATTTGATCTCGGATCTGCAACGAAGCGCCGCGCCGTTGCGATTCGCCGATCTGCAGTTGCCCGCGCAGACTCAGCTCGTGATGCACGATGTGAGCGAGAGTGCCGCCGGCAATATCTATATCGCCAACGCCGCCGTGCAGGCGCTCGACACGCATTCGCTGCAAGCGACGGTGGGCAGTTCGGTCACCGAGCCCCAGCAACGCAATGTGATCCTTCGTGTCGACGATAAGGAAGTGTCGAGAAAGACCGTGACATTGGCGGCGGCTGCGGCTCAGCCGGAAATCGTCGCGGGCGAAGGCGGCAATGCGCCTGGCGCTGAGCTTTCGATGCAGCCGGTCTCGCAGCCCACGAACGGCAACAACACCTCGTTCACCCAAGTTACGTTCAGCGATCTGAACCTCAGCGCCGGCGCGCATCGGATCGAGGTCGTGCTCGAGCCGAACGATGAATTGCCCCAAGACGATCGTTTCTTCGCCGTCATCGAGCAGGCCAATCCCGCGGCGTTATTGATCTCGCGCGATACGGAATCGGACGACACCGCATATTTCGGGGCGGCGATTGGCGCTTTGTCCGCACCGCGGCTCACGGTCGAGCAGCGGGTCGCCAACTCCATGGATTCCGGCGGGCTCGGTAAATATTCGTTGATCGTCGTTTCCGATCCGAGCGCCCTCTCGAATGCCGCGGCTCGACGCATTCTTTCTTATGTGGCTGCCGGCGGCGCGGTGCTGGCGACGCTGGGCGATGCGGAGGACAAGAACGATCCGCTACTCGGGGATCTGCACAGCGGTGAAGTGAAGAACCGGACGGGCAAGGTCGGTGAAGTGGCCAGCACGCACCCGGTGCTGCGCGAGGCCAGCGATTGGAATCGAGTGCGATTCTTCCGACAGCGCGCGATTCAGCCGACGGCCGAGGACAAGACCCTGATCGCGCTCGACGATGGCACGCCGCTGCTGATCGAGCGCACGCTCGGGGCCGGTCGAATGCTGATCCTGACCGTGCCCGTCGACCGGCGCTGGAGCGATCTGGCTATTCATCCGCTGTTCGTTCAGTTCATTGGCGCGGCCGCCAGTTACCTGACCCAGGCCGAGGCGACCGCCACCAGCGCGCTGGTCGGCGCGACCGTCACCACCGGATTGACCGCGGGCGGCGGCGGGCAGATATTCGATCCACAGGGCCGTCGGGTGCTGGGGCTGGCGCAGAGTACGACAGACCGCCTGATCCCCGATCAAGCCGGGTTTTATGAGATTCGCGGCAGCGAAGGCGCACGCTGGCTGGCGGTGAACGTGGACGCGCGTGAGTCGGATCTCGCAACGTTGCCTCCGGACTTCGTCGGGCGCTGGCAGGCATTGCGTGCGCAGGAACCGACGCCGTCTGTCGCCTCGACGCCGACCCCCGCCGCCAAGCCGGAATCGCTCGGCCCCTGGCTGCTCTGGCTGGCCGCCCTTCTGCTGATCGCAGAAACGTTGCTGGCGAACCGTCACTTGGCCATTCGTCGCGAGGTGCCGAAATGACCTCACGTGAACGACTCGAAAGCTATCTGGCTGAATTACGCAGCCGGCTGCGAGCTCACATCTATTTACGCGCTGGCGCGGTCGGCGCGGCCGGCACGTTGCTGCTGACGACGCTCGCCGTCTGGCTGTTCAACCGCGAAGACTTCGCAGCGTCGATTGCGATTTCCGCCCGCGTTGCCTTGGTGCTCCTGCTGTTGCTCGTCGGCGTGATGTTGTTGTGGCTGCCGTTGCATCGGCTGAGACGGGATGACGGCTCGAAAGTATTCGAGCAGCACCTGCCGGAAGAGCACGGGCGTATTCAAACGTATCTCGATAGCAAACGACGTGAAGCTGAAGGCCAAGGCTCGCCGCTGATCGAGCTGCTTGCCGCCGATGCCGCGACGATTGCCGAAAAGACCCCGCCGACGACCATTGTTTCCCAGCGCCGTTTCGCGCTGGCGGCTTCGATTGCGGGTGTCGCGGTGGTCGCGCTCGCGTTGATGCTGGTCGCGGGCCCGTCTTATTGGGGCTTCGGCAGTCGTCACTTGTTGTTGGGTGCCGAGTTGCCGCGCGAAACCATCACGCTGAAGCGGGTCACCGTTCAACCTGGCGATACCACCATCCGGCGCAATAGCGATATCGCGATCCAAGCGACGGTTGAAGGTTTCCGGCCCGACCAGACCCAGGTCTTCGTGCGCTTTGCCGATCAGGAAAAATGGGAAGCCGCGCCCATGCGCTCGGCTGAAGAAGGCCAGTTCGATTTCAAACTGTACGCGGTGCGTGGTCCGCTCACTTATTACGTTCAGGCCGATGGCGTTCGCAGCCCCGAGCACAACATCGGCGTCGTCGATCTGCCGAAGATCCAGCGGGTGCGATTGACGTATCAGTATCCGGAGTGGACCGGACTGGATGCGACAACGGATGAAGAGTCGCGTGACATCCGAGCCGTCGCAGGAACGGATGTAAAGGTCGAGGTCTTCGCCGATGCGCCGCTCGATGCGCCCGCACTGATCGTCGACGGTCGCAGCCAGGAACTGGATCAGAAGGGGGCCGCCAATGTCGGCACCATCGCGGTCAATGAGCCGGGCAAATATCAGATCGGTGCGCGCGTCGCGGACGAGTTCGTGGCACTCAGTGACGAATACACCATCGAGATCGTCGCCGACGAGAAGCCCACCATCGAGATCCGCAAGCCGGGCCGCGACTGGCGCGCCACCAGCATCGAAGAAGTACCAGTGCACATCCAGGCCGAAGACGATTTCAAGTTGCGCGATGTTTCTTTGCTCTACTCGGTCAATGGCGGCGAGTGGAAGAAGATGCCGGTCGGCGGCGGCGCCAAGCGCAGCGAGAACGAATCGTTGCTGAGCATGGAAGAGCTGGGCCAGAAGGCGGCCGATTCGCAGCGGCTGGTGCCGGGCGACCTGGTGTCGTACTACGCCGTCGCGAAGGATCGTAAACAAACCGTGCAGACCGATCTGTTCATGGTGCAGGTCCAACCGTTCGAGCGGACTTTCAAACAAGGCGGTGGTGGGGGCGGCGGCGGTGGCGGCATGTCCGATGAGCAGGGCGCGATTTCCGAGCGTCAACGCGAAATCCTGCTGGCGACCTGGAATCTGCAGCGAAGCGACGAACGTAACAACCGCTCACGCGAACAGCTCGAAGACAGCGCGCGAATGCTCGCTGATTTCCAAACGACGCTCGCGACGCAGGCTCGCACCCTCGCACAAAGAACCCGTGCGCGAATGGATGTCGAGGCCGACGAACGCGTGAAGACGTTTGTCGAAAGCCTCGAGCGCGCGGCGGGATTGATGGAGCCCGCGGCTGGGCATTTGTCCGCCTACCGTTTGCAGGATGCCGTCACTCCCGAGCAACAGGCACTTCAGCAACTGCTGCGTGCCGAGTCGGCGTTCCGTGAAGTTCAGGTCTCCATGCAACAGGATGGCGGCGGCGAAGGCTCGCAGGCCGCAAAAAACTTCGGCGAGATGTTCGAGCTCGAGATGGACGTCGAGAAGAGTCAGTACGAGAGCGAGTCGCAGCTGTCTCAGCAGAACAAACAGCAGGAGTTGAGCGAAGCCATCCGCAAGTTGAAGGAGCTGGCCGAGCGTCAGGAGAAACTGGCCGAACAGCAGCGCACCGCTCAGCAGATGCAGGAGCAGCGCTGGCAGCAGGAACAGCTGCGGCGTGAAGCGGAAGACTTGCGCCGTCGGCTCAACGAACTGAATCGTCAGCAGCAGGGCTCACAACAGCAGCAACAGGCCAACGGCTCTTCGCGGCAAGGCCAGAGCGGTGCCAGCGGTTCCAGCTCCGGCAGCAAAGGCAAGCAGAGCAGCGGCAACAATCCTCAAGAGCGTTCCGAAGTCGAACAGGCGTTGCAGTCGGTGAATCAGGCGTTGGAGGAAATGCGTGCCGCGAATGACTCCAAGGGCGAAGGCTCCCCAAACAATGCTCAGTCGGCGAAGGAAGCGAGCAAACATCTGCGCCAGGCTTTGAAACAAATCGACAAGCCCGATTCGTCACGGCTGGACGAAACACTCGAGCGCTTTGCCGATCGCAGCGGCCAGATGCTGGAAGACCAGAAGCGCATCGAAAACCAATTGTATAAGTCGCTGTCGCAAGGCAATGAGTCGACGTTCCGTTCCAGCGGACGCGGCGGCTTGAGTCAGCGTGAGGTCAAAGATCTGGTGGAAGCGAAACAGCGCATGGCGTCCGAGCTGTCGGAGCTGCAAGGCGATATGCGCGGCGCCGTGCATGAGCATCGAGCCAAGACGCCCAAGACCACGCAGCGCTTGAGCGAGATCGTGCGCGATATCGAAGGCTCCGATGTGATGTATCGGCTCAATCGCAGCGCTGCCGAGGTTTACTACGGTCGCGCTCGCGAGGCCGCGCCCCGCGAAGGATTGATTACTGACGCGCTCGACACGCTTCAGCACGATCTGCGCGAAGCCGCGACTCAAGCAGCTACCGAGCGTACGCAGAAGCGCGACTCGGCGACGACGGATGATTTGCTGGCGCAGGTTGCGGAGTTGCGTCGTGCTGTCAGAAGCGCTCAGCGCACTGGCGAGGAACCAGGCGGTCAGCCTTCCGAGAACGGCCAGAAGAATCAGCAGGCCGACGCGAGCAAGGGCCAATCTGGCGATCAAGCCGGTAAGGGGAACTCCGGTCAGGGTCAAGAAGGCGATCAAGGTCGCCAGGCGAACTCCAGTCAGGGCCAGCAGGGCGATCAATCGGGCAAGGGTGACTCGCGTTCCGCGCGCTTGAACGGCGAAAGCCAACAAGGCGGCGATAACAGCGAAGGTCAGCAAGCCGACGGCCGCAAGGGCTCGCCGGGTTCGCGCCAGGGTGGTGCGTCACAAGCGGAAGGCTCTCGCGGCGGTACCGCCGGCGCTCAGAATGGACTGTCCGCTTGGAATCCAATCATTCCCGTGCGCGGGCTCAATACTCTCGAAGACGGTCGCGGCTCGCTGGCTCGTCAGACCGCCGCGATCAGTCAGCGTATTCGCGATCTCACCAATCGCATGACCGGTGGCGAACTGACCGCCGCCGAGATCGAAGCCTTGCGCCGTAACGCCAATCAACTGCGACGGTTGAATGGCGATCCCCTGGCGGAGTCGGGCGAAATGATGCGAGTCATCGATCAGATCGAGCTGACGGCGTTGAATGCCGCGGCTCGCGCGAAGGGCGACTCGCCGGCGCACGCAACGTTGCCGTCGCCGGACTCGCCGCGCTATCGCGAAGCCGTGGCCGAGTACTACCGTCGCCTGGGGAATCGTTGAAACGTGAGAGTCTCAGTCGCAACCCATGAGGAACTTGCTGTCGCTGTCGATCCTTGCCACCAGCGCCGCCTTTGCGACGCTGGGCGCGCTCGCGGGTAGCAATCTCATCACTGGTGACGGCGGGCGCGCGTCCCTGCCTGCCGATATGTCGCGACTCAATATGGTTCGCGCCATCTACGACAGCGAAGGTGGCATGGGCGAGGCGTATTACGCTTATGACGGTCGCGTGTGGGCGCGCTGGGAAACAGACTTTCCCGAGGGCGACGACAACTTCAGTCATCGCCTCAAGCAGCTGACCCGCATCGACGTCGCTCCCAAGGCCGCGAGCCGTCTGCTCACCGCGCCCGACCTTGGCGATTTCCCCATGCTCTTCATGTCCGATCCCGGTTACATGGTGCTGACGGAAGAGGAGCGCGCCGCGTTCGAGCACTATCTGAAACGCGGCGGGTTCGTGTGGGTCGACGATTTCTGGGGCGACGCCGAGTGGCAGCAGTTCGCCAACGTGATGCGCACCGTGCTGCCGAACCGCGAATGGCGCGTGCTCTCCACCGACCATCCCATCTTTCACACCGTGTTCGATCTCAAAGAGATGCCGCAAATCCCGGCGCTGCCGTTCGCCAGCCCCGGTGGCAGTACCGCCGAATCGCCGGGCGCGCACAAGTTTCCCGCCGGCTCGCTCGATACGCCGGAAATGCGCGCGTGGCTGGACGACGATGGCCGTATCATGGTGCTCGCCACCCACAACACCGACATCGGCGACGGCTGGGAGCGCGAAGCCTACGGCGACTGGTACTTCGAGACCTTCTCCACGCGCTCCTACATGGTCGGTGTGAACGTGGTTGTGTATGCAATGACGCATTGATCCCACGCACCCCATGTCCAATGTCATCAATCTGAAAAAAGCCAAGCAAAAGCGCGCCGACGGCAAGACGCTGTGCTCCTCGGGCTTTCACAAATGGGAGCTGCTGTCCGGCCGCCGTTTCGATGTGAAGCAAGGCCGCCTGGTCAGCACCGAACGCTGTACTCGCTGCGGCGAAGAGCGGATCAAATTGACCTAGGGCGTTCCCTATTGTTATTGCCGACCGCTCGCCGCCTCACGGACCCTTGACGCAGCAGGCATACTACCGGCCGTGGTAACCGAGGCCGACAAGATCAACACGGAGATCGACACGACGCGTGCGCGTTTGGCGCTCGCGTACGCGTGGCTCGCCGGGCTCGTCGCCTACTCCGTCGCCATCTATCTCGCGAGCAACGAGTCCCAGGTGTGGATCAACGATCTGGCCTGGACCCTCGCTGCCGCCGCCGCTGCGTATTGCTGCTTCCGCACGGCTCGTCAGGTCGATCCCGAGCGTCGGCGCGCGTGGCTGTGGATCACCGCCGCCTGCGGCAGCTGGTTGTTAGGGCAACTGCATTGGAATTACGTGCACCTGATCCTGAAGGTCGCGCAGCCCTTTCCCAGCCTCAACCAGATTTTCTACACCGGTTTCGCGCTCTTCATCGTGATCGGCGTGACGCAGCTGCCCGAGGCGCGCAATCGCGACCCGTTTACCCTGAAGCATGCAGGCAATCTCGGACTCGTGACTTGCTGCCTGGCGGTTACGGTGGTGCTGGGCATGCTCGAGCCGGCGCTTCAGAACCAGAGTGTGACGGCCACGTTTCTCTGGCTCGGCGTCGCGCACACCGTGCTGGTCGCGGGGACGTTTCTATTTACGCTGAGCGCTCTGTGGACTTTCCGCTGGGGCTCGTCATGGACACCGATGCTGTTGATGGTCATCGGCACGTGCGTCTACGCCGTCTCCAACTTCACTTATGCCCACGCGCTGCTGACCGAAAGCTACTTGCCGGACGACGTGGTCAACGTCAGCTGGTTGCTCATGTTCGGTCTGGTCGCCGGCGCGGCGCACGAGCAGCTGTGGATCAGCCGCCGCGATCAAGGTGACATCACCCAAAAGATCCGCGTGCGGGAGCGCTGGCTCGAGGCGGTGATGCCCGCCCTGCTGATCGTCATCATGATCGTCGTGGTCTTGACCAGCTCGGCCACCTTCACGCCTCGCGTGATCTGGCTGTCGGCGACGATCTCGATTCTGTTCGCCGTGATCCTCGGCGCACGCGAAGCGTGGATTCAGAATGAATCGCAGGAGCTGACGGACCAGCTGATGAACGCCAATCAGCAGCTGCAGGACGCGAACATCGAGCTGCGCCATAGCGAGCAGCGCTATCGCGAACTGACGACGGCCCTCGAGCAACGCGTCGGCGAGCGGACGACCGAGCTCAAGCGCGCTTACGACGAGCTCGAAGGTTTCTCGTACGCCGTCGCGCACGACTTGAAGGCGCCGCTGCGTGCCATCAACGGTTTCGCGCACTTGTTCGAGCAGGAGATGCAAGGACAGCTGACGGATCGCTCCCGCGAGCATCTGTCACGCATCCGTAACGGTTCGCTGAAGATGGCGACGCTGATCGACGATCTGCTGTCGTACTCGCATATCGATCGGCGCGGCATGCAGGCCAGTGTCGTGAGTCTGCCGTCGCTGGTGGATCAGGTGTTGAGCCCTTATCAGGACGAGATTCAACGTCGCGGCATCGTGATGACGGTGGTCGTCGAGCCGATGACGGTGCGTGTCGATGCGAGCGGTCTGGCGTTGGCGCTGCGTAATCTCGTGGAGAACGGACTGAAGTACACGCGAGATACGAAGAATCCGCGCATCGCGGTGGTGTGTCGGCGCAAGGATGGCGGCGTGCTGTTAGCTGTGACCGATAACGGCATCGGCTTCGACATGCAGTATCACGACCACATCTTCAAACTGTTCCAGCGCCTGCACCGGGACAATCAATATCCCGGGACCGGCATTGGCCTGGCCCTGGTGCGCAAAGCCGTCGAGCGACTCGGCGGCAAGGTCTGGGCGCAGAGCAAGCCGGGCGAAGGCTCGACGTTTACGATCGAGTTGCCCAGCTAAGAATTCGCCGGCGCCCGCCGCCACACTTGCTCGATGCGAGCCGGCACGGGCTTGTGATCCAGCATGCGAACGACGAGCAGCGTGCCGACCAATGCGAGTATCGATCCCAGGGTGAAGGCGGGTGCGTAGCCGATGGCGTCTGCGATGGCCGCGCCTGTGATGTTGCCGATCGGGCCCATCACTACGACCAGGCTTGCGAATAGAGTGTAGTCGGTGCCGGCGTGCTCGGGGTCGGAGGCGTCCATCATCAACGTGAACAGCGCGACCGTCGCCATCGTGCCGATGATGCCTTCGCAGATGGTCGCCACCCATAGCAACGTCACCCCACCCATGCCGAGCGCCGCGACGATGTAGAGCGTGTATGAGAACGCTTGAGCGATGCCACTCGCGAGCACCGCCGTTCTCCGGCCCGCGCTAAAGGCGAGCCAACCGCCGATCACTGCACCGAACAGGCTGGTCGCAGAGCCGACCGTGCCTTTCATCAGCGCGATGGCTTCTTTGTTCATTCCTTGATCGATCAGGAACGGACCCAGCAGCGTGGCGACCATCTGATCGCCGTAGCGATACAAAAAGATGATCAGTGCGAAGCGCAGGATGCCCGGCTGCATCAATCGCCTCAGCCAGCCGATGAGCAGTTCGCCGGCGCTGTATTTGGGGCCGTCGGCGGGGTTCGTTGTTTCCTTTAGAAAGAATGTGGGGATGGTTGTGAGGGCGAGCAGGACGGCCATGCAGAGGAAGGTCACTTGCCAGCTGGTGCGCGCGAAGACGCTGAGGAGCAGACCGCCACCGAGAATCATGCCGAAACGATAGGCACCGACTTGAATGGCGTTCGCTAGACCTCGCTCCTTGGTATCGAGCATTCGAACGGCGAGGCCGTCGGTGATTACGTCCTGGGACGCGGCAATGAGATTGAAGGCGAACGCGGCGACGATCAGGATCATCAGACCGTGTTTTGGGTCGGCCTGCGTCAGGAGGAGTGCGCCGGCGATGGAGGCGCACTGGAAAAAGATCAGCCAGGCGCGGCGCGTGCCGGTGTGGTCCAGGACCGGGGCCCAGAAGAACTTCAATATCCACGGGAGGGAGACGAGGCTGAGAGCGCTAATCTGGGTCAGCGAGTAGCCAGCCTCACGCAGTAGCACTGGAAGCGCGAGGGTGAAGAAACCGAATGGGAGCCCTTGCGCCATGTAGAGCGCGATCAGCAGGGTGATCTTGGAGGTGCGGGTCATCCGGGAGACGGGCCTTGCGTGTCCGATGGTGATGGTACTTTACGCGGGTCAGCTGATGAATATCGGAAGTCAAGAGATGGCAAAACACCGGCCCAGTTGTGATATATCGCGTCACCTGGGTCTACCTACTAGTCGGGACTCGAAAGCAATCACATGAGTGCAGGCGTCCGAATCTTTCTTGCAGTGGCGGCCGGTCTGATGGGCCTCGTCATGTTTCTTCACGGCACGACCGCCGAAGAGGACAAGGCGTGGTTTTCTTATGCATTTGGCGCCTTCTGCATGCTCATTGCAGCCGCTGCTGTCCTAAGAGGCCGAGCAGCCAGATTTTGCGGAAGTCTCGTTGGCACGTGCGTGTTCGTTGCGGCTCTGCTATACCTTGGCCATGAGCTGGCGACCGGGCCGGTTACGTCAGGCAGCCGTAGTCAGCCTTCAATCGTCAACGCGGTTCTGTTCCTTCTGGTCTTCGGAATTCCAGGGCTGCTTTATGCGATCAAGGCCCGCTTTGGCTTTAGCAAGAGCGAGCCGCCCAACATCCAACTTCAGGACTTCACGCGGCCGGAATGATGTATGCCAACTGGCGTCGGGCATTTTCAGAACAAGTGACATCATGAGCTCGAACAAGGAAAAGCCGGCAGTCGTCTCGCTGAGCGGAAGTCCGATCTTTCATCACGCGGAAGCTACACCTTTCGAAGCTCCGCGAGGTGAGGAGTGCATCGAGCAGATTTCAGATCACATCGAGGCTCACCTGGGCAAAGTTGAGCGCGTATTTCACGAGATCATCTCCGATACCGTCCATATTGATGTTCATCTAGTAAAACCAAGCGAAGGCTTTCCGTTCGCGCGACTGGTGACTTCCGGGATGAGTGACCTGCCGATGACCATTCCGGAAGGAGTGGAGGCGCCGAGATTTGTTGAGTTGCTGATGACTCTGCCCGGGAATTGGCGCCTGGACCAAGATTCGTTTGCGGATGAAGTGTGGTATTGGCCGGTCAGACTGCTCAAACGGCTCGCGCGCCTACCCCACAAGTACAATACGTGGCTTGGTTTCGGGCATACGGTTCCGAACGGCGATCCAGCTGAACCGTATGCTTCAAGCACCAGACTTTGCGGAGCCATGATTCTGCTCTCTATGACAGTTCCCGATGACTTTCATAGACTTCGCATCGATGCGAACAAGGAGATTACGTTTTTTTCGGTTGTGCCACTTTACGACGAGGAAATGAACCTGAAACTTCGCGCGGGTTCGGACGAGCTACTCGACAAGTTCGACAGGATGCGTGTAACCGACGTTGTCGATCTCTCGAGGCGAAATGTGGCCAAGAAGAGGTTCGGAATTTTCTAAGTCAACGACTACTGCGCCGTCCACCCACCATCAAGCACCAGACACTGCCCGGTAATATTCCGGGCAGCGGGGCTGAGCAGAAACTCAACGCTCCCCACCAACTCTTCCGTCGTGATGAACTGCCGCTTCGGCATCGGCTTCAGCATGATCTCTTCGACGACCTGCTGCTCCGTCATGTTGTGGGTCTTCGCCAGCGAGGCGATCTGTGCGTCTACCAGCGGTGTCTTCACGTACCCCGGGCACACCGTGTTGATCGTGATATCAACATCGTGCGTTTCCAGCGCAACTGTCTTGCTGAACCCAACGAGACCATGCTTCGCCGCTACGTACGCACTCTTGAACGGCGACGCAATCAGCGCGTGAATCGAGCCGATATTCACGATGCGACCGAAGTTCCTTTTCCGCATCGACGGCAAGACCGCTCGTGTCAGCAAAGCCGTTCCCGTCAGCATCACCGCAATCAACAGCTGCCACTTCTCCGGCGGAAACTCTTCGAGCGGCGACACAAATTGCAAACCGGCGTTATTGATCAAGACATCCGGCGTGGCATCGCCCAACGACGCAAACGCCGCCTCAATCTGCTTCGCATCCGACAAATCGAAAGCTAGCGTTCGCACCGCCGGCAGCTGCTTCTGCAATGATTCGAGCGCCCCGCGCTGCAAATCACACGCGATGACGTCGTGGCCGGCGGCCGCGAAGTGTTCGGTTAGAGCGAGGCCGATGCCGCTGGCGGCGCCGGTGATCAGGATGCGATGTTTCGAAGCCATGAAACCAGTAGATCAGCTTTTCAGGTGCCGTGTTTTGCTATTAAGACCGGTAACACGGCACCTGAAACATTCGTTCCGAAATCAGTAACGGTACGTGGCCGTCACCGACACCGTCCTCGGCGGACCGTAGAAGCCGATCTGACTGAAGCCACCGGTGGCGCCGGTGGCGCCGAAGTCGTAACCGGCGACCCGGTATTCCTCGTCGAGAATGTTCTTGCCTTCGACCGCGAATCGCCAGGTCTCGTCGGCGGTCGTGTAGGCGACGCCTAGATCCAGAATGTCATAAGCCTCCTGATCCGTGATGCTCGCGGTTGTGTTCGCCACCTTGGTGGCGCTGCGATACTGATAGCCCGCGTGGATGCTCATATCGCCCTGGCCCAGTGCCCATTCATACGTGCCGCCAACGAACGTCGTCCAGTCGGGAGAATTGATCGGCTCGTTGAAACTGCTCAAATCCACTCGACAGCCGGGAGCCGGTGTCGGGCAGGAGGTGAAGAATTCTTTGAACTCCGCGTCCAGATAACCGACGTTCGCCACCAGCGTCAGTCCCGCCATCGGGCGCCACATTGTTTCCAGCTCCACGCCCTGGTTCACCTGCTTACCCGCATTGAGCACAGCAGTGGCGTTGACCGGAATGCCGCCGCGGATCACGAACTCTTGGGTCGTGATCTGGATGTCTTTGTACGGTGTGTAGAACACGGTGAGATTCAGTCGCAGGGAATCGTCGAACCAGGCCGACTTCATGCCCACTTCGAAGTTGTCCGCGACCTCGGCATCGTAGCCATTGCTCGTGTTCGGGTTGGCAAGCTGATTGCCGCGCATGTCGAAGCCGCCGCTCTTGAAGCCTTCGGCGTAGTTGAAATACACCATCAGATCGTCCTGGAGCTTGAAATCCAGGCCGACGCGCGGGGAGACGTTGGAGAAGCTGCGGTCGTTGCTGTAATTACTCTGCACCGCCGACAGCGTGAATCCGGGCGGCACATTGTTCTGATCGAACAACGTCGCGTTCGGCGCGAGCACGCCGAGGTACTGGGCGACGAACACGGTGGCGTCCTTATCGTCCTGATTCCAGCGAGCGCCGACGTTCAGGTTCAAGCGGTCGGTGAGCGACCAGGTCGTATCGAAGTACACCGCGATGCTGTCGGTATCGACGCTGCCCTTGGTCAGCGAGGTGAGTCCCAGCGAGCCTAACGAGGCGTCGAACGCGCCCTCGGCCTGGCCCGAGAAGTAATAAACACCGGCGACACCTTTCACCAGGTCGCCGGTGTAGGTCAGTTGCACCTCGCCGCTGGTCTGGTGGTCGCTGTACTCGGCCGGGACCTGGAACAGGTTGACGTTCAATTCGTCGAAGTCGATGAACTGGCGGCCTTTGCCTTCGCGATAGGCGCCGACAATCTTCAGATCCAGCGCATCGGTCATGGATTGGGTGTAGGTCGCGGCGATGCCTTTGTTGATGAAACGTTCGCGATCCACCGGCATGTCGGTGCGCTGATCGTAACGGTCGTTCAAGCGCGGATACGTGCCTGCAGCCGGGCCGGCGGCGATCGTGAGATTGTTCAGGCGCTGGCCGCCTGCCGCGTTGGAGTTGTCTTGCACGGTGTCCGCGAGAATGCGCAGCTTGGAGCTGTCGCCCCAAACAAACGTGGCGTTGGCGCGGGCGGCGAGCACGTCTTTGTCTGAAACATCCTGGCCGACGTGGTTGTAAGGTCGAGCGCGGCCGTCATCGACGATCTCGCCGTAACCGTCGCGGCGCAGATAGGCAACCGCGGCGCCCAGGAAGACGTGTTCATCGACCACCGGGACCGAGCCGCCGACCTTGATCTCGCGCTGGTTGTAACTGCCGCCGGTCGCCGAAACATTGAGCTTTGCTTCGTCGGTGACGATGTCACGGGTGACGTATTTGATCGCGCCGCCGATGGTGTTCTTGCCGTACAGCGTGCCTTGCGGGCCGCGCAGGACTTCGATGCGCTCCACGTCGTAAACATCCAGCAGCGCGCCTTGCGGGCGGGCGATGTAAACGTCGTCGATGTAAATGCCGACGGCGGGCTCGAAGCCCCACAGTGGATCGTTCTGGCCGACGCCGCGGATGTAAGCGTTGATGGTGCTGCTCGTGGCGCGGCCGGCGTTCACTTTGATGTTGGGCGCGAACGCGGTCATATCCTCGAGCGTGCGGACGTTTTGTGTCTGCAGCTGGTCCGCCGTCAGCGCGGAGATCGCCACCGGCACGTCCTGCAAGCTTTCTTCACGCCGGCGTGCGGTGACGACGACGTTTGCGATGCTGGTGACGGATTCATCATCATTCGATTGCGCGCTGGCCGCCGTGGGCAATTGTGTGGCGAGAATAGCGGCGATCGACAGGCGCAAGGCGCCCCGAGAAGCATAGGCAGTCATGCTGAAATCCCCCTAACTGACCCGTTATTCGATGCAGGCCTGAATTTATTCATCAGTTGATGATTATTGGCGAGAGTGCCTTCGGCCGGGCCCGCTGTCAATTATTCAGCAGATGATGAATACTCATCCTCCGCACCGAGACGGGCAAAAGCCCGCTAAACAGGTATGCTGTTAGGGTTTTTACCTAAGGAAGCGTTGTTGGGGCGACCACCCTGACCTCGGCGGAGTTGCCGCTGATCGAAATGCTTCGGTAATCGAAGCCACCGCGAGGAAGGAATGGTAGTGGGCGAAAGAGTGTCGGGATGAAAGTGAGTACGAAACGCCGCAAGCCCCGCCGGGGCCGGCCCTTGAAGACCGATGCCGCGCCCGACATGCGGGAGCGCATCCTGGACGCCGCCGAAGATCACTTCTCGCGCCATGGCTTTTGGGGCGTGACGGTGCGCGAGGTGGCGCAGGAGGCGAAGGTCGACACCGCCCTATTGCACTACTACTTCAACACCAAGCGCGGCCTGTTCGACGCGGTGTTCGAGCGCCGGGCCGAGATCATCAACCGGGAGCGCACCGAGTCCATCGACGCGTATGTGAAGTCGGCCGGCAGTGCCATCACCGTGGAAGGCGTGATCGACGCCTTCCTGCAGCCCATCCTGCAGCGGGCCGCGACCGGCGATCAGCGCTGGCACAACTACTTTGCATTGATCGCTCAGGTGAACAACACCCCGGCCTGGGGTGGCGAGACCATGGGGCGCACCTTCGATAACGTGATTCATCACCTGATCGACGCGCTTCGCAAGGCACTGCCCGACGTGAGCGAGGAAGAGTTGTATTGGAGCTATCACTTCCTGTCCGGCGCGCTGACCTTGACGTTGTCGCAGACCGGTCGTATCGACCGGCTCTCCGAGGGCGTGTGTAAATCCAGCGATTTCGAAGCCATCGGCCGGCGCATGGCGCCGTTCATCGCGAGCGGCTTCGAGCGTCTGTGCAAACCGCAAGCTGCAAAGCGCAAAAAGATCCCCTGAAGTCGCGCGCTTTCAGGTACAACGTCGGCCCATGAATTGGTTTGTCCAAGGTCTGACCCTGGTCCTGAGCACGATCGGCGCGCTGCTGCCCATCGTCAATCCGCTGTCCGCCGTCGGCATGGTGGTGACTATCACCGCCAACCTCAACGAGCACGAGCGCACCGAACAGATCAAGCGCGCCTGCATTTACATGTTCTTCATTCTCACGTCGTTCCTGGTGGCGGGCGGCTTGATCATGAACTTCTTCGGCATTTCCATTCCCGGCCTGCGCATCGCCGGCGGCATGATCGTGAGCTACCTGGGCTTTCGCATGCTGTTTCCGGATACCGTCGTCATGTCGCGGCAGGAGCAGATGGAAGCGGCCGCCAAGCCCGACGTTTCGTTTACACCGCTCGCCATGCCGGGCTTGAGCGGTCCGGGCTCGATCGCCGTGGTCATCGGCTTGTCAGCCTCGGCGCAGCAGAACGATCACATCGTGCTGGGTCATGTATTGATTGCGCTCGGCATCGCCGTGGTCGGCGTGATCTCTTACATCACGCTGCGGGCGGCGACCAAGCTGTCGAAGGTGCTCGGCATCGCCGGCATGAATGCGATGGCCAGGATCATGGGCTTCCTGCTGATCTGCATCGGCGTGCAGTTCATGATCAATGGCGTGCTGGATGTGGTCCGCCTGGCGCGGACTGTTTAGCCGAACACAGCGAACAGCTGCCGGGACAGCGCGACCGGCCGACCGTTCGGGTCGTGCAACAGCCCCGTTTGATTCACATAGCCGCCGGTCGCGGCATCGATATCGCTGTCGATACGCCACCAGGCTTCCGGGCTGAACTCCAGATCGTGCTCGAAGAACTCCAGCATCCAGACCAGTGAGCTGCCAGGCGCGGGCGCCTTGTACATGGACAGCGCGGGCGTCGGGATGCAATCGACCAAACCGACGATATGCGACTCGGTCAGCGGCGCCGGGTCGCGATGACGAATAAATACTTTCGACGGGGAGCGGGTGCCGCTGAACGGCTTGGCGCCCTGAGCCCAGCGCAACGCGAAGTGTTGAACGAACGCCGGGAATTTATCCGGCGAGTAACGAACCTCGTTGATGTCCTCGACCTTGCGCGGGGGATCGACGGCCGCGGGTTTGACGAGCACGGCCGACTCGCGATCCATGCCATAGACGCCGACTTGCACCGCCGCCACTTGATCGCCATCGAGCACTTCGCATTGAGCCAGCGTCACCGCTCGACCTACGCGCAGTACTCGCGCTCGTGTGCGCCAGGTGCCGGCGGTGGCGGGGCCGACGAACGTCGTTTGTAACGAACGCAGCGGCCGGTCCCGAGGCACCAGCTTGCGCATCGCTTCGTTTCCTACCGCGGCGACCAGACCACCGAACGTGGCGCGCCCCTGCATCCAATCGTCGCTGACGGTGACCTGACCTTCCTCGCCCGTCGCACTAATCGAATCGAGAATCTCGGAGAACTGCATCGATAGGAGCCTCGTCAGGGAGGCCGAACATTACAGCAGCTTCGCGCCGTTCGGCACTCGTCTTTCCGGCCGAACCAGCACCACTCGGCCTTCCTCATCGTGGAATCCGGTGACCAGTACTTCAGAGCGGAATGGGCCGATTTTCTTGGGCGGGAAGTTCACCACCGCCATCACTTGTTGTCCGACCAGATCTTCCTTGCCGTACAGCGCGGTGATCTGCGCGCTCGAGACGCGCTCGCCGATCTGCGGACCGAAATCGATGCGCAGCTTCCAGGCAGGCTTGCGTGCTTCGGGAAAGTCCATCACTTCCAGAATGGTGCCGGCGCGCAGTTCTACTTTTTCGAAATCTTCCCAGGTGATGGGGGTCATCACAAATCCTCTAATACATGATCGAGTGCTTCCGTGTTGGCGCAACCCGGCGCCACCATCGGCAACACATGTTGAGTGGCGGCAATCGGCACGCGGATCAACACGGGGCCTCGAGCCGACATCGCACGGGACAACGCGTCGTGCGGATCGGACGCTTCGCCCAGATCCAAAGCTGGAATGCCGAACGCCTGCGCGATGGCCACGAAGCGGCTCGGCTGGGAAAACAGCGAGGCCACGAAGCGCTGCTGATAGAACAATTCCTGCTGCTGTCGGACCAGGCCGAGCGCGGCATTATCGAGCAGCACGATTTTCACATTCAAATCCAGCTCGGCCAGCGTCGCCAGCTCCTGCACGTTCATGAGCAGGCTGCCATCGCCGGTGAAACACACGGTGGTCGCGTCGGGCTCGACCAGGGCCGCGCCGATGGCGGCGGGCAGACCGAAGCCCATCGTGCCCAGGCCGCCTGAAGTCAGCCAACGATCGGGCCGAGTGAACGGAAAGCGTTGCGCGACCCACATCTGATGCTGACCCACATCGGTGGTCACGATGACGTCATCCGGTGCGAGCGCGCCGACTGCTTGCACGATGCCATAGGGTGAGCACAGCTCACCGGCGCCGGGTGTCCGCAAGGGATGGCCTTGCTTCAATTGGTTCACTCGGGACAACCAAAGCGTTCGCGGCGTTGGCTGCACGCGTTCAAGCAACTCGCGTGTCGCGAAGCCGGCGTCGGCGCAGATCGAGACATCGACCGCTTTGATCTTGCCGAACTCACGCGGGTCGATATCGATATGAATGATCCGGGCGTGCGGAGCGAATTTCTTGGGGTCGCCGGTCGCGCGGTCGTCGAAGCGGGCGCCGATGGCGATCAGCAGGTCGCATTCATCGATGATCAGGTTGGTATAACGCGCGCCGTGCATGCCCAGCATGCCGATGTCCAAGTTGTGGCCCGCGGGCAACGCACCCAAGGCCATCAATGTCGAAGTCACTGGCAAGCCGGCGCGTTCAGCCAGCTCGCGAATAGCCGAATGCGCCCGCGCTTTGACGATGCCGCCGCCCACATAGAGCACCGGGCGTTGAGCTGCGTGAATCAGTTGGGCGGCGAGATCGAAGTGTTGCCGCGTGTCGAGTACAGAGATGGAGCCACGCTCGCGCGGCGACTCATGCAGAGGCTCCGGATCGGCGAGTTGCAGCTGAACGTCCTTCGGCACATCGATCAGCACGGGCCCGGGTCGCCCGCCCTCGGCGATACGGAATGCTTCGGGGATCACGTACCACAGCTCGCTCGCATTCCGCACGAAGAAACTCGCCTTGGTGATGGGCCGCACCATGTCGACGGTCGGCACTTCTTGAAACGCGTCGGTGCCGATCAATGCTTGCGGCACTTGCCCGGCGATGCAAACCAGCGGAATCGAGTCGAGTTTCGCATCGGCCAGCGCGGTCACCACGTTGGTCACGCCTGGGCCCGAAGTCGCGAAGCAGACGCCGGCCTTGCGGGTGATGCGTGACATGCCTTGCGCGATGAAGCCCGCCGCCTGTTCGTGTCGCGCCAGGATGTGGCGAATGCGGGTCGAGCGGCCCAAGGCTTCATACAACGGCAACAAGGCGCCGCCGGGAATGCCGGCAACGATATCGATCCCCTGCCGCTCGAGCAGATGGATGATGAGGTCGGCGCCGCTGCGTTTCGGTGCGCTGGCCGGTTGTGTCGCGATCATCGTGGCTCCTTTTTAGGAACCCTCATCAGCGAAACCGGCGTCTAAAACGAAAAACCCCCGCCGGCTTTGCGCCGACGGGGGTCGTTGATTCGTAATTTAATAGTTCCCCTACGGCGCGTAACTGATGGCTACGACCGGTACTACGACGTTGATCAGGTTAGCGATCACGGCGATGGGGGAGGAAGTATGGGACACGTGCGGGTTAGTCACTTAAGTCACGTGACACCACTATAGCCACCCGGCGCGTAACCAACAAGTGCGCCGACGTGCAGAAGGTCATTTATTGCGTCATCGCACGTGGGGGAGGCCCAACATAATGCGCGGCGGGTCGAATGATGCGGTTGTCCTGTCGCTGCTCGATCACATGTGCGATCCAGCCGAACACGCGCGAGGCGGCGAAGCTCGCGGTGAAAAACTCCTTGGGAATGCCCAGCGCCAGATAAACGACACCTTTGTAGAACTCCAGGTTGGCGCGCAGCGTGCGTCGTTTCTCACGGGTTTGTTCGATGAAGGCTTCATCGACGGCGCTCAACACATCCAGCAGCTTCACATGCTCGGGCCGATGCGCGACCTGTTGAGCCAGGGCCCGGATCATGCGTGAGCGGGGATCGACCACGCGATACTCGCGATGCCCCATGCCCATCACCTTGCGGCCGGTTGCAAGGCATTGCGCCACGAATTCGCGCGCACGTTCAGGCTCGCCGACTTCGAGCGCCATTTCGAGTGCCTGCTGATCGGCGGCCCCATGCAACGGTCCATATAGCGCGCCCATGGCGGCCGCGAGAGCTGAAGTCGCCGGGGCCAGTGTCGAAGTCACTACGCGCGCCGTGAATGTGCTGGCGTTGAAGCCATGATCCAGTTGCAAGATCTGCGCACTTTCAAACACCGACACTTCGATCGGCGACGGCTGACGGCCATGCAACAGTTGCAGGTAACGCTCGCCGTAACGACGCGATGCTGGATACGGATGCTCGGGATGATCCTGAAGCGCCGCATGAATGGTGGCGATCGCTGCGGGAATGCGGGCAGCGACAACAAGCGCCTCTTCTTCCTGCTGTGAGCGACCCAAGCTGACTGTGGGCGGGTCCAAGGCAAGCAGCGGCGCGATCGACTGCAATGTCGCCATGGGATGCTCGCCATGCCGTGCGAGCTGTCTCAGCGAGGCGGAGAGATCTGGCGGCAAACGGCCCGCGACCCATAGATAGTCTTCGACTTCTTGAAGGCGATCGGCGTCCGGCAGCGTGCCGAACACGATCAGGTGCATGACTTCGGCAAAGCGTTTGCGCGCCAGCTCTTCGACCGCGTAGCCGCGATAATAGAGTCGCCCGGCTCCGCCATCGACCAGCGAAACCGACGTGGTGTCCACGAGCACACCTTCCAAACCTTTGTGAATGGGTTGCAAAGACTCGCTCATGACACAGCTCTCCCATCCGGCCCGATGACTGCTCAAGCTACGCCTGGCGGCACGCCTGCACGACGCCCCGGCAACGATGCGTTTATCAGCGGCTGTGATCGCATCGATGCATCCGATACCCTTATCGCCCGCGCTGAAAACTCAGCGCTTTTGACGACTGATTTGCAGTATCCATAACTGCTGCGCGAAAATTGACCACATGCAGATCGAGCGTAACGAAGTCCGTTGTTTTCATGCCGTGGTGGAGGCCGGTGGCTTCAGTCGCGCCGCTGAACGATTGAACTTATCGCAGTCGGCGGTGAGTCAGGCCATCGCCAATCTCGAGCATCGGCTCGGCGCGGTGTTGTTACGTCGAGGCAATCCGCCGCAACTGACTGAAGCCGGCATCCGGCTGCTGCGTTACGCGGAAACGGTGCTGAACGAAGAGCGCGAGACATTAGCGGACATTGCGCAGATCAAGACCGGTGCGTTGAGCACGTTGTCGCTCGCATTGTCCCCCGCCACCAATGCTCGTTTCGGAATCGCGCTGTTGCGTGAGTTCTCGGAGCGCAATCCGCTGACCCGTTTCAAAGTCACAGTCGCGCCCAGTCGCGAGATCGTGCACGGCGTGTCCGACGGTCGTTGGGAAGTGGGTTTCGGGCCGCTCCAGCACACGATGCCCGATTACTTCACGGTCTACTCCTGCTTTGCCGAGACACGACGTTTGATGATTGCCCGCGATCATCCCAGCCGCGACGCGCTCAAGCGCGATCCACAAGCCACATTGCGGACATTGCCTCTAGTGACTTCTTATCTCGACGAAGCGGCCCGTCGTCCCAGCGGCGATCGGCTGCGCAATGCGTTCGCGTCGGTCTGGGAAGTCAGTCATATGGAGTTGCGGCTGGCGCTGGTGGCCGAAGGCAAGGCTGTGACTTATGTCTCCAACCTGGTGACTGAGCTGCCGCCCGAGCTCGAGCTCATCGAAGGGCTGCCGTTCTCCAGTATCGAGCGACAGGTGGGTGTCTATCACCTTCGTCATCAGCCATTGTCGCAAGCCGGAGCCAGATTCCTTGCGCTGTGCCGCGAGCGCTGGAATATCTGAACCTGCATTTACTGGAATATTTGCAATCGCAGGCTGATAACTCACTGTAACTTGGCCCGGGGTGCTTACTCCATTCGCCTAAGCAATAGCCGGTAGAGTTGCTCAACGCGCCCGACGTATCCGCTGTGATACGTTTCCAGCGGGGAAGAAGAACAGAGCCGCGTCCAGCGCAGACGCGATAAGTAACCTACTTCAGCGGGGCGTTATGTTCGGGTTCACGCAGTGGTGGCGGCGACGCCGGCCTGCGAGTCGTAACAATTTCGACGCGGACGGCGGCGTGCGTCAGCTGCAGGCAATCAACAAGCGATTGCAGCTGTATCTCGATCGCGCGCCGCTCGCTTGTATTGTCTGGGACACCCAGCATGTCGTGCGCGCCTGGAATCCCGCCGCGGCCGCGACGTTTGGATACAGCGAAGCCGAAGCCATCGGTCGTCACATTCATGAGCTGGTTGCCACGCCGACCAGCATGCCCATCATCGATGAGGTCTGCCCCCGGTTGCTGGCGGGTGTCGAATATCCTGACGGTGTGACGCTCGAGACCCGGCGCAAGGACGGCAGTCAGATGCACTGTCACTGGCATCTCGCGCTGGTCGATCGCGGTACTGCCGATGAAGGCGTGATCGCCTTCGCCAGCGATGTCACGGCCCGCCTGCAGGCGGAACGGGATCGCGAGCTGCTCGAGAAGAGCCGCGCGCTCTCGGCCATGGCCGGCGGCATCGCGCATGACTTCAACAACATCCTGCTGGCGATCGGTGGCAATGCTCGCCTCGCCTCCGAAGATCTACCGATCGATCACCCGGCGCAGCTGTCGCTCGCCGAGGTGCAGCGGGCCAGCGCCCGCGCGGCCGGCATCATCAATCAAATTCTGGCGTTCAGCGGCAATGAAGAAGAAACCTCGAAAGACGTTGTGTTATTCCACGACGCGGCGGCCAAGCATCCGACGCGCGCCCCGCAAGTGCCGCGTGGCGAAGGCCAGAGCGTTCTCTACGTCGACGACGAGGAATCGCTTGTATATCTCATAAGCAGAGTGCTGCAACGATTGGGCTACCGTGTGGCAGGCTTCACCGACGCGAACGAAGCACTCGCGGCGTTTCGTTCGAACCCGACGGCGTATGAGGCGGTGGTCACCGATCTGTCGATGCCGAGCATGTCGGGCATCGAGTTCGCCACTCACGTACTGCAGTTACGGCCCGAAGTGCCGGTCGTGATGACCTCGGGTTACGTGCGCCCCAAGGACCGCGAGTCGGTCATGAAGACCGGTGTGCGGGATCTGTTGCTGAAGCCGAATACGGTGGAAGAGCTGGGCGATGTCTTGCATCGCCTGATGCTACAGAGCCGGGCTTCCTAGGCCGCGACCACCGGATCGAAAATAACGAAACGATTCCGGCCGGCCTGCTTGGCCTTGTACAGCGCTTCGTCCGCCTGGCGATATAACAATTCGAAGGTCGTATCGGCGCCGGGCGCCACACAAATGCCGATCGACACGCCAAAGTGCGAGCGACTCGAATTCTCGTCGTGCGCATACACCTTGCCCAGAATGCGACGCGCGATTTCCGTGGCCGCGTCCAGATCGCAGCCGGTGGCGAAGATCAGGAACTCATCGCCGCCCATGCGCGCACAGATATCTTTTTCGCGCACGCTGTTACGAATGGTGTCCGCGACCTTCATGATGAACTCGTCGCCGGACGCATGACCGTACAGATCGTTGATGCCTTTCAGATCGTCGATATCGACCAGGATCACCGCGTAACTGGAGGCCCGCGTCGCCAGCGCTTCGCGTGAGAATCTGAGTGCGCCACGACGGTTCAGCAGCTGGGTCAGCTCGTCGCGGATCGAGATGCGATATTGCTCGTCCAGCCGGTCCTGCACGTGATAGTGATAACGCGCCACGATGTATCCGATCAGTAGCGCGATCAACACCGCGCCGGCGATCGAGCCGTAGAAGATCGCGCGAAAGCTCGATTCGAGCGCCAGGTAATACTTGATATCGAAGTCGACGCCGACGAAACCGCTGTAACGGCCCTGGCTGTCGTAAATGGGCGTGTGACCGGACAGGAACGTGCCGTAAACGTCGCGCTGAAACTTCGGATAAACGTAGGTCTCGCCGGCCGCGATCCGTTGCAGATAGTCCGGATCCGGCTCGACGTCGATGCTCTCGAACGGCTCCATGTATGCCGACGGTCGCAGCTTGCGCTCGGTCTTCAGCTTGTTCGAGGCGGCGGTGTCGACGATGAAGTAGCTCTTACCGCCCCGTTCCATCATCGTGTAGACGTAGAAAATCGAGGGATCCGCGGAATGGAACCGCACCAGCGGCGCGACCACGCGCTCGTACAGCTCGGGCGTGTAATTTGCGGGATCGAGCAGTTGCCGGTGCAGATCGCCGTCGACGACGCTGGCCGCGATCTGTGCGATTTCAGCGACGTGCGAGCGCAGGACTTCCAGCCGGGCCTGCTTGGACAGCCATTGCGGGACCGCCACGACGGTCATGAGCACGGCCAGCGCCGCGAGCGTGACCAGCCAGAAAATGCGTGGTGAGATTTTTCGGAAGTCGCGGAACATCAGCTCATTATTTAAACACGGTCACCGCGGACGTCCTTCGTCCCTTTGTTCATCCCGGGGCCATTGTTGCATACACAGCGGGACCGCAGGGCAAAACGCGTCACGTCATGAAACGTCAACGAGGTTGCCGGTGTTCACGGCGAGCATCGACAATTCACACGGACCTCAATAACTACCTTCAGGGAATCGTCATGAACAGCCTGCGCAGAATGCTCCTGGCCGCCTCCGCCGCCGCCATGCTCCTCAGCACCGCCGCTTTCGCCGCCGACGCCAATGTGGCCGGCGAGTGGGACATGACGGTGGAGACTCAGGCCGGCACCGGGAATCCGCATTTCAGCCTGAAGCAGGACGGCAGCAAGCTCACCGGCACCTACAAGGGCATGCTGGGCGAGTCGCCGGTGACCGGCACGGTGAAAGGCAACGACATCTCGATCAGCTTTCAAGTGAACGCGCAGGGCACGGATCTGGCGGTGAGCTACACCGGCACGGTGGACGGCGCGACCATGAAGGGCACCGTCAAGCTCGGCGAGCTGGGCGAAGGCACGTTCACGGGCAAGAAAGCCGGCTGATTTTCTTGTCAAAAGCGGCCGAGGCCCTTTTGACACGCCCGGAAAAAGGCGCGACTTTTTCCGGGCTGGCAGGGGCTGGCTAATCCAGTCCCTTCCAGCAATGCAATTGCGCCAGGTCGATGGCGCTACGACGGCGCAAGCGTGCGGAACGCTCGCGCTGTTCACGTTCACGGCGTAGCTCGGGCCAGCGCTCGAGATACGCCGCGAGCACATTGCGATCCGGCGAGTATCGAGCGAACGCTTCGGCATGCGCCGCGCGCAGGGCCATGGCGCCGTTGTAACCGCCGAACCCTTGAGTCGCGCACAGCGCGCCACCATCGGCATTGCCCATCACCGGCGCCGATTGCAGCTTGAACGATTCAGCGACCGCGCCGAGATCCGGATCGAGATGCCGCAGCGTGGGCACGCCCACCGTGGGCTTGCCGAGCAGGAACTGCAGTGCCTGCGAGACTGCTTTCAAACCGGTCTCGCCCATGGTGTGACCGTCGCCCACCGCCTTCGGCGTCCCCACGGCCATCGTCGGCAATGCGCCTTTGATGCCTTGTCTTTCTGCGGCCGCGTTTCGCGCGTTCGCAGCGGTGGTGAGGTCGGTTTTCGAATTCGTGCGCGTGCCGGTGGCGTGCGCGACCAGATATTGGAAGTCGGACACGCCGTAACCGTGGCCGCGATAAGCAAGCTCCAGCGCGTGAATCAGCGCGTTCTCGCCACCGAAGCCGACCCCGGCGAAGTGCGCTTTGCCGCCCGCCTCGCCGCTCTGACCCCAGCCGACGATGATGGAAGTGATATCGAGGAAGTTACGCAGCGCGAAGTCGAGCGTCGTGATCACCAGGCCCGAGCCGCCCTCGCCCACCACCGTGCCATTGGCGTCGATGTCGAACGGCGCGAGGCTGTCCGCGATCGAGCGCTGTTCAGCCGGGCTGCGGCCGGCGTTGATGGCTTCCGGCTTGCCTCGGGTCATCAATGCACCCGGGCCGAATGCGTCGAGAATCTGCCAGTTCGGCCGAGTCGCCGCGTCGGCCGCGGTCCACAACACCAGTTGCGGTCGCTGATAGCCCGGATAGTCGAGCACCATCTGTGGCGCGAACTCGGAGAACACGATGGAGCTGGACGCGCAGGCGCCGACGGCGTTCAGCGGAGTCTGCGGCACGCGCATGTAGCCGCTGGCCGAGCGCAACGAGTCGAGCAGTTCAGGATGCTTCAACGCCTTGCTGATCGAGTACGACGGCGCAAGCATCGTCGACAGCAGCGCCGGGCCGTGCGACGACAATGAGTTCGCCAGGCGCATGGCGAACTTGTCGCGCAGCTTGTCGTTCTCCGGCGTGACTGTGCCGGCCGGTCGCAACTGACCGTGCGAGTCCAGGCCGGGGAAGGCGGTCGCGCCGGCGACGCGAAATTCATACGGATTCGGGATCAGCTCGGACAGCGACACCGGCAGGGCGGCCAGGGCGCCCAGGCCGCTGTAGGCAAATAACTGCGCCTGCAACGACGGACCCAGCCGCGGATCGTCGTCGAACAAGCCATACATATCCTTGAGCGCCGAATCGCGGACATCGCGATAGGTGAGGCCGGCCAGTTTGCGCAAGCCGCCGCGATCGAAGTCATGGGGCAAGCACGCGGCCACGTCGGTGACGACCGAGTTGCCGAGCGCGGTGAGCTCGTCGATATAACGGATGCCGAGCGACGCGCGCAGCTGCTTGCCATGCAGACGCTCGATTTCGGCGACAGTGGTGCTCTCGCCATTGACCCAGCGCAATTTCAGCGAGCCATCCGCTTGCGGATCGATGTCGACGAGGCCGGCATCGAACGCCGCCAGGGCGATGAATTCGGGCGCGTTGGAGACGCGCGCACGATAGGTCTCCGTGCTGCCTACTGCCGAAATCGAGCAGGGCGTTCCTACCGTGACGAGAACTTTATCGGCCGTGAGCACTTAGCTTCCCGAAAGACCCAAACCACCAGGATAGAAGAATACACTCCGGCGTCACAGGTTGCTGCAACGCGCGGACATCCACAATGAATTACTGGGGTCTGCGGATACCCCAGCCTGGTCGAACTGAGTCTGGACCGGCGGGGCCGCAGCCGCGGCCCCGCGAAGTCTCACAAATGCGAGGCGACGTGGTCCACTTCTTCGCTGCTGCCGATGATGACCGGCACGCGCTGGTGAATATCGGTGGGCCGCACCTCGAGAATGCGCTCGCCCGGCGCGCTCAGCGCCTTGCCGCCGGCCTGTTCCACGATCATGGCCATGGGATTGGCTTCGTACATCAGCCGCAGCTTGCCCTTGGGCGCCTTGCGGGTCGGCGGATACATGAACACGCCGCCCTGCAACAGAATGCGATGCACGTCGGCGACCATCGCGCCGGCATAGCGGCTGGAATAACCGCGCTCCTGCGCCCACGACAGATACTTCTGGTAGCCCTCCGGGAAGCTGAGCCGATTGCCTTCGTTGACCGAGTAGCACTTGTTGGCCTTCGGTATCCGCAGGCCCTGCGCGACACGAATGAAAGCGCCATACGCCGGATCGAGCACGAACATATCCACGCCGAGGCCGATGGTCAGCACGAACACGGTCGACGATCCGTATAGAACATAACCCGCCGCGACCTGCTCGACGCCTGGCTGCAGCAGCGAGGCCTGCGCCGCCGGCGAGCGACGATCCTTGCGCAGGATGGAGAAGATGGTGCCGACGGCGCCGCAGACATCGAGATTCGACGAGCCATCGAGCGGATCGAACAGCACGCAGTACTTGCGCTCGTCGGCATCGTCGGTGCGCAGAATCACCGGCTCCTCGTTCTCTTCCGAGGCGACGATGGCCACGCCTTCACGGCCGCCGAGCGTGCGTAACAGGATGTCGTTGGCGATGACGTCCAGCTTCTGCTGCTGCTCGCCCTGGACGTTTTGATTGCCTACCGTGCCCAGCACGTCGTCAAGACGCGCGCGGCGGACATGCGAGGCAATCATCTTCGCCGAGATCGCCAGCGCCGACAGAATCCAGGAGAACTGACCGCTCGCCTCCGGATACCGGCTCTGCTGCTGCAGGATATGAGCTTGCAGCGTGACGATCTCGTTGGAGCGGGCGGGCGCGTCGGCGGGCGTATCGATCATGGCGGACATGCGGCGTGGGGCTCTGATTGAAGTTCGATGTAATGCACCGGCGGACCCGATAGATCCGTGGCCTTCAGTCGAAATGTATCATCAGAAATCCACGCGCCGCGGGACCGCGTCACTTGATAACGCTGGCCATGACAAATAAATAGTCGTCGAACCGGCCAGCGTCGCAATACAGAGTCAGGCGGCTTCGTTTCGAGCGCGTTTCCGAGGCACGCGGAACGCACCGGTCTTGAGCGTCGCGTATTCGCGATCCATCACGACGGTCCGATTGCGACCGCCTTCTTTCGCCGCGTACAGCGCTTCGTCGGCGAGCTGGATCAAGCCGTCGTGATTGCGGCCGGTCGTCGGCTCGACGCACGCGGCGCCGATACTCACAGTCACATGCGGACCGACCGACGACGCCGGATGCGGCAGCTGCAACGCTGCCAGATTGTTGTGCATCTCGCGGCACAGCTCTTCGACGCGATCGCGCTTCACATCGAACAACAGCACGACGAACTCCTCGCCGCCGTAACGAGCCGCGATGTCCAACGGACGTCGCGCCGACTGCGCGATGGCATTGGCGACGCGCGCCAGGCAATGATCGCCCGCCTGGTGACCGGCGTGATCGTTGAATGCTTTGAAATGATCGAGGTCGACCAGCAACAGCGCGATCGGCGCCCGCGTGCGGATCGCCTGATTCCACAAGCGCTCGATATGCGCGTCGAACATGCGACGGTTGCCGATGTTGGTGAGCGCGTCACGATGCACCGAGTCGGTCAGCATCATGTTTCGGAACCAGTTCAGCCGTTGCGTGCGCGAGAAGCTGTAATAGAAGAAAAATCCCAGCACCAGCGCGAACGAGGTCATGGCCAGATCGAACAATCGTTGGCCGGAGTTCAAGCCCGCGACCCAGCCAGTCAGGCCGTAAGCAACGACGATGGCGGTTGCGGTGATGGTCGCCTGAGCCTGCATCATGCCGAACAGCATGTAGGCCGACAGCACCAGCATGGGCAGCACCGAGCTCAGCGAATAGCCCTGGCGATGCATGAGCAAGTCACAAGCGACGATGCACAGACTCTGCAAGAGCGCCACGGCGGGCGCGGCAAACGTCATCCAACGGGCATAGAGCTTGGTGTACGTCACCAGCAGCATCGCCGTGCAGGTCGGCAACAGCACGCCGAACCGGAGCACGTCGACGATGATCATCTGGTCCGCGGCGAACAACGATTCGCGCAGCGCGCGGAACGGGCCGCCCGCCAGCGACACGATCAACAGCAGCCCCATCGCGGGCAGCATCGTGTACTTCACCCGCTCGCGCACATGCTCCGTGTGCCAGTTGCGATACTGACTCTCGAGCGGCTCGGCAAAGGAAAGTGGCGGCAACAGCTTCGCGAAGCGCTCGCGTAGAAAGTTGCGGTGCTTGGTGGGGGACGGAGGCTTCATCTGCACGGAAAGTAGGTTAACCCTGTACGCACCCTAAGCGCACGGACGAAAATCGCATTACCCTCACAGCATGCGTGGCAAATCGTCGTAGAAGTGGGTCGGAGTTAGAAAGTTGTGACCTGGGTCACACTTGGCCGGGGCTGGGAAGGCGGCCGGCGGGCGAGGCGGACACCTTCTCACACCCATGTGACGGCCGCGTGGAAGCAATCGAGTCTTTCTTTGGGTCTTACCGGTGCCGGGCCGCGATTCGCCGGCATGACCTTTCGCTGGACCGGCGGGCCGGCCCATCATGACCCTCCAGGGGCTATGTAAAATCCCACGAGGTCGCGTCATGAACAAACTTCCCGTGCTGGGCGGGCTCGTCGCACTGGCGCTGCTGGGCGGCTGCGGTGACGGCGGTCATGACGGCGGCGATGGGGGCCCGGTGGTGAGCGAGCGTCGCGAGGTCCAGTCCTTCGACTCGATCAGCCTGCAAGGGGCGGCCAAGCTGGAGATCAAGGTGGGCGAGCCGGTCTCGGTGCTGGTCAGCGGTAACGAGACCTCGGTGGGCCGCACCGAGACCAACGTCAGCGGCGGCACCCTCCACATCAAGAACAAGGCGCGTGACTGGGTGATCCGGAACAACTCCCGCCTCACCATCCAGATCACGGTGCCGAAGCTCGATTCCCTGGAGCTGGAAGGCGGTAACGACGTGAGCGTGGTCGGCCTGCACGGCGGGGATACCAAGATCAAAGCGGCCGGCGCGGCTAACATCATCGCGAACGGTCAGTTGGATGAGCTCACGGTGCGATTGGCCGGCGCGGGTCACGCCGATCTGAGCAAGCTCACGGTGGCGGACGCCAAAGTCACTGTCGACGGCGTGGGCAGCGTGATCGTGAACCCGCAGGAATCGCTCGATGCGACCATGAATGGTGTCGGCGCGATCTTCTACACCGGCTCACCGCGCAAGGTGAACACGCGCATGAATGGATTGGGCACGATCTCCCGTCAGGACGCGAGCGAAGCGTCGAGCGACGAGCCCAAGCCGGAACCGGAAGCGCAGCCCGCCGACCCGGACTCACAACCGCTGGAACGTGAAGATCCGAAGCAGGAAAAGGTGGATAACAAGGGTGGCCGGGTTATCGTCATCTAAGCAAGATCGGCGAGCGGCGCCGGCACCTGTCGTCTCAGCAGCGCGCCCCGAACCTGCCATTGCTCGGCCGCTTCGAGCTGCTCGATAAACTTCACTTCGCTGCCGACATAGAGCGCCACCGGCACGCCATCTCGATACAGCACACGATTGCCCGTCAGCGCCGGCAGTCGCCCACCCGGTGTGAGGATGCCGACCAGATTCAGCGGATCGGCGGCAGATAACGACACGAGCTGCAGATCGTTGTCGCGTCGACGCACCTCGCGCAGCTGACCGATCGCTTCCGGCAACGCGAACTGTTCGCCAGAGAATCCCGCCACGAACCGTCCGCCACGAATCTCACCGCGCGCTTCCAAGCGACGGAAACACATCAGCAGATCGCGCCAGGGCGGCAGCCAGTCGGCTTCGCGCTCCAGCAATTTCCAGAACACGACGCCCCAGCGTCTCAGCAGCGTGTGGCAGATGTGCTCGATGGCTTCGTCATTGCGCGGAGGCACGGGCTTCGCGTCGTCGAGCTTTGTTTCTTTTCTTCGAACCAGCGCCCACCGGCCGGCATCCTGCATGCCGAAGATGGCGATGCGACGTTGTCGGCGTCGATCGCGTGCGCTGTTGCGGCGTCGATCCGCCGGCATCAACAAAGCACGCAGACCGCCGAAGCTGTCGGAGTTCACCAGGCCGAGCGCAACCAGTTCGCCCAGCGCTTCTTCCACTTGCACCGGCAGCAGGCCGACGTGATCGACGATCTCATCGTAGAACGATGCGCCGTTCTCCTCGATGTACTCGGCAACGCGCCGCGCTTTGTCGGTGAGTTGCGAGCGTTCGATACTGGTGGAGAACTGCGACCACTGCTTCACATTGCGTCGAGGCAGCAGCGCGATCGGCGTCGAGCGCACTGGCGCGGCACCTCGCTCTGAGTCGCCGTTGCGAGTGGCGAGACGAGTCCAGATGATGCGGCCGGCGAGACATTGCTCATCCAGCCACGCGGGCTCGTACTCGGCGATGCGCGCCGGCAATATTTCTGTTTCCCAGGCGCCGGCGGGCGCATCGAAGCCTTCCAATTGCGAAAGGACGGCAGGCACCGAGTCCGGTCCCTGCATGCGATGGTTCGGCGTCACGCGCTGCCAGTCGAACAGGAAGCGCAGGAAGTCACGCGCCTGTACCGGTTCGATCTCGGCACGCAGCCGCTTTACCGTGTATCGATGAATGCGGGCCAGCAGGCGACGATCGCACCATTGAATGCCAGCGGTGTTCTCTGACTCGAAGGTGCCGCGCATGGCGGTGCCCTCTGCTTCGAGCGCCAGCAACGCGCTATCGACATCTTCGATGTTTCCACCGAATGATGTGGCGAGTTGCGCGGCTGTCGTCGGGCCGAGCCCTCCCAATCTGCCCCGGACGATTTCGCGTGTCGCCTCGTCCCGATCTCGCTTGGCCGCATAGATGGCCGGCACGACGATGGGCGGATTCATGGAAACATTCGGGAACAGTGCCTCGAAGTAAGGCACGCGCTCCGTCGCGACGAAAATATGGGCGCTGCCCGTGTCGAGCTTCGTCAGCCGCTTCTGGGTGATGAGGTCGTGACACAGCGCCGGCCACGCTGGCTGACTCTCGATTTCCTCCGTGGTCATGAAGGTCAGCCACAGCAATGCATCGTGCAGTTGATCGGCGTTGCCAGCGTCGGGCCAGGCTTCTTCGCGAACACGAGCGATCGCCGCAGGATCGAGTTTGCCGATATCGGAAGCGGACTGCGGATCCATCCAACGACGGCTCATCACCGCCTGCGTGCGTCGCTCCTCGAGCGGCGCGTCGTCGAGATACGCGTAAGGCCGCGCATTCAACACTTCCAACGCGAGGGGCGACGGCTCGGTGAGATCGCGCGCGTCCACTTTGACTTGCTGGCCGGTAAGGGCGCGCAGCAGTCGCTCGAAGCCTTCGATGTCCATGGCTTCTTCCAGACAGTCGCGTACGGTCTGGCGAACCAAGGGATGATCGGGCACCACGATGTCACCGACGATGTTCTCGCCGCACGCCACTTGATCCGGAAACACGGACGCGAGCAGATCTTCCGCGTTCATGCGCGCAATCTGTGGCGGGATCTTCTTGCCACCGCGGAATCGCGGCAGCGCCAAGGCAATCGATGCACCCCAACGCCAACGCGTGTTGAACATCGGCGCGTCGAGCATGGCTTGAATCAAAATGTCGCGCGCGGTGTTCGGATGTAGATACTTCGCGACCTCCAGCAGCTCGAAACTATGCGAGCCGGTCAGCGACAGAATGATGGTGTCTTCCGTGGCTGCAGCCTGCAGCTCGAAGTTGAATGTGCGGCAGAAGCGCTTGCGAAGCGCCAGGCCCCACGCGCGATTGATTCGACTGCCGAACGGCGAGTGAATCACCAGCTGCATGCCGCCGGACTCATCGAAGAAACGTTCGAAGATCACGTTCTTCTGGGTCGGCAGCGAGCCCAGGGCGGCTTGCGCTGCCGCCAGATAAGAAACGATCTGGCCGGCGGCGACTTCGCCAATGCCCACGTCTTCGGTCAGCCACTTGAAGGCTTCCGATCGGGCGGTGTCGCCGTTGAAAGAGTGGTCATCGAAGCGGCTCTCGATCTCTTCACGCAAGCGCGAGACTGCCGCAGACAGCTCGTCCGTCCGTCCCGGCGCTTCGCCGAGCCAGAAGGGAATGCTCGGGGCCTCGCCCTTCGCGTCCTGCACTCGCACTGTGTTGCGCTCGACGCGCAGGATTCGATACGACGAATTGCCGAGCTGGAACACGTCTCCCGCCATGCTCTCGACCGCGAAGTCTTCGTTGAGCGTGCCGACCAGGACGCCTTCGGGCTCGAGCATTACTTGGTAGTCGGCCGTGTCCGGGATCGCACCGCCCGAGGTAATCGCGGTCAGGCGGGCGCCTTTGCGACCTTTGATGATGTGATTGACGGCATCGTGATACAGCAACGCGCCGTGCCGGCCGCGGCGGGTCGTGAACCCTTCGGCCAGCATGTGGACGATTTCGTCGAACGATTCGCGCGTCACGGTTCTGAACGGATACGCGGCGCGAATCAGATCGAACAGCTCTTGCTCCGTGCACTCACGGGCGGCGGCTTCGGCGACGATTTGTTGAGACAGCACGTCGATCGGTGCGACGGGAATCTTCAGTCGATCCAGCTCGCCTCGACGCACGCTGTCGAGCAGCGCCGTGCATTCCAGAAGATCGTCGCGCGACTGAGGAAACAAACGTCCCTTCGGAGTCGCGCCGACCGCGTGACCGGAGCGGCCGACCCGCTGCAGAAACGCGTTGATCGTGCGCGGCGAAGCGATCTGACACACCAGGTCGACATCGCCAATGTCGATGCCCAATTCCAGAGAGGCGGTGGCGACCAGTGCTTTGAGCTGGCCAAATTTCAATCGCTGCTCGGCATCGAAACGCAGCTCTTTCGCCAGGCTGCCGTGATGCGCGGTGACCGAAGGCGGCGCGTCTTTGGGCTTGTCCTTGTCCAGGCGCTCGGTGAGCTGACGGCAGATCCGCTCCGCCGCACGCCGCGTGTTCACGAAGATCAGCGTCGTGCGATGTTCGTTGATGAGCTGCGCGAGGCGGTCGTAAACCTGACCCCACGTTTCGTTCGACATCACCGCGCCCAGCGGTTCGTCCGGCAGCTCGATGGCCAGGTCGCGTTTGCGAATGTGCCCGCTGTCGACGATGGCGCAATCGGCCTCGCCATTCGGCAGCAGATAACGACCGCCCACCAGAAAGCGTGCGACTTCTTCGATAGGTTGCTGAGTCGCAGACAAGCCGACGCGCGTCAGTCGGCGGCCGACCAGCGCTTCCAAACGTTCCAGCGACAATGACAAATGCGAGCCGCGCTTGCTGCCCGCGACCGCGTGGATTTCGTCGACGATGACGGTGCGCGTCGTGCTCAACATCTCACGACCCGACTCGGAGCCGAGCAGGATGTAGAGCGACTCCGGCGTCGTTACAACAATGTGCGGCGGCTTGCGTCGCGCCTGAGTGCGCTCGTACTGGGGCGTGTCGCCCGTGCGAACCCAGGTGCGGAGGTCGACATCGCGCATGCCCAACTCGAGCAACTTGTCGCGAATACCCGCGAGCGGCGCCTCGAGATTGCGATTGATGTCGTTGGACAGCGCCTTCAACGGTGAGACATAGACGATACGCGTCTCATCCGGCAGCCCGAACTGCTCGCCTTCCCGAATCAGTTCATCGATGGCCGCCAGAAATGCCGCCAGCGTCTTACCTGAACCGGTGGGAGCCGCGATCAGTACATGTTTTCCTGACTGAATCGCCGGCCACGCGTCCGCTTGCGCGGGCGTGGGCGCAGAAAAGCGACTGTTGAACCAGGCGTCGACCGCCGGGTGGAAATATGGGGTGTGACTCATGGGGGCAGCGCCGAGCATACCCCAGACGTTGAGAGCGATGACGCCAGTTCAAGAGCGGGCTGGGGGATTGCGGCATCCTGCGCCCGATCCCTGCCAGTTGGCGTCTTGTTTCGGGTCAGGTGCCCGTGATGGCAAGGCTGGCTCGTTCATGAGTGGCTCGATCCGTGCTCCGCCGTAGAGGCGGAGCGGATCTTACAACCTCACGATGACGTGCATTATCTGAGCGACGCCTGAGCATCCAACGGCCGGAAGCCACCACCCAACGCCTTGTACGTCGCGAGCAGCGCCGTCGCTGTCTGCGTCTCACTCAACGCCAACTGATCTTCCGCCGTCAGCGCGCTGCGTTCGGCATCGAGGACGGTGAGGAAGTCGGCGACGCCGCTTTCGTAGCGAGCGCGAGCCAGCGTCACGGCTTCGAGCGAAGCGGTGGTGCTGTCTTGCAGGTGAGCTTGTTTCACCTTGGCCTTCACGTAAGCAGTCATGCTCGCGTCGGTCTCCTCCAACGCTTGCAGCACTGTCTGCTCGTACACGGCGAGTGCACGATCAGTCGCAGCTTCGCGCTGTTTGATCTGCTGACGAACGCGACCGAGGTCGAACGCCGCCCACTGGATGCTCGGGCCGAATGCGTAGCTCTCAGCGCTGGCCTTGCCGAGGTCGCCGCTGTCGATAGCATCGAAGCCCCAGCGTCCCACGAATGAGATGCGCGGGAACAAGTCACCGACGGCGACGCCGATCTGCGCCGTCGCCGATGCGAGCTGGCGCTCGGCAACCTTGATGTCAGGACGACGACGCAGCAGCAGTTCCGGCGTGCCGATGTTTTGAGTGGTCGGCAGCGTGGGCAGCTTCTGCACGCTCGAGAGCTGCGGAATCAGCGCTTCGGGCGACTTGCCGGTCAGCACACCCAATCGCAGGATGCTGCTAGTGATCGCGGATTCGAAATCCGGAATCGTTGCGAGCGTCGCGGACAACTGGGCCTGTGCTCGTGACGTGTCGAGCTGCGTGCCACGACCCGCATCGAGTCGAGCGGTCGTGATTCGCAATGTCTCACGCTGATTCTCGGCGTTGCGCTGAGCCACTTCGAGCCGCTGCTGTGAGCCACGCAATTCAAAGTAGTTACGTGCCACTTCAGCCGTGATGCTCACCTGAGTGTTGTACACGCCCGCTTCAGCCGCCTGCACCAGCGCCGAGTTCGCCTCGACATTGCGACGGACGCGACCGAAGAAGTCGAGTTCCCAGAACGCATCGAAGCCCGCATCGTAGTAATCGACATCACGTGCAAAGCCGGCGGCTTGACGCACACTGCCTCGCGATTCGGTCTTACCGCCCGAAGCGGTCACCGTCGGGGCGAAGTCCAGCCGTGACTCACCTCGGATGGCACGAGCCTCGCGAAGTCGAGCGGTCGCGATGCGAATGTCGTGGTTCGCGGTCAGCGCTTCTTCGATCAGCGAGTTCAGCTGCTCATCGTTGAAGGCCTTCCAGAAATCGCCCTCCACGTCAGCGGTCGCGAACTGCGCCGGATCGGTGCTCACGAACTGATCGGGCGACTTCGTCTCGGGCTGATGGTAGTTCGGGCCGACCGCGCACGCGGCGAGCACGGCGCTCACCGCGAGGACGGACAACTTCTTGCTCAGACTCAACGTCACTTGTTTCAGGTTACGCATGATGGGCCGCTCCTTCGATGGCCTCTGATTTGTTACGCGAGCGGAACTTATTGACGACGGCCGCGCGCAGCAGGACGTAGAACACGGGAGTCAGGAACAGTCCGAAGAAAGTCACACCGAGCATGCCGGAGAACACGGCGATACCGATGGCGTGACGCATCTCCGCACCGGCACCCGACGCGAGCACCAGCGGCACCACACCCATGATGAAGGCGATCGAAGTCATCAGGATGGGCCGCAGTCGCAGACGGGCCGCTTCCAACGCAGCGTTGTACGGATCGACGCCGGCCTTCTCGCGGTCCTTGGCGAACTCGACGATCAGAATCGCGTTCTTACTCGCCAGACCCACCAGCACGAACAACGCGATCTGCGTGAAGATGTTGTTGTCGCCGCCGGTGATCCACACACCGAAGATCGCGGACAGCAGCGCCATCGGCACAATCGCCACGATGGCCAGCGGCAAGGTCCAGCTCTCATACAGCGCGGCGAGCACCAGCACGACCAGCAGCACGCACAGCGGGAACACGAACACCGAGCTGTTGCCGACCAGGATTTCCTGATAGGTGAGATCGGTCCACTCATACTTCACGCCGTTCGGCAGATTCTCTTCGAGGATGCGCTCCATCACGGCCTTGGCCTGGCCGGTCGAATAGCCGGGCGCCGGGCCGCCGTTGATGTCGGCAGTCAGATAACCGTTGTAACGGAACACGCGATCCGGACCGTAGGTCTGCGACACCTGCACGACCGAGCCCAGCGGCACCATCTCGCCCGCTTCATTGCGAGTCTTCAATCGCAGAATGTCTTCCGCCTTCGCGCGGTAGTCGTAGTCCGCTTGCGCGATCACTTTGTAGGTGCGGCCGAAGCGGTTGAAGTCATTCACGTACTGAGACGCGAGATACACCTGCAGCGTTTCGAACACGTTGTTCAGCGGCACGCCATGCTCCTTCGCCTTGATGCGATTCACGTCGGCGAGGATCTGCGGCACGTTCACTTCGTAGTTCGAGAACACACCGGTGAGCTCAGGCGCCTGACGCGCTTTGGCCATCACCGCCTGCGTCGCCTTGTACAACTCGTCGTAGCCCAGGTCGGCGCGATCTTCGAGCTGCAGCTTGAAGCCACCCAGCGTGCCGAGGCCATTCACCGGCGGCGGCGGGAACGTCACGATCTGCGCTTCTTTGATCGAGCTCAACGCGACATTCAACTGTTGGGCAATCGCGAAGCCGGACAGCTCCTTAGATTTACGTTTGTCGAAGTCCTCCAGGCCGAAGAACACGATGGCCGAGTTCGGGCTGTTGGTGAAACCGGCGACCGACAATCCCGGGAACTGCACGGCATCGCGCACGCCCGGGATCTTCTTACCGATCGCGCCCACCTGACGGACGATGTCATCGGTGCGATTCAACGAAGCGGCGTTCGGCAACTGAATCAGCGTGATCAGGTACTGCTTGTCCTGCACCGGAATGAAGCCCTTCGGCGTCGCCTGGAACAAGCTCCAGGTCGCCACCAGCAGCAGCGCGAACACACCCATCGTCATGCTCTTGTGACGGAGCACGCCACGCACGCCGCCGACATACTTGTCACCGGAGCGATGGAAGAAGTTGTTGAACGCGCGGAAGAAGCGGCCGAACACCTTATCCATACCGCGAGTGAGCGCGTCCGGCTTCGCACCGTGCGGCTTCAGCAGCAGCGAGGCCAGTGCCGGGCTCAAGGTCAGCGAGTTGATCGCGGAGATCACCGTCGAGATGGCGATGGTCAGGGCGAACTGCTTGTAGAACTCGCCGGTGAGACCGGTGATGAACGCGATCGGCACGAACACCGCGACCAGCACCAGGGCGATCGCGATGATGGGACCGCTGACCTCGTCCATCGCCTTGTAAGTCGCCTCCAGCGGCGACAGTCCGGCCTCGATGTTTCTTTCGACGTTCTCGACCACGACGATCGCGTCGTCGACCACGATACCGATGGCCAGCACCAGGCCGAACAGCGACAGCGCATTGATGGAGAAGCCGAACGCCAGCATCAGCGCGAAGGTGCCGATGATGGAGACGGGCACGGCCAGCAGCGGAATCACCGACGCGCGCCAGGTCTGCAAGAACACGATGACGACGATCACGACCAGCGCCAGCGCTTCCAGCAAGGTATGGATCACGGCCGTGATGGAGTCACGCACGAACACCGTCGGGTCGTAGACGATTTCGTAGCTGACGCCTTCGGGGAAGTTCTTGGCCAGCTCCTTCATGGTCGAGCGCACGGCGTCGGACAGCTCGAGCGCATTGGCGCCCGGAGCCTGCGACACCGGAATCGCGACCGCCGCGTTGTTGTTCAGCAAGCTGCGCAGCGAGTACTGACCCGCGCCCAGCTCGATGCGTGCGACGTCTTTAAGCGTTGTGACGGAGCCGTCGGGCAGCGTCTTGACGATGATGTCGCCGAACTGTTCTTCGGTGATCAAGCGTCCCGACGTGGTGACGTTCAACTGATAGTCGACATTCGCGGGCGCCGGATCGGCACCGATGACGCCCGCGGCCACCTGCACGTTCTGCTCACGAATCGCGTTGACGACATCGCCCGCGGTCAAGCCACGGCTTGCGATGCGCTCCGGATCGAGCCACACGCGCATCGAGTAATCACCCGAGCCGAACAAGCGCACGTCGCCCATGCCGGGCAAGCGCGCCAGCACGTCACGAATCTGCAGCGTCGCGTAGTTGCGCAGATAGACCGTGTCGTAACGGCCATCGGGCGACGTGAGGTGCACGACCATCAACAGGTCGGGCGAGGCCTTCAGCGTCGTGACACCGACCCGTCGCACGTCTTCAGGCAACCGCGGCAACGCCTGCGCGACGCGGTTCTGAACCTGCACCTGCGCTGTGTCGATGTTGGTGCCGAGACGGAACGTGACAGTCAGTGTCATCTGACCGTCGCTCATGGCCTGCGAGGACATGTAGAGCATGTTCTCGACACCATTGATTTCCTGTTCCAACGGCGCGGCCACCGTCTCCGCGATCACTTTGGGATTGGCGCCCGGATACGATGCGTTGACCACTACGGTCGGCGGCACGACTTCCGGATACTGGCTGATCGGCAGCTGCCACATGGCAATGGCACCGACCAGGAAGATGATGATTGAGACGACCGCGGCAAAGATCGGTCTATCGATAAAGAAGCGAGCGAACTTCATATATAACTCCCCACAAAACGGGGGCGAAAGCGTCCCCTACGGCCGCGGCTTGAGGCCGCGGCCAAACAGGTCAGGCAAGAAATCGACTATTTCTTAAGGCTTGGTGGAGGCGAGCATCGCGCTGTCGTTCAGTCGTGCGTCCATCGCGACCTTTTCAGGAGCGACGACCACGCCCGGATGCACACGCTGCAGGCCGTTGACGATCACGTTCTCGCCGGGCTGCAGACCGTCTTCCACGATGCGCAGGCCATCGGTGAGCCGGCCGACCTTCACGGTGCGATAGGCGACTTTGTTGTCGGCATCGAGCACGTAAACGAACTTCTGGCTCTGATCGGTGCCGATGGCGCGATCGTCGACCAGCACCAACTTGCGCGAGGCGTGACCCAGCAACTTCACTCGAGCAAACAAGCCCGGCGTGAGATAGCCGTCCTTGTTATCGAACGAAGCGCGGGCGCGGATCGTGCCGGTGCGCGGATCGACTTGGTTATCAACGAACGTCATTGCACCCTTGTGCGGAAAGCCCTGCTCGTTCGCCAGCGCCATCAACACCGGGTTGGCGGCATCGCGCGAGCTCGGACGATCGCCCCGACGCGCCAGCTCGGTGTACTTCAGATACACCTGCTCGTCGCCTTCGAAGGTCACGTAGATCGGATCGATCGAGACCACCGTGGTCAGCAGCGTCGCCTGGGTCGAGCCGCCCGTCACCAGGTTGCCCGAAGTGACGACCGCACGACTGACGCGACCGCTGATCGGTGCGGTGACGCGAGTGAATTCGAGATTCAACTTCGCGGCGGTCACGGCGGCGCGGGCCGCTTCGACGTTGGCCTGCGATTCGCGCTGCGCGTTCAGGCGCTGGTCGTACTCTTCACGAGAGACCGCCTTCACACCGAGCAGCTTCTCGCTGCGCTCCACGTCGGTATTGCTCAATTCAGCGCGGGCGATGGCGCGAGCGAGCTCGGCTTCCGCCTTCGACAGATCGGCGCGATACGGGCGCGGGTCGATCACAAACAGCAGATCGCCTTTCTTCACGATGCTGCCTTCAGTGAAGTTCACGCTTTCGATATATCCCGTCACGCGCGGGCGGATCTCCACCGACTCCACCGCTTCGAGGCGGCCGGTGAATTCATCCCACTCCTGCACGTCACGCTCGAGCGCGGCGGCGACGGACACCTGCGGTAGCGGCGCAGCGGCTTGCGTCTGCGCTTCGCTAGAGCAGCCCTGCAGCAGCAGTGTCAGCACGGCGGCGGCGAGTGCTGGCAACACAACGGTCACAAAACGACCGGCGGGCTGGCTGTCACGAGTTGCATTGTTCATTCGAAACTCCCTCTAAACCTTCAAGACAAATCCGCATGGCAGTGGCACTGCCTGACTGGGGCGCAACTTTAGGCACCGGACGCAAGAGGAGAAATCGGGTTGAGCGCACGACATTGATGAAGTCGGATCAGGAATCACGATGAACTCGATCGGTTATTTCGATATGCCGTAGGTGCATCCAGTGGCTGGGAAATTGCGACAATGACGGCACAGCGGCAATAACGTGACAGGTAATGGAGTAACGCCGAATGATTGTGGTGCATCACCTGAACAACTCGCGCTCGCAACGCGTGCTGTGGTTATTGGAAGAGTTGGGCGTTCCTTATGAGATCCAGCGTTATCAGCGGGATGCACGCACCATGCTGGCGCCGCCGGAGCTGAAGAAGGTGCATCCGTTGGGCAAATCCCCCGTGATTACCGACGACGGGCGCACGATTGCCGAGTCTGGACTGATTCTGGAATACCTGGTCGAACGCTACGGCGCCGGAAAATTGGCACCGCCGGCGGGCTCCGAGGAGCGATTGCGTTACCGGTACTGGATGCACTACGCCGAAGGCTCGGCCATGCCGCCGCTATTACTAAAGTTAGTCTTCGATCGCATCGAGAGCGGCCCGGTGCCTTTCTTCATCCGCCCCATCGCCCGAGGCATCGCGCGGCAGGTGAAGCAGACGTTTATTACACCTCAGTTACAGCTGCATCTGGATTATCTGGAGGGTGAGCTGTCTCGTAGCGAATGGTTCGTCGGTAATGAATTCACCGCCGCCGATATCCAACTCAGCTTCCCTCTGGAAGCCGCCGCCCTGCGCGCCGGCCTGGACCAGAGCCGCCCTCGGCTCCATGCCTTTCTACAGAAGATTCACTCCCGGCCGGCGTATCGCAGGGCCCTGGAGCGCGGCGGCCGGTATGACTTCGGGCCGAAGGAGTAAATCCGCGTCACCTTTTCTTGCGGACCGCCATGGCCCGCTTCAAGAAACCCATAGACCCATACCCCACACTGCTGTCACCTGGCCAAGATCAGCTTTCTCAAAAACCGCGACAAATGAGGGTCGCTGCGGGACACTGGCGCCTCATCGAAATGAAACCACCGCACCGAGTAAAACTCCTCGGTATCGAATTTGAGGGGAACGCGGCGGTCTCCGTTTAGGACGTACCAGAGCGATACGTCGGTATGCCCCGCCGTGATGCCCACGGTCTGCGAAACAGTCAGCATCAATGGCGCTTCGGGAATTTTGCTGAGCTCGAGCCCCAATTCTTCCGCCAACTCACGGACTACCGTCGCGCGCGGATGCTCGCCCGGCTCGACGTGCCCACCGGTGGGCAACCATAGTTGCGCATTCTTATGATCCACGAGCAGCACATGGTCCTGATCCACCAGGACAAAGTACGCGATCAGATGCTTGGGCGGCGTCGCCGGCTTGTGAGTTCGACACAACTCCGCACCGGAATCAATCCACGCCAATGTCTCGTCACGATGCGCGCGTTCGATTGCATCGAACGCTTCAATGGATGAAACCTCTGCTCGGATGGCGGCGCGCATATCGAAGTCAGGGGTGCTTGATGGATTCTTGTCTGAACGTTGCGAGGGCGGACCGGAACCAGTCCCCGCTGCGGACTTCCATTTGACCTGGGCACTTCACCAGATAGGGTTTGCCGCTAGCACTGCTTTCGGACGCCGCGCGCTCGATGAAAGCTTCGGCAGTTGGGGCGAGGTCGCGTTTGAGCAAGTATTCGTACTTGCGCTCGAGATGGCTCACGGCGCGAGCTGCGTCGTACCACGAGCCATTGCGATTGAACTGGCAGCCAGATGAGCCGAGGTGAGCAATGAGATGCTCGATCTCCTGCTTGGCGACCGGATTCGGTTCTGCCGGGAGCGCCGACAGCGGCATTGCAAGAGCCAGGATTGCGATGACTTTGTTCATGTGTCGGGCGATTCTCTGAACTTCCCGGATTCGTGTGCTATATGGCGACAGATTCTGGAGTCGCGTTCCGATACTGAGTGCCTGACGGGATCAGATCCAAAATGAAATATCGCTGCCCGGCTTGCGGCTTTCACGTCTTCAACCGGCGTGTCCCCAAATGTGAATCCTGCCACGCCGATCTTCCTGCGGACCTGCTCTTTTCCCGCGAGGAGATCGCCAAGCTGGATGCGCAGTACGAGCAAGGCCGGAAGGAGCGCGAAGCGAGGCAACGAAAGCAAGAAGACCATCGTCCATCCAGCGTCGGAGACATCGCACAATGGGCCGGCGGGGATAGCTTCGGTGACGGTGGCAGTGGAGGATGCGAGTAGTTCACAACTTCCTCGCTACGGCAGGATCTCAATCGGTGTCCCGATGTCGACCGCCTGCCAGATGACGTCCATATCTTTATTGCTGACAGCGACGCATCCGTCGGTCCAGTTGAATCGCTGGGCCAGCGGGGCGAGCCAGCCGAAGCCGTTCTTTTGTCCGTGAACCATGATGAGTCCGCCGGGCGGGATGCGGCGAGCTTGGGCGGACGCGAGGTCTTGTGAGTTTGGATAAGAGATGTGAATTGCCTTGTAATAGGCGCTATTCGCATTTTTGGAATCGAGAACGTAGCGCCCTTCCGGCGTTCGTTCGTCGCCTTCCTGTTGCTTGTGACCTTTCGGTCGGGCGCCGAAGGCGGCTTTGAACGAAGCGAACGTTTTGCCGTCACGTTCCAGATAAAGGCGCGACTCCGCCTTTCTAACGACAACGCGATCGGCCTTCTCGGCGGCTGCGAGGTGGGTGCTGGTACAAAGCAGGACAGCAAGCACGAGTCCTCCAGCTACTGCGTGCCGGGTTCGAGAAACCATGACGTAATCCATGCGTCGCCGGTGGCGCCTGTATTCTACTTGAGCTTACAGTGGCGTCCCATCATGAGCACCCTCGAGAACCTGCTCGAAATCTTGCGACGGATCTGGCAGGAGATGATTGTCGGCCTCGATGAGGCTGAGAAGGAGCCCGTCTTGCGGAGGCTCGATGAGCATCGGATGGAGTTCTCCTGGCAGGGGCGGACGTTATTGCTGAATGCCTGGACGAAGATCGTGCAGCGAGGGAAAAAAGGGCTGGTGAAGTTTGACGATATTCAGGCCATCGGCATTGTCGAAAATGGCGGTGACGAGGCCACTTATAAGGTCATTCTGCAGATCAAGCGCTCAGCAAACATTCACATCGGCACGACAACGGAGCAGGTGGACGCCTCCATCGCGGCGGCGCACCTGGCGAAGGCGACGGGCAAAAGCGTTTGTATCTTATGAGATCAAGGCGGCGCGGCGGCCGCCATGCGGGTGACTCGGGCTGGAGACGCATCGGTGCCGGCGCCGTTGAGGGCGGGCACGCGGTCGGGAGTGATCTGTGGGAACAGGCCGCTCACGAATTCGATGAAGGCGCGAATCTTCGCCGTCGGTTGCCGATGCTGGGGATAGACCACAGACACCGGCCACCAGGCGCCGTCGTTCCAATCTTCCAGCACTGGTTGTAACAATCCCGAAGCGATCTGCGCTTCGGCCGTGAAATCCAACGTGCGGACGAAGCCCGCGCCGCTCACAGCCGCAGCTACAGCGGATTCCGGGTCGCTGAACGACAGCGGTGCCGCCGGAATAATGGTGAGATCGACCCCGTTCTTTCGGAACATCCAGTCACGAATCTGGTTGCTGCCGGGCCGGAACATGGCGATGCATTGCTCAGGCTTGAGGTCCTCGGGGGACTTCGGCGGGCCGCCCATGCGCTCGATGTATTCAGGCGAGGCGCAGGTGACGCCGCGCAGATTACCGACGCGGCGGGCGATCAAGCTGGAGTCGGACAGATTGCCGACGCGCAGGGCGGCGTCGATGCCTTCCTGCACCAGATCGATCACCCGGTCGTTCATGCTCATCTGCACCGTCAGCTCGGGATTTTGTTCAATGAACCGAGGCAAGGCAGGCACGATGATCTTGCGGCCCAGGGAGATGGGCACGTCGACGCGAAGTTTGCCCCGCGGAACGCCTCGCGACTCCGACACCTCGTTTTCCGCCTGGTCGAGCTGGCCGAGCGCTTCACGACAACGCTCATAGAAGCCCGTGCCCAAGTCAGTCAAACTCAGCGAGCGGGTGGTGCGATTGAGTAGGCGCGCCCCTAGGCGTTCCTCCAGGCGGCTTACCGCCTTGCTTATCGCCGAGGGGGACATACCTAGCGTCTGTGCGGCGGCGACGAAGCTGTGGGCTTCAACGACACGCACGAAGGCTACGATGTCACTGAAATTGTTCATTCAACGAATTGTTTCCCTGCAGTCACGGAACCATGACGTGGGTGCATTGTAGGCTCTGAATTGATGACCGTAACGCACGAAGTTTTTGCTTTCGCGGTGGTTTACCGCAGTGGGAACCTTGCTTAATGTATCGCCCAATTTCGCAACCCTTGATCAAGACCTGCTACTGGGGGATTGAACGATGTTTCTGGTGACGGACGTAACGGGCCATGTAGGCCGAGCAGTGCTCGCCGAGCTAGCCAATCAGCCCGTGGCGGTCCGTGCGCTACTACAGGAACCCGTCGATCTGCCGATCAAAGCCCCGAACATCGAGGCGGTCCGCCCGGATCCGGACGACCCGAGCAGTCTGCAGCGGGCTTTCGAGGGTGTCGAGGCCGCGTTCCTGGCCTCGGGCTATTCCCCACATATCGCCGAAGCCCATCTGAAGATGGCCACAGCCGCCAAGGCCGTCGGCGTCAAACGCTTCGTTCAGCTGTCCGGCGTCGGCGCCAATCCGCAAATGTGTTGTGCCCGCATGCTTCGCTGGCTGGGCCAGGCCGAAAGCGGCGTGGCCGCTTGTCCGGACGTTGCCGTGACCCGACTGCGGCCGGCATACATGCTCCAGCTGTTGTTCGAATTCGCACCCACCATCGCCCAGCAAGGCCTGATCGCCGGCCCGTTCCGCTCCAACGCCTGGAGCTGGGTCGACGCTCGGGACGTGGCCGCCGTCGCGGTCGCTGCTTTGAAAGATCCTTCGCATGCGGGGCGCATCTACACGGTGACCGGGTCGGAGTCGCTTAGCTTTCCGCAAATCGCTGACAGGCTCAGTCATATTCTCGGCAAACCGGTCCGCTACCATGACATCACCGCCAACGAGGCTCGTGGGTGGTTGCAGGGTAAGGGCCTGTCGCCGGTGATGATTGAAGCGAAGCTGGAATATTGGGACGCGTGCGCGTCCAACATGCTGAATGTCCCGCCCAATACCGTCGTTCAGGACGTGACCGGCCATCCGCCACGCACGCTCGAAGCGTTCGTGCGGGATTACAAGGCGCGGTTCTTGTCCGCTTCCGCGGCCTGAAGGCTCAGGCCGGCGATCAGCGGCTGAAGTTCGGCGTCAGGCCGGGCGAAACGGAAATCTCGACGCTGCGCTGATCGTTGTCCACGGTGCTCATGCTCACCGGACGTCGCCACACTTTCGCGACGTATTCCAACACTTTCCGAGCACGTTCCGGATCGAGGCCGCGGCCGTCAGTGACGTGATCGTGGTGTAGCTCGAGCTTCCCATCCACATGCACGCGGGCTGCGCTCACTCTCGGGGCGCCGAAGCCGTACTTCGGATGCAGCAGGGCTTCGTGCAGCGACGGCAGATCCATGTCCTGAACCGTCAGCGTGCCCGTGGCCGGGCCCTTGAAGCGAAACAGCTTCAGCTCCGTGGCGAGCTCATGAGTGAGATGGTTGCGCACGAAGGAGAAGTCGTCGTCTTCCGCCATGATCCGTCGGGCCGCGTCCAGCCCCTGGGACTCCACGATCTTTTCCCAGATCGAGAAGCCGAGGTGATAGGGATTGGTCGCGAGCGCCACGTTGTCGCCCGTGGCCGTCGGACGTACGACATCCGAATGACATTTGATTGCGTCGACGTAAGCGGCCGCAGGCAGGAAGTCTGCCTCGCGTAGCAGTCGCGCGTGCCAGTACGACGCCCAGCCTTCGTTCATGATCTGGCAGGCGAACACGGGATAGAAATAAAACGATTCTTCGCGGACCGCGAGGAAGATGTCCCGCTCCCAAGGCTCCATCTCCGGCGCGTACTGCGCGATGAACCACAACAGATCGCTTTCGGGATGGGGCGGAATCGGCGCCTTCTTCGCAGGACCACTGTGTGTGGGGCGCGCGGTATCGGGGCCGAGCGACGCGAAACGTTTCGCGAACTCATCGTTCACTGGCGGACCTCGTTCCGCGATGGTTTCAGGGTAGCGTGGCCGGCGCAGGCCTTGATCGATATCGATGTGTTGTTCCAGCGACAACGCGGCATCGAGCACCAACTCCACGCGCTCCAAGCCATGCTCTTCGATCGCCATCGCAATCTGCCGTGCATGAGCCGCGGCCTGTTCGACGATGTGCTCGCCGACCTGATCCTGGCTGCGACGGAACAGCATGTTGTTCGCAGAGAAGTCTGCGTGGCCGAGTACGTGAGCGGTCACCAGCACGTTCTCCGCCGCGCTGTTGCTCTTCGCGAGATAGGCGCGGCCGGGATTGCCCGGGAACACGACCTCGAACAGTCGTGACAATCCCATGCGATGCTGAATCAGCTGATAGATGTATCGAACGCCGAACGACCAGTGAGGCATGCGCACCGGCAGACCGTAGATCGCGATCTCGGTCATGAAGCTTTCCGGCACCACCTCGAATTCGACGGGGTGGTACTTCAATCCCTGCGCGCGTGCCAACTGTTCGATGCGCGAGATGTGGGATTGCCAGTCTTCTGTATGCATCGTGCTGGGCATTGCGGTCTCAGGAACCCTGCGAAGCGTGGGTGAAGAAATGCCGCACGGCATTCCAGATGTCATCCGTACCGCTCACGCGATACGCGCCGACGCTATCGTCATCCCGCGACAGGTCGACGAACAGCCTGCCGATCTCACTGTCCGGCGCGGAGCCGGCCAAAGGTGCGACTTCGAGGAAACCGCAGTAATTGCAATCGCCGGACACTTCTTCCAACGCAGCCTGCGCCTGCGGTTGATCGGACGGGAAGTTCTCGCCGTCGGAGGCGTAGAACAAATAAATGTTGTACTGGCTCGGGCTGTAGCGCTCCTCAATCACCTGGCGCACTTTCTTCAAGCCCGCCGAGGCGACCGTGCCGCCGGTGCCAGTCACTTTGAAGAACTCGTCTTCTTCGAACTCCCAGGCCTCGGACGTGTGCGCGACGAACACCAGTTCCAGATGACGGTACTGGCGACGCAGGCCCTGAATGGCCCAGAAGAAAAATGTTTTGGAAATCTGCCGCTCGCGCTCGCCCATGCTGCCCGAGACATCGAGCAACAGAATCACGACCGCTTGCATCGCCGGCTGCTCGCGCTTGGCGAGCTGGCGATAGCGCAGATCGTCATCGGTGAAGGAAGGCGACTCCGCGCCGATCGCCGCTTGCACACCGCGACGTTTGATCGATTCCTTCATGGAGCGGCGACGATCGAGCCGCGAACGCGCCCCTCGGCGATCCCATCCTTCGCGCGTCCAGTCGTCTTCCTTGGCGCGCCCGGCCTTGGCTTCCAGATTCGGCAGCTTCATCTCTTCCCACAGCCAGTCGACGATGTCGTCGATGCGGAACTCCAGCGTGTATTGCACGCCGCCGTCTTCGTTACCGCCCTGACCGCGTTGATTCTCGCTGTCCTGCTGAGGACGCCCGATACGATCGCCGGGCTTGGCCTGGCCTTGCCCGACGCCTTGTTGCTCGTTGGAGTTGCGCAGCCGGAAACGATAATGCTCCAGCATCTTCACCGGCACGCGCACGGTGCTCGCGCCGCCGGTGAGCACGTCGGCGCCCGCCACGATTTGTGGCAGATGCTGGCGCACGGCGTCGCGCACCTTGTCATTGTGACGCAGCCAATCTCTCGCGCCGCGCGAGAAGAGGTCGTACCAACCGGCCTCGCCCGGGCTGCGATTCCCGGAGTCGCCACCTCCGTTGCCCGTTGCGTTGTCGCTCATGTCGCTCGCAACCCCCGTCTCATTCGACCTTGCTGCTACAGTACTCCTGGAAGGTGCGCTGTGGATCGGTCTTTAAGAGACTACTCCTCAAAACACACTCCGGTTCATTCCTGGGCGAGCAAAGTCGTCACGTAACTCAGTGCTTCCTTAGCGCTGTGATCGTCATAACCATACTCCGAGGTCAGGCGATCCTGAACCGCGGAGATTTTCTTACGGGCTTCGTCGTCGGGCCGCGCCGCGGATGTCACCAGGCGCAACACGTCACGCCGCTCCTCGAACAGATACTGCTCAATGGCTTCGCGCATGCGCGAATGGCTGTTGAGAGTGAATTTCTCACCAGCTTTGTACGCCACCATGGCCTTGCGCACCACTTCCTGACGGAATGTCAGCTTGCCCGATTCCGACACCTTGATCTTGTCCTCGACCGAGCGCAGGAAGCGCTCGTCGGCGGGACGCGACTCGCCAGTGATCGGATCGGTGACCTCGCGGTGATCCAGCGCCGCCTCCACTTCGTCCAGGTACTTGTCCAGCAACTGCTGGGCTTCGTCCTCGAACGAGGCGAACAGCGCGCGATGCACGTCTTCCTTCACCCAGCGGTTATAGAAGTCCTTGCGCGCCAGTACCAGATAATCGATCCACAGCTTCTTGGCCTTCGCATCCATGCGCGCATCGGTTTCGATCGAATCTTTGAGCGCGAGCAGCACTTCCATGCTGGTCAGGCTCTTCTTGTCGGTGCGCGTGATGGCGTTGGAAATCGAATTCACGATAAAGCGGGGACTGACACCTGTCAGACCTTCTTCGGGCGCTTCGGCACGCAGCCGTGTGATCTCTGTTTCCGGGAAGCCTTCCACGCTTTCGCCCGCGTACAGACGCAGCTTCTTCGACAGGTCCAGGCCTTCGCGCTCGGGCTTGTAAAGGCGCGTCAGCACCGCGAACACCGCCGCGAGCTTCAATGCGTGCGGATCCAGATGCACATCGCGAAACGCGGGGGCCGCGGACACCAGTTTGTTGTAGATCCGCGATTCCTCGAAGTAGGACAGCGTGTAAGGCACCTTGACGATGACCATGCGGTCGAGCAGCGCCTCGTTCTCCTTCTCCTGCAGGAACTTGTGGAATTCCGCCAGGTTGGTGTGCGCGAGAATGGTCTCGTCCAGATAGATCAGCGGGAAGCGCGACACCTTTACGTTCTTTTCCTGAGTCAGCGTCAACAGCAGATACAGGAACTCGCGCTTAACTTTAAGGATCTCGATCATCTCGAGCACGCCGCGGCTCGCGGCATACACCGCGCCTGACCACGACCATGCGCGCGGATCGCCTTCATCGCCGAACTGCGCAACCTTGGACAGATCAACGGAACCCACCAGGTCTGCGAGATCGGCCGTGGTCGGATCGTGTGGTGCGTAAGTGCCAACACCCACGCGCGATGCTTCGGAGAGGAAGATGCGCTCGACCGGCATACGCAGGAAGTCGCCTTCGAACTCGCGCTCAAGTCGATCGCGTGCCCACGGACTCAACTCACCTTTGATCTCCACGCCATAGGTCTCGCGGAACTCGCCGCGCAGGCTCGCGGGAATGAGATTGAGTGGCGATTCGTGCATCGGCGAGCCTTGCAAGGCATACATAGCCCCTTCGTCAGTGTGGCTGTATTCCTCGAGGCCGCGCTTGAGCAGGATGGCCATGGTGGACTTGCCACCCGACGGCGGTCCTAGCAGCAGTAACAAGCGTCTGCCGACATCGGAGCCGGCGGCGGCCGCTTTGAAATAATCGACGATACGACCTAGCGGCTCGTCGATGCCGAACAGCTCGCGCTTGAACAACTCTTTCGAGCCCGCGCCTGTTTCACCATTGCCGTTGCCATTACCGTTGCCGTTGATCGGGCTGGCAGCGGGAGAAGTTTTGCCGAACCAGTTGAGCATGTCCCATAGATATTCGTGGCTGCTGCGAGCCAGCTGCCTCGTATTGCCAGGGACAACAGTGCGAAGAAATTCCCCGAAGGTGCCCGACCAGTGTTGGGCTCGGTGGAATCGGCTGTAGGCGCTCAAGGCCTCGACGAAGCTCTCGCCGCGTTGCGAGCTTCCTCTGGGGCTGTCTGACGTCATCGAACCGCCCTCCAATCAGCAAGCCATGAATGTGTCATGGGCTCGCGGGTTCTATATACCTGTTACGACAGCATGCTCTTGCACGCAGTTCACACTGTCCGGATTCGTCACCAGCATACTCCCGTCTCTCGACGCGAGTTGCTGAGGGTTTTGCTCGTCATTGCCTCTGGCAATTGCCGACAACCCCACACTCAAAGACTGATCCATGGCCGAACATGTTCCGTAAGCGCGTGCGCCAAGCAGGTGCGTTCGGCCGGGACGCCGCGCTGTAAAGATCGGCGGCGGTAATAAAGAAGGAATAATGAAGACCCGCGCAGCTCGCGGAATGCGACGCTGGAACGCGCTTAAGTTGCGCATCTCACTCGATTGAGTGCGGAACATGACTCACTGATTACTCTCTTCGCGCCAATCTTGCAATGCGATTCATGCTGATTGGGTGCATCACGCGTGCCAGCTAGCCCTATCGTTAGTTAGGGCGAGAGTTCAGGACGGGTTCAGCGCGGCGGGTGGCGCTCCACCCGCCGCGTAGTTGCTGGCTTCAGGCCGCCGCGTTGACCTGTGTTACGTTCAACTGGATGCCGAGCGCTTCGCGGATCACGTCGTCGACACGTTCGCAGAACACGAACTCGACTTCGTCGCGCACACTCTTCGGCACATCCTCGAGATCCTTGCGATTGCGCGCCGGTAGCAGCACCTTGCGAATGCCCGCACGATGCGCGGCCACCGTCTTCTCCTTGACGCCGCCGATCGGCAACACCAGGCCTCGCAGGCTGATCTCACCGGTCATCGCCAGGTCACTGCGCACCGTCTTGTTGGTGAACAGCGAGACCAGCGAGGTGAACATCGACACGCCCGCGCTCGGGCCGTCCTTCGGAATTGCGCCCGCGGGCACGTGAATGTGCACGTCGCTCTTATCGAAGACGGTCGTATCGATCCCCAGTCGCGCCGCTTGCGACTTCAGCAGTGACAACGCTGCCTGCGCACTCTCCTTCATCACTTCGCCGAGCTGACCGGTAAGAATGAGCTTGCCGTTACCGGGCACGCGCGTCGACTCGATGAACAGGATGTCGCCACCCACCGGCGTCCATGCCAGACCCGTCGCCACACCCGGCACACTGACGCGCATCGCCACTTCGTTCTCGAAGCGCGGGGCGCCGAGGATGGCTGCGAGGTCGCCGACATCAACGGTCTGCTGAGTGATCGAGCCTTCCGCGATCTTCACCGCGACGTTACGCAGTACCGAGCCGATCATGCGCTCGAAGCTGCGCACGCCAGCCTCGCGGGTGTGATCCCGCGCGATCTGACGGAGCGCATCGTCCGTGATCGACGCCTGCTCGGGCTTCAAGCCGTTCGCTTCGAGCTGACGACGCATCAGGTAACGCTTGGCGATCTCGACCTTCTCATCCTCGGTGTAACCGCTGAGCTCGATCACTTCCATACGATCGCGCAGCGGGCCGGGAATGGTGTCGAGCATGTTCGCCGTGGCAATGAACACCACCTTCGACAGGTCGAACGGCACGCCCAGATAATTGTCCCGGAACGTGTTGTTCTGCTCCGGATCGAGCACTTCCAACAACGCCGCCGACGGATCGCCCTGGATGCCGGCACCGAGCTTGTCGATTTCGTCCAGCATCAGCACCGCGTTACGCGTACCCGCTTTACGAATCGCCTGCACGATGTTGCCGGGGAGCGCGCCGATGTACGTGCGACGGTGACCGCGAATCTCGGCCTCGTCATGCACGCCACCCAGGCTGACCCGCGCGAACTTCACGCCCAGCGCCCGCGCGATGCTCTGGCCCAGCGACGTCTTACCCACGCCCGGCGGGCCGACGAAGCACAGGATCGGGCTGCGACCCTGCGGATTGAGCTTGCGCACGGCCAGGTACTCGACGATGCGTCGCTTGATCTTGTCCAGGCCGAAGTGATCCTCGTCGAGCACCTTGCGGGCATGCTCGATCTCGATCGACTCCTTATCCAGCTTGGACCAGGGCAACTGGATCATCCAGTCGAGCCAGGTCCGGAGCATCGAGTACTCGGCGCTGGCGTCGGACATGCGCTCGAGCCGCTTCAATTCCTTCTCGGCCTGTTCCTTGGCTTCCTCGGGCATGCCAGCCTTCTCGATGGCTTCCCGCAGCTCGGCGATCTCTTCGCCGGCCTCGCCTTCCTCGCCCAGCTCCTTACGGATCTGGCGCAGCTGTTCGCGGAGCAGGACTTCCTTGTGACGCTCGTCGATGGCGTCGCGCGTCTTTTCTTCCAGCTGCCGCTGGAGTCGCAACACTTCGATGCGCTTTTGTAGCAACGTGCTGACGCGCTCGAGGCGCACCTTCAAGTCGAGGGTTTCGAGCAGCTCCTGCTTCTCGTTGGGCTTCACGTCCATGAAGCTCGCGACCAGATCGGCCAGCGTCGAGGCGGACTCGACCGACTGAATGGCGTTGGACAGCTCCGCTGGCGCTTGCGGCAACAGGCTGATGGCCTCGGCTGCTAGACGCTTCAAGTTGAGCGCGCGTGCTTCAACGTCGCTGCCGACGTTGGCCGAGTCCGGCAGATATTCCACGCGCGCGACCATGTAAGGCAGACCGTTCTGCCAGTCGAGCACGCGGAAGCGCCGCTCACCCTGGACGACCAGGTGATGTGTGCCGTCGGCGCCTGTCACATAGCGCACGATGTTCGCGACCGTACCGGTCGCATACAGATCGCTGCCGGTGGGCGCCTGCAGATCCGGGTCGTGCTGTAACAGGAACCCGACCTTGCGATTGTTACGCACGGCTTCCTGCGCGGCCGCCAGCGAGCGGTCGCGATTGATGGCCACCGGTACCACGGTGCCGGGGAACAGCACGAGGTTGCGCACCGGAATGATGACCAGCATGTCATCGGTGATGGTGTGCACGTCGGCGCCTTCGGGCTGCTGAGAATTCTTTCGATTAGAGTCGGTCATTTGAATGAGGCTCCCCGCCTTAGCGTTGTGCCAGACGAAGGAACAGGCACCCATTGGTATAAGCCTGCTCCAGCAATTGATAACGTCCTTCGGGTAGCGCGATGCGCCGCTCGAAGCGTCCGTATGGAATTTCCAGCCGATGGACCCCGGTGGCGCGACTGGTCACCGGCAATGCGCGCGTGGCATTGACGATCAACAGCCCGCTATCGGTGCGGACCTCGATGTTGTCGGCGGCAACACCCGGTAATGCCACGGCGACATGAACCTCGTTGCCATAAGCGAGGATGTCGACAGGCGGTTCCCAGAGTGGTGAGGAGGCGGCCACGCGTCCGAAGCGAAAGAACTGGCGCTGCAGTTGTTGCGCGCGTTCCATCATTTCGCAGGCTTCGGCCCACATCCACGACGGCGGGTTACGAATGGCCATGATTGATTTCCAGATTGGGCATGCCGAACTAGGTGGGGTCGGGCGTACGACTATCAAGAACGACCCGCAAGCCAAGTAAACTCTCGCCGACGCCAGTCAGGTCCATCCATCGATGTCCAATCGCTTCGACGCCCGGTTCTATCAGCGCTTCTATATGAATCCGCGCACGCGGGTTACAAGCCGCGAGGAGATGGCTCGGCGCGCCGGCATGGTGGCTGCGCTGGTCAAGCAACTGGAGCTGCCGGTGAAGCGGATTCTCGATGCGGGCTGCGGACTTGGGTGGCTACGCCCGCCGTTGCTCGAAGCCTTTCCCGACGCTACGTATATCGGGCTGGAGGTGAGCGAGCACCTGTGCGAGGAGCACGGCTGGGTGAACGCGTCGCTGGCCGACTATCGACCGCGCGGCCGGTTCGATCTGATCATTTGTTATGACGTGATGCAGTACTTGTCTGACCGGGAATGCGCGCAGGCAATGGCGAATCTTGCGCGCTTGTCACGCGGTGCCTTGTACTTTCACGCGCCGACTCAAGAAGACTGGCGCGACAATGCGGATCGCGACACCAGCGACAGCGACATTACTCTGCGTGGCGCGAGCTGGTATCGCTCGCGCCTGTCGCGACATTTCGAACACGCCGGCTTCGGTGTCCATGTACGCCGGGGCGTCCCGTGGGGACAGTGGGAGCTCGAGCGCAGCGGCGCGGTGGATGAGTAGGCTACTTAATAACAGTAGCCTCCGTGACCACGCGCGCCGTCAGCTAGCCATTACTCCAAAATGGGTCCGCGTCTGGGTTCGTACCCCATCGTCCATCTAACAACTCAATAAAGCTTCGCACCTTGGTCGCGAGATAGCGTCGCTGCGGATGTATCAAATAAATCCCCAGTGAGCCGGCATCGTAGTCGGCCAGCACCTGTTGCAACGTGCCCGCTCGCAGCTCCTCATAAACATTGAAGGTCGGCTGCAGAATCACGCCCTGCCCGCGCAGTGCCGCTTGCTTGAGCAGCTCATTGCTCGACGCGCGCAACGTTCCCAATGCCTGCACCATCGAATTGCGCCCATCGCGCTCGAAGCGCCATTGCTGGACCGTGGGCGCCGTATCGGTGAAGGCGAGACAGTTGTGATGGAGCAGGTTCTCCGGGATCTCCGGCTGCGGATTCTTTTTCAGGTAGGCCGGCGACGCGCAGGCCACCAGTCGCGAGGTGGCGAGCTTGACGGTCTTGAGAATGGAATTGGCGCGCAGCTGGTCGACGGCGCGAACCGCGACATCGAAACCTTCCTCGACCAGATCCACGAAGTGATTGCTGACCGTCACTTCCAGCCGCACGTCGCTATGGCGCGCCGAATATTCCAGCAGCACCGGCCCGACATGCGACAGATCGAAGGCACCTGAAACGCAGATCTTCAACGAGCCGCGGGGCACCGCGCTGTTGGCGCCGGCCACCGCTTCGGCTTCCTCGATATCTTCCAGAATCTGGACACAACGCTGGTGATAAAGCTGTCCGACGTCGGTGAGGCTGAGGGAATGAGTCGATCGATTCAGCAGACGCGAGCCTAGTTCGTGCTCGAGGTGCCCAATGTACTTGGTCACCATCGGCGCAGACACACCCATCCGGCGCGCCGCCTCGGCGAAGCTCCCCAATTCGACCACTCTCGCCAACGCCACCATGCAGGTGAACTTATCCATCTTTCTTTCCCCCCAGGAAAGATTCCATTGCCCAGCAGGCATCGCTACATAAGCGCAGCGAATCCCATTCGCCCCCGGCACCAATCAGTGGGTTTAACTTTTCACGGCGTGTTCACGGCTGGGCCAACTGGATGCTCACGCCGCCCCGCTAATTTCTGTGCATCACAAGCGGATTAGTGCACTTGCAGCAGTGTGATTGCAATAACGAAGCGACGGTGGGGTTGCCGCATGAGTAGTACGAATGAAGCGACCCGGTGCGATTCATGACCAGCGATTCATGAATGTCATTCCCTTCGCCGCGTTTATCGAGGCTGTCTGTTTGGAGACAGTAGCCACCACGGAACAACAGCAACAGGTAGCGGCAGCGTGGAACTAAACGCGGCGCGTATGGGATGGGTAAGGTTATGGCGACGACAATCAAGACAGGATGGGCAGCACAGCTGCGATGGGCGGTTCTCGCGGCGTTAGGCACCGCTGCATTGGTAGTTACTGGGAATGAAGCGCGTGCCGAGGAGCTGTCTTCTCTGGAAATCACGCCGGTGCTGGCGGTGAATGAAGCGACAGTCGCTCAGTCGGTTAGTGATATCGAGGACGCGATCGCCGAAGTGGTCGTGTCGGATCAGCGCCTTGGCTGGCTCGATGGAGTTGATGCGGTGCGAGTGCAGATCGATAACGACCTGTTCGCCGGCGACAACCAGGACCGCGACTACACCGGTGGCATGAGCATCTCAATCTCCGGCGACCGCGCTCGCGACGGATTGTTGTCACTCGATCCCTTATTGCGTCGTTTGGATGAATTCGTCGTACGTGGTGAGGGCACCAACGTTCATTACGCGCGTCAGCTCGGCCTGCTGGCCTTCACGCCCAAGGACACACTGGTCCGTGAAGTGCAACCGGACGACCGCCCGTACGCCAGCCTGCTGTTCGTTTCTAACGGCCGGGTGACGGTGGACGCGGACGATCGCGGCGCCTGGACCAGCAGCCTGACGTTCGGTGTGCTTGGCCTGTCGCTGACCAGCGATGTGCATGGGGCCGTCCACGAGCTGGTCGGTTCGGAAAAACCGCTTGGGTATGATCATCAGATCTCCGCGGGCGGCGAACCGACGGCGCGCTACACCCTCGCCCGCCAGCAACTCTGGATTGCCGATCCGAGCGGTCATATCGATGTGAAGACCACCGTGCAGGGAAGCGTCGGCTTCCTGACCGAGACAAGTGCCTCGATCTCGGTGCGCGCCGGCCACTTCAATTCGCCCTGGTGGAGCTTCGCGCCCGAGCTGACCGACTACATGTCGGCACCGGTGCCGAGTGAGAGTTATCGCGGTGGCCGTGAGCTGTATGTGTTCGCCGGTGCCCGCATCAAGGCGCGTGCTTACAACGCGTTCCTGCAGGGCCAGTTTCGCGATAGCGAGGTCCGCTATACCTCGGATGAGGTGCAGCCGCTGTTGGCTGAAGCGTGGATCGGCGTGGTTACGCAGATCCTGGACCAGACGCAGCTGAGCTATGCCCTGCACTATCAAACCGCCGAGCTGCGCGACGGCCCGGCGTCCCGCGACACCCTGTGGGGGGCGGTACAGCTCACCCACAATTTCTAAGTTTCAGTTTCCTCGACCCTGCTCCCTGCAATTGGCCCACCTCTGGTGGGCCTTTTTTTATGCGCTGGATTTAGCCGCGTCTCTTAACGCAGCAGCGGCTTCTTATTTGGAACGAGGCATGCGCACACCTTTCAGTCCGGTGTGCTGAGTTCGGAACTTCGTCGGCTTCGGCGCTGCCTGCGGCGCGCCCGCGCGCTTCGCGTTTGATGCCGCAGCCTGCGCGCCCGTGCGCTTCGCGTTTGATATCGCACCCTGTCCGCCCGCGCGCTTCGCGCCGGGCGCGTTGGCGGACGCCTCGTATCCACGCTGCCCGTTCGCAGTGGCCGCGCGCGGATCTTCTCGTCGCGCCGCCTGCGGCGCGCCGTGGCGCCGCTTATCGTGAGCTTGTTTGTTTTCGTGCTCGCCCGCGCGCGGGGCGTGCTTCGACCGGCGCCCTTCATGCGCATCGCCCGTTCCGAGCGGCTGCCAGGCCGGGATCAGATGTTGCTTGCCGGCCCCGATCAAATCGGCGCGGCCCATCCGGCGAAGGGCATCTCTCAGAATCGGCCAGTTGTTCGCGTCATGCCACCGCAAAAACGCCTTGTGCAGGCGGCGCACTTTCAGTCCTTTCGGAATGTGCACTTCCTCACTGCCGTGAGTCACTTTCCTCAGCGGGTTCTTGCCCGAGTGCCACATCGCCGTCGCTGTCGCCATCGGCGACGGCAGGAATGCCTGCACTTGATCCGCGCGATAACCGTTATGCTTCAGCCACAACGCCAGCTCAAGCATGTCTTCATCGGTCGTGCCCGGATGAGCCGCGATGAAGTAAGGAATCAAATACTGTTCCTTGCCCGCTTCCTTGGAGAACTTCTCGAACAGCTCCTTGAAACGGTAATACGTGCCGACCCCCGGCTTCATCATCTTCGACAGCGGCCCTTCGCCGATCGCCTCGGGGGCGATCTTCAGATAGCCGCCGACGTGATGCTGAACCAGCTCCTTCACATATTCCGGCGACTCGACCGCCAGGTCGTAGCGCACGCCGGAGCCGATCAGAATCTTCTTGATGCCCGGCAAGGCCCGCGCCCGCCGATACAAATTGATCAGCGGCGTGTGGTTGGTGTTGAGGTTCGGGCAGATGCCCGGGAAGACGCACGACGGCCGGCGGCACGCCGTTTCGATCTCGCGGGACTTGCAGGCGAGCCGGTACATGTTCGCGGTCGGCCCGCCCAGATCGGAGATCACGCCGGTGAAGCCGGGCACCGAATCTCGAATGGTCTCGATCTCTTTGATGATCGAGTTCTCCGAGCGGTTCTGGATGATGCGACCTTCGTGCTCGGTGATCGAACAGAAGGTGCAGCCGCCGAAGCAGCCGCGCTGAATCGCGATCGAGAACCGGATCATCTCGTACGCGGGAATCTTGTTCGCGCCCTTCTGCTCGCCGTAGAACGGATGCGGGATGCGGCGATAAGGCAGCTCGTAGATGGCATCCATCTCTTTCATCGAGAGCGGCAGCGGCGGCGGATTCAGCCACACGTCCACGTTGCCATGCCGCTGCACGAGCGAACGAGCGTTGCCCGGATTCGATTCGAGATGAAGGATGCGCGAGGCGTGCGCGTAGAGAACGGCATCGTCCCGCACGGCCTCGAACGAAGGCATCCGAATGACCGACTGCGCGCGGTCCGCGGTAGGAACGTGACGATGAAACTTCACGACCTTCGCGACGGGCTGCTTCGCAGCCGTCGCACACGCTGGCGCGCTCGCCTCCGCTTCGCCAGCCCCTGCAGCCTTCGCGGGCATGCCCCCAACCGACAACTCCGCTCCAAGCGCGGCGCCAGCCGAAGAATCGTTCTCGGCCGCTGCGCTATGCGCCGCCACTTCCGTTCCTGGCCGGCCGCCGGCCGAAGAAATGTTCTCAGCCGCCGCGTTCTGAGCCGACGACTCCGCTCCGGACCCGGCGCCAGTAGATGAAATATTCCCCGTGGATGCGTTATGAGATGCCGCGGCCATGGCCGCCTTCGACTTCGCATCGTTCGCCGCGTACGGATCGATCGGGGGATTCAGCGGCCCGGGCTCATCGATCGACGTCGAGTCGATCTCGGTCCAGCCTTCCGGCGTCGCGTGTCTTACAAACGCCGTACCTCGCAAATCGTCGATCTGATCGATCCGCTGACCTTTGGCCAATCGATGCGCAATCTCCACGATCTGCCGCTCGCCATTCCCATACACGAGCAGATCCGCCTTCGCATCGAGCAGCACCGAGCGCCGCACTTTCTCCGACCAATAGTCGAAATGCGCGATCCGCCTGAGACTCGCCTCGATGCCGCCGATCACAATCGGCACATCGTTAAAAGCTTCGCGCACCCGCTGGGAATAAACGATCACCGACCGATCCGGCCGCTTGCCGCCCTCGCCCGCCGGCGTGTACGCGTCGTCGCTACGAATGCGTCGATCCGACGTGTAGCGGTTCACCATCGAATCCATGTTGCCGGCAGTGATGCCGAAGAACAGGTTCGGCTTGCCGAGGCGGGTGAAATCTTCCGCCGAGCGCCAGTCGGGCTGCGCCAGGATGCCGACCCGAAAGCCCTGCGCCTCGAGCACGCGGCCGATGATGGCCATGCCGAAGCTGGGGTGATCGACATAGGCGTCGCCGGTGACGACGATGATGTCGCAGCTATCCCAGCCGAGCGCGTCCATTTCCTCCTTCGACATGGGCAGGAACGGAGCGGTCCCGAAGCGGGACGCCCAGTGCTTGCGATAGGAGAAGAGTTCGCGCGGTGCTGGCTGCATGGGAAAACAGTCGATCACGAATTCCGCGGCCACAACAGGGGTGGCGCGCCGAAAAGGGCGTGGATCTTACGCTATTTACGGGCCAACTTGGCCCGGACACCGCCCTGATCCGGCGCCAGCGCCCGCTTACGCACGGCGGCGCTCACGGTCGAGACGTAGGGTGAATCCTTATCGAAGAACCGCCAGGGCTTCTTGGCCCAGTCCCCGGCATAGTCCACGCCGATCCGGGTCGCCCGGCCGACCTTCGGCGGCCGATATCGGGTCGGCTTCTCCAGCCACAAGGTGTCGCCCAGCAAATCCGCCCCATTCAGGCCCCGATCTATATGTAGGGCACGACATAACAGCCCCGGCCCATGGCTGGTCGTGGTGATGCCCTTCACCGGCTCCAGCCCCCGAAGCAGCACCGCATGCGGCGTCCCATGCGCCGCCGTCACGATGTTCAGGCAGTTCCAGAACCCATAAATCAAGTACACATACGCATGCCCCGGCGGCCCGAACATCACTTCCGTCCGCTTGGTCCGCCCCCGCGACGAATGCGCCGCCAGATCATGCGGCCCCTTGTACGCCTCCGTCTCCACAATCCGCCCGACCTGCTCACCTTCGGGTCCCGCGTGAATCAAATGCATGCCAAGCAAGTCGCGGGCGACGAGCAAAGTCTCCCGGGCGTAGAAGTCTCGGCTGAGCTTGGTGGACATCCGGTCATTATAGATATCGCCTTGGTGAATGAGGGGGAGGGTGGGATGACACTGGTCGTTAGTCGCGACGGCAGCATGCTTAGGATCGGGCGCAAGAGTTTCAAACTTTGGCCTGCGCGGGGCGTGGATGGAACGAGACTCTGCGAATCTGGTCGCACGGTTTCTTTCACCACGATTCGCCATCTTCGCGCGGCAGACTTTCCGATGGATCTGGAACTGATAATCGATCCCGCAAAAAACGAATGCTGTGACTCGATCTATCTATCCATCATGCGTCGAAGCGACAGTATTTATTTCAAGCTCGTCTTCGACTATTTCTATCGAAAGTGGATGGAGCATGTAAGCCTGAAGGATTTCATAACAAATCTTGCCGGTGACTTGAACGAGCTGCAATGGTTGAAGGCATACGAATTGGATGATTCTGACGGCCAAGGTTTGGCCATTGAATTGCGCGCCGAGTTTGGGATCGCCGGCCGTCTCGGTGATCACTATAGATCAATGGTGCTAGCTTTGACGTTAACCCGCGCGCGAGTGATCGCTCGTTTGTCGAATAAGCTGCGCACAGCCTTGCTCTCCGACATCCGATCATCCTCGGTCCCGGCATCTATGGGCCGAGTCCGTGCCAAGCCGCTGGCCTTCATTTGTCACGACTCTCGGGACAAAGATAGGGTGGCGCGGCCAATTGCGCGCGGCCTGGCCGCATTGGACTGTCCAGTGTGGTACGACGAGTTCTCGTTGCACGTTGGTGATCGGCTGCGCGAGTCGATCGAAAGCGGCCTGCAGCAGGTGAACAAATGCATCTTGATCATTTCACCACGCTTTCTTCGCAACGAGGGTTGGTCAAAGGCGGAGTTCGAGTCGATCTTCGCCAGGGAATTGGTGGAGCGCAAAGACATTTTTTTGCCGGTTTGGGTCGGCGTCACTCCGCAGCAAGTATTTGAGTACAGCCCTGCCTTGGTGAACCGCGTGGGTGTGAGCTGGAACCGCGGAGTGGATGAAGTGGTACGGCAGCTTCGTCTGGCGGTGAAGCGTACCGTTCGCAATAGACTGCGCCGCTCGGGCGCGAGAACGCGTACAGATAACTGACAGCCATTTGGTTGCACATGGTACAGGCGGGAGTTATATTGCAACCACTGGGTTGTCAGTAGAGTGCCAACGAAATGAATGTCATCGAACGAAAGGTCCTACTCCGTGCGCCGCGCAGCCGCGTGTGGAATGCGCTGACGGACGTGAAGAAATTCTGCCAATGGTTCGGCGTCGACTCGGCGGACGGCGTATTTGCGCCGGGGGCGAAGGTGCATATGGAAGTGAGCGAGGAGTACGGCGGTTACTTCGATATTTTCGTGCAGGAGATGCAGCCCGAGCAGTTGTTCTCCTGGCGTTGACATCCAGGCGCGCGTGATCCGTCGCTGGACTATGCGAAGGAGCCGACGACGCTGGTCGTATTCAAACTGGAGGAGGCGGAGGGTGGCACGCTGCTGACCATCACCGAATCCGGCTTCGACGCCATCTCGCTCGTGCGTCGTGCGAAAGTGTTCGGGCAGAACAATCAAGGGTGGGACGAGCAGGTGAAGAACCTGGAGCGCTATGTCGACCAAGCGTCCTGAGCTCAGGCTGAAGGCATCGGCGCCGATCTTCGCGGCGCTCGGCGATGAGACGCGGTTGCGGCTGGTGATATTCCTGTCCGCCGCCGGTCCGTCGTCGACGGCGACTTTGACTGCGAACGTGGATGTCACGCGCCAGGCCGTCGCGAAGCATTTGCGAGTGATGAAGGAGGCAGGCCTGGTGACCAGTGTCTATCAAGGCCGCGACAGCGTATGGCAGATCGAAGCGTCGCAGCTGGCGGAAGCGCAGCAGTGTATCGAGCTGCTGACCGCGCGCTGGGACCAGGCAATCGACCGCTTGCGAGCGATGGTCGAAGAGGATTGAGATCAGTCGTTCGAGTCGCTGTGCGTTGGCCAGTGGCCGTGCACCTGCATGACATCCAGCTCGACCTGACCGCTGGCCAGGTCGGCGGATTTCAGCTTGATCCGCATGAATTCCAGCGAATCGCCGCGCTCGTGGTAATAGAACACCGAGCTGCGATGCTCATCGCGGGTGGCGCGAGGAATGACGAATTCGTTGAATGCGGTCTCATGCACGAGCGGGCCGCAGCTGAGCTGGGCGCCGCTGAGCTCGACGACGATATGAGCCGCTTCCAGATCGCTGCCGTCGATCAGATTTCTGCAGGTGATGCGAAACCTCGGCGGCAATCCCGCGACGCTCGGGAGCACATCGACCGACTCGCCGGCCCGGAGCCGAACCAGCTTGCGTGTACGATCTACGCGCTGCGCATCGGCGACGCGAACAGTCGGGGAGTCGCGATAAACGATGGGAGCGGGCGGACGGGCCGGGGTCCGTGTGGCAGTCACGGGCAGGTGATGGCGTCGCCAGTACATCGCACCGACGATGAAGGCCATCAGGCCAATCACGAGCCATAACTGTTGCAACACGTATTCCATTTCACATCGCGGGCGCTAAAGGAGCGTCCTTGTCCTTGTTATCGACAGGTCGCCATGTCGACTGATGTGACCGGATTGGCAGGTCGAACAATCGCCGGGCGACTTCGTATGTCGAGGCGAGTGTCCGTAGCAAGCGACAAAAAATCGAGCAACTACGTCACAGCCTGCGACGTATTTGTGAACTCATTCCTTCGCGAGTGCCGCCAGGCGTTGCAACAAGCGCCACTCGTGCGGCGGCTGACCTTCGCCGTGACGCGAGACTTTCCAAAGCTCGGCGAGCAGATCGCCGCGGCGTGCCCGCAGAGTGGGGCGTGCGAAGGCGAGTTCGGACAGCAGCAACTCGCTGGCCTCTGAGATCGACCACGATCGAGCCGGTCGCAGCTGCGAGGGCGGCGGCATCAAGCCCAGATACACCGCACCGGTGACCGCCGCGCCGACCGTGCCCAAAGTGAGTTGCAGCTCACACATTGCGGCCGGCATGCGCTCGGCCACAGCCATGAAGGAGCGCGCCACTGTCATCAGCGCCTTGGCGATGATGCTGGCATCGCCAAGCAGCGCCTCTTCCATCTGCGTTTGCAATGAGGCTTCGATACGAACGATTTGCCATAGTCTGTAACGGCCCTGACCGTCGGCCGCCAGAACGATGCACCGCTGTTTGGACAGCAGCTCACTGCCGGCGACGTGCTGGCGGGCCCACTGCACCAGCTCGGTCCGGCCGGCGTCGATATTGTCGAAGACGGCGTCGGCGGCTGAATGCAGCAGCCAACGATGATCGATCGTGCCGGTCCAGGCGCCTTCCGTATCCCGCCGCAAGCTGACCTGGCTCGAGCCGATCTCGTGCAGAACCAAACGACCGTCGACCGGCGGCCAGACCAGGCCACTCGCGACTTTCTCATCGGGTGCGGCCGGCACGCGCGACTCATCCGTCCTCGATAAGGAAATCGCCTGCGCATCGGGTGAGGCCCGCGCGCTTTCATCATGCATCTCCGCTGCGGAGGTCGTTTTAGCGCCCGGCTCGTGTAGCGTTGCTGGGCTCGCCGGCGAATCGACATTCGCCTGCATCGCTTCTTGAAACGCCTGCGACGCCATCGATGTTTGCTGCTGCAAATCATGCAGACGCGTATGAGTGAGCTGGCCCGACTCGATCGCCAGGTCGAGCGCGCCACTCTCCGCGCTTTGCATTTCCTTGAGCAGGTCTGCAGCGCTGTTGATCTTCGGTTGAGCGGTGACAAGTGCGCCGCTGCGCATGAGCTCTCGCACACGATCCAAAGCCAATCGCACGGCGAACACGAACGTCTCGCGAATGCCCGTGCCGTCGGTCGCGACCGACTCGATAACGGCGCTGCGTAATTCAAGCTCGTCGAGCATGCCCCGGATCTGTGTCAGCGATACGGCATCGGGAAGATCGCGTTTGTTTGCTTGCAGGACGATGCCGATGGGCGGCCCGCCGACGCTATTCAACACACCGCGGAGCGCGCCAAGGTAGCGGCGGTCCGCTTCGAAACCGGAAGGAGAACTGTCGCCGACAAACACGACCACATCGGCGCTTTCCAACAAGCGGCGACGGCGCGGTGCCAACGTTGCCTGACCCGGCACGCTGACGATCTGGCAGCGAATCCGCCGACCTTCGAACAGTCCGCCGGTGTAATCGAGCCAATCGAAATACAGCGTACGGCCGTTGAGATCCGCCGGCGAATACACGCCCGCGCCCAGCCCGCGACCGAGCGTTGCGACGCTGGTGGTCTTGCCCGCCATGGGCGCACCGTCGTAGACGACGCGAATCACCACGCAGTCGTCGTTGGGGGCGATCACCGCCATACGGCGACGCTGCTCAGGCCTCGAGGCCGTTGCAATGTTTGTTGACGGAATTGCGCAGGATCGCGAGGTTGGTGGTGTTGCGATCCACGGCCAGGTACAGGAACGACAGCCCGCCCGGTAGCAGCTTGATCAAATGGAACTGATCCGTCAGCGTGATCAGCATGTCTTCGAGCTGCACCTTCAGATTCAGTGCGCGCATGATCTTGAGCTTTTGTTTCACCAGCTCGCTGTTGTAGGCGCTGGCGACCGTCAGGTCGAAATCACCGCGGTTGGACTTTGCCGCGAGCGTCATCCCGGACTCCAGATCCACCGCCGCTGTCGCGATCACGCCGTTCACGTCGGCTTCGATCCTGGCGATGGCGTCCATCAGACTTCTTTCACTGGCCATGAATGCGCTCCGAAATCGGGCGGCGGAAGGCGAGTCCGCCGCCCATCGACGATGAATTAGAAACTCAGCGAGCCTTCCGCGTCCTGACAGGCACGACGCGCCATCGCCAGGTTGGCGCGGCTCTTGTCGAGCACCAGGTACATGAAGATGCCGGGCTTGGCGGCGACCGGACGGATGATGTGGTACTGCTTGCTCAGCGTGATCAGGATGTCCTCGATGGCGTCGGTCAGACCGAGGCTCTTCATCGTGCGCATCTTGGCGCGCACCACTTCAGTGTTACCGGCGGCGGCGAGCTCGAGATCGAGGCCGGTGCCGGCGCTGCCCAACATCATGCCGCTGTTCGCATCCACCAGCGCCGAGCAGAGCGCGCCATCAGTGCGCAACAAGCCATTCAAAGATTCAGAGACCGAAGCCATCGCATCACTCCTTCAACAGATTTAACAAACAGAACTTTATTTCTGCAGGCTGGTTTCCAGCTTCCTGCAGAGATTGCGTGAGGCCCACAGCAGCTTGCCGAGCAGCTCGCCGCTCTTCGCGACGATGGCCAACGACAATGGCTGCGTGCCCGCGAGACCGAGAATCAACACGGTGCCGCTGTCGGTCTCGATGATCAGATTGCGGTTCTTCGCCAGCCCGGCCTCGCGCGTCAGCGCTTCGGACAAGGCCTGCATGGAGCTGCTCATCGCGGCGATCTTCGGCGTCATCGTTTGATTCGGCGGATACGACGCCACTTCGAAACCGTCGCCCGAAGTCAGCACGGCGAGCTGCACATCCGCATTCGCCGCCGCGAACGCTTCCAGGTGATGGGCGCCGAGGCGCACCAGGTCGGCATCGAACCGTGAGTTGGGCAGGGTCATGTTGCAAACTCGGGCTGACTCACTTCGAGCGTGGCCAGCAGGGTCTCGATCAACAACAACACGTCTTCGCGCTTGCGCACGTCGACGCTGAACACGGGAGCGGAAAACTGCATCGACTCGATCACGCGCATGCAGGCGTCGATCTGTGTGTAATCGTCCGGACGGGTCCGGCCGACGCCAACCACGAACGGTTGATCAGGTGCGATCCGCCGAAACACTTCGGCGTAAGTCTTCAGGTCGGCGAGCACGGTGGGGCTCGTGCCATCGAGCAGCAGAATCACGCCCATCGAGCCGCGGCCCACGATCTCCCACATGAAAGAGAAGCGTTCCTGGCCCGGCGTGCCGTACAGGCGCACGACGGTGCCGTCGGCCAGGCCGATCTGGCCGAGGTCGAGCGCGACGGTGGTCGATTCCTTGGCGAAGCTCTGCTGATCGTTGTTCTGCATTTCCGTCGAAACCGGCGGAAAATCGCTGACCGCAGTGATTGCCGTGGTCTTGCCTGCCCCCATCGGGCCCGTGAACACGATCTTGAGCTCGGATGCGATGCTCATGAGGTCCCTCCCAATCGCAGATGCTTGCGCATGTTGCGCAGGAATTGTTTCAGGCCGCCGACCGGGGTGGGCGCGCTGCCGCCTCGATGTTTGTTTGTGCTCGGGCCGCAAGCTTGCCGAGCGCCAACGATTCAGCGCCGAGGGCGGCGACGACACGAATCTGCGTGGTCAGCTCGGTCGCATCGGTAGCGCGCACTCGGCCGAGATCGGGCCAACGAAGCAAGCGATAAACGGTCTTGTCGTTCAGCCAAGGCGCAAGCGACGGGCTCGCGTGATACGTCGCGAACCAGAACAGCTCAGCACCGGGACGCGCCGGTAAATTGCCCGGCGGCGGCGTGCCTTTTTGTAACGACAGACCGCTCAGATCCAACGTGCCCGCGCGAATTGCACCGGCGGTCGCAGCGTCGCAGTAGTAACAACCAACATCGCCACGCAACCAAAGGAACGGGCCTTGCGGTCCCTTGCACATCAGCCACAGCGCGCTGTTGTTGACCGTGCGTAACGTGCGTAGCGCTTCGACAAAAGACCACGGATCGGCGTTGGATGTGCTTGCTCGTGGCTTGATCGGTGCTGTCGTCGCGGGTGCGCTCGGCGGAACAGTCACACGACTCTCCATCTCCGCTTCCACGTGCTCGAGCATGCTGAGCACCTTTACGGCGGGAAACGGATAGACGAGCGTGCGAGGACCAGCAGGGTGATGCTTCTCGTCGGTGCTGAGCACGACGATGTGCTTACCTTCATCGCGCCAACGTGCGAGGTTCTTGGCAGGTTCGGAGTGGTGGACGACGATGATGTCGGCCGCGGCGGCAGGTGTGGTCACCCAGCTCGAGCGAGTGGTGCCTTTGAACACCCACAGCACCGAGTCGAACAGCTGCACGGCATGGCCGGCCTGCTCTTCGGTCGCAGACGGTTTGATCAGCGCGATCCGTCGCTCGGGACCCGAGCCGGGCGCTGCCGACGGTCCCGTGCTCACAGCCGCGTATTACCGGCGCCGATAGACGCCAGCCCCAACGCAAGCCATGGAGATCCACACCGCCGGGGCGTGGGCGCAGCGACAGCCATAGGTCCTCGAGAGCAAAACAGCGAGTGGTCTCGCTGATCCTTCGCGAGTAACCTTTTGTGCGGCGAAACATTAGAGGCGGCAGGGGGCGCCGGCTGTGACCAAAATCACTCTGTGGCGCGAAATTTCTAACATTTGATAACGAAAAATCGGCAAGGTCACAGTCACCTGGCGCTCACAGCACACCCAGCGCCAGACCGGCCGCCAGGGTTTGACCCAACTCGGCGCATCTCTGACGATCCGTGTCACTCGGTTCGCCCTTGACGATCAGCGGCTCGGCGCATTGTTTCCAGCGATAGCCGAGCGCGATCCGTTCGATGGACGTGACCGCACCGGTGCCGTCATTGCCGGCGCTGACGAAAATCGCATAGGGCAGGGCATCGACCCGGCCCTGCACCGGGTAGAAGGTGCGATCGAAAAAATCTTTGATGGCACCCGCCATGTAACCGAAGTGCTCGGGCGTGCCGATGAGCAATCCATGCGCCCAGAGCAAATCGTCGACGCCCGCCTCGAGCGCAGGCAGCGCTCGCAGCTCCACGTCTTCGCCCGCGTCGGCCACGCCTTGCTTCACCCACTCGACCATGGCGTGAGTGCGGCCGCCTGCGTGGCCCGCATAGATCAACAGTAGATGAGGTCGAGTTGAGGACGGCATTGCGGAGGACATCTGTTACAGTTCTGAGTCACCGTAACTCGTTTCACGGGAGTTCCGAATGTATACCGTTTCGCGACCGGTTCGGTCGCTGTCCGCCCTGATTATCTCAGCGGCGATGCTTACAGCGCTGGGCTGCAAGCCCAAAGAGCCGAAGCCAGTGCCGACGCCTGAAACTGCGGCCAGTAGCCCAGTCAACGAGCAGCAGAAGACCGCCGCGAATCAGATCGCCGCCGACTATCTGCGCGCTCAGATCACCAAGATCTCATCGGACGAATTCGAGGGCCGCGCGCCGGCAACGCCGGGCGATGTGAAGGCTCGTCAGTACATCGCGGACCAGTTGCAGCAGATCGGTTTCGCGCCGGGCGGCAGCGACGGCAGCTATCAGCAATCGTTCGACGTGGTCGGCATCACCGCGCAAATGCCCAAGCAGTGGTCCTTCAACAAGGGCGGCAAGAACGTGTCGTTCAAGTGGTGGGATCAATACATCGCGGGCAGCGGCGTGCAGTCCGAGAAAGGCTCGATCAAGAACGCCGAAGTGGTGTTCGTGGGCTACGGCATTCAGGCGCCCGAGTTCGGTTGGGACGATTTCAAAGGCCAGGATTTGAAGGGCAAAGTGCTGTTGATGCTGAACAACGATCCCGATTGGGATCCGCAGCTGTTCAATGGCGACACGCGTCTTTACTACGGCCGCTGGAGCTACAAGTACGAGAGCGCCGCGCGCCAGGGCGCTGCCGGCGCCATCATCATTCACACCACGCCGTCGGCGGGCTATCCGTTCCAGGTCGTGCAGAGCTCGTGGTCGGGCGAGCAGGTTGAACTGCCGGCCGCCAACGAGCCGCGCATTCAAGTCAAAGGCTGGCTCACCGAAGACGCGTCACGCGAACTGGCCAAGCTCGCGGGACAAGACCTGGATGCGCTGGTGAAGTCGGCTCAATCCAAGGACTTCAAGCCGGTGCCGCTCGGAGTCACGACCTCGTTCGACTTCAAGAACAAGTTGAATCGCTCCAGCACCGCGAATGTCTACGGCGTGTTGAAGGGCAGCGATCCGCAGCTCAGTAACGAGTACGTGATCTACACCGCGCATCACGATCATCTCGGTGTCGGCGAGCCCGATGCGAACGGCGACAAGATTTTCAACGGCGCGATGGACAACGCGTCCGGCGTGGCCCAGGTGCTCGCGATCGGCAAAGCGTTCAAGGCGCTGCCGCAGCCGCCGAAGCGTTCCATCATGCTGTTGTTGGTCGCTGCTGAAGAGCAGGGACTGTTGGGCTCGCGGTACTACGCGACGCATCCGACTGTGCCGCCCGGCAAGATCGCCGCGAACATCAATATCGACGGCGGCAACATCTTCGGCCGCGCCAAAGACATCGTGTTCGTCGGCAAGGGCAAGTCGACGATCGACGACTACGTGAACGCCATTGCCACGATGCAGGGCCGCGTCGTGACGCCCGATCAATTCCCGGATCGCGGTTTCTTCTATCGTTCCGACCAGTTCAACTTCGCCAAGATCGGCGTGCCCGCGTTGTATCTGGACGCCGGCACCGACTTCATCGGCAAGCCGCCGGGCTGGGGCAAGGAACAGCACGCGTACTACGAAGAGCATCATTATCACCAGCAGTCGGATGAGATCTCCGACAGCTGGAATTACGACGGCATGATCGAGGACGCGCAGCTGTTGTTCTACGTCGGCGATAATGTCGCGAACGCTGCAGCGGCGGATCTGCCGAAGTGGTTGCCGGGCGATGAGTTCGAAGCGGCGCGCAAGGCGTCGCAAGAGCAGCTCAGCACCAAGGCCGAGTAAACATTCGTCGATCGTTCCAGGCAGGGCTCATCGATACCTCGATGGGCCCTGTTTTTTAGCCTGAATCCTGCACCAGCCGGCTGTCGGTCCAGTTCTCGGGCCAGCGTTTCACCGGCATGTCCGTGATGGCGAGTCGAATCAATTCCGTCATCGCCGCCCGCGCTTCCACCGTGTCTTTTGCTTCGATGGCGTGGAACACGCGCCAGTGCTCTGGCAACGGATCGCGCTTCAATGCCTGGGCGCGTTGTTTGAATTCCGTCAATGCATGCACGGCCGCCGCCACGCCATTTGTCAGTGAAATGATAAAAGGGTTGCGGGTCGCACGTAGCAACTCGGAGTGAAACTCCTTGTCGGCGATGCGGCCGGCTTCGACGTTCACGGTATGCAGCGCCATTCTTGCCAACGCATTCCGCATCACTTCGACGTTTTTCTCGTTGCGTCTTGCCGCCGCCAGGGCCGCCGCTTCCGGCTCGATGATCGTGCGCAATTCAAACAAACCTTGCAGCACCTCGAGTTCGGGCTCGCCTGCAAATACCCAGGTGAGCACGTCGGGATCCAGCAAATGCCATTGCTCGACCGCACTCACGCGCGTGCCTGTGCGAGTTCGACTTTGCACGAGCCCCTTCGCTGCAAGCATGCGCACCGCTTCTCGATACGCCGAGCGCGAAACTTTCAGCTGACCGCTGGCTTCGATCTCGCCGGCGAGCACATGACCTGGACGATAGCGCCCCGACACGATGCGCAGGCCGAGATCGCGCGCGATGGAGCTGTGCAGACGCAGTTCTTTGCGATTTTGCCGCGGGCTGGCGGCGGCAACTTTGTTCGGATTGGGAGCGGGCATCGGCGCCTTCTGTCGGTCGCGCATGCGACCCAGGGGATTGTCCGGGCGCGCCGCCGGGATCACAAGCACCGCCTCGACAGGGCCGTTCACAAATTCTGTTGTCTACCGTAACTTAGCATTTCTATTAGAATTTTTCCGGCGTTCCGGCCCCAGCGAAGGGCTTGGGTCGACCGGACTTGCAATTCGAATCTTGATTTGTCCGACATTTTGCAGATAGCATTTGTCTGAGAAATAAATCCGGCCGTAGTCATCGGCAGCTTTGGGGGGATAGCAATCGTGGCGAAGCTAGTCAGGATTCGTTCGGCGTCCGCTATGGCGGCGCTTTCTTTGTCGATGAGCGCACTCGCTCAACAAACGACCACCGCACAGACAGAGCTCGAAGAAGTCATTGTCAGCGGTGTGCGCGAGAGCCTGGTGCAGGGATTGGAAAACAAGCGCAATTCCACGCAGGTCGTGGAATCCATCGTCGCCGAGGACATCGGCAAGCTGCCTGACAACAACGTCGTCGAAGCTTTGCAGCGAATCTCCGGTGTGCAAATCACCGATCGCGGCGGCGGCGAAGCTGAAGGCATCGTGATCCGCGGTCTCAACGACGTGCAGACGACTTGGAACGGTCGCAACGTATTCACCGCCGCGCCACCGCCGGCCTCGGCTCGTGCGGTGGCCTTGCAGGACATTCCCGCGAACTTGATCGGCAAGATCGACGTGTACAAGACGCGCGCCGCCGATCAGCTCGAAACCGGTCTCGCAGGTCAGATCGATGTGACCACGCGTCGCCCGTTCGACTTCGACGATCTGGAAATTTCATTGAATGCCCGCGCGACCACGCAGGAACAGCGCGATGAGATCGATCCGAATGCCAGCTTGCTGATCGCCAACACCTGGGATGTGGGCGAAGGCAAGTTTGGCGTAATGGCCAACGCCAGCTACTCGCGCGTGCGTTATCGCGATCAGAGCGTGACCGCCGGCGCGATGGTGCCGTTTCTAACCGAGCGGGCTCAGCCCAATGGCTTTGGCGCGGCCGACGCGTGCGATCACACTCGGCCCTACAATCCGAACTGGGTGCCGCTGGAGCGCATTTTCAACGGCGACTGCCGCCTGATGCATCCGGGCGACGATCCGGTGCAGTTCTGGCAACCGGGCACCGACGCCGGACTGGCGACGACGCCGGGCTCGACCATCACCATGAATGGCACGCCGTACGAATATCTGCTGAGTCGCGACGCGTTGTTCGCCAGCGATTTCCAGGGCGATCGCGAGCGCCCGGCGGCGACCGTGGCTCTGCAGTGGGCGCCGAACGACAGCTCCGAATACACTTTCGAAGCCTTCTATCAGGGCTATCGCGAAGAAATGTTCAACAATTTGCATTTCACGTTCGCGGACTGGTGGGGCACGCTGGGCCCGAATCCGGCCTCGACGTACACGCTGTATCCCGGCACGAACATCATGAAGACGCGCACCGTCGGCGCGCCGTTCGGCTTCAACAGCGGCGACGCCACCAAGCAGGACACCGACACGTTCGTATACGCGTTGAACGGCAAGTGGCAGGTGACCGATCGTTTCAAGCTGAGCGCCGATCTGTCGTTGCAGGATAGCGAGTTCAACACCCGCTTCATCGCTGTGCGCACCGAGCGCGTGCCTGGCTCGATCACTATCGATTTCAACTCGGGCAACGGCGTGCCGTCCTGGCATTTCAACAACGATGCGGAAATGCTCGACCCGAATGTCTGGACGGTTGGCGCCTTGTTCCAGAATCGCGGCCGTCAGGAAGGCGGCGCGCAGACCTTGCAGCTCGATGGTGACTACGAGCTCGGCGATGGCGTGTTCCGACTGCTGAGCTTCGGCGTGCGCTACGACGACCGCTCCGCCGAGTCGTACAGCCCGAAGCCCAAGCCCGAGCCGTTCCTGGGCCGGAACATGTCGACGCTGCCGTCGGGCATGATCTACACCAACAGCGGCTTCTTCGATGGCGAAGGTGATATTCCAACCGCATGGGCGGTGGTGAACGGTTACTACCTCAACGATCACGCCGATGAAGTTCGCGCGCTGTATGGCGAGCCGGCCGGCGGCCCGGTGTTGAAGCGTGCCTTCGAAGTGAAGGAGCGCACCGCTTCCGCTTACATCCAGACCGACCTCCAGGTCGGCAAGCTGCAGGGCCAGTTCGGTCTGCGTTACGTCACGATCGATACGCCGATGCAGTTCACTGACGTCATCACCGATGTGCGCACGTCGGCGAAGAAGAGCGACAGCGATCTGCTGCCCTCGATGACATTGCGTTATGCCGTGACGGACGACTTCAATGTTCGCTTCAACTATGGCGAGACGCTGCGCCGTCCGAACTTCTTCGATCTGAATTCGAACTTCTCGCTGACCGGCGATCTGACCCAGGTCGGCTACGGCTCGGGCAGCGGTGGCAATCCGGACCTCGAGGCGGCCAAAGCCAAGAACTACGACCTGACCGCCGAGTGGTACTTCGCCACCGACAGCGCGGTGTACGCGACCCTGTTCCGTCGTGACATCGACGGTCTGGTGGTGCCGCTGACCCGTCGTGTCACGATTCCGAACACCGGTCTGAACACCAGCACGTTCGTGGTGACGCAGCCGGTGAATGCCTCCGATGGCAAGCTCGAAGGTCTCGAGCTGGGCTTCGTGTACTTCCCCGACTACCTGCCCGGCGTGCTGAAGGGACTGGGCGTGACGGGCAGCTTCACCAAGCTCGACTCCGAGCAGACCATTCCGCTCACCAATTCCGCGGGCGAAATCATCGGTACCGAGAAGTCCGAGTTCTTCGGTGTTTCCGACACCTCGTACAACATCACATTGGCGTACGACCGGGCCGGCATCGGCGCGCGTCTGTCGTACGTGTGGCGCGACGATTTCAAGAACAACAACGAAGCGCGCCTGTTCGCCAATCCGATTGGCATCTGGCGTCATTCGGAGGCGAGCCTGGATCTGCAACTCTCCTACGACGTGAACGAGAACCTTGCGATCTCGTTCGACGCCGTGAACCTCACCGAAGAGATGCAGCAGTCGTATTACGCCTTCGGCTCCGCCGGCGGCCCGACGACGGACAATTTCGGCAACTTGCTGTTGAGCCGTTCGTACGCCATCGGCGTGCGCTGGCGCCTGTAATCGAGCTTCAGGAGCGGCGCCGTTCGTGCGCCGCTCCTTCTTCGGACTCATCGCGTTAAGATCCTGCCTTCGCGCCGCCGCTGGCGGCCGCCACCAGACAGGTAGGGTCATGCCATTCGATGCCAAGCGTGTGGTCGTTGCACTGGCCGCGTTCGTCGCGACCGTCGCAGCTCCGGTTCAAGCCAAGACCGTCAAGCCCCCTTTACACGGCCAGCATTGGGTTGCTGTCACAGGCAAACCGCTGGCTGCGACCGCGGGCGCGCGGATCTTCATGCAGGGAGGGAATGCAGTCGACGCGGCCTGCGCGATGATCGCCGCGACTTCCACGATGTGGGACGTGTTGAGCTGGGGCGGCGAGACTCAGGCGCTGATCTACAACCCGAATACTCGCAAAGTGATTGGCGTGAATGCGCTCGGCGTCGCTCCGACCGGCGCGACGCCCGAGTTCTATCGTTCCAAAGGTTACGAATATCCGCCCGAGTTCGGGCCGCTCGCGGCAGTCACGCCGGGTACGCCGGGCGGCATCATGGTGATGCTCGCGGAGTACGGAAAACTCAGTCTCGCCGAAGTGCTCGCGCCCGCCATCGAAATGGCCGACGGCTATCCCATCGAGGCGCAGACCGCCGACCTGATCGAGAAATGGAAGGATGAGCTGCGCAAGTGGCCCGACTCCCGCCGCACGTTCCTGGTTCACGAAGGCAAGGACGGCAAGCCGCTGCCCGGGTTTGCTCGCGTCGGCCCCGAAGCCGGTGAAATCTTCCGTCAACCCGATCTCGCGGTGACCTTGCGCAAGCTGGTCGACACCGAAGCAAAGGCGCGCAAGGCCGGCAAGGACCGCAAGCAGGCCATCATGGCCGCGTACGATCGTTTCTATAAGGGCGACATCGCGAAGGAATATGCGCGCGGCTCGCAGGAGCTCGGCGGTTTGCACACACCGGAAGATCTCGCCAACTGGCAGATCCATCTCGAAGAGCCGGTGCATACCAACTACAAAGGCATCGAGGTTTACAAGCTGACGCATTGGGTGCAGGGCCCCTCGATGCTCCAGGCATTGAACATCCTCGAGAACTTCGATCTCAAGGCGATGGGCTACAACAGCACGCGTTATATCCACACGCTGTATCAGACCATGAGCCTCGCGTTCGCCGATCGAGATTTCTATTACGGCGACTCGCGCTTTCCGCCCGAAGAGCCCATCAAAGGCCTGCTGTCGAAGGACTATGCGCGCGAGCGCGCCAAGCTGGTCAAGGACGATCGTAACGATCCCGACATTCGTCCCGGCGACCCGTATCCCTTCCAGGGCGGAACCAACCCGTTCAAGACCCAGCTGGAAGCGTGGCACACCGTGAAGGCGGGCAAAGACAAGTCCAAGCCGAATCAGTGGAGCCCGACCGCGCTGGCCGAATTCGACCGCACGTTCCGACTCGGCACCACCAGCGTCGAGGCCGTCGATAAAGAAGGTTGGGTCGTTTCGGTCACGCCGAGCGGCGGCTGGTTGCCGGCGACCATCGCGGGCAAGACCGGCATCGGCATGAGCCAGCGCATGCAAAGCTTCGTGCTCGATCCCAACGACAATCCGTTCAACGTCGTCGCACCCGGCAAACGGCCGCGCGCGACGCTGACGCCGTCAATGGCATTGAAGGACGGCAAGCCATATCTCGCATTCGCCGTGCAGGGCGGGGACACGCAGGAACAAAACCTCCTGCAGTTCTTCTTGAACGTGGTCGAGTTCGGTATGACACCGCAGGAGGCGGCCGAAGGCGCCAATATCACCACCTATCAACTGCGCGATTCGTTCGGTGCCCACGAGTCCATTCCCGGGCGTCTGACGCTCGCCGACTCGGTGCCCGATTGGGTTCGCAACGAGCTGATCAAGAAAGGTTACAAATTGGAATTTTCGGCAAACAATTCCGGGCCCATTACCGCGATTCAGATCGATGCGAAGCACGGCACCTTCTGGGGCGCGGCTGCATATCACGGCGAGGACTACGGCATCGCTTGGTAACTTTTGAGGCATGGGCCCGCTGTTGGGGCGGGCTCATGCACTCTGGCGGGGCGTGCGCCATTGACGGCCATCACAACTTCAAATTGGCCGCCGTAACCATTGACGCTGCTCATCATTTCTGTGACAAAGCCCCGCGCGATGGCGTCTGCGCAGCTGATATTCAGCGGTTCTTGTCACGATAACTAAAAGGCATGCAGTCCACGGCCACACCACGCGTCAGCCACGAAACACCGCCTGTCAGTTACGACACCGCAGGGAGCACTGAAACCGCACGCATGCTCCGTACGTTGCTCGGCAACCTCGACGGCATGGTGTATCGCTGCCGTGACGATGCCGAATGGACCATGGAGTTCGTCAGCGAAGGCGTGCGACGGCTGACCGGCTACGACGCTGCCGACCTGCTGTTCAACAAACGCGTTTCCTACGAGCAGATCACCTATCCGGACGATCGCGAGCGGGTTCGTAACGAAATGCACACCGGCCTGCGCACGCAGGGCCGCTTCGATTGCGAATATCGCATCGTGCATGCGACGGGCGAGATCCGTTGGGTGTGGGAGCGGGGCTCCGGCGTCTATGACGCTCACGGCAAGCTGCACGCTATCGAAGGTCTGATTCAAGACATCACGGCCCGTCGGGCGTCGAGCCTGGCGCTGCGGGAAGCCGAGAGGCGCTATTACAACTTGTTCGAGAACGCCATCGAAGGCATCTTCCGCACCACCATCGACGGCCAGTATCTCGACGCCAATCCGGCGCTGGCACGGATTTATGGATTCGACAGTCCGGCCGAGCTGATCGCTCAGCTCAAAGATATTCGCAATCAGCTGTACGTCGAGCCGTCCCGTCGCGAAGAGTTCATGGCCTTGGCGAAGGCGCGCGGCTCGGTCAGCGGCTTCGAATCGCAGGTGTATCGCAAGACGGGCGAAGTCATCTGGATCTCCGAGAATGCACGCGCCGTGTTCGACGAGACCGGTCACGTCGCTTGTTACGAAGGCACGGTCGAGGATGTCACCGAGCGCAAGGTCTATCAGGCCCGCATCGAGCAGCAAGCCAACTTCGACACCCTCACCGGGCTCGCCAATCGCGCGTTACTCCACGATCGATTACAACAAGGCATTCGTTCCGCCGGTGCTTACGGCACGCGGCTGGCGGTGGTGTTCGTCGATCTGGATCGATTCAAGTTCATCAATGACGGGCTGGGTCACCATGTCGGCGATGAGCTGCTGCGTGAGATGGCCGAGCGGCTGCGTTCCAGCGTGCGCGAAGGCGACACGGTGGCGCGCCTCGGCGGTGACGAATTCGTGCTGCTCATCAATGGCCAGCGCGGACCCGACGCGGTCGCGCTGGTGTTGGAACGGATGCTCCACGCGATCTCACAGCCGTGGACCAGTCCCCAGGGCGATTTCAATGTCACCTGCAGTATGGGCGTCGCCCTGTACCCGGACGATGGCACTAACGCGGAAACTCTGCTCAAGCATGCCGACCAGGCCATGTATCGGGCCAAGGAAAAGGGTCGAAACAATTTCCAGTTCTTCACCGCCGAGTTGAACGCGCTCATTACCGAGCGCCTGGAGCTGGAGAACAAACTGCGTCGCGCACTCGAGCGTCAGCAGTTCTCGCTTCACTATCAGCCGCGCGTGGACATGCGGACGCGTCGAATCACTGGCGCGGAAGCATTGATTCGCTGGCACGTGTCGGATGAAGAAGTCACGCCGCCCTCGCGATTCATTCCTGTCGCGGAAGAGATCGGCCTCATCGTGCCCATCGGCAAATGGGTGCTGCGTGCCGCCTGTGCTCAGAACAAAGCATGGCAGGACGCGGGGCTGCCGCCGTTCGTCGTCTCGGTGAACGTGTCGGTGCGACAGTTTCGACAGGACAATCTGGTGCAAACCATTGCCGAAGTGCTGCGAGAGACCGGCCTCGATGCGCAGTATCTCGAAGTCGAGCTCACCGAAAGCGCCGTCATGCACGACGCCGATCAGTTCATCGCCATGCTCGGCCAGCTCAACGACCTCGGCGTGCAGATCGCGCTCGACGATTTCGGCACCGGCTATTCCAGCCTGAGTTATCTGAAACGACTTCCGGTCGATCGCTTGAAAGTGGATCGCTCGTTCGTGCAGGACATCGGCAGCGATCTGGACGACATGACCATCGTGAAAACCATCATCGCACTCGGTCACAACCTCGGCCTGAAAGTGGTGGCCGAAGGTGTCGAGACCGAGCAGCAGATCGACTTCCTGCGCGCCAATCAGTGCGACGAGCTGCAGGGCTTCTACTTCGGCCGGCCGCTGCCCGGCGACGAGTTCATGCGCGAGTTCCTGCACTTCCCGAGCAGCCGCATCTAACCCAGCCTCCCGCGCCGCAGCTTGCGGTGGACTTTGGCGCTTGCTACCTTGGTACCAAGTTACCAAGGTACTCCGCATGACCACCGTCACCCGCGTCCAGACCGGCGTCCGCCTGGAAGCCCGTTTGCTCAATGTGCTCAAGGCGTTAGCCGCCTTGAAAAATAGCTCGCTGGGCGATCTGCTGGAGGGCATCGTGCTGCATGCCTTCGAAGGCGAGCAGGCGTTCAGCGCGCCGACCCTGGCACAGATCGCCGAGCTGAAGAAGATCTACGGACTGGATCTGACCGCCGCCGATAGTCATCAATTGGTCGAGTCCGAGCGCGCCGTGACCCGTGCGACGGCGAAGCGTGTGGGCGCGGCCAGCAAACAGCGCAGTGGGAGGAATCGCTCATGAGTGCTCAGCCAGCGCGTCAGCCGACGCTCGACGACGACATCCTGATCGCGTTCGAGAACGGCTCGCTCGATCCGGCCCGATTCAGCCATCGCATGCACTTGTCCGTGGCCTGGCGCTATCTGCAGCGCGACGGATTTCCTGAAGGCGCGCTACAGTTTCGCCGGCATTTGCAAAACTACGTTGCCAAGGTCGGCGCGCAGGGCAAATATCACGAGACCATCACCTGGGCTTACCTGATGCTGCTGAACGAGGAGCTGAGTCTGCGGTCGCCGCCCGGTGAATCGTTCGATGCGATGATTCAACGGCGGCCGGATCTGCTCGATCATCGCAACGGTCCGATCGCGCGCTGCTATAGCAAGTCGCAGCTCGATTCGCCCGAGGCCCGCCGCGTGTTCATGTTGCCCGCGACTGAACGAGGTTCGTCATGAGCTCCTTCGTTGGCGCCGTCGATCAAGGCACGACCAGCTCGCGCTTCATCGTGTTCGATCAGGCGGGCAGCATCGTCGGCAGCGCTCAACAGGAACATCCGCAGATCTTTCCTCAGCCCGGCTGGGTCGAGCACTCGCCTCTCGATATCGCTCTCAACACCGACGCAGTGATTGCCGAGGCGTTGCGATCCGCGAAGCTCACGGCCAAGGACATCGTCGCTATCGGCATCACCAATCAGCGCGAGACGACGATGATCTGGGATCGTCGCACCGGTGAGCCGTTACACAATGCGTTGGTGTGGCAGGACACTCGAGTCGATCCCCTCGTTGCATATTTTTCCGCGCAAGGTGGTAAGGACCGTTTCCGTGCCGCTACCGGTCTGCCGCTCGCGAGTTACTTCAGCGGTCTGAAGTTGAAATGGTTGCTGGATCACGTGCCGAGCGCGCGAGCGCTCGCCGACGCCGGTCATCTGCTGTTCGGCACGATGGACACTTGGGTGCTGTGGAATCTCACAGGCGGCGCGAAAGGCGGCCTGCATCTCACCGACGTAACGAACGCGAGTCGCACTCAGCTGATGCGGCTGGACTCACTGCAGTGGGACGACGAACTGCTGCGAACGTTCACGATTCCACGCAGTGTGCTGCCGACGATTACGTCCTCCAGTGAAGTCTACGGCCAGGTTGCCGATGGCCCGCTCAAAGGGGTGCCCATCGCCGGCATTCTCGGCGATCAGCAAGCCGCGCTGGTGGGGCAAACCTGCTTCGAGCCGGGTGAGGCCAAGAATACTTATGGCACGGGTTGCTTCCTGCTCATGAACACCGGGCATCAACCGGTGTCGTCGGCTGCCGGTCTCGTGACCACCGTCGCATATCGGTTTGGCAGGAATCCCGCATGCTTTGCGTTAGAAGGATCGATAGCGATCTCCGGCGCGCTGGTGCAGTGGCTACGCGACAACTTGGGTCTGATCCGCAATAGCGGCGAGATCGAAGCGCTCGCGGCGAGCGTGAAGGATAACGGCGACGTTTACATCGTGCCGGCGTTCTCGGGGCTGTACGCGCCTTATTGGAAGGATCACGCGCGTGGGGTGATCACAGGGCTGACTCGTTATGCGAATCGCGGGCACATCGCTCGCGCGGCGCTCGAGGCGACGGCCTATCAAACGCGCGATGTGGTCGCGGCGATGGAGCAGGACTCCCGCATTCAATTGCAGGAGCTGCGAGTGGATGGCGGCATGGTCGTGAACGAGCTGTTGATGCAGTTTCAATCGGACATTCTGGACGTGAGTGTGGTGCGGCCGAAAGTGACAGAGACGACGGCGCTGGGCGCCGCGTATGCCGCGGGCCTGGCGACGGGCTATTGGAAGAGCACCGACGATCTGCGCCGCAACTGGGGTGTGTCGCACACCTGGCAGCCGCGCATGAGCAAGGAAGATCGCGGTCATTTGTATTCGTCCTGGCAGAAAGCGGTTACGCGCTCGTTCAATTGGGTGGAGTGACATGTCGGCGGCCGAGCTTCCTCTCTGGACGGCGGCAGAACGCGAAAGTTTTTTCGCCGCCATCGCGCGTCATCGTCGCGCGGCGTGGCAGGTCAGCGCGGTCGCTGGCATTTGTATCGCCATTCTCGCGTTCGTCGTTGCGACGCTGACGTCGCCGCTGTTCTATGCGGTGATCGGGCTGCTGCTCGACGTGATCAATCTCGTTATTCCCACGCCGGATTTGCTCGGCTACGTGGGACAGAAGCTGAGCTACGTCAGCGACCACATCGAGACTCAGCCCGCCAGCAGTTGGTTGTATCTCGCCTTCATTGCAGCGCTGCCTGGCATGGTTGCTGTGCTGATCGTCTTGTTAACGTTGCGACGTATCGTGCGCGAGGCGGAGGAGAGCGGCGCGCATGAACTGGCCTTGCGAGCGCCGAATGCGACTGTGCTTGCGGAGCAGCGACTCGCGAACGTCGTCGCCGAAATGGCCATCGCTGCCAACATCAAGATGCCGAAGGTCGCCATCATCGACACGCCTGCCGTCAACGCCGCGGTGTATGGGCCCGACGATGAGACGGTCACCGTGCTGGTCTCCACCGGGCTGCTCGATAAATTGGATCGCGCGCGGATGCAGGCGGTGGCCGGGCATCTCATCGGGCTCATTGCCAACGGCGATGTCGTGCAAGGGATGCGGGTTGCGCAGACGTTGAGTTTGTTTGGTTTCGTTGCGCGGCTCAGCGATGGCATCGTTGATCCGCCCGCGTGGTCGCGACTGTGGAAAACGCTGCGCGAGGCTTTGAAGCCCGGCGCGTCGAGTGCGGACTCCCAGTTGATTCTGGAACTCACCAATCCCTTTGGGAATTCCCAGGGCGGCGGGAATACTCCAAACAAACTGACGTGGCGCGAATGGATTCGCATGCCGCTCTACGGCCCTGTCGTGATCAGCGGCTTCTTCGGCGGCATGGTCAGCACCTTCCTGCTCGAACCGCTGCTCGCCCTGATCTGGCGCCGTCGCAAGTACCTCGCCGACGCCATCGCCGTCCAACTCACTCGCGATCCCCAAGCCCTCAGCGACGCCCTTGGCGATGTCGGTAACAGCGGCGGCTTCCCCGCCTGGTGCTCTCACATGCTCATCGCCGGCGGCTCCCGCCGCGGCGGATTGTTCAGCGGCTCGGCCGTGCCCATGTATCCCGCCCATGACAAACGTCTCAAGGCGCTGGCACGCATGGGTGCGACAGTCGTCCTGTCCCCTCCGCGTCACATGGCGCTGTGGGTTCAGCTCCTTCTCGGAGTGCTCGGCCTGGTCGTTGTTTCTCTATTGAGCGTGGCGATTTATTTGCTGGTGATGGTCTCGATCGCCCTGTCCGGGCTGTTCACTCTGCTGCCCACGGTCATCTTGCACGCGCTGTTGCGGTGACATCCCGCTGCGGACATAGTATCGGCCCGGGCGGTCGATAGCGGGTTGACAATAAAATGTCCGTGATGATTTCGATGATCCTGTTGCCTCAGCCGATCGATGTACCGTCAGCCGCGATCGAGCGCGAGCTCAAGAGTCGTTATCCCGAGCTTGGCCTGGTCTCGGAAACGGACGAAAGTGGCGCGCGGGCGTTCCAGTTGAAGGATGGCACGCTCGTCCTGGGGAATATCCAAGCCCCCATCCCCTGGTCCGATCTGGAAGGGCCCTGCGCCACCAGTCTGCTTTGGAAGGATGCAGCCGCGGAGGTCCAGGCTCACCAAGCTCATTTCATCGTAACGGTGATGAGCGATCTCAATAAAGTCGACCAAGCGATTCTGCTCACCAAGGCAACCGCCGCCGTGCTCGCCGCCTGCGAGGGCGCGATCGGCGTGTACTGGGGCAACGCCACTCTGGTCGTTCCTAAAAACCTGTTTCTCGATTTCTGCACGGAGGTACTGCCTCACGGGCCGCCGCTCGATATCTGGATCGACTTCCGGGTCGGCTGGCAAACGAAGACGTCCAGCGGCGGTTTCACGCAAGGCATGGAGGCGCTCGGGCACATGGAGCTCGAAACTCAGGAATCGCCCGAGAAACCCAGCGACCTGCGTCAGCGCCTGCATGGCCTGGCCGGATATCTCCTGGAAAACGGGCCGGTGATCCGGGATGGACACACCATCGGCCAGAATGCTCGCGAGAAGATCCGCATCGTTTATTCGGACTCAGCGTTCGGAAGCGATAAGCGAGTCATGCAACTTCAGTATGAGACGGCGGCGAAGCCTTGGTGGAAGCTGTGGTGAGATAGGCCTCGGCGCATCTTTCTTGGAGTGCGCGAATCCTTCTCTTCGTCCGGGTCGCAAGTCGTCCTCCGGTGTCCGCGGCGAAACGCGCGACAAGTGCCGCGGAGCGTCGGGCTCAGAGATGCTAGACAACGAGAAGAAAGGCTTCCTACCATGACGCAAAACGTTCATCGCGTCGGGGAAGTCAGATGACGACAGTCACCGTTTCGCTCAGGTTCCAGGTGATCATCCCTCCGGCTATCCGGAAGGCGCTCGGCATCAAGCCGGGCCAACGCATTCAGGTATTGCAGAATCAAGATCGCATCGAGCTCATCCCTCTGCGCCCGATGCGCAAACCACGCGCTGTCCTCAGGGCTTCTTCTGCGGTCGACGTTGGTGCCAAAAACTAAACCGCGACATTTACGATCTCCGTCTCGTCACGCCCCCGGATCTTTCGGCGACCCGGCCACCCCTTCGTTCCTCAACCACTGCGTCAGCATCTTGCATCGCTCTTCCGAAACGCCAAGGCTGCGCAGCGCGTAATCGGTCATTTCGAGCGCAAGCTCAAGCTCGCCCATGACTGCGCGGTCCACGCCTTGGCGAATAAGATATTTCAACTCCGACGAGCTATGCGTCCGCACGACCACCGCGATCTTCGGATTCTTCGCACGAGCAAGCTCAAGAATGCGACGGGCATGAAACCCATCCGGTGAAGCAATCACCAGCAATCGCGCATGCTCGATCTGAGCGAGATCGAGCACACCATGCGCGGTCGCATCGCCATACACCGCCGTGATCTTATCTTCACGCAACTGATCGACGACACGACGGCTCATCTCGATAACAACATACTCGAGCCCCTGCGCCTGCAACCCATACCCGACGACGCTGCCGACGCGGCCGTACCCAACGATCACCGCATGATCGCGCAGTCGGGAAACCTGCTGATCAGGTGGCAGCGACGCGAGCTTGCCGTCCTTGCGAGTCAAAAACGCGAGCAGCTTCGGCCGCTCATTCACCCAGCGCGCGATGGGCGCGATGGTCGCGAAGGCGAAGGGGTTCAAAGTGATGGAGAGCAACGCGCCGGCCAGGATCAAGTCGCGGCCCTCCGGCGGCAGCAAGCCGAGGCCAACGCCGAGGCCGGCGAGGATGAAAGAGAACTCGCCGATTTGCGCCAGGCTCGCCGAGATCGTCAGTGCCGTGCGCACGGCATAACCGAAGGCCAGCACGATGGCGAACGCGGCGAGCGACTTGCCGACCAGAATGACGAACAGCACGCCCAGCAACTCAAGCGGCTGCCGCAGGATCACCGCGGGGTCGAACAACATGCCGACCGACACAAAGAACATCACCGCGAACGCATCCTGCAGCGGCAGCGAATTCTCCGCCGCCTGATGGCTCAAGTCCGACTCGGCCAGCATGACGCCGGCGAAGAACGCGCCGAGCGCGAAGGACACATCGAACAACACGGCCGACCCGTAAGCGATGCCCAACGCAATTCCGAGCACCGCCAATGTGAACAACTCACGCGAACCAGTCCGCGCGACCTGCACGAGCACCCAAGGCACGATGCGTCGGCCGCCAACCATCATCACCGCCACGAACATCGCGACCTTCAACGACGTCACACCGAGACTCGCAAGCAAGCTGCTCTCGCCAGCGCTGTCGCCGGTATGCGCAAGGGCAGGCAGGAACACCAGCGCCACGACCATCGCCAGGTCCTCGACCACCAGCCAGCCCACGGCGATGCGACCTTGTTCGGTATCCAACTCGTTGCGTTGTTCGAGCGCTCGTAACAACACGACCGTGCTGGCGACCGACAGCGCCAGGCCGAACACGATCCCGGCCGTCGTGCTCCAATTCCACAACCGCGCCAGCCCCAACCCGATGATGGTCGCCACCGCGATCTGCACGACCGCGCCGGGCAGCGCGATGTTACGGACCTTGAGCAAGGTGCCGATGGAGAAGTGCAGACCGACGCCGAACATCAACAGGATCACGCCGATTTCAGCCAACTGGCCGGCGAGGCCGGCGTCCGCGACGAAGCCTGGCGTGAACGGCCCGATTGCAATTCCGGCGACCAGGTAGCCCACCAGCGGCGGCATGCGAAGTCGGGCGGCGAGGAAGCCGAAGCCCATGGCCAGCACGAAGCCGATGGCGATGAGTGCAATCAGGTCGGATTGATGAGGCATGCGCTAGCGGTCACCTGAGATCGAGTGGACGCGAGCGCAGCGGCGCCCGCGAGGGCGCTCCATAGTAACCGCTTCGACCGAGAGGTTAATCGTTCCTTTGTATGGAACGGCCTAGCGAACGATCTCCACCGCCAGCTCCCGGCTATCGGCGCGGCCTCGATCGTCTACGGTGCGCACCATGTAATGTCCCGCTCGCTGCGGGTGCCAGCCGATCGCCACGCCGGGCGTGCCCGTGCCGACGTAGCTCTCATCGACGAACCAATGCAAGCGTCGCACTTCGCTGTCCGCGTTGGCGGCCAGAGGAATGGTTTCACTCCCGACGCGTCCACTGCGCACGCTGTATGTCACAGCGATGACAGGGGAGGTAATCTGCGGTGGCGTGCCACTAGGCACATCTCGCTGACAATCCGCGGGCGGCGGCGGTCGTCGACGCGGCATGCCGGCCTGAGCGAACAGTTGCAGCAGATCGGTGGGCCAGAACTCATACACCTCGCTGCGTGCATGTGTTGGATCGTACGGCGGACACGCTTGCTCGCCGGTTCGGGTATCGATCCAGACGCGACGATGGATCTGACTCACACGAATAGGTGACACGCCGGGGATGTACCAAGTGCTCACCACCTGCGGACACTCCGAGTTCGGCAGATCGCCCGAAGCGCTGCAGACTTCGATGCGTTCCATGCGCGGCGGCTGTCGATAGATCGGCTCGACCAATTTCTCCTGAGCCGCGAGTGCATCGAGCAGACGGAAGAACAGTGGTGCCGCCGCTTGCACGCCGACGAATGCGGGATTGCCCCGGCCGTCGAAGTTGCCGACCCATACAACTAATACGTACGGACCAAAAGTGCCGGCGGTCCAGGCATCGCGGAAGCCCCACGAGGTGCCGGTTTTCCACGCGGCTTGCACGCCGCTGCGGCGACGAGCGAAGGAATCTTCCGGTCGCGGGGCTGAGCGGAGCATGTCCAGCGTCATGAAGCTGGCTTCTTCCGACAGCAGTCGCAGTCCCTCGGGTCGCGGTTCGTCGCTGAGATAACGCAGCGGTGCCAGGCGGCCGCGATTCGCCAGCATCGCATAGAGCGTGGCGGTTTCTTCCATTGTCACTTCGCCGCCGCCCAGGGTGAGCGCGAGGCCGTAATGTTTCTCGCTCGCCATTCTTGTGATGCCGGCGCTGCGCAGGAATTGATAGAGCGAAGGCGTGGAGAGTTGTGATGAGAGCGTCATCGCCGGGACGTTGCGGGAGCGGATTAGCGCTTCACGCGCCGTGATCGGGCCGACGAAGCGGCCGTCGAAGTTTTCCGGGTTGAAGGGGCCGAAGGAGGTCGGCGTGTCTTTCAACACGGTTTGCGGATGGATCACACCCTGATCGATGGCGAGTGCGTAGATGAATGGTTTTAAAGCGGAGCCCGGCGAGCGCTTGGCCAGTGTGCCGTTCACCTGACCTTCGATGTCGGCGGCGAAGAAATCGGCCGAGCCGATCATCGCTTTCACGGAAAGGTCTCTGTAATCGACCAGCATGGCGGCGGCGTTGTGGATGCCGATGTTGCTGTGCTCGCGGACGTAAGTCGCGATGACGCGCTCGAGGGTTCGTTGAGTTCGAAGATCGAGTGTCGTGTTGACGGAGTGGATCGACGCCGGTCGAGGTCGCTGCAGGATGACGTTTGTGAAGTGGGGCGCCGCGAAGGGCAGGTCACGCAGCGATGCGTAGCGTAATGGCGTGGCGATGTAGTCAGCTGAGCTTGCGGCGTCTGGGTGCTGCTCGACCCAACGAGCGAAGAGGCGGAGGCGCGCGTCGCGGAGGTCGGTGGGCTCGTCGCTCCCGGGGGCGCGACGGGCGGGGGATTGTGGGATGAGTACGAGCGTCAGTGATTCGGACAGGCCGAGTCGTTTCGCTGACTTATCGAAATAGATCAGGCTCGCGGCGCCGACGCCCTGAATGTTTCCTCCGTAGGGCATCAAGTTCAGATGCGCTTCGAGCAGGTCCCGCTTGGAGTAACAGAGCTCCAATTGAACGGCGCGGAGGATTTGTTGGAGTTTGCCGCTGACGCTCCTGGTGTTCAGCCCGTACATGAGGCGGGCGAGTTGCATCGTGATCGTCGACCCGCCCACTCGCGGGCCGCCGGAGTATGTCGATGTGGCCGCGCGCACTAACGAGGCGACGTTGACGCCGGGGTGGAAATAGAAGTGTTGGTCTTCGTGAAGCAGCAATGCTTCTACCAGCTCAGGCGAGATGTCTTCGATGGGCGTCCACAAGCGATACTGGTGATCGCTCGCAAGCGTCAATCGAAGCAGCCGCCCTTGCCGATCAAAGATCGCCGTCGACGAAGCGATCTTCGCCGCGAGCGGCTCGCGTGGCCACAGCCGGATCGTAACGAGCGTCGCCGCTACGACCAGGACTGTAATGGCAACGCCGATTGCTCGCCGCCAGCGCACGTTAGTTAGCTCCTGGCTCCCGGCCTGGCCGTTGGCACGGCTGCGAGCCACTGACGCTCTCTTCTTTTCTCACGGCCGCGACACCTCAATCTTCCCCGAAGCCGAGCGGCCAATAACGTTTCGGTTATACATCGCCTCACCATACGCGGGCGGAGCGACATACGAGCCGACGTTCGTCGCCTTGATTCGATAAACGATCTCCGAGATCTCGCCGGTCGCGTTGGCGTAGAACACCACGCGGTCCTCGCGCATGTCGGCGTACTGCAGGGACGCCTTCACGTTGCCCACGCACACCTGGCACTGCCAGCCCTCATAGGAGGAGTCGTACTCCCCCTCTCCTTCAGTTTCGGAAGAAGAAGCCTCAGCAAACTGACTCTGCGCAGCTTCCGTCGGGACGACGAGTTCGAAGCCGCCGGGCAAGAGATCGACCAGCGCGATGTTCGAATAAGCGCCTTCCTTCAGGCCCCGGAACTTCAGGTGCACATCGATCTGTTGTCCCATCTGGATCGACGTGATCGGCTTGCCGCTGCTGTCCGTGTACTCACGCAACACTTCCAGCCCCTGCTTGATCGCCTGCGTCGGCGGTTTGCGGTCGAAGCCGGACTGCTCGATCAGGTAGTACGCGTTGAGGTTCGTGTTGTTGGTGAATCGCAACGCCGCCGCCTGATCTGTGAACTTCACCGTCGGGAACAGCCCCTCCGGCAACGTCAGTGCACGCACGCTCTTATTCTTCAGCACTTCTGCAATCGCCAGATTGCGGGCCGCGCCTTCCGTCGCTGACGCGTACGCATCCAGCGCCAGCAGCGTCGTGCCGGCCGACAGCGAATGGTAGTAACCATCGGTCACGCGCTTCGCCATCGTCGTGAACACGTCGCTCGGCACGTTCTTCAACCGCTCCGGGAAGTGACGCGAGATCACGAACAGCAAGAACGCATCGCGGGTCATCGGATCGTTATAGAGCTCATCGGCCGATGGATCGAATCGAACCCCAGAGATCAAATTCTCCGCATCCCGATCCTGGCGCATCAAATCCAACGAAGCCGCAAGCCACGCAGCGGTCAGATCCTTTTCCCATTGCCCGCGATAGCGTTCAGCCAGTCGCTTGCGAGACGCGGCGATCTCCGCCGCCATGCGCTGTCCCTGCCGGGTCAGCAGATAAATCGCATAAGCACTCTGCCGCTCGTCAATGAGGTTGTTGCCATCCCGCTGCGCGACCTGATGCAAATAGTTATTGCCATTCGTGACCAGGTCGCCGGGAATGGCCTGGCCTCGCTCGCCGGCCTCGAGCAGCAACTGCTGCGCATACAGCGAAACGAACTCGACCACCTCGTTTCCACCCGGCCACAGCTTGTACGCGCCGGTCTCGGTCTGGCGCGACCGCAATTCGCCGATCAGCGCAGAAACATCGGACCCGGCGCTCGTTTTCACGTAACCGAACTCCGACCGCGAAGTCAGCAGCACCGCCGGCATCGACATGCTCACGATCTGCTCCGTACACGCATAGGGATAGCTCGAGAGATACGCAACGAAGCCATGAGCAAATTGCAGCGGCAGCATGGACGCGCCCGTTTCCAGCGTGCGGTGATGGGGATACATCTGCCGCTCGATGCGAATCTCCTTCTCGCCCTTCGGCAGAACGCCCGCGCTCAGCTGCGTCATGAACGGCGTCGCCGGCCTCACACTGAGATCGATACGGCGCTTGCCACTCGCATTGCCGGTCCGAGCCGTGAAGCTCATGTTCGCCGCGCCCGGCATATCCTTCGCTCGCAGACGGAAGCGCACCGAGCCTTCGCGTCCTTCAGCAATGCCCACCTCCTGCTTCGGTTCGCCCACGACATCAAGGCCGGCGTCCGTTTCCAACGTCACGGCCACCGTGGCGCTCGCACCGGAGCCTTCGACGTTATTCGACACGCCCACACTCACATCGAACTCGTCGCCCGGAGACACCGTGGTCGGCGCGTTCGGCGACAACACGAAGTCGCCGCGAACCAGGGTGCGACTCTCATGTACGCCGACGCGATCATCCGTCACCGCCACTGCCATCACGCGCAGGGTGCCGTTGAAGTAATCCGGCACCGTGTACTTCAGCTCACGCGTCGTCGAGTCCGCGTCGACGATGCCCGACCAGTACGCCACCGGCTTCTCGCCTTTGCGACGGAACGGATTGAGATGCTTACCGAGCAAGCCCTCGGCATCGCCGCCCGGTGCCGCCGCCAGGCCCAGCTGCCGGAACTCAGGCAGGATCAGATCCAGAATCTGGGTCGTCGACACTTCGAGCGCCCGCTTCTGGAAGAAATAACCCAGCGGATCGGGCGTCTTGTACGCAGCGACTTGCAGAATGCCTTCATCGACCGCGAACAACACCAAGCGCGACGGTTTCTCCGTGCGATATCGGAATGTCACGTCCTGACCCGGCTTCACCAGCGTCGGCGCTTCGATAGTGACGGGATTGCGCCGCGCATCCACCGCGATGGAGAACGGCTGCACGCCGTAGGACATCGGGCTGGTGTAGATCTCCGACGAGCCCGCATCGCGCACGAAGGTGACCGACACATAAGCATTGCCTTCCAGCCCCGCGGGCAGCGTGATCTTCTGTACCGAGCTGGTGGTCGACGTCTTGAACCATTTCCACGCGTACACACGCTCGCGCTCGATGGTGATCAAGCCGGCGCCTTCGTACGGAGCACGAATCGAGACCTCCACTTCCTCACCCGGCGCGTAGTCGCGCTTCGACAAGGTCAGCTGAAGCTCGGCGTTCTTCTCCAGTGTGCGAGTGACGTTGCCTTCACCCGCCACCTGATAGTCGAAGCGGGCGAGCTGCTGCCCCGACGCATCTTTCACGACGTAGGCGAAGTTGCCCGGCGCATCGGTGGCAAGCTTCAGCGAATAGCCGGTCGCGGCAATCGTCAGCGGCGTGTCGCCGAGCGCAGTTTCCTTGCGACGCGACTCATATTTATAAGTGCCGTTCGCCTGACGCATCAGTACCGAGACGAATCGTGTTTCCAATCGGGTCAGCACCAGGCCGCCGACCTCCGTGCGCTGCGCCTTCGGATCGATCGCGATGAAATGGACGTTGCGCTCACCGTTACGTGACAGATAACCGAGCTCGCCATCCGGCTTGTAGCCGACCAGATATGGCATGTTGGATACGAGCTGGGCAGCTTCGGTCGTGACGCCGCGACCGCCGTCGGCCTCGAAGCCCTGCGACACCAGATGCACGCGATACGTCGCCTTCGCAAAGCGCTGCAGATTCAGCGGGAGCGTCGCCTTGCCTTGTGCGTCGGTGGTCGTATCGGCGAGCTGTTCGCTGAAACCTTCGCGAGCGTACTGCGGATCATGGAATTGATAATCCGGATACGCGCGGAACGACGGGATGCTCGGCGTGAGCGTCAGATTCGACACGATGCGCCGGTTCTCCGCCGGCGTGCCGAACAGATTCTCCAATTGAATCGTCGCTTCCAGATTATCCGGCGGCACCCAGCCATCGGCGGATGTAGCAGAGAACGTCGCCTTCATGCGCAGACGATCCGGCTGGAAGTCGCGCACTTGCACGGTCGTCGAGCCAATCAGATCGGCGCTGTATTGATCGCGCACGATGGACAGCGCCAGGGTGTACGTGCCGGTCGGTGATGTTTCTTTGGTCGGCTGCAGGATTTCGCCGAAGCCCGCCGTGCCGGGCTTGAAGGTCTCGCGTCGAATCACCGTGCCCTGCGGATCGGTCACTTCCAGGCGCAGCGGCAGCCCGGACAGACCGCGACTCCAATCCTGGTTACGAACCAACGCGCCGGCGCGAATTTCTTCGCCCGGCCGATAGATGCCGCGATCCGAGAAGATATAAGCCGACAGCGCGGCACGATCGGCATTGCTCTCGACACCGCCGATATCGAAGCGCGATAGATCGATCTCTCGACCGCGATAATCGAGTGGCAGGAACGAGCTGTCACCGCCACGACGCGCGAGATACAGCACCGGCGCCTTCTCCCGCTGGAAGCTCTTCAGTTCGGGGAAGCGAACGTGACCGTCGGCATCGCTCGTCTCCGTGAGCACGGGCAACCCGTTGCGGCCGATGATTTCCACGGCCGCGCCGCTGATCGGCGCACCTGTCGCGATGGACTGCACGAACACGTCTTGCGAACCATCGACCGAGCGCTTCACGACCAGGCCGAGGTCGGTGACGACGATCAAGCGCGCGTCCGCCAGTTGCGTGCCGATGGCTTGATTCCAAGCCTCCGGCGCGTAATCCAAGGCTTGATTGCTGTCCGGATTCCAGGCCTGCACGCGGAACAGGAACACGCCGCGACGATCGCCCGCGTTGTCGTCCAGATATTTGCCGAGGTCGACCGATTCGTACTGCGCTTTGCCCGGATCGCCTGTTTCCAAACGAATCACTTCATAGAAGCGCTCGGTGATGTTGGCCGACTCGAACGCCCAGTTATTGAACTGCGGTGTGCCGAACATGCCGCTGGTCTGAGTCACAAGGTGCTGCAACTGACGCGGCAACAGCCGACCGATCTCGACGCGAATGGCCGGCACGTTGCGAGCAAACAAACTCACCGTCTTCTCGCCGGACATCGACAGCAGCGAGCCTGAGTGCAGAATGCTCAGCTCGCGCGGGAACTCCGGCACTTGAATGATACGTTCGACGCTGTCGCCGAGCACGTAGCCGCCGAACGACTTCAAGCCCGCGTCGATCTTGATATAGAGATACCGGCCCGGCGCCGCTTGATAGCGCAGGCTGTGCAACTCGTAATGTTCCTGCTCGCCCGGAATCTGTTCGAGCTTCAGCGCGGTCTGCGCCGTCAGCACTTCGGGGCGCAGCGTGGTGTCGGTCCACGGATAAGGCCGATCGGCACTGAACTGCGCCTGCACCTTCGGGTCCGGATGTTTCTCCGGCAGCAGCCACACGTGCACCTTCGGCGGCAGCTCTTTTTCCAGCACCGAGAACGAAGTGTTGATCAGAATCACCTGATCCGGCTCGTTGCGCTCATCGCGCACGATGTCCAGGCCCAGGTTGGAGATCCTCAAACTGTTCAGACCGGGGACTTCGACGCTCGCGGTCAGCGTGTCTTTCGATTCGTTGCCACCGCGCGCGGCGCGCGTGCCGGGATCGACGGTGATTTGCAGGCGACCGGCTTTCGGCGGCACTTCCAACTGCGCCGAATGCACGAAAGCATTCAACTTCAGCTTGTCGTAGATGACGGTGAAGGTCGGCGCGGTCAGCTCCTTCTCGATGGTGTCGGTCACTTTGTTGAACATCTTCAACTTGACGCGCTTCTCGAAGCTTTCCGGATCGACCGGATGCGTGAAGCTGATGCTGGCGACCACTTTCTTATTGCCCGCGACCACCGGGTCTTGATGAAACTCGGTGTTGGCCAGCTTGGCGACGAAGGCCGGCGTGTTGAATTCGAACTGGTAGTCCTTGAGCGTGATGTGCGAGGCCGCGAAGTCCTTGCGCGACAGCTCGACTTTGTAGTGCTGGCCGATGGGCCAGTCGGCGGCCGGCTGGAAGCGCAGCGTGCGGTCGTCATCCCAGAACCACTGGCCCGCGACCGCCGGACTGATCTCGATGCCCGCTTGCTTCGGGTCGACGGGATGGCCGGCGCGTTCCAGCGTCGCGGTCGAGGCCGAGAAATTCACGACCAGCGGATTCGGCGAACCGGGCGGCTCGCAGGCATAACAGGTGAGGCCGGGCGCGTTCACCGCGAACTCGGTGAGCACCGGTTGCGGACGATTCTTGTACCAGTGCCAGCCGAACCAGGCCGCGGCGGTCAGAGCCGCAATTCCTGCGACGGTCAGGGCCGCGCCACGGGGATTGGCTCGCGCGGAGGCGTTGAGTCGGCCCGCGCCCTGGCGGACGGCGCCACTGGAGGCGGTCACCCACCCCGGCGGCTGCCAGTTCAGCTGCCCGAAGATCGTCCGTAAAACGCTCCGAAAGCGGTCCATTTTTTTCACAACCCCATTAGCTCATCTGCAAATTCGTTCGGTCAGTGGCACGCCGACCCACTGCTGCCTGCGGGCCGAAGCATCCTCCGGCAGCGGCCCGAGTTGTGATCTCGGGGGAGTCGACACATCGGAGCTTCTGCAGGCCAGATCGCGGCGTTAGCCAGCATGTTGGGCGGCGATTCTGCCCGAACGTGGACACGAATGTGGCAAACCCGTGGCAGGCGCGGGACAATGGCTCCCCGTCGGCCGCGGCCGGCAAGTCGGACTTGGCCATGAGCGAGTACACCGCGACTGTTTACTGGCAGCGCCTCGGCGCCGTATTCACCGACAACAAGTATTCCCGGGCGCACGAGTGGCGTTTCGATGGCGGGGTGACCGTGCCGGGCTCGAGCTCGCCGCACGTTGTCCGCGTGCCGCTGTCTGACCCGAGCGCGGTCGATCCGGAAGAGGCGTTCGTGGCGTCGCTATCGAGCTGCCATATGCTGTTCTTCCTGTCGCTGGCCGCGGCTCAAGGCTTCGTCGTGGACTCTTATGAGGATGCCGCGGTGGGCGTGCTGGCCAAGAACGAGGCCGGCCGGCTGGCAATGACGGTCGTTACCCTGCGGCCCAAAGCGGTGTTTTCCGGGAAGGCGCCGACCGCCGAACAGCTGGCCCAGTTGCACCATCGCTCGCACGATGAATGTTTCATCGCCTCGTCGGTCAAAACCGACGTGCGTTGCGAGCCGGTTGCGTAAATCCTTCCGCCGCGTAGCATGCCCCGTTCGCCGTCGAGAGGCGCGGGGTCGCCTTCGACCATAAACATTACGGGTTAGATCGCCTGCATGAACAAGATTTTCGCGTGCTGTGCCCTGCTGCTGCCGTTGCTGACCGGCTGTTTCGGGGGCGACAAGCCGGCGGTGTGCGTCGAAAAGGAGCAGCCTTATCTGGCGTCCCGTAACAATCCGCAGCTAAAAGTGCCTGACGGTATGACTCAGCCGAACCGGGCCGAGGCGCTGGCGATTCCGGAACCGACCGCCGGCCGCCATACCGGCACGGGCTGCCTGGATGAGCCGCCGTCGTATTTCCGCTCGACCGGCACCACGGCGCGCTCGCCCGAGGAAGTGGTCGCGAGCTGGGCGCAGGCTTGGGCAAACCGCGAAGCGGATGCGGTTGTTGCGCTTTATTCTGGCAGCTTCACCGCGCCGACGGATTCGGCGGGGAGCACAGCCTGGCTGGAACAGCGTCGTGAGCAGGTGGCCACCGGCCCGGTGCCCGATCCAGTCGTCGAAGGCCTGCGCGTCGAGCCCGATGGCGCCGACAAGCGTGTCGTGCGGTTCGTGCAGAAATTCGGCACCAACTCGTTGCGTAAGGAGTTGACCCTGGTGCGCGAGGGCGCTTCGTGGCGCATCGTCTCCGAGAAGGTGGCCGACGTTAAATAAGCGAGGATTTTCATGGCGCAGACTTCTGCGATTCGATCGGCGGTGCCGTTGCGCCTCGGCGCCGTCCGTGAGTCGATCGTCGATCGCCTCGAGCGGGTGCTCGGCAAGTCGACCGAGAACGCGACCCGCCGCGACATCTACGACGCATTGTCCATTGCCGTCCGTGAAGAACTTACCGAGCGCTGGATCGCCACCGGTCAGCGGGTGGCCCGCGCTCGCGTCAAGCGCATCTGCTATCTCTCGATGGAGTTCCTGCTCGGTCGCAGCCTGATCAATGCGCTGTCCTCGTTCGAGGATGAGCTCCTGACCGAAGTGCGCGAGACCGTGCAATCGCTCGGTCACGATCTCGAACACATTGCCGCCGAGGAAGAAGATCCCGGCCTTGGTAACGGCGGCCTCGGTCGTCTCGCCGCGTGCTTTTTGGATTCGCTCGCCACGCTAGGTTATGCCGCGACCGGTTATGGCATTCGCTATGACTACGGCATCTTTACCCAAGTCATCGAGAAGGACGGCGCGCAACGCGAAGTCGCCAGCTCCTGGCTGGGCTTTCATAACTTCTGGGAGAGCGGGCAGGGCGCCGTGCGCCATCGTGTGCGCTTCGGCGGTCAGTGTCGCGCGGCTCGCGACGATCACGGCCGCGTGCGTTACGAGTGGGTCGATACGCAGGATGTCTGGGCCGTCGGCTATGACTTGCTGATTCCGGGCAACCGCAGCCCCACCGTGAATCATCTGCGCTTGTGGTCGGGGCGCGCGATCACGCCGTTCCGTATCGAAGCTTTCAATCACGGCAACTACGCGGCCGCGGTCGCCGAACAGGTCGACGCGAAGAATCTTACCCGCGTGCTGTATCCGGACGATTCGACTCCGCAAGGCAAGGAGCTGCGCTTCAAGCAGCAGTATTTCTTTGTCAGCGCCTCGTTGCAGGACCTGCTCGGTCAGCATCTGGCCGAGCGTCGACCGCTGAAAGATCTGTCGAATGCCATCGCCGTGCAGCTCAACGACACGCATCCGGCGTTGACCGTCGTCGAGCTGATGCGCTTGCTGGTCGATACCTATGACATGGAGTGGGGCCCGGCGTGGAAGCTCACGCGTGAAATCTGCGGCTACACCAATCACACGCTGCTGCCTGAGGCTTTGGAAACGTGGCCGGTGTCGTTCTTCGAGCGCCTGCTGCCGCGGCATTTGCAGATCGTTTATCAGATCAACCGCGATTTCCTCGAAGAGGTCAGCGCCAAGTTCCCGCAGGACCTGGATCGTCGCCGTCGCATGTCGCTCATCAACGAGGACGGCGATCGTCGCGTGCGCATGGCGTATCTGTCGGTGGTCGGCAGTCATCGAGTCAACGGCGTGGCGAAGTTGCATTCGCGGCTGATGCGCGAAACCATCTTTGCCGACTTCGCTCAGCTGTGGCCGGAGCGCTTCACCAATGTGACCAACGGCATCGCCGTGCGCCGCTGGTTGAAGCAGGCGAACCCGCTGCTGTCCACGCTACTGACCGAGAAGCTCGGCTCGGCGTGGGAAAACGATCTGGAGGATCTGGAGCGTTTGAAGTGGGCCGCGGACGATGCGGACTTCCGCCGTCGCTTCCGTGAGATCAAGCGCGTGAACAAGGAGCGGCTGGCCAAGACCATTCATCAGCTGCTCGGCGTGACGGTAAGCGTCGACGCGATGTTCGACGTCCAGGTCAAGCGCATCCACGAGTACAAGCGGCAGCTGTTGAACCTGCTGCATGTCATTTGCCGATATCAGCAACTGCTCGATAACCCGAACGATCCGATGCCGGCGCGGGTGGTGATGTTCGCCGGCAAGGCGGCGCCCGGATATCACATGGCAAAAGCCATCATCAAGCTCATCAACAACGTGGCGCACGTCATCAACAACGACGCGCGCATCGGCGACAAACTGAAGGTCTGTTTCCTGCCGGACTACGATGTGTCGCTGGCCCAGGAGATCATGCCGGCGGCCGATCTGTCGGAACAGATTTCCACCGCCGGCATGGAAGCGTCGGGCACCGGCAACATGAAGCTGTCGCTGAACGGCGCGCTGACCATCGGCACGCTGGATGGCGCCAACATCGAAATCAAGGATGCGGTGGGCGAGGAGAATATTTTCATTTTCGGCATGACCACCGAAGAAGTGGTCGAGCGCCGCGCGCATGGCTACTCGCCCGCGGACGAAGTGGCCAAGAATCCAGCTCTGAAACGGGCCATCGAGCTGCTCGATTCCGGTTATTTCACGCCGGATAATATCTTCGACTCGAAAGTGGTCAGCGACCGGCTGCTCAGCCACGGCGAGCATTTCATGGTGCTGGCGGACTTCCATGAATACATGGCCGCGCAGGCGCGCGTCGACGAGCTGTTCCTGAACTCGGAAGAATGGACCCGCAAGTCGGTGATCAACGCGCTGAGTATGGGGCCGTTCTCGAGCGATCGCAGTATCCGCGAGTACGCGGATAATATCTGGTCCATCAAACCAGTCCTGTGATCGGGAACCCGGGCGGCCGGGCGGGGTTGTGAAGGAACTGCTGGCTACCGAACACGTACGCATCGCTATGACGTCCGCTCTTTCCGATCTCGACTTGCACCTGTTCGGTGAGGGCAATCATCACCACATTCACCTGAAGCTGGGTGCGCATCTCGAAGTGCATGACGGCGTCGCCGGCACGCGCTTCGCGGTGTGGGCGCCGAATGCGCAGCGGGTCAGTGTGGTCGGTGACTTCAATCAGTGGGATGGCAATCGCAACGTCCTGCAGCGGCGCGGTCAGTCGGGCGTGTGGGAAACATTCGTTCCCGGCGCCGCCGTGGGCGCGCTGTACAAGTTCGATATCGTCGGCGCGCACGGACAGCACCTGATGAAAGCGGACCCGTATGCATTTCAGATGCAACTGCGTCCCGACAGCGCCTCAGTCATCGCCGACATCGGCGGTTATAACTGGGGCGATGCCGAATGGCTCGATCGCCGCCGCAACTGGGATCCGTTACGCGCGCCCATCTCTATATATGAATTGCATCCGGGCTCGTGGCGCCGTTCCTGGCATCGCAAGCCGGCGTTCCTGACGTGGGACGAGCTGGCCGATCAGCTGATTCCATACGTCGTCGACATGGGCTACACACACGTCGAGCTGGTCGGCGTCGCGGAGCATCCGTTCGACGGCTCGTGGGGCTATCAGGTGTTGGGCCACTTCGCGCCGACCGCGCGACACGGCACACCGCAAGACTTCATGCGTTTCGTCGATCGCTTGCATCAGGCCGGCATCGGCGTGTTCATGGATTGGGTGCCGGCACACTTTCCTCGCGACGGTCACGGCCTCGCGGACTTCGACGGCACGGCGCTGTACGAGCACTCCGATCCCCGCCGCGGCGAGCACATGGAATGGGGCACCAAGATTTTCAATTACGGCCGCCATGAGGTGCGTAATTTTCTAATCGCCAATGCGCTGTTCTGGATCGAGCAATATCACATCGACGGGCTGCGCGTGGATGCGGTCGCGTCCATGATCTATCTCGACTACGCGCGCAAGCATGGCGAGTGGACGCCGAACCAATATGGCGGTCGAGAAAATCTGGAAGCCATCGACTTCCTGAAGCAGCTGAACTGGACGGTCGGTCATTACCACCAGGGTGTCGTCACCATGGCGGAAGAATCGACATCGTTCGCGGGCGTGACACGGCCGGTGCATCTGGGCGGGCTGGGCTTTCATTTCAAATGGAACATGGGCTGGATGAACGACACGCTGCGCTACATGGCGCTCGATCCGATCTTCCGCCGGCACAACCACAACCTGATCACGTTCTCGTTCGTGTACGCGTTCTCGGAGCATTTCATCCTGCCGCTGTCGCATGACGAAGTGGTGCACGGCAAGCGCTCGCTGCTGGACAAGATGCCGGGCGATGAGTGGCAGAAGCTGGCCAATCATCGCTTCCTGATGGGCTACATGATGATGCATCCAGGCAAGAAGCTGTTGTTCATGGGCGGCGAATTCGGGCAATGGCACGAATGGCGCGACTATGAAGATCTCGCCTGGGCCGCGCTTCAACACCCGCATCATCGGCAGCTGCAGGCCTGGTGTCGTGCGCTGAATCGTTTGTATCGCGACTATCCCGAGCTCCACGGCAGCGACAACAGCTGGGAGGGCTTTCGCTGGCTGGAAGTGGACAACGCGAACGAAAGCGTTTTCGCATTCATGCGCCAGCGGTTGCCGGGCGAGGGTGGCACGCAATTGCTGATCGTTTTCAATGCCACGCCCGTGCCGCGTGACAATTACACTTTTGGTGCACCGGCCAGCGGCCGCTATCGCAAGCTGCTCGACAGCGACGACGCGTCGTTCGGCGGTTCCGGCTATGCACCGCAGACTGAAATGCAGGCGTATGACGAGCCGTGGCGGGATTTCCCGGCGCGCATTACGTTGAACCTGCCGCCCCTGGGGGTTGTGATCTGGGCGCGCGAATGAAGTGCGGCAGAACCTGAAAGTGCCCAGTCAATAAGACATCTTCGCGATTCGCTACTTTTCACGCGGCCCCCGGATCGGTCACCATTCCCCCGATGAACGCCGTACCAGTCGATTTCTCCGCCGCCAGCCTGCTAGCCGGGTCCCCCTCGCCGTTAGGTGCCACCTGGACCGGCGATGGCGTGAACTTCGCCGTCCATGCCAGCGGCGCTGCGCGCGTCGAGCTCTGTCTGTTCGATGACAGCGGCGAGCACGAGCTGGTGCGTATCACGTTGCCCGAGCGCACTGAAAATGTTTGGCATGGCTTTTTGCCCGCTCCGCACGGAGTCCCCGGCGTCGTATATGGCTATCGTGCCCATGGCCCGTACGATCCTTCATACGGTCTGCGCTACAACCCGAACAAGTTGCTGCTCGATCCGTATGCCCGCGCCGTGGTGGGCAAGTTTCAGTGGAATCCCTCGCTGTTCGGTCATCTGCCGGAGCAACCGACCGAGCAAATAAATACTGCCGACAGTGCGCCGTACATGTACAAGGCGCGGGTCGTGCAATCTGAATTCGCGTGGAGCGAAGACTGTCCGCCGGCGGTGCCGTGGCGTGACACCGTCATTTATGAATTGCACGTCAAAGGATTCACCAAGCTGCATCCCGGCGTGCCCGAGCGCGAGCGTGGCAAGTTTCTCGGCCTGGCCCAGCCGGCGGTTGTGAATTATCTGAAGCAGCTGGGCGTCACTGCCGTCGAGCTGCTGCCGGTCCAGGCGTTCGTCCCGGAAGAGTTTCTGGCCAAAAGAGGCCTGGTGAACTACTGGGGCTACAGCTCGCTGGCGTGGTTCGCTCCGCATCCGGATTACGGCGTCGAAGATCCGGTCGCCGAATTCCGCACCATGGTGAAGGCGCTGCATGCCGCCGGCATCGAGGTGATTCTCGACGTGGTGTTCAATCACACCGTGGAAGGCAACGAGAAGGGTCCGACGCTCAGCTTGCGCGGCCTCGACAATGCCGCCTATTACAAGCTCGACAGCACCAATCTGAGCCGTTACGTCGATCGCTCCGGGACCGGCAACACTCTGTCCATCGGTCATGGCGCCGCCCGCAATCTGGTCATCGATTGCATGAAGTATTGGGTGGAAGAGATGCACGTCGACGGCTTCCGTTTCGATCTCGCCGCCGTGCTGGGTCGTGACAACGCGCCGTTCCGCACCGACGCGGCATTCTTCAAAGCGGTCGCGAACGAGCCGTCACTGCGTTACGTGAAGCTGATCGCCGAGCCGTGGGATGTGGGGCCGGAGGGCTATCAACTCGGCCGCTTCCCGGCCGGCTGGTCGGAATGGAACGATTTGTATCGCGACACCGTGCGCGGTTTCTGGCGTGGCAATCCCGGCATTCTCGGCAACTTTGCCGAGCGCTTCGCGGGCTCCAGCGATTTGTTTCGTGCCAGCGGCCGCCGGCCGACGGCGAGCATCAATTACATTGCCTGTCACGACGGCTTCACTGCGTACGACGCCACGGCGTACGAGCAGAAACACAACGAAGCCAATCTCGAAGACAACCGCGACGGCCATAATCACAACTTGAGCTGGAACGGCGGCATCGAAGGGTCGACCGACGATCCGGCGGTGATCGAGGTGCGCGAACGGCAGATCCGTAATCTGCTCGCGACGTTGTTGCTGTCGCAGGGCGTGCCCATGCTGCTGGCCGGCGATGAATTCGGCCGTACGCAACGCGGTAACAACAATGCCTACTGCCAGGATAACGAGATCAGCTGGGTGGATTGGTCGCTCGCCGAGCGTCGCAGCTGGTTGACCGCATTCGTCCGGCAACTGCTCACCTTGCGCCGGTATGCGGCCGGCCTGAGACGCGATACATTCCTGAAAGGCGCGCGTCAGGTGGATCGCGAGCATAAGGACATCAGCTGGCGACATCCGCTCGGGCACGAGCTGAACGCCGGCGACTGGCACGATGCCAACGCTCGCGCCATCGGCGTGCTGATCGGCCATGCTTTCACCGATCCCTATGGAACACCGAACGGACATCTGCTGTTTCTGTGCAATGCCGGCGATCAACCTTGTGACTTCCGTTTGCCCGCGCCGACCACGGGCGTGGTGTGGCAAATCGTGTTCGACACGTCGCGTTGGCGCGCCAACGATCTCGGCGACCGGCTCGGTGCCGGGCAGAATTGCGTGGTCGCGCCGCATTCCTGCGTCCTGCTCGCCGATGGCGATGCGCCCAGCACCATTCGCAGCGGGTTCTCGCTGAAAACCTAAATGGATAAACCGATCCGCCAACTCGCCCGGTTGTACGGAATCGCGGATTCCTATTTAGATTTTCGCGGCCAGCCCAAACAGGTGTCGGTCGAATCTCAGGTCGCCATCCTGGCGGCACTGGGCGTTAAGGCCGCCGATGACACGGCGGCCGAAAAATCCATCCATGAATATGAGACGCGCCGGTGGACGGGCTTCGTGCCGCCGGTCGTGGTCGCGCGCGAGGGGAAGCCCATCCCGGTGCCAATCGCCGTGCCCGTGGGGCTCGCGGCGAAGAAGGTCGACTGGAGCGTCACGCTGGAGAGTGGTGAGCCGCGCTCCGGCAGCGTGCAGCTGTCGAAGCTGAAAGCGCTCGAGGAAGCGAAGGTCGACACTCTTTCCTATCGCCGCTCGTCCGTGCAGCTGCCGGCTCTGCCGCTGGGCTATCACACCGCGTCGTTCGCCTTGGACACCGGCCTGCAAGGAACCTTGCGCATCGTCGTCACGCCCGAGCAATGTTTCGAAGCGCACGCGATCGCCGAGGGCAAGAAACTTTGGGGCATCGCTGTGCAGTTGTACTCGCTGCGGGCCGACGACAACTGGGGCGTCGGTGACTTCCGCGATCTGCGCAATCTGATTCGGCTGTCGGCGCCGCTCGGCTGCGGCATCATTGGCTTGAATCCGTTGCACGCGTTGATGCCGGCGAATCCGGCGCACATCAGCCCGTACTCGCCGTCGAATCGGCAGTTCTTGAATGTGCTGTATATCAGCGTCGAGGACGTACCCGACTTCGCCGAGTGCGAGCCGGCGCGGAAGCGGGTCGCCGACCCGAAATTCCAGGCGACGCTGGCCGAAGTGCGCGCGACCCGGAACGTCGACTACGTGAAAGTGGCGGCGGCGAAGTTTGAAATCCTGTCGTTGTTGTACAAGAGCTTTCGCGCGCGTCATCTCAACGAGCACACGCCGCGCGGTCAGGCATTCCGGCAGTTCCAGCAGATCCAGGGTGAACCGCTGAAGTTGCACGCGATCTACGACGCGCTCGACGGACACTTCCGTCTGCAAGGCCCGCAATACTGGGGCTGGCCGAGCTGGCCCGAGGAATATAGCGATCCCACGTCACCGGTCGTGCAACGCTTTGCTCGCGAGCGCGCCGAGGACGTCGAATACTTTGAATATCTGCAATGGCTCGCTGCCGAACAACTGGCCGGTGCGCAGAGCGCCGCCCGCGAGGCCGGCATGGCGATCGGCATCTATGGTGATGTTGCCGTCGGTGCGAATCCGGCGGGCTCGGAAACGTGGTCCAACCGTCATTTGTATTTGCAGGGCGCGTCGGTGGGCGCGCCTCCGGATGCGCTGGCATTGAAAGGCCAGGATTGGGGCATTCCGCCGCAGGATCCGGTCGAACTGAGAGCACAACAGTACCAGCCGTTCGTTGGGCTGGTCCGTAACATGATGCGTTACGTGGCGGCGCTGCGCTTCGATCACGTGATGACGTTGTATCGATTGTGGTGGGTGCCGCGCGGGCTACTGTCGAAAGACGGGACCTATGTCCACTATCCGTTGGCCGACTTGATCGCCATTCTGGCGTTGGAAAGCCAGCGCCATCATTGCATCGTGATCGGCGAAGATCTGGGCACGGTGCCGGAAGCGATGACCGAGGCGATGGAGAGCTATCACGCCTATCACTACAAGGTGTTGATGTTCGAGCAACGCCCCGACGGCACGTTCAAGCGACCCGATGAATATGTTCCGCATGCGATGGCAGTGGTGACGACGCACGACTTGCCGACGTTGCGAGGCTGGTGGGAAGGCAGCGATGTGACGTTGCGTGCGCAGCTCGATCTGTATCCGTCGGATGAGCTGCGTCAGCAAGCACACGATTCGCGTGTTCGAGATCGAGTGAGCTTGTTACGCGCGTTGGTCGCTGCGGGCTTGTGGCACTGGAATGAAGGCGAGCCGCTGCCTGAGTACTCAGCGGCGTTGTCGCGAGCGGTGCATGCTTTCATCGGCTTGTCCAGTTCGAATATTGCACTGCTGCAAATCGAGGACTTGATCGGGATGACCGATCCGGTCAACGTGCCGGGCACGGACACCGAGCATGCCAACTGGCAACGCAAAGTTTCCGCGTCACTAACTGACATATTCTCCAGCCCCGAGACTAAAGATATTCTCGCGGCGATGGATGCGGCTCGCAAAGGTGTGAACCCGAACGCGTGACCTGCGACCGCTTTCTGCTAACGTGCGCGCCGTTGAGGAAGAGCCATGCATCGCAGCCGTCTCGCTGGATTCATCATCGACTGCAAGACCGACAACCTAGAACAGGCCGCGCAATTCTGGTCCGCCGCGCTCGGGTACGAGCTGCGACCCAAGAACGAAGAGCCCAGTCCCCTGTATCGCTGCATGCTCACCGACGAGCTCGGTCTGCACGTCGAAGTTCAAACTGTTAAACACGACAGTCGTGTGCATCTGGACATCGAGACCGATGACATCGAGGCGGAAGCCCAACGGCTCGAGGCCCTCGGCGCCCGGCGCATCGAGAAGGTGCATACCTGGATCGTCATGGAAGCACCTACAGGCCAGCGATTCTGTATAGTCCGGCCGCAAAACAAGAACTTCGCGGATACCGCGAACCAGTGGAAATAGCGCAATCCGTATTAGGGGATGCAAAAGTTTCGTGTGTCGGTGGATCCATTTCGCGTTGTGGTGCGTTACACCGCCGCGCGAAAAGGGAACACCGCCTGGGAGGTAAAGTGATGTTTAGAATGACCAAGTCCGATTCTTTGCCGGTGCGTCCGCGAGTCACCCCCGATCCCGAGCGAGCCGCCGAACTGCAGCGCCGCATCGAAGCGCTCCAGTACCGGCCCGAGACCGGGTTTCATCGCGACCGACTGCAGGGGAAGGCTGAGCGGCCTGCTCTGCGACTGGTGAAGTAAACAAACAATCAGCGCATAACGACGAGACAACCGGGGCGATCGATCATCTGGATCGGTCGCCCCTTTTTATTTCTTCAGGTCGCAATCCACCACACCACACCGCTCGCGAGCAACAGGCCCGGCAGAACGCGCCACGCCGGCACCGGCAGCATCGGCTTGACGCGCACGTTGCGGCGATGACCGGTGAGCATGGCGATCACCAGGTTGTCCTTCTTCACCAGCAGATAAAACAAAATGGCCGCGATGTGCAGGCCGACGAAGGTCAGGATGGCGTTGAATACGATTTCGTGAATTTCGGCCAGGGTGCGGCTGGTATCGAAGCTCACCAGATGCGACAGCGGACCGGACTCGATACCGTCCACGTCGCTGACAAACAAACCTATCGCCACTTGCGCCAGCATTAGTGTCAACAACACGGCGACGCTCCAGCCGCCGAGCGGATTGTGGCCGGCGTCGCGATGTTCCTCACGCGACTCGCGGATGTAAGCAAGGATGCCGCTCGGGCCGCGCAGGAAATTTGCGAAGCGTGCGCTCGAGCTGCCGGCGAAGCCCCAATAGATACGAAACACCAGCAGGCCCAGCAGCGCATAGCCGCTGTAGCGATGCCAGTCCATCACGTTCTCTTCGGCGGTCCACCACGACAGGGTGATACAGAAAACAAACAACCAGTGGGTGAGTCGCACCGGCCAGTCCCAGATGCGAATCGCAGATGTCTCGTTTGCAGCAGTGTCGTTCACAGTGTCGCCCCGTAAGCCCGGCGCAAACCATAGCATTGCCGACGGCGCGAATCGCTGACGTCTCTGTCAGCGAAGCCGGATCTTTTCCCACGCGCCGGAGCGCCAGCGGAGCAGGAGAACCACTGAGATCAAGATGATGTAGGTGAGCGCCGCCAGCCAGCCGCCGAGCGCGCCCAGGCCGAACTGCGGCAGCCCTTCGACCCAGCCGCCGCCAGGCTTGAACGACAGGCTGTGCGCCAGGGGCACGAACACCAGCCAGGACAGCACCAGCACGCAGATCGCCGGCACCGTCGCGTCACCCGCGCCGCGCAGGCTGAAGGAAGAAGCGAAGTTCAATCCGTCGAACAATTGATAGGCCGCGGCCACCCACATCAAGGTCGTGCCGAGCTGAATCACCGCCAGCGCCTGGGGATCGTTATCGGCAACGAACGTCGGAATCAGCCACGGTGCGGTGAGCCCGAGCAACAGGCCGACGGTGCCCATATACGTCATGCAGATCACGATGATGCTGTTGCCGATGCGTCGAGCCCAGTCGCGATTGCCCATGCCGATCGACTGGCCCACCAGCGTCGTGCCGGCCATCGCGATGCCGATCGCCGGGCCGAAGGAGATCGACGTGAGCATCATGACCACCTGGGTCGCCGCGCCGCCCACGGTGCCCAGATGCACTTGCATGAGTTGAAACATCGCGAAGCCGAGCACGTCGGCGGCGATCAGCAGGCCCATCGGCAGGCCGAGCTTGCATTGCCCGACGATCTTTTGCAGTCGGGGCCGCCACATCAGGCGCGAATGAAACATTCGATGCATCTTGGGACTGACGAAAATGCCCAATGCCACCAGCAGGCCCAATGCCTGCGCGCAGTTGGTGGCCCAGGCGCCGCCGGCGATGCCCCAGCCCAACTCGAAAATAAACAATTGCGCGAACAGCGCGTTGCTGACGCAGACCAGCGCTTCGACCATGAAAGAGATCTTGGGCCGGCCGATGCCATTGAAGAAGCCGACGATGCCCCACAGCGCCACGCCCAACGGCGCGCCGATCATGCGTGGCTGCCAGAACTGGACTGCCAGTGCTTGCACGTCAGGCGCGAGGCCGAACGGGTCGAGCACGGCGTTGCCGTTCATCGCGATGAACCAGAACAACGGTGCGACCGCCAGCGCGGCCCACATCGAAATCCAACCGGCTTGCGACGCGCGTTTGAGCCGTCGACCGCCGAAGGCCTGCGCAACCAATGTTTGTCCCGCGAGGCCGACGCCACCAAACAACGCGATACAGGCGATCACCGGCCAGTGAATCGAGGCGATGGCGGCGAGCGCGCTGGTGGAGATGCGACCGATGAACCAGGTGTCCGTGAGATTCAGGATCGCTTGAATTGCGCTGTTCGCCGCGAATGGGATGGCGAGCGCGACGATGGCCCGCACGTCCACATGCGCACGACCCGACGCATCCAGCCGCTGCGCAGGCAAGGACGAAGTCGGAGCGGTCGATGGCGGGAGCGCGGTGTCCATACGCAACGGATGATGCCGGCCCGGGCCGGTACAAAAGGACGCGCAGCGTAGCGTCAACGCGCGCCCACGTCATCCGCCTGAAGCTGACACAACCTGGCTCGGCCGAGCCGGCGCCGGCCAGGATGTCCTGATGCAGCGGACGCATGAACGTGCCTGCGCCCGTGCCGGGCCGGCCGGACGTTAGAAATAAGAAAGGCGGCCCGTTGGGGCCGCCTTCGTGAAGGAACAGATGAGCCGACTGGGCTTAGTTCTGCGCCGCCTGCTGCGAGAACTTCAGTCGCACCATCGCGCGCTGTTCGATGCGCTCGCCGTTGCGCTCGACCGGTTCGAAGCGCCACTGACGCACGGCGCGGATCGCCGCGTCGTCGAACACGTCGGCCGGGCTGGCGTTGCGCACTTCCACCTGATCGACCGTGCCGTTGGTCTGCACAGTGAAGGCCAGTTCCACCCAACCTTCGATGCCGCGCTTACGGGCCGCATCAGGATACGCCGGCGACACCATGCGTACGCGCTTCAGCGAAGCGGCGGACACGACGTTCGTTTGCTGAGAGTTCGCGTCGCGAGCCGCAGTGAGATCCGCTTCAGCCTGCGCGATGGCTGGGCCGTTGAAGCGTTGACCCACGTCCTTGGCCGCGGCGATCAGCTGCGACGAACGCTCGTATGCTTTCGCATTCATGGCCTGACGACCGGAGTCGAGCAGACGCTGCGAAAGAGTGCGCGACAGCTCGTCCACTTCCGGACGATTCGGCGCGGCGGTCCGCAGATTCGCCAACAGATCGCGGGCGCTGTCGCCCGGCGGATCGATCAGCTTGCCTTCGGTCAGGCGCGTACGAACGTCAGAAACCATGGCGTCGATGTTCGGGCCCGCGCCCGCGGCCGGCGCATTGGTCGCCGGACGACGCGCACCCGCGGACTGCACCGGAGCGCCCGCCGCCGTATTCGGACCGGAGCCCGGACCGGCAGTACGAGTAGCTTCAGCGAGCGAACGTTCGACCGCCGCGAGCGCGCTACCCGCGGAACCCATCTGACGCGCGCCCTGCACGTATGCAGTGGCCGCCTCGACGTTGCCGCTGGCGAGCGCCTTACGAGCTTCTTCAGTCAGCTGCGCGCTGAACTCACGAATGGTGGACAGCACCGTCGGATCCGTCGGATCGAGACGGCGTGCTTCCAACAGCGCGTCCTTCGCGCTGCCATTATTCGGCGTCAGCAAGCGGCCGTTGGCCATGCGATCGTTCGCGCTGTTGACCAGCGAGCGCACACGGTTGCCGACTTCCTGAGCCTGCGACAGTTTCAAACGTTCACGTTCGCGCGCGACCTGGGTATCCAGGAACGCCAGACGCGGATGAGTAGAATCGATATCGCGCGCGGTTTCGATCGTGCGAATGGCTTCTTCCAGACGCTCGGCGAGCAGCGCGGCTTCGGCGCGTTCCAGGATCTTGTCGACGACCGAACGAATGCCGTCCTTCGCCGCCTGGCTGTTCGGATCCAGCGCCAGCGCGCTTCGATACAGATCCAGCGCGCTCTCGCCTTGCGGCTCGATGAACTTGTTCTGATCGAACGCATCTTTGGCGAGCGCGAGCTCGGCTTTGACCGGATCCGGACGTTCCGGCACGCCACCCGGCTGCTGTGCGCCCGGCGCGGCCGGCACATTCACGACCGGCGGCACTTCGGGCTCGCCCGTGAAACGGCTGACGCCGAACCAGATACCGCCGATGACGACCAGCAGGCCCGCGGCGAGCGCGCCGTAGGTCATCACGTAATTCTTGCTGCCGCCTTCTCCGGAAGCACCGGCCGTGCTCAGTCGCTGACCGGCGGCCGAGAGATCCAGATGCTGTTTGACCGCGGCTTCCAGCGCGAGGCGCGTCTGGCCATGTGACAACGGCGTGAGCAGGAATCGGAAGATCCGGCCCGCCGCAGTGAGCTGCATCAGCGCGGAGCTGTCCTCGCGCTTGCCTGCGACCACCACGACCAACTCAGGGAAATGCTGAGTCAGCTGCGCCACCATCGAAGCCACGTCGGCGGTGCTCGCGGTGTCCGCGACCAGCACGCCCGGCTTCAGGTTGGAAAGCTTCTCCGCGACATGGTCCAGATCGGGCGCGAACGCGACCGAAACGCCTCGAGGCGCGGCCTTTTTGACCGTTTCCACCAAATTGGCGTCACGGCTCAAGACCAGGATGGGCGGCGACGTGCCTTCTTCCAGCTGCCGCAAGGCTTGTGAATCGTCGATCTCCAAGTTGACCTCGTCCTGAGTATTTCCGTGTCCTGACGAACGACCATGTTGCGCGTTGGCCATAGACCCCTCCGGGGGTTTTGCTTGTCGCGTAATACTACTTATGCAAGATGGAACAGCTGAGAACTGTATCTGTCTTTTCCGGCTCGCTCGCGTGAACTGCCGCGCAAAATTGCCATACGCCGTTCAGCCAATGTCTGATGCCGCCCCCGGTTTGATGCCCTGTACGATGCCGCTGATCCGGATCGGGTGGCGGGCGTGATCCTACCCCTTTGCGAGTCGGCTGCCAGCGCGAAAGTTGTTGGCAAGTGGCTACGCGGCGTGCTTTGAGGCACGAATAGGGGATTGGATGAGGACCACAGTTGCCACGCTGCCGCCGGCGCTGCACGATCCGTTCAGTTAACCGTTTTTATTCAGCTATTTTTCGTACCAGCACGTGTCCAAGCCGCCGCTCGCACCGATGCGATCACATCGCGTCGCCTCTCCCAATGGCGCACGCGACGACGTTTATTATTGGCTGCGCGATGACACGCGCACCGATCCGGACGTCCTCAGCTATCTAAAAGCCGAGAACCAATACACCGAGACGCAGCTGGCACCGATCCAGCCGTTGATCGATGGGCTGTACACCGAGATCGTCGCGCGGCTGAAGCAGGACGACTCGACCGTGCCGGTACGTTATCGCGGCTACTGGTATTCGATCCGGTTCGCGACCGGTCAGGAATATCCCATCGTGGTACGCCGCGCGGACACCCCCAAACATGCGCCGCTCGCCGAAGATGAGATTCTGCTCGATGGCAACGCGCTCGCTTCCGGGCTGCCGTTCTTTCAGCTCGGCGGATATGAGATCAGTCCCGACAACCGGCTGCTCGCCTACACCGAAGACACAGTGGGGCGCCGGCAGTACCGGCTCCGGATCAAGGATCTCTCGACCGGCACGTTGCTGCCCGATGTGATCGAGAACGTCGACGGCGGCATTGCCTGGGCCGACGACAATCGCACGTTGTTATATGTCGAGAAGGATCCGGTGACGCTGCTCGGCCGGCGCATTCGCAGTCACCGCCTCGGCGACACCGGCGGCGACGCGCTCATTTATGAAGAGCCCGACGAGAGCTTCGATCTGACCGTCGAGCGCAGCAAGTCGGAACGTTATCTGCTGATCGCCTCGGAGAGCACCACTTCATCGGAGTGGCGGTACACGCGCACCGACGATCTGACGTTCGATTTCAAAGTGGTCGTGCCGCGCGAGGAAGATCACGAGTATCAGCTCGATCATCTCGACGAGCGCTTCATCATCCGCACCAACTGGCAGGCGCTGAATTTCCGCCTGATCGAAGTGCCGGAGAGTCGGGCCGCCGATCGCACGCAGTGGCGCGACGTGATGGCGCACGATCCGGAAGTGTTCATTCAGGACTTCGAATTGTTCCGCACGTTCGTCGCGGTCAGCGAGCGTTCGCACGGCTTGATGAACATTCGCGTGCAACGTTGGGGCGAAGCGCCGTTTCATCTGACCGCGGACGATCCGACGTACACCATGGCGCTCGGTTCGAATCCCGAGCTCGACACCACGCTGCTCCGTTATGTGTATACGTCGCTGACCACGCCCGGCACCACGTATGAATACGATCTTGCCGACGGTTCGCGTGTCGTGTTGAAACGTGAGCCGGTGCTCGGCGATTTCGATCCAGCAAACTACGTCAGCGAGTTCGTCTGGGCGCCAGCTCGCGACGGCGAGCGCATTCCAGTCTCGATCGTGTATCGCAAAGGCACGCCGCTGAACGGCACGGCGCCGTTATATCAATACGGCTACGGCTCGTACGGGCTGAGCATGGAGCCGGGCTTCAGCTCCTCGCGGCTGTCGATCCTCGATCGCGGCTTCGTGTATGCGATGGCGCATATCCGCGGCGGCCAGGAGCTCGGCCGGCGCTGGTACGACGCCGGACGCCTGGAACAGAAATGGAACACCTTCAACGATTTTGTCGATGTGACCGATCATCTGGTGGCGCGCGGCTACTGTGCGCGCGACAAAGTATTCGCCGCGGGCGGCAGCGCCGGCGGGCTGCTGATGGGCGTGATCGCCAACGTCGCAGCCGATCGTTATGCCGCGCTGGTGGCGCACGTGCCCTTCGTCGACATTGTCACCACCATGCTCGATACCAGCATTCCCTTGACCACGCTCGAGTATGACGAGTGGGGCGATCCGAACGAAGCCGCTGCCTACGCCTATATGCTTTCTTATTCTCCGTACGACAACATCCGCCCTCAGCCTTATCCAGCCATGCTGGTCACGACCGGACTATGGGATAGTCAGGTGCAGTACTACGAGCCCGCCAAATGGGTCGCCAAATTACGACGGCACAATACCGGCAGCCGTGCGTTGTTGTTGCACGTCAACCTGGAGGCAGGTCATGGCGGCAAGTCGGGGAGATATGAGCACATGCGAGAAGTGGCTCGGGAATATGGATTCGTCATCGCTCTGGCGGAAGGCGCCAGCATTGGAGAGGCGCCATGAGTCACACGGGCTACATCCTGCTCGCGGATGACAATCCCACCGATGCGGAGCTGACGATTCGCGCGCTGGAGATCGGCGGCGTCTCGCAACAGGTCGTTTGGGTTCAGGATGGCGAGGCGGCACTCCACTATGTGTTCCGCCAGGGCGTGTATGCGCAGCGCGTGTCGGGCAATCCGAAACTGATGCTGCTCGACCTGCACATGCCGAAGATCGACGGCCTGGACGTGCTGGCGCAGATCAAGGCCGATCCCAAGACGCGCTCGACGCCGGTCGTGATCATGTCGTCCTCCGATCAGGAGTCGGACATGATGCGCAGCTACGAGGCGCATGCGAACAGTTACATCGTGAAGCCGGTGGACTTCAAACAGTTCACCGACCAGGTGTCGCTGCTCGGCCAGTACTGGACCCGCATCAATCGCGCCGGGCCCTGAACGTCCACCGCGAAATGTGGACTATGTCTCCCTTTACGGCTCAGAGTTCCCCCTAGTCGTGCTAATCCTTGGGGGCGCCGGGCATACTTCGGGGGCTCCGAAGGACTGTTTTAAGGCTGGCGCGCTCGCGCCGGGAGACTAGGCATGGGTGTCATCCTGATCGCATTCGAGCGCGAGTCCGAGCAAAGCGCGCTCGAGACTCTGCTGTCGGGTCGCGGTCATCGGGTTCTGAAGTCCGCCAACGGGCTCGCGGCATTGGATGTCGCGCGCCGCGAGGCGCCTCAGGCCATTGTGTCGGACATCGTCCTGCCCCGTATGGACGGCTTCGCCCTATGCCGCAAATGGAAGCAGGACGAACGCCTGCAGAATATTCCTTTCCTGTTTTATACCCGCCGGCACGACGACCCGAAGTACGAGCGCTTTGCCCTGGAGCTGGGCGCCGAACGTTTCCTCGCACGCTCGACGCCGCCGGAAAAGCTGCTGAGCGCGCTGGATGAGCTGCTGCCGCCGGGTCATGCGAACGGCGCGCGTGCCAGTGGCCCGGCTCCCGCCAACGGCCACGGTAATGGCGCGAGCGGCAACACCCGTCCGATGAATATGCTCGACACGGCAGCCATGCAGCGCTTCGCCGTGCTCGAAAAATCTCAGGCCGAAGCGCTCGAGAAGGCGCAGGCCGCGCAACGTGTGCAAGCGGTGCAGGCAGCGGAGCTCGATAAAGCGCAGCGTCTGCAGGCGGCGCAAGCCGAAGCGCTGGAGCGCGTTCAACGCACGCAGACCGCTCAAGCGGAAGCTTTGGAAAAGGCCCAGCGCGCTCAGCTCGAAGCGGTCGAGCGCGCCGATCGATTGCAGGTCGAAGTGGCGGAAAAAGCCCAGCAGGCGGAAGCTCAGGCCGAGGCGCTGGAACGTGCAACTCAGAGCCATGCGCGTCTGCGCTCCCAAATCAGCGAGCTCGAAGCGAGCAATCAGCGAGTCGCCGCCGGTGAGGCGCGTTTCCGTCGCGTGTTCGAGAGCAATCCGCAGCCGATGTGGATCGCCGATCATGCCACCGGTGGCTTTATCGCCGTCAACGACACGGCGCTGGCCATGTATGGTTATTCGCGCGCCGAATTCCTCGGCTTGAAAGCGTCGGCGCTGGAATTGTCGGGTGCCGACTCGCGCGACGCGTCGGTCCGCATGCATCAGCGCAAGGACGGTGGCGCGCTCGCGTTGTCGATCTCCTCGCAGCAGATCGAGTTCGACGGTCGCAATGCCGAGCTGGTCGCCGCGTTCGACCTCACGCAGCGGCTCGACAACGAGCGCCAGCTTCAGGAACAGGCGAAGGCCGGCAACGCATTGCTGGACCAGGCGGCCGATGGCTCGTGGCTGCTCGGCAGCGATGGCCAGATCCAGGACGTGAACGCGACGTACTGCCGCATGTCCGGCTACAGCAAGGAAGAGCTGTTGGGCATGAACGCCGCGGACATCGAGGATCCGACCTCGGGCGAGACCACCCTGCGCTTGCAGCTTGGCCGCGTGCGCGGTGGCGGTCGCTATGAGACCAAGCATCGTCGCAAGGACGGCACGCTGTTCGACGTCGAAGTGAGCGTCGGGCTGCTGGAGAACACGCGCGGCGACAGCATCGTGCTGATTCGCGAGACCGCTCAGCGCCGTCGCGACTTGATCGCGAACCGGCTGCTCCAGCGGCAGGCGGATTTCCTGGTCGATCTGTTCAAGCACGCCGACTCGCTCGACGAGTCCGCGATCGTGCGCCGGGTGATCGAGCAGGCGCTCGAAGCGACGCGCAGCCCGCTGGCCTATTTGTATTTCGTCGATAACACGCACAAGACCATGACGCTCGCCGCCTGGCGCGATGGCAGCCGGCCGCAAGCGGTGATGGCCAATTCGGAGCCGCAGCCCATTGGCCGCGCGATGATGCTCAGCGAATGTGTGCGCGGTAAGCACGCGACCTGGACCAACGACGTCGCCCGCAAGCCGCAGAACGACGGTCTGCCGGATCTGACGCGGTTCATGGCGGTGCCGATCCTGTCTGGCGACGAAGTGGTCGCCGTGCTCGGTGTCGGCAATCGTGAATCGAATTACGGCGAAGAAGACCAGCGTGTGCTCGCTGCGTTGGCCGAGGGTGCGTGGCGTGTCCTGCACTCGAAGCGTGCGCATGCAGTGACGCTGAGCGCGCTCCAGCGAACCGATGTGGCGCTTCAGGGCATGATCGATTCGTTCGTTCGCATGAGCGAGCGGCACGATCCATACACCGCCGGCTCGTCGCGTCGCCTGGCGGCGCTGGCGGTCGCGATCGGACGCGAGGCGGGCCTCGATGGCGAGCGTCAGCACGGCCTGCGTGTTGCAGCTCTGTTACACGACATCGGTAACATCGCGGTGCCGGCTTCCATTCTGAGCAAGCCCGCGCCGCTGACCGAGACCGAAGTCGCGCTGATGCGCACTCACGTCGAAGAAGGTTGCCAGCTGCTCGCGGATATCGATCTCGGCGCTCCCGTGGCCGACATCGTTTACCAGTCGCACGAACGTTTCGACGGCAGCGGTTATCCGCGCGGCTTGAAAGGTGAGGACATCATGATCGAAGCGCGCATCCTCGCGATCGCGGATACGGTCGAAGCGATGTGCTCGCCACGACCCTACCGTCCGGCCGCCGGCATGGACGCGGCGCTCGACGAGCTCAACCGCGGTGCGGGCAAACGTTACGACGAACACTTAGTGGCGGCCTGCACCCGGCTCATCCGGCAGCACGGCTTCACCTTGCCCGAATAACGATATTTCCCGAGAAAAACAGGCCTTTTTGTGCCGAGGCATCAGGCCTCGGCTGGGCCCCCGATAAGCGTCGCCATTAAGCGTCGCTGAAACTTCCCGGCTCCCGCTTGCAGGTTTTCCTGAACGCGTTTGGGGGCTGGCCCGATTGGTCGCATTGTTAACTTCCAGCACAATGGGCCCTGTCTGAAAGGGCAAAGCCGTTCGAAAGACGGTGACGCAAAGCCTCCGGTCCTCTGGCGCCGCTGTTCCAGCAGCCGCACCAAAGATAGCGGGGTTGCCGTTTCAGCCTGAACGATCAGGTTGTCTCGTGAAGTTTTTCGGCCTGCCGCCCGCGCTCTTTAGCGCCGGCCCAGCAAAGCCAGCTTCCCTTGCCAGACAAAGGTGCTCGCACCGACACGCATGCGTGTCGTGGGTGCGAGCTGGCATCGGAACACAGTGCTTTGCTGGAGCTTGCTCATGCGCTTTTCTGCTTCGTTCGCCGCGGTCGCGGCGCTGGCGTCGCTCGCCAATCTCGCCTCTGCCCAGACCGTCAATCTGCCGCCGACCATCAGCGGCACGCCGCCGACGGTCATCAAGGTCAACACCACCTATAACTTCCTGCCGACCGCGAGCGATCCGGAAGGTCGTGCGCTGAAGTTCAGCGTCGTCAACAAGCCGAGCTGGATGGCAGTGAGCCCGAACAGCGGCCGCCTGATGGGTTACCCGAAGTCGCCGGGCACCTGGAACAACATCACTTTGCGCGTGACCGATGGCAAGAACGTCGTGTCGCTGCCGGCTTTCTCCATCACCGCGAATGCCACGGGCACGTCCACCGCGAACCGCGCGCCGACGATCAGCGGCACGCCGGCGACGACTGCGACGGTTGGCACCGCGTATCGCTTCCAGCCTTCCGCGAGCGATGCCGATGGCAACACGCTCGGCTACACGATCACGAATCGTCCGGCCTGGGCGAGCTTCAGCACGACCACGGGTGTGTTGAGCGGCACGCCGACCGCGACCGGCACGTTCTCGAACATCGTGATCGGCGTGAGCGACGGTCGTGTGACCACTTCGCTACCGGCGTTCTCGATCGTCGTTTCCAATTCCACCAACCGCGCGCCGGTCATCAGCGGCACGCCGTCGACCTCGGTCAACGCGGGCAGCGCTTATAGCTTCCGTCCGACCGCGAGCGATCCGGATGGCAACACGCTGACGTACTCGATCGCGAATCGTCCGAGCTGGGCCACGTTCAACACCAGCACCGGTCAGCTGACCGGCACGCCGAGCGCCACGCAAGTCGGCTCGTACGCCAACATCACCATCAGCGTGAGCGACGGTCGTGCGACCACTTCGCTGGCAGCGTTCGCGATCAACGTGGTCGATGTGTCCAACGGTGGTGCAACGCTGAGCTGGACTGCTCCGACTTCGAACACGGATGGCAGCACGCTGAGCAACCTGGCTGGCTATCGCATCTCGTACGGCACGAGCGCGAGCGCGCTGACGCAGACGGTGCAGATCTCGAACCCGAGCGTCACCACGTATTCGCTGAGCAGTCTCTCGCCGGGCACCTACTACTTCGCGGTGCGCGCTTACACGAGCAACGGCACGGAGAGCTCGAACTCGAACGTCTCCTCGAAGGTCGTGCCGTAACTCTCGACGGTAGAACGTTGATGAAACAGCGGCGGCTGGAGCGATCCAGCCGCCGCTTTGCGTTTTATGGACTGTTAAATATCGGCTCGCATACACGAGCGCCGTCTGGATTCTGACGTTGTTATGTGAATTCGCAGTGACAAATCCACCGCAGTGCTGTCGGCCGCCACCGACAATTGCAAAAACAAATTTCCTACGATTTACTGCGTCCCGACCACGAAGTTTTGTTCAATCGGAATTTGTCGAATCGCATTCGCTCTACTGGACGCGGCCTCACGGCAGCGAGAGCGGTGAGAGACGCAGAGCCGGCAGAACAACCCTTCACCAGGGCATAACCGTCGAAAGACGGCGACGCAAAGCCTCCGGTCCTACAGCGTGAGCTGGGGATAGCGGGGTTGCCGGCCAGCTCTTCTTGCGTCACCGAGCTAGCCGTCATCCTTCTCGCCTTCCTTGCTGCTGTTCGATCGCGCCACGCGGCCCCGGGGTCAACATGACCAACTAGGGAGCAGCAGAAAGTGATATCGGCAAACCCGTCGAAAGGCGGGGACGCAAAGCCTCCGGTCTACTGGAACGCAGCGTGCGATGCGCCGCGCTCCTATGACAGCGGGGTTGCCACTTTCGCCACCGACACGATGTTCGCAAGGCCCCTTGCGAGCGCGTGCACGAGCGAAGGTGTAACGAATGAGCTGCCGATAGCGCACCAGCCCGTGCGCGCCAACCTTTCCCTGCGCTTCGAGCCTCGCGTCTCGACCGCGATGGCTGCATCACATCCGGAAAACAGCAACGCAACTCAACGCCGGTCTTCGGGCCGTCGTCGTTGCGCGCGAAGCCAAGGTACGAGCAATGATTCCAACACTTTTCGGGAAGACCTTCCTGCAGCGAGCGCTGCTGGCCTTGATTGCGGCGTCGTTGAGCGCCTGCGGCGGCGGCGACGACGATAGCGGCAGCAGTTTAACGGGCGGCGCCGTCAGCGAGCAGCCGCCGGCGGGCGACACTGGCGCCGACGACCCGGCGTTGCCGACACCGGCGAATCAGCCTCCGTCGGTCACCGGCGTTCCACCCACGACGGTGGCTGCGGGCGAGGCTTACTCTTTCACGCCGCTCGCGACCGACGACGACGACGACTTCCTCGAGTACTTCGTCACCAACAAGCCCACCTGGGCGAGCTTCGACACCGAGACCGGCAGGCTGAGCGGCATTCCGCAAGCCACGAATGTCGGTGAGAGCGAGGACATCACCATCAGCGTCACCGACGGTCGCGACACGAGCTCGGTTACGTTCAAGATCAAGGTGTGTTCGGCCAGTTGTCCGTCGGGCAACAGCCCGCCGACGATTTCCGGCACGCCGGCGTCGTCGGTGATCGTGGATCAGGCTTACTCGTTCCGACCGACCACCAGCGATCTGGAAAACGATCGTCTGCGGTTCTCGATTTCCAATCGTCCGTCGTGGATGACTTTCAACACCGCGACCGGCCAGCTGTCGGGCACGCCGGGTGCGACCAACGTCGCGACGTATTCGAACATCGTCATCAGCGTCAACGACGGCACCAGCACGGTCCTGCTGCCGGCGTTCTCCATCCAGGTGCGTGGTCTCGACAATCGTGCGCCGACGATTACCGGCACGCCGGGAACGAGCGTGCAGGTGATGCAGACGTATTCGTTCGTGCCGAGCGCCAGCGATGCCGATGGCGATACGCTGGTTTTCCGCGTCAGCAATCTGCCGCGCTGGGCGACCTTCAGCACCGCGACTGGCCGCTTGAGCGGCACACCGGCGACCACCGATGTTGGCACCTATGCGAGAGTGACCGTCGGTGTCAGCGACGGCCGCACGACCACGTCACTGCCGGCATTCACGATCGTGGTCAGCGCGGCGCCAAATCGTGCGCCGACGATCAGCGGCACGCCGGCGACCACTGCGACCACGGGCACGGCGTATTCGTTCACGCCGACCGCGAGCGATCCGGATGGCAACACGCTGCGCTACACGTTCACGAATTGCCCGACCTGGGCGACCTGCAATGCCGATACGGGACGCGTGAGCGGCACGCCGACCGCGGCGGGCACGTTCTCGAACATTCGGATCAGCGTGACCGACGGTAATCTCACAGCGACGCTGCCGGCCTTCGCGATCACTGTCACGGCGGCCACTCCGACCAATCGCGCGCCGACGATCAGCGGCACGCCGGCAACGACCGTGTCGGGAGGCGCGACCTACAGCTTCCAGCCGACCGCGAGCGATCCGGATGGCAACGCGCTGACCTACACGATCACGAATCGTCCGAGCTGGGCGACGTTCAACTCGTCGACGGGCCGTCTGTCCGGCACGCCGACCTCCGCGAACGCGGGCACCTACTCAAACATCGCGATCGCTGTGAGCGACGGCACGCTGACTGCCTCGCTGCCGTCGTTCTCGATCACGGTGCTGCAGGCGACGAATGGCAGCGCCACGCTGTCCTGGACGCCGCCGACCACCAACACCGACGGTTCCTCGCTGACCAACCTGGCGGGCTATCGCGTGGTGTACGGGCGCAGCGCCTCGAGCCTCGATCAGACGGTGCAGATCGCGAATGCCGGCCTGTCGACTTACACGGTCACCGGTCTGACTTCCGGTGTGTGGTACTTCGCGGTGAAGGCCTACAACGCCAGTGGCGGTGAAAGCGACGTGTCGAACGGCGGGTCGAAGACCATTCCGTAACCTCGACCCGAGCGAATTTCTTCTGATGGGCAGGACGCCCAAATGCAGCGGGCACATGGACGTGTAGGAGCTGCCAAGGCCCGCCTCGCGCGGGCCTTTTTATTTGCGCCCCCGGCTCTAAACTTACGGTCTTGACAGGATGTCCGACCGGTCGGGCCAATGTTGTATTCTCGGCCGGATCTGCAATGGAGTGGTCACCATGCGTTCTGCTTTCGGGGCTTGCCTCTGCCTCGCCTTGGCTTCAGCGCCAACCTTGCAAGCAACTGCTGCGACACCCGCGGCGGTACGTGTAGATTTTTCTGAGCACACCTTGAAGAACGGCCTGCGCGTTCAGCTCGTCGAAGATCACACCACGCCCGTCATCGCCGTGAACGTCACTTATGACGTCGGGTCGCGCAACGAGCGTCCAGGCTTGACCGGCTTTGCGCATTTGTTCGAGCACATGATGTTCAAGGGCTCGAAGAACGTGGGCGACGGCGAACATTTCTATCAAGTGTTCACCAACGGCGGTGCCATGAACGGCACTACCAGCTCCGACATCACCATCTACTACGAAGCGCTGCCGGCGAATCAGCTGGAGATGGCGCTGTTCCTCGAAGCCGACCGCATGCGCTCGCTGGACATCACCCAGGCCAAGCTCGACAACCAGCGCAAGGCCGTGCAGGAAGAGCGCCGCATGCGGGTCGACAATCAGCCCTATGGCCGCTCGTATGAGCGCTTCGATGAAGTGTTCTACGACAAGTTCGGCTACAAGCATTCGACCATCGGCTCGATGGAAGATCTGAATGCGGCCAGCGTGCACGACGTGGCGGAGTTCTTCCGGATCTACTACGCGCCGAACAACGCGGTGCTGACCGTGGTCGGCGACTTCAAGCGCGACGACGCGCTGGCCCTGATCCGGAAAAATTTCGAGGACATTCCCAGTCAGCCCGCGCCGCCGCCGGTCGATCTGGTCGAGGCTCAACAAACCGCGGAACGTCGTGAGAACCTGACCGATCCGCTGGCACGCGCGCCGCAGGTTCTGATCGGTTACAAGATCGGCGTCGGCAACGATGCCGATCAGGCGGCCTTGCAGGTGTTGTCCTCGGTGCTCCAGGGCGGCGACAGCTCGCGGCTGTATCAAAGCATCAGCAAGGAAAAGGAGCTGGTGTCCGGCATCGGCGGTTACGTCGAAGAGCGCATCGGCACGGGCGGTTTCTACATCACCGCCACGGTGCGGCCCGATCAAAAGCCGGAGGTCGTCGAAGCGGCGATTTACGAAGAGATCAAGCGCATCAGCGAAGAGCCCATCGCCGACTGGGAGTTGCAGAAGGCGCGTAACGCCACGCGGTTGGGTTATCTGCAAAGTATTCGCAGCGCGCAGAATCGCGCGAACATTCTCGGCAGCTACACCATCCTTTTCAAAGATCCGAACCTGATCAACACGCGGCTGCAGAAGATCGATGCAGTGACCCGCGCCGACGTGCAGCGGGTCGCGAGGAAATATCTGATCACCACGGGGCGGACTGTGTTGACCACGCTGCCTGCGCCGGCCGCACCGACTGCACCGGGCCCGTAAGCGAGCGCGCCATGAACAAACTCACCCAGAAGAAAACCGTGCTCGCGCTGCTGTCGGCGCTGGTGTTCATGCAAGCGTCCGCGCAGGCGCCTGGCCAATCCGCTCCGGCCGGCGCTTCCACCAAGGGCGTCGAGTTGAAAGGCAAGGTGCCGGTCAATCCTCAGACCCTGCGAGTGCAATTGCCGAAGCCGCAGGAAGCGGTGCTGAAGAACGGGTTGCGCGTCTCGCTGCTGGAAGATCACAAACTGCCGACGTTCTCCATGCAGGTGTATTTCAACGGCGGCGGCCTGGCCGATCCCGCGGACAAGCGCGGTGTCGCGATGGTCACCGCGAGCCTGCTGCGCGAGGGAACGAAGAAACGTTCGAGCCGTGAGATCGCCGAACAGCTCGCGACGCTGGGCGCCGGTCTCTCGTCGAGTGCGGGGCCCGCTTCGGGCGAGAGTGTCGTTTCGGTCACGGGCCTGAGCGATAACGTCGAGCCCACGCTGGCGATTGCGGCCGACGTCATTCGCAATCCCATCTTTCCGGCGGCCGAGCTCGACAAGTTTCGTGCGCGCTTCCTCGCTCAGCTGCAGATCCAGCGGGCCAATCCTGGCTTTCAAGCGCAGGAACAGTTCATGCGTGCGATCTACGGCGAGCATCCCGGCGCGCTGGTGGTGCCGAGCGAGGCAGTTATCAAAGGACTGACCAGCGCCGATCTCGCCACGTTCCATGCCGCGCGCTATCGACCGAACAATGCGTTTCTGATCGCCCATGGCGACATCTCGCTGAAAGATCTGGTCGAGAAACTGGAGCGTCATTTCGGCGACTGGAGCAAGGCCGATTTGAGCAAGGTGTCGCTGGCGCAGCCCAAGGGGCCGGAGAAGGCGCGCGTGCTGCTGGTCGACCGGCCCGGCTCGGTACAGACGTCGTTGTGGGTCGGCTCGATCGGTATCGAAAGAAACAGCGACGATTACTTCGCCGTGCTGGTGATGAACCACATCCTCGGCGGCGGTCCCGCTTCGCGCTTGTTCATGAACCTCAGAGAGGACAAGGGTTACACGTACGGAGTCTATAGCTCATTTACGGGAACCACGTTCCCCGGCGTGGTGGTCGCGACTACCGACGTGCGCACTGAGGTGACCGAGGGCGCGATGCACGAGCTCAATCTGGAGCTGCAACGCATTGCCAATGAGCCGGTGTCCGAGGTGGAGCTGACCAATGCGCGGCGCGCGTTGATCGGTCGGTTCGCGCTGTCGCTGGACTCGCCGGCGTCGCTCATGGGCAATCTGGCGACTCAGAAAATCTATAAATTGCCGGCGGACTACTGGGACACTTACCCGCAACGCGTGGCGGCCATCACGCCCGCCGACATTCAACGGGTCGCGAAGAAATATTACGACCGCGACCACTTGCAGATCGTCGCCGTCGGCGATGCCAAGCAGGTCAACGAGGTGCTGAAGAAGTACGGCACCGTCGAGCCCGCCACACCGATGTAACCTCACAACTATAAATAACAATCATGAACACGCCCGCTCACTCGCCGCCGTCGCCGTTCGCCCGATTGCTGTCACGCCTGGCACCGATCCAGCCGGCGGAGACCGGGGCGGTGGTGGCCGCGTTCTTTTTGTTCTTTTTCATGTGGAGCGGCTATTTCTCGGTGCGCCCGGTGCGCGAGACCATCGGCACCATCATTGGTCGCGACAAGCTGGCCGATATCTGGATCGTCACCTCCATCGTTTCGATATTGATCATTCCCATCTATGGCGAGGTGGTCGCGCGCTTCCGCCGTAGCGTGTTCCTGCCGGCGGCCTATGGCATCGTCGCCATCGTGCTGGTGATCACCGGGCTGTCGTTGCGCGGCGATGAGATCAACTTGAACGCGGGCAAGTTCTTCTACGTGTTCATCAGCGTGGTCAACTTGTTCCTGCTGTCGGTGTTCTGGAGTTTCCTGCTCGAGCTGTTCGACAGGAACCAGACCAAACGGTTGTTCGGCGTCATCGCTGCGGGCGGTAGCGCGGGCGCGTTGATGGGGCCGTTCATATCGGATCTCGCTGTGCCTCACATTGGCAACAGCGGCGTGTTGTTCTTCGGCGCGGCGTTGTTCGTCGCCGCGATTTTCTGTCAACGCGTCCTGCTCAACGTATGGTCCGGCCGCACCGATGCCACGAACAAGGCCGACGATCGCCCCATCGGTGGCAATCCATTTGCGGGCGTGACCATCATCCTTCGCTCGCCTTATGTGCTTGGCATCGCGCTGTTCGTGGTGGGCATTTCCTGCGTGAACACGCTGCTGTACTTCGAGCAGCTGCGCCTGGTCGAGGAACATTTCCCCGACCTGAAGAACCGCACTCAGATCTTCGCGCGCTTCGACTGGATCGTGCAGGCACTGACGGTGGCGTCGCAGATTTTCCTGACCGGTCGCATCGCCGAGAAGTTCGGGGTGAAGGCACTGATCACCTTCGTGCCGGTGATCATGATCTTTGCGTTCGCCGGGTTGGCGCTCTCTGGCTCGTTCGCGGTGCTGACGATGGTCGTGATCGGTCGTCGCGCGATGGAGTATGCGTTCGTGCGGCCGGGTCGCGAGATGTTGTGGAGCCCGCTCGACAAAGAAACAAAGTACAAAGCCAAGAACACCGTCGACGTGCCCGTGTATCGCGGCGCCGATGCGTTGTCCGCTCAGTTGAACAATTGGGTCGCGGGCGCAGGCTTCGGTATCGCCGCCGTGGCCTGGCTTGGCGCTGCGGTCGCCGCGCTGTGGGGGCTGCTCGGTTACTGGCTGGGCCGTCGCTTCGAAGACAAAGAGAAGTTACAAGTCGAAGGTGAGCCCGCCCGCTGAGCGACAGGACAGTGGTGAAGACGCCAGCGCTGCGCGAGCCGGACCTCGCGCCGTAGGTGACGCCGGCCTGCCTTGATCGAAGCAGAGAGGCTGCTTGAGCAGATCGGCCTGGTTAGTTATTGAGCACGAACCTGACTTGCAACACGGCGCGCTGGGCCACGGGCGCGCCGTTCTTGCGAATGGGCTCGAAGCGCCACTTGCTCACGGAGTCGAGCGCGGCCTTGTCGAAAACCTGCTTGGGTGCGGAGTCGCGAACCTGCAGGTCTTGAGTACTACCGTCGGCGGAGATCGTGAATTCGACTTGCACCCAACCCTCGGTGCCGGCGCGCTGTGCGTCTCTTGGATAAACCGGCGGCACTTCACGCACGCGCTTCAACGAGGCGGCTTGCGCGACGTTCTTGGTGAAGTCACGCTGTTCTTGAGCAAGGAACAATTGTTCCTGGAGCGTGCGAACGGCTTGGATATCCGGGGTCAACACATTGGCTCGGCTGATCAGCGTCGAGGCTTCGTCGATGTTGTTGGCGGCCAGCGCGGTACGAGCGCGATCCAACAGAATGGAGGAGAGACGCTGCTGCTCGCCGCGCACTTCCTCCGCCTCCGGATAACGCTCGCGAAGTGACATCACGCTGTCGAAGGCGTTGTTGCCCGCAGGAGAGATCAGAGCGCCGCGCTCACGAAGCGCGCTGACGGCGGCGACTTGCTCAGCTATCGAAGGACCCTGCGGCTCGGGCGCCGGCGCCGCGGCCGCTGGCGCAGCGCCTGCCGATGCCCCAGCAGCGTTTGTTTCGGCGACCTGCTCGGCAGCAGGTGCATTTGCGGCCGCCTCTTGCTCGGCAAGCTCACGTGCGATTGCGTCTTCTAACTCGCGCTCGGCGGCTGCCGCCGCGAGGCGCTCGGCCTCTGAATCGACCGGGGCCGAAGCATTGACGTTGCGCGCCGTGCTGGTTGCGGGCGTTGCGTCCGAGCCGGCCGGGGATGTGATATTCGCGCCAGGCTGAGTGCTCGCCGGGGCGGTCGGCCGAGTATTACTCGCAAGGATCGCTTGCGTTTTGGGGGCTGCACGAGACAGCGCTAATAATTGCGCTCGCAGAGATTCGAGCTCCGGATGATTCGGGGTGGCTCGTTGCAATGCTGTCCAGGCAGTCACACCGCGAGACGCATTCCGCTCTTCCAGCGCTTTGACGACGCGTTGCTCGAGCGTGTCGATGACCTTCTGCATGCCCGCTTTGGCTTCGGCGTTCTGCGCGTCGAGCGTCAACACATCCCGGTAATACTGGAGCGCGTTATCGCCGCGAGGATCGATGAGACGGCCGCTGAGATACGCGATCTGCGCGCTGCCCAGCTTGGACTTCACTTGATCTTCGACGGAAGTTTCACCGACATGCGTGGTCTGCAAGGTTGCGGGCAAGCCTTGATCGCGTGAATGCCACCAGATCGCGAAGGCCACGACGGCGGCGAGAACGCCCGAGCCGGCCGCGATGGCTTTGCCAAGATACGGCCGCTTGCGAGCGATCGTGCGCACCGTCTGCAAAGCGACGGGAGTGCCATCGCGCTGCTCGTTGTAGCGGCGCGTGGCCGCATTCAAAAACTGAAAGGCACGGCCCGGCGAGATGGGCTTGTGCAGATAACGATAGATCCGGCCGGTGCTGAGTAACGACGCGACCGTGCCTTCGTCCTCACGCCGGCCGATGGCCATGAAGATCAGCTCGGGGAACTGCATCTGCAAACGTTCCAGCAACGACGCCACGTCGCCGTGGAGCGAGCCGAGGTCGGCGATGAGCACGTCGCAGCGGCCGCCGACCAGATAGTCGACGGCAGCATCGGCGGAAGGAACATCCCAGAGAGCGTGCTCGGACCCTGCGGAGCTGCGCAGGGCTTCGAGCAAGCTCGCGTCGGACGTCAGTATGACGACATCAATGACCTGACCCGGCCGCGCCGCAGTGGTGCGGACCGTGTTGAGAAAGTCATCGGGCCGCGTACTGGGCACGTCATCCTCGTTTCAGCACCCTCATTCGAGACACACGACCAGCTGCGCAGAATGACTGCGCCAATTGATCGGGATGACGAAGGAGCGGATGTTGTCGGGGGTGACGATCTTCTCGGGCTCGCCGGCCACGACGGTCGGCACCGAGATCATGAAGTCCTTACCGAAATCGCGGCGGGCGTTGCCGGAGATGGTGTTGGCGACTTCGCCCACCAGGTCGCACATGTTCTCCTGGGTCAGCTCGGTCTCGCCCATGCGCATCAGCATGACCGTGAGCATCGGCCGTGACGCCGTGAAATAAACAATACCGCGACGCTTGCCGGCGATCGAAATCAGACCGGTGAACTCCTGAATCGTGGGCTTGCCTTCCTGCACGATATAGGGCGAACCGACCGAAGCGGGCTGGTTGGCCGCGGTCGCGAAGTAGTGCGTCGTTCCTTCGACGAACGTTTCCAATTCAACTTTAGTCATCATTGCCGGCGCCCCTCAACAGCTCTTCCAGCGCTTCCGTCAGCTGGCGATCTGTGAATGGTTTGCATAGAAAGCCATTGGCGCCCTTCTTCAATGCTTCGATGGCGGTGGCCTTGTCGGAGAGCGCCGAAATCACCAGGATGAGAACGTCCGGCTTGATCTTCACCAGGTTCTCGACGCATTCGATGCCATCCATCTCGGGCATCGTGATGTCCATGGTGACGACGTCGGCCGGCTCCTTGCGGAAGGCCTCGACGGCCTGCTTGCCATTCGCCGCGGTGGCGATGACCTGCAGACGCTCGATCTGCAGTTCTCGCTCGATCTTGCGGCGAATTATGTTCGAATCGTCACAAATCATGAGCTTGAGCTTCCCGTTCGTCAACGGTGCAGCCTTGGCATTGGCGCTCGCCATTACAGTCCCTCTTAGTCTTCAGTATTCCAGGGCGAAGTCGTTCGGTCCGTCTACATAAGGGGCATCAGGCGGCTACCGCGCTTTGGGTCGCGGGTAGCCAGATCTTGAACTTCGAGAACTTGCCGCCGGCCGAGGCCAGGCCGACGCGGCCGCCGAGCTCGGCGACCAGGATGCGCACCAGGTCCATGCCGGCGCCACGGCCGGCGTCGGTGGTGACGCGATCCGCCGTCGAGAAGCCGGGGCGGAAAATCAACGCCATGGTCTGGCGCGGGTCGAGCATCGCGGCCTGCGCCGGGGTGATCAGGCCGCGCTCCACTGCGACTTCCTTGATCCGCTCCAGCTGCAAGCCCCGGCCGTCGTCCTGGACGATCAGCTCGTAACCGTCGGTGCCGCGCGGTGTGAACTCAACAGCCAGGGCGCCCGCCGCGGCCTTGTTGGCCTTGGCGCGCTCGCCCGGCTCTTCGATCCCGTGCACGACGGCGTTGCGGACCAATTGAATGGTGATGTCTTTGACCGCCCGACGATACGTCTCGGGCACGCCTTCCAGGCCGGCGCAACGCAGGTTGACCTGCTTGGACTGGCTGCTGGCGACGCGGGCTGCGAGGTCTTCGAGCGTGCGTTCCAGACCGCCGACCGCGCCGGTGGTCTCGCCGAGATCCGGCGGAGCGACGATGGCCTTGGTGATCTGAGTCTGATCCTGACCGGCCAGCCACTGATCCACCTTCTCCGCGCCGACTTCGCTGCCGGCGGTCCGACGGCTGGCGATGGCGTGATGCAGATCGACCAGTCGGCTCAACATCTCGCGCACCTGGGCGAGGTGGTTGAACAGATCGTCCAGTTTCACGACCAGCGGCAGGAAGTCGCTACCCGACAGCGACTGCCGGCCCTTCAAGTCGTTGAGGGATTCTTCGAACGCGTGGGCGCGCTGTTCGACGGTCTTCAGGCCCAGCGCCGCCGCTTCGCCCTTGACCGCGTGCACCTGACGGTAGATGCCGTCGATCTTGGCGCGGAACGCCGATTCTTCGCGCGCCGGCTCCTTGAGGATGGAGTTCACCATCTTCAACGACACGTCGGCGTCGGTCAGGAAGCTGGTCAGGCTGTCCGGCTCCACGTGCAGGATGCGCAACAACAGGTCCAGCTGGGCCTGCGCCTTTTCCTGGGATTCCTGCAGCTCGCGCGACAACATCACGCGCTTGGTCACGTCGTTCACCGTCACCAGCAGGTGGGACAGCGAGCCTTCCGATTTCACGCGGTTGAAGTCGAATTCCAGGAAGTGGGTGTCGAAGCCGCCGGCCGGGTTGTCGAAATGCACTTCGACTTCGTTCAACGGATTGATGGTCTTCACCAGCTTCTCGTTGACCCGCTCGCCCCACAGCAGGGCGACGTAGTCCATCGCCGTGCGCAGGGTCTTTTCGGGGACGATGTCCTTGAGCAGCTTGTCGAAGGTCAGGTCCAGGAAGTCTTCGCGGCGGAAGATGGCGTTGAGCGCCATGGAGCGCTCGCTGCCGAGCTTCAGGTCCTTGTCCAGCAGGAACAGGCCTTCGTTCACGGTGCGCAGAATGTCCTGCGTTTCCTTGCGCTGACGGTTGGACGAGGCTTCGTCCTTGCGCAGGTTACGGGCGAAGAACAGGAAGATCGCGCCGAGCAGCAGCAAGGCCGCGACCATGCCGCCGATCTGGATGTAACGCAGGGTGTCGGTCTGTTTACGGCTATGGGCCTCGACCTGGGTCGACAGGTCGGTCAGCACCTTGGAGAGCTGGCCATGGACGGTGTTGCCGTACCCAGTGAGATCGTTGAGCGCCGTCTGCAGGCGACGGCCGCGCGGGCTGAGCTGAATCGTCGGCGCCGCCGGGGGAGCGGCAACCGCGGGAGCTGCATTCTTGCCGTTCGCGGCCGGGGCCGGCGCGGGGGCAGGGGCCGGCTGCGTGGTCACGTACGGCGAGCCGGAGAAGCGCAGGATGGGATCGAGCTTGGCCTTGTAGCCGTCCCACAGCTTGCTGCCGTTCTTCAGCTGCGCGACCGCTTCGGGCTCGGTCATCGACGGCAACACGATGATGTCGCCGGAGCTGTCCGTGATCATGCCGCCATTGGCGAGGCTGTTCAGGGAGCGATCGAAGGTGGTGGCCGCCTTGCGCAGGCTCTCCAGGGCTTCGTCGATCTTTTCGCCGTTTTGCAGGCGTTGCGCCAGTTGCACGCTGGCGTCATACACCGCGTGCGGCTGGACCGCCTGGTTCTCCAGGAAGCGCACGCCCGCGACGTTGTCCGAGAACTGGCCGGCCTTGCCGTGGTTGACCGCCAGGATGATGGCGATGAACACCAGGAAGCCGGTGATCGCGAACACGATTCCTTTGTACCGACCCAGATCAAGAATTCCCATGTCTTTTCCCCTTGGTCGCCTGCGCTGAACGCAGACCTACCTGCCCTCAAGCCGGAATATGCAGAAACCCGCCCCTTCAGCCCCGCATATCGCGAGGTGATGTCTTCCCAGACCGCGGCTTTCCGCTCCCTGATGAACGAGTATCTAATCTGACAATAAGCACTTTGACTGTCGCTCGACTCAGTTCCCGTTTTTAAATGACGAAAACTTGCACCAGTTCAAAGTTTCACGCAGTGGACTGCGCGAATCCCGCTCGTCTTACTACCGGAAAGGCTGAAACCTACTGCCGGACCCGTCGTAGGGCCCGCTTGTAAAGCGTGCGGTGGGCTCGGCCCGCTGATGTGACATGACTGCAACAGCGCGCCCCCGGTACTTGGCCGAAGGCGCTGCAGCAGACAGTTTTGCCTGGAGGGGTGGGGTTAAGTCAATGGCGCGTTTATGCGACAACCGGGGGTTTTCGCCGCCGATGCAAGCAGTTACGCACCGCGATAGGTAACCTGGGACGCTCGACAAGGCCGTGGCCGCCGCTCATGATGCGCTCCTCGCGATGGACAACGCCTGCCGTTCAGCTTGCCGCCCGGGGTCGTCATTCGTTTTAGAACGCCGTAGGGTCATGAGCAAAATAGAATTCAAATCGCACGTGCCCGTAGCGCATAAAGCGGCGCTGGAAGCGCTGTTGTTCTTCAATGACTGCCAGGAGCGGGTCAGTGCCTGCATCGCCGACGCCATCGAGAAATTCGGTGCGCCGGAGATCGTCGCCGATCGCGACCGGCTGCGGATCCATATGAAAGGTCTGCCGGAAGTGCAGTCGCTGTTCGCCATCGACATGGACACGGGCCGCCCGGTCGGCGTCGCCGTGTACGCCCGCCAGGACGTCGAACATGTCACCGTCGTTCACATCGGCATCACCTCTGAATTTGCGAGCGGCGGCCGTCGCGCCAATGAGCAGTTGCTGTTGAAGCTGTTGCGCGAAGTGCGGCGCTCGACGCGTCGTGTTAAAGGGATTCGCACGATGGATTTGTTTTATGCCACCGCCACTGGCCGCGCCGCCGTGCCTCGCGTGTCCGCCAAGGCATTGATGTAAGCATTCGACTTGTTCCGTCCAGCATTCCTACGTCTCACTCATAAGCTCGCGATTCTCGGCACAGCCGGCGTCTGGCTGTGTTTGCTGGCAGCTCTGCTCGGCCAGGTCGCGTGGCCGTTCGATTTGTTTGCTCACTTTCGCGTGCAGTACGCGGCCCTGTTTGTCGTGCTCGCCTGCGTGCTGATGGTGTTGCGACGGTTCTCGATTGCTGTCGTTGCCGCGGCGGGCTTCGGAGTCAGCGTCGTGCCGCTGCTTCCTTATATCGCCAGCGAGCCCGTGCAGGTCGCCGTCGCGACCACCACACCCGAAGAAGCATTCCGGCTCGTATCGTTCAATGTCTGGTTCCGAAATCGCGACATGGCACGCGTCGCGGAGTACATCGAGAAATCACAAGCGGACGCGGTGGTCTTGCTCGAGCTGACCCAGCCGCAGGCGGAACAGTTGTTGCCGCTGCTGCCGACGTATCCCCACTATCACATGGACACCAGCCGCATGGGCTCGGCGGTGTTTACCAAGTGGCCGGTGCTGTCGGCTGAATCCGTACCGCTGTCGCGGAGCGGATCGGTCGTGGCTTCACGAATGATGCTGGATTGGCGCGGCACGCCGGTGACCGTGCTCGGCGTGCATTTGATGTGGCCGATGGGCCCGAACAATTCCGAGTATCGCAATCAGGAGCTGAATTCGCTGGTGGCCTTGAGCAAGGCGCAACGCGGACCGCTGCTGGTCGCGGGCGATTTCAATCTCACGCCCTGGTCGGAATATTTCAGCGACGCGCTGGAGGAATCGGGGCTGCACGACGCCGCGCTCGGCTTCGGGCTGGCGCGCAGCTGGCCAGCGCAGTTCGCGCCGGTCGGCATACGCATCGATCATTGTTTGATGTCACGACACTGGCGCAGCGTGACCACCGCGGTGGGACCGTCGCTCGGCTCGGATCATCTGCCGATCGTGGCCGATCTGGTTATTCCGGCCGCGGTGCCCGGCGAATGATGTAGCCGCCGGACTTCTGATCCGGCTCCAAGGTCAGCAGCTTGCGCTGCTGCGCCTCTTCGAGCAGATCGCTGAAGGTGCGGAAGCCGAAATAACTTTCGTTGAAGCCGGGATTCCGGCGCTTCAAGGTCTGTTTGACCATGGAGCCCCAGATCTTCTCGTCCTGATCGCGCTCCTCGCCGAGCGCATCGATGGTGTCGAGCACCAGATCGAAAGCCTGTTGCTTGCGATCTTCCTCGGTCGTTTCCGGCTTCGCGGCCTTCGGTGTTTCTGCCGTGCCGGCGGCGCCGGCCGCGGCGGTCGAGGGCTTGGCGGCGGGTTTGCGACGCGCCCGCTGATGGCGCTTCTTTTCTTCCTGCCGCACCAGATCGTCGTAGAAAATGAACTCGTCGCAGTTGGCGATCAGTAGATCGGACGTGGATGACTTCACGCCCACGCCGATCACGGTCTTATTGTTTTCTCGCAGCTTGCTGACCAGCGGCGAGAAATCCGAGTCGCCGCTGATGATGACGAAGGTGTCGACGTGCGCCTTGGTGTAGCAAAGATCCAGCGCGTCCACGACCAGGCGGATGTCGGCGGAGTTCTTGCCCGAGATCTTCACGTGCGGGATCTCGATCAGCTCGAACGACGCCTCGTGCATGGGCTTCTTGAAGTCCTTGTAGCGATCCCAGTCGCAGTAGGCCTTCTTCACGACGATGCTGCCCTTGAGCAGCAGGCGCTCGAGCACGCGGTCGATGTCGAACTTGGCGTACTGCGCGTCACGCACACCGAGCGCGATGTTCTCGAAATCGCAGAACAGCGCCATGCTGGTGATGTTGTGAGCCATCTACAACCAACCTTTGCGTTTGAACAACCAATAAGTGACACCCATCGAAGCGATCATCAGCCCGATGGAAAAGAAGAAGTTGCTGTACTTGCCCGGCAGGTCCGGCAACAGGTGATAGTTCATGCCGTAGATGCTGGCGATCAAAGTCGGCGGCAGGAACAGCACGGCCGCGACCGAGAAGATCTTGATGATGTTGTTCTGCTCGACGTTGATCAGGCCGAGCGTCGCTTCCAGCAGGAACGAAACTTTCGAGCCCAGGAACGAGGCGTGGTCGGAGAGTGACAGCACGTCGCGGCTGATGGAATGAAAGCGGTCGCGCTGCTCGGCGCTGATGCCCGGCACCGACTGCTGTACGAACATCAGCAAGCGTCCCAAGCTGACCAAGCTCTCTCGGCCCTTCGAGTTGAGCTCGCCGTTGAAGCCGATGCGCTCGATCATGGCGCGCAGGTCGTTGCTGGTCGGCTGACCGTTCCCGTTGCGCGCGAAGATATTGCTGGAAACACCGTCCAAACTGGCGCCGACTCGCTCGAGCACGTCGGCGATGCGCTCGATGAATGCTTCCATCAAGCCCGCGAGCACGGTCACTGCGTTGGTGCACGACGCCGGATGCTTGCCCGCGTAAGTGATGAACTGCTGAAACGGCTTGGTGTCGAGGTAGCGGTTGGTGATGAGCCGGTTGCCGGCGAGGATGAACGTCACCGCCGTGCTGATCGGTCGATCGGTGTCGAGTTGCGCGGCGACCGTCGTGGTCATGTAGAGCGCGCCGTTATCCTCGTACAGCCGGTTCGAGGTCTCGATCTCTTTCATTTCCTCGCGGGTCGGCACTTCGATGCCGAACGAGGCTTCGACCAGCTTTTCTTCTTCGACGGTGGGCTCGAGCAGGTCGATCCACACCGCCTGGGTCGGAATCGGCGGCCCGTCGTCGCCCGTGCCCGCCTTGACCTTGGTCAGGCCGGAAGCTGTCGGGACGAAGATGTTCAGCACTGCAGCTGCCGCCGGGCGTGTCGCTCGAGATCAGCCACCATGCTCGTGAGCGGCCAGCTCTTCGATCAACGGGAACAGCTTGTCTTCGCCGCCAGCCTTGCTGACGTCGGTGCTGAACTTGCCGTTGACGACGACCGTCGGCACGGAGTCGATGCGATAGCGCTTGTTGAGGAAGTCCGCGCGCTGCAGCTTGGACTCCACCGCGAACGACGAGAACGTCTCGGTGAACTTGTCCTTGCTCACGCCATGCTGGGCGAAGAACGCGGCGATCTTGTCGACGTTGTTCAGCTGATTACCGTTCACGTGGATCTCGCGGAAGATCAGCGTGTGCAGGTCTTCGAGCTTGCCCAGCACTTCAGCGGTGTAAAAGATCCGCGCATGCAGGCGGGTGCCTTCGTTCCACATCGCCGGCACGCGATTGAAGTCGACGTACGCCGGCTTGCCCTTCGCCTTCCACGCTTCGATTGCCGGATCGAGCGCGAAGCAGTGGCCGCAGCCGTACCAGAACACCTCGGTCACTTCGACCTTGCCAGGCGCCGCGTTGGTGGGCTGCGCCGGCACGATCTTGGTGTAGTTGGTGCCTTCTTTGAACTTCGAGGAGGTCGGCGCGCCGCCCACCGAGCCGCCCAGCTTCAGCTGCGGCTGGGTGGTCGAAGCCGTCTGCTGCTGCTCGGTCGCCGGCGGGGCGTCGTCCATCTCGCTGACGGTTTCGGCCGGCGCGGCGGTCGCAGCCTGATCGGCTGCAGCCTGGTCGGTCGTCGCTGCTCCACCCTCGGCCGCCGGTGCTGCCGGTGTCGCAGGTTGCTCCGTGGCGGGGGCCGCGGCGGGCGGCGCGCTGGGCGCGGGTTCCTGCTTACCGCAGGCTGCGAGCAGAACCAAGGTCGAGAGCAGGGCAGCGAGTTTGTTCATGCGTTCGTTCCGAGCAATTGAGACCGCGACAGACCGCAAGATCCAGTTCGATTAACGCAGGCCTTGGATGTAGGCAGCGACCGCGTCGATTTGTTCGTCGGTCAGCTGCGAGGCCACGTTGCGCATCATTTGATTCGGATCGGTCTGGCGTGTTCCCGAGCGATACGCTTTCAGCTGATTGATCGTGTACGTGGCGTGCTGGCCCTTGATCTGCGCGTAGCCGGCAGCCGGGTTACCCGCGCCGGTCGGACCGTGGCAGGACTGGCAGGCCGCGAGGCCCTTGGCCGGATCGCCGCCGCGGAACAGCTTCTGCCCCAGCGCCACCTTCGACGGCTCGGCTTCGAGCGTACCGGTGGACTTCTGCGAGGAGAAGAACGCGCCGATATCGGCCATGTCCTCGTCCGAGAGCGGCTTGGCCATCGGGGTCATGAGCGGGTTCTGGCGCTGGTCGTTCTTGAACGCGGTCAGCTGGCGCTTGATGTAGCTCTCATGCTGGCCGGCCAGGTTCGGCCATTCGGGGTTCACGCTGTTGCCGTTGACACCGTGACAGGCGACACACGGCGCGGCTTTCGCCTGGCCTTTCTCGGCCGAGCCCGCGACCGCCGGTTCGGCACCGAAGCTAACGCCCGCCTGCAGGCCGCACAGAACGGTGAGCAGGACCATCGACTGAAACTTCATTATTCGCAACTCCGGTAGCGGCGGCTGGCCAAAAGGCGCGGAATTGTACACTAGCGATACGGCCTGCCTGCCAGCCTCCTACAGCATTCGCGCGTATACAGTTCAACTCATGCCACAGTTCCCGCCCGTCGAGTTCCTCACCAGCTCCTGGCAACCGCACCAGTTCCCCGCCGACGTCGGCGCGGAAGTCGCGTTCGCCGGCCGTTCCAATGCGGGCAAGTCCAGTGCGCTGAATGCCATTACCGGCCGCAAAGACCTCGCGCGGACCAGTAAGACGCCGGGGCGCACGCAGCTGATCAACTTCTTCGCGCTCAACGACCGCCAGCGGCTGGCCGACCTGCCGGGGTACGGATACGCAAAAGTGCCCGAGAAAATGCGCGATCACTGGCGGCAGCTGATGGAGCGCTATGTGGAAACCCGCGAGTCGTTGGGCGGGGTGGTCATCGTGATGGACTCACGGCATCCCCTGACGGACTTCGACTTGCAGATGCTGGAATGGACGGGCGCGCAGAGCTTGCCCGTGCATTTGTTACTGACCAAGGCCGATAAGCTCGGCCGCGGCGAGTCGATGGCCACTCTGAAGAAAGTGCGCACCTCGGTCGGCGATGGCGTCACGGCGCAGCTGTTCTCTGCTGTGAATAAGACGGGCGTGGATGAGGCGCGCAAAGAGGTGCTGAAGATGCTGGCCGGGAGAGCCCAGCGCGCTTCGGACACCACAGAGATTTAATTCAGGGTCTTCGCGCCGGCCCGGAGGATCGGAGCCGCTGTCGCGGACGGTCGCGCCGCTTCGCGGCCGACCTGGGAGTGACCCGGGGGCCTCGCCACCTTTATGGTCATTCCTGGCGCGGACCGGAGGGCTCAGCACGCTCCGGGACAGGCGGCGAAGCCGCAAATTTTGGCACTTCGGGGAGAGGGGCGGCGGAGCCGCAATAGAAAGGGCTGCTGCGTTATGAGCCGACCTGAACGGCAAACTTTCCGGTCTCCAGAAAAAAAGAACCCCGGCGACTTCTGGAGCCACCGGGGCAGTATTACCCGGCATGGGGATGGACCGGGTTACCGTTCACTCAGGGAGGTCAGCGAACGGGAGCGTCCTGGCCGACGCTCGGGAATTATGACGCCCGCCGGGGGCGAAAGTTCCGCGACTTTTTCACCCGTTTCGTGTGAAAAAATCTTTATTCTTTCATGCGGTTAACCGCAATTTAGTTGCGACTGGAAGACCACAGGCAGAAGCCTTGGCAGGCGCCGTTTCTGTGGCTTTTGTGGCACACATACAACAAATTGGCCTGACCAATTCATTCTGAACTTACCGTCCCGGGCCGCCGAACTTATAGGTGAACCCGAGCGACAGCATGCTCAACCAGTCGCTGTCGTCGTCATTGCTGTCCCAGTCATCGTCGTTCCAGTTATCCCACCAGTCGTCGTCGTCGCGATTGCTGGCATCGAGCAGGATGCCCTCATATTCGATCCGGATCGCCAGGTTATTGGCGCGAAATTGCGCGCCGATGCCGATCAGAGGCTCGGTGGTCTTCTCGCTGTCGGAACCGGCGAAGCCGCGCGCAGAAAAATCGGCATCGAGCCGGGCAACGCCCAGCCGTCCGAACAGGTCGAAGTTGCTGCCCAGGGGCAGCATGCCCAGCGCGCTGACTGAGACCGCCGAATAGTCGGCCTGGAGGTCGACGCCGAAGATGCGGTCCACCGGCTTGCCGAAGTCGGTGTAGTTCAGCTCGACGGCGACCCAGTCGATGATCCGGTAGCCAGCGATCACCTTGAAGCCGGTGTCGTCGGCGTCGAACTCCTCGCGCGTCTCGTCGTCCTTGAACTGCACGGTCGAGTCGCCGATTGACCCGCCGAAATAAGGGCCCGCCAAAGCAGGGTCGCGCGCGAACGCGGCGGGGCTCGCCGCGCACAGCGCAATTGGCAATGACAGCCAACGAAGGGGCAAACGCGTGGGATAAGGCTCCGTTGTTTACAGGAACGTGTAGGTGACGCCGATCGAGAGCATGTTGGCGTCCTTCAAATTGTCGATCTCGAACTTCTCATACTCGGCGCGAACGCCGAGGCTGAGCAGGCGGAACTGCACGCCGACGCCGTACGCGAAGTCGGTGCCGTCGTCCCGGAAAAAGCTGCCGACGTTCTTTTGTTTGAAATCGGTGTCGGAGCTGATCACGCCGCCTTTGGCGAACACATCGACCGGCCCGACCGGCAGGAAAAACACGCCGAAACCGCTGATGCCGTCGGTCTCGACAGTGAAGCCGTTGCGCTCGGGCTCGCCGAAATTCACATAGCTGGCCTCGATGCCGAACCAGTCCAAAGGACGAATGCCGGCAATGATCTTGAAGCCGGTATCGCTCTCGTCCACCTGCAGCACGCCCTGCTCGATGTCGACGTTGGCATCGCCGAGGCTGGCACCGAGATAGATGCCGTTGTCAGCGGCCATCGAGGCTGTGCTCGCCAGCAACAATGCGGTGGCCAGAATTGCTTTACGCATGGATTTAGGTCCTTTGTAACAAATGACTGATGGACGACTGACTACTGAAATAGTCGGACAGGGCATCAGGTTGCATCAGGATGCACGATCAACCTGAATCGGAAATGAAATAGAGGAGCGGGGCGGCGGGCGCCGCGGCGCACTGGAAGCAATCAGTGCGCTTCGTCCCAGTTTTCGCCGATGCCGGCATCCACTTTCAGCGGCACGCGCAACTCGGCGGCACCGCTCATCCGCTCGCGCACGTGGGCGATCAAATCGTCCGCCAGCTCACGTCGCACTTCGAAGACAAGTTCGTCATGCACCTGCAAGAGCAGGCGCGCTTCGAGCTTGGAATGCGACAACCAGCGATCGACTTCGATCATGGCGCGCTTGATGACATCCGCGGCCGTGCCTTGCATCGGTGCGTTAATTGCGGCGCGCTCGGCGGCCTGGCGCAGAGCTGCGTTACGCGCATTGATATCGTTGAGATACAAACGACGTCCGAACACGGTTTCCACATAGCCGCGCTCGTGCGCGAGCTGACGTGTTTCATCCATGTAACGACGCACGCCGGGATAACGTTGAAAATACGTCTCGACGTAACGCGCCGCCGTGCCGCGCTCGATGCCCAGCCGCAACGCCAGGCCGAACGCCGACATGCCGTAGATCAAACCGAAATTGATCATCTTTGCCGTGCGGCGCTGATCCGCGGTCACGGTGTCGAGCGTCATGCCGAACACTTCGGCCGCGGTTGCCAGATGGATGTCGCGATCTTCGCTGAAAGCTTTCAGCAGTCCTTCGTCGCCGGACAGATGCGCCATGATGCGCAGCTCGATCTGCGAATAATCGGCCGCGACGATGCACCAGCCCTTCGGGGCCACGAAAGCCTGGCGAATACGCCGGCCTTCCGGCGTGCGGATCGGAATGTTCTGCAGATTCGGATCGGCGGAGGACAGGCGCCCGGTCGCGGCGATCGCTTGCTGATAACAAGTGTGCACGCGCTGAGTCGAGCGATTGATCTGCAGCGGCAGCTTGTCCGTGTAGGTGGATTTCAACTTCGCGAACGCGCGGTAATCCATGATGAGCTTCGGCAGCTCATAACTCGCGGCGAGCTCTTCGAGCACGTCTTCCGCCGTCGACGGTTGACCGGTCGGCGTCTTGCGAATGACGGGCAGGCCCAGCTTGTTGAACAGGATGTCCTGCAGCTGCTTGGGAGATTCCAGCGAGAACTGTCCGCCGGCGGCCGCGTACGCTTTCGTTTCGATCTCGCGCATGCCGGTGGCCAGTTCATTGCTCTGTTTGCGGAGCAAGTCGCCATCGAGCAGCACGCCTGCTTGTTCCATCTTCAGCAGCACCGGAACCAACGGCTGCTCGATGTTTTCGTACAGTTCCTTCACCGGCGGCAGCGCTTCGAGCCGCGGCCACATCAGGCGATGCAACTGCAGAGCGAGGTCTGCCTCCTCGGCCGCATAGCTCGTGGCCGTGTCGAGCGAGACTTGATTGAACTCGATCTGCTTCGCGCCTTTGCCCGCGACGCTTTCGTACGGAATCGGATCGATGCCGAGATAACGACGTGACATCGGCCCCAGCTCATGCTTGGTCGCGGTGCTGTTTAATACATACGACTCGAGCATGATGTCGAACTTATCGCCGCGCAGCTCGATGCCGGCGCGCTTGAGCACGTGACCTTTGTACTTCAGGTCGTAACCGACCTTCAGCGGTTGCTCGGCTTCGAGCACAGGCTTCAGTGCTTTCAATACAGCATCGCGCGACAACTGTTCGGGGGCGCCGGGATAGTTGTGACCGACCGGCACATAAGCGACCGTACCCGGCTCGACGCTGAACGCGATGCCGACGATGTCCGCTTGCATGTAGCCGCCGGACGTCGTCGCTACATTCAGCGACATCACATTCGCTGATTTCAATTGCGCGATCCATGTGTCCAGCGCAGCGGCCGTCGTTACCGTTTCGTAGCTGCGCGGTACCGGTGGAGGCGGAGCGCCTTCGGCAGGCGGCTCTGCTGAAGCGTTGGACGCGGCGGACGATGCCGGAGCACCGCCAGCGTCGTCGCCGACGATTTGCTTCAGCAGTGCGCGAAACTCCATGCGCGTGAACAGCTCTCTCAGCCGATCTTTATCGGGCTCGCCGACGCGCAATGTTTCGAACGGCTGCTCCAGGTTCACCTTGAGGTCGATGGTCGCGAGCTTGCGCGACAGCTCGAGCTCCTTCATGCCGTTGCGCAGATTCTCGCCGACCTTGCCGGTGATGGCGGCGGCGTTCTCCACCAGCTTGTCGAGCGTGCCGTATTCGCCGAGCCATTTCGCCGCGGTCTTCGGGCCGACTTTGGGAATGCCGGGAATGTTGTCGGAGGTGTCGCCGACCAGCGCGAGGTAGTCGATGATCTGTTCGGGATAAACATCGAACTTGGTTTTCACGCCTTCCCGATTCAGGCGCGAGCCGGTCATCGTGTTGACCAGCGTGATGCGCTCATTCACCAGCTGCGCCATATCCTTATCGCCGGTGGAGATGATCACATCGAAGTCCAGCGCAGCGGCCTGACAGGCCAAAGTGCCGATCACGTCATCGGCTTCGACGCCTTCGACACGCAGTAACGGCAGACCCATGGCGCGAACGCTGTCGAGCAAGGGCTGCAGCTGCGAGCGCAGATCGTCGGGCATCGGTGTGCGCGTCGCTTTGTACGCTTCGAACAGTTCGTCACGAAACGTTTTGCCCGGCGCATCGAACACGACGGCGATCAGATCCGGCGACTCTTCCTTGCGCAGTTTCTGCAGCATGTTGAGCACGCCGAGCACCGCGCCCGTCGGCTCGCCACGCGAGTTGGTCAGCGGCGGCAGCGCGTGGAAGGCGCGATACAAATAACCTGAGCCGTCCACCAGGACGAGCTTGCGTTGTGCTGCCATTACTGATCCGCCTGCGGCGGTGGGGTGGTGGCGGGACGATCCGGATCGGGCGGCGACACCGGCGGCGGCTGCGATTGACTGGGCGCCGACGGATCGGTGCGCTGAGGCTGTGCGCGATCTCTCTTTTGCGACTGGGGCGCGGGCTGCAGCACCCGAACCTTGCTTCCTTCCAGCGCCGGCTCGGACGTCGTGGCGGGCACTTCCTGGGCCTTGTCGTCGGGCAAATACAGCGGACCTTTCAGCCCGCAACCCACCAGGCTGAACAATACAAAGGCCAGCCCGAATGTGCGCGTGGAGGATTTCATCCGCGCATTATAAAGGACCCTTCCCGGGCATGGGTCATCCATGACAGCTTCGAGCGAATTCGAGGCCGATTACGCTTTCTGATCGATCTCGATCACCGCCATGGTCAGGCGGGAAATACACACCAGCTTGTCGCGCTCGTCAGTGATACGAATTTCCCAGACGTGACTGCGGCGCCCGAGATGAACCGGGCGCGCGGTGCCGATCACGAAGCCGCTGGCGACGCCGCGGATATGGTTGGCGTTGATCTCCTGGCCCAGGCAGCGATATTTGCTCGGGTCGGTCGTCAACATGGCCGCGTAGCTGCCCAATGTTTCCGCCAGAGCAACCGATGCGCCGCCGTGCAGGATGCCGTCGGGCTGATGGGTGCGGTCAGTCACCGGCATGCGGCCGCGCAGATAATCCGGGCCGAGCTCGGTGAACTCGATGCCCAGATGCTCCGCCATGCCGATGCGCGTGGTGAGATCTTCGAGTTTGTACGGTTTGAACCAGATGGACATGGTTATTTCTTACGCAGTTTGTCGCCGATGCGGCGATAGGCTTCGCGGAAAGAGATTCCTTCCTTGACCACCAGCTCATTCGCTTCCGCGGCCGCATGAATCGACGGGTCGAGTCGGATGCGATCCTTGCGGAAGGTCACGCCCGCCAGCGCCGACGGCAGAATGCCCAGCGTGTCCAGACACAGATCGATGCCACGGAACAACGGCACCTTGATCAGCTGCAGATCGCGCTGATAGCCCGAGGGCAGCTTGGCGACGATGCCCATCACTTCGAGCAAACAAGCCTGCGCGCTGGCGCTGCGGCCGCGGATCAGCTCGAACACGTCGGGGTTGCGCTTCTGCGGCATGATAGACGAGCCGGTCGTGAAGGCATCCGGCAACGCGACGAACGAAAACTCCTGCGTGTAGAACAGCAAGAGATCCGATGCGAGGCGCGCGACGTCCTGCATCACCAATGAGATTTCGAATAACAGCTGAGCTTCGGCTTTTCCGCGCGACAGCTGCACTGAGGTCACCGGCTGCTGAACTGAAGCGAACGCGAGTTTCTTGGCCGTTGCTTCCCGATCGATGGGCAGATTCGGTGAGCCGTAGCCCGCAGCGGAGCCGAGCGGGCTCTTCTGCAAACGACGATGCACCTGATGCAAACCTTCGGCGTCATCGCGCAACTCGGCAGCGAAGCCGCCGGCCCACAACTTCACCGAGCTCGGCATCGCCTGCTGCATGTGAGTGTAGCCGGGCAACGCCACGTCGCCCTCGCGTGCCGCCAGCTCGTCGAGCGCTTGAGCGGCGCCTTCAGTGCGTTGTTTCAATTCATCGACGGCGTCGCGCAGATAGAGGCGCACCGCCGTGAGCACTTGATCGTTACGCGAGCGGGCCAGATGCACGCGCTTGCCAGCCTCGCCAATGCGCTCGGTCAGCAGATTTTCCAGCGCAGTCTGGCCGTCTTCGTGTTCGAGCAGCACGCGCCAGTTGCCGGCAGCGTGCTCAGCAGCGATCTCGGTCAGGCCCTTGCGAATTGCTTCCAGGTCGGTCGCTGACAACAAGCCTTGAGCATTGAGCATCTCGGCGTGCGCGATCGAGGCGCGAGCGTCGTACTCGACCAGCCGATTGTCGAGCGCATGGTCCTCGCCGGCCGTGTAACGGAGCACCCGTTCGTCGAGCGGCGCGCCTTTGTCCCAGAGACGGCTCATGTAGACACCACAATCATATTTTCAACGAGCCCGGCGAGCGAGCATCCAAAATAGTAGACACCACACCCATTCTTAATGGCAAAGCTCGCGAAGCGAGCCTTCCAAAAAGGGATGTGGTTGAGTTATGCATGTTGCTCGGCCGGGCTCAGCGCGCTGATGTTTTCGACCACCAGCGTGCCCGTGCCTTCATTCGTGAAGGCTTCGGCAAGGATGCTGTCGGTGCTCTTGTACGAAATCACGTGCACGCGACGCACGCCGCCGCGAATTGCTTCTTCGATGGCCTTGGCCTTCGGCAGCATGCCGTCCTTCAGGCTGCCCTGATCCTTGAGCTTCTGCAGGCCGGCGAGATCGGTGTACGAAATGATGGAGCGCGGATCTTCCAGCGACTCGAGAATGCCGGGCGCGCCGGTCACCAACATCAGCTTCTCCGCCTTCAGCGCCGCGCCGATGCCGGCCGCGACCGTGTCGGCGTTGATGTTCAGCAGCGTGCCCTTGTCATCGGCAGACACCGGGCTCACGACCGGCATCAAGCCGTCGTCGAGCAACTGCTGCAGCACCTTCGCGTCGATCAGATCGATGTCGCCGACGAAACCATAGTCGACGGTCTCGCCTTCGACCTTCACCGGCGGACGCTTGTGAGCGCGGACCAGGCCCGCGTCGACGCCACTCACGCCGACCGCAGCGATATCCAGTTCGCGGCAGATGCCGAGAATCTGAGTGTTCACGAGGCCATTGAGCACCATGCTGGTGACTTCCATGGACTTCTCGTCGGTGACGCGACGGCCCGCGACCATGCGCGGCGTGATGCCCAAGGACTCTTGAATCTGCGACAGCTGCGGACCGCCGCCGTGCACGAGCACGACGCGAATGCCGACCTGATGCAGGATCGCGACTTGTTCGATCAGCGTGCGGGTGGACTCGATGTCGCCGAACACACCACCGCTGGCCTTGATGACGAACACCTTGCCCTTGTACATGCGAATGTACGGTGCGGCGCTGCGCAGAGCGCGAACGGCAACAGAGGGATCAGAGCGAAGCACCACGGCAGTATCCTTAGAAGTGAATAGTGACTAATGACTAATGACTGGTCAGAAAAAGATCAGCCTCGAAGCAGCCGGTAAAGGACTGCCATCTGCACGACCATCCGATTGAACGCTTCACGGATCACGACACTGCGTGGGCCGTCGAGCACTTCATCGGCCACCGCGACATTACGCCGAACCGGCAAGCAATGCATGAAATGACAGCCAGGATCCGTCGCGCGGAACCAGCTTTCCTTCACGCACCAGTCGCTCAAGTCTTCGCGCAGGCGCTTGTCGGCCGCGTCGTCGCCGTAGTGTTGCGGCGAGCCCCATTCTTTTGCATAGAGCACGTGAGCGCCGTCGAGTGCCTCGGCGCGATTCTCGGTCTCGCGTACGGAACCGCCCGACGCCTTCGCGGCCTGTCGTGCTTTTTCCATGATGGGCTCGGGCAGAGCGAAGCCTTCAGGACGCAGCACGACGACTTCCATGCCGCGCATTGCCGCCATGTGAACGGTCGATGACGGCACGGCCAGCGGTAACGCCCGCGGATGATTGGCCCAGCTCAACACAAACTTACCTTTCTCCGGCACGCGCAGCTCATCCATCGTGTGCCAGTCGGCGAGCGCCTGGCAGGGATGCGCCATCGCCGATTCCATGTTCACCAGCGGCTTGTCACAAAGATCCGCCATCATGCGGAAGCCGGTCTCGGCGAGATCGGAGGCGAGGTTGCGATGCTCAGCGAACATGCGAATACCAATGGCGTCGCAGTACGAAGCGAGCACGGGCACGGCTTCACGCACGTGCTCGGCCGCGGCGCCATTCATAATCGCACCGGAGCGCGTTTCCATCTGCCATGTGCCCTGACCCGGCGTGATGACGACGGCGGTACCGCCGAGACGCATCATCGCGCTTTGGAACGAGGCCAGCGTACGTAGAGAGGGATTCAAGAACAGCAGGCCGAGCACCTTGCCGGCCAGCGCTTGCGGTTGCGGTGTCTGCTGCAAGCGAGCGGCGAGACCCAGCAGGTCTTTCACTTGCTCGCGCGGAAAATCGCCCAGGTCGAGAAAACGATTCATAAGTTATTGCTCGGTGTGTTTGCGACTCACTTCAATCAGTGAGTCATTTCGGCAGTCGAGCGAGTGCTTTGCGCAGCAACTCGACATGCTCACTTTCTAATACGAACGGTGCCAGGATACGCAGGATGTTGGGATCGGCGCTGGTGCCGGTGAGAATGTCCAGCTTCAACAGCTCCGCTTGCACGTCCTTCGCGGGCCGCGAGGTGCGCAGGCCCAGCAGCAAGCCGGCGCCTTGCGAGCCGATCACCGGACCGACCATGCAGGTCTCGCGGATTTCCGCCGAGCGCTGCTGGACGTTCTTCAACAGGTTTTCGGATTCGATGATGTCGATGACGGCTTCGACGATGGCGCAGGCCATCGGGCCGCCGCCGAACGTCGTGCCCAGCGAGTCCATCTTCAAATACGGGGCGACATGATCCGCGACCATCATCGCCGACACCGGGAAGCCACCACCCAGTGCCTTCGCCGTGGTGATGATGTCCGGTGTCACTTCATACATGTTGGCGGCGAACGGATGGCCCGTGCGCCCGAAGCCGCACTGAACTTCGTCGAAGATCAGCACGCTGCCGTTCTCGCTGCAACGGAAGCGCAATGCCTGCAAGAATTCCTTCGGCATATCGAGTGCGCCGGCCACGCCTTGCACGGGCTCGACGATGACAGCGGCGGTCTGATCGTTGATCAGCGTGCTGAGCTCGGCCGCAGTCGTCGTCGGCTTGATGAACTTCACTTCGAACGGTGTGTTCGGGAAGCCGTACCACTTTTTGTCCGCACCCCAAGTCACCGCGCCAGCGGCGGCGGTGCGGCCGTGGAAGCTGCCTTCGACCGCGATCACCTGCGTGCCGCCGGTCATTTTGCAGGCGAGCTTCAACGCATTCTCATTGGCTTCGGCGCCCGAGTTCACGAAGAACACGGTGTCGAGCCCGAGCCCGGCGAACTTGGCGAGCCGGGTCGCCGCGCGACGGCGCACGTCGAGCGCAACGGCATTGCTCTGGAAACAAAGCGACTTCGCCTGCTCAGTCAGTGCTTCGACCCAGCGCGGATGGCCATAGCCGAGCGCCGCCACGGCGTGACCGCCATAGAGATCCAGCACCTTGCCGCCATCGGGCTTGTGCAAGAAGACGCCGCGCGCGTCCGTGATCTGCAACGGAAACTGCGCGTAAACCGGCGCGAGATGATCGGCCGGTGCGTTGGAAGTGGCTACTGAATTGCTCATCGAACTCATGTTCTCGTTTGAAAGTCGCCGGCGACTGCGTTGTCGCCGGCCGATCCTTTAAGTCCAGCCCGCCGCCGGCGTCGTCAAGCCGGTGGTTTCATCCAGGCCGAACACGCGATTCAACCATTGCATCGCGCCGCCGGCCGCGCCCTTCACCAGGTTATCGATGGCGCACATCACAGCGACGGATTCCCCATTGGCCGCCGCGCTCAGGAACGCGTAATTGCTGGTCGCCACATCTTTTACATGAGGCATCTCGCCGACGACACGAACGAAAGGCCGGCCGGCGTAGAAGCCCTTCAGCGCCTCGAGCAGCTCGGGCGTCTTGATCGGCTTCAGCGCCTTCGCCTGCACGGTGACATGAATGCCGCGCGCGAACGGACCGGAGTGCGGAACGAAGTTGAACTCCGCCGGCACTTGCGAGGCCACCTGCGCCAGCGCCGCGATCTCCGGCGTATGCCGATGTGACAACGGATTGTATGCGTACAGATCGCTGTGCCGCTGCGGGTGATGAGTGCCCGCGCCCGGCGTGCGGCCCGAACCGGTGCTGCCCGTGATGCCGGCAGCAAACAAACGCGGCTCGACGAGACCGAGCGACAACAACGGCACGCTCGACAACAACACGGCCGTCGCGAAGCAGCCCGGATGCGCCACATGCGGCGTCGTGAGCTTGTTCAGGTGTTCCGGCACGGCGCAGCTGAACTGCGCAATCCGATTCGGCGCACCGTGCGCATGCTTGTACACCGCTTCATAAGCACTGGCCGTGCTGTAGCGATAGTCGGCAGAAATATCGATGACGCGCGGCTTCGTGCCTTTCGCTTCGGCCGCCGTGAGGATGTCATCGATGAGCTTGGCTGCCACGCCATGCGGAGCAGCCGACACAACCGCCGACGTCGGCAGCGTGCCGACCAGCTGCTTCACTTCGTCCAGGCTGGAGAACTTCAGCTCCGGATAGATCGGCGCCAGATGCGCAAAGAACTTGGCCACCGGCTCACCAGGCTGGCTGTCCGAAAGAATGGCCTTCAGCTCCAGACGCGGATGCGCGGCGATCAGGCGCAGCAGCTCGCCTGACACATAGCCGGTGCCACCCAGAACAATGACCGGAATCTTCGCGTCGCTCATTCTTCGCTCACCGCCGCTTTGGTCTTCGGAGTCAGCTTCAACGAATCGATCACGCAGTCGCCCAGCGCGGCACCGGCGGTGATCGCGTTGAAGGCCGGCACGCCGAACTTGTCCTTGATGATGTTCACGCCGACCGCGTTGTCGGTCGCCGGGCCGGTGACGACCGACGGCTCGATACCGAACTGCTCACGAAGCAGCTTCACGCCGCCCCAGGCCGCGACCGGATCGTTCGCCGACAACACGACGGAAGTGAGCGCGGCACGAATATCCGACGCCGACAGGATCGCTTCGACGCCATACGCGCCGAGGATGCCGTCACCCAGCTCGAACACGATCACGTCGGGCTCGCCTTGCGACATCTCGGTCAGCAGCGCGCGAGTGATCGCCGGGCCGGTCTTCGCCGTGGTCGTGACCACGCCGAGGTCGGTAAAGATCATGCTCTTGCTCGCGCCGGCATCTTCCATCGCCAGAATGTCACGACGCAAAGAGACACCAGTGGCCTTGAACGCATGCACGTTCAAGCCCCGATGCCGCATGCGAGCGACGATCGCGCAAGCCGCCGCGGTCTTGCCCGCTTCCATACAAGTGCCCGCGAGTGCGACCACCGGCACGTTGCGAGTGTTCACGGTCGCGTTGTAATCGAGGCGGCGATAGCCGATGCGCGCCGGCACGCCGATACGCTCGCCGAGATACGGGAATTGCAGCACCACGCCGATCACCTTCGCGTCGAACGGCGTGCCCTTTTCCGGGTTCACCGATTCGACCACGCCCAGCACGCCGCCGATGTTCAGCACCTGGATGACGTCGCCTTCCTTCACCGAGGTCGGCAAATGACCCGAGTAGCCGAACAGCGCCTGGCGATGGCCGAGCGCGCCGACGATCACGTCGCCCTTGGCGACCTTGGCCATGCGGCCGCTGGTCAGCTCGAGGGTGTTGTAAGTCGACTTGTTGTTGAGGATCTCGACAACCAGCACCACGCCTTCCTCGCAAGGAATGTTGTCCGTGGCGACACGCAACTCATGCCCCAGGTTCAAAGCCTGGGTGATGGACGCGATCTTGTCGACGACTACGGTTTTCATGGCAGTGTTCAGTTCACCTGTTCAGACGTTGAAAAAACGATTCGTTACTTGCCCTGGCCCGCGCGGGTCCAGAACATGCCGGGCAGCCCGACCATCTTCGAGAAGCCGAGCGCATCGGCGGCGGTCCACTCACCGGCCGCTTCGCCATAGACGCCCTTCGAGGCGGCCATGATGGAGTAGGGCGATGTCACGCCGGCGACAAACGCGTTGCCGGGGTGGTACTGCACCTTCACTTCGCCGGTGACCCGTGCCTGCGAATTCACGAACAGCGCTTCCATGTCGCGGCACACCGGATCCAGATGCTGGCCTTCGTGCACCAGATCGCCGTACGGGCCGGACAACATTTCCTTCACGCGCTGCTGACGGCCGGTCATCACCAGCTTTTCCAGCTCGCGATGCGCGCTGATCAACACTTCGGCGGCGGGCGCTTCGAACGCGACGCGGCCCTTGGTGCCGATGATGGTGTCGCCCAGGTGGATGCCCCGGCCGACGCCGAACTTCGCGCCGATCGCTTCGACCTTCTCGATCACGCTCACCGCGTCGAGCTTCACGCCGTCCAGGCTCGAAGGAATGCCCTTCTCGAAGCCGATGGTGTGCGTCTCCGGCGCCTGCGGGTTCGAGTACGCGTCCTTCGACAGCACCCACGCATGATCGGGAATGCTGCCCTCGGAGGTCAGCGTCTCTTTACCACCGATCGTCACGCCCCACAGGCCGCGATTCACCGAATAGGCAGCGCCGTACGGCGGGATGGTGAGATTCCGATCCTGCAGATACTTGAGCTGATCCGGGCGCTTGAACGCCTGATCGCGCACCGGCGCGAGAATGGTCAGCTCGGGCGCCAGCGTGCGGATCGCAACTTCGAAGCGCACCTGATCGTTGCCGGCCGCCGTGCAGCCGTGCGCGACCACCTTGGTGCCGAGCTTGCGGGCATATTCGGCAATGATCTGCGCCTGCATGACGCGCTCGGCGCCGACGCACAGCGGATACATCTGACCGCGCTTCACGTTACCCATGATCAGGTACTTGATCACCTGCTCGAAGTAAGCCGGCTTCGCTTCGACCAGGATGTGATCTTTCGCACCCAGCGCACGAGCGCGCTGATCCAGCACCTTCGCCGCTTCGGCATCGATGCCGCCGGTATCGACGGTCACCGTGATGATCGGGCGCTTATAGTTTTCCGACAGCCACGGCACCAGGAATGAAGTGTCCAGGCCGCCGGAGAAGGCCAGCAGAATCGGTTCGTTGCCAGGAGGAAGTGTGCTCATGCTCGTTTCCGTATCAATACAAATAGCTGATCTGGTGTTGGACGCGCCGGCGGTGCCGGCTCAGATGCCAAAGATGCCGCGCAGGCGCTCGCGCAGCTTCTTCTGATCCTTCGGCTCGTCCGTGGCGATGAAGATGGTGTCGTCGCCGGAGAGGGTGCCGACCACTTCGGGCCACTCCGAGCTGTCGATCGCGACCGCGACGCTCTGGGCCGTGCCGGTGGTCGTCTTCAGGACCGTCAGCGAGGTGCCGGCGGTTTTGATCTCGAGCACGAACTTGGCGACGGCCGCAAACGGGTTGCTGACCGTGTCGGCATCCTGAGCGGGCAGGATGTAGCGATCGCCGGCCTTGGCGACGCGGAGCTCGCGCAGGTCGCGGCTGACGCTCGACTGGGTCGCCTCAAAGCCTTCTTTGCGCAGGACTTTCACCAATTCGTCCTGATTGCGCACGGTCGACTCTCCGATGATGCGGAGAATCGCGGCCCGGCGCGCGACGGATTGATGAATCTCTGCAGCCATGTCCTGGTGACAACCTCAAAAAGGCGCAAACGCGCCTATGCATAAAAAGGCGCGCATGGTGCATAATTATGCAGAGGCTGTCAATAACGGCTTTAGCAGCTTTTTCAAGCCCGGCGGCGCGAGGTCAGCAATCCATCCAGGGCGAACACCGCCAATGCGGTCCAGATCATTACAAACCCTGCGACCCGAGGCCCGCTGAAAGGCTCGCCGAACACCAGTACCGCGCACGCCAGCTGCAGGCTCGGTGCAATGTATTGGAGCAGCCCAACCGTAAACAGCGGAATGCGCCGTGCTCCCGTGGCGAACAGCACCAGCGGAACTGCGGTCAGCGGCCCACCTAGTAATAAGAGTAGGTTGGTGTTGAGACCCGACTGACTCATCGCACCCATGCCGGTGAATTCGCACCAGAGCACATAGCCGGCCGCGAATGGCAACAGCAGCAGCGTTTCGCCGGTGAAGCCGGGCAGTGCTTCGACGTTGGCCGTCTTTCGAACCAGTCCATAGAGGCCGAAGCTCAACGCCAACGCGATTGACACATACGGCGGCTTGCCGGCCGCCCAGGTCAGATACAGCACGCCGGCGGCGGCGATCGTCACCGACAGCCACTGCAAACGACTCAGTCGCTCCCGAAAGCACACCACACCGAGTGCCACGTTCAGCAGCGGGCCGATGAAATAACCGAGGCTGATTTCCACCACGTGATGAGTGGCGATGCCCCACATGAAAATCGACCAATTGATGGCGATGAAGGTCGCCGAGGCGCACAGGCGCAAACGAACTTGCGGATTGCGGAGCGCGGCCCAGGTTGCATTGGTGTCGCCGCGCGCCGCCAGCCAGCCGAAACCGACCAGGCAGCCCCACAACATGCGATGCGCGGTGATTTGCAGAACCGGGATGGTCTGCAACAACTTCATATACAACGGCATCAGCCCCCAGATCAGGAAGGCCGAGACAGCGGCGGAGAGGCCGCGGCCATCAATGCGTTGAGCCGCGGGCACGGCCGGGGCGACGCTGGAGGAATCGTTCATGGACCGGGAGCAATCTGCTGGGCGGTAATGATAGTGCAGGACGCAGCCGCATGTCGGTCTTTCTGAAGTTGCATGCGCCCGGCGGGCGCGAGAAGCTTCCTATCTGTCATTAAATTTGCATCGTCATTAACTATGTCCGTGCTCGATCTGTCGCGTCGCCTGCTCGCGCTGTCACAAACGGGGCTGCATTTTTCACAGGAAGAATACGATCGCGAGCGTTATCGCGAGATGGGCCAGATCGCCGGCGAGTTGCTGGCGCTCGAGTCGAAGCTGACGCCGGATCAGGTGCGCGCCACGTGGATGGTTGAAGACGGTTACTCGACGCCGAAGGTCGATGTGCGCGGCGCTGTGTTTCGCGGCGATCAGGTATTGATGGTGAAAGAGCGCGTCGACGGCAAGTGGACCTTACCCGGTGGCTGGGCCGACGTGAACGACACGCCCTCGCACGCTGTAGAGAAAGAGATCGAGCAGGAGTCGGGATTCACAGCGCGGGCCGTCAAGCTGGCGGCGATCTGCGACCGTAACAAGCACAATCATCCGAAGTTTCTGTATCACGTCTGGAAGCTGTTCTTTATCTGCGAAATCACCGGCGGCGATTTTCGCACCAGCTACGAGACCACGGACGTGAAGTTCTTTCCGGTCACCGACTTGCCCGAGCTGTCGACCGGGCGCTCCACGGTGGCGCAGATCCAGAATGCGTACAAACACCATCTGGATCGTTCGTTGCCCACCGAGTTCGATTGAACGATGAGCGACGCGCCTGTTTTGGATTTTCTGCCGCCCGAGTGGTTCACGCGGGCGCTCGCCGTGCCGTGCGAGTCCCGCTATGTAAATGCCGGCGGTACCGCGATTCATTTTTTGATCTGGAACGAGCACGAGACCCACAAGCCCGGCCTCGTGTTCGCGCACGGCTTTCGTGCTCACGCCCGCTGGTGGAGTTTCATCGCGCCGTTTTTTGTCGAGCGCTTCCGCGTCGTCGCATTCGATTTCTCAGGCATGGGCGACAGCGGCAACCGCGACGAGTACACCGACGAGAACTACACGCGCGATTTGCTGGCGGTGATCGATGCTGTCGGCTTCGAACGGCCCGTCGTCGTCGGTCACAGCTTCGGCGGTGGACGAGTGTTGCACGCTTGCGCGGATCATCCGGGCAAGGTGGGGCGCGCCATCATCGTCGATTCACATCTGCAGCTGCATGACGGCGAGCCGCGAATTCGCGCTCAGGAGTTGCGGCCGAAGAAAATCTATCCGACCTATGAAGCGGCCCGGGCGCGCTTTCGTCTCATCCCGTCGGACAACGTCGCGGCGCCGTACATCATCAATTACGTCGCCGAGCATTCGATCAAGCGCGTCGATGATGGCTACACCTGGAAGTTCGACGACACGCGGCCGCGACTGGGCATTCATCACAACGTGTCGAGCATGCTGAAGCGGATCGAGGTGCCGGTGTCCTTCGTCTACGGCGATCACAGTCTCATCGTGACTCACGAGCACGCGGCCGAAATCGTCGCTCAGATTCCGGGATGTCGTGGGCCGATTGCGATTCCCGAGGCTCATCATCACGTGCTGCTGGATCAGCCGCTGTCGCTGGTGGCGACGTTGCGGGCGCTGCTTTACTGAGCCTCGATGGTGTATTCCAGATCGGCGCTCTGATTCTCGCCGGCCTCGGTCTTGAATACCCACTTGTCGCTGATCGTGTAGCGCAACTTCAGCGTGTTGATCGACTCTGTCAGCGAGATGCCGTAGCTGATGAACAGTCGCGGCGACAGGAACTTGCCGAGCACCAAGGCTGTGTTGGCATTGCCGTCGCTGCCGAGAGAGCTTTCGACGCCGACTTCTTCCAGGCCGAGTCGACGTCCGATTTGCGAGGCCAGCAAGCCACCGCCTTGCATGGTCAGCGTATCTCGTGCCGAGGTCATCGTCGCGGTGTCGCTGCCAGAGACCGAGTCGGGCGCTTTGCCGGTCAGCAGATACGTCACGATCTGAGTTTGCGGCATGGTCGGATCGGAGAAGAACGACAAGCGCGGCTGCTGTAGCGTGCCGCGGACGTTCAGGCCCACGGTCACGGTTTCAATCTTGCGGCGTGCTTCGATATCCAGGCCCGGATCGTCGAGCGGCGAGGCTTCGAACAGCAGCTCGCCTTTGCTGATCTCCAGCTTCTGACCGTACGCTTCGTAGCGTCCGTCGACGACGCTCAGTTCACCGCGGCCGATGGGAGTCTCACCGGTGTGCACGGTCGTGCCGACGCCGCCCGCGAGACGACCCTGCAAGCCGAACGCATCGACGCGTACGTCGTCGCCGATGTTCACTTTGATTTCGCTGTGAACGACGATGCGGCCGGCGCGCTCCGCCTCGGTCTCGTGAATGTAACGAGCATCGTCGGAGGCTCGCACGGCGCCGGAGATTTGATTCGGTTGGACGCGGGCACTTGGAATCAACACGTCGCCGGCGACATTGACCTGATTGCCGTCGATGGCGAAACGCAGGTCCGGCGACGCGATCACGCGATACTCGGGCAGATCGGCGACGAGCAGGTTGGTGCCGCGTAGATGCAGCTCGCCTTGTGACTTGCCTCCGCTCCAGGTGAATCGGCCGTCTGCTTCCATCTCGCCCTCGCCGGCGCGACCGGTGCCGCGGAAATCGAGGCCGTTGCTCGCCAGCTCGGCGACCAGATTGGCGTTACGTAACGCGAAGTTCACTCGATACGAATCCAACTCGCCGTTGGCGAGCTCGACGCGTCCATTGATCTCGGGCTCGGCGAGCGTGCCGCCGATGGTGGCGTTCGCGGTCAACAGGCCCGCTGCGTTGTCCACTTCGCTGAACAGCAGCGGCAGAATGTTCGCGTCAGCGGCGCGTGCGCGCATGTCGCCGGTCAATGGCAGGTGCATCAGATCGTTGCTTTCGTTTCGATCCAGATGCGCGTTGGCGAACAGATACGTGTCGGTGAACGCCTGCACGCCGAACGAGAAATCGATGCGATCCGGTTTGGCCGTGGCGGCAAGACCGCCGGTGCCCAGATTCAATGTCTCAGGCTCGGCGCCTTGCGGGCGGTAGATGATGGCGGCGTCGATGATGCGCATACCCGCTTCGCCCTGCCACGGTTGATTCGGCGCGCCGAAGGCATGAACGCGACCTTCGATCCGTCCGCCGTACTCGGCTTCTTCGCCTGCGGGCGGTAACAGCAGTGCCAGCGGAATCTCATAGCCAGACACCGTGCCTTCCCACGAGCCCGCTTTCTGCCACTTGCCACTCGCGCAGATGCGGCCGGCGCCCGCGATCAAACAAAAGTTGTCGAGCTGTGCCTGATCGCTCGACGCCATGATCTTCGCAGGCTCGGCGATGGAGATTTTGTCGTCCGCTTTACCGGTCACCAGCTTCGTGGTCGTGACCGTCGCATTCCACACTCGTTGATCGTACGTGCCGTCGACCTGCATCTCGGCGCTGGGCGGCGTATCGCGCGGCGTGGCAGCGGCGCCCGTCACACTCATGTTGATGCGATGAGCGAGCGCGGTGCCGTCGCCACTCACCTGCAGGCTCTCGACCAGAGGCCGACCGGCGCCGAGTCGATTGGCCGACGCGACCAGACGCGATGGCGATTTACCGCTCGCGTCCACGTCGCCGGTGATCGTGAGCTGGCCCGCTTGCCATTGCTGATAGTGAATGTCGTTCGCAGTGAGGTCGCCGGTGATGTGCAGGGACTTGAGCGGTCCGCTCGCTTTGCCCTTGGAAACGATCCGGCCCTTCGCGTCGGGCAGCAGGCGATCCAGCGACGGCGCCTCCAATGACCAGGTGGCTTCGATCGTTTCTTTCCAGATGCCGTTGAGCGCGAGGCGCGCGTCGGCGAGCCCGAGACTCGCATTGCGCACGGTCCAGCCGCGACGATCTCTTTGCACATAGCCGCGACCCTGCAAAGGTTCGCCGCGCAATGTGCCTCGCAGCTCACTCACGTCGGCGATGAATGAAGCCTTCTTGTCGAAGCCTTCGCCCGAGGCATTCGCCACCAGGTTCACGCTGCCGGGGAACTCCTTGAACAGTCCCGCCGGGTTCACATTGTTCGCACGGGTCGAGATGCGCCACGCGCGCGGCTGAGCGAATTGCAGTTGGCCGTTACCTGTGAGCGATCCGCCCAAGGCGTTGATGGAATAGCTGGCGACGGTGACCTGCTCTTTGGAGATCACGCCGGTCGCCGAGCCCGCGCCGGAAGGAAAGTTCGGTCCGGCGAGGCTGGCGGTCACCGCGAAGTCATAAGGCATGGGACCTCGCAGCGTGCCGTCGCCACTCGAGCTGGTCACGATGGCCTTGCCACGCAACGGCCACTGCAGGTGTTGCCAATCGGCGCTCAGGTCGATGGTCGGCGAGGAGCCGTCGAAGACCAGCTTGCCGTTGGCCTGCATCGCGGCCGGCGAGTCTTGGAGTTGCACGTCGACCTGGCTGAGGAACAATGTGCGATCCGCATAGTGACCTTGCGCCTCGACCAGCAGTTGCTGCTCATCGATCTCGGGCACGAGCATGAGACCTTTGGCATGCACGCCGTCAGGATTGTAGAGCACGTCCAGCGCGATGTTTCGAAGCGTCAGCGGCGGATCGTGCAGCCAGGGATCGAGCAGGAACTGCGCCGACGTCACTTTGCCGGCGATCTGCCAACTGTTCTCCGGCCGCGTCATGACCGCGTCGACATTGACCAGGCTCGGCTTGAGCAACTGGCCTTTGATTTTCAGCTCATCGATGGTGCCGTCGACCGTTCCTTTCAAATCCAGGTCGATGCCATCCGGCAGATGCAGCTGGCCGCTGGTGTCGCCTTCCAATCCCATGGGCAGATCCGCCGTGGCCGCTGCTCGCAGCAACACATTGCCGGTGGCGTCGAACAGATCGGCATCGACCGCGAAGTCTCTCGCTCGCAGACGAGAGGAGGTGATCGTCACGCGTCCGCGAACGGTTCGGGCATCGACCGCCGTACCGTTCATGTGCACGTAGCGCACATTCTTGAGCTCGACATTGCGCGCGTCGACGCGAAGGAACGACGGCAGGAAGCGCGGCTTCGTCGTGCTGTGAGGCATCTCGACCTGATGCAGCTCGACCAGCGACTCGCGCGCCGTCACTGATCCCGCCTGCAATGTTTGAATCAACAGGCCCCGGAGCTGCGGCTCGATGACGATGTCGTTGACCACGACATGCACGCGCGGATGATTCAGCTCGAAATGAGCCACGCGCAGCGGCCCCGCCAGCGTACCCGACACGCCTTCGATCTTTACGTGATAGCGCTCCAGCCGCCACAGTTGAGCAGCCACCATCTGCAGGCCCGCTTCCGAATACAACAGCACGCCGATAGCGACGACTGGCACCAGCAGGATGAGCGCGACAATGATCAGGATGAGGCGCGTACGCATCAAAACTGAGTCGCGATATAGAGATGAACGCGCGGCGTGCGGCCCGACTCGGACAGCGCTTGCGCCACGTCGACGCCGAAGCTGGCGACCGCGATGTTGTAGCGGACGCCGACGCCCGCCGAGCGTTCCAACATCGGATCGGTGAATTCATTGAACGCGTTGCCGATGTCGAAGAAGGTCGCGACACCGAAGTTGCGCGGCAGGTCGCGCACGAACTCGACGGTGCCCGTGGCGAGATTCCGGCCGCCTTCGGTGCGGCCCTGCTCGTCCTTGGGCGACAATTCATTGAGCGCGAAACCACGCACGCTGCCTTCACCGCCGGCGAAGAAACGTTGCGACGCTGGCAGATCGGCCGCAGCGGCGATGCGGGTGATGCCCAGTTCGCTGCGCAAATGCAGGTGCCACAGCTCGCTCAGGTTGAAGATGCGTTCGCCCTTCAGGCGCAGCTGCAGGAAGGAGGCATCCGAGCCCAATGTTTCAGGTGAGCCGCGCAACTCGGCGGAGAAGAAGTAAGGGCGTCTGCGTCCGCCGGTGATGTAACTCGGCAGGGTCGAATAGGTGACGCTCGGCACGATATAAAAATTCGTGCTGGAGTCGTTGTTGGCTTCGATCGTTTCTTCTTCGGCCAGCGAGATTTTCAGCACGCGTTGCCAGCGGCCCAGCACCTGCGTGAGACCGGCACCGACTTCGGCTCGCTTGGAACGGGTGTCGCCGAGCTCTTCGTCGCGCAGCGTGCCGGTGAATTCCAGCTTTTCGAGCGCGATGTCCATCACCGGGATGATGTAGCGGCCGGTCAGGTCGGTGACGATGGACGAGCCCAGCAGCTCGAGCTTGAACTTGTGGCCGTCTTCGTTGACGCGTCGGTTGTCCCAAGTGAACTTGCCGCGCACCTTGGTATCGGTGCCGTAACCGATACTGGCGGCGTAGCGATGTTTCCTGCCGGGCTCGGCGGTCACTTTGATCGGCACGGTGCGCGTCGCGGGATCGGGATCGCCGCTTTCGATATCGACCACCGAGAAGTACTGCGTGTCGTCGAGCACGTACTGCGTTCGGAGCAGCGTATCGAGCGTGTATGGATCGCCGGGATGCATGCGTAGCAGGCGACGCATCGCTTCGTCGGTGATCACATCCTGCGCGATATCGATGTCGCCGAAGAGATAACGCTCGCCGGTGTCGGCTTCGAGATCGACGGTGGCGCGACGCTCGAAACGATCGATCACCAGATCGTGCCGGGTGAGCTTCGCGTCGAGATAGCCTTCGTTCTTCGCCACGCGCACCAGGTTACCTTTGACGCGCTCGTAAGTGCCGTGATTCAAGCGCAGGCCGGGCTTGAGCTCTTCCGCTTCGATCAGCTCGCGAATGGCCCGATCGTTCGCACCCGGGCCGGTGGCACTGACGTTGACTTCGGAGAGTCGCACCGGCCGGCCCGGCTCGATATGAATCGTCACCTTCCACGTGCCGCCGTCGTGCTTCACGTCGTAGCTGATCTTGGGATCGTAGAAGCCCAGCGGCTCGAGGGCCTGGCGGGTTTCGGCGACGATGCGCCGTTGCAGGCGACTCATGACTTCATCGGTCACATCGTCGCGCTCGGCATAACGCGTGAGACTGAGGAAGGCGCGAACGTTGGTCTGGATCGCGTCGCTGACTTCGGGAATGGCGATTTCGATTTTGGCGTGGGCCTGCAATGGCAACAGCAATGCCGCTGCCAGCACTCCCGTCGCCATCGCCCGCAGCCTCGCTGTCACGAGAGCGCCGCTCGTAGGGCTATTCCGGCGAAGAATCGAACGAAGTGTCGGTCGTCACGGTCTCGTCGGGATCCTCGGCTTCGAACCACACCTCGGGCACTTCGGCGCTGGTGAATTCGAAACGGGAGTTGCCGCTCTGGATGCCGGCGGCATCGAAGCGACGTTCCTGGAGAATCGTGCGACCGGTGCGCTCCACCAGCAGTACGCTGGAGCAACGGGTGCCGTAGCGCTCGTTGACGATGAACGGCGCGGACACCACGCGCTCCCAATCCTCGGGCAAGCCCGTGGACGGCAGGTCGGCGCCGGTGGCCTGCTCGCGATCGCCGAGCATGGTGAACAGATCTTCCGGCGCGATTTCCTGCTGAGACAGCAGGGCGTTGAAGCGCTCGCGGGTGCGCGCCAGCTTGGGCCACGGCGTGTCGAGCAGGTGATTGCTCAACCCGTACACGCCCGGCGCCAGCGCCGTGGGGTTCGGGCCGCGGTTCGAGAAGTAGTACAGCGCGCGGGTGCCGCCCACGAGCAGGTTGAACCCCGAGTAGCGAGGCGCCGCGCCGCGCAGGTCGTCCAGGAATTCCTTCGGCGACGTGGCGCCGGTGAGGAAGCGCGGAACCAGTGCCCCGCGCGACGGCGCGCTTTCAACGGGTGCCTGCAAGTCGCGGTAGTTCGTGACGACGCCGAACCGGCCCGAGCGGGCCACGCCGAGCCAAGTGCCGCCAGCTTTGAGGTCCCGCCCGCCGAGGATGCGCGGATCGTCCTGCCACCAATTCAGCGGCGCGGCCGGACGGTCATGAAACTCGTCGCGGTTGCCGGCGAGGATCAGGCGGTAACGAGGATGGTGTTTCCAGGCAAGGACGAGCAGGCACATGACGGAGATTGTAGAGCAGCAGGTCTAACGGTGGATGAACACGCCCTAAGAAGAAAAACTCGAACCGGGCATATCGACTTCCCTGGGCTTGACGAGCGTGGTGGTCGCAAGACCAGTTTTATCGAGATTCATCGCTAAAGTGTCACGACTTGGGGGCTAAGGGCGAAAAATAGGCGCGTGGGTCGCGCGGTCAGCGTCGCGGGAGTTGCCACAGCCGCACGCCCGGCTCTTCGCGCAGCGGGCGGCTGGCACCCGAGTCGTACCAGTCCTCGACCAGCCGGAAGGAGATCGAATGCGTGATCGGCAGCGAGACCGCCCCGCCGGCGATCTCGGCGCGCGTCCACCAGCGTACGTCCTCTAACTCGTCATCGACGCGCGAGATATCCGTGCTACGGGCGTACGCCGTGAATCCCAGCATCAATGACGACGGGAATGGCCACGGCTGCGACGAATGGTAGTCCACCACGCCCACATCCACGCCGGTTTCCTCTCGGACCTCGCGAACGACGGCGTCTTCGAGGCTTTCGCCCGGCTCCACAAAGCCGGCGATGGTCGAATAACGCCCCGGCGGCCAAGCCGCCTGCCGGCCGAGCAGGGCACGCTCGCCGTCTGTGACCAGCACAATGACTGCCGGGTCGATGCGCGGAAATTGCTGGGTTCGGCAGGTTTCGTTACTGCATCTGAGCACATGGCCGCCGTCGACCGCCTCGGTCGGCGAGCCGCATCGACCGCAGAACCGGTGGGTCTCGCGCCAGTGGATCATGGCCCGCGCGTACGCCAGCAGCCCGGCCTCCTCGGCCGGCAGCGCGCCAGCGACCATGCGCAGGTCCTGAAAATCCACCGCCGGATCGGGCAGCTGCGGGCGATCGCCCGACAGCCCCACGGCAAATACTGCCTGACCGCGAAACTCGCCCAACAGCACGTAGTCCGTCGCGCTGGTCGTGGCGAGCGCCTGCACGCCGGTCACGAAGTGGGCGACCAGCAGATCGCCCTGTCGAAGAATGGAGTTACGCGTCTGCCAGACGGGCACGAACAGCGTCCGCGGATCGGCCAGCGCGGCCTGCACATGCGCCTCGTCCTTGCGACGGTGCGCGGCACGTTCCAGGTAAGGCCCGGCGAGAATGTTTGGCGAGCGCGATGGCATGTGGGCAGTTTATCAGTCGTGCATTACAGCGCGTGAACTGGAACAAGGTTTCCTCGGCTTGGCGCGGCAGCGGCGGGTGCGCGCTCGCTTCAGTCTGCAGGTCGGGCAGGTATGTCGACACAGGTTGAATTTGTCCTTGAGGTAGTAACTGTCACAGTGTCGACAACGCACGGCGCGCAGGTCGCCGCTACGGTTCAGCAGTCGGAGCAGGAACCACGCGTGCTCGAAGGAGAGCGTTTGCGTGTTCAGCAGCTGCTGGTGTGTTTCATATGCATCACAAAAGCGGCGACCGTAGTCGAGCGGGTCGTCGGATTCGTTCGACGGCTTCATGTTCGCGGGCTGCAGGAGACCGAACGCGGCGAATGCACTCGCCAACAGCGATGATTCAAATTGCGCGCGTGTGTTTCGAACAAAGAAAGTCACTTGCCGCGGCGACTTCCCGCGGCGCCGACGCACGGGCGCTTCGCTCAGCTCGTGTGCATATGAGCGATAGAGACGGCGAATGCGGTCGTCGGTGAGGCCGGTGCATTCGCGAATCGTGCACGTGCGCGCTTCGTGACGAATCATGCGAAGCGCGAGATCGTTCCGGCTGCGCTCGTTACTGTACGAATCGTTCTCGAGATCCATGTGAACTCCCTGTTCGTGGTGCGTTTCCGTTGACTTGTCTGCGGCCGTCGCGTGCGGCGCTCATAGTGTGCTCCGCAATTGACCGGCGCGTAAAGGCCCGAATACATTCGTCGCCCCTTTCAGTTCGCAAGGAAGCGACAATGTCACTGAGTCACACGGAATGTTTGATCGACGATGCGGGCGCACATCCGATTGAGGTCGACGATGCGACCGCACCCGTACTTCATCCCGCGCTGCTCGCGCGGATTCATCAGCTCAATCTGGACTATCTGGAGTTGCTCGTGGCGGAGCGTGATGCCACGGAGGCTTCAACCCAGCTGCAGTACTTACCTCCACGGCAGCGCGGCGCCCTCAGCGCGCTTTCACCGCGCGCCCTCCGTGCGCTCGCGGCGATGCCTTATTCGCTGTATTCGCTGGGGTTCGAGGATGAGAACTTCTGGAATGCAGTGTGCGACAGCGCGACTTCATCGTCGAGTGCTGTTCAGCGGTATGCGCGTGTGGGGGATGCGTCGGCGCAGTGTTCGTTTTGTGAAGTGGCGCTGATGGAGGCTTCGCACGTCGCGGGCAAGAATATGATGGCTGCGCGCATGGTCTACGCGATGCCCTATGCCGCTGCGCGGCGCTTGATCAATACGCCGTTGTGGCAGATCAGGTGCATTGCCGGCCGTTACAGCGAACTGATGATGCCCCGCTGGCCGACCAATCCCGCCTTCTGGCCCGATCTAATTCGCTTCGCCGCTTCTAACGACACTCGCCGACTGCACGCTACACGCTTGCTCGGCGTTCAACTTATCGCCGCTGAGTTAGAAGTGTCGTGCGAAATCTCTCGCCAACACCCACGCATCGCCCCTGCTTTAGCTTCCCCTCGGCTACGCGCGCGGAAGTTGCAGCTGTCGCCTCGTGTTTCGGTTCTTAAGAAGAGATGACTTAACCACCCGGCTTCGCGAGCCACGCGCAAATGTAGCCGTGCGCTCGCGAGCTGGATACGCCTTAAGTGGAAGTCGCGAATGTTATGTCGTTGCTGCGGAGTGTTGGCACGGATGCCCAAGCTTACTACGTCACTTGCCATTTATACCCGAACGGGTATAGTAACCATCGAAGCGCGGAAGCCTCTGTATTGGGAGGGTTCCTCGAAAAAGGATTTCAAGGGGTTTCCCATCGCTGTGCAGAAGGACATGGGCGTTGCGCTGTATGTCGTGCAGTTGGGTGGCACGCCAGAGTCTGCCAAGCCATGGAAAGGCAACGGTTCGGGAATGTATGAGTTGGTGGAAGATCATCGCGGCGACACCTTCCGTGCCGTCTATACCGTGCGGATGGGCGATGCAGTCCACGTGCTACATGCGTTTCAAAAGAAGTCCAAGTCGGGCATTGCCACACCGCGGCCTGATGTGGAATTGATCGAGAAGCGATTGAAAGCTGTGATCGCCCGTTATGGGCGACAGGGAGAGTGTAATGAGCCGCAAAGGTAAGAATCCCAAGGGTACCCGCAATGTTCTCGTGGACCTCGGCTTCGAGGACGCGGAAGAGTTGTCGGTAAAGGCTATCCTCGCGATGAAGCTCAATGCTTTGATCGATCAGCGCGGTTTGAGCCAGACGGAGGCGGCATCCGTCATCGGCATGAGTCAGCCTAAGGTGTCCCAGGTCCGGCGCTACAAGCTTCAGAACATTTCACTCGAACGATTGATGCATGCGCTGGTGTCGTTGAACCAGCGTGTTGAGATTGTTGTGCAACCCGCGGCTCGTGCCAGCGCTGCCGGGATTACTGTTGCAGCCTAGTGCGGCTCGCGATTTTTTAGCGAGCTCGCGCGCGAAACCGCGGCGTTCCCGAACTTCGCGCGAATATCATCGAGCGTCGCATCGAGATGCTGGTTCTTCTTCGATTCCTGCGCCGAAAACAATTCGAGCTGCGGTTGCGCCGTGAGATCCCCGGCCCCGACGCCAAGTAACCGAATCGCCGTCCGAGGCTGAGCCTTGATCCACTCATCAAGGAGCTTGGCCGCGGCCGAAGCGAGGGGCTTTGTTTCCTGAGTGGCGGGTCGAACCGCACATTGACGCGTGTATGTCTTGAAGTCGTGACGTCGAATCTTCACCGTCACTCGCTCTGACAACCATCCCTGCGACCGCAACCGCGCCGCAGTCCGGTCCGCCAGCTGCACCAGTTCAGCATGCAGTCGTGAAGGATCCACGATGTCCTTATCGAACGTCGTTTCCGAAGAAATCTGTTTCTCGTCGTAATCCGGAATCACCGGCCGATCGTCGTCCCCCGCCGCGCGGGCTTTCATCTGCGACGTATATTTCCCAAATACCGACCGCAGTGTCGCATCCGGTGCCAGCCGAAGATCGCGAAGGGTGACGATGCCGAGGCGCTCGAGCAGAGGAGCGGTCTTGTTGCCGAGGCCGTGCAGCCGTCGAATCGGCAGCGGATCGAGAATCGCAGTGACTTGCTCGGGAGGCACGACGACGAGGCCGTCGGGCTTACGGAGATCGGACGCGATCTTCGCCACGAGTTTGTTGGGCGCAACGCCCACCGATGCCGTCAACTGAGTTTGCTGAAGGATGAGCTGCTTGATCTGCCGGGCAATGGACTCCGCCGAGCCAAGTGCCGCCCGGCTGTGAGTCACGTCGAGAAACGCTTCGTCGAGCGACAAGCCCTGAACCAACGGCGTGAAGCGATGGAAGATCTCAAAGACGGTGTTGGAGACTTCTTTATAACGTTCGAAGCGGGGGCGAACGCACACCGCATGCGGGCACCGCTTCAGCGCCTCACGCATCGGCATGGCGGAATGCACGCCGTATTTGCGCACTTCGTAGGAAGCGGCCGCGACGACACCACGTCCGCCGAGGCCGCCTACGATCACCGGTTTACCGCGCAACTCAGGATTGTCGCGCATCTCCACGGACGCGTAGAACGCGTCCATGTCCACATGCAGAATGGAACGCGTCACTTCACCGTGATCGTGATTTTCTTGGAGGTCACGATCGGATCGTGCGGGACGTGGCCGAAGTCGCCGAGCAACAGCTGCAACGTGTGCTTGCCGGGCTTGAGCTCGAGGGTCGTCTCGGTCTGGCCCTTGCCGAAGTGCACGTGATTCGCGTCGGTGGGAATAGGTGCGCCGGCGGGCGGCAGGTCCGCGTCGACGATGAGGTGATGATGGCCGCTGTTGTCGAACTGAATGCCGGCCGGGGCGATGCCCATGCCCTTCAAGCCGAACTTCACCGTGACCGGGCTGGTGACCGTCGCCCCGTCCGCCGGCGCAATGAAATACACCTCGGCGCCAGCGGGCGAAGGCGTGCGCTTCACGCCGTCGGCCAGGGCCAGGCCCGCACCGATGGACAGAGCGGCCACCGCGGCGAACGCGAATCGAGTCTTGAGTTGGGGCTTCATTCTTGGGCGACTCCGAATTAAACCGAACAAATCGAGCAAATCTGAGGATTGGATTTCTGCCGCGCTCACTTCAAGCAGCCATCCTTGGAGCGTCAGCCAGCCGTTACATCCGTGTACCGGCGTTCGCACGGTTCGAGGCGACGTTAAGTCGCCTCGAAAAGGCACCCGTGCTCACCCACGCAACGAGAGCGCACACAGGACGTGTACTCAGCTAATGTACTCGCGAGCCGAAGGCGGTGGAAGCACCGCCGCCCATCCCGTCTCGGGCAAAACAAGGAGATTGTTTGTGGGTATGTGTCTGGGGCTGTGCACGCTCAGCGACGAGAACGTTCGTAAAGTTCTGGCCGATCCTCCCTTGATCTGGAAGGTGATCGCGCCGGCGGATCCGGAAGCCTACGAGAACGCTAGAAACGAGGCGCCTGCCGGATTCCTGTCGAAGCTGTTCGGCAAGGGTAAGACGCCCGAACCGCCGCGCGTCGAGTTCAGCCTCGCGGACGGCGAGGTTGCCGACTCGGATCTCGATAAGGCCTGGCACGGTATCCACTACCTGCTGACGCAAACCGCATGGGAGGGAGACGAGCCGCTGAACTTCCTGATCAGCGGTGGTAGCACGGTCGGCGAAATCGACGTTGGATATGGCCCGGCGCGGGTGTTCTCGGCCGACGAGGTCAAGGCGATTTTCGCTGCGCTCGGCCCGTTGGATAGAGAGGTCCTCAGAGCACGATTCAATCCCGAAGAGATGATGAACTTGGAAATCTACCCCGCGATCTGGGATCGGGATCCCGCCGACGACGATACTTTTGGATACTGCGCGGAGTACTTCGAGTCGCTGAAGACGTTTGTAGAACAGACTGCGAGCCGCAATCTGGGCCTGGTGGTGTATCTGACCTGACAGGGAGGAACGGAACATGGACCGACAAGAGGTCGTCGTTGTCGATGTCAGGATTCCATTCTGGTCCCTGGTCTGGTTGATGGTGAAGGTGGCACTCGCGGCGATTCCCGCCTTCATCATCTTGTATGTGCTCGGATTCCTGCTCCTCGGTCTGCCAAATTTTCTGCGGTGACCGTCAAGCGATGCTGACCCGCGCCTGTCTCAGCTCCACCGGCTGATGCCCGGCGGCCAGATCTTCGGTTGCGAAGTCGTCGACGTGAACGATGTCCATCACGCGTCGATCGTAGTCACGGAGCATCGCCGCTTCGGTCTCGGACAGGATGCCGGCCGCCAGCGCCTGCTGAATCTGTCCCGGCAGATCGAGCGCGGTGACCTTGCCGGTCTTCACGCCATCGACGCGAATGCGCTTTTCCAGCGGCTCGGCGGTCTCGCTCAACACCAGCGCTTCATGCAGCAGACCGAGCGGATTGGTCGGCTCGACCGTGCGATAAACGCCATCGGTCAGGCGATCGCGGGTGACGGTCGGGTGCATGACCTGTTCGACCAGCTGATGGCTGAGCGGATCGGACGGTGCGTGATACGTCTGGCCGCGCGGGAAAATGAACAGCCGCATGAACGCCGCGAGGAACCGGTTCGGGAAGTTGCGCAGGAAGCTGTGCAATTGTTCCTGAGCCTTGTAGAGCAGTGTGCGGCAGGCCCATTCCACCAGCGGCAGATCCGCTTCCTGGCGACCCTGGTTTTCATAGTGCTTCAACACCATCGATGCGAGATACATGCACGACAACACATCGCCGAGACGCGCCGACAGGCTTTCCTTCTTCTTGAGATAGCCGCCGAGCGACAGCATCGCCACGTCGGTGGCGAAAGCAAACGAGGCGCTGAATCGATTGATGTGCTGATAGAAGCGCAGTGTCGGTCCCGCGTCCGGGACTTTCGAGAAGCGCGCCAGCGTCAGCGCCATCACCATCGAGCGCACGGCATTGCTGATCGTGAAACCGATGTGGCCGAACAGCGCCTTGTCGAACTCGATCGTGCCCTTGCGCTTGTCTTTGTCCTTCGCCGCATTCATTTCACGCAACACGAACGGATGGCAGCGAATCGCGCCCTGACCGAAGATGATCAGGCTGCGCGTCAGCAGGTTCGCGCCTTCCACCGTGATGGCGACCGGCACGATCTGGTAACCGCGGCCGAGATAATTTTTCGGGCCGAGGCAGATGCCTTTGCCGCCGTGAATATCCATCGCGTCGTTCGCGACCTGGCGGCCGTATTCGGTGAGGTGATACTTCAACATGGCCGACGGCACCGACGGCTTCTCGCCCCCATCGATCGCGCCGGCGGTGACGGAGCGCGCCGCATCCATGATGTATGTCGTGCCGGTCATGCGGGCCAACACTTCCATCACGCCTTCGAACTGGCCGACGGAAACATTGAACTGCCGGCGCACGCGAGCATAAGCGCCAGTCGAGAACACTGCCGCCTTCGCCGCGCCCGTCGCGCTCGAGGGCAGCGAGATGCAACGGCCGACCGACAACTGCTCGACCAGCATGCGCCAGCCCTGACCGGCCATCTTGATACCGCCGATCAAATAATCGAGCGGCACGAACACATCCTTACCCTGGATCGGGCCGTTCTGGAATGGCGCGTTCATCGGGAAGTGACGACGGCCGATAGTGATGCCCGCGGTGTGACGCGGGATCAAAGCGCAGGTGATGCCGTAATCGGTTTTGTCTTCGCCGAGCAGCTTGTCAGGATCGAACAGCTTGAATGCCAGGCCGATGACGGTCGCGACCGGCGCCAGCGTGATATAGCGCTTGCTGAAGTTCAGCTTGACGCCGACGATCTCGCGGCCTTCGAACATTCCTTTGCAAATCACGCCGGAGTCCGGAATCGACGCGGCATCCGAGCCGGCGCGCGGACCGGTCAACGCGAAGCAAGGGACTTCTTCGCCGCGTGCAAGTCGCGGCAGATAGTAATCACGCTGTTCCTGCGTGCCGTAGTGGAGCAGCAGCTCGCCTGGGCCGAGCGAATTCGGCACGGCAACCGTCGAAGCCACGACGCCCGAGCGGCTCGACAACTTCACCAGCACGCACGAGTGGGCATACGCGGAGAACTCCAGGCCGCCATATTTCTTCGGGATGATCATCGCGAAGAAACCTTTGTTCTTGACGAAGTCCCAGATGTGCGGCGGCAGGTCGGCGCGACGATGGGTGATGTCCCAGTCGTCGATCATGCGGCACAGCTCTTCGCACGGGCCGTCGATGAAGGCCTGTTCTTCGGCGGTGAGTTTCGGCGCCGCGGCGGACAGCAGCTTTTCCCAATCCGGTCCGCCGGTGAACAGCTCGCCGTCCCACCACACGGTGCCGGCTTCGAGCGCGTCCTTTTCCGTTTGTGACATTGACGGCAGCATGCGTCGATAGGTGCGCAGGAAGGGCCGCGAGATGAAACGAATGCGCAGGCCGTCGATGTTGAGGAACACCAGCACCGCGAGCACTGCCCACAACACGACCAGCCAGGGGAGCGATGGATCGCCGAACAATCCGTAGGCCAGCAGGCCGCCGCCGTACACGAGCGTCGTCGTCAATAACGAAGCGCGGTTGTAGGCGAGCGTCAGTGCGCCGAGCACGAATATCAGAAACCAGATCACGCTGCTCACGATGTGAACCTCTTGAAAGCTGGGCGCGAGACGAGGGGCCGGAAGAGGCGCGAATGTTTAGTCGGAATGTCCGACAATGCGGTCACGGCCTGCAGTGTCGCGCGGTCACGACGACAGTAGCCTGCGCCGAGTACAGCGGCAAGTCGGGCATGGCGCTAAAGGGAGTTAAATAAAAGAAAACGGCGAACGCATCACGAGGACGCGTTCGCCGTTTCTAGTACGGACGAATGTCTGTTGGGATCAGATCAGCTCTTTGACGCCGTCCTTCTCTTCCAACAATTCCTTGTGGGTCGCATCCATACGCGCGCGGCTGAAGTCGTTGACCGACAGGCCCTGCACGATCTGGTAGTCGCCGTTCTTACAGGTCACCGGATAGCCATAGATGACGCCTTCCGGAATGCCGTAGCTGCCGTCCGACGGCACGCCCATGCTGACCCAATCGCCTTCCTGCGTGCCCAGCACCCAGTCACGGATGTGGTCGATGGCAGCGGAAGCCGCCGACGCCGCAGAGGACTGGCCACGCGCCTTGATGATGGCCGCGCCGCGCTGCTGCACGACCGGGATGAATGTTTCGGCGTACCACTTCTGGTCCACCAGCGACAGCGCCGGCTTGCCGTCGACCGTCGCCTGATGCAGGTCGGGGTACTGAGTGGCCGAGTGATTGCCCCAGATGATGGCCTTCTTGATCTGCGTGCTGTGCGAGCCGGTCTTCTCGGCGAGCTGCGACAGGGCGCGATTGTGATCGAGACGAACCATCGCGGTGAAATTGCGAGGATTCAAGTTCGGCGCGTTGCGCTGAGCGATGAGCGCGTTGGTGTTTGCCGGGTTGCCGACGACCAGCACGCGAACGTTGCGATTGGCGACCGCATCGAGCGCCTTGCCCTGAGCGGAGAAGATCTGCGCATTCGCGAGCAGCAGGTCCTTACGTTCCATGCCCGGGCCGCGCGGACGCGCGCCGACCAGCAGGGCCACGTCGCAATCCTTGAAAGCCACCTTGGCGTCATCGGTCGCGACGATCTTGTTGAGCGTCGGGAACGCGCAGTCGTTGAGCTCCATCACCACGCCCTGCAGAGCCGCCAGCGACGGCGTGATTTCCAGCAGGTGCAGGTTGATCGGTTGATCGGGGCCCAGCATGCCGCCCGAGGCGACGCGGAAGGCGAGGGCATAGCCGATATTGCCGGCGGCGCCGGTGATCGCAACGTTGACGGGCTTTTTCATAGACCGCGGCACTCCAAGAACGACAGCTGCATCGATAGGGGCGCGAATTCTAGCGTTTTCGAGCGCCGAGCAGCAGCAAGGCGGCTACTCATCCGGTGAACGCAGCCTTCGCGCGGCGCGTCAGCGCCCGGGGCGGGATCAATTATTTGAATCGGCAGGCAATTTATCGGACCGCTGCGCGGACCGCGAAATCACGACAACGCTGGTCATGAGATTTGCGAGCCCCATGTAAGGGTTTTGTGAAACTTTTCCGCCCTCGCGTGCGTTAAGGCGCGTTGTAGCCAAACCAGCGCCGCAGCTTTTCTCGTAGGTTTCTTATCGAGCACACGGACTAGATGACACGACTTGTCTGCGTTTCCAACCGGATTTCCCTGCCACGCAAATCGGCCGCGCCCGGTGGACTGGCGGTGGGCATTCTCAGCGCGCTGAAGCGCACCGGCGGGCTCTGGTTCGGCTGGGGCGGTGAAACCATCGAGACCGAGCCGGGCGAGCCCGATATTCATATCCGCGAAGGCGTGACTTACGCCACCATCGAGCTGCGCCGAACCGAATTCGAGCTGTACTACAACGGTTACTCCAACGACGTGTTGTGGCCGTTGTTTCATTATTTCTCCAAGGGCATGCGCTACTCGAACGAGCAGCGCGAGGCCTACGAGAACGTCAATCGTATTTTCGCGCAGAAACTGCTGCCGCTCTTGCAGCCGCGCGATCTGATCTGGGTGCACGACTATCACCTGATTCCGCTGGGTCGTCGGCTGCGTGAGCTGGGCGTGCAACGACCGCTCGGGTTCTTCCTGCACATTCCGTTTCCCAACATCGAAATGCTCCGTATCCTGCCGTGCTACGCGGAGCTGCTGCGCGATCTGATCAGCTACGATGTGGTTGGCTTCCAAACGCACAACGATTTGCGCTCCTTCCATAGCGGCATCGAGCATTTGTTCGGTGCTGAAGCGTTGCGGCCGGATGGCCGCATTCGTATCGGCGACCGCGTGATCCGCGCCGAGGTGTTCCCGATCGGGGTCGATGTCGCTGCCGTCGAGAACGAGGCGCTCGAGGCGAGCACGACCGATGTCGTGCGGCGCATGACCGACAGTTTGATGGGGCGCTCATTGATGATGGGCGTGGACCGGCTCGATTACAGCAAAGGCCTGGTGGAGCGTTTCTCCGCGTATCAGCAGTTCCTGGAAACGCATCCGGAAAATCTCGGCCGCATTACATACATTCAGATCGCGCCGTTGTCGCGCACCGACGTGCGTGCCTACGCGGAGATTCGTCAGGCGCTGGAGCAGGCGGCGGGTCGCACCAACGGTCGCTTCGCCGATACCGACTGGACGCCGATTCGTTATCTGAATCGCAACTTCCCGCACGCCACGTTGATGGGTTTCCTGCGCGCGGCCCGGGCGGGCCTGGTGACGCCATTGCGCGATGGCATGAACCTGGTCGCGAAGGAATTCGTCGCGGCTCAGGATCCCGGCGATCCGGGCGTATTGATTCTTTCGAACCTGGCGGGCGCCGCGCGTGAATTATCAGCGGCGTTACAAGTGAACCCATACGACGTTCGCGGCGTGAGTCACGCGATGCAGGCGGCACTGTCGATGCCGCTGAATGAACGGCGCGAGCGTCACGCCGATATGATGAAAGTGCTCCGTCGCAACGACATCGCCGCCTGGACGCGTCGCTTCATGGAAGCGCTGGAGCAGACGCAGGCTCCGGAGAGCCGCGTCCGCGCCATCGGCAAGGCCATCTAAAGTAACTCAGCTGTCTCTCGACGCCGGCTCGTGCTTTTCCAGCGTGGTGTGCACGCCCGCCTGCGTTTCCACGTAGTACACCCGTTGCGGCGTGGAGAACACGATGCGCTCTTTGTTGAACCACTCCACCAGCCGCAGATTGATGTCTTGCAGGATATCCATGTGCTTGGCGTAGTCCGCCGTGAGCACGATGTACACGGCCTCGAAGTCGAAGGACGACGCGCCGATTTTCACGAAGTGCGAGCGGTCGAAGCGGATCGGCTGATGCGATTCGATCAGCTCGCGAATCTTGCCGGGGATCTCTTGTAACTTTGCCACGGGCGTCTGCTGATCGACGCTGATCGAGATCACCACGCGCCGCGTATTCATCCGCGAGTTGTTCCGCACGCGGCTGCTGATCAGGTTCGCGTTCGGCATGATGATCTGCTCGCCGTTGAGGCTGCGCAGACGCGTGCTCTTCACGCCGATGTATTCGACCGTGCCGTTGAAGTCATCCACCTGCAGCGAATCGCCGACCACGAACGGCCGGTCGAGCGTGATCGACAGCGAGGCGAACAGGTCGCCGAGAATGTTTTGCGCGGCCAGCGCGACGGCGATACCGCCGATACCCAGGCCGGCCAGCAGGGGCTTGATCTCGATGCCGAGGTTGTCCAGCGTCAGTAGCAGGACGAAGGACCAGATCGTGGCGCGGGCCAGGAAGCCGATGATGCCCATGGAACTGGCCGCGGCCGGATCCGATATCTGCCGTTTTCGATCCAGGGCGGCGACCACTGCAATCGTCGCCCACAGCCCGATCTGCCAGAACACGGCGATGGTGAAGAGGGTCAGGATGGCCTTGTTGACCGTGGGCGGCAGCTTCAGCCACTGCGAGCCGATGAACAGCGAAGTGACGATCACCGTCAGCAGGGTCGTGCGGCTGGCCACTTTCAGCGGCAGCTCCAGGAATTCGGTCTCCGGCGTGGCCGCCATCTTCTTGTAACGCGACCGAACGGTGCGCCGGATGAGCAGCAGAACCAGGAGCGCGACCACGGCGATGCTGGCGGCCACAGTCCACTGCCACAGCGTATTGTCTATGTAGGTCGCGTCGACCAGCTGCTCCACATCGTTCATCGTCGGACCTGCGCTCGAGGCTCGGAATCGCGCAGGATATCGCGATGTGCCGCCGGTCTGAAGGCTCTGCTAATCTTGCGCGTCTTCACGCAAGTTACGGTACCCGACCCGGTGCTATTCGAATCGGAACGATCTGGCGATGGGCTGACGCTGCGGCTGCGCGGCGGCTGGTGCATCGACCATCTTCGTGAGATCGAAACCTCGCTCGCGCAACTCGGCGACCAGGGCAAGCACGTCAAGCTCGACTTCAGCGGCATCGAAACATTGGACCTGTCGGGCGCCTGGCTGCTGCGCAATTGGCTGGAGCGCGCCAGGGCCGAGGGCGGTCGCTTCGAAGTGGTCGGCGAGCGGCCGGCGCATTTTGCATTCCTCGACGAGCTGCTCGAGCAAAAGTCCGGCACGCCGGATGAGGGTGCCGAAGCCAGGACCTCGTTGCGGGATGCGGTGGTCTGGATCGGCCGGGGCGCGGTTCAGCAGGCCAAGCAGACGCGCGACGCCGTCGGTTTCTTCGGGCGAATCGCCGCGACCGGGGTTCGCGCCATGCGCAGCGCTCATCACCTGCGTCTGCCGTCCATCGTGCGACATGTCTATGAGACTGGCATTCAGGCCATCCCCATCGTGTCGCTGATCGCGTTTCTGATCAGCGTCATCGTGGCGTACCTGGGTGCGCAACAGTTGCGAACATTCGGTGCGGAGATCTTCACCGTCGATCTGGTGGCGATCTCGGTGCTGCGTGAAATGGGCGTGCTGCTCACATCGATCATCGTCGCCGGCCGCTCCGGGAGCGCGTTCGCCGCCGAAATCGGTGTCATGCGCCTGAATGACGAAATCGATGCCCTGCAATCCATGGGCGTCGATTTTTATGAAGTGCTGGTCGTGCCGCGCGTGATCGGTCTGATCATCGCGTTGCCCTTGCTGACCATCGTCGCCGACGCCATGGGTCTGGCGGGCGGCGCGCTGCTGTCGTCGCTGCTGCTCGATATCTCATTGTCACAATTCATTCCCCGCGTGCAGGACGCGCTTGCGCCGACCACGTTCTGGGCCGGCTTGATCAAGGCGCCGGTATTCGCGATGTTGATTGCGCTGGTCGGCACTTATCGCGGCATGCAGGTGCGCGATTCGTCGCGCGAGCTGGGCCGGCTGACCACGCTGGCGGTCGTGCAATCGATCTTCCTGGTGATCTTTGCCGATGCCATCTTCGCTGTGGTGTTCGTGGAGCTGGACTTCTAAGGCCCCATGAGCAGCCACGAGCAGACTCCCATCATCTCGGTTCGCAACCTGGTCAACCGTTTCGGTAGCCAGGTCGTGCACGACGGCGTCAATCTGGATGTGATGCCCGGCGAGGTGCTCGGCATCGTCGGCGGCTCGGGCACCGGCAAGTCGGTGCTGCTGCGGACCATGCTTGGCCTGCAGCGGCCCTCGTCCGGCCAGGTGCTGATCGAAGGCCGGAATATCACGCAGATGAGCGAGGCGGAACTGCTGTCCATCAAGCGGCGTTACGGCGTGACTTTCCAGCACGGTGCGCTGTTCAGCTCGCTGACCGTGGCGGAAAACATCCAATTGCCCATTCGCGAGTATTTCGACGCCTCGTCCGAAGCCCTGGAGTCGTTGACCGAGCTGAGGCTGCGCATGGTCGGGCTGCCGGTCGACGCGGGTCGGAAACTGCCTTCGCAGCTGTCGGGCGGCATGGTCAAACGCGCCGCGCTGGCCCGCTCGCTGGCCCTGGATCCGGCCTTGTTATTTCTCGATGAGCCGACCGCGGGCCTGGATCCCATCTCGGCCGCCGGCTTCGACGAGCTGGTGACCTATCTGCATCGGGGCCTGAAGCTGACCATTGTCATGATCACTCACGACCTGGATACGTTGCTGGCGACCTGCAGCCGCGTGGCGGTGCTGGTTGACAGAAAAATCGTGGTCGATACGCTCGACGGCATCATGAAGAACCCGCATCCGTGGATTCAGGAGTACTTCCACGGCCCTCGCTCCCGGGCAGCGCAGGCCGCGATCGCGCCATCGGAGCGCCGGTAACCCGCCATGGAAAGAGACGCACATTACGTCGCGGTCGGTGCTTTCATCCTGCTGGTGGTCGCGATGGCCGTCGGCTTCGTGCTTTGGTACACGGACGCGAACGACGGCCGCGAGTACGAGCGCTATGAGATTTATTTCACCGGCTCGGTGAGCGGCCTGGACCGAGGCAGCCCGGTTCGTTTCCTCGGCGTCGACGTGGGTCGGGTGCGCCGGCTCGGCATCGATTCCAGCGATGCCACGCGGGTTCACGTGGTCATCGAAGTCGACAAGACCGCGCCGATCTCGGCCGCGACGCGGGCCAGCCTCGGCCTGCAGGGCGTGACCGGTCTGCTCTATGTGAACCTCAAAGAAGCGTCCGACGTGGATCGCAGCGTGCCGCTGACGCAGGGCGAGCAATATCCCGTGATCGAGGCGGTCGAGTCCGACTTCGATGCATTCCTCGCCAGCCTGCCGGAATTGATGGGTCGCGCGAACACGTTGCTCGAACGAATCTCACGAGTGGTCTCCGATGAGAATCTCGCCGGCATCGCCGACACCATCAAAGGCATGCGCGACACCATGCAGACCATGCCTCAGACTGCGAAAGACGTTCAGCAGCTGGTCGCGGAATTGCGCTCGACGGTCGCCGAGATTCACGGCGCGTCCGAATCGTTGCGCGGCATGGCGACCGATTCCCGGCCCGAAGTACAGCAGGCGCTGTCTCGTATGAACGAGATCGCGACCAACCTCGCCGATGCGTCCAAGCGTATCGACAGCTTCACTCAGAAGAGCGAAGTGCAGCTCGGTAACTTCACCGAGCAGGGCTTGTTCGAGCTGGAGCGGCTGATGCGCGAGACACGTCAGGCGGCGCGTGAATTCCGCGACCTGTCGCGCAGCCTGCAGGAAAACCCGTCGCAGATTCTGTATGAGCCGCCGGAGAGCGGCGTCGAGATCAAGAAATGAGCACGCGCATGAGAACCGGGCTGGTCGCCGTCGTTGCCGCGTTGTCCTGTGCCGCTTGCAGCACCGGCTCACTGTTCGACAGCGATGTGCCGGTGCCGAGCTCCTATGTGATCGCTCCCGCACCTGCCGGGTCGCTCACGGGCGTGCCGACTACGCCGGTGGATTTATCCATCGGTCGGCCGGATTTCGCGCCAGGTCTCGATACCGATCGCATTGCTGTGTTGAACGGGCGCAATCTCGATTACTACCGCGGCGTGCGCTGGGGCGGCCGTACGGTCGAGGTCGTGCAGAGCGTGCTGGTCGGCACGTGGAACGATCAAAGTCTGTTTCGTAGCGTCACGGCCGAACAAGCTCGAGTCGCCAACGATTACATCGTCGACGTGGAAGTGCGGCATTTCGAGGCCAATGCAACGAACGGCAAGGCGCCGGAAGTGCACGTGGCGATCATCGGGCGCCTGATCCGCGTCGTCGATCGCAAGCTCGTTTCAACTGTGAGCAGCGAATCGCGAGTGCGTGCGACCGAAGATCGCATGACTGCGGTCGCGGCCGCGTTTGAATCGGCGACCCAGCAAGTGGCGCTGGATCTGGCAAAACAGACGTCGGCGGTGGTGGCTGACGATCAGCCGACGCTGCGTAAAGCGCGCGGTGAGACCAGCGCTCCTCGCCCCGAATAATCCACGCGGCTCGAACCCACCGACCGAGTTGCTTGGAATCCCAGTGCCGGTACTTGAGCGTTCCTGGATGTTTGCTTCTGTGATCAAAGCCTGGTTGCTGGCGGCCGGCGCTTGTCTGCTGCTATCAACAGCGGCGCACGCCGACGAACAGGACTTCTCCGGTACCGTCGGCAAAATCTTCGATGGCGATAGTTTCCTGGTGCGGCCTGATGGCCGCGGTAGACGCGATGTCGACGTGCGTCTGCAAGACATCGACGCGCCCGAGAAAACGCAGCCGTATGGGAATACCGCCCGCGAAGCGCTCGTCAAACTCATCGGTAGCCGCAAAGTATTCGTCGATGTTGTGGACACCGATCACTACGGTCGCGCAGTCGTGCGTGTGTATCGCGAGCCCGATCGGCTCGATGTCGCGAAGGCGTTGGTGCGCGACGGTCACGTCTGGGTGTATCGACGCACGATTCACGATCGATCGTTGCTCCCGCTCGAAGACGCCGCACGTGCCAAGCACCTTGGCTTGTGGGCGCTGCCCGAGAGCGATCGGTTGCCGCCGTGGCAGTATCGATACATTCAGCGCCAGAAGCCGAAGCGCTCCGCCCTGAATGCGTTAGAACGTGCTGAGCCCAGTGGCTTCCATCAAACGATAGCGCCAGTAACGCCCGGTATCGTCATCTTTCCAGGCACCGAAGGCCGCGGTGAAGCTGGTGCCGGGTGGACCGTCGTTATTCCACAGCCGGTCGAAATAACTGATCAGCTCTATGCCCAGCGGTGACTTCGCGCTCAACTCGACCGCGACATTCGCTTCCAGATTGTAGTTGCCGATGTTGCGACGGGTGAGGTTCGCCGAGCCCAGCGACGCAATCAGCCGGTCGCCATGCGTGACGAGTGCGATTTTGGTGTGGAATTGCTCGCCATGCGTGCGATACCACCGCACCTGAATCTGTTCGTTGCTCCGCCGGACCAGCTCGGTCGCGACCGGACGATTCGGCACGCCATCTTTCTGGCGACCGAACGCGTCCTTGTTCGGATCGAGGATCAGCCGCACTTTCACGCCGCGCGATGCCGAGGCCAGCAACGAGCTCACGATCTTTCGATCGGACAGATAAAACGTCGCGATGCTGACCGCGTCGCCATTGCGGGTCGTGTCGATCGCACCGACCAGATGATCGCGAATCGCCTCTTCGGTGAGGAACTGCAGCTGCACGGGATCGGCGGGTTGGATCGTTGCCGGCTGAGTCGGAGACGTCGCGAGGATGTGACCTTTCCAACCCGAGAAGCGCGCCACTGCCATTTCGCTGTTGACGATCTCCTGCGCCAGCGGGCCGTTGAAACGAAGCGCCACATTCGAATGTGAGCTGCTGCCGTCGTGCGGATTGGCGGACGTGACCAGGCCCGTCAACGTGCCGTCGGCGCGATCGGCGACCACGACCTTGCGATGATTGGCTTTGAAATTCGCCAACGCCAGCCAGCTCCGAAACGTGATCGGCGGACTGCCCGGCGGCGCAAACGGATTCGTCATCGAGCCGCCGTCCGGCGCATTGCCCCACCATTGCAGAAACATGCGCCACAGCGCCGAGTAGATGAAATTGGAATCGCGCAACTGACCGAGATCGGTCGTGACGACATCGATGCCGCGGGCGCGCAGCTCGTTCAACAAGGGCGACGGCATGCCACCGTAGACATCGTTGATCGGATCGGTGATCAAGAGAATCGCCAGATCGGGCTTGGCCGCTTTGCGTGCCAGCAGCCGATCGGCAAGCTCGCGGCTGAGCGCCCGATGCACGCCTTCGTCCGCCCCCATCATGTCGTTGAGCAAAAAGAAGTCGGCGATCAGGAACGACTGCGCTTGATCGACGATGCCAAACACCTCGTCGAAGATGCGTTGCTCGCGGACGGTCTGGCCGTTGGGCAGGGTGGTCGTCAGGTCATACAGGAACTGGACATCAGCCGCCTCGGCGGTGACGAGCGGCGAGCTCACATCGGTGCCCGGCGGCGTGGGCTTATTCACATTCCACGCGGCAACCACGCCCCACCACGCGAGGAACGCCCACCCAACCCAACGTTTCTGGAAGCGCCGGCGCGGCGCCGTTTCTTCTTCGAGCACAGGATCCATGGCGCAATTGTAGTGGGCCCGGGCGGGCAACGCTGCAAGCCTGTGTTTGTTTCCCGACGTGCGTCGCGTTGCCCGTTATTTCTTCCAGTCGCGGGCGCGGGCGGCCTGCTCCTGATCGTGATCCAGGGCCTCGCCCGCCATGCTTTGTTCGACGGCGGCAAGAATCGCAGGGGGCATTTCGGTGGCGGCCATTCGATAGTCGCCTCCCTTGGCGTCCGCGGCGCTTTCGCTCAATGCTCGCACCTTCCAGACATTGGGCTCGCGACACGCGAAGCCCGCGGCTGCAGCGGTGGCGAACGTGCGGCAATATTCGCCGCTCGTTGCGCGGAACGTCAGGCCGATTCGAACCTGCGCCCCCTTGGGGGCGCCGCTCATTTGATCGGTGAGCGCTGCGGCCAACTCCCCGCGAGCCACGACGCCGCTGGGATTGGTTGCAAACAAATCGGAGTGCGACGGTTGAAGCGCGGTGCGACCGGCGAGAATGCCGATCACCAGGCTGGCGGCAATCGAGGTCCACTCCACCCATGACCAGCGCCGCGGATGCGCGGCTCGCTGCTTGGCGACGCGAGCGGCGTTGAGATCGGTGACGGGCGCGGTCTTCGAGGTTGCGGCATCGAGCAGGCGATCGGGAATGGGCTCATCGAGCACGCCATCGAAAGCGGCACCGAGATCGACGCGCAGGCTGCGATGTTTGGCGACGCGATCGGCGAGCGAAGGATCGAGCGCCATCGCGGCTTCGATCTGACGACGCAGGTCGGCGTCGACTTCGTCGTCGGCATACGCCATCAAGGTTTCATCCGAGAACTGCATGGTCCACCTTCATTCCAGCTGCTTCTGCAGCGCCTCGCGCCCGCGCGCGAGCCGGCTGGTCAACGTCCCGATCGGCACATCCAGCGCCTCAGCGGCTTCCTTGTACGAGAGCCCTTCGACCAGCACCAGTGCCACCGCCAGCCGCTGCTCTTCCGGCAACGTGGCCATCGCTTTCTGCACCGACAACATTCGCAGCTGCGCCTCGCTGGCGTTGTCCGGGATTTCCAGCCCCGCTTCTTCGGGCGCCAGGACCTTGCCCTGTCGGCTCCGAGCGCGAGCCTCGTCGATCCAGGCATTGCGCATGATGCCGAACATCCAGCTATGAAACGGCGCCTCGGGCCGCCACTGCTCATAGCGCAGCAGCGCCCGCTCGATCGCGATCTGCACCAGGTCATCCGCATCGGACGGGTGACGCGCGATCGCGCGGCCGAAACGCCGCATCCTGGGCAGCAGCGCCACGATCTGATCGCGCACCTGCTGCAAGGAGTGCTTGGTGCTTGCCGGTGTCTCGTTCATTGACTACTACGAGTCGGAGGCCGGGTTTATTCCCGAGCGGTCCAAAATAATTGTGCCCCAAGAGTACTGCGACTGACGCGGGGCGGCGACTTGGAAGAAATTGGGGCGGTGGCGCGTATATTGAGCATATGGCCGAGCGTACTCATGTTCCCGACTAAACCGGTTGTTCTCGCTGTTCTGGTGCTTGCTGTCAGCGGGCTGGCGCGTGCGCAGGTGACGCTGCCCCGCGTGCAGGTGCCCAACGTGCCGGGCCTGCCGACCGAGCCGCTGAATCGGACCGTCAACGGCGTGCTCGATCAGACCGACCCCCAGCGGCTGCGCGAGCTGCGACAGGTGCGGGTTCGCAATCTACTGCGGACAAATCGGACGGTCCTCGAAGCTGACCCCCGCGGCGCGCCCATCATTCGCAACGAAGTCGTCGCGCTGTCGCCGACGCAGGCTGCGCTCGAGGGGGCGAGGGCGGCGGGGTTCGTGGTTGGGCGGACCAGGACGCTGGAGGGATTGGATGTTTCCATCGTCGTCCTGCAGGCCCCGCCCGGGGTGTCGACGCGCCGCGCGCTGGAACGGCTGCGAAGAGACGATCCGGCGGGGACGTACGATTACAACCATGTTTATTTGGAGAGCGGCGAGGTTGGCCACGCCGCATCGTCTTCAGCTGGCGTTACGGGACCGCCGTTGATGTCCCGTGCGGCTAATCGTGTGGCTGTGTTGCCGGTGCTTGCGATGGCTGCGACTGAGGCTGCGGCTGAGGTCGAGGCTGCGGCTGCGGCTGCGACTGAGGTCCGTAGCGTGTCGCCTGTTTCAACCCGAGTTGGCTTGATCGACGGCGGCGTGCAGCGCTCTCATCCTGTCTTCAACGGCGTTGCCGTGCATGAGCACGGCTGCACGGGCGGCGCTGTTCCGAGTGCACACGGGACGGCGGTGGCTTCGTTGTTGGTGGGGCAGGGCGATGTGTTTCATGGCGCTGCGCCGGGCGCGGAGTTGTTTGCAGCGGATGTTTATTGCGGGCTCGCGACGGGCGGTGCGCTTGATTCAGTCGCTGAAGCATTCGCCTGGATGTCGCGGGAGACGGTCCCTGTCATCAATATAAGTTTGGTCGGGCCCGCCAATGCGCTGCTCGAACAGATCATTCGCGTGGTTACAGCGCGTGGGCATCTTATCGTTGCGGCCGTTGGGAATGATGGGCCGAGTGCGCCGCCTCTATATCCTGCTGCCTATCCAGAGGTGATTGCTGTTACTGGTGTCGATGCGAAGGATCGTGTGCTCGTGGAAGCGTGTCGAGGTAAACACGTCGACTTCTCTGCGCCCGGAGCAAACATGTCGGCTGCTGGTATCGATGCGCCGTTCGATGTCGTTCGCGGCACTTCGTTTGCGGCGCCGATTGTTGCTGGGCTTTTGGCGCGTCAGCTCACCTCTCTCAACAAGACACAAGCCGATGCAGCTGTCGCGGCTCTGGTCGCACAGGCGACGGATTTGGGGGCGCGTGGCGTGGATAAGATTTATGGGAATGGGTTGGTGGGGGAGGCGTTGCGCCCGCCTGAGCAACTGGCCTCCGCACAGCCCCATTAAGTCAAACCAGATTTATTTTCGGGTCGACGGAAGAAATCGCCGGATGCGCTCGTACTCCTATCAAAGGCTGCAGATTGGCTGCCGGCCGGACAGGAGAGACTCATGAAAACTCGTTCCATGCTGATCGGTGTTGCGATGGCCGCTGTGTTGAATTGTGCCGCTGTGAATGCCCAGGTCCTGGGCGGGCTCGGGGGTGGATTGGGTGGCGGTTTGGGCGGTGGGCTGCGCGATATGAGTATGGGCGCGCATGGCACGCTCAACGGGTCGCTCAACTCCGATCTCGATACGAGCTCTCTGCATCGAACTACTCGCGGCACCACCGATCGCGTGACCAGCCGCGTGCGTGATCGTGCCACCACGACCGTTGATCAGACTCGGGACAAGGCGGGCGAAGCCCGCCAGGCCGCGACCGCTACACCTTCAGCGGCTGCCGCCGCAGCGGCTAACGGTGTGAAAGACGTGCAGATCGAAGGTGCCGCCGATATGGCCGGCTCGGCGACTTCGACCGTGAGTCGCGATGGCATCAACCTCGCGGGCAAGGCGCAGGGTGAGGGCAACGGTGCAGTGAACGGCGGCGTGTTGCCGCAGCCGGAATTGCCGAACGTCGCGCCGACCAAGCTGGCGAGTGGCGATGCGCCGAATGTTTCTAACGCGACTCAGCGCGTCACCGAACCAGCGAAGGACGCCGCGCCGGCTTCGCAGCCGAACAAGGATGATTCCTCGGCCGGGCTGTTGAGCGCGCCCCGCGTGGCGGGCGCCCAAGAACCGCGCGCCGGAGGGTCGGCGTCTGGTCTCTTGGGGGCATCCAGCGCATCGAGCGGCAATGAATCAGGCGCGGCGAACAAGAGCCCGCTCGACACGCCGAAGGCGACCAACGCTGAGTCTTCTCAGCCGTCCCATGGACTAAACCTCGCGGGCGATGCAAACGGCTCCGCCTCGGCGTCACGCAGCGGGGTCGCTGCGGAAGGGGGCGGTTCGATGAGTGCGTCGCGTAAGTAACAAACGTACGATGGCCCGGCGAAGGGGCTGATCTGATCCGAGCGAGCGTCGAGGGAAATCTCGGCGCTCGTTCGTTCAATCCGGCGGCCTGCCCTCATCGCACTTCCTGCAATCCAACTCCCTCCCCACCGCCGCCTCCCGCCCCTCCGGCGTAATAACCCATCGCCTGTTAGTCCAGGGCGGATTGTGACGAACGTGCTGGTTGTGCCCACACTCGAGACGCGCGACCCAGTGCTGCTCCTCATCCTGATGAAACGATACGATCTTCCGCTTCATCGAGGGGCCGCGAACACCTGAGTCCAGTAGATGCCCGCCTCGCTGTTGCGATCCACGACAAACGCGATGCCCATCTCTGTAAACCCGGGCGTCATGATATTCACGCAATGGCCGGGGCTATCGATCCAGCCTTGTACGACCACTTCCGCCGTCTGAGCGCCGATCGCGATGTTTTCTCCGACGGTGCGCCACTTATAACCAACGCGCGCGGTGCGAATGCCGACGGTGCTGCCGTCCGAGCCCTGGTGCTCGAAGAAGTTTTTATTCGCCATATCCTGGCTGTGAACCAGCGCGGCCCGGCTCAGAACGGCGGACAAGGTCACCGGAGGAACCGCCGGAAACTCCTTGGCGCCGCACTTGCGCGCTTTACTACGAGCTGCATTCACCAACGCCAACACTTTCTTACTGACCTTCGCCGCATCCTTCACAGCAGGCGTCGTAAACGGTGCCGCGACGACAATCCAGATCGCATCCCGCTTCTGATACACACCAATCTCTTTGAAGCTCGCATCGGTGATGGTGTCGCAGTAATTGGCTTTCAGAATATCGACGACCGCCTTCCGGTCGCTCGACCCCGAGACCTGCATCGACGCCGAGTTCGTGGCTCGATAGTCGCTGCGACCCATCGCGTCACGCAGCCGCCCACCTTTGGACCATTCGCGCGCAACCGCATCCAGGTCCTTGCTGGCGCGCAGAGGCTGCGAAACGCCGGGTCGATTCGAACAGCCCTGGCGTCGAACCTGATTCAGGTCGTCGCCAATGTCCGCGAGCGCCGGCATCGCAATCCATGCGCCGCAGAGGACGAACAACGCGCTCGCGAGTTTTCTCATGCAGCGATGTTAAGTCATCGCGTGCGAATGATTCGAGTGCTTGCGACGGTGGCTCGTCTGTCGCGGCTGAACGAACTTCCGAATCGCATCCTCCAACGGCCGCTCGCCATCGCAGTAACCTTCCCATTCGGTGGCCTTGCGGGCGTAGTCGGCGGCCGTGCGGATCGTATAGCGCGTCGGATCGAGGCCAGCTTTCACTTGTGACCAGTTCAGCGGCATGGAAACCGTCGCGCCTTCCCGAACACGCGGTGAATACGGAGCGACGGCGGTCGCCATGCGATCGTTGCGCAGGTAATCGAGGAAGATCTTGCCGCCGCGCAGCTTCTTCGACATGTTCACCAGATATTTATCGGGGCTGTCTTCGGCCATGCGCGTGCACACGCCTTGCGCGAACGCTTTGGCTTCGGGCCATTTCAAACGATTGTTCCTGGAGTCGGCCAGCGGCGTCACGACGTGCAGACCTTTGCCTCCGGTCGTCTTGCAGAAAGCGACCAAGCCCAAGGCTTCCAAGCGCTCTTTAATCTCTTTCGCCGCGGCAATGACGTCAGAGAAATCGAGACCCGGCCCGGGATCGAGATCGAACACCAGTCGGCCCGGCGTTTCCGGCTTGTCCGGCTGACAGTTCCACGGGTGCAACTCGATGCCCGCGGACTGCGCGATGGCCGCCAGTGCTTCGATCCGATCGATCTGCAGATACGGCTTGTGATCGCCGAACACCTTCACCGTCGAGAGCAGATTCGAGGTGCCTTGCATGGCGTGACGTTGAAAGAACTGTTGGTGGCCGATCCCGTCCGGCGCGCGAATCAGAGAGCAGGGGCGGCCTTTGATGTGCGGCAGGATCAGCTCGCCCATGGTTTCGTAATAGCGAGCCAGATCGATCTTGGTGACAGGCGTTTTGTCGTTTGCGTTCGGCCACAGCGGCTTGTCGGCGCTCGAGATCGGCACGCCCATGACAACATTCGATCCGGCAGTCGACTTCGCGACCGCTGAATGTTTCTTCGCAGCTTTGCCGCGTGACGCCTTCTTCGCTTTGCCGCGAGCGGCTTTCGGTGCCGGCTCGACGACATCGACCTCTTCCGCCTCGGCCGGCCGTTCCGCGACGATCTCACTGGCCGGTTTATCGGTGCGCAGTCCTTTGAACGCGGCCTGACGAATATTTCCGCCGCCGGTCCAGCCGGCGAACTCAATCTCGGCGACCAGCTTGGGCTTGACCCAATGGATCTCGGGCTTCTTACGCGGCGCTGTCGAGCCACCGAAAGGATTTTCATCCGTCTCCAGCTTCTTCAGCTTCGGCCAGAGCTTCGCAACTTTGTCGCCGCCGAATCCGGTGCCGACGCGACCGACGTGAATCAAATGGCCGCCGCGATTCACGCCGACCAGCAGCGAGCGGAACGCCGAACCTGTTTGCGTCCAGCCGCCAATGACAACTTCCTGCCCGGCGCGACACTTCGCCTTGGTCCAGTCGCCGATGCGGCCCGCGCGATACGGCGCGTCGAGTCGTTTCGAAATGATGCCCTCAAGATTCATGCGACACGCGGATTGCAGCACCGCGTCGCCGGCGGTCTCGAAATGATCGACATAGCGGATCAGCGACGTCGAATCCTGACCTTGCTCGCCCAGATACTCTTTCAAGGCCGCTTTGCGATCTCGTAGTGACGACGAGCGCAGATCGCCGTCGTCGCTGTACATGAAGTCGAATGCGAAGAAGATCAGATCGTCGGTGCGATCTTCTGAGAGTGCGGCTTGCAAAGCCGCGAAATCCGGCGAGCCATTCTTGTCGAGCGCCGCGACTTCGCCATCGATGATGGCGTTGGGAAAGTCGGCGGCAGCGTCGGCGATGGCTTGAAACTTCGGCGTCCAGTCAAGGCCTTTGCGAGTCTTCAATGTGACATCGCCGTTGGCGATGCGCAGCTGCAAGCGATAGCCGTCGAATTTCACTTCGTGGCCCCAGCCAGGGCCGCCGGGAGGACGGTCGACAGGCTTGCACAGCTCCGGTTCGATGAACGCGGGAATGCGAGCGCGTTTGCTGGCGGCCTTCTTACGACGCGCCGTTTTCTTCGGCGCGGGTGTTTCCTCGACCGGCTCGCGATTCGAGTTCCACACGTCATTGGCCTTGGCCACTTTGCCCCTCAACATGAACGGCTGGGGCGCGCGGCCCTTGCCCGCCGCGATCGACGCCATAGGCCGGCCCGATGCAACCGAGCGATCCTCGCTCATCATTTTCTCGACGCCCCTGGCATCGGTCGCGTAAGCGTCGCGATGTTTGATCAGCAACCAGTTGGTGCGCTTGCCACCGTAACGATCGCCCTTCATGCGGACCAGGACGAAACTGCCCTTCAAGCGCTCGCCCGCGACTTGAAATTTCAACTCGCCTTTTTTCAATTGGGCCTCGGCGGACAGCTCGCCTTCGGGTCGCCAGAAGCCGCGGTCCCAGAGTTGTACTGTACCTCCGCCGTATTGGCCTTTCGGGATGGTGCCTTCAAAGTCGCCGTAATCGAGCGGGTGATCTTCCACTTCCACGGCGAGTCGTTTGTCTTTCGGATCGAGCGACGGGCCGCGGGTGACCGCCCAGGATTTGAAGACCCCGTCGAGCTCCAGACGCAGATCGAAGTGCAAGCGGGTGGCGGCGTGTTTCTGGATCACGAAACGCAATTCCGGCGACTTGTCCACTTTTCGCCGGCCGCTGGGCTCGGCGGTCTGCTTGAAGTCGCGCATGGCGCGATAGCGTGAAAGTTTGCGAGTTGCCACATCACACCTCTGCGGTGAACAATCGTCGGCGGTAAGCGGAAACGCTGTGAGAGCGCGCCCCGTTCCTTAACCTGAGATAGCCATGAACATTCTGAAAACGACTGCCATCGCGGCGCTGACCCTGACCGCCCTGAGCGTAGGCGCCGCGGCTCCCGAGCGCCTCAACGTGAAGCTCGGCTTGTGGGAAATGACCTCCATCATGCGCTTCAGCGGCGTGCCGCCGCTGCCGAAGGACGTGCTGGACAAGATGACACCGCAGGCACGGGCCAAGATGATCGCGGATCTCAAGGCGGCCTCCCAGGAGGAGCCGGAACCGGAAACCAGCAGCGAGTGCATCACGCAGGACGATCTGGACAAGCCGTTCCAATCCGCCAACTCCGATGACTGTAAGCAAACCATCGTCCGCACGACGCGCACCTCGCAAGAAATCCGCATGGTGTGCACCGGCAAGACGTCGGGCTCGGGCACGTTCAAAGTGAACACACCGACGCCGGAAACCATGAACGGCACGCTCGATCTGAAGGCGGGCGACGGGCCGGACGCCTTCGTGATTAAAGGCACGATCAAGGGCCGCTGGCTTGGAGCGGATTGCGGCGATGAGGAAGATAGCGACGACAACGCCGACGACGACGAAGACAACGCGGAGCAATAACGCCGCTTTCTTTAACGGCCGCATCCCTTATGCTTGCCTCCACCAACGATGGAGGCAGCATGACTCTCCGCAATCATCAGTTCCGTCTGGCAGCAAGGCCGGTGGGCGCGGTCAAGCGCACTGACTTCAACTACATCGATTCACCGGTCAGCCCGCCGGGTGACGATGAAGTGCTGGTGAAAACGTTATATCTGTCGCTCGATCCGGCGATGCGTGGCTGGATGAACGAGGGCAAGTCCTATATTCCCCCGGTGGCGCTCGGCGAAGTCATGCGCGCCGGCGGGGTCGGCAAGGTTCTCGAGTCCAAACATCCCAAGTTCAGCGCCGGCGATTTCGTGTACGGCACGCTGGGTATCCAGGAGTACGCGACGCTCGATGGCAAAGGGCTGAGCAAAGTCGATCCTTCCGTCGCTCCGCTGCCGGTTTATCTCGGCACGCTCGGCATGCCGGGCATGACTGCCTACTTCGGCCTGCTCGAGATCGGCAAACCGCAGCCGGGCGAGACGGTCGTAGTTTCAGGCGCGGCGGGTGCGGTGGGGACTGTTGTTGGACAGATTGCGAAGATCAAAGGGTGTCGGGTCGTCGGTATCGCGGGCGGCAAGCAGAAGTGCGACTACCTCACGCAGACGCTCGGGTTCGATGCGGCGATCGATTACAAATCCGAGGATGTGAAGAAAGCGCTGCGCCAGCATTGTCCCAAGGGCGTCGATGTTTATTTCGACAACGTCGGCGGCGATATTCTCGACATCGTTCTCACCCAACTCGCACGCAAGGCGCGCATCGTCATCTGCGGCGCGATTTCACAGTACAACAGTACGACCGGGGTGAAAGGGCCGTCGCACTACATGTCGCTGCTGGTCAATCGAGCGAGCATGACGGGGATGGTTGTGTTCGATTACGCCGATCGATATCCGGAGGCGGGGCGGGAGATGGCGGGGTGGATCAAGAGCGGCCGTCTCAAGACGCGTGAAGATATCGTCGATGGGTTGGAGACGTTTCCGGAGACGTTGTTGAAGCTGTTCAACGGGGAGAATTTTGGCAAGCTGGTGTTGAAGGTCGCTGACGCTTGAGTCATCGGCCGCTCTCGCGGCCGCTTCTCCAGAGGATTAATTTTTTATTTTTCTTTTGAGAAGCACCCGATGCCGGAAGATTTCGCCTTTCGTGCGGCCACTTCATCAGAGGATCAATTTTGAGGAGCGCCCAGCGCCGCAAGGTTTCGGCCGTTTCGCGCAGCCAGGTCTTCGCGCCTGACGGGCTCATCACGCGCGGCTCTCGCCGCGCCGTCCGGCAGCGGCGCTATGCGCGCTGCGAATGGCATGCGCGAATGTGCCATCGGACAGGCTTATACGCCTGCTCTCGAGCGGCACGGCTGACGCGCCCTGCGCCGGCTTATACGCCTGCTCTCGAGCGGCACGGCTGACGTGCCCTGCGCCGGCCTATACGCCTGCTCTCGCGAGCAGCACGGCCGATACGCCTTGCGCTGGCCGGTTCGTGTCCGGGTTGCGATACGAATGTGGCACGTTGCCCGGAAACGCCAGTACATCGCCGGCGGCGAGGTCGAAGCGGTCGCCGGCGACGAAGATCGTCACGTGGCCTGACAGGCACGTAAAGAACTCTCGCGTTCCAGGCAAATGCGGCGAGCCGCGCATCGATGCGCCGGGTGCGAAGTCCATCACGTTGAGCACCTCATCTGGAACCCGCTCGGGAATCAGCGAGCGAATCGTAATACCGCGACCGGCACTCTGCGACGCGAGTTCATCGCGCGACCATTTCCGAACTTTCGCGCGCGGTGAGGCGAGTAACTCGTCGAGGGGCACGTCCAACGCATTGGCAACCTTGACCAGCACGGTAAGCGAGGGATTGCCGTTGCTCGATTCCAGATTGGCGATGGTCGAACGCGGCACGTCCGCGCTCTTCGCCAGCGCGCCCTGCGTGAGATTGCGCACCTGACGAAAGGCGACCAGGTTACGAGCCAGGTGTTCGGCGACGAGTTCGGGTTTATCCATATTAATTACTCGGGATCGGGCATCCCTGCCACGACCCTCGTGCGAGTTGGCAAAAGGCGCGACTTTTGCCGCCTCGCCGCCGCTTGTGGCGGCGGGGTACATCCATGTAGCCGAGGTGGCACTAAGCCGGCGTATGTGTCTGGCCTCGCGACGCTTTGCCAATATATTGGACACTGCGATTGGCTCAGCGCGGCGGGTCCCTATGATGCTGTCATCGAAGGAGACCCTATGCAAACTCAACGACAGTCCGAAACACCGCGTCACTTGCACGGCGTGCGGGTAGCGATCACGGGCGGCACGTCCGGGCTCGGTCTCGCGTTGGTGAGAGAGCTGACGAAACGCGGAGCACAGGTTGCTCTGATCGCTCGCACTCCAGCGCGTGTCGCTGCCGTCGCAGTGGAGGAATCCGCGCACGGCATCGTCGGCGATGTATCAAACAAGCACGATATTCATCGAATGGCGTTGCAAGTCACTGGTCGGCTCGGCGGTCTCGACGTGCTCATCAACAACGCATCCGATCTCGGCCCGGTGCCGCTGGCCGTGCTGGGTGACACTCAATGCGAGGACTTCGAGCGCGCATTAGTGACGAACGTGCTCGGCCCGTTCCGATTGACCAAAGCGCTGCTCGGCTCACTGGCCGCGGCGGCACGGGAAGGAAAGGGTGCGCTGGTGTTGAACATTTCCAGCGATGCGGCGGTCAACGCGTACCCGCAGTGGGGCGCTTACGGTGCGAGCAAAGCTGCATTGGCTCATATGACGCGCGTCTGGAACGAAGAGCTGTCCTCGCAAGGCGTGCGATTCATCGCACTCGATCCAGGCGACATGGATACGCCGATGCATGCCGCGGCCTTGCCCGACGCCGATCCGTCGACACTGAAACCGCCGGCGCAGTCCGCGTATGAGCTGGCGGAAACCATTTGTGACTTGCTGCCGGCCCGCACCGTGCTGAGGTATGCCTCATGATCGCAGCCGATCGTCCCACTCAACGTCCACCCACTGCTCGCTTGTTACATGTCGACGAGCACGGCGCGATCCGTCACGCGCCACGCGCGCAGCTGGTGGAGTTTCTGCGTCCTGGCGATCTGGTGATTGCGAACGATGCCGCTACGTTACCTGCGAGCTTGCATGGCACACACACGCGGACCGGTCGAAGCATCGAAGTGCGACTCGCCGGCAAGCCATCGCTCGCTCATCGGGATGTGCAGCGATTCATCGCCGTGGCCTTCGGGCCGGGCGATTTTCGAACACGCACCGAAGATCGACCGTTGCCGCCGGTGTTCGAAGTGGGCGATGAACTCGAGCTCGGCTCATTGAGAGCACGCGTCGAACAGGTTCTCAATCATCCGCGACTGCTGGCCCTGCGCTTCGAAGCGGAAGTGAATGAGTTGTGGCGCGGCCTGGCGACATACGGTCGTCCCATTCAATACGCTCACTTAAAAGAACCGCTGGCGTTGTGGGATATCTGGACGTCGATCGCCGCAGCGCCCGTGGCTTATGAGCCGCCGTCCGCGGGATTCGCGTTGGACTGGCAAATGCTCGCGGACTTCGAAGCACGAGGCATCGAGTTCGCGACGCTGACGCACGCGGCGGGTATTTCCTCGACCGGCGATCCGGAGCTCGATCGATTGCTCCCGTTGGATGAGCCCTACCGCATTCCGGTCGCCACCGAAGAAGCGATTGCCGCCGCGCTCTGCGATGGACGGCGGATCGTCGCGATCGGCACGACCGTCGTGCGGGCGCTGGAGCACAGCGCCGCGACGTTCGGCTCGGTCGCGGCCGGCGAGAGCGTCGCGAATATCCGGATCGGCGGCCAGACGCAGCTGCGCGTGGTCGACGTGATTCTGTCCGGCACGCACGAGCCCGGCACCAGCCACTACGAGTTGCTGCAGGCCTTCGCCGACAAATCGACGCTCCGCCGCGCGGATGACGCGCTCGAGAGCGCCGGCTATCGCACCCACGAATTCGGCGATTCCGTTCTGATTGAACGTGATAGCCACCGATACTCGCGGCCGGCCGGACCCCGGATCGCGGACGAAGATTTTCCGGAAAATCAAGGACTGGTCGGACGGCCCGCGCCACGTATACTCCGCCGTTTTGCGCCGGCGCCCGCCCATGTGGTTCAAGAATCTCATCGTCTATCGCCTGCCCGACGACTTCTCTGTCTCCGCGACTGAGCTGGAGGAGAAGCTGGCGGCGCGCTCGCTCATGCCATGCGGCAGCTTCGACATGCAGAGCAAGGGCTGGGTGTTCTCCAGCGACCTGGAGCGCTATGTCCACACGGTCAACGGTCAGCACCTGATCGCGCTCGGCGTGGATCAGAAGTTATTGCCCGGCTCCATCATTCGCCAGGTGGCCACCGATCGCGCCAAGGAGATCGCCAAGGAGCAGGGCTATCCGGTCGGCCGCCGTCAGATGCGCGAATTGAAGATGCGCGTCACCGAGGAGCTGCGCGGTCGCGCGTTGACCCGTAAACGCATCACGCATGCGTGGATCGATCCCGAGCACGGCTGGCTGGTCGTCAATGCGTCCAGCGAAGGCAAGGCCGAAGAGCTGGTCGAGACGTTGCGCGACACGCTCGGCAGTTTGCAGGTCGTGTTGCTCGAGACGGAGCGCTCGCCGTCGTCCGCGATGACTGCCTGGCTGGCGCTGGGCGATGCGCCGGTGACGTTCACGATCGACGACGATTGCGAATTGCAGGCGGCGGATCAGAGCAAGCCCGTGATCCGCTATGTGCGTCATCCGCTCGACGGCAAAGAAATCCGCGCGCAGCTTTCTGGCGGCATGTTTGCGACCCGCCTCGGTCTCACTTGGAAAGATCGCGTCTCGTTCGTGCTGAACGAAAAGCTGCACGTGAAGAAAGTCGAATTCCTGTTGATGGATAAGGACACGCCCGCGGAAGGCGAGTCGGCGAATCCCGGCGAGCAGTTCGATATCGACTTCACCCTGATGACCGGCGAGCTCGCCGCCCTCCTAAATGACCTGGCCAAAGCGCTGGGCGAACCGGAACAGAAACAGGCCGCGGCGGCATAACGCAGCAACCGTTTATCTTTATTCCCCTTCGGGGAATGTACCGACGGAATCGCAGGCCGCTTCGCGGCCGCGAGGACGAGGAACCGGACATGCGCCCTGCCCCGCCTGACCCATTTCCCGAAACTGGCGCGTCGGCTTCATAAGGCTGCGGCACGCAGCCGGGCTCCCTTCCGAAACTCATTCCCCGAAGGGTAAAAATAAAACTAACCTTCTGAAGAGGAGGCGGCGAGAATCGCCCGCCGACGTCAAGGCGTGAGCGGCTGCCCCGCCCACCGCAGAATCGCGCGCGACACATCCTGTTCTTTCTTCAGCTGCTCCATCAGCTTGATCATCTGTTCGGCGAATTTATCTTTCTCGACCTGCGCCGCGACCACAGTGCCGGCGGCCTGGTTTTGATGTCGCAGCGTCTGGATCCTGTCCATCACCTGCATCGCCGCCCCTGAATTCGCAATCGCGAGACGTTGTTCGATACCGAGGCCGAGGCCTTCGACCAACGTTGTATCGCTTCTCTCCAGCGCTTGAGCCACCTGCTGACAACGCGCGCGAGTTTCCGGCTCGCGCACATGTTGCTCATCGCAAGCAAGCGTCACGGCACGAAACGCGGGAATGGTCAGCGACGATAACCAGCCGATCGTTGCATTCATCGCATTGGTCAGCGGTGCCGGCATGGGCTGAGCGACCGATGTGCCGACGGGGGTCTTGCTCAGCGGCGGGCTGAGCTTCGCGACCAGCGTCGTCCAATAAACATTGAAGTGCGCCGCCTTGGTCATCATGTCCAGAATCTGCGCTTCGGCCCGCGCGTCGCGACGCGCCTGGGCTCGCGACAGGGCGCCAAGCCAGACAGTGCCGCTGCCTGGATCGAGCTTACGCAAGCGTGCCTCGATGGGCTCGGGCTCGCAGCCGGCGACTTCCGTGCAGAGTCGCAAATGTAACCACAGGAGCTCCGGCCGGTCCGGCGCCGCCTGCGTCGCTTTCTGAATCTGGTTCAACGCCTGCGACCCGTTGGCGCTGGCGTTGGTGCCCCAGAGCGCAAGGGCGGCTGCGGCCATTTGATCCGCGTCCGACCCCTCAGCCGCGGGCTTGACGCTGGGGGAGCCCGGTTGGGGCGGCGAGCTGGCGCATGCCGAGAGCAGCAACACCAGCAGGGGCCACGGTCGGGCCCAGATGTTCGTTGATGTGCGTTTCATGGGCCGGATCTTAACAATGCAGGGCACTTGTACCAGCCGTCCGTGGGTGAGCGCGGATGTCTTCTCGTGGCGACTTAACGTCGCCGCGAGCCGCGCGAACGCCGGTGCACGGATGTGCCGGCTGGTCGACGCTCCAGGGATGGCGGGTACAACTATCTTACCGGTACGGATCCGCCGTTCACCGGTAGTTGCTGGTAAGCCTGTCCGGCAGCCCTTAGTTTCGGAGGCCATGGTCGTTAGTCCGTCAGTAACCCGTAGCTGTCGCCAAGGTCCGTTCTGGGCTCTGCGCCACGGTGCTGACGGCTGGAGTCATTCGATGAGCGATTTATCCGCACAGCGCCGGCCGCGCCGCTCCCGGCTGGTGGTGGGCATTTTCCTGCTCGTGCTGGGTGGGCTGCTGCTGGCAGTCAACCTGGGCTACGGGCTGCCGGCGGGGTGGTGGCAATGGTTGCCGTGGGCGCTGGTCGTTATCGGCGCAGTGGGACTGGTCGTACCGACGCGTCATATGGACCGCGTCGGCGGTGTATGGATGGTGGCGACGGGTGTGTATTTCCTGGCCAGTATTCACAACTGGTGGGGCTTGGGGTGGGGCGGTGCCTGGCCGGTGTTCGTGATCGCCGCGGGCCTGGGCTTCATCCTGCATCGGCATGACGATCGGCTGCCTCCGTCGTCGGGTAACGGTGTGTCATGACCCAGCTGCCCGGAGACGATGGGTTCGATCCCAATCGGGATCCGAATCGAAATCAGGAGCAGGATTGGCCGTTACATCCGCGCCGCTCGCTGCATCATCACAGCCGCCATGAAATGTTTTCGACGCGGCTGATCGTTGGACTCCTCATCATTCTGCTCGGCGGCACCCTGCTCGCCGACAATCTCGGTTGGTTCGAAGCGCGACATGTGTTGCGCAGCCTGTGGCCGCTGGCGCTGGTCGCCGTCGGCGTCGCGATGATTCGTCATCCTCAGCACAAACGCAGTCGTGCATGGGGCTGGGTTCTAGTCACGGTCGGTATCTGGATCTTCCTCGACAAGATCGGCTGGATTCATGTGAGTCTCGGTCAGCTGATATTGCCGGGCATCCTGTTATTCGTCGGTGGCGTGCTGGTGTTTCGTTCGGTGAGCGGGCCGCCGAGCGGATCGGCGGGTGGCGTTCCTCCCGCGCCCGGCGCGCCAGATAGCAACGGCAGTGCCACGAGCAACACCGGCAGCAACAACAACGGCCCGAGTCGGAGTTACTTCAACACCAGCTTTGGCAGCTCGCAGTCGGGCGACACCGCCGAATTCGTCCGCTCGTTCGCGATGCTGTCGGGTCATGAGTTGCGGCCGGTGTCGAGACCGTTTCGTGGCGCCGATCTGAGTGCCATCATGGGCGGCATCAAACTGGATCTGACCAGCGCACGCATGGAAGGCGACAGCGCCGTCATCGAAATATTCGCGTTCTGGGGCGGCGTGGAAATCTATGTGCCGCCGGACTGGACCGTGACCAGCGAAGTGACGACGTTACTGGCGGGCTTCATCGACAAGCGACGTCCCACCACAGTCGTGCCGACCAAACATCTGGTCGTCAAAGGCATGGTCGTGATGGCCGGCGTCGAGATCAAAAATTAATGCATCCGATCTTCAAACACCGCGGCCGCCTGCTGCTGTATCTCGGCGTGTGGGTGGTGTTCGGCCTGTTGCTGACCGTCGTGTTTGTATTCGGCGGCAACGCGCCGGTGGACTGGTCGCTGGAGTTCGCGGTGCCGGTGGCGGTTGCGCTCGGGTTGCAGTCGTTGTCGTTCTGGTACGTCGTGCAGGCGATGCCGCCGGACGACACGCCGGTGGCTCGCATGGTGACGACCTGGAGCATCGCCGGCCTCGTGTCGCTGATCGTATGGCTCGCGATCGCTTATGGCTGGGCGATGTGGCTGGTGCCGGATGGCGAGGTGTATCCGGAGTCGGCGGCGGGGCTGTTGCCTTTGCTGATATTCGCGGGGGCGATTGGGATATCGCTCGCGGTGCTCGGTCATTATCTGGCCGGCGCGTTTCAACGCTCGCGGAATGCAGAGCGTCGTGCACTCGAGCTGCAGGTGCTGGCGCGCGAAGCGGAGTTGAAATCGCTGCGAGCCCAGCTCGATCCGCACTTCCTGTTCAACAGCTTGAATTCGGTGGCCGCGCTGATCGGCAATGACACGCAGGCCGCGCGGCAGATGTGTTTTCTGATGGCGACGTTCTTTCGCAAGAGCTTGACCCTGGCGCGCCAGCAGGCGATTCCTCTGGCGGAGGAAGTGTCTCTGGCCGAAACTTTCCTGGCCATCGAGAAGGTGCGCTTCGGCGATCGGTTGCGCGCCAGTTTCGATATCGCCGAGGACGTGAAGGAAGTGGCGGTGCCGCCGCTGATGTTGCAACCTCTGGTGGAGAATGCGGTTCATCACGGCGTCGCGCACATGCTCGAAGGCGGCGAAGTCTGCGTGCACGCGCATCGGCGTGAAGGATTCCTGGAACTGGTGGTCACCAATCCCTGCGATCCCGATCGCCCGCCTTCGCGCAGCACCGGCGTCGGTCTGGTCAACGTGCGCTCGCGCGTGGAAACATTGTGCGGTCATCGCGCCAGCGTCGATGTCGACGCCAGCGAGACCGCGTTCCGAGTGTCGATTCTGCTGCCCGCCGTCAGCAGTCATGCAACGTCTTAAAGGAAGCCCCCGTGCGTGTCCTGATCGTCGACGATGAAACCCTGGCCCGCTCCATCATGGCCGAGCATCTGGGCAAGTTGCCCGAGATCGAGGTGGTCGGTCAGGCGGCGAACGGTTTCGAGGCGGTGAAGCTGGCCGAGGAGCTGATTCCCGATCTGATGTTTCTGGACATCCAGATGCCCAAGCTGTCCGGCTTCGAAGTCCTGGAATTGTTGGGCGAGCGTGCCCCGGCGGTTATCTTCACCACCGCCTTCGATGAGTTCGCCTTGCGCGCGTTCGAAGTGCACGCGGTGGATTATCTGTTGAAGCCTGTGGAGCCGCCTCGCCTGGCGGCGGCCGTCGAGCGAGCCGCCGAGCGCTTGAGAAACAAAACGCCTGCGCCCTCGGCGGAACAATTGTCGGCATCGGCCCGTCCGCCCGGGCGCACGCTGGAGCGCATTCTGATTCGTCACGAGGGCCGCGTGCACGTGCTGCCGCTCGAACGTATCGATTACATCGAAGCCCAGGACGACTATCTGTCGTTTGCCGCCAGCGGCAAACGGCTGCGTAAACAACAAACCATGAGCGACCTGGAAACTCAGCTGGATCCTACGCGTTTCGTGCGTATCCACCGCTCGTTCATCCTGAACGTGGAACGCCTGGCGCGGATCGACCTGTACGGCAAGGACAGCTGGCTCGCCATCCTGTCGGACGGCACCAAGCTGCCCATGTCGCGGACGGGGCACACCAAATTGAAGGAGCTGATCGGATGAAACCTGAAGGAGGGAATACAGCCATGACCGAAACGCATTCCACCCGCAACGAGCCGCCGCGTTCAGAAGAATTTCAGTTCAGCGGCGATACGCTGCTCACCAAGATCAAGGAGATCATCCGCGCCGGTAACGTCCGTCGCGTGATCATCAAGAACGAGGAGGGCCGCGTATTGATCGATATTCCATTGACGCTGGGTGTCGTGGGCACGCTGCTCGCGCCGCAGCTCGCTGCCATCGGCGCCATTGCCGCGCTGGTGCTGAAGGGCTCCATCGTCATCGAAAAGGAAGCCGAGATTCCTCCGATGGTGACGCCGTCGCCGTGAGTCGCGGGGTGATGTGAGTGGCGAGGCGCATCGGCATCATCGCGATCGTCGCCTTGCTGCTCGCGCCGCTGCGGATGGCGCTCGCGTCCACGGACGACGCGCTCGATAAATATCTGCAGCGTATCGCGGTCAGCCTGCCCGAGAAGACTGCCTGGACGTTGGAGCATATCGAAGGCACGCCGCGGCGTTTGTTAGCGGCACGTGCGTATCTGCGAGCTGGCGACACGTTGCGCTCGCGCTGGAGCTGGACCACGGACGAGATTCAGGCGCATGCCCGCTCGCCGGAATATCGCGCGCTGCTCGACGAGACCGAGCGAGTGCGCAAGCGCTTCGAGTCGCAAAATCCCGGCTACACCTTGTACGCCAACATGGAGGCGCGCAGCCTCGAGCTGCAGATCAGTCGTTTCAACACCAACAAATCCGTGGAGCGCGTCGCTGCCTCCCTGCACAAGCAGGCGCTCACGGAGATTGCAAAACCTGCGTATGAATCCGCGGATCAAGCGGACGCCGTCGAGCGTTTCAAACGATTCCTGGCGGATTGGCGGCCCCCGACGGCCGCGCCGCTCGCGGCCCCGGGGATTTCTCGACACGGTCAGCTGCGGGCCATCGATTTTCAGATCATGAAGGGCGCCGCCATTGTGGCGCCTACCGAGACGGCCACGGTCAAGCGCAATTGGGATGCGCCGGGCTGGACAAAGAAATTGCAGACCGCGCTGGAGGGCAGTAACTTCCGCGGGCCGCTGCAGTCCCCCTACGAGCCGTGGCATTACGAGTACGATCCTTGAGGCCGCTTATGAGAACCGCCGCTCTGTCTTCTTCTTTGATGCTGGGTGCAGCGTTGCTCGCCGGATGCACGGCGACGGCGCCGTCGAAAGTGCGCGTCGACATGGCGGAAAGCGGCCTGCCGAATTGCCAATCGTTCGAGTGGCTGCCGACGCCGCAGCAACCCGCCTCGCTCGCCGAGCAGCGCGTGAAGAGCGAGGTGATGGCGAAGTTGAAAGAGAAGGGGTACGCCGAGGCCACCGAAAAAGGCGATTGTCGCGTGACTTACGTGCTCGATATCCACGAGCGGCCGGTGAACAAACCGGGCGTCGGCGTGGGTGTGGGCGGCGGTTCTGGCGGCGTCGGGGGCGGCATCGGTATCACGCTGCCAATCGGCAAGCGCGCCGAACAGGCTGGCACCTTCACCATCGATATCGTCGACACAGCGAAGAACGCTCAGGTGTGGAGCGGTTCGCTCGACGCTTCGTTCCTCAAGGCTGAGCCGAACGACGATGAAGCGCGCGAGATCGTGGCAAAGGTGCTGGAGAAATATCCGGATCGAGTGCCGAAGTAACGATCACAAGCTCGGCGTACGCGCCGAGGCGTGTGTTTTCTCATAGAGCTCCTGACACTCCACGTCGCGCTCGGCCGTGGGCTCCGCCTGCAATCGCGCCAGCGGGATGTCTCTGCCGCAATCGATACAGTGTCCATAGGTGCCCGCGCTGATCCGCTGCAGCGCTGAGTCGATCATCCTCAGTTCATCGACGTCGCGCTCTATCTCCGTCAGGTTGGTATCGACGACCAGGGCCGCGAACGAGTCGTCCTCGATATCCCGCGCCCGCTCGGCGACTCTGCCCGGGTTCTCTTCGAGCGATTTCGCCCGCGTCCGTTGCACTTCGTCGCGCAACTGTTCCGCCCGGTCCCGCAAGCGAGTCTTGAACTCCAGCGCCTGCTGTTGATCGATCATGTGCGCTCACCTTACTACCTGGACTGGTATGTAACCCGCCGCTGAGCGGCGGGTTCCGGAAGCGGCCGTGAAGGTCCACGGCCACGGCCTCTGTCGGTAATAGTCAGGTACGTCAGCGCTTGTATTTCTCCTTCACCTTCATTGCCGATGACGCCATCCGGCCGAAACTGCGGTCTCGGGCACGGCGCTCGCGAGTCGTCATTTCAGCGAGTGCCGCTTCGCGCTGCAGCTTTCGATAACTCGTGAGCCGCCGCGGATCGAGCTGCCCGGCTGCGATGGCGGCGAGCACGGCGCAGCCCGCTTCCGATTCGTGCTGGCAGTCGCGGAAGCGGCATTGGCTCGCCAATGTTTCGATGTTGTCGAACACGGTGCGCAAGCCGGCCTCGACGGCGCCAATCTTCAGCTCGCGCATGCCCGGCGTATCGATCACCCACGCACCGCTGTCGAGAGCGAACATTTCTCGCGATGTGGTCGTGTGGCGACCTTTGCTGTCGTTCTCTCGAATGCCGCCGGTCGCTTGTTGTGAATTGCCGGTGAGTGTGTTGACCAGCGTGGATTTGCCGACGCCGGAGGAGCCGACGAAGGCGACCGTTTGGCCAGGTTGCAGCCACGGTTCCAGCGCTGCCGCCGCCGCTGCTTCAGTCGCATTAACTGCGATGACCGCAGCCGTTGTGCCCAGTGCGTTCGCTTCATCGATGAAGTTCTCGGCGCTGTCGCATTGGTCGGCCTTGGTGATCACGATCACTGGCTCGACCTGCGCTTCGAACGCCACGGCCAGATATCGCTCCAGACGCGACGGATTGAAGTCGTCATTGCACGAAGTGACCACGAACAGCGTGTCGAGATTCGCTGCAATGGTCTGCACTCGATGATCCGTGCCTGCCGCGTGACGTTTGATCACGGAATAGGGTGTGATCACACGTTGCACGCGCGGTGTTGCGTGCTCGACGAGCACCCAATCACCGACGGTGATGGGCAATTCTTGAGACTCGAGCAAGCGAGCCGGGACGGTCACGGTTACCGTTCCCTGCTCGGAAACAACGACGAGGCCGCTCCGATGCACGCTAGTCACGCGGCCGGGATGGGCGGTGTCTAGATCATCGAGGGTGAGTTGCTGAGAATGAAACGGGCGCCAGCCCAGGCGGGCCAGGGAAATAACAGAAGATGACATGCGTAAACCCCAAAAGAACGCGACGACATCCGCTCCTCGTCAGAGGAACGGGCGTAACAGCGCCGGGGAAACGCACTAGCTCGCTTCAGCGAGCGTGCAGCATCAACCCGGCGGAGATCGTGATTCGCACAGTCATAGTTTTCTTGACCTCTCCTGGGTTGGTGAATGGAAGGAAGGGAAGGTTACCCGCAGGCTTCGAGGCGGGCAAGCTGGATCTAGCTGGCGTCCTATCGCCCGCCATGGTCTGATCCGTTCGTATGAACAAGCCCACCGACGTTTTTGCCGATCCGCAGGCCGTGGCTCAATATGCTGAAGGGCCGCCGCGGCTGGTGCCCGGCTTCGCCGATTTACAACGCATGACGATGCTGCTGCTCGCGGAGCGGGCGCCGGAGAATGCGCGAGTGTTAGTGGTCGGCGCGGGCGGCGGCTTGGAGTTGAAGGTGTTTGCGGAGCGCCAGCCTGGCTGGCAATTCGATGGCGTCGATCCTTCTGCTGAAATGCTGAAGCTGGCTGAGGCGACGCTGGGTCCGCTCATGTCCCGGGTGCGTCTACATCCAGGTTACATCGATATCGCGCCCGAAGGGCCCTTCGATGCAGCCAGTTGTTTGCTGACTCTGCACTTCGTTCAGCCGGAGGAGCGATTGCGCACGGTCCGAGAAATTCGTCGTCGACTGAAACCCGGCGCACCTTTAGTCGTCGCGCATCTCAGTATCCCGCAAGGCGAAGCGGAGCGGGCACTTTGGTTATCGCGCTACGTTTCCTTCGCAGCGTCCTCCGGCGTCGATCGTAACAACGCAGAGAACGCTCGTACCGCCATCGCCGCTCGGCTTCCGATTCTGTCGCCTGAGCAAGACGAAGCGATTCTTCGAGATGGCGGCTTCAGCGATGTCAGTTTGTTCTATACCGGCTTTACGTTTCGCGGCTGGGTTGGGTACGCCGGCTAGGTTTTCCGAGCCCACGCGCAGAACACCATTTCCCACAGGCACGTCGCGTTCGCTGCCTTCCGTTCCGCAGTCAGGCGGTCATCCAATGTTTCCACATCGACCTCCGCCTCAGTGACGATGCCGAGGTGGAGCAAGCGGGGCAGGACTGCGCGAATAATCCAACCTATCGGGTAGTCCGCCGTCGGCGTCAGCACGTTTGCTTCGGCGCGCACGCGTTCGACCGCAAGCCCGGCTGATGTAAGCGCCGAATAAAGATCGAAGCCCATGCGCAGGTTGGCTCCTTCGAGTCGAAGCATCTCCCGCAGCCACGAGCGAACGCGATCGTGCAGCGGCAGCGACGTCTGTCCGTCACTGATCTCGACCATGTCGTGCTCGTGGAATGCAATCACGCCGCCGCGGCGGACCGCATCGCTGAGTTGCGCCACCGCTCGAGTTGCATCGGACTGATACATGAGAACGCGCCGGCCCACCACGGCGTCGAGTGTGCCGCGCTCGGGAAACGCGACATCGAAGCCACCCTCGATGAACGTGATGTTTGAAACGCCGGCCTTCTTAGCGTTCTCCCGGGTCAGCTCGAGCATCTTGGGATTCTGATCGACCGCAAAGACCTGCCCCTGATCGCCGACGCGCCGTGCCAGCATGAGCGCAACCCAGCCCGGGCCGCAGCCGATATCGAGAACGCGCATGCCCGGGCCGATGCCCGCGTCAGCGAGCATTCGCTCGGTCATTTCATCGACGTAGTTGGGCATGGACGCGCGCTCACTCGTGGGTTCCTCGGCCGATGCCGATGGTAACGTGAGCCGGGCGTCCGCGGCGGGCGATTACCGGTGTCCGTATTCAGTGAACACGAAATCGCGATTCTTCACGATCGTGTGACAGGCGAACCCGCACTTTGCATCGTGCTCCTGCGGCGGCTTGCTTGAAGTGTCCGCAGGTGAGAAGGCGTCGGCGGCAGCGTTGTACTTGAACGCGCCGTATCCCCAGCCGCCACTGTCGGCGAACCGCTTGACGTCTTTCACCATGAAATCCACGTCGGCCTGCTTGCCTGGCGCCCAGGGCTGACCCGGGTAAGCCTCCTTCTTGACGGCGTCCCAATGGACCTTCGCCATCTTCGCGCCATCGGGGAACGGCTTGCCGTTGGCCGGGATGCCGGCCTTGTATGCATTGATCATCGCCGGATTGCCGAGAATGGCCGCGAGGTGATCGCCATTGTGACTGACGGAGATGAGCTCCCAGCTTTCGTAGCCTTTGAACTCGGAGAAGGCGAGGCCGCCGGGGACCTTCACTGAATACTTGTCCTGCGCGGCGAACGCGATCGTGGCGGTTAAGGCGGCGCAAGCGGTCAACGCAGCCACATACTTCGAAGCAAGATTCATAGCAAACTCCTCACCGCGCACTGACGCTGGGTATGAAGAAAGCCTACCGGGGGCGTTTTGGGGTTTTATAGTAAAGTCTTGCTCAACCGCATCCGCGGATTGGGTATGCGCAGCACATGACCGAGCACAAGCTACTCCTCGATAAAGGCGCGCTCGTCGCCTTCCTCGATGGCGCGTTCCCCGCCGCCGCGCGGCCCGCGTTCGGCGAAGTGGCGTTCGTGAAACTCAATCACGTGCAGCTCACCTTGCAGCCTCTGCCCGAGATGGAGCGCCCAGGCAACATCGTCTCCGGCCCCGCGCTCATGGGATTGATCGATGTCGCGGCCTATGCCGTCGTGCTTGCTCACATCGGCCCGGTCGCCATGGCCGTGACTCATTCGATGAACGTCGCCTTCCTTCGCGCGTGTCGATGGCGCACCGTAGTTGCCGATGCTCGGCTGCTGAAACTCGGGAAGCGCCTCGCGACGATCGATGTGAGATTGTGGCAGGAGTCGGAGGACCGGCTGATTGCTCAATCTACCGTGGGCTATGCCTTGCCGTAGCGGCCTTACTGCAAGACAAAGACGTTCGATGAAACCCGTATCGACCAGCCGAGTGTTCAGGCAAATGAGCGTGGCTGCACGAGGCGGCTGCTCATGCTGATCGCCAAGGCCTTCCTGCTCTTCGTGCTCACTGCAGTTGCGGAGATCGTTGGTTGTTATCTGCCATATCTCTGGCTCAAGAAAGGCGCCTCCACCTGGTTGCTCGTGCCAGCAGCGCTGAGCCTCGCATTATTCGCGTGGCTCCTCTCACTACACCCCGCCGCAGCAGGCCGCGTCTATGCTGCTTACGGCGGGGTGTATATCGCGGTTGCGCTGTTGTGGCTGTGGAAAATCGACGGCGTTCGTCTCACATCGTGGGACCTCGCCGGCGCGGCGGTCTCGCTGGTGGGAATGGGAATTATCGTCGTGGGTGGCTGGCGGACGTAAGCCACTGCGCCGCCCGCATCGCCCCATCACCAACAACAGTATCTGCAACTGCCGCTGCTCGCGCCCGAGTCCCATCACTCAACGCGGCCGCGAGAGCGGAGGAGAGGGATTCGGCTGTGGGTGTCGGTCCATCATGGGCCGAGCCAATGCCTAAATCCCAAACTCGACCGCCCCAAAAAGGTTGATCGCCGATCTGTGGCACGATCACCTGAGGTGCGCCGGCCCGAGCGGCCGCGGTTGTGGTGCCGGCGCCGCCGTGGTGTACGACGGCGGCTACGCGAGGAAACAATGCTTGTTGGTTGATCTCCCCGATGACGAAGCAGTCGTCGGAATCATCCACCAACGCGAGCTCCGCCCAGCCACGCGACAACAAAACGCGACGGCCTTGGGCGCGCACGACATCGATTGCCATTCGAGCAAAGTCCTTCGGTGCGGGAAGACTGCCGAGGCCCACGTACACGGGCGGAGCGCCGGCGTCGAGAAACGTTAACAGTTCAGAAGGAAGCGGCCGCGCATCCGGCAAAATCCAAGCGCCGGTCTGCACGACATCGAGTTTCGCCGGCCGCCGCCACGGCGCGAGCACGGGATCGGCGGCAAGCAACACTTGATCGCCGTGACAGTAGTCGCGAATGTTGTCGACCTTCGGCAGTCCGACCGAAACACGCAAGGCGTTGAACCCTTCGCCGAACACCTCATTCATCACCTGCACATCCCGATCCCACAGCACCTGATTGTCGGTCACATCGCGTGGAAGAGGATGATTCGGATACTCGAACGGCCGCTGATACGGCGACGGAAGAAATATCGGGCAATACGCCGCGTGCACGTAACGCATGCCCAGCTTTTCAGCAACGGATCGGGCGGCGGACACGGAGGAGAAGAGGCCGGTCGCCACCATCACATCGCATCCCTGAGCCGCGGCGCTGATTGCTTCGTACTGAGCTGCCATCACCTCGGCCGCGAGCTTGGGCAAAGAGAGCGTCGCGCGCTTCGGAATCATTTCGGCAATCCAATCACGCACCGACCTGAACGCTGGCAGCAACGGCACGCCGGCGTCGGCGAAAAGTTTTACAAACTCTTCATCCGGAGGTGCACACACGCGGGCATCCGCGCCGACGGTGCGTAATGCGACGGCAAGGGCGAGTAAAGGTTGAACGTCCCCACGCGATCCGAATGTGCTCAACAGTATGCGCATGTCACGGCCTCCTTACGGCAAGGCCGGCGATACTGCGTCACGCCGCGGGCCTTCCTGCAAGCCCCCGGGTGCGGTATATTCTCATCACGCCAAGCGGAGAACGATTCGCGATCCCGGCGTAACCCCACCCAGTCCTGCCAGGTCATGGCAAAGAAAAAGGACATCAGTCAGGCCGTCCGAGAGATTTGTCTTTGGTTTCCTGAAACCGAAGAAGTGCTCTCGCATGGGTCCCCCGATTTCCGAGTGAAGGGCAAGACCTTCGCGACCTACGTCATCAATCACCACGGCGACGGTCGTATCGCGTTGTGGCTGAACGCGCCTGAAGGCGCGCAGCCTCACTATGTGAAGCAGGAGTCGAAGCACTTCTTCGTGCCGCCCTATGTGGGCCCTCGCGGCTGGTTGGGGGTCAATCTCGACAAGGGCATTTCCTGGAAAACGGTCGCCCGGCTGGTGCGCGAGGCCTATACCAAGGTCGCGCCGGCAGCGCTCACGAGATCGCTCGGTGCCACCGTTGAGATTTCGCCACCCACCGCGACGTTGAAGCCGGAAGATATCGATCCAATGCAGTCCAAGCGTGCGCAGGCGGTATTGAAGGAGCTGCGCGACGTTTGTCTCTCACTGCCCGAGACGAGTGAGGACAAACAGTTTGGTAACCCGGTGTGGCGCGCGGGCAAGAAGGTGTTTGCGCAGGCCTACTGTTATCGAGCAGATCGCAAGCTCCAGCTCGCGTTCTGGGTGGGTGTCGATCAACAGGCGCTGTTGATTCGCGATCCCAGCTTCAGTATTCCCGCGTATCTGGGGCACAACGGCTGGATCGCGCTCGATGTTACGAAGAGTGCGAACTGGCGCGAGATCCGCTCGCTCGCGCTATTCAGCTATCGACACTTCGCGCTCGGCAGAATGCTGAGGGCGCTGGATGCCTGACGCGTCACTGTTCGTTCTTTAGCACCCGGGCTAAAACACTCGCGTCCACATTCCCGCCCGACAGCACCACGCCAACCCGCTTTCCGCCCCACCGATCATTCTGCTGAATCGCGGCCGCAAGCGCCGCTGCGCCGGCGCCTTCGGCGACGTTGTGGGTCGAGGTGTAGATGAGGCGCATCGCACTCGCGACCTCTTCATCGCTGACGGCGATGACATCCTCGACTTCACGCCGAATGATCTCGAGCGCCTCGGGCACGGCGGATCGGCAGGCCATGCCGTCGGCGATGGCCGTGGTGGCCGGGGCGTCGATGGCGACACCGCTTTGAAATGATTTTTGATAGGCCGGCGCCAAGGTTGAGACGACGCCGATCAAACGAGTCTTCACGCCACAATGGGCCCGAGCTACGGAGGCGCCCGTGATGCCTGAACCCAACCCGATCGGAACATACAAAACATCGGGCGGCGACTCGCGCAATGCCTCGAAAAACTCCACGTAGGCCGTGGCGACGCCGCGCACGAGCTCCGGATGATACGAGGGAACACGGTGCAGACCGTCACGCTTCGCAAGCACAGCGGCGTGCTCCGAAGACGCCTGAAAGTCCTCACCGTGCTCCACGAGCTCGACGTCCAACGCACGCATCGCTGCATTTTTCTCGACGGAATTCCCGTGAGGGACAACGACGGTCGCTTTCAACCCGTGCTGTCGGGCTGCGAAACCGATGGACTGCCCGTGATTCCCTCGAGTGGCACTGATCACATGTCGCACGTCAGGATGAGTTCTGCGCAGCCAGTCCGCATAGGTCAATCCGCCGCGCACCTTGAACGCGCCTAGCGGCGTGTGATTCTCATGCTTGACCCAGACGTCGAATCCCAGTGCCTGTTTCAGCAAAGGCCAGTTGTACTGAGGTGTCGGCGGCATGGCCGCGTACACGGTTCGCTTGGCACTCTCGATAGATTCGCGGGTGAAGATCATGGTCGGACGATCCTGGCGCCGGGCTGGTCCTGACAGTGTATAGGCAGGTCAGAGCCATATTCATTCACATCACTACCCCGGCGGGCACGATTTTGCGCCGGGGGAACGAATGGGATGCAACCCGGCGCCGCCGCCAGGCGTCAGAAGCGCATGACCTTGAAAGCACATTGGCTCGCCATTCCCATTCTTCTACTCGTTGTAAAGCTGTCATACGGCGCCGCCACGGTGGAGCAGGACGTAACGGCAGCGGACGCGCGCTTCTGGCGCGCGTACGACGATTGCGACATGGAGCGCATGGGCGAGTTGCTGACCGACGACGTGGAGTTCTATCACGATGTCACGGGACTGACCGTCTCGCGATCGGCTGTGGTGGAATCGCTTCGCAAAGGCCCGTGCGGAGATCGTACGCTGCGCCTCCGGCGCGAGCTTGTAAACGGCAGTCAGAAGTTTCAGCCGCTCGCTGGCGGTTACGCCATCCTGTCCGGCGAACATCGTTTCTATGTGAACCAGCCGGGCAAGCAGGAGCGTGTCGGCAGCCAAGCTGAATTCGTCACCGTGTGGAAGCAGGACGAAGGTCGCTGGCGCATGCATCGCATCCTCAGCTACGCGCATGCGGCGCCACCTTACATTCCGCCCACAAGCTCGCTCACCTTGCCCGGCGCTACGTTGGACAAATACGCCGGCCAGTACATCGCCGAGCGAGCAGGGCCGATCGCCGTGGTCCGCGAGGGCGATCATCTCCAGCTGACGGCCGGGTCGTTCGTCGCCACGCTGTACGCGGAAACGCCCACTCGATTTTTCGCAAAGGAGCGAGACATCCATTTCGAGTTCGAAATGACCGGGAACGGCACCGTGCAGGGTCTGGCGGTCTACGAGAACGGAGCGGTAAGCGAGCGGGCCCAGCGAAGCAAGTGACGTTGCGCAGATCTGCGCCGCTCGTGCGAACTCAGCTATAGTCTCCCTTCTTGGAAGCCAAGCGATCCTCCGCCATGAAGCAGTTATCTATTGGCGCAGCTGTCCTCTTGCTTGCGCAATTTATGCTCGCAACGGTTACATGCGCGGCTGAGCCCGCCGCCGCCAAGGCGCCCATCGTTCATCCCGACAAACGAATCACCTTCTCGCTGAAGGCGCCCGAGGCGCGCAGCGTGGCGGTCGCGGGTGGCGATGGATTGGGCAGCGGTCCGTTCCAGATGACCAAGGATGCCAACGGTATCTGGAGCGTGACCACGCCGCCGGCCGTGCCCGGATTTCATTACTACTGGTTCGTCGTCGACGGTCTTCAGGTCAACGATCCGACCAGCGACACATTCTTCGGTTACGGTAAGCCGACCGGCGGCTTGGAAGTCCCGGAGCAGGGCGCCGATTACTACGCCATCAAGGACGTCCCGCACGGCGAGGTACGAGAGAAAACATATTTCTCAAAGTCGACCGGCGCATGGCGCCGAGCGCTTGTGTATACACCTGCCGAATACGATAAGAACTCGAAGGCTCGCTACCCCGTGCTGTATCTACAACACGGCGCAGGAGAAAACGAGACGGGCTGGACACGACAAGGCCGTGCGCAATTCATTCTTGACAATCTGATCGCCGCCGGCAAAGCGCGACCGATGATCGTGGTGATGGAACGCGGCTACGCAACCCCGGCGACGCCGGATATCCGGCAGGAGAACGTCCAGGCTGCCTTCAGCGCCTTCGAGAAAATCGTCGTCGACGATCTGATCCCGACCATCGACGCGTCCTATCGCACGCTCGCAGACCGCGATCATCGAGCGATGGCGGGATTGTCGATGGGTGGCATGCAAACATTCTTCATCGCTTCTCATCACCTCGACAAATTCGCCTACCTCGCCAACCTCAGCGGACCCATCATCCGCAACGCCGACCTGAGCCACTTTTCGGAAATCTCGATGGACGGGCCGTTCGATACCAAGACGGCCTACGGCGGCATGTTCTCGGATCCCGCCGCTTTCAACAAACGCGTCCGACTGCTTTGGGTCGGCGTCGGGACCGCCGAACCCGAAATGTTTCGCACCAGCATCGGCGGTGCCGTCAAAGCGTTGAAGTCAGCCGGTGTGCAGCTGGTGTACTTCGAATCCGACGGCACCGCTCACGAATGGCAGACCTGGCGGCGCAGCCTGAACGATCTGGCGCCGCGACTGTTTCGCTGACGATCCTGATCGGAACGGCTTGCTCGACTATCTTGTCTTCGGCTATTCGCTCACGGCGGTGCAACTGGTGGGGATGGCGGCGATTGTCGGCGGGCTGGTGGTCGCGAACTCGCGATGAAGTCGAGTATTAGCGAAGCCGCTTCGGCCGAGTGAGTTTCGAGCAACAAATGCCCGGCGTCGAAGATGTGAGCTTCCATTCTCGGCAGGTCTCGCAGCCACGATTCGACTTCGGCGATGTCGAAGAAGGCATCGTGCCGGCCCCAGAGCATTAGTGAGCGTGGCTGCCAGCGTTCGAGATAGTTTGTGATGTCATCGAAGCGCGCAACGTAGCGCCCATAGTCCGCTATGAGCGCTCGTTGCGTCTCCATTCGGCCCGGCAAGCACATCACGCGCCAGTCTTCCTTCCATTCTTCGTCAGAGATTTGCGCGGCCACGTCGGACGGGACATTGGCGATGTACTGGTCGCGCGTGCCCTCGAAAGTTAGATGCGCTGTCGCCTCCGCCTCGTTCTTCGCGGTTGGCTGCGCCCAATAGGCTTGAGTCGCCGCCCATCCCGGCCCGTGGCCGGTTCGATGAGCGTTGGCGTTCTGGATGATGAGACCCAGCACTTTTTCGGGCGCTTGCAGGGCGATGTGAAATCCCACGGGCGCACCGAAATCATGAAGGTAGATGTAGCGCGCCCCGATCGCGAGCTTCTCCAGCAATTCCGAGATCGCTGCACCGAAGGCGGGGAATGAGGCTGTAGGCAGGGCGTCAGACTCACCGAAGCCGGGCAGATCTGGCGCGACGAGGTAAGCAACTTCAGACAGCTCGACCATCACCTTCCGAAACATTCGCGCGGCGTTCGGAAATCCATGCAGGAGCAACACGGCCGGCTTGGATGCGTCACCAGCCGTAATGAAGGACAACTCCGTGCCGCCGGACAGGCGAATTCGTTGCCGGGTCGCTGGGCGCATGTCCGAACTCCTTTCCTCGACCATCAACGTTAACGCAGCGGCCGATCCGGCGTTCCGGCTCGCTTACCCGAAATATTCCCTCCGCTACCCGCCGCCGCCGTGGCGCCGGCCGGTAGGACGCGTTTCCATTGGGCATCCGGCATCGAGCGATCCGGATCAAACGGCCTCGCTGGGCGTCCGAGAGGTGAGATGACAATGATTCGTTCGAGCTTGTGGATGCGACTTGCGTCAATGGTCGCGGTCACTCTGATTCTGTCTGCGCCGGCAGCGCGAGCCGAGCAAACAACGCCCGCGGCCACGCCCGGCTACACAATGCCATCGACGCACATGTGGGAGATGACATCCACCGGCGGCGAGATCTATCGCATCTTCGTTTCCTATCCCGCGGCCGACCCGCCGGCGGATGGCTATCCCGTGTTGTATGTACTGGATGGGAATGCGTCGTTCGCCGGCTTCGCGGAAGCGCGGCGAATCCAGGAGCGGTTTGATCTTGGCAAGTCGATCATCGTCGGCGTGGGATATCCGACTGATCTGGCCTATGACCTGCGACGCCTCAACGATTACACCATGCCGATGCTGGATCCGCCGCCCGCGCGATGGAAGGGGCTGGCGAAGTACAAGAGTGGTGGTTGGGATACGTTTCTCGATTTCCTCACCGGCAAGCTGCGCACGGAAATCAGCAAACGCTACAAGATCGATCTGAACAGACAATCGTTGTTCGGTCATTCGCTGGGCGGACTGCTCGCGCTTCACACGCTGTATTCACGACCGCAGGCATTCGAGTCGATTGTCGCTGCGAGCCCGTCGCTGGAATGGAACGAACAGGGTGTGCTTGCGGAAGAGCGTGCATTCGCCGCGCGGTTGGCGAGTGGCAAGGTCGGCAAGACGAGTCGGCTATTGGTGGTCGTCGGCGGACGCGACGTCGATGACGATCCATACGGTGCGGAGTCCTTCGCGAACCGGATGGAACAACTGTCGGGTTACGGTCTGCGCACGCGCTTCCGGCGATATGAGGAAGAAGGTCACATGACTGTGCCGGCCCGCGCAGTGACCGACACGTTGCGGTTCGTCTTCGAACCTCACTAATGTTCCACGGCTCGACCGGCCAGCATCGAGCCGTGAAACGATCGAAGCTCTAAGCTGCCTTACCTGCCGCGAGTGCGTGAACATCGGCAGCCCTCAATGCCTTGCCGCCGATGGCCCAATCGCCGCCTTCGAATTCGTTGATACGAACCCAGGTGACGGGCCGCATGTTCTCGCCTTCCACCGCAATCATCGCTTCGGTGACCTTGGCAATCAGGTCTTTCTTCTGCGAGGGCGTGAAGACGTCTTTGATCACATCGATAGTAACGAGGGGCATGGTCATCTCCTGACATGGGTCTGGGCGGACGATTCCGGGGCCAGTGAGGAAATCGTGTCACGCCGAGGCCGGCGAAGCTTGCAGACGGCATGGAGAAATCCTGGAGATTGTTGGGAATCGAGGCGCTGCCGTATCCTAGCGGCACGATGCGCTACACCTTCGATCGGTTCGAGCTGGATCTGGCGACCGTCGAGCTGCGGGCGGACGGCGAGGTCGTGAGCCTCGAGCCGCAGGTGTTCGCATTGCTCGCGCTGCTGGTCGAAAACGGCGAGCGCGCGGTTTCGAAGGACGAAATCATTGAAAAGATCTGGGACGGCCGCGTCGTCTCGGAGGCGGCGGTGGCAAGCCGGGTGAAGACCGCTCGCCAGGCGCTGGGCGATGACGGTAAGTCACAGAAATACATCAGAACACTGCACGGTCACGGCTATCGTTTCGTGGCCAAGGCCGCGCGCACTGCGGCGTCGGCACCGCTGCCAACCATCGGATCGCATAGGCCCGATCCTGGCCTGGTGGAAATGGTCCACCGCCTGGACCGGATGTCCCGGCCCTCGCTCGCGGTGCTGCCGTTTCGTTACGTTGCTGGCGATGAACGGTATGCCGCGCTGGCGAGCGCGCTACCAGATGAGTTGATCACCGACCTGGCGCGATTGCGATGGCTGCTCGTCACGGCTCGCGGCTCATCGTTCCGCCTTCGCGCGCCGGACGCTGACTTCGGCGACATCGGGCGTTTGCTCGGCGTCCGTTATTGCCTGTCAGGGACGGTCGAGGTCTCCGGGGATCGGCTGGTGGTGCTGGTGGATCTGGTGGACACCAGTGACGGCGCCGTCATCTGGGCCGATCGTTTCTCCGGTCGGATCGACGATGTGCACGCGATGCGTGAGCAGATTCGATCCCAGGTGCTGATGGCGCTCGAGATTCGCATTCCCTTGCACGAGGCTTCGCTCGCGCGCCTCGCCGCTGTCGAGAATCTGGACGCGTGGTCTGCCTATCATCTGGGCTTACAGCATTTGTATCGATTCAATCGCGTCGATAACAGCGCGGCGATGAATCTGTTCCAGCGGGCGGTGGGGCTGGACGCAACGTTCGCTCGCGCGAACGCGGGCCTGTCGTTCGTTCATTTCCAAAGTGCGTTCATGCATTACACCGACGACATTCCCGGCGCGATCGCTCAGGCACGTCGCTTCGCCGAGCGCGGCCTCGAGCTCGATCCGTTCGATCCTTTCGTCAACTTCACCATGGGGCGCACCTATTGGCTCGAAGGCGATCTCGACACCAGCTTGAGCTGGCTCGAACGCGCGACCGATATCAGTCCTCACTATGCGCAGGGCATTTACGCTCGCGCGTGGACGGAGGCGTTATCGGGAAAGGCCGTCGACGGTCGCGAGCATGTCGATCTGGCCATGCGCCTGAGCCCGCTCGATCCACTGCATTACGCGATGCTCGCCACGCGCGCACTGACTCATTTGGCGTCCAACGAAGACGACCAGGCCGCCCATTGGGCCGAACGCGGCGCCCGCTCGCCCGGCGCGCACGTGCTGATTCGCGTGATTGCCGCCGCCGCTCACACACTCGTCGGCGACACGACTCGCGCCGCCTTCTGGGCGGACAACGTGCGCCAGCGCAACGATGGGCTGACGCGCGAAGTTTTCTTTCAGTCGTTTCCGATGAAGTCGGAGCCGATGCGCGCCCGGTTGGCTCGGGCGTTGGTGGAGTTGGGGTTTCGATAGGATCTCGTATGTATCTGCCAGAGAAGTTTGCTGAGTCCCGGTCTGAGGAATTGTTTCGTCTGATGCGCGAGCATCCGTTGGGCATGCTGGTGACCCATACATCCAGCGGCCTCGAAGCCAACCATCTGCCCTTTCTTCTGGATGAGGGGCGAAGTGCGTTGCTGGCGCATGTGGCGCGTGCCAATCCGATCTGGCGTGAAGTGAATGAAGGTGCGGAGGTGTTGGTAGTATTCCGGGGCGCGCAGGGGTACATCTCGCCCAACTGGTATCCGACCAAACAGGAAACGCATCGGCATGTGCCGACGTGGAATTACGAGGTCGTGCATGCGCATGGTCGTATTCATGTGCGTGACGATGAGAAATTCGTTCGTGGCGTGGTGGCGCGGTTGACCCGAACTCATGAGGGCGGCGAGCCGCAACCCTGGAAGATGACCGATGCCCCTGAGGATTACATAGCGGAGCAGTTGAGTCACATCGTCGGCATCGAGGTCGAGCTCACGCGCCTGGAGGGTAAGCGCAAGCTCAGCCAGAATCGTGAGCCTCGCGACTTCAACGGCACGGTGAGTGCGCTGGATGAAAGAGGATGTAAGGATCTGGCGTCGGCGATGAGGCGAGCGCTCGGCGAATAAAACGCGTTCGTTGATTCGCCAGGATCAGCCTGTCTGAACTGCCGGCGAGGGAGGCGGTGAACTCTCGACGTTTCTGCGGGCTGGCCGCATCTATTTCGGCGTAACGTCCTCCACCACTTCGTAGTGACGCACCGTGCGATCGTAGTCGCTCAACGCCGCGACGGCTCCGGGCTCAACGACCGCTCGATCGAGATCAGCGCCGGCGAACGCGCGAACGGCGTCCATTGAGCTCCAGCGAGTCAGGACCACGAACTCTACGCGTTCGCCATCCTCACGCTTGCTCAGCGTCGCACCCAGAAAGCCCGGGACGTCGCGCAGTTCCGGTACGACGCGTGTGAGAAAGTGAGTTGGATATTCGCCAGCTCTGGCGCGAGGTGCGCGACCTCGCCATTCGCGAATGATCATGAGATCTCTTCCTGCTTGAGCCCCAATGGAAACAAACACGCCCGGGAAGCTTACGCTTGCCCGGGCGTGGCGAGTGCGAATCTAACGAAACGATCAGTGCTCTTCGGCGCGGAACGTCTCGTGGCAACCTTTGCAGGTCTTGCCGGTGTCGGCGAACGCGGTCTTGATGGCCGCGACGTCACCGCTGTTGGCGGCGGTCTGCAGCTTCGGAGCGGCGTCGGCGAAATTCTTGATCGCGGTCTTGAACTCGGCCGGCTTGCTCCAGATCTCGGCCTTCGCCTGCGTTTTGCCGGCTTCCGGGCCGGAGCCCGCCGGGAACCACTTCTCCTGGTTGACCGAAGCATCGTTCACCACTTTCGCGGCGCTCTTGATGGCGGCCAGATCCGGCTTGTCGGTCTTGATCTGATCGCGGATCACTTTGAAGGAATCGCCGAGCTCGTGATAGTGATCGTGACGGGCCTTCTGCAGCTCTTTGACATTGGCCGGCTCGGAGGCCTGGGCCGCCACCAGCGCGAGGGCGGGGGCCAGCAAGGTCGCAAACACGGCGGAACGAAGCACTCGATTCATGGATGACACCTGGCTATGCAATGGAGGGCTGGGCTTGAAACGGCCGAAGCTTATCCAACTTCGCCTGACGGTGTGCTGACTTTTCTGTTATGCACTAATCACGTCGGCGTTTCTTGACCCGGTTGTTACCGGCTATGCTCCGGGCTCGAATTGAAGCGAGCAAGCAATGAACAAGACACGAGCATGGATAATCGCGGCCGTCGCCGCTGTGTTGGGCGCCTGCGCCAGCACTCCAAGCCAACCGCCCGCGCCGCCGGCGCAGAAGGCGGCGGATCTCACCGGCACTTGGGTGCTGACGACCGACAGTCGCGTGGGGACGCAGGATGCGCAGATGATCGTGCGCCAGACCGGCTCGGCGCTGGCTGGCACGATCACCGGTCAGGCCGGCCCCGTTCCTTACACGGGAAAGGTCAACGGCGAGGCGGTGGCGTTCGACTTCATCCTCAAGGTCCAGGGCACCGACATGAAGTTCGACTACACCGGCACGGTGGCGGGCGACACCATGAAGGGTAAGGCGGTGTTCGGTCAGTTCGGCGAAGGCACGTTCACGGCCAAGCGTCAGTAACCAAAAGGTCGCGCCTCGGCTCGACCCAGTTCGGCACCCATCGCGGACAGTGGGGTTGATCGCCGATCACGACTTCCGCAAATCCCAGCTCCGGTTCGCGGTCATAGCGCAGGTCGCCGAGCACCAGCCCGTCCTTGACGTTGGCGAGCCAGGGCATGCGAATGAAGCGGAACGCAGCGGCCGCTTCGCAATGGGTCCGCGCGATCTCCGCGAGTCGATCGATGGGCGAACCGATCTGCCCATACCATTTCACCTGCTCGGTGCTTTCTTTGGGAACAGACACGAGCGGCGCGGTGATTTCGATATCGAGGCTGCGGCTGAGACATTGATCGGCCGTCAGCCAGGCGGAGAACATCGCCAGCATCGCTCGTCGCACGACAGCCTGGTCCGATTCCTTTTGTAACATCATCACTTCCCAGCACGCCGGATTAACGGGCATGGGCGTGACGATGCGATCGAGCAGCGGGCTGTCCGGGAACTGTTGAGCGGCGATCGCATCGATTCGCGATCTCGCCATGTTTGCCGTGATGACGAACATCGCGGTTGCTCCCAGCCATACAGCGACGCCGGCCGCCAGCGCAACCTTGTTGGGCGCGCGTTGCCCGATCAAGAGCATCGCCGCGACCAGTAAGGAACAAACGACCGCCAACGGTCGCGGCACCATGCCGCTGAAAAAGCACAGCGCGATCGCCGCCACCATGAGCAGCAGCACCAGGAACCGCGCGATGTGAGTCCTGAAAATGAAAGCGAGCGGGGCACAGGCGGCCCAGAACAGCGGCTCGATGATGAACACCGAATCGCCATAGAACCAGCGATTGTCCACCGGCCAGAATGGATGCACGCCGTAGTTATTGGTGAAGTCCATCGCGATGTGAAGCAACGGCGTGAACAACAGGACTGCGGTCAGCAGCGCGTAGTCCTGCGATGATGCTTGCAAGCCGCGTCGGCGTAGCCACCAGCGTGTGACCGCGAGGGTCGCCAGGCCCAGCAGAAGTGCGATCAAAACCGTATGCGTGTGGCCGCGATGATGTAGCAGATAGTTCAGCTTGCCGTCGAAGAAGGAATACAACAGATCGGCATCGGGCAGATTGCTGCCGATCGCGGCCAGCGTGACGCACAGGTTGCGACGAGTGGTCGCCGGCAGGGTACTGCGCCGGCTGGGCGCGACCCGGGCGGCAACCTCACCAACCAACGTGCCGATGATGGTGTGAGTGACGTTATCCATCCGGCCAGTGTACTGATACCGCACATCGGTTGACACGCGCCGCCCCGCCGAGGCAAGCTCACTGAAAATCATCATCTGATGAATTAATTCAGGGGGCGGCCAGACGCGATAGCGATTGCGCCGTGAGGGGCGCAATGACTTTTGCCATCGTCCTGCTTGCGTTGGTATTGCTGATGCTGGCCGCGTATCGCGGTTACAGCGTCATCTTGTTCGCGCCGCTGGCGGCTCTGCTGGCGGTGCTCCTGACCGATCCTGCCGCCGTGCCTTCGGTGTTCACCGGCCTGTTCATGGAGCGGATGGTCGGCTTCCTGAAGCTGTACTTCCCCGTGTTCCTGCTCGGCGCGGTGTTCGGCAAGTTGATCGAGCTGTCGGGGTTCTCGCAATCCATCGCCGCGGCCGTAATCCGGCTGGTTGGGCAGGAGCGCGCGATTCTTTCCATCGTCCTGGTCTGCGCCCTGCTGACTTACGGTGGCGTTTCGCTGTTCGTCGTGGTGTTCGCGGTCTATCCGTTCGCCGCCGAGATGTTTCGTCGTGGGGACATTCCGAAACGACTGATCCCAGGCACGATTGCCTTGGGCGCGTTCACGTTCACCATGGACTCGCTGCCCGGCACGCCACAGATCCAGAACATCATTCCGACCACCTTCTTCGGCACGACCACGTGGGCCGCGCCGCTGTTGGGCACGATCGGTGGCGTATTTATTCTGACGTGCGGCTTGTTATATCTGGAGTGGCGGCGTCGGCAGGCGGTGCGCAGTGGCGAGGGTTACGGCACCGGCCATAGCAACGAGCCCGAGCAAGTCACAGCTGGAAACACCACACATCCGTTGATCGCCATCCTGCCGCTGCTGGTGGTGGGCATTGCCAACCTGTTCCTTACGCGGCTCATTCCGCGTCTTTACGAGCCGACGATTGAGACGCACCTCGCAGGGCTCGCTCAGCCCCTGGTCACGCAGCTCTCGAGCGTCGTCGCGATCTGGGCGGTGATGGCCGCATTGTTGATGGGCATCCTGACGGTGCTGTTGTTTGCGTTCCGCCCCGTTGTTACCAAGTTTGCCGAGGGGACCAAGACCGCTGTCGGTGGCGCATTGCTCGCGTCGATGAACACTGCATCTGAATATGGTTTCGGGGCCGTCATCGCAGCGCTGCCGGGCTTCCTCATCATTCGCAACGCATTGATGTCGATTCCCGATCCGCTGGTGAACGAAGCAATCACCGTGACGACACTCGCCGGTGTGACTGGTTCCGCATCGGGCGGACTAAGCATCGCGCTGGCTGCCATGTCTGAACATTTCATGTCGGCGGCGCAAGCGGCGGGCATTCCTCCAGAAGTGCTGCATCGAGTAGCGGCCATGGCCAGTGGCGGCATGGATACATTGCCTCACAACGGCGCGGTCATCACGTTGCTGGCGGTCACCGGCCTCACCCATCGGCAATCGTACAAAGACATCTTCGCCATCACCTGTGTGAAGACGTTGGCCGTGTTCTTCGTCATCGGCGTGTACTACGCCACCGGCATCGTTTGAGCATACGAAGCATGAACAGACTTGTAAGCGGCATGCTGGCGACGGCACTGACCCTCAGCGGAGCAGCCATTGCAGCTCCCTTGCCCAAGGCTGCGAAGCCCGAAACCGTCGGCTTATCTTCGCAACGTTTGCAACGACTGACCGACGCGTTCAACGCCGACGTTCAGAGCGGCAAGATCCCCGGTGCGGTCGTGATGATCGTGCGGAACGGCAAGGTCGCGTATTCCCAGAGTTTCGGATTCCAGGATCGCGCGGCGGGCAGCACGATGCGCCCCGACTCGATCTTCCGTATCGCCTCGATGACCAAGCCGATCACCATCGTCGCGGCATTGATGCTGGCGGAGGAAGGCAAGTTGCAGTTGATGGATCCTGCGTCCGTCTATCTGCCGCAGCTCAAGAACCTGCAGGTCGGCGTCGAGGTCAAGGAAGGCAGCGGCGAGCGACGGCTGGTGCTCGAGCCGGCGCGTCGTGAGATCACGGTCCAGGATCTCATGCGTCATACCTCGGGCATGACTTACGGCATCTTCGGCGACTCGTTGGTGCAACGGGCCTATCGCGCGGCCGGCACGATGGACGATCAACAAACCAACGCTCAAATGATCGACAAGCTGGCGCAATTGCCGCTGGCGTTCCAGCCCGGCGCCGCGTTCGAGTACAGCATGTCGAACGACGTGGTGGGCCGGATCGTGGAGGTCCAAAGCGGCCTGGATCTGAATCGATTCATCGTCGAGCGTATCGCCAAACCGCTCGGCATGCCTGACACCGCGTTCCTGCTGGACGGCGAACAGACAACGCGCCTCGCACAGGCGCAGTCCGCCCCGGGCGCGCCGCCGCTCATCATTGGATACAACCCGGCGAAACCGCCGAAGTGGTTCTCCGGTGGCGGTGGCCTGCTGTCGACTGCGGAGGACTACGCACGCTTCGGTCAGATGTTGCTGAATGGCGGTGAGCTGGATGGTGTTCGCTTGCTGTCACGAAAGAATGTCGAGCTCATGACCAGCGATCATCTGCCGCCCGACGCGAGCTACGGTGCTTTCACTTTGGAATTGGGATTGACCGCACCTTTGCCTCAATACGGGCAAGGGTACGGGCTTGGCGTCGGTGTGCGTAAGGAAGCCGGGCGGAGCATGGTGCCCGGTTCCGTAGGCGACTATTACTGGGGCGGCGCCACCGGGCCCTATTTCTGGGTCGATCCACGGGAAAAACTGGTTGCTGTCATGATGCTTCAGGCATCGGATATCCAGCTGCGCACTCACTACAGATCGTTGTTGCGCAATCTGGTTTACCAAGCCATGCAGTAGCGGAAAATCGCGCGCTTTGCGCGTTGACCGCCGTGTAGGAAGGCGGCAGGCTTCGGCAAGTGAGCCTGTCGTTCGTCAAGCGCGTGGATGGATCTGCCGACTTTCTGGGTGGAGGCGGCGAGATGGGCGGGCTCATTCGTTCGTTCGAATGGGCCGGCACGTCGCTCGGGCCGCCCGACCGATGGCCGCAATCGTTGCGGACCGCGCTCAGGATCCTGCTCACGACCCATCATCCGGCTTGTATTTTCTGGGGGCCGGACCTCCTTTGCTTTTACAACGACGCTTACCGGAGCTCGCTCGGCCCGGAGCGGCATCCGGCCATGCTCGGTGCGCCGCTGCGAGAGGTGTGGTCTGAAACTTGGTCTGTCATGGGACCGCAGATCGAGCGTGTGATGTCGGGCGCGGGCGCGACCTGGGCCGAAGATCATCTCGTCATGATTCCGCGCTTCGGTCAGCGCGAGGAGATCTATTGGACCTATAGCTTCAGTCCCATCGACGATGCCGATGCGCCCAGCAGTGTCGGCGGCATCATGGTTCTGTGCGTGGAGACCACCAAGAAGGTGCGCGCCGAGCGGCAGCTGGCATTTCAGCTGGCGTTGAGCGACAAGCTGCGCAGCTTGAGTGACGCCTCGGAAATCATGCTGACCGCGGCGGAAATGGTGGGCCGACAGCTCGGTGCCGGGCGCGTCGGTTACGGCGAGATCGAGCAATCCGGCAAGTCCGCTCTGGTCGTCTGCGATTGGGCGGCGCCTGGCATGGGCAGTCTCGCCGGCCGCCATCAGCTCACTGATTTCGGCATGACGTTAGTTCGAGAGCTGCAAGCCGGTCGCACGGTGCGGATGGAAGATAGTTCGAACGATCCGCTGACGCAGGATGCGAGCGGCGCGGATGTTTATACCGCCATCGGGGCTCGCTCGGGGATCACGGTGCCGTTGATCAAAGGCGGGCGGCTGGTCGGTGCGTTCTATGTGCACCAGGCAGATCCGCGTCGCTGGACTGACGACGAAGTTACATTGGCTCGCGAGACTGCCGAGCGCACTTGGGAGGCGGTCGAAAGAGCGCGGGCCGAGAATGCGCTACGACAGCTCAACGCCACGCTCGAGCAGCGAGTCGAAGATGCGGTTGCTCAGCGCAAGCTGTGGGGCGAGTTGCTGGACTCGGTAACTGCGTTGGTCGCGGCGGTCGGCAATGACTATCGATTCCTCGCGATGAACAAAGCCTACGCGGATCGTTTCGAGCGGCGTATCGGCGTGCGGCCCGAAGTTGGTGACAGCTTGCTGGAACTGCTGAGGGTGCAGCGAGAGCAGCTCGCACTGTCGGGTAGTCGTTGGAGCCGTGCGCTGGCCGGTGAAGAGTTCACATTGATCGAACCGACCGCGCCGACCGAAGGGGACTTCGATCGCCAATACGAGATCACCTACACCTCGTTGCGCAATCCTTCAGGACAGGTCATCGGCGCGTTTCAGTATGCGCAGGATGTTTCCGAGCGGATCCGCGATCAGAAGCGACTGTCCGAGGCGGAAGAGTCGCTGCGTCAGTCGCAGAAGATGGAAGCGGTCGGCCAGCTCACGGGCGGCATCGCACACGACTTCAACAATTTGCTCACCGGCATCATCGGCTCGCTCGACATGATGCAAAGAAAGCTCGCTCGCGGTCAGCAGATCGACGTGAATGCTTATGTGTCGGCGGCGATGACCGCAGCGAATCGAGCCGCGGCGCTGACTCATCGTCTGCTCGCATTCTCTCGTCGGCAGGCGCTGGACCCCCGCCCGGTGCACGTGAACCGATTGATCCTCGGCATGGAAGAGCTGTTGCGTCGGACGTTGGGCGAAGCCATCGGCCTGGAGTTCGTCGAAAAGGGCACTGTGTGGCTCACGCGCTGCGACCAGAATCAGCTGGAAAGCGCCTTGTTGAATCTGACCATCAATGCCCGCGACGCCATGCCCCAAGGCGGCAAGCTCATCATCGAAACCTCCAACGAACAGCTCGCCGATCCGCACGAAGCCAAGCTGCGGGACGTCATGCCGGGCGACTACATCGCCATTTCGGTGTGCGACAACGGTGTCGGCATGTCGCCGGAAGTGGTGAGCCGCGCGTTCGATCCTTTCTTTACGACCAAGCCCATCGGTCAGGGCACGGGGCTCGGCTTGTCGATGATCTATGGATTCACTCGACAGTCCGGCGGCTACGCGAAGATTCAGTCGGACGTGGGCAAGGGCACGACAGTGAGGCTGTATCTGCCGCGCTATCACGGCGAGCATGAGTCGTCACAAGAGCCCGAGACCGCGCCCGTCGCATTGTTACCTGCTGCTCGCGAGGAAGTCGTTCTGGTCGTCGAAGATGAGCAGGTGGTGCGCGATCTGGTCGTCGATCTGCTCGCCGAGATGGGCTATCGCTCGCTGCAGGCGGTCGACGGCCCGAGCGGGCTGGCGATTCTAGTGTCCGATGTGCGTATCGATCTGTTGATCTCGGATGTCGGCCTGCCGGGGTTCAATGGCCGTCAGCTGGCCGACGCGGCCTGTGCGCACCGAGAGGGATTGAAAGTACTGTTCATCACCGGGTATGCGCACAACGCCGCCGTGAGTAACGATCTGCTCGCGCCGGGCATGCAAATGATCACCAAGCCGTTCGCGCTGGAAACATTGGCGGAACGGATTCGGGACATGATCGGCAGCTAGCGCTTCATCGGCTCCTTCGCGGGGACCAACGCCGACACGGTCAGGCGCGGCGACCCGACGTTTCCAAAGGCCGACGAGCAACTGTTGGTCTTGTCGACGACGATTCGCACCGACATGCGCGGCAGGATCTGCTGGCGCAACTGCTGAACCAGCTCACAATCGCCGCGTTCCAGTCGCATGTCTCGATTGCGAGCGAACGACACCTCTTTCCACACGGCCGGGAAGCGTTCCAGATCCGCGGCACCGGGCAGTTGCTCGCCATTCACGCGGGCGACCAGCTGGTCCTTGGCATCATGGGTGGTCAGCTCGCGAATGTTTTCTTCGGACGCGAGCACGGGCGACTGCATCGCTATCTGAAAGCGAGCGATGCCCAGCTGCTCGTTGCAGACGTAGCTCTGCAAGCGCACGTTTTCCCGGGCGCCAACCGTGCGCAGGATGATTTCCAGTTTATCTTCCAGGCTCCGGCACGAGTACATCGTGCTGTAGCCGCGGTATTCGAAATTCACCTGCTGCGCTTTCCAGACGGCTGTCACTTCCTCTTCGGTCGAGTGGGCGAACACAGCGGCCGGAGCAAGGGCGAGCAGCGCGGCGAGCTTGACAAAAAAAGTCCGCATCGACCCTCCAATGTCACATCGTGACCGCGAATGTTAATCCGCCTCTGTGTCAGTGACATAACTGTAGAGCGGGCAGGCGAGGGCGCGCCACGGACTGCCGGCCAACAACACTCGCCTGCCGGTGAAACGAGTATGATGAATCACCGCAGCACAGACGGGCCCCCGGGCGGGGAGCTCGCGAAGGGGAGCGGAGGATATGGACAAGAAGTCCAAGGATGCCTGGGAAGGCTGGTCCATTGTCGGCGCCGTGACCATCGGGCTGATTCTGGTCGTGACCATGGAAGCAATGATGGCGTCGACTCCAGACGACGGAGTTCGCGGCATCGTTCGCGCCACTGCGCGCAGCTCGTTTGCTTTGTTTGCTCTGGCGGCTACCGCGTCGGCGGTTTATTACTTCTGGCCGAATCCCTGGACCCGCTGGCAGCTGCGCAATCGTCGCTACCTCGGCGTCTCGTTCGCGCTGTCATTGGCCATTCATTTGCTGGCGGTGTTCGCGCTCAGCCGCCTCAATCCAGCTTCATGACCACCGAGTCGGTCAGCACCGGATCGTTGAAGCGCGCCATATCGCCGACCTTTTTTCCCGGTACGAGGAAGAGCCGGGCGGAGAGGGGCTTGCGCAGGCGAGTGGCGAGTGCAGCGACGTCGCGAAGCAAGCCGCTGATGCTGTCGGCCGAGGTGTTGCCCGGAATCGGGATGACGTCCAGACCGGTGCCACAGACGCTCGAGTACAGCAGCACATCGCGAATACCGTAGCGATTCTCGCCGGCGCGCTGAGCGAGCAGCGGATCTTCGAGAACAGGCAGCATGAGTCCCGAATAGCCGCAGGTACGCACGGACACGGACTTCAACGCGGCGGTAACAATTGAGCAGGCCTCGAGCGTGCCGGCACTACCGAACGGCGTGCGAGTGAGCGCTTCGATGGCAGCGGCGATGCTGCGATCTTTGATGGGCGCGGGTGACGCGTCGATACCCAGGTACTGGCGGCCCTCGCTCTGGGCGATCTGAGTCGCGAGCTTTTCCACGGGCGCGAGAACTTCATCCAACGCGTTCCGCAGTTTCTCGGTGGCATCGTCGCCGGCGCGCACCGATGCGAATGCGCGTTCAACAACGGACGCTGTTTCCATTCCAATCGCGAACGACTCAGGGCCCTGGTGCCACGCCACTGGAAAGAACGGTGTGCCGGCCGGAATGTTTGCCGCCGCCGCGAAACGGAAGTTCGCGAGTCCGCCGGGCAGCGTGTTGGCCAAAGCGACCATGATCTTCGCGCTCATCGCCGCGGTCTTCGGCAATACGCCGCCGTCCGGTGTGGCAATCGCCGTGGAGAAGCTGATGGCCTTGGTCGCTTTCACCAAGGCGATGGCCCATTCCACCAAGCTGTTGTCGGAGCGATCGTCAGTCACGATAGGTCCGATGTTGAAGATCGCGCCTTGCGAGGTGACCAGCTCATCGATACGACGCAACTGATTCAGTGCCTTGTCCCGCGCCGCCGGTGCGAGCGACGCAATGACAGGATTCACCGCCACTCGAATCGTCTGCACCTCATAGCCCGCGGCCTCGAAAGCTTGTTTGGCGCGTGTGACAAATGCGACTGCCGCTTCTACCCGCTCCAGTTCCAACGCCGACGTGAGCTCCACGCCCGCGGTGATGGTTCGCACTCGCACCGGATTCAAACTTGATGCTGCCACAGAGTCATTCGCCTTCGACAGGGATAACCCTGCCACTCCAACCAACCAGAAGATGTCGCGCCGTGATGGCATGACATCAATCTCATTCGTCATCCAGTAACGTGCGGGACGAGGGCAGGGCCTCACGTTCCTTGAATGCCCGACGCTTCCTGCTCGGGCTCATATAGCTCGCGACGCGCGCGAAGAAATCGCCAAAGTCCTGAGGGGCCGAGCCGCGGAGGATCTGCTCCAGCGAATGAAAGCCCAGCGCCCGATAGCTCTCGAACTGCGACTCGCTGAACCACTGGTCGCTGGTGGGTTCATGCGGGAACGAGTCGACCGTCCTGGCGTAACTGTACACGTCATAGGGTACCGGATGCTCGCCCCGTCCGCGCAACGTGGGCTTGATGTACAACAGCCGGCCCGGCGGCGTGCCCTTGTCGACGGCATCGTAGTCGATGCGTGCGACCGCGCAGTACAGGCCTTGTTTGGCGGCGCTGTTCGGATAGATCTCGATTTCTTTCTCGAACTTGATCGGAATCCCGAAGTCGATGCGGATCTTGCGAATCGCGTTGCCCAGGTCACCGAGCTTCGACTCCGGATCGCAGCCGGCGTCGCTGACCATGATGTACCGGCAGCGACGCAGCACCACTTCATACAGGCCCAGATTGTCGAAGTGGCCGCCATCGGACAGGTTCACGTACTTGAAGTCCGGCGTGGTGTAGCCGAACAGCTCGCCCAGCATCGGCGACAACGCCTGGCGCGGGCCGGGCAGGCGATAGGCCTTCTCGCCTTGCGCGTTGGTGTTGCCCAACCACGCGCCCAGACGAACGTTGAATAGCGACATCACGAACGCGAGTGCCGGCGACGAGCAATACCCCATGTGAGGATTGGCAGCGGCACCTGAGATCGTTACTGCCGTGCCGAGCGAGATGCCGCCCTGTCCGCCGTAAACCTCCGACGCGCGATAGCCTTCGTGAAAGTTGCCGCAGTAGTAAGGCGTGATCGAGAACGACTCGGCCTTGCGCTCCTGCCACGCGAGCTTGCCGTCGCGCAGGATGTTCAATGTGACATTGATCAGCGGCAACAAACGCTGCCCGCCTTTGGAGGGACGCAGCTTGTGCATGCGAAGGTTGTCGGAGGCATCGAAGCCGGTGAACGGATCGGGTTTGCGATTGGTGTGAGACGCGCCCATGTACGCGCGCACCAGTCGATTGCGATAGAAGCCGTGCAACGAGAAACGGTTGATGTTGACGATCAGGCCCATGAGCAAGGCCGCACCCAGGAAGATGGACGGCAGTGCCCAGAACCATTCGAAGCCGGTGTGCCGCAAGTTCGGCTGACGCAACATCGGATCGGTGAAGATTCTTTCGGCCGTGACATTCGCGTTCGTCACGATCCAGCCACCGAGCGTCGCTGTCGCCCATGACATCACCAGCACGACGCAGACCACGAAGATCGGAGCCGCCAGTGCCAGTCCGACTCGTTGCATGATCGAGGGTTGATCGGTCGCGGTCGTCGCGGTTTTGTCTCGGCTGCCGAGCAACGCGGCGGCGATGCCGGAAATACCGCCGGCTGCGGCAACGAGCGGCTTCGCGGCGTTGGAGATCTTGTCGAACAGATACTGACCGAACAAACACAGCGTGGTGATGGCGATCCAGCCCAGCGCGATGGCGAGAATCCAACCGGAGAGGCGGGCCCACCATTCGCGGTCGCCGTCGTTGACCAGCGCCGGCTTGGCACCGGTGACGAATGTTTCGCTCATGCTCGCCAGGCCGACGAACAACGTGCGCGCCAGCAGATACAACCCAAGCAATGCCGGCAGGGTCAGCATGACGTACAGGCCGGGATGGTTATAAAGCGGGAGCAATAGCCCGCGGATCACCAGCGCCAGCAGGAATGAAATCGCGAGACCGGAAATCAACAGCGCGCCGAACTCGAACTTGCCGGTGTGCACGCACTCGGCCGGAATGTCATGGCGCAGTCGATACAACATCTCGACGACCAGCCAGCCGACCAGGGGGATGACCGTGCACCAGAGTACCGAGAAGATCAGGATCGGGCGGTTGTCCGCCGACCAGAACGGTGCATCGAGAATGACGGCCGGGTCGTTCGCATAGCCGAGCCCGGTGAACGACAGCAGTGCCACCGCGGCGATGACCGGCAGGACACACAACAACGAATAACGGGACGAGGGCGTATCGGGATCGCGCACGAAGCGCCGGTGGTAATAAATCGAAAAGCTCGCCAACAACTCCACGACGATCGAGGTGTACAGCAGCGTTTTGCTCAGACCGGGGCTGACGGTGCTCTGGACCAGCAGATACACGCCCTGCGGAATCACAACCAGCGCCGCCAGCAGCGGAATGATCACCAGCCAGTTCAGCAGCAGATTGCGCACGAAGATGGCCGCGGCGGTCCATGTGTCGGCGGAGAAAAGACCGAGGCGGGGAGTGAGGTAGTTACTGAACTGGCGCAAATGATCGACCGGTTTTGGCTCGGGTGCGAGCGGGTTCACCGGCTGTTCGGGCTTGCCGCCCAGGTCCTGGAAGACGTCCTTGGCCGTGCCCGTGTCCTGCTGCTGATGATGAATCCAGGCCTGCAGCCAGCTGGCGATGTAACCGCCGCCGGAGACGCTGGAGAGATAATCGAATTCCGGCAGCAGCTTGTTCTTCGCCAGGGATTGCAACACGCCGAGATTGAACGTGGCGCTCCGAATGCCGCCGCCCGACAGGCACAGCGCCGATAGCGGCGGCTGGGTCTTGCTGGAGTCCGTATCGGCATCGACCGTGCCGATCATCTGAAACAACTCGCGCAGATTTTCCTGGTACTGCGGATCGGTGCCCGCGGCGTCGAGCTGTGCTGGATCGAATTTTGCCGGTTCGAACGACTTCGACGCGCAGTACTCCGGCCGCAACGCCTGCAGCTCACGCCACAGCACTTCGTTGAAGGTGGCGCGATTGGTGATATCCGGAGGGGTGCTCGGCTCTGACATAGCGGATTCCTTCGCTGAATATTTGTTTTGATCTGCCCTGCAGACGGGGGCTTGCTAAAACTCATTCGATGGGCTGCGTTGCGCCTCCAATCGCCTGCAGCAAGGCACAAAGCGCAGCCCATATGTCGATATGGGCAAGCTTTGTAACGCAGCGGCAGGCGATTCGAGGCGCAACCCATATAATGTATAAATATCCTTTGATGGGACGAGCTATTGCGGTTCAGGACGTCGTTGCTCCTCCCTTGTGTACAGAGAGTACACGGCGGTCGTCCCGCCTAGCCCTGAACCGCAATAGCTCGTCGCAGCCCATCGAATGAGTTTTAGCAAGCCCCAGCACGTGCATCAATTATTGCCCGCCATCCTCGTTTGCGCGGACCTGCTGCGGCGATCTATTTTATCCGTGTCGGCGGCGACTCCACGGACCACGGGTCAGAAGGGGAAAGTCATGAGCGACCGAGGTAATCGACGACGCATCAGTGACGGCGGCCTGATTTTTATCACCATGATGGTCACGATCCTGCTGTGCGCCCTGTGGGTGGCAGCGTCGGCCGATGCGGCCGACACCCCGCACGCAGGATCTACCGAACAGTTGCGGCCCGGGGGTTCATACGCCTGCCACGAAGGAAATTACGCGCTGCCCGGCATCCTTGCCGGAGCGCGCGGAGGCGAAAAAAGGTAAGTAACTATAGCTTGGCGTCACGCTTCAACAATTCGTCGATCGTGACGCCGACTTCCGGCACGCCGCCGAACACGGTGCCCAGTCGGTTGTCGGTGAAGTGCTGAAGGGCCGTCTTCGCAGCCTGATCGGGTAGCGCGACGAAGCCGACGTCAGCGGCCAGCGACGGCCCTTCGGTCAGGTAGTACTCGATCAGCTGCCGCACTTCAGGACGCTGCGCCGATTTGTCGCTCACATAAATGAACAGCGGACGCGACAGCGGTTGATACGTGCCATCGACAACGGTCGCATTGCTCGGCAGAACCTGCGTGCCATCTTCCTTCTCGATGGGCACCGCGCGCATGCGGTCCTTGTGACCAACGTAGTAAGCGAAGCCGAAGTAACCGAGCGCGTTCTTGTTGTTTTCCACGCCTTGCACGAGCACGTTGTCATCTTCGCTCGCGGTATAATCGCCGCGGCTGGACTTCGCCTTGCCGCTCACTGCTTCGGTGAAGTAATCGAACGTGCCCGAATCGGCGCCGGGGCCGAACAGCATCAGCGGCGCATCGGGCCACTCCGGACGCACCTGATTCCAGCGCATGACCTGACCTTGCGCGCCCGGCTCCCACATCTTCTTCAGATCGGCGACCGTGAGCGACTTCACCCAATCGTTCTTCGGATTGACGACCACGGTGATGGCGTCGAACGCGACCGGCAGCTCGATGAAGTTGATGCCCGCCTTCCGGCACATCTCCATCTCCTCGGTGAGGATGGGGCGCGACGCGTTGGAAATATCGATGTCGCCGCGACACAGTTTCTTGAAGCCGCCGCCCGTGCCGGACAGCCCGACGGTCACGCGGACCGCGCCCCGCTGCTCGGACTGAAATTCTTCAGCCACTGCTTCGGCGATGGGAAACACGGTGCTCGAGCCATCGATGCGAATCACTGGCGTGTCCGCTCCCATGCGAACGGTGGGCGCCGTGCCGTCCTGCTTGCCACAGCCGGTCAACACCACGCTGAGCTGAGCGGCGAGCGCAAGTACCGCCAGACGCCGTGTGTTCATGAGAGGGCCCTCGTCAGTTAAAAGGAGGGAGTTTGCGGGAAATGCGGGGGAATGTCTGCCCGCCGCGCCAATCGCGACTGAGTTGTCAGCTGAGCGTCAGCTTGCGCCAGGTCTCTCGATAGGCGGGCAAAGATTTCAGCGGCATCGAAGCGGCCGGCGTCATCGTCGGCGCCTGCGCGTCATGGAAGCCGGCGAGATAACACGCTGCGCGCGTGTTGCCGCCATCGCCTGAACTCAGCGCGACGGTTCGTGTCGGCAGCAGCGCACTTAGAACCGAGCCGAACAACGGGTTGGTCGCAAGCGGACCGTCGATCAATACGTCGCCTTCAGCTCCCAGCATTTCGATCAGCAGCTCGCACATGAGTGCAACGTAGAGTGTTGCCACGCTGGCGCGTTCCGAGCCCGACAAGTTGTCGGCGTTGATCAAGCGACCTTCGCGTCCGGCAAACGGCCCGCCGCTGGCGAACGCCGGGAGTGCCATCGCCTGGCGTTCGATCACGTTGAGCAAAGCTGGCGCGTTTGGACGGGAGTCCGTTCCGGCGATGGCTTCGTACTCGCGACCGCCCATGAATCTTGCCGTCGCGACTGGCGAGCCGAAGGCGTCGACGCTTGCGAGCATGTCTTTATCTTCGCGCAGTCGCGACAGGTCGGCCCGATTCGCCATGACGACGGTCCAGGTGCCGCTCGAGATTACGGTGAACGGCGCTGTGTGATCGCGCGTGGTTAGAAACTTCAGATACGACGCGTTGGAGTCGTGAATGCCGCAAGCGACCTGACATTGAGGGTCGAGCCCGGTGGTCGCTGCAACTTCCGCTGAGATCGGGCCGAGTACATCGCTGGCGAGCTTGGTCGGCGGAAACAGCTTGTCCCAGCCGCGTGCCCGCGCGAGCTTCGAGAAACTTTGTTCACGAGGTAGCCATAGATCGGAGTGACAGCCCAGCGACGTGACTTCGCTGGCCATCACGCCACTCAGTCGCCATGCCCAGAACTGCGGATATAACAGCGCATGCTCGACTCGCGAAAAGAGTTGTGGCTGCGCTTCTTGGAGGAAGAACAGCTGTCGGCCGATATTCAATCCGAGCGGCAGATCAGGGGAGTACGTGCTTTGATAGCTGTCGCGCTGCTGGCGGTACTCCGCGTTCACTCGCTCGAAGCATGCGTCCTCATAATCGGGGGCGGCGATCACGCGATTCTCGCGATCGACGAGCACCGCTGCCGCTCCATGCGCGACGGGCACGATTGTACGAATGCGGTCGCGGTGGGGCGCGTCGCGCAGGGCGTCCAGCAACCATTGGCTGATTGCTTCGACGTCCAGCTCGCGCATCGACGGACCTTGAACGACGGCATTCGCACGGCGGCTGCCGCGAATCTCGGCGCCTGTCTCTGGATCGATCACCAGGACTTTGGCGTGGGTCTTGCCGATGTCGATCAGGGCGATCAGCGGATGAGTCATGGCTTGGTTCACGCCCGCCTTGGGGGCCGGCCCCACCAGCGCTCGGCCAGCACGGGAATGGCGACGACGGTGATGAGCAACGTGCCGACGATGATGGACATCACTATACCTGGCACGTTCAACAACCCCAGTCCGAAGTTCACGAAGCCCAGCACGACGGCGGCGAGCAGCACGCCCGGAATGGTGCCCTTGCCGCCCCAGACAGATACACCGCCGAGAATCACCATGCTGATGATCTCCAATTCCCAACCCTGTGCGATCGACGGTCGCGTTGAGCCCAGCCGCGACGTGAGCAGCACCGCCGAAAGGCCGCTGCAGAGTCCCGTTACTGCGAAGAGCAGGAATCGATAGCGATCGACCGGTACGCCTGACCACTTCGCTGCGGTGGGATTTGCGCCCAGGGCGTAGATGGTTCGGCCCCAGCGCGTTATATGCAGGAACAAACCGAACATCACGGCCAGGACGATCAAGATGCACAACTCGATCGATAACGGCCCTGTTGCGTAGCCCTGTCCGAACTTGGCAAACGACTGCGGATAATCCTTCAGCACGCGATCGCCGAGGACTGCATAAGCGAAGCCACGAAACAGCGTCATCGTGCCGATGGTCGCGACGATCGACGGCACGCGACCCAGAGTGACTAGCGCGCCATTGATCATGCCGGCCACGAGTCCTGTGCTCAATCCAATCGCCACCAAGCCCGGCGTTTGGACCCCGGCCGCTGCGCCCAATCCCATTGCGACGGAGGCCAATGCGATGATGGCCGCGACGGAAATATCGATCTCACCCGCGATGATCAGCAACGCCAGCGGGAGAGCGATCACGGCCCGCTCGGTGAAGTTGAACGTCGCGTCCGACAAGGTCCACACGTCCAGAAAATATGGCGACAGATTCGCGAAGCACACGAATTCGATGACCAGCACGAGGGTGAGCATCGACTCCCAGCGCAGCAGGCGTTTGAATTCTTGCGTGTTCATGCCGCCTCGATGACCGGTATCAGCGCGAGCATCGATTCCCAGCGCAGCAGGCGTTTGAATCTTTGCGTACTCATGTCGCCTCGAGGGCCGGTCTCAGCGCGAGCGTCGAATTCCAACGCAGCAGGTCTATGAATTTTTGCGTGTTCATGTCGCATTGATGACTGGTATCAGCGCGAACGACGGGCCCCGTTGCAACGTGTCCTGGTGTGCTCATGCCGCTTGCCCCTCCAGGATGGCGCGCTTGTCTTCTCGTCGTCGTGCGCTCAGCACGGCTGCGACGACGATGACCAGCCCGTTAATGCCCATTTGCCAGAACGGTGAGATGCCGATCAGCGGCAGTGCGTTTCGAATGACGCCGATGAACAGACACCCCAGCACCACGCCCGCGACCGTGCCGATGCCACCCGCAATCGCGACACCACCGATCAAACACGCCGCGATCACTTGCAGCTCGAAGCCAAGCGCGATGTCCGTGTACGCCACGGCGAAGCGCGCCACCCATAGGTAACCGCACAACCCGGCGATGGCGCCGCAGATCGTGTACGCGAAGAATTGCATGCGACCGGGATCGATGCCTGTGTACGTCGCTGCGGCTGGGTTGCCGCCCGCCGTGTACAGGTTTCTGCCGAGCACGGTGTAACGCATCACCACGGCGAAGCCTGCGACCGCAATGATCGCGAGCCACGCAAGCAGCGTGAGACCCAGAACCTCATGGCGGATCAATCCGAGAAACTGCGGCGACATATGGTTGTCGTTCACCCATGTGCCACCGGACAGCAAATAAATCAGCCCGCGATAGACGGACATCGTGCCGAGCGTAACGACGATGGGTGGCAGCTTGAATCGCCACACCAGCAATCCGTTGATCGCGCCGAGCAGCGTGCCGCTCGCGAGAGCAATCAAGAGTACCGGCGCGACACCCACGCCTGGATAGCTCTTATTTAGTAGCGCGACCAGCATGCCGGACAGTGCCAGATTCGCGGCGATGGACAGATCGATGCCACGCGTAATGATCACGAGCATCTGGCCCAGCGCGAGCAAAATCAGAATGGCGCTGTCGTCGAGAATTTCAGCAAGATTGCCGGGCCGCGCGAACTGCGGAAAGGCTGCCGTCACCGACAGCAGCAACAACACGACGATGATCCCGAGGGCGAGATCGCGACGGGTGGCGGAGCTCGTACTCATCTCGGATCCACCGTCGCAGGTGCCGAACAGTTGAGGATAACGAGTATCTGGCCCAACGCGAGCAGGATGAGAATGGCGCTGTCGTCGAGAATTTCAGCAAGGTTGCCGGGCCGCGCGAACTGTGGGAACGCTGCCGTCACCGACAGCAGCAACAACACGACGATAATCCCGAGGGCGAGATCGCGACGGGTGGCGGAGTTCGTCTTCATCGTGGATCCGCCGTCACGAGTGTAGAACAGTGACACGCTATGGCGCGGTCACCGATCCGGAGCGGCTGTCGATGCAATGCCTGGCGCAGGTGGATGCGATCGCGGTTACACGACGCGAGCTTGGACAATCTGTTCATTCTCATCACGCGTCCGTCGCCGCCTGGACAACATTCTCCGCCGTCGCTTCACTTCGATTCAGCAACGCGCGCACGCGACCCCGGCGCATGACTAGAATCCGATCGGACATGCCAAGGATCTCGGGCAGTTCCGACGAGATCATCACAACCGCATTGCCTCGTTGAGCAAACTCACTCGTCACCGCGTGCACCGCTGACTTCGCGCCTACGTCGATGCCTTTGGTCGGCTCGTCGAGAATCAGAACGCGAGGTGAGCGTGCGAGCCACTTCGCGATCACGACCTTCTGCTGATTGCCGCCGGACAAATCGCCGACGTTCTGCTCGGGCCCCGTCGTCTTGATGCCAAGCGCGGAGATCCAATGATTCGCCAGTGCCGACTCACGCTCCCGGCTGCAAATGCCTCGCGGGGCCAGCGAGTCCAGGTTGGTGAGCGAAACATTAGCCGCAATGGAGAACGGCAAGATGGCGCCTTGCTGCTGGCGGTCTTCGGGGACGTAAGCGAGGCCCTGGCGGACGGCGTCCGCCGGGCTGGCGATGGAGACGGCGCGGCCGGCGATATGAATTGAGCCGCGGTCCGGCGAGGTCAGGCCGAACAAACATTGCGCCAGTTCCGTGCGGCCCGCACCGACGAAGCCGTAGATGCCCAGCGTCTCGCCCTGGCGCACCGAGAACGATATGTTGTCGAACTCGCTCGCGCGCGATAACCCGTCCACACGCAGCAGTTCCTCACCCGACGTCGTTGCCAATTTCGGAAACAGCTGCTCGACCGACCGGCCCACCATCATCCGAATCAATTGCTCGCTGCCGGTACCGGCAATCATGCCGCTCCCGACCGACGCACCGTCGCGAAACACAACGTAGCGGTCTGCCAGAGAAAAGATCTCTTCAAACTTGTGACTGATAAAGAGCAACGCGCAGCCAGAGTCGCGCAACCGTCGAGCAATCCGAAACAAGTCATCGGCCTCGCGATGAGACAAAGCCGCAGTCGGCTCATCGAGAATCAGCACGCGAGCCTCGCTCGTCAACGCCCGAGCAATCTGCACGATGTGCTTCTGAGCAACGCTGAGCTGCCCCGCCGGCGTATCGGGCGAGAACGAAACATCGAGTTGTCGCAGAATCTCCGCCGCGCGAGATCGCATCTCGCTCCAAGCAATGAACCGCCCCCTCTTCGGACGCGCGCTGACGAAGATGTTCTCCGCGACCGTCAGGTTATCGAACACGACGCATTCTTGATGCACGACGTTGATACCAAGCTGTCGTGCATGTTCCGGATCGCGCACGCGGATGGATCTACCATCGAGCATGAGCTCGCCGCCGTCCGGCTGATGAATGCCGCACAGAATTTTGACGAGCGTCGACTTGCCCGCGCCGTTCTCGCCGATCAGCGCCGTCACCTGGCCCGGATACAAATCGAGATTGGCATCGCGCAGCGCCTGCGCGCCGCCGAAGGATTTCTTGACCTGCGTCAGCGTCAGTAGAGGCTGCGCTGGTGCCTGCTGGATCGCCGCCGCCATATCAGAAAATCGCCGCGAACTGTTCGACGTTGCTTTGATCGTAAATAAACGGCTTGGCCATGGCACCGACGCCATTGCCATCGAACTTCACGCTACCCACGCGCCCCAGCGAGATCTCCTGACCGCCGTCGGTCTTGGTATCGCGAGCGAGCTGAGCGGCGACTTGAGTCGTGGCATAGCCGAGATCGATGGGATTCCAGATCGCGAACTTCGGCACGACGCCTTTGCGCACATAGCCGACCAGCTCTGACGGCAAGCCGAGCCCCGTGACTTTCACTTTGCCCGTGAGCCCCTGATCTTCGATGGCCTTGGCCGCAGCGACGATGCCGACCGAGCTCAATGACACGATCACAGCCAGGTCCGGATGCTGCTTCACCAGCGCCACCGTCTCGCGATAAGACTTGTCCGCGACGTCATCGCCATAAACGACGCTAACGAATTCCAGCCCGGGATAAGTCGGCAACGCTTGCTTCATCTGCGCGAGCCAGGAGTTTTGATTGGTCGACGTCGGTGTCGCGGAGACAACCGCGACTTTGCCTTTGCTTTCCGGTGCCAGCTCCGACGCCAGCTGCGCAACAGTCTGACCAATCAGCTCATCCGACGAAGGAGCGAGATGAACCGAGCGACCTTCCTTCGCGACGGCGGAGTCATAAGAGATGACCTTGATGCCTCGTTGCATCGCTCGTTGCAGCGTCGGCACGAGGGCATCGGGATCGTTCGCCGAAATGGCGATGGCGTCGACGCGCTGAGCGATCAGCGCGTTCAATGTTTCTATCTGTCCTTCGGCGGTCGGCGTGGTCGGGCCGGTGAAAATGATCTCGGCACCGAGTGTGGCCGCAGCTTCATCCGCACCTTTGTGAACGGCATCGAAGAAGCCATTCCCCAGACTCTTGGCGACGATGCCGATGCGAAGTTTGTCAGCGCCGCTCTTGCCTTCACTGGAAGGCTGCGGCCGCTCGCCGCAACCCGCAAGCACGACTGCAACCAGCGACGCCGCGCCCACGAGCATTGCTCTTCTAAGCATTCCCATCCCCCCGCTTTTTCCAGACAGCCGACCTGTTAACAGGCCGTGCCGCCGCGTCTCGAATTACGCGAGCTTCTGCAACTCGTCGTCCTCGCTCACCGAGGCCACGATCACTTTGATGCCCGCCGCCTTGAACACTTCCAACTCTTCGGGTTTCGCGCCGTCGTCGGTGATGATGGTGGAGATCCGCTCCAGCCCCGTGACGATCATCGCGGACTTCTGCCGCAGCTTGCTGCTGTCGGCCATCACGATCACATCTTCGGTGCGCTTCAACAGCTTGGTCTGCGCCTGCACGATCAACGGATCGGCTTCCATGATGCCGAAGCGGTTCAGGCCGTAGCAGCCGGTGAACAGCTTGTTGCCCCAGAAGTTCTCGATGGTGTCGTTGTCGAACGGGCTCAGCACGATGTTCTGTTCGCGGAAGATGGTGCCGCCCGGCAACGTGATCCGGTTGCGACTGGTGGCGAGCAGCTTGGCCGCGATCGGAAACGAATTGGTCAGGATGTCCAGATCGTGGTCGGCGAGAAATTCCACCAGCGCGAACGTGGTGGTGCCGCCATTGATAATGATGCTCTCGCCGGCGGTGATCAGTTCCGCCGCCGCGCGAGCGATCGCACGTTTCTGCGGAACGCTGATGTCCTGACTCAACGAGAACGGCATGCCCACCAAGTGCGGCTGATGCCGGGGCCGCACGGCTTCGGCGCCACCGCGAATACGTTTGACCTCGCCGCGCTCGGCCAGCGTGTTGATGTCCCGGCGAATGGTCGCCTCGGACGCGCCGAGCAAATCCAACAGGTCGCCGACGCTCACGATGGAGCGCTCTTCGACGAGCTTGAGAATCAGGCTATGGCGCTCACGTTCCAACATGGAACCTCCTAGAAGCAGTTCCGATCACGGCCCTCAGACCGCTGATCGATTATGCTCGCATCTGATTGTATATGATCGTTTCGTGTGGTAAACAGGCATTTCATAGCGCGTGAGGCGATTTTTTGTGCCCGAACGCGATCAAACGGCCCTTGGGGGAGATTAGATGAGTGTGGTTCAGCCGGCGCAAGCCGAGTCGTCCTCGTTGCTGGTCGAAAACCGCTGGAACGACGCGGCTGCGGCAGAAATGAGCCCGGCCCAGCTGCTGCTCTATCGCTCCAATCTGCTCGGCTCCGACAAGCGCATCACCAACTTTGGTGGTGGCAACACCTCGGCCAAGATCTTCGACAAGGATCCGCTCACAGGTCAGGACGTGAAAGTGCTGTGGGTGAAGGGCTCGGGCGGCGACCTGGGCACCATGAAGCTGGACGGCTTCGCCACCTTATATATGGACAAGTTCCTGTCGCTCGAGCCGTTCTACAAGGGCAAGGACAGCGACAGCGTGCTGGTGCCGCTGTATTCCCACTGCACCTTCAATCTGAATCCGCGCGCAGCGAGTATCGATACCCCGCTGCATGGCCTGGTCGATCGTGCGCACGTCGACCACATGCATCCGGACGCGCTGATCGCCATCGCCGCCGCGGCCGACAGCAAAGCGCTCACTAAAGAAATCTACGGCGATGAGATCGGCTGGTTGCCGTGGATTCGCCCGGGCTATGAATTGGGCCTGGCGCTCCGCAAGTTCACGCGTGAAAACCCCAAGGCGCGCGGTGTGGTGCTCGAAGCGCATGGGGTTTTCACGTGGGCCGATACGGCGAAGGCGTGTTACGAGAACACGCTCGACGTGATCAATCGCGCGACGACGTGGCTGGCGGAAAAGAGCCGCGGCAAACAGCCGTTCGGTGCGCTTAAGACTCAAGCATTGTCGCAGGAAAAGCGTCGTGAGGTCGCGGCCGCCGTCATGCCGCGCATTCGTGGCTTGATTTCAGGGACGACGCGCAAGGTCGGTCATTTCGATGACAGCGCCGCGGTGCTGGAATTCGTGGGCAGTGAGAAGTTGCAGGCGCTGGCCGATCTCGGCACGTCGTGTCCCGATCATTTCCTGCGCACCAAGATCTGGCCGCTGGTGCTGCCGTTCGATGCTGCCAACGAATCGGTCGAGCAGTTCGCTCGTCGCGTGCAGCCGGCCCTCGAACAATATCGCGAGCGTTACGCTGCTTATTACGAGCGCTGCAAGCGGCCCGGCTCGCCGAAGATGCGCGATCCGAACGCGGTCGTTTATCTCGTGCCAGGCGTGGGCATGATCACGTTCGCTGCTGATAAAGCCACCGCGCGCATCGCGGGCGAGTTCTATATCAATGCGATCAACGTCATGCGCGGTGCTGCTGCCGTATCGACATATCGCGGCCTGCCCGAGCAGGAAGCCTTCGATATCGAATATTGGGATCTGGAAGAAGCCAAGCTCCAGCGCATGCCGAAGCCGAAGCCGTTGGCGGGTCGCGTCGCGCTGATCACGGGCGGTGCGGGCGGCATCGGTCTCGCGACCGCGCGGCGGTTGATGGATGAAGGTGCCTGCGTCGTGCTTTGTGACATCGACCACGATGTGCTCAGCGAAGCCGAGGCCGGCTTGAAGAAACAATATGGCAGCGACGTCGTTGCCAGTTGCTGGGTCGATGTGACGCGTGAAGACGCGGTCGCCGCCAGCTTCCGCGACAGCTCGTGGAAATTCGGCGGCATCGATATCTGCATTTCCAACGCGGGCATTGCCTCAGCCTCGCCGGTGGATCAGACCAGTCTCGCGACCTGGCAGAAGAACATGGACATCCTGTCCACGGGCTACTTCCTGGTGTCGCGTCAGGCGTTCCAGTTGCTGAAGACCCAGAACATCGGCGGCTCGATCGTGTTCATCGGCTCCAAGAACGCCTTGGCCGCTTCGCCGGGCGCCGCTGCTTACTGCACGGCCAAGGCCGCTGAGTTGCACTTGGCTCGATGCCTGGCGCTGGAAGGCGCGCCGGCCGGCATTCGCGTGAATGTTGTGAACCCGGACGCAGTCCTGCGCGGCTCGCGCATCTGGCAGGGTGAATGGGCCCAGCAGCGTGCCGAGCAGTACAAGACCAGCACCGAGGAGCTCGAGTCCATTTATCGCGAGCGCAGCCTGCTCAAGCGCAGCGTGTATCCGGAAGACGTGGCTGAGGCCGTCGCCTTCTTCGCGTCCGAGCGCGCCTCGAAGTCGACTGGCAATATCATCAACGTCGACGCCGGTAACGCCGCCGCGTTCACGCGGTAGTCGAGCACAAAAAAGATCGGACGAGTTGTGCGTCTCGTCCGGTCTATGTGCGCAGGTTAGGGGGACACCATGGCTGGCACTTACACCGATCCGCGCGATCGTTCTTTCATCGCCGACAGCAATGCGAAGTTGCTGAAAGATGTCGATGCCGACTACGCCGCGCTCGGCGCGATCCTGAGTCGTCGTGGCATCGACATCGATGCAGTGACCGCGACGGTCGCGAACTTCGGCGTCGCCATTCCTTCGTGGGGCGTCGGTACCGGTGGCACTCGATTCGCGCGCTTCCCCGGCAAAGGTGAACCACGCAATGTGTTCGAGAAGCTCGAGGACTGCGCGGTCATTCATAGCCTGACCGGCGCGACGCCCACGGTCTCGCTGCACTTACCCTGGGATTACACCGAAGACATGCCGGCCCTTCGACAGCGAGCGACCGCGCTCGGGCTGGGCTTCGATGCGGTCAACTCGAACACGTTTCAGGATCGTCCCGGTCAAAAGCTTTCTTATAAGTTTGGCAGTCTCACGCACACCGACGCGGCCGTTCGTGCGCAGGCGGTAGAGCATAACGTCGACTGTATACGAATCGGTCAGTTGCTCGGCTCGAAGGCGCTGACGGTCTGGATCGGCGACGGCGCGAACTTTCCCGGTCAGCAACATCTGGGTCGTGCGTTCGAGCGTTATCTCGAATCGACCGCGAAGATCTACGCCGCCCTGCCGGCAGACTGGCGCATGCTCATCGAGCACAAAATGTATGAGCCGGCGTTCTACGCCACGGTGATTCAGGATTGGGGCAGCTCGCTGCTCGCTGCGCAGACGTTGGGCCCGAAGGCGTTTTGCCTGGTCGACCTCGGTCATCACGCGCCGAATGTGAACATCGAGATGATCGTCTCACGCCTGGTGCATGCCCGCCGGCTCGGCGGTTTCCATTTCAACGATTCGAAGTACGGCGACGACGATCTGGACACCGGCTCGATCGATCCGTACCGGCTGTTTCTGATCTTCAACGAGCTGGTCGATGCGCAGTGGCGCAAGGTGCCGGACTTCCAGCCGGCGCACATGCTGGATCAGTCCCACAACGTCACTGATCCCATCGAGAGCCTGATGACCAGCGCCATCGAGCTGCAGCGGGCTTATGCGCAGGCGCTGCTGGTCGATCGGCAGGTACTTGCCGATTATCAGCAGGACAACGATGCGTTGATGGCGGCACAGACGTTGAAGCGCGCCTTCACCACCGATGTGCAGCCCATTCTCGCTCGCGCCCGTTTGCAAAAAGGTGCCGCCGTGGATCCTGTAAGCGCTTACCGTCGCAGTCAGTATCGACTCGCGTGTGCGGATCAGCGTCCCGCGGCCCAGAACTTTGGCGGCGGAATTGTGTGATTGTCGGCCGGAGCACGCGCTGAGCGCGCTCCCATTCAACGCTTCGTCGCATTAGCTGCTCCCAGTCGCCTGTTTCTCGGCTATATACTCCCGCCGCCGAAAGCAGTGTGGATTGCCATCGCTTGCGAACCGTCGTCGTCACCCGCTACGTCACTCCTTTGCGCGAAGGCGGCTCCGTCCCCGCCATCGTCGAAGCCGATGACGAAGGCATGTATGTCATCAAATGGCGGGGCGCCGGGCAGGGACCGAAAGCATTGATCGCCGAGCTGGTGGCCGGCGAGATCGGTCGTGCCGCCGGCTTGCCCATCCCCGAGGTCGTGTTGATCGAGCTCGATCCGGATCTGGCGCGCACCGAGCCCGATGTCGAGATCCAGGAACTGATTCGCGCCAGCGCCGGGCTCAACGTGGCGCTCGATTATCTGCCCGGTGCGATCACGTTCGATCCAGTGGTGTTTCAGCCCGACGCTCAGCTGGCCTCAAAGATCGTCTGGTTCGACGCGTTCGTCACCAACGTCGATCGCACGGCGCGTAATACCAACATGCTGGTCTGGCATCGGCAGCTGCGCCTGATCGATCACGGCGCCGCTTTGTATTTTCATCACTCCTGGGCGCAATATCTGGAACGGAGTCGGGATGCGTTTCCCATGATTCGCGATCATGTGCTGTTGCCGTTCGCCAATGCGCTCGATGAAGCGCACGAGTTCATGCTCTCCCGCATCACCCCGGACGTCGTTCGTGACATCGTCGCGCTGATTCCCGATGCGTTGTTACGAGGCGATGCCACTTTCTCCAGCGCCGCCGAGTATCGAAGTGCATACGCGGAATATCTGTTGCGACGCCTGGAGTCGCCGCACCTGTTCTTCGTGGAGGTGAAGCGTGCGCGCTCCGTGCTCGTATGACTACGCCATCATTCGCGTCGTCCCTCGGGTCGAGCGCGAAGAGTTCGTGAACGTCGGCGTGATCGTTTCCTGTCCGGCGCTGGATTATCTGGCCGCGCGCATCGAGCTCGACGAGGCGCGTTTGCTGGCCTTCGCACCGGGCGTGGATATCGACCTGGTCCGTGAAAATCTCGCCAGCATTCCGGCCATCTGCGCCGGCTCCGGCCCGATCGGCCGGCTGACCCTGCGGGAGCGCTTCCATTGGCTGGTCGCGCCGCGAAGTACGATGATTCAGACGTCCTCGGTGCACACGGGCCGCAGCGACGATCCGTCCCGGCTGCTGGAGCAGTTACTGCAGAAGATGGTGCGCTCGGGCGGGCGCTGACGGCTCTACTTATTGGTCATAAGCGGTCTTTTAGGCCTAAAATCGCTGTGAAATAGTGTGTTTCCTGCGGATTCTCCGCTGGATGTGTACACTCGCGCGCCTTTCCGCCGTTCCGCGCCCGCGAAGTCCGAGGTTTCCTTGCCCGCTCCTTCCGATCAGACCCCGGGCGAAAGCCCGACTTTTAGTGACCTCGCCCTGGGCGATGCCGTGCTCAAGGCGTTGCAGGACGTGGGCTACGAGTCGCCTTCGCCCATCCAGGCCGCGACCATTCCTCATCTGCTCGAAGGTCGCGACGTGGTGGGTCAGGCCCAGACGGGCACCGGCAAGACCGCCGCATTCGCGCTGCCCATCCTCACCAAGATCGACATGGACGAGACCGTGCCTCAGGCGCTGGTCCTCGTGCCGACGCGCGAGCTGGCGATCCAGGTCGCCGAGGCGTTCCAGAAGTACGCCACTTACATGAGGGGATTTCATGTACTCCCCGTGTACGGCGGGCAGAGCTACACGCCTCAGCTTCAGAGCCTGCGCCGGGGTGTGCATGTGGTCGTAGCGACCCCGGGTCGGGCGATGGATCACATCAAGCGCGGCACGCTCAATTTGTCGTCGCTGAAGCATCTGGTGCTGGATGAGGCCGATGAGATGCTGCGCATGGGATTCATCGACGATGTCGAATGGATTCTGGAGCAGATTCCGGCCGAGCGTCAGATCGCGCTGTTCTCCGCCACCATGCCGACTCAGGTGCGCCGGATCGCTCAACAACACTTGCGTGAGCCTGCCGAAGTCACGATTAAAAGTAAGACGACCACCGCGAGCCAGATCCGGCAGCGCTACTGGCTCGTCAGCGGCATGCACAAGCTCGATGCGCTCACTCGAATTCTCGAGGCTGAGGCGTTCGACGCGATGATCGTGTTCGCGCGGACCAAGATTGCGACTGAGGATCTGGCGCAGCGGTTGTCGGCTCGCGGTTTTTCTGTCGAGGCGCTGAATGGCGATATCGCTCAACAGCAGCGTGAGCGGACGATTGCGCGGTTGAAGGCCGGGCAGATCGATATTGTCGTCGCGACTGACGTCGCTGCTCGCGGGCTGGACGTTGAGCGCGTCAGTCACGTTGTCAATTACGATGTTCCTTACGATCCTGAGTCGTATGTCCATCGCATTGGACGCACCGGCCGGGCGGGGCGCAGCGGCGAGGCGATTTTGTTTATCGCTCCTCGTGAAAGAAACATGCTCCGCGTGATCGAGCGTACTACCCGGCAGAGCGTCGAGCAGATGCAGATGCCGACGATCGAGGATGTGAATGAGCGTCGCGTCGCCAAATTCAATGAGAAATTGACGGCGGCGATTGCGGCGAATGCGGGTCAGGCGTTCATGCCGCTGATCGAGAGTTATGAGCGGGATAACAATGTCCCCGCTCTCGAGATCGCCGCTGCGTTGGCCAGCATTGCACAGGGTGCTACTCCGTTGTTGCTCGAGCCGCAGGTGCGCTCGAACCGTGAGCCCTGGTCGCCTGAGGGTTCGGACGATCGTGCCCCTCGTCGCGAACGCGCCCCGCGGCCGGATCGAGCCGCACGCAATGAGAAGTATGCGAAGCGCGAGCGCGATCTGCGTGGGCGAGAGGAGGGGTCTTCGCAGCCCGCGTGGTCCAGCTCGGAAGAAGCGGACGACGCTGTCGCTCGTCCTGAACGCGCTCCGCGCTCGGAATGGACGCCTCGTGACGATCGAGGCTCGCGACAGCGCGAGGCCGGTTCGGAATGGGCACCACGTGAAGACAGAACCTCTCGCTCGGAGTGGAAGCCTCGTGAAGACAGATCCTCGCGAGAGCAAGGCGCTCCTCGCGAAGAAGGGACCTCGCGACAACGAGGGTCCCGAGATCAAGATGCTCGCTCCGAACGGGCGCCTCGTGAAGAAAGGCCTTCGCGACAGCGAAAGACCTGGTCGGACGCGGAGGGCGAGTCGGCCGGGCGTTCCGAGCGGAATGAGTGGCAGGAAGAGGTTGTCACTTCCGACTATGTCGCCGGCTTTTGGAAATCACCGAGCGATCCCTCGGCCCCCGCCGAACAGGGCCCCAAGCCCCTGAATCGCCGCGAACGCCGCGCCCTCGAGCGCGCCGAGCGCGAACGACTCGCAGCTGGCGGCGAAGCCGGCGCTGGAGGCGCAGTCGCCGCTGAAGGTGAAGTTGCAGGCAGAGGCGCAGTCGCCGCTGAAGGTGAAGTCGCCGGCCGAGGCGAACGCATAGGCATAGGCGAAGTCGCGGGCCGAGGCGAACGCATAGGCATAGGCGAAGTCGCGGGCGAAGGCGGAGGCGTAGGCAGAAACGAAGTCGCACGCGGAGGAGACGTCGCAGGTGGCGGTGAAGTCGCCGCGAATGTCGGCACGAGCGAAAGTGGCGACACCGGTGCTGTCGGCGAAGAAGCCGCGGCTGCTCGTGAAGCCACGCGTTCTGTGCGCGACGAAGACCGTCCGCGCGAAGAAAGCTCGCGTGAGCACCGGCCTTCCGCAGACGAAGCTCGGCCGCGAAAGCGTGCCGAGTCGCGTGACTTCAATGAAGGCGAGCGGCCCCGCAAGCGAGCGGAGGCGCGCGACTTTGGGGACGTTCGATCGGAGCGACGTGGGCCGGCGCGTGACTTTGGGGGCGAGGAGCGCCCGCGAGGGCGCGGGCAGGATCGTGACTTCAGCAGCGACGAGCGACGTCCCCGGCGTGGGGACGAGGAAGTCGAAACGTATCGTATCGAAGTCGGCCACGATCATGGCGTGAAGCCAGGCAACATCGTGGGCGCGATCGCCAACGAGGTCGGCCTCGAAGGGAGGCACATCGGTCGCGTGGTGATCCAGGACGATCACAGCTTCGTCGATCTGCCCGCCGGCATGCCCAAGGACGTCTTTCTCCAGCTGCAGAAAGTCCGCGTCGCCGGCCAGCCGCTCCAGATCAGCCGGGCCCTGAAAACCCACGTGGAAAAGCTCCGACGCGACCGTCCGGCGGGGCCGAAATTCCGTAAGCAGACCGATTCCAGAGGTCCCCGCTCCAGCGCCCGCCCGCCGCGCGACCCCAAGCGACGCCGCTGACAACAGCGGCTCTGCGACACTCCAAAAAGCAAAAAAGGCCTGCAAATACAGGCCCAAACGCACCGACCAACCAGCCGGTCGGTGCGTGCCTCAGTCCACTCTCCGCCCATAAGAAACATCGGCAATGTTTCCTCCGCCCGGACGGCGACGTCTGGATACAGCGACGTTGCCGCTATTCGCCGACAGGATTGAGGATCTGCCGGGGGTGGTTATGCTCCATCCCGCGTCGAGTCATTGGGTGCCTCTCCGATGGGTAAGGGGCCGCGAAAGCGCGAAACTGGCATCCACTGATCAATTAGAAGGGTTCGTAAGGAAAGCGAACGCCGCAGCGGGTCGAGGAAGTTGAAGCTTCTCGTCTGACTGAAATCCTGTGACAGCCGTGCCGGCTGTGCGTGTGAGTGCGCGCAGTCATCGGCGGTCACAACCTCGGATGGAATAAATCGAGGCTCGCTACCGTCAAGGGCAAACCCGTCGAAAGTCGGGGACGCAAAGCAACCGGTCTAAAGGGCTCACGCCCGATGACAGCGGGGCTGCCAAATTAGCGAGAGCAAACCGTGCCAGCGAGGCACGGGTGTTCTATGTGTACGCGAGTACACCGATGATTTGTCAGGTCGCCTCACAGTGACCGCGTCGCCCTTGGAAATTCACGTCGTGTGCGTAAGCGCCCGGCAGAAGTAACAAGGGTTATCAGATGCAGAAGGCGAATGTCGGCAAGTGGGTGCAGCGTGGCGGTTTGTTTGCGCTGGTGATGACGGGCCTCATGACCGCGGGCTGCGGTGGCGGCGGTGGTGGTGGTGGCAGCGGCACGAGCGCGAGCGCCAACAGCGCCAGTGGTTCCAACACGGCGCCGAAGATTTCAGGCACGGCGAGCACAACGGCCAGCGTCGGCAGCGCGTACTCCGCGACTCCGCAGGCAACGGACGCCGATGGCGACACGCTTGCCTTCTCGATCGAGAACAAGCCGGCTTGGGCGAATTTCAACACCGCCACGGGCGCGCTCACCGGCACGCCGACCGCGGCAGCCACGTTTGCAAACATCGTGATCACCGTCAGCGACGGTAAGACGACGGCTTCGTTGCCGGCCTTCTCGATCACCGTGGGCGCCGCCGGCTCGAGTGCCGGTTCCGATTCCAGCGCCGCGCCGTCCGAAGCTGTGGCTTCCGGCCCGAATGTGGCGCTGTCCTGGAACGTGCCGACGCAGACGGTCGACGGCGAGACGTTGCAGAACCTCGCGGGCTATCGCATTCACTACGGCACGAATCAGAACGCGATGGTGAATTCCATCGAAGTGCCGAGCGCCGGCTCGAACACCTACACGGTGCAGAACCTGAAGGCGGGCACGACGTATTACTTCGCGGTGCGCGCCATCACTTCGGATGGTGACGAGAGCGAGATCTCGAACGTGATCTCCCGCGTGATCGGCTGATTCATCGACTGCATCGTCAGCTGACGATGAGGGCTGGCGTCTTCGTGACGCCAGCCCTTTTTCTTTTTAGTTGGCGGCGGCGCCGGCCACATAACGGTCGACTTCGCGACCGAGCAATTCCAGCGGCACGCTGCCGGTCCGCAGTACGACGTTGTGGAATTGTTGAGGCGACCACTTATCGCCGAGCGCGGCGCGAGCCCGATCCCGCAGCTCGAGAATCTGCAGCTGGCCGATCATGTAAGAGCAGGCCTGCCCCGGAAACACGACGTAACGATCGACCTCGCTCGCTTCCAGGCCGTAGTCGATGGCCTGCTGACGCGTCCACTTCTTGGCGTGCAAGCCCGTGTCCACGACCAGCCGGCGAGCGCGGAACAACTGCGCGTCCAGCATGCCCAGCAATCCTTCCGGATCGCCCTCATACCAACCATTCTCGGCGACCAGTTTCTCCGCATAGAGCGCCCAGCCTTCGGACAGCGCGGAGATCCCGCCCAACACACGTGCCTGGCGGAACTTTGGAAGATCCGTGTTTTCCTGCTCGAGCGCGATCTGGAAGTGATGACCCGGCACGGTCTCGTGATACACCAGCGTGCGCAGACCGAACTTCGTCATGCGTTGCGGACGCAGCGGCATCTGGAAAATCGCCGAGCGCGAGCCATCGAGCGGCGCTCGATTGTAGTTCGCAGCGGCGCTGGCCTCGCGGAAGCGAGGGAACGGTTGTGCGACGACCGGTGACTTGGGCTGCAAATCGAACAACGTCGGGCTGCGCTTGAGCGCGTCGGCAATCATGCCGTCGATGTCGCGCATGATGGCGGCACGACTCGAGTCAGACGTCGGGTCCGGATAAGCCAGGTCTTCCCGCAGCTTTGCCGACCGCGCCGCCACTGAGCCTTCGGTGCGACCGAGCTTGCGGAAGATTGCATCCATCTCGCCTTCGATGCGCGCGACCTGTTGCAAGCCGATCTGATGAATCTCCTCGGCCGTGAGCTTCGTGGTCGTGAAGCGGCCGAGCGCGTATGCGTAAGCCTGATCGCCGCCTTCGAAGCGCCACAAGCCGGCATCGTTCGTGGTCTTCGGCAACAGGCTTTCGAGCAAGGCAATCGCACGATGCCACGATGGATACACCTGCTCAGTGACGATGCGAGTCGCCTGCGCTTGCAGCTCCGAGCGCTGCGCGGAGCTGAGCCCTTCGATGGTTTGAATGCGTTGAGCGAACGCGGTGACCAGCGGGTTCTGCGCCGGCGCCACATCGCTGAAGCTGCGCATCGATTTGAGCGTCGATTCCACGATGAAGCGCGGCGGCACCATCTTGCGGGTGACGAGCTGCTTGGCTTCGGCCACCGCTTCATCCATGCGCGGGCCGATGAGCTTCATGCGCGTCACGTAGTTGGTCGCGTCCGACGGCTTCACCAACGGATGACGCAGCGTGAAGGTCTCGACCAGCCCGACGTTGGCGCCGTTGAACTGTTCCAGCGGAAAGTCATAGTCGAGGAACGCTTCGCTGGCCGCGACCTGCTCGAGCTGCCATTGCATCAGCTCGGCGGACACCCGCTGCGATTCATTCATCTTGCTACGATCGAATTTCGCCAGATCGGCGAGGCCGCGCTTGGCGCGCTTGATGCGCTCGAGCGTATAGGCGCGGGTACGCGGCGTGAGCTGCTGTTCGAGCTGGGCCTGTTCCTCGCCGGAGAAATAGCGCGAACTGGTGGCGAGGTCGGGATCGGCGCGCACCCATTCATCGGTGAAGCGGGCGAAGAACGCGTCGACGGTGGAACGACTGGCCTGGTTGGCCTGCGCCAGTGCCAGACACGGCAGCAACAATGTGTATGCAAGTACGAATAGCAGTTTCGGTCTCTGCATATTTTCCCCTTCAGCTAAGGCCGGCCCCGAAAATCGGCGGTCACGATGCCATAATGAGCCGGGCTTGTCACAGCGCCGGCCGCTGGTTCGTCTAGTCCGGTCAGGCTGCGTCTTCGTGAATCATGAGTGCCAATCCAACCGCCACCGCCACTGCTTTCGCCGCCGAGCGCACGCGTCTGCTCGGCATTGCCTATCGCATGCTCGGCTCGCGGGCTGACGCCGAGGATGTATTGCAGGACGCATGGTTGCGCTGGAGCGAATCGGACAATTCCGACGTACGGTCGACGCAGGCTTGGTTGACCACCATCGTCACCCGGTTGTCGATCGATCGGTTGCGCTCGGTGAAAGCACAGCGCGAGGTCTACATCGGACCGTGGTTGCCCGAGCCGCTGGCCGAGATCGATTCAGTGACGCCTGAATCCAAGGCGGAGCTGGCGAGCGAGCTGTCGCTGGCTTTTTTGAGCCTGCTCGAACGGCTCGGTCCGGACGAGCGCGCCGCCTTTGTCTTGCACGATGCTTTCGATTGCGACTATGACGATATCGCCGACGTGCTCGGCAAAAGCGCGGCGGCCTGCCGGCAGCTGGTGCATCGGGCGCGTGAGCGGGTCATGGCTGAGCGTCAGCGTTTCAAGGTGGACGAGCAGACGCGGCGGCGCATGCTCGAACGATTCATCGAAGTGGCCAATGCCGGCGACCTGCCGGCCATGAAGGCACTGTTCGCGACGGACGCCCACCTGATTTCCGACGGCGGCGGCCGGGCGGTCGCGGCGCGCCGTATTCTGCATGGCGCCGAGCGCATCGTTCTGCTGTTCAAGATGATCTTCCAACGTCGCGGCGCTCTGGAAGTCGACCGGCGCATCGTGCGGGTGAACGGCGAGCTGGGCGTGGCCACGTCGTTCAGGGGCCAGCTGCACTCGGTCACGACCTTCGACACCGACGGCCAGCGCATCTACGCGTACTACTCGGTCGCCAATCCGGACAAGCTCGGCGCCTTCCTGCCACACGCCTGATTTTTTGCGCCGGGCTGTCACAGTCCGGCGAGCTCGCTCGTCTAGGGGGTGCAAACACCTTTTATGGAGTGAGAGCATGAGTCAGCAGCGTCCGTTCAATTTCATGAAGCATCCCGACATCTTCAAGGCCATGTCGGGCCTGAGCGCCGGCTTCGAGCATTCCACGCTGGAACATTCCGTGATCGAGCTGGTGAAGCTGCGGGCGTCGCAGATCAATGGCTGCGGTTTCTGCGTCGACATGCACAGCAAGGATGCCCGTCTGGAAGGCGAGACCGAGCAGCGGCTCTATTTGTTGAGCGTGTGGCGCGAGGCGCCGGGCTTGTACAGCGCTCGCGAGCAAGCCGCGCTGGCCTGGGCCGAGGCGGTGACCAAGCTGGAAAACCAGCATGTTCCGGACGCGGTGTATGACCAGGCGCGTGCTCAGTTCAGCGATGAAGAGCTGGCGCGGCTGACCCTGGTGGTCGTTTCCATCAACGGCTGGAATCGTTTCAATATCGCGTTCAACGTCCCGGCCGGCAATTACAAGGCGGGCAGCCTCAAGGCGATGCGCGCCCAGGCGTCCTGAAGCGGTTCGTCCCGCTTACCCCAAAACTAGGGCCGGACAGCCATGTGGCGACTACACTCGCCCCATGGCTGTCGTTTCCTCTGCGCCTGTTGTTGAAGCCCGTCGCGGCCTGATCGCCGCGATTTCACCCGGGCGCATGCTGCTTTGGCTGTGGGCGGCGTTCTGGCTGATCATGATCCTGGTCGCCCTCCAGGACAGCCTGCATAACCCCTATATCGCGTGGTGGGAGCCGCTGCTTTGGGAAGGCTCCTCGTGCCTCGGCGCGACCGCGTGGCTGCTTTGGCAGCGTCGTAACAAGCAGCGATTCGCGCCGTATCTCGATCAACCGTTGCAATGGTTCGGGCGGCATTTGCTTTGGTTGCCGCTGCTGGCGGTGACGTTCATTGGTTTCGTGTATGGGGTGCGTCATGCGGTCTATGCGCTGCTGGGCGGCGCGTATAACCATGAGTCGTGGCTGTTCGTCGTTGGCTATGAGTCGCTGAAGCTGTTGTTGTTCTCCGGGCTGTGGCTCGGGATTATTTTTGGCTTCGATTCGTTCGAGCAGTGGCAGGCGCAGAAGCGCCATCTGCTGGAGCTGCAGAAGTCGCTGGCCGAGGCCCAGCTGTCTCAGCTCAAGGCGCAATTGCGGCCGCATTTCTTTTTCAATGCGCTGAATACCATCTCGGCGCTCATGCATGTGGATGTGGAGCGTGCCGATCGCATGCTCGCGCGGCTCGGCGATTTGCTTCGGGTCAGTTTACAGATCAACGATCGGGAGATGACGACGTTGCGCGAGGAAGTGCGCACGCTGGAGCTCTTCGCTCAGATCATGCAAGAGCGCTTTGCGGATCGGGTCACTCTGCAGTGGCATGTCGACGCTGCGTTGCTCGATGCGCAGGTGCCGATGCTGCTCGTGCAGCCGCTGTTGGAGAACGCGTTCAAGCATGGGGTCGAGCGCAGTGTCGGGCCGGTGAGCATTGAGATCGTTGCGCGGCGAGAGAGCGAGCAGTTGGTGCTGGAGATCCGAAACACGGGTTATCGCCACACGGATTCGTCGGATGCATCGATGCCTGTCGACTTGGAGTCGAACTTGTCAGTGGGTTACCGTGAAGGGGTTGGGCTGCGGAACTGTCGTGAACGACTGAAAGTGATTTACGGCGATCGTGCGACGTTGCAGTTGATGGGTGATGGCGAGTCGGTGGTCGCGAAAGTGACCTTGCCGGAGCGGCCGGCGTGATTCGCGTGCTCGTCGCGGATGATGAGTCGCCAGCGCGGGACAAGCTGCAGCGCTGGCTCGGCGAACTGAGTGACATTGAAGTCGTCGCTCGTTCGGAGGATGGATTGCAGGCCGCGGCTTCTATCGAGCAGCTGCGGCCGGATGTGGCGTTTCTGGATATTCAGATGCCCGAGCTCAGCGGCCTCGAAGTGGCGGCGCAGTTGGAGCAGGAGACGGCGCCGCTGATCGTCTTTGTCACTGCGTACGATGAGCACGCGGTGAAGGCGTTCGATCTGAACGCGGTCGATTATTTGCTCAAGCCGTATGATAAGGAACGTCTGCTCAAAGCCGTCGCGCGCGTTCGCGACCGCTTCGGTGACAAGCAATCGCGTGCGCCGGCGGTGGCTACTGCCAGGGCGCAGACGGGCTCGAGCGAGCGATTGCTCGTGCCGGAAGGGGAGCGGTTGCAGCTGATCGACAGTGGGTCTATCGATTGGCTGGAGGCGGACGACAACTACGTTCACGTGCACACCCCGAGCCGAAAGTATCTATTGCGGCGGACGCTGCAGGATCTGTTGGTGCAACTCGGTGAGCAGCGCTTCGCTCGCATTCATAAATCGGCGGCGGTGAATATCGCGGCGATCGCTTCGCTCACGCCGCTGTTCAAGGGCGACTACGAGATCTCACTCCGCAACGGTGTGGTGTTGCGGCTGAGTCGCCGCTACAAGGACGCGCTGTTCGCCCGCATGGGCCGCTGAAGTCCCGCTCGCCACACGGCTGTCGCCGGTGGCCACTCAGTCGCTGCGTCGCTGCGCTCCGCGCGCGACGATCGCCCCATCGCAGTAGCGTTGGGAGATCGACATGGAACAGGTCATGATCGTCAGCAAAGAAGGTCAGCGCTCGCTCAGTCCGAGCAAGACCCTTTCACCCGAATTCAGCTTGCCTTGCCCAGAAGCGGGCCGCTCGGCCTCGCTCGCATCCGGCCCAGATCCGGGTGGCGCTATATCACATGCGTCGGCTGTTCGAGCCGGCGAGCGTTACGACTTCCTCGATTGGTTACGGGTTATTGCCATTTTCGTCCTGCTCTTCTTCCACACCGGCATGATCTTCGTCGGCTGGGGCTGGCATGTGATGAACGATCAGCGCATCGAATCGCTGGTGATTCCCATGGACATCTCACATCGCCTCCGCATGCCGCTGCTATTCGTCATCGCCGGCGCCGGCATGTGGTTCGCGCTCCAGCGCCGCACTGGCGCGCAGCTATTGAAAGAGCGAACCGTGCGACTGGTCTTCCCACTGATCATCGGCATGTTCCTGATCGTCCCGCCGCAGGTCTTCTACGAGCGGTTATTCCAAGGCCAGTGGCACGGCAGCTTCCTGCAATTCTTCTGGGAGCGCACGCTGCAGTTCCGCCCTTATCCCGCAGGCGATTTCAGCTGGCACCACCTGTGGTTCATCGTCTATCTCTATGTCTACGTCCCACTGCTCCTACCCCTGATGATCTGGTGGCGGAACCGAGCGGACAAACTAAACGCAGGGGCTTGGCTGTACGCGCTGGCCCTGCCGCTCGCAATCAATGAAGCGCTCCTCAAGCCACTCTTTCCGGAAGCGCACAGTCTCATCAACGACTGGTACGTCTTCAATCACTACTTGTTGTTGACGGTCTACGGGTACGTGCTCGCGTCAACGAAGGGCAGCTGGCAGTGGTTCGCCGAGCGGCGGCACCAGTTCGCGATTGGCGGCATCGCCCTGTACGTCATTGCGACGGTGTTGTTCGAACAGGGCCTCATACATCGCGACACACCGACGGATGCATTCGTCGCCAATATCTTCACCTGGTGGTGCTTGATGGCCTTCCTGGGCTACGGCTATCGCCATCTGTCGTTCTGCAATCCATTACTGCGGTGGGCGCGCGACGCGAGCTACCCGGTTTATATCCTGCATCAGACCCTCATCGTCGCCATCGGCTACTACGTGGTGCAAACCTCCTGGAGCCCGTGGACCAAGTACTGGGCCGTGCTGATCGCGACGCTGGGCAGCTGCGGTCTGCTTTACGAGCTGATCGTCCGACGTTTCGGTGTCACCCGGTTCGTTTTCGGAATGAAACGCCGCGCTGCGCCGTCGCAGCCGGTCGTGAGTGCGGAGCGAGGCTCGGCGGTGGTTTGATTTGGGCCCGGGACGGATGCATAGTCGCGCCGAACTCACAAGGAACTGGCCGTGCTCAACTCCGTCCGCGTCGCTGCGATCGCCTTGCCTCTATTGATTGCGACGACGCCGTCGCTGGCCGCCGGCCGTACCATGGCCGACGTGCTGGCGGCATCGAAGCCGTCGGACTGGAGGCCGCTGGATCCGAACAACACGCTGTACATGGACTTGCCGAGCGGGCGTGTGGTCATCGAGTTGCAGCCCGACTTCGCGCCCAAGCATGCCGCCAATCTTCGGGCGCTGGCTCGCGCCAGGTATTTCGACGGTCTGGCCATCACGCGTTCGCAAGACAACTACGTGGTGCAATGGGGCGAGTCGGGCGCCAAGAAGCCCATGGGTGAAGCGAAGGCAGCCCTGCCGCCGGAGTTCACGCGTCCGGCCGCCGGGTTGAACTTCACGGTGCTGCCCGATCCCGACACTTACGCTGCCCAAACGGGTTGGGTGAATGGCTTTGCGGCAGCTCGGGATTCCGCGAAAGGCTCGGCGTGGATGGTCCATTGCTACGGCGTGGTCGGCGCCGGTCGCGATAACGACGTGAACAGCGGCAGCGGCGCCGAGCTGTATGTGACCACGGGAATTGCTCCACGACTGCTCGATCGAAACATCACCGTGGTCGGGCGGGTGGTGCAGGGCATGGAGCTGTTGTCGGTTATGCCTCGCGGCAAGGGCACGATGGGCTTCTATCAAACGCCCGAGGAGCGCACGCCGATTACACAGATTCGGGTCGCGGCCGACGTGCCCGAAGCGGAGCGTGCCAGGCTCGAGGTGTTGAGGACGGATACGCAAACGTTCACAGATCTGGTGGAGTCGCGACGTAATCGGCAGGATGAGTGGTACAAGGTCCCGGCCGGTCGCATCGATGTTTGTAACGTGCCGCTGCCGGTCCGCAAGGAGAAATCATAATCATGGCCGACGACTTCGACTCCCGCCGTCCGCGCCGCTGGCTCAGGCGCCTGCTGATCTGGGCGCTGGTGCTGCTCATCGTGCTGGGCGGCGCGTGGACCTGGTTTGCCCTGAACTGGTCCTACTCCGAAGGCGAGCGCGCCGGCATTCTGCAAAAGTTCTCCCGCAAGGGCTGGATCTGCAAGACCTACGAGGGCGAACTGGCGCTGTATATCGTCGGTGGCGTGGCGCCGCAGATCTGGCACTTCAGCACCCGCGATCCGAAGCTGGCGGAGGAGCTGACCAAGAACGTCGGTCGGGACATGCGGCTGCAGTACTCGGAGCATCGCGGCGTACCGACCAACTGCTTTGCCGAGACTCCGTACTTTGCGAGCGGCTTCACGGTGATCCAACGTTAGGAGGACTGTCATGAGCACCGTCTATGATTTCTCTGCGAACAGCCTCGACGGTAAGCCGGTTCAGCTGAGCGACTACTCGGGCAAGGTATTGCTGGTGGTGAACACCGCCAGTAAGTGCGGCTTCACGCCGCAGTACGAAGGACTCGAGGCGCTTTACAAGCAGTATCGCGACCGGGGCCTGGCCGTGCTGGGCTTTCCCTGCAATCAGTTCGGCGCGCAGGAGCCGGGCAGCGCCGACGAAATCGGGGCCTTCTGTCAAAAGAACTATGGCGTCAGCTTCCCCATGTTCGAGAAAATCGACGTGAACGGCGATGCGGCCCATCCGCTGTATCGCTGGCTGAAGAGTAACGCCAAGGGCCTGCTCGGCAGCGAAGCCATCAAATGGAACTTCACCAAGTTCCTGATCGACCGCAACGGTCAGGTCGTCGATCGGTTCGCGCCCACCACCAAGCCCGAAGACCTGAAGTCCAAAGTCGAGGAATTGCTGTAGATGAGTTCGATCCGGAACACAGCGTCGCGTTGGATGGCGACGCTGGCCGTCCTTGCGTGGCCGTTGGCGTCGCAGGCCGAGCAGAAGCCGCTCTGGGAAGCAGGGCTTGGCATTGGCGCGATGGCATTTCCGGACTATCGCGGCTCGGACGAGGTCAACGCTTATCCGGTGCCGCTGCCGTATTTCGTGTATCGCGGCAAGTTTCTGAAAGCCGATCGCGAAGGCTTGCGTGGCGAGCTGTTCGACAAGCGTTATCTCGAGCTGAGCTTCAGCATGAACGCCACCATTCCGGTGAGCAGCGACGACAACGATGCGCGCCAGGGCATGCCGAATCTGCGACCGACGCTGGAGTTCGGCCCGTCGCTCGATGTGCACCTGTGGCGCTCGTACGATACGACCATGAAACTCGATCTGGTGATGCCGCTGCGTTTGCCGATCACATTGGAAAGCTCGCCCAAAACGCTGGGCTGGAATTTCTCGCCGCGCCTGAATCTGGACATCGAGAATGTCGGCGGCTTCGAGGGCTGGAATTTCGGCGTCGGCGCCGGGCCGCTGTTTGGCGCGGCTCAGTATCACGAATATTTCTATTCCGTCGCGCCGCGCTTTGCGACCGCTGAGCGCCGTGCCTACGACGCTCGCGGCGGTTATTCAGGAACGCATTTCATTGCGGCCATTTCCAAGCGCTTCCCGGGCTACTGGGTTGGCGCTTACATGCGCTACGACAATCTGAGTAACGCGGTGTTCGAAGACAGCCCGCTGGTCCGGCAGCAGAACTATCTCACCGGCGGCCTCGGCATCGCCTGGATGATCGGCAAGTCCAAGCGACTGGTCGATGTGGACGAAGACGAAGTCGCCGAGTGAGCTAGTATCTTGTCAGTGAGGACGTTGCGCCGTCTGCGAATGCTGTCCGCCCGGGCGTGAAATTCCACACAACGCTTCGCCCGCGTCATCCTGCATGCTGCCTTCCCGGGCCAGGTCACCCAACGACAGAATCCCGACCAGGCGCTTGTCCCGATTCATCACGGGCAAGCGACGCAGCCGCTGATCGCTCATATTGCGCGTGACTTCCTCGATGTCCTGATCGTCGTAGCAGTACTTGATCTCGCTGCTCATCACCTCGCGGATCTGAGTGTCCGAGCCCAAGCCTTCGGCGACCGCGCGCACGGCGATGTCGCGATCGGTGATCATGCCCACCAGTCGGTCGTTCTCTTGCACCGGCAGCGCGCCGATGTCGAGCTCGGCCATCATGTGGGCAGCCTCGCGGAGGGTCTGGTCCGGACGGACCATGCAAACATCTCGAGTCATGGCGTCGCGAATTTTCATGGCGGTCTCCTCGGTGGCGGGCTACCAAAAGCAACTCGTCAGTACCGCTGCGGTTCCGCGCCCGGAAGCGCATGCACTACACTGCGAGCACCGCATTTCACTGCTGTTCGCACGCGCCAGGAAAGTCGCAGATGCCGCTATCACCCGCCCGCTTGGAAAGCCCTGCCGGATTGACGGTCGAGCTGTTGGAGAACGGCGCCGTGCGGCGCCTGGACCACGGCGACACCATCGTCAATCTGTTCATTGGCAACGAGTTGGAAGGCGGCGTGGCCAATTTGTATCTGCGACGGCTGAATGCCGACGCGATGCAGTACATCGAGCTGCTTGGGCCGCGCAGTCCAACGCGATTCCGTCGCACGGCTGACAGTTGGCTGGGGAGCGGCGAATGGTCCGGTATCCGCTACACGGTCCAGCTTCGGCTCGCGAGCTCGGCGCCGGCGTGGTTCTGGCAGATCGGCCTGGAAAATTCTGCAGGCTCCACTCAGCAAGTCGACGTCATCTACGCGCAGGACGTGGCGCTGTCGCCCTATGCCACCGTGCGACTGAACGAGTTCTATGTCAGCCAGTACGTCGACCACACGCCGTTGAAGCATCCCAAGCACGGGCATGTGATCGCGTCTCGTCAGAACCTCGCCGCCGGCGGTCAGCATCCGTGGAGTGCGATTGGCTCGTTGCGCCGGGCGCAAAGCTTTGCCACCGATGCCATGCAGGTGCATGGGCTCGCGACTCGCGCGGGCCGATCGCCGCTCGGTGTCGTGCAGGGCTTGCCGGGCCAGCGGTTACAACATGAGCACTCGATGGTGGCGATTCAGGATGAGCCGTTGGAGCTCAAGCCGGGTGAGCGGGCCACGACGGGGTTCTTTGGCTGCTTCAGTGCCGATCATCCGGAGGCGACGTCGCTCGACGATCTGGATGCGGTGGATAAAGTGCTCGGGCTGCCGGAGGCGGAGTTATCGGAGCTCGCTGCGGCCGGCGGCGATGAATCGAACAATGCCACGCTGTTCAGTGAAGCTCCGTTGCTCGGCGCGCTCGATCTGCAAGCGGATGAGTTGAGTAGGCTGTTCAGCGCGAAGCGTCGGCACGAAGAGGTCGATGAACAGGGCGCTGTGCTTTCGTTCTTCTACGACGCTGATCGACACGTGGTCTTGCGTGCGAAGGAGCAGCGTGTCGTGCGGCCTCATGGCCATTTGCTTCGGTCAGGCCGGCACGCCACGCCCGATGAGCTCGGGCTCACGTCGACGGTGTGGATGAACGGCGTGTTTCATTCCATGCTCACGCAAGGGCATGTCAGCTTCAATCGTTTGCTGTCGACGGTGCACAGTTATCTGAGCTTGTTCCGGTCGCATGGCCTGCGGTTGTTTGTTGAGCTGGAGGGTCAGTGGCGCTTGCTCGATATGCCCTCGGCGTTCGAGATTCAACCGGGCGCGTGTCGCTGGCTCTACAAGCATGCCGGTGGCTTGATTGAGGTTCGCAGCGAAGCGCACGCCGAGCATGAGCTGACGTTGCGTGTCGAGGTTCTGGCCGGTGCGCCGGTGCGGTGGTTGGTTTCCAGTCATGTCGCGCTCAATGGTGACGATGGCAGCGTGCTCGGCGCGGTGCGCTGGCGTCAGGACGGCGATGCCATTGTGATTCAGCCCGCTGAGGGGAGTGAGCTGGAGCGTCGGTTCCCGCAAGGCTCGTTCACTCTCACGCCGCACGAAGGCACGAAGCTGGAGCGCGTCGGTGGCGATGAGTTGCTGTTCAAGGATGAGCGGTCGCGTCAGCAGCCGTATGTTTGCTCCGTGGTTTCGGCGAGCAAGGCCTTTGGGCTGGTCCTTCGCGGCGATTTCGTCACTGAAAGTAACGATGTGCCGACGCCCCATGGCGAACAGCTCGTTGAGTTGCTCGGCATCGACGCTCCCGCCGGCAGTCCTTTATCGGCACAGGTCGAGCAGCTGGTCGAGATCCTGCCTTGGTTCAAGCACAACGCGCTCGTGCACTACCTGTCGCCGCGTGGCTTGGAGCAATACTCGGGCGGCGGCTGGGGTACGCGCGATGTCACGCAAGGGCCGGTTGAGATGTTGCTGGCCTTGGGTAATTTTCAGCCGATTCGCGACTTGCTGATTCGGGTCATGAAGGCGCAGACGTCGGATGGCGATTGGCCACAGTGGTTCATGTTCTTCGAGCGTGAGCGTGACATCCGCGCCGGGGACTCGCACGGGGACATCGTGTTCTGGCCGTTGCTGGCGCTGGCTCAGTATTTGATCGCGTCCGGCGACAGCTCGATTCTCGACGAGCCCGTGCCTTTCTTTTCCTCGGGACATACGAAGCCGCCGGTGTCGCTGTGGAAGCATGTGGAGCGGGCGTTGAAAGTGATCGAGCGCAGGATTGTCGAAGGCACGGCGCTTGCGGCGTACGGTCACGGCGATTGGAACGACGCGCTTCAGCCCGCCGATCCGGCGATGCGCGAGCGCATGTGTAGTGCGTGGACGGTGACGCTTCATCATCAAGTGTTGACGACGCTCGCGCATGCATTGCGAAGCATCGGTCGTGAGCAGGAAGCGGCGCGCTTCGATACGTGGGCTGCGAACGTCAAGCGCGATTTCCAGAAAGTGCTGTTGGTGGATGGGGTGCTCACCGGCTATGCGCTGTTCGAGGAGGAGGGCAATGTCAACTATCTGCTCCATCCTCGCGACAGCATCACCGGAGTGAGGTACAGCTCGCTGGCGATGATTCATGCCATTCTGGAAGATCTGTTCGATGCCGAGCAGCTTCAACAACATCTGCGTCTGATCGATCTGCAGCTCAGCGGGCCGGATGGCGTGCGACTGTTCGATCGCCCCATGAATTATCACGGCGGTCCTCAACGCTTCTTCCAGCGCGCCGAGAGCGCGACGTTCTTCGGTCGTGAGATTGGCTTGATGTATATGCACGCGCATTTGCGTTATGCGCAGGCGCTGGCGAGAGTGGGTGAGACCGATCGTTTCTTCCGGGCGCTATGTCAGGCCAATCCCATCGGGATTCAGAGCCTCGTGCCCAGCGCGACCTTGAGGCAAGCCAATTGCTATTACTCCAGCTCCGACGCGGCGTTCGCAGATCGTTATCAGGCCAGCGACGAATACGATCGCGTGAACCAAGGGACCGTCCCGCTCGACGGCGGCTGGCGCGTGTACTCGAGCGGCGCCGGCATCGGTTTGGGGTTGATCGTTCGGCGATTCCTCGGTCTCAGCATCGAGGCGTGCGATGTTACGTTCGATCCGGTGATTCCGGCGGGATTGAATGGGCTGCGGGTGCGGATATCACTGTTCGGTAAGCCGGTGACGTTGAGCTATGAGATTACTGGCGCGGGTCACGGTGTCAGCTCGGTGATTGTGAATGGGCAGGCGATGTCGCTCAGTCATGATGCCAATCCGTATCGCACGGGGGCGGCTCGGGTTGAGCGTGCGCTGCTCGTCGACAAGCTGGATCGAGCGGACAACACGATACAAATCAAGGTAGGCTAAATCGGCGGGCAGATGGGATAGTCCCGCTTTCCCACTAACAGATCTGTCCGTTTGGTTGCGCAAATCAAGGTAGGCTGGATCGGCAGGCGGATGCTGGCCGGGACGGCTCGCGGACTCGCGAGTCCGTGCACAACACGAACAATTCAGTGGGTCGGTCGCGAGGCCGGCATCGGTCATGAGCAAACACGTCGGCTGGTTGGAACGCATTTCCCTGCGCTGTTGCGCCTGGTCGGAGCGCTGGATTCCGGACGCCTATGTGTTCGCCGTGCTGGGCGTGATCGTCGTGGCAATCGCGGCCATCGCATTGGGCTCGCCTGTGACACAGACGGCGAAGGCGTTCGGTGACGGGTTCTGGAGCCTGATTCCGTTCACCATGCAGATGAGCTTCATCATCATCGGCGGCTACGTCGTCGCCAGCTCCCCTCCCGCTGCTCGATTGATCGACAAGCTCGCTTCGGTCCCCCGCTCGGGGCGGGGCGCCGTGTGTTGGGTGTCAGTCATCAGTATGCTGTTCTCGATGCTGCATTGGGGATTGAGCATGATCCTCGGCAGCCTGCTGGTGCGTGCTTTATCTCGTCGCGACGATCTCGATATGGACCTGCGCGCCGCAGCCGCGGCCGCCTATTTGGGCATGGGCTCAGTGTGGGCCATGGGTTTGTCATCGTCCGCGGCGCAGTTGCAGGCCAATCCCGCCAGCATGCCGCCGGCGCTGTTGCAGATTACGGGCGTTATTCCGTTCACTGAGACGATCTTCCTTTGGCAGTCGATCGCGTTGACGGCCATCCTCATCGTGGTGACGTTAGCGATTGCGTGGCTCACCACGCCGCGTGGGGAGAATGCGCAGACGGCGCGTCGCCTGGGAATCATTGCCGACACGCCGACAATTGAACCGACAGCTCAGGCGACACGGCCCGGCGAGTGGCTGGAGCACAGCCCGTTGCTCAATGTGTTGATCGCCGCGCTCGGCGCGATCTGGCTCTTTCAAGAGTTCGCGACTAAAGGCGCCGCGCTCGCGATCTCCAGCCTCAACACTTACAACTTCCTGTTTGTGATGCTCGGCCTGCTGCTGTGCTGGCGACCTCGCGTGTTTCTCGATTCAGTGTCGAAGAGCGTGTCCGGCGTCAGCGGCGTGTTGATCCAGTTCCCGTTCTACGGCGGCATCGCCGCGATTCTCACCTCCGCGGTAGGTAGTGACGGGCAGAGCATCGCGCATCACTTATCGACCTTCTTCGCTCAGGCCGCGACACGCGAGACATTCCCTGTCGTGATGGGCATTTACTCGGCGGTGCTCGGATTCTTCGTGCCATCGGGCGGCGGTAAGTGGATCATCGAAGCGCCCTATGTGATGGCGGCGGCGAACGAGCTGAAAGTTCACCTCGGCTGGGCGGTTCAGGTTTATAACGCAGCCGAGGCGCTACCGAATTTGATCAATCCGTTCTGGATGCTGCCGCTATTGGGCATCTTGAAGCTGCGCGCCAGAGACGTCATTGGCTTCACGATGATTCAGTTCATCGTGCACGTGCCGGTGGTGCTGTTCTTGCTGTGGGCGTTCGGACTGACGCTGGAATATAAGCCGCCTGTGATTCCGTAAGGCGCTTTTCTTGCCGGTTGAATCGCGTTACTTAAGTCGTCTGAATAATAGTTAGCCGGGAACGGCCCAGGAATCGCCAGCATGCTCGATTTCGATGCGACAGGTTTTTGGGAAGAGTCCGACTACGCGAACGAGGAGTACACGGATGATCCCGTAACGCCGGAGAAGGTGGCGCTCGTGCAGCGAGCGCTTGGATTCAAGCTGTCGGCTGCGTACGTCGCGCTCATGAGATCCAAGAACGGCGGAACGCCCGCCCGGACTTGCCATCGAACCTCCGAACCTACCTCCTGGGCCAAAGATCACATCGCGATTACGGGTATTTTCTCGATTGGCAATGCGAAGCCATCCTCTCTGTGCGGGGACGTCGGCAGCGAATTCTGGATCGCTGAGTGGGGCTATCCGCGCATCGGTGTGTATTTTGCAGATTGTCCCTCTGCGGGGCATGACATGCTCTGTCTCGACTACAGAAGCTGCGGCCCGGAAGGCGAACCGAGCGTGGTCCACGTGGATCAAGAGCGTGACTACGCGATAACGTTCGTCGCTCCAGATTTCGCAACCTTCATCAGAGGGCTGGAGTCGGACGATGCGTTCGATCATGGTTAGGCGCTATTGCTCTCAGCACAGCGGCAGCGTTAAGGAATCCTATGGTTCGTTTCGATGTAACAGGAGATGATCTTGCCGCTCGATTCGACGCGCGGCTTCCATCCGGAAGCTATGGTCTGCTGCTCGGAATCGTACTTTGTATCCCCCTCACGGTCGCAGTGCTGAGCGCGATCGAGGCGCAATCACCTCTCGGGCAAGCGCCGCCGACAGTTATTCTTACGATCAATGGGCAATCTCAGCAATCCGTGTACGGCGATTATTCATGGCGCGGAGTCATTGCCGATGCGTTTCAGTTCGTTGCACCGAGGAGCCCGTTGCTGGCTGCCGCGCACTTCTCAGCGACATTGAATCTCCACACGCGCTTGGGACCACCGTCAGAAGCATCATGCGCTCTCCGGCGTGTCACGCCTGACCGCTGTGCGGTGGGCGATGGACCGAGCTTCTCATGCTGGCGGCCGGTCCACGACTGGAATACAAAGATCGACTGTCCGGCGCTCGATGGAAGTTCGCCAGCAGAGCTCGACTTCCAGGTGCCGCCAGGGCGCTATGTCTTGAGCGTGAAGACCTGGTGGAACAATGTGGGCGGGACAACGCAAGAGTTCTCTATTTTCGTGAGCTCTAACGAAACAATGGAGCCGACGCGGTGATAGATCACTTTTCCGAGCAATATGTCTGGCACAAGGATTGTTGGGGCCGCTCCGGGTGGGATGGGCGGCGTTAGTGGTATGACGCTAGATGAGGACAACGTAATCGCGCTGCTACTGCTGATTGCTCCGTGCGCCGTACTCGCGCACAGGCATAGATATGAATGGGGCGCTGGTTTCGGTCGTGATTCTGGGCTTTGGCGCACATCCACCGTCTTGGCCGCAGTGCTGTTGCTTAGCTTCGTTGCGGCCACTGTCTTTTTTGGCGCAGATGAATTTAGAGCCTGGTTCGGCAGCAAGCGATCTCGAGGCTTCCTGCCTTTCTTCCTGTTCCCTGGTGTCGGCTTGGCAGTGGCGCTATTCCCAGGGCCAGCTTCGGAGATCGCAGGCCGCTACAAGGAGTTGGCTGCAGAGAAGGCAACGCGCACCTTCGGTGCGGTTGGTTGGTGTTTGTTCGCTTGGTGGCTGTTCATGGTTCTGCTAACGCTGTTCGTTAGGTCATACTCGCGCTAACAAAACAATGGAGTCGACGCGGTGATTGGAAGGTCGCTTCAGTTGCTGAAGCTGCAATGGTGGCGCATGCCGGATGACGATCTGTGTTGTCATCTTCGATCTGTGGTTACGCGCGAGCGCCTTCATTGGAACGGGTACTTCAACCGCCACTGGCCTACGCGCGGAGTTGCGAACAGCGCGCCGTTGTTACGCATGCGGAGGCGATCGATAATCCAGCATCTGGAGCGCCGTGGGTTTCAGTTTGGCGAGGTGGTAAAGTCGTTTTCCTTGCCCAAAGGCAAGCATTGGCCTGGGCTACACGGCGCGTGTCCCGCCGGAGGCCCTAACAAACAGTTGCAACCGATTGCGCGCGAAGATGCGGGGTCCGGCTGACCGGCGGCGCTGTGTCTCAAGCGTGTCTCGTCGGGTCGCACTAACTGAAACAAGGAAGCCAACGCGGTGAATGGTACCTCGGTGTCCATATGCCGCCAGTCATCAAGTATGCACGCAGAATGGAAGCGGCCAAATGTCTGCCGTCGCGGGAATTTAACAGTTGGCACTCCAGCTGGAGGATGGTCGGTCCAGTCTTGAAATGAGTCAGCAGGGTTGTCGCGGGGTGTCCTCATGGGTCTACTAGATATCTTCAAGAAGAAGCCTCAGCAGTCGGACAGGTACGCAGGAAAGCCTCTGTTGAGGTTGGTGGACTCATTCGTTCTGAAGTGTATTGGGGAGCTGGACGCTACGAGCGAGGCAAGGCTGCGTGAAATGGAGCCCAAGCTCCAGCAGATCTACAGCTGCCCGGGGACGTGGGAGGAAATCGTCATTTCACAATTGCAGTTCGGCCCCGATATTCGCACCGCCATCCGAGAGCTGTGGATGAAAAACCAGGCGATCGCCGAACAGCACAAGGTGACGTTGACGCCGATGCAGTTTGTCGAAATGTTCGTGGAAAAGAATGTCACAAAGACCTGACAGTCGATTAGAGTTACAACTGGAAAGAATCGAAGCGGAGCTGCGGCGTCTCGGTCTTCTCAAGGGTCCGGTTCAACCGGCGGTTGCGGTCAGTTCTGCATTTGGCATGGCGGAGATGCCGTTTGAGCACTGGCTCGTAAAGGTGTTCTTGCCCCGGGCCTACGAAGCGGCAGGCGCAAATTCCTGGCCGGCCAGGAGCCAGGTGGGTATTGCCGCGATTCGCAACTTTGATGGTCGAGACGATTACAACGCTTTGATCACACTGCTATGTGAGTTTGATCGAGCCGTTGAAGCGTACAGCGGGTGCGCGGATGTCTGACGATTGAGTGGCTGGACATTTGGGGAGAAGAAGAATGTTCGATCTTTCGGTGTTTACGTTGGTTCATGTCGTCATCAGCGTCCTGGGGATCATCACAGGGCTGGTCGTCGTCGGCGGGCTGCTGGCCGGCGCGCGGTTGGAGGGTTGGACTGCGCTGTTCCTCGCGACCACGACTCTAACCAGTGTGACCGGGTTCGGTTTTCCGTTCACCAAGGTCTTGCCGCCCCACGTCGTGGGGGCCGTCTCGCTCGTGGTCCTGGCCGTCTGTCTCGTGGCGCGATACGGGAAACGGTTGGAGGGCTCGTGGCGAACGATCTATGTGGTGACGGCCGTGACAGCGCTTTATCTCAATGTTTTTGTACTGGTCGTTCAACTATTCACCAAGACACCGCCGCTCGCGCAGTTGGCGCCCACTCAGCAGGAAGCCCCCTTCGCCGTGACGCAGGCGCTCGTGCTTGCTCTTTTTGTGTGGCTTGGATGGGCGGCCTGCAGAGCGTTCGGTACGGAAAAGGCGGTGACTGCCACCGCACAAGGATGATCCATGGATCGCAGAACTTCTCTCTCGCTGCTCACCGTTGGACTGGCTGCGGCGGGCGTCAGCACCGCGGCGACTGCGCCGAGCGCCGGTGGAATAAAGCTAATGGTGCTCTATGGTCATCCACCGAACCCCGAGGAATTCGAAAAGTATTACCTCGGCATCCATATGCCACTGGTCGCCGCCATCAAGGGTGCGCGCAGAATGGAAGCGGCCAAATGTTTGCCGCAAGCGGATGGCTCACCGCCAGCGTTCCATCGAGTGTTTGAAATGTGGTTCGACAGCCCTGAGCAGATGGCCGCTGTGTTCGATACGCCCGAAGGAAAAAAGGTACGCGCGGACACCCCGAACTTCACTGCGGGAACGACCGTGACACGAATGGTTTGTAAGCTGGACTGAACTGGCGATGTTTGTTCAGGCTACCTATTCAAGCCAGACGGCAGGCACAGTGCCTGTGTTCGCGGCACAAGGTGGGCGTTAGAGCGCTATGGGGCCCCTGTTCTCTCTTTCGATTCTGACGGTAGCGTTGGGGCTTGGTCTGTTTTTAGCGTACCTGATCGCGCGATTGTTCATGAGTGCTCCTGTGGCGTTTCGCGCGGCGGCCGTCTTCGTCGTCGCCGGTGCGGTAGGTAGCGCAGTAGTTGGTCTTCTTCTGGCACTGGTCATGGGTGCCGAAGCGACTTTGGCGAATGGATGGCAGGTCTTTGCCTATCTGTCGGGCTTGGTGCTGAGTGGCCTGGTTTCGGGAGCGTTAGTCGTTCGATCTTATCTCGCGCGCGTGCGGTCTATTTCGTCATGAACCCGATCCCGACAGACCTTGTTTTCCCTTGGGTCCTGACTCGCGTTCCAGTCAAATGGGATCCAGAAGATGCGATCGGTGGCGAGGAGGCGGCCCTACAGAACATTCCAAGATGGACGGACGGTCTGCGAATCGCCATTGAACGGGCGTGCTTTGCGGATTACCTGCAAAAGATTGACGACATTGCGGCTGAGCCGCCTACGGTCCCGGTGATCAAGAGCCCGTCTCAAGTGTGGAGCCACATTGAGTTGCAGTCAGTTCGGCCATTCGGCCCGGACATTGTGGTCGTCTACGCCGTGCCTGCATGGGACGAGAACCTTCACCACGAATGGTGCGTCGAAGGTACCGACACACTACTTTACGTTGGCCAGTTTCTCGGCTACTCCGGCGATGGGTACCGATCCTTGCAGCACGGAAATGCGGCGGTCTCGTATGAGGAAACAATCGCTCGCCTGGGCCACCTTCCCCAATCGTGGGTCACGGATAGCGACTAGTCACTCCAGCAGCGCGGCGCGAACCTTCTCTTGCATGGCCGGTGTCACGCCGGCTGTCTTCGCCAGATAAGCTTCGACATCTCCGATCTGCGCGAGCGCTTCGTGCAGGAACGCGGCGTCGGCGCTGAACAGAACGCGGCGCATGTCTTCAGGCATCGACAGCAGCGGACTATGCGCGTCAGTGACGCCGAGCTGCGTCTCGGTACGAGAGCGGATGAACTCTTCGAAGTTGCCCGAGGTATTCGTCAGCAAATAATCCTGAATCGCGGTTTCTTCCGGCACGCCCAACGATCGTAGCAACACCGCCACGGCGACGCCGGTGCGATCCTTGCCGGCCGCGCAGTGAACGATCAAAGGCACATCGCCGCTCGCGATCGCGGAGAACATGCCGCCGATGCGCGGGCCCATCCATTCCGGAAGCGCGCGATACAACGCGACCATCGCGTCAAACATTCCCGCCGCGTTCCGAGGCCGATCCGCCGCCAGGCCGCGAACAGTCGGGGTCACGACGCCGTCGTCCCAGGAGAGTGCATTGATCCCGTGTGGCCAGCGCGTCGGCTCACGCTCGCGTTCTTCCAGGCGACGCAGGTCGCAAATTGCACGCACCTGGAGTTGAGTCAGCGGCGCGTGATCGTCTTCGGTGAAATAGGTGAGCACACCGGTGCGAAATACCTTGCCCCAGCGGGTGCTGGTGCCTTGCTGAGTGCGATAGCCGCCGATGTCTCGAAAGTTACAGCCGCCTTGAAAGGAGAGCACGCGTTCGCGCTCGGCGCGAACGGCGGAAGCCGATGAAGTCATGGACACGCCTTACCGAGGATTGAACCGCAGTGTCTCATAGACACGGTTACGGTTCGACCATGCCGGACAAGCGTCAGTGAGGCGGCGAATACGGCATTCCGACCGGGGACAGGCCTGCCGGTGGCGACGGTCCGCCTGCCGGTTCAAGTAGATACGTATCGGTGGCGTTGGCGCGCACGTATTCCAGGCCGCGCGTTTGATCCGGCGGCAACGGCGCCAGGATGCGCCAGGCTTGCGAAGGATTGAACAGCGCCCAGAACGGGGCCGCGATGCCTGGCCACACATTCGGCGTGTTGGTCGGCCGGCGCTCGCGAATGCCTTCCACCTCGACTTCTTCGATGTCATCACGAACGAACGTCGTGGCTAAAATTCTGTTGAGCTCTTCGGACGTGTACAGCTGCGTGATCTGAGGTGCCCGCAGATCCAGCGGTTTACGAGGCGGCGCGGGTTTGGCAGCGATGGTTGCGGCGGTGGCTGAGGCTGGGGCGTTTTCCTGGGCGAGCCCGCTGCCACTAAGCAAAGCTCCGACGAGGAGCATCGAGACCATCGAACCAGACCGGTTATACGGGATCATGGTGCGGCACCGACCTCTGCTGGTGATCGAAACGCGCTTGATCCACAGCCCGGCCTGCGATTAGTTTGCGCGGCCGAAGCTAAGGACCATGCAAGTTAAGAAGCAGTATGCCCCCCGAAAGTTCCAGCTCCAATACGTCGTCCCCTCACAGTTCGGGCGCCTTGTCGCACATCCGCGTGCTCGACATGAGTCGCGTGCTCGCGGGGCCCTGGTGCGGACAGATCCTTGCCGATCTGGGCGCCGAAGTGATCAAGATCGAGCGGCCTCGCGTCGGCGACGACACGCGCAGCTGGGGCCCGCCGTATCTGAAGGATCGTGACGGCAAGGACACGCGCGAGTCCGCCTATTTTCTCGGCGCCAATCGCGGCAAGAAGTCCGTGACGCTCGATATCTCCAAGCCCGAAGGTCAGGAGGTGGCGCGCAAGCTCGCGGCGCGGGCGGACGTGCTGATCGAGAATTACAAAGCCGGCGATCTCACCCGTTACAACCTCGGTTATGAGCAATTGAAGGCCATCAATCCCGGCCTCATCTACTGCTCCATCACCGGCTTCGGTCAGACCGGGCCGATGCGACAAGTCGCGGGTTACGACTTCATCATCCAGGCCATGGGCGGCCTGATGAGCATCACCGGCGAGAAGGACGACTTGCCGGGCGGCGGACCACAAAAAGTCGGCGTCGCCGTGGCGGACATCACCACCGGCATGTATTCGACCGTGGCGATTCTCGCGGCGATCGTGCATCGCTCGCTCACCGGGCAAGGCCAGTACATCGACATGGCGTTACTGGATTCCCAGGTCGCCATGATCGCCAACATGAATATGAATTATCTGGTGGGCGGCAAGGCGCCGAAGCGCATGGGCAATGCGCACGCCAATATCGTGCCGTATCAGGTGTTCGACGCGTCCGACGGCCAGTTCGTGGTCGCGGTGGGCAATGACGGACAGTTTGCGAAGTTCTGCGAGGCTGCGGGCCAGACGTTCCATCAGGATCCGCGTTTCCTGCGCAACGACGATCGGGTGCGCAATCGTGACGTGCTGATTCCGTTACTGGCGGCGGTGTTGAAACAGCGGACCGTGGCGGAGTGGATCTCGTTGTTCGAGCCGCTGGGCATTCCGGTGGGCGGTATCAACAATCTGGCGCAGGTGTTCGAGCACGAACAGGTGCGCAGTCGTGGCATGCGGATCGATCTGCCTCATCCGCAGGCGGGCACGGTGCCGATGGTGGCGAATCCGATCAAGATGTCGGCAACGCCGCTGCGTTATCAGTCGGCGCCGCCGTTGCTCGGACAGCACACGCAAGAAGTTTTGGCGGATGCCGGACTGACTGCGGCCGAGATCGAACAACTGCAGGCGTCCGGCATCGTGTAACTGGCTGAAAAAATTCTGCCGTCCCAGTGGGCGGGACGGCAGACAAGGGATGCTTTACTGATACTCCTCGTTGCGATATTCCACTGCGACCTGGTGAGTCGCGGGGAACGTGTGGGTGCAATGGGACACATCGAATTGCCACTTCTCGAGCACGCTGCGTTTGGCGGCGAGGTCGAGCAGCAGATAACCGCTCGAATGCTCCACGTCGGCGCGGGTGGCGTGACCGTTGGCGTCGAGGGTTACATTGATCAGCACCGTTCCCTTCTGTCCGCGCAGTTGTGCGCGCTCGGGAAAGTCGGTATCGCTATGGACCACGCGCATCCCGCAGGAAGCGGAGATCGCGGAGGTCACGGGGATCGCAGTCGTGACAGCGAGCAGGGCCAGGCCAGTGGTGAGCATGTTCATTGCCGTCTCCGGAACAAACGCAGTAGGTCGATTCCGACAAGTGGAACGTCGCATAGAGAGCTTCGATTGCACTGGCCGGGTGCCGAGGCTACTGTAAGTGACGCTACAGACCTGTCTGTTCTCATGCTACGTACAGGTCTGTAGCGCTGTCAAGTTGAACGAGGAGGCCCATGAGTCCAACTGTGAAACCGCGCGCGGGTACCGAAGGGGTGGCTGCGCCCACCGAAAGCGTCCGGGACCGGATTTTGAACACGGCTCGCGACCTGTTTTACAAGGAAGGCGCCCGCGCGGTGGGGGTCGACACCGTGGTCGCACGCTCCGGCGTGGCCAAGACCAGCCTCTATCGCTGGTTCCCCTCCAAGGACGCGCTGATCGTCGCGGTGCTCGAACAGGAGCAGAAGGATCGCTGGGCGGGCTGGGACAAGACCGCTGCGCAGAGCGACCCGGAGCCGCGCGCCCGGCTGCGTGCGCACCTCAATGGCATCGTCCGGTTCGTGAGCAGCTCACATTTCCGGGGCTGTCCGTTCATGAATATCACGGTCGAGTTCGCCGACCCTCAGCATCCGGCGCGCGTGCTCGCGCTCGAAGAGATGCAGGAGCTGCGTCGGCGGTTGCGCGGGCTGGTCGATAACATCGAAGGGGTGAGCAATCGGGAAGAGCTCACCGAGCAATTGCTGTTGCTCGTCGATGGCGCCTTCTCCTCGGCGCAGGCGTTGGGCAAGAACGGTCCGCAGCAGTTTCTGGTGGCGACCGCGGACGCTCTGGTGGACGCTCAGCTCAAGAAATAAAACGCGCGGTCAGACGGCCTCGTTGCCGCGCGTCTCTCGCAGGAAGAACGTGCCGACGATGACCGTCATCACGCACACGATGACCGGGTACCACAGCCCGGAATAAATATTGCCCGTGTACGCGATCGTCGCGAACGCGATGCTCGGCAGAAATCCGCCGAACCAGCCGTTGCCCAAGTGATAGGGCAGCGACATCGAGGTGTAGCGGGTAGGACCACGGGCCCGCGGCGCGCGACCGAGGCGCTCGGGGCGTTCAATCGTCAGTCGCCGGCGGACAATTCCGCTTCGAGCTTCTCGCTGGCGGTGAGCCAGTCGGTTTCGACGGTGGAGATGTCGCGTTTCAGCTGGGTCTGCTTTTGCAGCAGGTCCTGTAGCTTTTGCTTGGAGCTGGGACTATAGATGTCGGGCTCGGCGAGCGCGGCTTCGACGGTGGTGCGTTCCTGCTCCAGCTTCGCAAGCTGCTTTTCCAGGCGCGCGATGTCGGCCTTGAGCGGGCTGAGTCGATTGCGACGCTCCGCCTCTTCGCGCTTGCGTTGTTTCTTTTGTTCGGCGCTGAGTACGGCGGGGGCTTCTTCCTCTGAAGAAGTCTCAGCTGCTTCGCGGGTTTGAAACCATTTGGCGTAGTCGTCGAGATCGCCGTCGAACGGTTGCGCGCGGCCTTGATCGACAAGGATCAACTCGTCGGCGACCGCTCGCAACAAGTGACGATCGTGCGAGACGAGTACGACCGCGGCTTCGTAATCCTGCAAGGCCATCGCCAGTGCCTGGCGCATTTCCAGGTCGAGATGATTGGTGGGCTCGTCGAGCAGCAACAGATTCGGTCGCAAGTAACTGACCAGCGCCAGCACCAGTCGCGCCTTCTCGCCGCCAGAGAACGGACCGACGGGCTCGAACACGCGATCGCCGCTGAATCCGAAGCTGCCCAGGAAGCCGCGGAGTTCCTGTTCGGTGGCTTTCGCAGCGGCTTCGCCGCCCAGGCGTTTCAGATGGCCGAGCGGTGAGTCGTCGACGGTGAGCTGTTCGAGCTGATGTTGGGCGAAGTAACCGATCTTCAGATCGCGCGCCTCGGTGCGCTTGCCATCGAATGCGGTGAGCTCGCCGGCGAGCAATTTCATCAGCGTCGATTTACCGGCGCCGTTGCGACCGAGCAGCGCGATGCGACTGCCGGGCGCGATGGTCATGTTCACGTTATCGATCACGACACGCTCGCCGTAGCCGACGGATTGTTTCTCCAGCGTCAGCAGCGGTCGCGGCAGTTTCGTTGGCGCCAGGAAGGTGAACTCGAATTGCGAGTCGACGTGCGCCGGCGCGATCTTCTCCATGCGCTCCAGCGCTTTGACGCGGCTCTGCGCTTGTTTCGCTTTGCTTGCCTTCGCTTTGAAGCGCTCGATGAAGCTCATCATGTGCTTGATCTCGCGCTGCTGTCGCTCGAACATCGACTGCTGTTGCGCGAGCTGCGAGGCGCGTTGCTCTTCGAAGGCGGAGTAATTGCCGGTGTAGATCTTCGCGGCCCCGTTCTCGATGTGCACGACGCGATCGACGGTGCGATCCAGGAACTCGCGATCGTGCGCGATCATCAGCAGCGTGCCTTGATAGTTGCGCAGCCACTGTTCCAACCAGATCACCGCGTCGAGATCGAGGTGGTTGGTGGGTTCGTCGAGCAGCAGCAGATCGGATCGGCACATCAGTGCCTGCGCGACGTTCAGTCGTACTCGCCAGCCGCCGGAGAAGGCGTTCACCGACCTTGTCTCATCCGCCGCCGAGAAGCCCAGACCGTGCATCAACTTGCCCGCTCTGCTTCGCGCGTCGTAGCCACCCAGCGCGGCGTAACGTGCGTGCAGTTCACCCAGCTTGGTGCCCGCGTTGTTTGCTTCAGCCTGCGCAATCGCCGCCTCGGTCTCGCGCAACTCCTCGTCGCCATCCATCACGAAGTCGATCGCCGGCCTGTCGGTCGCGTCCAATTCCTGCGCCACATGCGCCACCACGAGTTGCGACGGGTATTCCACGCTTCCGGCATCAGGTTGCAGTTCGCCAAGCACCAGCGACAGCAAGCTGGACTTACCACAGCCATTTGCCCCCACGATGCCCACCTTTTCCCCGCGATACACGGTAAAGGACGCATCGGAGATCAGCAGGCGCGTACCGCGCCGGAGGGCGAGGGAGGAGAAGGAAAGCATGGACAGGTCAAGGTCGAAGCGAAACCGGGTCGGAATCGTAGCAGATCGGGCTAGTCGCCTTGACGGTCGGCCCGTTTCCACTGGCCGTTCTCGCGATCGCGAGGGCGCCTGGGTCGGTTTCTTGCCGCCTGCGGCCGGGATTGCCCTCGCTTGGATATCTCATGCTGATCGCGGCCGTCACGTTTGACCCAGAAGGATTTCAGGCCGTCGATGTGCTCGTGCAGGCTGTGAGCAATGTGATTCCAAAGCGGGTCGAGTACAACATCAAGACCCTCACGCCGCGCCAACTTCGCCGCGGGCACAAAATCAGAGTCGCCAGTGATCAACACGATCCTCTCGACAAGGCGCTTGTACGCCAGGGATGCGATGTCGAGGCCGAACTTGATGTCGACTCCCTTCTGAGTGGCGTCATAGCGCAGGTCATCTTCCGTGAGATCTTCCACTCCGATTTCCTTCTTGAGTAGTCGCTTGAGCGGATCGGGACGAATGGTCCACTGCGAGTCTTCGGCAAGCTCACCTAAACGTAGCGCGACCTTCCGCATGCACACCAGTTCTCGGTGCAACTCGTTTCGAAACCTGAACATTGCTGTGCGTGAGAAGTCGATGCACTTGCCTGTCACCGGGTTATGAGCCTTCTTGGCGAGTGGCTTGCAGTCGTAGACAAAGATTCTATAAAGCTGCTCGCCATGTTCCCTGGCAACGTGGCGCTCGGCTGTTTGAAATACCGCGGTGGCGACGACCTCCGCGGTGTGCTGAGGGCTGGCCTTGCATTCGATCAATGACCGATAGCGGGGAAGGAAGAAACCCAGGTCAACAAGTACAGCGACTTTGCTCATCGAGTCGCCGAAAAAGAAAAGCCCTTGGGCTCGACGGTTTCCATGGAAGGAAGCCGTTTACTGCCAAGGGCGCTATGGGCGGAAAATCTAACGCAGCCAGGTCGTTTAGACAACAGGTCTTTCGAGGGGCCGTCGATCACATCACATCTCAGTGGCTTGCGGATGGATGCACTACTAACAACAGCGCGTTGCATCAAGCAACTAGAAGTTACTTGTAGCGATTGAGACATCTGCCGCGCGGGTTTGCGCGAAGGGAGCGCGCGGCGGGATCGCCGCGGAGAGAGTTACGACGCGAACAGCTCGCTGACCTTCGCCCGGCCGCTCTCCTGGGTGAGCACCAGAGAAAGGAACTCATCCGAGGTCATGGCGTCGCCGAACAGGCGGCCCTGGCCGTAGTGGCAGCCGCGGTTGCGGAGGAAGTTGAATTGTTCTTCGGTTTCGACGCCTTCGGCGACGACTTCGACTTCCAACGCTTTGCCCATGTCGATGATGGTGCGGACGATGGTGGCGTCGTCGCTGTTGATGGCGGCGTCGCGGACGAAGGACTGGTCGATCTTCAGCGTGCCGATCGGGAACTGTTGCAAGGCCGACAGCGAGGAGTAGCCGGTGCCGAAGTCGTCGATCGACAGGTGTAGGCCCATCGCATACAGCTCATCCAGCAGCTTGATGGTGCGCTTCGGGTCGACCATCAGCGTGGTCTCGGTGATTTCCAGCTCGAAGCAGGTCGGCGACACTTCGTGACGACGGAACACCGATTTGCAGCGAGTGATGAAGTTCGCCTGGCGCAGCTGTTTCAAGGACAGATTGATCGAGACGCGGCCGGGATTTTTGATTTTGTCCTGCCAGCGGTGATAGTCGGCGCAGACACGATTCAGTACCCACTCGCCGATGCCGAGAATCATGTTGGTTTCTTCCGCCAGCGGAATGAATTGCGACGGTGAGATGTCGCCATGACCCGGCAAACGCCAACGTAACAATGCTTCGGCGCCGATGATGCGGCCGTCGCGCAGGTCGACCTTCGGCTGATACAGCATCATCAGCTCGTCACGCTCGAGCGCGCGGCGCAGCTTGCTCTTCAGCATCAAACGTTCGACCGCGGCCGCGTTCATGTCCGGCGAGTAGAACGCGAAGCTGTTGCCGCCGTTTTGTTTGGAGTGATACATCGCCGCGTCGGCGTTACGGATCAGGTCGATCACGTTCTCGGCGTCCTTCGGACAGAACGCGATGCCGACGCTGGCGGTCAGGAACACTTCCTGCTGATCGACGTAATACGCTTTGCAGACCTCGGCGAGCACCATCCGCGCGAGGTTCGCGGCTTGCGTGCGCTCATCGTCGGAATCGGCGAAGCCTTCGATGAACAGGCCGAACTCGTCGCCGGCCAGACGACCGACCACCGCTTCGCGCGGCAGGATGCGGATCAAACGTTCGCTGAGCACTTCGAGCGTGCGGTCGCCGGCGGCGTGACCGAACGTGTCGTTGATCTCTTTGAACCGGTCCATGTCCAGATACAGCAGCACGATGCCGCGATCGTTACGCCGCGCGCGTGCGATCGCCTGTTGCAGCATGTGCTGGAACTGCATGCGGTTCGGCACTTTGGTCAGCGCGTCGTAACGGGCCAGATAGCGGATGCGGCGCTCGGCCCGCTTGCGATCGGTGATGTTACGAACGACGAAGATCGTGCCCTGGAACTGCGGGTCGTCGCCGGCGATGGGCGCGCCCGACAGCGACACCGGGATGGTCTGGCCGCTGTGAGTCGCGATCACGGTCTCGCGCGTCTCGACCCCGGCCGCTTCGAGCGAGAAGTTCTCGCGCTCGTTCTCGGCGAGCAGGTTGATGAACGGCTGGCCGGCGATTTCTTCTTCGTTGTAACCGAACAGCCGGACCGCCGCGTCGTTGATCTTGCGCACCATGCCGTCCGGCGAGGTCACCAGCACGGCGTCGTTCATGCTGTTGAGGACGATGGTCAGATAGTTCTTGGTGATGGTCGTCTGACGCAGGTTCTGACGCATGCGATCCAGCGCCATCTCCAGCTCGGCGATCTCGTCGTTGCTGGTGACTTTGTGCGGACGGGTGTAATCGCCTTCGCCGATGCGCTCGGCCGAACGGATCAGCTCGACGATGGGGCGCTCGAGGCGCTGCGCGAGCATCCATGCAACGAGCGTCAGCAAGCCGGTGATGAGCACGCCGACGCCGGCGACGATCCAGATACGACGTTCGAAGTCGCGTTGTTGAACGCGCTCCAGCTGGGTCCGCAAAGTGTGCGCGGTGTCGGCGAGGCCGGGCCGGCCGACGATGATCTCCAGGGTGCCGAGCGAGTCGACCCCGCCCAGGCCGCGGCGGATGGTGCGCTTGTCCTGATCGGTGATCTGCTGGGTCCACTGATCCTGCCGAATCGTCTCGTAGACCACCGAGCCGTCAGGCGCCAGCACGCGCGCGGAAATCGAATAAGGATTGTTCAGCAGCGACGCGACGACTTTCTCGAGGGTCCGTTTGTCGTCATTGCGCAGGGCTGTTTCCAGCGCCTGGGCACCGGCCGCCGCCATGTCGCTGGCGAGCAGGTCGAGGCGCTGGGCCTCGGCGGTCAGCAGCGAGCGCTCGCCATGTTTGACGACCACATCGCTCGACTTGCGATAGTCCAGGTACTCCAGCAGGAACAGGGTCGCGGCAATGGCGATGCCCGCCGCCACAGCGACGGACAACAATCTGATTTTGAGGCCCCGCGATCTCAACCCATACTCCGGACTTGCTTACCCTGTGCTGCCGAAGTGCCTCAGCTTCGGCACGGTGGCACTACCGCTTCGTTACGGCATGATACTCGGGTTTTTCGCGGTGGCGAGACGTCCAGTTTACTTGTCGGTTTTTTTAACATACCAAACGATTAGAATGTTAAAAATCACGGCAAATGGCCGCGTTTTTTTAACTAATTACCGCTTTGTGGCTAAGGTCAGAATGTAATGAACGAGCTCGAGCTCACGGGACAGGCGCGTACTCATGTTGTCGAACTGAGTGACCCGCGTTGCATGCTTCACTATGAAGCGGTGGCTTCTTTCCTGGCGATGAGGGACGCGGCCCGCGTCGACGGCATCGATCTCACGCCGCGCTCCAGCTTCCGCGATTTCCAGGCGCAGCTGGGAATATGGAATCGCAAGTGGACGGGCGAGCGTGCCATCTACGATCGGCAGGGCCTGTTGCTCGATCGCAAGCAGCTGTCGGACTCCGCGGCGGTCGATGCGATCCTGTGCTGGTCGGCCATTCCTGGCGGCAGCCGGCATCACTGGGGCAGCGATGTCGACGTGATCGATGCCGCCGCGGTTCCGCCCGGCTACACGGTCGAATTGTTGCCTGGCGAATACGCGCCGGAAGGAATATTCGGGCGGCTGTCGCAATGGCTCGATGCGAATATGCGACGTTTCGGTTTCTATCGGCCGTATCGGACCGATCGCGGCGGCGTGAGCCCCGAGCCCTGGCATTTGAGCTACGCGCCGATCTCACAAGCAGCGCTCGAATCGTTGAGTCTGTCGACGCTGCGGCGAGTACTGGAGGCCAGCAACATCGAAGGCAAGGCGCACGTGCTGGCGCGTCTGCCCGAGATCTACACGCGCTTCCTGCTGGCGGTGGATGCTCCCACCTGAGTCATTCGACCGACGATCGCCGCTGCGTGAGACTTCGTACTTGATCGAGGAAACGCAGCGGCATCCAACGTTTCAGCCGCCACATCATGCGGGCGGATTTGGGCAGCACGATGTAAGTCCGACCGTCGGCGGATTCTGTCAGCAAATCGCGCGCGGCCTGTTCCACGGGATATTCCGACCTCTGCATCGCTTCATTCGCAAGCACGCGCGAGTGCTCGGGTCCGCGCAATGTTTCCAATAGCGAAGAACGAAAGAACGTCGGCATCGCCACGGATACCTGGGTGCCGATCGGTCGTAATTCGTTCACCAGTGTTTCGCTGATCGAGACCACCGCGGCTTTAGTGGCGTTGTACGAAATCATGCCCGGCGCCGACGCGAAGGCCGCGGCGCTCGCGACATTGATCAGCAGGCCGCGGCCGTTCCGTTGCAGATGAGGAATGGCCGCGCGCGAGCCGTGCACGACGCCCATCAAGTTGATGTCGATGATCCAGCGCCAGTCTTCCAGCGACACTTCCATCATCGAGCCGGCGCCGGCGACGCCGGCGTTGTTGATCATCACGTCCAGGCCGTCGTGAGTCGCGGCAAACGAGTTCACGGCGACCGTGAGCTCGTCCGGTTGTGTGACATCGCCCGGATAGGCGACCACCTTCACACCCGCTTCGGCGAACGCCGCCTCGACGCTGGTGAGGCGCTCGAGATTGCGATCGAACAGGCCGAGCGTCCAGCCGTCGCCGGCCAGCTGCTTCGCCAGCTCCAGGCCCAGGCCGCTGCCGGCGCCCGTGATGAACACGCGCTTGTGGGGAAACCGGGCATTCAGCCGTGTGAACCGTTCGCTCATCCTGGGGAGTATGAATGTCTTAAACGAAGAAAGCGCGAACCGACCACGCACCCCACGCAGCCGAGGCGATCAGGATCAGGCCCGGAATCAGTGAGTAGGCGTAGCTGCGGTCCCCCAGCGAGAAGGCGACCACAGTCTTGCTCACGGTGTTGGTCGAGAGGCCGACCAGCACAGCCAGGGCCGCGAACTCGGCTTGCGTGCGGCCGCTCGCGGCCAACGATGCTGACGAAATCGCGGCCGCATGGGCATCGGTAAATCCAGCGACGCCGGCGGCGAGCATCAAGCCTCGGTCGCCGAGCCACTGAGTCAACAAAGCCGAGATCAGCAGCGTGATTCCGACCACCAGAACGAAAATGATGGCGGTCTTGGGCTCGAACGGGCGGCCCTTCGGCGCATCGTCGGCACTGGCAGGCTCGCGGAAACTCCGCAGCGCGAAGATGCCCGCGTAAACCACCGCCGCGATTCCCGAAGCGATCAGCGACGGTATGAGGATCATCAGCGTCGCCTGGCTCACCAGGCCGACGACGATGGCGAGCTGAATCACCGTCGCAACCGACGATGCCGCGGCACCCGCGACCGCGCCCTTACGTAACTCAGGTTGGCTCTTGGTGCGTGCGCCCATAGCACCGATCGTGGCGGTGCTCGAGACAAAGCCCGAGATCAAGCCCGCGATCGCCAGCCCGGTTTTGGCACCGAAGGCGCGCAGGGCGACGTAGCCGAGCGCGTTGATCGACATGACCAGCACAGCCAGCATCCAAAGCTTGCGTGGCTGCACGACACCCCACGGATCGATGGCCTCGGTCGGCGTGAGCGGCAGAATCACCAACGCCGCGCCCGCGAGCATCAGACCGTCGCGGACTTCTTCATCGGTCAGGACGTTCTTGACCCAGTTGTGAGCGTATTTACGGAACGCGAGCAGGATGGAGACGATGACCGCCAGCGCGGCGCCGAGTCGCGGCTCGCGTACCGCCAGACCGCCGAGCAGAAATGTAACGACCATGGCGATCTCGGTGGTGAGCCCGGGATCGGTATCGCGAGTGCGCATGTAACCCACCGCGATCAGCAGGCCGATGATGCCGCCGGTGGCGATGAAGACATAAACGCCGCCGATCCACAGACCGAGCGCGCCGGCGAGAGCGATGAGAGTGAAGGTGCGAAGGCCGGCGACCGCGCGAGTCGGGCCCGTGCCCTTACTGCGTTCGCGCTCGATGCCGATCAGGAAGCCAATGGCGAGCGCGACGCCGAGATTGATCCAGCTGAGTTCAGGAGTATCGGCCATTCCGCCATGGTAGCCGGCGGCACCGACGGCTGGCGATCAGCCGCTCTTCCACACCTGTTTGAGGTGGCCGATGACCAGCGAGCGGATGTTCTGCACCGGGTTGCGCTCCCAGGTGAAGCACGGCGGGTCGCGGCGAAGCATGGGCCAGCGGCCGGTGCGCAGGACTTCGCTCAGATAGCTGACATTGGCCTCGATGGCTTCCATATACGGGTTGCGGCCGTTGAACAGCGATTCCAGATAGCTGTACGCGCTGGCGAACTCGCCATCCAGGCGGGAGCGCCGCACGTCCTCGATGAAGCCCGGCGTCTGCCGCAGCACATCCAGGCCGGAGCTGTATTTCACCTGTGTCTTGCCGGTGGCGTCGCTGGGCATGGCGATGCCGCCCAGCACGAATTCGGGATAGAGCCGGTCGCGGCATTTTTCCAGATAGCAACGATCCGACATCTGCGCGATCAGGTCGCCGGTGCCGATCAGATGACCGAGCTTGCGGTCGCGCGGATCGTCGAGGCGGATCTGGTCGAACTGCACTTCGTAACCGGTGAAGTGCACGATCTTGGTCGCCACCGGCACCCACTCGGCCATGCCGATGGTGGGCAGGTAGCGGCCGATGAACTGGGCGCTGCGGCTGACGTGGCTGAGCGTGAACTCGGCGCCGTTGCGATGAGTCTGGTCGTCGGTCTGACGAATGTAACCGGCGTCATGAAACAACGCGGTCACCACGCCGAGGATGGCGCGCTCCGGGCCGAGCCGTTCATCCGCCAGGTGGGTGCGATCGTAACTAACGATCAGGCGGGCGACGGCGAGCGTGCCGTCGAGCGAGTGCTGCAGATCGTGATAAACGGTGTCGCAGCCGTAATAGCCGGGAAACTGACCGTTGAACAAGCGCTCGAAGTCGCGGAACGCGGTGTCCACGCGGTCGAGCGGGTAATGCGGCCAGCTCTGCCGATACAGCTCGACCACAGCCCGACGAACCGCATCAGGTGAGCTCACCTGCACGGTGTTCGTGACATCGAAATCGCTGCGCCGATACTGCATTTCTAGCGGGAAACTCGTTGCGGAAAATTGCAAACGATGGCGCGAGTCTATTCGGCTTTCGGCGTTTGTCCATGTCGGAAAAATTGTCAGGGTTTGGCGTCACCGACTGCGGGAAAGCGGCTTTTCCAGCGGAATTACCCAGACTTTTTGCCGCGCCCGCGCACGCCGGAGCGCGCGGCATCGCCAACGAGTTTCGATCTATGTGACAAGCTTCACACAAATCGATGACTCGAAAACTCCTCCGGGCGCGTCTATGCGCAAGCGGTCGTTGTTAAGCCGCCTCTTGCTTGCGTTTGATGGCGGCGATGCCGGCTTCGATCATGGCGGTGACCGTCGGCGCCAGCTCGTGCGGCAACAGATCTGAAATCCAGGTGAACCGACAACTGCCGTCGCCGAGTGGCGTGACTTGCGCGGCACCGTTGTAGTGAACGAAGGGCTCGTCGACGATGGCCCAGCAGACGCGTCGCTGGTCTTCGTCCACGCTGACGATCAGCTCTTTCGCCTGGCGGCCGTTGGCGAATGTCACCATCCGGGTGTCGCCCTCCATCCGGGTGTCGACCACGAACTCGGGGCACAACCGGGTATGCAGTGCACCGACATCTCGCAACGCGTCCCACACTTGATCGGGCGCGGCCTGGATCTGAACTTCACGACGGATGGTGGCCATGTCTGCTCTTGCGATGAACGAGCAGTCAGCTTAGGCCGGGCCGGCCGGCCCCGCTGTCGAATTCTTATGCTGTCTAGCCGCGCTCGAGCTGCGGGTAGCGGGCGTGCCAGAAACGCTCGTAGTAGATCGGCGCGATCGAGGCGAAGCCCGCCTCGTACGCCAGCGTGATTTTCTCGCCGCCGATCAGCTGCACTTCCGCGACCTCGATCTGCACGCGGCCTTCCTGCTTGAAGTCGCCCCAGATGTACTTGCGAACCTGCAGCGGCGAAAACTCGAACCGCGAACCGCGGTAAATGCCGAACACACGCGTCGTGGTCATCACATACCAGCGCTGCCCGTCGATGAAACAGCTCACCACGCACAGCTCTTCAGGCTCGAGCTGAATCACGCGGGCCAGCGCGTCGTGCAAAACCTCGAGCTGCGTGAAGCGCCAGTTCGACTGCTTCACATGACTGCGGATGTACTGCAGTAACGCGGCCTGGATGACTGAATGGGGCCAATCGCTCATATCAAGCTGAATTCCGTGCGGCACGTCCGTGTGGGTGAAAAAAGCGGGCAGGCATCATAGCGCCGGCCCGATGGGCTGTATATAGAAACAGTGCTGACATCGCGCCCGCCTCGCCATGCATGCCGGTGGATATCGCGCCTTGTATGAATTGGTTGTGGTCGTCGATGAATACTGCTTGGTGCGCGCTCGCTGTGCAATGTTCGAGTCGGCCGGCGTTGCTATTGCTTGGTCTGAAACTCCGGATCCGACAGCTTCACTTCGGTGAGCGGGCCATATTTGCGCAACCCGTCGCGAATCGCCTCGGCTTTGCCGATCACCACCAGCACCAGGTGCTGGCTGGTCGGAATCACTTCGTCGATCGCGCGTTTGGCATCGTCGAGCGTCACCGCTGCAAGCTGGTTGCCGTAGTCATCGATGTAGCTGCGGTCGAGTCCATAGAACTCCAGCGTCGCCAGCTGATAGGCCCATTGCGAGGCGGTTTCCAGGCCGAGCGGATACTGGCCGAGCACATAGCTCTTCGCCGACTCCAGCTGCGCTTGCTCGAGCGAGCCTGCGTGCAGCTTGTCGAGCGTGTCGAAGGCGAGGTCGATGGCTTCGATGGTCTTTTCGGTGCGCGTGAACGAGCCGATCTCCCAACTGCCGCCCGTAGCCATGCGATCGAAGCGGGAGCTCGCGCCGTAGCTCAAGCCGCTGCGAATCCGCAGCTCGGTGTTGAGCATGGAGGTGAACCGTCCGCCGAACAGCGTGTTGACGATATCGAGCGAGGCGCGCCGCGGGTCGCCCTTCGCGACGTTGACGTCTCCCGCCCAGAAATACGACTGGACGGCGTCGGGCGCATCGACCAGCAGCACACGGCGCGACGTGACTTCGGTTTGCTTCGGCAGCGGCGGCAAGGGCTTGCCGGCTTTGCCCCAGCTGGCGAACGCACGCGTCAGCAATGATTTGAGCTGCGCGGTCTTGAAGTCACCCGCGACCGCGATGATGACTCGATCCGCGCCGACATTGTCCGCATAGTACTGCCGCACATCCGCATGTTTGATCGCTGCGAGGCTCGCTTCGCTACCGCCGACCGAACGGCCGTACGGGTGCGCGCCGAACAGGCTGGCCGCGCCGTAGATCGGCGTCAGCTCGGAGCGATCCGAATCTTTCGCGGCACGAATGAACTCGATGGATCGATCGCGCAGCGTTTCGAACTGCGCTTCTTCCAGGCGCGGCCGTTGCAAGACGTCGGCGAGCAGCTCGACCATCAGCTTCTGATCGCGCGCCAGAAACGAGCCGCCGACCGAGATGCTTTCGGTGCTCGCGCCGGTCTCGATCGAGCCGCCGACCGACGCGACGGTTTCGGCGAAAGCGTTCGCATCGCGATTGCCGGCGCCTTTCTCGAGCAGACTCGCCATCAGACTGGCGGTGCCGAGGCGATCTTCAGGATCGGTCAGCGCACCTCCGCGAATGACCGCGGTGAATGAGATCAGCGGCACGTCGTGACGCTCCATCAACAGCAGCGTGGCGCCGTTGTCGAGTTTCACTTTCTCGAAGTTCGGCGTCTTCACGGCGCTGGCCGCAAATACGACCGGGGCGGTCAGCGAGCAAACGGTCGCGACGACGATGACGATGCGACGGAGGGCGCTCATTTCGCACCTCCCGTCTTGGGCAGCGAGCCCTCGGGCGGGGGCGGCGATCTCAATACTCCCACGGTGCGATTCGTCGAACGCAGCAGCTCGGCGGCGAGCTTCTGGATGTCTTGTTGAGTCACGCTTTCGTACGCGCGCGGCTCATCGAACAGTTTCTGATGACCGCCTTGGAGCACGGCGAAGGAGCCCAGCGCTTGAGCCTTGCCATCGATGGTGGCGAGGCCGCGCCAGAAATCGGCGAGCGCCTGGCTGCGTGCGCGTGCCAGCTCATCCTTGGTCACGCCTTCCTTGATGACTCGCTCGATCTGTCGAGTGAATTCGGCTTCGGCTTGTTTGGCATCGCCTTCGGCCGGCAGCGCGAGGAAGAACCACACCAGGCCGGGATCGAAGCCCGCCGAGAAATAGCTGTCGGCCGAGATCGCGAGCTTCTGTTCTTCAACCAGCGCGCGATGTAACCGCGAGGCATCGCCATCCGTCAGCACTCGCGTTAGCAAATCCAAGGCCGGCCGCCGCGGATCGGCGCCGGCCAGGCCGTGATAAGCGAGCTGCACCAGGGGCGTTTGCGCGTCGGCGTTCACGCTGACGCGTCGTTCGCCGAGCTGTTCGGGCTCGACGGTCTTCACCGGCCTCGGCGGCTCCTGCTTCGGGATGGGCTCGAAATGTTTGCGAGCCAGTGCGATCACGTTGTCCGGATCGACGTCGCCGACCAGCACCAGCGTGCAGTTATTCGGCGCGTAGTAAGTCGAGAAGAAGCGCTTCAGGTCGTCGATGGTCCATGACTGGATGTCCGACGGCCAGCCGATCGTGGGAATGCCATACGGATGTGCGAGGAAGGCGGTGGCCTGCACTTGCTCCTGCAGCCGGCCTTGATGACTGTCATCGACGCGCAGGCGCCGCTCGGAATACACCACGTCGCGCTCGCTCTCGACCACTTTGGGATCGAAAGCCAGATTCTTCAGACGGTCGGCTTCCAGCTCGAACACGGTTTCCAGCGCCGAGCGCGGGAACCAGTCCTGATAGACCGTGACGTCATCGCTCGTGAAGGCGTTATTGCGTGCGCCGTTAGCTTCCAGCACTTGATCGAACTCTCCCGGCGCCCGTTTGCTGGTGCCGTTGAACATCATGTGCTCGAAGAAGTGCGCCAGGCCGGTGATGCCGGGCGCCTCGTTGCGACTGCCGACGTGCACCCAGTTGTAGAGCGCGACGTTGGGGATGTCGCGGTCCGGCCAGACGATGATCTGCATGCCATTGGCGAGGGTCGTCGCACGGACCTCGTTGGCGCCGGGCACTTGCGCGAATCCGGCCGGCGCCACCAGCGCCAACCCTAGCAACAGCATTCGAGGGATCATGCCTACTCCTGAATGGAAGCCGGCATCATAACGATCTCCACGAATCGTGGAGTCGCGGGCGTTGGGCAAAAAAACGCCGCCAGCGGGGAAGAGCGCGTGGCGGCGTGAGTTCGAACTCAAGGGCTCAGTCGAGCTTGCTTGGAGGTTCAGCGCATAAATGCCAGCTCTTCAGTGCAATGGCTGTGCCACGGCCTGTAAAACATCTATGGTTTAGTGCCGGTGCGCCAAATCAGTTACTTAGGCCTCGCGGTATGACGATCACGCAGGCGCTCGGGCTGACACTTCGTGTCAGCTTCGGACCGCTTCGGTGACCTGCGTCACGGACTGACGCCATTCGCCGACTGCACTCTGCATGGCTACTGCGCGGGCCACGGTCGATAATCCGCGCTCGCTTTGTTTGGAGATGTTCATGGCCGATTCACCCCGCCGCCGCCTTGCCGATCGTGTGTCCAGCAGTCCGACGTTCATCGGCTCGGGCTCGCGATTCACGGGTGACCTGGAATGTGCCAGCGACCTGGTGGTCGGCGGCAGCGTGGTCGGCGACGGCGACGTGAAAGGCTCGCTGACCCTGTCCGACAGCGGCAGGTGGGAAGGCGAGATTCGCGCCGGCAACGCCGTCATCGCCGGTGCGGTGGAAGGCTCTGTCACGGTTGCGGAGAAGCTGGAGCTGCGCGCGACGGCGCGCATCAAGGGCTCGCTCAAGGCTCGGTCCATTGCGGTCGCCAAGGGCGCGATCATCGAAGGTGACATGGCGGTGACCAGTGGCAAGCCGGTCGTGCACTTCGAAGAGAAGCGGGATAAATGATTCGGAGGGGACCCACCCCCTAACCCCCTCCCGTGTACGGGAGGGGGAATATCTTTTTTAAAAAAGGTTTTCTTTTCCGGAAAAGGACTGGAGAAGACGGTTTTTGCTGGAAGGTCTATTGGCAGCTGGTCAGGCTGTCGATCCACTGCGAGATCAACGACACTCCCGCCGTGTCCACCATGGTCGAGGCCAGCGGTGGCATGCCTGGCGAGTCACGGCGGTTCATTCGGTAAGCCACCAGCGAGCTCGCTGAGCTGCCCGGCACGATCAAGCGCGCGTTTGCGCCCAGCCCGAGGTCGCCGGAGCGAGGCACGGCGTTGCAGGCATTGGTGGCAATCAAACTGGTCGTGTAGCGGAAGTCCATGTTGGTCGGCACCGAGGTGCCTGGCCGATGACACTGCGAACAGTTCGTGTGCAGATAAGCGCGAGCGCGTTCAGTGAGTGTTCCGGTCGTGCCGGACGGATCGGGAAGCGCGGGCTGCGTTGAGGCATCGGCGATTGCTGGGGTCAGCAGCCCGATATGGTTCAGCGTCGTCAGCTCGTTGGCCGCGCGATTTGTTTGCGGATAAGTGAACGAGCGATTGAGCTGCGCTGTCTCCAATCCCAATGAATGCCCCGCGGCTCGCGTGTGACATTCGACGCATTGGCCCTCGCTCGGGAAAACCCAATTCCGACCGCCGCCGAGATCGCGCGTGGCGCCGCCTTCGAGCAACGTGGCCTGGGTCTGCTCGGCATTCCATTCGTAACTGAAGCCGCCCCATACGCCATCGGGATGACGCATGAACAGACGCGTCTCAATCATCCTCGTGCCGAGACGGAAATTTTTCATCAGCACCGTGCCAGGCGGGAAGCTCCAGTCGCCGTCCGTGCCGACGGTGATGCTCTGGCCATTGGGCAGCGCGATCCAACGATCTTTGTCCACGCCATCGGACCAGAAGGGCGCATTGATGGCGTAGGGAATGAGGCCCGAGGCCGGCTGCTTCGGATCGGTCGAGCTGACACAGCCGGTGGCGCTCAACTGTCGAGGCGCGGTGTCGACACCGACCACGCTGGTGAAGTTGATTCGTTGCAAAGTGCCGTCGTTGTAGTCGACCACATACAGCTCGCCGTCGTTGCCCTGGCCGAAGGAAGAAATGCTCAACTCGGTGTCGAGCAGTAGCGTCGGCTCGCGCGGTTGTTCGGCGCTCTCGGCGAGCCAGGCCCAGATGCGGCCGGAGCCGAAATCGCCGAACAAATATCGACCGAACAGACTGGTGTTTTGCGAGCCGCGATAAACATAGCCGCCGGTCACCGCGATGCCGAGCAGGTGGTTGTATTCGGCGACGGGATCGATCAGCGTGGCTGTGTTACAGCCCGGCGTGCCTGGCGTGTTGAAATCATGGGAGCCTTCGCGACAGCGCCAACCGTAGTTGCCGCCGAGCGTGACCAGATCGATTTCTTCCAGATCCGACTGGCCGACATCGCCCACCCACAAATCGCCATTGTCGCGATCGAAACTCCAGCGCCACGGATTGCGAAACCCATACGCATAGATTTCAGGGCACTCGCCAACGGCGCGTCCGGCTGCCGGGCAGAGCGTGTTGCCAGAATACGGATTGTCCGGCGGAATCGTATAGGGCGCGCCGTTATTCACATCGATACGTAACATCTTGCCGAGCATGGTCGTGAGTCGTTGGCCGTTGCCGCGATCGCCGTGACGATCGCCGCCACCGCCGCCATCGCCCGTGCCCAGATACAAATATCCATCGGGCCCGAAGGCAATGTTGCCGCCGTTGTGATTATCGAAAGGTTTGTCGACGGTCAGCAGAATGGTTTCGCTGGCGGGATTCAACGTCGCGCCACCGTCGCTGCTGGTGAACGACGCGAGTCGTATCACCCACGGATCGTTATGGGTGTACGCCAGGAAGACTCGACCGTCCGTGGGATAGTTGGGATGAAACGCCATGCCCAGCAATCCCGCCTCGCTGCCGCCGAGCACTTCGGAGCTTTGCGCGCTGATGTCGATGAACGTGCTGGCGCTGGTCGGATTGGTGCCGCTGAAGTACCGGACGATGCCGTTCTGCTGAACGACGTACCAGCGTGAGCTGTCGTTCGGTGGCTGCAGCAGCGCCACCGGCATCGTGAACGTCAGGCTGGTGAATCGACTCAAAGAAATATCGCTGCCTGCACTGGGTCGGGCCCACGCCACGCAAGTAGCATTCGCAGGTCGCGCGTCCAGGCCGGAGTTGCCGGTCGAGGGCGGCGGGTTGGTGGTGGGCGGCGGGTCGCCGGCTTGCTGCGGGCTGCCCGAGCCACCGCCGCCACCGCATCCTTGCAAAAGACCCAAGGCCATCAAGGTCAGGGTCGGTAGCGATCGGTTCATGAAGAGGGAACCTGGTGAGTGCGCCACAGTCATCGCAACGTTTGACCGGTCAATGCGGATCCATTGTTAAGATAGCGACCGAGTCACTGGAGCCGCGTGCCCGGATGAGTGCCAGCAGACTGTTGTCGCCCCTGCCCGATTTGATCGCTCAACGCGGCAATGCCGACGAATATCCTGAGAATACCCTGCCAGCGCTGCGGTCGGCGTTGGACCTGGGGGCACGCCACGTTGCCTTCGACGTGCAGCTGACCGCGGATCGGCAGCCGGTCTTGCTGAACGATGCCAACCTGAAGCGCATGACCGGCGTGGACCGCAACGCGTTGGAGCTGACCTTACCGCAGCTCCTTGAATTCTCGGTGACCGAGCCGGAGCGCTTTCAGCAAAAGTTCACGGATATTGGCGTGCCGACCCTGGTGCAAGCGGTGAGCTTGCTGGGGACGCATCCTGCCGTCACCGCATTCGTCGAGATCAAGCGCGCCAGCTTGCGTGTGTTCGGCGCTGACGTCGTTGTCAGAAAGATCTGCGAAGTGCTGAAGCCGGTTGTGCGCCAGTGCGTGCTGGTGTCGCGTGACCTGACGGCCGTGCATCACGTGCGACAGGTTTCTTCCTATCGGGTCGGCTGGATCCTGTCGGAGTATTCCAATCTGTCGGCGCTGAAGAGCGAGGCCCTGGTGCCCGATTATTTGTTATGCGATCAGGCCTTGCTGACCGAAACCAACGCGCAATTGTGGCGTGGCCCGTGGCGCTGGGCGATTCACAACGTCAGCTCTCGCGAAGCGGCGACGCAATTGGCGGCGCGTGGCGCGAGGCTGGTCGCGACCACGGCCTATCGAAAAGTGCTGCGCGAATTCAAGAGCGCGCCGCCCTGAGTTCAGGCGGCGTTGCGCGTCTCAACGATGCGGGGCTGACGGAACATGATGTTCGCGATCTGCCGGTCCGCCCAGCTGGCGCCATTGAAGCTGTCCATGAAGCCGCAGTGACCGCCCTTGGGAATGCTGGTCACGTGCAGGTTCGGCGAGCGCGCCAGGTTCTGCAGGTCGTGCGCCGGGATGATGGGGTCGTCCAGCGAGATCAGGATGTGACTCGGCACTTCCAGGTGCGCCAGCGCGTCGCCGGTGATGGCGTAGCCGTTCAGATACGCGTCCAGGTCGGAGAACTCGCTGAAGTGCCGGACCAGCAGCTCGGTCATGCTGCGAATGGTCCGTTGCGCCAGGATCTGGCTGAAGTCGTAGCGCTTCGGGAAGCACTGCTGCTTCCGGCGCAACGAGCGCTTCCACTTGTTGATGAAGTATTGCTGATAGATGAACCAGCCGTTCTCCAGCACTTCCATCGTGCTGTGCGGCTTCAACACCGGGCACACCGCCGCCGCCCGCTCGAGCTCGATGCCGGCTTGCGGGGCTTTGGCCGCAACCCGGAGCGCGAAATTACCGCCCAGCGAGAAGCCGGCGATCGTGATGCGTTTGTCGGGCAGCGAGCGTTGAATGCTCCGGACCGCGCCGACCACTTCGTCGAGCCGGCAGGAATGAAAGATGTCTTCGTTCAGATGATGGCTCGGGCCGTGATCGCGCAGGTTGAGACGGAAAATGTCACAGCCCTGATTGAACAGATGGCTGCCGAGCGACAGCACGTACACCGAGTCGGAGCTGCCTTCCCAGCCGTGCAACAGGATCGCCAGCTCGCGCGCCGGCGGCCTGCCAGCGGCTTCCTGACTCGAGTAATGGCCGAGCAGGCGCACGCCGTCGCCGCAATCGACGATCTGAGTGTCCGCGACCGCGAGCATGGTCCGGGCACGAGTTGCTACCAGCGGCCGACGCAGGCTCAGGCTGGGCACAATGGACTGGAAATGCGGATTGGCGAGCCAGCCAGTGGGCGCGAATCTGGCGACGAGCGTGTCGGTGGAAGTCAGGGCGGCGGAGTCAATCATGGGTCGATGCGGATCGTGGACGAGCCTGGCAGGCTGCTGACAAAGTCAGCGCCAACCAGAGAGCTTGGCGTCGTGAAGCCCGGGTTGCAAGCGCGGCCCAGCACTTCGTTCAGAATTCCGAGCGATGCATGCACCGTCAGCGAGTAGCCATTGGCGGTACGCAGTCGCGCGGTCTTCACTTCCCCCGCGGCGTTTCGTGCTTCGCCCCACACGTGAGTGGGGTTGTTTTCCCGCTCGGTTTTACCCGGCGGCGTGATGCGTCGCTGTGCGTTGAACTTCGCCAGCTCGCGGAACCAGCGCTGCCGGAGCAGCGGGCGGAGCAGGTTCGCGCGACGCATGCTGTCGGCGGCCTTTTGCGAAGTGGCCGTGTACACCTCGATATTGGGAATGCCGGTCGTGTAATACGCAGTACTGACGTCGCCCCACGGAATGCTGACAGCGAGCTTCTCGCCGGCGCCGAAGTCGATGCGACGAGTGCGCGACGCGAGCTTCTCGGTCATCAATCGGCCATCGATGCGCACACACGAGCCTTTGCCCGCCGATTCGATCGCGGTCTTGGCGGTGCCCTTGCTCAGGCCGGCGCGGCTGTCGAAGCCCAGCGCGAGATGCGTCGCGTCCGGCATCACTTCTTTCAAGCGAGCAGCGACGCAGTCGGTGGGCACGACGTCGAAGCCGACGCCGGGGCACAGCACGATGCCGGAGCGCTGTGCTTTGCTATTCACGCTTGCGGCCAGCTCGAACACGTCGATCTCGCCGGTGATGTCCAGATAGTGAACGTGAGTCGCGAGACAGCCCTGCATCATCGACGCCGCGGTCTGTGAAAACGGCCCGGCGCAATGGAGCACGGCGGCGACTTGCGAGAGCGTCGAGCACAGCGCGGTGTGATCCTCGAGATCGAACACGGCACTGGGGCAATTCAGTTCGGCGGCCAGCCTGGCGATGTCTTTTTTGGAGCGGCCGGCCAGCACGGGCCGCATGCCGCGCGCGACCGCCTCACGCGCGATCAGCTCGCCCGTGTAGCCGTTGGCACCATAGAGCAGCCAGGGAGTCGACGTCGACATGTAACCCTCTAACAGCGTCCTTGATGAGGGCTACAACTCATGAACCGGCCGGCTGAGTTGCGAATTCCACCCGATTGTTTTGGGCGGCGATGCGATTCCACTCGCCGGCGCTCATGCGCGCGAGCTGATCGGCGGTGGGATAGGGCACGCTCGGGCGGCGGCCTTCGTGCGCGACTTCGACGGTCAGGCCGCCATCCGGGCGTAGCGAGGACACCAGATTGGCAAAGGCGAGCGACTGACGCTGCGCGCTGGGCAGGCTGTCCTCGAACGGATTGCCCACCAGATCGCACTTCTTCACCGGCAGCTCGTCGGTGGCCATGGAATAGCCTTCGATGCCGTTGCCGGTCAGGCAGAACTCGCCGACGAAGGTCGCGATCTTCACCTTGCCTTTGAAGCCATTGGCGCGCAGCTGACCCAACATGTCGCGCAGCCGCTCCAGCCGGGCGCCGGACAGCGGCGCTTCGCCATACGGAACGACTTCGGCGGTCACATTGTCGGGCTTGGCCGCGGTGGCCATGACCATCTGACCGGACTGAATGCTCTTTTGCAGTGTCGTGAGCTGCGCCTGCTGACCGTCGATGGTCGTCTGCAAGGTCGTGACCGCGCTGCGCAGGGCTTTGGTCGTCTCCAGTTCCTTCGTATAGAACAGGGCCAGCACCAGCGTCGGGACCAGCGCAATCGCCGCGACTCCCGCGACCAGGGGCCAGCGGCTCTGCCGCACGACGATGGTTTGCGTCTGCATCTCGGCCGGCTGCACCTGCTCAGCCGCGGGGGGGATCGGGGTTTGCGCGGGTACGGTTGCCGGCCGACCCTCGGGAGCAATTCGCCGCGCGAACGCTTCCAGGCTGGCCAGCATGAAGCGCCGCATCTCCGCGCTTTGCTCCTTGAGCAACGGCGTGACGGCATTGCGGATCATGCTTTCCACATCGCCGCCGCTGGGCCGGGCAGGCTCGATCTGCACAGCGGCCGAGCCTTCCTGGTGAGCGACCGCCGCCACCGCCGCGACGCGCGGCTCGCGACGTTCCGGCAACAATCGCAACTGGTACAGGACCCGCGACACGTCGGAATGCTTCACCGTCTTGGGCAGCACGCCGACGGCGCCGAGCGCGCGGGCCTGGCTGACATACAGCTCGCCTTCCTGGGAGGTGTACATGACCACCGGGATGGTCGCCGTGTCCGGATTGCCCTTGATGGCCTGGATGGCCTGGAAGCCGTCCATGCCGGGCATGAGATGATCCATGAAGATCACGTCTGGGCGGGCCTGGCGCAGGAATTCCAGTCCGGCCTCGGCCGACTCGGAGGAATCCACTTCCAGGCCGTAGCCTTCCAGCATGCGACTCAGGATGACGCGCGCGGAACGCGAGTCGTCGACGATCAGGGCGCGCTTGCTCATGGAGGGAGCGGAGTGAGTAGTTAGTTCAAGGTGTGTAGGTTAAGCGTAGGGCGCGACAGCTCCAATAGGCTCGAAGCTTCTTAATGCCCGGTTGAGGAGTATGCTGGGCCTCGAATCTCCGGTTCAGCGACGTAATACGGCCACGAAGCCGTGGTCGGGAGGTACCCCCATGTCTATCCCAGGGGCTCATTCGACCTCGGACATTCGCAACATCGCGCTGGTCGGCCAGGCAGGCTCGGGTAAAACCCTCCTGACCGAGAGCCTGCTGCTGGAAGCGGGCGTGATCCGCAACCGCGGCAGTCTGGAGCGCGGTACCACTGTTTGTGACTTCGACCCTCAGGAACGGCAGCTGCGCCACTCCCTGGACGCGGCGCTGGTGCATTTCCCGGTCGGCGACTGTCACACCAATCTGTTCGACACACCGGGCTACCCGGATTTCGCCGGGCGCGCATTGACGGTCCTGGAGGCGGTCGAAACCGCCGCGGTCGTGGTCAGCGCGGTGAACGGCGTCGAGCCGGTGACCCAGCGCATGATGGACTTCGCCCGCGACCGCGAGCTCTGCCGGCTGGTCATCGTCAACAAGATCGATGCCAAGGACGCGCACCCGGAAGCGGTGCTGGCGCAGCTGCGTGAGCTCTTCGGGCGCGAATGCCTGCCGCTGAACCTGCCGGCCAACGGCGGCAAATCGGTGGTGGACTGTTTTTTCGATCCCGGTGCCGATGCCATTCAGCCGCCCGACTTTTCCTCGGTCGAGGCCGCGCACACCGAGATCATCGATCAGGTGGTCGAGGTCGATGAGGATCTGATGGCGGTGTATCTGGAACAGGGCGAAGAGCTGTCCCCGGAGCAACTGCACGACCCTTTTGAGCGCGCCCTGCGCGAGGGCCATCTCATCCCGGTTTGTTTCACCTCCGCCGAGACCGGCGTCGGCATCAAAGAATTACTGAATATCTTCGCGCGGCTCATGCCCAATCCGATGGAGGGCAATCCACCGCCCTTTCTACGCGGCGAGGGCGCTGAGGCCGAGCGCGTCAAAGTGCGGCCCGATGCCAGTCAGCATGTGATTGCGCATGTTTGCAAAGTGAACATCGATCCATTCGTCGGTCGGCTCGGCATCTTTCGCGTTCATCAAGGCACCGTGCGCTCGGGCGCGCAGCTGTTCATCGGCGATGCGCGCAAGCCGTTCAAGGTTGCGCATTTGTATCAGCTGCAAGGCAAGGAACATGTCGAAGTGCCGCAGGCCATTCCAGGTGATATCTGCGCGGTGCCCAAGGTCGACGAGATGCATTTCGACGCCGTGCTCCATGACTCGCACGACGAAGATCACTATCACCTGAAGTCCATCACCTTGCCGCCGGCGATGGCGGGCGTCGCCATCGAGCCTGAGCGTCGCGGTGAGGAACAGAAATTATCGGACGCGTTGCATAAGCTGGTCGCCGAAGATCCGGGCGTGCGCATCGATCATCAGGCCAGCGTCAACGAGACCGTGCTCTATGGCATGGGCGATCTGCACCTGCGCGTGCTGCTGGATCGCATGAAAGATCGTTACGGCGTGGGCTGTAAGACCAAATCGCCCAGCATCCCTTATCGTGAAACCATCACGCGACCGGCCGAAGGTCATCATCGACACAAGAAACAAACGGGCGGCGCGGGGCAATTCGGCGAAGTGTATTTGCGCGTCGAGCCGTTGGCGCGCGGCGAAGGATTTGAATTCGTCGACGAGGTGGTCGGCGGTGTCATTCCTTCGCAATACATTCCGGCGGTCGAGAAGGGGATTCGTCAGGCGTTGAGCGAAGGCGCGGTCGCGGGCTTTCCGTTACAGGATTTGCGCGTGATCGTGCACGACGGTAAGCATCATCCGGTGGATTCGAAAGAAGTGGCATTCATTGCCGCGGGCCGTCGCGCGTTTTTGAATGCGGTCGAAGAGGCGGCACCGATCGTGCTGGAGCCGCTGGTGCGCATCGAAGTCACATCGCCGAGCGCGTCGACCGGAGATATCACAGGCGATCTCGCGACTCGTCGCGGTCGCGTGAGCGGCAGTCAGGCTTTGGCGAATCAACGCACGCGAATCAGTGCGCTGGTGCCGCTTGCCGAAATCAACGATTACCAATCGCGGATCAAGTCTCTTACTGGCGGCGAAGGCGCGTACACGATGGAGCTGAGTCATTACGACCCGGTGCCGCCGCGCAAACAACAAGAGCTGGCGCAAGCGTTCAAGCGTGCGGAGGACTAACGACGTTTCAGTGTTTCGCCTGCTTGTTGATGCAATCGGCGCTGTTGTTAGATCGAGCGGCCGTCTCGTACGGCATTTATGGATCTAAACAACGGAGTGCTGATCATGATGAGCAAGAAGTGGATGGCGGCTGTCGCCCTGCTGACGATGTCCACCGGCGCGCTGGCGCAAGATGGAACGTTTGAATTCGACAGCATCACCAGTCTGACGCGGGCCGCCAATGCGTTCACGGGCGTCTTGGTGGGCGACACTGTCCCAACGACAGTGACGATGAACTACGGCAGTCTCTTCGGTGACAAGTGCTTCAGCTGGATGGAGCTGATGATGACGGAGCCTGGGAAGTTTACTTTGACGATCACCCTCGTTTCCGGCGGCTCGGGGACAACAGGCTCCCCATGGCATACCGACCTCACCCTCTGCAGGCTGACCGCGAAGCCTTGAGCTAGTCTTCCAAAGCATCGGGCCGTCATGCGACGGCCCGATGTGTCAAAGCTCAGCTCGGCTTCTTGAATCGATACAACACCTGATCCGTCTTGTGCCGGACCGCCGGGTCGAAGACCGGCTTGGTGTGATCGTCTTCGGCATGGGCGAAAGCCTTGCTCTCGCTGTCGAACTTCAGGCCGGCCGCTTCGATGTCACGCTTGATGATGGCGGGGTCCATGCGATGAAGCGCGTCGACGCTGACCGCTGGGTCCGCGCCTGCGACCGCGACATGATCTAATACAACGACGGTTGCGCCGGGCTTCAACGCGGGCACGAGTTTCGCGAGCGCCTGCGCCGGGTCGGTGTTGGGCCAGGAGCCGTCTTTCGCCTTCCAATACAGGTCGTGATACGACATCACGAACAACGCTCCGTCCAGACTGTTCGGCTCGAACGGCGCTTCTTCGGGCGGCGAGGTGAGCTGCACGACGTTCGGCAGACGATCGTTGCCATAGCGCTGCTTCGGCTTCTCGCCCGAGAACTTCAAATACTCCGGATTGTTATAAGCGATGACTTGACCGGTCGGGCCCACGATGCGAGACAACAGCTCGGTGTAGTAACCGCCGGCAGAAAGGTAGTCGACCACCTTCTGGCCCGGCTTCACTTCGAGGAACGTCAATACTTCGCTCGGCTTGCGCCAGTTGTCTTCATCCATATCGCCAGGCAGACGATCGATGTTGTCGATAGACGCATAGATGGCGGCCTTGTCCTCGGCCGACAGTCCAGACGTCGCGGCCGCCGGCGCCGGTACGGCTTGCTCCGCAGGCGGTTGTTCAGGCGGCGGTGCTTTCTTGCAGCCCGCGACGGACAGCACAGAGACGGAGATGGCCAGCAACAGTGCGCGGCTCATGGAGACTCCTTTTGGAAATGTTATGACGGGCCGGTGCGGCCCTAGCTTTGGGTCATCGCTTCGAGCTGCTTCGCCAGTTCGATCAGCTCGCGTTGCAAATGGCTGCGTTGCTCCGGCGTCAGCGAGGCATCGATGGCGCCCAGGACCGCGAGCGATTGCTCGCGATTCTGCGCGGCCTTGGTCTGATAAGCGCGAGTCCACTGACTTTCCGGGGCGCGCAACAGCTTGAGAATACGCTCCTCGACCGTGGCGGGCGACTGGCTTGCGGTGAAACGTTCCCGGAGTGCGCCGAACATCGCCGTCCGCCAACGAGTCTGACTCTCGAGCCAGTCCGCCGTCGTCGAGTCGAATCGCTTGCTCTCTTCGGCGATCAGCAGGTGTTGTTCCTTGGTGATCGAGCCGGTCCAGCGCTTCAATTGTTTCTCGATGTCCTTGGCGCGCTTCTCGTGCCACTGACCTTTCTTGAGCGCTTCCAGATTTTCTTCGTTGCGCTCGCGGGATTTTTCCGCGAGGTTGTTTTCGAACTCAGTGAGCTGTTCGGGCGACAGGCTCATCAACAGACGAGCGGCATCGGGCGCGGCGCGCTCGACGAGGCGCGAGCCGAACAGCTCCACTTGAGTTTCGATGCCTTTGTAAGTCGCGGCGTTGCCTGGATGAGCTGACTTGGCGGCGAGCTCGCGCAAGAATTTTGCGTAGAGGGCCAGCTCCGAGCTGCGATGCCATTGCAGCGTGCTTTCCAGCCAGGAACGCAGATCGCTGCGCTGGCTGGTATCGAGCGACACCAGATCCTGGATGTACCAGGCCGCCAGCGTATCCAGCCGGTTATAGAAGAAGTTGGTACAAGCTGCGAAGCAGAGGGATACAGCAAGTAGCAACGGCAGCCGCAGTGCTCGTGTCGTGGTACCGGTTCGAATGTTGGGAGACGCGGCGGTACGAGTCATCCTGTCATTTGTGAACGACGGCCGTCGAAGCGCGGCACACCAGACGATACCCCAACCGCATCGATTGTGGGGCGGCGCCGGTTTGTAGCATTTGCAGAAGCAGGTTGGTCGCGGTGTAGGCGAGGTCGTAAGTGGGCTGATGCACCGTCGTCAGTCGTGGCCAGACAGTTTTTGCAATGTAAGTGTCGTCGAATCCCGCCACCGACAGGCGTTCAGGAACATTGATGCCCAGCTCGTGCGCGGCCATCAGCACGCCGGCGGCCATGTCATCGTTACTTGCAAAAATGGCAGTCGGCGCATCCGCCTGGGTCAGCAATTCCTTGGCCGCGTCCATGCCGGACTCGAACGTGAAATAGCCCTGACGCACATATCGGTCCTGATATTCGATGCCATGCGCCGCGAGCGCGGCCTTGTAGCCGACCAGGCGCTGACCGCTGGCGAAATGATCCGGATGGCCGACGATGAAACCGATGCGTCGGTGACCGAGGCCGACCAGATATTCGGTCATCTCGCGCGCGGCGCCCGCGTCGTCCATGTCGACGAACGGTGTTTGATGAGGCACATCGTTCGGCGCGACGCGGACGAACGGCAGCGAGCGACGATCCAGCGCTCGCATCAGATCCGGCGATTCGCTCAGCGGCGCGGTCACGATCAAGCCATCGAGATGCGTTTGATCCACGAGTCCGAGCACGTCCCGCTCCATTTCCTCGCCGCGCCCGGTGACCTGATGCATCAACAACTGGAAGCGGTCTTCGCGACAGCGGGCCATCGCGCCGTGTTGCACGTCGACGATGTAGTTGGCGCTGGGGTTCTCGTAGATCAGTCCGATCAGGAACGAGCGGCGGCCCGCCAGGCTGCGTGCCGACAGGCTCGGGTGATAGTTGAGTTTCTTGACGATGGCCAGGACCCGCTGCCGGGTTTCCTCGCGCACGTTGGGCTCGTTGTTCAATACCCGCGAAACGGTCTTGATGGCGACGCCGGCTGCTTCGGCCACGTCTTGGATTTTCGCCCGTCGGGGCGGTGCTTTAGTCATTGCGGACAACTTATAACAAACCTTCAGTCGCAACCGGCTGTGTCGTTCAAGCCCGACTCCAGCCGTACGTTGGCGATCCCCAGCTCGAGCTTACCGGCGGTGGTCAGCAGGAACGGCGCGGTGACGTTACGCAGGTCGGCGCCCTTGCTCTGGAAACAGTGCAACGGCAATTTCAGCTGGCGCCACTCTCCGGCAGGCGCCTGTTTCAGCTGCGCGTCGATGGGCAAGTCTCCACGACAACCCGGTCCGCATTCAATGCCAACCGTGACTTTGGCGGTGGGCGGCGCGTCGACGCGGTAGTCGAAGGTCACCGACAGCTGCCCATTGGCCTCGCGTTGCAGGTCGATCGGAGCGTCGCCTTGCAGGGCCAGCGTCGCGGGACCGCGGCCGGACCACTTCGCCAACCGGGCATCTTCCTGGGCTGCGTGATCGATCGGGCTGACGATCAGCGCGTCGTCTTGTGAGTTGCCGGTCGCCGTGGCCAGCGCGGTTCGAGCCGCGTCGCCAGTGCCGACCGCGAGCTGCCAGCCTGCGGTCGGTCGGCCGGCGGCAAAGTAACTGTGGGTCGATGTTTGGCCGGCCGGTGACGCCGGGATTTCTTCGGACAGCACCGGAACGTCGGCGGTGTCCTGATAGGTCAGGCCGTAGCCGTAGTCGAACAGCGGCGCTTCGGGCGCACCTTCGCTGTTGAACTTCTGCGGCGTGCGCGGCCAGGCAAACGGCAGCTTGCCTTTGAAGTCGAAGTTCACCGAGCCGTCCTTCTTTGTGAACAACACGTCCGCGATGCCGGCGCCTTCCGAGCCGGGCAGCCACGCCGCGACGAAGGCATCCGAGGCATTCAAATAGGGATTCACCCACATCGGCCGACCGGACAGGAACACGGCGATCACGGGAATTTGATCGGCGCGCAGTTGTTTCAGCAGCTCCAGATCTTTGGTGTCGCCCGGCTTGTACTGCAACGTCGCTACGTCGCCTTGGAATTCGGCGTACGGATCTTCGCCGAACACGACGATGGCGACATCGGGCTTGCGTGTGTATTTGCCATCGACGGCCAGTGTCGCCTGGCCGCCGCCCGCGGTGACCGCCGAGCGAATGCCAGCAAAGATGGAATCGGCCTTGGGGAACTGTTTATTGGTGATGCCGGTGCCCTGCCAGGTCAGCGTCCAGCCGCCATTCTGTTTGGGCAGGCTGTCGGCGCCGTCGCCGGCGACCAGCACTTTCATGCTGGGCTTGAGCGGCAGTACTTTGTTGGCGTTCTTCAGCAATACCAGCGATTCGCGCACCGCTTGTCTCGCGACGGCGCGATGCTCGGGTGCCCCCAGCTGGTCGAACTTGCCACCCGGCGGGCGGCTCGACGGTTTGCCCGCTTCAAACAATCCCGCGCGCAGTTTCACTCGCAGAATGCGACGAACGGCGTCGTCGAGACGCGCCATCGGAATCTCACCTGACTTCACCTGCGCCAGCGTGTTGTCGTAGAGGCCTTTCCAGCTGTCCGGCGCCATGAACATATCGAGGCCCGCATTGATGGCGGCCGGGCAGCTCGTGACCGTGCAACCTTCGACCTGGCCGTGCGCGTTCCAGTCGCCGACGATGAAGCCGTCGAAACCCATGCGGTCCTTGAGTACGTCGGTCAGCAGCCCGTGATGACCGGTGATCTTCTTGCCTTGCCAGCTCGAGAACGACGCCATCACGACTTGCACGCCGGCGCTGATCGCCGCGACATAGCCGGGCGAGTGCAAATCACGCAGTTGTTCTTCGGTGATGCGCGCGTCGCCTTGATCGCGGCCTTCGAACGTTCCGCCGTCCGCGAGGAAATGTTTCGCCGTCGCGATGACGTGATTGCCGCGCAGGAAGTCCGGCTTGCCCGGATCGCCTTGCAGACCGAGCACGATGGCATGCGCGTACTCGCGCACCAGTGTTGGATTCTCCGAATATGACTCGTAGGCCCGGCCCCAACGCACGTCCTGCGCGACCGCGATGGTCGGAGCGAACGTCCATTCCTGGCCGGTGACGCGCAACTCGACGGCGGTGACCGCGCCGATCTTGCGCATCAGGTCGGCGTTACGAGTCGCGCCGAGTGCGACGTTATGCGGGAACAACGTGGCGCCAATGATGTTGTTGTGGCCATGAACCGCGTCGACGCCCCACATGATCGGAATGGCATGCTTGCCGTCACGCGTGTCCATCGATGCTTCGTAGAACGCGTCCGCCGCTTTCAGCCACACCGGCGCGGGCGCGAGGTCGTCGCCGCCGGGCGCGGAGTTGCCGCCGTTCAGCACCGAGCCGAGCCGATATTTGCGCACGTCCTCGGCGGTGACGCTGCCGACGTCGGCCTGAATGATCTGCCCGACCTTCTCCTCCACGCTGAGCTGGCTCAGCAGTTCGTTCAGGCGCGGTTCGATGGCGGTGTCATCCAATGCGGGCAGCGAAACCTGGGGCCAGATTTCCGGATGCACATTCGACGCGGTGGTGATGCGGCTGGGCTGGGTCTCGCCCGTGGTCTCTTCTTTCTTGGCACAGCCCGCGAGTGTGCTCACGAGCAGTGCTGCCACTATGGCGCCGCGAAGCTCGGCGCTTGCGCATGCGTCGATCATTGTTCGCCCCCGTTCGATTACTGTTCTGGCCGAACAGAATCCCACGGGCGTGACAACGTTGTCAATTTGCCTGTGCATGAATCCAGTCCGGGTCGTGCTTGGCGGGGCGCACCGGTCTCGTCATCATCCCGCCGATGACGAGCGTCTCCGGCTTACAACAATCGCAGCGACCGACCCGCGTTCGTGCTCGCTATCTCGCTGCGATAGGCGCGATCGCCGGTGGCGTCGCGCTCACAACAGCCGTGCGGGCCGTGGACGATGTGACGTTGCAGATCGAGCGGGTCGACGGCGATGGCTGGAGCGCGAGCGACGTGGTCGTCGACTTGGGATTGCCCGATCGGAATGCGCTGGTCCGCGCCCGAGTGGGGCGCCTGAACGTCGCCGCCTTCTCACAAACGCTCACCGATGTTCGGATCGAATGTCCGTCGCTCGATATGAGCGGCGATGTCATTGCGTGCGCGAAGGCGCGCGTACTCGCGGATTGGCCGGCACTGGGCAAACAATCGCTCGATGCGAAGCTGAGATATGGGCGCGCGGATGGCTCGCTCGACGTGGCCATTCAAGGATTGCGCGTCGGGGACGGGCGCGTCGCCTTGCAGGCGACATTGCGGGATGCGGCTTGGAATGCGAAGGCTCGTCTGCAACGCGTGCCCATCGATCGTTTGATGAAGCTGGCCACGGATTTCAAAACGCCGCTGCCGGCGGGGCTGGCTGCGACCGGGCTGGTCGATCTCGACATCGCGGCGCGCGGCAAACAAACAAATCTGAGTGAAGCGAAAGTCACGGGCTCGTTGCTCGAGCTCACGGCTAACAATGAGGACGGCAGCCTTGCCAGCGACAAGCTGTCGCTGCACGTGGACGCGAGCGTGCGGGGCTCGGCAAAGCAGCTGGCGTTCGATGTCGAGATCAAATCGTCGCAAGGGCAAGCTTTCGCGCAACCTATCTTCGTCGATCTGTCGGCGCATGCGATGTCGCTGCGTGCGCAGGGCACGCTGACGGATGGCAAAGCGCTGACGTTGGAGAACTTCACGCTCGATCACGCGGATGTCGCGCAAGTCTCGGGACGAGGGCGATTGCAGTTCGATCTGGAACAGCCCGTGCAAGATCTCGATGTCGAGCTGACGGCGCTGAAATTTCCCGGCGCCTATGAGAGCTACTTGCAACCGTTGCTCATCGATACGAATTTCAAGTCGATGCAGACCGCCGGCAGCATTGCAGGCAAGCTGTCGGTGGCCGAGGGCGAGCCTCGTCATATCGATCTGCGCTTCAACGATGTCACATTCGATGACGGCGCGGGCAATCTGAATTTATCGGCGTTGAGTGGGGAATGGCACTGGCTGGCTGACGCAACCAGCAACGATTCTGAAGAAGACGACGCTTCACCGGCAGGCGCGCTGCAACTTCAAGCGTCGCAACTGAAACGGCAGGGCGGCGCGCCTGCGGCACCCATGCCCCCAGGTCAACCATCACTGCTGAAAAGGCAGGGTGGCTCGCCTGCGGCACCAATGCCCGCAGTTCAACCATCACAGCTCAAGTGGCAGGGAGGGTCGCTGCTCGGCCTCGATCTCGGTGCGAGCGAACTGAACTTCACCACTCAAGGCCGACAGTTCCGCCTCACTCAGCCCGCGCGCATTCCTTTGCTCGACGGTGCCATCGATCTTGAAACGTTCCGTGTCCGCAATGCCGGCCTGCCGTCGGTCGCGTTCCTCGTGGACGCCACGCTCAAGCCCGTCAGCGTCCAGAAGCTGTGCAAGGCATTCGGCTGGCCGGAGTTCGGCGGACAGATCGGCGGCGCGATTTCGAAGCTGCGCATGCGCGAAGGCATCATCACGCTCGGCACGACGCTGCATGCGCAAGTATTCAACGGCGAAGTCACGATCAGCGATTTGCGTCTGGAGCAGCCATTCGGTCAGTGGCCGCGGTTCTATTCGAGCATCGCGCTCGACAACCTGGATCTGGAGCCCATGACCAGCGCGTTTTCTTTCGGGCGCATTACCGGGCGTCTGTCGGGTGCGATCAATGGACTGCAGCTGTTCAACTGGACGCCCGTGGCCTTCGACGCGAAGCTCTTTACGCCACTCGACGATCGCTCGCGCCATCGCATCAGTCAGCGCGCAGTAGAGAACATCGGCAGTATCGGTGGTGGCGGTGCCGGCGTGACCGCGGCGTTGTCGAGCGGCTTCCTGCGCTTCTTCGACGATTTCAATTATGACCGGCTGGGCATTTCCTGCCGCTTGCAGAACGAAGTGTGCGTGATGGACGGCGTGGCACCGGCCGCCAATGGCAATTACTACCTGGTGAAGGGCAAGGGTGTGCCGCGCATCGATGTCATCGGCAGCTCGCGTCGCGTGGATTGGCCACGCCTGGTGGAGCAATTGCTGGCCGCCACCGAGTCCGAAGGTCCCATTCTGCGATGATGACTGTCGCTTCGATAACTCTGATTGACGGTTGGCGGGCAGCCGACTGTAATCTCGTCCGAGCCCCAAGGAGTTTCTGATGCGATCCGCCTCTTACAAAGTTGCCACGTTGCTGTGCCTGGCCTCGTGCCTGATCGTCGCCGCGTGCGTCACGATCAATGTTTATTTTCCGGCGGCCGCGGCCGAGAAAGCGGCTGACAAGATCATCGACGATGTGTGGGGCTCGGATGGCCAGCCGGCCAAGAAGGACGATAAGCGTTCGGCGCTGCCCGTTCAGTCAAGCGATCGCTTGCTGGCTGCCGCGCATTCCGTGCTGAACCTGCTGGTGCCCGCGGCTGAAGCCGCGCAGGCGGACCTGAACGTGTCGACGCCGGCGGTCCGGCAGTTGACCCAATCGATGGAAGAGCGCCATGCCAAGCTGAAGAAGTACTACGACTCCGGCGCCATCGGCCTGACGCGCGACGGCCTGGTGGAAATTCGCGATCAGAACCTGGTGCCGCTGCCGGAGCGCAACTCCGTGCGCAAGCTGGTCGCCGACGAGAACGCCGATCGCGCCAATCTGTATCGCGAAATCGCGACCGCCAACGGTCATCCGGAATGGGAAATGGATATTCGCACCACCTTCGCCGAGCGCTGGTCCAGCAAGGCGGCGTCGGGCTGGTTCTATCAGGACAAGGACGGCAACTGGAAACAGAAATGAGTGGTCGCTGAAAATCGACAGGCTAAAAAAAAGCCCCGCATTTGCGGGGCTTTTCGTTTCCGAGTCGACGACTCTTCGAGTTGTTGGGTGGCGTCGGCTAAATCTGGAAACGTCGCTGTTGTCGCTCAACCCTTCTTGCTCCCGCCTCGCCTGGTTATTGCCAGGACGAAAGGCTGCGCATCCCTGTCGCTTGTGATTCGATCCCACTCCCCTCGCGGTGCCATCCCCGCTTCTCTGCCACATTCGCCGCCCCCGGAAGAGCAGCGCTGGACCTATCCAAGCAAGCCACATGCCGTTCGGCGTGCGGTGCGTGCTGGGACAGGAACTTAGTCCTAATCGTCGCATCAGCGCAACTACTTTTTGCGGGGTGTTGCGCGACGCGTTGTAAGGAAACTCGACGCTGTGCAGCACTGTAGTCGCGAGACTACGCGCGGGTTTAGTTAAGTCCTTGGAATTTCCAGGGTGATGCTCACACCGCTGTCATCAGGAAGGTTCGTTGCGGTGACGCGACTACCGTGGAAGTCGGCGATGAGGCGCACGATGTAGAGGCCGAGCCCGAGATGGGGTTTTCCATCCGAACTCCCGCGGCTGCTCACCAGCGACTCGAACAGCCGGTCGTTCAGCTGCGGCGGCAACGGCGGACCTTCGTTGCTGACACTCAGCCGGTAGTCGCGCGGGCCGGCTTCCAAGGCGAGGGTGATCTGCTTGCCGGCGGGCGTGAAGTCGGCGGCGTTATCCATCAGCTTGTCCAGCAACTGCGCGATCAGCTCCGGCGAGCCGTCGATCGTGCAGGCCTCGCTCGGCACCTGGGTCTCGATGCGATGCTGAGCGAAGGTCTGGCGATAGGCCTGGCCCATGTTCCGGACCAGCTCGCTCAGATCGAAGTGCACGCGGTCGGTGTTATCGATGCTCTGCTCGACCCGCGTCGCCTCGCTCAGCGCCGTGAGAATCGCATGCATACGATTGGTGCCGCTGCGGGCCCGATCGACGTAGCTCTGCGCGTTCGGCGCCAATGCTTCTTCACTAACGAGGTTGTCCAGCGACGAGCTGACGATGGTCAAGGGCGTGCGCAACTCGTGCGACAGCTTGGTGCCGAGCGTTTGCAAATAGATGGTGTATTCCTTCACGCGGCCGAGCAACGTGTCGTAACTGCGGGCGAGTGCGCCGAGCTCGTCTCTCGCATCCGTGCCTGGAATGCTGTGTTCGATGCGACCTTCGGCGGTCAGCGCCGTTCTCGCGGCCCGGCTCAAGCGGCGAATGCGATGTGACAAGCGGGCAGCGAAGAGCAGCGTCACGATCACGGAGAACAGCGTCGCGAATATTGTGACATTCAACAGGCGGGTGAGCGCCAGCTCGCGGACCAGCACCAGCTGTTCGCCGGGTTGCTCGACGACCAGCGCCCCCAGGATTTGATCGCGATAGCGAACCGGCACGGCGGCACGAACCAACGAGGGCTCGCCGCCGGCTTGATCGAACCAGATCGCGGCGTTTGTGCCTTCGCGCGCTTTATCGACCGGCGCGCCCCACATGCCATACGGCAATCCATAGGCCTGCGGTTTTACTGAGCTGCTTGGAAACAAATTGCGATACACCGAGCGCATGAAGCCGTCTTCATCCGGTTGCAGGCCCGGGTAGGTGGATGACGCGTTCACTGTGACTTCGCCCGCGCGTGCGAGCAGCCAACCGTTCACATCGACGACGGAAACGCGAATGCCTTCCGGTGTGTACTGTTCCAGTCGCTGCTTCAAGGCTTCGGAGCCCGTGTGCACCCAAGCGAGGCCGCGCGTGGCGGCAACGGTCGCGTTGTCTTTATCGAGCGCGTAGACCGCCAGCTGAGTCCCAAACAAATTCTGCGGTCCCCGGAGTTCGACGGCATATCCGGTCGCGGTCTCACGCCACACGCCAGTGATGTATGGCATGTCTTCGGCGTGCGGGCGCCAGGGAGAGCCGATATCACAAGGGCGGACGATGATGGGGCCGGGCGCCAGCGCGCTGATGGACCACGCGCGTTCCCGACTGAATTCATCGCGCGTGAGAATGATCAAACGATTGGCGCCGCTCTCCGGCACGGTCTCGTTGCCGGTCGGCGTTTCGTACGCATGACGAGGCGTATTGATCTCGGCGTAAACGTGTAAGGACCGGCCATGCACGCCGAGTCGAAGCAGCGGCGCATTCGGCTGAGCGCTGGAAAAGCCGGGCACGGGACGCGTCGGCTCCGGCCACTCGTCCGCGAAGCCGTCGATCAGCGGCTGGGTCAGCAGCAGCGGAGCAAACAAATCGCCCCGATTTGGATCGAACGTGTTGCGCAGCTCGCCGGTGCGATAAAGCAATTCGGGCTCACTCGCGACCACGCGGCCGAGCACTTCGGCGGTCGTGATCAGCGCCGCCTCCTGACCGCTGCGCAGTGTGGTCTCCATCTGTTGCGCATATTTCCAACCGGCCCACGGCAGGATCAGCGTCAGCAGACTGAGCAGCAGCAGCTTGGTGCGAAGAGACATTCCGTGAATCGAGTGGCGGGAAGGCTCGGTTAAGTTTCCTTCCAGCGATAGCCCATGCCGTACATGGTCTCGATATTGTCGAAGGTCGAGTCGATCGCCTGGAACTTGCGGCGGATGCGTTTGATGTGCGAGGTGATGGTGTTGTCGTCGAGCACGACGTTGGCGGCGTCCATCAGCTGTTGCCGGTTCTTCACGTGGCCGGGATTCTTCGCCAGTGCGTGCACGATCCAGAACTCGGTGAGGGTCAGGCCGAGCGGTTGATCGTTCCAAGTGGCGTGCAGGCGCGCGGCGTCGATCATCAGCGCGCCCCGCGAGATCACTTGATCGCGATTCGACGGCTGAGTGAGCGCGTCGATACGGCGGAAGAGGGCGGTCACTCGCGCGATCAAATGGGTGAGCGAGAGGTCCTTGGTCAGATAATCGTCGGCGCCGAGGCGCAGGCCGGAGACGGCGTCGAGCTCGCTGTCACGAGCGGTCAGAAAGATGATGGGCAGCTCGGCCGACATCGAACGCAGCTCGCGACATAACTCGAAGCCGCCCTCGGGCTCTTCCTTCAGCCCGACATCGATGACCGCCAGATCCGGCAGGCGAGCACGAAACCCTTCGAGGGCTTCTTTACGTGTGCCGTAGGTGCGCACGGAATAACCATGGCGCTGGAAGGCGGCGGCGTAGTTGTCGCGGATGGCGGGTTCGTCTTCGACAATGGCGATGACTTTCTTCATGGCGCACAGTGTACCGCCGCGCCTGCCCTGAAGCCCCCTGGTCATAATTAATCACAATCTGCCCGCGGCGCGCCTTCTGGCAGCGGTCATGCGTCCGGGCTTTGCAGCGGTAATAGCCCCACGCCGAACTTAACCGGCGTTGGAGAACCGCCATGATCGAGCGCCCGATTCCCACCAACCCCCGCGTCCGCGCCGGCTCGTCGTCGCCGCAGCCGGTGGCTGAGCACCCCCGCTACTGGATGCACGACCGCGCCCCCAGCTTCAAGACGCTGGCCCGCGATCGTCAGCGTCGCGAACAGGTGTGGGCGTGGTTGTCGCTGGTCGCGCTCATCGTCTGTTGGGATGCGTCGTCGAGGTTGGGTGAGCGTGTTTCGCCGCCCCGACCGAGATTGGCGCACGTGGTTGAGGACGATGAGATGTTCAAGTCGAACGCCAGCTTCAGCGTCGACCTGTGAGGGCCAAGGCGGTGGCTTGCAGCGAGGCAAGCCACCGACCCGATCGAGATCAGAACGCGTTGATGCCCGTCAGCGCACGACCCACCGTCAACTGATGAACGGTCTCCGTGCCTTCGTACGTGATGACGCTCTCGAGATTGAGTGCGTGACGAATCGGGGAGTATTCAACGCTGATGCCAGCGCCGCCGAGAACGTCGCGAGCGTCACGCGCCACTTCAATCGCCGCGCGAGCGTTGTGCCACTTCGCAACGGACACTTGCGTCGGCTGCATCAGGCCCTGGTCTTTCAGGCGACCGAGCTGCAGGGACAACAGTTGTGACGTCGTAATCTTGCGAGCCATCTCGGCGAGGCGGATCTGAATCGCCTGAGTCGCCGCCAGCGGCTTACCGAACAGAATGCGCGTCTTCGTGTAATCGATGACGTCCTTCAAGCAAGCCTGGGCCGCGCCGGTCACGCCCCAGCAAATGCCATAGCGGGCCTGAGTCAGACACGACAGCGGGCCTTTCAATCCAACCACGCCCGGCAGCATGTTTGCTTCCGGCACCACGACGTTGTCGAAGAACAGGCTGCCCGTCAGCGACGCGCGCAAGCTCATCTTGTGTTTAATGGTGGCGGTGGTGAAGCCTTTGAAGCCTTTCTCGACCAGGAAGCCGCGGATGCCGTCGTCAGTGCGGGCCCAGACGACGGCCACGTCGGCGATCGGGGCGTTGGTGATCCACATCTTCGCGCCGTTCAACACCCAGTCCTTGCCCTGGCGTTTCGCGTGCGTCTTCATGTTGGCCGGATCGGAGCCGCCGTGCGGCTCGGTGAGGCCGAAGCAGGCGATGGTTTCGCCCTTGGCCATGCTCGGCAACCAGCGTTGTTTCTGTTCCTCGCTGCCGAACGCGTAGATCGGATACATACACAGGCTGGACTGCACGGACACGAAGCTGCGCAGGCCCGAGTCGCCGCGCTCCAGCTCCTGGCAGATCAAGCCGTACGACACGCCGTTCAAGCCGGCGCAGCCATAACCGTGAATGGAGCTGCCCAGCAGGCCGAGCTCGGCGACGCCGGTCACCAGCTCGCGCGGGAAACGTTCGTGCTCGAAGCAGTCGCCCATGATGGGAATGACCTGCTCGTCGACGAATTTCGCGACCGAGTCCTGTACCAGACGCTCTTCTTCGCTGAGCATGGCACGGACGTTGTAGAGATCGACCGGATCGAGTTCGGCGGCCGCGGACGACGATGCTTTGGGATTGGCTGACATGTGGGGCTCTCCTGATCGGTGCGAATAATAGCGCACGCGACCGATACTCACTTGGTGCGCACTTGAGCGGAGGTGGTGTCCCCGCTTGCCTGTCGAGCGCTGGCATGGTCGCCAAAGCCCTGAATTTCCCGGCATCCGCCGCGGGTTACGAGCGCCGGTCTGCACGGCAAGCCTACAATTCTTGTCGGTGACCGCCGACCGGCGTAGCGTGTCGGCGGCCCAAGGACCGAACGAGTCACGATGAGCAAGGGGGAACGATGCGCACCGTGGAGCAATGGCTGGAGGAGTATGGCGAGAGCCACCGGAACGCCACCAACAAGACGTTGCATTGGGTCTGCGTGCCCGTCATCGTCGTCAGCCTGATCGGGCTGCTGTGGTCGGTGCCCGCGCCACGGACCTGGCAGCAAATATCGCCACTGCTGAACTGGGGCTCGCTGTTTCTATTCGCCGGCGTGGTGTACTACCTGGCGATGTCGTGGTCGCTGGCGGTCGGCATGGCGGTGTTCGCCGGGCTGGTGATGTTGTCCATCGTTGGCTTGCAGAATCTGCCCTGGCCGTTGTGGAGCGCGTGCATCGCGTTGTTCGTGGTGGCGTGGATCGGTCAGTTCATCGGACATCATTACGAAGGCAAGCGACCGTCGTTTTTCAAAGACATTCAGTTTCTGATGATCGGTCCGCTATGGTTGCTCAGCTTTATCTATCGAAAACTGCGAATCCCTTACTAGCTTCAGCTGAGAGTGGCGGCGGACACTCACGGATTCAGTAGCGGTTCAGTCCGTTTTTTCCAGGCTGATCCTGAAGCGTGCGCAGGCGCATAGTGCCGCGCGATTTTTTCAGCGGAGAGGAAACCTATGGTCCATCGTTTTTCCAAGCTCGCCGGTGTCGGCCTCGTCGTGGCTGGCCTGCTCGCAGGCTGCACCACGGTCAATCCGTATACGCGCGAGTCGCAAACCAGCAATGCTGCCAAGGGCGCGGGCATCGGTGCCGCCGCGGGTGCGGTGGTTGGCTTGCTGACGAAAGGCGACAAGCTGCAGAACGCGCTGATCGGCGCTGGCGTGGGCGCGCTGGCCGGCGGTGGCGTGGGTTATTACATGGACGTGCAGGAAGCGAAGCTGCGGCAGAAGCTCGAGGGCACCGGCGTGAGCGTCACTCGTATCGGTGACAACATCACGTTGAACATGCCGAGCAGCATCACGTTCGCGACCAACAGCGCGGATCTGAATGCAGGCTTCTACAACGCGCTGGGCGGCGTGGCGATGGTGCTGAAGGAATACAACAAGACGGTCATCGAAGTGGCCGGCCACACCGATAGCACGGGCAGCGATCAATACAACCAGCAGTTATCGGAGCGTCGCGCTTCGTCGGTCGCGAATTATTTGGTGGGCCAGGGCATCACGCAACAGCGTTTGATGACCGTGGGCGCCGGTGAGTCGCGCCCGGTCGCGTCGAACGATACGGAAGCAGGTCGTTCGCAGAATCGTCGCGTTGAGATGACGATTGTTCCTATCACGAAGGGCTGAGAATAACGCAGCCACTTTGATTTTTGTGACGCTGCTCGCCGGCCCGGAAGGGCCTGGCGGCCGCAGCCGCGAAGAAAAATTCGACGTTTGCTGGCCCGTGGGCGCGGAGGCCGAGCTTCCGGACAAGCCCGCCGCAGGCGAAAAATAACGTTGTTGCGTTATGAGTTGAGGGCAAAGAAAAAGGGCCGGCTCTTCACGAGTCCGGCCCTTTGGTTTACAGGGTCCATAAGGGTGGGTTCAGTCCATCAGTTCGCTCATGCGGCGTCGGCCACCAGGCCACGCAGTTTCTTGATCGCGTTCGCCTCGATCTGGCGAATGCGTTCCGCGGACACGCCGTACTTGTCGGCCAGCTCGTGCAGGGTCGATTTCTCTTCCTGCATCCAACGGCTGCGCAGGATGTGCTGACTACGATCGTCCAGCGTTTCCAGCGCCTGAGACAACCGCTCCGCGGTGTCTTCATCCCACTGCTCGCGTTCCACGGCGACCGACGGATCGGACTCCGGGTGCTGCAAGTAGGCCGAGGGCGAGTACGAACCGTCCTCTTCATCCGCATCCGGGGCCGGATCGAAGGACAGGTCGCGTGAGCTCAACCGTTGTTCCATGTCGGTCACTTCGGCGGTGGTCACGCCGAGGTCGCGGGCAATCGCCTTGGTCTCCACATCCGTCAGCCAGCCCAGGTTCTTCTTGAACTTGCGCAGGTTGAAGAACAGCTTGCGCTGCGCCTTGGTGGTGGCGATTTTCACCAGCCGCCAGTTACGCAACACGTACTCGTGGATCTCGGCGCGGATCCAGTGCACCGCGAACGACACCAGTCGCACGCCCACATCCGGATCGAACCGCTTCACCGCCTTCATCAAGCCGACATTGCCTTCCTGAATCAGGTCGCCGACGGGCAGGCCGTAGCCGCTGTAGCCGCGGGCGATGTGAACCACGAAGCGCAAGTGAGACAGCACGAGTTGGCGGGCCGCATCCAGGTCTTCCTCGTTACGCAGGCGACGAGCCAGGTCCAGCTCCTCTTCCCGCGACAACACCGGAATACGCGACACGCGGTCGATGTACGAATCGAGGCTGCCGACCGGACCGGCCAGCATATGGTACGGGCTGGCGGCAAGTTCGGTGCTTGAGCGAACAAGCGCAGTAGATGTCATGTCGAAGATTCCCCTCCAGTCAGTGGTTGGAAGTTTAGCAATCGCGAGTTTGGAGTGCTAAGTCGCCTTGAAAGTTCCGGCGGCGCCCATAGGTTCCGAACGGTTTACGCCTAGCTAAACCGTTGATATCGCTGAGGTCTTTTGACCTCAGGGGCGCCCGTGAAAGCCAGTCACGAATGCCGTGACTGAGTATGCGGATTGGCGAGAGGGAAGGACGGGCTAGGTCGGTTCGATGGCCCGCAAGTGGCGGGTGGCCGCAAGGTAAGACCCCAGCCAGCCCAGAACGATCCCGCCGCCGAGCAGAATCAGGGTGGCTCGCGGGTCCAGGCCGCCGAGCTGGAAGGCGCTGCCGTACAGGCTGGCGAGGCGGCCGATGGGCTCGCGCAGGATGCCGATGACAGCGGCGGTGATGATCCAGGCGGTGATGCCGCCGCCCAGGCCGTACCAGATGCCGTTGTACAGGAAGGGCCGACGGACGAAGGCGTCGCTGCCGCCGACCAGCTTGGTCACCTCGATCTCGGCGCGACGGTTCTGGATATCGAGCCGGATCGTGTTGCCGACGATGACCATGACGCCCAAGGCCAACAGCGCGGCGGCCACGAGCAACCCCCGACGCACAGTGTCCAGGATGGCGTTGAGCCGATTCACCCAGGCTGTGTCGAGCTGCACGATCTCGATCGACGGCATGGCGCGGAGGTCGGCCGCGAGGCTGTCCAGATTGGCGGCCGTCGAGAAGTCCGCGGACGGCGTCACCACCAACGTGTGCGGCAACGGATTTTCATTCAGCGCGTCGATCGCCGAGCCGAAGCCCGAGTCGTGGCGGAATTCTTTCAGCGCCTCATCCGCGGTGATGACTTCGACATTGCTCACGTCACGTCGCTGCTTGATGCGGCCGGCAGTGCGCGTCGCTTCTTCCGCCGAAGTCGGGCGCTTCAAAAACACGGTGAGGTCGACGGCTTTGTTCCAATTGCCCGTCGCGTTCTGAGCGTTGCTGATCAGCAGATGCAAACAAGCGGGCAACGCGAGCGCGATGCCGATGACCAGCACGGTCAGCAGCGTCGCGAGCTTCTGTTGTGACAACCGGCCCAGCGAGCCGATCATGGTCTGAGCGTGTCGAGTCAGCCACGCGCTCATCGCAGCGCTCCTTCGGAGCCGGTGACCAGCTTGGCAGGGTCGACCAGTTTCTCGCCGGCGCTGACGCCCGCCGGAATGTCGTCGACGACGCGGCCGCCTTCGAGCCGCACCCGACGCACCGGGAAATGCTCGAGCAGATACAAATCGTGGCTTGCGACCAGCACGGTCACGCCGACTTCGTTGAAGCGACGGAAGATGTTCATCACTTCCACCGACAGCTCGGGATCGAGATTGCCGGTGGGCTCATCCGCGATCAGCACCGGCGGCTTGCTCACCACCGCGCGAGCGATGCCAACGCGTTGTTGTTCGCCGGTCGAGAGTTCGAGCGGCACGCTTTGCTCACGACCGAGCAGGCCGACTTGATCGAGGGCGGCGCGCACGCGCTTGCCGATTTCCTTCGTCCCGACGCCTGCGATGATCAGCGGCAGCGCGACGTTGTCGAAGATGGTCCGATCGTGCAGCAGCTTGTGATCTTGAAACACCATGCCGATCTGGCGGCGGAACGCCGGCACTTTACGGCGCGAGACCCCGTTGACGTTCTGGCCGTTGATGACGAGCTGGCCGCGCGTCGGGCGCTCGATCAACGAGATCAGTTTGAGCAGGCTGGATTTGCCCGCGCCGGAATGACCGGTGAGGAACACGATCTCGCCGCTGTCGATGTCCAGTGACAGATCGCTGAGTGCCTCGCGGCCGTTCGGATAGCGCTTAAAAACGTGATCGAAACGAATCATGCAGTCGCGTCAGTCCCGCTTGAGCAACGCATCCACGAAGGCCGCGGCTTCGAAGCCGACGAAGTCTTCGACGCTCTCGCCGACGCCGAGATATCGGATCGGCAGTTTTAATTCGCTGGCGATAGCAAACACGATACCGCCTTTGGCGGTGCCGTCGAGCTTGGTGAGCACGACGCCCGTGACGCCCAGCGCTTCATTGAACAGCTTGGCCTGCTGGAGCGCGTTCTGCCCCTGGCTCGCGTCCAGCACCAGCAACACTTCGTGCGGAGCGGCGGGATCCAGACGACCCATCACGCGCTTCACTTTCTTGAGCTCGTCCATCAGGTTCGATTGCGTGTGCAGGCGGCCGGCGGTGTCGGCGATCAGCACATCGAACTTGCGGGCCTGCGCGGACTGCAAGGCGTCGAACGCGACGGCCGCGGGATCGGCGCCCGTGGCTTGGGCGATCACCGGCACATCATTGCGCTGACCCCACACTTGCAACTGCTCGACCGCAGCGGCGCGGAACGTATCGCCCGCCGCCAGCATCACTTTCATGTCAGCCGCTTTGATGATGCGAGCGAGCTTGCCGATGGTCGTGGTCTTGCCGGCGCCGTTCACGCCGACCACCAGCACTACGAACGGAATGTATTTGCTGTCGATGACCATCTGGCCCTGCACCGGGCGGACGATGTCCATCAGCTGCTCGCGCAGGGCTTCGAGCAACGCGTCCAGGTTGTCGAGCTCGTGGCGCGCCACTTTCTTACGCAGCGCCGTCAGAATGCGCTCGCTGGTCTCGACGCCGACATCGGCGGTGATCAGGCGCAGCTCGAGCTCGTCGAGCACGGCATCGTCGATCTTGCCGCCCGGTATCAGGTTCGCCAGATCGTAGGTCAGCCACGAATCGCCCCGGTTCAACTTGGCGCGCAGGCGCGTGAACAGGCTGCCCTGCTGCTCGGGAGCGGCAGGCGGGGGCGGGTTGGCGGGTGGCTTGTCCTTCTTGAAACCGAACATTCGCTGACGGGTCTGGAGGCGGGGCGCGCAATTCTAACAGCACTGGCGCCGCCCGCCGGGGCTATCATCCGCCGCGCACATGGCCAGAGAACCCAGCAATCGCCGCTCCGTCGGCAAAACCACCGCGCAACTCGGCAAACTGGCGCCGAACCGCTTGCGCATCGTGGGCGGTCGCTGGCGCGGCATGAAGATCGATTTCCCCGCCATTGAGGCGATCCGCCCGTCGCCGGACCGGGTTCGCGAGACGCTCTTCAACTGGTTACAGCAGGACATCGCCGGCGCCCGCTGTCTGGATTTGTTCGCGGGCAGCGGCGCTCTGGGTATCGAAGCGCTGTCGCGCGGCGCCTCGGCGGTGACATTTGTAGACCGCGAGCCGCAGGTGGGTCGTCATTTGACACAAACCCTCGAACGACTGGGCGCCACCGGCGCGACCGTCAAGACCGAAGACGCCAGCCGTTTCCTGGAGCGAACGCCGCAGCCGTTCGACCTGGTTTTTCTGGATCCGCCGTTCGCTTCGACGCTGTTGCAGGCGGTGTTCAGCAAATTGCCGCAAGGTTGGCTGGCACCCGAAGCGCACATTTACGTGGAATGCCCGTCGGATACGCCGTTACCACCGTTGTCAGCCGGTTGGAGCGTGTACCGTTCCAAGCAAGCCGGTCAGGTCGGCTATCATCTGCTGCGAGTCACGACGGCTCGCATCCGTTCCGCTGAAGAGGTTTTGCCATGACCGGCGCCATGTATCCCGGCACGTTCGACCCGATGACCAATGGCCACTACGACCTGGTGCGTCGAGCCGCCGGCATTTTCGATCGCGTCGTGGTCGCGGTCGCGGCCAATCCCGGCAAGGCGCCGTTGTTCACGCTGGAAGAGCGCGTCGAGCTGGCTCGCGAAGTCCTGCACGATATTCCCAATGTCGAGATCACAGGTTATTCGGGACTCACGGTCGAGTTCGCTCGACAGCATGGCTTGGGTGTGGTGGTGCGCGGCTTGCGAGCGGTCTCGGACTTCGAGTTCGAGTTTCAGCTCGCGACCATGAGCCGGCATTTGTCGGATAAGGTGGACTACGTGTTCCTGACGCCCACCGAGCAGTTCAATTTTATTTCCTCCACCCTGGTGCGCGAGATCGCCAGTCTCGGCGGCAACGTCGCGCAGTTCGTTCATCCCAAAGTCGAGGCCGCCTTGCAGCGTGCATGGGCCAAGCGCCGCGCGCAGCAGTAGTCATCCTCGCCGTCCGGCGCTCGCCCTTTCTGGCGGCGAGCGCGCTCTGAAGATCCCATGAAAGTCATTCCGCTGTTTCGGATCCGTGTTCTATTAATTGCGTTGTTCGTGTTGCCGCTGGCGACGCTGGCGGATCAGCCGCAGCGTCCGGGCAAAGCAGGGATTGCGAGCGCGCATCAGCTGGCGACCGAAGCGGGCATGGAGATTCTTCGTCAGGGCGGTAACGCATTCGATGCCGCGGTGGCTGTGAGTGCCGCGCTCGCTGTGGTCGAGCCGAGCAGCTCCGGATTGGGCGGCGGTGCTTTCTGGTTGTTACATCGCGCCTCGGACGGTTTCGAAACAATGGTCGATGCGCGAGAGGTGGCACCTCGTGCGGCTACTCACGACATGTTTCTCGATGAGAAAGGCGATGTCGTCAAAGGCCGCTCGACGTCGACCGCCCTCGCCGCGGGCATTCCGGGTGAGCCTGCCGGTTTCGAACATGTTTCCAAGACGTACGGCAAGCTGCCGTTCAAAACGGTCCTGCAGCCCGCGATTCGCCTGGCACGCGGGGGCTTTCCACTGAACGATCGATTGCGCGGCGGCATCATCGCCAAGCGTGAGACTTTCAACGCCGGTGCGGCGGCGAAGATCTTTCTGGATAAAGGTCAGGTGCCCGAGGTCGGCTTCATCATCAAACAACCGGAGCTGGCGAAGACATTGACTACGCTCGCCGAGCGCGGCGCGCAGGGTTTCTATCAGGGGCCGGTGGCGAAGCAGTTGGTCGATGGCGTGCGAAAGATGGGCGGCATCTGGTCGCTGCAGGATCTCGCTGAGTATCGAGTCAAAGAGCGCAAGCCTGTGATTGGCGAATACCAGGGCGCGCGAATTATCACTGCGCCGCCGCCGTCGTCGGGTGGCGTTGGGTTGATCAATGCGCTGAATATTCTTTCTGGCTACGACTTGAAGGCGGTGGACGACGCGACGCGCGTTCACTTGATCGTCGAGGCGGCGCGGCGGGTGCATCGAGATCGCGCTGAATATCTCGGCGACCCGGATTTTGTGAGCGTTCCGGTCGAGCGGTTGTTGAGTGCGGATTACGCGGCCGGCCAGCGTGTTTCCATTCGCATGGATCGCGCCACGCCGAGCGATGCGTTACCCAGTATTGCTTCTGCGCCTGTGGGGTCGCAGACCACGCATTTTTCCATCATCGATGCCGATGGCAATCGGGTTGCCGGCACGATGTCGATCAATTTCTTTTTTGGCTCGGGGTTGATGGTGCCGGGGGTGGGCATTCTGCTGAACAACGAAATGGATGATTTCGTCGCCAAGGCCGGGGTGCCTAACGGGTTTCGTTTGGTAGGTGCCGAGTCGAATGCAATCGCGCCGGGCAAGCGGCCGTTGTCGAGCATGACGCCGACGTTTGTTGAGCGCCCTGAAGGTGTGATGGTGCTCGGGACGCCGGGCGGAAGTTACATCATGGGCATGGTGTTGCTCGCCACGCTGGACTGGATGCATGGCCTGTCTCCGGACGAGTTGGTGAAGAAGGGACGCTTTCACCATCAATACATGCCAGACGTGTTGTCGTTCGAGCCCGGCGCGCTTGGTGCCGATGAGCAAGAGACATTGAAGAAGTTCGGCCACAACCTGCGCGAGTCGCGCCAGCCCGGCAACATGCAGATTGTTACGTGGGACTACAAGACCGGTGCGGTGAAAGCCGTTTCGGACCCGCGCGGTGTAGGTGTCGGCGTCGTCTATTAACGCATCAAAGTTGATTTGATCGAGTTCGCCAGCGCGGCGCAGCTGACAGCGCCTTGTCGCAGGCGTTGCCATCAACGACTGCGGCACTTGCCAGCACGGCGCCACGCTTGCGCTGCGCCTTTCGAACTGCCAAGGCTGTCCAGCAAGTCGCAGCGCTTGCGCTACGCTTTTGGAACTGCCAGCGCCGTCCAGCACGGCCGAGCTTGCGGCTACGCTCTTCGAATGGCCCGCGCCGCGCCGGAGGCGCGGCGCATAAAAATAAAACCCTCTGCGCGGCGTCCCGTCAGGGGCGCAAGCGCTACTTCTGGCACTGAGGGCAGAAGTACGTCGACCGTTGCCCTTGGACAAAGTGTCTGATCGGCGTCTTACACACTCGACACGGATCTTTAGTCCGCTCATACACATACAACTTCTGGCGGAAGTACCCCGGATTCCCCTCCGGGTTGATGTAATCGCGTAGCGTCGTACCGCCGGCGCGGATCGCGTCGCCTAGAACGTCCTTGATTGCTTTTACCAACGCATCGAACTCGGGCCGCTTCAGCCTCCCCGCCGCGCGGCGGGGGCGCACGCCGGCGCGAAAAAGAGCTTCGCTCGCGTAGATGTTGCCGACGCCGACGACCACCTGCCCGTTCATGATGAGCTGCTTGATCGCGACGCTGCGACCCTTGGCGGCCCGTGCCAGATACTCGCCATGAAACTCCTCCGAGAGCGGTTCAGGCGCCAGCGGCTTGAGCAGCTTGTGCTCGAGCGGATCGCCATCGGCCCATAGCAGACTGCCGAAACGTCGAGGGTCGTTGAAGCGCAGGCACTGCCCGGTATCCATCACGATGTCGACATGATCGTGCATGGAGGGCGGAGTGGAAGCGGGCAGAACCCGCAGGCTCCCCGACATCCCGAGGTGCAGGATCATGCTGCCCCGTTCGAGATCGAACACCAGATACTTCGCGCGTCGGCGCAGCTGAACCACGCGCTGGCCGGCCGCCAGTTCAGGCAACTGTTTCGGTATCCGCCATCGCAAGCGGGGCTCGCGCACGATGACCTTCTTGATGACGTGTCCGACGACCGAGGACTCGATGCCCCGGCGGGTAGTTTCTACTTCAGGCAGTTCAGGCATGACAGTCGCGATCTCGACCCAAGTGATTTCCGCCCATTGAAAGGCGCCCGTTCACCTTCAACATAGACGGCGCCCGCAGCCGTCTTCGCTTGAGGGAATGGCTCATTTGTGGGGGCTTTCGGGGTCCGTTATAGTCCGACGGCATTGATTTTTCTCCCATCCTATAAGCTTTGCGGCCTTTGCAGGGGCACCCGTGAACCTAGACTTCCTGTACGGTGTTTTTAACCTCAGTTTCTGGGGTTATGTGCTGGTGACCTTCGTGCTGATCCAGATCACGTTCATGGGCGTGACCTTGTATCTGCATCGGGACGCCTGTCATCGCAGCCTCGATCTGCATCCGGCGCTGCGCCACTTCTTCCGCTTCTGGCTGTGGCTGACCTCGGGCATCGTCACCAAGGAATGGGTGGCCGTGCATCGTAAGCATCATGCTCGCTGCGAAACACCGGACGATCCGCACAGCCCGGTGATCGTCGGCTTGAAGAAGGTGCTGCTGGAAGGCGCCGAGCTGTATCAGGCGGCCGCCCGCGATCCGCAGGTGACCGAGAAGTTCGGTCGCGGCACGCCCGACGACTGGATGGAGCGCAACGTCTACTTCAAGTATCGGAACGGCGGCATCGTGCTGCTGGTCATCACCGATCTGGTGCTGTTCGGCGTGCCGGGCATCATCATCATGGCGGCTCAGCTGATGGCCAATCCGCTGCTCGCGGCCGGCGTCGTCAACGGCGTGGGTCATTACTACGGCTACCGCAATTTCGAGTGCGCCGATGCGGCCCGCAACGTGATGCCTTGGGGCTTCCTGCTCGCCGGCGAAGAGCTCCACAACAATCATCATGCGTTCCCGAGCTCGGCGAAGTTCTCGGTGCAGCGCTGGGAATTCGATATCGGCTGGCTCTACATCCGCATCTTCAGAATGCTGGGCCTGGCCCGCGTCCTGCGCACGGCGCCGGAGCCGGTGAAGGTCGAGCCGCGCGTGCATATCGATCTGGAGAACGTGCGTGCGGTGATCGTGAATCGAATGCACGTCTTGCGCGATTACACCCGCCACGTGACGTTGCCGGTGTTCCGGGAAGAGCTGCGTAATGCCGGTGGGGCGTTGAGCAGCCGGGTCCGCAAGCTGCTGGTTCGCGAGCCCGCCTTGCTGGACGTGAATGCGAAGTCACGGTTGAGCGAAGTGCTGGCGTCCAACCAGACGCTCAAGACCGTCCATGAATTCCGCGAGCGGCTTGCCGTGATGTGGAGCGGGGCGAACATGAGCAATGAAAAGCTCATTCAGCACCTGCGGGAGCTGATCGCACAGGCTGAAGCCAGTCGGATCAAGGTGCTTCAGGACTTCGCGAACACGCTGCGCAGCTACTCGATGCCGCTGCAGCCCCACGCCGTCTGATCTCCAGGGGTTGGCCTCACCGCCAACCGAAGAGCCCGCCGAAAGGCGGGCCTTTTATTTGAGTCGCCGACCGCGCCCGCCGACTGTTATTTCCCCACCAAAGCAAAAGGCCCACCGAGGTGGGCCTTCAATCATTCGGAACAGCGGCCCGCCGCCAGCGGGCAAGCGTTCTTACTTGATCTTCGCTTCCTTATAGGCCACGTGCTTGCGGGCCTTCGGGTCGAACTTGCGCACTTCCATCTTGTCCGGATGCAGGCGCTTGTTCTTGGTGGTGGTGTAGAAGTGGCCGGTGCCGGCAGTGGACACGAGCTTGATCTTTTCGCGCATGGCTGGCTCCTACCGGTTAGACCGCGACGCCCTTGGCGCGCAGCTCGGCAACGACGACGTCGATGCCCTTCTTCTCGATGGTGCGCAGGCCGCGGGTGGACACGCGCAGGCTGACGAACTTGCGCTCGCTCTCGACCCAGAAACGCTGCACGTGCAGGTTGGGGAGGAAGCGGCGACGACGCTTGTTGTTGGCGTGTGACACGGTGTTACCGGTCAACGGCCCCTTGCCGGTGATCTGACAGACTCTGGACATGGCGGATTTCCTAATCTGAGGCACGCCGGCACGTAGACCGGGGGCCTAAAAACGAGTCGCGCTTTATACCAGCCGGAGCGGGCTTAGGGAAGTCGTCCGCGCCCCGAAAATGCTTGAAAGGCGTTTCGTTACAGCCAGCCGCGCTCGGCAAACGACTCGCACACCCCGTCTCCGACCACCAAATGGTCTAAAACCTTGATGTCCACCAGGGCCAGCGCGTCCCTCAGGCGCACCGTGATGTTCCGGTCCGCCGGGCTGGGCTCGGCGATGCCGGAGGGGTGATTGTGAACGAGGATCAGCGCGGCGGCATTGCGCGATAGGGCCAGTCGAAGCACTTCCCGAGGATGAACGATCGCGCCGTCGATAGTCCCCCGAAACAGCTCCTCGAAACCCAGGACCCGGTAGCGGCTGTCCAGGAGCAGACAGCAGAACACCTCGTAGGGCAGGTCTCGCAGCCGGAGTTGCACGAATTCGCGGGTGGCGCGCGGATTCTCGAGGGCAGAGCCGACCGTCATCAATTCCTGATAATGCCGGCGAGTCAGCTCCAACGCCGCCTGTAACACTACATAGCGAGCCGGCCCGAACCCGCGGGCCCTGCATGCGCGCGTCCTGTCCGCAGTCAGGAAGGCTCGTAACGAGCCGAAATCGGCGATGAGATCCCTGGCCAGCTCCAGCGCGTTCCGACCGCGGATACCCGTACCGAGCAGGATTGCGAGCAGTTCCGCCTCGCTTAGGCTGCCCGCGCCGATCTTGAGCAATTTCTCTCTCGGCCGATCGTGCTCCGGCCAGTCGCGTATCGACATCGACATTCCTTGGCTCCAATGCGGTCCTCGTCCGGTCAATGAGTGTGTCGTATGCGTGAATCCGCGTGATGCGGCTTTCTCGCTGCTTTGAAGGAAATAGGCAGCTTCGACACGGCTGAGTTGCGGTAGGGTTTGCGATTGCTGCGCCTGCTGCGCCTGCTGCGTCGTGAGTTTTTGTTTGCTGTAGGCAGTGGACGGATATCGCGCCCACTACCGAGTAAATACAGGGTTGCAGTACGTGATACACATCACATTCGCCCTGAGCACGATGTTAGAGTGAGTCGGTGATCACGCACGGATGTCGGCGAACGGTTTAGAAGCTTTTATTCCCTAACTTCCAATTGCGAGTCGACATGCCTAGAAGCTGGAAGGAGTGGTCTGCGCTATTCGTGAATCTGCTGGACCCGGGCCGCGACAGGCGTGAGGTGATGACTTTCGGTCCGTCCGGTGACGTCAAATTCAATGTGACGCGTGTGCTCGGTTCGAGGGAGGTTCAGGCGGAGCTGGCGCGGGTTGCCAAGCTTCAGGAGGGACGGCGCCGGAACGCGAAAGAGGCGCAACGATAAAGTGGTTGCTGCCGGCAGGTCGTGACTCTCAATACGCTATTTCTGCCGCTGCTCGGCGGCTTTCTTTTCTACGGGTTGTTCAACGGGACATCGCACCGGGCGCCCGTGGAGTCTCCACAAGTGGCTCTGTTCTGGTCTGCCGCCATCGGCCTGGGCCTGCTGTTGACCGGTCGCATCTCGGTGTATTTGTTTCAGGAAGTTTTTCGAGATTACCAGGCTGTTCAGCTCAAGCTGTTCGCGGCGGCCACTTGTCCGCTGGTGGGGGCGTTGGCCCTCGGTTTCATGATCTTGTTTGCAACGCATACGATTCATAGCAGCGTCATCGATGCTCACAAGTTGAAAGCGGTGCTGGGTATCGTCGCCGCGGTGCTGGCGGGCTATTTTTTTCTGCAGCTCGATCCGTTGCTGTCGACGCTTTCGTCGCGGGTCCTTGGCCTGGATTTGCGACTGTATGGGATGGCAGCGGTGGTAGCCTTGGCCTGGGCCGCGCAGCGATTCGCGAAATTCGGCGCGATCCCCTGGGGGACGGCGTTGATTCGAATCTCGGCCAGCGCGCTGTTCGTCGCCACGCTGCTGCACTTCTTCCTCGAATACCAAGGCGAAGTGGTGGGTTTCTGGCACGCCGTAACCAAACCGGTGTCTCAGTCGGCCGCCGCGTCTGGTCTGGGAAGTGCGTTTGTCGCGTGCCTGCTCGGTATCGGCCTGGCGTTGCTCATCAACTGCGTCTACACCAGGGATGTTGCAGAAACTCGCTACGCACTGGGCAAAGGCCCGTCGCAACTCGAGCGATTGTTTTATGCGGCGACCATCCGGAAGAGCCTGGTCGTGCTGAGCACCCATGACCGTAAGGTCTATGTGGGCACAGTCAAAGCCGTTGCCATTCGCGGCAACAAAGACCCCTATGTTGTGATTTATCCGACCATGAGCGGCTATCGCACCGAGGACAAGTTGTGCGTCGAACTCACCAACTTCTACCCGGAGGTGTATCTCCTGCCCGAGGACGGGCAGGCGAAATCTCAATGGGCGGAATCGCGGTGGGCAGAATTTCAAAGAGTGTTGCCGCTGGATCGCATCGCCTCTGCCTCGTTCTACCAGCGACCGCGGCTGATGGTCTCGCCGCTTCCAAACCCCTGATTTACGGTATTTTAGCGGCGACCTGCGCGCTTTTCGCTGCCAAGTTGCGCCAGACAGGCCGGCTGCGCGCCATATCCGCGCGGAATGGCTCTATGCGACAGCGACGTTTGCCGGGCTCCCGGGTCGCCCCCATAATCGGGTTCATGAGCTCGCAGCCTCGCAAAATTCTTCTGGGTGTCACGGGCGGTATCGCGGCTTACAAGAGCCCGGACCTGGTGCGCCGATTGATGGATCAGGGCGCCGAAGTCCAGGTCGTGATGTCACGTGGGGCTCAGCAATTCGTCACGGCGCTCACATTCCAAGCCGTGTCCGGCCGACCGGTGCGCGATGACTTGTGGGACGAGAGCGGCGAAGCGGCGATGGGGCACATCGAGCTGGCGCGCTGGGCGGACGAAATTGTGATCGCGCCGGCCACGGCCGACTTCATTGCCAAGCTCACTCACGGATTCGCCGAGGATCTGTTGACGACGCTGTGCCTCGCGACCACCGCGCCGATCACGATCGCGCCGGCGATGAATCGTCAGATGTGGGCGAATCCCGCCACGCAAGCAAACGTTCGTGTATTGAAAGAGCGCGGCGTGCGCGTGCTCGGCCCGGCGAGTGGTGAGCAGGCGTGTGGCGAAGTTGGCGTCGGGCGCATGCTCGAGCCGACGCAAATCGCGGCCGAGGTTTTCACGACCCGCGGTGGCGCCGGTCCGCTGCAAGGGTTGAAGGTCGTTGTCACAGCGGGCCCGACGCGCGAAAAGATCGATCCGGTGCGATTCATCAGCAATCGCAGCTCCGGCAAGATGGGTTATGCGGTCGCCGAAGCGGCGCGCGAAGCGGGGGCTCACGTCGTGTTGGTGAGCGGCCCCGTGCAGATTCCAACGCCGCGAGGTGTCGAGCGCGTCGATGTGGAAAGCGCCGAACAAATGTTGAGCGCGGTTCAGAGCAACGTCGTCGGCGCGGATATTTTCATCGCCGCGGCCGCGGTTTCCGATTATCGCTGTCGTGAGATCGCCGGCGAAAAGATCAAGAAGACCAGCGACACACTCAATCTCGCGCTGGCCCGGGCTCCCGACGTGCTCGCCACGGTCTCTCGTAACGAATCGCATCCGTTCCTGGTCGGCTTCGCGGCCGAGACCGAGCACGTCGAGCGCAACGCGCTCACCAAGCTCGCCAACAAGAACCTCGACATGATTGCCGCCAACAAAGTCGGCGACGGCCTGGCGTTCGATAAGGACGACAACGCGCTGACGGTGTATTGGAAGGACGGCAAGCGCGAGCTCTCGCTCACCAGCAAAGCGGCCCTGGCTCGTCAGCTGGTGGAACTGATCGCCGAGCGCTATCGCTCCCGCGGCGAAACTCAAAACCAAAACCCAACGCCTGCTTTAACTGCCGCTCATGCCCGCTGATGGAACCTCCGGCGATGGCGCCCGCCGTCGCTTGCAGATTCGTGTGCTCGATCCTCGGATCGGTCGCGACTATCCCTTGCCTCAATACGCGACCTCGGGCTCGGCGGGGGTGGACCTGCGCGCCTGTATCGATGCGCCGCTGGAATTAAAGCCCGGCGATACGCAGCTCATTCCCTCGGGCATCGCGATTTATCTGCAGGATCCGGGCTATGCGGCCATCGTGCTGCCGCGCTCGGGGCTGGGGCACAAGCACGGCATCGTGCTCGGCAATCTGGTGGGGCTGATCGACTCGGACTATCAGGGCCAGATCTTCGTCTCGTGCTGGAATCGCGGGCAGAGCACGTTCACGATTCAGCCGGGCGAGCGGATCGCACAGCTGGTGGTGGTGCCGGTGCTGCAGGTCGAGTTCGACGTGGTGAATGAATTCGTCGCCACCGAGCGTGGCGCCGGCGGCTTCGGCAGCTCCGGCCGCGGCTAGCGGATCCCTTTCAGTTCCTTGAAGCGCTTGATGTCGGCGCTGAAGTTCGACTTCAGCTCCGCCTGCTCGGCCAGGTTCTTTTCCAGGGATTCCTGATACACCTTCATGCTGTTCACGGTGTTGACCATGTCTTCAGCGAGGTGGTCGGGCAGCGGCGGCGCGTTCGGTTTCTCGTTGTAAGGCTTGAAGCGCGCGATCTGGTTCTCCAGCCGGCTCTGCCGCTCGCGCATGTTGGAGATGGTCTGCTCGGTGGCGCGGTTTTGCGCAACCAGCATCTCGAGACGTTGATCGCGCAGCCGTTCGATGTCTTCCACGCTCAGGTAGGTTTCCAGGAGCATGCGATCGCGCAGATCGCGCTCTTCTTTCAGCTTCCGTTCCTTGCTTTCGGAGGCTTCGCGCACCAGTCGGGCGGCCTTGCTCCGGTCACCCTCGATCACGCGGGTTACATTGCCGCTGGAGCTCAGCACCTCGGTGTCCTGGCCGACGCAGCCCGGCGGCATGCTGTCGCCATAGAGCTGTTGTCCCTGGGCGTCCTTGCAACGGTAATACGCGGCGTCGCTCTGCTTCTGCTTTTGCGCAGCGAAAGCGGACACCGATGCGAATGTCGCAGCGATGAGGGTCAGTGTGCGAATCCCGCGCATCGGTGTGAATTTTTCCCCTTGAGCCCTGGAAGGTTATTGTGCCGTAGGGCACCGTTCGGTCAACTTTGGACAATTCTGGTCACATGGAATGGCCAGGTCACCTCAGTCAGACACGCCATATTCGCTGCGATATCGTTCGACTGCCGCCAGCTGTGTCGCATCTCCGCTGCGTTTCAGGTAATCGATGAGATCGGTCAGGCGCAGAATGCTGCTCACCGGCAGCTGCAATGTCTGTTCCACTTCCTGAACGGCCGACAGGGCGCCCTGACCCCGTTCCTGCCGGTCCAGCGCAAGCATGACGCCGACAGGCTGTGCGCCGGCGCTGCGAATGATATCGATGGCTTCGCGGATCGCCGTGCCCGCGGTGATTACGTCGTCGACGATCAGCACCCGACCGCGCAACGGCGCACCCACGATATTGCCGCCTTCGCCATGCGCCTTGGCTTCCTTACGGTTGAAGGCCCAGGGCACATCGCGGCCATGCTGATCGTTGAGCGCGACCGAAGTGGTCGCCACCAGCGGAATCCCTTTATAGGCGGGGCCGAACAGCACATCGAACTCGAGGCCGGCAGTCTGAATCGCCTGCGCATAGGCGCGCCCCAGCTCCGCCAGCGCCCGTCCCGAATGGAACAGGCCGGAGTTGAAAAAGTACGGGCTCACCCGGCCGGATTTGAGCTTGAATTCGCCGAAGCGGAGCACGCCGAGCTGCAGACAAAGATCGATGAATGAGCGCATGGCGAAAGATGGTAGTCGATTTGCGCTCGGCATCGGATAGAGATCTCGCCTGATTTCGTGACTCACGCGGTCAACGTCCGGCGCGGGCCTTCTATAATCGCCCGCCATGAGCACAGTGGCAGCGAGTTCAACACAGGCGCCGGCGGCAGCGAAGCCGAAATGGCGCGACATCCTGGCCAGTCCGAAGATGGTCGCCATCATGGTGCTCGGCGCCGCTTCGGGTTTTCCGAATCAGATCACCGAAAGCGCGCTACAGGCCTGGCTCAAGGATAGCGGCGCGAGCCTGACCGACATCGGCCTGGCTTCCTACGTCGCGCTGCCTTATCTGCTCAAGTTTCTGTGGGCACCGGCCATTGATCGGTATCCGTTGCCATTTCTCGGCCGCCGGCGCGGCTGGGTCGTCCTCATGCAGCTGTGCCTGGCGCTGGCCATCGGACTGTTCGCGTTGCAAAGCCCGGAGGTCTCGCTCACCCCCATCGCGGTGTGCGCTGTCGCCATCGTGTTCTTCTCGGCGACTCAAGACATCGCCATCGATGCTTATCGAACCGATGTCGCGCAACCGAACGAGCGAGGGCTGGCGGCCGCAGCCAACAATCTTGGCTATCGCACTTCGGCCTGGATCGCGGCGGCATTCGCATTGGTGGTCGCCGACTACTTCGGATGGAAACCGGCGTTCCTGATTCTCGCCGCCGTGATGGCCGCGTTCTGTTTCGGCACGCTGCTCGCGCCTGAGCCGCACTATGAGCATCAGCCGCCGCGCACGCTGAAAGAGTCGCTGGTCGTTCCCTTGCGCGAGCTGCTGGGCACGCCGAGCGCCATCGCTTTCATCTTTCTGGTGATCCTGTTCAAGGTCGGCGATGCCTTCGCGCTTCGACTGTTCACGCCGTTCATGATGGATGTGGGATTTACCAAGACCGAGATTGCACTGGTGTTGAAGGCGCTGTTCACGGCCAGTGCGGTGGTCGGTGCGATTCTCGGCGGCGTCGCGATGGTGCGGCTGGGTTTGCTGAAATCGATGTTGATCTTCGGCGCGCTGCAGGCGGCGTCGAACTTCCTGTACTACGCGTTGGCCCTGACAGGCAAAAGCTACCCGCTGATGATCGTGGCGGTGAGCATCGACAACGTCGCCGGTGCGATGGGCAACATCGCATCGGTCGCGCTCATCATGGCGCTGTGTGACGTGCGTTACAGCGCGTTTCAATATGCGCTGTTGTCGGCGATCGCGATGACGCCCCGATATTTGCTCGGCGGTCCGGCCGGCTATCTGGCGGACCATTCCGGTTGGCCGACGTACTACGTCGTCAGCGTGCTGCTGGCCATGCCCGGCCTGCTGCTGGTGTGGCTGATGCGCGAGAAGATCAAACTGTTGGATCAGCCCCGCGCGTGAGCGCGGGCTGAATTAAGAAACATCAGGAATGCGTTGGCTCAGAGATCGCGCGGCGCCGGCCACTCGGAATAACCCGAAGCTTCCGAGCGATCCAGGCTCATCAGCGGATCGACCCAGGAGCCGGCCGCGGTAATCTCACGCTCGGAGTCATAGTCCTCGGGCTCGACATCGACCGAGCCGGTCCAGTCTTCGGGCGCCTGCGCCTCTTCGAAGTCCTGCTCTTCCCAAGCTTCCAGATCGAACTCTTCGAGCGTGCCGTCGAAGTGCTGTACTTCCACGGTGCCATCGTCGCGATCGACCGCGACCACTTCGATCAGCGTGCCATTGAGGCGGCGATACCAGTCACCCACGACGGGGCTCGGCGAAGTCATTGACCATCCTCCAGCAGGAGTAAGGAGCATCCTTGCGGAAGCATCCATGCGTCATGAGACATGCGCGTAAATGTCGAGGTTTCTTTTAGTCCTGCGCCACGCTGGATTCAAGTGGGATTTTTTCTGCAAGGCGTCAAGCGGCGCGCTTTGAATTTTTTGCTAGCAAGATGAAATGTGACTTTATTGTGAGGGTGTGACGATGCGGGTGTAGCTCAGGTCCCAGACACCGTGGCCCAGCCGATGGCCGCGACGCTCGAAGCGCGTGAGCGGGCGCTCCTCGTTACGGGTGACGAAGCCGGTGTCGGCCGCGTCGTTTGTAAACGACGTCGAAGCATCGATGACTTCGCGCATCTGCAGGGCGTAATGTTCCCAATCGGTCGCGAGTCTCAGTTTACCGCCCACCGCCAGCACGCGCGCCAGCAATTCCACCAGCTCGGGCTGGATCAGGCGGCGCTTGTGATGGCGTTTCTTGTGCCAGGGATCGGGGAAGAAAATATGGATCAGCTGGATGGACGCGGGCGCGAGTTGTTGTTGTAACACCTCGACCGCGTCGTGACAGATGACCCGCAGATTGGTCAGCCCGGCAGTTTCCGCGCCCAGCAGCAGGTGACCGACGCCGGGTTTATGAACTTCCACGCCGATGCAATCCAGCTCCGGATGCGCCTGCGCAAACGCCAGCAAAGCTTCGCCGGCACCGAAACCGATCTCCAGCATGCGCGGTGCCTGACGCCCGAACAGTTGATCCAGATCAACCGGCTGCGCATTGAACTCGACGCCATAGCGCGGCCACAGCTCGGCCATGGCGCGCTCTTGAGCAGCGGTTTGACGGCCGCCGCGGATCACAAAGCTGCGGATGCTTCGACGCGACGGCGGCGTCGCTTCGTTATCTCGAGACGGGGCTTCTCTATCTTCCGAGGTCATTTCTGGACGGCGTGAGCTTGCAAATGGTCGTAAAGCGATTTGGCAGCCGAGTGCAGCGGCGCCCCGGTGCGAATACAAAGGAACAATTGTCGGTGTGCCCACGGATCGGTCAGCGGCACGGAGGCAAGTGACAGGGAGCGGATGTAAGCACTGGTTGCGGCTCGGGGCACGATGCTGACGCCGAGACCGGAGGCAACCATGGCGCAGGCGGCGTCGAAGCTGGTGACTTGCACGCGCCAGTTCAACGATCGATCCACCTCGGTCGCCGCGCGTGTCAGCAAACGATGTAACGAGCTGCCGGCATGCAAACCGACAAACGGTTGATCGATCAATTCCGCGAACGACAACGAGCTGCGTTTCGCCAGGGGATGATCGGGCTTCAACACCACCACCAGATCGTCATTTCTGAAAGGCACCGTGGTGAGACCGTCGATGGCGGGGAGCTCGCTCACGATGCCGAGATCGGCGGAGTTGTCGGCGACCGCGGCGGCGATGGCTGAGCTCACATGCTCTTCGAGATGAACATGAATGTCGGGATGCTGTCGGGCGAACGAGGCCAGTGCGTCCGGCAGGAATTCAACGATGGCGGAAATGTTTGCAAACATCCGCACGTAGCCGCGCGTGCCCGAGGCATGACGGCGCATCTCATCGTCCAGCTGTGCCGCCTGATGCAGCAGGACCCGGGCTCTTGCAAGCAACGCATGGCCGGCCGCGGTCAGTTCGACGCCTTTCGCCCCGCGCAGCAACAGTGGACAGCCCAAGTTGTCTTCCAGGTCAGAGACGCGCTTGCTCACCGCCGAAGCGACGGTGTGGGAACGTTCGGCGGCACGCGCGATGCTGCCCGCATCGGCCACGGCCACGAACAGTTCCAGGTCACGTAAATCGAATCTCAGAGCCACGGAAGATCGGCGGGTTGAATGGAGGGTTTGGCAGTATACCGCCGCTGGCCGGCGTGCGGTCCCTGAGCTCACCTCTGGAATCTCACATCGATAACCGCGGCTTGCGAATGGTCGGATCGTATAACGACTTCGGCAGCGACCAGGTCTCCGCGGAGGCCACGCTTGCCGGCGCGTTCACCCTGTTCGGCCAGCAGTCCCTGTCCGGAGTCGCACGAAGAACGACGGCCGCGGTTATGGCGTGAGCGAGGGCCGCCCCTTTCTGTCGATTCAGCCGGAACGTCTGTACAAGTTGCGGACCAGCTACGATTTCGGCGCGGCGGGCCATGGCGGCGGGCTGTCCGGACTCAGGCTTTCCGGCGGCGTCAACGTCGAGAACATTCTCGACAAGACCTATTACGAGTCGGTGGGCGAGAATCGGACCGGGGCAATTGGTACGGCGCCGCCCCGTAATTTCGTGCTGAGCCTACGCAGCACTTTCTGAGTCTTTCTGGTCGGGGCGGAGCTGGGCTAGAATCGGCCCCAGTCGCGGGGTTCGTATAGTGGTAATACCCATGCTTCCCAAGCATGAGCGACGGGTTCGATTCCCGTACCCCGCTCCACCCTCCCTCGGATAGCCTTCCTCACCTTGACCCGGCTTCGTTGCCGCGGGGCAGGCTTTATCCTTTTGACCAGAGGACTACCCAGCCGATGACCGCCAGCCGTCGCGATTTCATAGTGGGAACCGGTGCCGCTCTGGCCGTGGCCAATCTGCCAGCGAGCGTTCAGGCCAACAGTCCGTCCGGCGCCGACAAGACCACCGAGGCCTTGCTCGCCGAGCTGGCCGAAGAGTTGCTGGTCGACTATCCCGAAAGCGCGACGGGTCTGGGCATCGATACCGGGACGCGCGCGGCGTTGAAGTCGAAGCTGACGGATCGTTCCGCCGAGGGCCAGCACGCCATCGCGCAGCGGGTCGCGAAACGCCTGCAGCGACTGAAGGCCATCGACACGTCGAATCTCAGCGATGCCGCTCGCGTCGACGTGGACGTGATGCGCACGTCGCATGAGTTCGCCAGCGAAGGCTTCCGTTTTCCGTATGGCGATGTCTCTACGCTGAATCAGAACTGGTCGTATCGGAACGCGCCCTATGTGGTCGCGCAGAACACCGGTGCGTTCCTCGAAATCCCGAGTCTGCTCGACACTCGACACACGGTGGAAACGCCGGCGGATGCCGATGCCTATCTGTCCCGGCTCGAAGCCTATGCGGGACAAATCGAAGGCGAGACCGGCCGATTGCACTCGGCGGCCGCGCAGGGCGTGATTGCGCCGGACTTCCTGCTCGACAAGACGCTCAAGCAACTTCGCCTGGCCAGCAATGGAAACATTGCCGAATGGTCGCTGGTCACCTCGCTGGCGAATCGCACCAAGAACATGAAGGGCGACTACGCGGCCAAGGCCACGAAGATCGCGAAGGACAAGATTGCGCCAGCGCTGCAGCGTCAGCTCGCCGAACTGGAAGCCCATCGCAAGAAAGCCACGAGCGACGCGGGTGTGTGGAAGTTGCCGCGCGGCGATGAGTACTACGCCTGGGCGTTGAGTGCGGGCACGACGACGCGCATGACGCCGGAGCAGATTCATCAGCTCGGTCAGGAAGAGTTGCGCGCGTTGCAGTCGGAAATGGATGTGATCCTCAAAGCCCAGGGCCTGACGCAAGGAACGGTGGGCGAGCGCATGACCGCGCTCGGCAAGCAGGAACGTTTCCTGTTCCCCGACAACGACAAAGGTCGCGAGCAGATCATGACCCTGCTGCACGATCGAGTTGCCGACATGCGCAAGCGATTGCCGCGCGCCTTTGCGACGCTCGTGCCGGGCAATTTCGAGATCCAGCGCATGGCGCCGGAAGTCGAGCCGGGCGCGCCGGGTGCCTACGGCGGTGCCGGTACGATCGATGGCAAGGTGCCGGGCAAGTTCTGGATCAATCTGCACACGACCAAGCTCTGGACCACGTACGCGTTGCCGACGCTGACGTATCACGAGTCCATTCCCGGTCACGTGTGGCAGGGCGAATATACATTCAAGCTGCCGCTGTTCCGGTCGCTGCTCGCGTTCAATGCGTTCGCCGAAGGTTGGGCGCTGTATGCGGAACAGCTCGCGTCCGAGCTCGGCGTTTACGACAACGATCCGTTCGGTCGGCTCGGCTATCTGCAATCCATCGCATTCCGTGCGTGTCGTCTGGTGGTCGATACGGGCTTGCACGCGAAACGTTGGACGCGGCAGCAAGCCATCGAGTGGTTCGCGCGCACCAACGGTTCGGGCATCGACGAAGTCAGCAGCGAGGTCGATCGCTATTGCGCATGGCCGGGCCAGGCGTGCGGCTACAAAGTGGGCCACAGCGAGATCAACCGTCTGCGCAAGAAAGCGCAAGCGGCGCTCGGCACCAAGTTCGACTTCCGCAAGTTCAACGACGCCGTGGTGATGGGCGGCGATGTGCCGATGGTGGTTCTGGCACGCAACATCGACGCGTTCGTCGCGAAGGGCTGATGTCGAAAAGGCCTCGGCTGCTTTCGACGAGAGAACATAGACATGCGGATCGCCACTTACAACGTCAACAGCGTTCACGCCCGGTTGCCCAGCCTGCAGCGCTGGTTGCAGGAAACATCGCCCGATGTCGCCTGCCTGCAGGAGTTGAAGACGCCGTCGGAAAAATTCCCCGAAGCCGCGATTCGCGAATTGGGCTACGGCGTGATCTGGCACGGGCAGAAGAGTTACAACGGCGTCGCCATTCTCAGTAAAGGCTGCGAGCCTACTGAGATTCGTCGCGCATTGCCGGGCGATCCCGAAGACTCCCATAGCCGTTACATTGAAGCGGTCGTGAAGGACGTGGTCATCGGATGTTTGTATCTGCCCAACGGCAATCCGGCGCCGGGCGAGAAGTTCGATTACAAACTTCGGTGGCTCGAACGCCTGCGGGTGCACGCGGCCGAGCTGATCGGCAGCGGCAATGCGGTCGTGCTGGCCGGCGATTACAACGTCATTCCCACCGGCAACGATGTTTACAAGCCCGAGCGCTGGGTTGACGACGCGCTGTTTCGCGTCGAGACGCGCGAGGCGTTTGGCCGCATCGTCGAGCAAGGCTGGGTGGACGCGATCCGGCATCTGCATCCGGATGCAACGATTTATACCTTCTGGGATTACTTCCGGAACGCCTACGGCCGCGACGCCGGTCTACGCATCGATCATCTGCTGTTGAACGCGCCGGCATTGAAGCGGCTCAAGGCGGGCGGGGTCGATCGCGACGTGCGCGGTTGGGAGAAGCCGAGCGATCACGCGCCGACCTGGATCGAGCTCGAGGATTGAGCTGCCGCTTGCTCCCGGGCCGGCCGCGGCTCTAAGCTCAGGCGACAAACTCTCGCCTGAAACTATTTCCTGGCCTCGATGTTTCGCTGGCGCAAACAAGTCGCTGCTCCCGAGCCCGTCGCGCCTGCCGCGGCCGACTCGGTGGAATTTCTGGTGCATCTGGACCGGCGCTATCGCCGCCCTTTGACCAGCTATTTCGAAAAGCGCATCCGCGAAAGCTACGACATCGACGACCTGGTGCAGGAAGTCTTCATCCGCCTGGCGCATCGGCCGAATTTCTCCGACATCGAGTATCTGGAAGGTTATGTCTTCCAGGTCGCGGCCAATGTGATTCGGGATCGGGTGCGCCGCCGGGCCGTGCGGCACGCCTCGGATCACGATCCGCTCGAAAATTGCGAGCTTCCCACTAACGATTTTTCGCCGGAGCGCGTCTTACAGGGCAGGCAGCTGCTCGATCGGGCGCTCGGGGCGTTGCTCGAGCTGCCTGCGCGCACCCGCCAGGTGTTCGTGTTGCGTCTGTACGAAGGTATGAAACAGGAGGAGATCGCAGCCAGCCTGCAGATCAGTGTCGAGACAGTGCGTTTTCATTTGCGGCGTGCCAAGGAACACATGGCGCGGGGGTTGGACAGGTGAGCATGGAACCGCTCCACGACGATGCTTACGCCGCGGCCGCGGATTGGCACACTCGCCTGGACGAGGACGCTTCGGCGCAGGCTTACGCCGAGTTCGACGCTTGGTTGGCGGCTGACCCGCGAAACAAACCGGCGTTCGAGGCTGTCGAGCGCACCTGCGGGGCGCTTGCGTCAGCCCGGGTGGATGCGCGCGTCTTGAAATTGCGTCGTGAGGCGTTGAGCGCGACTCATCGTTTGCGCTTCTTCCGATTCGCGGCGGCCGCTGCTGTAGTCGGCGTGGCAGTCGCGATTGCGTACTTCGTCAATCCATTGTTCAAAGACGACCCGGCGGCGCGTTCGGCCATGATCATGGGCACGACGACCGAAGGCGGCGCGTTTCGCACAGCTGTCGGCGAGCGCTCCAACATCACGCTCTCGGATGGCTCCTCCGTGGTGTTGAACACCAACAGTCGGGTCGAAATTCGCTTCACGCCGGAACAGCGCAACGTGCGCTTGCTCGCGGGTCAGGCCTGGTTCCAGGTCGCGAAGAATCCGAATCGTCCGTTCGTGGTCGAGGCGGGCAATCGTCGCGTGACGGCGCTCGGCACGGCCTTCGATGTGCGGCTCGATAGTCGCGACTCGGTGCAGGTCACGCTGGCTGAAGGCAAGGTGTCGGTCGAGCCCATCCTGTCGCCGCTGGCGCGCTTGATCAGCGCGCCGCCGATGCCGGAATTGCTCGTGGCCGGCGAAGCGCTGATTTCCTCCGACGATGCGCCGGCCGAGAAGCGCAAGGCGGATGTGGCGAAGGTGGTGAGCTGGCGTCAGGGTCAGGTCGTGTTCGACAACGACACGCTCGACGCGGCCATCGCCGAAATCAATCGTTACTCCTCGACGCGCATCGAGTTGGCCGACCCGGCGCTCGGCCAGTTGCGGGTGAGCGGCGTGTTCAAAGCGGGGCACAGCGAGAGCTTCGTCGAAACCGTCACCGGTCATTACCCGTTACAGATCGCCAGCCGCGACGAGTCGCGCATCCTGTTGACGTCCGGGCAGTAACCGCCCACGCATTTTCCGCTTAACAGTTTTGCAATCGCCTGCGTCTTACTGGTCACACAACACCAGAATGGGGAGTAGGTTCATGCAGAACAAGGCTGCGGCTCGTCCGCATCTGAAGGCGATTATTGCTTGCGTGCTGGCCGCCGCAGGCAGTGCTCCGAGCCTGTCGCAGGCCGTGGCCGCAAACCGCGTCGAGCCGCGTACCTTCAACATCGAAGCGCAGGATCTGGGCAGCGCGCTCAAGGCGTTCGCCTTCCAGAGCAATCGCGAAATCTTTTTCGCGCCCGAGCTGACCCAAGGCAAGCTGACGCACGGCGTCGTCGGTCGCTTCGACGATCTGGATGCGTTGAAGAAAATCCTGGCCGACACCGGCCTGACCTACAGCGTCACGGATTCCAACGCGATCCTGGTGCGCGACATGTCGAATGTGACGTCGCGTCCGACCTCCGATTCGCAGAGCGGCCCGGCCGTGCGTCTGATGCTGACTCAAGCCGAGTCGCCGCCGGCACCTGCTCGCAGCACTGCCACGGCGTCGGGTCCTGGTGGCGCTGCCGATACGACCGAATCGCTTTACGAAGTGATCGTTACTGCGACCAAGCGTCCCGAGCGTGCTCGTGACATCGCAGGCTCGGTGTCCGCGATGTCTGGGGCGCAGCTCGAAGCGATCGGCGCGCAGAGCTTTCAGGATTATCTGACGCGCACGCCCGGTGTGGTGTTCAACGCCGGTCCGCTCGGCGATTCGACCGCCATCATTCGCGGCGTCGGCACCTCGGTGGGTAAGGATCAGGGACAGGGACCCACGGGTTATTACATCAACGAAGTTCCGCTCACCGAGCCGGGCTATGCCATCGCAATTCCCGACGTCGATGCGTTCGACGTGGAACGCGTCGAAGTGCTACGCGGTCCGCAGGGCACGTTGTTCGGTTCGTCGGCGCTGGGCGGCGCGATCAACTTTGTCGCGCGTGAAGCGAGCACTGAAAGCTTCGACGCAGCGGTACAAACATCCGCCGGCAGCACGCATCACAGCGATGGCGATACGAACTATTCGGCGAAGGGCATGCTCAATGTGCCGCTGAGCGATTCGTTTGCGATTCGCGGCGTTGCTTACTATCGCACTGAGGCGGGCTATCTCGACAATATCGGCACGGGTCGCAAAGCGAGCAACGAAGAGACCAAAAAGGGCGGACGTTTCTCGGCGGTGTGGACGCCGGCCGAAGGCAGCAAGATCTCGCTGCTCAGTCTCTACGACAAGAACCGCACGCCGGACTTCGGCTATCGCTATCCGGAGCAGGGCGAATTCATTCGCAACACTCTGGTGAACGAGCCGGTGGAATATGAGCTGGAATTGCACAGCCTGCGACTCGATCAGGACGTGGGCTTCGGCACCGTGACCGCGCTGGTCGGCTACAGCGACAAGAAGCGCAACCTGACCACCGATTACACCGCGTTCTATGGCGTGTTGCCGCCGATCGACGACGACACGCCGGGCGAAGTGCTGCCGAATCCGACCCCGTACCAGGACACTGGCAAGAGCTTGAACCGCAGCTACGAGTTGCGCCTGGCGTCGCCGAAGGGCGAGAAGTTCGACTATCTCATCGGTGTGATGGGCACGTCGACCGACAAGACCGCCAAGGACTACATCACTTCCGAAGGCTCGTACCAGATCCTGTCGGTTCATCGCGCTCCGGGCGACCTGCGCGGCGACATGTTCTACTGGGGCGTCGGCAAGACCGAGGGCGAGGAAAAGGCCATATTCGGCGAAGCGAACTATCGTTTCACCGATCATTGGACACTGACGTTCGGCGGCCGCTGGTTCGACACCGAGGTCAGCAGCGACGCGACTTACTACGGCGTGCTGTATCCCGGCTCGTTGTCTCTGCCGCACGGCCATCAGACCCAGGACGGTTTCGCGCCGAAGCTGTCGCTGGCCTGGCGTCGCGATGACGACCTGATGGTGTATGGACTGGCGTCGAAGGGTTATCGCTTCGGCAATCCGAACACCATCTTCCCGCTGGCGGGCTTCAACACGCCGGCCGGTTGGAAGACCGATTCGTTGTGGAACTACGAGCTCGGCATGCGCGCCAGCGCGTTCGATCGCCGCTTGCAGCTGGACCTCACTGCGTTCGTGATCGATTGGAGCGATCTGCAGGTGCGCCTGTATCGTCCCGACAATGTGACTTACGGCACCAACGCCGGCAAGGCGCGCAACGTCGGTCAGGAATTCAGCGGGCTGTGGCGCGTGACGGACGCGTTCGACCTCTCGCTCAATGTCACGCATCTGGATGCGAAGCTCACTCAGACTGTCATCAGTTACAGCACCGTGTTCGATCAGAACGGCAATCCCCAACAGGTGCCCAACGTGGTCCTGCAAGACGGCCAGCAATTGCCGGGTGCGTCGGAGTGGCAGATCTCGGCGATGGCTGTTGCGCGCTTGCCGTACTCGTGGGATCCAACGATCACGCTGGCGCATCGCTATCTCACGGACGCGCCGCAATCGCTGCAGACGCCGGATCTGCGCATCAACGGGTACGGTCAGACGGATCTGCGTTTCAGCGGTCAGTTCGCGAGCGTCGGGGTGACTGCGTTCGTGAACAATGTGACTGACAAGCGCGGCGTGACGTTCGGGTACGGCGACTTCGGCCTGGGTGTGCAGGACTTCATCATTCGTCCGCGTACCATCGGCGTCATGTTCGACTGGAAGATGCATTGATCTCACTGGGTCGTGCCATTGGGCTATCGATACTGCTGACGGCGGTTGCGCAAGCCGCATCGCCGTCGGCTTCTCTGCAACGTATCGAGCCGGTCGACATCGTCGATCTGCGCGAAGTCACCGATCCGCAGATCTCACCCGACGGCAAATCGATCGTGTACTCGGTGCTGCGTCGAGTGTCCGGCGCCGAGCACGACGACACGAGTTTGTGGCTCGTGCCCGCCGACGGCAGCAAGCCGGAACGTGCGCTGGTCATTGGCGAAGGCGAGTCGGGCAACGCGCGCTGGGCGCCCGACAGCCGTCGTATCGCGTTTCTTTCCAGCCGCGCGAATCCCTTGGATTCGGGCAAGCAGCGCCGACAGCTCTGGTTGTTATCTCTCGATGGCGGCGAAGCGCAGCCGCTGACCAAGATTGACGGCGACATCGCCGATTTGCGTTGGTCGCCCGATGGCCAACGCATCGCTTTCCTGGCCTCTGATCCCCTGCCTACCGACGTGCGTGCGCGAATCGCGCTTCGTCAAGATGCTGTCGAGGTCGATGCCCATCCGCAGATGCAACGCGTGTGGATCTACGATTTCCATTCGCGCTCGGCGGAGCCTGTCACGCCTGCAAACATTCATGTGAGCCTGCTGTCGTGGTCGCCCGATGGCGCCCGACTGGCGCTGCGCACGGCTCAAACACCCGACATCAATGCGCATTGGTATCGCTCCGATGTGGCGATTTTCGATGTCGCCGACAAACGTTTGAACGCACCCATCGCCAAGCGTGCCGCTGCCATCGCGCCGGCATGGTCGCCGGACGGTCAACGACTCGCGTACTCGGAGATTTTCGACGACGGCATCGGTGCCGAGCCGCGCATTTATGACTTCCGCTCCGGGAAGGTCACGAGCTGCGGCAACAACTATCCCGGTCTGCTCGGCGAGATGCGATGGAACAACGATGGACGAGCACTGCTCGTTCATAAGTTCGAGAACACGCGCACCGGTTTCGCGCAGCTCGATGCGAGCAACTGCGACATCAAACATGTCGCCGACGCGTTCTACGTCGGCCCGTACGGTTTCAGCGCGAGCGCCGATGGCAAGACTGTCGCCTACGTCGGCAGCGCCTTCCGTCAGCCACCGGAAGTGTGGGTGATGTCAGGCAAGACGCAGAAGGCGATTACCAAAACCAATCCGCAGACCGAGTCGTGGCAACTCGGCGAGGCGCGCGAGATTTCGTGGACTGCGACGACCGACGGCAAAACTATTTATGGCGTGCTCGTCACGCCGCCCGGCTATGTGCCAGGCACGCCGGTGAAAACGGTTGTGCAGATTCACGGCGGGCCCGAGTGGGCGTGGTGGTCGGGCTGGCTCGGCTCGTGGCACGAGTGGGCGCAGATGCTGGCCTCTCATGGCTACGCCGTGTTTATGCCGAATCCGCGCGGTTCGGACGGGCAGGGCACTGCGTTCGCCAAGGCGGCCAAAGGCGATTGGGGCGGCGGCGATTATCAGGATGTGATCGACGGCGTCGATGCGTTGATCAAACAGCGGATCGCCGATCCGTCGCGTCTGGGCATCGGCGGCTGGAGCTACGGTGGCTTCATGTCCGCCTGGGCGGTCACTCATAGCGATCGCTTCAAGGCCGCCATCGTCGGCGCGGCGCCGGTCGATGTGGCGGCAATGGGCCTGACGACCGACACCCCCGACTTCATCACCGGCTACTTCGGCGACCCCTTCACCAATCACGCGCAGCTCGACGCGCATTCCCCGATCCGCTTTCTGGACAAGGTCCAGGGCGCCGTCCTGATTCTCCACGGCGAGCAGGACACCCGCGTGCCCATCGATCTGGGCGAGCAGATGTATGTGGGCATGCGATATCTCAACAAGCCCGTGACCATGATCCGCTATCCCCGCGAGCCGCACTGGATGCACGAGTACGAGCATCACAAGGATGTGCTGACCCGCGTGCTGGCCTGGTTCGACGCTAACCTTTGATAAGTTAGCGTGATAATTTTTCGTCGCCGGGATCCAAAGACCCACTGCTCGCGTTACGCCCTGAGCTGATTCCTATAACGGCGAGGACGGGGATTCGATTGAGCGACGCGCATCCGCCTCTGTGGCAGCGCCTGGCGTGGTACGCCTGTGGCGCGCTCGTTTTGCTGCTGCTGCCGGTGTTGAAGTACGCGGAGCTGTGGGGATCGTTGCAACGACCGCAAAAGCTCGCGCTGCTGGTGGCGCTCGGCGCCTTTGGTGCGGCGTGTCTGCTGTCGCTGTTCCTGGATCGCATCGCCAGCTGGCCGACCGCTGGCAAGGCCCTGATCCGCTCCTTCGCCGTATTGAGTTTGTTTCTCATCGCTGCCGCGGCGGCCTCGATTTCCTTGCCCCGCTTTTTGCTGATTCCTTTGGTCCTGGTCCTGGCGGTCACGGTGCCGCTGGCGATCAGCCCGCTCAGCCTGCGACGCATTCCCGTGGCGGCCATCGGCGTCGGTGTGGGTGTGCTGACGGTCTACGCGTTCGGCAATGCCCATAGCTCGGCCAAAGCGGCTCACACTACTACCGAGGCTTTCTTTTCAACGGCGTTTTATCCGTTGCGCGCGACGATCAGAGAAGGCTGGATTCCTGAACCTGCCACGCGCGGTGGCGGCTTGACCATGATCGGCGATCGGGTGTTGCTCGGCACCGGCGACGGGCATTTATATCTAATCGACGCGCCCGCCGCGCGCGATGGTTTCAAAGTCACTGAGCTTCAGACGCAGGTGCCGGCGAATCGTGAAGAGTTCGCGAAGGCGATGGGCGGCTCGTCGAGACAACCGAAGCGATCGATGGACTGGCGCGAAGCGGGGCCGCCCAAGGTGCAAACGTGGCGGTTCCGGGTTGCCGATGTGGTCGCTGGCGTGGAGGGCGACAACGTTCATGTCTTCGCCTCTCATCACTATTGGAATGCGAAGGACGAATGTTTCGTCGCGCGCGTGTCCGAGCTGACGGCGCCCTTGGCCACTTTCGAGCAGAGCGTTGCGAATGCGCAGTGGTCGACGGTGTTTGAGACCACCCCTTGTGTGCCGCTCAAAGGACCGGATCGCAAGCGAGGTAAGAATCCGTTCCGAGGCGAGGAGATTGGCGGCGAGTTATTGCTGCTGGAAGGAAACAAACTGCTGCTGACGGTCGGTGACTCCGGCTTCTCCGGCGTCGAATCGACCCAGATCTTCGCGCAGGATCCGGCCACGGATTTCGGCAAGACCATCCTCATCGACCTGGCCACGCACGAGCATCGCATCTTCTCCATGGGCCACCGCAATCCCCAGGGCATTACGCGCTCCCGCGACGGCAAGCTGTGGCTGACGGAACACGGCGAACAGGGCGGCGACGAGCTCAACCTGTTGGAGGACCAGGTGAACTACGGCTGGCCCAATGTGACTTACGGCACCGAGTACGGCACCAACATCTGGCCCCGCAGCCAGCACCAAGGCCAGCACATCGGCTATCGACAGCCGACGATGGCGTGGGTGCCGAGCATCGGGGCGTGTGACATTGCCACTCTCAACAGCAAGTTGTTTCCCATTTGGGAAGACAATCTGCTGGTGGGTTCGCTGTCGAGCCGGTCGCTCTATCGATTGGTGGTCGTCGACGATCGAGTCGTCGTGCAGGAGCCGATCGCGTTGAATAAGCGAGTACGTGACATCCTGCCGATGCCGGACGGTCGCATCATGATCTGGAGCGATGACTGGGCGCTCACTTTATTGGAGCCTGCGGCTCAGCAGAATGGCGCGAGTTTGTTCGCGACGCAGTGTTTGGGATGTCACACTGTGACGGATGGAATGTCGCATCGGATTGGACCGGATTTGTTTGGGGTCGTCGGTCGTCGGATCGGAGATGCGAAGGGGTATGACGAGTATTCGGCGGCGATGAAGGCGCAGGAAGGGGCGTGGGACGCCGATCGCCTCGATAAGTTTCTAGCCCAACCTTCGGCGGTTGTGCCTGGGACGTCGATGGCGTTCCCTGGCGTGGCGGACGCAGAGCATCGGAAGGCGATCGTTGAGTATTTGAGTCGGAAGGGCGGGCCGGATAGGAGTTGACGTTGCTGCCAGAGGCGTCGGTGGTCAGCGTCGTCGCCTGGTGTTTACCCTCGACGTTGCTGTAAGAGGCCTCGGTGGCATGCGTCGTCGTGCGGGTCTATCTCCTCCCGGCACCGTGCCCCCCTTGCCGCGCTATCGCGCGGCTCGTTGGTCCCATCCCTGGGCGCACTGCCCCGACAAGGTCCCTCTTGTTCGAGGCTGCCAGGAGGAGATAGACCCTCCCGACGCCGCCGAGACGTTTGAGCCGAGTCCGGCCCAGCGAACTTCGTTCGCAAGCTGGCGCGCTCTACGAGCGCTGGGCGTTTCTTGCTGTCGCTCGAAACTGGGGGGAGGCGATTACGTGGGGCGCATCCGAGGGAACGCGGTTGCCCCAACCGAGGTCAATCTTTAAGCTGACCCAGCACCCTAAAACTCATCTTCCATAACTCGCGCAAAGCCGAGCTCCCCTTGTTAACAAGATCCCTCTGCGCCCTCGTGCTGTGCCTGTGGTCCGTGCTGGCGTTGGCGGATTACGCGGCCGCGCCTAAGAAGCCCATCGACCTCACCGGCTTCTGGATCTTGAACACCGCAGCCAGTGACGACCCCGAAGCCTTGCTGGCGGAGAAGCAGGCCAAGGAGTGGGAGCGGTTCGAACGCATGCGCCGGCGGGAAGAAGAATCCCGCCCCGCCAACGTGCCTCCCCCCATCGACGCCGATGCCCCGCCGCCCGATGAGAATGGCAATCGCCGTCGCGGTCCGCGGCCCTGGCAGAAACAGCAGCAGGAGAATCTGCGCCAGATGCTCGGTATCAGTCCGACGCTGGAGATCAAACAAGTCGACCCGGGCCGGTTCGATGTGCTTTCCGCCGTCGACTCACGACGGGTGCAGGCGGGCAGTCATACGCAGGTCTCGATGCCGGAAGGTCAGCTCGCCGACTCCTGGGTCGGTTGGGAGGGCGAGTGGTTTGTGATCGAGCGTAGAGTTCGCAGCGGGCCGCGGGCGGTGGAGAAGTTTCGGCTGACCAAGACCGGGCAGCTGGAATATTTGATGAGCTGGGGTGGCGACAGCGAGCTGTCAGGAATCAAAGTGCGGCGCTTGTACGATCGCCGCACCGGGCCCGTGCCGGAAGCCAATCCGGATCACGGGCCGTCGCAGTAAACGACGCGTCGTCAGGCCGCCGAGTAACCCATCATGGCCTTGACCTCGAGGAATTCCTTGAGGCCTTCCTTGCCCCACTCGCGGCCATTGCCCGATTGTTTGTAACCGCCGAACGGCGCGTTCACATCGGTCGAGGCGCCATTCAAATGGACCATGCCGGTCCGCAGGCGACGCGCGACTTTGCGGGCGTGCTCGATATCGCCGGAATAAACATAGCCCGACAAGCCATAGACCGTGTCATTGGCGATGCGCACCGCTTCTTCCTCGGTCTCGTATGGAATCATCACCAGCACCGGCCCGAAGATTTCTTCGCGCGCAATGGTCATGGAGTTGTTGACGTTCGCAAACACCGTGGGCTTGATGAAGTAGCCCTTGTCGATGCCGTCCGGTCGGCCCGGGCCGCCGATCACCGCGGTGGCGCCTTCATCGATACCGGTTTGTAACAAGCGCTGAATCTTCTCGAACTGCATCTTGTTGGCCACCGGGCCCATGGTGACGCCTTCCTTCTTCGGATCGCCGACGACCGGCTTGGTCGCGACACTCTTCGCGATAGCCACCGCTTCTTCGTACAGCTTCTTCGGCACGAGCATGCGCGACGGCGCATTACACGACTGACCCGTGTTCGACATCATCGACAGCACACCGCTCTTCACCGCGGCGTTCAGATCGGCGTCTTCCAGAATGATGTTGGCCGATTTGCCACCGAGCTCCTGCGACACGCGCTTCACCGTCTCCGCAGCGGCCTTCGCAACTTGCACGCCCGCGCGGGTCGAGCCAGTGAAGGACATCATGTCGATGTCCGGGTGACGTGACAGCGCCTCGCCCACAGTCGGGCCATCGCCATCGATCATGTTGAACACGCCTTTGGGAACACCTGCCTCGTGCATGACTTCAGCAAAGATATGCGCGCTGAGCGGCGCGACTTCGCTGGGCTTGAGCACCATCGTGCAACCCGCAGCCAGGGCCGGAGCGACTTTGCAGCCGATCTGATTGAGCGGCCAGTTCCACGGCGTGATCAAGCCGCAGACGCCAACCGGCTCGCGACGAATCATGGTCGTGCCCAGCGTTTCTTCGAACTCGAATTCTTTGAGCGCGGCGAGTGTCGACATGAAATGACCGAGGCCGCTGCCGGCTTGCGCGTTCAGCGCGAACTTCATCGGCGCGCCCATCTCGTCGGAGATCGCCTGGGCGATGTCCTTCATGCGGCTCTGGTAAACCTTGATGATGCGTTCGAGCAGCGCGACGCGCTCTTCACGCGTCGTTTGCGAGTACGTTTCGAAAGCCGTGCGCGCTGCTTTCACAGCGACGTTCACGTCGTCGGCCGTGCCGAGCATGATCTTGCCGACTTCCTGTTCGGTGGCCGGATTGATGACCGCCAGCTCGCGACGGCCCGGCGGGGTCACCCAGGCGCCATCGATATAAAACCGCTTGAACTCGTACATGGGTCCTCCGCCAAATGGACGCGATCCGCACGCCAGAACAGCCCGCAGAGCAGGCCGGGGCACGGCGCAAAAGGGAGGACAATCATAGCGCTTAACGGCGGACGTCGCCGCCTTTCTCCGAGAGCAGCAGTTCCACATCCGCCACGCCCAGCAGATTGAAATCGCCGGGAATGGAATGCTTCAGGCAACCCGCTGCCGCGCCGAAGTCGATGGAGGCCTGCGGTGCCATGCCTGTCAGCAATCCATGCAGAACACCCGCGGCGAAAGCGTCGCCGCCGCCGATGCGGTCGACGATGCTGTGCAAGGGATAGGAGCGGCTGGTGTAGGTGTTCTTCGCGTCGAACAGCAAGCCCGTCAGTTGCTGAACGTCCACACTGTGACGCGCCCGTTCGGTGCAGACGATGTAGCGCAGGTGTTTGAATGTTTTGAAAGCGAGATCGGCCGCTTCCCGTCGCGCATCCGCCGCCGACGCTTTGAAGCCGAGCATGAATCCGATGTCACGGTCGTCGCCGAAGATCACATCAGCCAGTTCACATAGACGAGTCAACAGTTGCGGAGCTTCGGGAGCGCGCGAGCCCCACAATCGGGCACGGAAGTTACAATCGAAAGAAATTTGCACGCCGGCTTTGCGCGCCGCCTGCATCGCTTGTAATGCGGCTTCGGCCGTGGCGCTGCTCACAGCGGGCGTGATGCCTGAAACATGCAGCCAGCGTGCATTCGTCAGCAACGACGCCCAGTCATAGGTGGCGGGCGGCGCGATCGCGAAAGCTGAATCTGCACGGTCGTAGAGCACTTCCGCGGGTCGATGACCGGCGCCGTGAGTGAGGAAGTACATTCCCATGCGCCCGTTGCCGAAATGTATTGCATCGGTTTCGACGCCATGACGGCGCAACTCATCCGCGCACGCGCGGCCGAGCGTCGAATCCGGCAGCGCGCTGACGACACGGGTGCGATGACCGAATTTATGCAATGAAACTGCAACATTCGCTTCGGCGCCGCCGATGTGAGCGTCGAAGCGTGGAGATTGCAACAGCAATTCCTTGCCCGGCGATGACAACCGTAACAGGACTTCGCCAAAACAAACGACGGCAGGGTTCATGCGGGCAAATGTTCCGTAAGAAATGTGAAGAGCAGCACTGCAGCAAGATTGTAGGCGGATCAGGCTTCGAGGTGCGTGTTGCAAGAAAACCAATGAGGGTGTCTTGCCGGCCGACAGTATGCTCTGTTAGCCTGCACGCATTGTCACCGGTGTCATCGCCAAGTAACAAGGCATATCCGGTGTCACCGAATCGGGTTGGCCAATCGCAGGGTTGGCACGTCGGCCATACCCGGGCGCCGTGAGCCTATGGCCGAGATCAGCGGGTTTTAGGGCGATTTGGAAAGGAATGGGGGTTTCATCATGTCGAAGTCAGGTCGACACGGATCGATTCGCGTCGCGGTTCGGACCGTTCTGGGAGTGGCGGCGCTGTCCGCCAGCACTGTCGCACTTTCACAACAGGCAGCGCCTCAGCAGGAAGGGGCACTTGAAGAGGTCATTGTCACGGGCTTCAAGGAGAGCTTGAGCCTGGCGCTGGATCAGAAGCGCGCTGCAGTCGGCGCGGTCGATGCCATCGTCGCGGAGGACATTGCCGATTTCCCCGATCTGAACCTCGCTGAATCCATTCAGCGCGTGCCTGGCGTGTCCATCGCGCGCGATGCGGGTGAAGGTCGAAACATCAGCGTGCGCGGCCTGGGTCCGCAGTTCACCCGTGTACGAATCAACGGCATGGAAGCGATGAGCGCGAACGGCGGCACCGATGCTGCCGGCGGCACCAATCGCGACCGCTCGTTCGACTTCAATACATTCGCGTCCGAGTTGTTCAACTCGATCACGATTCGCAAGACCTCGGCGGCGGAAGTGGAAGAAGGCTCGCTGGGCGCGACCGTCGATCTGCGTTCCGGCCGGCCGTTCGACTATGACGGCCTCACTATCGTCACCAGCGCGCAGGCCGGTTACAACGACATCAACGAAGATGTCGATCCGCGCGGCGCGTTCCTCATCAGCAATACATTTGCAGACGGACGTTTCGGCGCGTTGCTGTCGGTCGCGTACAGCGAGCGCAAGCTGCTGGACGAAGGCTCGAGCACGGTGCGTTGGCAGAACGCGCTCAACGCGGACGGCACGACCAACGCCGGCGCGAGCTTCGCGGCTACCTCGAGCGCGCCGGGCTTGACCCTGGCACAGCTCAATTCCGCCTTCCGTCCGCGCATTCCTCGCTACGATATTTATCAGCACGATCAGGATCGTCTCGGTATCACCAGCTCGCTGCAGTGGGCGCCGACCGACCGGACCACGATCAGCCTGGATGCTCTGTACGCCAAGTTCAAAGCCGAGCGCAACGAAATCTTCCTGGAGGCCCCGGGCTTCAGCGGTAACAATGCCAACAGCAACGTCATCGGCGTGACGGATGCGGTGATCGACAACACCAACACGATCGTCTACGGCGTGTTCAACAACGTCGACATTCGCTCCGAAGCGCGTCATGACGAGCTCGAGACCGACTTCACTCACCTGACCCTCGAAGGCACGCACGAGTTCAACGATCGTCTGCGCGTGAAAGGCCTGGTCGGTTATTCGGAAGCCGAGCACGACAATCCGATTCAGACCACGCTGCTGTTCGACGCCAACGACATCAACGGCTACAGCTACGATTTCCGAGGCAACAGCCGACTGCCGGTGATCTCTTACGGCAGCGCCGACGTGACCAATCCGGCGACCTGGCGTCTGTCGCAGATTCGGTTGCGTCCGCAGACTTCGGAGAACACCTTCAAGACGGTGTCGTTCGATGTGGCTTGGGACGTGACTGACATCATCACGTTGAAGGCCGGCCCGCAGTACAAGAAATTCGAGTTCGAGACGAGCGCCTTGCAACGGACCAACGGCACGACGTCGACTCAGGAAGGCAACGTGACCGGTCTGCCCACGACGGCGGTCGGTCCTTACAGCGCGCTGGCGCGCATCAGCGGCAACTTGAATGTTCCCAATGGCACGCCGAGGACCTGGCTCATTCCGAACATCGATGCCGCCGCCGCGCAGCTCGGCATCTATGACCGTTCGCTGTTCCCGCTCGGTATCGAGCCGGTGCTGGGTAGCAACTACAGCGTCGATGAAGAGGACACCGGCGGCTACGTGCAGGCCGACTTCAAGACGTTCCTGTTCGATCGCCCGTTGCGCGCCAATGTCGGCTTGCGCTACGTGGAGACCAAGCAAACATCGTCGGGTTATACCTTCACCTCCGGCGCGCCGCTGTTGACGACGGTCGAGCGGACCTACGACGACACGTTGCCGTCGTTGAACGTGGCGTTCGATGTGACGGATCAGTTCGTGATTCGTGCGTCGGCCGCGAAAGTGATGGTGCGCCCGAACGGCGGTGGCGGCACGACCGGCCTGGGCATTCTGACTCCGGGCGCGCAGGTGGGCATCACCGGTGCCAATAAGACGGTGACGGCCGGTAATCCGCAGCTGGATCCGTATCGCGCCAAGGCGTACGACCTGTCGTTCGAGTGGTACTTCGCCGAGGACTCGCTGGTGTCGTTGGCGCTGTTCCAGAAGGACATCGACAGCTTCGTGCAGATCATCCGCAGCACCGGCGACTTCTCGACCAACACGCTCGGCTTGCCGAACAGCGTCGCGATCGCCGCTTGCGGCGCGTCCATTCCGGATCCGGCCACGTGTCTGGCCGGCTGGCAGTTCTCGCAGCCGACCAACACCGAAGGCGGCGACCTGAAGGGCTTCGAGATCAGCTATCAACAGCCGTTCTCGTTCCTGCCGGGCTTCTTCAGCCACTTCGGCTTGATCCTGAACTACACCGGCGTCGAGTCGGAGATCGAGTATCTGTCGGCGACCGGCGCGGTCGCGGCCAAGGACGATCTCACCGGTCTGTCGAAGTCGGCCTATAACGCGACGCTGTACTGGGAAAACGAGCGGTTCAGCGCCCGCGTGTCGGCGGCCTATCGCGACGACTATCTGACCACGGTGCCGGGCCGTAACCTCAACGACGTGGAAGGCACGATCGAGACGTTGAGCGTCGACGCCTCGTCGACCTTCACCGTGAACGATCACCTCGACCTGACGCTCGAGGCGCTCAATCTCACTGACGAGTTCCAGGACCAGTACGTGGATTCGAACGGCGACCGCCTGTCGTATTACCACCATCAGGGTCGTCAGTATCTGCTGGGCGCGCGTTACAAGTTCTAACGCCATCGCTTGAAAACAAGTCCGGCGGCGGGCCTCGCCGCCGGACAAACTCCGTCTGGTGATGCGCCGACGTTTGTTTCGGTCGCGAGTTGTTACCGATATCATTCGTTTTCCTGGACGGAGGTGACATGACAGACATCAGTCGACGCGGGCTGTTGGGCTCGGCCATTCTGGGCGCGGCGGCCGGGGCGCTTCCCGACACCTCACACAGCGCCACTCCGTGCGAGGAGAAAACGCCGTCGAAGACCTGGCGGCGAGGCATCGAAGGACAACGACAGGCCGATCTCGGCGACGGCACCTTTCTGAATCCCATCGTGCCGGGCGATCACGCCGATCCGACCGTGCTCAAGGACGGCGACGATTACTACATGACGTTCTCGTCGTTCGATGCCTATCCAGGCATCGTGATCTGGCATTCGCGCGACCTGGTGAACTGGCAGCCGATCGTGGCCGCGCTCACCAAACCGATCGGCTCGGTGTGGGCCTGCGAGCTCATCAAGCACAACAACCGTTATTACATTTACATCCCGGCGCGCTGGCCGGATCGCAAATCGACGTATGCGATTCACGCCGATAACATCCGCGGGCCGTGGAGCGATCCCATCGATCTGAATCTGCCGAGTCACATCGATCCCGGCCACGCCGTCGGCGAGGATGGCAAGCGCTATTTATTTCTAAGCGGCGGCGATCGGGTGCGACTGACTGACGACGGTTTGCAGACCGACGGTCCGGTCGAGCACGTGTACGATCCGTGGCATTACCCCGAAGACTGGGTCGTCGAGGGCTTCTCCCCGGAAGGCCCGAAGGTCATGCGCCATGGCCAATATTTCTACATGATCACTGCGGTAGGCGGCACGGCCGGTCCGCCGACCGGGCACATGGTGATCGTTGCGCGCTCCAAATCCATTCACGGTCCTTGGGAAAACGATCCCGCCAATCCCATCGTTCGCACTTACTCGGCCAAAGAAAAGTGGTGGTCACGCGGCCACGCCACGTTGGTCGAAGGGCCCGCGGGCGATTGGTGGATGGTTTATCACGGCTACGAGAATGGTTTCTGGACGCTCGGTCGTCAGACGCTGCTTGATCCAATCGAGTGGACCAAGGACGGTTGGTTCCGCGCGAAGGGTGGCGATCTGTCGCAGCCGATTGCGAAGCCGGGCAAAGGCAAGCCCTTACCGAATGGCATGCCGCTGTCGGATGACTTCTCCAGCAATCGCTTCGGGGTGCTGTGGGGCTTCTACAATCCAGGGCCGGACGAAATGTCTCGCGTACAGTATCAGCCGAAGGCGCTGCGCGTTACGGGAAAGGGCTCGCAGCCGAACGATTGCTCGCCGCTGTCTTTCATCGCACCCGACACAGCGTATCGAGTGGCCGTGGACATCGAGCTCGAAGGCGAGGCGCAGGCCGGGCTGCTGTTGTTCTATAACAAGCGTCTGTACTGTGGACTGGGATTCGATACTCGCGGTCTGACCATGCATCGCTATGGGCTGGAGCGTCGTCACAAGCTGCCGCCGGGCGTGGAGCGACGCTTACACCTGCAGATAGAGAACGATCGTCACATCGTGACCATCCGCTATAGCCTCGACGGCAAGCAGTGGAAGAAGTTCGACGTGCAGATGGAAGTCTCGGGCTATCACCACAACGTGGCTTATGATTTCCTCAGTCTGCGACCGGCGCTGTATGTGGCAGGGCAGGGCGCGGCGGTGTTTCGTGACATGCGTTACCAGGCGCTGGAGGATTCCGCGAGGTCATGATTTCGAAGAACAAGGTGCGCCGTGGCGCGATGGGCTTATTCGGGTGGCTGGCGCTGATGGCATCGGTCGAAGCGGCCGAGCCGCCCGCGCAACCTTTGTATCCTGGCGATATTCCCGGTGCCATCGCGGCGCCGGATGAGGAGTCGGTGCGCGATCCGAAGGAACCGTGGCCGTTCATTCTGAACACTTCTCGCCCGACGATCACGGCGTATCGACCGGCGAAGCAGGATCCGAAGCGAGCGGCGGTCGTCATCCTGCCGGGCGGCGGCTACCGTGGCACGTCGATTCTCAAAGAAGGTTACGACGTGGCGCGGGCTTTCAATGACATGGGCGTCACGGCGTTTGTCGTGAAGTATCGAACGCCCAGCGATAAACATATGAAGGACAAGCGCGTCGGGCCGCTGCAGGATGCGCAGCAAGCGGTCGCGTCGGTGCGGCGTGATGCGGCGAAGTGGCAGATCGATCCGAAACGTATCGGCGTGATCGGGTTCTCCGCGGGTGGGCACTTGGCGGCTACGACGGGAACGATGTTTGGTACTCCCGTGCTGTCTCAGTGGCAAAGTGCCGATGTGCGTCCGGATTTTTTGATGTTGATCTATCCGGTCATCACATTTGCTGAGCCGACGTTGCACAAGGGCTCGCGGGATCAGCTGTTGGGCGTGCCGGCGTCGCCAGACGATGTGAAGCGGTTTTCTGCTGAGCTCGCCGTGACTCGCGACACGCCACCGACATTCCTTATTCACGCGGCGGACGATCAGACGGTGCCGGTGGCGAACAGCATTCTGTTCTTCCAAGCCTTGCAGGCGCAGAAGATTCCGGCGCAGCTCATGATTTATCCGACGGGTGGTCACGGTTACGGACTCAACAATGCCACCACCGGCGATCGATGGATCGAGCGGTGTCGGCAATGGTTGCAGAGTCAGGGTTGGATTTCGTGAGAGCGGGCGCTCTGGCTACGCGCTCACTCAAGACCTTGCGATGAAAGCTGGGCGTATGGCCATGAGGCTGCGATGGACGCTGGACGCTCGGCCACTGAGGTTGCGATGAAAGATCACGCGTCGATCTCTCGTCGCGAGCTGCTCGGTAGCTCGCTGTTGCTGGCTGGCAGTTTAAGCCTGCCGTCGATTGTTCACGCTGACGGCGGTGGCAAGAGCAGCATCCTGCAAACCCGCGCCGGCAAAGTCGCCGGCGTCAAAGCGCAAGGCGTGCATGTCTTCAAGGGCGTTCCCTACGGTGCAGACACTCGGAACACTCGCTTCCTGCCGCCACAACCTCCCGTCGCTTGGAAGAAAACGCGCGACGCGTTGAGCTTCGGCCCCTCTTGTCCGCAGCCCGGCTCACGCGAGCAAATGAGTGAGGACTGTCTGGTCCTCAACGTCTGGACGCCGGCGTTGAAAGACGGCGGCAAGCGGCCGGTGATGGTTTATTTCCATGGGGGCGAGTTCAGCAGCGGCTCAGGATCGAGCCCGCTGTACGATGGCACGCGGCTGTGTTATCGCGGCGATGTCGTCGTGGTTACCGTCAATCATCGCCTGAATGTGTTCGGTCATTTGTATCTTGGGCGGCTCGCGGGGCCGCAGTACGCCTCGTCGGGCAACGTCGGCATTCTCGATCTGGTGCGAGCACTCGCTTGGGTGCGCGATCACGCCGAGGCGATCGGCGGCGATCCGCAGCGGGTCATGGTGTTCGGGCAGTCCGGGGGTGGTGCGAAGATCGCGACCCTGATGGCGATGCCGGTCGCGAAAGGTTCGTTCCATCGAGCGGCGACCATGAGCGGTCAGCAGATCACCGCTGCCGGCCCTCGCGGGGCGACTCAGCGTGCGCGGAGCATTCTGGAAACATTGAAGCTCACGGATGTCTCAAAGTTGAATGACGTGCCGACCGCCGACCTGGTCGCCGCGACTCGCGCCAACGATCCAACGATGGTCGGGCGGAGTCTCTATTTCGGTCCGGTGCTCGATCAGTCCGTGTTGCCGCGCCACCCGTTCTACCCCGACGCTCCGCCGTTGGCGGCGGGCATTCCCATGATCATCGGCAATACGCTCGATGAGACGCGCGCATTCCTGGGCAATGAGCCGGGCGTGCACGAACTGACTTGGGAAGAACTGCCTGAGCGTCTGTTGCCGCAGCTACTCGTCGATATTCAACCCGAGTACGTCATCGCTGAGTATCGGAAGCTATATCCGAAATACTCGCCGACGGAAGTGTTCTTCGCTGCGACCACGGCGGGACGGTCGTGGCGCGGCGCTGTTATAGAAGCGGAACTACGCGCTGCGCAGGGTTCGCCGGCGTATGCGTATCAATTGAACTATCGCTCGCCGCTCGAGAATGGACGCTTCGGCGCGATGCACGGCATGGATATCCCACTGGTGTTCGACAACATCGCCCAACCCGGCTCACCGTCCGGCAAAGATGCGGACGCGCAGAAGACGGCGGATCAGATGAGCGAGGCGTTCATCGCGTTTGCACGCACGGGCAATCCGGCGAACGCGAAGATCCCGGAATGGAAGCCGTACGAGCTACCGACGCGCGCGACCATGGTATTCGATGTGAGTTCGCAGCTGGTGAACGATCCTCGTAGCGAGGAGCGAAAGCTGTTTGCTCAGGTGCCCTACATCCAGCGCGGCACGTATTGACCGCGTTGTCGGAGGCGCCGGTGGTCCGCGTCGCCTGGAGTGTCCTAGCTCTTCCCGGCACCGCGCACCCGCCTGCGCACGCTTCGCTTCCGCTGTCGCGGGCGCCCTACTTGCACGTCCCTGTGGCGCTGCTACGGCAGGTCCTTGCTGTCCGAAGCTGCCGGGAAGAGCTAGGACACTCCCGACGCCGCCGATACGTCACAGCGCCGTTGCGCGCAACTCTTCTCCGACCCGATGTATCTATTTTTTCTGTCGCGGCGTCATATACCGCAGGTCCCAATCCTTCTCGTCGAACTTCTGCCGCGTTTCTTTGTAAGCCGGATAGCCGCCGACTTGATCTTCGCTATCGATGATTTCGCCACGGCCTTCAATCGTGTCCGCGACGATGCGCGCATCGACCGGATCGCGATCCCACGGCCGCGCGCCAGCTTCACGAATCACCGCATCTTGGACTTCAGCCGCAGCGATCGGCTGAACGCCGAACGGCAGCGCCGGCTTGGCCATCGGAATGAGCTTTGCCGACGAATTGGTGTAGCGACCGAACTTCGGCAGTTCCTGCCCGGTCCAGTCCACCGCGATGTTGTCGGCTTCGTAATATTCCAAATCGCCCGAGCCGCCGAGCATGAACAGCGGCAGATGCGCCGGTGTCGATGGACCGCCGCGCAGGACATTGCCGATCAGGGCGAGTTGGCCGGTCTGGTACGGCTGGCCGCGCCATTCTTCAGCGATCAAGTTGTAGTGAACGGCGCGCGGGCCGGGGTTATAGATCAGATTGTTGATCACCATGCCGTGCACGCCACCTTTGAACAGCGGGTTGCGCTCGTGGTTGTGCGCATACAGGTTGTTGATGATCAGAATGTCACTGGCGTTGTCATGAATCAGCGAGCCCTTGGAGTGCTCGCCCTTGGCATGAGTAGAGTGACGCAAGCCTTCGGCAATGATGTTGTTGCTGAAGGTGATGCTGTGAGAAGTGCCCTTGCGCCACTCTTCGACCGTCTTGCCCGTGAAGCGCGGCCCCGAGGCCGAGAGATTTTCATCGACCGCCCAGGTCATCGAGCAATGATCGACGATGACGTTGTAAGCACCGATCGTCGAGAAGGCGTCGGGCTCCCAGCCTCTGCGCGGTTCCGAGCCGGCGGAGCCGGTGCGCACGCGGATGTGCTGAAGGATGACGTCATGGGTGAGCACATCGATGCCGGTGCGGATCAAGGTGATGCCGGGCGACGGCGCCGTCTGCCCCGCGATCGTGAGGAACGGCTCCTTGATTTTGATCTCATGCTTCTGCATGTCGATTACACCGCCGACTTCGAACACGACGATGCGGGGCCCCTTGGTTTCCAGGGCTTCGAGCAACGAGCCGGGGCCGGTGGCATCGAGCGTGGTGACGCGAACGATCTTTCCGCCCCGACCGCCCGGCGTCTGTGCCGCGGCACCCTGCGCCCCCGGAAAAGCCAGCAAATTGTCAGCGGCGGCGAGCGAAGTGGCTGCTGTTAACAATAAGAGCAGCGAGCCCAGTCTGGCGCGCAGTGACGACGCATCGATCGGCATGAGACCCCCTGAAAGGACTTGGTATCGGGCGCGGTAGATTGTAAATGACACCGGTTTCCTCTATACAGTGTTTCGACGGATCGCGGGGGTGTCCAGCCGCCGCTATCGGGAAATTTAATGTTTGCACGGGAGAATACTGCGACATGAGTAGCGCGGTGTTGCATGGGACGCCGGATGGCGCCGAATTGATTGCTGAACAGTTTGTCCGGGCACGTTTGGCGGGACAGTCCTTACCGCAATATCCGGGCACGTTGCCCGCGACGCTGGCCGAGGCCTATCGTTGCCAGGAGCTCGCGATCGAGCGCTTCCCGGACCGCATCGTCGGTTGGAAAGTGGCGCGCATCGGCTCGGCCTTCGCTCAGCAATTTCCCGAAGAACGCCTGGTCGGTCCGGTGTTCGAGCGCAATCTGCACACCGCCCGCGTCGGGCAGGTGGTCGACTTCCCCGTGATCGAAGGCGGTTTCGGCGCGGTTGAAGCAGAGATCGTGTTGCGTGTGAATGAAGATGCGCCGGCGGCCAAGACGGTCTGGAGCATCGATGAAGCCGCCGAGATGGTGCGGAGTTTTCATCTGGGCGTGGAAACCGCGGTGAGTCCGCTCGCGACCCTGAACGATCTGGGGCCCGGCGCCGTTATTTCCGATTTTGGAAACAACTGGGGCGTGATCGTGGGCGCGAGCATCGGCGAATGGCGCTCCGTCGATGAGATCGTTGCACTCACCTTCATCGAAGATGGCTTCGTCGGCCGCGGTACTGCATTTATTCGACAGGGCGCGCTCGGTGCACTGGCGTTCGCGTTAGGAAAATGCGCGCAGCGCGGTCGCCCACTGCGTGCAGGCGATTTCATTTCCACAGGTGCGATTACCGGCGTGCACGACATTCGCGCAGGTCAGCAGTCACGCCTCGTGTTTGAAGGCTGCGGCGAGGTTGAGTGCCGCGCCGTTCGTGCTGGTCCGTATCTGTCGGGCGCCCCGCGCTAAATGCCTGTCAGAGCCTCGCCGAGTTGAGCGGGGCTTTCGACTGAGGACAGTCGCGCATAAGCCTTCTCGAGTGCCGCACGGAATGTCGCGTTCTGTGCCAGCTCGGCGCTGAAGACCTTCTCCAGCCCGAGGAATACACCGACGTCGTGAGCTGCATCGCCGTTGCAACGCTTGGCCAAATCAGTGAGCTGAGCCGCGAGCGGGTCCATGATCTGTCGCTCGTTGCGAACCATCCAACGAATGAAATGAAACCAGGCGGCGAGCGGCACGCACAGACGCGCGATTGAGCGACCGGCGGCCAGGTTCTCCGCGATCGTCGGCAGAATTCGGAACGGCAGCTTCTGCGAGCCGTCCCACGCGATCTGCGACAGCAAATGACGGATGGTTGGATTGCGGAACCGGCGCAACACCGCTTCGATGTATTGATCCAGATCGAGCCCCTTCGGCGCGGCGAGGCCCGAGCGAATGTCCTCGATCATCATCTGACGAACGAACGTTGCGAGCGCCTTGTCGCCCATGGCCGAGGAGACAGTTTCGTAACCGGCGAGGCTGCCCGTGTACGCCAGCGTCGAGTGCGCGCCATTCAGCAGACGCAGCTTGGCGCGTTCAAAACCTGCAACGTCGTCAGTGACCGTGACGCCGACCGACGCCCAGTCCGGTTGCGGGCCGCGGAGTTTGTTCTCGATGACCCACTGGCTGAAGAACTCACGCTGCACGGGCCACAGATCTTCGACACCGAGCGCTTCTTTCACGCGAGCGCGAAGCGCGTCGTCAGTCGCAGGCGTGATGCTGTCTACCATCGTGCACGGAAAGGTCACTTCCTTCTCGACCCAAGCGGCCAGACCCGGATCGCTCGAGCGAACGAACTCCAACACGGCGCGTCGCAGGCGATGGCCGTTGTCCGCGAGATTGTCGCAGCTGATGGCGTTGAACGGCTCGAGCCCGCGGTCATGACGGATGCGCAAGGCGCGAGCGAGGAAGCCCACGAACGTCTTCGGCGCGTCGGGATGTTTCAAGTCGTGAGCGATATCCGGATGTGAGAAGTCCAGTCCGCCTTCTTTGTTCAGGCAATAACCCTTCTCCGTGATGGTCGCGCTGACGATGTACGTCGTCGGAGCAACCATCCGTTCCAGCACGGCGCCTGGCGATTCCGGCGCCACCAGCACTTCTTTCACCGAGCCGACGACGCGGAACGAAGACTGCTCGTCGAGAATGGCGATGGTGTAGAGACCTGCCTGTGGTTGGAGTGCGTCGCGCACGCCGGTGCTGTGCAAAGACACCTCGCAAATGCCCCAGCGCGGATCGGTGTGCAAGGCATCGTCGATGTAACAAGCCTGATGCACGCGATGAAACGCGCCCGGCCCGAAATGAACGATGCCGATGCTGACGGCGTTGCGGTCGTACGTGGGAATTTTCAGATCGCGGCTGCCGAGAACCGCGATGGATGCGAGCGATAAGGTCACAGAGTCACACCATCTTTCCAAATTGCAATTTCACGCTGCTCGTTCAGCTCGTTGCGCGCGGGCTGCCCGGACGCGGTGGCGACGATCAGCTGCAGGAATTCATCGGTCACAGTTTCGGGATCGGCGGCGGTCAACGCCTTGCCGGCGTCGAAGTCGATCCAATGCGATTTGTGGGCGGCGAGCGCGGAGTTCGAGCTGATCTTCAGTGTCGGCACAGGGAAGCCCAGCGGAGTACCGCGGCCCGTCGTGAACAATAAGATAGTCGCGCCGGCTGCGACCAGTGCCGTCGATGAAACACCGTCGTTGCCCGGTGCTTCGAGCAGCGTCAGTCCCGGCTTGGTGGTGCGCTCACCGTAGCGAAGCACTTGAGTCACCGTGGCATGGCCGCCTTTCTGCACGGCGCCGAGCGATTTCTCTTCGAGCGTCGTGATGCCGCCGGCCTTATTGCCGGGGGACGGATTCTCGTGCACCGGCTGGTTGTTCCGCAGGAAATATTCCTTGAAGTCATTCACGACATGCACGATGCCGTCGAACACCTCGCGACTCGCGGCCCGTTTCATCAACAACTGTTCGGCGCCGAAGATTTCAGGAATCTCCGTGAGCACCGCGGTGCCGCCCGCTTCGGTGACGCGATCGGCAATACGGCCGACGAGAGGATTCGCGGTGATGCCGCTGAAGCCATCGGACCCGCCGCATTTCAAGCCGACGACCAGATCGTCGAGACCGCACGGTACGCGCTGATCTTTCTCGGCGAGTTGCACGAGATCTTCAACCGCCTGCAAGCCTGCTTCCGTTTCGTCTTCGGTCGCTTGAGCTGCGAAGTAACGAATGCGCTCGCGCTCTGCGTCCGGAATTTCGGTGAGCAACTTCGACAGCTGATTCGATTCGCAACCGAGCCCCAGGATCAACACGCCGCCCGCATTAGGGTGGCGCGCGAGTCCGGCGATCAAGCGTCGCGTGCGATCGAGATCGCCCCCGAGTTGTGAGCAACCGAATTGATGAGGGAAGGCCACGACGTTGTCGACGCGACCTGAATATTTCTGCGCAGCGAGCCGCGCGATGCGTTCAGCTGTGCGGCCCACACAACCTACGGTGCACAGAATCCAGATCTCATTGCGCGTGCCGACCTTGCCGTTGGCGCGGCGATAGCCAAGGAACGAGCCTTCGCTCGCTGACTTAGTCACGTTCGCTGCGGCCGACCCGCCAAACTCATATTCATCCGTGCCGCTCAACAATGTTTCCAGATTATGTGAGTGCACGTGCTCGCCGACGGCGATGTCGGCCGTGGCCCGGCCGATCGGCCAGCCGTACTTGCGAACCGCTTGTCCCGCGGAGACGGGGCGGATGGCCAGCTTATGTCCACGAGGAATCGGCGCCGTGACCCGCACCGAGCGATCGCCAACGGCAATCGTTTCTTCTGCGGCCAGGTCTCGTAAGGCAACGGCGACGTCGTCTTCTGTCGAGACTCGATAGACAGCGGGTGAGACAGAATGGGGGGCGTTCATGGTCTGCATGATGGCACTGATCGATGAAATCGGGAAACCGGTGTCAGCCGGCGTCGGGTTCTGCTACCGTTACTGCGCCCCAGGCTGGACGCAGGGTATTCTGACGCCGCCCGACTTACAGCAGGTTATCTCGTCGATGGCGAAAAAATCGGCCAAAAAAACCACTCGTCAGCCGACTCCCCCGGCAGCCGCCCCGCGCGCGGTAGCTGAACCGCGGCCCGTGCCGGTCGCGGAGCCCGTCCCGGTGGTTCCGGCCACGTTCCGACGGGCCGGCGAGAAGAAGCACACCATCAACGACATCGCGCGACTGGCCAATGTCTCGAAGAAGACGGTCTCGCGGGTCATCAATGAGTCGCCGTTCGTTCGTGAAGAAACGCGAACGCGCATTGCCGAGATCATTCGAAGCACCGGCTTCACGCCCGATCCTCAGGCCCGCGGCCTGGCATTTCGCCGTTCGTACCTGATCGGTTTGGTCTACGACAACCCGAACGCGCCTTATGTGATCAATGTGCAGGAAGGCGCGCTGGGCGCCTTGCGCCGGGTCGGCTATGAGTTGGTGGTGCATCCCTGCGATCGCAACAGCCCGGAATTCCTGGGCGATATTCGTCAGCTGGTGAGTCGCCAGAAGCTCGACGGCATGATCATTCTGCCGCCGGTTTCGGAGAACAATGCGCTGGCGGATGTGCTCAGAGACATCAGTTGTCCGTATATCCGCATTCTGTCGGCCGCGCTGGACGAGCCGCAGAACCTGGTGCAGTCCATGGACCGCCAGTCCGCCGCTGAAGTGGCGGAGCATCTGGCGAAGCTGGGACACACGCGCATTGCCATGATCATCGGCCCGCCGACCTATCGTTCCTCGCAGGAACGCCTCGAAGGATTCTCCAATGCGCTCGCCGATCGCGGCCTGACGTTGTCGCCGGACTACATTGCAGAAGGCGCGTACACCTTCGAATCGGGCGCCGCTTGCGCCGAAATGCTGTTATCGCGCTCGCCCCGACCCACCGCGATCTTCGCCGGTAACGACGAAACTGCGGCGGGTGTCTATCGCACGGCGTATCTTCGCGGACTGCGGATTCCGCACGATCTTACGATCATCGGCTTCGACGACAGTCCGCTCGCCTCCCGGCTTTGTCCCTCATTGACCACCATGAGACAACCGATCCGGGACATGGGGCGGCTGGCGGCGGAGAAGCTCATTTCAAAGATTTCGCGCACCGAAGGACCGTCGGCCGCGGCCACCACGGTTTTTCCGCATTTGGTGGTGCGCGAGTCCTCAGGCCGCCCGGCGAACTAGGGCCTAGAACCGTCACGGGATGGGTTGCGTCCATCCAATGAATGTTCACGAGTCGGGCACCGGCGCGGGAATTTTGCGCACGGTTCAGGTTTCCAGGGGTAGAGATTACTGGCGGTGGACCATGACACCGGTTACCATTTACTTCACTGGACCTGCCCGCAACGGCAGACGACATCAGCCATGAGCACACCTTTACACCTGCACGAAGATCGCTTGTTTCCGGCCGATCCGGCCGTTCGACAGATTGCGCGCCGTCTGTACGCGGAAGTCCGGGATCTGCCCATCGTCAGCCCGCACGGGCACACCGATCCGCAATGGTTCGCGGGCAATGCGCCGTTCGGCAATGCCACCGAGCTGTTGCTGGCGCCGGATCATTATTTGTTTCGTATGTTGTACAGCCAGGGCCTGGACCTGAACGAGCTCGGCGTCGGGTCGCGACGCGGGCCGTCGAGCGCCAATCCGCGTGAGGCGTGGCGCAAGTTCGCGGCGCATTTTTATTTGTTCAACGGCACGCCGTCGTGGCTGTGGCTGAACTATGTGTTTGCGAAGGTGTTCGGTCTCACGGTGCGACTGGAGCCCTCGACCGCCGATCATTATTTCGACGTCATCGGCGAGAAGCTTGCGCAGGATGCCTTCCGTCCACGCGCACTGTTCGAACGTTTCAACATCGAAGTGATTGCGACTACCGAGTCGCCAGTGGACACGCTCGAGCATCATCACAAGATCCAGAGCAGCGGCTGGAAGGGCCGTGTCGTTACGGCATATCGCCCCGACGCGGTCATCGATCCCGACCACGAGCAGTTCAAGGACGCGCTGAAGCGTTTCGCTGAGCTGACGGGTGAAGATGTTTATTCGTGGCAGGGTTATCTCAACGCGCATCGCAAGCGTCGTGCGGATTTCATGAAGGCCGGCGCGACGTCGACCGATCATGGCCATCCGACCGCTGCAACGGCAGACCTGAGCGACGCCGACGCGCAACGTTTGTTTGAGAAAGTCACCAAGGGCGCGTTCACGCCGGCCGACGCCGAGCTGTTCCGCGCGGCCATGCTGGTCGAGATGGCGAAGATGAGCGTGGACGATGGCCTGGTGATGCAGATTCACCCGGGCGCGTTCCGCAATCACAATCGCTGGTTGTTTGATACTCTCGGTCGAGACAAGGGCGCGGACATTCCCGAGAAGACCGAATACGTGCAGGCACTGCGGCCGTTGCTGGATCGTTTCGGTAACAGCAAGACGCTCAGCATCATTCTGTTTACGCTGGATGAGACGGTCTACAGCCGCGAGCTCGCGCCGCTGGCCGGTCATTATCCGGCGCTGAAGCTCGGGCCCTCCTGGTGGTTCCATGACAGTCCGGAAGGCATGTTGCGCTTCCGTGAGTACACCACCGAGACCGCGGGTTTCTATAACACCGTCGGCTTCAACGACGACACGCGCGCGTTCCTGTCGATCCCGGCTCGCCACGATCTGGCGCGGCGTGTCGATTGCGTTTATCTGTCGCGCCTGGTCGCCGAGCATCGCATCGATGAAGATGCCGCCGCCCAGGTGGTTCGCGATCTCGCCTATCGGCTGCCCAAACAAGCTTACAAGCTCTGACTGCGCACTCTCGCAGGGGAATCCAAGTGTTCAAGAAAACGTATCACGCCACGCATCCGGACATGATGGCCGGGGCCACCACCGAGCAGCTGCGCGAGCGCTATCTGGTGCAGGATCTGTTCAAAGAGAATCAGATCGCGCTGAACTACACGCACTACGAGCGCTTCGTCGTCGGCGGCGTCATGGCGGCGGGTCAGGCGGTGAAGCTGCCGGAGCAGACCGAGCCGGCGTCGGCGAAGGGCAAGCCGTTCCTGGAGCGTCGCGAGCTGGGCGTCGTCAACATCGGCAAGACCGCCGGCAAAGTGACGCTCGATGGCACCGTTTATAACCTCTCACCCAAAGACGGCTTGTATGTTCCGATGGGCACGAAGGATGTGACGTTCGAAGCGGCCAAGGCCGGCGAGAGCGCCAAGTTCTATCTCGCTTCGACGCCGGCGCATGCGCGCTTCGAGGCTGTGCACATCTCGATCGACAAGGCCGTGCCGCTGGAGCGCGGCGCGTTGGAAACATCGAACGAGCGCACCATCTATCAGTACATCGTGCCGGCCACCTGCAAGTCTTCGCAGCTGCTGTTGGGCATGACGCTGCTGAAGAACGGCAGCGTGTGGAACACCATGCCGCCGCATCTGCACGACCGCCGCTCGGAGATTTATTTCTATTTCGATCTGGAAGGCGAGCAGCAGCGTGTGATGCACTTCATGGGCGAGCCGGATGAGATGCGTAGCATCGTCATCGGCAACGAAGAGGCCGTCATGTCGCCGCCGTGGTCCATTCACATGGGCGCGGGCACCCGCAACTACAGCTTCATCTGGGCCATGGGTGGCGAGAACCTGGATTACACCGACATGAACGTCCTCGATATTTGCCAGCTGAAATAACATGAGCCAACCCGCTTCGTTTTCGCTCGCTGGCAAAGTGGCGCTGGTGACCGGCGCCAACACCGGTCTGGGGCAAGGTATTGCCGTGGCGCTGGCGCAAGCCGGCGCGGACATCGTCGGCATCGCCCGCTCCAGCACGGTCGACACTGAAAGAGGTGTCGTCGCCGCCGGTCGTAAGTTTCATTCGCTGTACGCCGATCTGGAGCGCAGCCATGAGGCGCATCAGGTCGTGGCTCGAGCTGTGGATGCGGCGGGGCGCGTCGATATCCTGATCAATAACGCGGGCATCATTCGACGGAACGATGCGCTGGTGTTTACGGAGCAGGATTGGGATGCGGCGTTGAATGTGAATTTGAAGACGCCGTTCTTTCTTGCGCAGGCGGTGGCGCAGCACATGGTGGAGGCGGGGCGCGGCGGGAAGATCATCAACATCGCGTCGATGCTGTCGTTTCAGGGTGGCATCCGCACGGCTTCGTATACGGCGAGTAAGAGTGGACTCGCGGGTGTGACTCGATTGTTAGCTAACGAGTGGGCTTCGTACGGCATCAACGTGAATGCGATCGCGCCCGGCTACTTCGAGACCAACAACACGACGGCCCTCCGCGCCGATGAGCAACGTAACAAGGACATCTTGAATCGCATCCCGGCCGGGCGATGGGGCAGGCCCTCCGACCTGGGTGGCGCCGCCGTGTTTCTCGCCTCGGCCGCGTCGGACTATGTCCACGGCACGATCATCCCCGTCGACGGCGGGTGGCTCGCCCGCTAACGCGCGCTCCTCGTCTCGCTAACGCTCGCCGAGCTTCCGATCCGGTTTTGCAGGGGAAGACATGCGCGGCGAGCCGCGACCCGTCCGCCAGCGTTAGGGGAAACCCTTAACCGGGCGCCATCGCGCGCCACAACACACTTTCGCGGCGCGGATTTCTTCAGACTCCGGCACTTGCGGCCCGAGGTTGGTCGCTTATGTCACTCATCCAAACTCGCAAGCTGGCCAAAACCCCTAGTTCATGTCTGTCGCCGACCGCAGCCCTGTCATCGACGCGTCCGTCGCGCTCGATGCCGCCGTTCACGGGATCGCTATTGCGACCCGCAATGGCGTGCAGGTCGGGCTAGCGTACGTCAACGCGGCGTTCTGCCGGCTGACGGGGTACGAGAGCGACGAGATTCTGCACGGTGGTTTGCAGTTGCTCGCCGGCTCGAGCAATGAGTCGCCGATGTATCAGCATCTGCGTGAGGCCATCGTTTCCGGTGAGGACTTCACCGCCGAATGGCTTATTCACGGCCAGGGCGGTCGCCTGTTATGGACTCGCGTAAGCACGCGCGCGGCTGACTCGAAACAAGTCGTCATCACGCTCGAAGACATCACCGATTACAAACGCGCTCGCGAATCGTTGCGTGCCAGCGAGTCGCGGCTCGAGTTGGCGATGGAGGCGAGCGAGCTGTCCATGTGGGACTGGAACGTCGAGCAGGACCAGGTCTCATACAACGATCAGTGGCGCATTTCACTCGGCATCGATCCCAGTGAACTGGTGAAGCGCCAGGAGCTGAGCGAGCGTTTGATGCTGCCGGCCGACGACAGCGGTGTGCTCGAGAAATTCGAGCGTCACTTTCACGGCGGCTCGCCGTACTTCCAATCCGAATATCGACTGACCTCGCACGACGGCACTCACAAGTGGTTCATGGCGCACGCCAAGGTGGTGCGGCGGGACGCGGCCGGCAAGGCGCTGCGGGTCATCGGTGTGCTTCAGGACATCTCACGTAGCAAACAGGATCAACGCACGGCGCTCGAGGTCGAGCAGCGTTGGGAGCGCGCCATTCGTGGCACGCTGGACGGCTTGTATGAGTGGGATCTGCTGACCGGCCATGTGTGGTACGCCAGCCGGTTCCGGGACATCATCGGCTGTGCCGATGTGAATTTCGCCAACACGTTTCAAGCGTTCCAGAACGTGCTGCATGCGGAGGATCGCGTGGCGGTGTTGAGCAAAATCCGCGCGCATCTGGAGAATCAAAGCCGGCTCGACACGCGGTGTCGCGTCGTGACGCGCAAAGGAAACATTGTCTGGTGTCGTTTGCGGGGCGAAGCGGAGCGCGATGCGTCGGGGCGCCCGACGCGACTGGCCGGCTCGCTCAGTGATATCAGTGCGCAGATCGATGCCGAAAAGGCGCTGAGTCGCAGCCAGGATTTCTACGGCACGGTGCTGGACTCGTTGCCGCTGTTCGTTGCGTACGCGGATCGCGATGAGCGCATCCTCTACGCGAACCGGGTGTTTCAACAGTTCTTTGCGGTGCCGTTGGCCGACTCTCGCGGACGCGTGATCAAAGATGTGATTGGCGACCGTCGTTATGGAGCAATCGGTCCGTACGTGCGCGAAGCGCTGCAAGGCAAGACGCTCGAAGGGCAAGGTCGTTATCGGGATGCGAGCGGCAAGCAGATCGATCTGGAAGCCGCGTTCATTCCTCACTACGACGACAACGGTGAGTTGCAAGGCTGCTTCGTCGCGGCTCGTGACATTACAGAGAAACGTTTGCTTGAAGCGGAGTTGCGACAGAGTCAGAAGATGGAAGCGGTGGGGCGCCTCACCGGCGGCATCGCGCATGACTTCAACAATCTGCTCTCGGTGATCGTCGGCAACATGCAGCTGCTGACCCGTTCGTTACAACAGACGCCGCGTTTGTTACGACAGGCAGAGACCGCGCTCAACGCGGCCATGCGCGGCGGTGAGTTGATCAAACGATTGCTCGCATTCGCGCGTCAGCAGGTGCTCGAGCCGAGAAATGTCGATTTGAATGCCTTGATCGGCGGCATGTACGAATTGCTGCGTCGCTCTTTGACAGGCGATATCGAGATTCAGAGTCAGCTGGCCGCGGATACGTGGTTTACGCGAGCCGATCCCGGGCAGCTGGAGAACGCCGTGCTCAATCTGGTGATCAATGCGCGAGATGCGATGCCGGGCGGCGGCGTCATCACCATCGCGACTCGCAATGTGACTATCGGCGCGGACCGACAGCCGCGTGAAGATGGCCTGACGCCCGGAGAGTACGCGCTGGTGGAAGTTGCCGACACGGGCGCGGGCATGTCCAACGAGACGCTCAAGCGCGTGTTCGAGCCGTTCTTCACGACCAAAGAAGTGGGCAAAGGCAGCGGCCTGGGCCTGTCGATGGTCTATGGCTTCGTGAAACAGTCGGGCGGCCACGTGCATATCGCCAGTGCGCCCCAGCAGGGCACGAAGGTTCAGTTGTATTTTCCACGGTCGGAAGCGGGCGCGGATCAGATGACGCCCGTGGGCACCGTGCAAGAAGATTTGCCTCGCGGCCATGAAACTATCCTCGTGGTGGAGGACAATGCCGAGGTGCGGGGGACTACGGTTGAAATTCTTACCAGCCTCGGCTATCGAGTGCATGAGGCTGCCAACGGGCATCAGGCACTGGAGCGATTCATGCGACATCCGGACATCGCCCTGGTGTTCACCGACATCATGTTGCCCGGCGGCCTGCTCGGTCCGCAGCTGGTGGAAAAACTCACCGAGCGGCGCCCCGAGCTGAAAGTGCTGCTCACCTCGGGCTTCAGCGATAGCAGTCTGATGCACCGGAGCGTGCTCGATGGCAGCGTCGAGCTGCTGCCCAAGCCGTATCAATTAGAAGAGCTGGCGCGCCGCATGCGCGCTCTGCTGGATGGAAAAGAGGAGAACAAGCGTGTTCCGGCGTGAGAGGAATTTGTTACTGGCGGTCGATGACGAGGCGGACTTCCTGGAGCTGATCGAGCAGATCGGCAAAGGCGTCGGCTGCACCGTGATCACGGCCGACAGCGCGGCCAGCTTCCGCGAGCAGTTGTCGCAGCGGCAGCCCGCGTTGATCCTGCTCGATCTGCAAATGCCGGGCATGGATGGCATCGAGGCGCTGCGCTATCTGGCGCGCCAGAATGTGACTTCCGGAATCCTGCTGGCGAGCGGCATGGATCAGCGAGTGCTGGCGAGCGCGCGGCAGCTCGGCGAGTCGTTGGGATTGAAGATGCTCGGTACGTTGCAGAAGCCGGCGATGCTCGAAGACATCGAGACGCTGCTCGCCAAACATCTCGAGCCCAGCTCGCGCATTTCGGTCGAAGAGCTGCGGACGGCGATCGACGAGCACGAGCTCATCGTGCACTACCAGCCGAAAGTAGTGAGGGCGGCGAACGATTGGCACGTGCGCAGTGCCGAGGCGCTGGTGCGTTGGCGCCATCCTCGCTTGGGATTGTTATATCCGGGTGAGTTCCTGCCGCTGGCGGAACAGTCCGGTTTGATCGTCGATCTCACCGACTTCGTGCTCACCGATGCGATTCGTCAGATCGGTCACTGGGGCACGCGCGGTCTGGATCTCGGCGCGGCGGTGAACCTGTCGCCGCGACTGGTGCAGGATCTGGAATTCCCGGAGCGGTTGTCACGCGTGTTGCGTGAGTTCGAAGTGCGGCCGGAGCAGCTGACGTTGGAAGTGACAGAAGCGGCGTCGGTCGACGATCCGGAATTGGTGATGGATATTTTCACGCGCCTGCGCGTGAAGGGCGTCGGGCTGTCGCTGGACGACTTCGGTATCGGCACGTCGTCGTTGACGTTGCTCTACAAGATGCCGTTCAGCGAAGTGAAGATCGACGGCCTGCTGATCTCCGAGATCGCTCAGAGCAAGGCGGCGGCGACAGTGGTGCGCGCCATCGTCGAGCTGGCGCATAACCTGTCGCTCACAGCGTGCGCGGAAGGCATCGAGAACTCGCCGTCGTTCGAGTTCCTGGAGCAGTGTGGCTGCGACGCTCTGCAGGGCGATTTCATCGCGCCGTCGATGCCGGCGTCCGAGATCGAATCGTTCATCGACGTGTGGAACGGCGCGGATCACACGCTCGTCCCCGTCGTCCGCAAGTAACGTCAACCGCTGGCTGCGAGGCGCTTCTTGTCCTTGCTCTGTCGGAGCAGGTGCAGAGGCGCCGTCAGCGTAATCCTCGTGCCCGAGCCGGGCTCGTCGAAACTGATCGAGCCGCCGAGCATGCGGGCGCGGTACTCCATGATCTTCAGGCCCATGCCGGGGCGACCTTGCGCGAGACCGGCGCTCAGGCCGATGCCGTCGTCGGCGATGGACAGCTGCAACTTGCGACCGGTCGAGCGCAGGTCGATGTTGATCGACGTGGCGCGGGCATAGCGGGCCGCGTTGGTCGACGCTTCTTGCGCGATTCGATACAGATGAGTCGCTGCACCTTCTTCGAGATCGGGCAGTTTCTGACCGCCGATCGTGAACGTGCACTCCAGGCTGTACATGTCGGTGCAGCGGGCGACCAGATGTTTCAGCGCTTCGGGCAAGCCGCCGCGCTCCAGATTCACCGGCGCCAAACCCCGCGCCAGCGAGCGCGTGCTTTGAATCGCGCGTGCCAGCAGATCGGTGATCTTCATGACCTGCGGTGAGTACTGCGGTGACTCCCGCGCCATCTGCATCTCGAGACCTTTCATCAGCAGCGACAGGCCGGTGAGCTCCTGGCCCAGGCCGTCGTGCAGATCGCTGCCGAGGCGGCGCTGCTCGCGATTGGAGATTTCCAGGATCTCCTGCTCAAGCTCCTTACGTTGAGTCACTTCCTGCACGGTGCAGACCAGGCCGGATACATTGCCGTGATCCCGCAGCGGCACGTGCGTGATGGTGAACCAGCGGACCGAGCCGTCGAGGCCGATCCACGCGCGCTCCTGATCGGTGAGCGGGCGACCGGTGCGCATGGTGGTGGCCGCCTGGCCTTCGATGTCGACCACGTTCTCTTCGGTCCACAGCTCGGACAGACGACGGCCGATCACGTCCTCGCGCTTCTTGCTCAATGTCTCGAGCAGCGCGCGATTGACGACGGTCAAACGGTTCTCGGTGTCCACCGCGTAAATTATTTCGGGCAGGCTGTCGATGAGCGTGCTGAGCAGGATGCGCTGTTCTTCCAGCGCGGTCTCGGCTTGACGTCGCTCACGACGATCGCGCGCCTCGGAGAGAGCGCGATTGACCACCATGGGCAGACGTTGCAGTCGATCCTTCAACACGTAGTCGGTGGCGCCGCTCTTCAGCGCTTCGATCGCACGCTCCTCGCCGAGCGAGCCGGAGACGAAAATAAAGGGAATGTCGGCCGAGCGCTCCAGCACGATGCGCAGGGCCGTGAGACCATCGAAGCCGGGCAACGTGTAGTCGGCCAGCACCAGATCCGGAGGGGTGCCGGCCAACGCCGCGCGAAAATCGCTCTCGGACATCACGTGTCGCCAGGTGATGTTCAGATCGTTCCTCGCCAGCTGCAATTGAATCAGCTCGGCGTCGTTCGGGTCGTCCTCCAGCAGGACGAAATGCAGCGGTTCTGTAGAATCCTTTTTCATAATGGTGGTGCCCAATTTGTATACGGGCGCGCCGAGGGTGAACGTATCACCCTGAGGGCACTGTGGAAAATGGGGATTGCTCCCTCCTTGTGCCACCGGAAGATAACCGGTAGAGACACTGACAGTCCGGGACGCCGCGAGGGCGTCCCCTTTGAGGAAAGACCATGGCCGATCCAACAAGGATCCTGATCGTCGATGACCATCCATTCGTCCGTGAGGGTTTGAAGCAACTGCTGGCAGGGCAGAGCGAATTCGTCCTGCAAGGTGAAGCCGCCTCGGTGCAGGCTGCGCAAACGGCGATTACCGGCGAGGAGCCGGATGTCGCGGTCGTCGATCTGGCACTCGGTCCCGACGACGGTATCGAGCTGGTGCGCTGGATTCGCAGTGATCATCCCAATGTTCGGGTCCTGGTGCTGTCGATGCAGGACGAAGCGCTCTATGCCGAGCGCCTGCTCCGCCTCGGCGTCAGTGGTTATGTCATGAAGAACGTGGCAGGCACGGATTTCCTCGGCGCTTTACGCAAAGTCGCGCGAGGTCAGCGCCATGTCAGTTCCGCCATGGGCGAGCGTCTGCTCAGCCAGGTCGCGCGAGGTCGCTCGCCCGCGGCCGATGAAGATCCGGTCTCGGCACTCACCGATCGTGAGCTGGAAGTGTTTCGCCTGATCGGTGAAGGCATCAGCACTCGTGAAATTTCGCAACGGCTCGACCTGTCGATGAAGACCGTCGACGCGCATCGCCGTCATATGCGCGAGAAATTGAACCTGCGCTCGACCAGCGAGCTCATTCGTTACGCCACTCAATGGGTCTCCGACAGAGGCGGCGCACCCGATGCGGCCCCTAGTGGAACCCACTGAGTAAAAACCACTAATGAGGCCCACCAGGAGTGTGACAACCGTCACACTCCTACTGTTCCCGAATCGCTGCTTCGCGCGCCAGACAACATATAAGTAATTGCCTCGCTTGGCTTTATCCACCCAAGCGAGACGCGCGCCACAGTACGGTTAAAGACGCTCACACCGCGTGCGACATTAGGGGAGTGGCTGATACCCCCTACAACGCCGCTACAACACCATGCTGCCCATGATTTTCGGAGGCGGCTCACTGCTGCCCCCGTCCAGGTGCGTATTGCCTTTGTCGGCCTCTGCCGGGAAACAGCACGGCTTGAATACTGCGAAAACATTCGACCTTCCGCTCGGCGGCGCTTCGCCCGTCGAGGCTGGGCTGCGTACGACGCTGCAAACGGACACGATGCGGCAGCTCGTCGGCGCGGTCGCCGAATTCGTGTTCGTGGTCGATCGCAGTCTGCGCATCATCATGGCCAACCGCGGTCTCGACGAGCGCTCGGCCAAGCAGCTCGAAGGCGCGCTGGTGACCGATTTATTCCCACAGAGCCTGCACGCGCGGGCCCTGTCGACGATGCATCGAGTGCTGGCCAACGGTCAGGTCGACGGTTACGTCGCCGAGATCGAAGGCAAGGACGGTCAGTCCCGCCACTTCGACGTGCGTGTCAGCCCGATCCGTGACGAGCAGAAAATCGTCGCGCTCGCGGTCGTGACCAGCGAGACCACCGAACAGATCCGAGCCGAGCGCGCCATCGCCACACAGGCGCGCATGATCGAGTCGATGCTCGAAGGCGTCGCGGTGATCAACGAGCAGGGTGTCATCGAGATCACCAATCCCGCCTTCGACATGTTGTTCGGCTATCGTCGCGGCGAGCTCATCGGTCGGAACATGGCGCAGCTGGCGGGCTGGCCGTTCGAGCAGCCGGAGCGTTGGCAACCGCTGTCAGCGAAACAAGGCCGCTCGATGCAGGTTGAATTCGACGGCCGTCGCGCCGGCGATACGCATTTCGCCGCGCTCGGCGTGTTGTCGCGCTTCGAAGTCGCGGGTCGCAATCACAGTCTGCTGGTGCTTCAGGATGTCAGCGAGCGCAAGCAACTGGAGCGCGCCATTCTGCAAGCGGTCAGCCGCGAGCAATATCGCATCGGTAACGATCTACACGATGGCCTGGGTCAGGAGTTGACGGGCATCGCGCTGATGTTGCGCGGTCTGGCCGGCCGTCTGACCACGGAATATCCGACGATTCTGCCGGAGATCGAAGGCATCACCCGACTGGTGAACAGCTCCATCGAGAGCACCCGCGCACTGGCGCGTGGCCTGTCGCCCGTCAATCTGGAGCGAGGCGGCCTCTCTGACGCGCTCGAAGGCCTGGCAATGCATGCACAGGAGCTTTATGGGGTCGACGTCACTTGTACTCATCGTGTGAAGACCATTCGCCCGCTGAGCACCGAATTGGCCAATCATCTGTATCGGATTGCGCAGGAAGCGGTTCGGAACGCGGTCCGCCACGGCCAGGCGCGGTCTATACGACTGCATTTGCATGGGGCCCGCGCTAAGGTTCGGCTGACGGTAACCGACGACGGCATCGGCATGCCGTCCGACGCGGTCGACGCTCCGGGCATGGGCCTGAAGATCATGCGTTACCGCGCGCGGATCCTGGGCGGCGAAGTTCGTTTCGAGCGTGGCGCGCCGGATGGTTCTTCCAAGGATGAACGGCCCGGCACCCGCATCGTTTGCGAATGTCCGCTCGAGCCCGCGGCCGATGCCGCGAAGGCGCGCCGTCCCCGTAAGCGCGCCAGCTGAACAAGTTTTTTGCAGGAGTTTAAGAAATGAGCGTTGGGCCTTCTCTGTTCAAACCGGCACACAAGCCCCCTGGTGTGTCCAAGGACCAGAAGCGCCGCGTGCTGATCGTCGACGACCATCCCATCGTCCGTCAGGGATTGCGGCGGTTGATCGAAGCGGAAGCGGATCTGGAAGTGTGCGGCGAAGCCGAGACGGCGCGCGAAGCCAAATCTATGATTCGCGAGCAGGAGCCGGACGCCGTGATCGTCGACGTGTCGCTCAAGCAGGGCGATGGCCTGGAATTGGTGAAGGACGCGCGTGCTCACTATCCGGCGCTGCCGTTGCTCGTGCTGTCGATGCATGACGAGGCGATCTACGCCGAGCGCATGCTGTCGGCGGGCGCGAATGGTTACATCATGAAACAGGCCGCTTCGGATCAATTCCTGATCGCGCTTCGTCGGGTGCTCGACGGCGGCATCTATGTGAGCGAAGCGGTCGGCAACAGCATGATCGAGAAGTTCGCGTCCGGCGGCGCGTACATCTCCTCGAACCCGGTCGACAGCCTGACCAATCGCGAGCTGCAGGTGCTGCACATGATCGGTAAGGGCCTGTCGACCCGACAGACCGCGGAAGCTTTGAATCTCAGCGTGAAAACCGTGGAATCGCATCGGCAACGTATCAAGCGCAAGCTCTCGCTGCGCACCTCCGCTCAGCTGATGCAGTACGCGGTCAATTGGTATGCCGGGAGGGAGCCGGGCGCGAAGCCTTAATAGCTCGCGCGCGATCGCGCAATAATGAACTTCTTGCAAGGGCTGCTCGGCGGGAATCTCGTCAGCTTGGCCGTGGGCGTCGCCCTCGGCCTGGTACCGGCGATCTTTTCCCTCGTGATGCTGGGCAAGCTCCGCAGTCACCTGCGTCGTCGGCATGCACAACTCACTGCGGCCAACCGACGCAATCAATCCATTGTCGAAGGCTCGGGCGAAGGCGTGCTCGAGCTCGACAATGTCGGTCATGTCCGTTACGCCAATCCGGCGGCGGCGAAGATGCTCGGCTACGAGCCCGAAGAGCTGGCCGGCCTCGACTATCGCGTACTCATCAATACTCAAGAGGACGGCGATTCGCGCACCGATCCGGTCCGTCGCGTGCGTTACACGACCGACATCATGCGCGGCGTCGGCGCGCTGTTGCGTCGGAAGAACGGCACGTTCCGTCCGGTCGAATACAAAATCCTGCCGGTGACCGAGGAAGGCGCGTCGGTCGGCACCGTGCTGGTGTTTCGTGACATCGGCGAGCGCGTGCGGCTCGACAACCTGCTGAAGGACATGCAGGCCACCGCCAAAGTCGGCGGCTGGGAATACGACGTCACCAGCAAACAATTGCATTGGACCGAGGCGCTGTACGCCATTCACGATCTGCCGGTGGGGCATCTGATCGATACCGAGGCGCACCGAGCTTTCTTTCATCCTGAAGATCGCGTGAAGCTGCAAGCCGCCGAGCGCATGGCGCTCGATGCCGGCCTGCCTTCGGATCTGCTGTTGCGAATGACCAGCGCCCGCGGTCGTCATCTCTGGGTCAGAAGCATCATCAAGGCCGAGCGTCGCGGCGGTAACACCGTGCGCTTGCATGGGACCATCCAGGACGTGACCGACCTGGTCAGCGCCGAACGCAAGCTGCGCGAGACGCGCGACTTCTTCGAGCTCACATTGAATGCCGTGCCGACGCCGGTGACCTACGTCAATGCGAGCATGATCGTGACGTATGTGAACCGCGCGCTCGAGGAATGGGTCGCGCAGCCCGCCGATGCGGTGCTGGGCCGGCCGTTACGAGACAGCATCAGCGACGAGCAATTCACCGAAGTCGATCCGCTGATCAAGCGGGTCATGGCCGGCGAATTCGTGCGCGTGACCCAAAGCGGCGTGCGCAACGGTCGTCATCGCGAATGGCAGAATCATTTCGTGCCCCAGATCGGCCCGAGCGGCGAAGTGCTGGGCTTCTTCTCCATCGTCTACGACCTCACCGAGCAGAAGCGCCTCGAGGCGCGACTCATGCAGGCGCAGAAGATGGAAGCCATCGGTCAGCTGACTGGCGGCATCGCGCACGACTTCAATAATCTGCTCGGCGTGGTCATCGGCAACTTGCAGCTGCTCGATCGCAGCGTCGCCGAGACGCCGACCCTGGCGAGAAAAGTTCATACAGCCATGCGCGCCGCTGCGCGCGGTGCCGATCTGACGCGTCGTTTGCTCGCGTTCGCGCGTCGGCAGATCCTCGAGCCGGCGGTGCTCGACTTGAATCGTCAACTGTCGGGCTTGAGCGAGCTGGTCCAGCGGACCATTGGCGAATCCATCGAAGTGCGTATGATCCAGGCGCATGATCTGTGGCACACCAGCGCCGACCCGGGCCAGTTCGAGAACGCGATCTTGAATCTCGCGATCAACGCGCGCGACGCCATGCCTCAGGGCGGCCGCCTCACGGTGCGCACTCAGAACGTCACGCTGGATGCCAAGTTCTGCAGCGAATATCCGTCCATCGAGCCGGGTGAGTTCGTTTCCATCAGCGTCAACGACAATGGCGTCGGCATGGAAGCGGAAGTGCTCAAGCGCGTGTTCGAGCCGTTCTTCACCACCAAGGAGTCGGGCAAGGGCAGCGGCCTGGGCCTGGCGATGGTTCACAGCTTCGCCGAGCAGGCGGGCGGTGTCGCCACTATCGAAAGTACCACCGGGATCGGCACCACGGTGACCATCTTCCTGCCCCGTTCGCAAGAGGAACAATCGGATCGCGAAGATACGATTGTCACCCGCGTGGCGCCGGGCGGCACCGAGACCATTCTGGTGGTCGAGGACGACGCCGATCTGCGCGACACGGTCGTGACCGCGCTGACTCAGCTCGGCTATCGCGCGCTCGCGGCCGCCAACGGCGCCGCCGCCGTGCGCATTCTTTCGGGACCGGAACGAATCGATTTGTTGTTCACCGATGTGATGATGCCGGGCGGGATGCTCGGCCCCGCGCTGGCCAAGCGTGCGCGGGAATTGCGTCCTGACATCGATGTGCTCTTTACTACCGGCTATGCCGACAACGCCGTGCTCGCGGGGACTGCCGGGCTCACGTCGTCGGATGTAATCCATAAACCCTATCGCAACGAAGATCTGGCTATGCGTATCCGCCATGTCCTCGATAGGGAGGCCCGTGTCGCCTGATCAAACCAATAAACTGCTGGTCATCGACGATCAGCCCGACCTCTGCGAATTCATTTCGGAGGCCGCGGCCGGTCTTGGCTTCGAATCCAAGGGTGTGACCGATCCGGAAGCGTTCCGACGCGCCGTGCAGGAGTTCCAGCCATCGGTGGTGGTGCTCGATTTGCAGATGCCCGGTGCCGACGGCATCGAGCTGCTGCGTTATCTCGGCGAGCGCGGCAGCAAGGCGCAGATCCTGGTCGCGAGCGGCATGGATCAGCGCGTCCTGCAGACGGCACAACAGATCGGCAAGGCCCATGGCCTGCAGATGCTGGGCGCGCTTCAAAAGCCGATTTTGCTGGCCGATCTCGAAGCGACCTTGCGCCAATGTTTGAGCAGCGACACGCCGATCAGCGCCGCGGCCCTGACGGCCGCGCTCGATAAGCGCGAGATTATCGTTCACTACCAGCCCAAGGCGACGCGGATCGCGCCGAATCGCTGGATCGTCGAAGGCGTCGAGGCCCTGGCGCGCTGGAATCATCCGTCGCTGGGTTTCGTCTCGCCGGTGCGTTTCATTCCGCTGGCGGAGAAGAACGGGTTGATTCGCCGGCTCACCGAGCAGGTGCTGGAAACGGCGCTGTCTCAATGCCGCGCGTGGGACGCCGTCGGCCTGCAGTTGTCGGTGGCGATCAATCTGTCGCCCCAGTTGTTGAACGATCTGGCGTTCCCGGATCAAGTCGCCCGCATGGCCACCCAGGTCGGCGCCGATGCACGCCGCATTATTTTCGAAGTGACCGAAAGCGCCGCCATGTTCGATCCCGGCACGACCATGGACGTGCTGACCCGCATGCGGGTGAAGAACTTCGGCCTGTCCATCGATGACTTCGGCACCGGTTACTCGTCGCTCAAGCAGTTGTATCTGATGCCGTTCAGCGAGCTGAAGATCGATACCTCGTTCGTGCGCGACGTGTTCGCTCACGAAGATGCCCGGACCATGGTCGAAACCATGGTGCTGTTGGCCCACAAGCTGCGGCTGACCGCCTGCGCCGAAGGCGTCGAATCCCAGGAGGTCCTGGACTTCCTCGACGGTGTCGGCTGCGACCGCGCGCAAGGCTACTTCATCGGCCGGCCGATGGCCGGCACCGCTCTTGAAATCGCCGTCCGCGAGTGGAATAGCAAACAAAAATAACCAGTTGCGTCCGTTTTAAACCTTCCGGCCCGGGCCCGCGTCGAACTTCACAAAGGGCGAAAAGAGAACAGAGGGCGGAACTTGCAATACGGCGCTGGCGCCAACGACTCGGTCCCAGTTGCGGACCCTCTGCTCTCCGATGCGAGCCTGGTTACGGCTGCGCGGGGTGGCGATATGCGCGCGTTCGAGCGCCTGTATCGCGCCCATAGCGGCAAGGTAATGGGCCTGTGCCTGCGGATGACGCGGCGGCGGGACGTGGCGGAGGATTGCGTGCAACAGACATTCATCAGAGCGTGGCGGAGCCTGCAGGCCTTCGAGGGCCGCAGTGCTTTCGGCACCTGGTTGCACCGGATCGCGGTCAACGAGGTGCTGAGCCATGGCCGGAATCACGGCACGCGCTCTGAATCCAACGAAGATGCCATCGAGAATGCCATCGCCGCGCCTGGCGAGAGCGACAAAGAGCACGACGCCGGCGAAGTGATGGATCTGGAGCGCGCCCTGAAGACCTTGCCGGAAGGCGCGCGTCACGTGGTGGTATTGCAGGCTGTGTACGGTTACAGCCACGAAGAATGCGCCGACATGCTCGGCATCGCAGTCGGTACCTGCAAGGCTCAACTGCATCGCGGACGCAAGTTGTTACGCGAGCGCATGGGCCTGGCGGCGGAGGCGGACGATGAGTAATCCATCCAACAACAAGCCCGACGATCCGTTGAGCCAGATGCTGGCGTCGCTGCCCAAGGACGTGCAGCCCGAGCGCGATCTGTGGCAAGGCATTCAAGCCGAGATCGGCAAGACGCCCATCGTCACCGACAGCGCTCCGGTCGTGCACTTCTCCTCGACGCGCTGGTTTCAGATCGCTGCGGGGGTACTTCTTGTGCTCGCCACATCCTTCACCACGTTTGTCATCACGCGTAATTCGGTGGAGAAAGACGCCGCCGTGCAAATCGCTCGAGCTCAGCAACAGGCGCCTGTGCCGACGGCCACCGCGCCGTTGAATGCGATGCCGGCGAGCTTCGGCACCGAAGCGCTGGGCGCCGATTATCTGAAGGCTCGCTCGGAGCTGGACCAGCGCTTCGCCGAGCGCATGAAGACGCTGCCGCCATCGACGCGCGCCAAGCTGGAACGCAATCTCGCCGACCTGCGGCACGCGGCCAACGAGATTTCCGCGACGCTGGCCGAGAACCCCTCCGATCCGCTGCTGCAGGATCTGTTGATGTCCACCTATCAGCGCGAGCTGCAGCTGCTCGCCGACGTTAGCGAAATGCCGGCTTCCCATCCTGTGAGGACTGATCTATGACCGCCCCCATGTCAGCAGCGCTGCGAGCTGCCTTGGCCCTGGCCATGCTGACGGTGACGGCCTCGCACGCCGGCGCCGAGGAATTCTCCAAGACGCTGCCGGCCGAGGCGCGCGGCGAGGTGGAGATCGTCAATGTCGCCGGCATCGTCGAAGTCAGCGGCTGGGATCGGCCCGAAGTGAAGGTCGACGCCGATCTCGGTAGCAACGTTGAGCGGCTGGATTTCCGCACGGAGGGCTCTCGCACGTTGATCAAGGTCGTGCTGCCGCGAATGAGCGGCTCATCGGGGTCCAGCGACCTGCGAATCAAAGTGCCCCAGGGCAGCGGCCTGATCGTCAACACAGTGAGCGCCGACCAGATCGTCAAGGGGGTGCGGGGCATGCAGCGCCTGCAGGCGGTCAGCGGCGGCATCGATACCGAGTTCGGTCCCGGCGATCTGGAATTGAAAACCGTCAGTGGCGATATTCGCGCGCAGGGCGACGGCAAAGGCCTGGTGCGGGCCACGACGGTGAGCGGCGACCTGCAAATCACCAAGGGCGGCCCCGAGCTGGATGTGAACACGGTCTCCGGCGACATGACTGTGTCGCTCGATCGCCTCGATCGCGGCCGGATCAAGACCACCAACGGCGATCTGAATCTGACCGCCGCGTTGGGGGACGACGCCCGCATCGACGCCGAGGCCATCAACGGCGATCTGCATTTCGGCTTCCGCGGCCCGGTCAACGCCGAGTTCGATATTGAAACGTTCAATGGCGACATCGACAACTGCTTCGGCCCCAAGCCGAGCCGCAGCCGCGAATACGGCCCGGGCAACGAGCTGCGCTTCACCGAAGGCAAGGGCGGCGGGCGCATTCGGGTCAAGACGTTGAACGGTGGTGTGATGATCTGTAAGCGTTAGCTGGCAGGGGAATGTGACGGCTTTCCCACCACTGCGCGCGATGATTCGGCAACAGCGAAGACGTGTCAGTTTGCTTATAACTTTGGTCAAGCGCCGCGTCCCACCCGCTGAGGGGTGCCCGCAATTGTGATTAAGTGCCGCGGTGGCGCTTTGCGGCAGAAGCCTGCACCGGGTACGATCCGCGGCGATGTCCGCAACCCCATCCGACAATTCCCCCGCGCAACCGGCCTGGCGGATTCTGCTCGTCGACGACGAGCCGACGCAGCGTTTGATCGTGGCGCGCCTGCTGAAGCGGGGCGGATACGAAGTCGAGATGGCGGCCAACGGCCGCGAGGCGCTCGCCAAGCTGGAGCAGGGCGACTTCCCGATGATGATCACGGACTGGGAAATGCCCGAAATGGACGGCGTGGCCCTGTGCCGGGCGGTCCGCTCCAAGGAGCGCGGCTACACCTACATCATTCTGCTCACCTCGCGCGATGCCATCGAGCATCTGGTCGCGGGATTGCAGTCCGGCGCGGATGACTACCTGATCAAGCCGGTGGTCGAGCCCGAGCTCATCGCCCGGCTGAATACCGGCCGGCGCATCGTCACGCTGGAGCGCTCGCTGCGCGCCGCCAACGAAGAAAATCGCCGATTGTCGATTACCGACCCGCTGACAGGCGTACACAATCGTCGTTTCCTGATGGAACAACTGCCGCGGGAGATCGATCGCGCGGCCCGCTATGGCCGCCAGCTCGCAGCCATCATGTGCGACGTCGACTTCTTCAAGCGGATCAACGATACGCACGGTCACCTGACAGGCGACGAAGTGCTGAAGTGGTTCGCCAATGCGCTCAAGAGCGGCGTGCGCACCAGCGACTGGATCGCCCGCTACGGCGGCGAGGAATTCGTGATCGTGTTGCCGGAAACGAATGTCGGAAATGCTTCCACCGCGGCCGAGCATCTTCGTAAACATATCGCCGAGCAGCCGTTCAAGCTGGCCGACCAGGAGTTCACCGTGTCCGCGAGCTTCGGCGTATCCGGCTGGCGGGATAAAGTGCCGCAGGGTGCGACACTCGACGTGCTGATGGCGCGCTGTGACGCCGGCGTCTATGCCAGCAAGGCCGCTGGCCGGAATCGCATCACCACCGAAAGCCAGGACTGAGCGACGCTCAGCCCGCCTTGGCCACCGGCTCGGGCGCGTACTCCATCAAAAATTCCTTCGCGCGGCCCAGTTCCACCGCCAGCTGCGCCACCAGCTCGCCCAATCGTTGCTGATCGACGCTCGAGGCCTGCGCCTCCAGGGTGTGCGACAGCTTGCGCAACGGCTCGGCGTAAATGTTTGCACTGGCGCCTTTCAGCTTGTGCGCGAGACGGCTCAGGCCGGTGCGATCGAGCGCGGCCAGCGCGGCGCGAATTTCATCGAGCGCCTGCTCGCCGCTGGCGATGAAGGTCGCCACCAGCTCGCGGGTGAATTCCGGATCGCCATCGGTCAGCTCGTTGAGCCGGGCCAGATGGACCGGAACATTGGCATCGGCGTCGACTTCCGTCGCCGACGTTTCCTCGGCCGTGATACGCAGGCCGAACTTGGTGAGAATTTCGTGCAAGCGAGGAATTTCCAAAGGTTTGGTAAGAAACGCATCCATGCCCGCTTCCATACAGCGCTCCAGCTGACTGGCCATGGCGTTGGCCGTCAGCGCGACGATCGGCGCGTTCGGCCGGCCATCGCCGGTCTCGCGCTCACGGATGCGCAGAGTCGCGGTGATGCCATCCATCACCGGCATCTGCAGATCCATCAGAATCAAATCGAACGCGGTCTCTTCGCAGGCGCGCACGGCTTCGACGCCGTTGTCCGCCACGCGCACCGTGCAGCCCATGCGCTCGAGGAAACGCACCGCGACCTTCTGGTTGACCGCGTTGTCTTCCACCAGCAGCACGGTGCCGCGATAGGCTTCCGTGATATGCGCGGCCAGCGTGTTACGTGTAACGATGGGCTGGCTCTTCATGTGCCAGGTCTTGGAATCGTGCGCGAGCACGCGATCCAGGCATTCGAGCAGCTCTCGCGCCCGGATCGGTTTGGTGAGATACGCCGCGAAGCCCAGCGACGCGAAGCGATGAATATCGCCGTGGCCGTCCATCGAGGTGAGCATCACCAGACGGGCCTGTGACAATTGCGCGTCGGCGTTGATACGTTCGCCCAGCGTCGCACCGTCCATGTCGTGCATGCGGTGATCGGCGAGCACGACTTCGAACGGCTGGTTATCGACCGCCGCCGTATGTAACAAACTCATCGCCTCGATGCCGCCCGCGGCCAGGCTCACTTCGAAGCCTGCGTGCATGAGCTGACCGGCGACCACGCGACGATTCGTTTCGTTGTCGTCCACGACCAGCACGCGTCGGCCGATGCGTGTCGGAACCAGCAAGGGCGCGGGGGCCGTCGCCAAAGAAAACTCCGCGGCGGCCAGCGGCAACGTGAACCAGAAACATGAGCCCCGGTTGAGCTCGCTTTGCGCGCCGACATCGCCGTCCATCATCTGCACCAGGCGACGCACGATGGACAAGCCGAGCCCGGTACCGCCGAAGTGACGCGTGGTCGACGAGTCTGCTTGCACGAACGGCTGGAACAGGTTCTGCAGCGTGCCGGCTGCGATGCCGATGCCCGTGTCGCGCACTTCGAAGCGCGTGCCGAGTTCATCGCGGCCCAGGTCGACGCTGCTGACTTCGATGACAATTTCGCCTTCGCGAGTGAACTTGATGGCGTTGCTGATGAGGTTGATCAAACATTGCCGGATACGCTGCGGGTCGCCGACCACCCGATCCGGCACGTCCGGATGAATGTGCACGACCAGCTCGAGATTCTTCGCTGCCGCCTGGAACGCCAGCATCACGGCGGCTTCTTCCACCACGTTGCGCAGATCCAGCTCCAGCGCTTCGATGTCGAGCTTGCCGGCTTCGATCTTGGAGAAATCCAGAATGTCGTTGATCACGATCAGCAGCGAGTCGGCGCTGGAGCGGATGGTTTCCGAGTAGTCGCGCTGCGTGCGGTTGAGCGGGCTTTCCAGCAGCAGACCGGTCATGCCAATGATGCCGTTCATCGGCGTGCGGATCTCATGGCTGACGTTCGCGAGGAATTCGCTCTTCGCACGGTTGGCGCTTTCGGCCGCTTCGGTGGCCTTCAACAATGCTTCGCGCGCCGAGCGCGCTTCAGTCACATCTTGCAACGAGCCCGACAAACGTAGCGGCCGACCCTGCGCATCGCGCTCGGCGGTCGCGCGTGCGCGATACCAGCGATATTCGTTCCATCGAGTGCGCAAACGAATCTCGACGTCGTACGGCAGGCGCTGCTGGAAATGCAGGCGCGTCGCGTTGGCCACCGCGTCGGCGTCATCGGGATGCAGACATTGTTTGAGGAAGTTCGCGTTGGCGGGCAGCTCCGAATATTCGAAGCCCAGCAGCTCGGCGACTCGCGGCGAATGCCAGGACGAGCCGTCCGCATCCATTTCCCAGAGACCGTCCTGCGTGCCGTTGATGGCGCGCTCCAGACGTTGCTGAGTGTGTCGAAGCGCGTCTTCGGCGATCTTCTGTTCGTGCGCGTCCTGAATGGAGCCGGCAATCGAGATCGCGCGTCCCTGCTCGTCGCGTTCGGCCATGCCGCGATGACGGAACCAGCGATATTCGCCACTCTTCATGCGCAGGCGCAGAGAAATGTCGAACGCCACGCCTTGCTCGACATGTTCCAGCAACGACGCGCGCCCGCGACCGATGTCTTCCGGATGAACCAGCGCTTCGACCTGTTCGGAGGTCGCGGCGAGCTCGCCATCCTTGTAACCCAGCAGCGCGTGATAGCTCGAGGAGAACCACATGCGTCCATGCACCAGGTCTTTCTCCCAGTGACCCTCGGAGCTGGACAGCGACGCACGCTCCAGTCGCTTCTCGACCTCGCGCAACGTCTGCGTCTGCTGTTGCAGGCGGTTGGCGGCTTCGATCTCTTTGGTGATATCCCAGGACACACCGAGCAGTTTCACATTGCTGTCGTCGGCTTGCAGTACGCGCGCATGCGCTTGCACGGTCACTTCCCGGCCGCTGGCACCGCGAATCCGATAGCGATACGAGAGGCGGTCCTTGCCGGTGGCACGCGCGTCTCGCACCAGCGCCACGATCATGTCGCGATCGTCCGGATGCATGCGCTCCAGATATTTGTCGAGATCGGGATCGGGCTGATCGCTGAAGATCGCGCGCAGCGGATTCTCGATCCAGCCGAAGCGTCGATCCTTGGTGTCCATCTCCCAGCAGCTGATACCGGCGGCTTCGGTGGCCATGTTGAGGCGGACCGCGAGCTTCTGCTGATTCGCGGCGTGTTCCACTTCGTCGGTGATATCGCGCGTGACGCCGATCAATTCACCGCGCGGGTGGGCCGGGCTGCTTCGGGGCAACTTGCGGAAGTAGGTCTGGACGTGACGGATCTTGCCGTCCGGATGTATGACCCGGGTCCGGATCGAGCCACCCTGGTTGGCGCCGTCGACCTGCGCGTTGATCTCCTGGCCGGTGCGCTCACGATCGTCGGGATGCACGGGCAGCAGCCCGTCCTCGATCGTCGCCTGAATGCCGAGCATACGTTGCAGGGTGGGATCGCAGACCACCCGGCGCGTGGCCAGATCCAGGCGCCAGACGCCGATGCCCGCGATGTCGGTGGCGAGCTTCAGCTCGGCACGCAAGGTATCTTCTTCCAGAGCGCCCGTCGGACGCGACGCGCCCCGCACGCGCCAATAGGCCCACAGTGCTCCCGCGCCGATGGAGGCGCCGAGCACGATGCTGGCCAGGTGCGTAACGTCGAGCTGAACCATCGATCCGAGAGTCAGACTGCCGGGGCGGCACAACACCATCTGTAACGGCAGGGAACAAGGAAGCCTGCCCACCCCGCCGGATATTCAGGGATGGCCTTAGTTGCCCCGCCGAAAGTCGGGCAACTCACTGTGAACTAGTCCCACATCCCGGCTGTTAGAATCCCGTAGCGTGTGACTTTGCTCACACTGCGTGTAAGCGAGGGACAGACATGCGGGCATTGAAGATTGCGGGAATCGTTGTCGGCGGCATCGTGGCGCTGGTCGTCGTGCTGCTGGTGGCGGTGGTGCTGTTCGTCGACCCGAACGACTATCGCAGCGACATCGAGCGCATCGTCGAGAGCAAGACCGGCCGGCAGCTGACGCTGAGCGGCGACCTGCATTTGTCGATTTTTCCGTGGCTGGCGCTCAAGGCCGGCCCCGCCAGCCTGGGCGATGCGCCGGGCTTCGGCGACGAGCCATTCGTTTCCATTCAGGAAGCGCGGGTCGGCGTACGCCTGCTGCCGCTCCTCAGCGGCAAGGTCGAAGTCGGCGATGTTCGTCTGGCGGGTGCGCGGATTCGCCTCATCACCGACGCACAGGGTCGTAACAACTGGGCCGACCTCGGCGAGCAGAAGGAAGCAACGACGCCGGCTCCGGCCGACCAGAAGCCGATGGAAGTGCCGACCATCGCGGGTCTCGAGATCGAGGACGCCGCGGTCACTATCGAGAACCGTCAGGAGAAAACGCGCCGCGTGGTGCGTGACTTCAATCTGAAGACCGGTCGGCTGGCGTCGGGCGAGCCGTTCGATCTGAGCACCGATTTCGTGCTCGATCAGGAACCATCGCTGTCCGCGAAGGTGAAGCTCGCGACCAAAGTCACTGCGGATCTCGAAGCCAACGCGCATCGACTGGCGAAGCCGGAGATCGATGTCACGATCACGGGCCAGGGCTATCCGAAGGAAGGCATCCCGGTAAAGATCGTCGCCAACGCGCTCAGCGCCGATATCGCCAAGGAACTGTATCGTCTCGAAGCCTTGACGGTGACGACGACGTGGAAAGGCGAAGGCTTTCCGGCCGCGGGTGTGCCGGTTGTTCTGCAAGCGAAAGACTTCAACGCGAACCTGGCCGCACAGACCATGGAACTCACGGGCCTCGCACTCGATCTTGCCGGCGGTAAGCTTTCGGGCTCGCTCACCGGCAAGGAAATTCTCGATGCGCCGGCGCTGACGGGTCCGCTCAAGCTCGATCAAGTTTCTTTGCGTCAGTGGGCGCCGAAGCTCGGTGTGACGTTGCCTGCGACCACCGATCCGAAAGTGTTCGAGAAGCTGAGCTTCTCCGGCACCGTGTCGATGACCAAGTCGACGGCGGAAGTGGGCGACATCGTCCTGCAGCTCGATGACACGATTGCGAAAGGCATGCTGGGTATCGCCGACTTCGATGCCAAGGCGTTGCGCTTCGATCTGAATGTCGATCGTATCAATGCCGATCGTTATCTGCCGCCGCCAGTGGAACAGCCTGCCAAGACCGCCACCAAGGAACCGCCGACGCCGATTCCGGTCGAAACATTGCGGAACTTGAATGCGCGCGGTCAGCTGCAGGTGGGCGAGGCGATCTTTGCCGGCATCAAATTCACCAAGCTCAAGCTCGGCGTGAATGCACGCGACGGCAAGGTGCGATTCAATCCATCGCAAGCGTCGATGTACGGCGGCAACTACAGCGGCGATATCGGCATCGATGCGACCACCGATGTCGCGCGCATCTCGTTGGATGAGCACATCAGTGGCGTCGACTTCGCGCCATTGTTCAAGGATTTTTTCGAGACCGATAAGGTCTCGGGCAAGGGTACGGCCAATATCAAGCTGACCGGCTCGGGCAAGACCACCGACGACGTGATGAAGACGCTCGATGGCAACGTCGATTTCAAAGTCGCCGACGGCGCGCTCGAAGGCACCGATCTTTGGTATGAGATTCGTCGTGCTCGCGCCGTGTTGAAACAGCAGGCGGTTCCGGAGCGCACGGGTCCGGCGCGCACAGCGTTTACCGCGTTGACCGGCAGCGGCGCGATGAAGAACGGCGTGCTCTCCAACAACGACTTGAACGTAGCCATGCAGTACTTGAAAGTCACGGGGCAGGGCACGGTCGATATTCCAGCGAGCACCCTCGACTATAAGTTGATCGCTGCCGTGTTGAAGATTCCGCGCGAAGGCGCCGACACCGCGCAGATGCAGGACATGGTCGACGCTGAAATTCCGGTGAAGATCACCGGCTCGCTCACCGATCCGAAGGTGCGCCCAGGCCTCGAGGGTTACCTGAAGAACGAGCTCAAGCAGCGCGTCGACAAGGAAAAGGGCAAGGTCGAGGAGAAGTTGAAGGACAAGCTCAAGGATTTATTCAAGCGTTGAAACTAAAGTGCCATGACGGGCGACTTATGCTGTGAGGGTCGCGCACATTTTCCGGGTCGCTGGATGGCAGCACTGAAGTCAGATTGGTCACGAACGCTGCTGGCGGCGACGGCGCTATTAGCCGCGCCGGTTGCCGGCGCATTCAATATCGAGCACAGCGAAGCTCGCTACGTCGACAAGCACTTCCGCTACGAGCTGGTCGTCACGCTGGATGCGCCCATCGAGCGCGTCGACGAGGTCCTGCGGGACTATGCCGGCTATCCCTCGCTCAATCAGCGCATCCTCAGCTCTAAAGTGCTGGACCGCCCCGAACCGGGCGTGGTCACACTGGAAACGACGGTCGAGGTTTGCTTCGGCTGGTTCTGTCGCAACGTCACTCGCGTCGAGCGCGTCCAGGAGTCGAAGAACGGCTTGCTGGCGGTCGCCGATCCCGAGCGCAGCGATGTGAAATTCAGCGAGACCCGCAGCGAGTTGACCCCTGGGCTGCACGGCGCCACTCGCGTGAGATACGAGACCAACGTGGTCCCACACTTCTGGGTGCCGCCGGTCGGCGGGCGCCGCATGCTGCTGCGGAAGCTGGAGACCGAGACCCGGGATCTTTTCATGAATGTCGAGCTGAAAGCCAAGCAGCCGGAGCCCACTTCGCCTACTGGCCCCTGACCGACGCAGCGGCGCGTCGGCATGGCATCATGTCGGCATGCCAGCCGCCGCCAAGCCCGCCACTCTCGCCAAGCAGTTGACTCTCTCGGCATCACCCGAGCATGCGCGTGCCGGGGCTGCGCGCCCGAGTGGCGAAAAATTCGCCAGTGCCCTGCTGGGCTGGTTCGATGTCCACGGTCGCAAGCATCTGCCCTGGCAGCAACAGATCACGCCGTATCGCGTCTGGATCTCCGAGATCATGTTGCAACAGACGCAGGTCGCCACTGTCATTCCCTATTACGAGCGTTTCATGCAGCGCTTCCCGGACGTGCGGGCACTGGCGGCCGCGCCCGACGATGAAGTGCTGCATCTGTGGACGGGCTTGGGCTACTACGCGCGAGCGCGCAACTTGCTCAAGGCCGCTCGGACCATTGTTGCCGAGCATGGCGGTGAGTTCCCGGAAACCATCGACGCAGTTCAAGCCTTGCCAGGGATCGGCCGCTCGACCGCCGGCGCCATCCTTGCGATCTCGGAGTCGCAGCGACATCCCATCCTCGACGGCAACGTCAAACGGGTGCTGACCCGCTGTTTCGGTATCGAAGGATTCCCCGGCGAGACCGCGATTGAGCGTGAGTTGTGGTCCATCGCGGATGCCTGCACGCCGGCGCAACGAGTGGCTCACTACACTCAGGCCATCATGGATCTGGGCGCTACCGTTTGTGTTCGCTCGCGGCCGCTGTGCGCTGTTTGTCCCATGCATGAGTTGTGTGTCGCGCGCCGCGAAGGAATGCAGGCCATCCTGCCGACGCCGAAACCCCGCAAGGAACGCCCCGAGCGCACGGCTTACGCTGCGATTCTTCAACGAGCCGACGGTGCGGTGTTGTTGGAACGCCGTCCGCCCGTGGGCATCTGGGGCGGGCTGTGGACGTTTCCTCAATTCGACGAGCGCGACGCTGCGGTTACGTGGATGGAACGACACACCGGTGAATCGTCGTTGGCGACTCGTGAGCTACCGCCGTACTCACATTCGTTCACCCATTTCGATCTCACGTTACAGCCGCTGTTAGTGAGCAAAGCGCGCGAGCAGCTGGCGATTGCCGATGCCGAGCGATATTGCTGGTACGACGCGAAACAGCCGGCGAAGATCGGGCTGGCCAAGCCGGCTGTCGATCTGATTCGCGGCCTCGCCGAACGAGGCGAGTAACGGGTCCGCCAGGAAGGAGGGACGAATGAGCGTGATTGCCTCACAAGGTGTGAGCCGCTCACGATGGCTGCAGGTTGGCTGGGCCTTCATGTTGCTCGGGGCGATGCTGGCAGCCGCCAATGCGCTGCTGTTCATGAACGTTGATGGCTATGGCCATCCGGGCATCAAGTCGCGTTTCCTGGCCACCGAAGTTGCGGGCTGGATGCATACGCTCGGCGGAGCGATCGCAGTCATGCTCGGGCCGTGGCAGTTCTTGAGCCGCGTGTGAACGCGCTGGCCGCGTGTGCATGTTTGGACGGGGCGGGCGTATTTGCTCGCGGTGCTGAGTGGCGCGCTGGGCGGGCTATACTCGATGTCGCGTTCCCCATCGTTGCGTGGAGCAGCTGGGTATTGAATTGGCTGGTGGCCGAGATGTGGTTGCGCCGGCAGTAGGTGAGAGCGATATGGCTAGAATGGTGAATTGTGTAGTGTTGGGGGTCGAAGCCGAAGGGCTCGACTATGCGCCGTATCCTGGCGAGCTGGGGCAGCGCATCTACAACAATGTTTCCAAAGAGGCCTGGCAGCGCTGGCTCAAGCACCAGACCATGCTGTTGAACGAATACCGCCTCACGCCCATCGAGCCCAAGGCCCGCAAATTCCTGGTCGAGGAAATGGAAAAGTTCTTTTTCGGCGGCGGCTCGGACAAGCCCAAAGAGTTCAAGCCCGAAGGCGAGTGATCAGCCCGCCTTCCGCTGCCATTGTTTGTCGAGCAGCGTTCTCAGCTGTTCCGAGACGCGCTCGAATTCCGCCGAGATCATCTTCAACTCTTCGCTCCAGTCGTTGCGACCGCCGCCCCGGGCGCGCGTTTCCACGTCGGCCGTGAGCAGTCCGAGTCGATCCACATGCATGTTGTTGGCAGCGCCCTTGAGCTTGTGGGCTGCGCGAGCCAGCTGATCCAGATCCTGGCGATGCGCGGCGGCGCGTAGCTCCAGAATCGCTTCTTCGCCGCTCATGATGAAGGCGCTGACCAGCTCGGCCGCGAAGTCCTCGTCATCGCCCGCGACTTCGAGCAGCCGCGCCTTGAGCGAATCGTCGAGATTGCGATTCATCGACGCGACCACCGTCGGTTCCATATCCGACGACACGGCGCTCATGAATCGATCCAGCACGTCCTGGAGGCGCGAGATGTCGAGCGGCTTCGTGAGGTAGTCATCCATGCCCGCCTCGAGACAGCGCTCCAGCGTGCCCATCATCGCGTTCGCGGTGAGCGCCACGATCGGCGTGCGGTGCTCTTCGCCTTCCATCTGACGGATTCGTTGCGTGGCTTCGAGGCCGTCCATCACGGGCATCTGCATGTCCATGAGAATGAAGCCGTACTTGTTGTGCTCGAAGGCATCGACGGCCTGCTTGCCGTCGCCGACCACGTGCACTTCGCAGCCCAGGCGCTCGAGGAAGCGACGCGCGACGCGCTGGTTGATGGCGTTGTCCTCGACCAGCAGCACGCGGCCCGAGTAGATGCGCTTGACTTCGTTCGCCACCAACGTGCCGCGAGTGATGATGGGCTGGCTGTGCATGTGCCAGTCCTCGGCCTCGCGAGACAGGGCGCGTTTCAAACAATCCAGCAGCTCGCGGGTCCGCACCGGCTTGGTGAGATACGCCGAGAAGCCGATATCGGCAAAGCGTTGCATGTCGCCGGAACGATCCAGCGACGTGAGCAACATCAGGCGCGTCGGCGGGATGTCGCGCGCCTTCATGATCTGCTCGCCGAGCATGGAGCCGTCCATGTCGGGCATCTGATAATCGAGCACGACCGCGTCGAACGCGCCACGGCCCGAGCGGAGAATATTGAGCGCTTCGTGAGCATGCGAGGCTGTGATGACCTCGTAGCCGGCATGAACCATCTGGCTCGACAACACACGACGATTGGTCTCGTTGTCGTCCACCAGCAGAATGCGACGGCCCTGATGAATCGGCGTCTGCTCAGGCTCGTCATCGCTCATGCCCGCCGGCTCTTCCACCGGCAGCGTGAACCAGAACGTCGAGCCCTGGCCGACTTCGCTCTGCGCACCGGTCTGACCGCCCATCATTTCGACCAGCTTGCGAACGATCGACAGGCCCAGGCCGGTGCCGCCGAAGCGACGCGTGGTCGAGGAGTCCGCCTGAATAAACGGCTGGAACAATTTATCCAACGATTCGCGCGGAATGCCGATGCCGGTGTCGCGCACTTCGAAGTGCAGCAGGGCGCGACCGTTCTGCCGGCCGAGCAAACAGACTTCCAGCACGACCTCGCCAGTCTGGGTGAACTTGATCGCGTTGCCCACCAGGTTGAGCAAACATTGACGGATGCGCTGTGGATCGCCGAGCACGCGCGGCGGCACTTCAGGCCGCACGTTGACGACCAGCTCGAGGCTCTTGGCCGCGGCCTGGAACGCCATGATGGAGCCGACGTCGTCGACGTTGGAGCGCAGGTCGAGCTCGATGTTCTCGATGTCGAGCTTGCCGGCTTCGATCTTCGAGAAGTCCAGGATGTCGTTGAGAATGGTCAGCAGCGAGTCGGCGCTGGCGCGAATCGTTTCGGCATAGTCACGCTGCACGCGATCCAGGCCGGTGTCGAGCAGCAAGCCCGTCATGCCGATGATGCCGTTCATCGGCGTGCGGATCTCGTGGCTCATCGTGGCCAGGAAGGAGCTCTTCGCGCGGCTGGCCTCTTCGGCTTCCTCGGCCGCGCGTTCCATCGCAACGCGCGCGGCGCGCTCGTGCGAAATGTCATGAATCGAGCCGGCGAGCCACAGCGGACGATCGTCTTCATCGCGCTCGGCCGAGGCGCGCGAGCGTACCCACAACCAATCGCCGTCTTTCTTGCGCAGCCGATATTCGATGTCGTACGGAGTGCGATGCTGGAGATGATCGCTCATCGCCTTACCGACGATGGCGCCGTCGTCGGGATGCACGAACGCTTCGGGGCGGCCTTCGTCGTTGCGCTCCGTGCCGTCGTAGCCCAGCATCTTGCGGAACTGCGGGGAGTGCCAGATCTCACCGGTCTGCAGATTGAATTCGAACAGCGCGTCCTGCGTACCGGAGACCGCGCGTTGGAAGCGTTCCTGCGCCTCCTTGATCTCGGTCGCCTGGCGAGAGATCTCTTCTTTCGCCTGCTCTTCCTTGGTGACGTCCCAGTCGATGCCGAGCACGCTGATGGCGTAACCGCGGCTGTCGCGAAGAATACTGGCGTGCGTCTGGATGTGACGAACCGTGCCATGCGCGTCGATCATCCGATAGCGCTGCGCCAGGAAGCTGCGATGGCTGCGAATGGTCTGGCGGAACATTTCCTGCCAGGTCGTCTGTTCGTCCGGATGCACGAACTTCGAGGAATATTCGCTGCCGGTGAGCTGGCGCACGCCGCCGCAGCGCTCGATCATCGGTCCGCCTTCGTCGATCGTCAGCACGTCGTGGGCAATGTTCCATTCCCACACTGACAGGCCGGCCGACTCGTTGGCCATGCGCATGCGCTCGACCATGCGACGATTGTTACTTTCAGCGGCTTCGGCGCGCTCCAGGGCCGCACGCAGATCGGCAGTCTCATTGCGAGAACGCAGCGCTTCGGCCAGCGCCTCGGTTTCCGCCTGCGTCTTGCGCATATTGGCGGCACCGAAGAACGCGGTGACGAAGATGGCGAACACGGCGACCGCATGACTTTCGAGATACGCCCACCAGCCGCCGTGATAGGACGAGAGGATCGGCGAGACGAGCAGGCACATCGCGCTCACAAAGCCGATGACGCTGACGTGCCAGTGACGATTCGAGGAGAGCGCCAGGATCACGGCCAGCACGTAACCGATGCCGATGATTGAATCCTGCACATTGACCAGATCGGCCGCGAACACCAGGGCGCAAATGCCGAACAGCCAGGGCAACAGATTGCGACGATTACCGGTCGTGCCGTCGAGGCCCTGGGTGATGAGTTGACGACGTTCGCCCTCGGGCAGCGCGGCCAGGGAGCGCAGGTAGTAACGCAGGCCGAACACGCCCAACAACAACAGCCCGACCAGGATGTAACCGAGCGTGCTGGAAGAGAGATACGACTGGCCGAAGAAACGATAGATGGTCGCCTGCTCGCGCGCCATCGGCAGGTCGATCAGCAGGACGCCGCCGGCCCGGTCCGGCACCGCGTAGAACAAGTGCGGTGTGCCGGCCAGTTGCGCGAAATGAACGTACGGCTGTTTGGCGTTCGCGCGGAGGGTCGCGACGGCCTGCGAGCCGATCTCGTCGGTGGGCTCAGCCTGGCCGCCGCCCAGCACGCCCGCGAAGTGACGGGCCGTGAACGCTTGAGTAAACGTGTCCAACGATTGTCCCACGACGGCATGGGACAACAGCGCCTCGCTGAGCGCATAGGCCTTGGTGATGGCGACTTCGGTACTGATGTTCTCCGCCACCACCTTCTTTTGTTGCAGCAACGGGGCGCCCGCGACCGCCAGTATCAATACCAGCACCAGGATCGCGACCACGGAGCTTTGTCCGGCGATGACTGCGAGTAGGTTTCTTGATTGTTTCATCGCCACTCCCAGCGATGCGTTTCCTCCCGAAGGGCGCAGTACATTCAGTGGCGAGCATTGCGGCAAGTACCAACGTCGCGTTATGACCCATCGTCACAGGGATCGTTTGGATTTGTGACGCGACTCGCATTCCGCGGGGGCTTACTTGGCCAGGAAGTCGGTCGTCAGGGTCAACATCGCCCGCACGCCCGTGATCAGCCCGGCCTCGTCGAGATAGAACAGCGGCGAGTGATTGAACGGCACCTTGGACGCGTCCTTATCGCGCGGCGTGACGCCCACCCAGAAATAGATCGACGGAATCTCGGTGCCGAAGAAGGAGAAATCGTCGGCAGTGGTCTGCAGGCTGATCTGGGTCACATTTTCCTTGCCGACCAGTTGTTCGAACAAGGGCACGGCCCGGTTCGTCAGCTCCAGATCGTTGACCACCGGCGGCAGCGACACTTCGGGTCGAAACTTCACCTCGGCCTTCGCACCGCTGGCTTCAGCGATGTTGCTGGCGGTGGTCTGCATGCGCTTGATGATGTCGTCGCGCATCGCGCGGTCGAAGTTACGAACCGTGCCGACCATTTCCACCGAGTCGGGAATGATGTTGAAACGAATGCCGCCTTTGATGGCGCCGATCGTGATCACCGCCGGCACCTGGGTGATGTCGATCTGACGGGACACGATGGTCTGCAGCCCGGTGATGATCTGACCTGACACCGTGATCGGATCGACGCCATTCCAAGGCCGCGAGCCGTGCGTTTGCGCGCCCGTTACTGTGATCGTGAAATAGTCCGAGCCTGCCATGAGCGGGCCCGGCTTGTAGCCGATCACGCCGGTGTTGAGCGAGGCCATCAGATGCAGGCCGATCATCGCGTCTGGCTTGGCGATGTTGAACAATCCTTCTTCCATCATGAGCTTCGCGCCACCGCGCTCACCTTCGGGCGGACCTTCTTCGGCCGGCTGAAAGACGAACAGCACCTGGCCGGGCAGCGACGCCTTCATCTTGACCAGCGCCTCCGCGACGCCGAGCAGAATCGCGACGTGACCGTCGTGACCGCAGGCATGCATGACGCCGACCTTCTCGCCTCGGAAATCGGTCGTGACTTTGGACTTGAACGGCAGATCGTTCTGCTCGGTGACGGGCAGCGCGTCCATGTCGGCGCGCAGCGCGATGGTGCGACCGGGCTTGCCGCCCTTCAACAGCGCGGCCACGCCGGTGTGACCGATGCCGGTCTTCACTTCCAGACCCATGGCCTTCAAACGTTTGGCGATGAACTCCGCGGTCTTGAATTCCCGATTGCTCAGCTCGGGATTGGCATGCAGATGACGCCGCCACTCGATCACTTGCGGCTCGACCGCTTTCGCCGCCACGTCGATTGGCGACACGTCGGCGCTCGCCAGCACCGGTATCGCCAGGGCCAGGGCGCCGCCGGTGAGGGTGGAAGCAAGCTTGCGGGTGCGAGCGGAACGATGCATGCGGATCTCCAGTTGATCTTCGGTGGAGTGTACAAGCCCGCACCGGAGGGTGGTATTTTTCCGTCATGCGCGTCCTCGCCCTGAACTGCGGCAGCTCTTCCGTCAAAAGCGCCCTGATCGATACGGCGCACGGCCAGCGCCTGCAAGAAATGCAGGTCGAGAACATCGGCTCGGATCATGCGCGGCTGCACGCCGGCGATCAGGTGCGCGAGCTGGGGTCTGGTATTGATTTGCCGGCGGCAGTCGATGAATTGCTGGCGGCCTATCGGTCGGCGTCGCCCGAGGCGGTGGTCCATCGTGTCGTTCATGGCGGGGAGGGGTTTCGCGATCCGACGCTTTTGACTGATTCAGTGCTCCAGGACATCGAGCAGCTGAGTCATCTCGCTCCTCTTCACAACCCACCGGCCCTCGCTGCGATTCATCGCGCCCTTGCCGCGTTACCTGACGTTCCTCACTTCGCTGTGTTCGATACGGCGTTTCATTCGACATTGCCTGCTCATGCGCGCGAGTACGCGCTGCCGGGCGATATTCGGCAGCGGTTCGGTATTCGGCGCTTTGGCTTCCATGGGATCAATCATGCGCATGTGGCTCAGAGCGTCGCTGCCTATTTGAAGCGCGATGTTTCCAAGTTGCGCATTGTCTCTTGCCACTTGGGGAACGGCGCGAGTGTCACTGCGATTGATGGTGGGCGCAGTGTCGACACGAGCATGGGCATGACTCCCCTCGAAGGGCTCGTGATGGGCACGCGAGCGGGCGATGTCGATCCGGGTGTGCTGTTACAGCTGCGCCGTGAAGGTCATCTCGATGCGGATGAGCTGGATGATTTGCTCAACAAACGGTCCGGTTTGAAAGGGCTGGCTGGCACCAATGACATGCGAGAGATCGAACGCCGCGCCGCCGCGGGCGATCAGGATTGTGAGTTAGCCATTGCGATGTATGTCCACCGGATTCGGAAGTACATCGGGGCTTATGCGGCGGAGCTGGGCGGCGTGGATGCGATCGCCTTCACCGCCGGCATCGGAGAACACAGCTCGCTGATTCGTCGCCGCTGTTCGGAGCGGCTGGAGTTTATGGGGGCGCTGCTCGACGTCGCGAGTAACGACTCACTCAAACTAACGAGCGACCAACCCGTTGCCGCGTTCAACGCGGCCGACTCACGCGTGCATCTACTCGCTGTGCGCGCCGACGAGGAACTTGCGATGGCTCGCGCCACCGCCGCCGCGCTCGGTCGCCACTGACCGTGTGCGCCTACGCCCCAGCTCTGCCGACAACAGGCTGCGCGCAACGCGCTAGCGACTGCGCGAAGCGCAACCAGCTCAGCGCAAAGTCGTGACCCTAAGCCACTCAACAACCTTGAGCAGCGCATCCACGCTCTCATCTCCGGCCGCGCGGCTGTCGTTATAAATCTTCAGCTGCTGATGCGCACTGGTCCCCTCGCTGAGAATCCGCTCAATGGGCTCAAGCGCTTCACCGCAGTCGAGCCGAGCGATCTGCTCCCCACACGCATCGATCAAATCGCTGACGACCTTGGCTAGAGGCACGGCCTCATTGCAGGTCTCGAGAATGAACTCCGCCTTGACCCCGTCCCTCTTGGCCCGCCAGCGATTCTCATCGATGAGCCGACGCGTATGCGTGCTCCGCTCCTTGCCCATCTCGGGATTGGCCACCAACGTCGCGACCAGTGCGCGATACAGCGCTGCAATCGCCAACGTATCCTCCAGCCGTGTGCAAACATCGGCGATGCGCATCTCCAGGGTCGGAAATCGTAGTGCCGGTCGAATCGCCCACCACAGCTGAGAGGAATCGCTGATCGCGTCCGCCGCCCGCAGGCGATCCGTGAACGCCTGATAGTCCACTTCGTCGTGAAAGAAATCCGGAATGCCACTGCGCGGCCATTCGTCGTACAGCGCCTGGCGATAACTCAGCAATCCCGTGACCCGATGATTCCAAAATGGCGACGACGTGCTCAACGCCAGAAACACCGGCAGCCAACGCATCGCCCGATTCATCACGTCGATGCGATCGACATTCTCGGGAATAGCCACATGAATGTGCAACCCGCACACCAGGTTGCGTTGACTCACGATACGGAAGTCAGCCATCAACTTATCGTACCGCCGCTTCTCCGTGACAAGCTGCTCCTGCCACACACCCAACGGATGCGTGCTCGCCGCGACGATCTGCAGCCCATGACCCGCAACAACCTCGCTCAACCGTTGCCGCGTACTCGACATCACCTCGCGAGCTTCCGCGTGACTGCGCAGGATCGGCGACGCGATCTCGATCTGTGATTGCAACAGCTCGGACGTGACCACCTCACCGAGCTTGGCTCGTGCGTCATCCATGAGCCGGTCGAGAGAAGGCGTGCCGAGCATTCCCGTGGAGGCATCGACGAGAAAGAATTCTTCCTCGATGCCGAATGAGTGATCGAACGACATGAGCTACGGAGCGGGTAGAGGAGGCGGGACGACCGGAGGGACCGTCTGCAACCAGCGCAAGACTTCACTGACACTGCCCAGCCGATGCTTCGCGCGCGTCGCGGTGGCGTGGCCGACCCGAATCGACACGCCATTCATTTCATTCACGACGTCGAACGCATCCTCATCGGTGACGTCATCGCCGATGAACACCGGCGTGCGACCGATGAACGGCGCTTCCTGCATGAAAGAGGTAATGGAGCTGCCCTTGGTCCACGCACCGGGCCGCAGCTCCAGCACGCTCTTGCCCGCCTGCAAGGCGAAGGTCGGGCCGAGAGGCACCAGAACTTCGTTCATGACGCGATACACCTCTTCCTGCAGTTCCGGCGCGCGGCGAAAATGCATGGCGACCGCGTAGTGTTTGTCTTCCAACAAGAGTCCTTCATGCCCGCGCACGAAATCGGCAAGCTGATTGCGCACGCGCGCGATGAGCGCCGCGTCCACTTCAGGGCGGAGCACATGCCCATCGGCGGTGCGTCGCTCGCAGCCATGCACGCCGGAGCCGATGAACTTCAGCGGCGAGAACAGATTATCGAGGTTCGCGAGACTGCGGCCGCTGACCAGCGCCAGCGCCCCGTCGAGGCGCCAGCGAGTGGCTTCGAGCAAATGTTTCAGATGGATGGGCACGTGCACTCCCTGTGGCGTCTCGGCAAGCTCCAGCAGCGTGCCATCGACATCGAGGAACAGCGCCCACCCCTGCGTGTTAGGAGCGGATTCCGACATGACCGTGGACCATACGTGGCTTTGCCTCCTGGCTCAACTCCGCAGGCCCGTCGGTAGTTCTATTGCAGGCGAACCGGCTCCAGCAACTGCACGCTGAACTGCTTGTTCGGATCCATCCACACGCGCTTCACCGCCAGCCCGGCGGTCGCGGCCAGTTCGTTGAAGCTCTCGAGCGTGTATTTGTGGCAATACTCGGTGCGCAAATGTTCGCCGCGCCCGATGCGCACCTTCTCGCCGCCGAGGTGCACCGTCTGATCCTTCCTGCTGACCAGATGCATCTCGATGCGGCTCTCGTTCTCGACCCATACGGCGAGATGATCGAAAGCGTCGAGATCGAAGTCGGCGCCGAGTTCACGATTCACGTGACGCAGGGCATTGATATTGAATTCCGCGGTCACGCCAGCGGCATCGTCATAAGCTCGCTCGAGTACGCGAGGATCTTTGCGCAGATCGATGCCGATCAAGACCGCGCCATTCTTACCCACCAGATCCCGCATGCGAGCCAGCAGCGCGCGTGCCTGAGCGCGATCGAAATTGCCCAACGTCGAGCCCGGGAAATAAACGATGCGACGCTCCGCCGCGCGGATGAAATTCGGCAGCTCGAAGTTCTGCGTGAAGTCGGCGCAGACCGGCACGATGTGCAGATGCGGATAATCCTTCGCGAGCGCGCCCGCCGCCGCGAACAAATGTTCGCGCGAGATATCGACCGGCACGTAAGCGAGCGGACTCTCCAATCGATCCAACAGCAGACGAGTCTTCAAGCTCGTGCCACTGCCGAACTCGATCAGCGCCGCGTCCGGGCCGATGTACTGCGCCATCTCGTTCGCATGACCGTGCATGATCTGCAGCTCGGTGCGAGTGATGTAGTACTCGGGCAGCTCGCAGATGTTGTCGAACAGGAACGAGCCCAGTTCGTCGTAGAACCAGACAGGCGACAGTTCCTTGGGCTCTTTTTTCAGCCCGTCGAGGACGTCGTTGGTCAGTGTGTCTTGAGCGGATTTGGCGGGAGCGGTGCTCGGGTGCTTTGCCATCGTTCTTCCTTCGATTACAGGTCGCGCGCCAGGCGCACGCCCATGAACTGCCAACGAGACTGCGGATAAAAGAAATTGCGGTACGACGCGCGCACGTGATCGGCCGGTGTCACACACGAGCCGCCGCGCAGGACCAGCTGACTGCACATGAACTTGCCGTTGTACTCGCCGAGCGCGCCCTTCACCGCGCGATAACCGGGATACGCAACATAAGGAGAGGCGGTCCACTCCCACACGTCGCCGAACATTTGTTTCAAGCCAGGCTGATCGCCGGCAGGAAGAGGTTTGAGCATGTCGCTCTTCAATAAGTTTCCTTTCACCGGCAACGATTCGGCGGCGAGCTCCCACTCGGCTTCAGTGGGCAGGCGTGCGTTGGCCCAACGAGCGAACGCGTCCGCTTCGTAGTAACTCAAGTGACATACGGGGGCCGCCATGTCCAAGGGCTGCAAGCCTCGCAATGTGAATTCAGCATCGAGCGCCGGCGTCCAGTAGAACGGCCGCACCCAACCTTCCTGGTTCACCGTACTCCAACCGTCCGACAACCAGAATTCAGCGCGCCGATAACCGCCGTCGCGCATGAATTCCAGATACTCGCCATTGGTGACCAAGCGGTCGCCGAGCGCGTACGGTTCCACCAGAGTTCGATGACGTGGGGTCTCGTTGTCGAAACAAAAGTGCTTGCCCGTTGCACCGATCTCGCGAACGCCGCCTTCGAACGTCAGAAACTGCAGCGGGCCCGACGTACGTACCTCGGTGGCCGGTTGGGGTTTGCGGGTATAGGCCGGCAGCAACGGATTTTTTGACAGCAGATGCTTGATGTCCGTAAACATCAGCTCCTGGTGCTGCTGCTCGTGATTCATGCCCAGCTCGAGCAGCGGCTCGAAGTGCTCGTCGTCCTCGCCGCGCGCGTCCAGCAGTTTCAGCATGTGCTCGTCGACATACTGGCGATACGCGAACACTTCCTTCACCGTCGGCCGCGTCAGCAAGCCTCGCTCCGGCCGCAGGTGCATGGGGCCGACGGCCTGGTAATACGAGTTGAACAGGACCTCGAACCCGGCTTGAAAGGGCTGGTAGCCGTTCAGCAGCGGGCGTAACAGGAATTGCTCGAAGAACCAGCTGGTGTGCGCCAGGTGCCACTTGGCCGGGCTCGCGTCCGGCATGCTCTGCACCACGTAGTCCTCGACTTCCAGCGGACTACAGATGGCCAGCGACGCCTCGCGGATGCGGGTATAGCGGCAGGCCAGGGGTTCGTGGGAGCGATCGGGGACGGGAGTGGCTGCCGGGTATACCGCTGCCATGAAGGGACTCCTTAATATATGTGACCTGGATGTCTGCCGGTGCGTCACCCTTGTCCAAGGAGTCGCCCCCAACAACGCCCGATCGCACCGAAAAGTTGCAAACCCAAGTAAACCGCGGGGTTAGCCGCGGACCTGAGGACCGGAGAGTATAGAACCCCAAACCTGACAGCCTGCGCCGGCATTTCCGTGCGCATTTGTGGCCGGAATCGGTATGCAATAGCCATGCGGGTATCGGGTAAGGGCCGAATTTGGCCCTCAACCACTCGTTTTTCTTGACGCCTTGCCAAGCCCCCGCTCTAATACGCGCCCGCTCCGGCGCATGCCGCCGAAGCCACGTCTCCAGGCCCCGACCTCGTCCGGGCCCACCCTATGGCCGGGTAGCTCAGTTGGTAGAGCAGCGGACTGAAAATCCGCGTGTCGTTGGTTCGATTCCGACCCCGGCCACCATTCAGGCGATCACCACTTGAAGTCGATCCAGTTGACCGGGTCGCCTGGACGGCGCTTGCGCGCCTGGGTCCTCTCGAGGGTCGATTTCAGCAGCTCCAGCGGCGGGATGTGCCCGATGCCGAGCATGGAGGTGAAGTCCGGGGTGGCCGCGTCCGCAACCCGGGAATGGCCGACGAGGGTCTTGTCGTAGGTGAGGTCGTACTGCTGGGTCGTTGCGTTCTTGTCCATTCGATAGACCACCAGGTTCACGTTGCCGGCGGTCTGGCCGACAAAAGGCTTGGGATCGAACGCAGTGGTTTGCTGGATGTACTCCAGGAGCACGTCCTGAAGAATCCAGATAGTCTTGCCGCCCCAGGCCTGTGCCACTTCTGACTTCGCAAACAGCTGCGAGGCCATGCGACCAAACACCTGTCGATAGTTTGGTGTGTAAGGCGACTTCACGGCCCCGCGCAATGGACGTTGCTCTCTCAAGGCAAGGACGTCTGCCATGTGCTCGGTCAGTCCGCCGCCTCGCGTGCTGGAAGTCATGATCTCCAAAATGTATGGAGCGCCGACGAGACGCGGGTGCGGGCCGCCGCCGCTCTTGTCGACTTCCATCAGGATGTAATCGAACGTGAATTCGAAAAAGCGACCGGCGAGCTCGTTCTCTTCCGAATCGTCGCTCGAGGCGAACTTGAATTCCCACCAGCAGCGCACATCCGCGCCCGGGCGGATGGGGATCAATGCTCTCACCTCGGGCAGGATGACGGGCGGGCTCGTGCGCAGCTCCATCATTCGTTTCGGGCAGATGATCCAGGGCTTGGCTTCCGATTCATAGCGACGCTTGGTCGATACACTGCAGATGCCGAGTGGTGTTCTTAGTGCGGTGTAGTGGCGCGCGTAGATCCCGCGATCTGCATCGGTGATCGCTGGGCCGTTCGGGTCGAAGTAGGCGCGGTCGCCTCGATTGGAGGTCACGTCGCAGGGTTTGTCTGTGAACGGACAGTGGCAGCTCAACCAGTTGTCATGGGGCTGCTCGAGGGGCCCTTCATCGACTCTCCACCCAAACAGCTCGGCAATTCTCGCCATCAGCGGACCACCTTCTTGACCACCTTCGACGGAGTGCTCTCCTTTCCCTGCGAATTGTATGAGCGCACCGAAAAGTAATAAGTGCCCGGCGCGAGATTCGGCACGATGTAGCCGCTGGCGCTGGGATTGGGCAGCTCGATGGTCAGCGTGAGCTCGGTGGGTTTCGTGCCGTACGAGATGCGATAGCCGGCGAGATTGGCCAGCGATGTGCCGTTGTCATTCTGAGTCGGCGGCGTCCAGGTCAGCGTCGCGGTACCCGTGCCCTTGGCCGGCGAGAGTTGCGCGCCCGCACGGGCGCTCGTACCTGAACCCGTGATCGTAATCGTCGCTGGCGGTAGGCTCGTAGTATTGCCGTGTGAGTCGCGTACGCTCACGACAATATTCGAATAGATGCCCTCGGCATCCGCCTGCCCGACGATGCGGCCATCGCTCTCTCGGAAACGCATCCAGCCCGGTGCGCCGCTGATGGAGAACGTCAGCGTGTCGCCGTCGGGATCGCTGGCCTTCGGCATGAAGTAATAGTCGGCACCGACCCGCGTATCGGGAAGCTTGCCACTGATCGTTGGTGCGCGATTGGCGGGCGAGGCAGCGCCGGCACCCACAGCGAGCAGGCAGAGAACCAACCCAAAGTTTCGCATCGACATCTCCGTGCCATGGAACGATGGCGATGCCGATCGTAGCCTAGGGACTTAGATCGGTACCGAGAGATTGGTTCGGTCGCGCCAACAAGGTCCGCATAAAAAACTCAAACTGCCGTCGTTGCACATACGGAATCGGTCCGGTCGAGCGGCCCACGCTGTGCTCGCCGCCAGGAACGACCAACAGTTCGAAATCCTTATCCGCTTTGATCAGCGCGTCCACGACCTGCATCGTCGAGGCCGGATCCACATTGGAATCTTGCTCGCCCACGATTAACAAAAGACGGCCCTGCAACCTGGCGGCATTGTCGACGCCGGACGCGGCGGCATAACTCGCATCGACGGGCCAGCCGAGCCATTGTTCATTCCAGCTGATCTTGTCCATCCGATTGTCATAACACCCCGCGTACGCCACCGCGGCCTTGTAAAAATCAGGATAGAACAGCAACGCATTGAGCGCGCTCTGGCCGCCGGCGGAGGCGCCGTAGATGCCGACGCGACTGATGTCATAGGAGGGATCGCGGGCGGCGAGTGCCTTGTGCCAGAGAATGCGATCGGGGAAGCCGGAGTCCGCGAGGTTCTTCCACGAGATGTCATGAAAGGCCTTGGATCGATTCGCCGTGCCCATGCCATCGATCTGCACGACGATGAAGCCGAGATCGGCCTGTGCCTGCATGCCGATGACCTTGTCGCCGCCGGCATGGAAGCCGAACGGCCAGAAGCTCTTCGGCACAAAGCTGTCGTGCGGACCGGCGTAGATGTTTTCGAGCACCGGATATTTCTTCGCGGGATCGTAGTCGCGCGGGCGCACGATCAGGCCCCAGATGTCGCTCGTGCCATCGCGTCCTTTAGAAACGAAGGGCTCTGGCGGTCGCCAGCCGGCGGCGGTCAAGCGCGAGATGTCACCACGCTCGAGGGTCGCAATCAGCGTGCCGTCCGCACGGTGAAGCTCAGACACCGTAGGCAGGTCCACGCGAGAATAGGTATCGACATAGACGGACATGTCGGGCGCAAAACGCACTTTGTGGGTGGCGTCGGCCGTGGTCAGTCGGGTGAGATTCGCGCCGTCGAAGTCGATCCGAAACACGTGTTTGAAATATGGATCCTTCCCCGCATCCATGCCGCTCGCCGAAAACCAGAGGCGTCGCTGCGCGTCGTCCACCTTGAGCACGTCGCGCACGACCCAGGGGCCGCGAGTGATCTGCTTTAGTGCACCCGTCGCAGCGTCCGCGAGATACAAGTGTCGCCAGCCATCGCGCTCGGAAATCCAAACGATTTCTCGCGCGTCGTCGCCAACATCGTGTCGATAGCGACGATCGGCATAAACAAACGTTTTCGAATCTTCGGTGATCGCCGCTTTCGCCGCGCCCGTCTGGCCATCGACTTCGATCACTCGGGCCTGACTGTGTCCGCGTCGTTCGTAGTCAAAGGCGAACGTGCGGCCGTCCTTGCGCCACGCGGGCGGGGACATCTCATAGGGATTGGTAAACAGGGCGTTGTCGATATCGATCCGGCGGCGCTCGGCCACATGAAACAACACAGGCTGCTCAATGTCGACCGGATCGCCGGGCTTGGGATAGAGCTGCGTGCGGAGCGCAGGTTGCAGCTGATTCGACGGAGCCGCCTCGACCCGCGTGACGATGCGACGAAAACCGGGCCGCACACGATATACGACGAGCCGCGTCGAATCGGGCGACCAGGCGAGCGTCTCTGGATCGTAGAACTCGCCGGGCGTTCCGTCGGTGCTGAGCGCGATTGCATCCTTCGAGCCCACCGCGCGAACCACGACGTTGTCATCTTCGACCAGCGCTTCCCACTGACCGTCCGGCGATTTACGCGGATGATTATCTGCCGGTGCGTCCAGATCGCGGACCACACCGAACGCGCGTGGACGATTCATGTCGGCGGGATCGGCCTTGCGACAGGCATAACTAACGATGCCGCACGTCCAGCGTTCGTCGGCAATCGTCACCGTGATTGCGCGGTTCTCATCGGCATATTCGAAAGCATCGAACGGCAAGCGCAGCGGTTGATAGCTCTGTTGGGTCGCGTCGCTCAGCGCGACCGCCAGCTTTCCCGCGTCGAAAGGCGCGCGTCGCCTTTGAGTGCGCGCATCGATTTCAACGAAAGCGAAGCCGCCCTCGACGGTCTTGCGATAGTGAAATCGCTTGCCTTCATGCGTCCATTCGGCCGGGTCGGCGATGTCACGGGTGAGATACATCCAATCGTCGCGAAGGGACAGCGAGCGACGGAGCGCCGAGGGGTCGGAGGCGGCGGCCAGAGGCGGGGCCAGCAGGGCTGCAAGCGAGGCGATGGCAATGATCTTCATGGATGTATATCGTATACCATCGCATCGACCGGTGTGCGATGTGTGAAGATCGCTCGACATTCATTTCAGGAAGGTACGAATGGGCGCATCGATGAATCGACGGACCTTCGTTGCGGGGACGGGCGCGGTAGCCCTGATTGCTTCCGGCAAAGTGCCCGCGGTCACGACTTCGAGTGAAGCCTGGGAACGAGCGGCCGACATCGCGCGGAACATTCGGCCGCCGACCTTTCCCAAGCGCGTTTTCGATATCACCAAATTCGGTGCGGTTGCCGATGGCACAACCTTGAATACCGCAGCGATCGCGAAGGCCATCGTAGCCTGTGTCGGGGCCGGCGGTGGGCGGGTGCTGGTGCCGGCGGGCAAATTCCTCACGGGTGCGATTCATCTCAAGAGCAATGTCGAGTTGCACGTCGCCGAAGGCGCGACGCTTTGTTTCGACACCAACCCGGCGAGCTATCCGCTGGTGTTCACGCGGTGGGAAGGCATGGAGCTCATGAACTATTCGCCGCTCATCTACGCGTTCGAGCAGAAAAACATCGCCGTCACCGGCAAGGGCACGCTGGATGGGCAGGGAAGCGCCCAGCATTGGTGGCCGTGGAAAGGGAAGTGGGGCGGCACCGTGGATCATAGTTGGGTCGAAGGCATGCCCACGCAGCTCAAGGCGCGTGCGGATCTGTTCAATATGGCGGAAGCGGGCGTGCCGCCAGAGAAGCGCATCTTCGGCGCAGGCGGTTATCTGCGTCCGCCGTTCATTCAGCCCTATCGGTGCGAGAACGTGCTCATCGAAGGTGTCCGTTTGCGCAACTCGCCGTTCTGGAACATTCATCCCGTACTGTGCCGGAATATCACTGTGCGAGGCGTGGACGTGTTCGGGCACGGACCGAACAACGACGGGATGGATCCGGAGTCGGTGGATCACATGCTGGTCGAGGACTGCTCGTTCGATACGGGCGACGACTGCATCGCTGTGAATTCAGGGCGCAACGCGGATGGGCGACGTCTCAACGTGCCATCGCAGAACATTCTGATCCGTAATTGCCAGATGAAGGCGGGGCATGGCGGCGTGGTCGTGGGCAGTCAGATCTCGGGCGGCGCGCGTTGGGTGTTCGCCGAACAGTGTCACATGGACAGCCCGGATCTTTGGTACGCGATCCGGTTCAAGAACAACGCGCTTCGGGGCGGGCTGCTGGAGAACTTCTATTATCGTGACATCGACGTGGGGCAGGTCGGTCGCGCGGCCATCACGTGCGACTTCAACTACGAAGAAGGCGCGAACGGTGCGTTCACCCCGAAGCTGCGCAACGTCGTGGTGGAACGGATGCGGGTCGCGAAGGCCGGGCGAGTGCTGGATTCCCAAGGGTTGCCCAAGGCGCCGGTCGACGACATCACGCTGCGAGATTGTGAGTTCAACCAGGTCACGCAGCCCAGCACTGTGAAGTACACCCGCAGCGTGAGGCTCGAAAACGTCCGTGTGAATGGCGCGCTGGTGAAGTCGCTCGAATCGTGATCGATCATAGGGCTCCCGCGCCAGAGGCGGGAGCCCGTCGCTAACTCACAAAGTCTTGTCCAACGTCCACTCGATGATCGTGGGATTGTTCGCGCCGTCGTTGTACGCGCCTTGCGCCGAATCGCCAGTGACGATCGTGTCTTCCGCCAGGAAGTAAACGCCGCCGACGTTCACGGTCACCGTGGCGCCACAGCTGTTGGTCACCTGGATGTACTCGTTCGGCGTCCGGCCGAAACCATCGACCCTCATGTTCGTGCCGCTGGTATCGAACGTCAGATAGTTATTCGAGGCATTCGCGGCGAGGTTGGTGGTGTGATCGATGTGATATGCGCAGTTCTGCGCATCTTCGTAGTCCCGCTGCACGCGCACCCCGCCGCTGCTCACATAGAAATAGTGATAGCTGCTCGCAGGATCGTCCTGCGGATCGATCTCGAACTCGACGTCCGCCGTGATGAGCGTGGAGCTGTCGTGATGCGATTCGGTCAGTCGGCTGCCGAGCACCCAGGCCCTGCCCACTTCTGACTGTTCGCGATCGTTCACTCTCGGTGCCGCGATGAAATGATCCTCGCCCTGATCGGGCAGCGGAATCCAGAAGTCCATGTGCAGAGCCTGCAACTCCTCGACATCGAATCCCAGCGGGATGGGCGTTGCCACCCGGTAGCTGAAGTCGCCGACGGGCACGCCATGCTGGCCCAGATTGATGTGCCCGATGACCTGGTTCTCGATCACCAGATTGATGTTGAAGTTGCCGAGTTGTTCCGGCGTGACGCCGTCGACGGTGAATTCCAGATTGAGATTGTCGTTGTTGCCGTCTTCTGGCGTCTCCATCACTTCGATGCCGCTGGCATCGTTCACGAGCTCGCCGGTGATGTTGTCTCGAACGGTGAGCAGATCGCGAATGCGCAGATCTCCGCCAGCTTGTCGCGGCGTACGCTGCAGGACGCCCGTGGCCTCGGGATTGTCGGAGCTGAAATCAGGCAGCCGAGCGAACGCTTCGCCCACGGTTAAGCCCAAGCGCAACGAGTCCACCAGGGAAAGGCCGGTGTTTCTGACCAGGCTCAGATCGGTGTAACCGTCCCAGCTCACATACACGCCGCTGTCGCCGGCGATCGCATCGGCCATGTCCGTGCGGAAGGTGTTGCACGCCCCCAGAATGAACAGCTGATCGTTCAGCCCTTGAGGATAGTAGTGGCGGAAGAAGTCCGCCGTCACAGCGATCGATTGGTGCAGCCGGCCCCGGTAGTGAATCACGCCCGGGTGCTGGAGGCTCTGCAGGTCCTGAGCGGTGCCATGGAATCGCTGCACGAGCAAGTCAGTGAGACCGTCGGCGCACTTCTTCTTGTCCGAGCCCACCGGATTGGAGTCCTTCTTCTTGCACAACGTGCCGCCGTGGGTATCGATGTGAATGACATCGTAGTTCTCTAATTGAGTCAGCGTGTCCACCGTAACTTGCGGGGCGGACTCTATGGTCGTCGCCAGGTAAGTCACATTGCCTGCGTAGCCGCGCACGGTATTCAGCTCGGCGGCAATCAGCTCACCGGCGTTGCCGAAGTTCTCCTCGTAGCGAAACGGCGAGAGCACCAAGGCGCGACGCTGCGTGGCGTTGTCGCTCGTGATCTTTGAGCTCAGCGCGGTGCGAACGGTCCTGAGTTTCTGCGCGGTCGCCGGGCTCATGGCACTCTTGCTGGAAGCCGCGCCGGCGGCAGCCGCTGGGCTGGCAAGAAACTCCTGGTCACCCGTGACGTCGACGATCATCGGGCGCCCGCCCGCGAGACGAAACCCCAGCACGGGGCCGTCGACCGTCACATCCGCAATGTCACTTTGCGAGGACAGAAAGGCTGCCGCCTGATCGATGGCGACGCCATTCTCGAGCTGTTGTGCAACCTCATCGCTCAACGCGAGGCTGCGCTCGATAGTCGCTAACGAGACTTCGTTGAAACTGCAGGGGTAGCTGTCCTGGACGCAATCGAGCGCGGTTTGCTCGCTCGGCGAGCCATTGGGCGGCGATCCGCCGCTGGGGCCTTCGCCCGTTGAGCTCGTGCTCGAGTCAGAGTCTGTTCCGCCACCGCCGCAGGCGGCGATCGTGAGACTCATGAGTCCGATGGCAATCAGCCGCTGCGGGCTGCGAAGCGTGTCCACGTCATTCTCTCCATTATTGAAACCTCACCAGTCATGCGCAGCCCGGTCGCTTGACGGCTCATTGTTTCGGAGAGAAATCGGTCAATTGCCCTTCAGGGCGAGCGGGGGCGCTTAGAGCGCCGCCGCCACTTCAGGTCTCAATCAAATCTTCTGCGCTCCAGCGCGTCCATGTTCGACGACATAAGACGCCAACGTACTGACTGGCGCATCTTCAACGAGCACGCTCGGCACGACGCGATAGTCCGTCTGCCACTGCTCGCGCGAAATCGCGCAGCGGACGTAGCCGTGATGATTGTCATTGAAGAGCTGATGCGGGTTGTTCACGTCGCCGCCGTATCCAGTCGTCAACACGCGATCGCCGCCACTGCTGATCGAAGTGCCGACGAACTCGGTCGCCACCGGCTCCGCATCGAGATTGTTGGAATCCGGCGGAACGTCACGCACGTAGTTCGCATGCACGTCGCCGGTGATCACGACGGTGTTATACAGCCGTTGCGCCGTGATGAAGTCGAGGATGGCGGCGCGGTCGAACGGATAACCATCCCACTTTTCGCCGCCATACGTCTTGATCGCTGGATTCGCATTGCCATCGGTCGGCGCGAACGGCACTTGATTGGCAAGCACGTTCCAACGAGCGCGTGAACGATTCAGGCCGTCGATCAGCCAGTCGCGCTGCTTCTCGCCGGTGATCGTCCGGGAGGGATCGAGCGCTGACGGGCAGTAGCCGTCAACGCGCTCAGCCACCGTGCAACCTTCGGGCGCACCGGCGGAGCGATATTGGCGCGTGTCGAGAACGTGAAGCTGCAACAGTCGGCCGAAGCTCAGGCGGCGATAGAGCTGCAGGTTCGGTCCTCTCGGGAACGAGGTCCGGCGCAACGGCATGTGCTCGTAATAGGCTTGATACGCACGAGCACGTCGATCGGCAAAGATCGGAGTATCCGCTTCATCTTGCGGAATGAAGCCGGCGTAGTTGTTCTCGAGCTCGTGATCGTCCCAGGTCACGATCCAGGGGAACGCCGCGTGCGTGGCTTGCAGGGCGGGATCGGATTTGTATTGAGCGTGACGAATCCGGTAATCGTCGATCGACATGATCTCCGTGGCCGGCAAGTGTGCGCGCACACCGGCGCCGCCCGGGCCTTCGTAAATGTAATCGCCCAGGTGCACGACGAAGTCGAGGTCTTCTTCCACCAGGCGCCGATACGCGGGGAAGAAACCGTTCACCCAGTTCTGGCACGAGGCGAACGCGAACGTCAGATCACGTTGTGGCGCGCCGAACAGCGGCGCGGTGCGCACGCGACCGACCAGGCTGACTTCGCCGCCGACTTCGAACTGATACCAATACCAGCGGCCCGGCGGCAGATGATCCACTTCGACGTGCACGGAATGCGCGAGCTGCGGAATCGCGAGGGACGCGCCACGTCGCACGACTCTGCGCATTTTTTCATCGAGCGCGACTTGCCAGCGCACGAGCACGGGGCGATCGGGCATGCCGCCGTTCGGCTCCAGCGGTTTGGTGGCGAGTCGGGTCCAGAGAACGAAGCCGTCGGATGTCGGATCGCCGGAAGCGATGCCCAGCGTGAACGGATAACCGCCCAGACGTTCCTTCGAATCAAAGGGCGAGAACGTCTGCGCCGACACCGCGGTGCTCAACAACACCGCGCCCATTCCAGTCAGAAAGCCACGTCGGCCGAACAGGGCCGGATGTTTATCATGTCCCATGCTTGCATCTCCGCGTGCGGGTCGAAGATGCAGTATCGGAGACGCGAATGACCGTTTCGTGTCGTAGAAATTTTTCAGCGATGGCCCGTGCCGGTCTCGAGCTCGTCGCCGTTGACGCGCATCTCGCCGTTCAGCGGCAAGCTCAGCACGCAGAGCAGGCCGTCCGGTTTGAATTCCATCTTGCCCGTGCCGCCGAAGTCATAGGGAACGACGTGCTCGATCAGCTCCGAGCCGAAGCCGCGGCGACTCGGAGAGCTCACATCGACTTTGGTCTCGCGCCAGGTCAGCACCAGCGCCGGCTTGTCCGCGGTGCCATCGATGTTCCAGGCAACATTGATATGACCAGTGGGATTGGCGAGCGCGCCGTACTTGAGCGCGTTGGTCGCCAGCTCATGCATGGCCAGCCCGATGTTCTCGGCCGCCTTGCCCGACAGCGTGATCTCCGGGCCGGACAGGCTCAACTGATGGTCGCTCTCGTTGCCGGTCGCTTCGATCTCGCTGCGGATCAGCGTGTGCAAATCGATGCTGGCATCGGGCGAGCTCGTCAAAACATTGTGGGTGCGAGCCATGGCATTGATGCGGCCGGCGAGGGTATTCGAATACGCTTCGACGCTGTCGCTCGACTTGCCGGTGCGTTGCGCGACCGATCTCACCACCGCCAGAATGTTACGAACCCGGTGCTGCAACTCGTGTAACAACACTTGCTGCCGATCCTGCAGGCGCAACAGCTCGTGAACGTCGGTCGCCGTGCCGAACCATTCGGTCGGCTTGTTACTGTCGCCCCACACCGGCGTCGCGCGCAGGTGAACGGCTTTGTATGCGTTCTCTTTCACATTCCACAGCTTGTGCTCCATGCTCAGCTGGCCGGTCAGCTGGGCGTCTTGCCAGGCAGCCTTCACGCGCTCGCGGTCTTCTTGCGCCACCACCTCCAGCCACCCGAATTCGAGTGCCGCTTCCGCGGACTGGCCGGTGAATTCGGTCCACTGCGGGCTCGACCACGTGCGGTGACCGCCATCGCTGGCGCGCCAGACCAGCTGCGGAATGCCCTCGACGATTGCGCGAAGTCTCGCCTCACTCTCGCGCAATCTTTCCTCGGCGCGCGACAGCCTCGTCACATCGAGGAACGTAACGACCGCGCCTTCGATCACGTTGTTGATACTGCGATAAGGAAGGATGCGCGTGAGGTAGTGCGAATTCGTTTGCTGGCTGACGGTTTCCCGCTCGATGGTGCCGAGCGTGCGGATCACCCGGCGCACATCGCCTTCGAGATCCTCATAAGCGATCTTTTTCGCGATGTGATGAATCGGCCGGCCGATGTCGGTCTCGATCAAATGCAGGATGTCGGACATCTCCGGCGTGAAGCTGGTGATGCGCAGATCGTTGTCGAGGAAGATGGTCGCGATCTGGGTGCTTTCCAGCAGATTCTTCAGGTCCGAGTTGGCGCGTGCCAGCTCCTCGACCCGATGCGCCAGCTCGCCGTTGACGGTCTGCAGCTCCTCGTTCAGCGACTGCAGCTCTTCCTTCGATGTTTCCAGCTCTTCGTTGGAAGATTGCAGCTCTTCGTTGACCGACTGATATTCCTCGTTCGACGCCTTGAGCTCTTCATTGGTGCTCTCCAGCTCCTCGATGGTCGCTTGCAGGCGATCGCGTGTGACGCGCAATTCCTCCTCGAGGCGGCGCACGTGCTCGTCCGTGACCCCGCCGCCGCTGCTGGCGACGAAGTTGGCCTGATCCTCCTCGTCGGTGACTATGTGACCATCCTGCAGGATGATGGCGTAACGGGAAGGCTGGCCCAGCGCGCTCTCGATAGGTTCGACGGAGAGCGTGACGAACATGGTCTTGCCGTTCTGACCGACGCGCAGGCCGCTGACGCGGATCGTCGTGTTCTCGCTTTCGGCGCGATGCAGGGCCGAGCGCAGGTCCATGCGCAGGTCGCGATGAACCAGATTCATGATATTGAGGCTCGCCAGCCCGGTCGGCGGATCGAGATATTTGCCCGTGCGACCCGAGAAGTGCACTACGTCGTGGTTCTCGTCGACGATCAGGTAGGCGGGCGCATAACGCTCCATGATGCGCTCGGCCTGTTTGTTCAGCGCGGCGCCGTTACTGGTATTGACGCGAGCGGTGCGCGGCGTCTCCGCGACGCCCCGTCGATCGGCATTCGCCATCAGAGGAAAGTCCGGCAGGATGCGCGTGAGGCCTTCGACATGCCGGAAGATTCGATAGCGCCGGTCCACCGTGGCAAACAACTTGCTATGGCGTGTGACATTTTCTGAATTGCCGAGGAACAGGAAGCCGCCGGGGCGTAGCGCGAAATGGAACAACGGGATGACCCGGTTCTGCAGCTCGGCGTTCAGATAGATCAGCAGATTGCGACAGGAGACCAGATCGAGTCGCGAGAACGGCGCGTCTTTGATCAAATTGTGTTGCGAGAAGATGCACATCTCGCGCAGCTCTTTCACGATGCAATACGTGTCGCCTTCCTTCACGAACCAGCGGGCCAGGCGCTCGGGCGTCACATCCTGTACCGCCGAGGCTGCGAACCGCCCGACCCGTGCCTGCGCCAACGCGCGATTGTCGATGTCTGTCGCGAAGATCTGGATGTGCGGAACCGCGTCCAGCCGGGCGGAATATTCCCTCAATAGAATGGCGATGGAGTACGCCTCTTCGCCGGTCGCGCAACCGAGCACCCACACGCGCAGGTGGTCGTTACTGCCTTTGCCCTCGAAGATTTTTGGAATGACCTCGCGCTCGAGCGCCTCGAATTCCTTGCGATCGCGGAAGAAGTGAGTGACGCCGATCAGCAGATCGTTGAACAGATTCTGCGCTTCGTCGGGCTCGGCGCGCAGGTGGTCGAGATAGGACTCGATGGTCGGCATCTGCGTCACCTGCATGCGGCGCTGGACGCGGCGCAGGAAGGTGTTGTGTTTGTAACCGTGAAAATCGTGACCGGTGCGATTGCGGAGCACGGTTGCGATACGCGCCAGTGCCGGTCCGGCCGCGGTCACGATCTCGTCGAAATTCTTCGGCGACGGCACTGGAGCGACGCTGCCCAGATGCGCCACCAGACGCTGCACGATTTCGTTGATCGGCGCGACCACGTCGGCGATCGCCACCGCCGACTGCAGACTCATCTCTGAATGGTCTTCGCCGGGCAGGCGCTGCGCGAGCGTGAACCCGCCTTGTTCCTTGATCGAAGTCACACCGAGCGTGCCATCGCCGCCGACACCGGCGAGCACCACGCCGACCGCGAATTCCCGTTCCTGCTCGGCCAGCGGCACGAGGAAGCTGTCGATGGTGCCGCGCTCGCCCGGCGCTTCCTTCGCCGGCCGCACGCGAAACTGATTGCCGGAGACCGTGACCTTCATTCCCTCCGGGGCGAGATAGATCCGGCCGGCCTCGATGGACATCTGGTCCTCGATCGCGACCAGCCTGCTGGTGGCGGCCGCTTTGATTTCATCGAGCCGGGCCGGCGTCACCGGATCCTTGGATTGCAGCACGATGACGAGCGCGGCGCTGCGCAGCTCGTGACTGGAGCGCAGGAACTCATCCAGTCCGCCGTTATGCGCGGGGGCGCCGACACCGATGACAACGGTCTGACGCGCGCTGCCCGTGGCACTCTCATCCGGCGACGATCCTGGAGTTTTGTCGTTGCTGGCCACTGATCACCCGCAGTTTCAAGGGATATCGCTCAATCCGGCGCTTCGGGCATCTGCACCTCGCGAGTGACGACGCTGTCGGCTTCGGACGAGTCCGCAGCCTCCATTCTAAGCAAGACCGCTTCGCGGAGCGATTCCGCGTAGCCACGGTACTCCGCCGCTCGACGCTCGTACATCTCCGCCATGCCCTGACGACCGGTCTGCAGAGCGTCCTGTCCCATGCGCTCCACCAGAGACGCGCGCTCCTCGATGATCCGGAGCGCGACGCGCATGGCCTCGTCGACTTGTCCTTCCTGCTTTCTCAACAGGGCCTGCGCAGAAAACGCGTGACCCACCTGGCAGCGAAAGCGCAACGGGCGGTCGCCCTCGATCTCGGCCAGCACGCCGCCGCAGTCGGGACACGTGATCGATGAAGGTTTGGTGAGAGTGTCGAAATTCTCTGGACGCGTCCGGGCACCGAGGGCGATTTCGACATCCAGTTGCAGCCCGGGCGGGCCGAGTCGCCCCGGCCCGGGCGCTTCACTGACGTATCGTTGTATCGCCGAGGCCAGCTCTTCGGGGCTGGCACTCAAATTCACCGGCGAGGCTTCGAGCGCGGCGAGCGGCATCTCGCTGGACAGCGCGTGTTGTGGAGCTTGCACCAGCGCGATACCGCCGCACGTCTTGATCGCCGCCAGGCCCGAAGCACCGTCGTTGAGTTTTCCGCTGAGAATCACTCCGATGACCCGCGGCCCGGCGGTGAGTGCAGCGGAACGGAACAAAGGATCGATTGCCGGACGTACCAGATTCTCGCGCGGCCCCGTGCCCAGGCGCAGGTGGCCATCCACGACCAGCAAATGTCTATTGGCGCGGGCAACGTAAATATTCCCACGCTCGATAGTCATGCCTTGTTCGGCTTGTTTGACCGGTAGCGCCGAGGCGGCCGCGGCGACGGTCCTGAAAATGCCGGTGCTTTCGGCCGGGACATGCAGAATCACGACGACCGCCGCCGGCAAATTCGTTGGCAGAGAGCGCAGGATAGTCGTCAATGCGGGAACGGCGCCGGCGGATCCGCCAATCACCACCAAGTCTCGGTTGGCCATCAGTGGCTCCTGGCTACATGTAGCCGGTTGCTGACGGCGCGGATGTGCACGCCGTCGTTCGATCCATGCGGGGCCACTTCAGCAACGCGACAGGAGCATGGATGTTTCGGCGAGGGGGCGAATACCTGCACGCGCGACGAAGCGACACGCCCGTGCGATGAGTGACGAATTGACTCGTCACGTCCGACGGTCGCTCGTCCCGCGCGCCGTCACGTCATCACATTCCTCTGGGCGGCGCGTTGGCGTCTGAATATTCGGGGCTGACCCAATCGACGAGGTGAGCTCCATGATTCCGATCCAGCGCTTCCCGGTAACATTCGTGCTCGTGTGCATCGGCGTTGCCGGGTGCACGCCGGCGAATTTCATTCAGCGGGTGCGGTCGGCGCCGCCGTGCGATGTGCGGATCTGCACGAACATCGGTGCGAGTCCGGCGCGCTGTGAATGTCAGACGCACGAGCAAGTGAAGCGACAGCTCCGCGAGACGTATGGGCGGCAGGCCGAGTGAGACAGTCGTCATGCTATCGTCCCAGCCGGGGCTGACCCGATCGCCCACGGCGATCTAACCAAGCAGGATTTTCGTGGCTGGGAGGATTACGACGGATGTCGCGGCGTCCGTCGTCGAAAAATGAAGGTTGTCATCATCGGTAGCGGCCTGGCCGGCGTCACCAGTGCCTGGTATCTGCGACGGCGCGGTCATGACGTAACGGTCATCGATAGAGAGCCCGGTCCGGGCAGGCAGACCAGTTTCGCGAACGGCGGGCTGCTCACGCCCGGCATGTGCGAGCCCTGGAATGCGCCCGGCGCGTGGAAAGTGTTGTTGGGCTCGCTCGGTCGCTCCGATGCGTCTCTGCAGCTGCGCATGCACACCTTGCCTGGCCTCGCGGGCTGGGGAATGAGCTTTCTGAAGAATTCCACGGCAGCGGCGTATGAGCGCCACCATCGAAGTAACTTGCGGCTGTCGATGTTCTCGCTCAAGTCGATGCAAACGCTGCGCGATCAGGCGCAGATCGAATACGGCCGGGGCGCGCTCGGCAGTTTGGGAATATTCCGGGATCGGGATGCGCTCGCTCGTGCTGAAGCGGAGGTCGCCAAGCTGAATGGCGCCGGCCTGGCTTGTCGTCGCGTCTCGACCGCCGAAGCGCTCGAGCTCGAACCTGCACTCGCGCCGTTGGCCGACCAGCTGAGCGGCGCGATGTTTTATGAATCGGACGAGACCGGCGACGCTCACCGTTACTGCGAAGCGCTCGCAGAGCGTGCGCGGGATACTGGCGTCGAGTTCATCTTCGGTGCCGAAGTGTCCCTCGAGATGCATTCGGGGAAGGTTGCCGCTGTCATCGGCGGCGGCAAACGATATACCGCTGATCATTACGTCGTCGCCGCCGGCAGCTACAGCACGCTACTGATGCGACAGGCGGGCGTGCGTTTGCCGGTGCGTCCGGCGAAAGGTTATTCGATTACGTTCGAGAACGAAGGCGAGCGATCCTTGCTGGGCCGGCCCATCATCGATCATCACTTACACGTGGTGATCGTGCCGTTCACTCGTGCGATTCGCGTCGCCGGCACCGCGGAGTTTGCGGGCTACGATCGCTCGCTCAATCCAGTCCGCGTGCGCAGCCTGCTATCGACGATGCGCGACATTCTGCCGCAGGGAAGATGGGATGAAAGCGCTGCGAAACCCTGGTGCGGCCTGCGGCCCTTGTCACCCGACGGTGTCGCCATCATCGGGCCGACACGGATCGCGAATCTATGGGTGAACAGCGGTCAAGGCCCATTGGGCTGGACTTGCGCGGCCGGCTCGGCGCAATTGCTGACTCAGCTGATGAGCGGCGACGAGCCGAGTATCGACCCTGCGCCTTATTCGCTGGCTCGCTTCTAAAATCGGCTGCTTTTTTTTCCGGAGAGATCAGGAATGTCTCGATTCTGTGGTGACATCGATCCGGCGCCGGTGTTTGCCGCCGCCTCAGTGTGGCGCGACCGTGCGTTGTTGAATGATGGCTCGGTATTCTCCGAGAGCGCACTGTGGACGACCGGAAATCTGGCCGAGCTGGTGCGGCACTTCGTCGAGAATGAGGATCACGGCAGCGATGACTTTCTCGAGAAACTGCGCCGGCAGCTCGACCCGGTCTCTTCCGCAGCCAAACAGCTCGCGGCGGAGATCCAGTGGTTGCTGTGGCTCGCGCCGGACAACGTCAATGTAGACACAAAGGTCAACGAAGTGGCGGAGCTATGGTCCTGGTCGGATCAGCTGCTACTTCCCCAGGGCCGCGAGCTGCTGCAGCCCGAGGCGTTGCGGGGCGTCGGCAGTGCCGGGCGAGGCATCACTCTTCATCGCCGGAAAGAGCTCGCTTACATCATCCGATTTGCACACGCATTCAAAGCGCTTTCGAGTCGCGAGCGGGAGCGTCTGCTGCGAGACGGTTGGGCACTGGCGGACTGGTTGCAAACAGTACCCGAGTCCAACCAGCGGCAGTTCCGCCACATGCTGTTGTACCTGCTGTTCCCCGACGAATTCGAGCGCGTGTTCAGCGGCTCGGATAGAAAAGACATCGTGCAACACTTCGCAGGCAAGCGCCGGCGCGACGTGCAATCTCAGTCGGCACTGCAGCTCGATCGTGAGTTGCTGGAGATTCGCAAGAAAAACGAGGGGCAGTATCCCGGCGTGCCGCTGGACTACTACGTTCCGCCCTTGGCGGGGCTTTGGAAGGAAGCTCAGAGCAAGGTCTGGCTGCTGATCTGGAATCCGGACAATTTCCCATGGGAGTCGCTCGAGGCCGATCGCTCCGCCACGCATGCGGGGCAGGGTGTGACTGCGCGCTGGAGTTGCGCCAACGGGGGCGCGAAGCCGGGCGACCTGGCGTATCTGGTACGAACGGGGAGTGAGCCGCGCGGCGCGATTGCGGTTGGCAACGTGGTACGCGAGCCTTATGACGGGCCTCATTGGAATCCTTCGGAAGCGGCGCAGGGTGCGACCCGTCAGTACATCGACGTGGAATTCACCCGAATTCAGGATCCCACCAAAGGCGATGCTTACGTTTCAGCGGAGCAGCTGAAGCTTCTCTCGGCCGATCAGCTATGGGCGCCGCCAGGTTCCGGCATCGAGATCAAAGCCCGCGCTGCCGCGGCCCTGGCGAAGGCATGGAAGGAGTCAGTCGAGAAGCGCACGCTACCGCGAGTGAGCGAGACGGTTGCGACGTACCAGCAAACCGCGCCGGCAGAGCCGCAGAACATCATTTATTACGGTCCGCCTGGCACGGGTAAGACGCGTCGGATCGCGCAACTGCGGGCTGAGTACACCTCCTCACCCCAGGCTCAGTCGAAAGAAGCCTGGCTGGCGGGCGAGCTCGCCGATGCGAGCTGGTTCGATGTGCTGGTCGCCGTGCTTTGGGACCTCGGCAGACCTTCCAAGGTCGGCAAGATCGTCGCGCACCCCTTCTTCGCGGCCAAGCTTCAGCTGACCGGCCAGGAGAAATATCGCACCAATCGCGCGTGGGCCGTGCTCCAGCTGCACGCGAATGCGAGCTCTACGACGGTGCGGTTGAAGGAGCGCAGCGAGCCGTTGGTCTTTGACAAAGATGGCGACTCGCAATGGTTTCTGATGGATGACTGGGCCGAGCAGTGTCCAGAACAGCTGGCCAACGCAAAGCGCTGGAAAGCCGGGCCGGCGAGCGCCAGCGCGCAGCGGCGCTACGAGTTCGTGACATTCCACCAATCGTACGGTTACGAGGACTTCGTCGAAGGTATTCGTCCGGAGCTGGACGAAACAACCAAGGAGTTGAGTTACAGCCCGGCACCGGGAGTGTTCAAGCGCATTTGCCGGCTCGCGAAAAAGGATCCGCAGAACCGCTACGCGCTCTTTATCGATGAGATCAATCGCGGCAATGTCGCCAAAATTCTTGGCGAGCTGATCACTTTGATCGAGCCCGACAAGCGCGCTACATACGATGCCGACGGTGTGCTCACGTCCGGTCTGGAGCTCACGTTGCCGTATTCCAAAGAGCTGTTCGGCGTGCCGGCGAACCTGGATCTGTATGGCACGATGAATACCGCCGATCGCTCGATCGCACTGCTGGATACGGCACTGCGCCGTCGCTTCAGGTTCATCGAGTTGATGCCCGATTCCGCCTTCATCGGCGGGGCCGACGGTCACGGCAGGATCGACGACGGCCAGGGCGGAGAGATCGATCTTCGACGCTTGCTGAGTGCGATCAATCTGCGCGTTACCTATCTGTTGAATCGCGATATGCAGATCGGACACGCTTATTTCATGCCGGTGCGCACATTCGACGCGCTCAGGCGCGTCATGCTCAATCAGGTCGTGCCGCTGCTGCAGGAATATTTCTACGAGGACTGGCGGCGCATTCAACTGGTGCTGGCGGACATCGGCGAGGACGACGAGCCGAACGAGCCGCAGATCGTCGTGCATGAGCTGTTGTTGCCCGAGCGGGTCTTCGGCATCGAGCGCAATGACTGCGCGCCTGCCAGAAGCTATCGGATTGCAGCACCTGAGTCATTGATTCCCGACGCGTTCCGGAAGATCTACGAGTCGCCGACCTGATGACAACGCTGCAGGTTCTCGAGCATCAGCGCCTGCGTATCGGCGAGCGGCGATCCGCCGACGAACTGGTGCTGGGTGATAAAGAGGCCACGCTCCTGGAGCGCCTGCTGCCAGCACTGCCTGCGGGCATATGCCGTTGGGAGCATCGAGCCGTCCGCTTTACTCAACATTGCGGAGTGATCTGTCTCGGCTCGACCGTGATCGAAGTGTTGCCGAAGATCGCCGGCAAGGAGCAGGAGCCCGGCGCGTGCCGGGATGCGCTGATCGGGATGCTCAATGAGTCAAGGGAGTTGCAGCCCGCGACTGCTGGCAACGGTCCGGTTCGCATGCAGCGAGCGGTGCTACTCGACGCGTTTGTTCTCGCGTTCTGCCGCGAACTCGAGGTGCAGCTGGCGCAGGGACTGTTGCGCCAGTATGTGTCACATGTAGAAAACCTACCGGTGATTCGCGGTAAGTTGCGTGTGGAGTTGCAGCTCAAGCACAACTCGGTGCACCGGGAGCGGTTGTATTGCGAGTACGACGAATTGAGCCCGGACATGCCCCTGAATAGAGTCATCAAAGGGGTGTTGCAGCGACTGTCGAAATTGCCGCTCGGCGCACGGGCGCTCAAGCACGTCCGCGAGCTGTTACTACGATTCGATGGAGTCGCGGACGTGGTGCCGAGTGCCAAGATGCTCGATGCAATCGTCGTCAATCGCACCATGGCGCGTTATGAATCGGTGCTGCGTCAATGTCGATGGTTTCTCGAGGGAATTTATCCTGACGTGACCGTGGGCGCGAACGTCGCGGCCGCGCTGCTCTTCGACATGAACAAGCTGTTCGAGTCCTGTGTGACGCGCGCCGCGCAACGCATTGCTCGAGGCCGTGGCTTGCGATTGCATGCGCAGGGCCCGATGAAATGGTTCGCCCGGGATGCAGCGACGGACAAGCAGTTGTTCGCGATGAAACCGGATATGACGTTGAGCGACGCGGACGGAACAGTGCTGCTGGTCGCGGACGCGAAATGGAAGCTCCTCGACGAGGCCGAGGCGAAATGGGGTGTTGCCGAAGCGGATATGTATCAACTGGCCGCTTATGCCGCGCGCTATGGAGCAACGCAGGCGGCGTTGATCTATCCGAAGCAGAGCAGCTTCAGCGTCACTCGTGCGTTGGGCCTGCACAAGCCGGCGCTACGCGTGCAACTGGTGCCCTTTGACGTTGTGACGCGGTCGTTCCACGGCCTGTCGGTGTGAAAAGGGCGGCAGCTCAGGCGAGCCGCCGCCAAGGGGGAATTAAGAGCCGATCGACAACAACTTCGCATTACCGCCGGTTGCGACGGTATTCACCGTCAGCGTGCGCTCGGTGGCGAAGCGGAACAGGTAGTGCGGGCCGCCGGCTTTCGGGCCGGTGCCGGACAGACCTTCGCCGCCGAACGGTTGCACGCCGACCACGGCGCCGATGATGTTGCGATTGATATAGATATTGCCGACCGCGGCCTCGGCGACGATTTCCTGCCACACGCTTTCGATGCGCGTATGGACGCCGAGCGTCAGGCCGTAACCCGCCTCACGAATCGATGCGAGCACGTCGCTATGCAAGTTCTCGCGCTTGTAGCGAACCACGTGCAGGATCGGGCCGAACTCTTCGCTGGTCAGCTCGCGTGCGTTGTTGAGTTCGAGCATGCGCGGTGCGAAGTAGCTGCCTTCGGTGCGCACCTGATTCAGGTCGCATTGCTTGAGCACCTTCACGCCTCGCTGAGCGACCTTCTTGCTGTAGTCCTCGAGCTTCGACGCGGCACTCTTGTTGATGACCGGACCGACGTCGGTCGATGGCTGCGACGGATCGCCGATGTGCAGCTCGTTCATGCCGCCCGCGATCAGTTCAATCAGACGGTCCGCGATTTCTTCCTGCACGAACAGCAAACGCAGCGCCGAGCAGCGCTGGCCAGCGGACGTGAAGGCTGAGGTGAGCACGTCGTCGGCGACCTGTTCGAGCAGTGCCGAGGAGTCGACGATCATCGCGTTGATGCCGCCGGTCTCCGCGATCAACGGCACGATCGCGCCATCGCGCGCAGCGAGCGCACGATTGATGAATTGAGCTGTCGAGGTCGAGCCGGTGAAGCACACGCCCCCCAGCGCCGGATGTTTGAGCGCGACTTCGCCGAACAGCTTGCCGGCCGAGGGAACGAAATGCAGAACGTCATGCGGCACGCCGGCTTCGTGCAACAGTCGCACGGCCAACGCGGCGACCAGCGGGGTCGACTCCGCGGGCTTCGCAACGACGCTGTTGCCGGCAACCAGCGCAGCGGTCACCTGACCCAGGAAGATCGCGAGCGGGAAGTTCCAAGGGCTGATGCACGCGAACACGCCGCGGCCGCGCAAGCTCAGCTTGTTCTCTTCGCCCGTCGGGCCGGGCAGCGCCGTCGGCTCAGCAAAATGCGCGCGAGCTTCCGCCGCGTAGTAACGACAGAAGTCTTCGGCTTCGCGGACTTCGGCAATCGCGTCCGGCAGCGTCTTGCCCGCTTCCTTCACGAGCAACCTCACCAACTCGGCGCGATGGGCGCGCAACTTATCCGCCGCGGCAACCAAACAAACCGCACGATGCGTGGCGCCAGCGTCATCCCACGCCTTGCGCGCCTGACCGGCCTTGTCGAAGGCGAGCGCGATGTCTTCCTTGGTGCCGACGCTCACATAACCAACTACCTCGGCGAGGTTGGCCGGATTGCGAACTTCCTGCGGCGCTTGAGCCCCGCCGGCCAGTGTGGACGGCACGGCACGCGGCAGGTCGCCGGACTTTTGTAACGAAGCGATCTGCTCGGCCAGCTGCTGAGGATTGCCCCAGTCCACGCCGGAGGAATTTTCACGGGACGCGCCGTACAAGTTGTTCGGCAAGGGAATATGCGGGTTGGTCATGCTGTCTGCCGCTTGCAGGGCTGCAATCGGATCCTCCACTACGGTGTCGACGGGGACGCTTTCATTCATGAATCGGTTGACGAACGAGCTGTTCGCGCCGTTCTCCAGCAATCGGCGCACGAGGTAGGACAACAGGTCCTCGTGCGGGCCGACGGGCGCGTAGGCGCGAACGCGCGGGAAACCTTCGATCTGTCGCTTGGCTTCGGCGTGCAACAGCGCGCCCATGCCGTGCAGACGCTGGAATTCGAACTTCGCGCCAGGCGGTCGCAACTCCAGCACGGCGGCGATGGTGTGCGCGTTGTGAGTCGCGAACATCGGATAGATCACGTCGCGATGTTTGAACAAGCGCTCGGCGCAGGCGAGATAGGAAATATCGGTGGACACCTTGCGAGTGAACACGGGGTACGAGGTGAGGCCACGCTCCTGAGCGCGCTTGATCTCAGCGTCCCAATATGCGCCCTTCACGAGACGAACGCAGATGCGACGGCCGGTCTCGCGCGCGAGCGCGGCGACCCACTCGATCACATACGGCGCACGCTTGCCGTAAGCCTGGATAACGATGCCGAGGCCTTGCCACGACTGCGTCTGCTTGTCGCGAGCCAGTGCTTCGAACACATTCAACGACAGGTCGAGACGATCGGCTTCCTCGGCGTCGATGGTGAAGCCGACATCGGCCGCGCCGGCTCGACGGGCCAGATCCCGCACGATCGGCGTCAGGCGCTGCATGACCAGGCCTTCGTGCATCAGATCGTACTTGGGCTCGAGCGCCGACAATTTCACGGACAGGTTGGAGCGATCGTCGATCGGCGTGCCTTTACGTTGGGTGCCGATGGCATCGAGCGCCTGCTCGTAAGACTTGCGATATTTCTCGGCATCCGCCCAGCTGCGGGCGCCTTCGCCCAACATGTCGAACGAGCACAGCCCCAGCTCGTCCGTCTTGGCCGACCGATCCAGCGCCTCTTGAATCGTGCGACCGACGACGAACTCGCCGCCGATGATGCGCATGGCCTGGCGGAACGCGGTTCGAAGCACCGGTGCGCTGATCCGACGCGACAGGCCTTGCAGCCAGTTGCTCGTTTCCTCGCGAGCCTGCTTCGGCGGCTCGATCAGCTTGCCGGTGAGCATCAAGCCCCAGGTCGAGGCATTCACCCAGGTCGAATGCGACTGACCCGCGTGCGCGCCCCAATTACCCGACGCGATCTTGTCGGCGATCAGGCGATCGGCGGTCTCGTCATCGGGAATGCGGAGCAAGCCCTCCGCCAGACACATCAGCGCGACGCCTTCCTCATTGGACAGCGCGAACTGCTGCAGGAACGAGTCGAGCAGGGGCCGTTCGCGGGAGCGGGCCCGGGCGCCGGCCACCAGCTGCGCCGCCCGATTCTTGGCGCGGGACCGGGCGTCGAGCGACAGGCTGGAGCTCTTCAGCAGGGCTTTGATGCACGTGGCCTCGTCTTGCAACGTGGCGCTCCGGATCTGCTCACGGAGCTGCTCGAGCGATGGGGCGAGGGGGATGGCGGAGGATTGGGCGACCATGTAGGTTGTCGTAACTGGGACGAAAGCACTATTTTATGGAGCCTCGGCCCGTCGAAACGACCTGAAACGTGGGTGTAATCCGTGAAATCAACTGGCGCGAATGCGGTAACCGTCCTGGACAAGATCGACCAGCGCATCCTGGTCCGGCTGCAGGAGGACGGGCGGGTGTCGATGGCGCAGCTCGCCCGGGAGCTGCACATCAGTGTCACGCCCTGTGTGGAACGGGTTCGTCGGCTGGAAAAGCACGGCTACATCGTCGGCTATCGTGCCGACCTGTCGCCCACGCAGCTGGGACAGAACCTGCTTGCGTATGTGCAAGTGGCGCTCGATCGCACCACGCCCGAGGTGTTCGACCGGTTTCGAACGGCGATGGAGGTGCTGGACTTCGTGCAGGAAGCCAACATGGTGGCGGGCGGCTTCGACTATCTATTGAAGATCCGCGTGCGCGACATGAAGGAATATCGCAGCGTGCTGAGCTCTCACATCGCGTGCATCAAAGGCGTCCAGCAGACGCACACCTACTTCGTGATGGAAGAGGTCAAGAGCTCGAGCAAGGTGCGGGTGCAGGCACGCTAACGCGAGATGCGGATGAGGAACTGACTGGCCTGGCTCGCACCGGTGTCGTTCGCAATCGTTATTTCGTAGTCGCCGGGCGCGATGCGCGGGCTGTCGAGATAGATCGTGACCATGCCATCGCCCGCCGCCAGCAGATGTGCGATCTGCGCGACGTGTTGTTTCTTATTGTCCGCGTCAATCCGTGCCAGATCGATTCGATAGCGCGAGTCGGGCGCCGCGAATTCCGGCAGCACTCGCAATTCGATGGCGTCAGAGGTGCCGGGCAATGTGACTTCCGCATCGAATGAGCTACCGCGACGGCGCAGCACAATATTCGAACTGGCGACCGCCGTCGGTCCGCTGAGTTCGGAAAGGCTCGTCGCGATCAATGGGGGTGCGGGCGTGCGGACGTAGAACGCGGCGGCGATCACGAGGATGACAATGGCCGCCATCGCCAGATAGCGCCCTTGCGCATACCAGGGAGTCGGCTTCATCAATGCGGCCAGCTCGCCGCTGGCTTGCAGTTGCGCCAGGCCCGCTTTGAAGCGCGCCGTCGCCTCGATTTCCCGCAGGACCTCCGGATGCTCGAGATAGTAAGCCTCGAAGGCTTCCCGCTCGGCGTCGGTCAGCTGATCCGCGAGATATCTCGGGACGATGTGATAGTCGTCGATGTACTGTCGGTCCATTGCTCAGCCCGCGATGCAACTTGTACGCCGGCGCACTCCGTCCCCCAATCCCTATGAGTCTAACCTGTTATCGGCAGCGCGCTTCTCTCAGAATTGCCCCCATCTAGTGCAATAGACTGAGTAGCACGCTGAAGAAGTCCGACTTGCCGAGTCCTTTCGCTTCCAGTAAGGCGCGCATGCGTTGACGGGCGCGATGGATCACTCGATCGAAATGCAGCGTCGTCAATTGCAGCGAACGGCAGATCTCTTCTTTATCTTCCTCGTCGAGATAAAAGCGCTTCACGATTTCACGGTCGCGTGCGGTGGACAGCGACTCGATGACGGCAACGACGTGGCGCATGATGCTGGCATCCATCGCCGCCTGTTCGGTGACGCGTTGCGCCGGCAACTGATCGACTTCTTCGTCGGTGGCGTGCACGCCGGGACGATTCGCGTACTCACGACGATAGTTTCGATACAGATTCAGCGCGACGCGATACACATAGCCGCCCAGCCGCTTCGGATCCGATACACGCCCGGCACGACTGTGCGCGATGGTCGTCGCCACTGCTTCCTGCAATATTTCCTGCGTGATATTCGCGTCGCGGATGTGGCGGAGTAACAGGTTGTACAGACCCGCGTAGTGCTGCTTTATGAATTCATTTGAGATCGTGTCCTCGACCACGGATCTTGTTCCATTCCTTATTATGTTCACGTCGCCGCAGAATAGCGGCGAACAGTAGCGGAGTCATCCTGATCGCAGCGCGAATATTGTTTTTCTTACAAGGAGAGTTGTTCGACACCACGATTGGATGATGCGAGCGCCACACCGGCCCAATAGTAAGGATCGGCAAAGCGGCGCGACGCGATCAACTCACGCTGCGCAGCTCGCAGTGCCGCTGAGCTGCCAGCGCCTCGATGCAGGTTGCGATAGAACTCCTCCATGAGCGCGGCAGTCGCGGCATCGGAAACACTCCACAAGGTGCCGATGACTGAACCGGCGCCCTGACTCAGAAATCCATCCGCCAGACTGCGCACGCCCCAGCCGGTGTAGTCCTTGCCACGCATGGTTTCGCAGCCGCTGACGATCACCAGCCTTGACGAGAACGGCGCGCTGAACAACTCGGTGAAGCCCAGGAAACCGTCGTCCGATTTGCCTTCGCCGCGCTTGCTCGAGGTCACGAGGCCGACGACGTCCGGGGTGGTCTTGCTGAAATACCCGTGCGTCGCGATGTGCAGAACCTTCGCGGATCGCACTTCGGGCGACAGCAATACATCGCTGGTTGCATCGGCGCCGGCGTAAGTGATCACGCGAGTCGCAAAGATTCTGGCGATGTTCTCGGCTTCGGTTCGCGAGCTCGGCAGGGCGGCGAGCGAACTGGTCACGACACGGGGCTGCACCCGCTCCGGCGATTGAACGCCGAGCACCGGGTCGGCGAACACGACGATGTCGGTGCTCCTGGTCGCGCCATTCGAGGGTGGCGGCCGCGAAGCGTAGTAACCGGACAACGATCTCGCGCGCACCAGTTCGAACTTCACAATCAGCGGTGAGTAAGCTTTCGGCCGATCGTCGAGATCGATGGCGGCGAACGGTAACGGTTGCATGACGTCGTCGGGCACGATAACCAATCGCGTGGTATCGCTGTGCTCGCGAATGAAATCACGCGGCAGCAACTGCGCGAGCGACGAAAGCGTCGCTTCGGCCTGCTCGGCGTGACCGGGCGCGTTCAGCATTTCCAATGAGCGACGCACGAGCGTCTGCACCGCCGACCGGGGCGGCAGATCGAAGTAACGAATCTGGTCGCCCGCGAGCGCGATGCCGAAGCTGACGTTCTCCTGAATGAAGTAGCGAATGAAGAGGTCGGTCGCGGGCACGGGCAGAGGTTGAAACGTCGCTACGCTTCTGGGCGCGGTGCTGACGGGCGGCGGCCGATAGATTGTGAGATAGGCATCGCGCGCTCGATCCCATTCGCGCAACGCTTGATCGAGGCGGGACTTTGCCTCGCGCTGGCGCTTATCGTCGGTGGTATTCGGATGCAGCCGATCGAGCGAAGCGGTGGCGTCGACGAGCATGCGCTGAGCGGCGCGGTAGTGCTCGAACAACTCGACGGCCTCGGCTTCATAGGCTCGGCCCACGACACCTGAGTGACGCAACTCCGCGGGCGCGATCTGCTGGGCGTAGTACGTTTCCAAGAGCGGCAACACTTGCGCGCGGTCCAGCTCGTACAACGCTTTCACATATTCGTTGAACATCGGCTGGGCGGCCGTCATCCAGGCCAGGCTGTCGTCGTGAGTGGCGCGCAGATCGTTGGCGACTTGCCTTGTCAGACGAACTGCTGTCTGACCGTGTGCTCGAACGTTGGCGAGATCGTGATTCAGCGCGTAGTGCCGGATCGCTTGCTCGGCAAACTGCAGCTGATGAGTGGGGCGCGCCAGCTTGGACTTCTGCCGCGTCGAAGAGCCGTGGATCAGTACTTCGATGCTGCGGACCAGCTTGCTGGCGCGTGCGTGATCTCGTTGGTCATTGGCCAAGCGCAATAGCAGAACCGAGGCGTCGATGCGCTGTTCCGGTAGCGCGCGTGGATCGTCGAGCGCAAGTTGCGCATAGCTTTGCGCCAGCGTCAGCTCGCCTTGCGCCGCGTAGTCGCGAGCCAGCTCGATATAAGTCACCAGCTCGCGATAGTTGTGCTCGTCGATGAACACTTGCAGCGCTTGCTCGTGCCGGTCGATTGCGTCCCGATACTCGCCGCGATCGCGCGCCAGACTGCCGAGCTTCAGCTTGGAAATGCTGATCTTCAGCGGATCGCCCGAGGCGCGATCCAGCTCATAGGCGGCTTCGAAATAGCGCTGCGCGACCAGGCGCTCGCCCGTCTTTCGATAAGCATCGCCCAGGCTGTAGTAAAGCTCCGCGAGCAGCGGGCGGTTGTTGTACTGGGTGGCGCTCACGATCGCGCGCCGCAAAAGCTCTTTGGCCCGGGCAACTTCGCCGAGCAGGATCAGCGAATAAGAAAGATTGCAGGTGACCCGGTCGATATGCGAAGCATCGGCACGCGCGCCGATGAGGAGTTGCAACGATCGCTCCAGCGCCTGCCGGGCCCGGGCATGATCGTCCTTGACCAGACGATATTCCCAAAGCACTTCGAGCCACTGGCCCTGCTGCAGCGGGTCCTCCTGGGTTTCGGCGAGCCCAAGCTGAATCCGTTGATAGGCCTGAGGCAGATAAATGGAACTTCGTCCTGACTCGTTCTGCGCACGTCGTAACAGCTGAGTGGCTTCATGACGCGCTGCTTCCTGCGCGGCCGCATCGACGGCGCCGGCCTGCCACCCCCATAGGAGCAGGCCAGCGCCGATGAGATAAACCCATGCGACCCGCCAATCAGCGCGAACCCTGCGACACGACGGCTCGTTCATTCACCACCTTTCCCTCGGGCTGAGGTTGTATCACAGCCGTACGGTACGGGCGCCACGAGAACAGCGACACCACATTTTCCTGTCCCGCCTTGGCCCAGGTGATGAAGTCCTGATGCACCACGTCCATGTTTGAGTCGCGCCCCTTGGCGACTTTCCAATGCACCACTTTCCAGCCGTGCATCTCGCCGGTGGGCTGATTGCCGATCTGATCGTCGATCAGCACCGGGCGGCCATTCTCCATCGTGGGATAGAGCCGCAGCCGCTGCATCACATCGGCCATCTTCTCGTGCCAGTTGCCGGACAACGAATCGGCCCGTGCAAAATATTTGTTGTTATCGTCGCGGCCGAGCACGTGCCGCAGAGCGTGCGTCAGCCCGCCGCCGAAGCCCGGATGATAGAACGCCAGCTCGTCGACGGCCGAGGGCGGGATGAAACTCGGGTTCACGACCAGCGTGGGCTCCTGCCCTTCCTGCGCCACCCATTCGACCAGCTCTTCGGGAATTTGCATTCTCTGCTCCTTTAGTTGTTTCTCAGCACCAGCTCGATCACATGCCGCATGCAGAACGTGCGATCGGTGTACGCGGCATTCGCAAAAACACGGCGCTGTTCCTGCAGCTCGTTGCCGAGCTTGCCCATCCAGGACAGCACTTCATCCACCGAGCACCAGTGCCCGCGATAGATGGAGTGCGGCGCGCCGGCGACGGCGTTGGCTAACGCTTCGGCGCAGATCAGGCTGCCGACCACCCCGAGATGCTTGCCTTCGCTGGCATGCACCGCTTCGACCAGCAAGTAGGGCCACAGCGGCAGGTTGTCGATCGTGATGCCGCTGCCGGCCGGCAATCTTTCAGCGAGCGGACCCATATCGGGCAGCGGCCGCACGCCAAACGCGGCGGCGAGTTTCGAGCCCGTCGGTCCCGCCAGCAGTTGCTCCACATACGCCTTGCCCGGCGGAAGCTGCGCGGCGACGCCGGCACGCAGATTCATTTCGGCGATATTGATGGTGACGCCGGTCGGAATCGGCACCTGGCGCATTTCACGCGTGATGAAGGGATCGATGGTCATCGCATCCTCGACCCGATTGTTCAGCAGCGGCCAGCCGAACATCCGGCGGAAGTCGAGCTCGAGCCGCGGATCCAGATTCCGATTCGTCTGGAACAGCTCGGGCAAGGTCACATCCGGTTTTTGCGGAAACGATTCGTAGAACGGCCGCACCATCGAGTGGCCGAAACGAAATGCCGCATGCGCGAACTCGCGGGCGATGGGGCGCGACGGCAGGTTCAACCAGCGTTGGTCGAAACGAAACACGCTATCGAAGACGGCCGGTGCGAGGACCTGGCGCAAGTAGTCCTCGATGACCACCAGCTGAAACACCAGCGTCGTCAGCACGCGTGCGTCGCTGACGTTGCTCGCGTAGCCGCGTTGCAGGACCACGTTGTGAAATCGCTGCCAGAACAGATGCAGCTGCGACACGATCACATTGTCGTCGTTGCGCAGCTCGGGAATGTTCGGTACGCCGTTGGTCCGCGGCAGGTCTTCGGGCCCGGTCGGCGTCTGACGCTTGATAGGAAACAAACCGCGCTCGTCCAGCAGCGTTGCGGTTTGCGGGTCGGTGCCATAGACGCTGTCCATGTTGAGATATGGCAGCACGTCGCGGGACTGACCTGGAATCGGATGGGTCTGCGGCACGATGTCGTGCGCGATGAACTGTCCCAGGTAGGTGTAGCCGACGTCGATGAAGCGGGAGACATGCGATGACTCGGTCATCACCTGCGCCAGCGTGCTGAGCTGTTGCTCTGTCAGCATGGAGGACTCCGGTGCTGTAGATCTTTTCGTTGCCGCGGCAGGGGGCAGGGTTATCTGTGGCTGGCGGCGGAGATCTCTCAGCGACAAGCAACTTTTTGTTGTGTCTGTAGCAAGCAGATGTGCTCGCCGATCGTGCTATCTGATCGGCCATCATGCGCAGCAAGTTATTCGTCCCCGGCGCGCGGCCCGAGTTGTTCGGTAAGGCATTGGCCTCGGCGGCCGATGCTATTTCTATCGATTTGGAAGATGCGGTCGTCGAGGCGCGCAAAGGCGAGGCGCGTGCGGCTGTGGCGGAGTTCTTGCGTTCGAGCGAGGCGCAGTCGTCGTCGAAGTCCATCATCGTGCGCGTGAACGCACTTGCGACGGCGCACTTTTCCGCCGATGCGCGAGTGATCGCGGCGCCGAGTCTTGGGTTGGTGAACTTGCCCAAGATCGAGTCTGCGCTCGAGGTCGATTCGGCGCTGGCGATGATCGATCGTGCATTCGTCGATGTTGGGTTGCGTCCGACCCTGCGTGTGCTGGCCAATATCGAATCGCCCAAAGGCCTGCGCAATGCGGTCGAGATCGCCGCGCATCCGCGCGTTGCGGGTCTGCAGCTCGGGTATGCGGATTTGTTCGGGCCTTTCGGTATCGAGCGGCGCGATCCGCAGCACGTGTATTCGGTGATGTTCGCCGCTCGCATGGCGGCGGCGGAAGCGGGAGTGTTCGTTTACGACGGCGCGTTTCCCGACATTAAAGACACCGAAGGATTTCGCGCCGAAGCGGGCATGGCGCGGCGGCTTGGCTTTCTTGGCAAGAGCTGTATCCATCCCAGCCAGGTCGCGCTGGCCAACGAGGTGTTCCGCCCCGGCGCCGCCGAGATTCAACAGGCCCAACGATTGCTCGCCGCCGCCCGCACCGCCGCCGTCAACGGCGCCGGCGCTTTCCTGCTGGACGGCCGCATGATCGATACGCCCGACATCCGCCGCGCCGAGCTGGTCGTCGCCAGCGGCCGTCAGGACTGACGGCAACACAAAAGCCGTCCATCCAGTGATTCCCCCTCCCGTACACGGGAGGGGGCAGGGGGGTGGGTCTCCCGGGCGAGAAGATCAGTAGCTCCTCCGAAATCACCACAAGAAAGAAAAACTACGCTCTGAAATCACCGCCAGATGGTTTTCGTTTCGATTGGATTGCCACACACTCGGCCCGCGTCACGCTGGCCCCATCAATGACAATGACTCGCGCCGTCCGGCTCCTATTAATAAGTGTGCTCCTGCTACTGGCGGGCACCGCGCCGACGCGAGCGGACAATCTGGTCAGCCTGGATATCGCGTCGCTTCCCGCGGCGCCCGAGCCGGTTGCGCACCTGGCGGCGATCAACGACACCTTGATCGCCTGGGGCACCACGGGCACCTGGCGGTTCGATCAGGATCAGCAGTCCTGGCGTCGACTGCGTGAATCGAGCAACGCAGGCCTGCTCGGTGTCGCGGGCGACGGACAGGTCGCGTATGTGCTCATCGGTTCGCAAGCGGTCGAACGAATCGAACGAGTCTCGCTGACAGATCAACAACCCGCTGCGATCCCGCCGCTTCCCGAACCGCTGTTCTCAGCGTATGCCGCGGTGGCCGGCACGAAAGTCTGGCTGTTCGGTGTAGACGCCAACCGAGCGCGTCGCTTCGTAGAAATCGATCTCGCCGCAGTGAACCCGAGCTGGACGACTCACGAAGCCTGGCCAGGCACCGCCGATGAGCTCACTTCCGCGGTAGAGCAAATCAATGCGCTCTTCATCACTGTGCGAGAGCGCGAAGGTCAGCCCGACCGCATCCTGCAATGGAAAGCAGGCGAAGGTTGGAAGGATCGAGGCGTCGCGCCCGCTGCACTGGTGCCCGGTTCAGCGAGTGCATTGGGTCAGGCGCATGTGCTGTATGTTTCGAACGCGACGCCGAGTGCCGTCGTTACATTCCACACCATCACCGGCTCATGGGCCACGCTTGCTGAAGCGCCGAACGCCGCGCAGGCGCGTGCCACCACCGGTTGGAAGAACGGCTTCGTCTGGTTACGCACGAGCGAAGACGGCACACAACAACTGAGCTCGGGCCAGGTCCGCTCGACCAACCTGCTGCTGCAGCCGTTGGACTGGGTGATGATCGTCACCTATCTGGTGTCCATGATCGGCATGGGCATGTATTTCTATTTGAAAGAGAAGCGCAACTCCACGTCGGACTTCTTCGTCGGCGGGCGCAAGATTCCGTTCTGGGCCGCGGGCGTCAGCTTGTATGCAGCCAACACCAGCTCGATCAGCTACATCGCCATCCCGGCGAAGGCGTTCGAGACCAACTGGCAATATCTCACCAACAATCTGATCGCCGTGCTCGGGCTCATGTTCGTCGCGGTGTGGATCGTGCCGCTGCTCCGGCGGCTCAATCTGATGTCGGTGTTCACCTATCTGGAAACCCGCTTTCATCCCACCATCCGCACGATGGCGAGCGCGCTTTGTATCTTGATGCAAGTGGGCGCCCGCATGAGCGTGATCATGTTTCTACCGTCGCTGGCGATTGCCACCACCACCGGCATCGATGTGAAGTGGAGCATCCTGATCATGGGCGTGTTCACCATGATCTACACCGCCATGGGCGGCATGAAGGCGGTGATCTGGACCGACTTCGTGCAGCTCATCGTCAAGATGGGCGGCATCGTTTTCGCGATCGTGTTCATCGCCTTCATGGTGAAGGGCGGGTTCGGGGAGATGGCGGCGATCGCCGCCGCCGAGGATAAGACCAAGCTGTTCGACTTCAGCTTCGATCTCACCAAGGCGACAGTGTGGGGCTTTCTGTTCCTGGTGTTGTTCGATGTGGTGCTGACCTTCCCGAAGGATCAGGTGCTCATGCAACGCGTGCTGTCGACGGAATCGGCGAAGGAAGCGGGCCGCTCGGTCTGGACGTTCGCCGCCATCATGATTCCCGGCGGCTTCATGTTCTACATGGTCGGCACCGCGCTGTACGCCTTCTACAAGACCCATCCGGAACGCCTCAATCCCCTGTTGCCCATCGATTCCATCTTCCCGCTGTTTATCGCGGCGGAGTTGCCGATGGGTGTGCGAGGCCTGATCATCGCGGGCATTCTGGCGGCCGCCATGGCCACCCTGTCGAGCATCATGAATAGCGTCGCGACCCTGGCGTCGGTGGATTTCTACGAAAAGCTGGTGAAGAACCCGGACCCCAAGGTCAGCGTGCGCTTTGCCGAATGGATGACGGTGGTGACGGGCGTGGCCGGCATGGGGCTGGCGTTGATCCTGTCGCGCTATGACATCCATTCGCTGTTCGATGTCTCGATCGAGCTGGCGGGCTTGTTGGGCGGCGGTTTCGCCGGCGCGTATACCTTGGGCATGTTCACCAAGCGCGCGAACTGGCAGGGGGTGGCCATTGGCATCGGCACCAGCATCGTGATAACTACCGTCGCGTGGTCCATGAACCTCGTGCATCCCTATTTCTATCTCGCGATTTCCATCCTGCTGTGTATTTGCGTGGGTTACGTGGCGAGCTTGTTTTTCCCGGCGCCGAGCGTGCAGTCGCTCGAAGGCCTGACGATTTACGGTCAGCGTGAGCGCCCCGTGGGCGTCGCCTTGACGCAGAACGAGTAACAGATTGGATACGCAGTTCCTTCGCACCTTCGTGTCCGTGGTCGATAACGGCTCGATGGCTGCGGCCGCGCGCTTGCTGAACATCACGCCGGCCGCGGTCGCTCAACAGATTCGCACGCTGGAACGGCAGATCGGTCAGTCGCTGATCGCTCGCGCCGGCCGCACCGTCAGCGTCACCGAAGCCGGCGCTCGAATTCTCGAGCGCGCTCGCGACTTGTTACGCGATGCTGAGGATTTAAAGGCCGTCGCGAACGATGAAGGTGTCGCGGGTGAACTGCGTCTGGGCGCTGGTACCACTGCGCTGACGGGCGTGTTGCCCGACATCCTCGTGCGCATCGTTGCGCGCTTTCCGCAGATCAGCGTCTTTATCAAGCCGGGCTATTCGGCCGACCTGTATCGCGCGGTCGAGAAGGGCGAGCTGGACGCGGCGGTCGTGCTCGAAGCGCCGTTCACGTTGCACAAGAGCTGTGGATGGCTGCAATTGCGAGAAGAGCCGCTCGTCGTGCTCGCGCCACAAAGCATGGCCGGTCGCGATCCGCATGAGCTGTTGGCGACACAACCGCTGGTCAGGTATGACCGCAATCAATGGGGCGGTCGCAAGGCGGACGAGTATTTGCGAATGGTGGGCATCACGCCGCGCGAGCGTTTCGAGCTGAATGCATTGAATGCAATCGCTGTCATGGTCGATCGCGGGCTGGGGGTGTCGCTGGTGCCGGATTGGGCCCGACCCTGGCCGGAAGGCTTGAAGCTGGTCCGCATTCCTTTGCCGCATGCATCCGAGCCGCGCCGGATCGGTATCGTCTGGTCGCGAGCCTCGGTGCGGATCCGGCTGGTCAATGCTTTCGTCGAGGAAGCAACAAAAGCAATAAAAAGTAACGTCTGAATATAGGTCGCTTGGATTGGTTTCGCCGGCCGTTGGCACAGACTCCCAACTGCAGAGCGCATTTCCACAACAGCTCTCAGGCACTGGTCTTCGAATTCGGGGGAGTCAATGAAAACATCCATGGGGCGTCGCATCCCGCTTGCGACCAGCTTGAGTTCCCTGCTGCTCGCCTCGTTCGCGACCGGCGCACAGAACCAGGACACAGCGGCTGCGGAAGATCAGATTGCCGAAGTGATCGTTACCGGCACGCGCGTGCCGAAGTCAGTCGACAAGATTCCGGGCGCGATCACCGTCGTCGGTGAAGCGGAGCTCGCTCAGTCCACCGCGGTGACCATGGATGCAACGGCCGTGCTTTCCCGCAGCGTGCCGGGCTACTCCGAATCCTCCCAGGCCATGAGCAACACCGGCGAAAACCTGCGCGGCCGTATCGCGCTTCGCCTGTTCGACGGCGTGCCGCAAGGCTCGCCACTGCGTGAAGGCACGCGCAACGGTACGTTCACCGACATGGGCATCGTTGAGCGCATCGAAGTGATCAACGGTCCGTCGGCGGCCGAAGGTGTCGGCGCGGCGGGCGGTATCATCAATTACATCTCACGTTCGCCGACGGAAGAAGGCACCGAAGTCGATCTGACGGCGCGTTACAGCAGCGCGTTCGAAAACGACAGCGATGATTGGAAGATCGGCGCGACGCTGACTCACAAGCAGGACAACTACGACGTGTTGGCGGCCGCATCGTTCACCGATCGCGGCATGACCTACGACGGCAACGGTCGCGCCATCGGCTTGAACACCAGCGGCTCGGTCGCGGACTCCGAGTCCAAGAACTTCTTCTTGAAGGGCGGCGTCAACTTCGGCGCCAGCGAGTCGCAGCGCCTGCAGGCCAGCATCAGTCGGTTCAACATTCAGGGCAAGGGCAACTACATTCTGGTGGATGGCGACCGCACCACCGGTGTGACGAATACTTCGGTGCGCGGGCAGCCGCTCGGCGGCAAGGCCGAGTTCAACGACTTCCGGCAGCAAACGTTGACGTATACGCACAACGATTTCTTCTCCGGCGCGCTGTCCATCAACACGTATCGAGCCGAGCAGGCGATGCGCTACATCGCTGAAAATGGCGACGACCGTCAGGATCCCTTGATCGCGCCGCTCGGCACGCTCATCGACCAGTCCGAGATTCGCACCGAGAAGAAAGGCGTGCGCACGGCATGGAATCGCCAGAACCTGTTCACCGATGGCCTGGAATTGACCGTCGGCCTCGACTGGGTGGAAGACACGGCCGAGCAGCGCCTCGCGCTCACCGACCGCGTGTGGGTGCCGCCGATGGAATACACCAGCTGGGCGCCGTACACGCAGCTTTCATATGACATTGGACCGGTAACCATTAGCGGCGGCATTCGTCGCGAAGACGGCGAGCTGCATGTCGACGATTATGTGACGACCTGGTTCCGCGATCGCCGTCCCGTCGATGGTGGCACGTTGAGCTATAAGGAAGATCTGCCGAACTTCGGCGTCGTCTGGCGCATCGTGCCGGGCCTGTCGGCGTTTGTTTCCTACAGCAAGGGCTTCACGCTGCCGAACGTCGGCATTCCGTTGCGTAACGTACAGTGCTCGAACGATACGCCCGAGGGCACGCAGCCCGACGGTTGCCCGAACGATCCGCGGCAGTCTGTGGCTGGCATTCTCGCGCTCGAGCCCATCGTGGTCGACAACACCGAAGTAGGCTTCAACTGGCGCGGCTCGCGCATGGCGTTCGGCGCGTCGTACTACAAGTCCGACTCCGATCTCGGCGTGTCGCTGCTGGTCGATCCGAGGTCCGAAGACTTCATCATGCTGCGCCGGCCGGTCGAGATCGAAGGCTACGAGATCACCAGCGAGTTCAAGATCACCGACACGCTGCGTGCCACGGCGTTGTATTCGCACACCGAAGGCAAGACGCGCACCATCGATACCGGCCCGCTGGATCGGGAGATGGGCATCAACGACATCAGCCCGGACAAGATCGGCACCACGCTGTCGTGGCAATTCAACGATGCGGGCGATGTGACGCTCGGCTCGACGACTTACGTCGGCCGCGACATCAACGAAGGCCGCGCTGGCGAAGAGCACACTGCCGGTTACACGTTGTTCGATCTGGGCGCGAACTATCGCTTCGGCAAGAGCCTGGTGACGCTGGGTGTGGAGAACTTGACGGATAAGTTCTACGTCCTCAGCTGGTCGCAGGTGCCGGGTTATCGCAACTACTGGTCGGGCCGCGGTCGCGTGACCTCGCTGACCTACACGATGAAGTTCTGAGGCCGGAAAAGCCGTGCGACCCAAGGAGCGCGGCTGCGGTCATCCCGCGGGAAGGCCGGAAACGTTGCGCGACCCAAGAAGCGCGACTGCGGTCATCCTGCGGGAAGGACGAGGGGTCATGTCGAAGAGCCGTGCGGGCGTTCCCCCCGCCCGCGCGGCGGCCTGCGGGAGCTGGTTGGCTCTCGCTGCGATGATGATGTTCGCGGCGCCGGCACTCTCGCAGGAGGATCGGTCGAAGGCGCGACCGTCGGCGGAGGGAATCTCCGCCGAACGTTTACAGCGCGTCGATGCGTTCATCGATGCCGCCATCGACAAGGGTCAATACTTGGGCGCGGTCACACTGATCGCGCGACATGGGAAGATTGTTTCCTGGAAAGCGCATGGAAAGCGCCAGATCGATGCTCCGGACGCGCTCGATCCCAATGCCATCTTCCGTATTTATTCCATGACCAAGCCCATCGCTTCGGTCGCGGCGTTGATGCTGATGGAGCAGGGCAAGTTTCAGCTCGACGATCCGGTCAGCAAGTATTTGCCCGAGTTCGCCGAGGTGCGTGTCTTCACCGGCGGTACGGCCGATGCGCCCGAGCTGCGCGAATCGAAACGTCCGCTCACGGTTCGTCATCTGCTGATCCATGCGGCTGGATTTACGAGCGGTGAAACGACGCCGCCTGCCGTATTGGATCTGATCGAGCGCGCGGAATTGAATCGTGCGCCGGATTTGCAGAGCTACGCGCGTGCGCTGAGCAAAGTGCCGCTCGCTGCGGACCCGGGTGCTCGCTTTAGCTACGACGGCGTTAACACCAACGTGCTGTGTCGCCTGGTCGAAGTCTGGTCGGGTCAGAGGTTCGATCGCTTTCTTCAGGAGCGCGTCCTCGCGCCCTTGCGTATGAAGGACACCGGCTTCACAGTCCCGGTGGAGCAGCGTCATCGGATCGTGCAGATGACTTCGAGCGATGCGACGGGACAGTTGATTCCCGCCAGGTCTTATGAAGGCGTCGAAGCCGGGGTTACGCTCAATCCCTACCCCAGCGGTGCTGGTGGCTTGTATTCGACGGCGGCAGACTATCTGCGCTTCGCTCAGATGCTGCTCAATGGCGGCGAGCTCGAGGGCGTGTCGCTGCTGAGTAGCAAGACGGTGGCGTTGATGATGACCAATCAGCTCGGCACTCTGGAGCCGCCGCAGCTCGAGTTTCGACCGGGCGAGGGCTTTGGCCTGGGCGGCTTCGTCGGTGTTGATTCGGCGCGGCGCGGTCGATTGGGCAGCGTCGGTGACTTTGGCTGGTCCGGTGCCGCGTCGACCTATTTCACGGTGGATCGGCGCGAGGGGCTGATTGCAATGCTGATGATGCAACATCTGCCGGAAGATTCGCCGAAGGCGCCACCGCGGATCAGCGGTCAGTTTTTCAACCTGGTTTATCAATCGTTGGTGCAGTGAGCGCGTCATGATCCTCGTCGCCGGCTCGGCCAATCTGGACTTCGTGGTGCAGGCGTCGCATATCCCGGCGCCGGGCGAGACCGTGCTCGGGCGCGATTTCAAAACCTATCCCGGCGGGAAAGGCGCCAATCAAGCCATCGCCTGCGCGCGTGCTGGAAAGGCGCCCACGCAGATGCTGCTCGCGTTGGGCAACGATCCGTTCTCACAACCGATCGAGGCGTCGCTGCTCGCCGCCGGCGTGCAGATGCATGTGGTGCGAGTCGAGGATCGGCCCACCGGCACGGCTTTCATCTGTGTTTCAGATGACGCAGAGAACGCCATCACCGTAGCGCCCGGCGCGAACAACGCGCTTCGCCTCGAACACTTGCCCTCGCTCGATGGTTGCAAACATCTGCTGCTGCAACTCGAAACTCCGATCGAAACAGTGATTGCGTACGCTCGCGAGGCGCGCAAGCGTGGCGTCTGTGTCGTGCTGAACGCAGCGCCGGCCCGCACGTTGCCGGACGAGTTGATCGAGCTGCTCGATGTGCTGGTGGTCAACAAAGGCGAGCTTGCGACTGTCGCCGGTCATCAAGGCAGCATCGAGCAGTGCATGCAGCGAGTCGATGTCCCTTGCATCGTCGTCACGCTCGGCGATCGCGGTTGCTGTGCGCGTGTCGATGGCGAGCTGATCATGCAAGATGCGTTTGCTGTCATGCCGGTCGATACCACTGCCGCCGGCGATACTTTCTGCGGTGTGCTGGTTGCCGCGCTGGATCGCGGCGAGAGCATGGCGCAGGCGTTGCGTTGGGCAAACGCCGCTGGTGCGCTCGCTTGCACCAAACATGGTGCGCAATCGAGCATCCCGACGCACACCGAACTGCTGAATTTTCTGTCTGAACATGCCTGATCGAATCATGAAATCGAAGCCACAACGCGCTCCTGTCACCCAGGTCGGCGAGTACGCTCTTCCACACACCGTCGGCGCGCATTTGCCGACGCCGGGCAAAGCGCCGGGCTGGCCGATGATCAACATCGGGCAATGGCGCATCGATGTGACCGGCGCCGTGCCGGTGTGGTTGGCGGAGATGAAGGTGTGGCGGACCGAGCATCTGATCCGCATGGGCTACGACGATTCCGAATATCGCCGGCCCGAGTTTGCGTGGACGCAGAAGAACATCGTGCACACGCAGATGATGGTGGAGGACCGTTATTTCTACGACCCGGTCGCTGGCAAATACACCGTCGACAAATATCTCGACGATCTCGAGCGGCGCTTCGGCGGTATCGATAGCGTGCTGATCTGGTACGTGTATACGAACATCGGTATCGACGATCGCAATCAGACTGCGCTGGCTAGCGATCTGCCGGGTGGACTGGAAGGATTGAAACAAGCGGTCGCGGATTTTCATCGCCGCGGCGTGAAAGTGTTCCTGCCGACCATGGCGTGGGACAACGGCACCAAGGGCGAAGGCGTGCCCGACTGGGAAGCGGTCGCGAAACTCGCCAAGCTGGTCGGCGCGGACGGCGTGAATGGCGATACATACAACGGCGTGCCGCGTTCGTTCCGCGTGGCGTCCGAAGCGATCGATCATCCGCTGGCATTCCAGCCCGAGTCGGTGCCGTACGCCGATGAGCAATTGATGTGGAACAACCAGAGCTGGGGCAGGGCATCCACCGAGATCATTCCGGCGGTGAGCAAGCTCAAGTGGCTCGAGCCGCGTCACATGATCAACATCGAGAATCGCTGGGCGCGCGATCGCACCGATGATTTTCATTACATGTTCTTCAACGGCATCGGCTATGTAGCGTGGGAGAACGTGTGGGGCGTGTGGAATCAATTCACCGCGCGCGATGGCGAAGCGTTGCGGCGCCTGTCGACATTGTTGCGCAAGTTCTCCGACTTGTTTGTGAGCATGGATTGGGAGCCGTACGCGCTGACGCTGCAGCAGGGCGTGTTCGCGAGCAAGTTCCCGTCAGCGACCAAGACGCTGTGGAGCATCGTCAATCGCAATGAGTACGACATGTTCGGCGAGCAGCTGGCCGTGCCTCATGTCGAAGGGCGGACCTACTACGACCTGTGGAACGGCACTCGTCTGTCGCCGCGCATCGTCGATGGTCTGGCTCACTTCTCGCTCACGTTAGAAACGCGCGGCTACGGCGCTGTGCTTGCATTGGAAAGTGGCGCGACCGTCGAAGGTCTCGATGCGCTGCTCGCGCAGATGAAGAAGTACAACGAGGTGTCGCTGCAGTCGTTGTCGAATGTGTGGCAGGCGATTCCGCAGAAGATGGTCGAGATCGGGTCGACCAAGCCGGCCGCCGCCGCGCTCGAAGGCATGGTGACGATTCCGGCGGCGGAGTTCGATTTCATCGTCGGCGGCATCGAGATCGAGGGCTACACCTGGAAAGGCCTGGACTTCCAATATCCCTGGGAGAACTCGGCGCGGCGCAGTCATCGGCATCGCATGCAGATCAAGGCGTTCCATATCGACAAATATCCGGTGACCAATGCGCAGTTCAAGAAATTCCTGGACGCGAGCGGTTACCGCCCGAAAGACGCGCACAACTTCCTGCGCGATTGGGTCGACGGCGCGCCCCGCAAAGGCTGGGAGAAGAAGCCGGTCACGTGGGTGTCGATCGAAGATGCGCGAGCCTATGCGGCTTGGGCCGGCAAACGATTGCCCCATGAATGGGAATGGCAGTACGCCGCGCAGGGCACTGATGGCCGTCTCTATCCGTGGGGCAACGATTGGAACACGTCGAACATGCCCACGCAGAGCAAGGAGCGAGAGATGCCCGTGCCAGCCGACGTCGATGCCCATCCGCAAGGAGCGAGCCCGTTTGGTGTGATGGATCTGGTCGGCAACGTGTGGCAGTGGACCAGTGAGTTCTACGACGAGCACACGCGCGCCGCGGCGCTTCGCGGCGGCAGTTCGTATCAGCCCCAAACGTCGCACTGGTACTTCCCGCAGGCGTATCAACTCGATCAGCATGGCAAATATCTGCTGATGGCGCCGTCGAAAGATCGAGCTGGCATGCTGGGCTTCCGCTGCGTCGTGGATGCGGGCTGACTCGGTGCCGAACGCTCTACTGCAGTTTGCGAGCCCGGCGGACGTCGCGCTCGGCGGCGTCCTCGGGGATGCGCTGGCGGCCAATCTGTCGGGCCGCTTGAGCCGCTTCATCGTGGACGAAACCAGTCCCGCTATTGCGTTGTTTCATCCCAAGTATCGCGAACAGAACTACGAGGGCGATTGGTACGGCGAGCACGCGGGTAAATGGTTGTACGCGGCGGCACGAGCTGCACATCGCAGTGGCGATCGCGATGTTCGCGAGCACGTACTGCGCGTCGCGGACTTCTTGGTGGGCGTTCAGACGCCGGAAGGTTATCTGGGCACGTACGCGCCCGACCGTCGCTTCACTCGCAAACAAGCGCCGCCGCTACGAACGTGGGACGGCGCGCCGAGCCTTCGCACTTGGGATATCTGGACGCACAGCTATCTCATTCTGGGCCTGCTTGAAGTCAACAAATACTTTCCCGAGGCGAAGTACGTCGACGCTGCGCGCCGGATCGGCGATCTGTGCTGGCGGGCGCTGACGCTCGGCGAAATCGATATCACTGAGTTGGGCAATCACTTCGGCATGTCGGCGACGGTGTTGCTCGATCCCGCCGTCGAGTTGTATTTCGCGACCGGCGAGAAGGTGTATTTGCAGCTGGCGGTCCGCATCGTCGAACAGATGGAGGCGCGACCGGAGTTGCAGCTGATCTCGCAAGCGCTGGCCGGAGCTGACGCGGCGGAGATCGCGACGGGCAAGGCGTATCAGCTGTGCTGGAATCTGGTCGGGCTCGCGAAGTTACATCGAGCGACGGGCGATGAGCGCTATGGTACGGTCGTGACCCGGCTGTGGCAGTCGATTCGTGAGCATCATCTGTCGTTGGGCGGTGGTCCGTGGGGCGGTGTCGCGCATCGTTCGCGCGAAGTCTTCAATCATCCCAGCGTCTTCAGTCCCAACGCGTACGTCGAGACGTGCTCCGTCCTCGCGTGGCTGCAATTGAATCGAGAGCTGTTGGCTCTCACCGGCGAGGCTCGCTATGCCGAAGAGATCGAGCGGACCGCCTACAATGATTTGCTCGGCGCGTTCGCTCCCAACGGCGAAGACTGGTGTTACTACTCGTTCCCCAATGGCAAGCGAGTGCATACGACGTATTGGCGCTGTTGCAAGTCGAGCGGCGCCATGGCGTTGGAAGAATTATCGGCAATCGCCTATGCGCGCAGTGGCAATGATCTTTGCGTGAATCTGTTGGGCCCAGGACATGCGAGTCTCACGCTCGAATCCGCGGGCCGAGTCAGACTCGAGCAGATCACGAACTATCCGTTCGATGGCCAGTTACGGCTGCGGGTCGATCCGGAGCATCCGGCGAGCTTCGGCGTGCGAATTCGCATTCCGTCCTGGGCGGGCCGTATCGAGGCCTCGCTCAACGGGGCGTGTATTCCCGGCGTCGGCGCCGGCGAATTGCTGACGTTGAATCGTGAGTGGCGCGCGGGTGACGAGTTGACGTTGAGCATTGCCATGCCGTCTCAGATACATCAGCGGGCCAGTCAGAGTGTGCAGGAATCGAGAGCGCCGGATGGCTCGCCCATCGCTCAGGAAGTCATGCACTATGACTATCTCGCGCTGACGCGCGGGCCGCTGGTTTTTGCTACAACGCTGATCGATGGCTACAAGAGCGCGGAAACGTTGCTCATGCGTCGAGACTCGCTCGATGAATCGGTCGAAGTTGTGAACTCGCAGTGGGGGCCGGAGCTTCGGCTGCGCTCGCAGGGACGTGAGCCGCTGACGTTCACCCCTTACTTTGCGACCGGTGGACGACAGGATGGCGCGTGGCGGCTGACGTGGATGCAAGTGTCATGGACATGACCGCAGAATTTGTGATGTTTGAGGATAGAGCGAGTGGCTTCCAGTTTCGGTTGCTCTCGGCGAGACTGAACCGGCAATGACGACCTCAACTCAATCGACGCTGCCCAAGCGCGCTGGCCCGGCCGGGCCCCTGAGCGGCGTCACCGTGCTCGATTTGAGTGCATACATCGCGGGCCCGTACGGCTGCACATTGCTGGCCGATCAAGGCGCGCACGTCATCAAGATCGAGCCGCCCGATGGTGACAATCTGCGCAAGTATCCTTCGACGCTGGAGGATGAGAGCCGCGCGTTCATCGGCATCAATCGTAGCAAGCTCGGCGTCTCGCTCGATCTGAAGAAGGCGGAAGGACTGGCCGCGCTGTTGCGCCTGGTACGCAAGGCCGACGTGCTCGTACATAACTTTCGCCCTGGCGTGCCGAAGCGTCTGGGCATCGACTTCGATCAGTTGTCACAAATCAACCCGCGGCTGATTTATTGCGCCGTGACCGGCTATGGCGAAAAAGGTCCGCTCAAGGACAAGGCCGGCTACGACCAGGTGCTGCAGACCATGACCGGCATGTGCACGTTGCAAGGCAAGCGCGGTGGGGCGCCGGAAATCATCTTTGGCTCCGTCGTCGATTACTACGCGGCGGCGTTGCTCGCCGGCGGTGTTTCCTCTGCGCTGTACGAGCGTGAGCGCAGCGGGCGCGGGCAATTTGTGGGCGTGTCGCTGTTGCGAAGTGCGCTGACCATGCAGTCCGCTCGCCTGGTGTGGGTCGATGGCGAGCCTCGTGACATCGGTCGTGACTTCCGCTCCGGCGGCATCACGGGTTTGCATCCGACGCGTGAGGGATATCTGTACATCTCCGCGAACACGCCCCACTTCTGGCGAGCGCTGTGCGAGAAAGTGAATCTGCCCGAGCTCGCGGCCAACGAACGTTACGATAGCGTTCGCAAACGCGCTCAATATGCGGCCGAGATCGTGCCCAAGCTGCACGAAGCCCTGCATGAGCGCACCGCGCTGGAATGGGAAGCTCACTTTGGCGATCAAGTGCCGTGCGCGGCGGCGCGAGCCATCGAGGATGTTTTCGACAACGAGCAGGTGCTGGCCGAGGACATGGTCACGACCTTGAATCACTCACTTGTCGGCAAATATCGCGGCCTGACTCGACCCATCAAATTTGATCGTACGCCGGGCCCGGCGCCCTTCGCGGCCCCCAGTTTTGGCGAGCACACCCGCGCCGTTCTTGAAGAAGCGGGCTGCTCGGAGGCCGAGATCGCACAGTCTGGTTAGTAGAACGTAAATGAATCCGACACAGCGACGGCCCTCGAAAGATGGCATTCGTTGCGCTCGCGACATCCCCCGCTTGTAACCCCCGCCCGGGGGCATGACAATCTGGTTACGGCTTATGTGAAGAAGCCGCCCCGGATTGCATCGGTATCGTCAAAGTAGCCGTCGAGCCTCGAAAGTCGCCCCGTGGCACGCCTGCGAGAACCCTGGCGTCCACGGTCGCAACCAACTTGAATTTCAGCGTCGAGCAGTCGATTACTACAGCGGTAATGTCAGTTTCTGAGTCGGAGTCTGTGTCTGCCGCGGTGGAGCGGCCGACCAGCTATTGCATTTTTCAAGAGCCGTGGTGGCTCGATGCGGTGGCGCCGGGCGCGTGGCGTGAGATCACTGTGTCTTCGGGTGGCGTGTTGCGCGCCCGCTGGCCGATTTACCAAGAGAAGCGCGGCTTGTTCGATGTGATCACGCTGCCGCCGCTGACACATCGGCTGGGGCCGTGGCTCGATCTGGGCGATGCCACCAAGAGCTCGCGTCGTTATGAGATCGAGAAGGATCTCACCAACGCGCTGCTCGAACAGCTGCCGCGCTACGACATCCTGCAGATCAATTGTCATAGCGGCATCACCAACATGCTGCCGTTCGTATGGAATGGCTTCGAGGAGATGGCGCGTTACACCTACGTGATCGATCTCGCGCAGAGCGAGGAAGAGCTGTGGGGCGCGTTGCGAGAAAACATTCGTCGCGAGAGTCGCAAGGCTCGCAAGCAACTGACCATCGAAACGACGACCGACGTCGAAGCGTGCATCAAGCTCATCGGCAAAACCTACGGGCGCCAGGGCAATCCGAATCCGTTCGATTGTCCGGCCATGCGTCGGCTCGACGCGGCGTGTGCTCAGCGCGGTCGACGGGAAATTCTCGTGGCGCGCGACGAGAGCGGCGCGCTGCACGCCACGCTGTATCTCATCTGGGATAACAAGACCACGTATTACCTGGCCGGCGGCGCCGACCCGGAGCTTCGCACCAGCGGCGCACACAGTTTGCTCGTGTGGGAAGCCATCGTGCGCTCGAAGGCGCGCAGTGTGGAGTTCGACATGACCGGCTCCATGGTCGAGAGCATCGAGCGGTTCTTCCGTGCCTTCGGCGGACAGCAGCGGGTTTATTTCAGCCTGAACAAGATGAGCCGCCGCGCCCGCTTTGCCTGGCACGGCAAGAAGATGCTTCAGGCGCTGTTTAGTAGCTGACCGAGGCCTTGCAGTACTGCTCGACGTACGCTTGATGCTTCGGCAGCTGTAGTACCGTGCTGTCGACGTGCGATTTGATCTGATCCAGGAATCGTGACAGCTCCGCGTCGCCCATCAAGTCCGCGACCTGATGATATTGCTTGGGCACGATGCCCTGGCCCAGCATCACTTGAATCCACGAGTTCTCAGCGAACAATTCGTTCTGGAAGCGGAAAACACGTCCGGTCTCGCGGAACAAGTCGATGCGGTGCTGTAGGGACGCGGGAATTTTCATGGTCCGGCACGCGTTCCAGAACGGCGTGTCCTGGCGATCCGTCACATGATAATGCAGGACGATGAAGTCGCGGATGTGCTCCAGCTCCGCCACCGTTTGCCGATTGAACTCTTCGATGTCGGTGGGATTGATGCCCGTGCCCGGGAACATCTGTAGTAAACGGATGATGCTCCGGCCGATCAAATGAATGCTGGTCGATTCCAGCGGCTCGATGAAGCCGCTCGCCAATCCCACCGCGACGCAGTTCTTCACCCAGGTCTGCCGACGCTGTCCCGGCTTGAACTTGATGACACGCGGTTCGGTGCGCACCTTGCCTTCGACATTGGCCAGCAATGACTGCTTGGCTTGCTCGTCGCTGAGATAACGGCTGCAATAGACCATCCCGTTGCCGACTCGAGACTGCAGCGGAATGCGCCATTGCCATCCGGCTTCTCGCGCGATGGAGCGCGTATAGGGAACCGCTTCGCCCACGGATTCTGTTTGGACCGCGACTGCACTGTCACACGGCAACCAGTGTGACCAATCCTCGTAGGGCTCGTGCAGCGTCTGACCGATCAGCAATGCGCGGAAGCCGGTGCAATCGATGAACAGGTCGCCTTCGATCTCCGCGCCCGAGTCCAGACGAATCGCTTTGATGAAGCCGCTGTCGTCATGCGTGAGGACGTTGGTGATCTTGCCCTCGATACGTTGGACGCCGTAGCCCTCGCTGAACTTGCGCAGGAATTTCGCGTAAAGGCCAGCGTCGATGTGAAACGCGTAGTTCATTCCACCGCGTGGCAAGTGCGCGAACTTGTTCTCGAGCGCGGCTTTGAGCTCGACGCAGTAGTCGCCGTAGTCGCCCGCGAGATTGCGTTGACGACCTTTGAGCCAGAAATGCTGGAACCCGGCGGTCCAGTGATCTTTGCCAGTGGTGCCAAACGAGTGAATGTAGTGCTGGCCCACGTTGCGCCAGTTCTCGAAGCCGATGCCCAGCTTGAAGGTGCCTTGCGTGGCCGCCATGAACTCCTGCTCGTTGATGTCCAGCAGGCGATGGAATGTCACCAGCGTCGGGATGGTTGCTTCGCCGACGCCGACGGTGCCGATCTCGTCGGACTCGACCAGCTTGATATCGAGCGCCTTGCCCAAGGTTCGCGACAGACCGGCAGCCACCATCCAGCCCGCGGTGCCGCCGCCGGCGATGACGATCTTCTGGACCCGATTGCTGGTCATGCGAATTCCCCTATCGATTCAATCTTTGTAGCAGCCTTGCACGGATGTCGCGTGCGATGTCCTCGTCCATCGGCGACAAGGCGCGGCGGGCGCCTTCTGGAATATGAGCGGCGGTTTGACCGTCCGCCTCGAACACGTAGTGACGAAACAGATTGAACCATGCGTCACGCTGCTCTTTCGGCAGATCGCGCACGGTCATGATGGCGTACATCAACGCGCCAATCGGCGAGTCCATGAAGGCGGGCGACTCGCGCCACCAGTAGTTCACCAGCACGTTGAGGCTGTCGAGCGCCTCGATGTGATGCCACCACATGCTGGGAATGAAAATCGCGTCGCCCGGACTGAGCTCGGCCACCTGCGCATGCCGCGCGGCCTCGGCGAACTTTGGAAAGCGTTGCAGGTCGGGCTTGGTGAGATCCACCAGACTGATGGCTTGACCGGCGGGCGTGAAGTCCAGCGGCCCGATATACAAATTCGCCAGCTGCTCGGGCGGGAACAGCGTGAAGCGCCGGTGCCCGACGACGACACAGGCGATGTTATCGGGCAGGTCGTGATGGGCCGCGATGCGCGTGCGATTGCCGAGCCAGATGCTCACCAGCGGCTGACGATTGCCGAAGCCCAAGTCGTTCTCGCCCCGAAATCCGGGCAGGCAGGTGTCGACTGTCGTTGAGCCGACATAGATGGCCGGCGGCTTCAGCGCATCCTTGTGTCGCTCGACTTCATCGAGCATGACATCCAGCTTCAGCTTGACCGCTTTGAAGTTGAAGCCGCTCAGATCGTCGTTATAAAAGAACCGACCTTCGATGTCCGGCGCACCAAGCAGGGCGCCCACCGTCGCGTCCCGATAGAACTTTCGAATGTATGCGACCGCGGACTGATTCGATTCGAGCCCGGCGCGCACCATGGGCCAATCCGCGACCAGGCCCTTGAGCACCACGGGCTGCGTCGATAACAGCACGTCATCCGGCAGGGCGCGCGGATCGACGCCGGCGATCTCGGGAATTTTCTTAGCGGTCGCCAGCATTGAGCTTGTTCACGCGCTCGATCAGCGCACGGAAGTGGGATAGCGATGCAATCGCCATGTAAATGGCCTGCAAGTGGCCGGCACGATTCAACCGTTCCAGCACCGCGCCGTTCAGATCGAGCAGCCGCTCTTCCTTGATGGTGTAGAAGCCGGCGAGCCGGTTCTGCGAGCCATCGTTCAACTGGATGTCGAGCACAAACGATTCGAGCAGGTCGTGTTGTAGCAGCGCGCCGATGAAGTGCTCGGTGGCACCCAGGTTTTGATGGATGGCGAGCAGCAGCGAGTTCATCCGTTCCAGAAACTCGGTGTTGCCGCCGTGCTCGCGAAAGATCGGTTCACCCTGTGTGCGACTGACCCGCGGATGAGCCAGGTCGATGTGCATCATCGGCTCGCGATCCTGTGAGAAGCCGATGAGGAACGGCAGGCGCTCGATGGTCATCGGAATATATGTCGCGTCCCAGCCTTGCGGGGTCAGAAACAGATTCTGGCCCTCCTTGAAGCCCAGCAATGCGACAGGTTCGAACTGACCTTGCGCGTTCTTGCGGAACACGATGGGGTAGTGCGCCTGCAGATTGCGGAACTCCGCGGGAAACGCGGCCGCCAGCATGACGTTGTCGCCGTACTCGGCGCTGCGCGTCGTGATCACGCGCAGGTCTTTGTGCTCGACGTTATTCAGCAGGGCATGTTTGCTCATAGCGCGTTAAATCTTCGACAGGCCGTGACGCTTGATGTGACCGATCAACGCTCGATGCGTGGGTAAGGCCGCCAGCATCTTGCCGGTCAGTGCGGCTGCTTCGCGAAAGTAACCGTCGGCGCGATCGGCGTCATCGGTCCATCGCGTCGCTTCCCAACGCTCGGGACGAAAGCCCATTCCGTACAGCACGTACTGATAACTTGCCGACGGAAATACTTCCTCGATGCGATGGAAATCGTAGCGGGACGGCGGCTGATGGCGCCAGAGCGCCAGCTGTTCCTGCAAGCGATCCGGAATGGAAGCCGGTCGGCAGTGATCGCGCCAGAAATCCGAATCGGTCCGCCGCGTCAGCACGTAGTGCAGCTTGAGGAAGTCGATGACTCGCTCCCAACGGTACGTGAACGAGTCGTTGAAGCGACGCGCGACGATGTCCATCGTGTCGCGCGTTGCGGGCATCTGATCCCTCAACATCGCGGCCGACAGCTCGACCAGCGCGAGCGCCGACGCCTCCAGCGGCTCGATGAATCCCGCCGAGAGGCCGATCGCCACGCAGTTACGATGCCAGAACTTCTCGCGGTACCCCGGATTGAAAGTGAGCTTGCGCGGCGACGGCATGCCTTTCGGTCCGCCCGTGCGCTCGATGTATGCACGCAGCTCGCGTTCAGCAGCGTCATCTGACGTGTGCGCGCTCGAATAAACATGGCCGATGCCACGACGCGTCGGCAGACCGATATCCCAGATCCAGCCGTTGCTTTGCGCCGTCGAAATGGTGTGGGACGCGATCGGGCTGTCGTCGTCGTGATAGGGCACTTGCATCGCCAGCGCCGAATCGTTGAACAGCACGTGCTTCTGCGACTTGAACGGCACTTGGTAATGCTGGCCCAGCAACAATGAGTGCATGCCGCTGCAATCGACGAATAGATCGCCGGCGATCGCGCCATTGTCTTGCGTTTGCACGGACGCGATATCGCCGTTGTCATGCGAGTTGATGCTGACGACGTGATCGAGAATGTGCTGCACGCCGAGCCGCTCGATACAGTGCTTGCGGAGGAACAAGCCGAACTTGCCGGCATCGAGGTGATAGGCGTAGTTGGCGACGGCCGCGTATTCAGGCGTCGCGACTTGTTTGGGAGCTTTGCCATTCGCGCATAGGTGCGGCTGAAAGCTCACCAGATCGGCGAACGGCACGTCGGCATGCCGCTCCAGCCAGCCGGCGACCAGGTTGGTCTCGGTGTAACCGTGGGGCAGGACGAAAGGATGGAAGTACTGATCGTCCTCTCGCTTGCTGACCCATTGCTGAAATTTCGAGCCTTGCTTGAACGAGGCGTCGCACTCGCGAATGAAGTCGGTCTCGGTCACGCCGATGTTTCTCAGCGTGTCGCGCATCGTCGGCCAGGTGCCTTCGCCCACACCGATGGGCCCGATGTTCGGCGACTCCAGCAAGGTGATCCGCCGCGTCGGCCCGAGACGCGTGCGATGCTCGGCCGCGAGCACGCCGGCGGTCAGCCACCCGGCCGAGCCGCCGCCGACGATCACGATATGCTGGAGCTTCGACATCGCCCAATAATGCCTCTAAAAAGAAAAAGCCGCTGGGGGAACAGCGGCTTTTCCCCACCCGAACAGCCGATGTATCAATTGGCTGCCCGGGTACAAGGATGTACCCCGCCGCCGCAGGCGGCGGCGAGAGGCAAAAGTCACGCCTTTTGCCGACTCGCACTCGGGTCGTGGCAGGATGCCCGATCCCGAGTATCAGTTGCCGAATTTGTAGCGCGCACCGATCATGAAGCGCGGGCCGGTCTGCTGAACCATGATCACCTGATGGCTGGTGCGGCTGTGCTGACGATAGATCTCGTCGGTGAGGTTGATCGCCTCGGCCATCAAAGTCAGGTTCTCGTTCCAGTTATAGCTGGCGCTCACGTCGAGCTGACCGTACGCCTCCGTGTAGATCGGATTCGGCCCGCCGCCGCCGTCGAAACGTCTGGCGAGGAATTCGTCACGCCAGTTGTACGCCGCGCGGACCTGGAATTTCTCGTTCTCGTAGAACGCCACCAGGTTGGCCGCGTCGCTCAAACCTTCCAACGCGAACTGCTGACCGCGGTTGTAGTTGTCATAGGTGAGGCCGGAGTCGACCAGCGTGTAGTTCGCGGACAAGCCGAAGCCGGTGTCCCAGAACATGTGCTGAATGTTGAACTCCCAACCGTCCAGCTCCGCGGAGCGCTGGTTCGCCGGCACCGTGATGTTGAACGTCGCGATTGGATCGCCGGGCAAACCGGCGATTCGGCCGGTGCGGGCCGCGGTCGGATCGGCCGGATTGATCGGATCCGCCACCACGCCGGGATCGCCGTTGTGATTGTTGAAAATGAAATTGCGGATACAGGTGAGATCGCGGTCCGAGCAGCCGCTGGCAACGGCTTCCTGGAAGTACGCGCCCTGGCCCGGGTGCGCCAGATCGTACGGAGTCTGGGTGACCACGGTGGTGCCGATGTAGTTGTCGATGTTCTTGCGGAAATAGCCCACCGACATATAACTCGAGTTGCCGTAGTACCACTCGACCGAGAAGTCGATGTTTTCCGACTCCAGCGGCTTCAGCTTCGGATTGCCCTGCGTGCCGGTGCCGCCGTTGATACGAACCAGTTGATCCAACGTGCGACCGCCCTGGATTTGATCCCACAGCGGACGACCGATGCTCTCGCCGTAGCTTGCACGGAATTTGATGCTGTCGGTCAGGTCGACCGCGAAATCGAGGCTCGGCAGCACATAGTTGTAATCGCCTTCGAGCTTTTCGAACGTCGCGTCGCCCAGTTGCAAGGAGAACTCATTGTTCGCGACCCACACGATGCCGGTGGCGGTGGGCACGAGCGCGCGTGAAGTCACATCCGTCTTCTCATAGCGCAGTCCGACCGCGCCCTGCATGGGCAAGCCCCATTCCCATCGCTGGCTGTATTGCACGAAAGCGCTCTGGGACTCTTCTTCGACGCGACGGTCCACTTGAAAGATCGGCGATGCGCGATAGTTCTGCTCGCCGCCGATCGAAGCGGCAATGGCCCGCACCGTCTCGAAGTCGAACGTGAAGAACTGATTGAACAGCGACGGATTGCCGCTGCCGCCGATGTTGTCGAAGTAGTGACGGACCGTATCGGCGCGCCACACGTTGTCGGGATAAGCACCCGCGTCGGCGTTGCTGCTCCAGGTGTCCAGTTGCACGTTCGAATAGGCGGAGCGGTTCTTCAGGTCGGTCAGGCCCACGCCGAAGTCGAGGCGCGAGTCTTCGAAGAACTCGAGATTGCCGGTCAGCTGCGCCTGCTGGATCTCGGTCTTCATGTAGCTGTTGCGGAAGCTCGAGCCGGTCACTTCGGTGCGCGATGGATCGATCGCGGTCATGCCGTTCGGCAACTGCACGCTGATGACCGGGAAATCGCGTGAGAAGTCGGCTGTCGTCGTGCCACGGAAGAAGCCGGCAACACCCAGCACCGCATTCGAGCCGTACGGGCTGTCGGCACCGGACTCGGCGGTCGAATTGTGGAAGTCGAACTGCAGACCGAACGAATCGGTGGGCTTCCATTCGGTGTTGAAGCCGACCGACTTGTTTTCGTTCTTGGTCGCGAACTTGGCGCCGCCCATGGCGAGGTCGGAGGGCGCGGTGTTGGCGTCGATGAATTCGGAATAAACCAGCGGCGAAGACACCGGGCCGTCGGTCCAGGTGCTGGCCGACGGCCCGAAGTTGAACCACACCGACAACTCGTTGCGCTGTTGCGCGATCTTGTTCTCGGAGTAGGTGTAGTCGAGCGTGGTCGTGATCGTGTCGGTCGGCGCATATTGCAACGTGAGCTGACCGTTGGTGCGCTTACGCTCCACGCCATTGACGCTGTAACCGAGGTTTTGCGGGACCGAGTAAGTGTCGGTCGCGTCAGGACGATTGACGATGTTAGCTGCGGCCGGTGTGCCAGCCTGGGGAATCGAGCCCCAGTTGTTCTCATCGCCGGCAAACGTTTTCCAACCGTTGCCCACCGAAGCCTGGTTGAAACCGAAATCGCGCTCCTGATAGCTCGCGCTCAACGAAATACCGAAGCGGTCGTCGCCGAACGTCTGGCTGTAAATGCCCGAAACTTCCGGCGTGATGGAGTCGCCCTGCAAGCTCTTGGGCAGGTTGTCCACCGATGTATCCATCACGCCCTTCGCGCCGAAGCTGGTGTGCAGCCCTGGATTGTCGAGCGGGCGCGCGGTTTTGATGTTGATGGTCGCGCCGATGCCGCCGGTCGGTGTCGATGCCCGGCTGGTTTTGTATACCTCGAGGGCCGAGATCGACTCGGATGCAAGGTTTGCAAAATCGAAAGCGCGCGAAGAGGAGGCGCCGGTTTCTTCCAGCTGGGCCGCGGGCATCTGTCGCCCGTTCAACAGCACCAGATTGAAATCCGGGCCGACGCCGCGGACTGTGACTTTCGAGCCTTCGCCGAGCGAGCGGTCGATGGAAACGCCGCTGACTCGTTGCATGGATTCGGCCAGATTGGTGTCCGGAAACTTGCCGATGTCTTCGGCAACGATACCGTCCATCACGCCTTGCGAATCGCGCTTCAACTCCATCGAGGAGTTGAGACTGCCGCGGATGCCGGTGACGACGACCTCTTCCAGCTCGGTGGTGGTGTTTTCCGCCGAGAAGGCGGGTAGTGTCACCGCCGTTCCGAGAATCAAAGAGATAGCACGCGCTACTTTATTGCCTCTGAATGCGCGATCGCTCACGACTCGTACCCCCCGATGTCCATTCGTTGCCAATTTATTGTTGCGCCCGGCGTCCGGCCGACAGACCGATAAACACCGGATGTAAGCGCTTACAAATTACGGTAGCATGCTCCCGAGCGTTCCGGCAAGCGGGCACTTGCACGCGCTGCTGGCACAGTTTGGGGGAAGCGGTCATAGTTACCGTTAACAATGAGCGCATGATGACAAATCACGTTTAAAAACATCAGCGAGTCATATGCTGCAAGGCCAATTGAACATCGCATTCGTGGCGCTCACGGTCGCGCTCGGGGGATTCCTGCTCGGCTTCGACGCCACCGTGATCTCGGGCGTGGTGCCATTCATCAAGGAATATTTCTCGCTCACCGGCGCGAGCGGCGATTTGAAACTGGGCTTCGCCGTCAGCAGCCTCGGTTGGGGCGCGATGGCGGGTAACGCGATCGCAGGTCCGTTGAGCGATCGTTTCGGACGGCGGCGGGTTTTGCTCGGCACCGCGTTGTTATTCGTCATGTCGTCGTTATTAGCCGCGTCCGCAACTTCGTTCCCGAGCTTCGTCGCCGCTCGTATCGTCGGTGGCCTCGCGGTCGGCGGCGCGATTTTGATTGCGCCGGTGTATATCGCGGAGATCGCGCCGGCCGAGAAGCGCGGCAGCCTGGTGTCGTTGAATCAATTGATGATCGTCATCGGCATCTCGGCCTCGTTCTTCTCGAACTATTTCTTGCGGGATCTCGGCGATCACAACTGGCGCTACATGCTTGGCGTCCAGATGGTGCCGGCGCTGCTGTATTTCACGTTGCTATGTTTTGTTCCCGAGAGTCCGCGCTGGTTGTTGCTGAAGGGCAGAGACGAGGCGGCACTGCAGGTGCTACGGAGAGTCGCGGGCGAGCAGCTGGCACGCGAGAATCTGCAGCAGATCCAGCGCAGCTTGACGACGAAAGCGGTGTCCCGCGGCTTTCGTGGTCTGCTCAATTCGCGCGTGCGGCTGATCATGGTCATCGCGCTCGGCCTGGCGTTCTTTCAGCAGATCACCGGCATCAACGCCATCTTTTATTACTTGCCGACGATTTTCGCGCAGGCCGGCGGTGGTCTGGACGACGCATACCGACAGGCGGTGATGGTCGGCGTCGTGAACGTGCTGATGACGTTCGTGGCGATCTGGCTGATCGACAAGCTGGGGCGCAAGCCGCTACTCATCATGGGCATTGCTGGCATGGCGCTGTCCCTGTTCGCGATCAGCTGGGCGTTCAGTCAGGAAAGTTACAATGCGCGGCTGGTGCTGATCGCCATCATCGGCTTTGTCGCCTCATTCGCGATCTCGCTCGGGCCGGTGATGTGGGTGTTGCTCTCGGAAATATTTCCGAACGAACAGCGGGCCGCGGCCATCTCGGTGGCGGGATTCTGGAACGCGCTGACCAGCGCCTCTGTCACAATGATCTTTCCCTGGGCGCTTTCCACGCTGGGCTCGGGCGGCACCTTTCTGGCCTTCGGGTTGTTCGCTACGGCAGCGTTGCTGTTCGTGGTGCTGCTCGTGCCGGAAACCAAAGGCCGGACGCTCGAGCAGCTGGAAAACGATCTGATGACCGCCAAGGCCTGAGCCTGCACGACGATGAGCAAGCGAGCTGCCGATATCAATTCCAAGAAGCGCGCTACGACCGCTTTGCCGGATTCTCCGCCGACGCTGGAAATGGTGGCGAAGGAGGCCGGCGTGTCGATCGCGACCGTGTCGCGCATCATCAATGGCACGGCGAAGGTGAGCGCCGATCGCAAGGACGCGGTCGAAGCGGCCATCGCGAAGCTGAACTTCCGGCCGAACGCCGCTGCGCGCGGACTGGCGCTGGGCAAGTCCAACACCATCGGTGTGATCACGCAGGCCATCGACAGCCCGTTCTACGCCGAAGGCTTGCGAGGCATCGAGGATTATCTGCAGCAGCGCGGTTACACGGCGCTGTTCATGAGCGGCAATTGGAATGAAGCGGACGAAGAGCGCTGCATGTCCGAGCTGCTGTCCCGTCGCGTCGACGGGATCATCATTTTCTCGGGCCGCTTGCAGGATCGTCAGCTGGCGACTTACGCGAAGCAGGTGCCGTTGGTGGTCAGCGGTCGCAGTCTGAAGGCCACGAACATTTTCAGCTTGCCGGTGGACGACGAGCAGGGCGCGCTGCTGGCGACCCGGCATCTGATCGAGCTCGGCCACAAGCGCATCGCGTTCATCGCCGGCATTCTCGATCACCCGGACGCGTCGCTGCGTTTCAAAGGTTACCGACGCGCGCTGGCCGATGCCGGCATTCCGCACGATCCAAAGCTGGTCGTGCCCGGCGACTTCCATGAAGAAGGCGGTGTCGAAGCGACGATGCGGTTGCTGAAGTCTGGAAACAAGTTCACCGCATTGTTCTGCGTGAACGATCAGACCGCCTACGGCGCGTGCCTCGCTTTGTATCGCAGCGGCTTGAATTGTCCGCGCGACGTGTCCGTCGTCGGCTTCGACGACCTGCATTCCTCCTCCTATCGCGTGCCGCCGCTCACCTCGGTGCGTCAGTCGATCCGCGTGCTGGGCGAAAGCTCAGGCGCGGCCATGCTCCAGATGCTGCAAGGTGAGCGGCCGGACATTTCGTTGCCGCAGGTCGAGCTCATCGTGCGCGAAAGCACGGCGGCGCCCAAGAAAGAATGATTGGCAGTTGACCCGATGACCCAGCAAATACCGTTAGCCGAGCTGCGTCGGCGCTTTCCCAGCAAGTTTGTCTGGGGTGTGGCCACCAGCGCGTTTCAGATCGAGGGCGCGGCGCACGCCGACGGCAAGGGGCCGTCGATTTGGGATGAGTTCTGTCGCGTGCCTGGCGCAATCGCGGACGGCGGCACCGGCGACGTGGCCTGCGATCATTATCATCGGCTCGAAGCCGACCTGGATCTGATCGCCGACCTGGGCGTGACAGCGTATCGCTTTTCCGTTTCCTGGCCGCGAGTGCAGCCCTCCGGCTCGGGGCTCTACAACGATCGCGGCATGGCCTTCTACGAGCGCCTGGTCGACGGCTTGCTGGAAAGGAATATTCAACCCTACGCGACGCTGTATCACTGGGACCTGCCGGCGGAGCTGCAACGGCTCAGCGGCGGCTGGCTGGCTCGAGATACGGCATATCGGTTTGCCGAGTACGCCGAGGTCGTGTCGCGTCGCTTGGGCGATCGCGTCGTTTCTATCGCGACTCACAATGAGCCGTGGGTGTCGGCGGTGCTGGGGTATGAGCGTGGCGTGTTCGCGCCGGGCGTGAAGGATCGTCGCGTCGCTTATCAGGCCAGCCATCACTTGTTACTGAGTCATGGACTGGCGATGCAGGCGATTCGCGCCGCCGCGATCAAGGCGGAAGTGGGCATCGTGCTGAACATGTCGCCGGTGCGGCCGGCCACCGATTCTGAGCTCGATGCGCACCATGCGCGGCTCGAAGATGGGCGACTGGTTCGCTGGTACACCGACGCCTTGTTCAAAGCGCAGTATCCAGCCGACATCATTGAGCATCTCGGTGCCGACGCGCCCGCGGTTCAGGCTGGCGATGCGGCGTTGATCGCTCAGCCATGCGACTTCGTGGGCATCAACTACTACCACCCGACGGTGTCGAGCAGTTCCAACCCGGCATCGCCGGCGTCGACCGGCGCTGCTGTCACCGATATGGGATGGGAAGTGGCGCCCAGCGCGCTCTCCGGCCTGTTGCTCCGATTGAAGCGCGACTACCAGCTCCCGCCGATCTACATCACCGAGAACGGCGCGGCGTATCGCGATCAGTTGGTGAATGGCCAAGTCGATGACGAGCAGCGGCGGCAGTATATCGAGTCGCATCTGGTCGCCGTGGCCGAGGCGATCGATCGCGGCGTCGATGTGCGGGGCTATTTCGTCTGGAGCTTGATGGACAACTTCGAGTGGGCCGAAGGCTATCGGAAGCGATTCGGCATCGTGCACGTCGACTACGCGACGTTGCGGCGGACTTTGAAGCGGAGCGCGCTGTGGTACCGCTCGTTATTGAGCGCGGTCGCGTAGTGTTCGATGATCGGCATGCGCCGAATGTCTGACGTTTAGCAGACGCTGACGGGCAGGATCAGTTGGGTGCCTTCGGGCTGCGAGGCGCGGCGGCGGGCCCGGCCCTTGTTGCTCCGGCCACGAGGCGCAGCATTCATGGCCGACAGGGTCTCACGAGCCGCTTCCGTTGCATCCGTTGCGGACGCATAGCCCAGCATCCGAGTGAACAGGTCAACCATCGGCGTGTGCTGATAGCTGTGTAACTCGTAGCTGAAACCGTCCTGGTCGTAAAAAATCCGGGCGTATCCATGCTCGGTATGGAGTAGATCGACCAGCGTGCGCATCGCCTTCGCCAGCAGGGTGAAACGAGACTCGACCGACGCATCGAGGGATGTCATGGGCCGGCAGTATAAGAAGAACAGGTTTCCGGAAAGAGGCGACCAGTCCGCAGCCCCGGCATTTTAGGGGAACGCCTTATTCATTTTTCTCCGGGCCGGTCGGCGTTGACTTGGCCATGGACCGGTCCTCGCGGCACAGTCGGGCACCCTGCTCGTCAGTTAATTATCAGGCGGGCGTACGCATACTCCGACGCATTTCTCACGCGGAGGATACGATGCGTTTACGTTCCCTGGTCCTCGCCGGGGCTGTTGCCTTCGGCGCAACGGCTGCGGCCCAGGCCGGCGATGCCGGCTTGCTCTACAAGCTCGAAGCGACGGCCACTCTGCCCAGCACCGACAGCGGCTGGGACTACATCAAGATGCAGCCCGGCACCAGCCGACTGTTCCTGGCGCGCGATGTCGACGGATTGACCGTGTTCGATGTGGACCAGAACAAGGCGCTCTCCACGGTTGAGAACTCCAAAGGCGCGAATGGCCCGTTGCTGCTGCCCCAGTACAACCGCGGCTACATCGCGAACACCGATGGCTCGTTGTTGAGCATCGATCTGCAGACGCTGAAGCCCATCGAACGCCTGGCGCTCGATAAAGACGGCGGCCTCAACAGCGGCGTGCACGATCCGGCCACCAAGCAGGTTCACTTCATCACCGGCACCCGTAAGGAGCAGTCGACCTGGTACACGCTGGATGCGGCGACCGGCAAGCTGCTCAAGACCACCAGCTTCCCGTTCCGGAAGATGGACGATCCGGCCGTCGACGGCGCCGGCAACATCTACGCCCCGGCACGCAAAGACAATCTGATTCTCAAGCTCGACTCCAAGACGCTGAAGGAAAGTGCGCGCTGGCAGGCGCCGTGCAACGTGTCCAAGACCCGCTGGCAGGCGAGCACCAAGCGCATCATCGCGGCGTGCGTCGGCGAGAATCCGCAGTTCTTCGTCGTCGACCCGTCGAACGGCAAGGTGACGGCGACGCTGCCGATCGGCAAGAGCATCGACGGCATCGGCATCGACGAGAAGCGCAAGCGCATCGTGACCTCCAGCAACGATGGCTTCATCACGGTGATTCAGCAGAAGGGTGCGGATCAGTATGAACTGCTTGGCCGCGTGACGACTCGTCCCGAGGCTCGCATGAGTTACATGGATGAGCGCAACGGCAACCTGTACTTCGTTACCGCCGATTCCACCACCACGCCGGACGCGAACGGTAAGGAAAAGCAGGTTTATCACCCAAACAGTTTCGTGGTGCTGACCTACAAGGCGCTCTGAGACAACCGCTCTCCCTTTGGCCCTCCCTCGCAGTAGCGCGGGAGGGCTTTTTTTCGTCTCGAACGGGCCTTGAAGCCACGCTTCAGATGTATTGATGGTCCCGCGGCGTTGAAACGACTTAGTATCCCGATACCGTCGCCGTGGGGTTCCAATATTCCTATGAAAAATTCCCGTTGCCTTGCCGGCATCGTCGCCCTGTTGTTGTCGAGCGTTGCCGCGGCCTCTGCGCCTATCGCCCCCACGCCGAATCTCCCGGCGACCTATAAGTTCAAGCCGAATGCGGAAGCCGACGCGGCGTTCGCCAAGTTCGATAGCACGACTTCTCCTGGCTGCGCCGCCGCGGTCGCCAAAGATGGCAAGTTGATTTACTCCCGCGGCTACGGCATGGCGAATCTCGATCACAACGTGCCGATCACGACGCAGACGCCATTCCACGTCGCGTCGGTCTCGAAGCAATTTACGGCGGCGTCGATCATCCTGCTCGCGCAGGACGGCAAGCTGTCGCTGGACGACGATGTTCGCAAGTATCTGCCGGAGGTGCCGGACTTCGGCACGACCATCACGTTGCGGCAGATGATCCATCACACCAGCGGGCTGCGCGATCAATGGGATCTGCTGGAGCTGGCGGGCTGGCGTTATTCCAAAGATCGGATCAGCGACGACGACGCGCTGCGCCTGGTGGCGCGCCAGCGCAAGCTCAACTTCGAGCCGGGCTCGCAGTTTCTATATTCCAACATGGGCTATACGTTGCTCGCGCTGGTCGTGAAGAAGGTCAGCGGCCAGTCGCTGCGCGAATTCACGACGGCGCGGATCTTCCAGCCGCTCGGCATGAACAACTCGCACTTCCGCGATGACCATGCGGAGATCATCACCGGCTTTGCCAATGGTTACGACCGGGCCGGCGATTCCTTCAAGACCAACGTCACCAACTTCGACACGACCGGTGCCACGAGTCTCATCACCACGCCTGAAGATCTGCTGCGGTGGGATGAGAACTTCTACACCGGCAAGGTCGGCGGCAAGGCGTTCGTCGATCAAATGCTGGAGCGTGGCAAGTTGAACAGCGGTGAGACCATCACCTATGCATCCGCGATCGGGCACGGCGAATATCGAGGGCTGGCGACGGTGAGTCACGGCGGCTCGGACGCGGGCTATCGCTCGACCGTGCGACGTTATCCTCAGCAGCACGTCGGCATCGCCATCACTTGTAATATCGCCGAAGCGCGTCCGGACGAGTTGGCGAATCAGTTGTCCGATGTGTTTCTCGCCGCCGAGCTGAAGCCGAAAGACAAAGAGCCCAAGGAATTCAAACCTAACGTGAAGTCGGTGCGTGCCAAGGCGGGCCTGTATTTGAATCGCGTCACCGGTCGTGTGATGCGGTTGGTCGAGAAGGATGGCAAGTTACAACGGGTCGCCGACGACGGCACGACGCAGCCGATGTTCGCGGTGAGCGAGAATCGCTTCAGCGCTGGGCCGTCCTCGACGTTTGCTTTCGAGTTCAGCGGCACGGGCGATCAGCGCATCATCACCAGCAAGTCGGGCGATGAGAAGCCCGGCGTGTTCCAGCTCGTACCGGCATTCACGCCGTCGACGGCCGAGTTGAATGACTACACCGGCTTGTTCGCGAGCGAAGAGCTCGATGCGCGCTATCGAATTCAGCTGACGGACGGCAAGCTGCACGTCGCGACCCTGACGCGCAACCCGATGCCGTTGCTGCCCGTGACCAAGGACGTGTTCACCAACGACGACCTCGGCAGCGTGATGTTCGTGCGCGATGCCGGCGGACGCATCAGTGGCTTCGCCGTGACCACCAGCCGCGCCCGGAATAACGAGTTCGCGAAGCTCCAGTAGTCGGGAATTCGCCATGCTCCGGCCGCGCCGGGCCGGGGCCTGGACGCATAAGTTATGCGGCGCCTTGCTGGCAGTATAAGACCCTCAGCCCACGGGTTTCCGTGGGTGTCAGCAGGGTTCCTCAGCAATGGTTTTGAGTCGCAAGATTACGCGCCTCGGCGTGCTCATCGGCGCATTGTGTATGCACGCCTGGGCCGGCGCGGCGACCGATGAATATTCGGTCATTTCCGCCAAAGAGAAAGTCGGCTCGCTGATCGCGAACGTCGACAGCACCAAAGTCGAGATCACTTATGAAGTCAGCAACAACGGTCGCGGCCCGAAGGTGCGCGAGCAGCTGACGTTGAACGACGCTGGCATTCCGACGCAGTGGACCATCAAAGGTAAATCGCTGTTCGGCGGCGCCGTCGACGAGCAATTCACCTGGCAACGCGGCTCGGCTCAATGGCGCGCTCAAGATGGTAAGGGCAGTGCGCGCATGTCGCAGCCGAAGCTCTACATCACCAACGACGGCAGCCCGTGGAGCTACGGGCTCTACGCCCGGATGTTGCTGAAGGCGAAGGATCGGACGCTCGACGTGGCGCCGTCCGGTTCGCTGCGGCTGGAAGAGTTGCAGAAGACTCATGTGGGCGATGTGCCGGTCACCGCCTACGCAATCACGGGCGCGAATCTCTCTCCGGAAATTCTGCTGCTCGCCGCGGATGGCAGCTTGTTTGCAAAGCTGGATTCGCGCGAAGTGCTGGTGCGCAAGGGCTTTGAGTCGAAGGTCGAGCAGTTGCAGACGCTCGAGCGAAACCTGCGCGTCACTCGGCTGAAGGAAATGCAGCAGCGGCTCGCGCATCGCTTCGATACGCCGATTCGTATCCGCAACGTGCGCGTCTATGACCCGCAAACTGAGAAGCTGAGCGATGTCGTTTCCGTTGTGGTGTATCGCAATCGGATCTCGAGCGTTTCGGTCGAGCCTGCTGGATTCAAACCGCCTGCCGATGAAGTGGTGATCGACGGCAACGGCGGCACGCTGCTCGCCGGCTTGCACGACATGCATTCTCACAACTCGGACGAGTCGGGATTGTTTTATCTCGCGGCCGGCGTGACGACGGTCCGCGATCTCGGCAACGACAACGCGTTGTTGCTCGATCTGACTCAGCGCATCGACCAGGGCGAGCTGCCCGGGCCGCGCATCGTGCGCGCAGGCTTGATTGAAGGCCGCAGCTCGTACTCGGCTCGCATTGGCCGCATTCCGGAGACGCTGCCCGAAGCGATCGACATCGTGCGCTGGTATTCCGATCACGGTTACCGGCAGATGAAGATCTATAACTCCTTCAATCCCGATTGGGTCGCGCCCGTCGCAACGGAAGCGCATCGGTTGGGCATGCGCGTGAGCGGTCATGTGCCGGCGTTCATGTCGCCGGATCGTGCGATTCGCGATGGCTACGATGAGATCAATCACATCAACCAGCTGGTGCTCGGTTGGCTGATCGGACCGCAGGAAGACACGCGCACGACGCTTCGATTGACGGCGATGGGCGAGCGCGCGGCGACCTTGGATCTGAACAGCGAGAAAGTGCGTAACACGATTGCGCTGATGAAAGAGCACAAGACCGCGCTCGACACGACGATGGTCATTCTCGAGCGCCTGCTGGCGAGCCGCGCTGGCAAGGTGCAGGCGGGCGATGCGCCGTATCTGGATCACATGCCCATCGGCTATCAGCGTTATCGCAAGCGCTCGTTCGTCGACTTCAAGAACCATGAAGAGGACGAGGCTTATCTGATTTCGGTGGAGAAGCAGCTGGAGCTGATGAAGAAGCTGTACTCGGAAGGCATTCAGATGCTGCCGGGCACCGACGACACTACCGGCTTCACTGTGCATCGTGAGCTGGAGCTGTATCAGAAGGCCGGCATTCCGGCGGCTCGCGTGCTGCGTATGGCCACTTATGATTGCGAGAAATATCTCGGCTTCGAACAGAGCCTGGGCAGCATCGCGGCGGGCAAGCTGGCTGACTTCATTCTTCTGCCTGGCGATCCGACCAAAGACGTGTCCGCCGTGCGCCAGATCCGTCTGGTCATGAAGGATGGCCTGTTATATTTCCCGAGCGAGATCTATGAAGCGCTGGGCATCAAGCCGTTCGCCGAAGCGGCGGTGCTGAGCGGCCCGACCAGCTAAGGCTTATAACGACCACCGGTCGAACGAGCATTCTCAGGCCTCCATCGGAACTACAGATTTGCAGTCACAACTGAAGCAGGGCGTCGACCTTGCGGCCGTCGTCGCCTTGGGATTAGGCACGGCAGTCGGTGTGGCGATCTTTTCCGTGATCGCCCCGGCGACGGCTCTGGCCGGGCCGGGCATGCTGCTGTCCGTGTTGATCGCGGCCGTGCCCATGTTCGTGATCGCTGTGAACTATGCGTTCATGGGGTCGGCCCTGCCGACGTCCGGCGCTTCTTATGAATGGCCCCGGCGTTTCATCCATCCGGCGGTGGGCTTCATCGTCGTGTGGCTGAGAATCGTCGGCAACAGCAGCGCCATGATCGTGCTGGCGTTGGTGCTGGTGCGTTACGTGTCCATGCTGACACCGATTCCGACGAAGCCCACGATGTTTGTGATGTTCGCGCTGGTGTTGCTGACCAATCTGTTCGGTGTCGGCATCGCGGCTCGCGTGCAGAAGACGTTGATGGCTGGGCTGGTCGTAATGTTCTTGATCTTCGCTGCGTGGGGTGCGCCGGCGGTTGAGGCGGTCAATTTCTCGATGCCGTCGGGGATGAATTGGGCGGGTGTGCTGGCGGCCGTGCCGTTGTTGGTGAGCTTGTTCTTCGGCATCGAGGCGGCGACGGAAGTCGGCGATGAAGTGAGGAACGGACGGCGGATGATTCCGCTGGGAATCGCACTGTCTATTACGTCGGCGGTGGTGCTCTATTTGCTCGTGGCGGTTGTTGCGATCGGCGTGCTTGGCGGCGATGCGTTGGCCGACAGCGAGGCGCCGATTCTCGATGCGGCCAAGCAGTTCATGGGGCCGTTGGCGACGCCGGTCATTGTGCTGGCGGCTGTGCTGGCGATCGGCAAGTCGTTGAATGCGATTTTCATCGTGTTCAGTCGCAGCTTGTTTGCCATGGGCCGCGCCGGCGTGCTGCCTGAGGCGTTCGCTCGAGTTCATCCGAAGTGGGGCACGCCGCACGTTGCGTGTATCGCGACGTTCGGGCTCTGCGTTGCTTGCCTGTTGTTGCCGATGAGCCTGACCTTTCTGTTTCTCTCGGTGAGCATTCCCACGCTGCTCAAGTATGTGACTACGAGTTTGTGTGCGGCGAAGGTGGTGAAGTCGCACCCGGACCTGTACGAGAGCGCGCGTTTTAAATTCAGCCCCCGGTTGATGCACTTCTGGGGCTACTTCGGCGCCGCCTGCGCACTGTTCGTTATCACCCTTGGGTTGGGTGCCGACACGCGACCTTATCTCGCGTTGCTCGTTTGGGCCGTCATCGGCTCCGTGTACTACGTGATCTGGACGCGGCTGAAGAAGAAAGCGATTTAGCAAGAATTCCCAACCCGCCGTCACTACACTCACCCCCGAAGTCGATCCGAAGGGGCGAGATCCATGAAAGTGGTAATCACAGGCGGCACAGGATTCCTCGGCCAGCGTTTGGCCGCGCGCATTCTTGAGCAGGGATGGGTATTCGCTCCCTCCGGCGAGAGGAAGGACATCAGCGAGCTGGTGCTGTTCGACAGTCGTATCCCTCCCGACCTGGTCGTCACCGACAAGCGCATCCAACTGGTCGAGGGCGACATCGCGAATCCCTCCATCGCAGCGCGCCTGATCGATCGTCCCGACATCGCCGTCTTTCATCTCGCATCGGTAGTCAGCGCGGGCGCGGAGCAGGACTTCCAGCTGGCGATGCGTGTCAATCTGGACGGACACAGACATGTGCTGGACGCAATGGCTGCACTCGGCTCCCGGCCGAGATATGTATTCACAAGCTCACTGGCTGTCTACGGCGGCGACCCGGCGCCGCGTGAGGTGGACGACCCGACGCGGCACGTTCCGCAGACGACGTATGGAATGACCAAGGCCATCGGGGAGCTGTTGATCAACGACTACACGCGAAAGGGATTCATTGATGGACGCAGTGCGCGCCTGGGCATGGTGATCGTGCGACCCGGCGCACCAAATCGCGCGGCTTCGGGGTTCGCGAGTGGCGTGTTGCGTGAGCCGCTGAACGGTGAGGATTACGTGTGCCCGGTTCCTTTCACAACAAAGGTAGCCGTGACCGGCTACCGCACCGTCATCGAAGGATTGATTGCGCTGCATGCCGTCGACGGCAGCACGCTGGGTGCGGATCGTGCGATCAATCTGCGTACGCGCACAGTATCCGTCGCTGACATGATCGAAAGCCTGCGCCGAGTTGCGAGCAACCGTAAGCTCGGCGCGATCAGCGAGCAGCCGGATCCGTTCGTGATGAAGGTAATATCGGCGTGGCCCGAGCAGATGCTGGCCACGCGAGCGGCGGCGCTTGGGTTCCCGCTGGATGAGAGTGTCGACAGCATCATTCGCGAATACATCAACGACTATCTCAAGTGAGACACGACGCATGAGCCAGAGAAAGATTGCGGTAGTCACCGGCGCCGGCAGTGGCATTGGGCGCAACGCGGCGCTGGCGCTGGCCAAGAAGGAGTTTGTGGTCGTGCTTGCCGGCCGCAACGAGCAAACATTGAAAGAAACGGCCGCGCTGGCCGGCGGTGCGCAGACGCTCGCGATAGCGACAAATGTGACGCAACCCGACTCGGTGGCGCAGCTGTTCGAGAAGATCAAGACGGCGTTCGGGCGCGTCGATGTAGTGTTCAACAATGCGGGCACGAGCGCGCCGCCCGTGCCGTTCGAAGAGCTCACGGCTGAGCAATGGAATGCGGTGGTCGCGGTGAATTTGACGGGCGCATTCTTGGTTGCTCAGGCTGCTTACCGAGTGATGAAAGATCAGTCGCCGCAAGGCGGTCGCATCATCAACAATGGCTCCATCTCCGCGCACGTGCCGAGACCGAACTCGGCGCCTTACACCGCGACCAAGCACGCCATCACGGGGCTGACCAAGTCGCTGTCGCTGGACGGTCGCAAGTACAACATTGCGTGCGGGCAGATCGACATCGGTAACGCGGCGACAACGATGGTGAGTAAGATTTCCACCGGCGCCGTTCAGGCCAACGGTTCGTTGCTGGCCGAGCCGACCATGCCGGTCGATCATGTGGGTGAAGCCATCGCCTACATGGCCGGTCTGCCGCTCGAGACCAACGTCCAGTTCATGACCGTGATGGCGACCGCCATGCCATACATCGGCCGCGGCTGAGTCCGTACGGGAGCGTGCGGCTCGACGCCGGGCGGGCGAGGTTGTATTTTGCTTCGCCGTGTATTCCTCTCCGCGAGGCGTCGCACCGTGATGGGCCGAGTCAGATACGTTGCCGTGATCGTCGCACTGCTGACGATGGCGGCATGCAATAGCAACGAGCCGCAACCTCCCGCGTCGAGTAGCGACGAAGTGACGTACGAATTGGCAGGAACGCGCTGGGCGTTGATGCAGCTCGGCGATAAGCCGGTGACGATCAGCGAAGGTGGCCGTGAGGCATACATCGCGCTCAACGCCGCCGATGGCAGCGTCGTCGGGCATGCTGGCTGCAATCGGATCTCGACGAAATATAAACAAACCGGCGCGCAGCTCAGCTTTGGCGAGGTGGTCGCGACGCGCATGTTCTGCCCGGACATGCCGACCGAGACCGCGCTGCTGGAAGCGGTGAAGGCGACGGCGGGCTGGCGTATCAAGGGCTCGCAGCTGGAACTGCTGAACGCTCAGCAGATGCCAATCGCGCGATTCGAGGCCAGGAATCTCTAAGCAGCCCGTCGGCATCGAGCTCGAACTGCTTGCCGTCGCGATCCAGCACCCGCACGCGGATGTTGTCGCTCCGTGCGCCGCATACCGCTACCTGCGGGCGCCCGGGCGCTGGAGTCAGCTCCATGTTGCTGCTGATGGCAGCGCGCAGTATGTTGCGCTCATGACCGCCAAGGACGTGATTCAGGCGCTGCAGCTCGCTCCTCATCCCGAGGGCGGGTGGTATCGCGAAATTTATCGTTCCGCGGATCGAGTTCAGCGCGGCGCCGAGGTGCGTAGCGCGACCACCGCGATCTATTACCTGCTCGAACACCAGCAGCTGAGTCGTTGGCACGTCGTCGACGCCGACGAGATCTGGCATTTCTACGGGGGCGCGCCGCTCGAGTTGCTGGCCTACGATCCGAATTCCCGGCAACTGCAACGCCATCTCCTGGCTCCCGAGCGACCGGTGGGAGTAATTCCTTCTGGCGTGTGGCAAGCGGCGCGCAGCCAGGGCGAGTATTCGTTGGTCGGCTGCACAGTCAGCCCGGGCTTCGAGTTCTCGGGATTCAAATTCACCACCGACTTGCCCGACCATCAGGCTCACTTCGTCGGCAAACTGTCGCAATACGCGGCGTTGCTATAGCCCGCCGCCCGGCCGGAGAGATATGACCCAATCGATGTCGCTCCACCGCCTGCTCAAATCATCGCTGCGATGCCTGACTCTGTTGGGCCTTGCCATCAGCTGGGCCACCCACGCTAACCCGCTGTGGATTCGCGCCGGCAAAGTGATCGATGTGGAGCGCGGTCGCGTGCTCAGCGATCAAATGATCCGCATCGACGGCGAGCGCATCGTCTCGGTCGGCGACTACAAGGCCGATGCGAATGCCGGCGGCCAATGGCTGGATTGGTCGCGTTACACCGTGCTGCCCGGTTTGATGGACATGCACACTCACCTCGCGGACTTCATCACGTCCGCCGAGGTCGCGGCTCCTCTGTATACATCAGCGGCCGACGCCGCGCTTCAAGGCGTCGACAATGCACGTCGAACGCTGCGAGCGGGATTCACGACGGTGCGCGATGTGGGCTGTTATCGCGCCTTCACCGATGTGGCGCTTCGCAATGCCATCAATCGCGGCATCATCGACGGGCCGCGGATGTTTGTGGTGGGTGCATACATTACTGTCAGCGGCGGCGGTGGCGAGGTGACCGGTTTCGCGCCTGATGTCGTGGTGCCAGTGGAAATGCGCCGGGGCGTCGCGAACTCGGAGCTTGAAATCCGGCAGCGCGTGCGCGAGCTGATCAGCGGTGGCGCGACGTTCATCAAGGTCATCGCGACCGGCGCGGTGTTGACGGCCGGCACAACGCCCGGCGCAGCCGAGTATTCTGAATCTGAAATCCACGCGGCCGTGGATGAAGCCGCCCAATATGGAATCTTTGTCGCCGCTCATGCGCACGGGGCCGAAGGAATCAAACGAGCGGTGCGCGCGGGCGTGCGCTCCATCGAGCATGCGTCGTATCTCGACGACGAAGGCATCGCGCTCATGAAGAAGCAGGGCACCTGGCTGGTGGCCGACATCTATAACGGCGACTACATCGCCGAGACCGGCCGGCGCGATCACTGGAGCGAAGAGATCCTGCGCAAGAACGACGAGACCACGCAGACTCAACGCGACGGCTTTGCGAAAGCGGTCAAGGCGGGCGTGCGAATCGCGTTCGGCACGGACAGCGGCGTCTATCCTCACGGCGACAATGCCCGTCAGTTTGCATACATGGTGCGTTATGGACTGACGCCGATGCAGGCGATCCGCGCCGCGACGTTGAACTCGGCTCAACTGCTGGCCCAAGAAAAAGACCTGGGCTCCATCGCGACAGGCAAGTTCGCCGATCTGATTGCAGTGGAAGGCGACCCACTGGCGGATATAGACAAGCTTCGTCAGATCCGCGGCGTCGTCAAAGCCGGCCGTCAGATCCGATTGGACTGAGCCATGAGCACCCCACCGCCACGCCGTCAGATGGGTTTCTGGATGTGCCTGGCGCTGGTGATCGGCAACGTCGTCGGCTCGGGGGTTTATTTATTGCCGGCGTCGCTGGCGCCGTACGGACTCAATAGCATCTTCGGCTGGCTGATCACTTCCGCCGGCGCGGTCGCCTTGGCGGCGGTGTTCGCCCGGTTGGCGAAGCTGTTTCCAAAGGCCGGCGGACCCTATGTGTATGCGCGGGTAGCCTTCGGCGACCGGATCGGATTTCTCACCGCCTGGGGCTATTGGATCGGCGCCTGGGTCGGCAATGCCGCCATCGCCATCGCGACGGTCGCGTATCTCGCCGAGTTGATTCCCTGGATCAAGCACACGACCGGCGGGCCTGCGATCGCATCGTGCGTGATCATCTGGGTGCTGACCTATGTGAACTGGCGGGGTGCCCGCGAGGCAGGCAGCGTGCAGATCGTCACGACGGTGCTGAAGTTGTTGCCGCTCGTCGCCATCGTCGCGCTGGGCGTCTGGTTGCTGATGAAGGGCGACGCTTCCGTCATCAAAGCTGAACCCACCACCTACTCCTGGCCTGCGATCAACGCGGCCGCCATCCTGACGCTATGGGCGTTTCTCGGGCTGGAGTCGGCCACGGTGCCCTCGAGCAATGTAGAAAATCCAGAACGAAACATCCCGTTGGCGACCTTCTGGGGCACGCTCGGCACCGCGGTTATCTACATTCTTACGTGCTCCATCGTCGTGCTGTTGCTGCCGGGCTCGCAACTCGCGGATTCGAGTGCGCCGCTCGCCGAGGTCATTCGAATGTTCTGGGGCGATGGCGTCGCGAGCACGCTGGCCTTGTTTGCTTTCATCAGTGGCTTCGGCGCGCTCAATGGCTGGATCTTGTTACAAGGGGAAATGCCACGCGTGCTGGCCAACGAAGGCGTATTTCCGCGAGTGTTCGCTCGCGAATCGAAACACGGGACGCCGGGCGCGTCGTTGGTGATCACGAGCCTGCTGCTCACCACGCTGGTGCTGATGAATTACAGCCGCTCGATGGTGCAGGTGTTCACCTTCATCATCCTGATCGCGACCTCGACGTATCTGGTCATGTATCTGTGCTGTGCCGTGGCCGCGCTCAAGCTTTGCTGGGACGGGTTGCTGGGCGCGGCCGGGCGGCGGCTGTCGCCGTTCTTGCTAATCGCGATGCTGGCGTCCGTGTATTCGCTGTGGACGCTGTTCGGCGCCGGCGCCGAAGAGTTCTGGTGGAGCATGGCGCTGTTCGCGGCCGGATTGCCGGTCTACTGGTTAATGCAGCGGCCCGGAACCGAGGCGCGACCCAGTACCCCGAGTTATTGACTGACAAATTCACTCGCCAGCCGGCCGGCAGGCGATGCATACTGGCGCCGAATGCAACCGGTTACACTCCGGAAACTAGCCATAGATTCGACCGCTAAGAGGGCGGCGTGAGAGGGGGTTGGATGAACGAGAACACCTACGACGCCATTGTCGTCGGCACCGGCATCAGTGGCGGCTGGGCGGCCAAGGAGCTGACCGAAAAGGGTTTGAAGACGCTGGTGCTGGATCGCGGGCGCATGGTCCGGCACGTCCAGGACTATCCCACGGCCACCACCGATATCTGGGACTTCCCATATGCCGGGCGCGCGACCGCCGAGGAGTTGAGGCGCCATGAAACCGCGGCCCGCACTGGCTACGCGGTCACGCAGGCGTCCAAGCACTGGTGGGTGGACGACAACGACTTCCCGTACACCGAGAAGCAGCGCTTCGACTGGATCCGCGGCTATCACGTCGGCGGCCGCTCCATCATGTGGGGCCGGCAGAGCTATCGCTGGAGCCCGATGGACTTCGAGGCCAACGCCAAGGACGGAATCGCGGTGGACTGGCCGATCCGTTACGACGACCTCGCGCCCTGGTACGACCACGTCGAACAGTTCATCGGCGTCAGCGGCCAGAACGAAGGTTTCGCGCAGCTACCCGACGGCAAGTTCCTGCCGCCGATGGAAATGAACTGCGTCGAGAAACACTTCAAGCAGGCGGTGGCCGAGAAGCTGGGCCGCCAGCTGACGATCGGCCGCGTCGCGCATCTGACGGCGCCGCTGGCGCACAGCCCGCAACGGGGCACCTGCCAATATCGAAACATGTGTATTCGGGGCTGCCCGTTCGGTGCGTACTTCAGCAGCCAATCGAGCACGCTGCCGGCCGCCGAGAAGACCGGCAACATGACGCTGCGGCCGAATTCCATCGTTTACGAAATCATTTACGACGAGAAGAAGGAGCGCGCCACCGGCGTGCGCGTGCTCGACGCGGAGACGCGGCAGCAGACCGAGTTCTTCGCCAAAGTGATTTTCCTGTGCGCGTCGACCTTCGGCTCGACGTACATCATGATGAACTCGATCTCCAAGCGCTTCCCGAACGGCTTCGGCAACGACAGCGGCGAGCTCGGCTGTAACATCATGGATCATCAGCTCGAGATCGGCGCCCGCGCGATGGTCGACGGCTTCGATGACAAGTACTACACGGGTCGCCGGCCGAACGGCATTTACATTCCGAGATATCGGAACGTCGGCAAGGACAAGCGCGATTACCTGCGCGGCTTCGGCTATCAAGGCGGCGCGTCGCGCGGCGGCTGGACCGGGCTGATGCTCGATACCAAGCTCGGCGAGAAGCTGAAGGAAAGTGCGGCCGAGCCCGGTCCCTGGTACATGGGGCTCGGCGGTTTCGGCGAGATCCTGCCGTATCACGAGAATCGCGTGACCATGGATCATTCCAAGAAGGACAAGTACGGCATGCCGGTGCTCTCGTTCGACGCCGTGTTGAGGCAGAACGAGCTGGCGATGCGTAAAGATATGGCGAACGACGCGGCCGAAATGCTCGAGGCCGCGGGCTATCGCAATGTGCGTTCTTATGACCGCGAGATGGGCATCGGTCTGGGCATTCACGAGATGGGCACGGCGCGCATGGGCCGCGATCCCAAGACTTCCGTACTCAATGCTCACAACCAGGTGCACGCTTGTAAGAACGTCTATGTCACGGACGGCTCGTGCATGACGTCCGCGGCGTGCCAGAACCCGTCGCTGACCTACATGGCTTTGACCGCGCGTGCCTGCAATCACGCGGTCGAAGAACTGAAGCGCATGAACGTCTGAGGTGCCGCTCATGAGTCTCGACCATATGAATATGAATCGTCGTCAGGTGTTGCAGCGGGTCGCCTACTTGATGGGCGGCGCGGTCTCGGCGCCTGCGATTCTCGGCATGCTCAATGGCTGCGCGCCGAAGAAGGAAGAGTCGCTCTGGCAGCCGGTGTTCTTCAGCAAGGAACAAGGCGCGATCGTGGCTGAGGTCGCGGAGATCATCATCCCGCGCACCAATACCCCTGGCTCGAAGGATGTGGGTGTGCCTGGCTTCATCGACACCATGCTCAAGGATGTCTACGAGCAGGCGGATCGCGATCGTTATCTGGCCGGCTTGAAGGAATTCGACGATGCGGCCCGCAAGGCGCATAACAAGCCGTTCGTCGAGCTGAGCAAGGCTCAGCAGACCGAACAGGTGCAGAAGTTCAATGACGATGCCATCGCGACCGAGCTTGCCTACGATCCTCGGCCGAAAGATTTGAAGCGGCCCTTCATTCTCATGACGCGGGAGCTGACGTTGTTGGGCTTCTTCTGTTCGAAGGTCGGCGCCACGGAAGTTCTGCAATACGTCGCCGTGCCGGGCGGTTTCCAAGCTTGCGTGCCCGTCGCGCAAGCCGGCAACGGCAAGGCGTGGGCGCAGGAAGCGATGGGGCGGCTCTAACCCCGCTCAGGCGCCCTTAGCCGGAGCGAAAAATAGACGATCAGCGACGCAGTAGCCGGCGGCGTAAAAAGCCGCTGGCGCTGGTCGATTCGAACGTCAGCAACAAGCCCAGCGCGACCAGCAGCGGCAGAATCTCAAACACCGCGCGATACGCGAGCACGGCGCCCAGCAGTTTTGCCGGCGGGACCTGGGGCAACATCAATAACAATGCCGCTTCCAATACGCCCAGTCCGGCCGGCACATTGCTGAGCTGTCCGGCGACGAAGGCAATGCAGTAGATCGCGATGAACGCGGGCCAGCTCATGTTCAGCTCGTCGGGCATGAACAGATACAGAATGCCCGTCATCAACGAGATCTGCACCAGCCCGACGATCAGCTGCACCGACGTGTCACGAAACGTCGGCACCGGCAATGTTTGCCCGCCTATCGTCAGCGGCGTCTTGCGACGGATGACGAAGGTCAGCCAGCCGATGTCTTTCGCGAGACCGATCGCGCCTAGTAACAGCACGGTGCTCGTCGAGATCCGCAACGCCTGCGCGGCGGTGTCGGCGTTGAGTAGCAGTGACAAGTCGATCAGCCAGCCGACACTGAAGAAATAAGGCATGGCCGCGATGATGACGACGGCGGCGACTTCTCGCGCCGATAGGCCGACCGTCGCATACATTCGATAACGCAGCGCGCCGCCACTCACCAGGGCGAGACCGATCGCGCGCCCGATCGGGTTGGAAATGATGGCGGTCCGGAATGCGACGCCGGCTATCTTTCGACCGCTCGCCATGCGCACGGCGATGCCTTCGTAGAGTCCCACCAATGCGTACACGCCGGCACTGAATAGCAGGCCGAGCAGCATGGTGCCGAGCGGCTGCGCCAGCACCTGCTGCTTCACGTCGTGGAAGTCGATGCTTTCGAGCCGGTCGACCAGGACCCAGGCGGCCAGGGCCAGCATCGGGATCCAGAGGAATGGGGCCCACTTCTTCATTTCGCGGTCGATCATCTCAAATTGGGCGCTTCGCGCGGCGGGGGGTGGCCGGATGCAATTCGTTCAGGGTGACGCGCGTTCCGCGCTGGGCCTTTAAAAGCTCGCCCACCTGGCTTTTATTTCGGCGCTAACGCGGCTGGGGCGCTGTCGCGCCCTGCTCAAAGATGCCCTCCCACCCGCCCCATTTAATCGGCGCTGGCGCGCCGGCCTGCCGTGCTGCGCACGGCCCAGCAAAGCCGGGTGCCCGCGAAGCGCCAACAGCGCGAGCGGGTGGGTCTTCGCGAGCTGCGCGCAGCGCTAACACTAGATACATGGGCGGGTGGGCGGGAATTTACAGGTGCGCGTTAGCGCCAATGGAAGGGCGGGCGCGAAGCGCCAAACAAAGAGATACGCGGCGCGTGGGTCTTCGCAAGCGGCGCGCAGCGCCAACTCGAGAGATCGGTGGGCGGGTGGGTGGGGATCTCTACAGGCGCGAAGCGCCGACCGCCGCACAGTGCTGCCGAATAAAATCCATATGCTTCGGCATAGCCCCAGCACAGTTAGCAATGACAGACCGCACCTGAAGCACCCGCCGCCGAGAGTCCTCAGCAGACAACGTATCGCAAACCGGATCGTACCCCCGCGGCACGATGCCCTGCCCGATAAACACCGCGAACCAACTGGTATCAGTGAAGAGCTCCGTATCCTGACGGAAGATGCGCCCGCGGCTGCGGAACAGCTCGATCCGTTGCCTCAGACTCTCCGGGATACTCATAGTCCGGCACTGGTTCCAGAACGGCGAGTCATCGCGCGTAGTCGCGTGATAGTGAAGGATAAGGAAGTCGCGAATGCGCTCGAACTCGAAAGTGCAGGCGCGGTTGTATTCCTCGATGTCCGCGGGCTCGAAGTGGCGATCGGGAAAGAGCGAGAGGAGCCGCGCAATGCCGCTCTGGATCAGATGAATGCTGGTCGATTCGAGCGGCTCCATGAAGCCGGACGCAAGACCGATGGCCACACAATTCTTGCTCCAAAACCGCTTACGCCGCCCAGTCACGAACTTGAGCAGCCTCGGCTCAGCGAGCGGCCGTCCATCAAGATTGGCGAGCACCGTCTGCGCCGCTTCGTCATCGCTCAGGTGATTGCTCGAGTACACATAGCCATTGCCGATGCGATGCTGTAACGGAATGCGCCACTGCCAGCCGGCGCTGCGCGCGGTGGAGCGTGTGTAGGGCAGGGGATCGCCTGCGTTTTCACAGGGCACGGCCACGGCGCGGTCGCAGGGCAGCCAGTGAGTCCAGTCTTCATAGCCGCTCTTGAGCGCTTGCTCGATGAGCAGGCCGCGGAATCCCGAGCAGTCGATGAAGAGGTCCGCCTCGATGCGCTCTCCGCTCGCGAGCTGCACCGATTGGATGAAGCCGCTCTCGCCGTGGAGCTGAACGTCCACCACCTTGCCTTCGGTGCGCACGACGCCGCGCTGCTCGGCGTAGTTGCGCAGATAGCGCGCATACAGCGCGGCATCGAAATGAAATGCGTATGCGAGCGTGGCGAGCGGCGTGTTGCCTGTCTGAACCGGTCGCATAAATCGGCCGTTGCGGGCCGCGACGGCGGGCAGTGAATAATCGTCGAGATCGGTAGGCTCGCCGAGCGAGCGCAGTTTCAGCCACCAGGCATGGAAGGAGACGCCCTTGAGGTCGGTGCCGAAAGGTCCGAAGGGATGCAGATAACTGTGGCCGAGGGCGGCCCAGTCCACGAACTGGATGCCGAGCTTGAACGTGCCCTGGGTCTGGCGCACGAAATCGTTTTCATCCAGGCCGAGCAACCGGTTGAAGACAGAAATCATGGGAATGGTCGCTTCGCCCACGCCGACGCTGCCGATTTCTTCGGATTCGACCACACGAATCGCGCAGTAATCGTTCGGCAGGACCTTTGACAGCGCGGCGGCCGTCATCCAGCCGGCCGTGCCGCCGCCCACAATAAGCACGCTGCGAATTCGCATGTCGGACACGAGCTTCCCCTGAGTTTTGTTGGGCTGCATTGCGCATTATCGGGCGCGCAACGTCCGCGCTGCTGTATCAAATGGACCACACAATCGGCCCCTGAAGCGTACGTGCACATGGCTGACATTGTCCAGCGATGGTCAAGCCGAACAAGGACTTGAGACCGCAGATTTATCGACATTTCCGGCAAATTCCCGGGCGCGCAAGATCTGATACTCAAAATTGTTTGGACAGCGCTGTCATTATCCCCTTAGGATATTTGCCAACAGCCGGACGCCTCGATCGCACAGGTTGGGCGTTGGCTCTGGCAACGCTGCCGGCAACCACGGAACGAGCAAACAAATTGGGGGATGAATCATGCGAAAGGTGCCTTTGGTCCTGGGTGGGGTAGGCATGTGCCTGTCGATGTCGACGGGCATCCAGGCGGCCGAGACGGCCGAACCCGGTCTCGAAACCATTGTCGTGACCGCGACCCGTCGCGAAACGAACCTGCAGGAAACGCCGCTGGCGATCTCGGCGTTCAGCCAGGAAAGCCTGGATGAAAATCACGTCACGACGCTGCTCGACATGCGCGGCCTCGTGCCCAATCTGCAATTCTTCTCGAACGGCGATCACGCCGTGCCGCTGGTTTTCATTCGCGGCCTCGGCACGCGTAACCAGACGGAAGCCGGCGATCAGGGCATCGCGTTCTACACGGACGGCGTGTTCTCGGCTCGTTCCCAGGGCACGACGGTGATGATGTACGACCTCGATGGCGCCGAAGTGCTGCGCGGCCCGCAGGGCACGCTGTTCGGACGCAACTCGACCGGCGGCGCCGTGTCGCTTCGTTCGGCCAAACCCCGTCTGGAAGGCTTCGATGCATCGGGCGAAATCGCCGCGGGCAGTTACTCACTGCTGCAACTTCGCGGCATGGCCAATGTGCCGATCACGGAAGACTGGGCCATCCGCGTCGCTGGCGCCAAAGATGAGCAGGAAGGTCAGACCGACTACGCGCCGGGCAATCCGTTTGCTTCCTCGCGCAAGTACGGCACGGTCGATCTCAGCTCGTTCCGAGTGAGCTCGCTTTTCAAGCCGTCCGACGATGTGAGCTGGCACCTCGTCTATGAGAATTTCCGCAATCGCGGTACCGGCGATGTCGCCAGCCAGAGTTTCAAACATCGGGTCAACAACGCGACCGCCGCCGGCAATCTGGACCTGGATTCCGACAGCCTCCGCACGCGTCTCGATATCGGCCTCGGCGCGGGCTACACGTTGAGTTACATCGGCGGCTACGCCGAGTTCAGCCAGGCTCAGATGTATGGCAATGAGCCGCAGGGCGACACGCGTAACACTGTGGATTCGAGCTACAAGGGCACGCAGCACGAGCTGCAGCTCACCAATCCCGACGACGCGCGCTTCAACTACACCGCTGGCCTCTACTACTTCGAAGAAGAGAACAGCATCCGCTTCGACATGTTGCACGGGAGCTGGGGCTTCACGCCTCAGGACCAGGCCACCGTGCTGTCGTCGTTCGTACAGCCGGCGCGCTCGCTGGAGACGCAGAGCGCGTATGCGCAAGGCACGTTCAAGTTCACCGATTCACTTCGGATGACCGCGGGCGCTCGCTACATCGACGACACCCGTGAGGATAAGGGCGGACGTTCGATTGACTGCACCTTCGCCCTGCGCGGCGATCTGCCGACCAATCTCGTACGCAACGCGGCGGCGCTGAACGGGGCGCAGGGTTGTTACTACCGCCAGTACAACGATATGAAAGGCGACTGGAGCAAGACGACGTGGATGGCGCGCGGCGAATATGACCTGACCGATTCGGTCATGGTGTATCTGTCGTATGAGACCGGCTGGAAGTCAGGCGTCTTGCAGGATGGCAAGGGCTACGACGATCTCGTGACCAGTAACGGCACGCTCGACTTCTCACGTAACAACTCGCTGCTGCAGAAGCCCGAAGAGGTCAACAGCACCGAGCTCGGTATCAAGACCGATTTCAAGAACTGGCGGCTGAGCGCCAACGTGTTCTACATGGACTTCTCGGACATGCAGGTCACCGGCGCGGTCATCGATCCGGTCACGGGTCAGTCGACGCTGACCAACACCAACGCGGGCGGCGCCACCATCAAGGGTCTGGAGCTGGAAGCCTCGGCGGGGTTGTTCGACGGACGGGGCCAGCTCGCTGCGACGTTCGCATACCTGGATGCGACCTATGATGAGTTCTTCGGTAACGAACAGAACTTCGGCGACGCGCGCGGCCGCATCTGGAACAACTGTGCCCTCGGTGTTCAGGCGAACGGCGCCTGCGTCGGCAACGTCTTCAACTTCGCGGGCAACAGCCTGCCGTACGCGCCGGAATATCAGCTGACTGTGCAGTACTCGCACGAGTTCCCGCTGCCAGGCGGCGCTGCGATTGTGCCGCGCATTCGCGCCAGCTATTACGACGAAATGTTCCTCGGCTGGGAGAACCGCACCGATCGACCGGCGGGGACCTTGAGCCCGACCGATCCGGGCGAAAAGGACTTCGGCCTGCAGCCCTCCTACACGATGGTGGATGCGGCCATCGCGTTCCGTTCGAGCACGGATCAGTGGAGTGCAGAGGCGTTCGTCACCAATGCGCTCGATGAAGCGGTGAAGACCGAAGCCTTCTACGGGACGCCGCGGACGTTCTACAGCTGGGGCGAGCGTCGCCAGGTGGGCGTGCGTCTCGCCTACAAGTACAAGTAATCAGGAGGAGGGCGCCTCCCGCCTCATCCTGCACTAGACACGGCCCAGGGAAGGGCCGTGTCATTTTTGTTGGGGATCACGTCTAAGGCTCTGCGAGCCAGCGAAGAGTTACACGCCGTTTCCGGACACCCTGGTGCATCACTCCACGATAGCGGGGTTGCACGAGCGGAGCTTGCGGAAAGTGATACGCTGGCCGAGTTGTTCAGCCGCCGCGCACGGGCGGTGAGAAAGTAACGTGAGTCATGACGTTATTGGCTGTCATCGTCGAGACTTCTACCAAAGTCGCGTCCACGTCGGCGCGGCTGGCGAAGGTGCGTGAGCTGGCGGCGTGCTTGCGTCAGTTCGCGGCGGACGAAATCGTCATTGGCGTCGCCTATCTTTCTGGCGAGACGCCCCAGGGTAAGTTTGGCATCGGTTATGCGGTGTTGAAGACAGCCAGCGCGGAGTCATCCGCGAGTGAGCCCGTGCTCTCTATATTGGAAGTCGATCAGCGCTTGACCGAGATCGCTGGCATTCGCGGCAGCGGTTCGACAACGCGCCGCGCGGAAGCGCTGCGTGAGTTGTTCTCCCGCGCGACGGAGGCTGAGCAACATTTTCTGATGCGCCTGCTGATTGGCGAGCTCCGGCAAGGGGCGCTGGCCGGTGTGATGGTGGATGCGATTGCGGCGGCCGCTCAGATTTCGGTCGACAAGGTCCGCCGCGCGGCGATGTATGCGAAGAGCCTGGGCGCCGTAGCGCATGCGGCGCTGGTCGAAGGCGAGAGTGCGCTGGCGAACTTTCAGTTGGAGCTGCTTTCTCCAGTCGCCCCCATGCTGGCGCAAACTGCGGCGGATGTAGGCGAAGCGCTCGAACAATTGGGCGACGACGCGGTGTTTGAATGGAAGATGGATGGGGCGCGCATCCAGGTCCATAAGAATGGCGACTCCGTGCATATCTACACGCGCAGTCTCAACGATGTGACTGCGGCCGTGCCGGAGATCGCGAAGCTGGTGAAAGAATTGCCGGCGCGAGAAGTGATTCTCGATGGCGAGGCGATCGCGTTTACCGCGGCGGGTCGGCCGCATCCTTTTCAAATCACGATGCGTCGGTTCGGTCGAAAGCTCGATGTGGAGAAACTTCAGGCGGAGTTGCCGATGCGTGCGTACTTCTTCGACTGCTTGCGCCTCGGCGAGGAGAGTCTGGCCGATCGACCGACGCGTGATCGTTATGAGGCGCTGGCGCGGGCGGTGCCGGGTGAATTCATCATTCCCAGGCTCGTGACTGCCTCTGAGGAAGAAGCGAGTGCGTTCTACGATGCTGCTATCTCCGCCGGTCATGAAGGCATCATGGCGAAGTCATTGTTGGCGCCTTATGAAGCGGGCAATCGTGGCGCGAGTTGGCTGAAGATCAAACGTGCGCATACGCTGGATCTGATCGTGCTCGCTGCCGAGTGGGGGCATGGGCGGCGCACGGGCAAACTATCGAATCTGCATTTGGGCGCGCTCGATCCGGCGACCGGTGAATACGTGATGCTCGGCAAGACGTTCAAAGGGCTCACCGACGCGATGCTCGAGTGGCAGACGAAGGAGTTTCTGGCGCGCGAGACTCATCGCGACGATTGGACGGTGTATGTGCGGCCGGAACTGGTGGTGGAGATTGCGTTCAGCGATTTGCAGGCGAGCCCGCGTTATCCCGGAGGATTGGCGTTACGGCTGGCGAGAGTGAAACGATATCGCGATGACAAGCGGCCGGAGGAGGCCGACACCATGGAGTCGGTGCGAAAGATATTTGAAGCGCAGAGCGGCTAGGTTGGCGCCGATACCTGCGTTGTCGACGCCGAGGCACGCCGCAGCGGCTGCCACCGCCAATACGTCGCTGATCGCCACAACCATTCCGCCGGTCCATAGCGGAAGTGGCGCAGCCACAGGGGACTCCAGATCAGCTGTACAACCCAGATCGCAATCACGACGTAATACAGCTCATGTCGGGCGAGCTGGCCGTAGAGCGCGAGGCCGGCGCCGGTGAACAGGAGCAGGCCAAACAAACTCTGTGTCAGATAATTCGTCAAAGCCATCTGTCCGACGGCAGCAAACACGCGCGAGGCATTCGTCAGCCACGGGATCCGGCAGAGGAGTGCGATCAGGCCGACGTGGCCTAGCGTCATGGGGATCCGACCGAGGTCATAGGTGAGCAGAACATTCATCAGGGCTTGGGGCGAAAAGTTTGCACTCTCCAACTGGCGGATCTCGGCAACATTCACGGTCAGCCCGATCGCATAACCGACGACGATCATCATGAGATAGGTGTGAGTCGAGCTGGCTCCGGTGAGCACGCCGAGTTTCAACAAGGCCATGCCCAGCAGCATCATGCCGAAACATTCGACGATGCCGTGGCGAAAGAAGAACTCGGTCTGCATGAACCACGTGTCGCCTCGGAGCACGGAGAACGCCGAGGAGTAGCTCTCGCGCACATTGGCGACATAGGCTTCCAGATTCTCCTGTTCCGGGCGGAATTCGGCCTGCAGAGCGGTGTAAGCGTCGATTGCTTCCTGGTCGCCGTCAGCCAACGGCTCGCCCGCGGCCTGGCGGGCGGACGCCGCTTGAGCGAGTGCCTGCGTCTCGCGGAAGTCCAGCCATTCGCCCACCGAGATCATGGTTTGCAGAACCATGAAGATGGCGGCGAGGGCCAGCAGGCGGCGGGGCGAGAGATGGCGGAACACGAACAGCGCCAAACCGGCGAAGCCGTAATAGAACAGCACGTCGCCGCTCCAGAGCAGCACGTAACCGTTGAGCAGGCCGAACACGATCAGCCACAGAGTGCGACGAAAATACAAATCGGCCGGCCGCAGTTCGTGGGTGTGCGCTGTATGACGCTGCAGGAATAACAAGGCGCTGGCACCAAAAAGGAGCGTGAACAAGCCGCGCATCGTGCCTTCGAAGAACAACGCCATGAGGCGCCATACGGCTAAATCGGCAGCCGATTCGTCGCCCCACACGGTGGGATTGTCATAGGAATAGGGCAGCCCGAAGCCCGTGATGTTCATCAGCAGGATGCCGAGCACGGCGACACCGCGCGTCGTATCGAGCATGCCGATGCGGTCGTCGCCGGATGCGGGTGGGGCGGACATTGAAGGTTACAGTAACCCCGCCAAGGTCCCGCCATAAAGCATCTTTTGCTCGATTGAGCCGCGCTCGCGTCAGACGATTCCGGCACAATAGCGCGTCAGCTCCCCTTGTCTGTCAGGAACCCAACACGTGAGCTTGCAGCTGTCCCCTGCGCTGATCGTTTTCGTCATCACCATCGCCACCAGTCTGATCGGCCTGTTCGGCAATCCCAAGCTCATCGATCGCTGCCTGTTCCGGCCTTACTGGTTCCTGCGCCGGCGGCAGTACGACACCATCGTGTCGAGCGGCCTGGTGCACGCCGACCTGATGCATCTGATCTTCAACATGATGACGTTTTACTTCTTCGGCTTTCTGCTGGAGCAGGCGATCGGCTCGACCCACTTCATGGTGTTATATATCGCCGGTCTGCTGATCAGTCATCTCGGCACCTACATCAAACAAAAGAACAATCCCGAGTACGCCTGCCTGGGCGCGTCGGGCGCGATCTCGGCGGTGCTGTTCGCGGCCATCGTGTTCTTTCCCGACCAGTCGCTGTACATCATTCCGATTCCGGTGCCGATTCCGGCGCCGTTGTTCGGCATCGGGTATCTCGCCTACACGTGGTACGCCGCGCGCAATCCGCATGGGCGAATCAATCACGACGCACATTTGGGCGGAGCCATCACTGGCTTGGTATACGTCGCGCTGATCGAGCCCAGTGCCTACCGCTATTTGTTTGCTAATTTGTTTTAGCGATTTCGCTTGTTGTATACGCGCAATCACTGCGCTGCACTAACGAGTGATGCGAAAAAGCGGCAGCCAGAAAGTATGCAATCCGTTGCGATGCATGCAGGCATCGACGTTCAGTATATAGACGTATTGGCCACACCCTGATCGGTGCTACGTTCCGACCTTCTCCCAGCGGAGGTCACCGATCGTGGCAAGAACAAAGATCGATCGTTGGAGTGCTCGTCAGTTGTCCGCAACGGCGAGCATATGTGTTGCCCAGGCAACACTGATGGTTTGCTGCCCGGCCGCATCGGCCGCCGAAACCCAGCCCGAAGAAGTCATCGTCACCGGCTCGCGCATCCGGCAGAACCCCGTCGATGCGGTCGCCCCGTTGCAAACAGCGTCGGCGGCGGACATTGCCCGCAGCGGCGAAGTCAGCGTCGCGGATTATTTGCAGCGACTGCCCATCTCGGGCTCGGCGATCAATCGTTCCAATAACGCCAGCGGCAATCTCGGCTTTCCGCCCGATGGCGGTGGCATCGGCGCGGGCGCGAGCGAAATCGATTTGAGATATCTCGGCTCCAAGCGCGTGCTGGTACTGGTGGACGGCAAGCGTTGGGTGCGCGGCTCGTCGGCCAGCGGCGTGTCGGGTGCGGTCGATCTGAACACCGTGCCGACCGCGGCGATCGAGCGAATCGAAGTGCTGCAGGATGGCGCATCGCCGATTTACGGATCGGATGCCATCGCCGGCGTCGTCAATATCATCACTCGCTCCGATTTCAGCGGCGCCGGGTTCGAGACCAATCAAGCGATGTTCGACGAGGGCGACGGCTACACGCAGGATTACAGCTTTTCGTTTGGCGCCGGCGCAGAGCGCAGTCGCGCTTTCTTCGCGGCAAGTTACACGCGACAGGACGCCGTGTTCTCGAGCGATCGCGCGCTGTCTCGTGAAGTTGTTTATGGCGCCCCTCCGGGCGTTGGCGCCAGCGGCAATACGCCGCAGGGGCGTTTCATCTTTCTCGATCCGCGCGGCGACTTCGATGGCGATGGCGAGCCCGACGTGATCGACATCACGCTCAACAACGGCGTGCTCAACAATGGCGTCACTCTGCCCAATTACAATCCAAACAATCCGGCGAGCGGCGACTTCCACGCGTTCGGCACGGCGGATCGATTCAACTATCGACCGTACAACTATCTGATCACGCCGTCCCGGCGCGTCAATCTGTTCGGCAAGGCGGAGTACGACATTGCCGATAACGTCGTGTTCAAGTTCACGGCGGCGTACACGAATCGCAAGTCGACCAATCAAGCGGCGCCGAACCCGTTGCCCATGGGCTCGGATGCCGGCGCCGGTTTTTATCTGGATAACATTTTCATTCCGGCGAATCAGCGCTACAACCCGTTCGGCATCGACCTGGACGGCCGGAGCAATCTCATCACCATCGGCCGGCGGCCGTTGGAAGCCGGGCCGCGCATTTTCGAGCAGACCGTCGATACCTGGCTGGTGTCAGGCACGTTCAGTGGCGACCTGCACTTCGGCAACCGGCCGATGTTCTGGGATGTGAGCTTGAACTGGGGCCAGAACAATGCCTCGCAACTGGGTCATAACATCTTCAACTCTCGCAAGCTGGCACAGGCGCTCGGGCCTGAGGCTGCATGTGTCGCCGTGCCTGGCTGCGTGCCATTCAACATCTTCGGCGGTCAGGGGCCGAACGGCGAGGGCAGCATCACGCAAGACATGCTGAACTGGGCCACGTTCACCCAGAGCGACCAAAGCGCGCAGGAGCTGAACGACATCATCGCGAACCTCAGCGGCGACTTGTTCGATATGCCGGGCGGCGCGTTCGCTTACGCGCTGGGCCTCGAATATCGCAAGGAGACCGGCTCGTTCACGCCGGACCCCGTGGTGCAGGCGGGCGAGACGGCCGACGTGCCGGCGTTGCCGACGGCGGGCGAGACGAAAGTGAGTGAGGCCTATCTGGAATTGCGGGCGCCGATACTCGGCGATCTGCCGGCCATCAAACGGCTGGAGTTGTCGGCGGCGGTGCGCTACTCCGACTACGACAACATCGGCAGCGACAATGTTTTGAAGGGCGGTATCTACTGGCGTGTCGTGGACGATCTGGCCGTGCGTGCCAACTATGCCGAAGGTTTCCGCGCGCCCAATATAGGCGAGCTGTTCAACACCGGCTCGCGCTTCGACAGCAACATCAACGATCCCTGTTCCAACTATGTGACGAACGGGTCGGCGACGGTGCAGGCGAACTGCGCAGCCTTGGGCGTACCGACGACATTCACACAGCTCAATCAGCAGATCAGCGTGCAGACCGGCGGCAACGAGAATCTGCAACCCGAGACGTCGGAGACCTGGACTGTTGGCTTCACCTATAACCCGACGTGGGCCGAGAACGCTTCCTGGATCGAAGATCTGACGTTCGACGTCAACTACTACAACATCAAACTCGACGACGCGATCCAGGCGCTGTCCGCGCAGATCCAGTTGAACAATTGTGTGAACACGCTGTCATCGCTGTTCTGCAACGGCATCGTTCGCGGGCCGGGCGGCTCGATCACCGCGTTCGCCAATCAGCTGACCAACATCGGTCGTATCGAAACCGACGGCTTCGACTGGACGGTGGCGCTATCGATGCCGGAACAGAGCTGGGGCGGGCTGCGCTTCCAGTGGTCCAACACTTATCTCGGCGGCTATAAGGAATTCACGCTCGGCCCGAACGGGCTCGAGCCGACGGAGCGCGGCGGCATCGAAGTGGGTTCGCCGACGCGCGGCTACGTACGTTACAAATCCACGCTGGCGGTGGACTGGCTGCTGCACGACTTTGTCACCTCGCTGACGCTGCGTTATCTGAGCGAGCTCACCGAGACTTGCCCGGGCTCTGTGGTCGATGCCGGGCTCGAGGCCAGTCTTTGTTCCGATCCGGTGAATCTGACCAACAAGATGGACAGCCGGGTTTACACCGACCTGCAGGTGAGCTGGACGCCCTCGGCCTTCGATCAGAAATTGCAGGTGGCGATCGGCGTGAACAACGTGCTCGACGAAGATCCTCCGCCGTGTCTGAGCTGCGATCTGAACAACTACGACGGCACGATCTATCCCGTGCCCGGCCGCTATGTCCATGCCCGAGCCGCGCTGAAATTCTGACGCTGGGGTGTCATCCACCATCTGGGAGGATCCAATGAGCAAGCACAAAGATGTGATCTTGGTCGCGATCGCTTCAGCACTGGGATTGGCTGTTACGCCGCGGAGCGCGGCAGCCGCGACGCCGCCGTCGCAGGAAGACATTCTGGCAACGATCGTCGTCACCGCGCAGAAGCGCGAAAGCGCTTTGCAGGACGTGCCGTTTTCGGTCGCTGCTGCCAGCGAGGGCCAGATCCGCAATTCGGGGGCCGACAACATCGTCGAGCTGTCGCGCAATTTCGCCGGTTTGACTATCACCGACCTCGGGCCGGGTCAGAGCCAGGTCGCGATTCGCGGCATCAGTGCCGGACAAGTGGTGCGCGATCAGCCCGGCGTGAAGGAGTCGGTGGGCGTGTATCTGGACGAGTCGGCGATCTCGGTGGCGTTGTTCACGCCCGATCTGGATTTGTTCGATCTGGAACGTTTCGAAGTCCTGCGGGGTCCGCAGGGAACGTTGTTTGGCGCAGGGTCTTCGGCGGGCACGGTGCGATACATCACACGGCAGCCGAAGTTGACTGAGTTCGAAGGCGCGGTCGAGGTCGGCGGCTACACCGGCACCGACACCGATTGGGGCGGCGATATCAAAGGCATGATCAACTTGCCGATGGGCCAGACCACGGCGTTACGCGTGGTCGGTTATTACAACGAGCTGGCCGGCTTCATCGATTCATATTATCCCGGTCGTGCCGTAAAAGAAGATGTCAACGGCGGTGACAAGACCGGCGGCCGCGTGGCATTGCTCATTCAGCCCAACGAGCGCATTTCCATCACGCCGCGCGTCGTTTATCAGAAGCTGAAGACTGACGGCTATCCGCGCATCGATGCTTACAACATTCTGGGTAATCCCTATACGACCACCGAGCCGCCGGTGAATCCGGGCGAGCGCGGTCAGGTCACACAGCTCCGCGAAGGCATCGACGACGAGCTCACGCTGGCCGATCTGAAAATGGAATTCGGTTTCGGCGGCGTCACGCTGACTTCCGTCAGTTCCTACACCGACCGCGATCTGACCGTGCTGCGCGATGCGAGCCAGCTGACCGGCAGCGTCACATTGTCATTGAGTGGCACCACTGGAATCGCGACCTCGGCGGATGTGCGTCTGAATTCGCCGCTGTACGACCGGACGTCGCTCAAGGCATTCAGCCAGGAGTTGCGCCTGGCCTCCGACGGCGGCGGCACGTTCGAATGGTTGATCGGTGCGTTCTATCAGGATATCGATCGCGACTACGGCCAGGATCTGCCGACGCCGGGCTACGATGCGTTGCTCGTGCGCTTGGGATTCCCGACCAGCGCGGGCTTCAACGCCCCGCCCGATACGCCGTACTACTCGAAGGTGCCGTACAGCTTCCAGCAGTACGCGGCCTTCGGCGAAGGCACGATGCATTTCAACGAGCAGTGGAGCTTGACCGGTGGCCTGCGCTATTACGATTTCAAAGAGGATCGGCACCTGACGTTCGCCGGCGTGTTCGCCGACGTGGGCTATACGAATGTGCCCGGCTCGACCGACTCGGATGGCTTTTCGCCGCGGGTGATTCTGTCTTTCAAGCCGGATAGCGATGTGCTGCTCACGGCGCAGGTGGCGCGAGGCTTTCGTCTCGGCGGCATCAACGATCCGCTCAACGTCACGCTCTGCACCGCCGAGGATCGCGTGACGTATGGCGGACAACCGACGTTCCAGGATGAGAAGGTGCTGAACTACGAGTTGGGCGCGAAGACCTTGCTGGCCGACCGGCGCGTCACGTTGAACGCCTCGGTGTTCTATTCAGACATCGACGATCTGCAAGTGATCGCCGACGCGGGCTCGTGCTCATCGCGCATCGTGCTGAACGCGAAGGCCGAGGCCATCGGTGCGGAAGTGGAGCTGTTCGCGCGGCCTGACGAACATTGGGATCTCGGAGTGTCGGCGACCTATGTACAGGCGGAGATCACCGAGTCCCGGCTGAACGCCAGCGGCGCGCCGATCGCGGGCATTCGCGACGGCAACCGGCTGCCGACCTCGCCGGAGTTCCAGGCCGCGGCCAGCGCCACCTATAACTGGCCGTTCTCGACTTCTCTGGATGGCTTTGTGAACTTCACGTTTCAACACGTGGGCTCGTCCTACACGCAGCTGGCCGATCAGGAACCGCCGACCGGTTGTGTGGGTTGCGCCGGCGCGCCGGGCTTCTTCGCCTTTGGCGCACCCACCATCTCGCAATTCACGTTCGAGCCGGAACTGCCCAGCTACGATCTGGGCAATCTGCGCTTCGGCGTGAAGTCCGATGTGTGGGAGGCGGCCTTGTACGTGAACAATCTTTGGGACGAGCGGGCCTTCCTGTCACTGGACCGTGAGCGTGGTTTTCGTGCCCGCGTCGGTTATCTCACCAACCTGCCACGGAACTATGGTGTGTCGCTGCGGATGAATTTCTGAGCCCAGCGTAAAAATTGCCCAGCCTGAAGATTAGGATGAGCGGTTATCATCCCCGCTCATCTTTTGCCGAGGATTGGGAATGGCAGGTTTAGGTCGCACTCTGTGCGTCATCGCGGTGCTGGCGGTCCTGGCCGGATGCGATCGTTCGTCGCCGCCGGTCGATGAAAAAACCGGACGTGCCACGGCGACGCCCGAGCCGGTCGTCAATGTCGAGTGGTCGAAGTACGTCGACGAGTTCATCGACGGTTACTTCCGCACTCATCCCGGCTTCGCAGTGACCAGCGGCAAACACGAGTTCGACGGTCAGATGCCGGACTGGAGTGCCGACGGTCTCAAGAAAGAAATTGGGCGCCTGGAACAGATGCGCGCCCGGGCGATCGGCTTCAAAGATGACGGATTGATGCCGGAGGAGCGGTTCCAGCGCGACTACGTGGTGAGCCGCATCGACAACGATCTGTTCCAGCTGCGCGATGCCCGGCAGCCGTTCACCAATCCGTCCTGGTATTTCGACAATGGCCTGGATCCGAGCACGTATGTAACGACGCCCTATGCGCCGGTGGATCAGCGGGCCCGCGCATTCATTACCTACGTGAAGCAGGTGCCGGCGGCGTTAGGTCAGATCAAAGCGAACCTGCAACTGCCGCTGCCGCGGACCTTCATCGATTATGGTGTCGCGAGCTTCGGCGGCTTCGTGGACTTTTATCGCAACGATGTGCCGCAGGCATTCGCGGGAATTCCCGACGATCTGAAGAAAGAGCTGACGGCGGCGATCGAGCCGGCGGCAGTGGCGATGGAGGACTTCAGCAAGTGGCTGGAGTCGCAGCGTGCCACCGCCAACGACAACTACGCGATCGGTGCCGAGCGTTTCTCCGCCATGTTGCGAATGACGGAGAACGTCGATGTGCCGCTGCAGAAGCTCGAGGCCATCGGGCGCGCCGATCTGGAGCGCAATCTGTCCGCACTCAATGAAGCATGCAAGGCCTTCGCGCCGGGCGCGAAGATCGAGGAGTGCGTCGCCCGCATGAATGCGGACAAGCCCGAAGGCGGGGCGGTGGCGGGGGCGCGTGCCCAGCTCGAGACGCTCAGGAAATTTATTCTGGATCACGACATCGTCAGCATTCCCGGGACCGAGGAAGCGAAGGTGGAAGAAGCGCCCGCGTATCGGCGCCAGAATTTCGCTTACATCAATATTCCCGGGCCGTTCGAAAAAGAGCTGCCGTCGGTCTACTACATCGCGCCGCCGGATCCGAAATGGTCCAAGGCCGAACAGGACGCGTACGTGCCCGGCAAGGCCGATCTGCTATTCACTTCCGTTCATGAAGTGTGGCCGGGCCATTTCCTGCAGTTCCTGCATTCCAATCGTTCGCCGTGGCGCTTCGGCCAGCTGTTCGTCGGTTATGCCTTTGCTGAAGGCTGGGCCCACTACGGCGAGGAGCTGATGATCGAGCACGGCATCGCGGCTACCGAGCCGGAACAGCACATCGGCCAATTGCTGAACGCGCTACTACGGAACGTTCGTTATATGTGCGCCATCGGCCTGCACACGCAGGGCATGACCGTTGCTCAGTGCGAGCAGATGTTCAAGGAGAAGGCGTTTCAGGATGCAGGCAATGCTCGACAGCAGGCGGCGCGCGGCACGTACGATCCCGGCTATCTGAACTACACGCTGGGCAAGCTGATGATCCGCAAGCTGCGCGATGACTGGTCCAGCAGTCGCGGCGGCCGCGAGGCATGGAAGCTGTTCAACGACGAGTTCCTGTCGTACGGCGGCCCGCCGATTCCGCTGGTGCGCTCGCAGATGATGCCGGGACCGGCGGGCGATTTATTTTGAGGTGGCCTATTTGGATGTAGACAGGGCGCGCAGGTCTCTCGACATCTTGATCGCGTCTTCGAGCCCGCTGTAGTAGCCGTCGACGCGATCGGTCTCGCGATAGCCCAGCCTGGCGTAGAAATGGCGCGCTTCCCGCTTGCCGGCGCGCACTTCCAGGCGCACCAGGAACAGGCCGGCCACCATCGCCGTCTCCTCCACCCATTGCACCAGGCGCCGGCCGATACCTTGCCGGCGATATTCGTTCGCGATGCCGAGCAATGCGATGTGCGCCGACTCGTCGCCGTACTGGGCGAGGATGAAGCCGGCGAGACGATTCTGATCGCGCGCGATCACAGCGGCGCTTTCACGCTGGCGCATCAGGCCGGCAACGCGTCGGGGCGTCCAGCTCCAGGGCAGGTCGGCTTCGATCAAATCGCGCGACAGGTGGGCAATGGCAGGTGCATCGCCCATACGCGCTGGACCAAGGGTGATCGTGCTCATCGGCGTCGATAGTAACCAAATCCGGCGCGGCTGAAACCAGCCGCCGCTCTCAATTGGAGGTTCCTGACGGAGTTCGCGTTCAGGTGGGGGTGCGGTTTCGGCGTCGTGACCCGGGCCGCGGCGGATCAAGAAATATTTGCTCTATGATGCGATCCATGTCGCATCTCGCCAAGTTTTCGAGCCTGCGGGCACTGTCGCTCGCGACCCTTCTGCTGCTCGTCAGCGGCCTGACTCGGGCCGAGACATTGCAGGACGGGCCGTATGTGCTGCGTGCTGCCGATGGCAGTTGGCATTCACTGCGGATCGAGGACCGGAGTGAAGGGCCGCAAGTCCGGGATCGGGCCCTCGAGATCGGCGATGTCGTTACTGTCGCGGCCGTAGGAACGTTGCCGTCATTCGAGGTCAAGCTGCGCAGTCCGGCTCAACCGGCGCGCGATGAAATTCAACTCAACGCACGCACGCCGTTGTTCGTGATGGCCGACACGCACGGAGAATTCGAGATCGCCGTGCAGCTCTTGCAGCGGCATGGAGTGATCGACGAGCGGTTGCGCTGGTCATTCGGCAAAGGACATCTGGCCGTGCTCGGCGACGTTTTCGATCGCGGTCCGAATCACACCGAATTGCTCTGGCTGATTTACAAGCTCGAAGCGGAAGCTGCGCGGGCGGGCGGCGGCGTGCATCTCGCGCTTGGCAATCACGAAGCGATGGTGATGACCGGCGACGATCGATATCTCAATCCAAAGTATCCACGCGTCGCGTCGCTGCTCGGTGTCGACCGGCACGCATCGTTGTGGAGCGAGCAAGCGTTACTGGGCCAATGGCTGCGTAGCAAAGCCGCGGTGTTTCGGCTGGGGCAGTATTTATGTCTGCACGGCGGCATCTCGCGCGAGCTGATCGATCGCGGACTGACTTTGTCGGCGGTCAATCAAACGGTACGAGCTGCGCTGACGGAACAAAGCGCGCCGCGCGGCGAGCAGACCGAGTTCGTGATGGGACAAGAAGGTCCGCTGTGGTATCGGGGCTATTTCAGAGAGGCGGCACTCAAGGGTGGCTTCAAGGTCGCCGAGCAAAGCGACATCGAGCGGATTCGCGAGCGTTTCGGCGTCCAGGCGATTCTGGTCGGTCATACGATGGTGCCGACCGTGACTTCTCTATATGGCGGCCAAGTGATTGCCGTGCAGGTGTATCCGCATCGGGATGAGCAGACGCATGCGCCGGTGATGGAAGCTCTGTCCATTCGCAAGGACGGCCAGATGTTCCGTGCCCGCGTCGACGGCACCAGCGAATTGTTGCCCCGCCCTTGATGCAACTGCCCTCTCGCGGCGCAGTTGCCGTTACTTCTTAGATTTTTTTTCAGGTGCCGGGGGTTCATTCCCGGAGGCAGCCAGATCTATACCATCAAGCAGCTCATTCGAAACTGCGAGTCCGCTCCCGGGTCCGATGTGATCGTGCTGGTCTCATATCAATCTGTGAGCCTGCCTGTGAGCGGTCGAGGCGAGTAAGGTTTTGCGAGTTGGCCCGTTGTTGTCTAGGCCATCGGTGTCCTCCTGCAGGCCACGGCACAACGATCTCTCAATGCTGGCGCCGCGATCGTTCACAGGCTTCTCTTCAGGGCTCCTAAGCGGAGCCCCTTAAGGCCTGGTCCTTACGCCCAGGTGCTGCGCTTCGGTCGCGACTTGATCCACGCGCCGAGAATCAATCCAATCAGCACCAACGCGCCGCCCGACAACAGCCAGCGCAACATCACATTGCGCTTCAAGTCGTGCACTTCCTCGGTCAACTGCGTGACCTGAGTTTGCAACGATGCATTGCTGGTCTTGAGTTGTTTGTTTTCTTCGAACTGCGTGATGGCCGTGGCCGAGACGCGGCGGATTTCCGCGAGCTCGTTCTGCAGCTTCTGATTTTCTTTCGAGAGCTCGGTCGCTTTGCCTTCGATCTCGGTGCGCGCACCGCGCACGTCCTGATAATTCTCGCGTGTCGATTTCAGCTGAGCTTCGAGCGTCTCGACGCGCTTGGTCGCGGCGGCCAGTCGGTCCTTCGCGACGGGTTGACTCACCAGGTACTGAGTGGGTAACCATCCCTCGATGCCATTGGGCGTGCGCACCTGCGTGAAGCCGGCGGCGTTGTCTTCGCCGAGCACTTCCAACGCCAGCCCGCTCGGCAGCGCGGCGTTGATGATTTTGTGTCCATTCGATGGACCGCGACGCAGGGGGACAGTCAGCTCATCGGAGATATACATCGTCGCGGCGAAGGCGGACACCGGTCCTAGCACCAGCAGCAGCGCTAGCAGCACCTTTCTCAACATCAGCACGAATCCTTATAGGTCTAGTTGCTGCCGATCTGTCGGCAGACGCGCACTATAGCGAAACTTAACGCCGATAACGGCCCCGGATGAACAAGTTCGCAAAATGGCGACAACTATCGCGGTAAGTATTTCTACAGCACGAAAATCACGCACACAAAATGAAAAAGCGGCTCATGGAGCCGCTTGTAAGGTTTGCTGGCGCGATGAGCTGATGCTGGGCAGGACGCCCGAATGCAGCGGGCGATGGACGCGCAGGAGCTGACGAAAATTTAATCGTCGCGTGCCGCTGTCTTCGCGGCCGCGGTGGTCTCGTCGAGATAGCGGAAGCGCACGAAGCCGATGCCCATTTCTTCGAAGGTCTGATCGCCCCAGTGCACGGGCTTGGTCGGATCGGGGTTCGCGGGATTCTGTGTTGAGTTGTCCCAGCTGAAAGTCCACACCAGCTTCGAGCCGGCGGGAATGGTCTTGGGCTGCTGGTATTCGTACACCGTCTGCCAATTGAAATCGTACTTGGGCACGTTGAGCAGGATTTCTTCGCGACCGTCCGGATAGATCGCGGTCATCGTGCCGGCGCGGCCGCGCAGATGTGAGTGCGGCATGATGTTGTAGATCAGCATGTCGCGCTGGACGGGGCGAGTGACCACCGTCGTGTGCTCCTTCGCGCCGGGCGGAATCTCGAATTTGAAATCGGTCAGCGCTGTGAGATGCAGCGGGTACTTCGGCGGATTGTTTGCTTCACGGAAATAGAAGCCGACCTTGCTGTGATCCGTGACGGCTTGGCCGTTCGGCGTGTAGTGCATCTGGAACACAAAGTCCGCGTCCTTCGGAAATAGCACGCCCGTGTCTCGCGGATACACGATCGGTTCCATGCCCGGTGCGAAGCCCGCGAGGTTGCCGCCGCTGCGCTCGCCGGTGGAGCCGGCGACGACAGGGTCGTTGGCGATGATGTGATGAATTGCTTGCTTCGCGCCCGGATGAATTTCCACCGCCGTGATCCATACATCGCGGCCGAGCGGATTCTTCACGCGCGGATACTGATATTCGATGACGCCTGTGGCTGGAATGTCGTACGCCGGCACTTCAACGATCAGATCCAGTTTACCATGTTTCCATTCTTTGATTTCAGGCTTGATGGCGAGCAGTGGATCGTCACCCGTACCGCGCGGCGCGCCTGCTTCGATCCAATGCACCAGCAGCTTGCGCTGATCGCTGGTGATGCCGCGTGCGTTCTCGAATGTTCCGTAGTGAGGATCGGCGTGCCACGGCGGCATGCGTTGAGTGCGCAGGACTTCGCGAATCATCGGCGCGAAGCCTTTCACCATGTCGTAACTCGTCATGGCCCACGGCCCGACGCCGCCGACTTGATGACACACGACGCAGCGATCTTTCAGCAGCGGCGCGATCTCTTTTGAATAAGAGATCTGGTTGTGACTGGTCCTGCGATCGGCTTCAGGAAAATTGACCAGGCAGCCGACGCCATCGGCGTGCGGTATCGCCACGGGCTTGCCGGCCAGCACGGCGTCGAGCGCGTCGGTCAGATAATGATTCTTCGCCGGGCGTTGGCGCTCGTAGGAGAGCCGGTCGTCCATCGGGCCGCGATACTTCAGCTTCCAGCCCTTGGGGTCGATGACGAACACTTCGGAAGTGCGCACCACGCCGAGCGCTTCGCCGATGAGCTGAGATTCATCCAGCAGGATGGGGAAGTCGATCTTGAAGTCGGTCGCTTCCTTGGCGACCAGGTCGCGCGTGTCCTGGAGATTCGAATTGAGCAACAGGAACTCGACGCCCTGAGCCCGATACTTCGCGCGCACCTCGGCGAGCGCCGGCAGCGCCTGGCGTACGATGGGGCAGCCATTGCCCTGGACCATCAGCACCACGGCTTTCATGTCCGAGAGGTAATAGAGCTCGTGCGATTTGCCCTGCTGATCGAGCAGGCGGAAATTGTCGACGACCTGGCCGGGCTCGATGGCCAGGGCATGAGTGGCTACACCGAACGTGACCGCCAGTGCGGCCAGAGTCCGCTTCGCTGAGTTCTTCATGGCAACCCCCAAACGACATTGCGCTGTGCAATCCTGCTTCGCGCAAGCCCAGGGCGTACATCCATGTACACCCGCTCGGCGGAGCGAAGCGGTGCTTCGCTGAAGGCACCGCCGAGCCCTTGCTATGGACAACATTGTCAGCGAGGGCGCGGCGCCAGGCACTCTGGCCCGGGGTGAAGAATTGTCAGTTCTTGTGTCCGATCAGTATCGGATCACGGTCCGCGCCGGCTGGCTTTCCCAACGGAAGTCCTTGATCAGATTGAGGTCAATGAGCACTCCGAGGGCGTCGACCTGGTAGCCCGCCGCCAGGCACAGATCGGCCGCCGCGGCCAGGGTGCCACCCGTGGCGAGCACGTCGTCGATCAACAGCAGCCGGCCGCTTCCTTGCTGCATTTCCAGCACCCCTTCGCCGTACTCGAGCTGGTAAGGGATGCTGACGACCGGCGGGGGCAGCTTGCCCTTTTTGCGGATCGGGACGAACCCCTTGCCGTGCTTGAGCGCCAGGGCCGCGCCCAGCATGAAGCCGCGGGACTCGATGCCGGCGACGGCGTCGATCCGCCCCCATTCCCCGGCGGTCAGCAGCCCGCTCATCGCGTCGATGGTGGGCTCGAAGTGACTGCGCAGTAATGGGGCAATGTCGCGAAAAACGATCCCAGGCTGCGGGAAATCGGCGACATCGCGGATGAATTGCTTCAGATCGGTCATGAGGTGGAGATCGGTTGAGGGCACGCTTCAGGTAAACTCCGCACCACCCATTGTCTCCGAACCCACAGTTTTTCGCTGCAGACCCGGCGGGTCTGCCCATTCATTTTCACAGTCCACTAGTTGTAATCCATGTCGACCATGTTTCCTTCCGCTTTCCGTGCCCACCCCTGGCATGGCGTCGAAATCGGCGCCGACGCCCCGTCCCGCGTGACCGCGTACATCGAGATCGTGCCCACCGACACGGTGAAGTATGAGCTCGACAAGGCCACCGGCCTGCTCAAGGTCGACCGACCCCAGCGCTTCTCGAACATCTGCCCGTCGCTGTACGGTTTCCTGCCGCGCACGCTGTGCGCCGAGCGGGTCGCTGCTTATTGCGAAGAGCGCACTGGCAAGACCGGTATCAAGGGCGACGGCGACCCGATGGATATCTGCGTGCTGACCGAGAAGTCGATCGGCCACGGCGACGTGCTGGTGCAGGCCATTCCGATCGGCGGCCTCCGCATGATCGATGACAACGAAGCTGACGACAAAATCATCGCGGTGATGCGCGACGACGCGCTGTACGGTCACCTGACCGACATTTCCCAGTGTCCGAAGTCGGTGATCGAGCGAGTTCGTCACTACTTCCTCACATACAAGCACGCCCCGGGCTCGCCGGATCATGCAGTCGAGATTACGCATGTGTATGGCCGCGAGGATGCGTACGAAGCGATTCGACGCAGCCAGGCGGACTATACGTCGGCGTTCATGGGCGTTCGTTAAACAACACCACACCCCCAACCCCCTCGCCCTCAAGGGCGAGGGGGCTTAAGAAATAAATTTGCTCGCTGGCGCGGGCGGCACGAGCAAGACGCGCGCGGTCGCCCTGCCTTGGGCGAGGGTTGCGATGTAAGCGTTTTGCGTCTTGGTTGACGTCTACGTTGACATACTATGTCAGCGTTTGAGGTTGTAATCCCGACATGCGCGCCGAACGACTCATTGCCATTCTCATGGCCCTGCAGAGGGCTCAGGCACTCACCGCGGGTGAGCTCGCTCAACGGTTGAGCGTTTCGGTTCGCACGATCTTTCGTGATATCGACGCCCTCTCGACCATGGGCGTGCCGGTGTATACCGAGCAGGGGCGCGGCGGGGGGATTCGACTCGTCGAAGGTTATACCTCCGACCTCACCGGTCTTTCCTCAGGCGAAGCTGAAGCGCTCGCGCTCATTGCGAGTCCGGCCGGCATCGGCGTTCAAGATCTAGCAGCTCCCACTCGGACCGCGCTCGACAAGCTCGCGGCCGCCGTGCCGACGATGCATCAACTGCGCGCTCAGCATGCTCGCGGCCGGTTGCTGTTCGATACCAAGCCCTGGTTCCGCTCGTATTCCGTTTCGCCTTACCTGGATACGCTGCGTGCCGCGATCTGGAAGGACGAATGCATCAACATCAACTACCGCCGCAGTAACGGCGAAGAAAAAGAATATCTGGTCGAGCCCTACGCGCTGGTCGTCAAAGTCGACACCTGGTACCTGATCGGCCGGGTGAAGCGCGAGACGCGCGTGTTCAGGATCTCGCGCATGTTGTCGCTGCAGACGACAGGCACGACGTTCACGCGCGATGCCGATTTCGATCTGCATAAATTCTGGAACGTCTGGTGCGAGAAGTTCGAGAAAAATCCACCGGTGACGTTTCCGGTGGATCTGAACATCTCGGCCAAGGGCAAGCAGCAACTGCTCGACAGTTTCGGTAACTGGTTTCGCTCGCGGCTCGAGCCGCTAGGCGAGAACTACAAGGGCCGCAAACCAGTGACGCTGGATTTCGAGCGTGAAGAAGCGGCGCTGCGCATCCTGTTCGACCTGGTGTTCGAGGCCGATATCGTCAAGCCCACCGAACTGCGTCGTAAGCTGCGCAATCAAGCCAAGCGAGTGGTGGCGGCCACGGCCTGAACTATTTCTTCCCCAACAGCACCGCGATCAGGCACGCGATGATCAGCACGCTGTATTCCATGCCGTTGCGGCCGAGCCCGACCACGAACCAGCCCGCCTTCCAGTGCACCCACCAGATGCCGAGCGCGGTCTGAAAAATAAAATAAGCCGCGAGCGGCGCGGTGTAGCGGCCTAACGCGAGCATGACGCCGCCGACGATCTCGATGAGCGTGACCGCCCATGCCCAGGCGAGCCCGAACGGTAAGCCTTGCGATTCCAGAAACGGGCCGAACGGGCCCACGGCGTTCTCGACGATTCGCATGACGCCGTGAATGACGAACATGGCCGCGACCGCGACGCGCACCACCATGATTGAAGAGATCTTCATGATCTGCCAGCCATCCTTAAATAAAAGCGCGCGATCATAAGGGAGCGTGGCATCGATTGCAGCATTACCGGAAATTCGATCATCAGAGTGATGACTGCATCACGTCTAAAAGCGACTGGTGAGATGCACACGGAACGCGCAATACTTCCGCGCCTTATGAGCACATCCACCGCCTCTCAGTCCAACGTCTCCGCCGGCACGTTTGGACTCATTCTCGCGGCAGCGGCCATTCTGCTCATCACCATGGGCGTGCGGCAAACGACCGGTTTGTTTCTGTTGCCGATCACGCAGAGCACCGGCATTTCCATCGTCGCCTTCAGCTTCGCGCTCGCCATCGGTCAGTTCGTGTTCGGCGCGGCCCAGCCGGTGTTCGGTGCCATCGCCGATAAATACGGCGCGCCGAAAGTCATCATCGCCGGCGCATTGCTGTTGGCGTTCGGAGCGGCGATCACGCCGTTCATGACGACCAGTTCGGGATTCCTGCTCTCCATGGGCGTGATCGCAGCGGCGGGTGCGGCGGCGGGCAGCTTTTCGATCCTGATCGGCATCGCCTCGCAACGCCTGCCGGCGGAAAAGCGCTCGATGGCGGCGGGCATCATCAATGCCGGCGGCTCGATCGGTCAGTTTGTGTTCGCACCGCTCGTGCAATTCATCATCGGCGTAGCGGGGTGGGCGAGCGCGATGTTTGCTACGGCATTCGCGGCTCTGCTGACGATTCCATTGGTGCTGCCGTTGGTTCGCTCGGCTTCGAGCGCTGCGAGCAGCGCGACCCATGCGGTCGCCGCCGGTCACATTACATTGAGCAATCAGTTGCGCGAAGCGATGCGCAATCCGAGCTACTTGTATCTGCACGCCGGCTTCTTCACTTGCGGATTTCACATCGCGTTCCTGGTCACGCATTTCCCCAGCGACTTGCAGCTCTGTGGGTTGACGCCGAATGTCGCGGCGAACTCGCTCGCCTTGATCGGCTTGTTCAACGTCGTCGGCAGCCTCGGCATCGGCTGGCTGGGTCAGCGTTACCGCATGAAATATCTGCTGGCGTGGGTGTATGCGAGCCGCGCCTTGATGATCGCGATTTATCTGGTGATGCCGAAGACGGCCCTGAACATCTACATATTCGCCGCTGCGTTGGGCGTGACATGGCTGGCGACCGTGCCGCCGACCGCGGGGTTGGTCGGCAAGTTGTTTGGTACGCGCTATCTGGCGACGCTGTTCGGGCTCACGCTGTTGTCGCATCAGATCGGCGGCTTCCTTGGTGCGTGGCTCGGCGGCGTGGTGCTGTCGCAGACCAACTCATATCAATGGATGTGGTACGCCGACATCGGGCTGGCGCTGTTGGCGGCAATTGCGAATTTGCCGATTCGCGAGCAGAGATTGCAGGCGCAGCCGGCCACAGCTTGAAAAGCCACGGCACCGCCGGCAGCTAGCCGCAATTCGCCGGCACACCCCTGACGTCTCGCCGCTCGAGTGGTTACACTGCCGCGCCTTCAATAGCCGAGCGGATCCGTGCCATGACTGCACTCGTGACCCTGCGCAATGTCACCAAGAGCTATGTTCGCGGCAAGCAAAAGGTCGAGGTCCTGCACGGGGTCGATCTGACGATCGAGCCCGGCGAGTTCCTGGCGCTGATGGGGCCGTCCGGCTCGGGCAAGACCACCTTGTTGAATCTGGTCGCCGGCCTGGATCAGCCCACCAGCGGCGAAGTGCTGGTCGCGGGCGATCGTATCGATCAACTCTCGCGCGGCAGCCTGTCGGACTGGCGCGCCCGGCACATCGGCTTCATTTTCCAGTTCTATAACCTGCTGCCGGTGTTGACCGCCGAGGCCAACGTCGAAGTGCCGTTGCTGCTGACCGATCTTTCCAAGTCGGAGCGCCGCCGGCGGGTGCAGGTCGCGTTGGAGCTGGTCGGGCTCGCCGAGCGCGCCCGGCACAAGCCGAATGAATTGTCGGGCGGTCAGCAACAGCGCGTCGCCATCGCGCGGGCCATCGTCTCCGATCCCACGCTGCTGGTTTGCGACGAGCCTACCGGCGACCTCGACCGGCAGAACGCCGAAGAGATCATGAATCTGCTGAAGGCATTGAACCGCAGTCAGAACAAGACCATCGTCATGGTGACGCACGATCCGAAGGCCGCCGAGTACGCCTCGCGCGAGCTGCATCTGGACAAGGGCCTGCTCACCAATGATACGAGGCGCGCGGCGTGAAATATTTCAGCCTCGTCTGGGCCGGGCTGTGGCGTAAGAAAACGCGCACCGTGTTCACGATGATTTCCATCGTGATCGCGTTCCTGTTGTTCGGGCTGTTACAGGGGATCAACCAAGGCTTCAGCACCGCGCTGGCGCGCCTGGATGTGGATCGCTTGTATGTTTCGGCGCGCACCAGCATGACCGACGGCATGCCCATTTCATATTTGCAACGCATTCGCAATGTGCCGGGCGTGCGAGCGGTCTCGATGTGGGCCTATTTCGGCGGCTACTACCAGGATGCTCGCAATCCCGTGCCGGCGTTCGCGACCGATGCGGTCGAGCTGATGAAGGTCTACAAGGAAATCAAGATCAAGCCCGAGTATGTCGAGGCCATGGCGAAGACCCGCACGGGCGCGCTGGTCAGCGACGCGCTCGCCGCGAAGCACGGCTGGAAAGTCGGCGACCGCGTGCCGATCGGCACGTCCATCTGGACCACCAAGGCGGGTAGCAATACCTGGGAGTTCGACATCGTCGGCACGTTCGACGCCGCGGCGTATGGCGCAGGATTTCCATCGTTCTATTTGAACTACAGCTACTTCGACGAAGCGCGGCAGTTCGGCACGGGCGAGCTCCATTACTACATCGTTTCCTTGAACGATCCCAAGCAGGCGCAGAGCATCTCCCACCAGATCGACGACATGTTCGCCAACTCGTCGGTGGAGACGCGCACGCAGACCGAGTCGGCGCTGGCGCAGTCCCAGCTCAAACAATTGGGCGACATCAACTTCATCGCCAATGCGATCGTCGGTGCCGTGCTGTTCACGCTGTTGTTCCTGACCGCGAACACGATGATGCAATCGGTGCGTGAGCGCACCAACGAGTTGGCCGTCCTGAAGACGCTCGGCTATTCGGACACGAAGGTGCTGATGCTGGTGCTGACCGAGTCGCTGCTGTTGTGTTTGTTTGCTGCCGCGGTAGGCATTGGGCTGGCCGCGCTGGTGTTCGAATCGCCGGCGTTGCAGAAGTTGTTCGGCAATTTCTCCATGCCAATGTTCGTAGCGAGCATGGGCGCGGGCATCGCGGTGGTGGTCGCTTTCGTCAGCGGCTTCCCGCCGGCGTGGCGAGCGCGCCAGCTGAACATCGTCGACGCGTTGGCTGGACGCTGATAGGGAGCGCGCCATGAAAATGTTCCGTCAGATCGGCGCGGTCACCGCGATGAATTTCCGCAGCCTGCCGCAGCGGGTGAGCACTTCGCTGGTCGTCGTCATTGGCATCGCCGGCGTGGTCGCCGTGCTCGTCTCGGTGCTCGCGATGTCGACGGGGTTGATTCGCACTATGGAAAACACGGGGCGTGACGATCGCGCCATCGTCATGCGCAATGGCTCGGTCGCCGAGACGTCGAGTGCCTTGGATCGCAATTCGGCGAAGCTGATCGTCGACGGCGCGGGCATCAAGCGCGACGCGAACGGCGAGCCCATCCTGACTGCCGAGAACTTTCGCATCCTGATGTTGCACAAGAAGGCGGACGACGCCGAGGTCAGCGCCATCCTGCGAGGCGTCGGTCCCAAGATGCTTCAGGTGCGTCCCGAGCTGAAGATCGTCGAAGGGCGGATGTTTCAACCGGCCGTGGCCGAGGTGATCGTCGGCAAGTCGGCGCACGCTCAGTTCAAAGGCTTGAACGTCGGCGACGTGGTCAGGTCGCGAGGCGCGAATTGGAAGGTCGTCGGTGTGTTCGAGACGGGCGGCGACGCGCACGAATCGTCGTTGATGACGGACGCTGAAACATTGAACTCCATCGACCGGCGCGGCGCGTTCCAAAGTGTCACTGCGTTGCTCGAGTCGCCGTCGTCGTTTCAAGCGTTCAAGGATTCGTTGAGCGCCAACCCGGCGCTGGCGGTGGATGTCGTGCGAGAGCGCGAGTACTACCAGCAACAGTCGAAGACCATGACCAACATCATTTCCATCATTGCTTACGTGGTGGGCGGCATCATGGCGGTGGGTGCGGTGTTTGCCGCTCTGAATACCATGTACTCGGCCGTGAGTGCCCGCTTGCAGGAGATCGCAACTTTGCGAGCGCTCGGATTTGGCTCGACGGCTATGGTCATGTCAGTTCTCGCTGAAGCGCTGGTGCTGGCATTGATCGGCGGTGTGATCGGCGCGCTGCTCGCGTGGGCTTTCTTCAATGGCAATACCGTGAGCACACTCGGCGGTGCAGGCGGCTTGGGCCAGGTGGTATTCGAGCTGTCCGTCAGCCCTCAGCTGATGGTTCTCGGCGTGGTCTGGGCCTGCGTCATCGGCGTGCTGGGCGGTTTATTCCCTGCCATGCGGGCCGCGCGCTTGCCGGTGGCCCTGGCCTTAAGGGCGGTTTAGGCGGTCACCCCGTCGCGGCGGTATACATTTTGTTATTCTGGGGACGGATTGGGCGTCCCCATGCAACAAACGATTCGATTCATCAAATCCGCGGACGGCACGCGCCTGGCGGTCGCCACCTCGGGGCAGGGACCGCCGCTGGTGAAGTCGGCGAACTGGCTGTCGCATCTGGAGTTCGACTGGCAGAGCCCGGTGTGGCGGCACTGGTTCCGGTTTCTTTCGGCCGGGCGCCAGCTGATTCGTTTCGATCCGCGCGGCTGTGGCTTGTCGGACTGGGATGTCGCCGATCTTTCGCACGCCGCCCAGGTCGCCGACCTCGAAGCGCTCATCGAAGCGTCCGACCTGGAAACATTTCCGTTGCTCGGCATCTCACAAGGCGGCGCCGCCTGTATCGAGTACGCCGTACGCCATCCCGAGCGGGTCACGAAACTGTTCTTGTATGGTTGTTACGCGGAAGGCTGGGCACAACGGGGCGAAGATTCCCGCCGGCACGGCGAAGCGCTGGTCGAGCTGATTCGTCAGGGCTGGGGCCAGGAGAATCCCGCGTTCCGTCTGTTGTTCGCGTCTCTATTCATCCCGGACGCCACCGCCGAGCAGGTGCGCTGGTTCTCGGATCTCATGCGCACCACTACGCAGCCCGAAATCGCCGCCCGCATCATCGAGGCGTTCGGTCAGATCAACGTGCGAGCGCTGTTGTCCCAAGTGAAAGTGCCGACCGTCGTGGTGCATGCCCGTAACGACGCGCGCATTCCTTTCGATCAAGGCCGATTGCTCGCCGCGGAGATTCCCAACGCGACTTTCGTGACGCTGGAAAGCCGTAACCACATTCTCACCGAGAGCGAGCCGGCCTGGACCCGGTTCTGCGAGACCTTCAATGAATACATGGGCATCGCCGGGGCGCCGAGTGCCGATCGCCAGGCCGCGCCGGTAGATCTCTCGGAACTCACTGCTCGTGAGAATGCGATCCTGAGATTGGTTGCTCAGGGCGCTGCCAACGGCGAAATCGCGCGCCGTTTGTTCATCAGCGAGAAAACGGTGCGCAATCATCTGACGAACATTTTCGAGAAGCTGGGCGTGGACTCGCGCGCCCGGGCCATCGTCGTAGCCCGCGACCGAGGGGTCGCATAGCCCAGAAGGGCTACGGGTACAGGATGTACCCGCGCCGCCGAAGGCGGCGAGCGAGGAGCAAAAGTCACGCCTTTTGCGAGTCGCACGAGGGTCGCGGCAGGATGCCCGATCCCGAGTCATTCAATTAGGACATTTGTCCCGGCTCTATGGCGCCGCGAATGAGCCTTCTGCCTCATGCGCCGTTTGCCATAAATCTGCAACATGCGCGCACTTTGAAAAACCGCTCGCGAGTCAAACGTATGAGTGCCGCAGCCGCCATGGTGGTGTCGCCCGCCGCCGAAAAACTGTTCCAGGAAAACTCCGACCGCGCCCGCTATGCCCGTTGCATCAAGGCGTCCAAAAGAGTGCGTTGGGATATCGATGCCGACGTGTTTCGCGGTCGGGCGTTCGATTTCCGCCGGAAGTTCCTGCCCGACGGCCTGACCAAGGTGAACGATCTGGCGTTCCTCACGCCGGACGAGAAGCGCGCCATGAGTCACGTGCAGGGCCGCAGCTATGCCACGTTGTTCGGATTGGTGGAGCGGTTCATCAGTGCCAAGACGCTGGAGCTGGCCGGCAAGCACGTGCTGGGCGATCAGGTCGCGCTCGAAGGGCTGGTGCGATTCAGCGATGAAGAGCTCAAACATCAGGAGCTGTTCCGTCGCATCGAAGCCGCGATTGCCTCGCGCATGCCTGGCGGCTATGCCTTGATCGCCGATGCCAACGAAGTGGCGCGCACCGTGCTGAGCAAGTCCACCTGGGCGGTGCTGGCCCTGACTTGTCACATCGAGCTGTTCACCCAGGCGCACTATCGGGAAAGCATCGAGCGCGACGACGATCTGTCCGATCTGTATCGCGACGTGTTCCGTTTCCACTGGCTGGAAGAATGTCAGCACGCGGTCATGGATGAGATCGAATGGCATCGCGAGGACCGGAATCTCTCTGCCGGAGAGCGTGACATCGCGGTGGATGATTTCATCTCGCTGCTCCGGATGCTCGATGAGATTGTGAGCACCCAGTCATGTGCCGACGCGGGTTATTTCATGCGCTTGTGTGAGCGCTGCTTCTCGCCGGCCGAACAACAGGAAATTCGCGACACCATGCAGCGTGCGTATCGCTGGCAGTACATCGTTTCAGGCGCCCAGCATCCGCATTTCATCAAGATGTTGAGCAGCTTGCTGAGTCGTCAGCAATTGCAAAGAGTGCAGGCATCGCTCGCGCTGATGATGGGCTGTCGAAGCTGTTAACAGTCGCCTGTCGCAGACGCAGATCGGACGCTGACCTGTCATTAAAGCGTCATACATCGAAAGCAAGAATAGCTCCCGTATAAGCCGGGCACGGAGTTGCCGCCTCACGGACGAGGCGCAGGCACGGCATTCAAACAACACTCCCGCAATCCGGAGCTTTCATGTCCAGAGCGTCTCGTTCCTGCGTGGCCGCGGCCGTCGCAGTTGCCCTCTTCAATTGTGCGTTACCGGCCAGCGCCGACGATGCCGTTCAACAGGCCGATGAGGGGAGCCTGAAGCTCACACCGCTCGGGACTTACGATGCCGGCGAAGTCGGCTCGGCGGAAATCGTTGCGTTCGATGCTTCGACCCAGCGTCTGTTTCTGGTGAATGCTCAGACCTCGACCGTCGACATTCTCGATGTGCGTAATCCGTCGAGCCCGACCAAAGTTACGACGATCAACACCGCCGTCCTCGGCTCGCCGAACAGCGTCGCTGTGCGCGACGGCGTGGTCGCTGTTGCAATCCAGAGCGATCCGAAGACTGATCCCGGCCATGTCGCGTTCTACGACACCGACGGCGTGCTGATCAAAGCCGTGCAGGTCGGCGCGTTGCCCGACATGATCACGTTTACTCCCGATGGCAGCAGCGTGCTGACGGCCAACGAAGGCGAGCCGAGCGGCTACGGCGCAGGCCACGTCGATCCGGAAGGTTCCGTGAGCATCGTGCCGGTGCCGCGCAATTCGATCGACTGGAAAAAGCTGAGCGACAGCGATGTGCGCACAGTGACGTTCCAGCAGTTCAATGGCAAAGAAGCCAAGCTGCGCGCTCAGGGCATTCGCATCTACGGTCCCGGTGCCAGCGTCGCGCAGGACCTCGAGCCCGAATACATCACGGTCACTGAAGACTCGCGTCTGGCCTATGTGACCCTTCAGGAAAACAACGCCATCGCCGAGATCGACCTCAAGACCGGCACGGTGAATAACTTGCTGGCCCTGGGCTACAAGGATTACAGCGAGCTGCCGTTCACCGCGTCCACTTATGAGTGGAACAAGCTGCCGGTGATCGGCACGACGGTCGGCGGACAGACCCTGCACCTCGGCGGTTTCTCGGGTCTGGCCTTCGAAGGCACGACCAGCGACGGCAAGTTGAAGTTCATCACTCACACCGATCGCGGTCCGAACGGCGAGCCGACCGGCGCGCTCCGCCCGTTCCTGCTGCCTGAATTCACACCGCGCCTGGTGCGCTTTACGCTCGATCCAGCCACTGGCAATTTCGATTTGCTGGAACAGATTCTGTTGCAACAGGCGAACGGTCAGCCGCTCACCGGTCTGCCTAACATCGTGCTGTCCACTGACACCAACCTGCCGTACAACGACGAAGTCGGTGTCGATTTGTTCGGTCAGCCGACCGCGCTGGATCCGCAGGGTGCGGACCTCGAAGGCATTGCCATCGACCAGGACGGCTCGTTCTGGATGTGCGACGAATATCGCCCGGCGATTTATCACTTCAGCCGCGCCGGCAAGCTGATCGAACGTTTGATTCCGATCGGCACGCATGCCGCTGCCGGTAAGCCGGTGCCGGCCCCAGGCCAGGCGGGCGAGTACGGTGTCGAAGCGCTGCCGGCGGTGATCGCGCAGCGTCGCCAGAATCGCGGCATGGAAGGCATTGCGATTCAGAACGGCAAGGTCTACGCGTTCGTGCAAAGCCCGGCGCGCAATCCTACGACGGTGACCAACGCTCAGCTGAACGCGATGAAGAACGTGCGCGTCGTTGAATACGATCCCAACACGCGCGCCACTCGTCAGTTCCTGTACATCATGGATAACCCGGCGTCGGTGAGCGCCGATGACACTCGCGCCGATAAGATCGGTGATGTCGCGGCGGTTCCGGGCGGCGGCTTCCTGGTCGTCGAGCGTGACGACGATGCGCTGCCGGCCGATCCGATCGAGACCATCACCAAGAAGATCTATGCCGCCAAGCTCGATGGCGCGACGGATATTTCTTCGCTCGGCCTGTTCACCGTCGGCGGCGTGCAGAAGAGCGTCGATCAGATGACCGCAGCGGAGCTCACATCGGTGGGCGTCGTGCCGGTCAAGAAAACGTTGCACGTCGATCTGCCGTCCGCGGGCTACGCGTCCGTGCAGAAGATCGAAGGCCTGGCCGTGATGAACAACGGTCAGCTCGCGCTGATAAACGACAACGACTTCGGCGTCGCCGGCATCGTCATCGACAATGCCACGGGCACGTTCACGATCGCGCCGGGCTATGTGCCGGAGAAGCCGACGCTCGGCTTGTTGAAGGTGCCGGGCCTGGATGCTTCCGATCGCGACAGCGCCATCAACATTCGTAACTGGCCGGTGTTCGGCATGTATCAGCCGGACTCGATCGCTTCGTTCAACATCGGCAAGATCACCTATCTGGTCACCGCCAATGAAGGTGATGCTCGCGATTGGCCCGGCTTCGCCGAAGAATCGCGTGTGAGCGCTCTGACGCTGGATCCGGTTGCGTTCCCGAACGCGGCGGACTTGCAGAAGGCCGGCAACCTCGGTCGCTTGAATGTGACCAAGACGCTGGGCGATGCGAACGGCGATGGCTTGTACGAGAAGCTCTACACGCTGGGCGGTCGTTCGTTCTCGATCTGGAAAGCCAACGGCATCCAGGTGTTCGATAGCGGCAGCGACTTCGAGTGCATCACCGCGGCCAGCAACCCGGCGTTCTTCAACGCCAGCAACGACGATCGCACCTTCGACAGCCGTTCGGACAACAAAGGTCCGGAGCCGGAAGGTCTCGCGGTGGGTACGGTCGGCGAGCGGCGTTACGCGTTCATCGGTCTGGAGCGCACGGGCGGCGTGATGACTTACGACATCACCAATCCGCATGTGCCGGTGTTCGTGGGCTACACGAACAATCGCGACTTCTCGGTCGATCCGTACAACGCGCCGGCCGCCGGGGATCTGGGCCCCGAAGGCCTGTTGTTCATCGATGCGAAGGACAGCCCGACCGGCTTGCCATTGCTGGTGGTCGCGAACGAGATCAGCGGCACCGTGACGCTGTACAAGCTCGAGCGCTAGTAAATAAAAAGGGGCCGGCTGGTGCAGCCGGCCCCTCCTGTTCGAACGGATAGAAACGATCAGACCTGGGGCACGGGCCCCAGGTAATCCTGCTTGCCGATCTCCACGCCGCCATGACGCAACAGTGCGTACGCGGTCGTGGTGTGGAAGAAGAAGTTCGCCAGCGCCCAGTGGCGCACGAAATTCACCGCCGTGAAGTTCAAGTTGATACGCGGCGTCTTGATGGTGATGACCCGATTGTCGTCGCCCGCGAACTGCTCCGGCTTGAAGCCTTCCAGATAATCGATGGTCTTGGTCACGCGTGCGATCAAGTCGGCCATCGTGGTTTCGTTGTCTTCGAACTTCGGCGGCTCGGTGCCGCTCAGACGCGCCGCCGCGCCCTTGGCCGAGTCGCTGGCGATCTGGATCTGCCGGGCGAACGGCAGCATGTCCGGATACAGTCGCATCGAAACGAATACGTTCGGATCGAACTTGCGTGCTTCGGCGTGCGCCACAGCCTTCTCGAGGATGGCTTTCAAGGCGCGCAACGAATGCAGAAATGTGGGAATGGAAGCGTCGTACAGTGACAGGCTCATGGCGATTCTCCGGCCCCCTGGGCTCTTTAGGTTTAGCGCGCGGGATTATAGGTGCGCGGTGACATTCCGGTCGCCGGTCATTGGACGGAAAATTGCGCGGCCTGGATCACGAGTCTTTTGCCTGCCTCGTGGCGTGTCAGACACTTCACGGTCGAGTGAGAACCAGCGTATCCGCCTCGCGGCCGAGATCGACGACGCGCAGGCGGCCTTTGTCGTTGCTGATGACCGTGACCGATGCGTGATCCGGACGGAAGCACACGACATCATCGCTTTTCTGTGACGCGCCGACGGCGGCGTTGATTGCGATGAAGTGGGTGTAGATGACGCAGTCGTGTTTGATGGCCAGTAGCGATGTCACCAGTTCGCGGCGCCATTGGAGATAATCGATCGATCCCGTTGGCGCGCTCTCGTGCAGCTGTTTCCAGGTGCCGCGCATGGATGCGATCAGCCAGTCGCGGCGTGCGGCAAAAGGAATCGGAGGCGAGGGGATCTCGGCGACCGACGCCATTGGCGCGGCCTCGCAAAACCACAGTTGCGTGAGGGGTTCAGCGGTCTCGCGGCAGCGGCGCATCGGGCTGGAATAGACCGGGAGTCGCGATGACGAGCGCGTGAGCTCTTCGGCGGTCGCGAGCGCTTGAGCCAAGCCGGTGTCGTCGAGGCCCGGGTCGGGGTCTTCGCCCCAGGACGCGGCCGGCTTGGCATGTCTGACCAGATACAAACGCGGCATGGCGCCAGTTTGCGTTATTTCTCCGGCGGCTTGTACACGTCGACAGACAACGTGACGGTCCTGCCCTCATTCAGGTTGAGCGCGCCGACCCCAACGACCTTGCGTTCCACTTCCTCGCCACGGTCATTGCGTACCGAGATGACGATCGAATACTCCCACGGCTCGCCTTCCGCCGGATGTCGGAACGCGCCTTCGACCCGCAAGGCCGAGAACGTGGCTTTCGCCCGCTGTTCCGCGACGGCCTTGGGATCGAAGCGCAAGTGGTGCTTGCACGCCGGGCAGATGCTCGCGCTTTCGAGAATCGTCGACTTACAGTGCGGGCAGACGCGCGTCTTGCCGTAGGCAGTCGCGCGTCCCGGACTTATCGAGGGCACGTGTTACTTGCCGCCCTTCTCATCCCACCCGAATTCCGCGCGGCCGCGCATGCGCGAGCCAGCGGCGACAGTCAGCGAACCAGCCTTCAGGTCGCCGTTCAGCACGCCGGTCTGCAGCAGCTCGACGCGAGTGGCCGCATCGATGTTGCCTTCCAGCTCGCCGCCGACGACGACGGTGTGGGCGCGGACACTGCCCGTGATCTTGGCGCCCTGCTCGATGGTCAGGTTGCCTTGCACATGCACATCGCCCTTGAAATTACCTGCAACGCGGACGTTGCCGGAGCCTTCGATTTTGCCTTCGATGGTCAGGCCGGCGGCCAGCACTGATTCCTTGGTATCGACCGCGGCAGCAGGACGAGCCGCCGGCGCCGGGGTACGGGGCGTATCGACACTGGCGACCGTCGCCACGGTTTTTTCCGGGGCGGGATCGGGGGTGTTCTGTTCCCTGCCGTACTGATCTTTCCACAACGCCATATCGGCACACTCCTCAAGTTGAACGAGCTGCGGTTAATTACACAGCCTGCTAAAACGTGTCAAACATTCCGACAAGAAGCGTCGCGGGCCAACGACAACTGGATGTCCGTAGCTTGTTCGTTCAGCCGGGCCATTCAGTTGCGGCTTTTGCGGTGCAGGATACGGAGTGTGAAATTGTTCCAGCCGGCCTATATTCGGGCCGCACAACTTTAAGCCGGTGAGGATTTCTACATGATTAAGCTCACGGTCAACGGTCAGCCACGCGACGTGGAGGTGTCCGGGGATACGCCACTTCTTTGGGTACTCAGGGATTCGCTGGGGCTAACAGGGACCAAGTACGGCTGCGGTATGTCTCTATGCGGAGCCTGTACCGTTCATGTCGATGGGGCGCCGACCCGCTCCTGTATCACGCCGGTCGAGAGTGTCGCCGGCAAGTCCATCACGACCATCGAGGGGCTGTCGCCCGATCGCAGTCATCCGGTGCAAAAGGCCTGGATGGAAATCGATGTGCCTCAATGCGGTTACTGCCAGTCCGGCCAGATCATGTCGGCGGTCGCGCTGCTCAAACAAAATCCGAAACCTTCCGATGCGGACATCGATGCCGCGATGAGCGGCAACATCTGTCGCTGCGGAACGTATCCACGCATTCGCAAGGCAATTCACAAAGCCGCCGCGAGCGCTTCCGGGCATACAGGTACGGAGGCTGGCTAACATGGCTACTTCATCTCGTTCAGTTATCGGCGATCTGTCCCGTCGCGGATTCATCAAGTCGACCGCGGCCGCCGCGGGCGGCCTGGTCGTCGCTTGTTACTTACCCGGCTGTAGCAAACCGGAACAAGTCGCGAAACATTCCGGTCCGCCGAAGATGGTCAAGGCCAACGCCTGGCTGCAGATCGGCACCGACGGCTCCATCACGATGTTTTGTGACAAATCGGAAATGGGGCAGGGCGTGTACACCGCGCTGCCGACGTTGCTCGCTGAAGAGCTGGGCGTCGAGCCGACCACCATCAAAGTTGAATTCGCCCCACCCGGGAACGAATACGTGAACAAGCTGCTCGGCGCACAAGCGACCGGCGGCAGCACGAGCGTTCGCGAAGCGTGGGACAAGATTCGTATGGCCGGTGCCGAAGCGCGCACGCGCTTGATCGCGGCCGCGGCCAAAGAATGGGGCGCGCCACCACAATCGTGCACCGTCGCCGATGGCTACGTGCTGTTTACCAGTCGTCGTGCTTCCTTCGGCGAGTTGGCCGAAGCGGCCGCCGCGATGCCGGCGCCGCAGAACGTTCAGGTCAAAGGACACAACGAGTTCAAATACGTCGGCAAAGTTTTGCCGCGACTGGACACGCCGTCGAAGGTGGACGGCAGCGCGCAGTACGGTATCGACATGCGCTTGCCCGGCATGTTGTACGCGGCGCTCGCGCAGCCGCCTGAATTGGGCGCCAGCGTGAAGAGCTTCAACGCGGATAAAGCGAAGACGATGCCGGGCGTGCGCGAGGTGTTACAAACATCGTCGGGCGTGGCGGTCGTTGCCGATACCTGGTGGCAGGCGAAGACGGCGCGCGATGCATTGGATATTCAGTGGGCGCCAGGCGCGGCCGCGAAGCTCACGAATGCTTCCATCTATGCGGGATTGAAGACAGCATCGAGCGGCAAGGGACTGGATGTTCGTAAGGAAGGCGATGTCGACGCGGGCTGGAAAGAAAACACCCGGCGCGTCGAGGCGACCTATGAACTGCCGTTGCTCGCGCACGCAACCCTGGAGCCGCAGAACTGCACGGTCGAGTTTCGCGACGATGGTTGTCATGTGTATGCGCCCACTCAGGTGCAACAGATGTCTCAGTCCGCGGCCATGAAAGCGTCCGGGCTGCCGGCGGAAAAGGTGTTCGTGCACACGACGTTCCTCGGCGGTGGCTTCGGTCGTCGGCTGGACGTCGATTTCGTGCCCGCCGCGGTCGAATGCGCGAAGGCGATGAACAAGCCGGTGAAACTGCTATGGACGCGTGAGGACGATACGACTCACGACAAATATCGTCCGCCCGCACGCAATACGCTGTCGGGTGCGTTCGATGGCAATGGCAAGTTGAACACGGTGAAGATCCATTTGGTCGCGCCGTCCATAACGTCACGATGGGCGCCGGGCGCGGTGCCTCAAGGAACGCCCGATCCGTTCGCGGTCGAAGCGGCTCATAACTTTCCGTACGACGTGCCGAATCTGCACATCGATTATTTGCAACACGAAGTCGGGTTGGAGGTGGGCTACTGGCGCTCGGTGAGCCATGCACTCAATTGCTTCACCGTCGAGAGCTTCATGGATGAGCTGGCCGCCGAAGCCCAGATGGATCCCGTCGAGTTTCGTCGGTCGCTGTTGGGCAAGCAGCCGCGCTGGTTGTCCGTGCTGGACGCCGCTGCTCACAAGGCGAACTGGGGCCAGCCGCCGGCAGGGCGGTATCAAGGCGTGGCGCTGATGTCGGGCTACGATACTTATCTCGCGCAGGTCGCGGAGATTTCACTCGACGGCGACAAGCTCAAAGTTCATCGCATTGTCTGCGCTATCGACTGCGGTCAGATGGTGAATCCCGGCATCGTTCAGGCCCAGGCCGAGGGCGGCATCATCTTCGGCTTGACCGCGGCGTTGTTCAGCGAGATCAACGTGGTGAACGGTAAGGTGCAGGAGACGAACTTCGACAAGTATCGACTGCTGCGGATCAACGAAGCGCCGAGCATCGAAATTCATCTGCTGAACAGCGACGAAAAGCCGGGCGGCATGGGTGAACCGACCGTCGCGCTGGTCGCGCCGGCGGTTTGTAATGCGATCTATGCGGCGACGAAGAAGCGGCTGAGGAAGTTGCCGATCGCCAAGCAGGGATTCACGATCTGAGGTCAGAGGCCCTGAGGTCGCACTTCGCGACCTCAGGGCTGCAAAGCATTCGCTCAATCCAGCCGTGTCAGTCCGAGGCCGCGCTGGAGCATCGCCTGATACTGCTCCTCCGGCACCATGCTGCCGCCGGTCGTCCAAACAACATGCGTGGCGCCTTCGATTTGCTTGCGCGCGGCGTCCGTCGTGGCCAGTGACCATACATGCTGAAGCGCGCCCGGAAAGCCCGCGGCGGCGGAAGGTTCGAGGCGCAAACCTTCTTCGCGGTGAGCGCGGGCGACCCAGCGGAACATTTCGTCGTCGGCGACGGTGAAGGCGCCTTTGACGTGTTCGCCGACGGCGGCGACGACGAGTTCGGAGGCACGGCCCACGGCGAGGCCGTCGGCTTCGGTGCGGTTGTCCAAACCGATGTCGTAGACGGAGGCTTCGGGCGGCAGATGTGACATCAAGCGCATCAGCATGCAGGCCGATGCGGTCGGCTCGGCGAAGAAGCCCCAGACGTTATCGCCGAACACTGCGCGCAATCCAAACAATACGCCGCCGGGAGCGCCGCCGACGCCGCACGGAAGATAAACACAGAGCGGGCGTTGCGCGCTGACTTCGATGTTGAGCTTGCGAAGCTGATCGGCCACGCGCAGTCCGGCCACCGAGTAGCCGAGAAACAATTCGAGCGACTGCTCGTCATCGACGAAGTGTGCGTTGTCGGCGGCCTCGGCTTCGGCACGAGCCGCGGCGACGGCGCTGGTGTAATCGGCGGAGTGTTCGACCACGATGGCGCCGAGCTTGCGCAGACGATCCTTCTTCCACGTCTTCGCATCGCTCGACATGTGCACAGTCGTTTCGAATCCAAGCGCACGGCCCATCGTGCCGACGGCGAATCCAAGATTGCCCGTGCTCGCAACGAGCAATCGATAGCGCGCGAACTTCTCACGCGCCGCGGATGATGCGAGCTTGGCGTAATCGTCCTGATAGTCGCGGATCACTTTCTCGGCGAGCGCGACACGCTCCGCCAGGCACAGCACTTCATAAATTCCGCCGCGGGCTTTGACGCTGCCTGCCACCGGCAACGCATGATCGGCCTTCACGAAAACGCGGGAGCTGGCAACACGATGCTCATCCGGCAGGAAGCGAGCCGCGAGCTTCGGCACGGCCAGCAGCGGCGACTCGATGATCCCGTCCGGGATCTGATCCGGAAACAGCGCTTTCAGCAGTGGCGCGAAACGTTCCCAACGGGCGCGGGCGTCTTCGACGTCGCGCAAGCCGATGCTCGGCGGAGTTTCGTGAGGGATGGGGCGACCGGTGTTCAACCAGAAGGTCGGCTCACCGCGGGACAATCGATTCCAGGTCCAAGTATCGGCGTTGATTTCGGTCACAATGAGTCGGCCTGCGCAAAAGACCGTGCATCATAACAATGCAAGGCGGCGCAGTCCTGGCACAGATACCTGCTATCTACGCCGATCAGTATTAATACGGTGAATCAGCAGCAGCGCGACACACCGGTCCATTTGCTCTGCTGCTGCTTCATGTAGAACGCGCGCCGGCTCATCGGCGCCGAGCCGGCGTGTGCGTGGGCGTGATGGGCGAGATATTTGTCGTAAGCGTCATCGGTGGCGAGCGACCGGATCATGCGCCAGGCCCGGCCCAGGAAGGATGTCAGTCGTTGCATGCTCAAGTTGCCTCTGCGCCGAGCTTGACGCTACCGATGTGGACGTGAGGCGCTTCCGAATTCGGAGGCACTGGCTGGCCACGCATGACACGCAGGCTAACACGCACCATATCGGCGATGACAACCCAGAGAATCGCCGACAACAGCACCGCGAGCACGGCGTCGAGGCGCTGATTGAAGATCAGTTGAGGTGCGACCGCGGCCTGTTCGGGCGGCATGGCGCCGGACGCCAGCTTGGCCGCCATCTGATTTGCCGCCGCGAGGAAACCGATGCGCGGGTCGCTGGAGACCACTTTTTCCCAAGTGGCTGACGTGGTGACGATCGCCAGCCACAACAGCGGCGCACCCGTAACCCAGCTGAACCGCAACTTGCCCTGCTTGATCAGGATGCCGGTGGCGACGCTGAGCGCGATGCCGGCCAGCAGCTGATTGGCGATGCCGAACAACGGCCACAGAATGTTGATGCCGCCGTTGGGATCGACCACGCCGATGTACAGGAAGTAACCCCAGCCCGCGACCACCAGGCCGCTGGAGATCAGCACCGAGGGATACCAGCTCGTCTCGCCCATCGGCTTCCACACATGGCTCAGCGCATCTTGCAACATGAAGCGGCCGACGCGCGTGCCGGCATCGAGCGTGGTCAGGATGAACACCGCCTCGAACATGATGGCGAAGTGGTACCAGATGGCCAGCATGCTCTCGCCGAACGCACTCGAGAAAATACTGGCCATGCCCACGGCCAGCGACGGTGCGCCGCCGGTGCGGGCGAACAGTGTCGACTCGCCCATTTCCTTGGCGAGGAAGGCCATCTGGTCGACGGTCACTGGGAAGCCCCAGCTGGTAATCGTGGCGACGGCCGCCTCGGCCGTGGCGCCGACGATGCCGGGCGCGCTGTTGATTGCGAAGTACACGCCAGGCTGCAGCAGGGTCGCGGCGATCATCGCCATGATGGCCACGAACGACTCCAGCATCATGCTGCCGTAGCCGATCAGGCGCACATCGCTTTCGTTACCGATGAGCTTCGGCGTCGTGCCGCTCGAGACCAGGGCGTGGAAGCCGGAAATCGCGCCACAGGCAATGGTGATGAACACGAACGGGAACAGCGCGCCCCCGAAGATCGGGCCGCTGCCGTCGATGAACTGCGTGACCGCGGGCATGTGGATTTCGGGCCGCATCAGGATCACGGCCAACGCCAGCAGCATCACGGTGCCGAGCTTGAGGAACGTGGACAGGTAGTCGCGCGGCGCGAGCAGCAACCACACGGGCAGAACCGCGGCGATGAATCCGTAGCCGATGACGAACCATGCCAGCGGCTTGCCTTGCAGATTGAACAGCTCGCGCAGCGCTGGATGCGAATCGACCCAACCGCCGCCGACCACGGCGAACAACAGCAGTGCCAGACCAATGAGCGATCCCTCCAGCACGCGGCCCGGTCGGATATTGCGTAGATACACACCGACCAGTACCGCGATCGGGATGGTCGCGAACACGGTCGCCGTGGCCCACGGGCTGTGCTTCATCGCATTGACCACGACCAGGCCGAGCACCGCGATCAGGATGATCATGATGGTCAGCGTGCCGAGCATGGCGGCGAAACCGCCGACCGGGCCCAGCTCGTCACGCGCCATCTGTCCGAGGCTGCGACCATTGCGCCGCGTGGACAGGAACAGGATGGTCATATCCTGTACACAACCGCCGAGCACGCCGCCGACCAGAATCCACAACGTGCCGGGCAGGTAACCGAACTGTGCCGCCAGGGTGGGACCGATCAACGGTCCGGGGCCGGCGATGGCGGCGAAGTGATGGCCGAACACGATCCATCGATGGGTCGGCATGAAGTCGCGGCCGTTGTTCAGGCGCAGTGCCGGCGTGGCGCGCGTCGGGTCGACGCTCAGTACCTTGGCGGCGACCCAGGCACTGTAAAAGCGGTAGCCCAGGCTGTAGATGCAGAGCGCGGCCACCACGATCCACATGGCGTTGATGGTCTCGCCGCGATGGAGCGCGATCCCGCCGACCGCGAAGGCGCCGATCAGCGCCACCAGAATCCAGAATCCTTTTCGTAACATGTTATTCCGCGTCAGCCCCGCGCCCCCGTCCGAGGTGGGCGATGGTAGCCTCAGCAATCCCCCGAATCGAAAGTTTTATTCGCCGAACTGGCTGGCCGCGACGCCGGCCCAGTCGGTGCAGAACAGCCGGCTGTCGCGCAGCTCGGTCTTGATGATGCCGGTGTTCGGCAGCGGATGGCGCAGGGCGAAATCGGCCGGCACATTGCTGGCCAGCACCGGCAGCATGAGCCCCAGGGTCGCGCTGTGCGCGACGATCACGACGATGCCCGAGTCGAGCGCGTGACGGTTCATTATTTCCCGCACGAACGGCAGGAAGCGGCGCTGCACTTCGGCGAAGCTTTCGCCGGTGCCGTTGCGCGCGTCGAGGTCTTTTTCGATGAACCACTTACGCGTCAGCTCGCCGTAGACCGCGCGGATGTCCTGAGTGGAGTCGGGCCCGACGCCCAAGTCGATCTCGGCCGCCTCGGGCGCGAGTGTCAGCGCCAGGGTGTGGTCGAGCGCCACCGCGTCCGCTGTCTGAATGGCGCGCAGATGGGTGCTGCTATAGATCTTGGTGATGGGCGCGCCACGCAGCGATTCAGCCAGCGCACGCGCCTGTTCCATGCCCTTACGCGTCAATGGATAACTCACCCCGGCATCCGGCACGGTGCGCGGATTGCCCGGAACATTGAGCTCGCTCTCACCGTGGCGGATGAACCAGATCTGTAACGGAGCGTCGGCCGCTGCCGTCGACGGCAGCGAGGTGACAATCGCCAATGCGCCGATGAGGCCCACGAATGCACGACGATTGAGCCGCGCCGACCGCGTGGTGATCATGAGATCCGTGATGGTTGCTGCGATGAGGGTGGGATTCCTGGCGTGCTGTTGTACCTCATCGCCATTTTTTGGCAAGTATGCTCGCGCGCCGCTGCACGCTTCGCATGCAATGTGAGATTGTCGATCGAGTGTTGACTACTTTTGCGCCAACGAGCGGAGTATGCTCAGCCGCCAACGAACGTCACTTGTTTCTCTCGAGGGAGATCGCGATGGCAGATCAGAGTGTCCGTGGACGATTCGTCTGGCATGAGCTGGTGACGCCGGATGCCGATGCCGCCCATGCGTTCTACGGCAAGGCGATCGGCTGGAAGCCCCAGCCCTGGGAAGAAGACGCTTCTTACGTAATGTTCGCCGCGTCGCGCGGCCCCATCGGTGCCACGGTCGCCGGCAACGGTTCCGCTCCGCACTGGTTGCCATATATCGGCACGGGTGATATCGAAGCGACCATCGAGCTGGCGAAGCAAAAAGGCGGCTCGGTCGTGAAGGATGTGGATACTCTGTCCAGCGGCAGCCGTCACGCGGTGCTGCAGGATCCATACGGCGCGAAGTTCGGTGTGTATGAATCCGCCGAAGACTACGGCAAGATCACGCCGCCGCAGCCCGGCGAGCATTCGTGGCACGAGCTGATGAGCACCGGTTATCCAGCCGTCATCGATTTCTATGCCGCCTTGTTCGGCTGGCAGAAGGTGGCCGAGCACGACATGGGACCGATGGGGACCTATTTCATCTACGGCTTGGACGGGGTTCCGTTCGGCGGCATGATGAAGAGCGTGCCGGCCGCCCCGGGGTCCAATTGGTTGAGTTATGTGCACGTCAAGGATGTGAACCAGACCGCCAAGAAAGTGAAGTCCGCCGGCGGTCAGGTGATCAATGGCCCGATGGAAGTGCCGGGTGGGGACTGGATCGTGCAAGCGATCGACCCGCAGGGCGCGATGTTCGCGGCCCACGCGACGGCGGCGAACATGAAGAAATCAGAAAAGAAGGAGAAGAAGGTGAAGCCTGAACAGTTGAAACTGGATACCGAAACGCCGCCGCCGGTCGTGCAGGATCCGGAGACGCCGGCTGAAGAGCAGGCGCCACCGGTCGAAACGCCGCCCGCTGCTCCGGCCGAGAAGCCTGCCAAGAAGCGTGCGCCTGCGAAGAAGGCTCCGCCGAAGGAAGCTCCACCGGCTGAAGCTCCGGCTGAGGAAGCGCCCGCCAAGCAGGCGCCTGCCAAGAAGTCTCCGGCGAAGAAGGCGCCTGCCAAGAAGAAGGCACCTGCTAAGAAAGCGCCGGCGAAGCCTGCCAAGAAGGCGGGCAAGAAAAAGTCGAGCAAGAAATCGGCGGGCAAGACCGCCGGTAGCAAGAAGACTGCGGCCAAGAAAGCCTCGAAGAAGGGCGCGGCCAAGACCAAGACACGCTCGGGGGGAAAGAAGAAGGCGGCGAAAAAGCCGCGTAAGGGGAAGTGATCAAACACTCCCAGGGAAGGGACTAGTAACTAGCTATCGATAACTGTGTAGCGCGGGGTCGTCGAAGGATGTCGACGGCCCCGACTTCTACCTGACTTCCACTCGCATCGAGCCGATGCCGCCGATACCGGCGTCGATGATGTCGCCTGCGACCACCGGACCCACACCCGGCGGCGTGCCGGTCAGAATGATGTCGCCCGGATAGAGCGTAAAAAACGACGACGCGTATTCGATCAGGCGCGGCAGGTCGTTCAGCAAATTCCGAGTATTGCCTCGCTGACGCGGCTGACGATTCACCTGCAGCCACATCCCCAATGTGCCCGGGTCCGCGATTTCGTCGCGAGTGATGAGCCACGGACCGAGCACTGTGTGACCGTCGAGCGATTTGCGCAGGCTGCGCTCTTCGTTGCCTTTCACTGTCATATCCAGCGCCACCGTGTAGCCGGCCACGTGATCCATGGCGCGCTCGCGACTGACGTTGCGACACCAGGAGCCGATGACCGCAGCCAGTTCCACCTCGTGATCGTGCTGGCGGCCGGGCAAGGTGAGCTCGATGCCCTCGGACGGGCCGATGACCGAGGTGCTGGCCTTCAGGAACAGACCGTCGCGATCCAGCGTGCTGACCGGATAGTCCGCATCGTCGGCGGGCTCGTGATAATTCTTCAGCGCGCCGAGAATTTTGCTGGGGTTGGCGACCGGGCTTTTCAGCGCGCAGTCGGCCAGATGGCGGGGCACGCCGCCCAGGGCGGTCTGATCGATCAAGCCGCGCAGCCGGTCGAAATTGGCGAGCAACAGATCCCCCGGATCGAGCGGCCAGCGCGCCGCGGGGATGGAGTCCAGGACGGAGGTCACATCGACGACCATGTCGCCGCGAAGGACCCCGAGTCTGTCGGTATCGAATCTACATAGACGCATGCGGCCGGCAGCTTCCCTTACAGCGCTGGACCGTGCAAGACCTTGCGCATTCGTGTAGAAAGACCGCCTCGTACACGTGTGGCGCGCGACGCGCAGTAGTTACATAAAGATGAAGAAGGTAAGCGGGAAAACCTTTGACGGGCAGCGAGTGGTCCTCGACGGCAAGTCGTTCGTCGATTGCCACTTCAAGGACACCAATCTGATCATCGAGGGCAACGGCCTCTTCGAAATGCAGAACTGCAAAATCGAAGAAGACTGCCGCCTGGCCGTGGAAGGCCCGGGGCAGGTGCTGCTGCACACGTTGAAGATGATGCTGTACTCGGGCGGCTGGATGTCCCGCGTCGCGGACAACGTCCTGCACGCCGTGAAGCAGCCGCCGAAGGCTCGAAAGAAAGCCGCGGGGACTTGAGAGCCCGCTAGCGCGACTCGCGCATCTTTCGTTCGATCATTTTCGTCAGCGCGTACAGGGTCTCCAGGATCGGCGTGCTGACACCCAGGTTCCGGGCGGCACGCACCGTGTTGCCCAGGATCGCCTCGACTTCCATGGGCCGGCCGTACTTGTAATCCAGCGCCATGCTGGTGTGATACGCCGGCATTGTCTTGGTGCTGCCGATGAACTGCTCGACCACCTTCGGATGCACCGGGTGACCGGCCGCCGCGGCCACGGCGCAAACCTCATCCATCGCTCGCCGAACGAACGCCGTCGACTCGGGCGTCCCGAGGATGACTGCGGTGTCGAGCATGCCGCCGGTGATGGAAATCGGATTGAACGTCGCGTTCCACACCGCTTTTGCCCACCGTGCACTGACCACGTTATCGGTCAGCTTGCAGCCGATACCCGCGCCGTTGAGCAGGGCGGCCAGCCGCTCGCCCGCCGGTGAATTGCCGCTGGGGTAACGCCCCAGGTTCAGCGAGCCCATGGTCTGGTGATTCACCATGCCGGGGGCGCTGCGACCCACGCCGATAATGGCCAGGCCGCTAAGAATCTCGTTCTCCGGGAAGGCGCTGGCGATCTCCGCCTCGATATCCACGCCGTTCTGGATCAGCACGATGACGGTGTTGGGCCCGACGGCCGGGCGGATCAGGGCGGTGCGATCCACGCCCTCCAAAACTTTGGTCGTCAAAATCAGGAAGTCCGGCGGGGTCTTGCACTCGGCCACGTCCTTGAACACGGCGTGTGGGTAGAACCGATGGTTGCCGAGCAGCGGGCTGGTAATGTCATAACCCTCCCGCGAGACGATGTCGTAATCCGACCGACAGACCACCGACACCTGAGCCCCCTGACGAGCCAGCGCCGAGCCGAACAGAGCACCGATCGCGCCGGCGCCGACAATGAGGATGGATGTCATGGGTTCAGAATAGCCGCTAAGATCCGCAGCCGCGAAATTTACCCCAACTGGCCGAATCGGCCCGAACTTCACCCACCCATGCCCAACCTGACGACTTTAGGCGCCAACGACCTGCGCGCCGTCCACGAAGACATCCGCCGCCGCTACCAGGCTTTTGCCGAGCGCAAGCTGAAACTGAATCTGACTCGTGGCAAACCGTCGTCGAAACAGCTGGACCTGAGCAACGAGCTGCTCGGCCTGCCGGGCGCCGACTACATGGCTGGCGGCGTAGATACCCGTAACTACGGCGAGCTGCAGGGCCTGCCGGAGCTGCGTGCGCAGTTGGCGCCGATCTTCGGTGTCAGCCCGGACCGTGTGATCCTCGGCGATAACGCCAGCCTCTCGCTGATGCACGACGCGGTCGTGTATTCGATGTTGAAAGGCACGGTCGATAGCGACAAGCCGTGGTCGCGCGAATCCCGTGTGGCGTTCATCTGCCCGGTGCCGGGCTATGACCGTCACTTTTCCATCTGCGCGCAGTTCGGCATCGAGATGATTCCGGTGCCCATGCTGGAGACCGGTCCGGACATGGACGCGGTGGAAAAGCTGGTCGCCGCCGATCCGCAGATCAAGGGCATGTGGTGCGTGCCGAAATACAGCAACCCGTGCGGCACCGTGTATTCGAACGAAACGGTGGAGCGCCTGGCGAAGATGAAGACCGCCGCGCGCGACTTTCGTTTGTTTTGGGATAACGCCTACGCCGTGCATCATCTCACCGCGGAAGCCGTCGAGATTGCAAACATTGACGAGCTCTGCGCCCGTCATGGCCATCCGAATCGCGCCTTCATCTTCGGCTCGACCTCCAAGATCACGTTCGCCGGCGCCGGTGTCGCTCTGTTCGCGAGCTCCAAGGACAACTCGGCCTGGTACTTGAAGAACATGAGCATCCGGACCATCGGCGGCGACAAGGTGAATCAGCTGCGTCACATCCGCCTGCTCAACAGCAACGGCGGCGTGGCCGCGCTGATGGATCGTCATCGCGCCAGCCTCGCGCCCAAGTTCGAGCAGGTGCTGAATACCTTCGACAAGGAGCTCGCCGCGTCGGGCGTGGCGAAGTGGACTCGTCCCAAGGGCGGTTATTTCATTTCGCTCGAAGTGCTCGACGGTTGCGCCAAGCGCGTCGTGCAGCTGGCGAAAGAAGCTGGCGTGGAGCTGACGCCCGCGGGCGCCACGCATCCGCTGGGCAAAGATCCGCACGATCGTTTCATCCGCATCGCGCCGAGCTTCCCGGAACTGGCGGAAGTGACGGAAGCGGTCCAGGGCGTGGCCGTGTGCGTGCTGCTCGCTGCCACTGAGAAGTTGCTCCAGTCGCATGCCAGCTGATCGCAGCGACGCGGCGCTCGAAACGCTCTTCCTGCCGTTCAGCGAGGGGCGCCTGCCTTGGCCTGCAGGCGGCGCAATGTTTCTTCGCGCGAGAGATGGGTGGCCACTGCATGAGCGGCCGCTGCCCGGGCTCGTTTGCGAGCAAAGCTTCAAGCCCGAAGCCTATGCGCTGTCGCAGGCGGGCTTTGCCGTCAACGTTGCCGACGCGGCGAAAACCTACGAGCTGGTGCTGATCCTGCCGCCGCGTCAACGCGACGAGGCGCGTGCGCTGATGGCACGCGCGGTTGCGATGACCAAGCCCGGCGGTCGAATCATTGTCAGCCAGAGCAATGACGAAGGGGCTCGCTCGAGCGAGAACGACCTCGCGCAGCTCACCGGCGACGTCGAGTCGATGAGCAAAAACAAATGTCGTGTGTTCTGGACGGCCTCGCTGGCGCGGCTCAATGTTTCTTTGATCGCGCACTGGCAACAGCTCGATGCGCCTCGGCCCATCGCCGAAGGCCGTTTCACGAGCCGGCCGGGCATCTTTGCGTGGGATCGCATCGATGTGGCCTCGGCATTGCTCGCAGAGCATCTGCCGACGAATCTGACTGGACGTGCCGCCGATCTCGGCGCGGGTTTCGGATATTTGTCTGCGGAGTTGTTGACGCGGTGTCCTGGTATTACCGCGCTCGATGCCTATGAAGCAGAGAACCGCGCGCTCGAACTAGCGCGTGTGAATCTGAAGAGCTTCGAGGCGCGCACGCCTATCAACTATCGCTGGCACGACGTGGCGGCCGGGTTGCCGGATACATACGATGTCATTGTCACCAATCCGCCGTTCCATGCGCAGCGTGCGCTCGACCGGCCGGACATCGGCCGTCGTTTCATCGCGGTCGCCGCGGATTCGCTGCGCCCGGGCGGCAAGCTGTGGCTGGTCGCGAACCGTCACTTGCCCTACGAGAACGTGTTGAGCGAGAGCTTCGATAGCGTGCGCGCGGTCGTGCAAGAGCACGGCTACAAGATCATCGAAGCGGTGCGAGCGAAATCGGCGCGGAAGCCCGCGAAGGCCGCGCGATGAACGAGATCATCGCAGCCGTGCATACCAAACCCTGCGCGAGATCCGCCAAGGCGCCGCGATGGATTCTCGCAGCCATGCGCGCTAAATCTCTCGCGAAGGCGGCGGAGATCGCGCGATGAAGTTGCTCAAACTCATTGCCAATCTCGGTTACGGCAGCCGCAAGGAAGTGCTCGCGATCTTTCGCGACGGGCGCATTACAGACATCGACGGCGAAGTGCTGTACTCCGACGACAAGGTCGATCACTCGCGCGTCCTCATCGATGGCGAGCCGCTCGATCTCGCGCCCGGTCTGCTGCTCATGATGAACAAGCCGGTCGGCTACACCTGCTCGACCAGCGATCCCGGTCAGATTGTTTATGACTTGTTGCCGGAGCGGTTTCGTCATCGCGATCCGGTCGTGGCGACGGTCGGCCGGCTCGATCGCGACACCACCGGCTTGTTGTTGATGACGGACGACGGCAAGTTGTTACATAAAATCGTCTCGCCGAAATCCAAGCTGCCAAAAATTTACGAAGCGACGCTCGCGCGCGATCTGCGAGGCGACGAAGTAAAAATATTTGCGAGCGGCAAGATGATGCTCGAGTCCGAGCGCGAGCCGCTGGCGCCGGCGAAACTCGAAGTGCTCGGGCCGAGACAGGCACGACTCACGCTGACCGAAGGTCGCTATCATCAAGCGCGCCGGATGTTCGCGGCGGTCGGCAATCACGTCGAGAAATTGCACCGGAGTCAGGTGGGCGGACTCGACCTCGGCGAGTTGCCCGAAGGTCGATGGCGCCCGCTCAGCCCCGAGGATCGCGAGCGCCTGTTCTCGGTGACGGCTGACTGACCCGACGGCCACGTGCGGTTACCGGCAACGTGCGGTTACCGCGGCGTGCGTGTTACCGACTCCGTTCCGAGCCGAACGGCGATTGATGGCTTCCGGTCTGACGGCCGCGTGCGGGTGACTGACTCCGTTCCGAGCCGAACGGCGATTGAGGGCTTCCGGTCCGGTCCTATCCGATTCCTCGCCCATTCTTGCCTGATCCTGCAAGGTCGCACATCCGTGCAGGACGTCGGCGCTGAACTATGTTGATAATCAGGCGGTCGAAAATAGCCTGATCGTCGTAGCGAGGGCAGCCATGAGCGCCGCCATTTCCATCCCGAATCCGTCCGTCGCCGAGCTGCCCAACCTGGACGAGCAGCAGGCCGAGCTGGCTGCCCTGGTCACACGGTTGACGCCGGTCGAGGGCATTCATCCGTCCGCCATTCCGGGGCTGACCGTGATTCGCTCCAACTCGCCGTCGATGCCGACGCCGTCGGTGTACGAGCCGAGTCTGTGCATCGTCGTGCAAGGACGTAAGCGCGCGGTGCTCGGGGACGATGTCTATTACTACGATGCGTTGAATTACCTCACCGTGTCAGTCACGTTGCCGGCGATCGGTCATGTGCTCGAAGCGACGCCGGAGAAGCCCTATCTGTGTCTGCGTCTCGAGCTCGACGCACGCATGATCGGCGAGCTGCTGTTGCAAGTTGGCCGCAGCGCTGTGCCGCCCTCGACTGACCGTGGCTTGTATGTCGCACGCACCGGCCCGCAATTGCTCGACGCGGTCGTGCGACTCACGCGATTGTTGGAGCAGCCGCGAGACGCCGCGATCCTCGCGCCTCTGGTGCTCAGAGAGATTCATTACCGGGTGCTCACCGGCGAGTTGGGGCACCGATTGCGCGAGTTGTGTGTCGTCGACAGTCAGGTGAATCGCGTGGCACGCGCAATCGAGCTGTTGCGCAAGCGATTCACCGAGTCGCTGCGCATCGAGGATCTGGCGGCGGCCGCGCACATGAGCGAATCGTCGTTGCATCATCGTTTCAAAGCGGTGACCGCCATGTCGCCGATGCAATTTCAGAAACACCTGCGGCTGCACGAGGCGCGCCGCCTGATGCTCACCGAGGGCTTGGAAGCCGCCGCGGCCGCGCATCGCGTGGGTTATGAAAGCCCGTCGCAATTCAGTCGCGAATATCGGCGTCTGTTCGGCGCCCCGCCGCGGCGGGAAATCGAGACCGTGCGCGGCGGCGGATTGCAGCCCGCCTGATTTTTCGGGGCGTGTCGCACTCCCGGTTGGCGGCGGTTTGCGTAAAATAGCGCCGTCCCCCAAGGAGTCCGTGCGGAGCCTTCGATGAGCATGTCATTGCGCGATCAGCTGCTGGCCGCCGGCCTGGGCACCAAGAAGCAGGCGCGCCAGGCCGATCAACAGCAGAAGCAGCAGCAACATCAGCAGGCCAAGAACCGCCAGCTGCGCGAAGAACAGGAAAAGCGGGCTGCCGAAGCGCGGGCCAAGGCGCAGGCCGAAAAAGCCGCGCGCGATGCCGAGCTGAACCGTAAGCGCCAGGAAAACCAGGATCGCAAGGAGCGCTGGGCGCAGATCAAGCAGCTCATCGAGCAGCATCGGCTGCCCAAGCCGGCCGAGAGCGAGGAGTATTTCAACTTCATCGATCGCGGCAAGGTGCGTCGGATCACGGCCGACAATGCTTTGCGTGAAAAGCTGGTCGCCGGCACCATCGTGATCGTCCGCTGCGAAGGTAAGTACGACCTGGTGTTACCGGAAATCGCCGAGCGCATCCGTGAGCGCGATGAGCGTGCGGTCGTGAAGCTGAACGCCGAGGAAGGCAAGCCCGCCGAAGACGATCCGTATAAGGACTTCGTCGTCCCTGACGATCTGATGTGGTGATAACTTAATCCAGCACTTTCCTCGCGCGCTCCTGATAGCGCTGCGCGGACAGTCGCATGTTGTTGTCTTCGACATGGAACGGCGTCTGGGCGATGTACGCCAGCGCGCGGGGCACACCGAACTGATCGATCAGCGGGCCGATTAACAGAATGCCGCCGTAGCGCTGCACGTCCAGATATAACTGATCGCCTTTGTTCCACAGCCCGCGGCGAAAGCCCGCGAAGTCCTCCGGCCAGATCATATCGAGCCGGTTGGCATTGAAGATCGGCGTGCGCACTTCCTTCAGATGCTCGTTGATGCCTTCGACCAGCATCTCGCACGGCAGGCGCGTGCCCAGATCGCTGGACTTACAGTCCTTGTGCGGCCAGGACAGGCCGCGGCGCTTGGCCGCTTCCTGCAGGAATGCGGTCCAGATCAACTGATCGATGGTCTCCACCACCGGAAATGCGGTTCGATATTGCTCGTTCTCATAGAACGGCCAGTAGTAAGCGGCGGCGCGAATTGGATTGGGCACCTTGGCGCTGAGCAGGCGCCTCGGGAAGATCAGGGTGTGATGTTCGGCGTCGTATGTTTCCTTGCCGTCGCTCTCCGCCAGCTCCTTGGTGCCGACGAATTTCACATCGAGTTCCGGCGGCAACGTGCCGAGCAGATCGCCAAAGGCGCTGGTGATCGCTTCGGTCCGGTAGTTCACCAGCGCTTCGAAGCGCTGCTTACACTGCTCGCGATTGACGCTCTCGCAAGTGAGACCCAACACAGGGAAGAGAAGAGTGAGAACCGTGAGTCCGAGACGCATCATCATTGCAGCTCCCGTCCACCGACATCGGTCAAGTCTTGTTGGCCAACAGACTTGCAGAAACCATGCCGAGAATAAGCAAGCAACGACACGCACGCACGGAAGTTCCATGCGGAAAAAGGCGCGCCAGCGGATCGCTGCCGCGACGGCAAATTTAGCGACAGATATCGGCGGGGATTAGCGCCGCGGAGGAAATAATTCTTTCAGTGGAGCGCGGCTCTGTCTGGCAACGCGCGCCAGACAGAATCCGGTGTGTCTCAAAAACCGACAACGATGGCGTAGCCAAGGGCCGCGAGCAACGACCACTTCAGCAGGTAATAAATCGGCTTGTGCCATTCCTTGATACGAATGCCGAGCGCGCGAATCTGATACACGTAAGCAAATATATGATTCAGGACGCCGACGTGCTCGCCCGGCACGTTCTGTGTTGCCGCCGCGCGAATCATGCCGTGACCGATGACGCGATTAATCCATCGCAACACGGGGTTAGACATCGGTCGCTCGATGTCGCAGAAAAGAATCACGCGGGTGACGTCGGTGCGGTTCTCGGCCTGATGGATGTAGGTCTCGTCGAACATCACCGCTTCGCCGTCCTTCCAGTAATACTTCTCGCCATCGACGATGATGTAGCAGTCGGGCGAGTTCGGCGTGACCAGGCCGAGGTGATAACGCAACGAGCCGGCGAACGGATCGCGATGAGCGCCGAGCCGCGAGCCGGGCGGCAGAAGTGTAAACATTGCCGCGTTGATGGAAGGAATTTTCCCCAGCAGCTCGGCCGTCTTCGGACACAGCGCCGAGGCCGACGGCAGGAAGTCGCCGTACCACTTCAGGTAAAAGCGCTTCCAGCCGCGCTTGAAGAACGTGTTGAAGCCGATGTCGTTGTAACCCGAGGCGGCACGGATGTGTCCCTCGTCGAACAGCTTCAGTGCCTCTTCGCGGATCATCTGCCACTGCTCGGTGACCTGTTTGAGTTCGGGAAAGTCGCGAACGTCCGCATAGGGCTTGGCTTTGACCGCCGAGAACAGATACATCAGTGAGTTGTACGGCGCGAGCAGATTGGCGTGGTCCGCGACCAGCCGGGAGAGCTTGTGGCGGACGCGGCCACGGAACTGGACGAAGGTGACCGATGCCAGAAATGTCACCAGGATCAGCAGCCGGGGTGACAGGAGCGTGTGGAACATTGCGCTTGCGCTAGCTGGAAGTATGCGGTGTTGGGCGGAGGATACTCACCGAAACCTGGAGAACAAGCCATTGTGGGGAATTGCAGTATTGCCGCTACAGCGGTAATGGCACGGCGGTCCTATACAATTGCGGCTGGTGCATTGCAGAGTCGAACTCGGAGTGTCGAGATGAACGATCAAACGCAGAACCGGTTACGCCAGGTCCACCAGTTGGGCCAGAGCCTGTGGCTCGATGACATCCGACGCAGCTGGCTGAAGGACGGGCACCTGGCCCGACTGATCGCCGACGATGCGCTCGGCGGCGTGACTTCGAATCCCGCAATTTTTGCGAAAGCCATCAGCGAGGGCGCCGAATACAACGAGGCCATCGCCAGCCTCGCCCGCGCTGGTAAGAGCATCAACGATATCTACGAGACCCTTGCGCTCGAGGACGTGCAGGCCGCGGCCGATCTGTTCCGTCAGACGTACGATTCGACGGGCGGCGCCGATGGATTCGTCAGCCTCGAGGTCTCTCCGCACCTGGCGGATGACACCAAAGGCACCATCGAGGAAGGGCTGCGGCTGTGGAAGGCGTTCAACCGGCCGAATGCCATGATCAAGGTGCCCGGCACTGAGGCTGGTTTGCCGGCGATCACTGAACTGATTGCGGCCGGGGTGAATATCAATGTCACGCTGTTGTTCAGCGTGGATCGCTATCGAGCGGTGGTCGATGCGTACCTGACCGGGCTCGAGCAGCGCGTGAAGGCGGGCAAGCCCATCGACAAGATCGCGTCCGTGGCGAGCTTCTTCCTGAGTCGCATCGATACACTTATCGATGCCAAGCTCGATACGATGACCACTTATGAAGCCAAGGCCCGTCGCGGCCGGGCTGCCATCGCCAGCGCTCGGTTGGCTTATCAGTACTACAAGCAGTGGTCTAACAGCGATCGTTGGCGTGCACTGGCGGAGAAAGGCGCGAAGCCGCAGCGGTTGTTGTGGGCGTCCACGTCCAGCAAGGATCCTGCCTATAAGGACACGATGTATGTGGAGGCGCTGATCGCTCCGAACACGGTGAATACTTTGCCACCCGCAACTGTCGATGCGTTCCGCGATCATGGTGATGCGGCTGTTCGCATCGAGGATGATTTGGCCGAAGCGAAGGAGACGGTGCAGATCCTTCGTAACCTGGGGATCGAGCTGAAGGCGGTGGCTGATCAGCTCGAGCGCGAGGGGGTGAAGAAGTTCAAGGAGCCGTTTGACGCGTTGTTTGTGACGTTGGCGAAGAGGGCGGAGAAGAAGTAAGAGGCCTTGGTGGTCTGCGCCGCCTGGGCGCTTGATTGAGACGTTGCTGCCGGAGGCGTCGGTGGTCAGCGTCGTCGTGCGGGTCTATCTCCTCCCGGCACCGTGCCCCCCTTGCCGCGCTATCGCGCGGCTCGTTGGGTCCCATTGCGCTGCGCAGTCCCTGCTCCGCGCAAGCCCGGGGTGTACATCCATGTACACCCGCTCGGCGGAGCGAAGCCGTGCTTCGCTGAAAGGCACCGCCGAGCCCCTGGGCGCACTGCCCCGAAAAGGTCCTCTTTTTCGAGGCCGCCAGGAGGAGATAGACCCTCCCGACGCCGCCGATACGTTTGAGCGGAGCGTAGCCGAGCGAACTTCGTTCGCAAGCTAGCGCGCTCTACGAGCGCTGGGCGTTTCTTGCTGTCGCTCGAAACTCGGAAGAGACGCTCCCATTGACGCGCGTCCGCCGCAGCGACAGCTAGCGGCCGCGCTGCGCGCGGGCCGCTGCCGTTTCGCGACGTCTCTTAAAGCGATCTTCCAAACAACTGACATTGCGGCGGTTTGAAGCCTTCCGGTGTCGGAGAGTCGCGATGAACTTTCAAGTATTCGACCAGCGCAAACCGTTGCTCATCCGTGAACTCGGGGCCGATGACGCCGCTAGGTAGTGGGTTCGCCTTCGGGTCCTGCAAATGTTTGCTCCACGTCGCGGCATCGGCGGCGAAGGCGTGACCGATGTTTCGGTTGCCGGGAATGCTCGTATCTAGCCAGAACCCGTCATCGTCGCCTTCCGCATCCGGCTCGGTCATGTAACCAACGTGCACTGGATCGAAGTCGCGGCGGCCGACGAAAAATTTAGTATCGCGCTTGGCAGGCGGCACCAGCATTTGATACAGCGTCGGCACCGACCCGTTATGCAGGAACGGCGGAGTTGCCCACACGCCCTGCAGCGGTCGCGGCTTGTAACCGGAGATCTGTTGCGGTAGATCCAGCGCGCCGAAGCCTTCCAAACATTGCTGAGTCGCGTAGTCGATGCCGTAGTCCGCGTAGAAGCGGTTCTTGATCAGAATACCGACCAGATTCAAAGCCAACCCTTCGCTCAGCTTACTCACATCCAGTCCCGCGACCGTCTGCTCGATATTGCCCGAGCCGTTGCGCACGTCCCAAAGCAAGTTGAGCGTGTGGCAGTCGAGACCGCAGTCGAGGCCGTCGTCCGGTTGAGCGGTCGACACCACCGGCATCGGCGACAGCAATGTTTCCAACGCCGCGTCGATCGCCTCGAAGCTTTCCTGCGGCAGGCTCGGCGTGGGATTCGCGTCGGGATCGGGATAGGCATCGAGCAATGCAGGCAGATCGCCCAACGGCAATTGTTGCTCGCCGCGCAAGCGAACGACTTCGCGTAGGCGGAATCGAGCATCGCGCGCCAGCGAACGAGTCAACAGAGGTCGCAGCGCGTCGGCGAGCTGAGCGTTCGTCAGACCGGTCGTCGAGAGATTGTAACGACGCTCCATGAAGCCCTTGGCCGCGTTCGGATCGGTGCCGATGTGCTCCAGTGGCACCACCTCGATGCGCCATTCCACTTCGGGGAACGGCTTGAGCGGCGCGCTCGCCTGCTGACGAGCGGCATCGGACACGTGCGGGCCATGGCAGCCGCGGCAGTATTGTTCGAACAGCTTGGAGCCTTGCTCGGCCTTGGCGGTGTCGATGGCGCCAAGGATGTGCTCCGGCCAGGTCGGCGGCGCGAGCTGTTGCAGAGTGTGTTCGATACGTTGCAGGCCGGCGATATCGACACTGCTACGGAATCGATGATCGGCCGGCAGCGGCTCATTCATCGCACTTCGCAGCGGCGCAATGGCGCCGACGCCCAGGGCTTCGCCAATGTTTCTCGCCAGCGGTTGAGCGACCGAGCCGTTGTATTGCACCCAGTCGAACTTCCAGATGTTCCACAGATAGGGATAGCTGACCGGCGCATCGCCGACCTGATAGTTGCCGGGCGCCAGATGATCGCCGAAAGCGGTGTTGCCGATCCGGCCCAGCGCATCGGTGCGACCGAACCCCTCATGGACGGGATACAACTTACGCAGCGGGTTGTTCTGACCGCTGCCGAGCATGGCCTTGATCGTATCCCACAGCGCCGACTTCAATTCCGGTTTGGCCTTGGGATAACCGGGGCCGAGCACCCGCTGCGCGAAACGATCGAACTTCCACGGCTTCACAACGGTATCGACCAGCGAAGCCAGCAGCACGGGCGCGAAGCTGCCGCGGGACATATCGGTGAAGGCATGCATGGCCTGACCGCCGTCGATGCGCATCGCGATGGTGCGCTTGTCCTTGGTGAAGTGGATCTCGCCGGTGTGACAGGCGGCGCAAGTCACGTCGAGCACGTACTCGCCAATCGACGGATCGAAGTGCTTGGTGAAACCGATGGGCAACTGGTCGGGATTGGCCGCGCTCGGCGTCGGGTCGACCAGGAACCGGTATTTGCGCATGTGATCGGGGTTCGCGAAGCGCTCGCTCGAGAACGGCAGCTCCAAATGCACGAACCAGTCGTAACGCATCGCCCCGGTGGAGGCGCCCTGCGGCATCGAAGTGCCCTGAGCCGTGTAGTAGTAGGTCTGGCGCTGCTCGGTGTTCTGGCCCTCGCCCCAGTGCTGATCGAGCCACACGTATTCGTCGACCGGCTCGAGCGCGGGGATGGTGTGGACCGGCCACAGCACGAACCAAAGGAATCCGCCCACCGCCGCCACGCCGCCGATCAGTATCAGCGCGAGCACCCATCGAATCAGCCGCCGCATCGCTCACTCCCTGTTGTGTTTTTGAATTCGTTTCACATCAGCCCGCGCGGAACTTACCGACAGGGCCGCACCACGCCCGCAGACGACATCACAATTCCAATATTTCATGACTGACGAGGTCGCGGCTTTGATCGCGGTGTCGCATACTTCGCGCCGGTTTGTCGGGGCACACCGGATAGGGAGGAGATAGTGCCGATGTCGCCGCTTCGTATTGCCGTTTTCGCCGGGCGCCTGTTGATGGCGCTACTGCTGGGCGTAAGCGTGCATGCCGCCGAGACCGGCTCCGGCTCGACCGTGTTCGAGCTGCCCGCGGCCGAACGCATCTACCTCGAGGAATTCAGTCGTCACGTCGACCTGCTCGAAGACCCGCAGGGCAAACTGTCCCTCGACGAGGTGAGCCGCTCCAGCTTTGCCCCGGGCAGTTTGAAGGCCGCCAATGTCGGTTTTACCAGCTCCGTCTGGTGGGCACGCGTCACATTCCGTAACACGGGCCCGCGCGAGCGCGAGATCTTCCTTCGACAGACTTACCCTCTGATCGACTATCTCGACGTCTACGAGCAAGTGGGACCTGAGCAATGGCGCAGCCACAAGACCGGCGACCGCCGGCCGTTCGCCGCCCGCGACATCGCCCATCGCGACTTCGTGTTTCCGATCCATGTGCCGTCGCAGGGCGAGCGCGTGGTGTACCTGCGCTATCAGTCGCAGGGGCCGATCGACATCAGCCTGTCGTTGTTCAGTTCGCCCGAGCTGCTGGAGTCGGTGAGTCGCGAGCAGCTGGCTTACGGCATCTACTATGGTTGCGTGATCATGCTGCTGGTGTGGAGCAGCCTGGTGTTCATCGCCGTGCGCGACCGGGCCTTTCTGGCCTACTTCGCCTACGTGGGCACGTTCGGCTTGTACATGCTCATTCACAACGGGCTCGCGTATCAGTACCTGTGGCCGGAGAGCCCGCGTTGGGGCAACACGAGCCTGGTCGCATTCATCAACATTGCGTTGTTCGCGGGCTTGCAGTTTTCGCGGATGATTCTGCGGGCCAAGGAAGTGACCCCGCGTCTGGATCTGGCGGCGCGTGGGTTGCAGGCAGTCGCGGCTGCGTTGTTGATAGCCGCGCCGTTCGTGCCTTATTCGACCATCATCGCGCCGGTCGCGGGGCTGGTGCTGATCGGTGTGATCTTCATGTTGGTGATGGGCACGGCGGCGATGCTGCTGGGCTCGCGGCCAGCGCGCTTCTACGTGATTGCGTGGAGCTCGTTCCTGTGCGGCTCGGTGATCTTCCTGTTGAAGACCTTCGGCGTGTTGCCGCACACGTTCTTCACTCAGAACGGCTGGCAGATCGGCTCGCTGCTGGAAATGATTCTGCTGTCTATGACCTTGAGCACGCGCATGAACGAGCTGCAGCACCAGAGCCGGACCGATCCGCTCACGCTGCTCGGCAACCGCCGCCTGTTCGACGACAAGCTGCCGCAGGAATTCGCGATGGCGCGCGAGGAGCAGAAGCCGCTGTCGTTGCTGGTGCTCGATATCGATCACTTCAAAGGCTACAACGATCGTCACGGTCATGCCCGCGGCGACCAGGCCATCAAAGCGGTCGCGAATGCGTTGCGTAAGTTCGGTCGCAAGCCCTTCGTGGCTTGTCGTTACGGCGGTGAAGAGTTCACGGTGATTCTTCCCGGCATCGATTGCAGCACGGCCTCGGTGATGAGCGAACGGTTGCGTCGGACCGTGGAAGAAACATTGAACGGCGATCTGGCGATCACCATCAGCGTCGGTTACGCGTGCCTGTCACGCGGCGATTTCGAGAGCGCCGAGAAGTTTTTCGAGGCGGCCGACTCGGCGCTCTATCGAGCCAAGCAGGAGGGGCGCAATTGTGTCGTGGCGTTCCACGATCGCGCTGAGCCCGCGCAGGAGCCGCCGGTTCAGCGAGCCGCTACTTCCTGAGCCAGTAGATCGCGAACACCAGGAACAGAATGATCAACAGCCGCAGAATGATCGGCGGCGTCAAACGCGCTTTCCGGCGCAGCGCGCGGCGGCGATAGGTCGCGATGGGCTGATAACGCTCATTGCGCGCCCAGGCCAGCGCCGCGTCGGCGGCGATGAAATGTCCCGGCTCGGTATCGAACAACACACCGTCGGTCATGGCGGTCAGGGTGGCGGCGGCCGCGCTCGCGGCGTCACGGTCCGATGAGCGACCGCTGAAGCGCAGACTGGCGACCGTGTTGCGTGGGCCGATGGCCTTGGCGCCGACATCGCCGATCTCGAAGCTCGGCTCGCTGAACGACTCCAGGTAGTACTCGAAGCCGGTCCGGTCGTCGGGGCAGGGCAGATAACCGCTGTGCGCGGCCGTTTCGAAGTCGGGGTTCAGCTCCACATCGAAGCCGGCTTCGCGAATCAAACGTGCCCAGTCGGCGGCGGCCGGCAGGCGGGCGCGATCCAGGAATACGTTATAGGTGATCACTTGCGTATTATGCGGCCATGATCTCGGGATGGGGGCTCCTGGTCGCTTCGCTGGCCTACGTTTGTGGCCTGTTCTTCATTGCATGGTGGGGCGACCGCCGTCGTTTCTATCCCGAACATGCCCGGCTGCGGCCGCTGATCTACAGCCTGGCGCTGGCGGTGTACTGCTCGAGCTGGACATTCTATGGCGCTGTCGGCAGCGCCGTGCGCGACGGCCTCGGCTACTTGCCTATCTATATCGGGCCGTTGCTGTTGTTCCTGTTCCTGCTGCCGTTCTTCGAGCGGCTGGTGCGCATGGCCAAGCAGCAGAACGCCACCTCCATTTCCGATCTGCTCGCCGCCCGTTTCGGCCGTTCTCCACAAATCGCGGTCGCGGTCACTCTGATCGCATTGACCGCCGCCATTCCCTACATCGCCCTGCAGTTGAAAGCGATCTCGATGAGCATCGAGGTGCTGTCGGCGGGCGCGCCGGCGCAGAGCGTGGCCTGGTATCGGGATAGCGCGTTGCTGATTGCGTTGATGCTGGCGTTGTTCTCGAGTCTGTTCGGCGCACGTCAGGTCGATGCGACCGAGCATCATCCGGGCATGGTGCTGGCAGTGGCCGCGGAGTCTTTGGTGAAGATCGTGGCCTTACTGTGTGTGGCGGTGTTCGCCCTCACTCAGCTCGACGGCATCGGGCCGTTGCTCGAAACCGCGCGACAGATGCCGTCGGCGGTGGGTCATCCCATTTCATTCGTCACGCAGACGCTGTTGTCGCTGACCGCGATCTTCTGTTTGCCCCGGCAGTTTCAGATCGGCGTGGTGGAGTGCGCCGATGTCGAGGACGTTCGGCATGCACGCTGGTGGTTCTCGATGTATCTGGCGCTGATCAGTCTGGTGGTCGTGCCCATCGCCGCGGCAGCGATTGCCGCCGGCGGCTCAGTCGCGCCGGATTCGTTCGTGTTGTGGCTGCCGCTCAGTGCCGGGCACGATTGGCTGGCATTGCTCGCGTATCTGGGTGGTTTCTCGGCCGCGACCGGCATGGTCATCGTCGCGACCGTCGCGCTGGCCACCATGGTCAGTAACGATCTGGTGCTGCCGGTGATATGGCGCTGGCGACCGCCGGAGCTCGGCGGTCGGAGTCTGGCGGCGGGCGGCATTCTCTGGATTCGACGCGCGGCCATTCTAGCCATCCTGCTGGTCGCGTTCGGATTCTTTCGAGCGGTGCCGAACGGTTCGAGCCTGGCGTCCATCGGCCTGCTCGCATTCGCGGCGGTCGCGCAGTTCGCTCCCGCTGTGGTCAGTGCGGTGTATTGGTCGGGCGCGAGTCGAGTCGGCGTGCTGGCCGGGCTGTGCGGTGGGTTTCTGATTTGGATCTACACGCTGTTGTTGCCGACGTTTGCGAGTGCCGATGGCGTCATGCCGTCATGGATCACGGCAGGTCCGTTCGGGATCGGCGTGCTCGCGCCCCACTCATTATTGGGATTCGCCGGACCGGATGCGCTCACTCACGGGGTGTTCTGGTCGTTGCTCGTGAACATCGCGACGCTGGTGGGCATGTCGTTGTATTCACCGCCTGCCATCGGCGAGCGATTGCAGCTTGCGCCGCGCATCGCGGGCGCCGATGCACGTAGAGCGAAATTGTTGCCGGGCTCGGCGACGATTGCCGATCTGCAAATGCTCGCCGAGCGCCTGCTCGGGCCGGGCGCGGCCCGCTCCTGGTTCGAGCGATACAAACAAGAGCACGAGCGCGACTACTCGCCGACCCAGCGTGCCGACGTTGGATTGTTACAAGGCCTGGAACGCGAGCTCGCGGGCGCGCTCGGTGCGGCATCGGCGCGCATGGTGTTGACCAGCACGCTACGGGGCGCCGGCCTGCAATTCAGCGAAGTCGTCACGCTGTTCGACGAGGCGTCGCAGAAGCTGCGCTTCAACCGCGAAATGCTCGAAGCGATGATGGAGAACATGCCGCAGGGAATCAGCGTCGTCGATGCGGAGATGCGCCTGGTGGCTTGGAATCGTCGCTACGTCGAACTGCTCGACTATCCGCCGGAGCTGATGCGCGCCGGTCGGCCGATTGCCGACTTGATGAGATACAACGCCGCGCGCGGTTGGTACGGGCCGGGCGATGCAGAGACACATGTCGAGAAGCGCCTGGCTCACATGCGCGCGGGCTCCCCACATCTTTCCGAACGACGGCGCGGCGATGGTCGCGTGATCGAAGTGCGCGGACAACCGCTGCCTGATGGTGGTTACGTCAGCACCTTCAATGACGTGACGACTTATAAGCATGTCGAGGACGAGCTGCGCGAGATCAACGAAACATTGGAACAACGCGTGGTCGAGCGAACTCAGCAGCTGGCCGAAGCGACGGCCGTGGCGGAGAAGGCCAATCTCGGCAAGACGCGGTTCCTGGCGGCGGCCAGTCATGACTTGTTACAACCCTTGAATGCCGCGCGCCTGTTCAACGCGGCACTGCGCGGTCAAGCCAATCAGTTGGCGCATCCGCAGGTCGAGCAGTTGGCGGATCGAGTGGAAAACTCGTTGCACGCGGCCGAAGAGTTGCTGGACGGCTTGCTCGATATTTCCAGGTTGGATTCGGGCGCGATTCAGCCGGAGCCGTGCGATTTCTCCGCCGGCACGTTGCTGGATTCCCTGAAGGAACAATTCGCACCGGTGGCTGCGCAGCGCAATCTCGAGTTGCGAGTGCATGCGACCCGCGTGCAGGTGTACACCGACCAGCGGATGCTACGTCGAGTGTTACAAAACTTGATCAGCAATGCTTTGCGTTACACGCGCAGCGGGGGAGTGGTCGTTGGCGTCCGGCGCCGCGCGGACGATCAAGTCGAGTTTCAAGTCATCGACACGGGCCCGGGCATCGCGGCCGAAAGCCAGAGCGTGATCTTCGAAGAGTTCCGGCGGCTCGATCAGCACTCGCCCTGGGGAGAGCGCGGTCTGGGGTTGGGCTTGTCGATCTGCGATCGCATTGCTCACATTCTGCAAACCCAGCTCATCTTGCGCTCGATTCCCGGCAAAGGCAGTGCGTTCAGTGTGCGCGTGGCGCGTGGCAAAGGCATCACTCGCGAGCCGGTGACGACGTCTGCGCCTATCCCGAGCGTTGCAGGATTGCGAGGGTTGCGTGTTTTGTGTGTCGAGGACGATCCAAACATTCTCGATGCCATGCGCGAGTTGCTGACGCGTTGGGGCATCGAGGTGATCTGCGTGGCCACGGCCGAGCAGGCGCGTGAGATCTTGAAGACTCAGCCGATGGATCTGGTGCTCGCCGACTATCACCTGGGCGGCGAGCCGATGGGTCTGGACGTATTGGATGAGCTGGTCCCGAGAGAAGCGGTGCGAATGCGCACGGGCGCGCTGGTCACTGCCGACGGCACGGCTGCTCTGGCTCAGCGCGCGAGTGCGCTGGGATTCCAGGTTTTGCGGAAGCCGCTGCGGCCCGCGGCTTTGCGGGCGCTGATCGTCGCGCTTACGGCTGATCCAGCGAGAGTCGCTGTGCCAGCAGCACGGCTTGCGTCCGATTGCTGACGCCGAGCTTTTGCATCACCGCGCTCACGTGCGCCTTCACGGTCGCTTCGGACACGTCCAGTTCCGCCGCGATCTGCTTGTTCAACAGACCTGACGACAGCATCGACAGCACCCGAAACTGTTGGGGCGTGAGCGTGGCGAGCCGCGCCGTCGCGTCGATCTCTTGCTGATCCAGCGGCGTTGGATCGCCGCCCGTCGTCGCTGACGCGGGCAACCACGTGTCGCCGCCGAGCACGGTGCGTAATGCGGTGACGATGATATCGATGGAAGCGGACTTGGGCACGAACGCGGCAGCGCCATGGCCCAGGGCCCGCTGCATGATGCGTCGGTCCTCGCGTGCCGAAATCACCACGATGGGCACCGTAGGAAAATTCGCTCGGGCCTGCACCAGCGCATTGAAGCCTTGCGCACCCGGCATGTTCAGGTCCAGCAGCAACAGCTCGGGATCCGGATGGGCATCGAGCGCCGCGAACAGCGTGTGCACGGTGTCGGCCTCGACGATCTGAGCGCCGGGAACGGCCTGCGCCACCGCGAGCTTCAAGGCGTCACGAAACAGGGGATGGTCGTCGGCAATCAGAACGGCGCGCTTCATTGAGCGCGCAATACTCCATGCTTGTGTCACTTGCGGCAACTCCATTGCGCAAGACTGATGAAACCCGACGGCGTCAAGCCTCCGCCAAGCCGCGCTCACTCACTATTCGACTTTCGTCGAATAGCGTCGCCGCCGGCTTCGACCAAAGATGAATGGCCGGTCCGCAAGCCGTGCGCGCATGCTCGCGCCGACTTGTCATCGGGGGATGGACAATGATCGAGCTACGGAAGGTTCTGATCGTGTCGGCCATGGCCGCTACCGGCATGGCGGGCGGGCCGCTGACAGCATGGGCCGCGGATACCGCGCCCGACGATCAGCAGCGCAAGTTGGAAGCGCGAGTCGAAGAACTGGAGCGACAACTGCGCGAGCTGACTCAAAAGATGTCGGGGACACCCGCGCCGGCCAGCGCCGTCGCGAAAGCCACGTCTCCCGCCGATGCACCCAGTATTCAGACCAAGCCCATCGCTCCAAACGCGTCGCCGGGCACACGCTTCTTTTATAGCGGCTTCATCAAGCTCGACGGCATGTGGTCCGACTATGAGGATGGCGAGATCGCCGATGGCAGCATCGGTCGCGATTTCTATCTGCCGTCGACCATTCCTGTCGGCGGCGCGAGTGAAGGCGTGGACCTCGACTCGCATATCAAACAGTCGCGTTTCATCTTCGGCACCGACACGGATGTGGCTGGCGGTCAGCTGTTGTCGACGCGGCTGGAAGTGGATTTGTACGGTTCATCGCTCGGCGACGAGCGGGCCACCAACACGTACGGCGTGCAGGTCCGGCACGCATACATTCAATATGGCCGGTGGCTGGTCGGTCAGACGTGGACCAATTTCATGGACGCGACCACGCTGCCGGAGACCGCGGACTTCATCGGCCCCACCGATGGCACGGTGTTCGTGCGCGAGCCGATGGTTCGATACACGCTCGGCAACTGGTCGTTCTCAGCAGAAAATCCCGAGACGACCATTACTCCGTTCGGCGGCGGCACGCGCATCGCTTCGGATGACAACAATATTCCCGATTTCACGGCGGCCTACACTTGGAAGCTCGGCAGCCGTGGTTTTTTGCGCGCGGCGGGGCTGGTACGTCAGTTGAAATATGAAACGACCGGTGTCGCCGCGGTGAACGACTCGACGCAGGGCGCGGCCTTGTCGCTGGCGGGCAAGATCAATTTCGGCAAGGACGATCTGCGCTTTGCGATCACCGGCGGCGACGGGCTCGGGCGTTATGTCGGGGTCAACTTCGCGAACGACGCGGTCCTGACTGCCAATGGCGAGTTGGAAACGATTTCTGGCTGGGCCGCGTTCGCTGCCTGGCGGCATGTGTGGAATGACCGGGTGCGCAGCACCTTGATGTTGTCGGCTTCGGATTACGACAATGATGTGCGCTTGACCGGGGGCAGTGCCAACCGGTCGAGCTGGTCGTGGGCCTTCAATACATTTTATTCGCCGCTGGCCAAGCTCGATCTCGGGGTCGAGCTGCGCGGGGCCGAGCGAGAGATCGAGAGCGGCGCGAGCGGTTCGATGCGGCGTGTGCAAGCGGTCGCGAAATATTCATTCTAAGGGTCGAGAGGGGTTCGAGAGGGGATCAACATGGCTACCACACCACAGACGCTGTCGCAGCCCGCCGCTGGCGGCATCGACAAATCGCACCGGCGCGTGATCTTCGCGTCCTCGCTCGGCACCGTGTTCGAATGGTACGACTTCTATTTATATGGCTCGTTGTCGGCCATCATTTCCAAACAGTTCTTCTCCGGCGTGAATGAGACCACCGGTTTCATTTTCGCGCTGCTGGCGTTCGCGGCGGGCTTCTTCGTGCGACCGTTCGGCGCGCTGGTGTTCGGCCGGCTCGGCGATCTGATCGGTCGCAAGCACACCTTCCTGATCACTATCGTGATCATGGGCGCGTCGACCGCCATCGTCGGCATGTTGCCGAGTTACGCGGCCATCGGCGTCGCGGCCCCTGTCATTCTGATCCTGTTGCGATTGTTACAAGGCCTCGCGCTCGGCGGTGAGTACGGCGGTGCGGCCACGTATGTCGCCGAGCATGCGCCCGATGGCAAGCGCGGCTTGTACACGAGCTGGATTCAAACCACCGCGACCATGGGTTTGTTTCTTTCGCTGCTGGTGATTCTGATCTGTCGGGTCTCGCTCGGCGATCAGTTCGAGGTGTGGGGCTGGCGCATTCCGTTCCTGATCTCGATCGTGCTGCTCGGCATCTCGGTGTACATCCGTCTGCAATTGCAGGAGTCGCCGGCGTTCCTCGAGATCAAGAACGAAGGCAAGCTGTCGACCGCGCCGCTCACCGAAGCGTTCGGCAACTGGACCAATCTGAAAATCGTGCTGCTGGCGTTGTTCGGCGCGACCGCCGGTCAAGCGGTCGTGTGGTACGGCGGTCAGTTCTATGCGCTGTTCTTCCTGGAGAAGATCCTGCAGGTCGATGCCAAGGCCGCGAATCTGATCATCGCCGCCGCCTTGTTGATCGGCACGCCGTTCTTCGTGATCTTCGGCGGGCTGTCGGACCGCATCGGTCGCAAGAGCATCGTCATGGCGGGCTGCATCCTCGCCGCCCTGACTTATTTCCCCGTGTTCAAAGGCCTCACGCATTTCGCCAATCCGGCGCTGGAGCGTGCGGTCGAGAGCGCGCCGGTGACGGTGATCGCCGATCCCGCGGATTGCTCGTTCCAGTTCGATCCGGTCGGCAAGAAGGCGTTCACGCAGTCGTGCGACGTGGCGAAATCGGTGCTCGCGAAGACCGGCGTGCCCTATACAAATGAAGCGGCCCCGGCCGGATCGGTGGCCCGCGTGCGCATCGGCACAGGCGACGGCGCCGTCATGCTCGACTCGTTCCCGGGCAACACGCTCGGGAAGCCTGAATTCAAGACGGCCAACGACAGTTTCACCGCGCAGCTGAAGGGCGCGCTGAGCAAGGCGGGCTACCCGGCCAAGGCCAACATGGCTGAAGTGAATTACCCGATGGTGATCGCGCTGTGCACGTACCTGGTCATCCTGGTGACCATGGTCTACGGGCCGATCGCGGCGTGGCTGGTGGAGCTGTTCCCGACCCGCATCCGTTACACCTCCATGTCGCTGCCTTATCACATCGGCAACGGCTGGTTCGGCGGCTTCCTGCCGGTCACCTCGTTCGCCATCGTGGCGGCCACCGGCAACATCTATAACGGCCTGTGGTACCCCATCGTGGTGGCGGTCATGACGGCCATTATCGGCACGCTGTTTCTTAAGGAGACCAAGGATCGGGGCTTGTGAGACACTAGCGGCACATACATCCCGTATTCAGCTTGATCGGGTAGCATCGCGCGTTCCTTGGGACGCGCGATGCGCCTGTTTTTGGGAGACAAAGTGCACTATCTACCCGGTGCCCGCCGCGTAGCAGGGTTTTTATTGTTCGGATTGCTGGCCGGTTGCGGCGGCGGCGGTGGCGGCGACGATTCCGCCCCGGTCCAAATCTCCACCAATGCGATTGCTTTCAGCGCCACCGGCCCGAGCGCCGCAGTGCCGGCCTCGCAGACCTTTACGGCGACTTTCGGCAAGGACGTCGTGCAGCTGGCGGTGGTCCATAGCGGTGACGCGATCGCTGCCACCAGCTCGGTTCAAAGCGGTCGGAGCGCCACGATCACTGTGGTCCCCGCATCGCCCGCGGCCATCGGCCCCGGCGTGTTCCAAGGGGCGGTGGCGGTCACCGGTTACACCTGCGCCGATACGACCTGCAGCCGGATGGCGGCTGGCAGCTCGGCCACACTGCTGGTCAATTATCAGGTCTCGCCGGTCATTCAGAGTGTCACACCCTACGTGACTCCCTCGGGCGTGAGCGACACGGTCATCATTCGCGGCCTGGGTTTCCAGGCGTTCAGCAGCCCGACCGTGAGATTCGGCGACACGGCGGCCACGTCGGTCACCATCAACACCGCCGGCACCGAGTTGAGCGCCACGTATCCAGCGTTGGCCGCCGGCACCTACACCGTGCATCTCGATGCGACCAACCATACCGGCGAGGTGCCTTCGAACGTCGCGTTGCGAGTGGTCGATCCGGTCGCGTTCGCGGCCACGACGCTCGATCATCCGGCATCGACCACCGCTGTGCGCCGGCTGGTTTATGACGCCGAGAGACAGGCCTTGCTGTCGGTGACCGATACTGCGCCGGTCAATCTGATCAATCGTTATCAATATGCGAACGGAGCCTGGGGTGCGCCGACCGAATCGGCTCACGGATTTGTCGATGCTGCGTTGACGGCCGATGGCACGCGGTTGTTAGCTATCAACCCCACCTCGGTGGTGCCGATGGATCCGGTGACGCTCGCATTGGGCACGGGCCTCGATGCGCCGTCGCTGGTCACCAACTCGGCGCTGAAAAACATCGTGGTGGGTTACGACAATCAAGCGCTGATCACCACGAGCCTCACCACCAGCGGCTCGACGCAGGGCTATCTCTACGATCCGGCCGCGGGCACCGTGTTGTTGAACGGCACCTCGCTGAACAACGCCACGCCCGTGATGGCCGGCAACGGTGTGGGTGCCGTTGTCGTGCAGGGTGACCCCACGCTCACCAGCGATGTGGCCTCCTATGTGTACTCGTCGTCGAGCCATGCCTTTTCGTCCACCGGCACGCCGACGCTGCGTCAAAACACCGTTGCACCGGCGGTGGGTCGTTCCTTCAATCGGGTGGTGCTGAACGGCACCAAAGTTTATGACGGCAATTTCTCGTTGCTGGGCACCCTGCCGGACACCACGACCGCGGTCGTGCTGAGATCTGATGGCAATCGCGCTTATGCCTACGATTCCGCTGCCGGCGGCATTCTCGTTTATGACATCAGCGTCGATCGCGACGAAGCCGCGTACACCGCGCTGGGGGCGGTCACGCCGCTCGCGGCCGATCCGGGCACGGGGTTGCAAATGATCATCACGCCCGATGGCGGCACTTTGTTCATCGGTGGCAGCCTGCGCATCGTCGTGCAGCCCACGCCGGCCCAGTGAGCACAACCATGAACTCACAAAAGCTTTGTCTCGGTGCTTCACTGCTGGCCGCTCTGCAGTTGATCACTAACGTCGCGACGGCGGCGGAACCCGCGCAGCGCGCAGTGCAGACAACCAATTGGTCGCTCGGCCTGGTCGCGAGCGATAGCGACACGAAAGACAGTACGTCGAACGGCACGTTCGGCGTCAACGGCATTGCGACGCTGCCTATCGGCGATCTGTTTGGCGCGTCCGTGCAGGGCAATTACTCGCGAACCACGGCGCGTACCAGCGACGTGTTGTTCGACGTGGCGTCTGAGAATTCCTCGCGTCAGACCTGCCGGTTCAATAACAGCGACGCGGCGGTGAGCGTGTTTGCGCGCAAGCCGACGCTGGGCCGGATCTCGGCGTCGTACGGCAAGGGCAGTGTGAGTTCCGATTGCGGCGACGAGTCGGTGTTCGTTTCCACCGGCGACGACAGCATGGGCATCGATTACTACCGCGTCGCCGCCGAAGCGTATCTGTGGAACTTCACGCTCGGCGCCGTGCATACCTCCACCGAGCCGGAAGACGGCGAGAAGCTGGAGTCGGATATTTTCAACGCCAGCTGGTACCCGCTCGACAACCTGAAGGTCACGCTGTCCGGCGGCGATCTGTACGACCAGGACACGTACGGCATCGAGATCGAGCATCAGCCCGAGTTCATGGGCAACTCGCTCGGCGTCGCGCTGGGATACTCGGTGATCGATCGCGACCAGGAGATCGGCACCATCAACTTCAGCGTGGTGTATCACTTCGGTCCCAAGGTCGAGCTGAAGCGGCGGGATCGCTCCTATCGGTAACCGCTCATGAGCGAACAATGGCTGTTCGAGCAGGACACGATCGACTGGCAGGAGCTGTCGATCCTGTACCGGATCGCGCCATTGGGCGACAAGAGCGCCGACCATCTGCGACTGGTGTTCGGCAACAGCCGCATCAAATGTTTCGTGCTCGAGGACGGCAAGCTGATCGGCGCCGGCCGTGCGCTGGCCGACGGCCGCGACTGTTCCTATCTCTGTGACATCGTCGTGCACCCGGAGCATCAGGGGCGCGGTCTGGGCAAGGCGCTGGTCGCGAAGCTGACCGAGCTGTCGGCCGGTCATCGCAAAATCATTCTGTACGCCAACCCGGGCAAGGAAGGGTTCTATCGCAAGCTCGGCTTTCGGCCGATGCTGACCGCGATGGCGAAATTCGAGGACGAGCGGCGGGCCATCGATACGGGGCTGGTGGCCGGCGACTGAGCTTCGCCGCGTCGTTCAACCCATTGCGGGCCCGCGTTGCCGGTTTCATAGTCGGCCGCTGGGGCAGTCATCGGGGAGCTGGACCATGCTGAGTCGTCGTTCCTTCATGCGGCAGTTGGGCGTGGCGGGGGCCGCTGGTGTTTATTTCGGCGAGACGCTGCTCGCTGCGACCGCCGAGGCTGCCGATGGCGCAGCCAAGCCATCCTCCCGGGTCTGGCTGGACGCTAACGAGAACTCCGCCGGTCCACCGCGCGCGGCAATCGATGCCATGGTGCAGAACGCACCTCACACCTGGCGATATCACTTCGACGAGTTCGGCGCGCTGTCGCAGGCCATCGCGGCGAGCGAACAGATCTCGCCGCAGCAGGTGCTGTTCGGTGTGGGATCGAGCGAGGTGATTGCTTCGGCGATCTGCGCATTCGCCACCGACACCAAGCCCATGATCACCGCCTTGCCCACCTACGACATCATCGTGCAACTGGCTCGCGCGATGGGCAAAGCCGTGGTCGAGATTCCTTTGACGCCGCAGTGGTCCTATCCAGTGAAGCAGTTGGTGGAGGAGGCGAAGAAGGCGGGCGGCGGCTTGATCTATCTGTGCAACCCGAACAATCCCACCGGCTCGATCACGCCGGTGGAGGACGTGCGCTGGCTGGTGGCCAACTTGCCGCCGGACACCGTGTTGTTTGTCGACGAGGCCTATCTGGAATTCGCCGATCCGGCCAAGGTCGAGAGCGCGATTAAATACGTGCGCGACGACAAGAGCGTGATCGTCTCCCGCACCTTCTCGAAGATCTACGGCATGGCGGGCGTACGCGCCGGCTTCGGCTGTGCACGTCCGGATCTGATCTCGGCCATGAATCCCTTCATGGACAACGTCATTCCCTACCTGGGCGTGCGGGCCGCGATGGCGGCCTTGCAGGAAAAAGCCACGCTGATCCCCGAGCGCCGCAAAAACAATGCACGGATTCGCGGCGAGCTGTGCCAGTGGCTGGATCAGAACAAAGTGCGTTACATCCCCTCGCAGGCCAACTTTCTGATGATCGACGTGAAGCGCGAGGTGCGAGGGTTCAGCAGCGCGATGTATCGGGAGGGTGTGGCAGTCGGTCGTCCGTTCCCGCCGCTCTCCACCATGCTTCGCGTGACCATCGGCAATGACGCCGACATGCAGCGCTTCCGGCAGGCGTTCTTGAAGGTGTACTCGGCCTGAGCGAGCGCCGTTCGGGGATTCCCTGTATCGACGCGGCGCTCAGCCGTTCGCGACTTTATCGACGGGCTCGAGCTCTATCGGCGGCGCTTGTTTGATCTCTTCTCGTCGCAAGCCGAGCCGCGGGATGGGCTCGTCGCCATGAAAGCGCTGAGCGGTGATCTCCAGCCAGCGCTCGATGTGCCGGCAGAAGCGCTCGATCGCGAGGTTGCGATAGAACACCAGGCCCGTGCCTTCGTACATTTGCTCCTGCGCCGGCGACACGTGATACCACCATTGCAGCCGGTCCATGCGATCGCCATCCAGATACGGCAACGTGATCGAGAACCGACGGCCGTTGCGAGTCGGCTCGGTTTCAGCGAACGCAAAGTAATCCTCGAGAGCGCGCGGTAGTTCGAGTTGCGGCATCCGGGCTAGGCGTACGGGGGAGACGTTTCCGATCATAGCGAGTGTCGCTATTTAGATCCACGGTTTACCGCAATGAGCACACGCGTTGCCCGTGTATGACACGAACCACTAAGCTCGCACGCTGCATCGTTTCCGTGCATAGGGAGAGAAAGGTGTCCCAACGAATCATCCGTGGGCTCGCGTGCGTGCTCGCTTTGAGCCTCGGCGTGCAAGCCGGCGCGTCGCAACTGGTCAAGACACTGCCGAGCGAGACGCCGGAGAAGTTCACGCCGAACGTCGACAGCTTCGACTACACCAAGCGCGAGGTCATGATCCCGATGCGCGACGGCGTGAAGCTCAAGACCTTCATCCTGATTCCCCGGAGCGCCACCAAGGACGCCAAGGCGCCCATCATCATGACTCGCACGCCCTATAACGCGGGCGGACGAATCATGCGCTTCAACAGTCCGCGACTGCTGGCGGCCGTGCCGCAGATGAATGACACGACGGTCGAAGCGGGCTACATCGTCGTCTATCAGGACGTGCGCGGGAAATTCGGCTCCGACGGCGATTACGTGATGACGCGTCCGCTGTCGGGCCCGGTGAATCCCACCAAGGTCGATCACGCGACCGACGCGTACGACACTATCGACTGGCTGGTGAAGAACGTCCCGGAAAGTAACGGCCGTGTCGGCACCATCGGCGGCTCGTACGAGGGCTACACCACCGTGATGTCGACGGTGAATCCGCATCCGGCGTTGAAGGTCGCCGTGCCGTTCGCGCCGATGATCGACGGCTGGATGGGCGACGACTGGTTCCATAACGGTGCGTTCCGTCAGGGTGCCGCACTCGAATTCATCTATAACCAGCAGTCCACGCGCAGTGGCGCGTACAAGTGGTGGTTCGGCGAATACGATCTCTACGACGCCTTCCTGCGCGCCGGTTCGGCGGGCGCGATGGCGAAGTCGCGCGGTCTGGATCAGCTCGGCTTCTGGCGTGCGATCTCCGAGCATCCGAGTTACGACCGGTGGTGGCAGGAGCAGGCGGTCGACAAGCTGCTGGCTCAGCAGCCGGTGATCAAAGTGCCGATGATGATCGTCGGCGGCCTGTTCGATCAGGAAGATATTTACGGCAGCCCGGCCCTCTACAAGGCGCTCGCGCCGAAAGATCCGACGGGGCAGCTCATCCACCTCGTGATGGGGCCGTGGAATCACGGCCAGGGACGTCGCGAAGGTCGCGCGTTGGGCGCGCTCGAGTTCAGCGGCGACACCGCCGGCTGGTTTCGTAGCCGGGTGATGCAGCCGTTCCTCGATCATTATTTGAAAGACGCGCCGAAGCCGAAGACCCCGCGTGTGCTGGTGTATGAAACCGGAGCGGACGAGTGGCGTCAGTACGATCATTGGCCGCGCTCGTGTGCCGTTGCTTGCGTGGAGAAGTCGCGCTCGATGTATCTGTTGTCGGGCGGTCGTCTCGGTTTCGACGCGCCGAGCACCGGCACCTACGACGAGTATGTTTCCGATCCGGCGAAGCCCGTGCCGTATCGACCGCGTCCGAATCTGCCGTCGGGGAACGCTGACTCTGGTTGGGGTGAATGGTTGGTCGATGACCAGCGTCACGCGGCCTCGCGCACCGATGTGCTGGTGTATGAAACCGATCCGTTGACCGCGCCGATGCGTGTTGCCGGTCAGCCGATCGCGCGTTTGTTTGCTTCCACCAGCGGCACGGATTCGGATTGGGTGGTGAAGATCATCGACGTGTGGCCGGATGAAGTGCCGTCGAAGCCGAGCATGGGCGGCTATCAACAGATGTTGTCGGCCGACATTTTCCGAGGCCGCTATCGCGCGAATGCTGCCGATCCGCAGCCGCTCGCGGCGAACGAAGCGCTGCACTATGAGATTCCGCTGCCGCAGGTGAACCACACGTTCCAACCGGGTCATCGCATCATGGTGCAGATCCAGTCGAGCTGGTTCCCGCTGTACGACCGCAATCCACAGACCTTCGTGCCGAACATCATGTTCGCCGAGCCGAAGAGCTACGTGAAAGCGACGCAGCGCCTCTGGCGCGCACCGGGCAAGTCGAGTCAGATCGATTTGCCGGTTGTGGCAACGCGCTAATCTTGGATTAACGCGCTGTAATTCATGACTGCAAGGAAAAACTGTCTGAAGCCACAATTGTAAAAAGTTTTAGCGTGTGTGAATTAAGGTTGCGCTCCCGCCGGAGCGCGCCTTAGCCAGCGTGCGCTGCCGGCCATTTGAAATAGGAGGATGCATGTCCTACCTCTATCACTGGCCAAGATTTCTAGTCCTACTCGCCTTCGTTGCCAGCGGCGTGTTCATTCATTTCCGCGGGCGCGTGCGGCATAAACTGTCGCGGCAGTTGCTCGATCACTCGACCATCATGGCGCCGTACAACGCGCTCATGTACTTGTTCTCCGCAGTGCCGAACAAACCGTTCGTCGAGATGAAGCACTTCCCGGCGCTCGAGCCGCTGCGCGACAACTGGGAAATGATTCGCGACGAAGCGATGCTGCTGTTCGACGAGGGCTACATCCGCGCGGCCGAGAAGTACAACGACCTCGGCTTCAATTCATTTTTCCGCACGGGCTGGAAGCGTTTTTATCTCAAGTGGTACGGCGATTTTCTGCCGTCCGCCGAAACGCTGTGCCCCAAGACGGCGAAGTTGCTGGCCAGCATTCCATCGGTGAACGCGGCGATGTTTGCGCTACTGCCGCCGGGGGCGCGGCTGGTCGCGCATCGCGATCCGTTCGCGGGCTCGTTGCGCTATCACCTCGGCCTGTCGACGCCGAACTCGGAAGCGTGCCGCATCGTCGTCGACGGTCAGCTGTACTACTGGAAGGACGGCGAGCCGGTGGTTTTCGATGAAACTTATATTCATCGTGCCGAGAACCAGACCAATCAACAGCGGCTCATCTTGTTTTGCGATGTCGAACGGCCGCTGTCGAATCGTGTGATGGGATGGATCAATCGAACCATCGGTCACGGCATGGTGCGGGCGGCGGCGACGCAGAATGTCGAAGGCGAGAAGGTGGGCGTGCTCAACAAACTGTTCGGCTATGCCTACCAGTTTCGATTGCTGGGCAAGCGCGTCAAGGCGTGGAACCGAACTGCCTACTATGTGATCAAGTGGGTGCTGCTCGGTTCCGTCGCCTATGCGGTGTTCCTGAGAGTGTGACGGCTCGTTACGACTGCCACTCCTTAATATATTTCTCATCCTGGGCAGCCGCGCGTTTGAACGCCGGTCGCGCGGCGCAGCGGCTCACATAGTCTGTGAAAGCCTTGCGCGGCTCGAGCGCCTTTGTCATCAAGCCCCAGCCGATCTGTGAGCCGACATAGACGTCGGCGGCGCTGAAGCGGTCGCCGAGGATGTATGTTCCCGAAGAGACTGCTTTCTCCAGGGCGTTGAGTGTGTCTGCGTAGCTGCCGTAACCCAGGGCGCCGGGGCGATCGACTTGAGGTCGCTTGAACATGTGATCCACGATCGCCGGCTCGACGCAGCCGGCGCCGAAGAACATCCACCGATAATAAGTGCCACGCTCGGGTGAGCTTGTGGGTGGGGCAAGGTTGGCGGAGGGGAAGGCGTCGGCCAGATAGGCGCAGATCGCGGCGGCTTCAGTGATCACGAGGTCGCCATGTTTGATGGCGGGGACTTTGCCCATCGGATTGACGGCGAGATATTCCGCCGTTTTGTGCTCGCCCCGATCGAATCTGAGTAATTGCGTTTTGTAAGGAACGCCCACTTCTTCGAGCATCCAGTGCGCGATGCGGCCGCGGCTCTGGGGATTGTGAAAGAAAGTGATGTCGGCCATGGCTTGAACCCCCCTTCGTTGCTTTGGACGCGCAGTTTAGCGCCGTCTGTTGACAGTGGCGCGGCCGTGGTCGATACACGACTCATCCAACGCAGCAAGGAGAATGGAGATGCCCCGCTACGCCGACGGATTTGTCATCGTCGTTCCGAAGAAGAAGCTCAAAGCCTACGAGGCCATGTCCAGGAAGGCCGGCAAGATCTGGAAGGAATATGGTGCGCTCGAGTACTGCGAGTGTGTCGGCGACGATCTGAAAACCAAATTCGGCACGCCGTTCCCGAAGCTCTGCAAGCCCCAGCCCGGCGAAGTGGTGATCTTTTCCTGGATCCTCTACAAGTCCCGCGCGCATCGCGACAAGGTCAACGCCAAAGTCATGAAGGACCCTCGCCTGCAGCCGGACATGACCGGCGAGATGCCCTTCGACATGAAGCGCATGACGTACGGCGGTTTCACCGTATTCGTCGATTTATAACTTCGAGGTGGCAAGATCCGGGCAGCCTGGCCCGATCCTGCAAGGGGCGGGGATCAGGCGAGAGGCAAACGAATCAAACAAACTTGGGTCCGGTGAGCTCCGCGGCCGCCGCCGGTGCGGACGTGCCGCGGAGTCTGACCTTTAGAGCGCATGACTTAGCGCTCCTGTTACTGCAGCTGAGTCACAGTCACGCTGTAACCAACGTGTTCCATCGAATTGACACCAAAGGCACCGAACGCGAGCGACACAGTGACGATGGCGACCGACAGCAACATGCAAACGGCGCGCTGAGTGGTCTGGCTGGCTTTAGAGACGGCGTACATGACATTTCTCCTGGTTGGTTTGTTACTAACCCGCGTTATTGCGGTGTTCGTAGCTTCTGACGCGAGCGCTTCTCATAGGGTTGCAACGGCAGCCGCAAAAAATGCGGGCTGCCGGTCAACCACAGCTGGTTACCGGTGAATGCGGATAAGCAGGGGAGAAGCGATGCGCCTCGCGCCCTTATTCGGACGCGGCGGGGTCGGGCACCAGTACAGTTGAGATCGGATCGAGGCCTTACACCGGAGAATCAGTAAAGGCCTTAAGCATTGTGATGCAGTTCACACCCGGCTTACTTGCCGGTGCGGGCCATCCGTGTGCCGACGCCGCCTTCGATCCATTTACGCACGCGGCGGGCATCGGCGACGCGGGTCAGCTTGCCGTACGAGTTGAGCAGCACGATCACGGTGGGGCGTTCCTGAATGGTCGCCCGCATGACCAGGCACTGGCCGGCGTCCTGGGTGAAGCCGGTCTTCTGGACCGAAATCTCCCAGTCGTCCTTGGAGGTCAGCGAATTGGTGTTGCGGAATTCGAGCAATTGACGACCCACCGGCACGGTCAGGTGCTCGCTGGTCGAGTACTGCTCGATCAACCGCTCATGTGACGCTGCCATGACGAGCTTGACCAGGTCCGAGGCGGTGGCGACGTTGTCGGCCGACAGACCGGTGGGGTCGACGAAGCGCGAGTTCTTCATGCCCAACTCACGCGCCTTGGCATTCATCGCCTTGAGGCAGGCCGGCAGGCCGCCGGTGTGGGCACGACAGACTGCCTGAGCGGCGCGATTCTCCGACGACATCAGCGCCAGGTGGAGCAGTTCGCCACGGGTGAGCTTGGTGCCGACCTTCAAGCGAGAGGCGGAAGCTTTGGTCTTGTCACGGTCGACCTGCAGGATGGTCACCGTCTCATCCAGCGGCTGCTTGTCCTCGAGCACCACCAGCGCGGTCATCAGCTTGGTGATGGACGCAATCGGCATCACCTTCTGGGGCTGCTTCGAATACAGCACGGTCGCATCGCCCTCGTCCATGACCAGCACGGACGCGGATTTGGTCTGCAGCTTGCCGGAGGGCACGGGCTGGGACCAGGAGAGCGGAGCGAGGAGGAGGGTGGAAGCGGCGAACAGCCAGGAGCGGAAGCGGAAAGTGGTTCGCATCGCTAGAGATCGTGCCTTTAGTTCATGTTGATTCGATAGGCGCAAAGGTAACTCATTTGCAGCGTTTGCGAATGTGAGTTTTTCCCTGGTTGCGTCGGTGGACGCGCGCGGCAAAAAGCTTCGCGATCGGTACAATCGCGCCCCCCATGTCCAGCTCCGCCGAAGTTTCCGCCGCGCAACCCGATCTTTCGTTCTGGCAGGTTGTGCGTCTGTCGTTGCGAGGTCAGCACCTCGATTACACGGCCGTGCCGTTGAATCGTGCCGTGCTGCTGCTGGCCGTGCCCATGGTGCTGGAAATGATCATGGAGTCGCTGTTTGCCGTCGTCGACGTTTTCTGGGTGTCGCGACTCGGCTCCGATGCGATTGCGGTCGTCGGTCTTACCGAGTCGGTGATGACCCTCATCTATGCGGTCGCGATCGGAATTTCCTTTGCGGCCACGGCCATCGTCGCGAGACGCATCGGTGAGCAGGATGCGGCACGGGCTTCACAAGCCGCGGGGCAGATTCTGCTGCTGGGAGCCACGCTTTCAGCAGTGATCGGCCTGATCCTGAGTTACTTCGCGCCGGACATTCTTCGACTGATGGGTGCCAGCGACAACGTCGTGACCATGGGCACCGACTTCGCGCGCCTGATGCTTGGCTGCAACGTGACGGTGTTCATGATCTTCCTGATCAACGCCATTTTTCGCGGCGCCGGCGACGCGGTGCTGGCCATGCGCACGCTGTGGCTGGCGAATGCCTTGAACATCGTGCTCGGTCCATTCTTCATTTTCGGTTGGGGACCGTTTCCGGAAATGGGCGTGACCGGCGCAGCGGTGGCGACCAACATAGGTCGCGGCGTCGGCGTGCTCTATCAGTTGTGGCATCTGGCGGGATTTCACAGCCGCGTCCAGGTTCGGTTGCGCCACTTGCGGCCGGTCTGGGGGGATTTGCAGGCCATCATGAGCACGGCGAGCACGGGCATCGCGCAACTCATGATCGGTACCACGAGCTGGATCGGTCTGTTCAAGATCCTCGCGGCATTCGGTAGCGCGGCGCTGGCCGGCTACACCATCGCCATGCGAATCGTGATGTTCGCTTTGATGCCCGCATGGGGCCTGGCGAATGCGGGCGCGACTTTGGTGGGTCAGAACCTCGGTGCCGGAAAACCGGAGCGCGCCGAGCAGGCCATCTGGCTCGCAACTCGTTTCAATGTGATCTTTCTTGGCGTCGTCGGGCTGGCGTTCGTGCTGGGATCGGGGCCACTGGTTCGGTTATTTACCGACGATCCACCGGTCCTCAAGCACGGCATCCGCGCCTTGTGGATCGTGAGTCTGGCGTTCCCGTTGTATGCAGCCGGCATGTGTCTGGAAGCCGCATTCAACGGGGCCGGCGACACCTGGACGCCGACCCGCCTGAATTTCTTCTGTTTCTGGCTTGGACAGATTCCACTGGCATGGCTGCTGGCGGATTTTTTCGAGCTGGGACCGTTGGGTGTATTCATTGCGGTCCCTATCGGCTTTTCGGTGCTGGCGCTCTGGAGCCTGGCGCTGTTCAGGCGCGGGCGGTGGAAACAGCAGCAGGTGTGACTTCGGACCGCGTTCGCAGAAAGAATTTTGCCTGCCCTGTAACCTTTTGGGATTTCGCCCCGTCCAACCAGGAACCGCGCTCCAAGGCCATGAGGGCTTAGGGGTGCAACTGAACGTCGAGATCGGTGTTCTAACCCTGACCTCGCTCGACTGAAGGACTCCGGTCGTGGAACCAGCAATGAAAAGCAGTGCAAATCAGTCATCCATGCGTTACGAAACCGGCGCGGCTGTTACGCCGTTTCCAACGCGTCCCGTTGAATCCCGGCAGCCGGCTCCGGTTCATGAAGTCGCGCCCGCGGTAAATGAGGGAACGGCTGATGAACATCATCAGGGCGGCGGCTTTACCCGGATCGATCCAATGAAAGCGCTGATCGCGGCGGCAGTGATCGCGGTCCTCGGCGTTGGTGCATGGGTTGCTACACGCAATCCGTCCACGCCGGCGATGGCGGCGCCCGCGCCCAATGCGGCGCCGGTCGAACTCGCGGCGGTCGACGTTGCGCCGGTCGAATCGCGTGTCATTTCTCGCGCATTGCCGTTGTCTGGAAGCATCGCGCCGTTCGTCCAAGCCACGCTGAAATCCAAAGTTGGCGGCGAAGTCGAGCAATTGAAGCTGCGCGAAGGTCAGGACGTGCGTGAAGGCGATGTGATCGCCCGCGTCGACACTCGTAATCTGCAAGCTCAATACGATCGTGAAGAGGCAGCGGTGGAGAAGGCGCGTGCCGATCTCGATCTCGCTCGCCTGAATCGCGATAAGAATCGTCAGCTGCTGGACCAGAAGTTCATTTCGCAAAACACGTTCGAGCAGACCGAGAGCGCGTTCAACGGCAGCGTCGCGAGCTTCAAGCTCGCCGAAGCGCAGGCCCGCGTGGCGAAGATCAATCTGGACGACGCCGTCATTCGCGCGCCGTTCTCCGGCACGATCGCGAAGCGACTGGTGCAACCGGGCGAGAAAGTGTCGCCTGACTCGGCCATCGTGACGCTGGTCGATCTGAAGCAGATGGTGCTGGAAGCGGCCGTGCCTTCGGCGGAGATTCCGTCGGTGCGCGTGGGGCAGAAGGTGAGCTTCAAGGTGGGTGGCTTCGGCGATCGTAAGTTCGAAGGCGAAGTGCAGCGGATCAATCCGGTGACCGCCGACAATTCGCGCTCCATCACTATTTATATCGCCGTGCCCAATCCGGACAGCGCGCTCAAGGGTGGCATGTTCGCGCAAGGCCAGTTGATGCTGAGCTCGGTGCAGCCGGTGCTCGCGGTATCCCAGCGCGCGGTGCGTGACGACGCGGGTGTTTCCTATGTCTACGTTCTGCGCGACCAGAAGATCGTCCGCACGCCGGTGAAGGTCGGCCCGCGTAGTGAGGGCGAGGCTTTCGTCGAAGTCCACGAAGGTCTGAAAGCCGGCGATCAGGTCATCGTCGCTGACATCGGCGATGACAAGGCCGGTGCCGTGGCTCGCGTGCGCAAGATCGAAACGACCGCCAAGACTGAAATCGCCGCTAACTAAGCGGCGGGTCCGCGCCCATGTGGATTACTAAAACCAGCATCAATCAGCCGGTATTCGCGACCATGGTCATGCTGGCCCTGGTCGTGCTCGGCTTCTATTCGTACCGGTTGCTGCCGGTCGAGCAGATGCCCGAGATCAATGTGCCGCAAGCCTTCGTCTCGGTCTCGTATCCCGGCGCGTCGCCCGAGGCTATCGAGAACGACGTCATCAAGCCGCTCGAAAACGTCATCAACAGCGTCGAGGGCGTCAAGAACATCTACGGCACGGCGCGCGAAGGTAACGCGTTCTTGATGATCGACTTCCGCATGGAAGTCGACAGCGTCGCGGCCACTCAGGAAGTGCGCGACAAAGTGGCGCAGATCCGTTCGTCGCTGCCTCGTGAAGTTCGCGAGCCGACGATTTCTCGCGCCACCAACGACAGCTCGACCGAGCCTGTCGTCAGCCTGGTTGTGTACTCGACGACCCGCAGCCTGCGCGAAGTTTCCACCCTCGTCGACCAACAGATCGTCAAGCGACTGCAGAATTCCTACGGCGTCGGCAACGTTTCGACGGGCGGTGCGGTCGAGCGGCAAGTGCAGATCTTCCTGCGGCCGGAGCAGTTGCAGAGTTTCCGCGTCGGCGTCGATCAGGTGGTCGCAGCGGTGCGCGCCGCGAATCAGGACTTGCCCGCCGGCATGATCTCGCGGGGTCCGACGGAACAGCTGGTTCGCGTCGAAGGCAAGATGAAGAACCCGCGCGACTTCGAACGCATCATCGTCGCGAATCAGGGCGGCGCGCCGGTGTATCTGCATCAAGTCGCCGACATCGTCGACGGCGAAGCCGAAGAGCAATCGATCTCGCGCATGAACGGCCTGCGGTCGGTGTCGCTGGACGTCTATAAGGTCCAGGCGGCCAACATGGTCGAGGTGGGCAAAGGCGTCGACGAAGCGGTCGCCGACCTTACGTCGCGTCTGCCGCCGGACATCGTCATCCGCACGCTGTGGTCCGACGCCAAGTTCATCGAAGGCTCGCTGGACCGGGTGAAGGAAACAATCATCGAAGGCGCGCTGCTGACGATTCTGATCGTGTTCCTGTTTCTGCACTCCTGGCGCTCGACTGTCATTACGGGCCTGACGCTGCCGATTTCCGTGGTCGCGAGCTTCACGGCGCTGCATGCGTTCGGCTTCACGCTCAACTTCATGACCTTGATGGCGCTGTCGCTGTGTATCGGTCTGCTGATCGACGATGCCATCGTTGTGCGCGAGAACATCGTGCGCCATGCCGACATGGGTAAGAGCCATCGCCAGGCTGCGCTCGAAGGCACCAGCGAAATCGGCCTGGCGGTGATGGCGACGACGTTCGCGATCCTCGCCGTGTTCATCCCGGTCGCGTTCATGAGCGGCATCATCGGCAAGTTCTTCCTGCCGTTCGGCATCACGGTGGCCGTCGCGGTGATGGTGTCGTTGTTCGTGAGCTTCACGCTCGACCCGATGCTGTCCTCAGTGTGGCCCGATCCGAGCGAAGGACGGTTCCGTCGCGTGCCCTGGCTGGGCAAGGTGATGGAGCGCGTCGAGTCGGTCATCGATTACGCGCACCGGGTCTACGATAAGTTGCTGCGCTGGGCGTTGAGCGGTCGTCGTTACGGCATCACGCGTCGTGCGAGCGTCAGTCCGCGCGCGTTGTTACTTGTGATCGCGGGTCTGTCGTTCTTTGGCAGCTTCGCGATCGTGCCGCTGGTCGGCACCGAGTTCGTGCCTCAGCAGGACGAGGGCATCATGTTCATGCGCATGAACACGCCCATCGGCTCGAGCCTCGAATACACCGATGCGAAGATCCGCGACGCCGAAGATGCGATTCGCGAGATCGACGGCGTCGACAGCATTCTCACCACCGTCGGTACCGATGAAGGCCGCAACTACGCGCGCGTCCGCATCCTGCTGAAGGACAAGATGCTGTTCAAGCGTCCGCCGCAGAAGCAGATCGAAGAACAGATTCGTAATCGGCTCTCGAACATGGCCGGCTTGAGCCTGACGGTGCAGGGACAGAATCAGCCGGTCGTGATTTCCATCCTGGGCCCCGAGAACGCCAAGCTGACCGAGCTGTCGCAGGACCTGATGAAGCGTCTGTCGACGATTCCCGGCATCGCCGACCTGGAGAGCAGCGAGCGCGGTGCCAATCCGACCATTGCCGTGCGGATCAAGAACGAGCTTGCGAGCGATCTCGGCCTGACGACGCAGAGCATCGGTAACGCGCTGCGCCCGTTGATCGCGGGCGATCAGATCAGTACCTGGCTCGGGCCCGATGGCCAGGACTACGATGTGATCGTGCAATTGCCGAAGCAGCGTCGCGAGATCGTGTCGGATCTCGGCGATCTGTATGTGACCAGCACGCGTGTCGACGCGAACGGCAATCCGATGCTGGTGCCGATTCGTCAGATCGCGGACTTCGTCGAGACCACCAGCCCGCAACAGATCAAGCGACTCAACCTGCAACGTCGCATCACCATCTACGGCAACGCGCAGGGTCGGCCGTCGGGTGACGTGGGCACCGACGCAGAGAAGATCGTCAAGGCGATGCAGCTGCCGCCGGGTTATCGCTTCGACGTGAGCGGCGCGCAGCAGGAGATGAATGAAACTTCCGCTGCCGCGGGTGCCGCGCTCGGTCTGGCGGTCATCTTTATCTACCTGGTGCTGGCGTCGCAGTTCGGCAGCTTCCTGCAGCCGGTGGCGATCATGGCGTCGTTGCCGCTGTCGCTGATCGGTGTGTTGCTCGCGCTGGCGATGACCGGCACGACGCTGAATATCTTCTCCATCATCGGCTTCATCATGCTGATGGGTCTGGTGACCAAGAACGCCATTCTGCTGGTGGACTTCACCAACCAGGCGATCCGTAATGGGGTGCCGTTGCGCGAGGCGATTTTCGAAGCGGGTCAGGTGCGTCTGCGCCCGATCTTGATGACGACGCTTGCGATGATCTTCGGCATGCTGCCCATGGCCATCGGCGTCGGTGCGGGTGGCGAACTGCTCGCGCCGATGGGACGCGCGGTCATCGGTGGCGTGATTACTTCGACGCTGCTGACCTTGCTCATCGTGCCGGTGCTTTACACCTACATCTACGGCTTCACCGAGCGCGTCAAAGCGCGCTGGCGCCGCAGTCATCAGCATCAGGAAACCGCCGCTCACGCGGCCGAGCCTGAGCATCCCGCGCTCGCGGATCAAACCGATCCGTCCGGCACGCCTCGACCGACCTGACACAACAACGGTTGAGCTGCGCAAAATGGTGTGTCATTTTACGACGCACCTTTGGTCGCGGAGTCGCGCGTGTCCTCCGATCCTGCTCAATTGCTCGCCGAGCGCTCTGCTGCGGCGATGTATGCCAACGACCGGGCCTCGCAAGGCCTGGGCATGCGCGTCGTCGAAACTCGTCCGGGCTACGCGAAGCTTGCGATGCTGGTGCGCGAGGACATGCTGAACGGCCACTCGTCGTGTCATGGCGGCTTCATTTTTTCCTTGGCCGACAGTGCGTTCGCATTCTCGTGCAATTCTCACGGCGGGGTAGTTGTCGCAGCCGCGGCATCGATCGATTTTCTCGCGCCCGCGCAAGGCGGCGACGAGTTGACCGCGACCGCGGTCGAGCGTTGGCGATCGAAGCGTAACGGTGTATATGAAGTGACGGTCGCCAATCAGCGTGGCGAAACGATTGCCTTGTTCCGCGGCCGCTCGCATCAGGTTCGCGAGCCCTAGTTTGCAAGCACACTCTCGAATGCAGCGTTGCAGGAGGAGAGCATGTCGCTCGACAAAGAAACGTACGAAGCCATCGAGCGCACCAGCGTCGATGAGCTGAGGGCGCTGCAGCTCCAGCGATTGAAATGGTCGCTGCGGCACGCCTACGACAATGTGCCTCATTACAAGAAGGCGTTCGACGCCGCCGGCGCGCACCCCAACGATCTGCGCTCGCTGGAAGATCTGAGTCGCTTCCCGTTTCTGGTGAAGCAGGACTTTCGCGATCAATATCCCTTTGGTTTGCTGGCAGTACCGCGTGAGCAAGCTGTCCGCTTACATGCGTCGAGCGGCACGACGGGTAAACCAACTGTCGTCGCTTACACGCGTAACGACATCGATACCTGGGCCGAATTGATGGCCCGATCCATCTTCGCCGGCGGCGGCCGGCCGGGGGATCTCGTTCATATCGCTTACGGCTATGGGTTGTTCACGGGTGGTCTGGGTGCGCACTACGGCGCCGAAAGACTGGGCTGCACTGTCGTGCCCATGTCAGGCGGGCAGACCGAGAAACAAGTGCAGCTCATTCGCGATCTCGAGCCGCGGATCATCATGGTGACGCCGTCTTACATGCTGGCAATCGCTGAAGAGTTCACGCGTCAGGGAGTCGACCCGGCTTCATGTTCGCTGCGCATCGGCATCTTCGGCGCCGAGCCGTGGACCAATGCCTTGCGAGCGGAGATCGAAGCGCGCATGAGTATCGACGCGGTCGACATCTATGGATTGTCGGAAGTGATGGGGCCGGGCGTCGCGATGGAATGTGTTTCGACCAAAGATGGACCGGTGCTTTGGGAAGATCATTTTTATCCCGAGATCATCGATCCCGAGACCGGTCGAGTGTTGCCCGAAGGCGAAGAGGGTGAGCTGGTGCTGACTTCATTGACCAAGGAAGCGCTGCCCGTGATTCGCTATCGCACGCGTGATCGCACTCGACTGTTGCCGCCGACGGCGCGAACGATGCGGCGTATGGATCGCATCTCGGGTCGCACCGATGACATGTTAATCATCCGCGGCGTGAATGTATTTCCGACCCAGATCGAAGAATTGATTCTGAAGCAGGCGGCGCTGGCGCCTCACTATCACTTGGAAATATTCCGCGACGGTCACCTCGACTCGCTCACCGTCAATGTCGAGCTGCAAGCGGGCGTCGAAGATCATCAGGCGCGGCGCGAGGGTGTCGCGGGCGAGTTGACCCATTCGATCAAGTCATACATCGGCGTCACGACCACCGTGGTCGTTCATCCCGCCCGCTCGCTCGAGCGCTCCATGGGCAAGGCAAAAAGGGTCAGCGATCGCCGCCGGCCGACATAATGACTCGATCTCCGGCCCGACTAGTGCAGAAAACCCAAGCCCATCAAAGTCCTGACTGATCTTCCCTTTGTACGTATAGGCGCTCGGTCGAAGCTGCTTGTACGGTCGCTGACACCGGTGTCATAAAGCGCGCGTATTTTGCTACCGGTGTCAACTCTGTGAGGGCAACTATACGGAAGTATCCAACGGACAGGAGATAACTATGCTTCGCAATTTGGTTGTAGGGGGATTGTTACTGACCGCGGCCGCCTCCGCCTGGAGCGCGACCAACCGGCCCGAGGGCTACGTGACCATCTGCAAGATCAACGAGACGTGCTCGGTGAGCAGCAGCACCAACGTGGCCTTCGGCGCCTCCGGTCAGTTTGTATATAAAGTTCTGAACGGCACGTTCAGCTGCACGGTCGCGACCTTCGGCTCCGATCCGATTCCTTCAAAGCAAGTGAAGGAATGTTCGGTGCCGTCAGGCAGCGGCGGAGGTGGCGGAGGAGGTGGTGGCACGACGCCGCCGCCGTCGACCGGATCGATCACGGGCTCTTCGTGCTCGACCGGCGGCACGCAAACGACCGTGCATGAAACGATTCGTGTAACCAGCGGCACCTATGACGGCGGTTGCAAGCGTTTCAATGCAGGCTCGGAGCTGGGCGACGGCGGTCAGTCGGAAGGCCAGGATCCGGTGTTCCGTGTCGAGAACGGCGCGACGTTGCGTAATGTTGTCATCGGCACCAACGGCGCCGACGGTATACACACGTACAACGGCGCGAACCTCGATAATATCTACTGGATGAACGTCGGCGAGGATGCGATGACCATCAAATCCTCGGGCACGACTACGGTGAGCAACATCGAAGGCTACGATGCCGACGATAAGTTCTTCCAGATTAATGCCGCGTCGACGCTGAACGTGACCAATTGCATCATTCATCGCGCCGGCAAGGCGCTGCGCCAGAATGGTGGCACGACGTTCCAGATCAACGTCAGCTTCAATCGGTGCGACATCAATACGATGGAGGAGGGTGTGTTTCGCACCGATAGTTCCAGCAGCCGGGCCAGCTTGACCAACAGCCGGTTGCACGATGCGGGCTCGGTTTGTATCGGCTCATGGGCGAGTTGCACACAATCGGGTAACACCAGCTACTGATCGACGAGGGGATGGACACCATTCCAGGCTAAACAAGGACGGTATGATCGACTTCAAGGAAAGAAGCATTGTCTCGGGCATCGTTATCGCGGCGGCGCTTGCGTCCGCCGCGATTTTCATCTCGAAACAACGTCAGGAGGATGAGTCCGCGGCCGCTGCTGAATCGGCGAGTGCGCGGGCATCGCAGAGCCGACAACGTCCGCTCGTTTCGCCATTGGTGCCGGAGCAGTCGCGCGCCCTCGCGGCGACCGACGATGCATTCGACCCCGCGCTGCTCGCTCAGGTCGAGCACAAATATCGATTCCTGATTTCGGAAGTCGATGAGGAGCACGTCGATGAATTGCGTCGACGGCTGCTGGAGCGTGAGTCGGAAATAGATCTTCGCTCGCGAGATCGCATCGACGCGGGCATTGGCAAGATGCTGCCGGCGGAGAGCTTCGCTTACTATCAGACGCTGAAGGATTCCGATCTCGAACAGCATCATCTGACTGAATACACGGGTGGCATCAGCAATGTCGCGCCGCTGGATGAGCAGCAGGAGCGCATCGTGCTGGATGCGAAGCTGCGTCAGAAACAGCGCTATGCCTCGGTCATGCGAGATGTCGGGCTCGAGCGGGAGAGTCTATCGAATGAGGAGCGTGCCTACGCACATGCGAGAGCGGCCGAGGCGTTGAAGCAGTACATGGAAGACTTCCTCACCGACGTGGCGCCGTCGCTCACGCAGGAACAGTACACGCAGCTCAAGAACTATGAGACGACCGAGTTCTCGCGCGAGTTGAGCCGATTGCAGCAACGGATCAATGCAAAGTAGGCGACAGTCGCACGATGCGCTCGCCGACCAGGATGAGATCGCCAGTGCGTGAGTTGAACCCGGCGCTGCGAAAGTGACGTGGAGTGTGGCTGAAGACCCGCTGCCAGGATTTGCCCGCATCGGTCGAGCGCAGGATCGTTCCTTGCTGACCGACGATGACCAGGTTGCCGCTGCCGGGCTCGAGCAAGCCTTTGCGCAGCTCCACGTCGGTGTTGCTGACGATCAGTTGCCAGGATGCACCGTCGTCGGTGGATCGCACGATGCTGCCATGCTCGCCGAATGCAATGAGCGCGCCGCTCTTTGAATCGCGAAGCAGGCGTCGAAGGGAGCGCTCCGTGCCGGAGGAAACGCGGTGCCACTTCAGTCCCGCATCGGTCGAGCGCAGCAGCGTGCCTTTGCCTCCTAGCAGAAACATCGTGTCCGAGCGCTCGTCGGCGTAGCTGCCGAACAAGTCCTCGTCCGTGCCGGTTTCGACGAGCGACCATCGTCGTCCTCCGTCGATGCTTCGCGCGGCGACACCGCGTTGTCCGGCGGCAAGCATCGTGGATTTGTTTGAGGCTACCGCGCCTTGCCAAAGCTCGCGCTCGGTCGAGAGTTTCGACAGCTGCCACGTACGGCCGGTGTCTTGCGACGAGTAGATCGAACCGCGTGCTTCAATCACAGCCAATGATTTCTGCCGTGGGTCGCTGAGAATCCACGGAAATGCTTCTTCATTTTCCAGTGGCGTCCAATGAGCGATGTGCCATTTGCGCCCGCCGTCCTCCGAACGAATGATCGTTCCCGGCGCGCCGGCTGCGATCAGAGCGTTGCTGGAGGGCTCGATCACCAGAGAGCGCAGGTTTGGGGGCGTGTTCATGTTGGGATAAGTGACATCGACGCTTTCCCACGTCTGCCCGCTGTCCGCGGAACGCAAGATGCCCCCGAGCTCGCCGCTGGCGACCATCGCATCGCTGCCAGGCAGAGCGACGACTTCGCGCAAGTTCAAGCTCAGCTCGGGTGAGATGCGTCGCCAGCTCTTGCCGGAATTTACTGTGGTCACGATGTAACCGCCTTCGCCGAAGCCGACGAAGCGTCCATCGCCGATCTGCGCCAGCGATTCCAGGCCGGTGTCGAAACCGATCGTGAGCTTTTGCCACTGTCGCCCGCCGTCAGTGGAGCGGGCGGCCAGGCCGTGATGACCGACGGCAATCAACGACTGACTCGGGGCATCGTAACGAATCGCGCTGATGAATCGCTTCTGCCCGTCGATGAGCAGCTCGATTCTTTTCCACGCGTTGTTGCCGCGCCCGCGACGATACAAATCGCCCGTATGACTCGCGAGCAGGGTAGCGTGAGATCTCGGATCGACCGCTACGTCGGTGAAGTAAGCACCGTCGCCCATGCCGACCAATCGCCAACTCTCGCCGCGATCCGTGGAGATCAGGAATCGGCCCAGCGCGCTGGTCGCAATCAACTCGTTTTCCAGTGAATGGATGGCGGTCACTGGAGTGACCGGGTCCTGCATCTTCACTTGCGTGACATGCCAGCTGGCGCCCGCGTCCGTCGAGCGGCCGATCAAGCCCGCTTCGCCGCCCATCAGAATGGCGTCGCTCACCGGCTCGACGAACAGGGTCTGCAATGTGAGATTCAATTCATTGGGCAAGGGCGACCAGGCTTTGCCGCCATCGGTCGAACGCAGAATCGTTCCTCGAGAGCCCACCGCGATCCACGCACCGCCCGGCGCATGGTGAACAACTGTGCGCAGATCGAAGTCGGATGCAGCGAGAGGGACCGCTTGCCAATGACGGCCCGCATCTTCCGAGCGAAGGATCGTGCCGCGTTCGCCGACAGCAATAAGAACTTTGCCCGATGCATCCGAGGCGATGCGCGCGAGATCCGCATCGATGGGTGTGTCGGCGTAGTTCCAAGTGTTGAGGTCGGTGGAATAGAGAATGGTGCCGTCGGTGCCCCAGATCAGCAGAGTCCGGGATTTGGGCTCGTACAGTGAGCCGGTCAATTTGGGATTGATGACGCGCGCCGAATAACGGATGGGAGCGTCACGATTGGCGGCGTGGCATACGAGTGGAACGCAGCCGATAAATAGCAACGCGCACGCGAGCAGTTCCTTTGAGCTCATGCGGATCCCTCCGATCCGCATGCTGCCCCCGACGGGGCACGAGTGGCAAGTAGGTCAGTTCGAGCGCTGGAATCTCAGGCGGACCCGAACTCGTTCGCTGGTCGAGCCATCGCTACGCGGTTCGTATTTCCACTGTTCGACAGCGGCGAGCGCCGCACGATTGAATATTCGACCGCGACTGGTGTCCTCGACGCGCGGCTCGACCACATCGCCAGCTGCAGAGATCTGCAAGCTGACATCGACCCACCCCTCAATGCCACGCATCAGCGCTTCTTGCGGATATTGAGGCTGAACCATGCGGATGAGCTTGGGTTCACCGGCAGGCGCGGGCGGCTCCGCAACTGCGATTGGTTCAACCTCTGCTGGTGCGGGCTGCGCTTCAGGAGGTGGCGGCCCGATTGTCTGTAATGAAGCTGGTGGCTGATTGGCCGCCAGCGTCGCGGCGACCGCAGTCACGTCGGCGACTTTGGGTGACGGAGCGGGCTCGGCTTTAACTTCTGGCGCCGGTGTTTGAGATTTCGGCGCGGTCGCCGGACGCGAGGCAACGGGCCCAGTAATGATTGCAGGCTCCGCTTTTTCGAGCGCTTCTGCATTAGGCTTGGCCGTCTTGGTTGCCGCAGCCAGCATGCGCTTTAGCTGCGCCCGCCACTGCGCATCCAATACCGGAAGGCCATTGTGATCCGGCCGCACCCGTCGCGCCTTTTCCAGTGCGACGCCGGCTTCGGCGATTCGGTGCTGTGCCAACAACACTCGCGCATTGGTGAGATGACGATCGGCAATGGCATCGATCCCGGCGATCGCATCGTGATTGTTGGGATCGAGCGCGAGCACGGTGCTGTAGTAGTGAAAGGCGCTGCGCTCCGGTGGATCGGAGTAACGGCCGTCAGCCATCGCGGTGTGCGCATCGTTGAGATTGCGAGCGATCACTTCGCGCGGATCGATGTCGGGAATGCGCTGAGCCATGACCCACCACACCGCGAACCCCACCGACACGATAGCGATGGCGAATGCAATCCAGGGCGTACGGCCGCCGCGTTGCTCGTGACTTACTTCCGGCGCGGCAAGTGGCACTGACACTTGCGCAGGTGGTGGTGCGGCGGCGAGCGGCACATCGACGACGGTCGGCGCCGTGGCCGGCGCATCCACCGATACTGGCTCCGATTCGAGTTGTGGGTTCCGCCGGCGTTGGGCGGTTTGATAGAACGGCGCGGTGATTTCGTTTCGTCCCGACGCCAGTTCCAGTTTTACTCGCGCAGTATCGGTGGGCATGCGCTACTCCCCAAGGGTGGCACCCCTGCTGCGCCACAGCGCAAAGCGGGCTTGCTCTGCAGGCCAACCTAATCCAATAAAAACAGAGTGTCAGTGGTCGGAAGTCCTAATGTACGGACCTTCCGAGGTAAAGGCCGGGAGTGTCGATTTTTTCGACGTCAGCAAAAGGGGCGCTAACGTCTCTCGGTTACTGCAGCTTGCAGCTGCGGAAAGAACTCGGCGAAGTCGGCATCGAAGCCGGCGCGCTGCGCAATCAAGTCGGCGACCCCTTTTTCCAACGCAAACTCCCGCTGCCAGCGCGAGGACAAATAAGCGGATAAACGACGGAGCGAGTGCTCCACGCCTTCGATGCGTCGGTACGAGCCGAGCAGGTCGTGGCGAATGATCCGATCGATGGTCACGCGCGCCGACGATGGCAGCTCGATCTTGCTGGACTCGATGTCGGCGTAGAACTTTGCGGTGAAGGCGTCGAGCACGATGGGCGAGTAACGATCCCAGCTGGTCGCCAGCAAGTGATCGTAGAAAACATCCACGAGCACGCCGCTGAAACGACGGAAGCCAGCGCTCACCCGCGAGCGGCTGCGCTTCACCAGCGGATGCGAGTCGGTGAACGCGTCGATCTGCTTATGTTTTTGCACGCCGCGCTGGAAGCTCGCGCTCATCCGGCGCAACTCTTCTCCTCTGACGATATCGGCCAGCAGATTGCCGAGGCGAAACTCGACATCGGGCTCGGACAGAAAAACGTGGGCCAGCCAATTCAAGAGAATTTCCTATGGTGAACCGCGGCAAATTTAGCGTGGAGCGCCGCGAAAGTCGCGCCTTTCGCAAGCGACTTGAAAAAAGTCAGGATGGCTTTTTTCAACAGAGGATCAGCATGTCGCCCACGCCAGACACTGTAATCCGCGACAGTTCTGCATCCGCACGCGGGCCGGTTCTCGAATAACGCTGCAGATTCAACCGTGAGCTGAACGATCACGGACCGGTCGTGCGCGCTTTCGCGTCGCACGTGCGATGCAAACCACAAGGGATTCTCCCATGAGAGTGATGAAGTTGGGCTCGGTCGCAGTCCTGATCTGCGCGTCCTTGCTGACCGCCTGTAGCGATAACGGCGATGACGAGCGGCGTCGCCCAAGCATCTCCGCGCCGGCCTCGCCGCTCGCGTCGGCGTCGTTGGGAGTGGCCTTCAGCGCGACATTCGTTTCTTCGGGCGACACCGTGATGTGGAGCGTGGCCTCGGGCACGTTGCCGCCGGGCCTCACGCTGAACGCCACGACGGGCGCGTACACGGGCACGCCGACGGCCGCCGGCACTTTCACATTCACCGTCGCCGCCACCAACAACTTCGGCATGGACAGCCGCGCGTATTCGCAGATCGTCACGTCGCCGCCGCTCGACAGCAATGCACTGTTGTCGAACAACATGCTCGCGGCCTTTCCTTCGATTGCCGCAGCCGGCTTCGATACGCCCGTCACGATTGCGGGCGTGAACATGGGCGACGTCCTGGTCAGCATCGATCGGCGGCCGCAGAACGGCTTCCTGTATGGCCTCGGCTACAACGCCACCGCCGGCACCGTTCAGCTTTACAATATTTCTTCGCAGACGGCGACGGCGACGGCGATCGGAACCGCTGGCAGCTTCACTGCCGCCGATGGCGTGACGGCGGTGCGTGTCGGTGCCGATGCGAACACGGTCTTCGGCATGGACTTCAACCCGACCGTCGATCGGGTGCGCGTCGTGAACAGCGCCGGTCAGAACTTCCGCATCAATCCCAACAACGGCGCGTTGGTGGACTTCGATGCGGTTGCCACGGGCACGCAAATGGACGGCGGGATCAACGGCCCGACCGTGTCGGTGCAGGAAACGGCGTATACGAACAGTGTGACGAACGCCGCCATGACGACCCAGTACACGCTCGATCAAACGATCGATTCGCTGTGCATTCAGAATCCACCGAACAATGGCACGCAGACCATGTGCATGCTGCTGTCGGTGCCGGTCGAGACGGTGCAGGGCTTCGACATTCCTTCGACGGTGGCGGTGACCGCGTCGAACTCAGTGGCAACCGGGTTGGGCACGGCGGTGGTGCGGGCTTCGGGTCGCACGCAGGATGAGCTGGTCAACATCAATCTCTCGACGGGCGCAGTGACGACGTTGGGCCCGGTCGGTCCCGCGGGCATCATCGGCGTCGCGCTTCAGTCGCCCGCAACGACGCCGCCGTTGTTTGCGCTCTCTGCCGACGGCACGCAGTTATTCCGGCTGCTGAGCACCGCGCTGGCGACGCCCGCGACCGTGACGATCGGCGGCATCACGATCGGAGAAACATTGGTTGGCATCGACTACCGTCCGCAAACCGGTCAGTTGTTCTCGTTCGGTGTGAATGCCACGACGGATACTGGCACCGTCTATATCATCGATCCGCAGACGGGCATGGCGAGTGTCGTCGGAACGGCCAGCACGGTCGCGTTCGTAACAGCGGCGGGTGTGCCTGTCGATCTGCCGCCGGTGAGCGCGGGCTACGGGTTCGACTTCAATCCCACGGTCGATCGTATTCGCGTCGTCACGGGGACCGGCTTGAACTTCCGGCTCAATCCGAACAACGGCGCGGCGGTCGACGGCGACGCAACCGCCACGGGGACCAATCCCGACGGCTCGATCAACGGTGGACCCGCAGGCTCGACGGGTGTGACCGCGGCCGCATATACCAACAGCTTCGGTCAATCGCTCATGGGCGGTGTGACGACGCAATACGTGATCGATCCGGTCAGCAACTCGCTGTTCATCCAGAACCCGCCGAACAACGGCGTGCTGACGGCGGCGCAGACCATCACGTTGAATGGCGCCACGCTGGACTTCACCGAAGCGAATGGCTTCGACATTCCAGCGAACGTGCGAGTGACGACCTCCGCATCGCCAGCGACGGGCTCGGGCTTCGCGGCACTCACGGTGGGCACCGCGACGCGCTTGTATTCGATCGATCTGAGTAACGGTCGCGCCACGGATCTGGGCGCGTTGCCGGCCGGCGTGAGCGGGCTGGCGGTGGGTCAGATTTCGGTCAAGTAGAAGTTATAACTTCGGCAGCGACGGCGGTGACAGTCACCGCCGTCGCATCGCTCGTTAGTTGCTCGAGCTTTCGGTGGCCGCGGCATCCTTATCGCCGCGGTCATGCTTGCCGAAGCCACGACCCGGGCCGGGGCCACGGCCGTGCTCGTGCAGCGCTTCGAGTTTCTTCAACTGCGTTTCATCCAGAACTGCGCTCAGCTTGGTCTGCAGCTCCTGTTTGGCCTGCTCGCGCTTGGCCTTCATCTCATCGCGCGACGGGCGAGCAGCGCCGGCGGCACGCGCGGCTTCGAATTCAGAGCGCATCTTTTCGTGCTGCTCCTTCAGGATCTTCTCGACTTCGGTCTTCTGATACGAGTTCAGGTCGAGCAGCAGCGCCAGCCGGTCCATGTCCGGACCCGGGGCGACCCGCGCGGGCGGGGTGGTGGTCGCCGTCGTCGTGTCGGCGGCAAAGGCCACGCCGCTGGCAAGCCAGGCAAGCGCAAGCAGGGTGACTTTGGATTTCATTGCATCTCTCCATTGAGGGGCCTGAGAACACGCTTGCAGAATAAGTGGTCTCGAAAGCCAGTGCGGTAATCAATCGTTACCAACTGTGAAGGGTCAAAATCCCTGTGCGGTCAGTGGCTTGTGGCTTCGCGAGGCAGTGCCAGCCGGGCCTCCAGACCGCCCTCCTGACGATTGTGGAGAGATAGTGAACCTCCGTGCGCCTGCGCGATGTCCCGAGCGATGCTCAGGCCGAGGCCGGTGCCGCCGGTGTCCCGGTTGCGCGATTGCTCGAGGCGAAAGAACGGCTCGAATACTTTTTCCAGCATGTCTTCGGGAATGCCGGGGCCTTCGTCCTGGACTCGTAGCACGAGCTTCGGGCCGTCATCGATCTCGATCGTGGCGCGCACGCCGTGCCGGATCGCGTTCTGCACCAGGTTGCCGAGACAGCGTTTCAACGCGAGCGGTTTGCCGACGTACGGCGCTCGTGCTGTGCCGACGACGGTGACATCGCCGCCCAGCTCCACATGTTGCCGTTGCACGTCCAGCGCGAGCGCATTGATGTCGACGGGCACGGCCGCTTCGTCATCGTTCAGGCCGCGAAACACGCCGAGCGCGCCGCGGATCATGTTCGACATCTCATCCAGATCTTCGACCAGGCGTTGACGCAGCTGATCGTCGTCGATGGATTCGACGCGCAGTCGAAGTCGAGTCAGAGGCGTGCGCAAGTCATGTGACATCGCTGCGAGCACTTGAGTGCGGCTGTCGAGATAACGCCGCAAGCGCTCTTGCATGGCATTGAATGCTCGTGTGGCACGACGGATTTCTCGCGCGCCGCTTTCCTTCAGCGGCGTACCGGTCGCGCCGCGACCCACTGCATCGGCCGCGCGAGCGAGATCGCCGAGCGGACGAGTGATGGTACGCGCGACCGCATAGAGCACGATGCCCAGTGCCAGGGCGAGGAAACCGAGCTCGAAGAAAATCTGTCGCGGCAAGCGAGGGCCCAGGCGAGGCGCGATGGTGCGAAAGACGGCTTTGTCACCGTCCGGCAAAGTCACAGTGACGTCGAAGACCCGATCACGACGCGGCATCATGTTCGGCGGCGGCGGACCGGGCGGCGGTTCGTTAGGACGGAAAATGAACAGCGGAATGACGTCGCCGCGGCGGGCTCGCGGCGGACCGGTGGAAACTTTGTATTCCGAGCCGAGCTGACGTTGCAGATGAGCGGCGAACTGACGCTCCAGCGCGGCTTGCTCTGCATCCTGCATCCGCGGCGGGGGTGGGCGAACGTCGTACGGTGAGAGGCGTTGCTCGCGTAGTTTCAGGCGTGCATCGTCGCGCGCTTCCATCGACAGCCCCGCCAGATACTGGCTCGTTTCGGCGATGGTGTTCGCCGAGCTGCCGGCGCCGCTGTCGAGCAGCGCCAGCTCGCGACGCTCGCGCACGATGAGCAGGATAAACACGATCAGCATGGCGCCGATCACGGCCACTGTCGCTACGAACAGGCGCCCGAACAGCGTGTCCGGCAGCAGCGGTCGGGCCATTATTCCTGCTCGACGGGCACGCCCATCACATAGCCTTCGCCGTAAATCGTCTTGATGATTTTCGGCGAGCGCGCGTCGTCGCGCAGTACCTGGCGCAGGCGGCTGATGCGCACGTCGACGCTGCGATCGAAGGGATCGATGTCACGACCGCGCAGCAGCTCCATCAACTGCGAGCGCGACAACACTCTCGTCGGATGGGCCAGCAGAATGGAGAGCAGACGGAACTCGGCGCCGCTGAGCGCATGTTGTGAGCCGTCGATGTGTGTGAGCGAGCGCGCGGTGACGTCGAGTTTCCAATCGCCGAAGCGATAAACATTGACGGTGCTCTGCACGGGATCGCGCGGCATGTGGGCCGTCCGCCGCAGGATTGCTTTGATTCTTCCCACCAGCTCGCGTGGACTGAACGGCTTCGACAAGTAATCGTCGGCGCCGACCTCCAGGCCCACGACTCGATCGATTTCTTCGCCCAGCGCGGTGAGCATGAGAATCGGAATCTGGGACTGGGTGCGCAGCTCGCGCGTGAGCTTCAGGCCGTCTTCGCCGGGCAGCATCAGGTCGAGCACGATCAGGTCGACATGCGATTGCTCGAGCGCGCGGCGCATGGCTTTGCCGTCGGCGACCGCAGTGGCGCGATAACCGTTCTTCTGCAGGTAATCGCCCAGCAGGGTGCGTATTTCGCGATCGTCGTCGACGATCAGAATATGGCGAGAGTCGGTCATGGGATCACGTCGGGGGCCCGTTTCGCATCATGACCAATGACTGCTGAACGCGCCCGGGACTATTGTAACTAAGTGTTACGCCGAGGCGAGGAGCAACAGTGCGTAACTATTGCCCGGGCTCAGGCGTGACCGAGGTTACGGAGCTCGTCGTCGATGGGGGGATCCGGCTGCTCCTGGGGAACGATCTTGCCGTCATAGGGCAGCACGCGATCGCGGCCGGCGGCTTTGGCTCGATACAGCGCCGCGTCGGCATGCGCCAGCAGCTGACGCAGCTCGTAGCCCGACACTTCAGTCGATGTGACACCGAAACTGCCGGACACCTGGCAGCGCTCACCCTGGTAGGTGGGATCGATTTCGTTCAACGCCACGCGCAGTCGTTCGGCGCGTTGTTTCGCGTCCTCCAGGCCGCAGCCCGGCAGCACGATGCCAAACTCTTCGCCGCCGACGCGTCCGAAGATATCGCTGACGCGCAAATGACTCTGACAGGCGATCACCGCCTGGCGCAGCACATGATCGCCGGCGGCATGGCCGAAGCGGTCGTTGATGGATTTGAAATGATCCAGGTCGCACAGGACCACGCTGGCCTGCTGTTGTGACTTCCGCGCGGTCTCGAGCACGGCTTCGGCAAGCTGGATGAAACGCGGCCGGTTGGAGATGCCGGTCAAGCTGTCCACTTGTGACAATTTCATGAAATGCAGCTGCGAGCGCTTGGTCCGATAAGCCCACAGCGCAATGAACACCACGACCAGCATCAACAGCGCGATATACAGCCGGCTGGTTTCGGCGGCCTTGCTATCGAGCTGGCCCTGCAGCTGCAGCAGCTTGTTTTCCTGATTGAGCGCTTCGAGCTGCGATTTGGTCGACAAGGTGTTCGACTTCACGCGCTCATAGGCGAGCTGGCGCGCGGTCACGTCGTCGAGATAAGCCTTGTCCGCGGCGGCGGATTTCTTCAGGTAAGCGATGGCGCTGGTGATATCGCCATGTTTCTCCGCCTCTTCGTACAGCACGCGATACGCACCGATCAGCGGCGGTGTGAATTGATCCTTGACGGCGTGCTCGACCGCGCGCGATGCCATGCGCTGCGCATTGACGCCGGCGCCGCGCTGTTGATACGCCTGCGCCATCAACGATTCCCACTCGGAGATGCCGCGCGGATAGCGCGATTGCTCCACCTCGCTGTAATGTCGTTCGAGCAAGCTAATGGCGTCGTCCAAGCGATGCTCGCGCAGGAACAAACGCGCTTGCGTGGTGCGAATCGCGTTGGCGGCCAGCGATTCGCCTTGTTGTAAACAGGCGTTGATGGCGGCGGGCAGCGAAGGATCGTCCGCCTTGATCCGCTTGCTCTTACACAGGGCGTCGAGGCGGATCTGCTCGCCCCGGCATACTCCGCGGCCACGAGCGTTTTCTTTGACGACCAGCTGGGCGTAGTGAATACCCAGGTCGTACTCGCCTACCAGCGTGTAAAGATCGGCGGCCACCGACATGCCCTGCAAACGGGCGTCCGGGTCCGTCACCTCAGGCAATTTGTTCAACAGCTTGTTGAGTTGCAGGAACGCGCCTTCGTATTGCGTGGACAATGCACGTACATTCGTGGCGGTCGAGCCGGCGCGGAATTGCAGAGTCGGATCGCTCGCGCTATCGACGAGGGACTCCAGCAAGGGAATGGCTTTGGCGTAGTCGCCGGAATAGGCGAAGCGCCAGCCCTGCAAGTACTGCAGGTGTTCGCGCTGCTGCGCCGACAAGTCATTGAACTGGCTGTGCAGTTGATCGATCAGCCGGGTGAATTCGGCGGGGTCGACGCTTTTGACGGCGTCCGCCCGTTGCAACATGGCGGCAACATCTTCCGTCTCGGCCGCCAGGAGAGGCTGACCGGCGAACAGGCATAGAGAAGCGATTCCGCCCAACAGCCAGTGCCGGGCGGAATCTTTACGGACACGCGATTGTTCAACCCGCTCGGGCGACACGGTGAGCTGACAGTTCGAGACGTTTGTCTTCGGGCTCGTCGTCCTCAGGCTCTTCGTCCTGGGGTGCATGGACCAGACAGCAGACATTGTGGCTGGCGCCGATCAGCTCCTCGAGCTGACGCGGGCGCTGCTGCACGATGGCCGCCTGCACGGCCGGCTCGAGGCCCGACTGTGCCAGTTCCTGCGCCAGCTGCTCGCCGGTCAGCGACTGCAGCCGCGAGCTCTGACCCATTCTCTCCAACAGATCCACGACATTGGACACGATGCGCTCCTCCTCACCCCGATTGTTGTTGGGTACGACCGCTGCCCGTGCAGCTGGAGTTGTAATAAGCCTAGGACAATCGCCGCGGGCGGGCTCTCGAACGCTCCACAGAAACATTAACGCCAGCGGGGACAGTCGTGACTTAACAGAATTATGCCTGTTTCGAAGCCAACAGACGGTACAAGAATGATCCCGGGGCAACGAGCCGGACGGGCAGGGAGGCCGGTCCTACGCATCCCTGCGTCCCCGGCATTCGGGCGTCCTGCCCAGCATGAGCCGGTTCCTACCGCGCGTTCCGAAAGGCGGACGGCGGCGACCACGAATTGCGATGAACCGCCCAGGCATTCCCTTGCCCATCCGTGGCGTGGCCACGGCGTGCAAAGCCTACGCTAAGCACAGCCCGCTGCACAGCCACGTGGTCGGTTGCAAACTGCACCCACAGCTCATCCACCGGTAACTGCGCAAAGACTTGCTGGATCAGGCCGGTGAAGCCTTCCTTGGAATAGCCCCGGGCACGCGCCGCTTCGATGAACATCACGCCGGCTTGTACGCTCCGGTCAGCAGCATCCAGGTTTTGCAGGCTGCAAATTCCGACATCGGCTTGTGACGCCTTTTCCACCACGGTGAGAAACAGCTGCTCGATGGGCTGGCGTTGCATGCCGGCGAGCGCACTTCGAAAACTTCGGGCCGCACGTTCGGGCGCGAGGGGTGCACCGATGAAGCGCATGGTCTCGGCGTCCGTATACAGATGCTCAAAGAGCGGCGCGTCGGCGGCGACGATGGGGCGCATGCGCAGCCGGGCCGTCTCGACTGGAAACACGTGCACGGTGTTGCCACTCAGCCCTGTACGGCCAGTCCCAGATCGCGATCGAGCGCGGACAGACGCTCGCGGGTGTGATGATCGGGTTGCAATGGCTGTGCCGGCGGGATCACCAATGTGAAGTGCATGTCCGCCTCGGCGGTGGGCAGCTCGCCGAGTGGCACGCGAACGATCTTGGGGCGGAACGTGGGCAGCGTTGCTGCCTGATACAGGATCACTTCGTGGTCCAGGGGATAGTCGCGACTCAACACATCGACCAGCACCTGGCGATAAGCGGCGCCGGTGGAAAAACGTGTCAACGACTGATCGCCCGACAGCCCCACCTGCCACAGAATCAGATAGGCGGCCGTGTCGAGTCGGCGCCGGTTGAACATGAACTGACTGGCTTCGTAATGCTGGCAGCCATATTTGCCGGGATCGAAGCCCAGGTCGGCATACATGCAATCGGCCGCCGACACGCCCGGCTCCATATGCGCGCTGTAACCTTCGCTGCGCGCGATCTCGATGGCCTTGTGCGTCGGCCAGGCGAACACGCCGGGATGCCCGTAAAAGGCGGCACAGACGCGCTTGCCGGCGCGGACTTCCGCCAGCATCGTGTCCACCATTTCGCGGTAGGTGTCCATGCGCGACTTACCTTCGCGATACAGCGCCTGCAGGCTGCGCACGTCGCCGTTCATGCGCGCGATCCACATCTCGATGATGCCGTCGGACAGCCCGGTGAACACCACGTCGGCGTTCTGAATGTAATCGCGCGCCAGCGGCGTGAGGTGCGCTCCCAGGGTCATGCCGATCCCGACGCACACCAAACTTCCCGCTGGCTTCATGAATGTTCGCTCTGTGAGTTTATCTGGCGTCGGGCTGGACTTCCGGCCGTGCCGTGTCGAACGCGGGCAACGATTCCAGATGAGTCGTGATGGCGACCAGCGTCGGGAACGGCGTGAGATCGCAGTTGAAACGCCGTGCGTTGTACATCTGCGGCACCAGACACACGTCGGCCAGCGACAGGCTGTCGCCGAAACAATGCCGGCGCGTGCTGGAATGTTTCGCGACTTGCTGCTCCAGTCCGCGGAAACCTTCTGCAACCCAGTGTCGATACCAGGTATTCACGCCGTCGTCGTTCTGCGCCAGCTCCTGACGTAGATAATTCAGCACGCGCAGATTGTTCAGCGGATGAATGTCACAGGCAATCGCGAGCGCCATGGAGCGCACCTGCGCGCGAGCCAGCGGGTCGGCCGGCAACAGCCGCGGCTGCGGGTGCAGCTCGTCGAGATATTCGATGATGGCGAGCGATTGTGAGATCACGGTGCCATCGACCTCGAGCGCCGGAATCAAGCCTTGTGGATTGACCGCCAGATACTCCGGAGCGCGATGCTCGTTCTTCAGGAACGCCTTGGAAATATAGCCGTATTCCAGTCCCTTGAGGTTCAGCGCGATGCGCACCCGGAACGCGGCCGAGCTGCGAAAGTAGTTGTACAGCTTCATACCAAAGTCACTTTGAGCGTTTCCAGCCCGTCGACGCCGCCTTCCAACGCATCGTTCGGCTTGATGGCCGCGACCCCCGCGGGGGTGCCGGTATAGATCAGATCGCCGGGCGCGAGCTCGAACAGCGTGGACAGTTCGGCGACGATTTCCGGCACGTTCCAGATCATGTCCGCAATCGCACCTTGCTGGCGCAGCGCGCCGTTCACCTTGAGCCAGATCTTGCTGGCATCGAGCTTCACATCGTCGGCCGGCGTGATGGCCGTGATGGGCGCCGACCGGTCGAAGCCCTTGGCGGTATCCCACGGACGGCCTTTGTCTTTCGCTTCCGCCTGCAAGTCCCGACGCGTCAGATCGATGCCGACGGCATAACCGAAGACATGCGACAGCGCTTGAGAGATCCCGATGTTCGCGCCGCCCGTGCCGATCGCGACCACCAGCTCGATCTCGTGATGCAGATCGGAGGTGCGGGACGGGAACGGAATCCGCGCGCCGTTAGCGACGATGGCATCGGCCGGCTTGGTGAAGAAGAACGGGGCTTCGCGCTCCGGATCTTTGCCCATCTCCCGTGCGTGCGCCGCGTAGTTGCGACCGACGCAATAAATGCGATGCACAGGAAAGCGCTCGGTGCGCCCGACGATGGCGACGGCGGCGGGCGCCGGCGGCGGGAAAACGAAGGACATAGGCGGTGAGCGGGCGAAAAGTTGCGGGCCGCTAGGATACTCCGACGATCATTTGCTCGACCACCCAGCGCTTGAGCAAACCGGCGGCCTGGGCGGGCACGGCCTCGGCGTCGTGCCAGTTGCACAGCGTGTCGCAGAGCATTTCGAACGAGCCGCCGTTACGCATGACGTCCAATGCCGCACTCTCGTCCGGTGACAGCGAGCGGTACTGAGTCTTGAGCGCTTCGCGCCAGATCAGCCAGGACTGCGGCTCCTCGAAGACGACGGGTTCGGGCGGCGGGTCATCCGCCGACAGCGCCTTGAATAACACCGGCGCATTGGTGTGCATCGCCAGCACCTGCACTGTCGGATGAAACTGAAACGTCAGCGACGGCCATTGCTCCGGCGCGACTGCAGCCAGCGCGTCGATGCCGACGGCTTCGGCATCGGCGCCATCGAAAGCAGCGGCGATGGTCCACTCCCAGGTGGCCAGTTCGGCCAGCCAGGGCCGATCGGGAAACGATTTCGTCAGCAGTTGCGGCAGCCGATCGCCGAACCAGCGAATCGAGGGATAGCTCGACGGGCACAGATCGATGTATTCGCCGGCGAGCTCGGCGAATTGTTCTTTGCCGAGCAACTGTTGCAGGCGAGGCAGTGTGCTCGCCAGCGCCTCGGTCAGGCGCAGTCGATACGCTTCGGAATAAATGCTCAGGCGCAGCGTCGCAGGCACGCTCGCCGAGCCGTCGACCGCATCGACGATGCGCTCGTGACCATGCATGACATGGCGTTGAAAATCCCGCTGCAGTTCGGCCAGCGCGTGCGTGTCGTGTTGAGCGCTCATGCGGCGGACTTCGATTTCTGCGCGGTTGCCGTGATGTCGCGGGCTCGCTCGAGCTCCGCGAGCAAGACCTCCAGCTCGGGAATGTTGTCGTCGCGCTCGATCATCGTGGACACGGGGCCGAAGCGCTCGACAGCCGCATGAAACAATGCCCACACCGCTTCGCAGACGGGCTCATCGTGCGTGTCGATGAGATAGTTGCCCATGTTCCGATGGCCGGCGAGATGAAGCTGCTGGACGCGCTCCACCGGAATGCCGCGCAGATAAGCCATCGGATCGAAGTTATGGTTCACGCTGCTGACATACACGTTGTTCACATCCAGCAGCAGGTGACAGTCGGCGCGCTCGGCAATTTCGCGCAGGAATTCCCATTCGGTCATATCGGAGCGGGTGAAGCTCACATAGCTCGACACGTTTTCCAGCACCAGCCGGCGGCCGAGTCGTTCCTGAACGGCGGCGATGCGTGACACGACATGCTTGAGCGCCGCTTCCGTGAACGGCAGCGGCATCAGGTCGTGCAGGTTCACGCCATCGACGCCGGTCCAGCACAGATGATCGGACACCCACGCGGGCTCGACGCGGTCGGCCAGCGCTTTCACTTCGCGCAGATACGTTTCATTCAGCGGGTCGGTGCTGCCGATGGAGAGCGACACGCCGTGGAGCACGATTGGATATTCGGCGCGCAGCCGTTCCAGATAATGCAGCGGCTTGCCGCCGGGGAGCAGATAGTTCTCGGTCAGCGCCTCGAGCCAGCTGACGCTGCCTTTGCGCTCGCCGAGCAAGGCCTCGTAATGAGTCGGGCGGACGCCGAGCCCGAAGCCCAGCGGGGGATGAGAAGTCGATTTGGGCACTGAATACTCTCGAGCGATCAGGAAACGGCGCGGCCGCTGACGGAAGACCGCGCCGTCCTGACCCTATCAGACCGGGCCTGAAGCTGAATTATTTCTTCAGCTTGGCCTTGGCGGCGTCGCAGTCAGCCTTGCTCAGCATCAGGAAGCCGGTGCCCTTGCAGGCATTCTTGCCGGCGCAGGCATTGGCCGCCGTGGCGCAGGCGGTGGTGCCCTTGCACGCATTCACGCCTTCGCATTTCACCTTGGCTTCATCCGCCGCGCTGGCGGTCAGCGGCGCGGTGCTGAACATCACAGCGGCCGCGGTGGCCAGAGCGAGCGTAGAGAGTTTCTTGCCGTGGGTCATCGATGCCATCCCTCACATAAAAAATGGGCGCTTCGAAGGCGAAGCGCTGGGTTATACGCAGCCCCGCATCGTTCGGATTCAGACGTACGACATAACAAAAGGGCGGGTGATCGCTCACCCGCCCTCGGTGCCTTCCGCCTGGCAGGCGGGTTAACCGCCCTTGCGGATCTCCAGCGCGTCCTTGACGCTCTTGACGCCATCGACATCCCGCGCCAGTTGCAGCGCCCGGTTCCGAGCCTGGTCGGTCTCGACGAAGCCGCTCAGCTGGACCGTGCCCTTGAACGTCTCGACGTTGATCTGATGCGCCTTGGTCACCGGATCCTCGATGAGCTTGGCCTTGACCTTCGCCGTGACGACGCCATCGTCGATGGCCTGACCGGTCGATTGCTGCGTCGGGGTCGACGAGCAGCCGACGACGGTCGAAGCCATGATGGCGGCCAACAACAATGCCGCCGTGGTTTGCCGTGCCATATTCCCTCGCTCCTGAACTAATAAAAGTTCTGGTTGGTTGACTCTAGCTTAACCCGCGCCGTCGCGACGCGCTTCGGCCGCACGCTTGGCATTCTCCAGGTCCGCATCGGCGCGAGCTTTGCAGTCTTCCTGGGCGTTGCCTTGCAGGGCCTCGCACTTCTCGACAGCGATCTTATGCGTGGCTTCGGCGCGTGCTACGGCGACTTTGAAATCGCCTTGCGCGGCGGTCTCACTTGCGTCGCGGGCCTGATCGGCCACATCGTCCGCGTCGTGATCAGCCTGTGCATCGGCCACGTCCTTCTGCGCATCCGCCATCTTCTCCTGAGCATCGGCCTGCGCCTCTGTCACATCCTTGCGCGCTTCGGCTTGTGCATTCGTCACGTCATGCTGAACTTCGGAAGGCGACTCCGCCTTGTTGCAGCCCGCCAGCGCCAGGCCGGCTGCGGCGAGAATCAAATAAATATTGGTTCGGGTCATCTCACTATCCTCGTCTGTGACCTCGCGGTCTGTTGACTAAGTAACCACTCGTAGTAACCACTCGTACCGGCTGGAATCCTCCTGCGGAAGGGCCGGTTCCTCGTGGAATTCGCGTCGATAACGTGCCGATGTAATGCAAGGTTCCTCGCACAATCCGGAGCAATGGCAGTTTGCAATTGTTAGCAGGGGCATGGGGGGCGTCCGTCGGCCACGGCTGACGAAGGAACCAAGAAATGTTCACAGTCGTTGCTGGTCACAGCGGTCAGTGCACAGGAGTTCATGGGCGACGTTACTCAGAGCGGGCAGGTGCCGAATGCATCCCTGAACACACCGCCGGCGGCGTCCGGCGGTGTGCCGCTGCACGTGCGCATCGTGATCGTGATCTCGATCGCGTTGCTGGTGGTCAATGCCACCCTGCTGGTCATCAACGTCGGCGCAACCATCGATTCGCACGCTCAATACGCACGCTCGTACGAGATCAAGCGCTCGCTCAGCACGTTTCAATCGGTGATCACGGCGGCGGAATCGGGCCAGCGCGGCTATTTGCTTACCGGTCAGACGGGATATCTCGAGCCCTATTACGTAGCGATGCGCAGCTGGCGTAGCGAGCTGGAGAAGCTGCGCACGCTGACCGCCGATAACGCCGCCCGGCAAAAAGATATTGCCGACCTGGAGAGCCTCACCGCCGCGGCCGTCAGCCGCCTGAAGGCAACGATCAGTCGCAGTCCGCAGCCTGGGCCGAACGGCACGGCTGACGTTGCGGGCACCGAGCGCGCGACCACGACGATGGATCGGGTGCGAGGCATCGTCGATCGCATGATGGCGGAGGAGGACGCACGCATCGAAGCGTTGCGTCGAGAGGTGTTGCGCGACTTGCTGGTCGCCGGCGGGCTGGCATTGCTGACGACAGTCGTCACGGTCGCGGTGCTGATTGGCCTGAACAAACTACTTCGTAAATATGTGCGCGATCGGGAGACCGCCGAGAACGCGATGCTTGAGGCGAATCAGGAGTTGAACGAGCAGGTCGAGCAGCGCACCTCCGAGCTCACCGAACTGTCCCAGCACTTGATCCGCGTCTCCGAAGAGGAGAAGGCCAAGCTCGCGCGCGAGTTGCATGACACGCTGGGCAGCAATCTCACCGCGATCAACATGGACTTGAACTGGATTCAACGCCGTCTGCCCGAAGGCGCGCGTGAAGTGAAGGAACGTCTGCAACGGGCATTGAAAATGTTGAGCGAGACCGTCGAGCTCAAGCACGAGGTCATCGAAGGGCTGCGGCCCAGCCACCTGGACAACCTGGGGCTCGCCTTCGCCATGCGCTCACATTGTCGCGAGTTCACCCGTCGCACCGGCATCCCCTGCGAGGTGGACGTGCAAGAGGACTTCGATGACCTGGATCCGTCCTGGTCGATCGCGTTCTATCGGATCGCGCAGGAGTCGCTGACCAACATCGCCAAGCATGCGCAAGCGAGCAAGGTGCGGGTGATCCTGGCGCGCGAGGACGGCGGCATTCGCTTGCGGATCATCGACGACGGCGTCGGGGTCGCGGAAGAGTCGCTGAGCAAGCCCAAGTCGCATGGCATCGTGGGCATGCGGGAACGGATGCGTCAGATGGGCGGCCGTTTCCAGATCCGAAAACCGGATGAAGGCACCGGGACCATCGTCGAGGCGTTCATTCCAGCCACCAATGCGACTGCGATGTCGGCATGAAGCTGGGGTTTTGCCCCAAAGGGGTGCCATTGTGGGGTCGGCGTCAATACGTAGGAAACGTCTGACGGTACGAACTTCACTTTGTTGGGAACTTTTCCTTCCCCTGATGCCGTTGTGATCCATCGGGCCACGAGTGTAAAGCTGACCGTCAGGAGCGAGCGCATGGAGAATCATGTCGAAAGAGCGACCCACAACGATCATCGCGCCTATGCGGGCGATGACCAGGATTCGGGCGAGGAATCAGGGGTGGGTAGCGAGCGCACGCTAGCGCCGGCACCTGTGGCATTACGCATCCCGGTCGGCACCAACCTGGCCGACGTGGAGCGCTGGATGATATTCGCGACGCTGCAGAAATGCGGGGGAAACAAGACCCGCGCGGCGGCGTTGCTGGGGGTGAGTCTGAAGACTTTGTACAACCGCCTCAACGCATACCGTGCGCAAGGGCTGGCCATGGACCAGGGCCTGAATGACGGTCAGGACGTGGCCATCACCACCCTGCAGGGGGGCGACCTCCGTGAAGCAATGACCGAGGTACCACAACGATGTTGAACCCAACCGAACTAGGCTCTCGGGAGAACGAGGCCAGGGACGTGTTGCAAGCCATGCACACGCCGATCCGTGTATTGATCGTCGATGACCACGCCATCCTTCGCGCCGGTGTGCGCGAGATGCTGGCGGAAGAACAGGATCTGCAGGTCGTCGCCGAAGCCGGCTCCGCCGAGGATGCGCTTCAACAGTTGCGTAATGGCTTGCAGGTCGATGTCGTGGTGCTCGACATCACACTGCCCGGCCAGAGCGGCATCGATCTGTTGAAGCAACTGAAGCGCGATCAGCCGGAGCTGGCGATCCTGGTGCTGAGCATGCACCCGGAGCGCAGCTTCGCGGTCCGCTTGATGCGGGCCGGGGCGAACGGCTACGTGCCGAAGATGATCGTGCCCGAGGAGCTGGTGAAGGCCGTGCGAGCGGTCGGCACCGGGCGCCGCTACATCACGCCACTGGTGGCCGAGTTACTGGCCTCCGAGTGCGCGGCCGATGAAGAGGGCCCGATGCACAACCGGCTGTCGGAGCGCGAGCTGCAGGTGTTCACGCGTATCGCGCGTGGCGTCTCGCCGGCAGTGATGGCCAACGAGCTTGGCCTGAGCGTGAAGACTGTGAGCACGTATCGGGCGCGCATCCTCGAGAAGATGGGAATGCGCAGTAATGCCGAGATCGCGGCTTACGCCGTCCGCAACCAACTGGTGGAATGAGACAGTTGGATCATGACTGCCGGGGCCGAGCTGACGATCTATATCGTCGAGGATTCTCCGGCGGTCATGGAGCGGCTGGTGGAAGCCGTGGGTGACATTCCGAATGCCAAGGTGGTGGGCAGCGCCGATGCAGTCGCTGCCGCTATCGAGGGCATGCGCGTGTCACAACCTCGCGTGCTGATCCTCGACATCCAGTTACGTGGCGGCAGTGGCTTCCAGGTGTTGAAGCAATTGCGGGCCAGCGCTAGTCGACCCGAAGCAGTCATCGTAGTTACGAATCATCCATCCGATGATTACCGGATTGCGAGCCGAGAGTGCGGCGCCGATCATTTCTTCGACAAGGCTTCGGAGTTTCACAAAGTCAGAGAGGTGCTGTTGCAGATCGACGCTGCCTGAGAACATCCGTAGTCGCCGAAAATTTACGCAGCTGAATCACGGAACATACTCAGGATCCTGCGCGTCTGATGGTGCGTTGTGACGCAACTGAATTGAATTGGACCCTGCGCAACTCGTTACATGGACCTCCCCAGGACGATGGGGGCACCCGCTGAGAACCCATCGGACACCATGCTGACGGCTGCGCACTTCAAAGGCCGCGCTCAACAGGCGCGGCCTTCTTTTATTCAACGATCGCGATCTTCGTGGCTGATGTTCCGGCTCCACTCGGCCCGGCTGCGCGAGGAGTCGTATTCGACCGCCGTCTCCGAATGAGTGCTGCGACATTCGTCCTGCCAACGCACGACGACATAGCGGCCCGTGCGCAATTGCCACACGTCGCCCCGCAAATCCACGTCGCTGTCTTTGAGTCGGACCGGATCGCCGATACGCAGGCTGCTGCGCATCGCCTCGCTCATTTCGCTGCTCATGATGTCTCCTTACTCACCGCTATCGGCACGAGCAGTGCAGTAGGTTAGGGGCATCGATGTTGATGTTCGACTAGGGGAAAGCAGTAAGCCCCTAATTCATGCAGGGATTGAGCATTACGTCACGTGGCGGGCCGGCAGCGCGTGTGAGCGAAGTCACAGATCGCGGGCCGGAGGTTTTTAACAATATTCGTTGTCGCGCGAATAATCGCTTCAGCGGGAGTCGGTCCACCAGCCCATGAATTCTTCGAAGCTGATGGAGCCGTCGCCGTCCGCGTCGGTGAGCTCGAACGCCAGCAGGCATTCATCCTCGGACAGGTCCTGATCCAGCGTGTGTAACAGCGCGCTGAATTCCTGGTTCACGATCCAGCCATCGCCGTTGCTGTCGCAGGCGTCGAAGCTTTGTTTCAGCGGGCCCAGGTCGCTGGCATCCACATCGACATCTTTGATCTGATCCAGATCTGCCATGGCGCGTTCATCCTTAGTTGCGGCGGGTCGGATATTACTTCACCGTGTAAAATTTCTCCGCAAAGAAATCGCCATTCGTCCAACGCGGCGCGCCCGGCGCATTCGCCACGCTCAACGCGATCCGCAAATCGATGCGGGCCAGATCGGCGGCGGTCGGGTAATCAATCGGTAACATTAGATCGTCGCTGGGCTGGTGATAGTGCGTGGCCAGATAGGTCCGGCGCAGCTCATCCAGATCGACGCTCGGGTTCCTGGGTTGATAACCCGCGCTCAGCACCAGCGCCGGAATGCCGCGACGGATGAAAGAGAACTGATCGCTGCGGATGAATTTGACCTGCTCGGGCGCGGCATCGGCGCTCAGTCGATAGCCCTGCGCGGCGACGGCCTGCCTCGCCGCTGTTCCCAACGTGGAATGCTGTGCGCCGAGGGCCACGAAATCGAATACCGGCGTAAACGTCAGCGGCATGTCCACGTTGATGTTCGCGACCAGCTTCTTTTCCTGCGTCTGATATTGGCGCGCGAGGAAGTCTGAGCCGAGCAGGCCTTTTTCTTCGGCGGTCACGGCAGCGAAGATCACCGAGCGTCGCGGCTTCGCATTCGACGCATACAACGCGCGGGCGATCTCCAACATGACGCCGATGCCCACGGCGTTGTCATGCGCGCCGTTGTAGACGGCGTCGCCATTCACCGCTGTGCCCCGACCGAGATGATCGAGATGCGCAGTGATCACGACGTATTCATTCTTCAACTGCGGGTCCGAGCCGGGCAGCATGCCGACGACATTCGCGCTCTCGGTCTTACGCAGGCCAGTGGTCGCCGACAACGTCATCATGCCGGGCAACTCGAAGCCTTGCGGCGTGCCTTCTTCAGAGGCGGCCAGCGCCGTGGGGAAATTGCTTTGCGCTGTTTCGAACAGCTGCGCGGCGGCGTCGTGATTGAAACGGAAGCGCAGCTTCAAAGCGGGGAATGCGTTCTGGGGCTGGCCGGTTTCGTCGAGCCAGCGCATCTGGGGAATCCAGCTCATGGCGACGCGACGTTCCCAAGGGGTGCGCTTGGTGTCGGCTGTCGAATCGATGGTGATGACGCCAACGGCGCCGCGGTCGACCAGCGTGGACAGCTTGCGTTCTTCCCATGAGTAGTACGCGCGCTTCTCGTTCGGGAACTTGGCCGGCGCGCCGCTGAAGATCACGGCGATGCGGCCCTTCACGTCGATGTTCTCGAAGTCGTTGTAGTCGAGCTCGGGCGCGGAGATGCCGAAGCCGGCGAACATCATCGGTGCGCTGAGCGTGGAGCTGGCCGAGGAGAAGTCGGCGCTTGGCAGATAGTGGGTGCCGTACTCGAACGTGTATGTATCGTTGCCGCGAACCAGCTCGGCGGAGGAGCCTGGCAGCACTGGCGTCGCTTCCAGCAGCGGCACCTTTTGCAGATAGCTCTTGTCGTCGCCGGCCGGTTGCAGGCCGGCCTGGCGGAATTGCGACGTGACATACGCGGCGGCGATGTCGTAGCCGCGCGAAGCGGTGGCGCGACCTTCCAGCAAATCGGCTGCAAGAAATTCAACGTGACTGCGAATGGCGTCGGGCTGGACCTCGCTCCACGGGCCGCGCTCGGCCGCTTGCAGCGAGCCGGCGGCGATCAACGACAATAGAGCGGCTGACAATCCACGCATGATGTCTCGGGGTCGATGGCGAACGGGCGCAACAGTATCACTGACGCAGGGGTTTCGCTGGCGCGGCCGGAACGCCGCCATCCATTCGCTTTAGATGCTGCGGCCGGAATCTTGAATTGCGTCCGCTGAAATCGCTGCACCGGCCGTTGGCGGCGAACTGCCGCGTGCCAGTTCATGCGCGATTCAGTGCCTGGCACTTAGCTTCGAGGTTAGGCATTCTTCAGGCGGTATCGTTATGAACCGCACGCAAGTCTTTACATCGAGCGCCGTTCGGGCGGCACGCCCGCATGCGATCGCTGGCGAGGGCGCCGGGGCCATTACGGCTCGACTCGCTTTCCCCGCGCTCTATTTATCGCTGGTCGCAGCGAGCCTCACTCTGCAGGGGTGCGCTGTGCCGCAGCCCTACGTGTCGCCGACGCCCACGACCTCGACGGTCCGCCCGCCGGTCGCACCTGCGACCACGGTGGGCAATGAAGTGGCCATCCGTGCGATCTCGCTGCTGGGGTCGCCGTACGAGTGGGGCGGCAATGGGCCGACCACGTTCGATTGCAGCGGGCTGGTGCGCTTCATCCACGATCAGCTGGGAATATTCGCGCCCCGAACCGCAGCCGAACAGTACTCCGCCGCGACGCCAGTCCCGCTGAACGAGCTCGAGCCGGGGGATCTGCTGTTCTTCCGAATCAAAGGCCGCATCTCGCACGTCGCGATCTACACCGGCGAAGGGCGCTTCGTGCACGCCCCCCAGACCGGACGCCCGGTTGAGCTACGAATGCTCGACGACGATTTCTACCGCCCGCGCCTGGCTGGCGCGGGGCGCTTGTTTTAACCGCCGCCAAGTAAATAATTAGTTTGGCACCGGCCACCGTGCCTGAGCGGCGCCGGTCCGGCTAATAACGCAGCCATGCAGAGTGCAGCGGCCGGCGCGAGGCGGGCTCGGCAGCGCAGCTGTATCAGACACTTGGTCGGGCAAGAGCGGCCGCGCCTGGACGGCGCGGCGCTCTGGTTAGGACGGCGAATTACTCAGCCTTTTTCTTTTTCTTCTTAGCCGGTGCCTTCTCGGCAGCAACCAGCGCGGCAGCGGCTTGAGCGGCGGCAAGCTCGGCCGCGGGGCGGTTCATGCGTTCGCGGACCAAGCTCTCGACCACGCTCGGATCAGCCAGCGTCGAGATATCGCCCAACTGATCGTGCTCGTTCGCCGCGATCTTGCGCAGGATCCGGCGCATGATCTTGCCCGAGCGGGTCTTCGGCAAACCGGGTGCCCACTGAATCAAATCCGGTGTCGCGATCGGAGAGATCTCTTTACGCACCCAATCTCGCAACTCAGTGCGCAGCGCCTCGCTGGGCAGAGCATCGGCGATCAAAGTCACATAGACATAGATGCCCTGACCTTTGAGGTCATGCGGATAACCCACCGCCGCCGCCTCCGCGACCTTGGGATGCGCGACCATCGCGCTCTCGATTTCCGCCGTGCCCAGTCGATGGCCGGCGACATTCAACACGTCGTCGACGCGGCCGGTGATCCAGTAGTAACCGTCTTCATCGCGCCGCGCGCCGTCACCCGTAAAGTAACGACCGGGGAATGTCTTGAAGTACGTGTCGATGAAGCGCTGTTGATCGCCGAACACCGTGCGCATCTGCCCGGGCCAGCTATCCGTGAGAACGAGATTGCCTTCGCACGCGCCTTCAATCGTGTTGCCTTCGTTGTCGACGATGGCCGGCTTCACACCGAAGAACGGCAGTGTCGCCGAGCCGGGCTTCTGATCGATCGCGCCGGGCAACGGCGCAATCAACGAGCCGCCGGTTTCCGTTTGCCACCACGTATCGACGATGGGACAGCGGCCATCGCCGACCACGCGGTGATACCACTCCCACGCTTCCGGATTGATCGGCTCGCCTACTGTGCCGAGCAAACGGATGGAGCTGCGCGACCATTCCTTGACCGGCTCTTCGCCTTCGCGCATGAGCGCGCGAATCGCCGTCGGCGCGGTGTAGAACAAGGTGACTTTGTGCTTGTCGACGGACTGCCAGAAACGGCCGCTGTCCGGATAGTTCGGCACGCCTTCGAACATCACGGTGGTCGCGCCGTTCGCGAGCGGCCCGTACACAACGTAGCTGTGACCGGTGACCCAGCCCACGTCGGCGGTACACCAGAAGACGTCGTCTTCGCGCAGATCGAAGATCAGCTCATGAGTCATCGATACATAGACGAGATAGCCGCCGCTCGTGTGCAGCACGCCTTTGGGCTTGCCGGTCGAGCCGGACGTATAAAGAATGAACAGCGGATCTTCCGCGTCCATCACTTCCGGGGCGCATTCCTTCGGCTGCGAATTCACGACGTCGTCGAACCAGACATCGCGGGCCTGATACATCGGCACCCGAATGCCCGTGCGTCTCACGACCAGCACGTGCTTGACGCAATCGGTGTTCGGCATCGTCAGCGCCAGATCCACGTTGGTCTTCAGCGGCACGCGCTTGCCGCCGCGCAGGCCTTCATCCGCGGTGATCACGACGCTCGAGCCGCAGTCGGCAATGCGGCCGGCGAGCGAGTCGGCGGAGAAGCCGCCGAACACCACCGAATGAATCGCGCCGATGCGCGTGCACGCGAGCATAGCGACCGCCGCTTCGGGAATCATCGGCATATAAATCGTGACCCGATCGCCCTTCTTCACGCCGAGCGACTTCAACGCATTGGCGCACTGGCAAACGCGCTCATACAACTGACGATAAGTGATGCGCTCGGACAGCTTGGGATCGTCGCCTTCCCAAATGATGGCCGTCTTGTCGCCGCGCTTGGTGAGATGCCGGTCGAGGCAGTTGGCGGAAACGTTGAGCTTGCCGTCGTAATACCAGCGAATCCGGAAATCGTGCTCGTCGAAGCTGGTGTCCTTCACCTTCGCGTACGGCTGGATCCAGTCGAGGCGGCGACCGATGCGCGCCCAGAAACTGTTCGGGTCGCGCATCGACTCCTGATACAACCGCTGATAGTCGGCCAGCCGCAGATGCGCGAGCGCGGCGAAGTCCTCGGGAACTTTATATATTTTCTGGCTCATGGAAACCGCCGGCTTATTGGCGTGGTGGCAGGTTGGCTAATGCGGCGCGGATTTTTTCAGCCTGCTGTGCCAGCAGGCCTTTGTCGGCCCAGTCCCGGTTGTGACCGCGGATTTCCTTGCCTGTGTAACAAGGCAGGATATGGAAATGAATATGGAACACGGTCTGGCCGGCGGCCGGCTCGTTGAATTGAATGATGCGCATGCCATCGGGCTTGAACGCCTGTTGCACGCCCTTCGCGACATGCTGAGTCGCCTTGATCAGATCGGCGAGCGCGGCCGGCGCGATGTCGAAGAGATTGCGCGATTCAACTTTCGGAATCACCAGCGTGTGCCCGTCCGACTGCGGCATGGCGTCCATGAAGGACAGGGCCGTCGCGTCCTCATAAACCTTGAACGACGGAATCTCGCCGCGCAGGATTTTTGCAAACACATTGTTCTGGTCGTACATCGCGCCTCCTAAATGCCGGCTTTGGCGAGCGCGTCGATGAGCTGGCGCACGGCGGTGCCGACCGCCGGATGCTCGGCTTCGAAGCCCACCGCAAGCTGCTCGAGCCGTTCGGTGAGCGGGTGATCTTCGTTGTCGAGCGAAGCCGCGCCCAGCAGACGCGTCAGGTCGTTGAGCAACAGCATGAGCGAGTCGCGCGTGCGCGAGTCGATCGCGTCCCGGTCGAGCCGCTCCAGCTGTGCGTGCAGGGCGAGGATGTGCTGTTGAATATCTTGAGTCACTGATCTCTCCGTTGAGCGTCGCGCCTGAAAGCTTAGCGCGGCGCCATCATGTCTTTTTTGGTATATCCGGCCGGGATATCGAACATCGAGGCCGCGACGGTCTCCGAGCTGATGCTGCTCAGACTGGTCTCGTTCTGCGGCTTGCCGTCCACGAAGTGCCGGCTGATCACCGGAATGCCGCCGATCGCCTCGAAGTTCTGGATCTGTTTCTGCGCCATCTGTTTCAGCCACGGCGCATCCATGCTGGTCATCATGTCATTCACCAGGACCGACATTTTCTTGGCGGAAGCCATCAGCTCGGCCGAGCCCTTCAAGGCATTGGCCGGCACTACGCACAGCTCGTCGGTAAGCACGCCGGCTTCGCGCACTTCGACATAAGTACAGCCGTAGCCGTTGATCTTGTCATTGCGTGAGGTGCGCTTGATTTCCGGCGCCGGCTGGGCCTCGCCGTTCGGGATCTTGGCGCCGAGCATCTTTTCCATTTGCGCGCGTTGCTCGGGCGTCATGGTTTTCATGCGCTCCTGGAGCATCTGCAACGCCGGGTTGAGCTGCTCGGCCATGCGTTTCATCGAGGCGCGGTCCATGGCGACGTAGCTCTTGTCCTTGTGGCTGATCGCATAGATCGTGTCGTCCTTGAAGATCATGGTCGACTCATTGGGTTTGGTCTCGACCCGCATCATCCCGCCCTGCGCCCAGGTGCTGATGGCGGTGGCCTTGCCGCCGGACAGGTCGCGGCTCACGGTCTCCAGCTTGGTCCCGGCGTGCGCGGCAGTGACGGTCAGCAACAGCAACGGCAGTGTGCGGACGAGCATGGGTTCCCCCCTGAAGTGGTGGGTCGATTCTACCCGCTTGGGCCCGGCTCAGCGCGGCCGGGGCTTGGCGCGGGCCGTGGCCTGGGCGGTGAGGGGATCGTCCGGCCAATAATGCTTGGGGTAGCGGCCTTTGAGCTCCTTTTTGACATCCAGGTAGCCGCGCGCCCAGAAGCTCACCAGATCGCGCGTGACCTGAACGGGGCGGTGGGCGGGCGAGAGCAGCTGGAGGGTCAGGGGCACGCGGCCTTCCGCGACGGTCGGTGTTTCATGCATGCCGAAGACTTCCTGCAGCCGAACGGCGACAGTCGGTGACTCTTCGGTGTAATCGATGGGAATGCGCGAGCCGCTGGGCACGGCCAGATGGGTCGGCGCGAACGTTTCCAGCCGCTGCTGCGCGTTCCAGTCGAGCAATGACATCAAAATGTCATGCAAATCCAGACGCGCCAGATGATCGCGACGGCTCATGTCGTTGAGCCACGGGGCCAGCCATTCATCGAGATGTTCCATCAGTGCCGCATCGCTCACGTCCGGCCACGGTGCCGGTGCCCGCTCGTCGAATCGTTTCGCGAAAATCAGTCGGGTCTGGAGCGCGCGGGCGGTTTTTGTCCAGGGCAGCGCGCCGAGTCCGAGCTCGCGAACGCCTGCCAGCATGGCCTCTAGCATCCGGGTTGGGTCGGGCTTGTCGATTCGACGTTCGTATAATTTCAACGCGCCGAGCCAGCGTTCATCCTGGGCCGCCACGCTCTGTTCGCGCGAGCTCCACTCGAAGCGCTCGCGATGCTCGATGTGACTGGCGAAGTCGGCTTCGAGCAGCTCGCGTGTGAGAGGCGCGGCGAGCCGGATCATCGCTTCGCGATCGCCCGCGTCGAGATCGGCGACCACCAGAAATTCCGCCTGCGACAGACTTTGCGCCGGCGGCAACTGCGCGCCCCGGCCGCTCGATAACAAATATCGTCCGCCGGTGCCGCGAGACTGAGCGATGCGATCGGGATACGCGAGCGCGAGCAAACGGCCGACGTCGAAGTCGCCCAGCTGCGAACTGTCTTTGCGTGGCTTTTCAAGTTGGCGCGCGAGCAGATCGATACTCCGCAGCGCTCGTTGTTTCGCGCCTTGATCGATGAAGACGTTCGCGGGCAGGCTGCGCTCACCGCGCAGTGCTTCGACGCGAAAGCGCAGATCGACGTTTCTATCCTGGCCTTGAGTGCGCAGGAAGTCGCGCTCGCCGAGCACGGCTGCAATTTGCAGCGCCGTGGTCTGCAATCCCAGCTCCGCGCCTCTCACGATCATATGCGCGAGTCGTGGATGCGTTGCCATCCTCGCCAGCGCGCGACCATGTTCGGTCACGCGTCCTTCAGCGGCGATGGCATCGAGAGAACGAAGCAGATCGCGAGCTTGCGCGAAGGTCGCCGAGGGCGGCGGATCGAGCCAGCGCAGCGCGGACGGGTCGGCAATTCCCCAATTTGCCAACTCCAACGCCAATGGCGCGAGATCGGCGCCGACAATCTCCGGCGCGGTTTGTGCCGGCAGCGCTGCGTGTTCGACTTCACTCCACAGTCGATAACACACACCTGCTTGAACGCGTCCGGCGCGACCGCGTCGCTGATCGGCCGACGCGCGAGAGATACTGCCGAGCTCGAGGCGGCCCATGCCGGTGACAGGATCGAAACGTGAGCGCCGTTCTTGACCGCTGTCGACGACAATGCGCACGCCTTCGATGGTGAGACTGGTCTCGGCGATGTTGGTCGCGAGCACGATCTTGCGCTCACCGCTACGACTCGGCTGGATTGCCGCGTCTTGTTCCTGCGGCGACAACTCACCGAACAGCGGCAACACTCTCACGCCCGGGGGCAGCGATGTTTCTTCCAGGAAACGCTGCGCGCGACGAATCTCTCCCTGGCCCGGAAGAAACGCCAGCACGTCGCCGGGTTCATCTTCGATGGCGCGCGAGATGGTTCGAGCCAGGATCTGCGCCATGTCTTCATATTGGGGACGTGAGCTGCGCACATCGAGTCGTTCGCGATAGTGCGTCGTCACCGGGAAGGCACGACCCTCCGATGTGATAATCGGCGCATCGCCGAGCAGCTTCGCGACGGCCGCGCCGTCGAGCGTGGCCGACATCACGAGCAGGCGCAGATCCTCGCGTATCGTTTCCTGAGCATCGAGACACAGCGCCAGGCCGAGATCCGCGTTCAGGCTGCGCTCGTGAAACTCATCGAAGATGACCAGCGCGACGCCTTCCAGCGTCGGGTCGCGTTGCAGCCAGCGCGTGAGAATGCCTTCGGTGACGACTTCGATGCGCGTGTCCTTGGTCACCTTGGTTTCGAGTCGGGTTCGAAAGCCGACCGTGCGCCCGACCGGTTCGCCCAACGTCTGCGCCATGCGAGTTGCCACGGCGCGGGCGGCGAGCCGTCGTGGCTCGAGCATCACGATGCGAGCGTCACCGCGCCAGGGCTCGGGCAGCAATGCAAGCGGCACACCGGTCGACTTACCCGCGCCCGGCGGGGCTTGCAGGACGACGTTGCGATGGTCGGTCAGAGCACGCCGCAGGTCGGGCAATGCCGTTTCAATGGGTAGAGAGGCTGGACGGTTCACGCCGCCATTATCGACCATCCTCCCGGTCAATCACGAGAGGCCGGCCCGTACAGCGAAACCGGCGGCGCTCCCGGCGGCGTGCGGTTCCTTTCAGTCGCGGCGTATGACTACACTCTCGATGCCAACTCGAACTCGCCTACGGCGGTCGTCGCAGACCCTGGACGCGGCGCGCCGGAACATCATCTCAATCTGTTTTGGGGGACGCATGAAGCTCGCTCGTCGCTTCTTTTGTTCGTTGTTGCTTGCGTTTGTCGTCGGCAGCGTCGGTGCCGCCGATCTCGGCACCGCCCGGCCCGAAGCCGTCGGCATGTCGTCGCAACGACTCAATCGGCTGACCACGGAAATGAAAGCCCTCGCCGAGCGTGGCGACGTGTCGGGTGTCGTGACCATGGTCGCGAGGAAAGGCAAAGTCGTGCAACTGGAAGCGGCCGGCAAGCGCGAGCTGGAAGGCGGCGCGCCCATGCAGAAGGACTCGATCTTCCGCATCTATTCCATGACCAAGCCCATCACCGGCGTCGCCATGATGATCCTGTTCGAGCAGGGCAAGTGGCAGCTGAACGACCCGGTGTCCAAATATATTCCCGAGTTCGCCGATCTGAAGGTCGCGAAGGTCGATCCGGCCAATGGCGCGGTCACGACCGTGCCCAGCAATCATCCGATGACCATGCGCGAGCTGATGTCACATTCGGGCGGTCTCACTTACGGCTTCTTCGGCGGCACCGCGGTCGACAAACAGTACGTCGATAACAAAGTGTTCGACCAGAGCCAGCCCATGCAGACCTTCATCGAACGTCTGGGCAAGACGCCGCTGCTGTTCCAGCCCGGCGAGCGCTGGCACTACAGCGTGTCGGTGGACGTGCAGGGGTATCTGGTCGAGAAGTTGTCCGGGCAGTCGTTCCCGGAATTCCTGCAGGACCATGTGTTCGGACCGTTGAAGATGGTGGACACGGCGTTCTATGTGCCGGCCGCGAAGAGGAACCGTTTGGTTGAGTTCTATTACCGCGGCAAGGATGGCAAGACCGTGAAACATCCTGGCGTCGCCGATTATTCCAAGCCGCCGGTGTTCCCGTCCGGCGGTGGCGGTCTGGTGTCGACGGCCAGCGACTACATGCGTTTCTGTCAGATGCTGCTGAATGGCGGCACGCTCGATGGGCAGCGCGTGCTGTCGCCGCTCAGCGTGCAGCTCATGCGCACCAACATGCTGCCCGAGTCGGCACGGACCATGGGGCCGGGCACGGGCTTCGGTCTGGATTTCGCGGTGGTCGAAGATCCGGCGGCATCCGGCGGCTACGGAGGCGAAGGCACTTACTTCTGGGGCGGCTACGCGGGCACCTGGTTTTGGATCGATCCGGTCTATCAGTTGATCGTGGTCGGCATGATCCAGCAGCGCGGCGATGACATGCCCGATTTTCGGGCACTGTCGCGATCGCTCACGTACCAATCGATTGTCGAACAGTAGCCTCGCGCTACGTTTATCCAAGGGCCGGCCTCTTCCGGGCGAATCCTCGCCCGGAAGATGTCACTTATTGCCCTTCCAGCAACCCCCGCCCAGCGCCCGAGCGTTCCTGACAACTTCGTAAGGTGCTCGTCATGTTCCGGTGCCGGCGGTTGGGCTATGTTGCTGCGGGCCTCCTCAGAGGCTGTCCAGTCGACCGCTATGTCTATCCGACTCCCCCAATCTCGTGGTGCCGTCATCGGTGCCGTCGCGTCCGTCACCGTCGTCGTGCTGCTCGCATGGAGGTTGTTGTCCAGCTCGCTGGCAGCCGATCCACCGCATGGGCCTCCGCCCGTGCCTGTGTCGGTCGTGTCCGTCGAGCAAAAGGATGTGCCGCAGCTGGCGGCGGGTATCGGCACGGTCCAGTCGTTACACAATGTGGTTCTGCGGCCGCAGGTCAGCGGCATCGTCACCGAAGTGCTGTTCGAGGAAGGACAGCAAGTGAAGCGCGGTCAGTTGCTCGCACGCATCGACGATCGCACCATCCTGGCCAATCTGCGGCAGGCCGAAGCGGAAAAAGCGCGTAACGAAGCGCAGCTGAAAGCGGCCAATCTGGATAAGTCACGTTACGACAATCTGCTCGCCGAAGAAGCGATCTCGCGACAGACGGTCGAGCAACAAGTCGCGCTGGTCGAACAGCTCGAAGCGGCGATTCGCGCCAACGAAGCGACTATCGCGGCTCAGCAGGTGCAGCTGTCGTATACGAAGATCACTTCGCCGGTGAACGGGCGCGTCGGTCTGCGGCACGTCGATCCGGGCAACCTGGTGCAGACCGGCGATGCGCAGGGCCTGGTGACTGTCACGCAGGTCGATCCCATTTCCGTCATTTTCACTTTGCCCCAGGAATTGTTGGGTCGGGTGCAGGGGCTGACCAATGGCAAACCGTTCGCGCACGTCGGCGCTTTCAATCGCGACGGGGGCGTGCTGCTCGCCGAAGGCAAGCTCACCACCATCGATAATCAGGTCGATGCGAACACCGGCACGATTCGTCTGCGCGCCGAGTTCGAGAACTCGCAAGGCATGCTGTGGCCGGGGCAGTTTGTGACGATTCGTTTGCAGACCGGCGTGAGCGACAACGCACTCGTCGTGCCGGCGCGTACCGTGCGTCAAGGATTGGAAGGTCCGTTCGTATTCCGGGTCCGTGAGCAGAAAGCTGAAGTCGTGCCTGTGCAGGTCGGCTATAGCAACGATGAGATCGCGGTCATTACCGCAGGTGTGGCGAAGGGCGACAGCATCGTCTCCGATGGCCACTCGCGACTCACGCCGAACGCGCATGTGAAATTGGTCGACGGTCCGGCGGCCATGGTGTCCGAAGCGCAAACGAAGCCGCGCCCGCAAGGGAGCGCCGGTCGATGAGCGATACTCCGCCCGTGCCGAGCAGTCGCGCGCAGACTCATCTCACGCGACCCGGCCTTTCCGACTGGTTCATCAAACATCCGATCGGCACCACGCTGCTGACCCTCGGCATCGTGCTGTTGGGCATCGTCGCGTTTCCGTTGCTGCCAGTCGCGCCGATGCCGGAGGCCGAACTGCCGACCATGCAGATCAATGCGAATCTGCCCGGCGCGAGCCCGGAAACGATGGCGTCCGCGGTCGCGACTCCTTTGGAAGTGCAACTCAGCTCGGTGCCCGGCATCAGCGAGATGACGTCGACCAGCTCGCTCGGCAGCACGCAGATCACACTGCAGTTCGTGCTCAACAAAGATATCGACGTGGCCGCGCAGGAAGTGCAGGCGGCGATCAATGCCGCGTCCGGCCGGCTGCCTTCGGACCTGCCCAACCTGCCGACCTGGCGCAAGGTCAATCCGAACGACAGTCCTGTGCTGGTCGTGCGCATGCAGTCCGAGCTGATGACGCTCACCGAGTTGAGCGACATCGCCGAGACCATGATCGCGCGTCAGTTGAGTCAGATCGACGGCGTCGCTGAGATTCCGATCAACGGTCAGCGCAAGCCGGCGATGCGCATTCAAGCCGCGCCAGAAAAGCTCGCGGCGCTGGGGCTGACGCTCGCCGATCTGCGCCAGTCGATTCAGGCCGCCAGTGTGAACCAGGCGAAGGGCGCGTTGTTCGGCGCGGATCGCGTCTCGACGTTGCAGACCAACGATCAGATCTTCACGCCGGCGGACTACGACAATCTCATCGTCGCGTATCGCGACAACGCGCCGGTGTTCCTGCGCGACGTCGCCAAAGTCACGTTCGGTGCCGAGAACGAATACGTGCAGGCCTGGCAGAACGGCAAGCCCGGCATCATGTTCATCATTCGCCGTCAGCCCGGTGCCAACATCGTGGCCACGGCCGACCGCATTCGCGAGGCGCTGCCTCATCTGCGTGAGCTGCTGCCGGCCAGCGTCGAGCTCGAAGTCATCAACGATCGCACGCGAACTATTCGAGCGTCGTTGCATGAAGTCGAAGTCACGCTGATCGTGACGGTGTTGCTGGTGGTCGTTGTGATGGGCGTGTTCCTGCGACAGCTATCGGCAACCGCCATCGTCGCTTCGGTGCTCGGCGTCGCGCTCATCGCAACCATAGGAGCCATGTACTTACTTGGCTTCAGTTTGAACAATCTCACGTTAGTCGCGCTGGTGGTCGCGGTCGGCTTCGTCGTCGACGACGCCATCGTGGTCGTGGAGAACATTCACCGGCATCTGGAGGCCGGCGAATCCATGCTCGACGCGGCCCGCCAGGGCGCGGCGGAAATCGGCTTCACGGTCGTGTCCATCAGTTTCTCGCTCATCGCCGCGTTCGTGCCGCTGTTGTTCATGGGCGGCGTGGTCGGACGATTGTTCCGTGAGTTCGCGGTGACCATGACGGTCGCGATTCTGATCTCGGTCGTGGCGTCGTTGACGCTTGCGCCGATGCTGTCGTCGCGCTTCATGAAGCCGATGAAACATCACGCGGAAGGGAACCTGTCGCAGCGCTTGATCGCGCGGTACGACCGCGGGCTGAAATGGGCTCTCGCGCATCAGCGCACCGTGCTGGTTGGATTCGGTGCGACGGTCGCGCTGGCGGTCGTGGGTTATATCTTCGTGCCGAAGGGCTTCTTCCCGTTGCAGGACACGGCGTTCCTCTTCACTGCCACCAAAGGTGCCGATGACGTCTCCTATGAGGACATGAAGGTCAAGCAGCAGCAGATCGCTAACATCATCGCGCAGGATCCGGCGGTGCAGGCGGTCGCGCATGTGGTCGGCGCGGGCATGGGCAATTCGAGCATGGCGAGCGGCCGCATCTTCATCGTGATGAAGGATCGCGGCGATCGCGACGTGTCTTCGGAAGAATTCATTAACCGTATGCGGCCGAAAGTGTCGGGCGTGCCAGGTATCGAGGTGTTCATGCGCACGGCGCAGGACATCAACCTCGGTGCGGGCGGCGGTCGCGCTCAATATTTGTATGTGCTGAAGGGGCCGGAGAGTCGCGAGCTGTCCGAATGGTCGCGCCGGCTGGCTGAGGAGCTGCAGGGCACGGCGCAGTTGCGTGACGTTTCGGATGATTTGCAGTTGGGTGCGGCGATCACTCGCTTGAACATCGATCGTGCCGCTGCCGCGAGATTCGGCCTGCGTGCCGCCGATATCGATCAGGTGCTGTACGACGCCTTCGGGCAACGGCAGATCAGCGAGTATCAGACCGAGACCAATCAATACAAGATCATTCTGGAGATCGATCCGAGTCAGCGCGGTCGCGCCGAGAGCTTGCAGAATTTCTATCTGCGCTCGCCGTTGACTGGCCAGATGGTGCCGCTGTCTTCCGTCGCTCGCATGGAGCCACCGGCCTCGGGGCCGCTGGCGATTACGCATGACGGTATGTTTCCGTCTGTCACGATCTCTTTCAATCTGGCACCCGGCGTGGCGCTGGGCGATGCGGTGACGCTGATCGAGCGCACGCAGGCGGAGATCGGGATGCCGAGCACCATCACCGGCAATTTCCGAGGCACGGCGCAGGAGTTCCAGAAGTCGCTGGCGACGCAACCGCTGTTGATTCTGGGCGCGTTGATCGCGGTCTATATCATTCTCGGTGTGCTGTACGAGAGCTTCGTGCATCCGCTGACGATTCTCTCGACGCTGCCGTCCGCTGGCGTCGGCGCGGTGCTGGCGCTGTGGCTGACGAAGACGGACTTTTCCATCATGGCGCTGATCGGCGTGGTGTTGCTGATCGGTATCGTGAAGAAGAACGGCATTCTGATGGTGGACTTCGCGCTGGAACGTCAACGCAAGGACGGCTTGTCGCCGCTCGATGCGATCCACGAGGCGTGTCTGGTGCGCTTCCGTCCCATCATCATGACGACGTTGGCCGCGATGCTCGGCGCGATTCCGCTGATGCTCGGCTTCGGCACGGGCTCGGAGTTGCGTCAGCCGCTGGGCGTCGCGATCTTCGGCGGGTTGGTTATAAGTCAGATCCTGACGTTGTTCTCGACGCCAGTGATCTACCTGGCGCTCGACCGGGTGTTTCATAAGAAACAACGCGAGTCCGTGACGCCGGAGGCGTTACCGCATCCGGAGCCGGCGCGATGAGCCGCCATATCATGCTCGCGATCAGATCGCTGTCGCGACGCTCGCACGCCGCCTTCGGCGGCGGCGAGGTGAGCCCAGGTACTCGGATAGCTCGAGCAATATCAGCCGTGGCGTTAGGCGGCGTGCTCGCCGCGTGTAGCGCGCCGGTAAAGCAGCTGCCTGACGACCTGCAATCGTCGTGGGTCGACGAGCAGCGAGCGACGACCGCTGCGGATGCGGCGGCGTTGACGTGGTGGAAGGCGTTCGACGATTCGACCATCGATCAGCTGGTCGATCTCGCTCAGCAGCGCAATCTCGACCTTCGGGTCGCGGAGGCGCGGGTGCGGGAGGTGCGGGCTCAGCGGCGGGCCGCGCTGGCGAATCTGGCGCCGGAGATCGATGGTTCTATCGATGCGGATCGGGCTCGCGCTCGTCGTCAGGGATCGGAGACGACCGCGATTCAGGACAGCGCCTCAGCAAGCGCGACTGCCAGTTGGGAGATCGATCTGTTCGGAAGACTGCGGGCCGAAGCTCGTGCTGCCAAAGCCGAGCTCCAAGCGGTGCAGGCCGATCGCGATGGCGTCCGACTGACGCTGATCGCCGAGGTCATTCGCAACTATCTCGAGTTCCGCCTGTATCAAGTGCAGACCGAGCTGTCGCTGCGAAACGCGCAGGCTCAGCAGGAAACGGTCCGCATCACGCAGGCCCGGTTCAATCAGGGCATGGCGAGTCGGCTGGATCTGGAACGCACAGTGTCCGCGTTGCGGACCACGCAAGCCCAAATCCCGCAGTCTCGCGAGCTCGCCGAGTCAGCGCGATATCGCCTGATCCTGCTCACAGCATCGACGCCCGACGCATTGAATCCGCTATTGCCCACGTCGACGAGCGACCCAGGCGCGCTGCCCGACAGCGACGCCGAACGTGTACTGCTCACGCCCGCCGACGTCATCGCGCGCCGACCGGACGTGCAAGCCGCCGAACGGCGCTTGATCGCGGCGGCGGAACAAAGGAACGTCGCGGCGGCTTTGCGTTACCCACGAATCACGCTGGCGGGCTTGATTGGTGTAGAAGACAATCGCGTCAGCGATCTGCTCGATAACGGCTCGCGGACCTGGTCGGTAAGCGCGGGCTTGCTGGCGCCGTTGATCGATTTCGGCCGGATCCGTGCGGCGATCGACGCGGCCGATGCGGTTCAGGAGCAGGCCTATTTGACCTACGAGCAGACCGCGCGCACGGCACTCCAGGAAACGCAGACGGCGCTGGTCCTGTACACGCAGGGTAAGCTCCGACAACAGGAACTGTCGCAGGCCGCCGATTCGGCGAGGCGCGCTGCTCAACTTGCACGTCGGCAGTACACTGCGGGGGCGTTGTCACTGCTCGAAGTGCTCGATGCCGAGCGCAGTGTCTATGCAGTCGAACTGAATGCGGCACAGGCCACCGCGGATGTTTCCATCCGGCTGGTGAACGTTTACGAATCGATGGGCCTGGTGCCGCCGACCGGAGGCTAGTATTTCTTATCGCAGCGACGATGCCATGAAAGTTCTGATCGTGGAAGACGAGCCGAAGACGGCCGATTATCTCGAGCGAGGTCTGCGTGAGCAGGGCTACGTCGTGGACGTGGCGCGCGACGGGCTCGATGGTAAACACATGGCGCTCGAGTACGAGTACGACGTGATCGTGCTCGATGTGATGTTGCCGGGCACGGACGGCTTCTCCGTCCTGCACGCGTTACGCGAGCAGCGTCAGACGCCGGTGATCATGCTGACGGCGCGCGATCGTGTGGATGATCGCGTGCGTGGCTTGCGCGAAGGTGCGGACGATTATCTGGTCAAGCCGTTCTCGTTCCTGGAACTCGTGGCGCGCTTGCAAGCGTTGACCCGTCGCAGCCGCGGCCAAGAAGCCATGCAGCTGCGCATCGCCGATCTGCAAATCGATTTGTTGGCTCGTAAAGCGTGGCGCAATGGCCAGCGCCTCGATCTCACCGCGAAGGAGTTCGCATTGCTGGCCGCGCTCGCGCGTCGTAAAGGTGAGATTCTTTCCAAGACGACCATCGCCGAACTGGTGTGGGACGTGAACTTCGACAGCGATACCAATGTCGTCGAAGTGGCGGTGAAACGGTTGCGGAGCAAGCTCGACGATCCGTTCAAACCGACGTTGCTGCATACGGTGCGTGGCATGGGCTACGTGCTGGAAGTGCGCGAGGAGCAGGGCGAGGACGCATGAAGCTGTCGATCAGCAAACGTCTCGCCGCGATGTTCGCCGTCGCCAGCTTCGTCATGCTGGCGGTGCTGAGCGTCGCCATGCATAGCTTGTTGAAACGTGAGCTGGAGCGTCACCAGAGCAACGAGCTACAGGCGCGCTGGACCATGTACAAGCCCATCGTCGTGCGTAATGACGACGTGGAGCATTGGCAGTATGTGCGCCAGAAGTTCGACAACTCCATCTCAGAGAACAACCGCGTCAGCCTTTGGGTGCAGGGTGACGACTCTCACTTTGTCTATGGCGCGCCGCTGACGGACGAGCAGCGGCACAGCATGGGCACGCATGGCTTCGGGCAAGTCATGCTGCCGGGACACGAAGCGCCGCTGAAAACATACTCGGCTGAAGTTGAAGCGCACGGCGATCGCCCGGCGGTGCTGCTGACGGTGGGCATCGATTCGACGCCGTTCGTCGAAACACTACAATCATTCACGGTCGGTCTGATTGCTCTGACAGTCGTCGGCGCGTTGGGCGCGGCGGGACTTGGTTATTACATTGCGGGTGTTGGCTTGCGGCCGGTGGAGCGACTGTCGCGCGAGGCGCAGGCGTTGTCGCCAGGTTATTTGTCGCGTCGTCTGCAGACTGACACGCTGGCGCCGGAGCTCTCAGAGCTGGCCGATTCCTTCAACGGCGCGTTGTCGCGGCTCGAGACGGCGTATCAACAGCTCGAGGCCTTCAACGCAGACGTGGCGCATGAGTTGCGCACGCCGCTCGGCAACTTGATCGGCCAAACTCAGGTCACCTTGTCGCGCGAGCGAAATAGCACGGAACTAAAAGAGGCGCTGCACTCTAACCTTGAGGATCTTGAACGGCTGCGCGCCATCGTCAACGACATGCTGTTCCTGGCTCGTGCGGATCGCGGCGAACGCGCGCCGAACCGGGTCGAGGTGTCGATTGCGCAGGAAGTGGCCCACGCCGTCGAGTACCTGGAGTTCATCTTCGAAGAAGCTGGCGTCAAGGTGCGCATCGAAGGCGATGCCCAGGCCAGTATCGAGACTTCTCTGTTTCGGCGCGCTGTGACCAATCTGTTACAGAACGCCGTCCAGCACGCCCCGCGCGGTGCCGAGATTGTCGTGTTCGTGTTGCACGAGCCAGGCGCGATTCGCGTCTCGGTGCAGAACACCGGCCCCGGTATCGCGCGGGAGCACCTTTCGAGGCTGTTCGACCGCTTCTATCGTGTCGACAGTTCCCGCAGCGGCAGCCGTGAGAATCACGGCCTCGGGCTCGCGATCGTGCGCGCGGTTGCCACCATGCATGGTGGCACTGTTTTCGCGGAGAGTGAGAGTGGGGCTACGAATATTGGCTTCACTGTTGCGACGTGAAGACCCACCCCCTGGCCCCCTCCCGACGGGAGGGGGAACAAGAGTTCGCGAAGTGATTATTCCAGCGTAAACCACTGCACTTCGACGCGCCGGTTCAACTCGCTGTCCGGGCCGGCGGGCTCTTCCCAGCCGCGACCGACAGCTTCGATGCGTGAAGGATCGATGTCCTTGTGACGAGCGCGCAGTGCTTCGCTGACCGCGAGGGCACGTTGACGGGACAGCTCCATGGCTTTGAGGGCCATGCTCTTCACCAACTGTTCGCCACCTTGATCGCGGAACTCGCTGACGCGTGCGTTATCGACGTGACCGCGCAAGAGCACGGTCGAGCCGGGGCTCACCTGCAGGAAGCGCTTGATGGTGTCCAGATATTCCTGATTCTTGGTCTCGGTCTTGTCGAGCTTGGCGGAGTTCGCTTCGAAGAAGAACCGGATGTCCTTGCTCAGCAACGGATCGCCTTCGAGCGACGCTTGCGTGCTGCTGCGGATCGGCGCGATGGCGATGGTCTGATCGGCAAACAGACCTTTCTTTGCCAGCGCATCGAGCGCGGTGACATCGGCAAAGCGCGACGCGTCGGTGGGATTGCGAATCACGCTGCCGTACGCCAGCACCGACGACTGAAAGATGCCGCCGAACGAGCCGGCGGAGTCGATCGTGCCCGCGAAGAAGGCGCGGTTCTCGGGAAGGTTCGCGAGATGCACGCGTGAAAGCTCGTCGCGAGCGTCTGCGTCGCTCCAACCGAAAGCTTTGGCGACGATGCCGATGTTCGCGGCTTGCTGATCGCGCAAGCGGCGGTTGCCTTCGAGAATGCCGTGCACGAGGCCGCGCACCATGTCGGGATTCGCACGAGCGAAGCCGCCGTTCACAGCGAGCACGTCGGCGATCACGAGCAGGTTGCGATTGGATACCAGCACCTTCGCGGCGCCGTTCGACTTCTCCACGACTTCATCGGTGAACGGCGTCCAGCCGACGCAACCGTTCAAGCGCTGTGAGCCGGTCAGCTCGTGCTCGTAGGCTTTGCAGGCGATGGAGGCGTCGTCGTAGAACACGAGGCCGAGCTCGCTGGAAGAGGGCTTCGAGTCGAGGTCACGCAGGACGGTGACGGGCACGCCGGCTTCTTGCGCGAGATAACGGATGAAGAATTCACTTTCGTTGAACTGCGAGGCGGCGAGCACTTTGCCCGCGAGCTGATTGACCGAGGCGACCCCGCGATCGACAACCACCATGTCGGCACCGCGCGAGTAGCCGATCTGCAAAGGAACGACGGCGTCGAATTGCCGGCCGAGCACGGCGAGCGAGTCGGTGGTTGTGGCGGTGGCAGCGAGGCGGCCGTTATTCAGCGCGGACCAGGTTTCGCTTTCGCTCTTGGTGATCTTTACTTTGAAGCCGTATTCCTTCGCGAAGATGGAGTCGGGATTCGGCTCCATGCCGCCGTTCGCGACGATCAGGCCGCCGTAGCCGGCGTACTCGCTGATATCGATTTGCAGCACGTTGTCCTTGGGGACGTAAGTGGCTGCGGCATCAAGAGGCGGTGTCCCGGTAACGGGCTCGATGGGCGCGGGCGCGTCACCGTCGTTGCTCTTGGCTTTGCTGGGGCTGGTTTGAGAAGTGGGCGCGCTGGAGTTGTTGGCGGACCCGGCGCTATCGTCCCCTTTCTTACCGAGCCATAGAAACAGGCCCAGGCCGATGATGCCGACCAGCAACACCAACGTGACGATGTTGCCGCCGGCGGAGCCGCGTTGGATCAGCCTTGATTTCAGGTTGCTCATGGAAGAGGTCCTTGCTGAGAACTCTGTTCGATTCATTTATTGCGCGACCCGCTCGCGCCGACGTTTCGTCTGGCTCGCACGCGGTTGAAGCAGATCGGCCGGCGGCGGCTCATCGGTGAGCCCTTCCAAGCCGGCGAACAACTCACGTTGATCCCGCAGCCAGCGATTTGCTTCGTTCAACGAAACTGACAGCGCATCGAGCGACGACGCGACGCTGTGTTCATCGGTCGCAAGCAGCGCCTGCTCACGCACCAGCGAAACTTGCTGTCGCAGCCGTTCCAGTTCGGCTTCGACCAGCTCGCGTCGACGCTGAGCATCCGTGTGCCCGGCGCGCCGGGAGCGGAGGACTTCGAGCTGTTGTTCCAGGCTGCGCTTGAGCTCGTCGCCGATCGAGGCTTCGGACAGCCGGTCGATAACTCGGCGTTCCTGTTCTTCGAGCGCGCGTTTGTCGCGCTCCGCTGAATTGATCACCTGCAAGATGGACGCACGAGCGGCGAGCAGCTTCAGATGCAGCCACGCCATCTGTCGCACATCGCTCTTCTGCATCTCCGTCGCGCCCGTGCGCGACAACAGATCGACGATCTCCCGCGCCTGTATCTCAATCGATTCCTGGAGACGGCGAGCGTCTTCGTCGAGGTGATAGCTGAGCGCGTTGTAACGCGCGACCCAATCGTCCCCTTTGCCCTCCGAATCGACCACGGCCCGGAAACGTTCGTTCCGGGACAGCGCCCAGAGATACAAACCCTCGAGGCCGGCGCCGATCAACCACAGCCCGGGATTCACAAACGCGCCCAGCAACGCGAAGGCCGCGATGCCAAACCAGTTCAGCGGCACGGGCATGCCGAAAGGGCGCGCGTTGAAAGCCGCGGCGAGATAAGAGCGTTGGCCACTCATGGCGTGGCGTTGGGCTCGGCGTATTTGTGGAACGCCGGCGGTACGAAGGCTAGATCGGTCGCTTCCCGGATCGAGATGCGCATCTGGAATTCCAGCACATCCGAGGGCACCGGGTTCTGATAACCGACCAAACACGCCTCCAGCGCGGCGCGCGGCTCCAGGCTCTCCGTGCGAACGCGACGATAAGCTTTCACGACCAGCGCCTCGGCAGCGCCCGGCGTCAGCAGCAAGGGCATGCGCGACTCCAGCGCGGTGAGATCCGCGTCGTTCAATTGCAGGCCGTAACGTTTAGCGAGTGCTCCGATCAGCGCGGCGCTCTCAGCATGAGTGCTGGTCGGCAGCAGCGGCACTTTCACGTCGACACGGCCCGGGCGTTTCAAGTCGACTTCGATCAGGTCAGGTCGCGACGACGCCAGAATCCACAGCACGCGGCCGCGATTGGACGAGTCCGACATTTCTTGCGCGATCATCGAATACAACCGGCCCGACAAGCCGCTATCGCCGCTGCCCGAGTCGCGACGACCGAGCGTCTGGTCGGCTTCGTCGATGAACACCATGCAGCGACCGAGCGCGCGAATCAGCCGGAAAATCTTTTCCAGGTTGCCTTCGCTCGAGCCCACCCACCGGTCGCGGAAGTTCTTGAGCTTGACGACCGGCACGCCCGCCTCGCCGGCGAGACATTCGACTAGAAACGTTTTACCGGTGCCGACCGGGCCGCACAGCAGATAACCCATGGGTAGCGCTTTGAGATCACCGGCCTGCCACAGCTTGATGTCCTGGCGCAGCCAGCGTTTCAGCGCTTCCTGGCCGTGATAGGCATCGAGTGTGCGAGTGGACTCGATGAATTCCACCAGGCCGGCGGAGTCGCGCTCCACCAGTTCTTTCTTGATGCGAGTGAGATCGGAGTTGGTCAGCGCCTGGCCGGAGTGATCGCGGACCTTCACCAGGCTTTCCAGCGCTGAGATCGTCACGCCCACGAGCGCCGCGCCGATCTGCGCGAGATTCGCGTCGGCAGGAAAAGCTTTCGGCTCGTGAGTGCGCAGAAGGGTCAGCGCACGTTCGATCTCAGCGGAATCTGGCAGCGGCACCCGAATGCGCGAAGCATGCGTGCTGAACGCGACCAGCGGCTCGACATCGTTGAGGTTGTCGGCAATCAGAATGCTGGTGAACGGCAGGTCGGCGAACGGCGCTTCGGAAGACCACTCGCGCAGCACGCTCGTGAGGCTGCCGTGTTCGAAGCCGGCACCATCGGCGGGCACGATGTGATCCACGCCACGCAGAATAACCGCGACGTTTTCTTTCACTTCGCGACCGATCGCTCGCAGGTTACCGAGATAGCGCAGGTAACGACTGATGTACTGAAGCGCCGGCTGCGGCTCGCGCGGCAGAGACTTCAGATCCGAGCCGCCCCATTTTTCCACCAGCTCGCCACCGCGCTCGATGGTCAGCCCGTTGCCGAGGTCGTACGAGAGCACGACCTGAAAGCTCGACAGCAGATGATTCTCGAGATAGCCGGCGAGCCCGACCAGCTGCGCGCCGACCGCAATCCGGTCATGCACGTTGCCGTACAGGATGAATTGCCCGTGCGCGCCGCTTTCGTAAGCGAGCGCGAGCTCGTTCGCCCAAGCCGGTGCTCCATGCGGTGCTGGCATCGTCTGCTCTTTACGATTCCGACTGCGCACCCATGGTGCGGGTCGCCGGCGCGGCCGGGGTGCTGCCTTCGATAGAGATGCCCTCGCGCGCGGCGAAGTCGGCCAGCGCTTGATCGGCGAGCGCATTCATTTCGGCTTCCTGCACGTTGACATTGGTCATGTCGATCGAGTCCTTGGCGACGCGGGCGCGGCCGGCGGCCTTGGTGCGTTCTTCCTCGACCATTTCGTGCAGACGATTGAGCGTGTCGCCCGAGCCGCCGATGCTGGTGATCATGCCCGAGGCCATTTCGTGGATCTCGGCCATGGCCTGATTCATCTTCATGTCGTTGATGGCGCCCTTCAAGCTCTCGATCTTGGCGCGGGCGGTCTGCACCGCCACGTCGCGGGCCTTGACCAGATTCTTGTAAGTGCCTTCGGCCGCTTCGAGCTGCTTGCGGTTCTCTTCCAGCTGCGACTCGATGGTCTGCAGGCGCAGGGCGTACTGCCCGGCAGCCGACTTGTTACCGGCGCGCAGATGCGCGGCCGTCTTGGCGCGCAGGTCCTTCTGCTCGGCTTCGAGCTTGCGCACCTGGCCCATGATCCGCTCGCACAGGCCGGCGTGCGTCGCCAGGCCCTGGTTGAAGTTGGCGATCTGCTTGCGGAGGTTTTCCTGCTCCAGCTCCAGCAGCGCTTCGGGGTTGCGCTTCTCGATGCCCGAGATGAAGAGGGAGAAGAAGCCTTTGATGAGGTTTCCGAGCCGGCTGAACATGCACCCTCCAAGGATTTCGGGCCGGTGGCCCAAGCCGTAAAAGTGCGCAAAGCCTAGCGAAATTCACCGGTAACTAGTAGAGATCGTGGGTCGGCGGCCGGCCACCGCCGGTGAGTGGCCCGCCGGCACCGGTGGACTGCGCGCCGGTGCTACACTGGCCGCCATGGTCACCCCGATTTCGCCGCCCCCGGCTCCGAAGTATCTGCGCGAAGTGCTGGAGCTCGAGCAGCTCGACACCAATCTGTTCCGCAGCCAGGTCAACCAGATCAACGTCAATCGCACGCTGTTCGGCGGCCAGATCCTGGGTCAGGGGTTGCGGGCGGCCCAGCAGACGGTGGCGCCCGACCGGGTCTGTCACTCGCTGCATGGCTATTTCCTGCTGGCCGGCGCCAGCGACATTCCCGTCATCTACGACGTCGAATTGACGCGCGATGGCGGCAGCTTCTCGACCCGCCGCGTCGTGGCCCGGCAGCGCTCGCGCCCGATTTTCCATATGGAGCTGTCCTTCCACCGGCATGAGGAAGGCCTGCAGCACGAGGTCACGGTCAGCGGCGACGTGCCCGATCCGGAAGACCTGATGGACGTGCGTCAGCTGGTCGAGAAGTTCGGCGACCGGCTGCCGAAGGGCGCAGTCGCGCTGCTTTCTCAACAGAGCATCATCGAGCTGAAGCCGGTCAATCCGGAAATGTTCATGCTTCGCAAGCAGTCGCTGCAGCGGGCTCAGTACTGGATCCGCTCGTCATCGCCGCTGCCGGACGATCCGCTGACGCAGCTGGCGGGGCTGGCATATCTATCGGATTACTTCCTGGTCTCGACCGCGTTGTTGAAGCATCCGATCGAGATGCAGAACAAGGACGTGATGATGGCCAGCCTCGATCACGCCATGTGGTTCCACAGCCCGCCGCGAGCGGATGAGTGGATACTGGTCGAAGCGGTGAGCCCGTTCGCCGGCAGCGCGCGTGGGCTGACGCGAGCGGAAATGTTCAGTCGCGACCGGAAACTGGTGGCGTCAGTCGCGCAGGAAGGATTGATTCGCCTGCTCGATAAGCAGCCGCGCTAGTCAGTCGCTACTGAGCGTCGCGGCCCGCAGCTTCTCCACATCTTTCTTGCCGAGCAGCTTGGCCTGACCCGGCTTGAGATCGCCCGCGCGCAGCGGGCCGATCGCGACTCGCTCCAGTTCGCGCACTTTCAAGCCGACGCGTGCGAGCATGCGACGGATCTCGCGATTCTGACCTTCGCGCAACGTCACGCTGAGCATCGTGCGATCGCCGCGAGCGCGATCGACGAAACGTTTGACGATGCGCACGGATTCCATCGACGCCTTCTTCGACGTCTTGGTGCCGTCCGAGGCGGGATTGACCAGGTACATGCCGGCGCGCAGTTTTTGCAGCTGTTCGTCGGAGGCGAGACCGGACGTCAGCACCCGATATTCCTTGGCGATGCCGAACTTCGGATGAGTAAGTTGATACGCCAGATCGCCGTCGTTGGTGATCAGCAGCAGGCCGGTGGAATCGCCGTCCAGCCGACCGACAGGAAACAATCGCTCGTTATTACGTAATGACTGCGGCACCAGATCCAGCACGTTGCGACGGCCTTCCGGATCGCTGGTGGTGGTGATCACGCCCTTGGGCTTGTTGATCAGTACATAGATGAAGGAGCGCGCCTTGGGCGCGGCCGTGTCGCCCGCGCTTTCTTCCGGCACGGGCAACGCGATGACCTCGCCATCGAGCTGGACCTCGTCGTTGACCGGGTCCACGAAGCAGGGCAGCGTGTTGACGATGCGCCCATTCACGGCCACGCGCCCTGAAGTGATCATCTCCTCGCAATCGCGACGTGCGCCGAGGCCTGCGTCGGCCATGGCCTTTTGCAGCCTCACTCCCTTGGGAGCAGTGTCGGAAAGTCGCGACTTGGGCATGGAAAGTACGAGGTGTGTTCAAATCTGGGCGCGAAGCTTACACGGATTCCCGCGCCGGGCTGTCAGGTATGCGCGCAAAAGCTACCTGTCAACGGAACTTCCCGGCTACGCGTCGGTTTAATTCCGATGCGTTTCGGGAGGACGGATGGTTCAAGAGCATTTCGACGTCGTCGTGGTCGGCTCCGGGTTCGGTTCATTGTTTTTTGTCGAAGGGTACCTGAGCAAGCGACCGGCGGCGAAGATCCTGATGCTCGAGCGCGGCACGTTCAATTCGCACGCGTGGCAGCTCGAACAAGGCAAGAACTCCCCCATTCCTCCCGCCTCGACGTTCCGCACCGACGAGGCCAAGAAGGTCTGGAATTTCACCATCGGCGTCGGTGGCGGCACCAATTGCTGGTACGCGCAGACGCCGCGCTTTCATCCGAGCGACTTCCGGATGCACAGCAAGTACGGTGTGGCGCAGGATTGGCCGCTCGATTACGACGAGCTCGAGCCTTACTACGTCGCTGCTGAAACCAAGATGTCGGTCGCGGGCTCGCCGGACATGGGCGTGATCCTGCCGCGTTCGGCGCCATTTCCTCAGCCGCCGCATAAGCAGACCGCGGTCGACGCGATCATGCGCAAGGCTCAGCCGCAGTTTCATGTTCCTATCGCCACGGCGCGTGCCAGTGTCGCGGACGCGGGTCGTCCGCCGTGCTGTGCTTCGGCTCGATGCAATCTGTGCCCGGTGAATGCGAAGTTCACTTTCGAGAATGGCTTCACCACGCTGCGCGATCTTCCCAATGTCGAGATCCGCACCGAGTGCGAGGTGACGCACTTCGATCGTTCCGGCGGCACTGTCAGCGCCGCTGTCTATAACAAGGGCGGGGCGGAGCATCGAGTCACCGGCGATTTGTTCGTGCTCGGCGCGAACGCGATTCATAGCCCCGCCATCCTGTTGCGCTCGGGGATCGATCATCCACTGACCGGCGTGGGCATTCACGAGCAAGTCGGTTACTCCCTGGAAGTGCTGCTCGACGGTGTGGACAGTCTCGATGGCGGCACGATCACGACCGCGTTGAACTACTCGCTTTACGACGGCCCGTCCCGCAAGGACTACGCCGGCGCGCTCATCTATTTCGACAACCGCTGGCCGCACGGCTTGCGCAAGGAGTATGGGCGGTGGCGACAGCTGTCTCCTCTGGTCGTCGTGGTCGAGGATCTGCCGCAGGATTCCAATCGCGTCGTGCTCGATAAAGACGGCGTGCCGAAGGTGCTGCACGCGGACGTTTCCGACTATGCCAAGCGTGGCATTCAGGAATCGCTGACCAACATCGAGAAAGTGCTGGAGCCGCTGCCGGTCGAGCGCATCGACTTCAAGGGCATGCGCGATACCGAATCTCACATTCAGGGCTCGCTGCGCATGGGCAGCGATCGCGCCTCGTCCGTGATCGACGCGAAACAGATCCATCATGATGTGCGCAATCTGGTGGTCGTCGGCTCCTCGGTGTTCCCGTCGGGGCCGAACTCGAATCCCAGCTTGAGTGTGGCCGCGCTGTCCTTGCGTAGCGCCGCTTTGATCGCGTGACTATGTCGATGAACGAGACCCGCAAATTTTCACCCGGCCGACGCAAGCTGCTCATCGCAGGCGGCGGCGTCGCTGCATTGGGAATCTTCGGTGCCGCATCGTGGGGGCAGCTGACGAACTATCGCGCCTCCTGGATCGAGCGTGTGGTCCGGGAGAACCTGCCAGGGATCGATCTCGATCCGGCCTCGTTGCAAACGTTCGTCAAGGACATGCTGGCGAGCGAACGGATGCAGCGTCGGGAGGTGAAGGTGACGGTATTCGCCGATCGCTTCGTTCCCTGGCTGCCGGCGCACATCGCCAAGGCGCGCCACGGCCTGGAAGGTCTGGAGCGCTATGTGCTGACCGAATATTTGATCGGCAGCAACTTCTTCCGCATCCCCGATCCGAAACGCGAGACGATTGTTTACAGCGGAATGATCGTGGCGTGCCGGAATCCATTCACTTACAGTAGTCCTCCCACCGTTAGCAGGGCATAAACAGGTCCATGGTTTCGCGCCGCGATCTGCTGGTCACAGGTATGATTGCGGCGATGGCCTCTCCGATCTCCGCTGCCGCCGCCAAGCTACCGGCGCGCCCTAACCAAACGCCAGAACAGCTCGCGCGTAATGAAGGCTACTGGCGTGAAATAGCCGCGCAGTACGACGTCACCCGCGATGTCGTGCTCCTGGAGAATGCATATTTCGGCGTCATGGCGCGGCCCGTGCTGGCTGCCTATGAGCGCAACCTGGAGCGAGTGAATCGCGAGAACTCGTATTACGCGCGGCTTCGATTCGCGGACGATCAGAACAAGGTTCGCGCTCGTATCGCGGCTTCTCTCGGCGTCAGTGCCGAGGAGATCGCGTTGACTCGAAACGCGACCGAGGCCTTGCAAGCACTCATCGGTAGTTACGGTAAGCTGCGTCCTGGCGACGCCGTGTTATTTGCGGACCTGGACTACGACGCCATGCAGGATGCGATGCGTTGGTTGAGTGCGCGTCGCGGTGTCGAGGTGATACGAATCGCGCTGCCCGAGCCTGCGACGTATCAAGGCATCATCGATGCGTACGCCGCTGCGTTCGAAGCGCATCCAAACATTCGACTGATCCTGCTCACACATCTCGGTCATCGCACTGGCTTGATCGCGCCCGTGAAAGAAATCATCGCGTTGGCCCGGCATCGCGACGTGGACGTGATTCTGGATTCGGCGCACGCCTGGGGCCAGATCGATTTTCGTCTGGATCAGCTGGGCGTGGATTTCGCCGGCTTCAATGTGCAGAAATGGATGGGCGCGCCGCTGGGCGTGGGCTTCATGTACATCCGCCGCTCACGGCTGGCGGACATCGAGCCGTACATGGGCGACAGCAGCTTTCCGGCGGATGATATTCGTAGTCGAGTGCATTCCGGCACCGCCAACTTCGCTGCGTTCATGACGGTGCCCGACGCGCTCGATTTCCACGACGCCATCGGCACGGCCGTGAAGGAAGCGCGCTTGAGATACCTGCGAGATCAGTGGGCCGAAGCCATTCGTGACCACGGCGTTTGGGAGATTCTCACACCGACCGACCCCCGTTTGTACGCGGGACTGACGTCGTTCAGGCGCAAAGGTCGCGCCGAACTCAAGGACAACATCGAGCTGGCGAAGCGCCTGCTGGAAGAAACAAAGATCCTGACCGTGCATCGAACCGGCGTCGAGTCGGGCGCCTGCGTGCGCGCGACGCCGTCGATGTTCACGAGCCTCGATGATGTCGAACAGCTGCGAAAGGCGCTGGCAGGTCCCGCCGCGCGCTGGTGATCAGGCGCGCTGTTTCTTCGCGAATTCGTGATTGAGCAGGGCGCGCAGGCGAACTGCTTTCAACGGCTTGTGCATCATCGTCAGGCCGGCGGCGCTCACCTTGCGTAGCTGTTCCGTCGCCGTGTCGCCGGAGATCAGCACGGCGGGAATGCCGTCGCCCAACTTTGCCCGCAGCTCACGAATCGCGTCGATGCCGTTACGGTCGCCGCGCAAGCGCAAGTCCGCGATGATGAAGTCCGGCACGCGACCATTGATGCTGGCCAGCGCCTGGTCCGAATCCATGGCCGTGATGCATTTGCAGCCCCAACTTTCCAGCAGGCTCTGCATGCCGAGGCGCACCGATTCTTCGTCGTCGATGACCATGATGAGCTTGCCGCCGATCAGGTTCGGCACTTTCTGCTCGATGGTCGCGGCGCCCGAGTGAATCTTGTTCGGATCGGCGAGCGGCACTTCGATGCTGAAGCGCGAGCCGCGGCCCATCGTCGAGCGCACATTCAACGGATGCTCGAGCAGATTGACGATACGGCGCACGGTGGCGAGGCCCAATCCCAAACCGCGCGAGCGATCGCGCGCCGGGTTGTTGAGCTGATAGAACTCTTCGAAGATGCGCTCGTGCTGCTCGGGCGGGATGCCGATGCCCGAGTCCCACACTTCGATGCTCACGCCGTTACGGCGCTTACGACAAGCAACGATCACGCCGCCCCGTTCGGTATAGCGGAGCGCATTCGAGACCAGATTGGACAGCACGCGAAACAGCAGCGTCGGGTCGGTGTACAGCACGCCTCGCGAGCGGCGCACGACCAGCTTGAGTCCCTTTTCCTCGGCCTGCTTGGTGAAGGTGCTGCGCAGACGATCGAGCACCAGGTTCGCCGGCACGATCTCTTTCTTGACCTCGACCTGGCCGGCGTCGAGCTTGGAAATATCCAGCAGGTTATCGAACAACTGCTCCAGCGATTCGGTCGCTTGCAGGATCTGATCGATCATGCGGCGGCCCTGCTCATCGACCTTGCCGTTACGCAGGGCGGTGGCGAACAAGCCCAGCGAATGCAGCGGCTGACGCAGATCGTGATTGGCGGCGGCGAAGAACAACGATTTGGACCGGCTGGCGGACTCGGCACGCGCGCGGGCTTGATCGGCCAGTGCATATTGCTGCTGTAACTGACCGACCAGCTGCTCGTTCTCATAACGCAACCGGATCTGCGCCACGATCACTCGGGCCTGACGATCGCCGAACAACAACAGATAGCCCAGCACCGCAAACCACATCACACCGAGCGCGGCGTTACCGTAGCCGCCGAGCAAGATGTAACGAAGCGCGAGCGAACCGAACACCGGCGCGGTGAACGCATGGAGCGCCGGAGGAAAGTGAGCATGAGTAATGACGCTGATGGTGGCGCGAGCCGCAAGACATGCCGCGATCAACGCCAGCGTGAGCGACTGATTCGAATCCACCAGCACGAATGCCGACGAGCCCCACACCAGGCCGGCGATGCCCGAGGCCGCCGCGAAACGCCAGCCCCAGGAGCTCGACGCGGTCGCGCGATTGTCGGCATGTCGATAGCGGGAGGTGAGCGCCAGGCTGCCGACCTGCACGAGCAGCGTCGCAATCGACCAGCCGATGATTCGAGTGTGCTCGGTGTGCGGCCAGGTGATGACCGCAATCATCGCGACCATGAGCAATGCGGAGCCGGAGACGGCTAACGCATTCCCATACAACATTTCCACGCGCTGCTGCTCAACGCGTCGCAACAGTGCGGCGTCCATGTGGAGACGGGCTTGTTAGAAAAGGAAGTTAGCGCGCGGTGGCGTAAGCAGCAGGCGCGGACGGCAGGAAGCCCCGCTTCTGCGCGACCAGCACCGCTTGCGTCCTATTGCGAACATTGAGCGCTTCGAACACCGCGCTCACGTGCGCCTTCACCGTGCGCTCGGCAACATCCAGAGCCCGGGCGATTTCCTTATTGGAGAAGCCGCGGCCCAGCATGCTGATGACTTCGAGCTGACGCAGGGTCAGGCCGTTCGGCTGCTCGGTGGCGGCGGCCAGGTTGGTCGTCTCGGGAACGAACACTTCACCGGCGAGCACTTTGCGGATCGACGCGATCATCTCGTCGGCGGTGAACGATTTGGGAATGAAACCGGAAGCGCCGGCGGCCACGGCGCGGGCCGCGACAGCTTGCTGATCGTCGCCGGAAATCATGATGCAGGCGGTGGTCGGGAAGCGCTCGCCGATGATCTTCAGCGCGTTGAAACCGTCGTCGCCCTTCAGGTGGATGTCGAGCAGCACCAGGCCGATGTCACCGTCCGTTTGCAGAGCCTGCAGCGCCTCGGGCACCGAGGACACGCTCAGCACTCCGGCATCCAGGTCGCTCTGCTCGAGCACCGCATGGAAACCGGCACGAAACAACGGATGGTCATCGACGATGAGGATTTTCATGACACTGCTCCCCGAAACCAGACATCCCACCAATGGACACGCCACCGACGTGCGGCGGTCCATCGCCATCCCGGGAGCATCGTACGTGCGGGCTAGGGGCGGGTTCAATGCCCATTGGTGCAGGATGAAGAGCCATCCGCGGCCTGCAGCCAGCTTAGAATCAGTTTTGCGACGGGACTCTCGGCACCCCGGGCGGCGACCACGATGGGATAGGCCTTGCTCAGCCGCTCCCGGGCCTCGGCCGATGAATTATCAAGTAGATACAGCGCCCGGCCGAGCACCGCACTGGTGATCGCGAATTCGACACTGCGCTCGCCCAGTTCCGCTTCCCAGGTCGGCAGGGCCGCCCGGGTCAGCTTTTCAGCCTCCTCGGCGCCCCCTTCGGTCTCGACCAGCGACCGGCCGAGCCACGCCTGGGCTTCGGCGATGAAGGCGTGCCGGGCGGGGAGATGGCCTTCTTTGACGTTATGGTCGTAAATGGCCAGCGCCGCCCGGAACGACCCGGCCGCGCCGGCGAAGTCCTTGAGATCGTAAGTGACGCGCCCGATGCGGGCGTGATCGTTGCCGACGTACGGATGTTTCCGATCGCGCACCTTGATGTTGAGCTCGAGCGCTTCCTGCAACACGCCCTTCGCGCCTTGCAGATCGCCCATGGCTCGCAGGACTGAGCCGAGATTGGCGAGCACATCGACCAGGTCGGGATGACAAGGCTCCTGGACGTCTTCGCGGATGATACGAACCGCGTTGGCCATGTCGTCCTTGGCCTCCTGCAACTTGCCCGCACCGGCTTTGACGGTCGCGAAGTTGAGCAGATGAAGCGCGTATTTCAAATGTCGGTAGCCGACCTGGCGCAGGTCGAGGTCGAGCACCTTGGTATAGATCTCGGCGGCGCGCTCGTAATTGCCTCGCGTCTGTTGAACTCGGCCCAGTGCATCCAGCAGCCGGCTGACATTCGGATCGGTGCATTCCAGATGCAGCGCTTCGAGAATGTTCAAGCCGCTCTGTGCCGATTGTTCAGCGGCCACGAACTGTCCAAGTTGCAGTTGGGTGACCGCCAGCTCGTTGAGATTGAGCGCGACCGGATAACTGTTGCCGCCGAACACGCGGCTATTGATAGAAAGAGATTTGCGCACTTCAACTTCGGCGGCGACCGCATCGCCTGACTGACGTAATGCGCATGCATGACTATTGAGCGATCGGGCGGTCTCCGGATGATCCGCACCGAAGAACGCGCGCCGGATCTCGAGTCCCTTTTCGATGAGCTTTTTGCCGTCTTCAACGCGTCCCTGATGTAACAACGCGAGGCCGAGGGAGTCGGCGACGGCGCCGGACTGCTCGGGGTCGTTCCTCAAGTCGATTTTCAAAGCGCCGGGCGGGGGAGCCGGCAGGGAAGTGGAGTCGTCCGCGATCAATATGAACATGGAGAGTCTCCTGACGTTCGGGCGCTCGAGAGAGGCCGCATGCTACGCACGCGTGCCACGAGGGGGCTATCGCTCTTATGTCACAGTTTTGTTTATTTCTGTTTCAGCTCTTCGATCCAGGTGTGCAGTTCCTGCGCCGATATCACATCCGGCGACACTTCGGAGCGAACGAGGATGGGATAGCTGGCGGCAAACACACGTTCGGCCTCCCCGGTATTTCCGAGACGGGCCCATACGCGGCCCCGCAGAGCGCTGGCCGCCGCGTAACCTGAACTGTCTTTGCCGTATGAGGTGGCCCATGCATCCACGGCTTGACCGAGCGTCGCTTCCGCTTCTTTGAAGCGTTTCAGCTCGAGCAGCGTCCGGCCGAGACGGGTCAGCGTGGTCGTGATGTAACCATGTTCAGGCGGCAACGTCTTTCGATAGATGCCGAGTGCTTCGCGCAGGTGCCTCTCGGCTGTCACGTAGTCATGTTTACGTAGCGCGACGCGCCCCAGGCTTTCCAGGTCGTGACCGACGTAGGCGTGATCCGGACGAATCTCACGATCCCGGGCCAGCATGGTGGCGAAGATCTGCTGGGCTTCGTCCAGCCGTCCTTCTTTCATCAGGCAGCGGCCGTAGTTGCTCATGGCGTCGATGGTCTCGAAATGTTTGGGGCCGAGCACGCGGTCGAACAGGTCGATGGCCTGCCGGTACAGCGGGCCGGCGGCCTTCAGATCGCCTTTGCCTTGCAGCGCCGAGGCGAGATTTTGCAGATGACGCGCATAGAGCGGATGGTCCGCCTGGCGTGCCTGCTTATCGATGGCGACCGCTTCGCGAGCGAGCCGCTCGGCAGTATCGAAATCCATGCGATCGATGGCGATCAGCGCCAGATTGTCGAGCGGATCGGCGACCAGTTCGTGCGTCTTGCCGAGACGGGCGATACGAATATCGAGACAGCGCTGTAACGATTGCTCGGCAGCGGCCCACTTGTCCTGACGGTGCAGGATGACGCCGAGCTGACACAGATTCAGCGCGGTCTGCAGGCTGTCGGCGCCGGTATGTTTCTCGGCCAGGGCGAGGCTGCTGCGGGCCAGTTGCTCCGCTTTCACCAGATCGCCGCGCTCGCCGTAGATTCGGTTGAGATTGAACAGACTGCGGCCGACATCGATGTTGTCTTCGCCGAATCGGGCGCGCCGGATCGACAGCGCTTGCTCGATCAATGGTTGCGCCCGATCCAGCTGGCCGAGCCCGAGGTACACGGTGCCGATCGTATCCATCAAGGTGGCTTGCAATTCCGGCTGGCCGCGTAACTTGTTGGCGATCCGCTGCGCACCGACATCGAGAATTTCTCTTGCTGTGATGCTGTCGCCACGCGCGCGTGCCGGATCGGCGTTGGTGAACGATTCGACCAGAAACTCCGAGACCGCTTCGGCCCGCTCCCGTTCAGCTTCCGCGATGGTGCGCTCCTTGGTGGCGACGTCGCGTTCCCGCTCCACGCGCTTCGACTGGATCAGCGTGGTAATCGAGAACCCGATCAGCAAAGCAAGGAAGGCCGCGCCGAGCCCGAGTGCCGCGCCATGCCGTTTGATGAATTTGCTGGAGCGATAACTCCATGAATCAGGACGCGCCATCACCGGCAGGCCGCGTTGCAAGCGATCGATGTCGGCGTTGAGCTGTTCCACCGACGGATAGCGACGCTCCGGCTCCTTGCGCATCGCCATCGCGACGATGTTGTCCAGATCGCCGCGCAACTGGCGCTGTAACTTTGCAGGCGTGGTGCCTCGTTGAGCGGCCACCTGATCGATCGAGCTGTGGCTGGATTCGCGAGCGATGCCGATGGCTTCGCTCGGCGAGGGCGGATCGTCCTCGCAAATCGTTCTTTCCAGCTCGGCCATGCGAATGCCACGCACGACGAACGGCTTGAAGCCGCACAGCAACTCGTGCAGCAGCACGCCCAGCACATAGATATCGCTCGCGGTCGTGATCAAATCGCCGCGCACCTGTTCCGGGCTGGCATGGCCCGGGGTCATCACCCGGATGTCGGCCTGAGTGACCGCCATGGTGTGCATCATGTGGCCGTTGTCGTCGAGCCACTTGGCGATGCCGAAATCCAGCAATTTGGGCGTGCCGTCGGCGGTGACCAGGATGTTCGAGGGCTTCAGGTCCCGATGCACGATCAGGTTCTGGTGGGCGCGGTGCACGGCCGAGCACACCGCTTGAAACAACTTCAGGCGCGCTTCGATGTTCAGGTTGCGACGATCGCAATAGGTATCGATGGGCTCGCCATCGATATATTCCATGACGATGTACGGGGTGCCGTCGCTGGTGGTGCCGCCATCGAACAGGCGCGCAATGTTTGGATGATCGAGCGTCGCCAGAATCTGCCGTTCCATGCGCAGGCGTTGCTGGGACTGGCCGGATAACAGGCCCCGGCGCACCAGCTTGATAGCCACCTGCTGCTTGAACTGCGCATCGGCGCGTTCAGCCAGGAACACCTCGCCCATGCCGCCTTCGCCCAGGCTGCGTACCAGGCGGTAAGCGCCGATACGTTCGCCGGTGAGCGTGCGCCGCTGTTCGAACATGGCGTCCGGCTCGGCTTCGGAGCCGGCACTGTCGAACCAGTTCTGTCGAGAGTGCGGGCGCGAATGTAATTCGGCCACGGCGCTTTCATATAACTGCGAATCGCTGGCGCACGCCTGCCGGAGAAACTGCAGCCGATCCTCCTCAGGCAGCTGCTGCGCTTCATCCACGATGGCGGCGATGGACCTCGGATGCACAGTCATGTCAGTAGCGGGGTGCTTCGTGGACTTTGGTCACCTTGCCGGGGTGACAGCGGCTGGTGCACACTCGTCCGCACACCTCTTCGCCGGAGCCCAGCATGTATCACACAACGATGTCCGTCACGATGTCCTTTGTGCCAGCGGGCCGTCGCGGTGCGAAGTCCGCCCCTCGTTGCGGCGGTTGTCACCGGCCGATCGAGCTGTAATTCAGAATTCGATAATTTTCCTGGCTTGGGCGATGCTACGCCCAACGCGGATGCATAGATAGCAACCATGCAGGACCTGTCTCGCCGTTATTTCATGCAGGGCGCGGCCGCGACCGCGCTCGCGGCCCCGTTCATCGGCAGCGCCGCCACACGTGACAAAACCAGTCCCGGTAAGAAACTCGGCGTCGCCTTGTGCGGACTGGGCAAGCTGAGCACCGACCAGATCGCGCCGGCCTTGCAGAAAACCCAGCATTGCCGACTCGCGGGCATCGTCACCGGCAGCAGTGGCAAGGTGGACGAGTGGCGTAAGAAATACAGCCTGCCGGCTCGCAGCGTTTATACATACGACACCATGCATCGCATGGCCGACAACGACGACATCGATATCGTTTACGTCGTCACTCCCAACGCACTTCATCTGAAGCACACGGTCGCGGCCGCCAAAGCCGGCAAGCACGTGTTCTGCGAGAAGCCGTTGGAAATATCGGTGGATCGTTGCAAACAGATGATCGATGCCTGCAAGGCGGCGGATCGGATGCTCGGTGTGGCGTATCGGTGCAGGTTCGAGCCACATCACATCGAATGTATCCGTATCGCGCGTGAACAGGAGTTGGGCCCGGTGCGCATCATCGAGGCGGGCTTCGGCATCGATGTGGGCGCGGCCGATCAGTGGCGCGTCAAACGAGCCCTGTCAGGCGGCGGCGCGCTGATGGACGTCGGCATCTATGCTTTGCAGGCGACGCGTTATCTCACGGGCGAGGAGCCGGTGCTGGTCTCGGCGACGGAAACCAAGACCGATCCGGTGAAATTTGCGGAAGTCGACGAGACAGTGACCTGGACGGCGCAATTCCCCGGCGGCGCGATCGCGTACTGCACAGCTAGTTTCAAAGTTCACGGCATCAAGAACTTTCGCGCAACGGCGGATCGCGGCTGGTTCGAGCTGGACCCCGCTTATTACTACGGCGGCATCAAAGGCGTGCGCAGCGACGGCAAGCCGCTGTCGTTTCCTCAGGTCGACATGTTCGCAGCCGAGCTCGATGACTTCGCGCGTTGTGTGATCGAGAAGCGGCCGACGAGTGTGCCCGGTGAAGAGGGCATGCAGGATGTGAAGATCATGACGGCGATTTATGAATCGATCCGCACCGGCCGGGCGGTGCGAGTCTGAAGACCCACCCCCTGGCCCCCTCCCAGACGGGAGGGGGAACTTAATTCTTTTTAAAAAGGTTTTTTTCCGGAAGAGTTCGGCGGACGGACCGATCAGTCCGCGGCCACGTGCGCCGCGCCGCCGGTGCTTGGCCGGCGCGCGAGCCAGACCAGGCCGATCATCGCCAGCGTCAGCCACGACGAGATCCAGAAATAGTCGATCGACGACAGCAGATAGGCCTGGCCGACCATCTGTTTGTTGAGTGCCGCGAGCGCGGCGCTATCCGACATGCCGAGCGAATGCAGATGCGTCAGAGCTTCCTGCATGGGCGCATCGTATGCACTCGAGCTGTTGGCCAGATGCGCCTGATGGAATGCCTCGCGCCGATCCCAGAACGTCGTCGTGATCGAAGTGGCAAAGCTGGCCGCGATGGTACGCAGGAAGATCGCGAGACCCGAGGCCGCCGGCACACGCTGCGGCTCGATACGATCGAGCATGATCGTGAGAATGGCGACGAAGAACGTGCCCATCGCCAGGCCCTGGATCAGCTGCGGAATGATGAAGTCCATGGGCGCCGCGTCCATCGTCAGTTGCGCTCGCATGTAATAAGAAACAGCGAACGCAACGAACGCCATCGACGTGAGCCAGCGAGCGTCGTATCTCGCCAGGAAGCGCGCCGCCAGCGGCGACACGATGACCGCAATCAAGCCACCGGGTGCGGCAAGCAGGCCCGCCCACGTCGCCGTGTACCCGAGCTGCGTCTGCATCCACAGGGGCAGCAACACGATGTTGCCGAAGAACACGGCGTAACCCAGGCACATCGGGATCAGCGCGAACGTGAAGTTACGACTCTTGAACAGCGACAGGTCGACGATGGGATGTTTCTCGGTGAGCTCCCAGATCAGCCAGGCGGCGAACGCGATCACCGACACGATGGTGAGGATGACGATGAACGGCGACGAGAACCAGTCCTCGTCCTTGCCCTTGTCCAGCATGATCTGCAGCGCGCCGACCCAGACCACCAGCAGCGACAGGCCAATGGTGTCGACCGGCAGCTTGCGAGTCGGCGTCTCACGATTGCGTAACTGAAACCAACAGACGGCGAACGTGAAGATGCCCACCGGGATGTTGATATAGAAAATCCACGGCCAGGTCGCGTTGTCTGAGATCCAGCCACCGAGCATCGGGCCCATGATGGGCGCGACCAGCGTGGTCATCGACCAGAGCGCCAACGCCAGCCCTTTCTTCGCGGGCGGAAACAACATCAACATCAGCGCCTGCGAGCCCGGCACCATCGGTCCCGACACCGCGCCCTGCAGGACGCGGAAGAACACTAGCGATTCCAGATTCCAAGCGACGCCGCACAGGAACGAGGCGACGGTGAACGCCAGCACGGCGAACACGAATGTCCGCACGATGCCGAAGCGTTGCATGAGCCAGCCCGTGAGCGGCACGCTGATGCCGTTGGCGACCGCGAACGACGTGATGACCCACGTGCCCTGGTCCGCCGACGCACCGAGGTTACCGGCGATGGTCGGAATGGAAACATTGGCGATGGTCGTATCCAGCACCTGCATGAAGGTGCCGAGCGCCAGCGCCAGCGCGGTCACGGCGAGTTGGCCGCCTTGCATGGGCGGTGGCCCGGCCGCATTCGCGGTGTTCGTGCTCACTGGCGGTTCCTACTGCGTTCGTTGATTAACGCTTGGCCTGACGCGTCCCGGTGGACTCGATCGACGCAACCGTCGCGCCACGAGTGTTCCGGCTCGCGACCGCGCCGTTCGCCGTCGCATTCTGATGAATGATCTCGGCGATGCGCTGCTCGATGCCCGTGTCTTCGCCGACGCTCTTCTGCAGCGGTTGCGGCGTATTGCGGACCTGCGACGCCACCAGCGGGCCCGACGTGTCGCGCACTTCGATCTTCGCGTGCATCGACAGACCGACGCGCAGCGGGCTCTGCTTCAACTGCTCGGGATCGAGCGTGATGCGCACCGGCACGCGCTGAACGATCTTGATCCAGTTACCCGACGCGTTCTGCGCAGGCAGCAGCGCGAACGCGCTACCGCTGCCGGCGGCGAGACCGGCGACCGTGCCTTTGTACTCGACGTCCTTGCCATAAATATCGGCGTGAATGCTGACCGGCTGACCGACGCGCACGCTCCGGAGCTGGCTCTCCTTGAAGTTGGCATCGATCCAAACATCATCCAGCGGCACGACCGCGAGCAACGGAGCGCCCGCACTCACGTGCTGACCGAGCTGGACACCGCGCTTGGCAATCGTGCCGGACACAGGGGAGCGAATCGTCGTCCGACGCAGAGCCAGCGACGCATCGCGCAGCTTGGCCGCGGCCGCTAATACGTTCGGATGATCTTCGAGCGTCGTGCCCTCGATCTGTGCGAGTGTGGCATCGAGCTGACGTTGCGCCGCCTGCAACGATGCGCGTGTCGCCGCGATCGTGTCTTGAGCGTGCGCGAGTTCTTCGCCTGACACCGCGCCATCGGCCACCAGCGCCTGGCGACGAGCGTAATCGCTCTGAGATTTCTTCAGATCGGTCTGACGCTCGGCGATTTGAGCGCGTAGTTGTTCGGCCTGCGAATACAGCGCGCGAACCTGTCGAACGGTGCGTGCCAGCTCCGCTTCGGCGGCGGACACGGCGATGTTCGCATCGGCCGGATCGATCTCGACCAGCACCTGGCCGCGTTCGACGGATTGAGTGTCGTCGACGTGCACGCCGAGCACGGCGCCCGGCACTTCGCTGGTGATTTGCACGATGTCGCTGGCGACGTAGGCGTCGTCAGTGCTTTCGTAATAGCGCGCGACGGTGAACCAGTAGGTCGCATAGCCGATACCGGCGATCGCAACCACGGCGGCGAGAATCAACAGACCCCGCCGGCGGGCGCCGTTGCCGTTGGCAGCAGGAGCAGTGGGTTCGCTCATAAGAATTCCGTTTGAAAGTAACGATCAGCTGGCGGCGGTGAAGTTGCCGCCGACGGCCAGCAGCAGCGACACGCGAGCGAGCGCTTGTTGATGAAGGATGTCGACAAACGTGGTGCGGGCATTCAGCACCTGAGTTTCGGTTGTCAGCACGGACAGATAGTTCGCGAGGCCCGCTTCGTAGCGCTTTTGCGCCAGCCGATAAGCTTCCTCGGCGGAGGCGAGCGTGGCGCGAGCTTGCTGTAACTGCCGCGCGCTGTAGTTGACCTGGCTCAACTGGTCCGCGACCTGCTGGACGGCGGACAAGACCGCGCCGTTGTAGGAGCTGACAGCCTCGTCTTGTAGCGCTGTGGCCGCGTTGAATTGCGATTTCAGACGATGCGACTCGAACAGCGGCAGGCTGATTGCCGGGCCCGCGCCGTACGTGCGGTTTTCCGCCTTGAACAGATTGTCGAGCCCGATCGCCTGGAAGCCGGCGAACGCGCTCAGATTCACATTCGGATAGAACGCTGCGCGAGCCGCGGCCCGCTCGGCGGTGGCCGATTCAACACGCGCACGAGCCGCGAGAATGTCAGGACGGCGACCGAGCAGATCGGCCGGCAGGTCCGTCGGAATCGACAGCGCGGCTTCGAGATTCAGCGCGGGCTTGCCGATGCGCTCGTAAGCATCGGCACCTTCGCCGATCAGTGCAGCCAGGCGATGCACAGCGACTTCACGCGCCGCCTCGGCCTGCAAACGCGCAAGCTCGGCCTGCGGTACCGCTGACTCGGCTTCGCGCAGCTCGACGTTTGTATCGAGCCCGGCGTCGATGCGCTTGCGTGTGATATCTAAGATCCGTTGTCGCTGGACCAGCGACTGTTGTGCGATGTCGGCGAGCGCGATGGCGCGATTCAAATCGAGATAGGTTTGTGACAACGCCACGGTCGTCGCGAGCTGTGCCGCTGCCGAGTCGAGGCGGGCGGCTTCGACGGTCGCTTTGGCCGAATCGATGAGCGCGGCCTGCTTGCCCCAGAAATCCAGATCCCAGGACAGATTCACCAGCAACTGACCGGACCAATACGTGCCGCCACCGAACGGCGGTGGGTAAATGTACTGCTCGGGCCAGCGGGCGCGCTGTTCCGCGCCGTTCAGCGACACGCCGGGCGTGCGCTGGGCAACGGCCAGCTCCACTTGTGACTGAGCCGCGCGCAGACGGGCCAACGTTTGCTGAAGGTTGGGATTGCGCTCGAGCGCAGTTGTCACGAGCTGATCGAATTGCGGATCGCCGTACTGTTCCCACCAACGCTCGGCGACGACCGGCGCGGCGGTTGTGCCGAGGCCAACATTTGCATCGGCAATCGATTGAACCTGCGGCTCCGTTTTCGGCGGAGTCACGCATCCGCTCAGTGCCGTGGCGATGCCAAGCACGAGCGCACTTGCGCGAGAAACCGTACCGATCTTCATGTCACTTTCTCCTTGTCCGACGTTGCCGCGGAGTAAGGCACCAGCTCTTCCAGCCGGCCGATCAGACGCCTCAACAGCGACTGCAACGTCTTCACTTCTTCGCGCGTGAAACCGTCCAGCGCGATATTCAGCGCGTCGCATGCGGTGGGGATGAGCGTATCGAGAACTTCCGTGCCGGCGGCAGTGAGCGAGAGCTCGACGACCCGTCGGTCATCGGCGCTGCGACGACGCTCGATCAACTTGCGCGACTCCAGCTGATCGACCAGTCGGGTCATGGCTCCGCTGTCGTGATGGAGGTCGCGGCACATGTCAGCGATCGTGACCGCGAGACCGTCGCGCAGATACATGAGCACCACCCACTGTTGCAGCGTGAAGCTCTGCTGTTCGAACAGGCCTTCGATGCGTTCTTGCATCAGGCGCTGAGAACGCTTGATCAGGTACCCCATGCTGTCGCGCAGGTGAAAGGACTCGGGTTTGTAGTGGGCCTTGGCCATTGATTGCCTCGGCAATGACTGCCTAGGCAGGCATTATAGGAGGGGCCTGCGCGGCGACAAGGCGTTGATTTCGCGCTTTCAGGAACTAGTCAGCGGAATCCTGGGCACGAAATGGCGGCGTGGCTGGTATGCCGGTGCTCATCGGCGGCGCGCCCAGCCAGCGCGCCGGTAACGACAGGGCGCTGACCAGTGACATAAGCAGGGCGGCGGCGTGGGGAATTGCCTGAATCAGCAATACCGCGACCCACAGTGACACGTCCGGCGCTTTCAACTCTTCAGGAATACCGACGACCAGACCGGGAGCAATCGTGTATTGACCGGTCAGGCCCACGGCCGCGAGCACCAGAATCAGCAGCCACGCCGTCTCGGCGCGGGCGGCGGCGAAGCCTTCGATCAATGCGTGAGGTTGTTTGTCTTTGGGGGTGCGGTAGAAAGGTTCCCGACGGGTCAGCAACCCTTTGACGACAGCGACACTGACCACATGGGACAACGCCAGTCCCGCCAGAGCGGCGGCCAGTGTCTGACGAATGTTTGCACCGACGCGCGATGAATAAAGATGCGCCAGCTTGGCGAGCTTGAATGCGAACAGCGCGAGCGGCAGCACCGAGAACATCATCAGCGGCGGATCGAAGCGGTGCGGAGCGAAGATCATTGCCGCCGACCAGGTCACGGCGAACACGTTGAAGATCAGGTTCAGCCCGTCCATCAACCAGGGCAGCCAGCCCGCGATGAAGTGATAGCGCTGGCCTTTGGTGAGTCGCTTGTCGGAGCTCAACAAAACATCCGCATGCGCCCGCAGGATTTGCACCGCGCCGTACGCCCAGCGGAAGCGTTGTTTCTTATAGTCGGTGAAGGTTTCTGGCATGAGTCCGCGCCCATACGTCACGGGCAGGTACTGCGCTTCGTAACCGTGCTCGAACAAGCGCAATCCCAACTCGGCATCCTCGGTGATGCACCACTCCGCCCAGCCTTTCACGCTCTTCAATGCCGAGTGCCGGACCAATGTCATCGTGCCGTGTTGAATGATGGCGTTGCGCTCGTTGCGCACGACCATGCCGATATGAAAGAAGCCGCGATACTCGGCGTAACACATGGCCTTGAATGCATTCTCTTCGGCGTCCCGATAGTCCTGCGGTGATTGCACGATCGCGAGCTTTTCGTCGGCGAACGCGGGCACCAGCGTGCGCAGCCAATGCGGTTCCACTTTGTAATCGCTATCGATCACAGCGACGACGCGAACATCCGCGGCCGTTCGCTCGAGCGCGAAGTTCAGCGCGCCGGCCTTGAATCCCTTGAGCGGTGCGACGTGATAGAACTTGAAGCGCTCGCCAAGTTGCTGGCAATGCCGTTGCACCGGTTGCCACACGTCAGGGTCGGGCGTGTTGTTGTCGACGACAATGACTTCGAAGTCCGGATAGTCGAGCCGCGCCAGCGCGTCGAGCGTCTCGATCAGCATTTCCGGCGGCTCGTTATAAGCGGGCACATGGATCGACACCTTGGGCAGCACCGGCGTGCCGAGCGCCGACAAATCGAACGGCCGCTGACGTGTTTTGCCCCAACGCGCCTCGGCCCATTCCAGTGCTTCCGTGATCAGAACCGCGATCACACCGAGCATTCCCAAAATCAGCAAGGTGCCGATCAACACGCTGGTGATGGTGAGATAACGCCGCGAATAGTCATAAATGATCCAGACCATCGTCGTCGCCACGCCGTACACGACGACCGCTAGCAAGCTGCGACCCCGCGTGCCGAGCGCGAGACTGTGCACGTAGAGCATGCCGAGAATGAGCGTGGAAATCGCGACCGAGACCGCGGCGAGCGTTTGCCATTGAGGAATGCGGACGATGGGCTCGACGAAAGCGAACTTCGGCTGACGGCGCACATCGTAGATGCCCCAGTACGCGCCGACGCCGCCTTCATAACGCGTCTTCCACGGCTGATCGAACGCTTCCATCAAGTAATAGATGTAGCCCTCGTGCCGGGCGCGCTCCAGGAACCGGCGTAGAAACATTGCCTGATTGCTCGTCGAGGCAACGGCGCCTTCACGGGTGCGACCGTCGGAAGGCCAACCGACTTCGGCGATCACGAGCGGCTTGCCTGGATACGCGCGGCGCAACTGCTCCATGTTCGAGACCAAATAATCGATGGCGCGATTGACGGGGATGCCTTCCCAATAAGGCAGCAGATGCACGGCCAGATAGTCGACGTGCTCGACCAGCTCGGGATGTTTCAACCAGACGTGCCACGGCTCCGCGGTGCTGACCGGTTGCTTGACCGCCTCGCGAACGCGATCGAGTTGCTCGGCCAATTGCGTAACTGTGAGATCGCCACGCAGGATGGCTTCATTGCCGATCACCAGGCGGATCACGTTCGGATGCCGGTTGGCCAGCTCAATAGCGGCGGCCACTTCCTGATCGTTGGTGGCGAGATTGCGATCGAGCCAGGCGCCGAGCGTCACCTTCAACTCGTAGCGAGCCGCGAGCTCGGGAATCCTGCCCAGGCTCTTCAGTGTGGAATACGAACGAACGGCGGTAACTTTGCCCGCCAACAATTGCAGGTCGCTATCGATCTGTTGCTCGGTCGGCAGCACCTGCACGACCGGATCCTGGCCCGCCTGAAACGGCGAGAACGCCATGCCCTGCACGCGCGCCGGCCAGGGCGGCTCGGCGGTCGGCCGGTTCACATAGGCCCACAGGCCGAACGTGAGCGCCGCGAACACGGCGGCAACCAGAAAGGCCGACCACTTCATTGTGACTCGATTGCGGGCGTGGGGGCGAATAGCGTGGTTGAGGGCAACGTTCAGGCAACGAACCTGCGACATGTTAACTTAGCCGGCGCGACGCTCGGGCCGAAGTCGGCCGGCTCGCATCCGAAGGAGTCTTTAGGCTATGCATTGGCACATTGGTAAGTGGTTCTTTCCACGACGATTTTCCACGCGCAGCTGGCTGGGCGCCGCGCTCGGTGTGAGCTTGCTGGCGGCTTCGGCCACGGCGTCCGCGCAGGGGCCGACGCCGGACTACGCGAGTTGGGAGTTCACCCCTTTCTACGGATACATGGGCGGCGGCTCGTTCGAAGACACGACCACCGGCCTGGATCGCGATCTGGATGAGGACAACAGCTTCGGTTTGATCGTGGATGCGGCCGCCGATGAATGGCGGCATTACGAGTTCATGTACGTCAAGCAGGGCACCTCCATCGAAGGCACCACGCCGATGGATCTGGACGTGGAGTATTTGCAGATCGGCGGCACAGTCAGCTATCAGGACGCGCAGACGGTCATTCCCTACTTCGGCATGACCATCGGCGCGGCGCGCTTGAGCCCGAGCGGCGCGGGGATGAGTGACGAGACCCGCTTTGCGCTCTCGGCGGGCGGTGGATTCAAGGTGCCGCTCAGCAAGCATTTCGCCGTGCGCTTCGATGCTCGCGCGTTCCTCACGCTGCTCGATACCAAGGGCAACATTTTCTGCGCGTCCGATAGCAGCGGCGGCACTTGCGCGATTCGCGCCAAGTCCGATTCGTTCCTGCAGTACCAGGCGGCACTCGGCGTCACGTACGGCTTCTGATCGCGAGGACTGATCAGCGCTCGCGATGCTGCAGGTCGAGAACATCAGCAAATCCTTCGGAGGAACGCCGCCGCGACGAGTGCTCGGCGGCGTTTCGTTACAGCTTGCGCCGGGCGAGTACGTTGCCGTCATGGGCGAGTCCGGCACCGGCAAATCCACGCTGCTCAATCTGATCGCCGGGCTCGATACGCCCGATGCCGGCCGCATTTCGCTCGATGGTCAGGACATCGGCGCGCTCGATGACGATGCGCGCACGCGCCTGCGTCGGGCGCGCATGGGCTTCGTGTTTCAGGCGTTTCATTTGTTGCCGCACTTGAGTGTCGAGAGGAACGTCGCGTTGCCGTTGGCGCTCAACGGTCAGCGGGGGCGTGAAGTCACCGATCGCGTGCGCGAGTTGTTGGATGCCGTCGGTATGTTGGAACGTGCGAACGCGTCGCCGTCGCAACTTTCTGGCGGCGAAATGCAGCGTGTCGCTGTCGCACGCGCGTTGGCGCATCGGCCGGCGTTGGTGCTGGCGGACGAGCCCACGGGCAACCTCGATGCGGAGTCCGCCGCTGAAGTGCTCGAGCTGCTGGCCGCGCAACTCAAACGTGACAATGCGGCCGGCATTCTGGTCACGCACTCGGAGCTGGCGGCGGCGACCACCGACCGCGTCTTGCAACTTTCCCGGCAAGGATTGGCGCCGCGCGCCGCAGCTCTTTCACTGCAATCGTGATTGCGCCGCTGCTCATCGAGGCGGCGATCACCGGGCCCATGCGGCGCTCGCCCGGGCGCACCTTACTTGCGGTGCTCGCCATTGCGCTCGGCGTGGCGCTTGGGCTGGCCATCTATCTGATCAATCGTTCGGCGGCCGATGAGATTTCATTGGCGGCGCGCAGCTTGTATGGACTGGCCGATCTTGCGGTCGAGGGCGGGGCGGCGGGGTTCGATGAGAATTTGTATCCGCGGGTGGCTCGCATTCCCGGCGTCGCTGTGGCGAGTCCGGTCGTGGAGGTCGACGCCCGGATCGTGGGCGTTCGTCAGCCGTTGACCTTGTTGGGCGTGGATGGCTTTCGGTCGCGATTGTTACAACCTGCGTTTGCTGCCACGGTGGCTGGCAGTGGCTCCGATGAGGATAGGTCCGCTGGCGGCGATGAGGAGAGCGCCGACGATCGCTCGATCTTGTTGAGCGCGAGTGCTGCTCGTGAGTTGCAGCTGGAGCGCGGTGACTCCATCGAATTCCAGGTGGGCGTGAAACGCGAACGTTTGCGTGTGTCCGGGGTGCTGCCACCCGCAGCGCTGCAGGACTTCGGCGGCGTTGTGGATATCGCGACGGCTCAGTGGGTGTTTGAACGGCTGGGCACGTTGTCGCGGATCAATCTGCGCCTCGCGACCGGGTCGAGTCCTGAGCAAGTGAAGTCGGCGCTCTCGGACATGTTGCCTCCTTCCGTTCGCGTCACGACGCCGGGTGAAGCAACCGACGACGCCTTGCGGTTATCGCGTGCGTATCGTTCCAATCTCACGGCGCTGGCATTGGTGGCGTTGTTCACCGGCGGCTTCTTTGTTTACTCGACCCAGTCACTGGCCGCGCTCCGTCGTCGTCGCGAGTTCGCGGTCATGCACGCGATTGGGGTCACGCGTAAAGAGCAATTGCTCTTGATGCTTTCTGGCAGCGTGATCGTTGGTGTGCTCGGGGCGGCCTTCGGCATTGTGCTCGGTGTGATGATTGCGCGGATCGGGTTGAGCGCGCTGGGGGCGGATCTAGGCGCCGGATACTTTCGCGGGCTCGCGCCGGGATTGAATGTTCATATCGCCGAAGTCGCGGTGTTCTCGTTGCTTGGCATCGGTGTGGCGGTTGCCGGCGCGTTGCGGCCGGCGCTCGATGCTGCTCGCGTTCCGACAGCCAGTGCGCTGAAGGCCGGCGATATCACCAGCGGTGAGATCCGGTCGCATCGCTGGACGGTGCTGACGCTCGTGGTGCTGGCGGCGATCACGGTGAGTCTGCCGCCGATTGCGGGGCTGCCGTTGCCGGGGTTCGTCGCCATCGCGCTGTTCCTCATTGGCTGTGTGGTCGCGATGCCTTCGGTGGTGCGCTTCGTGCTTCGTCATGCACCGCGTTGGCGGCGTCTTCCGTACGAGATCGCCATCGCGCAGATCGCGGGTACGGCGCGATACGCGACGCTGAGTGTGTCCTCCATTATCGTGAGTTTCAGCTTGATGGCGTCGATGGCCATCATGGTCACGTCGTTCCGGGACTCGCTCGATCAGTGGACGCAGAAAGTGCTGCCGGCGGATTTGTATGTGCGCGTCGGCTATGTGGGGCAGTCGTCGTATCTGGATGAGTCGTTGGCGCAAGCGATGGCGCGAGTGCCGGGCGTCGAGCATGTGGAGTACAACCGTCTCGCTCGAGTGCAACTGTCGGCCGATCGGCCGGCGCTCACGTTGATCGCACGTTCCATGAATCGCGATCATCCCGATAAAACGTTGTGGATGATGGGCACGGCGAGCAATGACGTTCCGAGCGGCGCGGTGCCGGTGTGGGTCAGCGAGGCGGCGTCGGATTTGTTCGCGATCAAGGCCGGCGATGAGATCAAGTTCGATCTCGCGGGCAGGACAGTTGCGGCGTCCGTGCGAGGCGTGTGGCGCGATTATGAGCATCAGAACGGCGCCATCGTTATCGGGCGCGATGACTACATCGCCTTCACGGGCGACCGCGTGGTCAACACGGTTTGGTTCTGGCTCGATCGCGGAGCGGAGATCAGCAAGGTCGGCACTGCCATTCGCGATTTGATGCCGCCGGGCACGGATTACGACCTGCGGACACCCGGCGAGGTGCGCAAGTTGTCGCTCGCGGCGTTCGATCGAACGTTTGCTATTACCTATTTGCTGGAACTGGTGGCGGTGACGATCGGTTTGTTCGGCATTGCCGCCGGCATCAGCGCTCAAGTGCTGGCCCGGCGCAGCGAGTTTGGCGCGCTCAGGCACCTCGGGTTCACGCGCGGGCAGGTGGCGACGATGCTGGCCATCGAAGGCTCGGTGCTCGGGGCGCTGGGCGTGATCGTCGGGTTGATCGCGGGCACGGTCATCAGTTTGATTTTGATCTATGTCGTGAACCGGCAGTCGTTTCACTGGAGCATGGATTTGAGCGCGCCGGTGGGATTGCTGTCGGCACTCAGTGCGGCGCTCATCGGCGCGGCGGCGTTGATCGCCGTCGTGAGCGGCCGCCAGGCGATGGGTGGCGAAGTCGTGCGCGCGGTCAGGGAGGATTGGTGATGCGCCAGGCATTCGGTCGGAATGTCGTCTGCGTGCAAGGTGGCCACGCGCCTTGGCGAGACGTGTCGCGCGTGCTGGCGCGATTCGCTGCGCGTATATGCATGTCGCTGGCGGTTGTGTTCTTCGTGACTGCGGGCGCTCGCGCCGACGTTAAATATCCGGCCGTGGTCCCGGGTTATGAACTCGAGTTCCCGCGCGACGAAGGCAGTCACCCTCAGTTCAAGACCGAGTGGTGGTATGTCACCGGCTGGCTCGACGGCGCGGGCGACACACCGGTCGGGTTCCAGTTGACGTTCTTTCGTTCCCGCACCGGCATCGACGACGACAATCCCTCGCGCTTCGCCTTGCGCCAGGTCTTGTTCGGTCATCTTGCTATCAGCGATCCGAAGCGCGGCACGCTGTTACATCACGAGAAGTCCGCCCGCGCCGGCTTCGGGTTGGCCGATGCGGCGGAAGGATCGCTCGATGTTTACATCGATGACTGGCAGCTGCGCCGTGACGGCGACACATACATCGCGGTTGCCAAGGGCGACGACTTGCAGCTCGACTTGAAGCTGCAGCCCAAGGCGCCGCCGTTGCTTCAAGGCGATCGCGGCTTCAGTCAAAAAGGCCCGAGCCCAAGCTCGGCCAGCTATTACTACAGCCTGCCGCAACTCGCCGTCACCGGACGATTGGTCGTCGATGGCAAGGATCGAGCCGTGCGTGGCGTCGCCTGGTTCGATCACGAGTGGTCCGGCGCCATCGTGGACGCGCGTGCGCAGGGCTGGGATTGGGTCGGCCTCAATCTCGACGACGGCGGCGCATTGATGATGTTCCAAATGCGCGACGTTCAAGGCGGCGCACTGTGGGCCGCCGCCAAGTCGCGTGCCGCCGGTGCTAACGAAGGTGTTTCATATAAACCCGAAGCGGTGAAATGGAAGCCAGTGCGCGATTGGCGCTCGCCTCGCACGGGTGTTCGCTATCCGGTCGAGTGGCAAGTCACGGTCGGCGATCGGGTCATCACATTGAAGCCCCTGATGGACGACCAGGAAAACGACGCCAGCGGCAGCACCGGTACGATCTATTGGGAAGGTGCCGTCCGCGCATTCGAGGGCGACAAGCCCATCGGTCGCGGCTATCTGGAAATGACAGGTTATGCAAAGAAAATGCGGCTGTAGCCGAAAAGTGGCTCGCGACTGATCTAGATCAAAGGGTGGGCCGCGCCGCTCATCAATACTCACTCCGTCATCAAAGTGCATACGGAGGTATCCGATGAGTATCCACAAGCCCCTGGCCGTCGTGAGCCTGGCGATCCTGGCCTCGACCCCGTTCCTGGCTCAGGCCAGCCCGCTTCACAAAGCGACTGACGCCTGCGTCTCGGCATTCGTCGACACGTATCTGCCCAACGCCAAGAAGGTCCGCATTCGCGTGGTCGATGGCGCAGCCAGCCCGCTCGATTATTTCCCGAAACAATTCACGATCGCGCTGAGCGCTTACACGCGCAGCGGTCAGGAAGTGGCCACCGCTCGTTGCGTGGCGAGTAACAAAGGCCAGGTGATCGTGCTCGACAATCCACCGCCTGCGGAATATGTGGCGAGCGCGGATTTCGTCGTTGGATTGAAGCGGTGAGCTCGCGCTAGTCGGGGCGGCGACTGAGTGCCGCCCCGAGCTATCGATGATCGTTATTTGACCAGCGCGCGGCGAGCGACGATGACGCCGTCTTCGTCGGCGTACAGCCAGTCGCCGGGGCGGAAGGTCACGCCGCCGAAGCGGACGACGATGTCGCGCTGACCTTCGCCGCGCTTGTCGGTCTTCATCGGATGCGTGCCGAGCGCTTTGACGCCGATGGGCATATCGGCGAGGGCGGCGGAGTCACGGACGCAGCCGTACACGACGATGCCGGCCCAGCCGTTGTCGACCGCTTTCTGGGCGAGCATGTCGCCGACCACAGCACGGCGCATGGAGCCACCGGCGTCGATGACGAGCACGCGGCCGTTGCCGGCTTCAGCGGTCAGCTCGCGAACCAGGGAATTGTCTTCGAAGCACTTGATGGTGGCGATCGGGCCGCCGAACTGGATCTGGCCGCCGAAGTCGCCGAACAGCGGCTCGCAAATGTCCAGCTCGTCGCTGAATTGATCGCAAAGATCGGCGGTTCTGATATCCACGGCTCGGCCTCGTCAGGAAAGAGACGGAGCAGTTTGCCGCAGACGCGCGGGGCGGCGCTATTTCTTCTTGCCTAGCAGCCGCGACAGCAGCGAGCCGTTCTGCGGCAGCTTGCGAACGCCGCTCTCCGACAACTCGACTTCGCGCGCCTCTTCCATCAACTCATCGGCCAGGCTGCGCTTGAGTTGCTTGTGCTTGCCGGTATTGCCGGAGCGTGTCGGCTCGGAGCGCTTGATGGCGGGAGCGGCGGACTTGGCGGCGACTTTGCTATCCAGCGCTTTATGAACGCCGGTGGAATTCAGCTTGAAGGCGCCGGTGGCGTTGGGCTTGAACGCACCCGTCGCGCCGGGCTTGAACGTGCCGGTGGCGGAGTTCAGCGAGCCCGTGGCGTTCGGGCGGAACGCGCCGGTGGCATTGGGACGGAACGCTCCGGTGGCCGACGGATCGACTTCCATGGTGACTGTTGGCACCACCGGCGCGCGATTGGCGCGGGCGTTATTGAGCTCGACGACGTTGTTCTTCGGCTCTTCCGGCTCGGCGCGACGCGGCTGAGGCGCATCCTTGAAGCGGGCCTGCTCGGCGACGCTGATGCGCAGGACCGAAGGCGACGCGAAGAACGTCTTGAGATAGCCGGTGACCGCTTCGGCCGACACGGCTTCTTTGAAGAAACCGAGGCGCAGCGAGTGCACGATCTTGCCGCTGCCGGCGGTCGCGACGGAATACAAACGATAGGCCTCGAAAATATCGAGGTGCGGCAGGATGTCCAGATTCACCGGCTGCTCGGACGCCGCGAGCTGAATCGCAAACCACTTTTCCTGCGCGGCATCGCTCATCTCTTCGTTGGTCAGCGCGCGGATGGTCTGCGTGCTGTCGAGATTCGGATGCGCGTTCGAAGCGTCGCGAACCAGCGCAGGCGGCACTTGCTTCGGAATCGGCGGAGCGGCCTTGTTGGTCACCGGAGGAGCAACAGGCTTCGCAGGTGGCTCGTTCTTCTTTGCAGCCGGCGGCGGCGATGCTGGCTTCGCGGCAGCGGGCGCAGGCTTCGGCGCAGGAGCAGCGGGTTTAGCCGCAGCGGCTTTGTTTGTTACAGCGGGCGCGGGCTGCGGAGCGGGCGCGGCGGCCTTGGCCGGCGGTTCGTCATAGAGGTCGAGCTCGAACGCATCGACTTCTTCGATGTTAAGGCCTTTGCCGACGTGATACGGCTCGTTCGATCCGTTCGACTTCTGCGCAGCGGCGGGCGTCGGTTCAGGATCGGAGAAAGTCAGCGCAGGCACGCGCACGCTCGCGGCTGTATCCAGCTTTGGCGGGATGGTGGCGGGCGCGGGCGGAGTCACAGGCTTGCTTGCGACCGGCGCAGGCGCGGCGGCCGGAGGCGTGGTCTTGATCTTCAGCTTGCTGGTGTCGAGTGCGGCGAACTTGCCGCTCAACAAACCGACAGCGAGCGGTTCTTTCGACGGAGCAGGCGTCGGAGCAGGAGTGGGATCGTCGTTCCAGCTCATCTCATCGAGGCCAATGGCTTCAGTGAGCGCTTTGATCTTCGGCAACGACGCTGACGTGACTGCGGCCTTGGTCTCTTCGTCCGGCTCCCAAGTCATCTCGACGATTTCGTCGGTCGGCGCTTTGGCAGCGGGCTTTGCAGGTTGAGCGGGCTTCGCTGCAACAGGTTTCGCAGCGACCGCGGGCTTGGCGGCAACTTGCGCGGGCGGCGCGACGACGGGCGCGGGCGCAGCCTTGGGAGCGGGAGCTGCAGCGACAGGAGCGGGCGCGGCCTTCGGGGCAGGAGCAGGAGCAGCGGCAACGGGAGCCGGCGGCGGCGTGTTGACTACAGCAACAGTCGGACGCGGCGCAGGCGCAGGCGTCGCAGCCGGCAAATAGCCACGAGCGAAACGACGATCTTCATCGCTCAGGCTGGTCGTGAATGCGGTTGGATATTGCTGACGAACGACAGTGAGCACACGTTCGGCATGCGCTTCGTTGGTGAAGAAGCCGAGGCGCAGACGATGCCGCGTGCGTCCATCCTCGACACGCGCGACCTGATAAAGCTTGTAATTCTCGAGGCCGGGAATGTTACGGCCCGTCGTCGACACCGGCGCGATCGACGCGCACAGGTTGATGACAAACAGCTGCGTGCCGCTCCCTGAGCTCTGGGAGACGAGCGCCGGCTGTGAGCTTTCCGGCTCGACATAGACCTTGCTGGTGTTGTCTTCCACGTTTCTTCCCCGACCCGTTGCGCCGCTGAACACCGCCCGCTTGCGGTGGACGCGCTTCAAGCTGAACGGAACATCATTTCGGCGGGGAAGTGAGCGCGCGTATGCGCATCGCGCTCGTTCACGGCAGTTTCGCTGTTATCTTTTGTGGCGAAACCGTTGCCGCATTATGTCGCGGCCCCGTGGCAACCCCGCTGTCTTAGGAAATGAATCCGTTAGACCGGAAGCTTTGCGTCCTCGCCTTTCGGCGAGTTTGCCCAGTAAATCTAGCAATCGTCTTGGAACGATTCGATCATCGGCACCGCGTCGGCATAAGTCAAGCGTTATGGTCGCTTTCAGCAGACAAGGGGATTGGCGACAAGTGACCTGCTGCCATCGCCTTGAGGTTATGTCTCATTTAGCGGTTTTTCAGGTTCAAAATCAGACCGCCATGCGCGTCCACGCTTCTTTGCTCGCGCTCGCCGGCTCACCCGCCATGATGCGTGGCGCGAGCTGAGAAACGATATGAACCTGCGCCGCGTCGGACAGACCGAGTGCACGCAGCGCGCCTTCCAATCCCTCGATGAGCTGACGACGCTCGTTCTCCGTCGGGCAGCTGTCGCGCGCGAGCGCGGCGAGCTCGTCGCCCACGCTCTCCAGGGTTTCCGCGATCGAGGGCGCGAACTCGCTCAAGTCACCGCGCAGTCGCGCGGCGAAGCGAAACGAGTTGTACGCGCACACGTAGGCGCGATGTCTGAGCTTCAAGTTCTTCAACATTCCCACCGCATCGGTCTCCCGCAGAAGCCACGCGGGCGAAAGTGTGAAGGGCGACACGAATCGGGCGGTGTGCGCTGGATCGCAAAACGCCCTCGCATTCGCGCGTTGTATTTACGCCGCATTACGGATCAAGCACGTACGCGCAAAGTATTTTTTGCTGCGAAAATTTCACGCGCCCGCCGTTGACAATCGACCACAGTCATGATGCTGGGCATGTGGCGAAAATTTCGCCACGAGGGAAAGGGGGCGAGCGTGCGGCCGCGCTACTTACGCGCGGCCAACGTTACGGTCCGTGGGTGAATGGAAATATTCGCTTTCTTCGGCGAACTGGCGCATCAGCTTGCGCAGCTCCTCGATCCGGCCCTCGGCGGTGCTGATCGGCTGACATTCTTCGCATTCGGGATCCGAACAGGGTTGTCGCGAGTACAACCAGTACTGGACGGCACCCGCCAGCAGACCGTCGGCAATGTCCCAGATGTCGGCCTTGTCATCCGTGTCGGCGATCCGGTTGCCCAGATCGACGGCCTTGCCGAAGGCTTCGCTGAAGGGGTTGTCGGTTTCCTGCATGGGCGTCACTCGGGCGCGAACCGCCCGTTGCTCTCATTGAAGATGGCCCCATTGTAACGACGTTGTGCCCCCTGACGAAGACTGTCACCGCCTTGAAGATGCGAGCGCCGGCTGGTCTACTGTCATAAAGCACCGAGGCTTACACCCGTCCGTCGCAAGCGGGCGAATTCATTAGAGGTTTCACATGGCCGAAGAACGCAATCAAGACCCGCAGATGGACGCCGAAGGGCTCTACCAGGAGGAAAATTTCACCGATCGGCGGGTCGGTGCGATTCGTCGCCTGTCCCCGGTGCGCGCCGATGGCTCGGCCGATCCCGGCCGGCCGGTGCTGTACATCGGCCAGGCCGAGATCATGACCAACATGGGCCCGGTGCCGATCAGCTTCGAGATCGAGGGCCAGACGCTGGCGGACGCCGTGGTCGGCTTCGCGCCGGCCGCTCAGGCGGCCATCGAGCGCACCGTGCAGCAGATCCAGGAGATGCGCCGTCAACAGGCCTCGCAGCTCGTGGTTCCGCAGGGCCCGATGCCCGGCATCACCGGTGGCCGCGGCGGCGGCAAGATCCAGATGCCTTGACGATCGATCCTCATGATGGGGCCCGCGCCCCATCATCGTGCGTGGGGCCCGCCCGCCGGGCCTCGCGTTGGTGCGTCCCGCCTCGAACTGCTCACGATTCACGCATAACCAGCGCCTTCCGCCGCTGGCACGCTTTTCGCTCCTTCGCCTGACACCTAGCTCGAGCCGCGGCACTGCTGCCGCCGGCTACAACAGAGGTCTGGATGTCGGCGACTCCGTACGATGAAATGCATGCCAGCGACGGCGACGTGCGCGAGCACTACAAGACCTTCGCTTCCTGGCTGGCCCGCACGCCCAGCGAGCGCGTCGCTCACAAGCGCGCCGAGGCCGACACGTTGTTTCATCGGGTCGGCATCACGTTCACCGTGTACGGCGAAGAAGCGGGCACCGAACGGCTGATTCCCTTCGACATCGTCCCTCGCATCATCCCGGCCAACGAATGGAAACATCTGGCCGCCGGCTTGAAGCAGCGCGTGCGTGCGCTGAACGCGTTTACCAACGATATCTATCATTCGCAGGAGATCCTGCAGGCCGGCCGCATTCCCGCCGAACAGGTGCTGTGTAACGGTCAATACCGGCCGGAGATGCAAGGCATCGACGTGCCGGGCTCGATCTATGCGCACATCGCGGGCATCGATGTCGTGCGCGCCGGGGCCGGCGAGTTCTACGTGCTCGAAGACAATCTGCGGGTGCCGTCGGGCGTGTCATACATGCTCGAAGACCGGCGCATGATGATGCGATTGTTTCCCGAGCTGTTCGCGGTGCATTCGGTGGCGCCAGTCGAGCACTATCCCGATTTGTTGCTGGAGAATCTGCGCAGCGTCGCGCCGTCCGGTGTGAACGATCCGACGGTCGTGCTCCTCACGCCGGGTGCTTATAACAGCGCGTACTTCGAGCACGCGTTCCTCGCGCAGCAGATGGGTATCGAGCTGGTCGAGGGGCAGGATTTGTTCGTCGACGACGAGTTCCTCTACATGCGCACCACTCGCGGCCCGCAGCGGGTCGATGTGATTTATCGCCGCATCGACGACGACTTTCTGGACCCGCTGGTGTTTCGGCCGGATTCGATGCTGGGCATTCCAGGATTGCTGGCCGCGTATCGCGCGGGGCGCGTGACGATTGCGAATGCGATCGGCACGGGCGTGGCGGACGACAAGTCCATTTATCCCTATGTGCCGGAGATGATCCGCTTCTATCTCGGCGAAGAACCGTTGCTGTCGAATGTGCCGACGTATGTGTTACGTCGCAGAGAGGATTTGGAATACACGCTCGCGCATCTGTCGGAGCTGGTCGTCAAAGAGGTTCATGGCGCCGGCGGATACGGAATGTTGATTGGCCCGGCGGCGAGTAAGGATGAACTGGCGGCGTTTCGTCAGCGGATCCTGCGCTCACCGGAGAAGTACATCGCCCAACCGACACTCGCACTGTCCGCGTGCCCGACGTTCGTCGATGCGGGCATCGCGCCGAGACACATCGATTTGCGGCCGTTCGTCTTGTCGGGCCGGGAAGTAACCTTGGTGCCTGGCGGCTTGACCCGAGTGGCGCTGAGAGAAGGATCGCTGGTGGTGAATTCGTCGCAAGGCGGTGGGACGAAGGATACGTGGGTGCTGGAGCGATGAACGACCTGCGCATAACGCCGCCACAGATTGTTATTTTTGTTTTTCCCTCCGGACAAAACAAAAAAACAACCCTCTCTTGGCGAGGGAGCCCGCAGGGCGTACGAGCATGCTGAGCCGCACCGCCGATCACCTGTATTGGATGGCGCGCTACACCGAGCGCGCCGAAAATCTCGCTCGCATGCTCGACGTCAATTCGCGCATGTCTCTGCTCCCTCAAGGCGCCGAGGTCGTCGAACAAGGCTGGATCGCGACGCTCACCATCATCGGCTTGATGGACGCGTTCCGGCAGCGTTACGACGCAGTCACCTCATCGAACGTCATCGCCTTCATGGCCTTCGATCGCGACAACCCTCTGAGCATCTACAGCTGCCTGCGCGCCGCGCGTGAAAACGCGAGGGCGGTGCGCGGCACGCTCACGTCGGAAATTTGGGAAACATTGAACGCGACCTGGCTGGAGATGCGCGTGGCCAGCCTGCGTTCTTCCACCGAAGCGGAAGTCGGCAATTTCTTCGAGTGGGTGAAGTATCGCTCGCACGTCGCGCGGGGCGTGATTCAAGGCACGATGTTGCGTGATGAGGCCTGGCACTTCACGTGGCTCGGCACGTATCTGGAACGCGCCGACAGCACCGCTCGCATTCTCGATGTGAAGTATCACTTGCTGCTCCCTCGCGGTGAGCAAGCGGGTGGCGCAGCCGACTACTATCAATGGAGCGCACTCCTGCACTCCGTCTCCGCGTTCGAAATCTATCGCCGCGTCTACCGCGATCTGATCACACCGAGGCGCGTCGCCGAGTTGCTAGTCCTGCGCGACGACATGCCCCGCTCACTTCGAAGATGCATGTCTCAAGTCCACATGCACCTCCAGTCGGTGCGGAACGCGCAGTCGTCGGAAACGGAGCGGCGTGCCGGCGAGCTACAGGCGTCGCTGCATTTCGGGCGCATCGAAAGTGTGTTCGAGATCGGGCTGCACGAATATCTGGTGCGATTCCTCGGTCAGGTGCGCGATCTCGGCGATCGCGTGTCACGGGACTTCCTGGTGTCGGCTACCGACTAAGAGAGAGCGTATGCAACTGCATATCCGACACGAAACGTTCTATCGCTACGGCGAGCCGGTGAAGCGCAGCGTGCAGAACCTGCGGCTGACCCCTCGTCGCGATCCCATGCAACGCGCGTTGAGCTGGAATATGGCTGCGCCCGGGCGCTATCGCTCGCAAGTCGATGCTTACGGAAACATCGTGCATTTGCTCACCCTCGACGAGCCGCATCGGGAGATTCGCATCGTCGTGAACGGCATCGTCGAGACCGAGGATCACTCCAGCATGTCGCTGCCCGACGAAGGCAGGATTTCGCCGCTGGCCTTTCTTGCCGAAACGCCGCTGACCCGGGCCGACGAGGCCATCGTCAACTTCGCGCGTCCTCATCTGCAAGCGGGCAACGAGTCGCCCGGCAGGCTGCTCGCGCTGGCGGAAGCGGTGTGTGAAGAAGTGCGCTATGAAAAAGGCGCCACCGACGTTCACGAATCCGCCTCGCGGGCGTTCGCGCGGGGTGCGGGGGTGTGCCAGGATCATTCGCACATCTACATAGCCTGCTGTCGCAGCGCCGGCATTCCAGCACGCTATGTCAGCGGTTACTTTTACGCAGGCCCGGACGGCGAGATCGCCAGCCACGCGTGGGTGGATGTTTGGGGCGGCCGCGACCAAGGCTGGATGTCCATCGACGTGACTCATCGCACGCCCACCGACGGGCGCCATTGCCGGCTGGCGGTGGGGCGCGACTATCTCGATGCCTGCCCGGTTCGCGGGGTCCGTCGTGGCGGCGGGCCGGAAGAGATGCAGGTTGCGGTCAGGATCGCGACAGCCGCGCAGCAGTAATCGGTTTATAGTTCGTCCTGGGCAGAGCCGCCCATCAACTGCGGTTGTAGCTATGACGTATTGCGTAGGCATGCTGCTGGATGCCGGCTTGGTATTCCTTTCCGACTCGCGCACCAACGCGGGCGTGGACCAGATCAGCACGTTCCGCAAAGTGACCATCTTCGAGCGTCCCGGCGAGCGCGTGATGGTGCTGCTCACCGCCGGCAATCTCGCGATCTCGCAAGCGGTCGTGAATGTTTTGCACGAGCACGAGAACGAGCCGGGCATCAAGGGCATCTGGACGTCCAAGAACATGTTCGAGGGGGCGCTCGCGGTCGGCGAAGCCTTGCGCGAGATTCACAAGCGCGACGCCGAGGCGCTCAAGGATCATCACATCGAATTCAATGCCTCGCTGATCTTCGGCGGCCAGATCGGCGAGGAGCCGCCGCGATTGTTTTGCGTCTACGCGGCGGGCAATTTCATCGAGGCCACGCCGGACACGCCGTACTTCCAGATCGGCGAGTCGAAGTACGGCAAGCCGATTCTGGACCGCGTCGTCACCCGCAGCACGAGCCTGGCGCAGGGCGCGAAGTGCGCGCTGATCTCGATGGACTCGACCATCCGTTCGAACTTATCGGTGGGCGTGCCGCTGGATCTGTTGTCGATCAAGCGCGACGAATTGAAGGTTCACAGTCACGTCAACATCGACGAGAACCATGCGTACTTCAGGATGATCCGCACCCGCTGGAGCGAAAGCCTGCGGCACGCGTTTCACGAGATCCCGGATCCGGAGTGGATGCGGCGGAGCTAGTCTTGCTGCTGTCAGCCCGCGATCGGAGCCACCGCGGCCGTAACAGGCACAGCAGCGCCGCTGCCGGCATCACCCGCAGGAGCGACAGCGCCCGCCTCCCCACCAGAACCACTCTCCGCAACCGGCGCCTGCCCAGGCTCCGTCGCGCCCGGAGGCTGCACGCTGAGCAGCGTGCCGTTCTCATGCATGATCGCTTCTTCGGTGCGACGGTTCATCACGATGATGCTGATGCGTCGGTTCACTGGGCTATCGGGTACCGCGGTATCCAGCAGCACACTCGACGCCAGGCCAACGACACGCCCCACCTTCTCCTGCGGCAACCCACCAGCAATCAACGCACGACGGGCCGCGTTAGCGCGATCCGCTGACAGCTCCCAGTTGCTGTAGTTGTTGGCGATGTAAGGTTTGATGTCCGTGTGACCGCTGATGCTGATGCGGTTCGGCACGTTGTTGATGATGGTGGACAGCTCGTAAAGAATCTTGGTGCTGTAGTCCTCCAGCTTCGCGCTGCCGAGCGGGAACATTGAGCGGCGATCGTGATCGACGATTTGAATGCGCACGCCTTCGGGCGTGATGTCCAAAAGAATCTGATCCTTGAACTTCGCCAGCGCCTCGCGCGCGTCGATCGCTTCCTTCAGCTCCTGCATGAGCGAGTTCAACCGCTCCTTGTCGAGCTCTTCGGCGCGCTTCTCCGCCTCATCGTCATTGATCTGAGCTTCCGGCGCATCGGGATTGCCGCTGGTGGCGTTCAACTCCATGCCGCCGCCCAGTTGAATCATGCTGGTGCTGGCGCCGCCCGGGCCTTGAACGGACGTGGGCGAAGGCATGGTGCTCGTGCCCGGCACCGCGGAAGGATTGTTGAAATATTCCGAGATCGCGCCCTTCTGCTGCTGAGTGGTCGAGCCCATCAGCCACATGAGCAGGAAGAACGCCATCATCGCGGTGGCGAAGTCGGCGAAGGCCACTTTCCAGGAGCCGCCATGATGACCGTGGCCGCCCTTCTTGACCTTCTTGATGATGATCGGCGCCAGTGCCTCGCCGTCTCTGCTCTTAGCCATGACTAAAGTCCGCTAAGCCGATCAAGCTTTCTTGCCGCGCAGCTGGGCTTCGAGATCCTTGAAGCTCGGACGCAGTTCCGCAGGCGTCGACTTGCGACCGAACTCGATTGCAACCTGCGGCGGGTGACCCTGCAGGAATCCCATGATGCAGGTCTTGATGGTCGTATAGAAATTCGTTTCGTCGCGGGCGCGGCGCTCCATGGCCGTGCTCATCGGGCCGAGCAGGCCGTACGCGAGCAGAATGCCGAGGAAGGTACCGACCAGCGCGGCCGCGACCTTGATACCGATTTCTTCCGGCGGGCCGCCGAGCGAGCCCATGGTGTTCACGATGCCGAGCACCGCGGCCACGATGCCGAAGCCAGGCAGCGAATCGGACACCTTGTTGAGCGCCTGCGCCGGCTCTTCGCCGCCGTGATGATGCGTCTCGATCTCCAGGTCCATCAGCGCTTCGAGCTGATGCTGGTCCATGTCGCCGCTGATGATGAGGCGCAGGTAATCCTGAATGAATTCGACGGCGTGATGATCGGCGAGGATCAGCGGACGCTTCTTGAACAGATCGCTCTTGGCCGGCTCTTCGATGACGCGCTCCAGGCCCATCATGCCTTCCTTGCGCGCGATCGACAGCAGCTCGTACATCACCGAGAACAGCGCGAGATAATGATCCCTCTTATACGGCGAGCCCTTCAGCAGCGCCGGAATGCCGGCGGCCACCTTCTTGGTGACGCTGAACGGATTGGCGATGATCAGCGCGCCGATCGCGGCGCCGCCGATGATCAGCAGCTCGGAGGGCTGCCAGAGCGCGCCCAGCTGACCGCCGTGGACGGCGAAGCCGCCCAGCACACAGCCAAACACCACCACGATGCCGAGGATCAGGTTCATTGATTTTCCGGAAGAACGATCAGCACGCGGTTCAGGGGCCGCACAGCCACTGATTCGGCATAATCGCTCCAGGCTTGAGTGGACTGGTTCTCGGTAAGCGCGTCGTTTCCACCTAAGCGTTTGCCTTAGCCGATTGTTTAGTCATCGCAATACAGGGACTTAGCGCGTTCCAGAGGCTTTATGAACAATTTATTCCGGCGCTTGCAGCGAGGCTCGTGGCTGGGCATCGTCGCCTGCCTGATGGCCACCGTGACCTGGGCGCAGTCGCTGACTGTCATCGATTTGAAGTACCGACGTGCCGAAGATCTCATTCCGGTATTGCAGCCCTTGCTGGAACAGGGCGGCGCGCTCACCGGGCAGGATTACAAGCTGTTCGTTCGCACCAGCGGCAGCAATCTCGCGCAGCTGCGCTCGGCGGTGGCGCAGTTGGATAAACAACAGCGGCAGATGTTGGTTTCTGTGCGCCGGAGCACAGCGTTGGATATTCAACAGGAGCAGGCCTCGGCGTCGGGCACGCTGAGCACTCGCGATGGCGTGTCCGCGAGGGTGCGCGCCGGCGAACGCAACTTGCAGACGAACGACGCGAGCGTGTCGAGCGTGCAGGTGCTCGAAGGAAATTCTGCATTCATCGCCACCGGCACCACGGTGCCGATTGTGACGGCCTTCGCAGTCGGCGGCGGCAAACGACCGTTCGTCGCGGGCGCGGTCGAGCAGCGTAATTTGCAGCGGGGCTTCATGGTCACGCCGCGCGTCAATGGCGATCAAGTCATATTGGAAATCTCACAGCAGGACGAGCGCGTTGGCGGCAACGGCATTCAGTCGCAGTCGTTGAACACGCAGGTCGTCGGCCGGTTGGGCTCGTGGATGCAGCTCGGCGGGGTCAGCGAGACCTCGAGCAGCAATAGCAGCGGCATTCTGAGTCACAGCTACAGCACCGGCGGCAACGAGCTGTCGGTGTGGGTGAAAGTCGACGCTCAGTGACCTCATGCACGGATCATGTTTGTTAGATCCGATGTGATGCGCGCACTTCGAGGGCTGACGGCGGCCCGGTAACCTGCACGCCATGTTTGCTCATTGGCGAGTCGTGGTTGCATTGGTTGCCGTCGGTGCTGGCGTTGCCGCGCTGGTGGAAGGCCGTGCCGTCGATCGTCCGCCGGGCGTGCTGGCGCCTGACGAGCCCTGGCAGCAACTGGTACAGCGGGCGCCGTTTTCGCATGGCGACTATCAGATAACGCCACTAGCCGATTTCGATGTCGAAGCGCGTGTGCTGTCGGTAGAGAAATACAGCATGGACGGCGGGGCTCGCCTCTCGCCTATCGATTTCGCCCTCGGCTGGGGCCCCATGTCCGACAGCGCGGTGCTATCTCACTTCCGGATCACTCAGGGGGCCCGCTTCTTCACGATCTATCCTGACGAGCAGGCCATCGACATCCCGACCGCCCTGCTGAACGCCTCCAACATGCATCTGATTCCCGCCGACGGGAACATCGAAGATCGCCTGCAGGGCGTGAAGCCCGGCAACATCGTGCATCTGCACGGCCAGCTGGTCAGCGTGGCCGGCCCGAACAATTTCACCTGGAACAGCTCGCTCACTCGCGCCGACACCGGCAATGGCGCGTGTGAGTTGTTCTATGTGGAGTCGGTTGAGAAGCGCTGAGCCCGGCGCTAAATCTAAAATTCAGGGTGGGACTCGAGCTGCGAAGACGTACAGTCCGATATCAGACAATCGTCATTCGAGGGCAGGCGCATGATGGACAGCTCGGGTGCCCGGCACCTGCGGTTTCGCAGACCGCGTGCGCCGGGGTATGCTGACCTCATGAACCCCGATCTGCGAAAATTACCGCTGGAAGAGCGCCTCCGCCTGGTCGAGGATCTGTGGGATAGCATCGCTGCAGATCAGGGCGCGCTGCCGCTTACCTCACAACAGCGGGCCGAGCTCGACCGTCGGCTGGATGCGTATGAGTCCGACAGTGTTCGCGGCCGCCCCGCGGCAGACGTTATCGCTGACATTCGCAAAACCTTGTGAGCCTGACGGTCCGCGACTCAGGCGAGAGGCTGAGGAGGATCTGGCTGTTGCGACGGCTTGGTATGAACAACAGCGCGCGGGCCTGGGGCAGCAATTCCTTGATCGAGCCATGGCGATTTTTAACTCAGTCGCCGAACGACCGCTGCTATATCCCGTAGTACACAGAAGCACCCGCCGCGCTCTGATGGCGCGTTTCCCATTTGCGATTTACTTTCGAGTCGAGCCTGACGACATTGTTGTCGTAGCTGTCATGCATGGGAGCCGGCATCCGCTTTGCTGGCGAAGCCGACCGTAAGCGCGGCGATCAAGGCCTGTGCTGCGCCTGCAAACCGGCGCTAAATTTAAAATTCAGGGTGGCCTTTGACCTGTGAAGACGTACAGTCAGCTTCATGGTCAAACGGCCCCCGGCATCTGCAAGTCGCTCGTCATCGAGCCCGTGGGCCAACGCCGTTCGAGACATCCTGGTTGCGTCGATCAACAAAGGTCAGTTCCCTTTGGCGATTGTCGGCCTGATCCTGATGTTACTGATCTGGCGAATGCCGTCTGAAGATGTGTCTGAGCTCGTGTTTCGAATCGTTGATGGGTTGGAGGGTGGGACGCTCTTCGGCTATTTGCTGGCGCTGGTTGCAATCGGTGGCTGGTATGTCCATGCCAGGTATCAGCGCCGCCTGATCTCCGTCGAGCTGAGCCGGAGCCTTGGCCTGCAGAGAATAAAGTCGAGTAGGGGGTAGCGATGTACTACTGCATTTTGATCTTAATGGCTGCTGCCATTCTTCACTTCGTCTATGAGTCGATCATTGCGCCATCGCTGCGGCTCGAACTGCGCCTCGACCTGCTGCGGTTGAGGGACGAGGTCCGGCTGCTGAAGATCGAAAACTCAAGGGCCGCCGGCGAGGGGGCGGAGTTCGTCGATCGTCATCTTCGGGTGCTGCAAGACTCGATCGACTCCCTGGCGGGCATGTTGTTCAAGTTCGATCTGGTCACGGTCTGCGCGATCTCGGATCGAATAGATCGCGATGTCGAGCTCAAGCGCCGGGTGGCTGCGCGAGCGCGTATCCTGGATAACTGCGTTCTGCCAGGGGTGCTGGCGATAAGAAGGGAACAGCTTCGGATCGCCGCCAAGGCCCTGGCGGTTAACAGTGGCCCGATGCTGCTCGGGTGCGCCGTGCCGGCATCGCTGTTCGTCGGTTATCAAACCGTTCGCAACAAGATCAAGAGCTCGTTGACTGTCCCGGGCACAGACCTCAAACCCTTCATGCCGGATGAGCGGGAGCTGGGAGTGATGGCGATCTGATCAGGCGCGGGAGCTGGGTTCCGCGTCGCTGGCAAAGCCGACCATGAGTTGTTTTCTCACCGGCAGCACACAGCGCACCAACAGTCCGGGGTGATTGTCCAGCAGCTCAATCGTCGCTCGATGCAATCGCATGACCGCGGCGACCAGGCTCAGCCCCAAGCCGCTGCCGACTTGATCCCGATCCCGTTCCAACCGAACGAAAGGTTGCAGGATGCGGGCGCGGTCGGCGTCGGGGATGCCGGGGCCGTTGTCGGCGACGGATAGAGTCAGGGAGTCGCCGAGGGTGCGGACGCTGGCTTCGACCTTGCCGCCTTCGGGCACGTATTTGATCGCGTTCTCCAGTAAATTGACGACGGCCTGCGCGAGCAGTTGCCGATTGCCGTGAATGAAGGCGGTGGCGTCGCCTTGGTATTCGAGGTTGATGTTTCTATTGCCGGCTTCGGGTTGATACAACTCGACCAGTTCTTGCGCGAGCGCGGCGACATCCACATCCTCGGTGGGAACGTCGCGGCCGCGGCCGTCGGTCTGAGCGATCTGAAGCAAAGTGCCCAACGTTCGTTGCACGCGATCCAGCTCGGCAAGCGTGGCGTCCATCGTCTCGCGGACATTGTCGGCGAGGCCTTCGTGTTGAAGAGATTCTTCGATGCGCACGCGAGCGCGATACAGCGGGGCGCGCAAATCGTGGGCAGCGCTATCGAACGTCGTACGCAACGTCTCCGTCTGTTGCTCGATGGTTTCGAGCATCCGATTGACGGCGGTGGCGAGGGCATCGAACTCGTCGTGCGCGGGCTCGACAGGTAAGCGCTGTGACAAATTGCCAGCCATGATCGATTCGCAGGTCGCCGCCACCGCTTTGATGCGACGACGAATGCGCCTGCTGTAACTCAAACCGAACAACGTGGCGAGCAACACGCTCGCGCCGACGCCCCAGAACATGGCCGTTCGCAGGCGGGAGGCGAGGCGGCTGCGATTCAGAATATCGGTGCCGACGAGCAGCCAACGATTGCCGGGCAATCGAATGATCTGCGCACGCACCGGATGCGCGACCGCGCCGCCGGCCTCGCTGGCGTCGATATCGAATTCCACCCAATCGTTATATCGACTCACAACCTGCGGCCAGCGGGCGAGATTGCCGGCGATAGGAAACCCGTTGCTTTCGACCAAGAGATACACGGCCCCGGATCGACCCCAGCCGTCCGCGCGACGATGTAACGTCGCCACGAGCTGCAATAACCCGCCGCGCGAATAGTCATCGACCAGATTGTTGACCTCGGAGTTGATGACGGCGTCGACTTCGTTGTCGAGCACGCGCGCGGTCAGGAAATAAACGGCGGTCAGCACCAGAGTGACGCCGACGGCGAAGATCACGATAAACAGCGTGGCGAGCCGCGACGTGGACAGTCGCATGCGCGGTCGCGGGCGCGTGGTCGGCCCGACGGCATCCGGGCGGCCGGAGTCGGTCATGCGTTCGCTGCTCTGAAGAACCGTTGAAGTGGCGGCCATTGTACGACGTCTTCCGTCGCCCCCCGCCACAACGTCCAAACCCGGTTATTCCTTGAGTACGTAGCCGGCGCCGCGCACGGTATGAATCAGCGGCCGGGAGAACCCTTTGTCGACGGCGTTGCGCAGGCGGCTCATGTGCACGTCAGTGATATTGGTCTGCGGATCGAAGTGCAGGTTCCATACGCCTTCGAGCAGCATGGTGCGCGTGACCACCTGGCCGGGCCGGCGCATCAGGAATTCCAGCAGCTGAAACTCCTTGGTGGTGAGGTCGATGTTCTGGCCGGCGCGAGTCACTTTGCGGGCCAGCAGGTCCAGCTCCAGGTCCGAGACCTTGAGTCGGCTGGATTCCGCCTGGGCGGTGCCTCGACGGCTCAGCGCCTCGATGCGCGCGAGCAGTTCGGCGAACGCGAACGGTTTGGTGAGGTAGTCGTCGCCGCCGGCTTTCAAGCCATGCACGCGGTCGTCGACCGTGCCGAGCGCGGACAGGATCAGCACCGGGGTGCGATCGTTGCGCTCGCGCAGGGTGGTGATGATGGTCAGGCCGTCGATGTGCGGCAGCTGACGGTCCGCGATCACCACGTCGTAATGACGTTGAGTCGCTTTTTCCAGGCCGTCCCGCCCATCCGGGCTGTGATCGACGCTGTAGCCAATTTCCCGCAGGCTTTTGAGCAGATATTCGGCAGCCTGCAGATCGTCTTCGATGAGCAGTAATTTCATTCGCGTAACCGGTGAGCTGACCGACGAAGGCAGCGGGGATTGACGAGGGGAAGTTTCCGCCATTCGTCGGTCGCTCACCATAGCTACATCCTTACCCGATACGCACCGGGACAAAGATCTGCGCGCTGTCTCGTTCGATCAGCAGCGCTACGATCTTGCCCTTGGTCTTGCGAGCGGCGACCTTGAGTTCGTCCACCGACTTCACGGGCTTGCCGTTCACGCCGAGGATGATGTCGCCACGCTGCACGCCAGCGGCCGCCGCCGGGCCATCCGAGTCTTCGACCACCAGCTCACCCTGAGTGTCGACCTGCGCCTTCTCCTGCTTCTGCAGCGGGCGGACGACCAGACCGAGCTTGGCGGTTTCATCGGATTCCACAGCGTCGCGGTTCGCAACCTTGGTGCCCTTGTCGACGATCTCGACCGGCTTGGCGCTGATGCGCTTGATGCCGCCTTCACGCCACACGTCGAGATTGACCGTGCTGCCGGGCTTCTTCGAAGCGATCAAACCAGGCAGCTGCGAGGACTGTTCGATCTCGGTGCCGTCGACCTTGAGGATTACGTCGCCGGCCTTGATGCCGGCCTTGGCGCCCGGGCCGTTCTCTTCGACCATGCCGACCAGCGCGCCCTTCGGACGATCGAGGCCGAACGATTCGGCGAGCTGCGCATTCACGTCCTGGATCGAGACGCCGATGCGACTGCGGGTGACCTTGCCGTTCGAGACCAGCTGCTGTTGCACGTTGCTCGCGACATCGATCGGGATCGCGAACGACAGACCCATGTAACCGCCGCTGCGGCTATAGATCTGCGAGTTGATACCGACCACTTCGCCTTGCAGGTTGAACAGCGGGCCGCCGGAGTTGCCAGGGTTCACGGCCACGTCGGTTTGAATGAACGGCGCGTAGTTGCTGCCGGGCATGGAGCGCGAGGTCGCGCTGACGATGCCGGCGGTGACGCTGTTCTCGAAGCCGAACGGCGAGCCGATCGCGATCACCCACTCACCGGGACGCAGCTTGGCCGGATCGCCGATCTTCACGGTCGGCAGATTCTTGGCGTCGATCTTCAACACGGCGACGTCGGTGGCTTCGTCGAAGCCCACTACCTTGGCGGTGTACTCGCGACGATCGGTGGTCTTCACCGTGACTTCGTCGGCATCGGCGACCACGTGCGCGTTGGTCAGAATGTAACCATCGGCGCTGACGATGAAGCCCGAGCCTTCACCGCGGGCCGGCTGCTGATTGCGCGGCATGGGCTGACCGAAGCGACGGAAGAAATCCTGGAAGGGATCGTTGGGCGACATGCCGCCGGGCCCTTCGTTGCTGATGGGCTGCTGCTTGCCGACCACGGCGACGTTCACGACGGCCGGGCCATAGTGATCGACCAACGAGGCGAAATCGGGCAGGGCGGCTGCGACATTGCGCGGCGACGCCGTTGCGATGGCGGGCGGCGGGCTGGCGGCCGCCTGGGTCGGGTTGTTATCGGCGAAGCTGCCGTTGCAGCCGGCCAGCGCGATACCCAGCAACGTGGCTGCCGAAACCACGGTCGCGCGAGCTCGATTGAAGGGGGCTCGATTCTGTCTGACAAGCATGGATGGCTCCTCCCAAGTTGGGTTTCCTATGCAATGCCAGTAAGACGCCCCTTCGCAAGCAAAGTTTGCCGCGAAGGCCGTCTATTACGAGGACTTAATGCTACTGCGTAGTTCTTCCAACTCCTGCCGTAGGGCAGCGACCTGCGCTTCGAGGGCGTCGACACGCGTCGTCAGGGCGCCCCGGGATTCGGACATCGGCGCGTTTGGCTGCGGTTCAGCCGCGCCTCCGCCGGCTTCGGCTGGCGTCAGCGGAATCGCGTCCTCTCCACTGAATAAGTGCGCATATCGGGAATCGCGGCGGCCCGGCTCGCGAGGCAGCTGTTTGACGAACGGGCCGTCTGGTCTCGTGGCCAGATCCTCGAGCGCCGATTCGACTTCAGCGGGGTCGCGCAGCTCGGCCATGCGGGGCACGCGAGTGCGCAACTCGCCCGGCGTCTGCGGTCCTCGCAGCAGCAACTCGCAGATGATCGCGGTCTGCACCGGTGTGAACTCGAACGAGCCGAAACCCGTATTACAGAAGCGGTGCTGATACTTCTGCACGCGGCTGCCGAAGCCCGATTTCTCCAGCACCAGATGCTTCTTCACCAGTCCGTCGACGCTCTCCTGCACGGTGCGCTCGTCGAGACTCAGCACCGGCTCGCGATTGCTCTTCTGATTGCAGGCGTTGAGCAACGCATTCAACGACAGAGGATATTGATCGGGCGTGGTGATGGCCTTCTCGATCAGGCAGCCGATCAACCGGGCTTCCAGGGCGGACAGATGCGTGTTCATGGGCCTCGGAGCTTATGCAGTTTGGTTTGGGGAATATAAAGGATTGCCAGGATCAAGGGCTTATCGGGCATTGGCGCCTTCTTAGACCGGACTGTAACCGCGTACAATTACCGTCCATACCTCGCCTCGGGCTCTTAAGCCTTACTACCTTGCGCAACCTGTCCCTACCGCTTGCCGCCACGGAGCCGGACGCCGCTGTCGCGGGCCCGGCCGCTCGTCTGCGCGAAATCCCTTACAACTACACCTCGTTTTCGGATCGCGAGATCGTGATCCGACTGTTGGGCGAGTCGTTGTGGACCATTCTTGACGAGCTGCGCGGTGAACGTCGGACCGGCCGTTCGGCGCGCATGCTGTACGAAGTGCTCGGCGACATCTGGGTCGTGCAGCGTAATCCGTATCTGCAGGACGACCTGGTCGACAATCCCAAGCGCCGTCGCCTCTTGATCGAAGCCTTGCATCACCGGCTCAACGAGATCGAGCGTCGTCGCGATGACGCCGATCCGGAGCGCGATCGCAAGGTCGGCGAGCTGTTGCAAGCGGCGCGGCGCGCGGTCCAATCGTTCGCCGACGATTTCGAAAAACTGGTGCAGCTTCGCAAGCGGGCGCGGCGTCTGCTCGAGCGTCACACGCGTGACGACAACATTCGCTTCGATGCGTTCGCGCGTGTCTCACACGTGACGGACGCGACCGACTGGCGTATCGAATATCCCTTCCTCGTGCTGTCTCCCGACACCGAGGCGGAGATTCCCGCGCTGGTGCGCGATTGCATCGAGCTGGGCCTCACCATCATTCCGCGCGGCGGCGGCACTGGTTACACCGGTGGCGCGATTCCGCTCACGCCGCTCTCGGCCGTCATCAACACCGAGAAGCTGGAACAGTTGGATCCGATTGACGTCATCGACGTTCCCGGCACGCCGGATGTGAAGGTGTCGACGATTTTTAGCGGCGCCGGTGTCGTCACTCGTCGCGTGTCCGACGCGGCTGAGCGTGCGGGTCTGGTGTTTGCTGTCGATCCGACGTCCGCGGATGCCTCGTGCATCGGCGGCAACGTCGCAATGAATGCCGGTGGCAAGAAAGCGGTGCTGTGGGGCACGGCCGTCGACAATCTCATCTGGTGGCGGATGGTCGATCCCGACGGCAACTGGCTCGAAGTGACCCGCCTCGAGCACAACCGCGGCAAGATTCACGATGTCGAGGTTGCCAAGTTCGAATTAGTCTGGAAGGACGGCCGCGACAATCCGCAGCGCGCACGTGTGTTGCGTACTGCCCGCGTCGATATCGAAGGTCGCAAGTTCCGTAAGGAAGGTCTGGGCAAGGACGTCACCGATAAATTCCTGGGCGGCCTGCCGGGCGTGCAGAAGGAAGGGTGCGACGGCGTGATCACGTCGGCGCGCTGGATTCTCCATCGCATGCCCAAGTACACGCGTACGGTGTGTCTGGAATTCTTCGGTCACGCACGTCATGCGATTCCGTCCATCGTCGAGATCAAATCGTTCCTCGATAAAGAGACCGCGATCTCTGGGGTGCAGCTCGCGGGTCTGGAACATCTCGACGAACGTTATCTGCGCGCCGTCGGCTATGCGACCAAGTCCAAGCGCGGCGCCTTGCCGAAGATGGTGCTGCTCGGGGACATCGTTGGCGACAACGAAGATGCGGTCGCCCGTGCGACGTCTGAAGTCATCCGCATTTCCAACAGCCGTGCCGGCGAGGGCTTCGTCGCCGTCAATCCCGATGCGCGCAAGAAGTTCTGGCTGGACCGCTCACGCACGGCCGCGATCGCGAAACACACCAACGCCTTCAAGATCAATGAAGACGTGGTGATTCCGCTGGAGCGCATGGGCGACTACACCGATGCCATCGAGCGCATCAACATCGAGCTGTCGTTCGCCAACAAGATCAAGATGCTCCGCGAGCTGCGGGACTTCTTCGAGACCGAGCTGCCACTGGGCAAGGTCGACGATCCCGATCTGGTCAGCGTGTCACGCGCCGAGTTGCTTGGCGATCGGCAGATCCAGGCTCAGCAGGTGATTGCGGACACGCTCGCGCGTTGGACCTATCTCGCCGAACATTTGGATACGCCGCTTAGCGAGGCGTTGCCTGAGCTGGCCACGCTGGGCTTCGCTCCGCTGCGCGGAGATTTCGAGCGACGCATCGATCGCGAACCGAATGTTCGCGTGTTCGATCTGGTGCAGGATCGTTCGCTGCGCACGTCGTGGAAGACGGAAGTGCGTGCGCATCTGCGGCGCCTGTTCGTGGGTGGCGCGTGTGTGCCCATCCTCGAAGCGGTCGAAGAAATGCACAAGCGCGTGCTGCGGGGTCGCGTGTGGGTGGCGCTGCATATGCATGCCGGCGACGGCAACGTGCACACCAATATTCCTGTGAACTCGGACGATTACGAAATGCTCCAGACGGCGAACCGCGCCGTCGAGCGGATCATGGCGATTGCCCGTGGGCTCAATGGCGTGATCTCGGGCGAGCACGGCATCGGTATCACGAAGCTCGAGTTCCTGACGGACGCCGAGACTGAGGAGTTTCGTCGTTACAAGGATCGCGTCGATCCGGACGGTCGCTTCAACAAAGGCAAGCTGATGCCGGGCGGCGATCTGCGCAACGCGTACACGCCCAGCTTCAACCTGATGGGACACGAGTCCCTGATCATGCAGCAGTCCGACATCAACTCGATTTCGGATGCCATCAAGGACTGCTTGCGTTGTGGCAAGTGCAAGCCGGTGTGCGCGACCCATGTGCCGCGTGCGAACTTGTTGTATTCACCACGTAACAAGATTCTGGCGACGTCGCTGTTGATCGAAGCGTTCTTGTACGAAGAGCAGACGCGTCGTGGCGTGTCGCTGCGTCACTGGGACGAGTTCTCCGATGTGGCCGATCACTGCACGGTCTGTCACAAGTGCGAGAAGCCGTGTCCCGTGAACATCGACTTCGGCGACGTGTCGATGGCGATGCGCGATCTGCTGCGCCGGATGGGCAAGAAGCGCTTCAATCCAGGGACTGCGGCGTCGATGTTCTTCTTGAATGCGACCAACCCGCAGACGATCAAGGTTGCGCGCACGGCCATGTTGGAGTGGGGCTTCAAGGCTCAGCGTATGGCGAATCGCGCGTTGAAAGTCGTTGCCAATGCGCAGACCGCGCACCCGCCCGCGACGACCGGCAAGCCGCCGGTGCGCGAGCAGGTCGTCCACTTCGTCAACAAGAAGATGCCCGGCGGGCTGCCGAAGAAAACGGCACGCGCTCTGTTGGATATCGAAGATCGGCACTACGTGCCCATCATCCGCGACCCGTCGCGTACGACCAGCGAGTCGGAGGCCGTGTTCTATTTCCCTGGCTGCGGCTCGGAACGTTTGTTCTCGCAGGTGGGGTTGGCGACCCAGGCGATGCTTTGGAAGGTCGGCGTGCAGACGGTGCTGCCTCCCGGTTACATCTGCTGCGGCTATCCGCAGCGGGGCGCGGGGCAGTTCGACAAGGCGGAGAAAATGATCACGGACAACCGTGTGCTGTTCCACCGTGTCGCGAACACGCTGAACTATCTCGACATCAAGACGGTGGTGGTCAGCTGCGGCACGTGTTTCGATCAGCTGCAGGGTTATAAATTCGACGAGATCTTCCCGGGCTGTCGCATCGTCGACATTCACGAGTTCCTGATGGAGCGGAATGTGAAGCTCGAGGGCGTGACCGGTGTGAGGTACATGTATCACGACCCGTGTCATACGCCGATCAAGAGCTATGACCCGTTGAAGGTCGTGAATACGCTGATCAACGATCAGGTCAACGGCAAGGTCGAGAAGAACGACCGCTGCTGCGGCGAGTCCGGCACGTTCGCCGTGAGCCGCCCGGATGTCGCGACTCAGGTTCGGTTCCGAAAGGAAATCGAGATGAAGAAGGGCGCGGAGAAGCTTCGGGCGGATGGCTTCAAAGGTGACGTGAAGATTCTCACCTCGTGCCCGTCATGCATGCAGGGTCTCAAGCGCTACAACGATGACGCGGACATCGATGCGGATTACATCGTTGTTGAAATCGCCAAGCATGTGCTCGGAGCCAACTGGCTGCCGGAGTACGTGCAGAAGGCGAACGCGGGCGGTATTGAGCGCGTTCTCGTTTGATTTGAGCGTGGGACGGGACTGGGCTGTCGCCCGTCCCTGAGCTTCGCGGAGCGGCGTGCAAGAGCCGGCCTTTGTTCGCCGACTCTTGCACGCTCCGATGCCTCTTATGCCTTAGCGACCCCACAGCCGATTCAGCAGATTCGTCTTCCGCTGATCGAACGTCCGCCATTCACCCCAGCCCGCCGTGTTGGATACCGGGTCATACGCATGGCCATACCATCCAGCCGTATCTCCGGACTCCGGGTTGATCGACCAATAACACCCCTCGATATTCTTACTCACCAGATAATCCACAAACGCGTTCTGCCACTGAGCATCCACCCCCGGCGTGATGTGACTCCAGCGGTCCCGGTCGCGGATGCTCGCCTGGCCCTGGGGCCAGTCGAGATTGCCGCCGAACTCACCCACCACCATTCCATAACCAAGCTGCTTCAGATACCCGAAGTGCTCCTCCCACCCGGCCGCCAGCTGCGTCGGGTTGATCACGATGTTGCAGTTCGCATCGCCAGCCGCGTCGCCTTCCAGCCCGGCACACTGAGGCTGGGCAGGATCCATGAACATTCGCTGCACGAACACCGACGGGCCATAAGTGTGCGGTGAGAACACCAGGCGCTCTTTGGGAATATTGATCGGGTTACTCCCGGCCTCATACAAATTCTCACCCCAGTTCGGATTGGACGCCGCATTTCCATGGGGCACCGGTGTGGTCGTCGTCGGCGTGCCATCCTGTGTCCCTGCCACCGTGCCCACGCCCTGCACGAACAGCAGCGTGTTTGGATTCACCGCGTTGATCGCCGTGTACGCCGACTCAACCAGCGACTTCCATTCCGCCCACGTGTAATCGTGCGGCTCGTTGAAGACATCGATGCCGATGATGTTATCCACCCCGAGTTGCGTGCCCAGCCCAGCCAGCGTGCGCAGGTTATCCAGCCACATCGTCTGGTTGTAAGGATGCGTGGTCGTCACTGTGCTTGGATTCCCAGAAGCTGCGCATGAATAGTTCTCGCGCTTGAAGTCATAGTTGTCGCGAGTCGCATCGACCCAAGGTGGGCGCGCATCCAGCCGGCCCTTTCTCCAGCCGACGTAGTTGGAGCAGGAGTGCACGTCGAGCATGACCTCGATGTTGTTTTGATCCGCCAGCTGAATGATCTGTTCCAGCGCCAGCCGGGAATTGGCCACGCGCACCGAGGAATGATTCTTCAGGTACGGATCGCGGCCTTGCGGGTCGTTGGCGTTGAGAGTCTGCGGCACGACCGGCAACCGGATCACATTGATGCCCATGCCGGTGATTTCAGTCATCGTTTGTTGAATCGTGCGTCCGGTGCCGGCGCCGCCATTGGCCCAGAAGGTGTTGCCGATGTATTGCTCCATCGGCGCGCCGCTCGGATTGGTGGGATCGTTGGAAGGCTCATGACGTCCTTCCAATCCAAACCACGACCCGCAGCGGACCGGAAACACCGTGCCGTTCTTGGTAATCCGGCCGGTGGGATCCACTCGGAACACTGCGCCAGAGCTGGCCGTCCGCGTGGCAGTGATCGTCGCCGAGGTGTAACCCGACGCGGCGGCGGTGAACGTCGAAGTTGCTGTGCCCGTGCCTGCGGCGGCAGTGAAAGTCACATTCACACCGGTGCTCCAGTTCGAGCTGTTGAGCGTCACGCTCGTGGGCGAATGCGTGATCGCCGTGCTGCCCGACCGAGTGATCGTCACCGTCACCGCGCTTGAAGGCGCCGCGCTCAAGCGAATCGACGAAGTGCCGCTCGATCCACCAACCAGCGACAACGTGCTGGGCGTCGCCGTGATGGACGAAGTTTGCGTTCCCTGAATCGTGAAGGGCACAGCTGCGGTAGCGGTACTCAACGATGGCGAACCGTTGTCGAACGCAGTGGCCTGGGCAGTGTGACTGCCGGAAGCGAGGCCCGTCACGCTGAAGCTGTAGGGCGAGCTCGTGTCCGAGTTCACCAGGTTGCCATCCACACGAAACTCCACGCGAGTCACCGCGCCACCCGGATCGCTCGCGGTCGCTGCGAGCGTCACAGCCGAACCCGCGGGAAAGGTTTGTCCGCTAGTCGGGCTCGTGAGGCTGATGATCGGCGCCGTGTTGCCGGTGCCGCCGCCGGTGCAAGCGGTACCGTTGAGTGAGAAGCCGGTCGGCGTCGAGTTGGTCGTCGTGAACGTTCCGTTGAAGCCGATATTGAACGTCGCTCCGCTGCCGATGCTTTGATTCCACGCCGCGTTACTCGTCACCGTGACCTGTGAGCTACCGGCGGGCTGTGAGAACGACACGGGCCAACCGTTCTGGATGCGCTCGCCATTGGCGAAGGTGAAGAGCAGCGTCCAGCCGTTGGTGATGGCCGGGCCGGTGTTGAGGATGGCGATGTTGGCGCCGTAGCCGGTGCCACCTTCCCAACTCTTGGTGTAAGTGATCTGACAGCCGGCGCTCTGCGCGAATGCGCCGGGCGCCGCCGCCAGGAAACAAATGACAAGTGCGATGAAGCGAAGCATGACATTCCTCCCTGTTGCCTCAGAACGTGCCGGTTTGCGTGTACTGCGTCCCGCCGCTGGTGTAGGTCACCGTGTAGGTGTCACCGGTGGTGGGATGAGCTGTGCCTGTGCCGCCGAATTGCGCGGCGAAGGTGCGATTCGTTCCGGGACTGAGCGTCACTCCCGAAGCGAGCGTGAATTGATACGTGATCGCGGTGCTCGTGCTCGAGTTGCTTTGCTGGATCTGGCTGCCGAGCGTGTTGTATTGGCCGCTGTAGCTGACGCCCGTCGTTCTTTGCACAGTGACCGTCGCCGACAGCGCAGTGACAGCTGCCGTGTTGGATACACGAAGCTGCAGCTCGTTGTAGTACGGACTGTTTGCGGCGACAGCCGGTGTCACCGTCACGCCACCATTACCGGAAGTGGCCGGAGTCACCTGCAGGAACGCGCTGGAGATATCCGCTGAAGTCAGTGCATACACGCGATTGGCCGTCGCACTCGCCTGCGGAACAACTTGGCTCTGCGCATTCAGCACACCGATGCGAACAGCGCCATTCCCTGCATTGACGGCTTGTCCCAGCGCCAACGGCCAAGCGGTAGCAGCCGCATTGGATGAAGTGATCACCAGCGGGCTCGCCGGCCAGTACGCGTCCGTGCCGCTGCCGTTGACGGTACGAACGGAAACGCGATCGCCGACCGTGAGCGTGCGCGACGTAGAAGTCAGCGGGCCGAGATCGAACCACTGCGACGCGACCGCGGGCGCATGAACAAACGTGCGCGTAGCGCTGTCGGAAGCACCGCCGCTCGACACGACCAAGGAAACAGTGACGTTCGCGGACGCCTGCGGATTACCTAATGTCAGGGTCGCGACCGACTGGGTGGGGTTGGTGAGCGTATAGAGCGACGGATTCTGGGAGCTGACGGTCCACTGGTAGCTCAGATTCGAGCCGGTGGAAGTGCGGCCATCGAGCGTGATCGAGCCCGCGCCCTGGAATTCGGCTACGTCGGGCGTTAATACCATCTGCGCATCGACAGTCGGGGTATTCCCGCCTTGGAACATCGCATCGATGCAGCCGTGGAAACGTTCGTACGTCCACTGGTTGCGACCCCACTCGGCGTAGATCACATGTCGGCCCGTACGCGCCGGAACATTGCAGCGGGTTTGAAACGTCGCGGCCGCGGGATTCGGAATCACATCCGGGTTCGCATTCGGCGTCGCGTCGCTGTACTTGAGGACACAGAACGGCGTGTCTTCGAAATCGCTGAACGACAGCGGCGTGCCCACGGTGTACGTGAAGGTGGGCTTGGTGATCCAGTAGCGGAACTCGTCGGTGTCCGAGAAGTGCGGCCCCCACGAGATGTTCCAGGTGAACACTTTCGACCCGGAAGTCATGGGCGTAGTCGGCCAGTTGATCGGCTGATCCCACGGCGTGGCAGCGCCGTTCCACGTTTCCGAGTTGAAGCTGCAAACGTTCTGACGCACGCCGACGCCGGAGCGGCCGGTGGTGTGCGTGAGCACGCTCATGAAGCTATAGCCGGCATTGGGATCGACGCCGGTGGCGTTGAATGCCTGGCCGCAGACTGGATACTGCGCGGTGCCGTTGGCAACTTGATCGGGTTTGGTGAGCGCGCCGCAGAACCAGTTGCGCGATGGGGGGTCTTGAATCAATCCGTGCCCGAAGGCGCTGCTCATCATGAGCAGCAGCGCGCCGAGCAGCATCGTCCGTAATGCATCGAGCTTCATACATCCTCCGTTGAATATCTGAAGTCCCGTCCCCCGCTTGTCAGAAGAGACCCGGCGCACGAGGCGACGCCGGGTCTCTTGTTTCTTAGAGCGGTGGATAGGCGTTTTGTAACAACTGCTGGAATTGCGCCGGGAACCAGTGCCCGGACAGCGGCGCGTTCGGTAACGCGCCCGTCATGTTGTTGTTATTGCGTGGGTTGCCGCCGTACGTCGGGTCGCACATGCGGTCGAAGCCTTTGCCTTCGTCATTCGGAATTTCCTGGCTCGCGCCGTCGGACTCGCCGGGCGGCTTGATCCAGACATAGGCATCGATCCCGGCGGCCGGCGCGGCACGCGGACGCTCGCCCAGGCCCGCACCACTGGCATTGCACCAGTTGCCTTTGTGAATGCGACGGTCGATGCGTGACGCGTCGATGCGAGTGTTGAGATCTGCAGCGGTGCTCGGGCCGGTCGGTCGATTCGGGCCGCCCCAACCGTTGCGTGACGTATCGATCAGCATGCCGATGTTTGCATCGAAGCCGGCCTGGACCGCGCGCTGGCGGAACGCTTGCGCGTACGTCAGCTCATCGTTGAATTGATTCCAGTCGATCCAGCGCGACGGCCGCGTGGTGCTGTCGACAACGATGTATGGCTCTTGCAACGCTGACGTATTGGCAGTGTTGGTGATGAAGCCGTGCACGTTGGCCAGCGTGCTGCCCGAAGCGGTCGCCGCCGTCCGCATCATATCGACGGACGGGCCGAAGTTGGTGTCCCAACCGAGCCAGCCGTGATGACCCGCATCGACGTAGTTATAAACATTCGGAATCGCGCCGAAGGTCGCGAGCGCATAGCCGACGCCGTCGACATAGGCATGATTCTGGAACATCGTGTCGCAGGCCGCTGTGCCGGTGGGACGAGTCGTCACGTTCGTCACCAGATTCGGCAGCGAGTCGATCTCGATGATCAGCACGATGCGCAGGTTCGCGTACTCCGCGCGTCGCAGGATGGCGGCGATCACGTCGATGTATTCAGCCTTGTAGCGAGGCAGATCGTTGGGACCGAGCTCACCGTTGGAGGCAAGCGCCGCGCAATCGCGGCCGGGCAGGTTGTAGATCACGATCTGGATCGCCATCGGCGTGGAGCCGTTCGCCTGGTCTTGCGCCAGCGCTTCATTCAAGTGATCGACCAGCCCCATGGTGCCCGTCGTCGGGCTGCCATTGCCGCCGATCGCGCTGATGCGATCCAGCCACACGCCGGTCGGCTGCATGGAAATCGCGCTGCCGCCAGACGCGGCTGCGTTCGCACGCCACAGCGGATTGTTATAAACGCCGGAGCCGAGATAAGGATTGTCCACACGACCGGTCACGACACCGCTGCGTGTCACCGATACGGTTGCCGACGTGTAGCCGCTCGATGCAGCGGTGAACGTTGAGGTCGCGGCGGCGGTACCCGTCGCGGCGGTGAATGTCACATTCACGCCGCTCTGCCAGTTACCGCTGTTGAAAGTGATCGAGGTCGGGCTGGCAGTGATCGCCGTGCTTCCTGAACGTGTGAGCGTGACGGTCACGCTGCTCGACGGTGCGGCGTTCAGTCGGAGCGTCGATGTGCCGCTCGCGCCACTGGCAACAGTGAGCGAAGTTGGGCTGGCGACGATGGTCGGCTGGACCGTTCCCTGAATCGTGAAGGGCACAGCGGTCGTTGCGGTGCTGAGCGCGGGCGAGCCATTGTCGAACGCAGTGGCCTGCGCCGTGTGACTGCCGGACGCGAGGCCCGTCACGTTGAAGCTGTACGGTGAAGTGGTGTCCGAGTTCACCAGATTGCCATCGACGCGAAATTCCACGCGGCTCACTGCGCCGCCTGGATCGCTGGCGGTGGCGGCGAGCGTCACCGTCGAACCGGCAGCGAATGTTTGACCGCTGGTCGGGCTCGTCAGGCTGACGATGGGCGCGGTGTTACCTGTGCCGCCGCCCGTGCACGCGGTGCCATTCAGTGTGAAGCCGGTCGGTGTGGAATTCGTCGTAGTGAAGGTGCCGTTGAATCCGGCGGTGAACGTCGCACCGCTGCCGATGCTTTGATTCCACGCGGCGTTGCTCGCCACTGTGACTTGCGCGCTACCGGCAGCCTGCGTGAACGTGACCGGCCAACCGTTCTGGATGCGCTCGCCGTTCGCGAATGTGAATTGCAACGTCCAACCGTTGGTAATAGCCGGACCGGTATTCAGAATGGCGATGTTGGCACCGAAGCCGTTACCGCCTTCCCAACTCTTGGTGTAAGTGATCTGACAGCCGGCGCTTTGCGCGAAGACCTGCGGTGTTACACCCAGGCCGACCACCAGCAGCAGGGTAAAAAACCAGCGCGCGACAGCGCCTTCGGACCCTCGTCGTCCATCCATGATACGACCCCCTGATAAAGACCTTCCTTTGTTCGAGCGGGCGCGAACATGGGGCAATTGGCCAGCGCTGTCAACATGGAAACTTTTGCCATTCGAGCCAATGCGAGACATGCATGCGTCAGGCTCCAGCGCTCGTTTTCAAGAAAATCAGTGCACTTATTTGGCGCCACGCCGAGTCATTGCGCAGTCAAAAGCGAGGTGGCGCGGATTGCGTCGCGGACGGCCCGGTCGGCACGGGTTTGTTGATTTTTGCGCACGCCGCGGGCGCGTCGTTACACTCGGCGCGGTTGCAATCATGAACAGGGGAACGCCATGAGCCGGGATGTGCAGACCGATATCGCCAATGTGTTCTCGCGCATGGAGCTGAACCGTCGCCACATGGTGGCCAGCAGCCTCGCGGCCGCGGGCTTTGCGCTCGCTGTGCAGCCCATCGGCGCCGCGACCGTCAGCACCGATACCAGCGGTCTCGATGCCGGCGCTGTAAAAATTCCGGTGGGCGATCAGACCATTCCGGGTTATCGCGCCATGCCGGCCAAGGGCGGACCGTTCCCCGTCATCCTGGTGGTGCAGGAAATTTTCGGTGTCCACGAGCACATCAAGGATGTTTGCCGTCGTTTCGCCAAGCAGGGTTATTTCGCCATCGCGCCCGAGATGTACTACCGGCAAGGCGATGTCTCCAAGCTGAAGAGCATCGACGAGATTCGTCCCATCGTTGCTAAAGTGCCGGACGAGCAGGTCATGGGCGATCTGGATGCAGCGGTCGAGTTTGCACAGAAGTCCGGCAAGGGTGATGTCGCGAAGCTCGGCATCACCGGGTTCTGCTGGGGCGGCCGCATCGTGTGGTTGTATGCCGCGCACAGCAAGCAGCTCAAAGCGGGCGTGGCCTGGTACGGCCGCCTGGTCGGCGACCCCACCGAGAATCAGCCGAAACATCCGGTCAACATCGCCGCCGATCTGAATACGCCCGTGCTCGGTTTGTATGGCGGTAAGGACCAGGGCATTCCGCTCGAGACCGTCGAGCAGATGCGCACGGCGCTCAAGAAGGCGAAGGTGCCGTCGGAGATCGTCGTGTATCCCGATTCGCCGCACGCGTTCTTTGCCGACTATCGGCCGTCGTATGTCGAAGCCGACGCCAAGGATGCCTGGCAGAAGGCACTGGCCTGGTTCAAGAAGAACGGCGTGGCTTGAGGAAACGAAGAATAATGTTCAGCGGAGGAATCAGGATGAAGTGTCGTTGGCTCGTGGCTGCCGCCTGTGCATCTGTACTACTCGCGGCATCGATCGATGCGGCTGAAAACTCCGCTGCCGCTGTCATCGAGCACTACGGCCTGCAGGAGGCTGATGCTCCAGTGAAAGATCGCAAAGGCTGGCGCAAGCCGAAGCGCATCCTGGTCGGCGGCTTCGCGGCACGGCTGAGTGCGGAGTTGCAGTCCGCCGCGCCGGAGGTTGAATTCATCGTCGCAGGTACGCCCGAAGCCAAGTCGAAGATCGCGAGTGTCGACGCAATCATCGGCGTGTGCGATCCGGAAACGCTCAACGCGGGCAAGTCCATTCAATGGATTCAGCTGGTGACCGCCGGCGTCGAGAATTGCGTGTCCATTCCGGCCGTCAAGGAACGAAACATCTTGGTGACCAACATGCAACGCATCGCCGGCCCCGTCATCGCGGAGCACGTGATGGCGATGATGTTGGGACTGGCGCGCGGACTCGATGTGTATGTTCCCGCGCAGGCGCAAGGCAAATGGATTCCACGACTTCCGCCGGGTCGCGCGACCACTGTCGACGGCAAGACGATGCTGGTCGTCGGTCTCGGTGGCATCGGCAGTGAAGTCGCGAAGCGAGCCCATGCGCTCGGCATGAAAGTCACTGCGACTCGTAATAGCGGTCGCACCGGTCCGGACTTTGTGAGCTATGTGGGTCTCTCGGATGAGTTGCCGAAGCTCGCCTCCGAAGCCGACGTCGTCGTGAACACGGCGCCGCTGACGCCGCAGACCCAGGGAATCTTCAACGCCGCGTTGTTCGCAAAGATGAAACCGACGGCGTACTTCATCAACATCGCGCGCGGCGGCAGCGTGGTCACGTCGGATCTGGTCGATGCGCTCAACAATAAAACCATCGCGGGCGCCGGGCTCGATGTCACCGATCCTGAGCCGCTGCCACCGGGCCACCCCTTGTGGAAGGCGCCGAATCTGATCATCACGCCACACGTTTCCGCCGACACCGATCTGGGCGGCCAGGCGCCGTTGCAGGTCGTGCGCGAGAACCTCAAGCGATATGCGGCGGGCGACAAGATGCTGTCGGTAGTCGATGTAGCGCGAGGGTACTGAGAGAAAAACGGGAACCGGTCGCGCGCTGCAAGCGTTTCGCCGACATTGCTCCGTTTGGCATTCTTGCAATCGCTCATGCTCGCGCCCGTTGTTCCATCGACCCTGCTTCAGCCCGGCCGCAATTGCTGGCGCGTGGAGAACGCGCAGCGCGCGGCGTTTCTGGTCGATGGCGACAATTACTTCCGCGCGTTCGTGGAAGCCGCACGGAAGGCCAAGCGCTCCATCCTGATTTCCGGCTGGGATTTCCATAGTCGTACGCGCCTGTTGTGCCGTGACTCACAGGATTGCGAGCTGGAGCTCGGCGATTTCCTGAACGAGCTGGCGCGCCGCAATCGGCATTTGCACATCCATATCCTGATCTGGGACTACCCGGTGATTTTCGGACTGGATCGCGAGTGGGCGCCGTTCTACGGCCTGGGCTGGCAGCCGCATCGACGGGTGCATTTCCGTTACGACAACACTCATCCCACCGGCGGCTCGCATCACCAGAAGATCGTGGTGATCGACGACACCATCGCTTTCAACGGCGGCATCGATCTGACCTGCCGGCGCTGGGACACCAACGATCATTCGCCTGACAACCAGCACCGTCATGTGAAGGGGGCGGCCTATCCGCCGTTTCACGATTTGATGATGGCCGTCGAAGGCGAGGCCGCGGGGTCTTTGGGCGATCTGGTGCGTGAACGCTGGCGCAAGGCGACGGGCGAGACGTTGCGACCGCCGGCCGAGCAGCGTCGTGTGTTTCGTCGTCGGGCGGCTGCGGAGGAGATGAAAACGTCGCGCTGGCCGCAGTCGCTGCCGGTGCAACTCAACGATGTGGAAGTGGGTATCTCGCGCACGGCGCCGCCGACCGCCAGCGATCCCGGCGTTCGGGAAATCGAAGCGCTGTATGTCGACATGATCGCCGCCGCGAAGCACAGCATCTACATCGAGAATCAATATTTCACCGCCGACAAAGTCGGCGATGCGTTGGCCGCGCGGCTCGATGAGCCTGACGGGCCGGAAGTCATCGTCGTGTTGCGCCAACTGAGTCATGGCTGGCTGGAAGAGCTGACCATGCAGACGTTGCGCACGCGGCTGTTACAGAAACTGCGCGACGCCGATAAATACAATCATTTTCGGGTCTACTATCCGTTCATCGGCGGCTTGCAGGAAGGCACCTGCATCGACGTGCATTCCAAGATGATCCTGATCGACGACGAGGTGGTGCGGATCGGCTCGGCGAATCTGGCGAATCGCTCGATGGGGCTCGACACCGAATGCGATCTCACCATCGAGGCGCGCGGTCGCAAGGACATTCAGGAGCAGATCCGCGGTCTGCGTTCGCTGCTGCTGGCGGAGCATTTGGGCTTCGAAGTGACACAGGTGAGCGAGGCGATCGCGGACGCCGGCAACTTACGCGATGCCATCGATCGGCTGCAGCGTGAAGATCGCACGCTGAAACCGTTAAATGAATCGCCGCAGGTTTCGGACACACTGCTCAACGTCATCAGCGTCGCCGATCCGGAGAAGCCGGTGGGGCTCGCGGATCTGGCGCAGATCTTCAGCCCCAGAAACACTGAGCCCAGCATGGCGGAGGCGAACCCCGGTGCGTTTGTGACGAACCGGCCGGAGGAAGCTGAGGCGTCGGAAGCGCTGGGTACGCCGACCGGTCCGTCGTGGGGCAAGCTGGCGGGAATCGCGCTTGGCATCGTCGCACTGACCGCGTTGTGGAAGTTCACGCCGCTGTCCGTGTATCTCGAAGGCAATCGGATCATGAGCTGGGCCCGCGAGGCCGGCCAGAACTGGTGGGTGCCGATCCTGACCGTGCTGGCCTTCACGCCGGCATCGTATGTGATGTTTCCAAGGCCGCTCATCACATTGTTTGCTGTCGTCGCGTACGGTCCGGTCTGGGGTTTCATCATTGCGATGACCGGCATTCAAGTCGCCGCGTGGTCCAGCTACGTCGCGGGCAAGCGGCTCGAGCCGGCGACGGTGCGACGCATGGCCGGCGCGAAGCTGGATAAGATTCTGCAGGTGTTGCGTCGTCGAGGCTTGCTGGCGATGACCGCGCTGAGACTGGTTCCGTTGGCGCCGTTCGCTGTCGAAGGCGTCGTTGCCGGTGCCATGCGCATGCGGATGTGGGAATTCTTGCTAGGGACGGCGATCGGTATCCTGCCAGGCACGCTTACCTCCACAGTGTTCAGCGATCAGCTGTCGGCCTGGATGGACGATCCCAGTCGTATCAACTATTGGGCGATCGCGTTCGTGTTGTTCCTGCTTGGCGGCGTCACCTGGCTGGTGCGGCGCTGGCTGATCTCGACCGCCGCGACTTCGTCCTCTCGACATGGCGTTAGCGACGCGCGCACCGTCTGAGGCCGAAGTCCCGACCGACGCGGTCGAGGCGCCGGCGCCTGGTGTGCGCCGGATTTCCATCGGCTCATATAACGTTCACAGCTGTGTCGGGCTCGATCGAAAGCGCTCGCCCTCGCGCATCGCCGACGTGCTCAAGGAGCTCGATTGCGACATCTATGCGCTGCAGGAAGTCGATAACGAGCCCGGCGACGACAAGGACTCGAAGCAGCTGGAATATCTGTCGGAGGCGATGCACATGGCGGCCATTCCCGGCATGAGCATCGTGCGACATAGCGGTGAGTATGGAAACGCATTGCTCACCCGATTTCCCGTCATCAGCGTGCATCGACATGACTTGAGCTACGGCAAATGGCTCGAGCCGCGTGGTGCCATCGATGTCGAGTTGGATGTCGGCGGGCGCGCACTGCGTGTGATTGCCACGCATCTTGGGCTCAGTCGATCGGAGCGTCGGTTTCAATGGCGGCAGCTGCTGGCGGCGATTGCAAAGTCGCCTCCCGAACATCCCACCATCGTGCTCGGCGATATGAATGAATGGTTTCCGGGCGCCGGCACATTACGAGATGCGCACAAGATTTTGGGTGAGGCATTGGCGCCGCCGGAGTTTCCGTCGTTCTGGCCGTTTCTGGCGCTGACCCGGATTTGGGTGCGGCCCGTGCAAGCCATCGTGGCGATCAAAGTGCACGCCACGCCGCTTGCCAAACGCGCGTCGGATCATCTGCCGCTGCGAGCGGAGATCGACGTCGAACGCTTCGCGCTGCGTGCGCCGGGTTAATGCGAGGCGAGAATTCTCGACTTGCTCGTTTCGTATTGTTCTTCTGTCAGCACGCCCAGCTCGCGCAGCCGATGGTGCTCGCGCATTTCGTCGCGAAGAAAGGTCTGGGGCGGCTGCGGTCGCGCGACTTTCGCGGCGTGGATGCTCTTGATGAGCTCGATGAAGAATTTCTTCCCTTCGCGAGCGCTGCCGACCGCGCCGGTCACACTCACCAATGTCACGCCGCCGTGTACGCTGGTGAACTCCAGCGATTCGGTCGTGCGCCGTAGAAACATCAGCACCGAGCCAAGCGATGCGAGCAGCGCGGCCACTGCCGTCAGCGGCACAGGATTGACCCATTCGGCAGCGTTCTTTGGCCATAGCAGCCATAGCGCACAGGTGGCGAGAGCTGCCAGACTGACGGCGAGCGCCGCCCAGAACCAGGCGACGTGACGCACGATCATCGGCTTTGCATTGGCGAAGCGCAGATCGAAATCGTACTTGCGCGACTCGCTGTCGGGTCGCGTCAACTGCACGGACAGATAATGATCGTCGAGCAAGCCCAGCTGCGTGACGCAGCCGCGCAGCTTGCTGGCAAGCGTGTAGCTCATGCGAGTCGGGCGATGGGGACGTTTCTTGGACGTGACGAGCGCGTCGTCATGACCCGTATCGAGGGAGATGTGCTCGGCACGTGCGCGGACAGGGCGTGCCTGAGGCTCCTGTGTCATCGTCTGTGCCACCGCGTTCACATCTGACCTCGGAATCCGACCGTCGTTGTTCTACGAAGCAGGTCGGATGCTAGGACTGTGACGAAGTTGCTAACGAGAACGCCGTCACACTCGCGGCGTGCCCGTGAGGAATTGCGGGACTCCCCGAAGCCGAGTGTTAAATCTCAGCCGTTCGAGATGTCGATGAAGCGCAGGAACTCGTTGCGGGTGCGCGCATCTTCGCGGAAGTCGCCCAGCATTTTGCTGGTGATCATCGACACGCCGCGCTTGTGCACGCCCCGGGTGGTCATGCATTGATGGATCGCGTCGATGACCACGCCCACGCCGCGCGGCTTGAGCACATCGTTGATGCAGCGGGCGATTTGCGCAGTGAGCTTTTCCTGGACTTGAAAGCGCCGTGCATAACCGTCGACCACGCGAGCCAGCTTGCTGATGCCCACGACTTTATTGGTCGGCAGGTAGCCCACGTGCGCGCGGCCGATGATCGGCGCCATGTGATGCTCGCAATGGGACTCGAACTCGATGTCCCTCAGCACGATCATTTCATCGTAACCCTCGACCTCCTCGAAGGTGCGGCGCAGGTAATCGGCCGGGTCGGTGAGATAGCCGGAGAACCAGTCGCGATAAGCGTTGACCACCCGCTTGGGTGTGTCACGCAAGCCTTCTCGCAGCGGATCTTCCCCGGCCCAGCGCAACAGCGTTTCGACGGCTTGACGCGCGTCCTGCTCGCTCACCGTCGGGGCTTGCACGTGCGCCTCGGGAAGGGCGGCATTGGCGCTCTTTCTAGTGGTTTTTTTCTGGGTCATGGGCGCTAGGTTACCATCCTTCACCGGCAGGGATTACCATGCGCCGCCTGAAGCGGTCCCATTGCCTAGAGGAAACAATAATGCGTGCACGCCTGATCGCGACGGCGGTCCTGGGCGCCCTGTCGCTGGCCGGCACGGCGCGAGCCGAGATTGTCAGCGCCGGGCCGAATGGCTTCAGTTTGCGACACATCGCCGAGACGCCGAATGTGGCACCGCCGGTCATCTGGGCCGCGCTCGCGGATATTGCGAAATGGTGGGACCCCGAGCACACCTACTCGGGCGATGCCCGCAATCTGTCGCTCGAGCCGTATGTGCGGGGCTGCTTCTGCGAGAAGCTCAGTCTGTATGCGGGCATCGAGCACGGCACCGTCGTGTACGCACAGCCCGCTAAAACATTGCGGGTCAATGGCGCGCTCGGGCCACTGCAGGAATTCGGTGTGAACGGCGTGATGACCTGGCAGATCGAGTCGGCGGCGGGCGGCTCGCGCGTCACGTTCACATACAACGTCGGCGGCTTTGCCGATCGGCCGCTGGCCGACTGGGCGCCCATCGTCGACGAAGTGCTCGGTGGGCAATTACAGCGTCTGGCGCGCTACGTGACCAACGGCAATCCGGCCGCGCCCGCGCCCAAACAGGAACCCTCCAAGCCATGACGACATTACACGAGGTACGGAGGAGTTCCATGCGTATACGTTCCCTGCTCATCGCCGCCGTCGCGGTCCTGGTGACCGCCTGCCAATCGGTGCAGACCACGCAGCCCGGCGCGATCGGTGTCACCCGCAAGCAGATGATGGCGGTCTCGGCCCAGCAGGTGGATGAGGGCGCCAAGGTTGCTTACGACCAGGAAGTGAACAAAGCGCGCCAGGCAGGCTCCTTGAACAAGGACAAACAAGTCTACGATCGGGTGCAGAAGATCTCGCAGCGACTGATCCCGCAGACCAAGGTGTTCCGTCCGGACGCGCCGGGCTGGGCTTGGGAAGTCAACGTGCAAACGTCCGAAGACGTGAACGCATACTGCATGCCCGGCGGCAAGATCATGGTCTACACGGGGTTGATCGACGCGATCAAGCCGACCGACGCCGAACTGGCCGCGGTGATCGGCCACGAAATCTCACACGCTTTGCGTGAACATTCGCGCGAACGTTTGTCTCGTGCGTATGCGGAGCAGATTGTGTTGGCCGGCGTGGCTGTCGCTACGGGAGCCGAGGCGACGACGATGCAAATCGCCAGTCAGGTCTCCGCTGTGACATTCACGCTGCCGCACAGTCGTGAGCAGGAAGCCGAGGCCGATCGCATGGGTCTGGAGTTGATGGCACGCGCAGGTTATGACCCGAACGCGGCCGTCACGCTTTGGCAGAAGATGTCCAAGGCGGGCGGTGGCGGGACGCCGGAATTCCTGAGCACGCACCCCTCGGGCGAGTCGCGTATTCGCGATCTGCAAAACACCGTGCCGAAAGTCCTGCCGCTGTATCAGGCGGCCGCGCACTGACCGTTTATTGAGTGGCGGCCATCCCGATCGCGATCACGGCGACGACGATGGCCACCACCGCGGTGCCGCCGAGCCACAGCGACTGGCGGTGTAGCGACGTGACCGCTCGGGTCAGGTTCGCCAGCTGCTGGGCCATCTCATTGACCAGCTCCGCCTGACGCCGCTCGTTTTCTTCCAGGCGTAGCACGCGCTGGATCAGCTCATCGACGTCTTGCGGGGCCGACACCACTTCGGGCGGCGGCAGTTGTTTGGTGCGTTTCAAAAGCTCGCGCGACACATCGACGATGGACGGCACGAGCTGCACGATCTGTAACCAGGGTACGGGCATGCTTTTAGGGTAACAGAGACGACAAAGCCCCACCGCACCCTTCGTTCACAGGTGCGGCGGGGCCGTCGCTGAACGCATACGGAACAGGGTTAGCTCTTGCTGCGGGCCTCGAATTCAGTCTTGCTCAGGTAGCCATCGCCGTTGGTGTCGGCGGAGGCAAAGCTGTCGGCCAGCGTCTTGTCGGCCGCGGCTTCGGTCTTGCTGAGCTGGGCATCGCCGTTCTTATCGAGGGAATCGAAGGTCGCCGCGGAGTGTTTCATCGAGTGATCCTTCTTGTCCTTGTCGCCGGCGAAGGCAGTCACGGACAGCAGGGCCGCTGCCAGGAATGCAATCAGTTTGCTCATGATGGTCTCCTCGTTGCTCGACTTGTAAATCCAATAAGGCGTGTCTCGTCTCTCTCTTCCCGGGGCCGGGACTGAACGCGGAGCCGGAAAACGGGGTTCCGGGGTTGCGAAAAACGAAGTATCGTCCGGGCGATTCGCGCACCCGTTGTAGGCAGAACTTGACGAAACTTCGCAACCGGTGCGCCCTCGATATGCCATGGTCAAGCGGAGCTGAGTGCCGATGGATCGAACCATGACCCTGCCTGCTTCTGTACTGATCGTCGACGACGACCGCGAGCTGGGCCAGATGCTGACCGAGTATCTGACCGGCGAGGGGTTTCAGGTGTCCATCGTGCGCGATGGCGCCGAGGCCCTGGAGCGCCTGACCGGCGAGTCGCACCCGTTCGATCTGGTGATCCTGGATGTGATGTTGCCGTCGCTGAGCGGCTTCGAAGTGTTGCGCCGGCTGCGTCACAGCCTGTCGGTGCCCGTCATCATGTTGACGGCGCATGGCGCCGACGTGGATCGCATCGTCGGTCTGGAGCTGGGCGCGGACGATTATCTCTCGAAGCCTTTCAATCCACGTGAGCTGGTTGCCCGCGTGCGTGCGGTGCTGAGACGTTTCTCGCCGCGCGATGCCGATACGCCGGCGCATCCAGTGAGCGTCGGTCCGCTGCGCCTCGACCCGGCGACCTTTGAAGTCACGTTGTCGGGGCAGTCGGTGCGGCTCACAGGCACCGAGCTGCGCCTGCTTGAAGTGTTGATGCGTGCGGTCGGGCAAGTGCAATCGCGCGAGTCGCTGACTGAGCGCGTGCTGGGCCGTCGTCTCACTCCTTACGATCGGAGCATCGATACGCATGTGAGTAACTTGCGTCGCAAGCTCGGCCTGGGTGAGAACGGTCTGCCCGAGATTCGTAGCATTCGCGGCGCCGGCTACGTGCTGATCGCTACCAGCGACGCGCGTGCGGAGTCGCGTGTCTGAGCGCTTGAGAACACTGTGCGCTCGCTGTTCCTTCGTATCTTTCTCTCGTTCTGGGTAGCGACGCTGCTGGTGCTCGCCACCACTGCGGCGGTGGCGTGGTATCGCTTTCAGCGCGATCAGACTGCGTCACCCAATATTCGCCAGCTCGCCTCCGAAGCGCAGAATCGATTGCTGGTCGGCGGCATGAAGGATCTGTATGTCTGGATCGAGAATGCCGAGGATCGTTATCCCGGCCGGCATATTTATGTGGTGCGCCCCGATGGTCAGGACATTCTGCAGCGGCCGTTGCCACCCACTTATCGCAGCTACGCGAATCGTCTGAAAGACGCGGGCTTCTTCGGACGCGAGCCGCCGCCGAACGGTCGCGACGATCCGCTGCTGCTGACGCCGCTGTTCACCGATCGCGACGGCACGGTTTATACCGTGATGATCGGGCAGCGCTCGCCGATCAGTCCGTTGCAGGCGTCCGACGTGCGGCTGGTCGTGTTCGCGTTCGCGCTCGCTATCAGCGGTCTGGTGTGCTGGTGGCTGGCGCGTTATATCAGCAAACCGTTGGAACGGTTGCAGTCGAGCGCTCGCTCGCTGGCGGCGGGCAATCTGGATGAACGAGTGGGCGAGGAGTTCTCGAGTCGTCGCGACGAGCTGGGCGTGCTGGCGCAGGACTTCGATGCGATGGCCGATCACATCCGCACGCTGATCGCATCGAGAGAGGATTTATTGCGGGCGATGTCACATGAGCTGCGCTCGCCGTTGGCCCGGCTGCGTGTCGCATCGGGTCTGGCGCGTCGGCCGCAGGCGGACATCGTCAAACAACTGGATCGTATCGAGCTGGAAGCCGAGCGCCTCGATACATTGATCGGTCAGATGTTGCAGCTGTCGCAGCTGCGCTCCTACAAGCCGACGTTGCCGCTCGAGCCCATCGATGTGACGACTCTGTTGAACGAGGTGGTCGAGGACGCGCGTCTGGAAGCGAGCGCGACCGATAAGAATGTCGATTGGGCGCCGGGCGAGAGCCTGTGGCTCAACGGCAATCACGATCTCATGCGCAGCGCCATCGAGAATGTGTTGCGTAACGCCGTTCGCTTTACCAAGCCGGGCTCGGCGGTCGCGGTCTCACTGACCCGCGAGCATCGCGATGCTTTGATCGTGATCGAAGATCACGGGCCCGGTGTGCCGGAGGCGGAGTTGGCGCACATTTTCGAGCCGTTCTATCGAGTCGCTGAGTCGCGCGATCGCGATTCCGGCGGCACGGGGATCGGTCTCGCGATTACGGCGCGCGTCGTTGGTTTGTATCAAGGCCAGGTGCGTGCGCAGAACGCAGCCACCGGTGGCTTACGCGTCGAGATTCGTCTGCCACTGCGACGGGACTAGGCTTGATCGTGCGATCTGGCGCAGCGGCGGGATAGGTCCGGCCATGCGTCTATCGCTGCGGCGGGATAAACCCAATCACGCGCGGCCGGCGCGGCAGGATAAGCCTGGTCATGCGCTGTCGCTGCGACGGGGCTAAACGCTGTCGTGCCCCTTCACGGCGTATTGGGACACGGCGTGACTCCGCAATGATTGCGCGCGATCGCGAATTGCGGTGATCTCCTCAGTGCTCGCCTCTTTGTCACCGACGCGCGCTTTGATCACTTTGCCTTGCTCATCGAATTCCAGCTCGACGGTCTCGTTCGAGGTGAGCGCGGCGCCGTGGTACTTCATCAAACGCGCGCCGAGGAATTCATAAGTGCCGGTCTGCGACGAAGCTTTGCGCGTTTCTTCCAGGCTCTGAATCTTTCCTTCGCTGAACCTGGCGCGATAAGTCGCGGCGATGCCGCCCGGTGCGAATGAGCCACGGAATTCTGTGGTCGGCTTCTGAACGGGATCGGCCGCGCGTTGTTCGACTAACGGTGTGCTCGGCATCGGCGCGGGTGCCGGTTCTTTCGAGCAGGCGGTGAGCAGTGACGCGACGATCGCTAACGCAAGTCGGCGTGCGCTAAACCAGAGCGGCTGTTGTTTTATTGAGAGCACGGTTCATCCACGAGCATGGGGCCCGATCGGCAGCGCAAAGTTGTGCATTTTCAGCGCGTACGCAAGACCCTTGGCCGTCTGTCGGCGGCGACAGCCGCACGACATAAAGTTGCGTCCGACAAACGGTGCTGTTGCGTGATGTGCGAACGTGATTTGCCTCACACGACGGCGCGCTCGCTTCCTCTAGTCTGCGGCGGACTTTCCCGTCCGTCGTTTTATGGAGGAATTGATGAGCGCCGCCAGCCCCGCCCAGACTCAGGTCCGTCGCACCGCCACGGCCGCGCCTTCCCGTGCTCCCCAGCAGGCCGCTCCGCAAGCTCAAGCGCGTGCCACGACGCCGGTGTTCGATTTCTCCAAGCCGCGAGGCGAGGATGAGATTCGCGTGAACCTGGCCGACGTGCCGGTCATGCACACGACCATGGACGCCGACGTGTTCGAGCCGACACTGCTGAGCCGCCTGTTCGATTTGTTCGGCCCGCGCCGCTAACCGAGCCACAGCTTCTTGCTCGAGAAACCCGCCGGCCGCCAGCCGGCGGGTTTTTCGTTTCTCGCGACGACCGCACGTACTCGCTCTCACGCCTGGCCGGGCCCGCCGCTCACAGGTGGCCACAGATAGTCGAGCATGCGTCAGCGCCCGCCGCCTGCGGCGGCGAGGCGCATGCGCGTGGCACGAAGTGCTACATTCCCGCGTCTTGAGGGGGTGAGATGTCACTGCACAGTCGAATCTTGTTGGCGCTCGCGATGCTGTTCTCGGTCAGCGTCGCGATGGCGGCGAATTTTGCCGGGCCGAAGGAAGTGGCTCGGGTGTTCGATCTCATGCAGCAGCGGCTCGAGCTGATGCGCTCGGTCGCCGCCTGGAAGTACGCCAATAACGTGCCCGTCACCGACGCGGCTCGCGAGCAGCAAGTGCTGGACGCAACCGTCGCCCAGGCACAGCGGCTCGGCATCGATGCCGCGTCGGCGCGCGAGCTGTTCTCGCTTCAGATCCGCATGGCTCGCGACGTCCAGGAACATTTCATCGCGACCTGGAAGCAGCAGAAGCCGGTCAACGAGCCGGTGCGTGATTTGAGCAAAGAGCTGCGCCCGGAGCTCGACCGTCTGGGCAACGAGCTGCTGCGAGCGATTTATCTCGCCCTGCCTGAAGTGATGACCGAAGACTTCGCCGCTCGCTATCAAGCGCAGGCCGCGAAGATCGCGATGCCCGGGCTGCAAAAGGACGACTCAGCTGCGCTGCTGAAAGCGGTGCGTCAGTTGCGTCCGGCGGCGATGCCGGCACTCGAGCGCATCAAGGCCAGCAACGTCCTTCGCATCGGCATGACCGGCGACTACGCGCCCTTCACGCTGGAACGCGGCGGCGAGCTTTCCGGTGCTGACGTCCAGATGGGCGATGCGCTGGCGAAGTCGCTGGGAGTACAACCCCAGTTTGTGAGCACGAGCTGGAGCACGCTGATGCGGGACTTCCAAACCGGACGCTTCGATGTGGCGCTCGGCGGGGTCAGCATCACACCCGAGCGCGCGAAAGTGGCGGCGTTTTCCATTCCCTATCATCAGGGCGGCAAAACGCCCATCGTTCGCTGTGGCACCGAGGCGCGCTTCGATACCGTCGAAGAAATCGATCGCCCCGAGGTGCGCGTCGTTGTGAATCCGGGCGGGACCAATCAGCAATTTGTCCGCGACCGACTGAGTCACGCGCAGGTCACCGTTCATCCAGACAATCGCACGATCTTCACTGAGGTCGCGGATGGTCGCGCCGATGTGATGGTGACCGATGACGTCGAGGTCGACTTGCAAGCACGTCGTGACAAACGATTGTGTCGCGCGACGCCGTCCACATTCACTCACGGTGATAAAGCGATGCTGCTGCCGAAAGACGAAGCACTTCGCAGTCAGGTCGATGCCTGGTTACAGGGCCAAATTGCCGCCGGCGCGGTCAATGCATGGTTGGAGAGCGCGCTGGTCGCGGCAGCCAGGCGCGAAGCTGTGAACTGAGTCATGGGCCGGTGCTGGGCAGGATGCCCGAATGTGATGGGCAGGATGCCCAAATGGAGCGGGCACATGGACGTGCAGGAGCTGCCCGGGGGCGCAGGGATGTGCAGGACCGGTACCGGCGAACGCCGTTTGCCGGTCGCTCGCGGCCGTTGGCCGGCGAGGCTGCTGTGAGCCCGGTGCATTGGGTATGCTTTGATGCGGCATTCGCCGTGGAGGTCGTCAGATGGGCTGGATTGTTTTCATCGTCATCGTTCTGATCGCGATTTTCTTCATTTCCATCTACAACAAGCTGGTCGGCGGCCGGAACGCATACAAGAACGCGTTCGCGCAGATCGACGTGCAGCTCACGCGGCGTCATGACCTGATCCCGAACTTGGTGGAAACCGCGAAGGGCTACATGAAGCACGAGCGCGAGACGCTCGAAGCGGTCATCACGGCTCGCAACGCGGCGGTCACCGGCTTGAAGAACGCTTCGGCGAATCCGGGCGATCCCAACGCCGTCCAGCAATTGTCCGGTGCCGAGAATGCGCTGAGCGGCGCGCTCGGTCGTCTGTTCGCGCTGGCCGAGGCCTATCCGGATCTCAAGGCCAATCAGAACATGATGCAGGTGTCGGAAGAGCTGACGTCGACCGAAAACAAAGTCGCGTTCGCCCGTCAGGCGTTCAACGATGCGGTCATGACGTACAACAACGCTCGCGAGATGTTCCCAAACAGTGTCGTCGCGAACATGTTCTCGTTCATGCCGGCGCAGCTGCTGGAAATCGAGTCGCCCGAGAAGCGCGCGGTGCCGGTGGTGAAGTTCTAACCCCGACTTCCGCCGGGCGCGGCCCATGAACTTCTTCGAGCGACAGGAAGCATCGCGACGGATGTCGCGATGGCTGGTCGTGCTGTTCGCAGCCGCGGTGCTGTCGGTGGTTGCGGCGGTGAACTTCGTCGTGTGCTTCGCGATCTCGCTCGGTCAGGAGAACATGACCGGTGAGGCGCCCGCGATGGGCGAATGGATGAGCGCCAATCCAGGCACGATGATGATTACGACCCTGGTGGTCCTGGGCATCATCGGGCTGGCGAGTCTGTACAAGACCGTGGTGCTCGGCGGTGGCGGCGGTGTGGTCGCGAAATCGCTCGGCGGTGTGCGCGTCTCGCCGGACACCACCGATCCACAGCAGCGTCGCTTGCTCAACGTCGTCGAAGAAATGGCGATTGCTTCGGGCGTGCCCATGCCCGAGGTGTATCTGCTCGAGCACGAGGAAGGCATCAATGCCTTCGCAGCCGGCCACAATCCGGCGAACGCGGCGATCGGAGTCACACGTGGCACGTTGACGACGTTGAATCGCACTGAGCTGCAAGGCGTGATCGCGCACGAGTTCAGTCACATCTTGAATGGCGACATGCGACTGAACATTCGCCTGATGGGGCTGCTGTTCGGCTTGCTGGCGATTGCGATGATCGGGCGCATCGTGCTCCGGTTCGGTTCCGGCGGTCGCGATTCCAAGAAGGCGTTTCCGGTGGTGCTGGTCGCGCTGGCCGTGCTGATCATTGGGTACATCGGATTGTTTTTCGGTCGGTTGATTCAGGCGGCGGTGTCTCGCAGCCGTGAGTCGCTGGCCGATGCGTCGGCAGTGCAATTCACTCGCGATCCCACCGGCCTGCGCGGCGCGTTGCTGAAAATCGGTGCGCTGTCCGGTGGTTCCAGGATCGGCAATCCCGAAGTCGAAGAAGTCGCGCACATGCTGTTCGCGCCGGGCATGGGCCGGTTCTTCGCCACACATCCGTCGTTGGAAGATCGCCTGAAGGCCATCGATCCGACCTTTACTTCCAAAGATTTCGACCGTGCCCGGGCGGAGCTGATCAACGCGGCCGAGCAAGCCAAAGCGCAAGCGACGCCGAAACAAACATCTGCCGAGCGGTTGGAGTCGCTGATCAATGTGCCAGGGGCGGCGGCGGTCGCAGGCCTCGTCGCCAATCCCGGCACGGTTCATATGCAGCTGGCGCGGGACATTCGCCAATCGTTACCCGAAGCCATCGTCGCCGCCGGCGCTCATCCGAATTCTGCGCGAGCATTGCTGTTGGCGCTGGCGCTCGACACCAATACCGAGTCTCGAGAGCGGCAGGGACAATTCATTGCGACTCAGATCGAGCCTCAGACCGCGGCGAGCGTCGGACAATTGTTGGACGCCGTCGATGGGCTCGAGCCCGAGCAGCGCATGCCGGCCCTGTTGCGCGCGATCCCGGCCCTGCGACAGCTGAGTCGCGACGAGCGCCTGAAGTTGATGTCGACGTTGAACGGCATGCTCCAACGCGAAGGTCGGGTCTCGTTGCAGGCCTATGTGCTCCGAAAGCTGGCCCAGGTGCATCTGAACGACGACCTGAATCCTGTCGCCCGGACCCGGCAGCTGCCCTTGAGCGCCGTACAGAAGGATATTCAGGTGCTGTTCTCGGTTCTGGCTCAGCACGGGCACACCGACGTGGCGGTCGCCCGACGGGCCTACGAGGCGGGCGTGCACCACCTGCTGCCTCGGGAGCGGCCGTCGTTCGTCAATCTGGCGCATTGGGCCCAGCCGCTGGACCTGGCGCTGAGCCGCCTGGATCAGCTGGCGCCCATCATGAAGGAGCAGCTGGTCGAGGCCCTGGTCAAGACCGTGACCCACGATCAAAAGCTGACGCTCGGCGAGGCTGAGCTGCTGAGGGCCGTCTGCGCGACGGTCCACTGTCCGTTGCCGCCGCTGGTAACGCCTGGAATAGACGGCTAATCAAAGCCACCCCGGGTACATGGATGTACCCCGCCGCTTGCGGCGGCGAGAGGTAAAAGTCACGCCTTTTGCCGACTCGCAGGAGGGTCGTGGCAGGATGCCCGATCCCGACTTAAGTAGACAGCAATTGACAGCTTTCGGCGCTTGAATGCGCCCCCTGGTGAGCGAGCGCTTGAAGCTGCGCTTACAATCCGCATCTCCATGATTCGTCGGGCCCGGTCCTCGGGCCTGGCGTTTTTCCTACAGCGTTCGTGGCCCCTGGCCCCCGGTGAGCATGTCCCAATCCATCGTCATTCGTGGCGCGCGTCAGAACAATCTCAAGAACCTGCACCTCGAGCTGCCCACCGGCGAGCTGATCGTGGTGACCGGCGTGTCCGGGTCGGGCAAATCCTCGCTGGTGTTCGACACGCTGTATGCCGAAGGGCAGCGGCGTTACGTCGAGACCTTCTCGCCGTACGCGCGTCAGTTCCTCGACCGCATGGACCGGCCGCAAGTCGAGCGCATCGACGGCATTCCGCCCGCGATCGCCATCGATCAGACCAACCCGGTGCGTACATCGCGTTCCACCGTGGGCACGATGACCGAGCTCAACGATCACTTGAAGCTGCTGTTCTCGCGTGCCGCGCAGGTGTACTGCCGCCAGTGCTCGGCGCCGGTGAAGCGCGATTCGGCGCAGAGTATTTATGCTGAACTGAGCGAACGCCTGAAAGCACTGGGCCGCAGCGACGCGCGCGTCATCGTCACCTTCCCGGTGCCGGTGCCGGCGAATTTCGGCGAGGCTGAAGTGTTGAGCCTGCTGGAGAAGCAGGGCTACACGCGTCTGTTCCAGCGCATTACGACCAACGTCGTCGCAGCCGAGCCGGCCAAAAGCAAAAAGAAAGCGGCGAAGAAAGGCCGCAAGAGCGCCGACGAGCCGCAGGCCGGCGTCGTGCTGGAAATGATTCAGGACCGGTTCCGCTTCGACAACACCGATCGCGAGCGCGTGATCGAAGCGCTCGAGTCGGCGTTGCGCGTCGGTCGGGATCGGGTCGCGATACATGTGCTGGAGGCGAACGGTGGCGCTCGCAACGCCGAGAATGACGCCGCCCCTCCGGCGACATCGGCAACCTGGCGCTTCTCGTCGGATCTGCACTGCGCCGATTGTGACATTCACTATCGCGAGCCCACGCCCAGCCTGTTCTCGTTCAACTCGCCGCTGGGCGCGTGCGAGTCGTGCCGGGGCTTCGGTCGCATCATCGGCATCGACTTCGGCCGCATCATTCCCGATCAAAGCAAAACGTTGAAGGGCGGCGCGGTCCGTCCGTGGCAGACCGAGTCGTATCGCGAGTGCCAGGACGATCTCATCAAGTACGCCCGCAAAAGAAACATTCCCGTCGACGTGCCGTGGCGCGAGCTGACCGAAGAGCAGCGTCAGTGGGTCCTCGAAGGCGAGGGCAGCTGGGAAGACAAGCTGTGGTACGGCGTCCGTCGGTTCTTCGCCTGGCTCGAAACCAAATCCTACAAGATGCATGTTCGGGTCTTGTTGTCGAAGTACCGCGCATACACGCCGTGCACGGTGTGCGATGGCGCGCGTTTGAAGACGGATGCGTTGCTCTGGCGTCTGGGCACGAAGGCTGATGCGAAAGCGATGCTGCCCGACACCTTGCGGTTCAAGCCGAATGGCGTGCAATGGAGCGACCAGCAGCTGGCGGAATTGCCAGGCATCGGCATTCACGAGCTGATGCTGCTGCCCATCGACCGTTGCAAACAATTCTTCGATCGCCTGGCGCTGCCGGCACCGCTGGACGAAGCGAGCGATCTGGTCCTGCGCGAGATCCGCGGTCGCTTTGGTTATCTGCTCGATGTGGGCTTGGGCTATCTCACGCTCGATCGCCAGTCGCGCACGCTGTCCGGGGGCGAAGTGCAGCGAATCAATCTGACGACGGCGCTTGGCACGTCGCTGGTCAATACCTTGTTCGTGCTGGATGAGCCGTCGATCGGTCTGCATCCGCGCGACATGGGACGCGTGATCAACGTGATGCATCGACTGAAGGCCGCGGGCAACTCGCTGGTCGTGGTCGAGCACGATCCACAAGTCATGCAGGCTGCTGACCGGCTGATCGATGTCGGTCCGGGGCCGGGCGAGAAGGGCGGCGAGATCGTGTTCTTCGGTGAGCCCGCTGAATTGGCGAAGGCCGAGCGTTCGCTCACGGCGGATTATTTGCTCGGCCGCAAGCACGTCAGCGAAGTGACTCCGGATGCCGCGCAGTCAGCGCCGACTGCGGCGCTGACGGTGAAGGGCGCACGTCAGCACAATCTCAAGGGCATCGACGTTTCCATTCCGTTGCAGCGTCTCGTGTGCGTCACGGGTGTGTCGGGCTCGGGCAAGTCGACGTTGATTCAAGACGTGTTGTACCCGGCGCTGCTGAAGCACTTCGGCAAGCCGACCGAAGCGCCAGGCGAGCACGACGGTATCAAGGGCGCGGAGAACATCAGCGCGGTCGTCATGGTCGATCAAACATCGATCGGTCGCACCACGCGTTCCAACCCGGCGAGCTATGTCGGCGCGTTCGATGCCATCCGTAAGTTGTTCGCCAACGAGCCGCTGGCCAAAGAGCGCGACTACACGATCGGTACGTTCAGCTTCAATTCCGGCAACGGTCGTTGCCCGACCTGCGGCGGTAATGGTTTCGAGCACGTCGAAATGCAATTCCTGTCCGACGTATATCTGCGGTGCGCCGACTGTAACGGTCGTCGGTATCGCAACGAAATTCTCGAAGTCACCTTGAATCGCGGCCCCGGCCCGGGTCGCAGCATCGCCGACGTGCTCGACATGACGGTGTCCGAGGCAGTGGAGTTCTTTGCCGGCGAGCGTGAAGTGCTGGCGACATTGCGTCCGCTCGCCGAAGTTGGCTTGGATTATCTGCGACTCGGCCAGCCGGTGCCGACGCTGTCGGGTGGCGAAGCGCAGCGATTGAAACTTGCGGGTCACCTGGCGGAGAGCGCAACGGCGCGGTCGGACGACGACGCCACGCCGGGCAAATTGTTTCTATTCGACGAGCCCACCACGGGCTTGCACTTCGACGACATCGCCAAGCTGCTGCGCGCGTTCCGTCGGTTGATCGCGGCCGGCCACTCGTTGCTGGTGATCGAGCACAATCTCGACGTCATCGCTGCGTCCGATTGGCTCATCGATCTGGGGCCGGAAGGTGGTGAGGCAGGCGGGGAAGTCATTGCCGTCGGCACGCCGGCGGATCTCATGAAAGTGCCGGGCTCGCACACCGGCAAAGCGCTGCGTGAAGTCGAGAGCGGCTGGAAGATCGCCGATCAGCGTACCGTCGTGCCATTGGCGGCTTCGCATCGGACCAAAGCGAATGTCATCAGCATTCACGGCGCTCGCGAGCACAATCTCAAGAACGTCGATGTCGAACTGCCGCGCGACAAGTTCACTGTCGTCACTGGCGTGTCCGGCTCGGGCAAGTCGACGTTGGCGTTCGACATCGTGTTCGGTGAAGGTCAGCGCCGTTATCTCGAATCGCTCAACGCGTACGCGCGGCAGTTCGTGCAGCCGGCATCGCGGCCTGATGTCGATGCGATCTTTGGTATTCCGCCGACCGTTGCCATCGAACAGCGCACCAGCCGCGGCGGTCGCAAGAGCACCGTGGCGACGCTGACCGAGATCTATCACTTCCTGCGCTTGCTGTACGTGAAGCTCGGCACTCAGTATTGCCCGGATTGCGACGTGCCCATCGAGCCGCAGAGCTTCGAGTCCATCTTTGCTCGCATCTGTCGCGACTACAAAGGCAAGAGCGTGAGCCTGCTGGCGCCGCTGGTCGTGGCACGCAAAGGTTTCTACACCGATCTCGCCGCGTGGGCCTTGAAGAAGGGTTATGAGAATCTGCGCGTCGATGGCGAACTGCTGCCGACGCAGAGCTGGCCGCGCCTGTCTCGCTTCCAGGAGCACACGATCGAGTTGCCGGTCGCGACCGTGCAGGTTTCTGCGCGCAATGAGCGTGAGCTGCGCGAGGCGCTGACGACGGCGCTCGACTTTGGCAAAGGCGTCGTTCATCTGCTCGATGAAAGCGTGAAGGTGAAGAAGGCGCCGGTGGCCAAGAAGGCCGCAAAGGGCAGCACCGCCCTGGCCGCGAACGCCGGCCTGTCGATCTTCTCCACTCGTCGCGCCTGCCCCTCCTGTGCGAAGAGCTTCGCCGAGCTCGATCCGCGCCTGTTCTCGTTCAACTCCAAGCACGGCTGGTGCGAAGACTGTTACGGCACCGGCTTGCAGATCCGCGGCTTCGATGAGGAGCAGAGCGGCGAGGAGATCTGGTGGAACGAATGGTTCGAGCAGGAAGCCGAAGTTTGCGAAAGCTGCGAGGGCGAGCGACTCAATCCGATTGCTCGTAACGTGCGCTTCCGCGATCAGTCCATCGCCACGGTGACGGCGCAGTCGGTCGGCGACATGCGCAAGCAGTTCAATACACTGAAGCTGAAAGGCCGCGAAGGTGAGATTGCGCGTGACGTGCTGACCGAAATCCATTCGCGTCTGGCGTTCCTCGAAGACGTGGGCTTGGGCTATCTCGCGCTGGACCGCTCGGCACCGACGTTGTCGGGCGGCGAAGCGCAACGTATTCGATTGGCCGCGCAGCTCGGCTCGAACCTGCAGGGTGTGTGTTACATCCTGGACGAGCCCACCATCGGCCTGCATCCGCGTGACAACCGCATTCTGCTGGACACGCTCGACAAGCTGGCCGCGAAGGGCAATTCGTTGCTGGTCGTCGAGCACGACGAAGAAACGATTCGTCGCGCCGACTACGTGCTCGATCTTGGCCCTGGCGCGGGTACGCGGGGCGGTCGTGTCGTTGCGGCCGGTACAGCGGAAGAGCTGGAGCGTTCGCCTGAATCCGTCACCGGTCGATTGCTCGCGCAGCCGTTACAACATCCCATCGGTAATCGTCGTGCGGTGACGCCGAAGGCGCCGGCGCTGGTTGTGAAAGACGCGTCGCTGCATAACTTGCGCAAGCAAACATGCAGGGTGCCGCTGGATCGGCTCGTGGTGGTCACGGGCGTTTCCGGTTCGGGCAAGTCGACCATGGCGCGCGACGTGCTTCATGACAACTTGCGCGCGGCGCTGGGCCGTCGCAAGGGCGCGAAGCTCGAATGGCGCGGCTGTAAAGAGATTGCCGGCTGGGAACAGATCGAGCGCATTCTCGAAGTGGATCAAACGCCGATCGGCAAGACGCCGCGCTCGTGCCCGGCGACATATATCGGCTTCTGGGATGCTATTCGTAAAGTGTTCGCCGAGACGCCGGAAGCGCGCATGCGCGGTTACACGCCCTCCCGATTCTCGTTCAACACCGCCGGCGGTCGCTGCGAGGCCTGCGAAGGGCAGGGCATGCGCAAGATCGAGATGAGCTTCCTGCCGGACGTGCGCGTGTCTTGCGACAGCTGCGGCGGTCGACGCTTCAATCAAGACACGCTCAGCGTGCATTACAAAGGTCGAAGCATCGGCGACGTGTTGATGATGAGCATCGACGAAGCGGTCGACTTCTTCACCGCGCATCCGCGCATTCATCACTGCCTGCGGTTGCTCCAGGACGTGGGGCTCGGTTACCTCACCTTGGGACAGCAGAGCCCGACGCTGTCGGGCGGCGAAGCTCAGCGCATCAAGCTGGTGACGGAGCTATCTAAAGTCAGGGAGTCGAGGATGCTTCGCACGCCGGAGCCGGGCGAAGTGGTCGAGAAGCTGCCGGGCACGCTGTATGTGCTCGACGAGCCCACCGTCGGCTTGCACATGGCCGATGTCGAGAAGCTGATCCGCGTCTTGCATCGACTGGTCGACGCCGGCAACACCGTGGTCGTCATCGAGCACGATCTCGACGTGATCGCCGAGGCCGACTGGATCATCGATCTGGGTCCAGAAGGTGGCGCCGAAGGTGGCAAAGTCGTCGTGCAGGGTTCTCCGGATGACATATTGCGGTCGGCTCGCGAGTCGCACACGGCGCGCATCCTGAAGGAGTTTCTGCGCGATCGGGCGCAGGCGACCGGCGCCAGGCCCGCGTTGGAGCGACGTCGCACCGCTTGCTAAAAGTGGGGCATACTCGATCCCAATCGGCGGGAAGCCGGTCAGATCGTGAACCCCCTTGGCAGTCAGCGGTGCGTCCAACGCGACGGTTGCTCATGGCTTGCAACAGGCTCAATCCCTGTTGCAACAAGGCCTGCATGCGCAGGCCGCCGATGTTTGCAGTCGGCTGCTGGCGCAGTGGCCGACGCTGACCGAAGCTTTGCAGCTGCTGGCATTGGCGCGCAAAGGTCTCGGGGATGTCACTGAAGCGGAACGTTTGTTACGCGCTTGTGTACAACTTCAGCCGCAGCGGGCTGAGTATCACGCCAACCTGGCCAACTTGTTTCGTGCGAGCGGGCGCGTCGCGGAGGCCGAGACAACATATCGACTGGCGTTGCAGGCGGATGCGCGTTTCAAACCGGCCCGCTTGGGATTGATTCGCACGCTGAACGCGGCCGGCGCTCATCCTCGAGCGCAGGTTGAAGCGGCGGCGCTGGTTCACGATGAGCCGGCCGATGCCGAAGGTTGGGCCGAGCTGGCCGCCGCGCTCAAAGGTCAGGGCAAATTCTCCGAAGCGGAAGCCGCCTATCGAGCGGCGCTCGCGCGCCGACCCTCATTCGCAATCGCGCGTCACAACCTGGGCTCGCTGCTGTCGCAGCTGGAACGAGCCGACGAGGCCCTGCGCGAAATCGATCGAGCCATCGAGGCCGGGGTGAAAGGCCACGCCGTGCGCCTGAATCGCGCCATCGCCTTACAACAGCTGGGCCGATTCGAAGAATCGGAGCGCGAGTTCGAGCAGGCAGCGCAACTGGCGCCGGCGCACGTCGACACTCAGGCGCGGCTGGCGAAGCTCCGCTTCATGCGTGGCGACGCGGATTTCACTCGCGGTCTGCGCGCCGTCGTTGCGGGGAATTTGCGCAATTCTCAATTACACCTGTGCCATGCCAGCTTGTTACGCGATGCCGGCCGGCTGCCCGAAGCAACCTCGGCGTTCCAGGAAGCCATCGCTCACTGTGGCGAACAACCGGAGCTGTTGATGGGGCTGGCGCTTACCGCGATGGACGCCGGTATACCCGAGCAGGCGCTGGCGCCGGCGCAGGCCGCCGTTTGTGCTCAGCCTGACTATCTGCACGTGTCCACTTGTTTGCAGTCGATTTTGCTGTCGCTGGGGCGTGCCGACGAAGCAATGCCGCTGATCCAGCGAGCCCGGGCGCTCGCTCCGCTCCATCAGGAACACATTGCTTGCGAGGCGACCGCGGCTCGCATGCTTGGGCTGCCGAGGTATCAGGAGCTCTACGACTACGATCGTTTCGTCGTGCCCATGATGCTGGATCGGCCGGACGGCTTTGCTTCCATTGAAGCGTTCTGCGACGAGTTGATGGGCGTGCTGGCCGAGCGGCAGCAGCTTGCCATGCATCCGCTCGATCAAAGCCTGCGCTTCGGCGCGCAGACGTCGCGCAGTCTGTTGGCGGATCCACATCCGCTGATTCGCGAGTTCCTCGACTTGCTGACGACGCCAATTGCTGAATATCGCTCGCGATTACCGCAATCCGCGGATCATCCGCTCTTGTCCCGCAATCACGGCGAAGCGCGTCTGTCAGGATGCTGGTCGATCCGTCTGCACCGGGGTGGTTATCATCTCAACCATGTGCATCCGTCGGGCTGGCTGAGCTCGGCTTGTTACGTGCATGCGCCGGCGGACACGCACGACGTGGTCGCGCGCAGCGGCTGGATCAAATTCGGAGAACCGCGTTACTCTACGCCCGGCGTCGACGCGGAACGAATGATTCAACCTCGGGCGGGAATGTTGATATTGTTTCCTTCCTACATGTGGCACGGAACCATGCCTATATCCACGGACGAGCCTCGAGTCACCGTCGGCGCCGACGTGCTTCCCAGCACCGCCTGAATACAGCAAACAACACAGGCGCCACCAGCCTTACGCGCTGTTGTGAGCCGGCAACGTGTATACATTCCCCGAAGCGGTGCGCGGCCCGAGGTCACAACGCGGTCGCCTGCGTAAATGCCGGCGATTTCATGGAGATTGCGCGCGTGCCCGAGTCGGGACGATCACGCACAGTTGTACTTCCTTTGCCGATTTTGCAGCTGTATGCTCGGAGCCACGCTTGGGTCGATAGTTGTGAATTATCCATCGCTGCGGCCCAGGAAGGGAGCGTAGCCGGCACCCCGAAACTGCAACTGACGGGTGCCGGTCAGGAGCTAATTAAAACCCTCTCGCAGGAGGAGCATTCTAATGTCGACGAATATTTCGATTCGGCGCGCGGTGAAGTACGCGCTGTGGACGGGTTTTGCGGCAGCGGCCGCGCACTCGTTACCGATCATGGCCGCGGAAAACCAGGACATGGTCGCCGAGGTCGTGGTTACCGGTTCACGCATTCAACGTCAGGACTACGTTGCCAACAGCCCCGTCATCACCAGCACGGCCGAGCAGATTGTCGAGAACGCGGACGTTACTCTCGACACCTATCTGAACACGCTGCCGCAGGTCAATCCGGCGGGCGGCACCACCTCCAACAACCCGGGTAACGGCGGTCAGTCGAACATCGACCTGCGCGGCCTGGGCGCCAACCGTAACATCGTGCTGTTCGACGGCCGTCGCGCCATGCCTTCGGCGAGCGACATGACGGTCGACCTGAACACCATTCCGCAGGCGCTGATCGAGAGCATCGAGATCGTGACCGGCGGCGCCGGCGCGGTGTACGGCGCGGACGCGGTGGCGGGCGCGGTGAACATCAAGCTGCGGGAGAACTACGAAGGCGTCGACTTTCGTTATAACTTCTCCAACAGCACCGAATACTGGGACGCCGAGGAGTATCAGGTTTCCGGTCTCGGCGGCATGAACTTCGCGGACGGTCGCGGCAACTTCGTGATCGGCGCGGATTATTCCAAGCGCGAAGGCATGATCAAGAGCCAGCGCGACTTCGCGGCGCAGGCGACTTCGACGACTTCGTATCTGCCGGAAGGCTTGTACATTCCAGGTGCCAACCCTCCGGACCAGACGGAGATCGACGCGCTGTTCGGCCAGGCCTCCTATGGCAGCAACCCGGCGGGCTACGTGACCCCGAGCATCATCGGCTTCAACACCGATGGATCGTTGTTCTCGCGCGGCGTGTTCAACAGCCCGCGCGACGTGGCGAACTTTCGCTATCCGAACGATCTCAACATCAACGCCAACCTGTTCCCGGACCTGTATTCGTACAACTTCGACGCTGTCAACATCCTGACCCTGCCGCTGGAGCGCAAGTCGGGGATGGGCAAGTTCAAGTTCGAGTTCGACGGCGGCGTGGAAGTGTTCGCCAGTGCCGGCTACACGGAGTACGACTCAGTCACCGCTTTGGCGCCGACTCCGTTCCCGACGGTGGGCACCAGAGCGCCCGGCGAGGCATCCGCGATTCAGGCGACCTCATCATTGGTACGGCCCACTCGTACCGTCAACAACAACTTGGTCATCCCACTGAACAATCAGACCATTCCGGATGATCTGCGCAGGCTGCTGGCTCAGCGTAGGGGTACCTTCAATGCCGATACGGGCCGGTTCGAAGGCGATCCCAACCTCATCGATTACCTCACTCCCGCCGCTCAGCCCATCATGATCCGCACGCGTACGCTCACCACGGGCCTGCGTCAGTCGGCATATAACAACGAAGTTCTGCAATACACGGTCGGTGCGCGCGGCCCGTTGTTCGGCGACAGCTGGAAGTGGGAAGCTTATGCGTCGCAAGGCAAGACCGAGATCACCGAAACGCAAACCGGCAACATCGATACGCAGCGCGTGATCGATCTGGTCGCGATGAACGACAGCGGCGCCAGTGTGTGCGACGGCGGTTTGGACTTCTTCGGTCGCAATCCGCTGTCGGCGGATTGCGCGGACTACATCACTGTGCCTCCGACGGTGCTGTCAACCGAGTTCAAACAGCGCATCGTGCAGGGCTTCGTCACCGGTGAGATCGCTCAGCTGCCGGCCGGTCCGATGTCGCTGGTGGTCGGTGCCGAAGGTCGCTGGTTCGATTACGACTTCGATCCGGGCAACAGCTCGGGCCCGGTGTCGGGCCTGAATGCGCAGAACCCCGCCAAGGGCAACAACAACTTCACGGACTTGTTCCTGGAGACCCTGATTCCGCTGGTGAGCGATGCGCCGGCGGCCAAGTCGCTCGAGCTGAGCCTCGGTTATCGCTTTTCGCAGAGCGAGTTCGAGGACGAGATCGCCGACTTGAAGAGCGACAGCCAGAACTCGAACGCCTACAAGGTCGAGCTGAGCTGGGTGCCGGTCGACAGTCTGCGTGTGCGCACGTCGTATCAGCGCGCGGTGCGTGCGCCGAATTTCGACGAGTTGTTCGATGGTGGCGGTTCGGCACCTCAGTACTTCGATCCCTGCTCGGCCACCACGGCCAAGCGCACCGGTCCGGATGCGGATGCGATGCGTGAGCTGTGTGTCGCCACCGGTGTGACTCGTGGCCCGGGTAACGCAACCGTCAACAGCTACGTGCAGACCCCGGGTAACCAGATCTCGATCACGACCGCGGGCAACATCGATCTGGAACCGGAGACCGCGGACACCGTCACGGTGGGCCTGGTGTTCACTTCTCCTTGGGAAGGTGCGCTGGCTGGCCTGCAGGGTTCGTTGGACTACTACAGCATCGATATCTCCGATCCGATCATCGATCCGTCGCCGAACATCTATGTGGCAGCTTGCTACAACTATTACGGCGACAACCCGACCTACAGTGCAACCAATCCGTTCTGCGCGGGCATCGTGCGCGGCGGTGGCGACGTGCTCGGTGTGGATTCTGTCGACACCGACGACGGCGTGTTCCCGGGCATCAACGGCGGCTCGATCAAGACCGACGGTATCGACATGCAGTTGAACTACAGCGTCGGCCTGCCGAAGGGCGAGCTTGGCGTCAATCTGGCGTACAACTACCTGCTGTCGTTCAAGCAGTCGGATCGTCCGGGTCTGCCGGCGATCGATTATGCGGGCACCATCTCGTACTTCGGCGCGGGCCTGGGCACGAGCTTCCCCGAGCAGCGTGCCAACCTCACGGGTCAGTACGCCATCGGGCCGTTCGCTTTCAGTGCTCGCCTGCGCTGGATCGGCGACATGGAGAACCGCGCAGCCGTGCAGTTCCCCGGCGAGACGTTCAAGGGCGTGCCCTCGATCGCTTACCTGGATCTGTCGGCCAGCTGGAAGTTCATGGAAAAGTCCATGCTCCGCATCGGCGTCAACAACGTGAATGACAAGCAGCCACCCGCGTACTCTCCGAACGTGCAGTCCGGTACCGATCCGTCGACCTACGACGTGATCGGCCGGCGCATCTTCGGTCAGATCTCGGTCGGCTTCTAAGCAGTATTGGATCGATTTCGATCCGAAAGGCGGCTCGGCAACGAGCCGCCTTTTTTTATTGGGCCGGACTTTTCCGCGGCCAAATGTGCGCGTGGCGCGACCAATGGACCCAAGGGCCCATGGCGAGCGAGATATCGAGGCCTATACTCGGATCGACAACGAGGTGAGTTATGCCGCGATCCATTTCGACCTGTGCACTCATCGTCCCGTTGACGATCGCTCTCGCTGGCTGCGCGACCGCTCCGGCAGCAACGACGCCCTCCTGGAATAAATACTACGTTGCAGGCTCGCGCATTCCTCGTACCCTGGATGCGCAAGGTCAACCGCAGACCGGCACGCACGTCGTCACCATCACCGATGAAGAGCTGAAGAATTCCTCCGGCGTGTTGCTCGGAGACAAGCTCAACGGCGGCTATCCGCGTTGATGAAATTATTTTTCGTTGACCGCTAACTAAAGTTAGTGATCGCCTGCGCGTAACCAGCCAGTGATGCTGTAACGAGCCTGGGTCGCTGCGGGCGTCACGTAACTTACGTTATGTTTCTGCGGCACGCGGAACAGATTCAGCACGTTGAACTTGGGCACATACCCTTCCGCGACGTGGCCGTCGCGGTCGATGAATTGCAGAATGCCGCCCCAGTCGGCGCGCCACTCGGGAGTGAAACCAAAAACATAAGCGGCCAGCCGCTGCTTGCCGGCGACGTTGTCGTCGTGCTCGGTAAGAAAGTGCCCCGGCAGATACTTGGTCGCCTGGCTGTCCGCGAAGGCAATTGACGGGAGCCCCGTGACTTCGCGCGCGAACTGCAGAAACTCTTCCGAATTCAGAAACTCATGCATGGCGAGCAGCGGGTGCACCCGTTCGCCTGACTGATAAAGGTCATACAGCGGATAGTTCTCGAACACATATTGAAAGCCGCGCCGGGACTGTTCGAGCATTTTTTGCGTCATCGTCTCTCTCTGCTCTGGCGGCATCAGCATCAGCTGTTGATGCGCGATGTCGACGTGCCTGTGTCCTACATTGAGAGACAGCTGCCAGGGCGTGCGGGTGTCGAGTTGCGTGAACAGAGTGTCCGCACTCGAAGCCGTCAGTACGTCTGGTATGTGGACGCGGCCCAGGGTTTTGAAGATACCGGCGATCGCCCGGCGGTCCAGTCGCGGGCTCAATTTGATCGGCTCGTGCATGTCTTGTGTTGTACGCGTAAATCTTACAGGTCGTGGTGATCAAAAAAGCACGAATGAACTTGCTAAACGTGCGTTGCCTCGCTACAACGCGCGCCCCTGGCGTATCGCTTTGTGCTCGAGATCCCTTACTTAAGTAAGTGATTTACAACTGACAGGTCCCGGGAACTTCTGAGAAATCCGCTTGTTGCCGCGAAACCAACAGTTGTATGCTCCGCACACTTCGGTCCAGCGTTGTCGGCGAGGAAGCCACCGACTGTTGCGCATCGATCACGAGATAGCCTCATTCACGCGGCTGAATGCCGACACAAATTTAACCTCTTGCAGGAGGAGTAGAAATGAAATCGACCAGTAACTCGCTGAGGTACGCAGTTCACTGCGTGCTGTTGGCCAGTGCAGCCACCGCGCTGCCGGCCTTGCCGGCCTTGGCCCAGGAAACCGACTCGGCCGCCCGCCCCATTGAAGAAGTGGTGATCACCGGTTCGCGCATTCGTCGCGTCGACGAAGAGACCGCGAGCCCTGTGTTCGTCATGGATCAGAGCACCATCGCCAACACCGGCGTGCAGACGATGGGCGATCTGATGATGCGCGTGCCGGCGATCTCCGGCGCGGCCACCAACCCGCAAGTCAACAACGGCGGCGGCACCGGTGAATCCAACGTCGAACTGCGCGGCCTCGGTGCGCAGCGTACCCTGGTGCTGTTGAACGGCCGCCGTATCAACGTGCTGGGCGCGAACGGCACGACCTCGGCCGTCGACATCAACATGATCCCGATCAACATGATCGAGCGTGTCGAAGTGCTGAAGGAAGGCGCGGGCGCCGTGTATGGCTCCGACGCGATCGCCGGCGTGGTGAACTTCATCACCAAGAAGAATTTCGACGGCGCCGAAGTGAACGTCGAGTACGGCCGTACCGGCGAGAACGACGGCGAGCACGAATCCGCCAGCCTGACGCTCGGTAGCACCGGCGACAAGATGAGCGTGATGTTCGGCGTGAACTACAACAAGCAGAAGGCGGTGTCCGCCGCCAATCGCCAGTTCTCCTCCAGCGCGCTGTATCTGTACGGCGGCGGCGTGAGCGTCGGCGGTTCCAGCCGTACACCGAACGGTCGTATCGGCCTGCTGGACTGGATGGACGATCCGGCGCATCCGGACGATCCGGACGCGGATCAGATCCCGGTTCCGGGCACGCTCGCCGAGCTGTTCCCGAACTGCGCGGGCACGCAGTCGGTCACTCGTAACGCGGGTGCTGCCGGCGATGTCGTCAACCCGGCCAACTATCACTGCTTCGGCGGTGCCGACGCGTACAACTATCAGCCGTTCAACCTGCTGATCACGCCGACCGAGCGCACCAGCTTCTTCACCATGCTGAACTACAAGATCAGCGACGATGTCGAGGCCTACGGCGAAGTGGTCTACAACCGCACCCGCTCGGGCTTCCAGCTCGCGCCGTTGCCGTTCGATGCGAACGCCGACGATATCGTGTTGTCCTCCGCGAACGCCTACAACCCGTTCGGCAATGACTTCGGCGGCGTCGACGGCTTGAACCCGAACTTCCTGACCCGTCTGGAAGCGCTGGGCAATCGTCGCAGCGATGTCGATACCGATTCGATCATTGCCACCGCCGGTGTGCGCGGCAAGTTCGGCCAGAGCACCTGGGAATGGGACCTGGGCGCGCAGCTCGGTCGCATGAACCAGGATCAGAACATCACCGGCTATCTGCTCAAGCCGCAACTGCAGAGCGCGCTGGGCCCGACCTTCGTCGATAGCAATGGCGTGCTCCGTTGCGGCAGCGACGCGGCCAACCTGATCGCCGGCTGTACGCCCATCAATATCTTCAACCTCTCGGATCCGGCACAGATCCAGGCGTTGCGCGATATCTCCACCAACTATCGTAGCGACTACAACTACGACAGCAGCGGCTTCTCGTTGAACACCAACGGCGAGTTGTTCGACATCGGCGCCGGCTCGGTGCTGATGGCGGTGGGCGCGGAATATCGCACCCAGCGCGGTGTGTTCGAGACCGACGTGCTGACGCGCGGCGAGGCACCGTTGTATCTGTCGTGCTTGCTGGCGCAGGAAACCTGTACCGGCAACTCCTCGGCCGAATACAACGTGCGCGAAATCTACACCGAGTTCTTCGTGCCCCTGCTGAAGGATCTGCCGGGCGTGCAGTCGTTGAACGTCACTGTCGGCGTGCGCTACTCCGATTACTCGATCGACAGCATCGGCGACGACACCAACGCGCAGTTCAAGGTCGAGTATCGCCCGATCTCCGATCTGTTGGTCCGCGGCTCGTACGCTCAGGTGTTCCGTGCACCGACCATCCTCGATCTGTCGAAGGCGCCGTCGCAGGACTCGCCGACGTTCAACGATCCTTGCACGCAGCTCACTCCGGCGGCGCTCGCGGCCAATCCGGGCCTGGCGCGTGCCTGCGTGGGCGTGCCGACCAATGGCAACTTCAAGCAGCCGAACAGCCAGATCACCGGTCTGATCATCGGCAATCCGAACCTGAAGCCGGAAACCGGCGATGTGACCACGTTCGGCGTGGTGTACGACCCGAACTTCGTCGAAGGTCTGTCGGTGTCGTTGGACTACTGGAAGTACAAGATCGAAGACCTGATCACGCCGCTCGATCCGAACTTCGCGGTCGAGCAGTGCGTCGACACGGGAACCTACTGCGATCTGCTGTATCGCTATCCGTCCAGCAGCCCGAACGCCGGCGAGTTCCAGGTCTTCCAGGAACCCATCGTCAACCTCGGCGTGCTGGAAACCGACGGCTTCGACGTCGGCGTGAAGTACTCGCTGCGCGACACTCCGATCGGCTCGTTCAACATCACGTTGGACATGACCAAGATCAACAGCTACGAGAACACCCCGTCGCCGGGTGCCGCTCCGGTGGAGATCGCGGGCACGTTCGATCGTCAGTTCGGCAACTACGCCAAGTGGCGCGGTCTGATGGGCGTGGGCTGGGCGATGGGCGGCTTCGACGGCTTGCTGTCGCTGCGTTACATCCACAGCTTCAAGATCATCGGCCCGGATGGCGGTCTGTCGGATGAGCCGCCGCTGGAGATCGGTTCGATGACCTACGTCGATGCGACCGTGGGTTACACGTTCCCGACCGACACGAAGGTGCAGGTCGGCGGCATCAACCTGACCGACAAGCAGCCGCCGCTGCTGTATCAGAACAACGTGACCAACGCGAACACCGACGTGTCCACCTACGACCTGCTGGGTCGTCGCTGGTACGTCAGCGTGTCGCAGAAGTTCTGATCGACCGGGCCTGCGCGGGGACAGCCCTGCGCAGGTCCAGGTGTAACTTCAAGGGCCGCGAGGTTTTTACCTCGCGGCCCTTTTCTGTTTAGCTTGCAGGCATGGCTGTCAGTCCCCGTTCACCGTTGCCCCCGGAGTTGCAGGCGTCGCTGCGCGAAGCGGTGGCCGCATTCAATGCCGGTCAGCTCGAAGCCGCGGCACGACTCTGCGAGCGAGTGCTGGCCCGCGTCCCGGGACATTTGCGAGCGCTCGGGGTCTATGGGGCCGTCCTGCACGCGCAGGAGCGCTACGCCGAGGCCGAGACTGTGTTCGGCGAGCTGGTGCAAGCCGATCCCGATACGGCCCTGCATTGGATGAATCTCGCGACCGCCCGGCGCGGCGCAGGCAAATTCGAAGAAGCCTTGCGCGCCTACCTGCGCGCCTCCGAGCTGGGCTGCGCCACCGCCGATTTTTATTTCAACGTCGGTCTCACGCATCTGGATCGACGCGACTTTGAATCCGCTCGCGCGGTACTGAAAAAAGCGTTGGAGCTCGCGCCTGCCGATGCGCTGATCCGCTCCGAATACATCCGCGCCTGTTACGAGACCTTGCAGACGGAGGAAGCTCTCGCAGCGTTGCAGGGCTGGACGGAGTTCTCCGGGTTGACGCCCGAGCAGCTGGCGGAAGCCGGACAGCGAATGATGAATCTCGGCGAGACCGAACGCGCCGAGCGGGCCTTGTCACAGCTCGGCGCCAACGAGCTCGAGCCACGCGCCATGCTCACTCTGGCGCAGATCATGGAACGGACCAATCGATTGGAACAGGCGCAGCGTCTGGTCGAGCGTCTATCCACCGATGCCCGTGCCGAATCGCTCGGCATGGATTTACTCGTCACTCGCGCGCAACTGGCGCAGAGAGCTGGCGATCACGAGCGCGCCCGCGAGTTGTTTCAACAGGCGCTGGCGGACGTGACCCAATTTCACGACCGGCATTTCGTGCTGTTCCCCTTGGTGAAGACGTTGGACGCATTGAAGCGTTACGACGAGGCGTTCGCCGCGATGACCGAAGCGCATGCATCGCAGGTCGCGCATCTGGAATTGACCGCGCCGATGGCGGTCGCGCGGGGCCTGCCGACTTGGGACATCACGCGCTGGGGTTGCGATCCTGCCGATATCGCGCAATGGGATCACAGCGGCGCGCCGTCGCTCGAAGACAGTCCGGTGTTTGTCGTCGCCTTTCCGCGTTCCGGCACGACGCTGCTGGAGCAAACGCTCGATGCACATCCCCGGCTGAAATCCATGGACGAACAGCCCATCGTGCAGGCGGCGCTCGACGACATCGTTGCCGCTGGTGTGCGCTATCCCGAGGAGATGGGGAAACTCACAGCACAGCAGGTGGCGGCGGTTCGTGCCCGATATTTCGAGCGCGCGGCGTCGAAGGTGAAGATCGAGCCCGGCCAGCGCGTCGTCGACAAGAATCCGCTGAACATGCTCCGGCTGCCGGTCATCAAGCGTTTGTTTCCGAACGCACCCATCATTCTCGCGATCCGTCATCCGTGCGACGTGGTGCTGAGTTGTTTCATGCAACACTTCCGCGCGCCGCATTTCGTGATGTTGTGCTCCGATCTGCAGACGCTGGCGGATGGCTATCGCCGCTCGTTCGACTTCTGGTACGAGCAGTCGGCCCTGCTGTCGCCGACCGTTCTGGAAGTGCGTTACGAAACTTTCGTTGCCGACTTCGAGCGCGGCGTGCGCCAGATTGCGGAGTTTCTGCGCTTGCCTTGGCACGACGGCATGCTGGCACCGGCCGAGCACGCGCGGGCCAAGGGTTACATCAGCACGCCGAGTTATTCGCAGGTCGTGCAGCCGGTGAATCAAAAGGCGGTGGGGCGCTGGCGTGCTTACGAGCGGCACCTCGCGCCGGTCATCCCTCAGCTACAGACTTATTTACGCCGGTGGGATTACTCGGATCGATGAACAGCAGGTACGTGGAAATGATGTACTTGTCGCCCGAGACCGGCGGGCAGCCTTCGTGCTGGTACATCCAGTACGGAGGAAACATCAGCAGCCGGCCGGCTCGCGCCGGAATGGTCACGTCCAGTTGCGGGAAGCGCGTTTCGCCGCCTTGCTCGACATCGTTCAAATACCACAGCAGCACCAGATAACGATTCGCCACATGGTTGATGGAATCGAAATGCAGCTGAAACTGCTCCTGTTGCCCGGCGCGGTAACGCTTCAAGGTCAGGTTGGAGAACACCGGCGAGTTGGGGATGGGCAGGGCCAGCTCGATGTCGCGGTTGTAACGCTCCAGCGCCCGGTCGATCTGCCGGCGGAACATGCCCTGGAAGGCCTCGTCCGACAGCCGGCTGACGTTCAGCTCGGTCCAGGCCGAGTCCTCCAATCCTCTACGCACGCCGCGGCCGTTGCGCAGCTGGAAGCGCTCCAGGCCGGCGAACGACCCGATCATCTGCTGACACAGCTGCGGATCCAGGTCCTGATCGTAGGTGCGAATGTAGCGGCGCAGGTCTGCGTGGCTCATAGGCAGCTATAGTAACGCGGAAATGAATTCACCAGACGTGCAAACCCTGTTGCAACAAGGCCGGCTCGATGAGGCGGAGCGGCTGGCGCGCCAGTCGTTGCAGCAGCGGCCAGGCGATTTGGACGCGCTCAATGCGCTCGGCTTGATCGCTCTGCGCCGTGGGCAGCTGCCACGCGCGCAACAGCTGCTGGAATCGGCCATCGAGTCCAATCCCAACGATGCCCTCAGCCGGCACTATCTCGGCCGGGTGCACGATGCGGCCGGCAACGTGGAGGGGGCGATGGCCGCTCACGGTGCCGCGCTCAAACTGGCGCCGGGCATGTTCATCATCCGGCTGCACTATGCGGTCGCGCTGGAGCGCTCCGGTCAGATCGAGCAGGCGGCGCTTCAGTATTTTCGTGCCAGCAACGACGCGCAGGCGCAAGGCCGCTGGCTCGGGCCCGAGACGACGGCACCTGCTTTGCGGCCCATGGTGGAACATGGAGTGAGCGTGGTGAGGGCGAACAGCAAAGCGGCCTTCGCTCGCTTGCTCGAACCCTTGAAACAACGATTCGGCGGCGACTCGCTCCAGCGCATCGAACGCGGCCTGCGCATCTACTCCCAGGAGGAGGCAGCGGTGTATGCAGACCCGCGGCAACGGCCGACGTTTCTGTATGTTCCGGATATCCCGGCCGCGCCTTATCTGGATCGAGCGTTGTTCCCGTGGATCGAGCGGCTCGAAGCGCAGACCGATGCGATTCGTCAGGAGTTGTTACAGCTTTTGCCGAGCGGCGCCGGGCGCGAGCGCGTGTTCACGAACGACGCCATCGAGCAACAGAACCTGCGCGGCTTGCAAGCACCGCCGAGCTGGAACGGTTATTACTTTTATCGTCACGGCGAGCGTCGCGCCGACAACTGCGCCGCTTGTCCGGCGACCGCGAGCACGCTCGATTTCCTGCCGTTGTCTCACGTGCGGGAGCATGGCCCGGAAGTCTTGTTCTCCGTGTTTACGGCCGGCACGCATTTGTTGCCCCATCGTGGCGTCACCAACACGCGGTTGGTCGGCCACCTGCCATTGCTCGTGCCGCCCGACTGCGCTTTGAATGTCGGCGGTGAAGTGCACGAATGGCGCGAAGGCCGGGCGGTGATTTTCGACGACACCTACGAGCACGAAGCCTGGAACCGCAGCGATCGCACGCGCGTGGTGTTGATTTTCGACATCTGGAATCCGTATCTCACCGAAGCCGAGCGCGCCGCGATTGAATTGCTGGTGCCGGCCATCGGCGATTTCCGGAAGGCGTCGGAGGCTACGTAATGCGCCTGCCCAAGCCTTTCTATCGATTGCCGCTACGTTTCGACGTTGCGCGGCTGCGGGCTGAGGTAGCGGCGCTACCCGCGCAGGCCTGGGTGCGACACCCCAATGCTATCGAGGGCAACAGCGCGGCTCGCCTGATCAGCGTCGACGGCGGTGAGAACGACGATGTCAACGGCCGCATGCAAGCCACATCGCATCTCGAACAGTCTCCCTACATTCGGCAGATTCTGGCGGGCCTGGGCGTGGTGTGGAGTCGTTCGCGTCTGTTGCGTCTCGCGCCCGGCGCGACGGTGCCCGAACACGCCGATATCAACTATCACTGGTTCACGCGCGTCCGTCTGCACATTCCCATCGTGACGCGGCCGGAAGTTCGTTTCTATTGCGCGGACCAATCCGTGCACATGGCGGCGGGCGAGGCGTGGGTGTTCGACAACTGGCGCTCGCATCGGGTCGAAAACTTCACGCCGGACGAACGTATTCATCTGGTCGCGGACACGTCGGGGAGTGCCAACTTCTGGCAACTGGTCGCGCAAAGTGAGAATCCGGCGGCGCAAGTGCGCCAGGTTCCATACATCGCGGATCGTCAGCTGACGCCGCTCATGGAGCGCGCCAGGCTGGCGACCGTGATGACGCCGGGCGAAGTGGATTTCCTGATTCTCGATCTGCGCTCGGAGCTGGTGCCTCAAGAGAACGTTCCGGACGGGCGTGCGCTGGCGATTCGATATCACGGCGTGCTGGAAGCGTTCTGCAAGGATTGGCGTCAGCTGTATGCACTGTATGGCGATGAGCCGCAGGGCTGGCCCGAATTCGTTCGACTCCGTGACAGCGTCCGCAACGCTTCGCGGGAGTTGTCGCAAGGGTTGATGATGCGCACGAATCGCGTTGCCGCTCATCAAGTGCTCGAAGGCCGCGTGTTACGCGCCATGCTGTCGCTGCCCGAACAGACGGCGGCCGCACCGCCGCCGGTGCAACGTTCGCGCGCTCGTGCCTCGAACATCGAGGAGCCGATTTTCATCGTGTCCGCGCCCCGCTCGGGCAGTACCTTACTGTTTGAAACATTGGCGGCCAGTTCGCAGCTGTGCACGGTCGGCGGCGAAGCGCATTGGCTGGTGGAAGGCATCGAAGCGCTACGTCCCGGCGCGCCCGGCATCGATTCCAATCGGCTGACCGCCAGGCACGCAACCGATGTCATCGCGAACGACATTCGCAAACAGATCCTGTCTCGGCTCCAGGACCAGACCGGTCAGCCGCTGCACGAGCCGGGCAGCCGTCGTTTCCTGGAGAAGACGCCGAAGAACTCGCTGCGTATTCCGTTCTTCAATCATATTTTTCCCGATGCGCGCTTCGTGTTCCTGTGGCGCGATCCGCGCGAGAACATCAGCAGCATCATGGAGGCGTGGCGTTCGGGTAAGTGGCGCACTTATCCCAAGCTGGAAGGTTTTGACGGACCGTGGTCGATGTTGTTGCCGCCGGGCTGGCGCGACATGAACGGCCGGCCGCTGGCTGAGATCGCCGCGTGGCAGTGGGAACAAACCAATGTCCAGATTCTCGACGACCTGCAATCGTTGGGTCGTGAGCGTTGGACGGTGCTGGAATATGACGAATTGCTCCGTGATCCGGCCGGTGCCATCGCCAGGCTATGCGAGTTCCTGCGAATGCAGGTAGATTCAGCGCTCGCCGAACGTTTGTCCGCGCCGCTGCCGCCGTCTCGATATACGTTGACCGCGCCAGCGTCGGACAAGTGGCGGGCCAACGAGGCGGAGATCGCGCCGGTGTTACCGTCGGTTCAGGCGACCTGGGATAGATTGCGAGTATCGGGTGCGGCTCAAGGAGTTGGTCATGTTTCGTAAGTTGTTGATGATTGCTGTCATCGCTGGCGCGACGAATCCGTTGTTCGCACAGGAAGTGACGCCTGCCGAGCCCGCAAAGCCGGCCGCACCTCAGGCCGCGACGCCAGCGCCGCCGCCGCCGGACGCTAAAGCAATCAGTGAGACAGCACCCGTGACCGCCGCGGCTCCGGCCGACGCAAAAGCGAATTCGCTGACGGAAGGTGAGATCGACGCCGACAAGATCATGGCCATGCAGAAGGCGGGCTATCAGATCAAGAACGAGAACGGCAAGACTCTGCTGTGCCGGCGCGATGCTCAGACCGGTTCGCGCCTGCGTCCCAAGACTTCATGCATGACTGCGCGGGAATGGGAACAGTTGCAGGAAGAGAACAAACTCCAGCTCAAATCGCTGGAGCGTCGGCCGCGCACAGGCCCGCAGTAAAGAGATGTTACGGCTGCTCGAACGAGTAGCCGTGACGTTCGATGACCAGCCCGTCACGCTCGGCAACCAATTGCGCCAGTTCAGCATCGTAGAGCTGGCCATGAGGTGCGTGCTCTGAAGTGTTCAGCGCCGGCGCGGTGCTCATGTAATCGCGCAGCGCCGATGTGACGGGCCCGCCCACCGACGCCAGTAGTGGTGGCACTTCAGTCCGCAACTGCTCCATGCGAGCCAGCTTCACGGCCGCGATGTCTGGCCCATACATGTATCGATACAGAAACGAATAGAAGCCCAGGCCGCTGCCACGAATCGGTGCCAGCGCGAAGTTCGGCAAATTCAGGCCTTGATTGATATACGCTGCCGGCAACGCCGCGAGCACGCGATCCAGCAGTGCCGGGTCGCGATCCAGGTTCAGCATGTTTCGAATCGTCGGCGCGAAGTCCAGCGTGCCGCCATTGCTGAGCGCTTGAAACAACGCGTTGGGTCGCGGTCGCGAGCGCTGAAAGCTGTACCACGAAACGTAGTAGCTCCAGGGATTCCGCACCAGGCCTAACAGCGGCAGCGTCGAGTACTGCGCGGGAAGCATGGATCGCGGCAGGTGATATCCGATCTGCCGAGCGTCCGCGATGTGACTTACCAAGCCGGCGTTGACGAAGGTGCCGCCGGACTTATGTAAGTGCAGAAAGACGAATCGAGGGGTGACGATCATCCCGCGGCGTGCGTGGCGAAATGCCGATCGACGGTTTCGTCATATCGGCCAAGATTCCGGTCGCCCGCGGCCAGGAGTTGTAGCAGCTCGGGCGTGGGCAGGAAGTCACAGATCATGTGAGTGCGCGATCGTTCCGGATCGGCGTTCCACACGGCGTGCGGCGAGCTGTTGTTCAATACCCAGCTCTCGCCGGGCCGCATCAGATAAGTGAGCTCGCCCGCGATCATATGCACGTGCTCGTGCGACTCGATCGGAAAATGCAGCCGCAGGGTCTTGGCGAAATACGGCGCGCGATCGATATGCGGGTCGATGGATACACCGCCGGGTAGACGCGCGAGCAAACATCGCTGCGGCGGAGCCGGTATCAGTTTCTCGATGATCTCGCGCGCGTACGGCACTAACGCCAGCGGCTCGCGATCCTCGATGGGTAACGCTCCCTGCGCTGGAGCGTAACCCCGAAGAAACAAAGCCTCGGCGTTCCTATGAACGCCGACGCGCCCGCCGGTGGAACCCCATAGTGCCGTCGGTAATGCCGCGACCTCATCCGCCAGCCGCCGCGCATCGATCCGTACTGGCAGGCGCAAGCAGCCGCCCACCAAAGCGGTTTTGTCGATGACGGGATGGCCGGGGAGGTCGAGCATGGCTCTGGTCAGTTACCCTTGGGCGGCAGGTACTCGCCCGATCTCGTCGCATCCTGCACGCCTTCTTTCGCGTTATCGGTGCGCGCCTGCCACTGTTCCGGGGTCAGGCAGATCTTTTTGTTTTTCAGGCGGGTGTTGGTCACCGATTCCTGCTTGCAGACCAGCTTCTTGCCGTCCGCGGTATTGATGGGCTCGCCGCTTTCGACGGAATACTTGATCAGCCGTTGCGCCTTCTGATCGTCCGTTTCTTTGGCGGCGACCGCCGGGCCCGCTTCGGGTGCCGCTGGCTTCGGCGAAGCGCATCCGATCAAGGTGAACAGGCAGACAGATAAACCCAAATACATCGATAAACCGGGGGCTGCACGCATGAGACTTCCTTGACGCCTTGTTAATGTTGGGACGCTGCGGGTTCGGCCTGAATCACCTGGGCCCCGGCCGCGATTTTCAGCCGCGCCGCCGTGCCCGCGGGCAATTCGACCACGCCGAGCACTATACCGCCGGATTCGATGGTCTTCAGCGACAGCGGTTCAGTGTTCTGCACGACCTTGATCACCTTGCCGTCGGGGGCGACGAACAGCATGTCCAGCGGCACGTAGGTGTTCTTCATCCACATGGCCACCGGCTGGGCCTGCGGATAGATGAACAGCATGGAGTCATCGGGGCGCAGCTGCTTGATAAACATCAAGCCGCGCGCACGCCGCTGGTCGTCATCGGCGATCCAGCTGTTGAAACGATGCAGGCGCGCGTCCGGCGTGGCGATTTGTATGGTCGAGCGGCGGAAGACCTGGTCCAGGTCCTTGGCGGTGACTTCGGGCGCGGCCGCCGGTCTGGCCGGCGCATCGGCGCCTTGGGCCGCGCCGCCCAGGAGCACGCCCACCAACAAAGCCGGAAGCAACCGGCGGATTGCATACATTGTGATCATTGCTGTTCCATTCGGCGTTGTGCCGTCATCGGTCCGCCTTCGAGCGTTTCATCTTTATCCTCGCTGTCGAAGTCGATCCGGCCTACATAGTCGAATCGTGACAACAGGATGACACCGTCGCCGCGGACGGCTCGCGCGGGATGTGTACAAAAGCCCCGTGCAGTGACTCGATACGAGCGGGAGCGGTGCGGTATCCCGACCAGCGGCTCCTGTCGCACCTCATCCAGCGTGCATTTGTTATCTCCCTGGGTACTGTAAAACTCGCCCAGGCCTTCTCGTATGACAGTCACGTTGACCGGCAGTGCCCTGGCAGTCTGACCTTCGCGTAACCCGGCGGCGCCGAAGACCAGCACCAATCGGCCGCCTGCTACGCCGTCTTTGTGACTAAACCGCATGCGGATGCCGCCATCCGGCCGCACGGCCCCGGTGCATTCGGTGCCGTCGTTGCCCCAAACGAGCTCTGCTTGCACCGCGCCGGACAGCCTGGCCTTCAGCGAGCCGCGCCCGTCTGGCAGGCAGGCCACTGCGGCCACCGGCTTGTTAGCGTTGTCAGCGGCGCCCGCGGGCGGCTGAGCATGGACCTTGCAGGACAGTCCCAACGTTAACCCACAGATGATCGTTATTGCGGGCAGGCAGCGACGCCAGCCCGCAAGGTGCGAGGAGCCGCAGCCATGTCCAAGCGCGAGGACGACGTCGTTATAAAACCGTTGCAGCATGCCGGTATGCTTACTCTGGATGCGGGGTTCCGGCAGACTGTGGCGCCGGAGCCTCACCGTCCTGGATCCGACGAGGATGAGGATGGCGAGCAACCAACAATGCCGAAGCCGCGCCTGCGAGGCAAGCGGCCGCGGTCGTCGCCGACACTGAAGTCGGTTAACTCAACGGATGGTTCCCGTGCCGACGGGACTGCCCGACGCGAAGCGAGAATTCGTGATATGGACGATAGAGCAGAGCCCGCTCGATCGACAGAAGAAGTGGCGCGTCGCCGCGCCGATTCCCAGGCACGGACCCGGCGTTACGTCAGCCGCATCACGCGCAATACGCTGGCCGTGATCATGGCCGGCGGACGCGGCGAGCGTCTGAAGCATCTCACCGATTTCCGCTGCAAGCCGGCCACGCCGTTCGGCGGCAAGTTCCGCATCATCGACTTCGTGCTGTCGAACTGCGTGAACTCGGGCATTCGCCGCATCCAGGTGATGACCCAGTACAAATCGCATTCGTTGATTCAGCACATCCAGCGCGGCTGGGGCTACTTGCGCGGCGAATTCGGCGAGTTCGTCGAAATCATTCCGGCGCAGCAGCAGATGGGCGATTCCTGGTATCGCGGCACCGCCGACTCGCTGTATCAGAACCTGCAGATCATCAAGCTGCACAATCCCAAGCACATCCTGGTACTGGCCGGCGATCACATCTACAAGATGGATTACGGCGTGATGCTCGCGTCGCATGTGGCGAAGCGCGCCGATATCACGGTCGGCGTGGTCGAGGTGCCGCGCGAGCAAGCGACGGCGTTCGGCGTGATGAGCGTCGATCCGGAATATCGGATCACCAAGTTTTCCGAGAAGCCCAAGGAGCCGGAAGGCATTCCGGGGCGTGAGCACATGGCGCTCGGGTCCATGGGCATCTATGTTTTCAAGGCCAGCTTGTTGTATCGATTGCTCGAGGAACAGGCTCAGCGTCCCGGCACGTCCCACGACTTCGGCAAGAACGTCATTCCGGGCGCGCTCCACACGCACAAGGTGATGGCCTATCCATTCACGGACAACGAGACGCGCGTTCAACATTATTGGCGCGATGTCGGCACCGTGGATGCCTTCTATGACGCCAACATGGAGCTCATCTACGTCAATCCCGAGCTGAATATTTACGACGAGCAGTGGCCGATCTGGACCTATCAGCGCCAGTATCCACCTGCGAAGTTCGTGCTCGACGAGCCGGGCCGCCAGGGCATGGCCATCAATTCCATGGTGTCCGGCGGCTGCATCATCTCCGGTGCCACTGTGAATCAGTCGCTGCTGTTTTCGAACGTACGCATCGACGAGCGCAGCTACATCGAGCGCTCGGTGATCTTCCCCGACGTGAAGGTCGGGGCTGGCAGTGTCATCAAGCGCGCCATCGTCGACACCGGCGGCGTCGTGCCCCCCGGCACGCAGATCGGCGTCGATCGCGAGGCCGATGCCCGGCGCTTCTATATGAGCGAACAAGGGGTGGCGCTGGTGACCCGGGACATGCTGGCGAGACTGGCGTAGCTCCAGGCGGTTGAGGGTCGGGCTGCGTCACATAATCTGGCCGTCGCCGTCTGCTATTCTTCGCCCCCATCCTCCTGGGGGACCCGATGAATAAGCTCGTCGCTCGTTGCCTGCTGATTGTCGCGCTGGCCGTAAGCATCAATGGCTGCAGCGCCTTGCGCCCGAAGCTCGAGGCGCCGCGGCTCGCATTGATTGCGGTGGCGATGACGTCCGGGGACGTTTTCAATCAGCAGTTCCTGATCCGCATGAACGTCGAGAACCCGAACGATCGCGAGCTGCCGATCAAGGGACTCGACTACAAGGTGTTCCTGGAAGGCGACGGCTTCGCCGAGGGCAAGTTGAACAAGCCGTTCGTGGTGCCGGCCAAGGGTGAGATCGACTTCGACATGACGGTGAAGACCAATTTCGTCAGCGGCGTCGGGCGCCTGCTGTCGCGGCTGAACGGTCGCACGCAGGTGAACTACTCGATCGAGGGCGACCTGCTGACCGACATCCGGTTCCTGAAGAAGATTCCGTTCTCGGAGACGGGTAGCGTCAATCTGGCGACGATGCGCCCGAACTAATCCCACTTGCCGGTGAGTTCGCGATACAGCTTCACGTACTCGCCGGTCTGGCGGTCCCAGGAGAAGTCCTGAGCCATGCCGTTGCGCATGAGCTGAGTCCAGCCGTCCTGATCCTTGAAGAAGTCGAGCGCGGTGTGAATGGCCCATTCCACCGCCGGCACATCGAAATCGTTGAACACGATGCCCGTGCCCTGGCGCGTCGCCGGGTCCCACATCTGCACTGAATCCGCCAGGCCGCCGGTGCGACGGACGATGGGCGCAGTGCCGTACTTCAAGCTATACATCTGATTGAGCCCGCAGGGCTCGTACTGCGACGGCATCAGAAACATGTCGCTCGCCGCTTCGATCAGATGCGACAGTTCTTCGTTGTAGCCGCGATGGAACACCACGCGGTCCGGGAATCGTTGTTGCAATTGAACGAAGAAATTTTCGTAGTGCGCCTCGCCGCTGCCGAGCGCCACCAGGCTCATGTCGCGCGTCTCGAGAATCTGGGGCAGCGAGTCGAATAACAAGTCGAACCCTTTTTGCACGGTCATGCGCGAGATCACGCCCATCAAGGGCGTACTGTCGCCGACCGACAGATTCAACCAGTCGAGCAGCGAGCGCTTGGTGAAACGCTTGCCCGACAGGTTCTCCGGCGAAAAATGATGTTTCAAATAGCGGTCGGTGGCGGGATTCCACTCGTTGTAGTCGACGCCGTTCAAAATGCCGACGACGCCCTCGGGGCGTGAGCGAAGTACGCCATCGAGGCCGTGGCCGCCGAGCGGCGTGCAAATTTCCTTCGCGTAAGTCGGGCTCACTGTCGTGACCCGATGTGCATGACGCACGCCTTCGCGCAGCCAGTTGAATGCGCCGCCGGCCAAGGTTTCCGGCGACACCAGATAACTCACATCGCCGCCGATATCGAACGTCGAGCCCGCCGGGAAAATGCCCTGATAGCCGATGTTATGAATCGACAGCACCGAACGGGTCGCCGCGAACAAGCTGTCCCAGGCATACACGCTCTTGAGCATCATCGGCATGAGGGCCGTGTGCCAGTCGTTACAGTGCAGGATGTCCGGCGCGAACTGCATGCGCTGGCATGCATCGAGCGTCGCGCGTTGCAAGACCAGGAAGCGCAAATGCTCGTCGGGGCTCAACGTATAAATCGACGGTCGATCGAAAACTTCCGGACAGTGCACCAGATACAACGGCACCGAGGAGTTCGGCAGCCGCGATTCGAGAATCGTGAACGTATAACGATGCGTACCGAGCGACAACGACACGTCGCGCGCTGTGGCCATCGGTGGCGCGTCTCTTAACGCGCCGTGACTCATGCTCGAGTACAGCGGCATGAACACCCGCACGTCGTGACCTAACGCGTGCAGATGACGAGGCAGAACGCCGGCGACGTCGGCGAGCCCACCGGTCTTGGCCAGCGGGGTGATTTCCGAGGCAACGAAACAGATCTTCAGCGGCATGCGTCAGGACTTGTCGGCGTCGCTATCGGGCGCTTTGCCACCGGTCTTGCCCTTCGTGTTGTTGGTGGGCGGGGTGTCGCGACTGGGTTCGCGAGGCGGCGCGAACGTCGACAGTAACGTTTCCTGCATCTTGGCCCACAGCTCCAGGTTCTGTCGAGCGAGCTCGGCGAGCGGATTGGGCGCGCCGTTGGCCGGGCCCATAGTGCGATTCATCTGCTGCTGCATGACTTCCTGCTGTCGGATGAACGTCTCGACACTCTTCTCGAGGTAGCTGCTGAAGTAGCTCTGCATGGAGTTGCCATAAAAACGGATCATCGATTCGAGCAACGACGTCGAAAGGATGGGGCGGCCGAATTGTTCCTGGTCGGCAATCACCTGCAACAGCACGAGGCGCGTGATGTCCTCGTTGGTCTTGTCCTCGATCACCTTGACGCGCGTACCGGCGATCACCATGTCGCGGATGTCGTCGATCGTGATATGACGACTCTGCGCGGCGTCGTAGAGACGCCGGTTCGCATATTTTTTGATCAGTCGTTCTTCGCTCATGCTCAGCTCGACAGGCTTACGGCGCGCTCCGGCATGGGATGGAGGCCGGCTACTGTAACGACGCGCATTTGGCGGTGCAACAGACATCCGCCGATATGGGCAATTCGCGGCGAGACCATTGATAATGCCCTGTCGATGAGCGACGGGAAGCGGCAATGACCGAGTCGAAGAACGACGGATCCGACTGGATCCAGGCCTGGATCGAGCAGCAGCGCGAGCAATTGCGCCGTGCCGGCATGCCGGGCGCGGGCGCAGCAAGTGGCGAAAAAACCTCGGGCACGGATCAGTATCGCGATCTGGGCATGCGCTGGCTGGAAGCGGGTCAGGCGTATTTGCAGGGATGGCAGCAGTTCGCGCAACGAAGCGCAGCCGGCGCCTCTACTGGCGAAACGCCGATGAAGTTTGGTGAGGAAATGCTCAATGCGTGGCAAGGCACTTGGGCCGGCGCCGCATCGGCGGGCGAAGGTGCCACTCGTCAATTCGCCGACCTGATCTCGCGCTTGCCCGCGCTGGGTCTGGCGCGTGAGCAAACCGAAGCCTGGCGTGAACTGCTGGCCGCTCAGGCCGAGTATCAACACTTGGAGCAAGAGCTGCGCACGGTGTGGGCGAAGGTGCAGACCGATGCGCTGACCATGCTCGAAGCTGCGATTCGCGAGCGCCGCGAGAAGCAAAGCGCCGTGCCCGGCATCGAGGACTATCGCGAGCTGTACAACTTGTGGGTGGAGTGCGGAGAGAAAGTGTTCGGGCAGGTGGCGCACAGCGAGTCCTATTGCAAGCTGCAAGCGCAGCTCGGCAATGCAGCCATTCGTTTGAAGCTGCGTCAGCAGGACGTGCTGGAACGCGCGTTGAAACATTTCGACTTGCCGACGCGCTCCGAGTTGAACACGGTTCATAAACAGATGCGAGACATGCGCGAGCGCATCGCCACGCTGGAAGCTCAATTGGCTGCGGCGCGTGGGGAGGAACGATCATGAGCGAGTCCACGCCGGGCTCGGCGGAGCTTGCGGCTGTCACCAGCGATTTCATGCGACGCATGTCGCAAGGCCTCGCGGCACTCGCGAACGCGGGTGATGTGACTATTGGCAGCTCCGCGAAAGACGCCGTCTTCACTGAAGACAAAGTGACGTTGTATCGCTATCGGCCCTCCGAAGTCGTGGCGCCCGATAACCGTGTGCGCACACCGCTGCTGATCAGCTACGCGCTGGTCAACCGGCCCTACATGATGGATCTGCAGACCGATCGTTCGTTGATTCGCGGTCTGTTGCAGCGGGGCGTCGATGTTTATCTCATCGACTGGGGTTATCCCGACGGCGCGGATCGTTATCTCGCGCTGGAAGACTATGTGTTGCGCTATCTGCCGCACTGTGTGGATTTCGTGCGCAAGGCGAGCAAGCAGGACAAGGTTAATCTGCTCGGCGTCTGTCAGGGCGGCACGATGAGTTTGTGTTACGCGGCGCTGCATCCGCGGCGGCTGCGCAATCTGATCACGATGGTGACGCCGGTGGATTTTCATACACCGGAGAATCTACTGACCAAGTGGGCGAAACATGTGGATGTCGACGCGCTGGTCGCGGCCACCGGCAATGTTTCGGGCGATGCGCTCAATGCCTTGTTCGTGAGCCTGATGCCGTTCCGGCTCAACAGTCAGAAGTATGTCGACCTGTTGCATCAGCTCAACGATCCCAACACCAGCGCCGCGGCGCTGGAGAATTTCCTGCGCATGGAGAAATGGATCTTCGACAGCCCCGATCAGGCCGGCGAAATGTTCCGTCAATTCCTGACGCTGTTCGTCAAACAGAACCGGCTGAAGCTCGGCACGCTGGAAGTGGGCGGCCGCACCGTGGATCTGAAACAGATCACCATGCCGCTGCTGAATATCTACGCCATGCAGGATCACCTGGTGCCGCCCTCGAGCAGCAAGCCGCTGGGCGAGTTGACCGGCAGCACCGACTACAGCACGCACGAGTTCCAAGGCGGCCATATCGGGATTTATGTGAGCGGCACCGCGCAGCGCCAGATCCCGGACAAGATCGCCGGCTGGCTGAGAGAGCGCGACCGCGCTTAGCCGCGCCAACTGAAGCAAGCGCGTGGTTGTAGCAACATCACTGTGCCCGCCGCCGAAGGCGGCGTGGCACGACGGGCCAACTAAAGTAAGCGCATTGTCACATGCCAAAGGGTTGTTGACGGCCACTCGGGCCGCGCGCAATCTGCCGCTCCTCCCCAATACCAAGTAGTTCCTCGCCATGATCTACGACAACATTCTCGGCACCATCGGCCGCACCCCCATCGTCAAAATCAACCGCCTCGCGCCGGCGAATGTCACGCTGTACGCCAAGTGCGAGTTCTTCAATCCGATGTCGTCGGTCAAGGATCGTCTGGCCATCGCCATCATCGAGGACGCGGAGCGTCGAGGCACGCTGAAGCCAGGCCAGACCGTCGTCGAAGCCACGTCCGGCAACACCGGCATCGCGCTGGCGATGGTGTGCGCCGCCAAGGGTTATCCGTTTGTCGCGGTCATGGCCGAGACGTTCTCGGTCGAGCGTCGCAAGATCATGCGTCTGCTCGGCGCGAAGGTCATTCTCACGCCCGCCGCCGAGCGGGGCTCGGGCATGGTGCGCAAGGCGAAGGAGCTGGCCGAGAAGCACGGCTGGTTCCTGGCCCGCCAGTTTGAGAACGAGGCCAATCCCGCCTATCACCGCAGCACCACCGGTCCCGAAATCCTCAGCGACTTCGCCGGCCGCCGGCTGGATTTCTGGGTCACGGGCTGGGGCACGGGCGGCACGCTCACGGGTGCCGGCGAAATGATCAAGAAGGCCCGTCCCGACGTGCGCGTCATCGCAGCTGAACCGGCGTCGGCTTCGCTGCTCGCGGGCGCCGAGTTCAAGCCTCACAAGATCCAGGGCTGGACGCCGGACTTTGTGCCGGGCGTGCTGAATCGCCAGGTGGCCGACGAGATTCTGACGGTGACCGATGACGAGGCCATTCAGACCTCGCGTCAGCTCGCGGCGAAGGAAGGCATCTTCTGCGGCATTTCCGCCGGCGGCACGATTGCGGCAGCCTTGAAGGTGGCACAGAAGGCGCCGCAGGGCTCGGTCATCCTGGCGATGCTGCCAGACACCGCCGAGCGCTACCTGTCGACGGCACTGTTCGAAGGCATCCCCGACGCTTCCGACGCCGAGCCGACGATCTGATTCGAGCCTGCTGAAACATTACGTTTCTGTCAGCCAGAGCCCGCCCCGCGGTTCAAATTTCTGAGTCGCGGGCGTAGCCATGTAACTTTGGCGAATCTTTGCAACGGCCGCGACGAGTCGGCTCCATTTCGCATGAACGTTGCGCAGACAAGCTGCAGCGCAGCTGGGAGAATGGCTCGCCCTTCCTTCAGCTGACCTCGTGGCGGACTTTGTGAATCGCAATAGCATTGTGGCGGTGGCACTGGCCGTAGTGCTCGGCGCTGGCGCTTGGTATTACTTCGGCCGCTCCGACTCCGACTCCGGCTCGGGCCAGGGGCCTGCGGGCGGTCGCCCGGCCGGCGCGCGTGAAGTGCCGGTTATGACGGCTCAACCCAAGCTCAAGGACTTCGCGCTCGAAGTCGAAGCGCTCGGCACCGTGCGCGCCAAGGAATCGGTCGACATCACCGCCAAGATCGCCGACCGCGTCACCGCGATCCGCTTCGAGGAAGGCAAACAAGTCAGCAAGGGCGACGTGCTGGTCGAGCTCGACAATGCCGAAGCCCTCGCCGATCTGGCCGCTGCCGAAGCCGCCGAGCGCGACAGCCGCAGCCAGTTCAAGCGCAGTCAGGAGCTGTTCCAGACCAAGGCGCTGTCCGAAGCGCAACTCGATCAGCTCGAAGCGACGATGCTGTCGAATCAAGCCAAAGTGGCCGCCGCCCGTTCGCGGGTCAAGGATCGCCTCATCACTGCGCCGTTCAACGGTCGGGTCGGTTTGCGCAATGTGAGCTTGGGCGGACTGGTGAGCCCCGGCGGTGTCATCACGACGCTCGACGATCTAAGTATCGTGAAGCTCGACTTCGCCGTGCCCGAGTTGTTTCTTTCGAGCCTGAAGCCCGGCCTGACGGTCGAGGCACAGAGCAACGCTTATCCGAATGCCACGTTCAAAGGGCGCGTCGACAGCGTCGATACGCGCGTCGATCCCACCACGCGCGCGGTCGTCGTGCGCGCCTTGATCGACAACCGCGACAGTCGTCTGCGGCCCGGTATGTTCATGACACTTCGGCTGGTGCGTTCCGAAGGCAAGGCGCTGATGCTGCCCGAGACGGCCATCGTGCCCGAAGACAGCAAGCACTTCGTGTTCGTGGTCGCGGATGGTCGGGCTCAGCAACGTGAAATCACCATCGGTCGCCGTCGCCCGGGCGAAGTCGAAATTCTCAAAGGCGTGACCGACAAAGACGTGGTGGTCATCGACGGCACCTTGAACGTGCACAACGGCACGCCGGTGGTCGCGCGCTCCGAAGCTCAGCCCCAGGCCGCGTCATGATCCTTTCGGAAATCTCAGTTCGCCGCCCCGTATTCGCGATGGTGGTGAGCCTGCTGCTGACCATCATCGGCTTGATGGCGCTGAGCCGGCTCACGGTGCGCGAGACGCCGAACGTGCAGCCTCCGGTCGTCAGTATCGATACGGTGTATCGAGGCGCGTCCGCTGCGGTCATCGAATCGAAGATCACGCAGATGATCGAGAACCAGATCGCCGGCCTGGAAGGGGTCGAGACGCTGCGCTCCTCCAGCTTCGACGAGCGATCGCGAATCACCATCGAGTTCGCATTGGATCGCGATATCGAATCGGCTGCGAACGACGTGCGCGACCGCGTCTCGCGCGTCGTACAACAGTTGCCTCAAGAGGCCGATCAGCCGCAAGTCTCGAAGGTCGACACGTCTTCCGAGCCGGTGATGTGGCTGGCATTGACCAGTCTCACGCGCACACAGCTGGAGCTGACCGACTACGCCGATCGTTATCTCGTCGATCGGTTGTCGGTGGTGCCCGGCGTTGCGTCCATTCGCATCGGCGGTGAACGTCGCTACGCGATGCGCGTGTGGCTGGACCGCAAGGCGTTGGCCGCGCGTCAGATGACCGTGCAGGACATCGAAGATTCGTTGCGACAGGAAAACGTCGAGCTGCCCGCCGGCCGTATCGAGTCGCTGGAGCGCGAGTTCACGTTACGTACCGACACCGGCTTCCGCACGCCGGAGGATTTCCGCCAGCTCGTGGTCGGTCGCGGCGGCGACGGATATCTCGTGCGACTCGGCGAAGTCGCGAACGTCGAAGTCGCAGCCGAAGATTTACGCTCGATTGCCCGCACCGACGGCAAGCCGGGCGTGAGCCTCGGCATCGTTCCTCAATCCACCGCCAACGTGCTCGATGTTTCCAAGGGCGTGTACGCGGAAATGGCTGAGGTGCAGAAGACACTCCCGAAAGATCTGAAGCTCGACATCAGCATCGACGACTCGATCTTCGTCAGCAAATCGATCTACGAAGTGGAGCACGCGCTGGTCACCGCCTTGTTGCTGGTGCTGGTCGTGATCTATTTGTTCCTCGGCACCTTGCGTGCCACCATCATTCCAGTGGTGACGATTCCGGTGTCCATCATCGCCGCCTGTATCGTGATGGCGATCGCCGGCTTCTCGGTCAACGTTCTGACTCTGCTCGGCGCCGTGCTTGCCATCGGTCTGGTGGTCGACGACGCCATCGTGGTGCTCGAAAACATCGTGCGTCGCATGGAGTTGGGCGAAGCGCCCTTGCTCGCGTCCGTGGACGGTAGCCGCGAGATCGGCTTCGCGGTCATTGCCACCACGCTGGTGTTGATGGCGGTGTTCCTGCCGATCTCGTTCATTCCCGGCAACGTCGGCCGTTTGTTCGGCGAGTTCGGTATCACTATTGCCGCGGCCATCGGCATCTCTGCACTGGTCTCGCTGACGTTGGTGCCGATGTTGTGCTCGAAGATTTTCGCCAACGGCATCGTACGCGGCCGGGTGGCGCATGCGGTCGATCGCTTCTTCCAATGGTTGTCGAGAATGTATGAGCGCAGTCTGCGACGCGCGCTCGCGGCGCCGCTGGTGGTGGTCGTGGCGGGCGCGCTCGCGTTCGGGCTCGCCTTTGTGTTGTTCAAAGATCTGCCGTCCGAATACACGCCCAGCGAAGATCGCCAGCGCGTGTTCATCCGGCTCACCGCGCCCGAGGGCGCGAGTCTGCAGTATCTCGATCGTTACTTGCGGCAGGTGGAAGAAGTGGTGCTGGAGGAGGTGGAGCGCGGCACCGTGCGTCGCTTCAACTCGCGCGCACCGGGCTTCGGCGGTGGCACCGACATGAACTCGGGCTTCGTGTCGCTGAACTTGAGCGAATGGGGTGAGCGTGAGGAGTCGGCGCAGGAGATCGCCGCTCGCATGCGCAAACGGTTGTCCAATCTGATCGGCGTGCGCGTCAACGTCGGCATGCCGGGCGGACTGGGTATTCGCGGTTCAGGCATTCCGGTGCAGGTGGTGCTGGGTGGCAGCGACTATGAGGAGCTGGCCAAGTGGCGCGACATCATTCTCGCCAAGGCTTCTGAGAATCCCGGGCTCACCAATCTCGATTCGGACTTCTACGCGCGCAAGCCGCAGATTCGCGTGATGGTCGATCGCAATCGTGCCGGCGACCTCGGCGTGTCGCTGACGGCGGTGGGTCGTACGTTGGAAACGATGATGGGCTCGCGCATCGTCACGACGTATCTGGATCGCGGCGAGCAATACAACGTGATCCTGCAGGCCAAGGACTCGGACCGCGCGACGACCAGCGATCTCACGAATATTTATGTGCGTTCGGCGACGACGCGTCAGCTGGTGCCGCTGTCCAATCTCGTGACCATCGAGGAGACGGCCGGCCCGACGGAGTTGAAGCGCTTCGATCGACTGCGCTCGATCACGATCTCGGCCAACCTCATGCCGGGCTATTCGTTGGGCGAGGCGCTCGATTACATGGAAAGCTTGATTCGCACCGAGCTGCCGGCGCATGCCGTCATCAAGTACGACGGCGAGTCGCGTGAGTTCAAGCGCTCCGGCGATGCGTTGTATGTCACGTTCATGCTGGCGCTGCTGATCGTGTTCCTGGTGCTGGCCGCGCAGTTCGAAAGCTTCCGTCATCCGCTGATCATCATGATGACCGTGCCGCTCGCGGTGGCGGGCGCGTTGTTGGGGCTCTGGTTAACGGATCGATCGATCAACGTGTACAGCCAGATCGGCTGCATCATGCTGATTGGACTTGCGGCCAAGAACGGTATTTTGATCGTGGAGTTCGCCAACCAGCTGCGCGACCGCGGCGTCGAGTTCCTCGACTCGATCATCGAATCGTCAGCGATCCGGTTGCGCCCGGTGCTGATGACCAGCTTGTGTACCGTGTTCGGCGCGGTCCCGTTGTTGATCGCCTCGGGCGCCGGTGCCGAAAGCCGCAGCACCATCGGCTCGGTGATCGTCTACGGCGTCACGTTCTCGTTGTTGTTGACGCTGTATGTGGTGCCGGTCGTCTACGCGTTCGTCGCCCGAAACACCAAGTCGCCGGAATACATCAGCCACATGATCGACAAGCTGCGCGCCACCAAGCCCGCCGCGCCTCCGGCAACAACCGAATCAAACGTAACTTAGTACAGCCCAGCCGAGGGATGAAGTGAACGCGGCGGTAACCCGCCTCCAGGCACTCGCTCCGGAGTGAAGTGAACGCCGCGGTAACCCGCCTCCAGGCACTCGCTCCGGAGTGAGGTGAACGCGGCGGTAACCCGCCTCCAGGCACATGGATGTGCCCGCCGCCGTCTGCGGCGGCGAGCAGCAAAAAGTCACGCCTTTTTGCGTACTCGCGCGAGGGGCCGGGCAGGATGCCCGGATCACTCGCCCGAAAAAAAGAAGGAGCCGGTAGGCTGCAACACATACCGGCTCGGTGTCCCAGAGTGGCTCACAACCACTCTCGCAGGAGGACGGTGTATGAGACCACGGCAGATAGCCCGCGTTCCCTAAATATTTTGTAATTCGGAAATACATTTTTGGAATGGACGTGGCGAGATTTGGACAGTGTCTTGTCGCATTAATTAGGAAAATTAACCGATCGGGTGTGGCCCATCCGCGCCGGGCGCGGGGCAGGCATTGCTAGAATGGCGGCTTTCGTCGGTTGGCCCCCGCGGGCGGCCTGAAACTCGGATCGCGCCATGGCTTTGACGCCTTATCAACAACTCGAACAGGAATTCCGGCGTCTGCACGCCTTTCGCAGCGCTGCCAGTCTTTTGCGCTGGGATTCCGCGGTGATGATGCCCCGGGGCAGCTCCGAGCTGCGGGGTGAACAGCTCGCCGCACTGGAGACTGAAAGCCACTCGCTGGTGACCTCGCCGCGGGTCTCGCGGCTGCTTGATCGAGCGGAGGCCAACCTGCAGGGGTTGGAGGATTGGCAACAAGCCAACCTCAAGGAGATGCGTCGGGAGCGCGACCACGCCATTGCCACTCCGCAGAACCTGGTGTCGCGGCTGGCCAAAGCGACGGCGCGAGCCGAGATCAAATGGATCGAGGCCCGACAGAAGAGCGACTTCTCGCTGTTCGCGCCGCATCTGGAAGAAGTGGCGGTCCTGGTGCGGAACAAGGCCGACCTGCTGGGCAAAGCGCTCAAGCTCGATCCCTACGACGCCCTGCTCGATGAATTCAGCCCGGGCATGACCAGCGCCGAGATCGACGCCATTTTCACTACGCTGGGTCGGCGGCTGCCGAGCCTGATTCAAGAGGCCATCGACACCCAGGCCAAGCACGCGCCGCTGGAAATCACCGGCAAGTTCTCGGCCAGCAAGCAGCGGCACCTCGCGACCGAGCTGATGAAGACCATGGGCTTTCCGTTCGATCGCGGCCGGCTCGATGAAAGCGAGCATCCGTTCACCGGCGGCATTCCCGGCGATATCCGCATCACGACCCGGTTCAATCCCACCGATCCGCTGACCGGTCTGATGGGCGTGCTGCATGAGACCGGTCATGCGATGTACGACGTCGGTTTGCCGGAACAGTGGCGCGGTCAGCCGGTGGGGCGCGATCGCGGCATGGCCATGCAGGAGAGTCAGTCGCTGCTGCTGGAGATGCTCATCTGCAGGAACCGGCCGTTCCTGCGATATATGAAGCCGTTGATGGAAAAGGCCTTCGGGGTCGCCGGGCCGGAATGGGAAGTCGAGAATCTGTATCGACTGCTGACCCGCGTCCGTCGCAGCCTGATCCGCGTCGACGCCGACGAGGTCACCTATCCGGTGCACATCCTGCTGCGTTATGAATTGGAGCAGGAGATCCTGAAGGGCGAGCTGAAGATTCGCGACCTGCCGGAAGCCTGGAACACGCGCATGGGCGACCGGCTCGGCGTGAAGCCCGCGAACGATGCCGAAGGCTGTCTGCAGGACGTGCACTGGGCGGTGGGCTCGTTTGGATATTTCCCGTCGTACGCCATCGGCGCAGTGATCGCCGGTCAGTTGTATGAGAGCCTGCGCTCCGAGCGTCCGCAGCTCGATGAGGAAATCGCCGCAGGCCAATTCGGGGGATTGTTCGACTGGTTGCGGCAGAATGTACATTCGCTGGCCGCGAGCGTCAGCACCCCCGACCTGATCCGCAACGCCACCGGCAAGCCGCTGTCCGCCGCCGCCTGGCTGCGTTATATCGAAGGCAAGTACCTGGAACTGTGAGCATGTGGGCCGCCCCCGACTATTCGAACAACTTCAAGCGCCTGCAGGCCCGGCTGCGCAGCCAGGCCGGCAAGGCCATCGAAGATTTCCGCATGATCGAGGCGGGCGACAAGGTGATGGTGTGCCTGTCGGGCGGCAAGGACTCCTACACCTTGCTGGATATCCTGATGTCGCTCCAGCGCAGCGCGCCGGTCGAGTTCAGCCTGCTCGCGGTGAATCTGGATCAGAAACAGCCGGGCTTTCCCGAGCATGTGCTGCCGGACTATTTGAAAGCGCTGGGCGTGCCGTTTCACATCATCGAGCAGGACACTTACAGCGTCGTCAAACGCGTCATTCCTGAAGGCAAGACCATGTGCGGCCTGTGCTCGCGGCTGCGTCGTGGCGCGTTGTATCGATTCGCGGCGGAGAACGGCGTCACCAAGATCGCGCTCGGCCATCATCGTGACGACATCGTCGAAACGTTGTTCCTGAACATGTTCTTCGGCGGCAAGCTGAAGGCCATGCCGCCCAAGCTGCACTCGGAAGATGGACGTCACATCGTGATTCGTCCGCTGGCTTACATTCCCGAGGCCGATATCGAGCGCTATGCCCGCGCCCGTGAGTTTCCGTTGATTCCGTGCTCGCTGTGCGGCTCGCAGGAGAACATGCAGCGGGTCGAGATCAAGAAGATGCTGCGCGAATGGGAGCGTCAGTATCCGGGTCGCACCGAAACGATCTTCTCCAGCCTGCGTAACGTGGTGCCCTCGCACCTCGCCGATCCGACGCGTCACGACTTCAACGAGCGACCGATCCCGAAAGACGGGGTCACGAACGATCCCAGGGAGCTGTTTGAGTGAGCCAGCAATACATCGTGTTCTCGCACGGTCAGGACGGCGAGCCTTGGGGCACGAAGATCGTCGCCATGGCCGAGGTCGCGAAGAAACATGGCCTGACGGTGGAGTCGGTGGATTATCGCGGCATGGCCGATCCGGCCGTGCGCGTGACCAGGCTGCTCGAGGTTTGCAAAAAGCTGCCCGGCGAGTTGCTGCTGGTGGGCTCGAGTCTCGGCGCGCATGTATGCACGGCGGTATCGACTCAGGTCATGACGCGGGGCTTGTTCCTGCTGGCGCCGGCGTTCTTCATGCCGGGCTACGAAAAATACACGCCGGCGCCGCCGGCCTGTCCGGTGGACATCGTGCATGGCTGGAACGACGACATCGTCCCGGTGGAGAACAGTATCCGCTACGCGCGCCAGTACAAGAGCGCGCTGCATATTCTCGATTCCGATCACCGGCTGTCGGCCAACGTGCCCGATGTCTGCGCGTTGCTGGATAACTTCCTGCGGCGGGTGCTGGTCAACGCTTGAGCCTGCGCCTCCTGCTACTATTCGCTCCGCATCGTGGCGGAGTCGAACGGACAGGAGTTTCCCCATGACCAATCACAGCAGGAATGGCAGCGTGCTGGCGCTGGTGTTCATCACGTCATTCCTCGCCGCCTGCGGGTCGGAGCAGAAACCCACCGAGCCGCCGCCGGTGAAGGACACGGCGTTCGGCGACATGGCCGGTGCCGTCGATAAGGCGCGGGCTGTCGAGGGCCAGGTGCAGGAACACAAGGAAGCGCTCGATCGCACGCTCGAGCAGAACGAGAATTCGACCGCTCAGTAACGCGGCACGAAGCTAACGAATGGCTGATTTTTCCGGACTCAGTGGACTCTGGCTGGGCTTGTTGCGCGCACCCGTTTCGATGTGGGCGCGACCGCATGTCCTGCCGGAAGACTTACGTGCCCGCTACGCGCAGCGTGAGCGGCCGATTTGCTATGTCTTGAACGAGTCCGCGGGCGCCGACCTCGTGGTGCTCGAAAAGGTCTGTGCCGCGCATGGCTTGCCGGCGCCGTCACAAGCGTTGAAGAAGCCGCTGCCGTCCGAATCGGTGCTGTTCCTGGAGCGTCGCGCCGGCTTCTGGGGCGACCGCACCGACTATCGAATTTCCGATTCGATGCGCTCGCTGGTCGCCGCGGCGTTCGACGATCCCACACTCGATGTCGATTTGATTCCGGTCACCGTCCTGTGGGGCCGTGCGCCGAATCGCAAGGACTCGTGGCTGCGCATTCTGCTGTCGGAGAACTGGGAGCGCGTCGGGCGCTTCCGTCGCATGCTGTCGCTGATGGTGAACGGCCGCAATCTGTTCGTTCAGTTTGGCGAGCCGGTGTCGTTACGCGCGGCTGTGAATGAAGGCACCGATAAAGAGCGCGCGGTTCGACGGCTCACGCGCACCTTGCGTCTGATGCTGGCACGGCAGCGTGCCGCCACGATCGGGCCGGATCTTTCGCATCGACGGACCATGGCGACACAGGTCTTGCGAGCCGGCGCTGTGCGTCGCGCGATGGCTGACGAGATGCGGTCGAAGAAAATCTCCCGGCGCGAAGCGTTGAAACTGGCGCAGGACTACGTTTGGGAGATCGCCGCCAACTATTCGCACATCTTCGTCGCGTTCATGGCGAAGGGGCTGAGCTGGTTCTGGACGCGGCTCTACGACGGCGTCGAGCTGCATCATGTCGAACAGCTGCAGAAGGTGGTCGACGGTAACGAAGTGATCTACGTGCCGTGTCACCGCAGTCACATCGATTATCTGCTGCTGTCCTACGTCATCTACTACAAGGGTTATGCGATCCCGCACATCGCGGCCGGCATCAACTTGAACATGGCCGGCGTCGGCCGCTTCCTGCGCAAGGGCGGCGCGTTCTTCATGCGTCGCAGTTTCAAGGGCAACGCGCTGTACACCATGGTCTTCATGAAATACCTGGGCCTGATGATGGCGCGCGGCCACTCCATCGAATATTTCATCGAAGGTGGACGCAGCCGCACCGGCCGCTTGTTACAGCCCAAGACCGGCATGCTGTCGATGACGTTGCGCAGTTACCTGCGCGATCCACGGCGGCCCATCGTGTTCCTGCCCGTGTACTTCGGCTACGAACGCTTGATCGAAGGCAAGACCTACGTCAATGAGATGCTCGGCAAGCCGAAGGAGAAGGAATCGATCTTCACCATGTTGCGGACCTTGCCGGCGCTGCGAAAACGTTTCGGCAAGGTGCATGTGAGCTTCGGCGAGGCGATTCATCTCAACGAGATCCTGAAACGTCACGATCCGGAGAATCGTCACATCGTCGAGAAGCAGGAGCGGCCGGCGTGGCTGTCTCAGGCGGTGGATGAGCTGTCGACGCGCATCATGATCAACATCAACAGCGCCGCCTGCGTGGCGCCGATGAATTTGATTGCGACGGCGTTGCTGGCGACCCCGAAGCAGTCGATGCTGGAAAGCGATCTGGCGCGGCAATTCGAGTTGTACGCGTCGCTGCTGAGGCAGGCGCCGTATTCGCCGCTGGTCTGGGTCACGGAGAGCGATGGCGCGTCGATCGTGCGCCATGGCGAGCGGATGGGGGTGATTCAGCGCCTGAAACATCAGCTCGGCGATGTCATGCAGATGACGGAAGAGAATTCCGTGCTCATGACCTACTTCCGGAACAACGTGCTGCATCTGATGGCGATGCCGTCGCTGATTGCGTGCTGTTTCCTGAACAATCGCACCATGCGCACCGAAGACATTCAGCGTCTGATGTGGCGCATTTATCCGTACGTGAGAGATGAGCTGTTCCTGCGCTGGACGGAGGCGGAGATGACCGCCGTGACGCTGGATACGCTCGACGACCTCGCGAATCACGGCTTGCTTGAATCGGTGGAGGCCGGTGCGCAATGGCGGCGTCCGCCGACAGGTTCGGCCGAAGCGGTGCAGCTGTCGAACCTTGCGCAGGTGACGGTGCAGATCATCGAGCGCTACTACCTGGTCATCGCCGTGCTGTTGAAACATGGCAGCGGCCGCATCAGTCAGGACGCGCTCGAGTCGCAATGCCAGCTCATGGCGCAGCGGATGTCGCTGCTGTACGAGCTCAACTCGCCGGAGTTCCACGACAAGACGCTGTTCAAGAACTTCATCGACCTGTTACGCGCTCGCAATGTGCTCGGCGTGAACGCGGAAGGTCGTCTGACCTATACGGACATGCTGCCGGCGGTCGCCGATGATGCGCAGCTGGTGTTGCATGAGCAGATCCGGAACAGCGTCCTGCAGGTGACGCATCGCTGAGCCGGCCCTGGCCGGATCGGTCGAGGCCCGGTAGGCTTCGCCGGGTCTGTCGTTGGCGGTCCCGGTGTCATGAATATTTCCAAGCTGTTGCTCCCGCTCGCTGTGCTCATCGGTGCGGGCGCGCACGCCGACATCATTCTCTCCACGCCGCATGCTCAGGTGGTTTCCGGCACGCCGCTGCAGCTCGAGCTGACGATTACCAACAGCGACCCGGAGCCGCTGGTCGTGGATTTGCCGGCCCAATTGCATGTGCGCTTTGAAACGCCCACCGGGCTGTCGGTCATCGAGATGACGCCGGAGCGCAGCGGTCACATTGAAGTCGCCTCCGGCGGCTTCACCCGCATCAAGTTGCAGGGGGCGCTGCCGCCGAAGGTCGAAGGGGTTGCGACGCTGGTGCCGACCGGCCTGGCGTCGAACTCAGTGGCTTTGCAAATTCTGCCGCCCGCGGCCAATGCGGGGCAGGTCGCGGCTAACGAGAGTGCCCAAACGGTCAAGCCTGAGAGGCAGACGTACACGACGGCGCTGGTCGACAAGCCGCCGCCGCTGTCCGTGTCGGTGTACGAGCCGGTCTATTTCATCGTCGGCGGCGACGGCGGTCTGAACGCGAAGTTTCAAATCAGCCTGCGTTACCAGTTGTTCGACGGTAACGGGCCGCTGGCGAAGCGCCTGCCCTGGATCGACGATCTGTATCTTTCGTATTCGCAGACCTCGCTGTGGGATCTGGGCGATCTGTCCAAGCCCTTCAAGGACTCGAGCTATCGGCCGCGGCTGTTTTATTCCAATCCCGATCTGACGCGCTTGTTCGACGGGCAATTGCGACTCGGCGTCGAGACCGGCTTCGGCCACGAGTCCAACGGCAAGGAAGGCGAGGACTCGCGCAGCTTCAACATGTTCTACGTGCGCCCCATCCTGACCTTCGGCGATCCCGCCGGGCTGCGTTTCTATGCCGCGCCGCTGATTCATAACTACATCGCGGACAACGAGAATCCCGATATCAAGAACTATCGCGGCTACGTCGACTGGGTGCTGGGGTTCGGCGCCAAGGGCGGTCTGGATTTCTGGACCACCATCCGCAAGGGCGAGCGCAGTAACTACGGCAGCGTCGAAATGAATGTTTCCTATCCGCTGTCCAAGCTGAGCGGCGGCGATCTCACCGGCTGGCTGACCCTGCAGTACTTCAACGGCTATGGCGAGAGCCTGCTCGATTACAATCGTAAGCTGGATTCGCAACTACGGCTGGGGATCGCGGTGGCGTTGTAGGCCGCGCTCATTCGATATAGGGCGAGAGTGCCAGGAAATCCATCAGTGCATGCGCCACCACCAGCGGCCAGAGTCGTCCGGTTTTCGCGAACCAGTAACCGAAGATCAGCGCCATGGGAAGGATGCTCGGCACGGCGATCGGGCCCTGATACAAGTGATACGCCAGTCGGATGGCGACACTCACGTTGATCGCGAAGACCACGCTGCGACGTTTTTTGAGCGCATTGATCAGGTAACCGCAGACGAACAGTTCCTCGAAGAATCCGTTCACGACCGAGAGCAGCACTGCGGTCGATGCCTGCACGCCGGTTTCTATCGGGACGGCGTCGCCATCCTGTGAGATGAAGACGCTGTAGACCGACCATGCGGCGATGTAGCCCATATAGCCGGCCGCCGTGAGCACCAGGCCCATGCCAGTGTCCTGAAGCGTCGGTGCCATCCCCACGTCCGACCAGCGCCAGCCGCGCATGACCAGGAACGGACCGATGAGGGCGAGCAGGAAGATTTCATAGGTGACCAGGCCCAGCAGCTCCGCGTCGGAAACCGGGGCGGCGGCAGCGGACGAAATGTCAGGAGAAAAGACCGCCGTGACGCTGGCGACCACGAAGTAGCCGAACGCGCCCAACATCACCATGATGAACTCGGCGCGGGGCGATAATGATTGGATGAGCTGCCTCAAGGTGGGTCGTCCGTGGCATGTTCAGCCGGGAAAGTATCTCAGGACGCGGGCTCGAGGTGGGGCATGTTTGGCAAATCGAGGAACGGGCGATGAAACAGATCCTGGCACTCGTGGGCTTGCTGGTGGCGCTGGCCGTACATGCGGCGGCGGACGTGTTGTCTCCCGAGCAATTCACGGAAGAGTTCCGAGCCGCGCTGGCCGCAGCGATTCCGAATGCGACGGTTACAGTCGCCGAGCCGTTGCATCTCACGATCAAGGTGCCGGAAAGAGAGGCGGCGCGGGCGTTTCTGGATAACGCCTATAGCGAGTATTCAGGGAATCCCAAAGCCAAGGCGGACTTGATTGCGCGCTACGTCGCATCCTTCGCGGAGAGCACGAAAGGATCGGGGCCGCTGAATCCGCAACAGATCGTGCCAGTGATCAAGGATCGCGCCTGGTCGAAAGAGATGCAGCGGGCTGCTAAGGCGCGGGGTGTCGACGGCCCGGCGCTGCAGGTGATTGAGGACTTGAACCAGGATCTGGTGATCGTCTATGCGGAAGACACGCCGCAGAACATTCGTTACTTCGGTCCCGACGATTTGCAGGACGCGGGCGTGCAGAAAGAAAAGCTGCGCGCACTGGCGGTCGAAAACCTGCGTCGGATTCTGCCACCAGCGGAGGCGGTGAACGGCCCGCTCTTTTCCATGCTCACGGCGGGCAGCGACTATGTGCCCAGCCTGCTGTTACTCGATGAGATCTGGAGCGGCGACAAGCTCAAAGTCGAGGGCGAAATCGTCATCGCCGTTCCGACGCGCGACGTTCTGTTGTTCACCGGCTCGAACAACAAGGAAGGGGTGAAGAAACTTCGCGAAGTGGCCAGGAAGGCGCATGCCGACGGTCCGTATTCGCTCACCGATCGTTTGTTTGTTTATCGCCGCGGCAAGTTCGAGCGCTTCTAGGAAAGGTCACCAGTCGTGGCTGACCTTGCGTCCTTTCTTCACATCGCTGCGTTTCTGTTTGCCTTCCAGCCGCCGTTCCTTCGACGCGCGGGTCGGCTTGGTCGCCTTGCGGATGCGAGGCTCGATGCGGGCTTGAGCGATCATCTCGCCCAGGCGCTCCAGCGCATCGCGCTTGTTATGTTCCTGCGTCCGGAAGCGCTGCGCGCTCAGGACGATCACGTCGTCGCTGGTGAGCCGGCGTCCCGCCAGCGTGCGAAGGCGAACGCGGACGCGCTCGGGTAGCGCCGGCCACAGCTTCAAATCACAACGCAGTTGCGCGGCGGTGGCGACCTTGTTGACGTTTTGTCCGCCGGGGCCGCCGGAGCGGATGAAGCGCAGGTCGATGGCTTCGTCCGGAATGCCCAGCTCGTTCTCGAGTGCCATGGCTAATCGTCGCGCGCGACGACCGGGCCGCGCTCGCGCATTTCGAGAATGACTTCGCGCTGGGCGACCGGAATGATGATGTTGTTCGCTTTGAACAGGCGCCAGATCGAGCGGTTCACCTCGGAGCGGATGTTGTTCACGCCTTCCTGAGGGTCCGCGATCCAGAAGCGCAGCTCGAGATCGAAGCCGTAATCGTTGAAGCCCATCATGCGCGACACCGGCTTGGGATCGCGCAGGATGCGAGGCTGATCGTCGGCCGCTTTGAGCAACAGCTCCAGCGCCTTCTCCGGATCGCATTTGTAACTCACACGCACCGGCAGCTTGAGTCGCACGCGCGGGTCGGTGTAGCTCCAGTTGATCACCGGACTGGTAATCAGATTCTGGTTCGGCACCAGCGTCTCGACGCCGTCGCGATCGCGCACGACCACGTAACGACCTCGCAACTCCTGCACCCAGCCGAAGCCTTCGGTGCTGGTGCCGGTGGTGCCGGTGAAGCTGATGACGTCGCCGGGTTTGATGGAACGGTCCATCAGCAGCACGAAGCCGCTGACGAAGTTCGCCGTGATGGCTTGCAGGCCGAAGCCCAGGCCGATACCGATGGCACCGGTGAAAATATTCAGCGTGGTGAGATCGAGGCCGGCGGCGTTCAGGCCGAGCAGAATCGACAAACCGATCAGGAACGCCTGCGTGAACTTGGCGATGCCGATGCGCATGCTGAGCGCGAGGCCCTGCATGGACATGAGCCGCCGCTCGAACCAGCGCGCGATCCACACTGCGACCAGGATGAACGCGCCGACGGTGAACAGGATCTTGATCACCGACCAGAGCGTGATACGGCGGGTGCCGGCGTTTATGCCGACACTGTCAAACGCCTGCACCAGTGGATCGAACCAGCCCAGCACGTGGAGCGCCAGCACGCTCCAGATCGCGAACGTAATGATGTTGCCCCAGCCCTTGGTCCGGTTGCCGAGGGACACGCGCACGACGTACACCGCGAAGCGAATCAGCAGCAGCAGACCGGACAGCGTGATCGCCAGATCGACCAGCCTGCTGTCGGCCTTCAGCGCATGCAGGGCGCCGCCAAACGCGGCGATCAGTACCAAGGCCGCGAGGTGCGGAGCGGTGATCAGCAGCGCTTCGGTCAGGCGTGCCTGGAAGCCGGTTTGAACGAGCGCGAGCTTGCCTCGCTCGGTATTGCGCACCTGACGGCCGAACCACCAGGCCACCAGAATGGCCAGGACGATCGCTGCCAGTTGCAGAAGCGATGTAGGAGTGAGCAGAGCCTCCAGAGCCAGGCCTGCGTTATGCAGCAATTCCTGCATGAGTCAGGGGATCAAGCGTTGAGATCGGGGATCAGCTCGCTTTCCAAGCGGGCGATCTGGTCCTTCAGCATCAGTTTTCGTTTCTTGAGGCGCCGCAGTTGCACTTCGTTGACGTACAGGTCCATCTGCAACCGGTGGATCACATCGTCCAGGTCGCGATGCTCGATGCGTAACTCCCGCAGCCGCTCCAGGCGACGGAAAGTTTCAGTCTCGACGTTGTTTTCCGCTTCGCTCATCGGCGCGTACTTTAGCGCAAGCCGCGCTAGTGATGGTGATCCTGACCATTGCCATGGTCAGTGACACCCGTGCGCCGCTGTGAGGGTGATTGCTGTTGTTCGGCCCCGCGCCGGCGCGCACGCCAATCCGCGAGATCAAATACCTGGGCGGTTTCGACCGGCGCAGGCGCCGGAGGTTCAGCAGGCGGCGGCGGAGTATACGTCGCGGACAGGGACAGCGTCGGCGTCACCGGCTCGGGCTGGCGGCGACGCTCCTCGCCCGGTGCGTAACCTACTGACTCCACGCGCCGGCCGAACAGAATGACGAATCCTTGACGCCGCTCGATACTGTTGGCGGTGTAATCGAACACGTACGTTCTACGGATGTTGAGCTGACCCAGCTCGCGGGCGAACGACAGTCGCGCGAATGCGACAGTGCCATCCAGAAATTGCAGGCTCAGGCGCTGGCAGGCTTCCATGGCCGCGGCATTGGCGCGCTCACGGGCGGCCAGGCTGTCTCGCAGGAACCAGAATCCGGCGGCCGCCAGCACGATCAGCACCAAGGTGCCCCAACCCAATTCCATTAACCCACATCCCCCGACATTGCCGACTCAAGCTGAGCGAAAGGTTGCCCTATCATACGGCCACCCGCCGCCGCCACGAACCGAGAATTTCGCTTGAGCTCGTCCATGATTTCCGCAGCCCGGTCCGGGGCTCCCCTGCCGCAGTGGCAGGCTATCGATACTGTGTTACTGGACATGGACGGCACGTTGCTCGATCTGCGATTTGACAATTATTTCTGGCTGGAACTGGTTCCGGAGCGCTACGCGGCCAAACACGGGCTGACTCTGGCCGACGCGCGAGAGGTGTTGCGGCCGATGTTCGCGGATCGGCAGGGCACGCTGGACTGGTACTGCATCGACTTCTGGACCCGTGCGCTGTCGCTGGACATCGCGGGAATGAAGCACGAGGTGCGCGAGCACGTGCGTTTCCTTCCGGGCGCCGAGGAGTTTCTGCGCGCGTTACGAGACAAGGGCGTGCGCGTCGCATTGGTAACCAACGCGCATCGTGATTCGCTCAAAGTGAAGGCGACGCAGACCGGCTTGCTGAACTACTTCGACGTGGTGTTCAGCTCGCATAGTTTCGGCGTGCCGAAGGAACATCCGTCGTTCTGGCAGCAGCTCCAGACGGCGCTGGCGTTCGATCCGCGGCGGACGTTATTTGTCGATGACAGTCACTCGGTGCTGCGAGCCGCGCAGAAGCACGGCATCGCGCATATCTTCGCCATCTCCAAGCCGGATTCGGCGCTGGCCAAGAGAGAGGTGACTGAGTTCAGCTCCGTTGAAGCGGTGAGTCACCTCCTCGACGAGCTCGCCAGATAATCGGGCGACGCTCGCTGGCCGTCGAACGCTCAGGTTGTTTCCGGTGCCGGCGGCGTGCCGGGATTCGCGCCGTTCGAACTTTTGCTACGACGACGGCGACGGCGCTTTCTCGGCGGCGCCTCGTGCGCGTTTTCGCCGTTTGTTCCGTTCGCGCTGGCCTCGGCGGGCGCATCCGCCGAAACAGCAGGGGCCGGCGCTTCTGTCGCGGGCGGGCGAGATGATGAATGGCCACCGCCACCACCACCGCTACGACGACGATCGTTGCGGCCACCGCCGCCACCGCGACTGCCGCCACCGCCAGGGCGACCACCACCGCCGCGTCCTGGTTTGCCGCGACCACCGCCCCCACCGAAGTGACGTCTGGGCAGCGGAGCAGGCGAAACGATCTCAGGCAGCATGTCGGTGGCCACCGCTGCAACGGGCAGCTTGCGGCCGATATAGGCCTCGATGTCCGGCAGGGAAATCACGTACTCCTCGCAGCCGAAACTGATCGCGTCACCTTCGGTGCCGGCGCGTGCAGTTCGCCCGATGCGATGGACGTAGTCTTCCGGATCCTGCGGCAGATCGTAGTTGAACACGTGACTCACATCGGGAATGTGCAAACCACGTGAAGCGACATCCGTGCCGATCAGCACCGCGAGCGTGCCTTCATGAAAATCACGAAGCATTCGTAAGCGTTTGCGCTGAGGAACGTCGCCTGAAATCGCTTCGGCATTGATGCCATTGCTTCGCAATAGCCCTTCGATTTCTTCGGCCGCGCGCCGCGTGTTCACGAACACCATACTGCGTCGCGGATCCATATGCTTGAGCAGGCCGACCAGCAGGCGCGGCTTCTCATCGTTCGAGGGGTAATAGATCACCTGACGAACGCGATCCACCGTCATTTTGTCCGGCTCGATGCGCACCAGCGTGGGCTCGTTCATATGCTCGTAGGCGAGTTCGAGCACGCGATGAGAGAGCGTCGCCGAGAACAACATATTGAGACGGGCTTGAGGATCGGGCAGGCGCCTCAATATGTAGCGGATATCCGCGATGAAGCCGAGATCGAACATGCGATCGGCCTCATCCAGCACCAGCACTTGTACCGAGCGCAGGTCGATCACCTTCTGTTTGACGAAGTCGATGATGCGGCCGGGTGTGCCCATCAGAATGTCCACGCCCCGCTCGAGATGATGTTTCTGTTTCTCGTAGTCGACGCCACCGAAGGCGAGGCCGAGTTGCAGGCCGGTGTGCGAGCCGAGAACCTCGGCGTCGCTATGGATCTGGACGGCAAGCTCGCGCGTTGGGGCGATGATCAAAGCCCGCGGTGCATTCAAGTTGCGCGACGGCGGTGGGGGCTCGCGCATCAGGCGCGCGTACATCGCCACTAGAAATGCCGCGGTTTTCCCCGTTCCCGTTTGCGCCTGCCCGGCGACATCGAGCCCGGCGAGAGCCTGCGGCAGGGTTTGTGCCTGGATGGGCGTGCAACGCTCGAACGAGGCGTCGGCCAGACCTTTCTGCAAAGCTTCCGGCAAATGCAGACTCGAGAAGGACAGCTCGGTTAAGTGCGAATCAGCCATTCGATATGGGTTACCTGTTGGAATTGACGCGGGGGGCGCTTGCAAATTGGCAGGCACCCGGTTTTAATAAGCCTCAACGAAGCGGACTCATCCGCACCTGCCCCGACCGGAGCACAGGCTCCAAGCCCCTCGAAGACGTGACCCTTGGCGGAGTATCTCATTTGATACTCGATAGGGCGCTCAGGGGGACGATACTCAAGCGGCCATTTTATCGGAAGGCGCGAGTAACTGTCCGAGACAGACGGATCAGACGCAGACTGGCTTACATCGAGCACGAGCACCGCTCACACAGATTTTTCCGAAGCATTCAGGGCATTGTGCCCGACCGGGCATGCTCAAGTCACCCGGTCAATTTCCGCCGACCATTCGGTGCGCTCCGAACCTAAGGTTTGAGTCGCTTCCCAGCCCCCAAAACACCCGCCTTATTCCTTTATCACCACAGCCATTCCAGGAGAGTTTCTGGTGAGCAGCGAGACGATTGTGCATGTCACCGACGCCAGCTTCGAAGAGGACGTCGTCAAGGCCAAAGGCCCGGTCCTGCTGGACTTCTGGGCGGAATGGTGCGGGCCCTGCAAGATGATCGCGCCCATGCTGAACGAGATCGCGACCGAATATAAAGACAAGGTCACGATCGCCAAGCTCAACATCGACGAGAACCCCAAGACGCCGCAGCGCTTCGCTGTGCGTGGTATCCCCACTCTCATCCTTTTCAAGAACGGTCAGGTCGAAGGCCAGAAGGTTGGGGCACTCCGTAAATCCGACCTGGCCGCATTTCTGGACAGCAAACTGTGAGAGGCTATCTCGGCAATCAGGCCCGTAATCGCCCGGGCGGTGGTAACAAGGGTGGTGGGGGCGGCGGTCGCTCCAACCGCGGCAATAACGACGGCAACCGTGGTAACCGCGGCAACCGCGGCGGCAACAACGGTGATCATCGCGGGGAAGGCCCGCAACACGACGACCTGCCGCAGGACGACGCGTTCGACGGCGATGACGTCGGTGTAATTTCCCCCGCCGAACTGGCCGCCTCGCGCCAGTCGATGAACCTGACTCAGCTCAAGCTGAAGCCGGTTCCGGAGCTGGTGGAGATCGCGCAGAAGATGGGGCTGGAGAACCTGGCCCGTTCGCGCAAGCAGGACATCATCTTCTCCATCCTCAAGGCGCATGCCCGCAGCGGCGAGGACATCTACGGCGACGGCGTGCTGGAAATCCTGCAGGACGGCTTCGGCTTCCTGCGCTCCGCCGACAGCTCCTATCTCGCCGGGCCCGACGATATCTACGTCAGCCCCAGCCAGATCCGCCGCTTCAACCTGCGCACCGGCGACTCCATCTCCGGCCTGATCCGTCCGCCCAAGGACGGCGAGCGCTACTTCGCGCTGCTCAAGGTCGGCGAGATCAATTTCGATTCTCCCGAAGGCGCCAAGCACAAGGTGCTGTTCGAGAACCTGACCCCGCTGCATCCGACCAAGCGCTTCAAGCTGGAGCGCGGTAACGGCTCGAGCGAGGACCTGACCGCGCGCATCATCGATCTGGTGGCGCCGATCGGCAAAGGTCAGCGCGGCCTGATCATCTCCCCGCCGAAAGCGGGTAAGACGATGCTGCTGCAAAACATCGCCAGCTCCATCACTTCGAATCATCCCGACGTTTATCTGATCGTCCTGTTGATCGACGAGCGTCCGGAAGAAGTGACCGAAATGGCGCGCACGGTGCGCGGCGAAGTGGTGTCGTCGACCTTCGACGAGCCGGCCACGCGTCACGTGCAGGTCGCGGAAATGGTGATCGAGAAGGCCAAGCGCCTGGTCGAGCACAAGCGCGACGTGGTGATTTTGCTCGACTCAATCACCCGCCTCGCGCGTGCTTACAACACCGTGGTGCCGAGCTCCGGCAAGGTGCTGACCGGCGGTGTCGATGCCAATGCCCTGCAGCGCCCGAAGCGCTTCTTCGGGGCGGCCCGTAACATCGAGGAAGGCGGCTCGCTGACCATTCTGGCCACGGCGCTGATCGATACCGGCTCGCGCATGGACGACGTGATTTACGAAGAGTTCAAGGGCACCGGTAACTCGGAAATCCACCTGGATCGGCGCGTGTCGGAAAAACGCGTGTTCCCCGCCGTGAATATCAATCGCTCCGGCACCCGCCGCGAGGAATTGATCACTTCCGCCGAGGAGCTGCAGAAGATCTGGATTCTGCGCAAGCTGCTGCACCCCATGGACGAGCTGGCGGCCATCGAGTTCCTGATCGACAAGATGAAGGACACCAAGACCAACGGCGACTTCTTCGACGCGATGAAGCGTTAAGAAACGCGCTGCGGCCCGTTGACCGTTCATCGGTCAACGTAGTCCATGAGACAGCGCATCGGTACCGGCCTCCCGTCGCGGGAGGCTCGGCCGATGTGCGCTCCATCACAAATTTCGCATTTGTATGTGTAGTCCTCGATGGTGTAACGCCGTCGATGCGAAACGGTTCTCTGTTCTCATTCGTGCTCGGGATTTAACGTTGCGCTGACTCCAAAGCCCTATGGAATCGAGGGGAACGTCGGGTAATCCCGGCACCGTAGCGCATGTCCGATCCACGTCCCGATTCGCCGACGTTACGCTTGCGCCGATTGGATGCATCGGCGCTCGAGCTCGCGGAGCTCATGCGCGAGGGACGCATCACGACCCTGTTTCAGCCCATCGTCGATCCCCGCTCGCGGGGCATCTGCGGCTATGAGGCCCTGACCCGCGGCCCCTCCGACAGCTGGCTGCACGCTCCCCAGAATCTGTTCGAAGCCGCGCGCCGCGCCGGCCTCAAGGTCGAGCTCGACTTCCTGTGCATGGCCAACGCCTTCAAGCGTTTCGTCGCGGCCCGGGTGTCCGGGCAGCTGTTCATCAATGTTTCTCCCGACACGATTTACGAGCATCCGAACTTCGCCCAGCGCTTCGTCGACCTGGCGAACAACAGCGGCATGCGCATGGACCGTTGTGTCATCGAGCTGACCGAGGAAAGCCTGCTCGAGGACTACGACCGCCTGCGCTCAGCCATGCAGCGGCTGCGTTCGGAAGGTTGCGCCATCGCGATCGACGATCTCGGCGCCGGCTCGTCGGGTCTGCGGGCCTGGTCGGAGCTCAAGCCCGACTACGTGAAGATCGATCGTTACTTTGTCACCGGCATCGATGCCGATCCCACCAAGCTGGAATTCGTGCGCTCCATGCTCGACATGGGTCGCGCCATGGGCTGTCGTGTCATCGCCGAAGGCGTCGAGACCGAGCGCGAATGTCGCGAGCTGGTGGATCTCGGCCTGGATCGCCTGCAGGGCCATTTGTTCGGTCGTCCCAGCGCGAATCCGGTGGCGGCGCTCCAGCAGGTGGAATCGCTCGATCGTTCCATTGTTACTTACACCGCGCTGCTCGCCGAGCACATTGCGAATTACGTACCGCCGGTGCCGCCGGCCATGCGCGTCACCGAAGTCGCCGAATTGTTTCGTGACAATCCCGAGCAGCTGACCTTTCCGGTCGTCGAGGACGGCAAGCCGCTCGGGGTCGTGCGTCGCGAGCGCCTGTTTGACCTGCTCGCCAAGCCGCTGCATCCGGAGATCTTCAACAAGAAGCCGGTCACCGCGGTGATGGAGACGCCGACGCTGCTCATCGACAGTCAGCTTCGTCTGGAGCAGGTGAGCCGCCTCGTGACCCAGAAGAGCCGGCCGCGCCTGACGGAAGAATTCGTGATCACCAAGGACGGCCGCTACCTCGGCCTCGGTCAGACCATCGACGTGCTCCGGCTGATCACCGAGCAACAGCTGCAGTCGGCGAAACATTCCAATCCGCTGACCTTGCTGCCCGGCAATGCCGCGGTTCGTAGCAGCATCGACAAGCTGATCGAGTCGCGCAAACGTTTCATCGTTGCGTACTTCGATCTGGATTCGTTCAAGCCTTACAACGACGTGTACGGCTACGCGCACGGCGACCAGGTGATCCTGCATCTGGCCGGGCTGCTCTCCAGTCATTTCTCGGCACGGCTGGATTTCGTCGGTCACGTGGGCGGCGATGACTTCCTGGTCGTCATGCGCTCGGCGGACTGGCGCGATCGGGTGGTGAATGTGCTGAATCGCTTCGCCGAGACGGTGGGGAATTTCTATTCGCCAGAGCATGCGTCGGATCAGTCCATCACCGCCGCCGATCGCGACGGCCGTCAGCGCAAATATCCGCTGCTCACTCTGTCGGTGGCCGCCCTGGATTCGGAGACGCTCGGCGCCACCAGCGCGGATGCCGTCGCCCATCTGCTCGCGCACGTGAAGAAATACGCCAAACAACAAACCGGCAACAGCTTCGTGCTCCGAAGCGACGACCGCATCGTCGACCTGCTCGCCAACGCCCGTCGCTCCTCGGAGATGTTGTCGATGGATCAGTTGGTGAATAGCGCCTGATCGGCGCTCGCCCTCGTGTCGGATCGGCTGCGTAGTTCTTACCGGCTGGCTCCGTTCACGCGTTCGCCACAGCCGCTTTGTCAACCTGACGTCTGGACCCGCCGTTTCGTGGCGTCCGCTGCGTCCACCTGACTTCTCGATCCGCCGTCGCCGCGCCCGCTGCATTAGCCGGACGCCTCGGCCCGCCGTTCGCCGCGCTCGCTGCGTCAACCTGGTGCCTCGATGCGCGTTATCCTTTGCATCTACTGGACTCAGGGCTTGTGCATTGACGCTCTCCGCCATCATTGCCGCCAATCGCTTCGGGCTCGGGGCCCGGCCGGGTGAATTGAGCGCCATCGGTGACGATGCGCGCGGCTGGCTGACGCAGCAGCTCAAAGGCACGCGGTCTGTGCCGCCGGAGGTGGCGGGGCTGGCGTCGTCGGCGGTTGCGCTTCAAACCTTTGCTAAAGCTTTGCGTGAGCGGCGCCAGGAAAAAGATGGCGAGGATGCTGCCAAGGCTGCCGAGAACGGTCGTCGGCAGATCGGCGCGATGTATCGGGATCAAGTCGCCGCGCGCTATCGATTTGCGATTCGCACCGATGAGCCGTTTCGTGAGCGGCTGGTGCATTTCTGGACCAATCACTTCGCGGTGTCCGCCGATAAGGCCCAGGTCGTTGGGCTCGCAGCCACGCTGGAGAATGAGGCGATCCGGCCGAATGTCGGCGGGCGTTTCGTCGATCTGTTGCTCGCGGTAGAGATGCATCCCGCGATGATTCTGTATCTGGATAACCAAGCGTCCATCGGGCCGAACTCGCCCCTGGCTCAGAAAGCCGCGCGGCGTATTAATAGCGATCGCAAGCTTGATATCAACGAAAACCTGGCGCGAGAGATTCTTGAACTGCATACGTTGGGTGTGAATGGCGGTTACACGCAGGCGGATGTCACAACGTTCGCTCGGGCTCTGACAGGTTGGTCGGTCGCGGCGGCTCGCGGTAAGGAGTCTCAGCAAGCGGGGCAGTTTCAATTTCGCCCGATGGCGCATGAGCCGGGCGCGAAGACTCTTCTTGGCAAGCGCTATGGTGAAGAGGGCGTGTCGCAGCCACGCGCGATGCTGAAGGATCTGGCGGCGCATCCGGCGACAGCCAAACATGTGGCGACCAAGTTGGCGCGTCATTTCATCGCGGACGACCCTCCGGAGCGTGCGGTCGTCCGGTTGACGAAAGTTTTTCTGGAGACGGACGGAGATCTGCCGTCGCTGCATCGAGCGTTGGTCGAGAGTCCCGAAGCGTGGGAGCGGACGACTTCGAAGTTCAAGACGCCACACGATTTCGTGGTATCGACCTTTCGCATGCTCGACTTCGTGCCTCCGCTTCCCGAACAGATCCTGTCGCCCTTCCAACTGCTCGGGCAGCGGCCCTATACCCCAGGCTCACCGGCCGGCTGGCCGGATACTGCCAGTCAGTGGGATGGGCCGGATGCATTGCTCAAACGAATCGAATGGGCCAGCGCGGTTGGCAAACGCATGGGCTCGAAGGTGCAGCCTCTCGATGCTGGCGCATCGTCGCTAGGCGATGCGCTTGCCGAGCGCACACGCGTGGCAATTTCGCGAGCGGAGAGTGGGGCGCAGGGAATTGCGTTGTTGTTGGCGAGCCCGGAGTTTCAGCGTCGATGAATAACGCCGCTGCATTTTCAGTGATCGTAACCGCATGCCCGGCAGCGGCAGGCTTGTATACGCGATGCTCGCGCGCATTGGAGGCTCGTGCGGGCCGATACGTGGCCTTATGTAGGCGAGGTTGTAGGAGGGCCGCCGGCACCGTGAGCCGTACGAGGCTGAGGTTGTATCCATGCTGAACCGTCGCACCTTCGTTATCTCTTCCGTGCTCGGCAGCGTGGCGACGTTGTTACCACAGATTCCGTTCGCTGCCACTAAAACCGATGCCCGCTTCATTCTCGTGATCCTGCGCGGCGCGCTGGACGGCTTGGCCGCTGTGCCTGCTTACGGCGATGGCAGCTACGCGAGCAAGCGCGGCGCGCTTGCGATCACAGCACCGACGCAGAAGCTGGATGGAATGTTCGCTCTGCATCCATCGATGACAAATCTGTACCAGCGCTATCGCGAGGAAGAACTGATCGTCTTTCACGCCGTCGCCTCTCCTTATCGAGAGCGCTCGCATTTCGATGGTCAGGATCTACTCGAAAGCGGCACGGCCGAGTTGAAAGGTGCTCGTGACGGCTGGCTCAATCGCGCGTTGTCAGGCATGCCGGCCTCTAAGGGACGGAACACCGATCAAATCGCTGTGGCTCTGGCTCAGAGCGTTCCCTTGGTCTTGCGTGGCGATGCCCCCGTGAATTCCTGGGCGCCCTCGCGACTTCCTGATACTGACGCCGATACTCTGCAACGGATCGCCGATCTCTATTCCACTGATGAACACTTCGCCACTCGATTGCAGTCGGCTTTAGCCGCGGATGGCATCGCCGGCGAAGGCATGATGGGCGCGGACATGGGCGGCGGCAAGCGTGACCCGCTCAACGGATTCAACACTGTGACATCAGCCGCCGGAACGTTTCTGGCCGCGGCCGATGGCCCGCGCGTCGCTGTGATCGAAGTGAGCGGGTGGGATACGCACGCCAACCAAGGCGCCGAACAAGGCCAACTCGCCAACCGACTGCGCGCCCTCGATCAAGGCTTAGAAACATTGCGCACTTCTCTGGGCGGGGCCTGGAAGGACACCGCAATGCTCGTCGTCACCGAATTCGGCCGCACCGTCGCCGTCAATGGCACCCGCGGCACCGACCACGGAACCGCCACCTGCGCCTTCCTCACCGGCGGCGCCATCTCCGGCGGCCGCGTCATCGCCGACTGGCCCGGGTTGGCGACCGGCGATTTGTATCAACAGCGGGATTTGAAACCGACACTGGATTTGCGATCGGTGTTCAAGGGTGTGCTGGGCCAGCATGTCGGTGTGAGCGAAAACGATCTGGAGACACGCGTTTTCCCCAGCAGTCGAAACGCCAAGGCGCTCACAGGCCTCCTGCGCGCCGTTTAAGCAGGGTCATGCTGGGACGCAGAGGTCAGCTCCGAAAGAATCTGCCGATTGATACTTACAACATCGGCGGCCGTCATCGAGTCGAGCTCGTCCGACATCTCCATCGATTGCCAGGCCTCAAGGAAGCGATTCGCGCTGGGAGGCGCATTGCCTTGTTCCTTCAGCTCGCGAAGGAGCGAGGTCATTGTGACCGGGTGCTGAGCCGGGACATCGTGCGCGGCGGCGAAGTCTCGGAGCGAACATTCCACTTCCCGACGAAGGTCGGTGGCCTCCATCGACCGAAATTCTTGCTCCAGATCTTCCACGGTCGGGAGGTCGCTTTTCAATTGTTCCGGCAAGGCGGTCGAGAGTCGATACTGAGCCACTCCCATCGGTTTGCTCGAGTCGCGCAGCGCATACTCCACGACGATTTCATTCCGGCCTTTGCAAAGGATGATGCCGATGGAGGGTTGATCGTCCGGGTGGCGCAAGAGGTCGTCGACGGCGGACAGATAGAAATTCATCTTGCCCGCGAACTCGGGCTTGAAACCTTCGACCTTGAGCTCGATGACGACAAAACAACGCAGTCGCAGGTGGTAGAAAAGCAAGTCGATGAAATACTCCTGGTCTCCGACCTCGATGGGATACTGGCTGCCGACGAACGCAAACCCCTTGCCCAACTCCAAAATCATGGATCGCAGATGGTTGAGCAAGCCGCGCTGCAGGTCGCGCTCCAGTATGCCGGCGCCCAGAGAAAGGAATTCGAAACTGTAGGGGTCTTTGATGAGCTGTTGAGCCAGGTCCGACTGAGCAGCCGGCAACGTACGCGTGAAATTGGTGAGCGCGCGGCCCTGTCTGTCGAATAGATCGCTCTCGATCTGGTGGCTGAGCACGCTGCGGCTCCATCCGTTCTCCAAGGCTTGGCGCGCATACCATTCACGTTCGCTGGGCGATTTGACGTCCTGCAGCAAAACGATGTTATGGCCCCAGGGCAATTGGGCAGCAACCTGTTGCACAATTGAGCGGTCCGACCAAGCGTCCGCAAAAAGGCGCATGTATTTTAAATTGCGCGCCGAGATGCCCTTCATGTCCGGGAATGCGCGGCGCAGATCCGCGGAGAGGCGCGTGATGACTTTCGCGCCCCATCCCTCCGCGCGTTGACGCGCGCGTATGTCGCGGCCGATGCTCCAATAGAGAAGGGTGAGTTCCGTGTTTACAGAGACCACGGTGCGCAGCCGTGCACCGCGAATACGCTGTTTGAGCTCCGTTAGAAGCGCAGAGTAGCTGTCGGTTAGTTGCGTCGTCATGCCTGCCGCTCGAATTAACCTTCTTACAGCAGCAAGGATCGCCGAGACTGGTAGTGCTAGCCCCCTGAAAGTTCGCGCGCTCACCCAGCGAGAGAACGCGTTAGTTCATCGTGTAACGGAATATCCTGGCGGATTTACTTCTTCCCCAACCAATACAACAACACCGCCAGCCTCTGCGTCTGAATCCGATACGTCCGCAAATCAGCGAACTCATCCGCCGTGTGGGCACCGCCGCCGAGGAGGCCGAGGCCGTCGAGGGCCATGTCGACGTGGTCGGCGGCGAAGGAGATGTCAGCGGCGCCGGCGTTGCGGGGGTTCACTTCGGTGACGGGGCCGAAGCCGAGGTCTTTGCTGACGCCGTCATAAAGAGACAGCAGTTTGCGATTGCCTTCGGTTGGGGCCATGGGGGGATAGTTGTCGGTGAACTCGATCTCCGCTGACGTGTTCGGCAGGCTCGCCGCCACGACCTTTCTCATCTTCGCCCGCGTATCTTCCAACTGCTGCACAGTCAGCGTGCGCAGATCGCCAGAGATGATGCCCACAGGCGCGACGATATTGTTCTTACCCGAAATCGTCGCACTCAACGGTTGTTTGTTGAAATCGACCTGCGTGCTGCTCGCAACCAGCCCGGGATTGAAAGTAACGAATTCCTCGCCACGCACTTCCTGATAGAAACCATTGAGGATGCGGCCAAGCTCATAAGCGGCACCGGCGCCGACTTCATTGGAGAAGATCTGCGACGAGTGCGAGCTCTTCGCTTTCACTTTCACGACCCACCCGGTCGAGCTGCGACGCGCGGTCACGGCGGTCTTCGGATTGTCGGCGGCATTCTCCAAACCGAGGGCGATGTCCGCCGCCTTGGCGGCTTCGATGAGATCGTGGCGGGCCAGATCGAGCGGCTTGCCTGAATCTTCTTCATCGCCATGCAGGACCACCGTGATCTGCAACGAATCCAGCAGCTTCTGCGACTTCAGCGCATCCATCGCCGCGAGCCCGATGATAATGCCGCCCTTCATATCCGCCGCGCCCGGACCGCGAGCGATGTTCTTATCGACGCGTTGCCAGCGCTGAAACGGGTGATTGGGCTCGAACACCGTATCGAGGTGACCGATCAGCAGCACATGCTTGCCGCGACCCGGACGAGTCGCGATCAGATGACCGGCGCGACCCCACGGCGTGCCATCGACCCAGCTCACCTTGAATCCGAGCGCCTCGAAGCGCGGCCGAAGCATGTCGGCGACCTTCCGCACGCCGGCGAAATTCATCGTGCCGCTGTTGACGTTCACGAGCTGCTCGAGCAGCTCGATGTTGGCCTGCTCGCCGGCGGTCACGTGACTGACCAGCGCCTTTTCCTTCGCGTCCCGAGGCGCGGCGTGCGCTCCCCACAGGGGCAGCGAGGCCAGAACGACGAGCAGGGCAGCGCGCGGGCGGAGTCGCATGGTGGAATTTCCTCTTTCGGCCAAGAGGCCGCATGATACGCAAGATGACTGTCTCCGACTTTGCCAATACGTCCGTCGCGCCAACCGTGACCGCGGAAGGCGAGGCGTTTCCCTCAGCGCCGCGTCGTCTGCAGTACGTGGACACGCCCGCGCCAGCGTCCGGCCAAAGTGTGAGCATCGGGCCCGGCGTGCGCTGGGGGCGCATCCCGTTACCGCTGGATCTGAATCACATCAACGTGTGGCTGGTGGAAACCGAAGACGGTTGTGTCGTGGTCGACACCGGCATGGCGGCGTCCATCGGCAAGGACGCGTGGGAAGTCATCGAGCGTGAGTATTTCTCACAGCGGCCGTTGCGCGCCGTCTTCATTACTCACATCCATCCGGATCACATCGGCCTGGCCAACTGGTTGCAGGAACGATCGGGCGTGCCCGTGATCATGTCGCGGCGGACGCATGAGCTGTCGCGCGCGATGTGGGGCGGCGAGGGCCAGGTACATTTCAATAAGGCCGAGCAGTTCTTCTCGTCGCATGGCGTGACCGACGCGCTACAGATCCGGGCGATGTTTCGTCCCGATCGCTTCGCGCGAATGACCAGCGGCATGCCGAAGGTCGAGCGGTTCATTGCGGATGAAGAAGTCATCCATTGGGGCGCGGGGGAGTGGACCGCGCTGGAGACCAACGGTCATGCCGAAGGGCACTTGTGTCTGTCGAATCCGGCGGCGGGTCTGCTGATCAGCGGCGATCAAGTGCTGCCGACGATTTCCTCGAATATCAGCTTCATGTTCCACAACACCGATGCGAATCCGCTGGGCTCGTATCTGGCGTCGTTGCAGCGGCTGCGTGCGCTGTCAGAGGACACGCTGGTGTTGCCAGCGCATGGCGTGCCGTTTCGCGGCCTGCGCCAGCGGATCGACGATCTCACCGGCCATCACGTGCAGCAGCTCGACAAGCTGGCGGCGCTGTGTGTCGAGCCCAAGGTGGCGATGGACGTGCTGCCATTCATGTTTCGCCGCGAGCTCAAGGAAATGCATTTGTTTCTGGCGATTGGCGAGGCGCTGGCGCATTTGGAATATCTGGTGCATGCCGGTCGCGTCCGTCGCGAGCCGCGCGACGGACGCGTTTATTACATTACTCTCTGATAGGGGTCGCGCCGACGATCTTGCCGACCTTGGCGCTGTCGCTGATGCGCAGCTCCACTTCGCGATCGAACTTCAGAGTGCCGTTGACCACCGCGTTCGGGCCGATCGTGATCCGGGGCTTGCGCCTGGTCGAGAAGAAATTGACGCCGTTGGGCTTCTCGACATGAATGCCGCCGTCGACGCGGGAGTCCGCGCCGATCTCGATGTCGCTGTTGGTGGTCTTGATGCCGTTACCGACCATGCCGCCGTCCAGCTCGATCTTGCCGTTGACGTTCTCGATCTGACCGCCGATGCGAGCACCCTTCGCGAGGGCAATGCCGCCGTTCACGTTCGTGACATCGCCGCGGACCTCGACGTGTTCTTCCAGCCGCACCCGGCCGTTCACCGTCTCCACCGAGTCCGCCTTGGTGTTGCGATCCAGGGTCACGGAGCCGTTGACCGTGTTGATGTCGCCGACCGTGGAGTCGTGGCCGATGTCGATCGAGCCGCTGACCGTCTCAATGTCCTCGGCGTGCACGGCGTCGCCGAGATCGATCGAGCCATTGACGGTTTCGACTGAGCCCACGTGCCGGCCGCTCTCGACGCGGATCGCGCCATTGACCTTGGAAATGTCCTGATCGTCCGCCCACAGCATCGGGCTCGCCAACAGCAGCGTCATCGACACCCAGATGGCCAAAGAGACCGCCCATTTGTTTTGCATCGATCCGTCCTCCGTTGCGCGTTGTGGATTAGGACGCGAGCGGCGGGCGGAAGGTTGCAATGAGGGCTGCAACTGTCTGGCGGCCGCGGGCGAACGGCTGGTATCTTCTCGGACAAGTTACTGAGGTCCGCATGCTCGACACCGCTCCGCATATCGCCAACCTGGCGCAGGTCATTCAACTGGCTGTCGCGCCCGTGTTTCTTCTGGCTGGTGTGGGGACCACGTTGAATGCGCTCGCGACCCGCGTCGGTCGCATCATCGATCGGGCGCGGACCATGGAAGACCGGCTGCTGACGGCCAGCCCGGAGCAGGCGGAGGAGTACCACAAGCTGCTGCGCGTGTTGTCGAAGCGCGCGACGTTGATCAATCGGGCCATCGGCTTGTCCGTGACCTGCGGCTTTCTGGTGTCGCTGGTGGTCGCGGCGCTGTTCATCAGCTCCTCGATCGGGATCAACCTCGATGCGCCGATCGCGATCACGTTCGTGATCGCACTGGCGTGTCTGGCGATGGGCCTGATTTATTTCCTGCGCGAAGTCATTCTGGCCACCAATTCCCTGACTTTCGGCGGGGTGCGGCCCATGCATCTGGAAGTGAACAAGAGCGGCAACGTGGCCAAAACGCCCGTCGCCAAAGAATGACAGCCAGGGACAAAATTTGGCGCAAAAGTGTCAGGGCTCGTCGGTTCACGTAATTCCGTGATCCAATGCACAACTTGGCGCGCCGCGCCCCCGGCATCATCGCTTCCACATGATCCAGCCGCCGCCAGAAATCGTGGTTCAGCCCGATGCGTTCCGCGTGTCCAAGGAATCGACGCTGCTCGCCTGCGAGCTGCGCGGGGCGCTGGCTGTTTGCGTGTATGACGATACGCAGCCGGCCGGCGGTCTCTTGCATTTGCGCTACGTCGCGGTCGCCAACGACCGGCCCATCGATCTGACCGACAACACGCTCAGCTCCGACCTCTTGCTGATGGATCGGTTTTGCAAGGAGCTGCGCTCGGCCGGGGCGCGCAAGCAAAGCTGGCGCGTGAGCATCTTCGGGCACACGCCCGAGGAAGTGCCGGGCATGCAGGGGCCGGCCGCGACCGTGATCGATCTGGCCAAAGCGTATTTCGCCGACGCGCGACTGCCGGTGGAATGCAAAGAGTTCAACCGCTCGCCCGGTCTGATGGTGCGTCTGGATCCGCGCGGTGGCCGGATCTGGGTGAATGGCACACCGCCGAGCCTGCGGCAGGTCGCCCCCGCGTAAACGTCGCGCTCATGTAGACTGGTCCGCTCTCCCCAGAACGAAAGTCGCGGACCGCAATGGCCTCCGAAGCTCATGCCTCACCAGCGGCGCCCGCTCGCTGGTATCGCTCGTTGTATGTTCAGGTGCTGATCGCCATCGCGATCGGCGTGACGCTGGGCCATTACCTGCCGGAAACCGCCACGCAGTTCAAGCCGCTCGGCGACGGCTTCATCAAGCTGATCAAGATGATGATCGCGCCCATCATCTTCTGCACCGTGGTGACCGGCATCGCCGGCATGGAGAACATGAAGGCGGTCGGCAAGACCGGCGCGCTGGCGCTGCTGTATTTCGAGGTGGTCAGCAGTATCGCGTTGATCGTCGGGCTGGTGATCGTGAACGTGGTGAAGCCGGGCGAAGGCATGAACGTCGATGTGTCGCAGCTCGATGCGAAATCGGTGGAAACCTATGCCAAGGCGGCCGAGCAGCAGCACATCACCGACTTCCTGCTGAACGTGATTCCCACCACCATCGTCGATGCGTTCGCGAAGGGCGACATTCTGCAGGTGTTGTTGTTCTCGGTGCTGTTCGGCTTCGCGTTGCATGCTGTCGGCGAGCGGGCGCGCCCCATCTTCGATTTCATCGACCGGTTCGCGGCGGTGATGTTTCGTATCGTCGGCATGATCATGCGGCTCGCCCCGATCGGTGCGTTCGGCGCGATGGCGTTCACCATCGGGCAATACGGGCTCGCCTCGCTGGCGTCGCTCGGCAAGCTGATGGCGTGTTTCTATGCGACCTGCCTGTTCTTCATCTTCGTGGTGCTGGGCGCGATCGCCAAGGTGCACGGCTTCAGCATCGTGCGTTTCATTCGTTACATCCGGGAAGAGCTGTTCATCGTGCTGGGCACGTCCTCCAGCGAATCGGTGCTGCCGCGAATGATGGGCAAGATGCAGCAGGTGGGCGTCGAGAAGCAGGTGGTCGGGCTGGTGATCCCCACCGGCTATTCGTTCAACCTGGACGGCACGTCCATCTACCTGACCATGGCGGCCGTATTCATCGCCCAGGCCACCAATGTGCCCATGACCCTGCTCGACCAGCTGACCCTGCTGGGCGTGCTGCTGCTGACCTCCAAGGGGGCGGCCGGGGTCACGGGCAGCGGATTCATCGTCCTGGCCGCGACCCTGTCGGCGCTGGGCACGCTGCCGGTCACCGCGCTGGCCCTGATTTTGGGCATCGACCGGTTCATGTCCGAAGCCAGGGCCCTGACCAACCTGGTCGGCAATGGCGTCGCCACCGTCGTGGTGGCTAAATGGTGTCGGGCGCTCGATGAGAACCGGTTACACGAGGAGTTGGGCTAGTATGGGCCGATGAGTGCCGCTGCCAGCCCCCAGACCGTCGCCCCGCTGAATTTCGTCCCGGTCACCACCCCTGAGCAGCTGGCGGCGGTGGCGGCGCTGGCCCATGAGATCTGGTACGAATATTACGTACCCTTGATCGGCCGGCCGCAGGTCGATTACATGGTCGCGAAGTTTCAGAATGCCCCGGCGATGCAGGCCCAGATCGAGCAGGGCTACGAATATTTCCTGGTGCAACGGCAGGATAGCGCCGGCAAAGTGTCGGACATCGGCTACTGCGCGGTGCAGGAACAACCCGGAAGGGTGATGTTTCTCAGCAAGTTTTACCTGCACCATGCCGCCCGCGGCTCGGGAACCGGGCGTAGATGCATGGAGTTCATTGAGGGACTCGCCCGGCGGCGCGAGCTCTCCCTGTTGTGGCTGACCGTCAACAAGGGCAATCCGGCAGTGCAGGCCTACCAGAGGCTGGGGTTCCGGATTGCCGCGGATCTGGTCATGGATATTGGCGGCGGCTTCGTTATGGACGATTACCGGATGGAAAAAGCACTCGGGGTGCTCTAGCAGCTCGCCTGAGCCACAAGCGACCTACGAATTGGGGCAATACTGTAAACGGTGATGAGTCTGTCCATCGACAAGGACCTTGGAGAGCAGGGCGAGAATGCCCGTGCGGTGCTCGCCAGCTGGCTGGATGATTACATCTCCGGCCGCTGCGACCGTGCGGACATGCAAGCCCAGTTCTTGTCGGTTTGCCGCAGTAATCCCGATGCGCCCTGGGACGCGCTCGCGCTGCTGGACCAGTACCAGCGTCGCGGCCGCATCGATGTGGCGCTGGCCCGGTCGCTCAAGACCGACATCGCGCAGCTGGTGTTCGGCGTTGCTAATCAGACCGAAACCAAGTCCGACGCCGGCCGGGACAATCAGGACACCACCGACGTCACCATCGATACCACCGGGTCGCGCTGGCGCAAATTGATGGCCGAGCGCGATCCCGCCTCGATCAATTCCGAGCCGGCGTTCGTGGATCCGTCCCTGCTGCGACGGGGCGATGAAGAAGTCACGACCTTCCGGCGTGAGCTGGAAGATCCGCTGACCCGACCGCCGCCGCCGCTGAAACATACGGACGACGACACGGTACTCGCAAGGCCGCGCAAAGAAGAGCCGACGCATGGCGTGCATACGCATGGTCCTGCCGTCGAGCGCGAGCGGGAACGTGAGCGTCCGATTCGATCGTCGCCGGTGCCGCCGCCCGGGCTTACCAGCGATGTGCTGCGTGATCGGTACGAACTGACGTCGATTCTCGGTCGCGGCAGCACGGGCACCGTGTACAAGGCCGTCGACCGGCATCGCGCGCATCTCGATCCTACGGCGCGTTGCGTGGCCGTGAAGGTGCTCAAGCTCAATTATCTGGACCGGCCCGACGAGCTGGCTCAGCTGGAGCGCGAGTTTCACGAAGCGCAGTCGCTGTCGCATCCCAACGTCGTCAGCGTGTTCGACCTGGATCGCGACGGCAATGTTTATTTCATTGTCATGGAGCTGCTCGAAGGCGAGCTGCTCGCGGACATTCTGAAGCGGCTGGATGGTCAGCCCATGGCGCGTCATTACGCGCTGGGCATCATCAGCAGCGTCGGCGCGGCACTGGCGCATGCTCATCGTCGCGGGGTCGTGCATGCGGACCTGAAGCCGCGAAACATCATGATCACGACGACCGGCGAAGTGCGCGTGCTCGACTTCGGCTTCGCGCGCGATCGTCCGCTCGAGTTGCACACGGCGTCTGGTTTGAACGACGGCCCGGCCGCCGCGCCCGCCTACGCGAGCGTCGAGCGAGTGAACGGCAGCGATCCGCATCCCAGCGATGACGTCTACAGCCTCGCTTGCATCGCTTACGAATTGCTCTCCGGACGCCATCCTTTCGGTGGCCGATCCGCGCCGCTGGCACGCGCGCATGGTCGTGCGCCTCAACGCATTCCGGGCCTGGCGGGTAAACAGCAGCAGACGTTGCAACGTGCGTTGCTGTGGACTCGCGGCGAGCGTCGTATCGATATCGTTGAATTGCTCGCGGGCCTGGGTTGTGGGGAAGCGCCGAGTCGTCTCGGCTCGCCGTCCGAACTGGCCGTGCCGGAATCATCGCTCGCACGTTGGCGTCGAGGGGCGGTTGCTCTCACGCTGGCGTTTATTTTCGCGGGCGGTGTGTATGCGGTGTGGCAGTACGGGTTGCTGCCGCAGAATCTGGCCAACATGATTCCAGTGATGCCGCCCACCGCGGATCGCGAGCTGCAAAGTGAGCAGGCCGGCCGCGCCAACGACGATGTCAAAGTGGGCGACTCCGTTGGATCGAAGCCGCTTGCGGATGTGACACCTCCGAAGGTGGAGCCTCTGCCTTCGGTGCAGCGGCAGACTGTGCCGTCGGTTCCTGTGCCGCTGCCTGAGTCGCCGCGAGCGCCGACGAAACAGGCGCAGGCTGAAGATCAGCCCGTCGAGAAAGATCAGCCGAAACAGCAAACATCGCGTACGCAGGCCGCACCGAGTGCGGCGGGGTCGAGCGCTCCGGCTGCGGCGTCGGCTGGCGCGACGCGTCCGGTCATCGTTGAGTTTGATAAAGACAGCTATGTCACCTCGGAAGGTGACGGCTCGGTGCGATTGATCATTCGTCGCACGGGTTCGACGCGTCGACCCGTCACTGTGCATTGGACTCTGCGCAGTAACTCCGCGGAAATGGGCGCCGACTTCGCGGGCATCGGCCCGGGCGTCGAGATCATTCCTGCCGGTGCACGTGAGGCGAGCATCACGGTCCCGCTGGTGCAGGACTCCATCAAGGAAACCACCGAGTTGTTCCTGGTCGAGCTGCAGGTCAACGAGGAAGGCGTCTCCCTCGGCGAGCGCAGCAGCGCCGCCGTCATTATCGTCGACGACGATTGATCCGTGGACGTACGTTTCTCCGGGCAGGCGCTGTATTGTCAGATCAGCCGCGCTGAGCTGGAGACGTTGTCGTCGGGGCGTTCCGTCGATCTGATCGTTTCTTTACCGCGCCATCGTTCGTTTCGCGTCAGCCTGCGGCCGTCGATCATGAGTGCGGACCGCGGCGGGTGGCAGTTGGAAAGCGATCCCACCGGGATCTGGCTGACCATTCCCCGCGCGGAGCTCGAGCAGCTGGGTCAAACGGAAACGTTTGCTGAGAGATTGATGCGAGAGTTTCCGGTGTCGTCGACTCAACAGATCCAGGTGATCCTGGAGGCTGTGCCGGATACACAGCCGGATGAGAGCAGCGTCATTGAGATTACGCCGCCGCATGACTCAGCCGAGTAGCCTCACGCAGCAACATTGATTTTTCCAAGGCTGCGCCTTGCTGAGAGCTGCGTGTCCAAACTCCTGCCAGCTGCGACACTAGTAAGAATGATTGCAGGTCGCTGACAGCAAGGCGCTACCGTTCCGGACCAGCGAGCATGCAATTAAAGAAACTTGCTGCTCGCTGAAAGCTTGGCTCCTTCCTATCCGGGCTGGCGAGCAGGCATCCAAAAAAATCTGCTGCTCGTTCAGGCGCTGAGCTTTTATTTTTTAGCAGTTTCTCTTTGCACGGCGCGATAGCCGATGTCGCGGCGGTATTGCACGCCGGTCCAGCTGATCTTCTCGCACAAAGCATAGGCAGCTTTCTGGGCCTCGAGGACGGTGTTGCCGAGGCCGACGGCGCACAACACGCGACCGCCATTCGTTACAACCTTGCCGTCGCTCAGCGACGTGCCGGCATGAAACACTTTGCCAGGCAATGCGGCCGCTTCTTTGAGGCCGTGAATCTCATCGCCCTTGCGAACGGAATCTGGATAACCGCCGGCCGCGAGGACAACGCCGAGGGCCGCGCGGGGATCCCAGTCCGCTTTGACTTGATCGAGCTTGCCGTCCAGTGCCGCTTCACAGAGCGCTGTGAGATCGGACGTGAGTCGCGACATGATCGGCTGGGTCTCCGGATCGCCGAAGCGACAGTTGAACTCGAGCACGTTCGGCGTGCCGTCTGGTGCGATCATGATGCCGGCGTAGAGAAAGCCGATGTATGGCGTGCCATCGCTGATCAAACCGTCCGCCGTCGGCTGCATCACTTCTCGCATGATGCGAGCGTGCATCTCATCGGTGACGACCGGAGCAGGGGAGTACGCGCCCATGCCGCCCGTGTTCGGGCCTTGATCGCCATCGTCGCGTCGCTTGTGATCTTGCGACGTGGCGAGTGGCAGAATGTGTTTGCCGCTGACGATGGCGATGAAGCTGGCTTCTTCGCCTTCTAGAAACTCTTCGATGACGACAGTGTTGCCGGCGGCGCCGAACTGCCCGTCGAACATCGCCTGTGTGCTCGCGATCGCTTCTTCCTGCGTGGCGCAGATGATCACACCCTTGCCCGCGGCGAGACCGTCAGCTTTCACAACGAGCGGTGCACGCTGAGCGCGCACCCACGCGGCGTCGAAATTCGCCTTTGTGAATGTGGCATACGCAGCGGTCGGAATCTTGTGACGACGAAGGAATTCTTTCGTGAACGCTTTCGAGCCTTCGAGTCTCGCGGCGAGTTTGCGAGGACCGAAGCAGCGCAGGCCGGCCGCTTCGAACGCATCCGTCACGCCAATGACGAGCGGCGCTTCAGGACCGACGATGGTGAGATCGATCTTTTCGCGCTTGGCGAATTCGATGAGCTTGGGAACATCGTCAGCCGCGATGTCGACATTAGTCACGCCCGGTTCGAGCGCCGTGCCGGCGTTGCCCGGAGCAACGAAGACCGCTTTCACGCGCGGCGTATTCGCAACCTTCCACGCGAAGGCATGCTCGCGACCACCGGAACCCAGGATTAATACGCGCATAACTTACTCAGCCGCGAGAATGTTCGCGGCCCGGCGTGCCGCGGAGGTGCCGGGCCAATGTCTCTGCTCGCGCCGCCTGATGAAGAGCGGCGATGAGCGCGTCTCAGTGACGGAAGTGCCGCATGCCAGTCAACACCATGGCCATACCATGTTCGTTCGCGGCGGCGATGACTTCATTGTCGCGCATCGAGCCGCCCGGCTGAATCACGGCTTTGATGCCGAGCTCAGCGGCGACATCCAGACCGTCGCGGAACGGGAAGAACGCATCAGACGCCATCACCGCGCCGGCAACTTCCAGACCTTCGTCCTTCGCCTTCATCGCAGCGATGCGGCTCGACACGACACGGCTCATCTGGCCGGCGCCGACGCCGAGGGTCATGCGGTCCTTCACATAAATGATGGCGTTGGATTTGACGTACTTACACACCTGCCACGCAAACAGCAGGTCGGCGAATTGCTCGTCCGTCGGCACCAGCTTGGTGACGACGCGCAGATCGCTGCGGCCGACGCGGCCTTCGTCGCGCGTCTGCACCAGCAGACCGCCATTCACACTGCGATATTCGTGACGAATGCCAGTGGCCGCGAGGCCGCCCGTCGTGAGTACGCGCACATTCTCTTTACGTGCGCAGATCTCGAGCGCTTCAGCATCGACTTCAGGCGCGATGATCAGCTCGACGAACTGACGCTCGACGATGGCACGCGCGGTGGTCGCGTTGAGCGGACGATTGAAAGCAATGATGCCGCCGAACGCTGACGTGGGGTCGGTGCGAAACGCACGATCGTACGCAGCGAGCGTGTCGCCAGCGACAGCGACGCCGCACGGATTCGCATGCTTCACGATCACGCATGCAGGCTCGTCGAACTGACGCACGCATTCCAGCGCCGTGTCGCCATCGGCGATGTTGTTGTACGAGAGCTGCTTGCCCTGCAATTGCTTAGCGGTGCCGATGCTGGCGCCGGGCGCGTCAGGAACGGCGTAGAACGCCGCCGATTGATGCGGGTTCTCGCCGTAGCGCAGATCCATGCGCTTGCCGAACTGCAGCGACAAAGATTCGGGATATTCCGTCTTCGTGCCTTGTTCAGGCTGAGTGACGCGAGTCAGATAACTGGCGACCGCGGCGTCGTAGCTCGCGGTGTGCGCGTACGCCTTCGCGGCGAGACGCTTGCGGGTTTGTTCGGAAACACCGCCGTCCGAAGTGTTCAGTTCATCGAGAACCGCGGAGTAATCCAACGGATCGACGATGACAGTGACGCGATCGTGATTCTTGGCAGCGGCGCGCACCATCGCGGGGCCGCCGATGTCGATGTTCTCGATGGCATCTTCGTAAGTGCAGTCCGGTTTCGCGATGGTGGCCGCGAACGGATACAAATTCACCACGACCAGATCGATGGGCTCGATGCCGTGCGTTTTCATCACGCCGTCGTCGATGTCACGTCGACCGAGCAGGCCGCCATGAATTTTCGGATGCAGTGTCTTGACGCGGCCATCCATGATTTCAGGAAAGCCGGTGTGCGCGGAAACTTGCGTCACCGCTACGCCATGCTTCTCGAGCAGGCTGGCGGTGCCGCCGGTCGAGAGAATGGCTACGCCGCGACGTTGCAAAGCCTGCGCGAATTCAACCAGGCCGTCTTTATTGGAAACACTCAGCAGCGCGCGACGCACAGCTATGGACATGGGCTGTCGATCTCTCTCAATTAGCCAGACCGTAGGTCTTCAACTTCTTACGCAACGTGCCGCGATTGATGCCGAGAATATCGGCCGCGCGGCTCTGGTTACCTTCCGCGTAGTCGAGCACGGCCTTGAACAGCGGCTCTTCCACTTCACGCAGCACCAGGTCGTATAACTGACCGGGCTTGTGACCGTTCAACGTCGCGAAATAGGAATCGAGCGCCTCCGCCGTCATCGTCCTCAACGGCATCGCCCGGGTTACGGGTCGTGCCAGCGGCTCTCGGCGAGCTCTGGTTTTTTTTCTGGGGGCCATGGCCTCTCCGCCAAAATTCTCTGCAATCAAAAATTCTTCCACGCGTGCCTCGCTTGGCGCGCGACCAAACTCAAGCCGCGCTTGACAGACTCTCTTCCGGCGCTTCTTCGAGCGCATTGAAATACGCCTGTACGCGATCGATTTGTGTCGTCGCGTCCGTCGCCTGCATCACGGCTTGTCGTAAAGCCGGCGCAGATGCGCGACTCTTCGCATACCAATCGATGTGCTTACGCGCGACCCGGACTCCCGCCTCCTCCCCGTAGAAAGCATGCAGATCGCGCAAGTGAGCGAGCATGATATCACGGACGTCCGCGATGGAAGGCGGGATGAAAAATTCTCCGTTCAGCGCGGCGAGAATTTCACGGAAGATCCATGGCTGACCTTGTGCGCTGCGCCCGATCATCAAGCCATCTACGCCTGTCTGTTCAAGTACGTGCTTCGCTTTCGCACCTGAGTCGATGTCACCATTGGCGAAAATCGGAATGGACACGTTCTGCTTGATGGCGCGGATGGTTTCGTACTCAGCGTTGCCCTGATACATACAGGCGCGCGTGCGCCCGTGAATGGCCAGTGCTTGCACGCCGATCGATTCAGCCATGCGCGCAATCGTGAGGCTGTTACGGTGCTCGGGGTCCCAGCCGGTGCGCATTTTTAATGTCACAGGCACATTCACTGCCTTGACAACCGCTTCGAGAATCGCTTGCACGAGCGGCTCGTCGCGCATCAATGCCGAGCCGGCCGCCTTATTGCAAACTTTCTTGGCCGGACAACCCATATTGATATCGATGATCTGCGCGCCGGCGTCGACGTTACGTTGCGCGGCCTCGGCCATCATCTCCGGATCGCCGCCGGCGATCTGCACGACGCGCGGCTCGGGCTCGCCACTGTGGTCCATGCGCCGACGCGACTTCTCGGTGTGCCATAAACGCACATCGCAAGTCAGCATTTCTCCAGCGGCAATGCCCGCTCCCATGCGCCGACACAACAACCGGAACGGCAGATCGGTCACGCCCGCCATGGGCGCGAGTGCGAGGTTGTTGACCAGTTCGTAACGACCGATGCGCATCACTGCTTGCCCGGCACGTCCGCGGCGCAGACCGGGCCACGCGCGCCCCGCAAGCAGACATCGAAGCGGAAGCCTTCCGCGTCCGGGCCCGGATCGACGATGGCGATGCTGGCGTTGCTTTGTTGAGCGGGCGCGAGCATGCGGTCCGGCGCGGTATTGGGATCCAGATATTCGGAAGGGTCGAACTCGCGGGCGCGCACCTGATCGCCCCAGCGATCTTCGAGCACCAGCTTCAGCAACGGATAGGGCTGAGCAAAGTCGGCAAGATTTTTCACGCTGGCGCGCACCTTCAGGGTTCCCGGCGCCGAAGGATCGGCGACCACGCCCCATTGACGCACTTCATAGGCGTGCAAGTTCCAATCGGGACGCAACGTCAGGCCGAGTGCGGCGTAAATGCTCTGCAGGGGCGCGCCGATTTGCGGATGGCGCGCCAAAGTGGCGCGGTAGTGATGTACGACTTGCACGAGCAACAGCAGAACCAGCGGCACGGCCAGGAACTTCCAGAACGGCGACACTGCCGTCTCGGTGCGTTGCTGACTCGGAAAATCGAAGTCGATTGCCGGCGAGTCGTCGACACTGACCGCGCGCGGATTACGACGTGTTCGCGTGCCGGCCGGCAGGCGCACGCGAGTGTTAGTGAAATTCGCTTGGGGTTGTGGCTGAGCTTGCGCCCGCGAGGCCCATTGGCCTGAGTCCAAAGCGGCGCGCTCGGCTTCCATCTCGGCGGCCGCGGCCCGCATGTCTTCATCTTCATCGGCGACGCTGGAATATTCCTCGCGCATGTCGATGACTTCAGGCTCGGTGTCGACCGTGGCGTCGTCCTGATCGATCTCGACCCACTCTTCGACCACTTCTTCGCGAATCTGCGGCTGACCCTGGCCGGTCTCGTCGATGGCCTCATACACGCCGCTGATCTCGATGTGACGACCTTCGAGCGTGATGTCCTCGTGCTCGACCGGCTCCTCGACCTCGATCTGACCGGGCGGCGGCGGCGGTTGTGGAATCGCGCGCGGCGGGCGCATGAACTGGCCGCTTTCGATCTCGCCGTCGTCGGTTTCTTCGATCAGCCGCTCGAGCGCGTCGAACTGCGTCTGACAGCGGCCACAGCGCACTTGACCGTGCGCGACACGAAGGATCTCGCTCGTGACGCGAAATGTGGTCTGGCAGCTGGGACACTGAGTCAGCATGCTCGGATCATCGCGAAGTCTGGAGTGGAGTCGGGCGGCGCACGCCGTCGAGGCGCACCCAGTCGTCCCGGACGACGACGGGGTCGATATCAAACCACGGCGCATACGTCCTTGCCACCGCTTCCGCCTGATTCCGCAGAATTCCTGACATCACCAGCCGGCCGCCGGTGCGGACGCGAGCGGCGAACGCTGGCGCCAGGCTCTCCAATGGCCCGGCCAGGATATTGGCCAGCAGAATGTCGGCCGGCGCGTCGTGCGCCTCGCTCTCGACCAGGCGCGCCGTGATGAGCTGCGCGACGCCGTTGCGTTCAGCATTGTCGTGAGTCGCCAGCAGCGCCTGCGGATCGATGTCGATCGCGAGTATTTCGGCCGCCCCGAGCTTGGCCGCGGCGATGGCGAGAATGCCCGAGCCGCAGCCGAAATCGATCACGCGCGTGCCGGCGACTTGGGCCGCATCCAGCCATTCGAGGCACAGCGCGGTCGTCGGATGCGTACCGGTGCCGAACGCCAGACCCGGATCCAGTTCAATGAGGACCGGGTTTGAGACGGCGCGGAGTTGTTCCGCATCGGGTTGCTGACCGCCCGGACAGATCCACAGGCGCTGACCGAAACGCATGGGCTTGAAATCTTTCAGCCACTCGCGTTCCCAGGCGCGGTCTGCAATCGATTCGAACGCGACCCGGCTCAACGGCTCGGCGCCGCTCAGCTCGCTCTTCAGGATCTGCAGGATTTCGTCGCGATCCGCGTCGCCGTCGAACAGCGCTTTCACCCGGACGCGCGGCCACAGCGGCGTCGTTCCGGGGAGCGGTTCGAGCACGGGATCGTCACCCTCGTCTTCGAGGGTGATGGAGGAAGCGCCGGCCGCCAGCAGCGCATCCTCGTACGGCGCAGGGTCGGCTGCGCCGATCGGAAGGATGAGCTGCAGGAATGGCATGGCCGATTATTTGATACCGAGACGACGTTCCAGGTAATGAATATCCAAACCGCCGGCCTTGAACGCCGCGTGATTGAAGATTTCCTGGTGCAGCGGGATGTTGGTCTTGATGCCTTCGATCACCATCTCCGACAGCGCGTTCTTCATGCGGGCGATCGCAGTGTCGCGATCCTCGCCATACGCGATGACTTTGCCGATCATCGAATCATAGTAGGGCGGCACCGTATAGCCACTGTACAAATGGCTGTCGACGCGAATGCCCGGGCCGCCCGGCGCATGGAACAGCTTCACCGGTCCCGGCGAGGGAATGAAGCCCTTCGGATCTTCGGCGTTGATACGGCACTCGATGGCGTGGCCGCGAATGACGATGTCATTCTGCGTCCACTGCAAACGCTCGCCGGAGGCGATACGCAATTGCGCCTTCACGATGTCGATGCCCGTGATCTGTTCGGTGACCGGATGCTCCACCTGCACGCGCGTGTTCATTTCGATGAAATAGAACTCGCCGTCCTGATACAGGAACTCCAGCGTGCCGGCGCCGCGATAGCCGACTTCGCGGCAAGCAGCGACGCAGCGGTCGCCAATGGCCTTGCGCTGTTTTGGCGTGATACCGGGCGCGGGCGCTTCTTCGATGACTTTCTGATGGCGACGTTGCAGCGAGCAGTCGCGCTCGCCGAGATGAATCACGTTGCCGTAATTGTCGGCCAGCACCTGAATCTCGATGTGACGCGGCTTCTCGAGGAACTTCTCCATGTAGACCTCGGCGTTGCCGAACGCGGCCAACGCTTCGGCCTGCGTCACATTGATCGCGTTGATCAACGTGGCATCGCTGTGGACGACGCGCATGCCGCGACCGCCGCCACCGCCGGACGCTTTGATGATGACCGGATAACCGAGCTCGCGAGCGATTCGGAAGTTTTCATCGGCATCGGCGCCGAGCGGGCCGCCCGAGCCGGGCACGCAAGGCACGCCGGCCGCTTTCATCACGCGAATGGCCGACACTTTGTCGCCCATCATGCGAATCACTTCTGGCTTGGGGCCGATGAAAATGAAACCGCTCTTTTCGACGCGCTCGGCGAAGTCCGCGTTCTCGGACAGGAAGCCGTAGCCGGGATGGATCGCGACCGAGTCGGTCACTTCCGCGGCGCTGATGATCGCCGGCATGTTCAGATAGCTCTCTTTGGAAGACGGCGGGCCGATGCACACCGATTCATCCGCGAGCAGCACGTGCTTTTGATTGAAGTCCGCCGTGGAATGCACGGCGACGGTCTTGATGCCTAATTCACGGCAAGCGCGCAGAATCCTTAGCGCGATCTCGCCGCGATTGGCGATGACTACTTTTTCCAGCATGTTTGGTTTTTACCGCGGGTGTCGGCGCGAGCCGCGCCAACACGCGATGGGAAGTTATTCGTTACTCAATGATGAAGAGAGGCTGGCCGAACTCGACCGGGTCGCCGTTCTTCACCAGCACGGCCGTGACGCGGCCGGCCTTGTCGGACTCGATCTGATTCATCATCTTCATGGCTTCGATGATGCAGAGAGTGTCGCCGACGTTCACTTCGCTGCCGATGTCGACAAATGACTTCGCGCCCGGCGAGGCGGCGGAGTAGTACGTGCCGACCATCGGCGCCGTGACAGTGTGATCGGCCTTGCTCGGCGCGGCCGCAGCTACTGGGGCCGCGGCAACGGCGGGAGCAGCGGCAACGGGCGCGGCCACCGGCGGAGCCGCGTAGTGCACGACCGGAGCAGGCGCTCCACCTTGCGGATAGCGGCTGATCCGCACCGACTCCTCGCCCTCGCTGATCTCGATCTCGGCGATGCCGGATTCCTCGAGCAGCTCGATGAGTTTTTTGACCTTACGAATATCCATACGGATCCTCTTGTTCTTTTCCTGCGGGAGCGCGGAAAGAGTGCGAAAAATGCCAGCGCTACTTACGAGGGAGGGTCAGGTAGTTGGCCGCCGCGCGCAGCGCCAGCTCATACCCGAAAGCCCCCAGTCCCGTAATCGTGCCGATGGCGATGTCGGAGAAGTAGGAGTGATGGCGGAAAGACTCCCGCGCATACACGTTACTCAGATGAACTTCGATGAAAGGAATCTTCACGCCCAGTAACGCATCCCGGAGCGCCACGCTGGTGTGCGTGAACGCCGCGGGATTGAAGATGATGCAGGCGACGTGCGACGCCGGAGCTTCGTGAATGCGGCTGATCAGCTCCGCCTCGGCATTGCTCTGGAAAGCCGACAAGTGATGGCCGGATTCCGCCGCCAGCTGGCTCACCCGGTTGACGATCTGCTCCAGAGTCACGGACCCATAGGTCCCCGGCTCGCGCGTGCCAAGCAGGTTGAGGTTGGGACCGTTGAGAAGTAGCAGATGAGCCATGCAGGAGGGCGCGCCAAAAGTTCACTTTACCGAAGATGGCGGCGAGTTTACCCAGATTGGAAGCAATTTGGCGATGATCTACGCCGAGATTGCGCCACGATCGCCGCCAGTCCGGCGCCTCTCGTGGGCAAATCTGCAACAGCGGGTGGATCGCGCCAGCCCGGCTCAGATCGTCAAAAACGCGCCCAAGCGCGTGCGAGCCGGGGAAAACCGGGCGGGCATCATAGCCGATTCAGCGGTGTCGGCCAGCTTTACTCTTTAGCCGGCGGCAATTCCTGGAGTTGCTTGGCTGCAACGATGCGGGCGGCCGCGGGGGTCAGTTCGCCGGCATTCACCCTCCGAACGGCGGCCAGCATGATCTTCGCCTGCTCCGGATGGATCTCGCCGAGGTGGAACAGCACCAGGCGCTGCTGGTTGTCGGTGAATACCGTGAAGGGAAATCCCAGCGAGCCGCGGCCGAATTTGGTCACCGCGTTCAGGCCATCCTCTTCGCCGATCAGCAGCGGATAGTCGATGCTCATTTCTTTGGCGTACTTCAACACGTCGTCGCGGAAGTCCACGGCGACGCCGACGATTTGAAAACCTTCCGCCCCATGCTCGGCCTGGATTTTCTTCAGCAGCGGAATCTCGCGACGGCAGGGCGCGCACCAGGTCGCCCAGAAATTCACGATCATCGACTTGCCCTGCCAGCTGCGGATGGACTGCGGCTGGCCTTCGAGATTGGCGAGCGTGAAGTCGGGGAGGGTTTCGGGGAGCCCGTCGGCGCTGCTGTCCGCTTCGGCGGTTGCCTCGGTCGGCGTGGTGTTCGCCTCGTTCGCAACCTGCGGGACCTCGGCGTTCATGCGAGGCGCGAGCGCGAATTGATAAATGCCGAAGCCGGCAGCCGCCGCGATGACGGCGACCACAACGTAACCGATGGGTTTCATATCAGCAGTCTCGAATAAGGAAACTCAGCTGCCGAACGCGGCTTTCACGTGCTCGCGAAAGCGTTCGGCGGGCACGAATCCTACCAGCCGGAAGTCTTTGCGTTCGACTCCGTCGGCGCCATAGAACGCGATGGTCGGCGGACCGAAGATCTCGAAGCGGTTCATCAAGGCCTTGTCCGCATCGTCGTTGGCGGTCACATCAGCCTGCAGTAACACCGCGTTGGCGAGTGCCGACTGCACGCCCGGATCGGGGAACGTGTACTTCTCCATCTCTTTACACGACACACACCAGTCCGCGAAAAAATCCAGCATCACCGGCTTACCCGCGGCTGTCGCGGCGGCCACGGCGTTTTCCAGATCGCTGACGGTCTTGATTCGTTGGAAGGCAAGCACGTGTTCCTGCGCGCTCGCGCCGCCGCCCGCAGCCAGGCGATCCAGCGGTTGCAGTGGATCCTTGCCGCCCGAGGCCGCGCCGATCAACAACAGAATGCCGTAGACGACCGCGATCAAGCCCAACGCTCGCAGCGGTGCGGCGGCCGGGCCTCCATCGCGAGCTTTGAGCGAGAACACCCAGAAGCCGGACAGCACCGCAAGCAGCGACCACAACAGCATCACTACGCTCGCGGGCAGCAACGGCGAGACCAGATAAACCGCGACCGCGAGGAACAGCACGCCGAACAGCGACTTCACTGTATCCATCCACGGTCCCACTTTCGGCAGCAACGAGCCGGCGGATGCGCCGACGATCAACAGCGGGACGCCCATGCCCAACCCGGTCGCATACAACGCGCCGGCGCCGCGTGCGATCTGGCCCGTCTGGCTGATCACGGAGAGCGCCGCGATGATGGCCGGAGCCACGCACGCTGTGACGACGAGTGCCGACAACGCGCCCATGATGAACGTGCCGACGTAGGTGCCTGACTTCTGCTCATTGCTGACGCTGGTCAGCTTGGTCTGCAGCGAGCTCGGCAATTGCAGCGTGAATGCGCCGAACATGGCGAACGCCAGCACGACGAATAGCAATGTCATCAACGTGATGATCCACGGCTGCTGAAAGAATGCTTGCGGCGCTTGTTTGAATGCGAGCACGAACGCCGCTCCAGCCGCGGCATAAGTCAGTGCCATGCCTTGCACATAGGTGAACGCAAGCGAGAAGCCGCGAGCGGGAGTCACCGTGCCGCCTTGGCCCACGATGATGCCGGACAGAATTGGAATCATCGGCAGCACACAGGGCGTGAACGACAACAACACGCCGAGGCCGAAGAACGTGGCGAGCACGGCCAGCAAATTGCCGTCGCGAATCAGCGAGGCGAGCTTGTCCTGTTCGGCGACTGGCGCCTTCGACGATGAAGTCGGGCCTGCGGCGCTCGTTACAGAACCTTCGGACTGCGCGTCCGTCGGCAAGCTCGTGGCCTTATCCGACGGCGGCAATTCCAAAGAAACATTCTTGGCGATCGGGTTGTAACAAATCCCTTCGTTGGCACAGCCCTGATACGTCACCTTCAGATTCAGCGTGCCGCCGGAGCCTGCCGGCCGCGCAATCGGCAGCGAGGCTTCGAGGACTTCGTGATAGACCTCGGTATCGCCGAAGTACTCGTCATGTTTCGGATCGCCCTTGGGCAATTGCAACTTGCCGAGTGTCACTCCCGGCGTGTCGGTCTCGACGTGGATGCGATCCTTATATAGGTAGTAGTTCTCGGCGATGATCCAGGTCAGCGCCACCGAGTCCGGCTTCTCCATGCCGGCGCCGAAGCGGAACGCGTCGTCGGGCTGCAGGAAGTCCTCTTGTTTGTTGCCGCCGGGCACGCCGGATTTCGATTTGAACAGCGAGCTCAAGCTGCCGCCAGTCTTCGGAGCGGCGGCCGCGGGCAGATCGATTTCGGTCTTCCAGCGTTGCGGCGGATAACACAGGCCGGCATCCGCGCAGCCTTGCAGTTTCAATTCGAGTGCGAGCTTCTTGGGTCGCTCGGCGCCTTGCACCGAGAATGCGACCGGGACATCGACATTGCCGCGATAGATTTCCTGCGTGCCGAAGTAATCGTCGGTGTGATCTTCGCCTTTGGGCCACTGCGGCTCGGCGAGCTGCACGGTCGCCATGGTCGAGGCCACGCCCATTTTCTTCTTATAGAGGTAGTAGCCCTTCTCGATCTTCCAGTGGATCACGACGCGATCGCCGTCGGCGTCGATCGTGTAGCGATAGGCCTGGGCGGGCGCCAGGAAGTCGTCCTTGGCCAGCGCAGGGGGCGCGAGCGCGAGCCAGGCCAGTGCCGCCAGCACGAGCCGACCCATCAGTCCCGATCGATGCCTGTCGATGTTCAAGTTATCCGCCTTCAGTCTGCTCGCCCACGCCGCTTCGGACCCATTGCAGGTAGCGTTCGTTCCCGCCCGTGACGGGCAGGACGATCAGCTCCGGCAGTTCGTAAGGGTGCAAAACGTTCAGCCGCGCTGCCAGCTCGGCCAGTCGCGCCGCCGTGGTCTTAATGATTAACAGAATCTCCGCGTCGTCCTGGAGACGCCCGTCCCAGAAGTATGTCGAGGCGCAGCCTGCCACCCGATTCACGCAGGTTGCCAATCGCTCGCTCACCAGCGCCTCGGCGATACGCTTGCCGGTGGCCTCGTCCGGGCAGGTGGAAAGGCCAACAATCACTTGCTCGGTCATGGGGTTACACTCGCTGACGGCGCTCGGCAGCATAGCTGGAGCGGGGTCCGATGTCAGTGTCGGGGCGGTGACATGGGGGTCATCGGGAACGCCAAATTGGGCTTGAAATATCCCCTTCGCTGCCTATTATTAGCACCCGCATGGGGTGAGTGCTAACGATCGATCGCGGCTCCGCCCCACCCTCCAAGACTCCCAAATCCAATCGCAAACTAGCTTTGCCGAGGTTTGAGCTATGGCCGAGAAACTGAAGATTCGCCCCCTGCACGATCGCGTGATCATCAAGCGCCTGGAAGAGGAGCGCACCTCCCCCGGCGGTATCGTGATTCCGGACTCGGCGACCGAGAAGCCGATCAAGGGCAAGGTCGTTGCCGTCGGCAAGGGCAAGATCCTGGAGAACGGTGAAGTCCGTGCGCTGGACGTCAAGGTCGGCGACAACATCCTGTTCGGCAAGTACAGCGGCACCGAAGTGAAGGTCGACGGCGAAGAGCTCCTCGTGATGCGCGAGGAAGACGTCATGGCCGTGATCGAAAAGTAATCGATCCCTGCAAGCAAATTTGTTGTCGTGGGGCCGGCGGAGCCGGCCCCACGACCAAGAAAATTCTAGAGGTTTACTCACATGGCAGCTAAAGAAGTACGTTTCAGCGACGACGCTCGCGCCCGCATGCTGAAAGGCGTGAACATCCTGGCGAACGCGGTCAAAGCCACGCTCGGTCCCAAGGGCCGCAACGCGGTGCTCGAGAAGAGCTTCGGCGCCCCCACCGTCACCAAGGACGGCGTGTCGGTCGCGAAGGAAATCGAGCTCAAGGACAAGTTCGAGAACATGGGCGCGCAGATGGTGAAGGAAGTCGCTTCCAACACCTCTGACGAGGCTGGCGACGGCACCACCACCGCCACCGTGCTCGCCCAGGCGATCGTGCGCGAAGGCCTGAAGGCCGTCGCCGCCGGCGCCAACCCGATGGATCTGAAGCGCGGTATCGACGCCGGCGTCGCCGCTGCTGTCGAAGAGCTGAAGAAGCTCTCCAAGCCCTGCAAAGATCAGAAGGCCATCGCGCAGGTCGGCACGATCTCCGCGAACTCCGACGAGTCGATCGGCAAGACCATTGCCGACGCGATGGAGAAGGTCGGTAAGGAAGGCGTGATCACCGTCGAAGAAGGCTCGGGCCTGCAGAACGAGCTGGATGTCGTCGAAGGCATGCAGTTCGACCGCGGCTACCTGTCGCCGTACTTCATCAACAACCAGCAGAACCAGACGGCCGAGTTGGACAACCCGTACGTGCTGCTGTACGAAAAGAAGATCTCCAACGTGCGCGAAATGCTGCCGCTGCTGGAAGGCATCGCGAAGGCCGGTCGCCCGCTGCTGATCGTCGCTGAAGATGTCGAAGGCGAAGCGCTGGCGACCCTGGTCGTCAACACCATCCGCGGCATCGTCAAGGTCGCCGCCGTGAAGGCCCCGGGCTTCGGCGACCGCCGTAAAGCCATGCTCCAGGATATCGCCGTGCTGACCGGTGGCACCGTGATCTCCGAAGAAGTCGGTCTGTCGCTCGAGAAGGCGACCCTGAACGACCTCGGCGAAGCCAAGAAGATCGTGGTCGAGAAGGAAAACAGCACCGTCATCGACGGCAAGGGCAAGAACTCCGAGATCAAGGCTCGCGTCGAGCAGATCCGTCGTCAGATCGAAGAAGCCACTTCGGACTACGACAAGGAGAAGTTGCAGGAGCGCGTTGCCAAGCTGTCGGGCGGCGTGGCCGTGATCAAGGTCGGCGCTGCCACCGAGATCGAGATGAAGGAAAAGAAGGCTCGCGTCGAAGACGCGCTGCATGCCACCCGCGCCGCCGTTGAAGAAGGCGTGGTTCCTGGCGGCGGCGTGGCGCTGATCCGTGCGCAGAAGGCTGTCGAGAAGCTGGAAGGCAAGAACGAAGATCAGGCCTTCGGTATCCGCATCCTGTCGCGCTCGATCGAAGAGCCGCTGCGTCAGATCGTCACCAACGCGGGTGAAGACGCCGCTGTGGTGCTGGCGAAGGTGAAGGAAGGCAAGGGCACGTTCGGCTACAACGCCGCTTCCGGCGATTACGGCGACATGCTCGAGCTCGGCATCCTGGATCCGACCAAGGTGACCCGTCTGGCCCTGCAGAACGCCGCTTCGGTGGCCGGCCTGCTGCTGACGACCGAAGTCATGATCGCCGAAGCTCCGAAGGACGAAGCCGACCACGCTCATGGCGCCCCGGGCGGCGGCATGGGTGGCATGGGCGGTATGGATATGTAATCGACCCCAGTCTTTCGACTGGATCGATTCGATCCCTGGAAAGCCCCGCTTCGGCGGGGCTTTTCTTTTGGGGACCGCGGACTATCATTCGCCGCGTTGCCCGCGCCTTATCACTTGAAGCGCAAAGCCAGGCTCCTGGCGCGCGAGAACGTCGTGTTTCCTGAACAACGGCGAGGTCCGATTCCGGGCGGCAAGCTGAAAGAAATTTCGCGCGCTCTGGACTAGCTCCCCGAACGATAAAGCCGCGGCCTGTAACACAGGCCCACAGGGGAGCCTATGAAGTCGACAATCTGTGCTGTTCTGGCAGCAACCGCATCGGCGCATGTCTGGGCACAAACGAGCGAGCCTGTTTCGCAACTCGAAGAAGTCATCGTCACCGCCGAGAAGCGGATACAGCGATTACAGGATGTGCCTGCCTCATTGAGTGCGGTGAGCACCGAGCAGCTCGAATCGATACGCGCCACGCAACTTGCCGACTACGCGGGCTATGTGCCCGGTCTCGTGTTTGCGAGTCGCGGCGGACAAGGGCATGGGTACATCGCGCTACGCGGCCTTGCTCCCCTCGGCGAAGCGGCCGCCGTCGGCACATACATCGATGACACGCCCGTCGGTTCGAGCAGCGCATTGGCGGCGGGATCGACCGTCGTTGTCGATTTAACGCCATACGATGTTGAGCGCATCGAAGTCCTGCGCGGTCCGCAAGGCACGCTCTATGGAGCCAATGCGTTGGGCGGCTTGCTGAAATATGTGACGACGCAGCCCGATCTCGAACGCACCGAAATGCGCGTCGGTAGCGAGCTTTTCACCACGAGCAAGGCATCTCAGGAAGGCTGGGGCGTGCGTGGCGCGCTGAGCACTCCCTTGATCGAAGGCAAGCTCGCGGTTCGTGGCAGCTTCCTCGTGCGCGAGAGCCCCGGCTATGTCGACAACCGCATCCTCGGTCTCAGCGACGTGAACGACGGCCGCCAGGAAAACTACCGGGTTGCGTTGTTGTGGCAGGCGACGTCCGATCTGAGCGTGAAACTCACGGCGCTGAAACAACAGAACGAAGTCGATACCACCAATCATGTCGCGCTCGATCCGCAAACATTGAAGCCGCTGGGCGGCGGCTTGCCTCAACAGCGGTACGTGCTGACGCCGTTCGATCAGGAGCTGGATCACTACGCCGCCACCGTCAACTGGTCGTTGCCCTGGGCAGATCTGACTTACGCTGCGAGCTATTCCGAGAACGGGTCGCAGGATGTGGGCGATCTCACCGTCAGTTTCGGGCCGCTGATTCCGGTGCTTTGTGCGATGAGTGGCGGATGTGCGCCGACCACGACGGGTGTCGTGCCGTTTCCGTATCGGAACAATGTGAAGAAACAAACGCACGAGCTGCGTTTGAGCTCGAGCGCGGACGGCGGGTTTGAATGGATGCTTGGCTCGTTCTACGCGCGTGAGAAGTCGCTCTACGATCAGAGGCTCGAAGCGCGCGATTCCAACTACGCGATCATTCCAGCCCTGGCGCCGCTCGGCATCGCCGTGTTGTCATCCACCTACGAAGAAAAAGCAGTCTTCGGCAACGCGACTTATCACTTCACCGATCGTTTCGATGTGAGCGCCGGCCTGCGCTGGGCGCGCAACGAGCAGGGATTCGATCAGTTCACCCGCGGCCCGGCGTTCGGCAACGACGACAGCACCGGCAGCGATTCCAGCGAAAGCGTCGTCACCTACATGGCGAACGCGCGTTTGCATCTGTCCGAAGACGCGATGATCTACGCCCGTTACGTCACCGGTTATCGACCCGGTGGTCCGAACGTGGCGCTGCCCGGCGTGCCGCCCACCGTCGATTCCGATTCGACGACGAATTACGAACTGGGCTTCAAGTCCGAGCTGTTCAATCGCAAGGCGCTGCTCAATGCCACGGTGTTCTATATCGATTGGGATGACATTCAGTCGAATGTGGTCAGCCCGCAAAACATTGCGTACCTCACTAACGGCGGCAAGGCGCGCAGCAAGGGCGTTGAATTAGAAACTACGGTGCGCCCGACGTCAGGGCTGACGTTCGGCCTGAGCGGTGCTTACACGGACGCGACGATCCTCAGCGGCGCTGCCGCGCTCGGCGGGCTCAATGGTGATCGCATCTCGTACATTCCCAAGTGGAGTGGGGCGCTGATGGCTGATTACCGATTCGATGTCTTCTCCGATTGGGAGATGCAGCTCAATGGCGGCTATCGCTACAGCGGCAGCCGCTTCTCCACGCTCGAGCACAACGCCACTGCGCAGGAAGCGGAGGCCTATGGAATCGTCGACGCCACGGTTGCTCTGACCAATCAGCGATGGTCGGTGCAATTGTTCGCAAAGAATCTCACTGACGAGCGCGCCTTCCTGTCGCCGATGGCTCAGCGACGCGGCACCGCTGTTTTGTACTACGTCACGCCGATCAACGAGCCGCGCACGCTGGGCGTCAGCGTGGACGTGCGGTTCTGACCGCATGGGCTCGCCCGGCACCGCCGGGCGGCCGTTCGAGGCATGAACGCGCCGTTTGGCGCTCGGAATTGTAGAGAGAATCATGTTGAAGCCTGGTCGAAGGTTGTTGCTTGCATCGGTCGCTGTAGCTTGGATCGGGACGGCCAGCGCTGCGGACAAATATGAGGTCGTCCTCTCAGGAACGACGCGCGGAGAGTTAACCGTCAGTGCCCGCGGCGGCGCGCAGGAAAGTCATTACCAATTCTCTGATCGCGGTCGCGGTCCGACACTGACATCGTCTGTGACTTACGATTCGCGTGGCTGGCCCAAGAAGCTGAGCGTGACCGGCACCAGTCTGCTGCGGACTCCGGTCAAAGAAACATTCGACTGCAACGGCGGCAATGCTCGCTGGACCAGCGCCGTCGATTCGGGAACAGCCAATTGCACTGGCTTCTACTATCCTCAAGAGGCGGATCCGACTGTCACTACGGCACTGGCGAAAGCGCTGCTGGCGGCACCGGATCGCTCGCTGGCATTGTTGCCCGCGGGTCATGCTCGCATCGAAACGGTCGGGCGTCATCGCATCGAAGGCGCGAAGGGCGAGCTGACGTTGTACTTCATCACCGGTCTCGATTTCGGTCCATTGCCGATCTGGCTGGATGACAAAGGCGGGCTCGCATTTCAGGGACAGGTGTGGATCGGCGCGGTCAGGCCTGCGTTGCGGCCGTCGGTCGATGCGATGCTGAAAATTCAGGAAGACGCTGTGCAGGCTCGGCATATGGCCGCTGCACAGAAGCTGCGTAAGGTTCCTTCAGGTCCGGTGCTCTTCCGCGACGTGCGCATGTACGACGCGACTACGAAGCGCATGCTGCCATCGATGAGCGTGCTAGTGCGAGGCTCGGTCATCGAGCGCGTTGGGCCCGCCGCTGAAGTCACCGCTCCGGCCGATACGCAGGTCATCGATGGCGCCGGTAAAACGCTGTTGCCCGGTTTGTTTGATATGCACACCCACACAGCGCTCGCGACGGACGGTCCGCTCGCCATCGCTTCTGGTGTGACCAGCATTCGCGACCTTGCGAACGACATCGACACGCTGATGGCGCGCAAGAAACTTTACGACGAGGGCAAGCTGGTCGGGCCGCGCATCGTGCCCGCCGGCATGGTCGATAGTCGCGGGCAGTTCGCCGGTCCCACCAAGTTGTTTGTCGATACGCCCGAAGAAGCCAATGCCGCGATCGAGAGAATCGCCGGCGCGGGATATCGACAGGTGAAGATCTACAGCTCCTTCAAGCCGGAGCTCATTCCGCCGCTGATCGCTGCCGCGCGTGCGCGAGGTTTGCGAGTGAGCGGGCACATACCGACCGGCCTCACGATGGAACAGGCCATCGAGCTCGGCTACGACGAGATTCAGCATTCCAGCTATTGGCTGAGCAACTTCGCCGGCCCGACGGCGCCGCCGAAGAATGGCATCGGTCTGCCGCCAGTGCCGCCGGGATTGCTCGAGCCAGGTTCGCCGGATCTCGAACGTTTGATCGCGCTGATGAAGTCACATCGTACCGTGCTCGATCCGACGCTCGCGATCTATCAGGACTTCCTGCTCTCCGACGCGTCGAAAGTGACGCCGAGCCTGCAAGGCGTGGCGGATCGCTTGCCGCTGGTGTTTGCGCGCACGATGAGATTTCCCTCGTCGCTGCAGCCCGAGCGCATGGCGCAGGCCAAAGTTTCGATGGCCGCGCTCAAGACGCTGTTCAAGCGCTTCAACGATGCCGGCATCGAAATGGTGGTGGGCACCGACTTCATCATCGGCCTGGCCCTGCCGCACGAGATGCAGACGCGCGTCGATGCAGGCGTCAGCGCGCTCGATGTGTTGTACATGGCGACCCTGGGGGCGGCTCGTGTGGCTGGCACGAGTCACCAGGTGGGCTCGATCGAAGCCGGCAAGCTGGCGGACCTGGTGTTGGTTCGTGGCGATCCGGAGCGTGACATTGGCGTGCTGCGCGCGACCGATGTCGTTATGAAAGATGGCGTGCTGTTTCAACCGGATGAAGTGTTCGCCTACGTCGGAGTCGGGCCGACTCCGAAATAATCGAGACAGTCCCTCTCCTTGGCGAAAATTTGACAGTGATACTGTCAGAATGGCAAAACACTGCCATGTCACCCACCCGACCCGTCAAGCCCCCTCTGCGCGAGCGTCGCAAAGCCGAGCTGCGCGAGGTCATCCTCGATGCGTTCGGCGAGGCGCTTCAGCAAGGTCGCACGGGCACCTACGCTGAAATCGCCGAGTTGAGCGAGATCGGCGAGCGCACGGTGTACCGATACTTTCCGTCGCGGGACGACCTGTTACGCGCGATGTGGGCGCGCGTGAGCGGTCAAGGCGGCTTTGCTCGCATGCCACAAAGCGAAGCGGACTTAACGGAATTGATCCGACCGTATTTCACCGGCTTCGACTCGCTCGCTCCGCAAACCATTGCGGTGCTGTTGACCGATGAGGGGCGGCGTCTGCGCAAGCTCATGCGGCCGGAGCGCGTCAAAGGTTATCTCGCAGCGACTCGGGAGGCGGCGAAGTCATTGCCCGAGTCGGAGCGACGCAAGGCCGCGGCCGCGATTCAGGTGCTCCACAGCGGTTATACGTGGCTGCAGATGCGTGAAGAGTGGGGTCTCGATGGGGAGGCGGCCGCGGAGGCCGTCGGGTGGGCGATCGATGTGCTGCTCAAGGATTTGCGGCGACGGGGCGCCCGGCGGTTGTCGCCGGAGTAACTGCGATGTCGGATTGGTCGGATGTGTCGATGTTGGGTGAGGTCGGAGCACTCCGGCAAACAACTGCGCTCGCCACCGGGCAGCGAGCGGCCGAAGTGCCGTTCGAACAAATCGTGCGCGATCACGGGCCGCTCTTGCGCCGGATCGCCGCCAGCTACGAAGCCGATCCCGAGCGACGTAACGAGTTGCATCAGGACATCCTGCTCGCGATCTGGCGCGCACTGCCTTCGTTCCGCAACGACTCGCTGTTACGAACGTTCCTGGCGCGCATCGCTCACAATCGCGGCGTCAGTCATGTCGCTCGTGAAGCGTCCCGGCCGCGTACGACGGAGCTGACGGAGCTCGAGCCCTCGCCACAACCGTCGCCGCTCGAGCATGCCGACATCACACATCGCCAGGCGCTCTTGATGGAGCAGGTCCGCCAATTGCCGCTCGGCATGCGTGAGCTGGTGGTGCTGACGCTGGAAGGATTCACGCCCCGCGAAATCGCCAATGTTCTGAACCTCTCGCCGAACGTCATTTCCATTCGTCTGACTCGCGCCAAGGCGATGCTTCGCAGCGCATTTACCGCACAGGACTGATCTGCTGTAGGCTTCGCAGGATGCATAACCAGACTGATCCGGGCTGGGCGGATCTTGCGGAGCTGTGGCGAGCCGATTCACAGCAGTCCGACGTCGAAGTCGTGCGAGCCACCATTGCGCGCCGGGCACGCAACGGCAAGCTGATATTCGCGTTCGATCTGGTCACCGCGGCCACCGCGCTGTCGTTCGGCGTGTGGCTGTTGATACAGCCCGAATGGGCGGCCCGCCTCATCGGAATTGCCACCATCGCTTACGCCGGCGCGGGCTTCGTGCTGAGCTTGTGGACGAGAGCGAACACCGGCCAGATTCGCACCGAGACCGTCCACCAGGCGCTGGATATTTCCATTCGACAAACCCGCGCCGGCATTCGCCTGGCCAGCTCGTCCTACATCCTGGCGGCGTTGGCGGTCGCGTTCTGTGCCATCGTTGCCTACGCCAAGGCGGGCCTGGATTGGCGGAAAGTCGCCCTCGTGTCCGCGCTGCTCATTCCGATCCTGGTCTATCACGCGTTCGCGTTGCGCCGGGATCGGCGCTATCTCGACAGCCTCCAGCAAATTCGCAACCGATTGGACGCTGCCGGGGCTGCCTAGGGGAAAGAGTTCGGCGCTCTGGAGGACTGCCTGTCGATGCAGCTTTCCGCTGCAACTGATAGGGGAGAGTCCTTTGCTTGCTCGAATCGGATTGCGTGCGCGCTGGCTGGCAGGCCTGTGCGGCGGATTACTCTTGGGCCAGGTGCCCGCTCATGCCGACGGTGAGTACGCCATTCTGGTGGCCGGCACGGCACGCGGCCAGATGACGGTCGTCAACGAAGGCCAGACCCGACGCGTCAATTTCAGCTTCGTGGATCGCGGCCGCGGGCCGGATGTCACGTCAGTCGTGCGCACCGATGCCAACGGCTTGCCGCTCGAGCTCAGCGTGAAGGGCGTGAGCTATTTGAAGGTCCCGGTGGACGAGCAGTTTCGCCGGCAAGGCGAGCTCGCCGTCTGGACCAGCTCGGCGGATCGAGGCAGCACGCCGACGCCCGGCTTCTACATGCAGCACGAAATGACATCCGATGTGTCCACCGTGCTGGCGCGAGCGCTGTTGTCGAGCAAGGATCGAGCGTTGCCACTGCTGCCGAGTGGTCGCGCCAGCATCGAGAAGGTGCTCACTCGCGATATCGACACCGCCGCGGGCAAGCGCAAGGCCACGCTTTATCTCATCGAAGGCGTTGGCTTCAGCCCCAGTCCCATCTGGCTGGACGATTCGCGTGAGTTGATGTTCGAGGGCAATGTCTGGCTGTCGGGCGTCCGCAAAGGAGCCGAAGCGGCCGTGCCCGAGCTGTTACGGGCGCAGGACGAAGCGCTCGAAAAAAGAGAGATCGCTCAGGCGCAAAAGCTGGCGCGCCGCGCGAGCGGAGCGGTCGTTTTCCAAAACGTTTCTATCTACGACGCGAACGCGCGGCAGGCGCGTCGGTCGCAAACGGTCGTCGTGCGTGGCGATCGCATCGAAGCGGTCGGTGCCAATGCTTCGGTGGCAATACCTGCGGGCGCGCAAGTCGTCGACGGTCGTGGCAAGACGCTGCTGCCCGGTTTGTTCGATATGCACGTGCACGTTTCCGCGAACAGCGATGGCTTGATGTATCTCGCCGCGGGCATCACCAGCGTTCGCGATCTGGCGAACGATATGGATTCGATCCTGGCGCGCCGAAAAGCGTTCGACAGTGGCAAGCTGCCCGGTCCGCGCATCTTTCTTGCGGGCATGGTCGATGGCAAAGGCCCACTGGCGGGTCCGACCAAGCTGCTCGTCGATACGCCTGAAGAAGCGCGTGCCGTGGTGGAGAAGCTCGCGAGCAACGGTTATCCGCAAGTGAAACTGTACAGCTCGTTGAAGCCGGAGCTGGTGCCCGTGATCGTCGAGGCGGCGCACGCGAAAGGCATGCGCGTCAGCGGACACATTCCGGCGGGCATGAACATGGAGCAGGCAGTCCGCGCGGGCTACGACGAAGTTCAGCATGCGAACTTCTGGATGCTGAATTTCATGGGACCGGAGATCAACAACAAGACCAACGGTATGACCCGGTTCCTAGCCGTTGCCGAGCACGGGCGTGAGCTCGATCTGAATTCGAAGCCGGTCGCGGACTTCATCGCGCTGTTACAACAGCGGCATACATCGCTCGATCCGACGTTGACGGTGATCGAGGACACAGTGCTCGGCGAGCCTGGTCACCCGCCGTCAAGCATCGCCGCGATGTTCAATCGTCTTCCGCCTTTGATCGCTCGCGCTTCCATCGCAAGCGGCACCGCCAAGGATGCCGACGCGCGTGAGCATCAGCGCGAGTCGTTCGTGAAGTTGCGCCAGTTTTTCAAGAAGATGTACGAGGCCAACATTCCGATGGTGGCCGGCACCGATGGCATGGCGGGTGTGGCACTGCCTCGCGAGCTGGAAATCTATGTTGAAGCGGGCCTGACGCCGTCGCAGGCGTTGTATCTGGCGACATTGGGCGCGGCAAACGTTGCCGGCGAGGGCAAGCGTCTCGGCTCCATCGAAGCCGGCAAGCTCGCGGATCTGGTGTTGGTCGACGGCGATCCCACGGTTCAGATCGGCGACGTGCGCAAAGCGACCTTGGTGATGAAGAACGGCGTGCAGTTCCGTTCCGAGGAGATGTGGCAGGCGGCTGGAGTGCGCCCGCGCTGACTTCGAACGAAGGAGGCGGTCCTGTTGGGACCGCCTCCTCAGGCATCACGCTCCCCACACTTCCTTGGCGACGCGCAGGAAGTTCTCGCCGAAGACCTTCTCGATCCGGGTCGTCGACCAGCCTTTCTTCTTGAGCAGCCGAGCCAGCTTGCGGAATTGCTCCGGTCCGGTGAGATCGGCAACGAAGAACGGGGCCGTGCCGGATTCGCCCGGTGCGGCGATGCCTTGCCGCTTGCGTTCCGCGACATAGTCGGCCTGCGCTTTCAGATATTCCGCCATGTTTGGAATTTCAGAGGTGGCGCCGTCGGTGCCGATGCCGACGTGATCCTCGCCGCACACGTTGATCGCGTGCTCGAGATGCTGGATCAGATGTTCGGAGCGCGCGTGGCCGTCTTTCGCCAGGAACGGCATGAAGTAGATGCCCACGTAACCGCCTTTCTCCGCGACCCATCGCAGCTCCTCGTCGGTCTTGTTTCGTGGCACATCGACCAGCGCACGACAGCCGGTGTGGCTGATGGAGATGGGACGTTTCGACACCCGGGCCGCATCCAGACAGGTTTGCTGACCGCTGTGAGACAGGTCGATCAGCACGGGCTGCGTGTTCAGATGCTCGACGACCTGACGGCCGAACGCGGTGAGCGGGCGATTCTCCGGTGCCATCGAGCCGTCGCCGATCTGGTTCGCTTTGTTATAAGTGAGCTGGAATACGCGCACGCCCAGGTCGGTGAAGATTTCGGCGCGCTCGGCCTTGTTGCCGACCATCTCGCCATTCTGAAAACCGTAGATGACGCCGACTTTGCGTTCGGCGCGAGCGCGACGCACGTCCTGCGTGGTGAGCACTTTGATCAGCTGATTGGGGCGCTGTCGGAGAATGCGGTCGAAGCGGCCGATGTCCGCGACCGTATGCTCGAAGGGATCCGCATCGCCCGAAACATAGCCGACCGTGACGTTCACGGCCGCAAGCCCGGAGGCCAGCGTGTCGCGCACGGCCGAGTCGGTGACCATGCCCGGCAATGTATGGACGATGATATTGCTGGTGGATTTCATGATGTCCGCGGCCACGTCGTAACCGAACAGCGAACCGAGCGTGTTGACGACCGTCATGCCCGCCAACGGATCGTCAGTCGCGACATCGGCCAGCGCCTGGCCGCCGGCGGCGGCGAGCGGCAGGGCGGACATGGCCAGCAACACTTGCCGGCGGTTCAGGCCGGCATCCGTGGCGTCCGGCGGTGAGGATTTGTCATAGGTCATGGAAGGAGCCTCTTGGTGGCAGATCGGCGTAACAGTCCCTGGCTCGCCTGACTTCTTTCTTTCCGAAGGCACCGCTGGATGCAGCCAGGCAAGCGCCCGCCGGCAAATCGCGGCTGCATGCCGGTGAGCATTCCAGCGAGGGCGGGCGCCATGCTGGTAATATCTGCGCGACTTGCAGAGGAGGGGCTGTCATGGCTTGGTGGGCCTGGATGATCGTCGCCGCGATCTCGCTCGCGTTCGAGATGTTCGTGCTCGACGCGCAGTTCTACCTCGTGTTCTTTGGCATTTCCGCCGCCATCATCGGCTTCCTCGGCCTCGCTGGCGTGAACATGCCGGATTGGGTGCAGTTTCTCGCGCTCTCCGTCCTGGCCGTTACCTCGATGCTCACCTTTCGCAAGCGCGCGTATGAACTCGTGCGCAATCGCACTGGCCATGTCGAAGAGCGCCTGACCGTCGGCGATCGGGTCACCGTGCCGGTCCGGCTCGAGCCTTCGCAAACCTGCCGTGTCGACTATCGCGGCTCTTCCTGGACCGCGCGCAACGTCGATGAGACGCCGATCGAAGCCGGCCGGGAAGCGGTGATCGCGCGCGTCGATGGCCTGGTGCTGATGGTGCGCGCGATCGCTTGACGCGCCTTCCTGTCGATATTCGTCAACCCTGGAGGAGGTACTCGTGAGCACAACTATGTTTGTGGTGCTGGCTTTCCTTGTGCTGGTGTTCATCGTCCTGATGAAAACCGCCATCGTCGTGCCTCAGCAGAGCGCGTTCGTGGTCGAAACGCTCGGCCGCTACAGCCGCACGCTACAGGCGGGCTTCCACATTCTGGTGCCGTTCGTCGAGCGCATCGCTTACAAACATACGTTGAAGGAAGACGCGCTCGATATTCCCGAGCAGGTATGTATCACCAAGGACAACGTGCAGGTTGGCGTCGACGGAGTGCTGTATATGCAGGTGTTGGATGCGCGCAGCGCTTCGTACGGCATCACCAACTATCGCTTCGCCATCATCCAGCTGGCGCAGACGACCTTGCGTAGTGAGATCGGCAAGATCGATCTCGATCGCACGTTCGAGGCACGCGCCACGATCAATGCGAACGTGGTCAGCGAGCTCGACCACGCGTCCGCCGCGTGGGGCGTGAAGGTCCTGCGCTACGAGATCAAGAACATCAACCCGCCCAAGGATGTGCTGCACGCGATGGAAAAGCAGATGCGCGCCGAGCGAGAGAAGCGCGCCGTCGTGCTCACCTCCGAAGGCGATCGCGATGCCAAGATCAACCAGGCGGAAGGCGAGAAGCAGCGCGTGATCAAGGAATCCGAGGCGAAGAAGCAGCAGCAGATCAACGAAGCGCACGGCCAGGCCGAAGCCATTCTCGCGGTTGCCACTGCGACTGCTGAAGGCTTGAAACGCGTCGGTGGGGCGCTGGCGGGCACTGGCGGTATGGAAGCCATGCAGCTGCGCGTCGCGGAAGAGTACGTGAAGCAATTCGGCAAGCTGGCGGATGAGGCGTCGAGCACGCTGATCGTGCCGGCCACGCTGAGCGACATCTCTTCGATGATTGCGATGGCGACCAGCGTGGTGAAGCTGCAGAACAAGACCAGCTGATCATCATCTAAGTGGTGCGCACACGCGAAGTGCGCACCACTGTCTCGCTAGCGCTGCGATTGCAGCAGCCGGCTCACGACCCGCTCGAGTTGCGTCAACGTGCCGCATTCATCCACCTGATGGCAGTACGGCGCATAATGGCGCATCTCGGAATCGCCGGTGTTCCATGCCGGGCGCGACTCCGGATTGAGCCAGATCACGCGGCGTGCGCGGTCGTAAACTTCTTTGAGGACGTCCGTCCTCGGATCGCCATAGTTGTTGCGTGCGTCGCCGAGAATGATGACGGTGCTGCGCTTGTCGATCTCTTCCAGACACAGCTTGCGGAAATCGGCGAGTGCCTGGCCGTAATCGGTCGAGCCGTTGCCGTACTGGCGCAGGGCCAGCGCGATGGCGTCGTCGATGTCGTTGCGTGCGAACAGGTTGGAGATCTCGCCGAGGTCGGAAGAGAAAGCGAACGAGCGCACCTTCGGCAGCACTTCCTCCAGGCTGTATAGAAACATCAGCATGAAGCGTGCGTAGTTCGCGACCGAGCCGCTCACGTCGCAGATGGCGAAGACCTTGGGCTGGTCGGTTTTCACCGATTTCCAGTGCAGGTCGAAGATCGCGTCGTCGTATTTCAAATTTCGCCGCAGCGTGCGGGGCACGTGCAGTTGGCCGCGACGAAATACTTTGCGTCGGCGCGAGTACGCCGCGACGAGCTTGCGGGCCATCCGGTGAACGAGGTCGTGAAGCAGACGATGATGGCGCTGCTCCAAGGTCGACAGTCGCAAGTTGCGGAGCAGGCTCTCGCGAAGGCGTCGGCCGGTGACATCGGCGTGCAATAGGAACTGATGTTCGACGTAGTCGCGGATGCGCTCGTGCAGCCAGTCGCGGCGCCGGCCGAGATCCTGCGCCAGACGCCGGTCAGGGATCGCGTCGCTGGCCATCAACGTGAAGATTTCCTGTTGCAGCTCAGTGTGGCCCATCGCGTCCAGAATGCGGCGGGTGTAGAGACCTTTCTGCGTGAACAGCTCGATCTGGTGAACTTTGACCTGCTGACCGGCGGCGCTGATGGCCACGTTGATCTCGATCGTGTTGGCTCGCGTGAGCAGCTGACCGAGCGCGGATTGAGCAGCCGACATTTCGCCGATGCCGAGCGATTCAGTCTCATCGGTCGTTTCGCGAGCCACGTGCACGGCGTTGCTACCGCCTTCACCGCGTCCGGTGCGCTTGCCCTGTGATTCGCCGCTGCCGCCAGCATCGGCATTGCCGGGCTGTGCGTCGTCGCCATCATCCGTGGCAGAGCTGTCGCCATCGCTACCAGAGGCATCCGATGCGGGTAAAGGCGAGCGCTCGCGAAACGAGAAGAACTGATCGAAGCACGTGTCGAACGCGGCCTTCTCATCCGGCGTCTTGGGCAGGACCAGAGCAAGGCTGTCCTTCAACAACTGCCGATCTCGATAGCCCACCAACTGGACCGTGCTGAATGCATCCAGCGTCTCCGCCGGCGAGATGCGCACGTCGGCGTTACGAAGCGCCCGGATGAAGTTGGTCAGCAACTGGTCCATGACGTTGTCAGGAGCGAGTCGCCTTGTCGGTCAGGCCGCGCAGCTCGGGCTGCACGCTCTCGATGTCTTCCTGAAACTTCAGAATCACATTCATGGTATTGCGCACTACCTCCGGATCGAGCCGGTCCGCGTGCAACAGGAGCAGGGTACGCGCCCAATCGATAGTTTCGCTGATGGACGGCACCTTCTTCAGATCCAGTTCGCGCAGGTCGTGAATGAACCGAACCAATTGCTCGCGCAGCTGCGGGGCGATCTCCGGGACGCGAGCGTTGACGATGCGTTGCTCGAGCGAGATGTCCGGGAACGGAATATACAAATGCAGGCAGCGGCGCTTGAGTGCGTCCGAAATCTCGCGCGTGTTGTTACTGGTCAGGAATACAAGCGGCGGAGTATGTCGCGCCTTCACGGTACCGATCTCCGGAATCGACACCTGATAGTCCGACAGCAGTTCCAACAGCAACGACTCGAACTCGTGGTCGGACTTGTCCACCTCGTCGATCAGCAGCACGCAGCCACGCTCTTCTCGCAGCGCCTTCAACAGCGGGCGTGCCTCGAGGAATTCCTCAGAGAAAAAGATATCGCCGAACTCATGCAGTCGCTGCACCGATTCCGCAAAGCCCTTCGCGCCCTGCAGAACTTCATCCAGGGTTTGCTTGAGCACCTGCGTGTACAGCAGCTGCTTGCCATACTTCCACTCGTACAACGCCTTGGCTTCATCGAGCCCTTCGTAGCACTGCAGACGGATCAGCGGCAGCTCGAACATCTCGGCGGTGGTCTTGGCGAGCTCGGTCTTGCCGACGCCGGGCGGGCCTTCGATCAATACCGGCTTGCGCAGGTGATAGGCGAGGTACACCGCGGTGGCGATCTGATCGGAGCAGATGTAACGGTGCGCCTCCAGGTGCTGTTTCAAGGAGGCAACGGAGGCGGCAATGCTGGGGATATCGGCCATAGTCAGTGAGTGTCCGCCTCGGGCGGCGCAGATGCAATCGGCCGTTCCTGCGTCCTCGTGCGATTGATTTGTGCTGCTGGGTGGGAGACCTGCGAGCTTTGCTTTAAGCTTGCGGCCACATGAGCAGCGCCATTGCCTTCGAGCATGTAACCCACCGCTATCCGCACGCGGTCGCGGTAGATGACGTCAGCCTGCGAGTCGAGCCGGGCGAAACTGTGGCGCTGATCGGTCCGAGCGGCTGTGGCAAGTCGACCTTGCTCAAGCTGGCCGCCGGACTGGTGCGGCCTCAGCAGGGCTCGGTGTTCGTGACCGACCGCGCATTGGCGCCGGATAATCTGCTCGAGATTCGTCATCGCATCGGCTACGTGATTCAGTCCGGCGGCTTGTTTCCTCATTTGAGCGCGGTCGATAACGTGACATTGGCGGCGCGATTTCTGAAGCGCGAGCGCCAATGGATCGCGACTCGCGTCAGCGAGCTGGCGGAGCTCGTGCAGCTGCCCCTCGATGCGCTGGATCGATTCCCCAACAACCTTTCCGGCGGCCAGCGGCAGCGCGTGAGTCTGATGCGTGCGCTGATGCTCGATCCTGCCGTCCTGCTGCTCGACGAGCCGTTGGGGGCGCTCGATCCCATGGTGAGGCATGGCTTGCAGGAGGATCTGCGTCGTTTATTTCAGCGGCTGCGAAAGTCGGTGCTGCTGGTGACGCACGACATGGCGGAGGCCGCGTTCTTTTCGCAGCACATCGTGCTGATGCGTGAAGGCAAGATCGTGCAGCGGGGCAGCTATCGAGACCTGATCGACGCGCCCGCCGAGCAATTCGTCAGCGACTTCGTGAAAGCGCAGCGCGGGCTACATACAGAGGCGCTCGATGCCTGAGTCGCGCAGCTGGTTTCGTGTGATGCTGACGATTGCCGTCCTGAGCTTCGGCTCGACGGCACTTGCTGCCAAGACAGTCATTGGCTCGAAGGCATTTACCGAGTCGGTCATTCTCGGCGAGATCGCGGCTCAACTGACGGAAGAGGCTGGCTTTGATGCCGAGCATCGACGTCAGCTTGGCGGTACTCGAGTGCTGTGGAGCGCGCTCGTCCGCGGTGACATCCAGTGCTATCCCGAGTACACGGGAACGCTTCGTACAGAAATCTTCTCCAGCCAGAACATCACCAACGATGCCGAGCTGCGCGAGGCGTTGGCGAAACAATCCATCTGGACGTCGACGTCGCTAGGGTTCAATAACACCTACGTGCTCGGCATGAGGCGCGATCGTGCGGCGGAGTTGGGCATCACGCGCATGTCGCAACTCGCCGATCATCCGACGCTGCGTTTCGGGTTCAGTAACGAGTTCATGGAGCGCGCCGATGGTTGGCCGGGCATTCGCGCTCACTATCGTTTGCCGCAGCAGGATGTTCGCGGTCTGTCGCATGATCTTGCGTATCGCGGGTTGCAATCCCGATCGCTGGATCTCACCGATCTCTATTCCACGGACGCCGAGATCGTTCACTACGATCTCACGACGCTGGTGGACGACGCTAAATTCTTCCCGGTCTATGACGCCATCATCGTCTGTCGCGACGACGTGTCCGATGCGATTCGAGAATCTTTGAATCGTCTTGGCGGACGCATCGATGAAAGGGCCATGACGAAGATGAACGCACGAGCTGCGTTGGATCGCGAACCCGAGGCGCAGATCGCGGCGAGTTTTCTGCGCGACCAGTTGCATGTGAGTGCTGAGGCGAAAGTTCAATCGCGAGCCGCCCGCATCTGGCAGCGGACCCGTGAGCACCTGGCGATGGTGGGCATCTCGCTCGGGCTGGCAGTGCTGGTGGCTGTGCCCTTGGGAATTATCGCGTGCTATCGCCGTGGCGTCGGGCGAGTAGTGTTTGCGATCGCGGATATCTTGCAAACCTTGCCGGCACTGGCGTTGCTGGTGTTCCTGATTCCGTGGCTCGGGATCGGTTACGCGCCCGCCATCGTGGCGTTGTTTCTATACAGCGTGCTGCCGATTCTCAGGAACACGCACACTGGGTTGGCAGATATACCGAGAGATCTGCGCGAGTCTGCCGAGGCTTTGGGCCTGCCGCGCATAGCGAGGTTACGCTATGTCGAACTGCCGCTCGCCGCACGCTCGATGCTGGCTGGCGTAAGAACGGCTGCTGTGATCAATGTGGGCACGGCGACGCTCGGTGCTCTGATCGGTGCCGGCGGTTATGGTCAGCCCATCCTCACCGGTATCCGGCTCGATGATACGAAGTTGATTCTCGAGGGCGCGGTGCCCGCCGCGGTGCTCGCACTGCTCGTGCAGTGGGTGTTCGGCTGGGTCGAGCGTCGCTGGGTCACGGCGAAGTAGTTCAAAGGCCCAGCTTTCTGATCAGCGTCCGCGCGTCCACGGGCGCACGCAGCTTCACGTCGGTGTTGTCGAAGTAGCAATAGACGTCTCGCGGCTTAGACGTCGGCGGCTTGCGCTTGGTGACTTTCTGAGTACTGCGCAGCTCGCTCCCGCTATGCCAGGCTTCGATGCGCTTGGCCCATTTCTCCAGTGCGCGATCGCTGTAGCCGCTTTGATAGAGCGTCTTGTCGCCGTGCAGACGCATGTACACGAAATCGGCGGTTATGTCGTGCATCATGGGAAAGCGCTGTGCCGTCTCGGCGATCACCAGTGCGATGTTGTGCTCGCGAAGCAGTTCGATGAACGACGGATCGCAGAAGCTCTCGTGACGGATCTCCATCGCATGTCGCAGCGGCCGACGCGTGTCGATCGCCAGCCTGGACCGGCCGGTCATGCGCGAATCGCGCCCGCGCGCGAGCTTCAACGCGGCTTCGGTATCGTGCGGCAACAGCTCGAAGAACTTTGTGAGCTTTTGTCGGTCATATCTGAAGTTGGGCGGGAATTGCCAGAGAATGGGACCGAGCTTACGGCGCAGATTGAACACGCCGGAGGCGAAGAAATTCGCGAGCGGCGTTTCCACATCGCGCAGTTTTTTCATATGCGTGATGAAGCGCGGGCCTTTGACCGCGAATACGAAATCGTCCGGGGTCTCGTCGTGCCAGCTCTGGTAGCTCGCCGGATATTGCAACGAATAGAAGGAGCCGTTGATCTCGATCGTGGGCAGCACGCGCGATGCGTAGTGCAACTCCAGTCGTTGGGGCAGATCTTTCGGATAAAACACCCCGCGCCAGGGCGTGTAGCGCCATCCGGAAATGCCAATGCGTATGCGGGCCATGCTCAGCAACGATTCATGCCGGGCGCGGGTGCCCGGTCACATCCTCGATTTTCGCAACAGGGGCCTCAGCGGCCCGCGCGGAACTCTATCGATGAGTGCGCGTTCAACTCTCTTGGATTTGTCTACGGTAAGACGGTCGCCATCATGAACAAACAAATCTCATCCTCGGTGAAGCGCGCATTGGCGGGGCGCCGGTACGTATTGCCGGTGGGCCTGCTTCTATGTTGCGCGTCCTCGAGCGCGTTTGCGTCCGGCTTCGCTTTGCTGGAACAGAGCTCGAGCAGGCTCGGGACCGCATTCGCGGGCACGGCGGCCGCGGCCGACGATGCGACTACGATTTTCTACAATCCCGCCGGTCTCGCGAAGCTCACGGAAACTGAATTTGTGGTGGTGGCGAGCGGCGTGCTCATCAAATCCGAGTTCAACAATCAGAACTCGCAAGTCGCGCTCGGTCAGCCGTTGGGCGGCGAGGGTGGCGACGCTGGCGGTTGGAATGCGGTGCCGGCGGCTTATTTCGCGCTGCCGATCAACGATCAGTTCGCCTTTGGTTTCGGCATCAATGCACCGTTCGGCCTGAAGCTCGAGTATGACAACGGCTGGATGGGCCGCTTCCAGTCGCTCAACAACGAGATCCAGACTTATAACTTCAATCCCTCGCTGTCGTGGCGAGTGAACAAGCAGTTGAGTTTTGGCATCGGTGCGGACTATCAGCGCATTACGGCGGAGCTCACCAACTCGGTGAACTACACCGCGGTCGTCGCGCAAGGATTGCAAACATTGGTGGCCGCCGGTCAGGTGCCCGCGATCGCCGTGCCGGGGTTGATTCAAGCCAACGCCGGGCTCGAAGGTCACACCGCCGTGCGCGGCGATGACAGTGCGTGGGGCTTCAATGCCGGCGTGTTGTTCGAGTTCTCGGATGACACGCGTGTGGGTCTTTCGTATCGATCCACAATCGACTACACGCTCGAAGGTGGCGTGCGTTTCGACGCGCCGACTTCGACCAATGCCATTGGACAGAGCATCATCGCAGCCGCCTCCGCGCCCGGAGCAACATTGGCCACCGGCCCGGCGACGGTGGATTTGAAACTGCCGGACATCGCGACGGCTTCTTTCTATCACCGGATGGGCAAGGTCGAGTTGTTGGCGGATGTCGCGTGGACCGGCTGGAGCAGCATTCAAGAGCTGCGCATCGTGCGCGACACCGGCGCGGTGTTGTCAGTAACGCCGGAGCGTTGGAAAGACACCTGGCGGTATGCGATCGGCGCGACGTATCAGCTCAACGATCAATGGAAATTGCGCGGCGGTGTCGCTTACGACGGCACCAATGTTCCGGACAGCACGCGTACCGCGCGATTGCCGGATTCAGAGCGGACGTGGGTGGCTATCGGTGCCCAGTGGAAGCCCGCCGACGCGTGGGTTGTCGACGTCGGCTATGCGCATTTGTTTGCCGACGACGTGCCGTTGAATCAAGACGACGGCAACGCCGTGGCGCGGGGCTTTCTGATCGGCGAGCAGACGTCGGCCGTGGATATCGTCAGCGCCCAGCTGGCTTATAAGTTCTGAGCGTTGATTCGCTCGGACAGCACCGTGTAGTTACGATGCAGGGTCTGCACGAACTGATGCAGATCCTGCAGCGTGCCGGTGTTGACGATGACATCGTCGGCGGCATCGAGCCGGTCTTCGCGTGACGCTTGCGCGGCGAGAATTTGCCGGGCTTGTTCCTCGCTCGAGCCGTCGCGCGCCAGCAGACGTTTCAACTGATCCTCCTGGCTGGTGTCCACCAGTAACACCCGATCGTAGAGATCGGCGCGCCCGCTTTCGACGAGCAACGGGATGACGTGAATTTGGTAAGGCCCTTGCGCGCGTTGTGCTCTGGCCGCCAGCTCTTCTCGAATCGCCGGATGCGTGATGGCTTCGAGGCGCTTGCGTTGCTCCGGATCGGCGAACACGCGGGTTCGCATGCGGGCGCGATCGAGACGACCGCTGGCATCGAGAATGTCGCTGCCGAATTCCGTGACCAGCCTGGCCAGCGTCGGCGTACCGGGCTCGACCACGTCGCGTGCGATTTGATCGGTATCCAGCACAGGAGCGCCGAGCTGAGCGAAGAGCTCCGCGACGGCGCTCTTGCCGCTGGCAATGCCGCCGGTCAACCCGATCAGCAGGGGACGGAAATTCTTGGGGGCAGTGGCGTTCATCGCGGCCAGTGTAGGAGGCTCGCGCGGGCCGGGCAATTGGCCCATTCAGCAGTTGTGAGCTATTTCAGCCCTGTGGTCGTGACGTAGTAGCTCACCAGCCGATCGCCCCACATCAAAGCGATCCAGCCGGCGGCCGCGAGGTAGGGGCCGAACGGGATGGGAATGTTCCGGTCGCGGCCGCGAAGCACGATCAGTGCGATACCGACCGCCGCGCCTACGAACGCGGAGAGCAGGATGATGAGCAGCAGCATCTGCCAGCCGAGCCAGGCGCCGAGTGCGGCCAGCAGCTTGAAGTCGCCGTAGCCCATGCCTTCCTTGCCGGTGAGCAGCTTGAACAGCTTATAGATGCTCCACAAGCTCAGGTAACCGAACACTGCGCCCAGGATGCTGGAGCGAGCATCGACCGGGAGGCCGAATTCCGGCAGCGTCGGTGCGAGACTGAGCAGCAGACCGAGCCACAGCAAGGGCAGCGTAATGTCGTCCGGCAACAGCTGATGATCGATATCGATGGCACTCAACGCCACCAGGGCCCAGGTGAGCAGCAACGCCGCTCCACAATACCAAGTGAAGCCGAACTTCCACGCGACGGCCGCCGAGACCACGCCGGTGAACAATTCGATTAACGGATAGCGAATGGAAATCCTGGTCTTGCACCTGGCGCAGGCGCCGCGCAGGAACAGATAGCTGATGACCGGAATGTTCTGCAGCGCCGTGATCGGCGCTCCGCACTTCGGACAAGCGGAGCGGGGCACGACGAGGTTGTACGGCTGCTGCTCGACAGGCGCGGCGCGCGGCGGATCGTAGAGGTTCGGGCCGAGAATTTCCTGAGCCTGGGTTTTCCATTCCCGCTCCATCATGATGGGCAGGCGATGAATGACGACGTTGAGGAAGCTGCCGACCAGCAGGCCGAGCACCAGCATCGAGACCGTCCATGCCGTCGGCGAGGAGGTCAGCAGGTACATCGTTGAGCCCAGCAAGTCTTGCATGGTCAGTTACAAAAACGCCGCGCCTTTGAGCGGGCGCGGCGTTCGTTTGTTATTGGAAGTAAGGTCGGAGCTTACACGACCGCGCCGAGCTTGAAGATCGGCAGATACATCGCGATCACCAGGCCGCCGACCAGCACACCCAGGATGGCCATGATGAGCGGCTCGAGCAAGCTGCTCATCGCATCCACGGCCGCGTCCACGTCCGCTTCGTAGAAGTCCGCGACTTTGCCGGCCATGGCGTCCAGCGAGCCGGACTCTTCGCCGACCGCGATCATTTGAATGACCATGTTCGGGAACAGACCGGTCGATTCCATCGAGCGCTGCAGACGCTGACCGGTCGAGACTTCGTCGCGAATCTTCAGCGTGGCTTCCTCGAACACGATATTGCCGGTTGCGCCGGCAACGGAGGTCAGCGCTTCGACCAGCGGCACGCCGGCGGCGAACATGGTCGCGAGCGTACGCGAGTAACGAGCGATGGCGGCCTTCTCCATGATCGGTCCGACGACCGGCGCCTTCAGCATCATGCGGTCGAGCGTCCGGCGCATGGGACGAGAACGTTTCTTGAAATAGAAGAACGCATAGCCCGCGCCGCCGAAGATCGCAGCCAGGATCCAACCTTTGGTCTGCACGAACTTCGACATGTTGATGACCATCTGCGTGAACGCGGGCAGATCGGCGCCGAAGCCTTTGAACAGCGATTCGAACTGCGGAATCACGAAGATCAACAGAATGACCGTGACGATGACCGCAACCGCGAGCACCGCCGCCGGATAGAACAGCGCCTTTTTGATTTTCTTTTTCAGAGCTTCGGTCTTTTCCTTGTAGGTGGCGATCTTGTCGAGCAAGGTCTCGAGCGCACCGGCCTGCTCGCCGGCTTCGACCAGGTTCACGAACAGATCGTCGAAATACAGCGGATGTTTGCCGAGCGCTTCGTGCAGCGAGGTGCCCGATTCGATGTCGGCCTTAATCGCCAGCACCAGTTTTTGCACCGAAGGCTTGTCGTGACCGTTACCGATGATGTCGAAACATTGCACCATCGGAATACCCGCCTGCAGCATGGTGGCGAGCTGACGGGCGAACAGCGCGATGTCGGCGGCATCGACCTTCTTGCCGCTCTTGAACAGCTGCGTTTCCTTGCGCACCCTTTTTGCGAGCACGCCCTGACGGCGCAGATCGGCTTTGACCGCGGCTTCGGACACCGCGAGCATCTTTCCCTTGATGCGCTTGCCTTTCTTGTCCGTGCCTTCCCAGACAAACGGGAATTGCTGGCTGGATGCTACTTGGGCCATGGTCTAGGTCCTTGCTCGATGACTTTGCAAGTATGCGCGGTCACTCGACCGTGCACTGATTGATTTCTTCCAGACTGGTGATGCCGGCCTTCACCTTGGAGAGGCCCGATTTGCGCAGATCCCAGATGCCTTCCGCGGCCGATTGCGCGGCGATATCCACCGCGTTGCCATCCTGAAGGATGATGCGCTGGATTTCCTCAGACACCGGCATCACCTGATACAAGCCGGTACGACCCTTGTAACCGTCGGTGCACGATCCGCAGCCGACCGGCTTGTAGATCTTGATACCTTCGTCGATTTCTTCCTGCGTAAAGCCTTCCTTGAGTAATGCTTCGGCAGGCATTTCCATCGGCACTTTACAGTTATTGCACAACCGGCGGGCCAGGCGTTGCGCGATGATCAACGACACCGAGGTCGCGATCGCGTAGGGCTTCACGCCCATGTCGATCAGACGGGTCAACGTCTTCGGCGCGTCGTTGGTGTGCAAGGTGGACAGAACCAGGTGGCCGGTCTGGGCGGCCTTGATCGCTATTTCGGCGGTCTCGAGGTCTCGGATTTCGCCGACCATGATCACGTCCGGGTCCTGACGCAGGAACGCGCGCAGCGCCGAGGCGAACGTCAGGCCGACTTTCGGATTGACATTGACCTGATTGACGCCGGGCAAGTTGATTTCCGCCGGATCTTCGGCGGTGGAAATATTCGTGTCCTCTTTGTTGAGGATGTTCAAGCCCGTGTACAGCGACACGGTCTTACCGCTACCCGTCGGGCCGGTGACCAGGATCATGCCGTGCGGCTGCGCCAGCGCATTCATGTACAGCTCTTTCTGCGCCGGCTCGTAGCCGAGTGCGTCGATGCCGAGCATGGCGCTGGAAGGATCGAGAATACGCGCGACGATCTTTTCGCCGAACAGCGTGGGGCAGGTGCTCACGCGGAAGTCGATGGCGCGATTCTTCGAAATGCGCATCTTGATGCGGCCGTCTTGCGGGATGCGACGTTCCGCGATGTCCAGACGCGACATGACCTTGATACGCGCCGCGAGCTTGATTGCCAGCTGCACGGGCGGGCTCGCGATCTCTTTCAAGAAGCCGTCGAGGCGCAGACGAATGCGATAAGACTTTTCGTAGGGCTCGAAGTGAATATCGGAGGCGCCGCGCTTGATGGCGTCGAGCAGCACCTTGTTGACGAAGCGCACGATAGGCGCGTCTTCCACGTCGTCGCGGCTCGCGGCCGCGCCATTGTCATCCTCGTCGCCGCCGGTGACTTCCAGGTTCTCCAAATCCAGATCGTCATCGGCCAGCGCCGGCATCTGGGTGTCGACCTGTTCCATGGTCTTGTTGGCGATCTTCTGCAGCTTGTCCTCTTCGACCACCACCGCTTCGATGGACAGGCCGGTCTGGAACTTGATCTCGTCCAGCGCATGCAGATTGGTCGGATCGGAAACGGCGACGAACAGGCGCTTGCCGCGCTTGAGCAGCGGCAGTACGCGGTGCTTGGCCAGCAGCTTGTCGGAGACCAGCTTGACGACATCGAGGTCGAGCTGAATGGCATCGAGGTCGAGCAGCGGCGCGCCGAACTCCTGCGCGGCCGCGATGGCGATTTCCTTGGCATCAGCGATGCCCTGGCTCACTAGGTGCGAGACCAGGTTGGTGTCGCTCTCCTTGGCGGCCGTCATGGCCTGCGTCATGGCCTGCTCGTCGACCAGCCCATCCTGAATGAGGCGCTGTGGCAGGCCCTGCATGACCAGGCGCGGATTGAGAGCCGGTGCGACGTTGTCAGCCATGGGGATTGTGGAGGGCGGAAAAATGACGGTTAGTTTTACCGTAAGCCGGGCAGCATGCAAATTGTCAAATCAGCGGCAATGCTCGCATATTTCAGCGGCTTTTCAGCGTGACCGGGCTCACACGAGCGGCGTGTTTTTCGCCCCGTCCAAAATAAAGAAAGCCCCTCCGGAGAGGGGCTTTCGATCACTGCGATTACAGTGGCCGGCACATTAAGTGCGGCAGTTCGAAGGCAGGTACTTCGCGAGCACCGTGGTGCCATCGACAGCCGACGGAACGGTCGGGTCGGTCACGCCGGCAGGAGCCGTGGCGCGGCCACAAACCCAAATCACGTCGCCGTTGGTGCTCAGGCGCGGACGCAGGTCGAGCAGCGGGGTCGCGGTCAGGTTCGCGTTGGCCTGGTTGCCGTACGTGATACGGATCGTGCCCGGGTTGCTCAGCGTAACGCTGGCGACGTACTTGCCGCTCGGGTTGTTGGTGTAGCCCAGCTGACCAGCAGCGTTACCAACCAGGTCGGTCGGCCATGCGCCCTTGTCGGCATAGTACTCAGCAACGCTCGCCTTCACGGCGCTCGCCAGGTTCAAGCCTTCAGTGGCCTGCGAACGGATCGTGTAGTCCTGATACGCCGGGATGGCGATAGCCGCCAGGATGCCGATGATCGCAACCACGATCATCAATTCGATCAGGGTAAAACCCTTTTGGACCTGCTTCATCATGAAAAAATCTCCAGACAGTGGGTTCGAAACAACAGCGGCTGATTTCGCCAGCGAGAGTACCAAAGCAAAGGCTGTGCCAGCGATGCGTCCGTCTCGTAAGTTGCTGTTACTACAAAGGATGAAGCGGGTGTTGCGCAGTTAAGTCACATTGCCGATTCGGCCTGACCCGGTCACGTCGGGGCGCAAAGTGACCATTTGCGTCAGATGCCGACGTTCAGCGGAGACAAGCGGAATTGGCGACGGCCGGTCGGCGAATCGAGCGCGCTCGCTTGCTACTCGATCCCGAGCTTTTTGATCCGATAACGTAGCGAGCGGAAGGTCATGCCGAGCAGCTGCGCGGCCTTGGTCTTGTTGTAGCGGGTCTGCTCCAACGCGCGGACGATCGCGTCGCGTTCGATGTCTTCGAGCGCGTCGCCGAGTTTCTCGCCTGGAGCGACGCTGCTGGGAATCGGGACTTCGTTGTTCGCGACCTTGGGCCGCAGCTGCAGATCGCCCACATCGATTACGCCGTTCACGCACAGCGTTGCCGCGCGCTCCAGCACGTTTTCCAGCTCGCGCACGTTGCCGGGGAAGTGATATTCGCGCAGCGCTTTCGAGGCGGCTTCGGTGATGCGCAACGATCGATTGCCGATCTGCCGGCCGAGACGGGTGATGATGGAGTCGACCAGCTCATCGATGTCTTCCAGGCGCTCGCGTAACGGCGGCACGCGGATCTCGATGACGTTCACGCGGTAAAACAAGTCCTCGCGGAATTTTCCTTCCGCGACTTGCGCCGAAAGATTCTTGTGAGTCGCCGACAAAATGCGCACGTCGATAGGTTGCTCGCGCGATTCACCGACCGGCCGGACGGTTTTCTCCTGGATCACGCGCAGCAGCTTCACTTGCATGTGCAGCGGCAGATCCGCAATTTCATCCAGGAACAATGTGCCGCCCTCGGCGGATTGAATCAGACCTTGCTTGTCCGCGACGGCGCCGGTGAAGCTGCCTTTGCGATGACCGAACAGCTCGCTCTCCATCAGCTCGGTGGGAATGGCGCCGCAATTCACCGGTACGAACGGCCCTTCGCGGCGCGGGCCGGCTTCGTGAATCAGATGCGCGACCAGTTCTTTACCGGTGCCTGACTCGCCGTAGATGTGCACGGGCGCCTGACTGCGCGCGACGCGCTCGATCATTTCGCGCAATTGCTCCATCGCGCGCGAACGTCCGAGCAGTTTCACCTGCGGCAGCTGGATCGTGCTCTCGACGCTCTCGCCCAGCTTGAGCGTGGCGACGATGAGCTTGCGCAAAGCCGCCACGTCGACCGGCTTGGAAATGAAATCGAATGCGCCGAGCTTCAGTGCGCGCACGGCGGTCTCGACGTTGCCATGCGCGGTGATGACAGCGACCGGCGTCTGCGGCTTGTGCGTTTGAATCCACTCGACCAGGCTCAGCCCGTCGCCGTCGGGCAGGCGCATGTCGGTCAGGCAAAGATCGAACGCATTGGCGCGCAGCTCACGCGTGGCCGCGGCAATCGTGTCGGCCGCGGTCACGTCGAGATTCATTCGTTCGAGCGTGATACTCAGCAGCTCGCGGATGTCCGGCTCATCGTCCACGACGAGCGCGCGGGGCTTCTTCACTGGGTTTCCCAACGTTGAGGATCGGCGAACACGAGACGGAAAATACTACCACCCCCGGAGCGGGGCTCATAAATCAGCACGGCGCGATTGCATTGGGCCAACTCCCTGGCGATGAACAGTCCCAGACCCGTGCCACCCTTACCGGCCGTGAAAAACGGCTCGAAAATTCGTTCTGCGTCGGTCGCGGTGATACCCGGGCCGCGATCCAGCACCTCCAGCATCGGCCGTTCCGAGGTCGCCATGCGGCCGGTACGGATCTCGATCGCATCATTGGAATCGAAGTTGCGGCCGTACTTCAGTGCGTTCTCGCACAGATTCCACATAAGTTGATGGAGATGCGACGGATCGATGCGCACTTCCAGCTCCGGCGCGGAGGTGGTGATGTACAGCTTGCTGGCATCGACCTGCGCCGTCTGCCGGAATTCGCCGACGAAGTCCTCCAGCCAGCCGTTCAGCTCGATGCGCTCCTGGCGCGTCGAGTCCCTGCGTGACAATTGCAGGACGTTGTTGATGATCAGGCTGATGCGATCGCCGTTCTTGGTGATGATGTCAGTCAGGCGCCGCTCTTGCGCGGTGAGTTGCGGCGCTTCGGCGAGCAATTGCGCGGCGTGACTCATCGCGCCTACTGGATTGCGGATCTCGTGCGCGATGCTGGCACTGAGCCGGCCGAGCGCGGCCAGTTTCGATTGCTGAACGCGCTCGGCGATCAGCGTCGTGTCTTCGAGAAAAATCAGCGTCGGTCCGCCGCCGCCGTTACTGCGCAACGAGACGAAGTGCGGCTGCACGAGACTGCTGCCGTCGGACGTGAGCAATGACAGCGAGCTCAACTGCCAGTCATAAGAGTGACGACGCCAGGTATCGAGCAAATACAACAAGCGCGGCGAGACTTCGCCCAGCGGCGTGCCGGCCGCCACTTCATGGCCGTTCAACATGGATGCGGCCGATTCGTTGATCAGACGAATCATATCGTGGTCATCCACGACCAAAATACTCTCACGCAAGTGTTGAACGATGAATTGATTCAGCTCGGCGAGATTGGCGACGTCGACTTCGCGCTGGCGCACGCGCTCTTCGCTTTCACGCAGGCTGCGCGCGAGCGGCCCGACGCCGAGCGTGACGATGAACATCAGCGCGCCGACGATGCCCGCCGATGCGAAATCCGCCGGATCGCTGCGAGCCGCGAGCGTCGTGAAAGCCTGCTGTAACAAAAGTGCCAGCGCCGCGACCGCCGCGAACATCAGTGCCAGTCGCTGTCCGACGACAAAGCTCGCTGCACCAATAGGCAGCACCAGCAACGCGCCGAGGCCGCTGTTCATGCCGCCGCTGGAGTAGGTCAGAAACGAAATCGCCAGTACGTCGACGCCGACATTGAACGCGGTCTGCCACATGCGATCGGGCCAGCGCCGCCGCAGCGTCGGAATCGACAGCGCGGCGAACAGGAAGTACGCAATGCTGGTGAAGAAAAACAGCCGCGCATTCGCTTGTCCGACCAGCCGCGGCTCGAGCGTCCAGTACAGCACCATCAGCAGCAGCGGAATCAGCAGCCGAAACAGATTGACGAGCGCCAGCACGCGCCAGGCCAGCTCCTCCGAGGAGCCCCAGGGCAACGTGGGGGTGGGCTCGGCCGGCGGCTCCGCCTGCGGCCGTTCACCGATTTTCAATGAGGGCTCCGAGGACATTTCTTAGTGATCGTGCCTTTGCATCCCGGCCGAATTCCTCCAGAATACGCGGCCTTTGACTGTCGTTATTTTCACCGTCGCGATTTTAACCCCGCGGAACCGACCAGTCCGGAATTCAGTACCGCCCATTTTCGCCAGCGCATCTAAAGCCCCATGAACCTGCACGAATACCAGTCGAAAGAGTTGTTCGCCAGTTACGGCATCCCGGTCCCGAAAGGCATTGTGGCTGCCACCGGCAGCGAAGCTGCCGAAGCCGCGCGCAAGCTTGGCGGATCGAAATGGGTCGTCAAGGCACAGGTTCACGCCGGTGGCCGCGGCAAAGCCGGCGGCGTCAAGCTGGTGGATTCGCCGGAAGCGGCCGATAAGGCGGCCGAGGCCATGATCGGTCAGCGCCTGGTCACGCATCAGACCGGCCCGGAAGGTCTGCCGATTCGCCAGGTGTACGTCGAGCAGGGCTCGAAAATCGCGCGCGAGCTGTACCTGAGCCTGGTGCTCAATCGCGATAAAGGCCACATCGCCTTCATCGCCTCCGCCGCCGGCGGCATGGACATCGAAGAAGTCGCCGAGCACACGCCGGAGAAAATCACCCGCGTGAACATCAATCCGGCCACCGGCCTGATGCCCTCGCACGCTCGCGCGATTGCGTACGGTCTGGAGCTGGAAGGCGATCAGATCGCCGAGTTCGGCAAGATCGCGCAGGCGCTCTACAAGCTGTACCTCGAAAAGGACTGCGCGCTGCTCGAAGTCAATCCGCTGATCGTGACCGGCGAAGGCAAGCTGGTGGCGCTCGACGCCAAGATCAACATCGAAGACAACGCGCTGTTCCGTCAGAAGGAGCTCGCCAAGTGGCGCGATGCCAGCCAGGAAGACGCGATGGAGCGCGCGGCGGCCGAGCACGAGCTGAACTACGTGTCGCTCGACGGCAATATCGCGTGCATGGTGAACGGCGCGGGTCTCGCGATGGCGACGATGGACCTGGTGCAGCTGCATGGCGGCGCGCCGGCCAACTTCCTCGACGTGGGCGGCGGTGCGACTCGTGAGCGCGTCACCGAAGCGTTCAAGCTGATTCTTTCGAACAAGAACGTCGAAGCCATCCTGGTGAACATTTTCGGCGGCATCGTCCGTTGCGACATGATCGCAGAAGGCATCATTCACGCGGTGAAGGATGTCGGCGTGAGCGTGCCGGTGGTCGTGCGCATCGAAGGCACGAATGCCGAGCTCGGCCGCAAGATCCTGGCCGACAGCGGCCTCGCGATCACGCCGGCGGCGGACCTTACCGATGCGGCCAAGAAAGTGGTCGCCGCCGCCAAGGCGAAGTAAGGCGCGCTTCGTTCAACCGTTAACAGATATTCAGCACTACCATGTCTATTCTCGTAAACAAGAACACGCGCGTTATTTGCCAAGGTTTCACCGGCAAGCAAGGCACGTTCCATTCCGAGCAATGTATTGCTTACGGCACCAAGCTGGTCGGCGGCGTGACGCCGGGCCGCGGTGGCGAAAAGCATCTCAACCTGCCGGTATTCAACACCGCGCGTGAAGCAGTGAAGGAAACCGGCGCGACCGTCAGCATGATCTACGTGCCGGCGCCGTTCGCCGCCGACGCCATCATCGAAGCGGCTGACGCCGGCATCGAGCTCATCGTGTGCATCACCGAAGGCATTCCGGTGAACGACATGGTGAAAGTGAAGGCCTCGCTCGCCGCTTACGGCAGCCTGCTGATCGGCCCGAACTGCCCCGGCATCATCACCCCGGGCGAGTGCAAGATCGGCATCATGCCGGGTTTCATTCACAAGCCGGGCAAGATCGGCATCGTGTCGCGCTCCGGCACGCTGACGTATGAAGCCGTGTTCCAGACCACCAATGCCAAGCTCGGTCAGAGCACCTGCGTTGGCATCGGCGGCGATCCGGTGCGCGGCATGAACTTCATCGACGTGCTGGCGCGATTCCAGGAAGACCCGAAGACCGAAGGCATCATCATGGTCGGCGAGATCGGCGGAGCCGATGAAGAAGCGGCCGCTGAATTCATTCGCGAGAATGTCACCAAGCCGGTCGTGTCCTACATCGCCGGTGTCACGGCGCCTCCGGGCAAGCGCATGGGCCACGCTGGCGCCATCGTTTCCGGCGGCAAAGGCACCGCGGCTGACAAATTCGCCGCGCTCGAGCGCGCTGGCGTGCGCACGGTGAAGAGCCCGGCCGATCTGGGCAAGGCCATCATCGAACAGCTGGCCAAGGGCGGTAAGAAGGCGAAGGTCGTGTCGTTGCCTGTGAAGAAGGCGGCTCCGGCTGCGAAGAAGCCCGCTGCCAAATCCAAGGTTGCAGCGAAGAAGCCGGCTGCCAAGGCCGCTCCTGCTGCGAAAAAGCCGGTGAAGGCTGCGGCCGCGGCGAAGAAGGCTCCGGCCAAGAAGACCGCGCCGGCGAAAGCCGCGCCCGCCAAGGCCAAGAGCAAGGCTCCGGCTCGCAAGAAGTAATGAGCTCAGGTCCGCGGCGGTTTCGGCCGCCGCGGATTTCGCCCGCAGATCGCTCCTTTCCGCAAGCGCTATCATCAGGCCATGTCCGCCTCTCTTCGTATCGCGCTGGCCCAACTCAACCTGTTCGTCGGCGATGTCGCGGGTAATGCCCAGCGGTTGATCGACACGTCCGCGCAAGCTCGTGACGACATGCGCGCCGACCTGGTGTTGTTTCCCGAGTTGAGCCTCAGTGGTTATCCGCCCGAGGATCTGCTGTTTCATAGCGGTCTGCGCCGGCAGGTGAAAACAGCGATGGATCGCGTGCGCAATGAAACCAGCGGCATCACTGTCGTCGCCGGTTATCCCGAGTACGCCGAGGAAGGCATCTACAACGCGGCGGCCGTGCTTTGCGATGGCGAGACTATTGCCACCTATCGCAAGCAGGAGCTGCCGAACTACAGCGTGTTCGACGAGAAGCGCTATTTCAAGCACGGTCGCGACACCTGCATCTTCGAGCTGAAAGGCATTCGCATCGCGCTGCTGATCTGCGAAGACATCTGGGAACCGAATCCCGCGCGGGCCGCGAAAGCCGCCGGCGCACAGCTCATCGTCGTCATCAACGGCTCGCCTTATTCGCTGCGCTATCAAGAGCGTCGCGAAGATGTCGTGCGGGCGCGCGTGAAAGACACCGGCTTGCCTGTGGTGTATGTGAATTTGCTCGGCGGTCAGGATGAACTGGTGTTCGATGGCGGCTCGTTCGTGATGAACGCGCAGGGCGAAGTCGTGCAACGGGTTCCGCCGTTCATCGAAGGTTTGTTTGCTGTCGAGGTGGATCTCGTCGACGGCAAGGTCGTGCCGCAGCCTGCGCACATCGAGCCGCCGCTGTCCGAAGAAGCGAGCGTCTACAACGCGCTCGTGCTCGGCGTGCGCGACTACGTCAGCAAACATCGCTTCCCGGGCATCGTGCTCGGTCTTTCCGGCGGCATCGATTCGGCGTTGACGCTGGCCATCGCCGTCGATGCGCTCGGCTCCGATCGGGTGAGCGCGGTGATGATGCCGTCGCGATACACCTCGCAATGGAGTCTCGACGACGCCGCTGAAGAAGCGAAGACGCTCGGCGTTCGCTATGACGTGATTTCCATCGAAGGCATGTTCGCGACCGCGCTCGACGCGCTCAAGGACGTGTTCGCCGGCCGGCAGCCCGACACCACCGAAGAAAACATTCAGGCGCGCAGCCGCGGCCTGCTGTTGATGGCGATTTCGAACAAGACCGGCCGCATGGTGCTCACGACCGGCAACAAGAGCGAAATGGCCGTGGGCTATGCGACGCTGTACGGCGATATGGCCGGCGGGTTCGCCCCCATCAAAGATTGCAGCAAGATGCTGGTGTATCGGCTCGCGAAGTACCGCAACTCCATCGGTCGCGTGATTCCCGAGCGGGTCATTGAGCGTCCGCCGTCGGCGGAGCTGCGTCACGATCAGAAAGACTCGGATTCGCTGCCCGAGTACGACGTGCTCGACGCCATTCTCGAATTGTTCATCGAGGACAACTTGTCCGTCGACGAAATCGCCGCTCGCGGCTTCGATCGCGCGACTGTGGGTCGCGTGCTCGAGATGGTGAAGCGCAATGAATATAAACGTCGCCAGGCGCCGCCCGGCGTGAGAATCAGCGACCGGGCGTTCGGTCGCGACTGGCGGTATCCGATTACTTCTGGCTACAAGACCAAGGTCTGAAGTTGCCCGGTGTTCGGTAGCAGGAGCCTGCTACCAGAATTTCCACCAATGTTTCTTCTGCTGCTCAGGCTCGACCTGCGGCTCGTTCAACTGCGCGTAGTTCTCGGCCATCACCTTCTCGGTATCGGCGGCGAGATCGGTCATGCCCAGACGGCGATACGACTCGGCCATGATTTCCAGCGCCTGGCGGATCTGCGGTGAGCCGTCGTAGTTCTCGATGGCGTACTTGGCGCGATTGATCGCGCCCACGTAGGCGCCGCGCTCCAGGTAATGGCCGGCAACATAAACCTCGTACGAGGCGAGGCGGTTGCGCAGGAAGATCATGCGCTTGCGGGCATCCTCGGCGTATTCGCTGTTCGGGAACCGCTGCACCAGGGTCTGGAAGGACTGGAACGACTTGCGCGCGTCGATCGGGGGACGCTGCGACAGGTCGGCGTTGAACCAGCGCTCCAGGAAGTTCGGGTTGCGCTCGAACTGCACCAGGCCCTTGATGTAGTAGGCGTAGTCGACGCGCGGGTGGGCGGGATTCTCACGGATGAACTGGTCCGCCTGGTCGATGGCCGCCTCCGGCTCCCGGTTCTTGTAGTAGGCGTACATCAGGTCCAGCTGCCCCTGGCGGGCCGCGTTGGTGAACGGGAAGCGCGCCTCGAGCTGCTCGTAGTACTGGGTGGCGTCGCGATAATTGCCGTTATCGGAGGCCTTTTTGGCCATCTCATAGAGCTTGTCGGCATTGCCGATCTGCTCTTTGGGCTTGTTGCCGCAACCGGTGAGGCTCAGCGCCAGCAGCGCCGCCGTGGTCAAGAAGAGGATCCGCATGCGAGAATTCAGGCCCTTTGCAAGCGATTCTAGTACTCGTGCCGCCCGGCAGTAACGCCGTGGCGGGGATGGATTTTCAAATCCGTCCCCCTTGGAGGCGGCGAGTATAGCTACAGTTCCCCCCAAGATGTCCGAACCCGTAAACCACCAGCTGACCATCCCCTTCGAGCACGCCGGGCAGCGCCTGGACCAGGTGCTCGCCGACCTGCTCGAGGGCTATTCCCGCACCCGGATCAAGGAGTGGATCGACGCCGGCCAAGTCCGGGTGAACGGCGCTCAGCTGCGCCCCAAGGACAAGGTGCTGGGCGGGGAAAGCGTCGAAATCAACGCCACCCTGCCGGACCAGGTCAGCGTCGAGCCCGAAAAGATCGGGCTGAACATTGTTCACCAGGACAAGCACGTGCTGGTCCTCAACAAGCCCGCTGGGCTGGTCGTTCACCCGGGCGCGGGCAACGCGGCCGGCACCCTGCAGAATGCACTCCTGCACTTCGACGCCAAGCTGTCCCAGGTCCCCCGGGCCGGCATCGTGCATCGGCTCGATAAGGACACTAGCGGGCTCATGGTCGTCGCTCGGACCGTCGAAGCTCATACGGCCCTGGTGCGCATGATTGAAGCTCGCGAAGTGGAGCGTGAGTACGAGGCGGTCTGCGTCGGCGTGATGACCGGCGGCGGCGTGGTCGATGCGCCGATCGATCGTCATCCGGTCGATCGTTTGAAGATGGCCGTGCGCGAAAACGGCCGCGAGGCGGTGACTCACTATCGGGTCGTGACTCGATATCGAGGCCACACGCACGTGCGGTTGAAATTGGAGTCGGGGCGCACGCATCAGATCCGCGTGCACATGATGCATATCCATTATCCGCTGGTAGGCGATAAGGTTTACGGCGGTCGTATGTTGTTGCCGAAGGGCGCGTCGCCCGAGTTGGTGGCGGCGCTGCGCGGCTTCAAACGCCAGGCGCTGCACGCGGCCCGGCTCGCGTTCGAGCATCCGGTGAGCGGCAAGCCGATCGAGAATGAAGCGGCGTTGCCGGCCGATATGCAGGAGCTGCTGGGCATACTCGCTGCCGACACGGCGGCGGCCGCCGCCGCGGCTAAACGGCGCTAAAGGTCATGGCTGACTGGATTACTCCCAACTGGCCCGCGCCGCTGAATGTGAAAGCAGCCGCGACGCTGCGCACGGGCGGGGTGAGCGAGGGGGCGTTTTCCAGCCTGAATCTCGGCTCGCACGTCGGCGACGAGCCTTCGGCCGTCGCGGAGAATCGGCGGCTGGTTCGGGCCGCGTTGAAGTTGCCGGCCGAGCCGATCTGGTTGAATCAGGTGCACGGGATCAACGTCGTCGATGCGACCAGTGGCGCCGTGGCTGGGAGCTTCCGCAATGCTTCTAGTTCGAGGCCGAGCGACGCCAAGGATGCGAGCTTGACCAGCGGCAAGGGCGCGAGTCCGAGCGAAACCAAGGCAGGCGGCTCGATTATCGGCAAGGGCGCGGGTTCGAGCGAAACCAAGGCAGGCGGCTCAATTATCGGCAAGGGCGCGGGTTCGAGCGAAGCGGCCGGCGCAAGCCGCTCCCCAAACAACCCGGCGAGCGCCGAAGGCGCGACGCCGGCAGCGCCGCCGACGGCGGACGCATCCGTTGCTCGCGGCGCGGGCGCGGTTTGCGTCGTCATGACTGCTGACTGTTTACCCGTCCTGTTCTGCGATCGCGACGGCACGCGAGTCGGCGCGGCTCATGCGGGTTGGCGCGGCCTTGCTGGCGGCGTCCTGGGCGCGATGATCAAAGCGCTCGATATTCAGCCATCGAAGCTGATGGCCTGGCTCGGCCCCGCCATCGAACAGGAGGCGTTCGAAGTTGGCGACGACGTTCGCGAAGCCTTCTTGAAACTAGCGACCGAAAACGCCACTGCGTTTCAAAGCAACGCACGCGGTCGCTGGCAGGCCGACTTGTATCAATTGGCCCGCAACGAACTGGCAAGGCTGGGCGTGACCGCCGTGTACGGCGGCGGCTTTAACTGCTTCGCCGATAGCGAACGTTTCTTTTCCTACCGCCGCGCGAGCCGCACTGGCCGCATGGCCACGCTGGTCTGGCTCGAGTCATAGCACGCATCGAGCCGTAGCCCGCATCGAGCCGTAGTACGCATCGAGCCGTAGTACGTATCGAGCCGTAGCACGCATCGACAAGCGGGGACGGCGACCGCGATGCCATGATCGGTGTTTGTATGGTCAGGTGACCGCTGGCTCGAGGGCGAGGACGCCGGGCGCGACGGCCGGCCCGCTTGACACGCGTGATAACCTGCCCGGTCATAACCAACATCGTCTGTTAGCTCGCGAGTCTGCTGCGGCGTGACTGGCAAGCGGCCGGTTCGCGAATCTCCGAAACATGCATCTGCTCGGCTGGATCATTTTGTTTACTGCCATCGGCGGCTTCTTGAGCGCGCTGGCAGCTTCCATTTTCCTGGTCGTGCCAGACCGGGTGCGCACGCGCGTCCTTCCGCATCTGGTGAGCTTCGCGACCGGCGCCTTACTCAGCGCCGCGCTGCTGGGTCTACTCCCACATGCCGTAGAAGCCGCGGGTGTTTCCAAAGCGCACGAACTGGGCATGACCCTGCTCGGCGGCTTGCTGCTGTTCTTCGTGCTGGAAAAGATGGTGCTGTGGCGGCACTGCCATGCCGACGTGTGCGAGGTTCACGTGAACCCCGAACCGCAACCGCACGCGCATGTCCACGGGCACCACCACAACCACGTGCACGCACACGCTCATGGAGGCACGCACGACCAGCGCCGCGATCAGGCCTCGGCCATGCTCATCCTGATCGGCGACGGCTTCCATAATGTCCTCGACGGCGTGCTGATCGCCGCGGCCTTCATGACCGACGTGCATTTGGGCATCGTGACCGCCATGGCGGTGTGTGCGCACGAGATCCCACAGGAAGTCGGCGATCTGGCCATTCTGCTCAATGGCGGCATGAAGCCGTTGCGCGCTCTGACCCTCAATCTGCTCACCAGCGTGACTTCCGTGGTGGGGGGCGTGGCGGCGTATTTCGCGCTGGCCCAGGTTCAGGGCGTATTGCCGTACGCCATCGTGCTGGCGGCATCGAGCTTTCTTTACATTGCGGTCGCCGACCTCATTCCCGGCCTTCACCGCAAGGTCGACCCGGGCTCGGGCGTCTGGCAGCTGGTGTATATCGTGCTCGGCGTGGCGGTGATCTACGTCAGCCACAGCCTGGCGCACTGACCCGTAGCCCGCCCGGAGAAGTCCGGGGTGTTCTTTGGTCAGGAACACAGTTGAATTCCCCGACCTTTCTCCCCAGATCGCTGGCAAGGTTGAGAGGCGCCAATTGCAGGGCTGCGCCCGGGAAGAATTCAGATGCGAATGGACAAATTCACCAGCAAATTCCAGCAGGCCCTGGCCGATGCCCAGTCATTGGCCGTGGGTCGCGACAATCAGTACATCGAGCCGGCGCACCTGTTCGTGGCGCTGCTCGATCAGCAGGGCGGCACGGTCCGACATCTGCTCGACAAGGCCGGCGTCAAGGTCAACCTGCTGCGTTCGCAGCTGGGAGAAACGCTCGACAAGCTGCCCAAGGTCGAAGGCACGGCCGGCGAAGTGCACGTTTCCAACGAGCTGGGCCGTCTGCTGAACGTGATGGACAAGCTCGCGCAGAAGCGCGGCGATCAGTTCATCTCCAGCGAGTTGTTCGTGCTCGCAGCCCTCGAAGATAAAGGCCAGATCAGCACGGTGCTCCGGAATGCCGGCGCCGTGAAAGGCTCCATCGAGCAGGCCATCGACGAGCTGCGCGGCGGCGAGAAGGTCAACGACGCCAATGCCGAAGAGAGCCGTCAGGCGCTCGAGAAATACACCGTCGATCTCACCGAGCGTGCCGAGCAGGGCAAGCTCGATCCGGTCATCGGCCGCGATGACGAGATCCGCCGCACCGTGCAGGTCCTGCAGCGCCGTACCAAGAACAACCCGGTGCTGATCGGCGAGCCCGGCGTCGGCAAGACCGCCATCGTCGAAGGTCTCGCGCAACGTATCGTCAACGGCGAAGTGCCCGAAGGCCTGCGTAACAAGCGCATTCTTTCGCTCGACATGGGCGCGCTGATCGCCGGCGCGAAATTCCGTGGCGAATTCGAAGAACGGCTCAAAGCCGTGCTCAACGATCTCGCCAAACAGGAAGGCCGCGTCATCCTGTTCATCGACGAGCTGCACACCATGGTCGGCGCCGGCAAGGCCGAAGGCGCGATGGACGCGGGCAACATGCTCAAGCCCGCACTCGCTCGCGGCGAGCTGCATTGCGTGGGCGCGACGACGCTCGACGAATATCGCAAGTACATCGAGAAGGACGCCGCGCTCGAGCGTCGTTTCCAGAAAGTGCTGGTGAACGAGCCGTCGGTGGAAGACACCATCGCCATCCTGCGCGGCTTGAAGGAACGTTACGAAGTTCACCACGGCGTGGAAATCACCGACCCGGCGATCGTCGCGGCGGCCACGCTTTCGCATCGATACATCACCGATCGGCAGCTGCCGGACAAGGCCATCGACCTGATCGACGAGGCCGGCTCGCGCATTCGGATGGAGATCGACTCCAAGCCCGAGGCCATGGATCGGCTCGAGCGCCGGATCATTCAGCTCAAGATCGAGCGCGAAGCTCTGAAGAAGGAGAGTGACGAAGCCTCGAAGAAGCGCCTGAAGGCGCTCGACGAACAGCTGAGCGCGCTCGAAAAGGAATATTCCGACCTGGAAGAAGTGTGGAAGGCCGAGAAGGCGTCCGTGCAGAGCGCCGCCGGCATCAAGGAAGAGCTGGAGCGCACCAGGCTCGAATTGGAAACGGCGCGTCGTGCGCAGGATCTCGGGCGCATGTCCGAGCTCGCGTACGGCAAGATTCCCGAGCTGGAGCGTCGACTTGCTCAGGCCACGGCGGCCGAACAGCAGGCGGATCAAAAGAAACTGCTGCGTAACAAAGTCACCGATGAGGAGATCGCCGAAGTCGTCTCCAAGTGGACCGGCATTCCCATCTCCAAGATGCTGGAAGGCGAGAAGGAAAAGCTGCTGCGCATGGAAGAGCAGCTGGGCAAGCGCGTCGTCGGTCAGCGCGAAGCCGTGCAGGCGGTGTCCGATGCGATCCGTCGCTCGCGTGCCGGCCTCTCCGATCCGAATCGGCCCAACGGTTCGTTCCTGTTCCTCGGTCCGACCGGTGTCGGTAAGACCGAGCTGAGCAAGGCGCTGGCGGAATTCCTGTTCGATACCGAAGAGGCCATGGTCCGCATCGACATGTCGGAGTTCATGGAGAAACATTCCGTGGCCCGCCTGATCGGCGCGCCTCCCGGCTACGTCGGTTACGAGGAAGGCGGCTATCTGACCGAAGCCGTGCGTCGTCGGCCGTACTCGGTGCTGTTGCTGGATGAGGTCGAAAAGGCTCATCCGGACGTGTTCAACGTGCTGTTACAAGTGCTGGACGACGGTCGTCTCACCGACGGTCAGGGCCGCACGGTCGATTTCCGCAACACCGTCATCATCATGACGTCGAACCTCGGCTCGCATGCCATCCAGGAACTGTCGGGCGAGGCGAACTACGCCCAGATGAAACAAGCCGTGATGGAGAGCGTGCAGCAGCACTTCCGCCCGGAATTCATCAACCGGGTGGACGACATCGTGGTGTTTCATCCGCTGGGGCGGGAGCAGCTGCGCGCCATCGTGGACATTCAGCTGGCGTATCTGCGGAAGCGGCTGGCGGAGCGGGATATCGAGCTGCAGCTCGATCAAGCGGCCACCGATCGCTTGGCCGAAGCCGGCTTCGATCCGGTGTACGGTGCCCGGCCGTTGAAGCGCGCCATTCAGCAGCAGCTGGAGAATCCGCTGGCTCAACGCATCCTCAAGGGCGAGTTCGGCCCCGGTTCGAAGGTGCGTGTCACGGTCAAGGATGGCGAGCTGGCATTCGCTCGGGGCTGATTTTCTAGCGGCAACAACTTGAAGATTCGGCGTCCGCCTCTATGATGCGCCGACGCCGAGTCGCCTTGTTTGTGACCGAGAACAACCATGCCGTTTTACGAATACGAATGCTCCAACTGCAAGTTCTACGTCGAGACCCTGCAGAAGATTTCCGATGAGCCGCTGAAAAAGTGCCCGAGCTGCAAGAAGCCGACGCTGAAGAAGCTGATCTCCGCTCCGGTGTTCCGCCTGAAGGGCGCCGGCTGGTACGAGACGGACTTCAAGTCCGAGGGCGAGGACAAGCGCAACCTCGCCGACCGCGAAGAGCCGGCCGAGAAGGCCGAGGACAGCAAGTCCTCCAGCGACACCAAAGCTGACAAGGCTGAGGCCAAGGCCGAGAAGAAGGCCGAGTCCAAGGCCGAGGTGAAGACCGGCGCCGACAAGAAGGCTCCCGCCAAGGCCGCCCCGGCCAAGGGCAAGAAGCCGGCCGCCAAGGCCCCGGCCAAGCGCCCGGCCCCGAAGAAGGCTGCGCCGGCGAAAAAGAAAGCCAAACGGCGGTAATCGCCCCGCGCCTGACCGGCGCCGCTTGTCTGTGATCTGAAAGCGCCCCGCGCCAGCGGTGGCGCGGCCAGCGCCGGAAGGCGCCTACCCACCGGGCGCCGGGCAATCCGGCCCGGCTGGCCGTCTCGACCCCCGGAAGTCCTTGCCTTGCGCCGCCTCGGGGGGCTCCGTAACATCGCGCGCTCCCTACGTCCCGAGCCTTTTTCCATGCGCTCCCATTATTGCGGCCAGGTCAACGAGTCCCTTATCGGCAAGGAAGTCAGCGTCGCTGGCTGGGTGCACCGCCGGCGTGACCATGGCGGCGTGATCTTCGTCGACCTGCGCGACCGCGAAGGCCTGCTGCAGATCGTGTTCGACCCCGATGCCAAGGACACCTTCGCCGACGCCGAGCGTCTGCGCGGCGAGTTCTGTATCCGCATCAAGGGCCTGGTCCGCGCCCGCCCGGCTGGCACCGCCAATTCCAACCTCGCCTCGGGCCAGGTCGAGCTGCTGTGTAAGGAGCTGGAGATCCTGAGCCGCTCCGAGACCCCGCCGTTCCATCACGACGAGCCGGTCAACGAAGAGCTGCGTCTGAAGTATCGTTACCTCGACCTGCGTCGCGATGTCATGCAGAAGCGCATCCGCCTGCGTCATCAGGTGACGCGCGCCATGCGCGACTATCTCGACAGCAACGGCTTCATCGACATCGAAACGCCGATGCTCACGAAGGCGACCCCGGAAGGCGCGCGTGACTATCTCGTGCCCAGCCGCACGCATCCCGGTCAGTTCTTCGCGCTGCCTCAGTCGCCGCAGCTGTTCAAACAGCTGCTGATGATGGCGGGCTACGATCGTTACTATCAGATCGTCCGCTGCTTCCGTGACGAAGACCTGCGCGCCGAGCGTCAGCCGGAATTCACTCAGCTCGATATCGAGACGTCGTTCCTGAGCGAAGAGCAGATCATGCAACTGATGGAAGCGCTGATCCGCTCCATCTTCAAGACCGTGCTCGGCGACGATCTGCCGAACCCGTTCCCGCGTATGACCTACGCCGAAGCGATGCGTCGTTACGCGTCGGACAAGCCGGATCTGCGTATTCCGCTCGAGCTGGTCGACGTCGCCGATCTGGTCAAGGGCTGCGATTTCAAAGTGTTTGCCGGCCCGGCCTCGAACCCGGACGGTCGCGTCGCCGCGCTGCGCGTGCCGGAAGGCGGCAGCAAGTTGTCGCGCAAGGAGATCGACGATTACACGACGTTCGTCGGACGCTACGGCGCGAAGGGCCTCGCCTATGTGAAGGTGAACGAGAAAGCCAAGGGCCGCGACGGCCTGCAGTCGCCGATTCTCAAGTTCCTGAGCGACGACGCGGTGGCCGGCATCCTGTCGCGCACCGGCGCGCAGGACGGCGATCTGATTTTCTTCGGCGCGGATACGGCGAAGGTCGTGAACGACGCCATCGGCGCGCTGCGTATCAAGGTCGGCCACGACTTGAAGCTGGCCAAGACCGGCTGGCATCCGCTGTGGGTGGTCGACTTCCCGATGTTCGAATGGGACCCGGATGCGAAGCGCTGGGCCGCGCTCCATCACCCGTTCACCGCTCCTCGCATCGAAGACGCGGCCGCTCTGCGTGCCGATCCGAAGAACGCGCTGTCGAAGGGTTACGACATGGTGCTCAACGGCTCCGAAATCGGCGGCGGCTCGGTGCGTATCCACCGCACGGAAATGCAGTCGACGGTGTTCGATCTGCTCGGCATCTCCGCCGAGGAAGCCCAGATCAAATTCGGCTTCCTGCTCGAAGCGCTCAAGTTCGGCACGCCGCCGCACGGTGGTATCGCGTTCGGTCTGGACCGCATCGTGATGTTCATGGCGGGCACGGATTCCATTCGTGACGTCATCGCGTTCCCGAAGACGCAGACGGCTGCGGACTTGATGACCAGCGCACCGACGGGTGTGTCCGAAGAGCAGCTGAAGGAGCTGCATATTCGGGTGAAGCTGCCGGTGAAGGTGGAGGGTTAACGCCCGTTAGTTGATTGGCGCCTCAAACATTTGAGGCGCACACGCTCTCCCTGGGGGATCGACGATGACGCGGGTCCGGGTTGATGCCTTCACTATCTCTCTCGACGGCTACGGCGCCGGTCCCGATCAGGACCTCGAGAATCCGCTGGGCGTCGGCGGGACCGATTTGCATCAGTGGCTGGTCGCGACACGTACGTTCCGACGGATCGTGTTGGGCGCCGACGGTGGCACCACGGGGATCGACGACGACTTCGCCGCGCGCAGCTTCAAGAATGTGGGCGCCTGGATTCTCGGACGAAACATGTTCGGACCGATCCGCGGTCCCTGGCCCGACCTGAACTGGAAAGGCTGGTGGGGAGCTAACCCGCCCTATCACGTTCCAACTTTCATCCTGACGCATCACGCGCGCCCGCCCCTCCAGATGGAAGGCGGCACGACCTTCCACTTCGTCACCGGCGGTATTCACGAGGCGCTCGACCGGGCGCGCGATGCAGCCAACGGCATGGATGTGCGCATCGGCGGCGGAGCAAACACCCTCCGTCAATATCTTCGTCCGGGCCTCATCGACGAGCTGCACATCGCTATCTCGCCGGTCGTGCTGGGCCGTGGCGAGCGATTGTTCGAAGGCGTGGACGTGCGCGCCCTGGGATACGAATGCGTTCAGTTCGTTGCGTCGGAGAAGGCCACCCATGTCGTACTCCGGCGCCGGGTGGAGAGTGACGCCTGACAACCGGTTGCAAAGTCCGGGGGAAACATGGGCACGACCAGGCTCGAGGCGTTCAGCGACGGCGTCATCGCGATCATCATTACGATCATGGTGCTCGAACTGAAAGTGCCCCATAGCCCTACCTTGGGAGCGTTGCAGGCGCTCGTGCCGGTGTTCGGCAGCTACGTCCTCAGCTTCATCTACGTGGGCATCTATTGGAACAACCATCATCACATGCTGCACGCGTGCTCGCGGGTGACCGGCGGCATTCTCTGGGCGAATCTGCACCTCCTCTTCTGGTTGTCGCTATTGCCGTTCGTCACCGGCTGGATGGGGGAGAATCACTTCGAGGCAGCTCCTTCCGCGCTCTACGGCTGCGTGCTCCTGGCGGCAGCGATCGCTTACTCAATTCTGCAGCGGACGATCATCAAGGTGCAGGGCCCTCAGTCGTCGCTGAAAGCCATGGTCGGTAACGACTGGAAGGGCAAGCTCTCGCCGCTGCTGTATCTGCTCGCCATCGTCTCGACCTTCTTTTGGGTGTGGGTGGCGCAGGTGCTGTATGTTTTGGGAACGATCCTGTGGCTGGTGCCCGATCGCAGAATTGAAAGATCGTTGAGTCACGACGGCGCTTGATGGCAGTGCCTGTCTACATCATATGACCTCGAAAGATCGACCGTGGACTGGGATGAGGTGACGACCTTGCAAACGTGTCGGCTGCGCTGAGGAGTAGAAGTATGAGTTGGGACATCTTCGTCCAGGACATGCCGCCATCGATTGTATCGCCTGCTGACATCCCGCGTGATTTTGTGCCGGCGGCGCTAGGTCAGCGTACCGAGATCATTCGAAAGATCTGCGAGGTCGTGCCTTTCGCAAATTTCACGGATCCCGCCTGGGGGTTGATCGACGGGCCGGGATTCAGCATCGAAGTCAATCTGGGAGACGCGCCCATCGTTCAGGGGTTCGCATTTCATGTGCGCGGAGGAAATACAGCCGCCGCTGTCATTTCGGATATCCTCGCTCACATGGGGTTTCGTGCGTTCGATACAGCGTCGGAGAGCGGCATGTTCGAGCCAGGTGCTGCTGCCGAAGAATCGATGAGCAGGTGGCGAACATATAAAGACAGTGTGTTACCCCGATGAGCCCGCCTGGACTGAAGGCGATGCACGCAGACAGCGGAGAGAGTCGCATGATCCGATCGTTGCTTTACGTTTTCATTCTCATGTTCGCATGGCCGGTGCACGCAAGTGTCGTGTACTACTTGGTTGCTATGCCTGAGCCGCAAGTGCCGGAACTGGTGAAGAGCGAAGTCGCGCTCACCCAAGCGCTCTTCGAAGGCCAGAATCCCGATCGGTTGTATCTGGATAAGGCGTGGCATGGGATTCACTGGCTGCTGGCAAAATCCGCGGGCAGCACGGATGAGCCTCTGTCGAAGCTCATCATGGGCGGCAAGCCCGTTGGAGTGAAGTTGCCGTACGGCCAACCCAGGGTCCATACGGCTGCCGAAGTGAAGCGATTTGCATCTTTGCTCGACGCTGTCGATATCGATAAGTTGGCGAAGAACTATGATGTCGCCGCGATGGATGCCGCCTATATCTATCCCGAGGGTTGGGGCGACGAGCCGGACAATCTTGAGATCCTCAAATCTTTCTTCGTCGATTTGAGAGATTTCTATCGTCGCGCGGCCAAGGACGGAAAAGCGGTTTTGTATGCGTGGAGTTGAGGCGGCGCACTGGGAGATCTAAGCATGTACGGCTCACCTCAGCAGGCGATTCCATCTCCCTTCGGTGTCACTGCTTTCGGTTCGGCTGTGTTGCGGGTCGCGCCAGATGTCGCGTCGATCACCTGCGCCGTTTCTCGACTCGAGCAAAAGCCCGATGAGGCTTTTGCAGCCGCCCGGCAGGCGGCTCAGTCCATCCAGGCATGTCTGAGTCGTCTCAAAGTCGCCGACTTCGGCGCATCGAGAATCACCCTGGCCCAGGTGCATCACTACATCAACGGCCAGCAGAAGCACGCCGGCTATGAGGCTCGAATCGGATTCAGCGTCCAGGTGCCTGACCTGGATCAGGTCGAGCAGATCGTCTGTGCCTTGGTTGAAGCCGGCGCGAATGAGATCGAGCGCGTTGCTTTCGAGACCAAACAGATCAAGGAAGTGCGCTCCGAAGTGCGCAGGCTGGCCGTGGTTGCTGCGCGGGAAAAAGCTGAGAATTACTGTCGGGCCGCGGGCGTTGCGCTAGGGCGGGTGTTGCACATCGAGGACGTGAACCCCGACTCGCTGGAACTCAAAGTTCGCGGTCACACCAGCCGGGGTCTGGTCGGCGGCGATGGCGGCGATGGCAAAGCGTTCGGTCCAAGCTCGGTTGAGGTGAATGCCGCCGTCATTGTCGCATTTGAGTTTTCGAGTGACGGCGACGCTGACCCGACAGCTTGAAACAGCATTCCACGAGCCACGCGTAATCTAACATTCGAGGTTTGCGCGGAAACGTGATGTTTCGCCGAAATCTGCCTGAGGCTTCAGTATCCAAGGAGGAGCGGGTGCATAGGGACCGAATAGTGTTGGGCGTGAGCGCGGTTGCGCTGGCTGTCGCCATGGTGGCCTGGTTCGATTTGTTTGCATTCAGTAAGGTCGTGTACATGCCGCGCTGGGCGGCTTTCCTTCCAATGCCGCCGTTCGCAGGTGCGGTGATAGCGATTCCATTCCTGATCCCGATCGCTTTCTTCAGTCATAGCCTGCGTGCGGCTCGCCTGGGAATACTCTGGACTGCAGCGCTCGCGCCGGTGCCTGCGATGGTTGTGTATGCATTGACGCCGCTCCACCAGCACTCGGGCCTCCCGCTGAACCTGCTTGTTCAGTACAGTCTGCTCGCACTGATTGGGTGTTTGCTGCCTGGGGCGGTCATGCTCGGCTTTCGTATGGTCGTTGGAAGGATCAAGCGGTCATGACCGATCTTCTGAAACAACAAGCCTTCGAAGCCGTCGATCGCAAGCTTCGCCCGGTGTCGATCGCGGAGATCGGGGGATTTCGGCCGCCGGCGGAGCCGAGGACGTCGTGGTTTGGAGGGAAGTTTGTTTTGCCTCCGGCAGAGAGTTGGCCGGTTTCCAAAAACGGGCTGATGATTCCGTTGCTCCAGGTAGCCGTCGAAGAGTTGCCGTATAAGCCGCCGCAGTTCGAAGGCATCGCGATGGTGCAGGTGTTCGTCGATGCAAAGGAGCTGCCGTTGAATCTGCCGGCGAAGAACGGCGAGGGCTGGCAGTTGATCGTGCGCACGGACAGTAGTGGTCTGGAGCCGCGCGCCACGCCACCGGAGGCAGCGCTTCTGCGTCCGTTTCCAATTCGCTGGAGTCGGGCGGAGAACGATGCGCCGTCCTGGGATGAAGCCTGGGACGACCGTCAGCATGAGAAGTTCATGCGCCGCCCGAGCGCTGGCGATGCCTACTCTCGCAAGTATCAAAGTCATCCGTTCACGAAGATCGGGGGATGGCCTGCCTGGATTCAATCGGCGGTGGAGCCGGGAGGGAAGCACTTCGTTCTGCAGATTGCGTCGGCGGAGAAGCCTCGGTGGATGGTCGGAGACAATGGTAACTTGTATGTCTTCGAGGTCGAGGGAGAGTGGCTGCTCCAATGGGATTGCTACTGAGCTGGATGAGAGGAGAAGGCCGATCCCTTCGTGAATCGCCGAAGCGTACGCTCGGGATCATGCAGGTGAGAACACTGTTCGCTGTAGTGGGTCTGATTGCTCTTGCCGGATGTGCCAGCTTGGGCGCCCGGCTTTCCTCGAAGCCTGGTGCGTACACGGTGACAGTGCAACCGGTGCATGCGCCACACCGCGACATCCACGCAACCTACGTTCATCCCGATCAAGATCGGCATCCCGGCTACCTGGTCCTGTTCGTCACCGGCGACGACGGTTGGTTTGGCACCAGCCGAGCGGTGTTCGCACACCTTGCGGACGAGGGCTATACGCTCGCGGGTTTCAGCGCGCCTGAAGCCATCGATGGGGTGGCTGAATCGGTGCGGGTGGGCACCGCCCGCGCGGCGGAGGGGCTGAAGGACGTGTATGCGCAGGCGAAGCGGCATCTGGGGTTGCCCGATTCGACGCCGATCGTCATGGTCGGATTCTCGCGAGGTGCGTCCGCCGTTGCGTTCACAGCAGTGCATCCGGAGCTGCGCGATGGTCTCAAAGGCGCAGTGGCAATCGCCCTGACCCGTGAAGCGGATTATCTGCACGCGACCGAAAGCGAACGGAAGCAAGGCATCCAGGTGGACAGTGAGGATCGCATTCAACTCTATGGAGCGTTGAAGCTGCTCGGCGCAACGCCGTTCGCGGTGATCCAATCGACCAACGACTCGTATGTGCCCGCCGCCGAATCGCGTCAACTGCTCGGCGCGGATACAGCCACGTTGCGGCTCTATTCGGTCGAGTCAGAGGACCACGGATTCAGCGATGCGCGTGACAAGCTGATGCAGGACCTCGACGACGCGCTCCACTGGATCGAAGAAGAAAAAGCATCGGCGCCGACCACGTGAAGCTGCGTTAGCGGCTACGCCAGTCCGAGCTTCTTCAGCACTTCCGCCGGCGGCCCATCGAACGTCGTCATCGCCACGTTCCCAACGTATCGCAGATCCTTCATCCCGACCGGCGTCGTGTAATAGCCGCCCGCGGTGAGCGAGCGATAGCGCGCAAAGAACTTCGCGGCCTGTTCGAACTGAGCGGCAGGCTTCGCCGCGCTGAGGTCGTCACAAATGGCGACGCGCTCCTTCTCCATCAACGCGGAGAAATGATTCTTGAAGCGACGCTGCGACTCCTGATCGAGCCAGGCCAGGCCTTGAACGATGACGGGCTTGTCGTTCTGATTGTTCGGATACGGCGCGCTGATCCATTCGTCGATGAAATCGACGACGCCGACTTTCGACGCCGCCGGCGAGCCCTCGTCGGCCGGAATGATCAAATCGCTCAGCACCGTCGCGGTAGCGCGCTGATGTTCATTCAAGGTCAGCGGCCACAGCTCGCCGATCTGATGAATCTTCAGCAGGTTGGGATCCTTGCCATACCCACTGACAGTCTTTGCAGTGTCCTGAGCGAGCGACACGCCTGCAGGCAGCTGCAGAGCCGCGCTGGCGGCGAGCACCCACTTGAGGGCCGTGCGGCGATCGACGCGCATCGAATCGTTGATCCGGTCCATGTCACAGCTCCTTCCGCTTCAGGGCGGACAGCATGTAGTCGGCGCTGCGCCAGGCGAGCGCCATGATGGTCAGCGTCGGATTCTTGTCGGCGTTGGAAGGGAACGGCGCGCCGTCGGTGATGAACAGGTTCTTCACGTCCCAGCTTTGTCCCCACTGATTGACGACGGAGCTCTTCGCATCGCTGCCCATGATGGCGCCGCCGACTTCGTGAATGATGAAGCCGCCGGGCAGCAGGTCCTGTTTGCTGGTGACGCGGCCGCCCATGTTCTGGATGATTTCTGAAAACGCCTGGTGAGAGTGAAGCGCCTGCCGCTTCTCGTGCTCGGACCATTTCCAATGGAAGCGCAGCGTCGGAATCCCGTACTGATCTTTTTTCTGCGGATCGATCTCGCAGTACGAGTCCTCGTTGGGAATCATCTCGCCGCGACAGACCAGGCTGATGAACGAGCCGTAGTAGCGCCGCATGTCCTGTCTAAATTTCTTGCCGTAGCCGCCGACGAAGTTGGCGAGGCCGGCGGTCGAGCCGAAGCTCGGCATGCCGCGACCGGCGCCGATTTCGATGTGATAACCGCGCGCGAAGTCGAGCTTGCCGGCCATTTGTTCTTTGTACAGCCACCACGGCGCGTACACATGTTCGCCGCCGGCGCCGTCTTCGTTGTGCGCTGGCACGTCTTCGAGCATGGGGATCTGACCGGTGACGCTGGCGCCGACCGTGTCCATCAAATATTTGCCGACTTTGCCGCTCGAGTTCGCGAGACCTTGCGGGAACTGCGCGGACTTCGAGTTCAACAAAATACGGACCGACTCACACGCGCTCGCCGCGAGCACGATGATGCGTCCCTTCGCTCGCACCTCTTTACCAGAGGTCTTATCGATGAAAACGACACCCGTCGCGCGACCGTTCTTGCCCATCTCGACTTCTCGCACCATCGCGTTGGGAAGAATGTCGAGGTTGCCGGTCGCCATGGCGGGCGGCAGATGCACCGTTGTCGATTGGTAGTTCGCTTTGATCGAGCAGCCGCGCCCACACTCCGTCGCCCAGAAGCACGGGGCGCGTGCCCGCATGCTATCCGCGACGATCTGTTGCGCGCGAGGATTACCGGGATGAAGCAGAGCGGCGTTGCGTTTGAAATCCAACTGCTGAGTGAGCACGGCGCGATGAACGGCAATCACAGGCACGCCGGTTTTCTTCGCATGCTTCTGAATCAGCGCTTCGCCCGCGCGTGGCTTCGGGGCTGGTAACAAGCAACCGGCGGGCGAGTCGGGCGTATTCTCCAGCCCGTTGTTGTCGCCGTACACGCCAATGAGCATTTCGACCTTGTCGTAATACGGCGCGACGTCTTCATACGAGATCGGCCAATCGAAGCCGAGCCCATCGCGAGTTTTCGGTTTGAAATCGTACGGGCCGTTACGCAGGGAGATGCGGCCCCAATGATTGGTGCGGCCGCCGAGCATGCGGGCGCGCCACCACCAGAATGTTTTATCGGCGTCGGTCGAGGCGCTCGAATAAGGCTCGCCGGGAATTTGCCAGCCGCCGTCGACGGTCGCGTCGTAAAAGCCGAATTCCTTGTCGGGTGTCGACGCGCCCCGCAGCGGCGCCTGATCCGGTGTATTGAACATCGGCGTCTCGACTTCAGGCACATAATTGCGGCCCGCTTCGAGCATCAACACCTTCGCGCCATCCAGGGTCAGCGTGTAGGCCGTTTGTCCGCCGGCGGCGCCGGAGCCGACGACGATGACGTCGTACTCCTTCTTCAAACCTGCAGTATCGATCAGCGGCATGGCCTGCCTCCCTTGGTTAGCCAGGTCGGTGGGTTGTCTATCGCCTCGGCGGCGGCGCCGCGCTGTCGCGCACGATCAGTTTGATCGGCAGCGTGTGCATTGTCGGTTCGGGCTTGCCGCCGTTCAGCATGTCGAAGAGCAGCGACATGGCTTTATTACCGATCTCGCGCGTCGGTTGCTCGATGGTGGTCAGCGGCGGATCGCAGAAGCTCGCGAACTCGATGTCGTCGAAGCCGACCACCGACACGTCCTGCGGCACGGAGCGCCCGGTGCGCTTGAGAAAACGGATCGCGCCCAGGGCCATCTCGTCGTTGAAACAGAAGATCGCGGTCGGCGGTTGCTTGGCTTTGAACAGCTTCTCGGCGGCCGTGCTGCCGGAGCTCATGGTGAAATCGCCCTGCGCGATCAACGCGTCGTCCGATGCGATTTTTGCCGAGCGTAGTGCGAGTTTGTAACCGCGCAGTCGATCGCTGGTCAGCGGGCTCGAGTCGGGACCGAGGATCACACCGATGCGCTTGTGGCCCAAGCCGAGCAGATAGGCGGTCATTTCACGAGCGGCCGCGGCGTTGTCGATGCCGACGCGAGGGCAGGGGGCGTCTTCGATGTATTCGCAAGCGTTGACCAGCGGTATATCGAGCGTGCCATTCGCGCCGCGCGCTGCTTTCGGCAGGCGCGGATGCAGTTGGATCAATCCATCCGCCTGACGCGTCTCGACCAAGCCGACGTAATAAGCCTCGCGATCTTCGCGGCCTTCAGTATCACCGAGCAGCACTGCATAGCCTTGCTGTTGCGCGACCTGCTCGATGCCGCGAATGATTTCGGCGAAGAACGGGTTGGCGATGTTGGGCACCAGCACCACGATCGAGAAGGCGCGCTTACTGCGGAAATTGCGCGCCAGCAGATTGGGCTTGTAACGACTTCGCTCGACCTGAGCGAGCACCTTTTTGAGGGTTTTGTCGGAAACCTTATCCGGCGTCGTCAGGGCACGGGAGACGGTGGCAATCGACACGCCGGCCTGACGGGCGACCTGGCGAATCGAAGTGGCTCGACTGGAGGACACGGGGCACTCTTCTATGAACGGCTCTGGAATGCTCGATCATACGCCGCTGCGCTGAATCGACTCGGGTTTGAACGCAAGGGCGAACAACGTAAACACGCCCGCCGCCAGCGCCGCCGGGATCAACCAGATCGCCTTCCAGTCGTGTCCGGCCGTCAAGGCATATTGATCGTAGATCATGCCGGCCACTTTGAAGCCGGCCAGCATGCCCACGCCGTACGTTGCCAGCGTGATCAAACCCTGTGCCGAGCTCTTGTATTGCTCTCCCGCCTTCGAGTCGGTGTAGATCTGCCCGGAGACGAAGAAGAAGTCGTAGCAGACGCCATGCAGAGCAATGCCGGCGATCAGCAGCACCAGCACGGAATCCTGCGCGCCGAACGCGAATAGCACATAGCGCAGGACCCACGCGGCCATGCCGATGAGCAAAGTCTTCTTGATGCCATAGCGATTGAGAAACACCGGTAGCAGCAGCATGAACAACACTTCGGACATCTGACCGACGGTCATTTTGCCGGTGGGATTGGTCACGCCGATTTCCGCGAGGAACAGATTGGTGTTCTGGTAGTAGAACGCCAGCGGAATGCAGATCAGGACCGAGGACAAAAAGAACACCGCGAAATTCCGGTCCTTGAGCAAGCGCAGAGCATCCAGCCCCAGTGCCTGCGAGATCACGCTCTGGGACGCGGCGCGGACCGGCGGCGTGGCGGGCAGGGTGAAGCTGTACACGCCCAGGATGAGCGAGACGACGCTGCACATGAGGAACGTATTACGGAGCGCGCCCGCTGCTACAGCTTGCTGCGCATCCCAGCCGATCGTACTGATGAACAAGCCAGCCGCGATCCAGCCTATCGTGCCCCACACGCGGATCTTGCCGAACTGGGCCGCCGGATCGGTCAGCTGACGGAACGACACAGAATTCACCAGCGCAAGCGTCGGCATGTAGATGATCATGTAGCCGAGCACATAGGGATAGAACGATTCGAAGCCGCTGGAGCTGTACATCAGATACATCAGCAGCGCGCCGATCAGATGAAGCACGCCCAGGATGCGCTCGGCATTGAAGAAGCGGTCGGCGACCAGGCCGACGATGAACGGCGCAATGATCGCGCCCCAGCTTTGAGTCGAGAAGGCCTGGCCGATCTGGCCGCCGGAGGCGGAGAAGGTCGCACCCAGGAAGGTGCCCAACGTGACGAACCATCCTCCCCAGATGAAGAACTGGAGGAACATCATGACGCTGAGCCGAAGAGTGGTCGGATTCAAAGGTCCCCCAGTCACCCGTTCGCCGCGGGCTGTTTTGTAACGGGTTACATCGCGAAGGTTGCAGAAACGCGCGCTGCCTGTCAAACAGGCAGCGTCGCCTGCGCTCGAAGCTACTTGAGCTTCTTGACGCTCACTTCCTTGAAGTACACGGTGTCTTTCCCGCTGTGATTCTGCAGCCCGATGTAGCCGCCCGGGGCGCGCTTGCCTCGATCCGGCTCGTACTTCTGTTTCTTTTCCGGCACGGGCGAGCCTTCCTTGAAGTCGGTGACCTTGGTGCCGTTCACGGTGACGACGGTGCGCTCGTCCTCGATGGCGATTTCCATCGTGTTCCATTCGCCGGTCTTGGGCTGAGCCAGCGTCTTGGTGAACGAGTACAGCACGCCGGTGCGATGCCAGTCGTCTTCGCTGTCATCGATCTGGACTTCATACCCTTTGTTCACTGGCATCCACGGCTCGGTCGGCTGCTCGGGAATACGAATGAACACGCCCGAGTTGCCGCCGCCATTGTCATCGGGCGCCTTGTACACGACGCGGATGACGGCGTTGCTGAACTTCTCGCCCGGAAAATACAGCAGGCCCATGCCGCCGACGCTCTTGAGCACGCCGTTCTCGACCACGAACTCACCGGGGCCGACATGTTTCCAACCATCGAGGTTTCTGCCGTTGAACAGCGGCTGCCACTCGGACTTCGATCCGGTGTCCGCGCTCGCGGTCATGGCGCACGTGGCAGCGAACACCGCGATCCAGGGGGCGCCACGATGAAATGCGTTGAACATGAGGGCTCCTTCGATTACGACTTCAGCGTGCTCAAATACTCGAAGCTGGTGCGAACCGCGTCGACGGTCGGACCGGTGAAGTTTTCCTGCTCGACGAAATAATGTTTCAGGCGCTGCGGATCGCACGCGGCAAACACGCTCTTCCAGTCGATCTTGCCGCGACCCACTTCGATGGTCTGCGCCTTGATCTCTTCCACTGCCTGCACCGCGTCTTTGCGCACGTCCTTCACGTGCAGCAGCGAAATCCGATCGGCGTGCTGTTTGATGTATTTGGCGGGATCCAGGCCGGCTGTAACCACCCAGCCCAGATCCAGCTCGATGGTGACCAGCTTTGGATCGGTCAACTTCAGCAAGTGATCGAACGCGGTCATGCCGTCGAACGTACGGAATTCCATATTGTGGTTGTGATAGCCGGCCTGCAGCCCGGCCTTCTTCGCAACTTCGCCCAACTTGTTCAACTGCTCGGCGTTCCACTTCCAGTCGTCCAGCGTGATTTCCTTGGCAATGGCCGCGGACGGCGGCTTGTTCCCGGGCAGCGAGGGGAAAGCGCAGATGAAATATTTCGCGCCGACTTCGGCCGCGCCGTCGACCAGCTTCTGCATGTCCTTCTGGATATCGCCCATGCTCGAATGCGCGGAGGGTGCGGTCATGCCGTGGTCGGCGAGGATCTTGCGCATCTCCTTGCCCGACTTGCCGTAGAAGCCAGCGGTCTCCACTTCGCGAAAACCGATCGTCTGCAGCTTCGCGAGCGTGCCAGCCAGATCTTTGGCCGCAACGTCACGGACCGTGTACAGCTGCAAGCCGATCGGGCGGCCCAGCGGACCGGTGCCGTCGCCCGCTGCGAAACTTCTGACTCCACTCATGGCGGCCAATGCAGCGAGCGAGCTGCCCTCGAGAAAGCGACGACGCGTGATCATGATGGATGTGTCTCCTGGTCGTTAAATGGCGGTCCATTGATTGCTGGCGGAGGAGCGCAACACGGCTTCCACGATGCTCATGGAGCGTGCGCCGTCGGCGAACGTCGGCAGCCCGGTGTGCGACTGACCTCGAATCGCGGCGTACGAATCGCGCACGAACGCTTCGAAACAATCGCCCCAGCCCTGCGCGTGCCCGGCGGGCAGCCAGGCGAGGCGCTTCTGCTCAGCTGAGAATTGCGATGGGTCGCGCATCAGCAGCGACATGCCTTCGCGGCGGCCGATCCACAATTGCTCGGGGCTTTCCAGATCGAACATGACGCTCTGTTGCGCACCGTCGAGCTCGAACCACAAGCGGTTCTTGCGACCGGCCGAGACCTGGCTGACGGTGAGGGTCGCGAGCGTGCCGCGATCGGTGCGCAGGATCAGGCATGCGACATCTTCGGTGTCGACGGACTTTGTTTCTTTCACTTCGCCGCTGGCTTGGAATGCCACTCGGCTCGCAGCTGCGGAGCGTTGGGCGATCGGCGTGCCGAGGGTGGCGATCAGCGAAGTGAAACGTTCGCCGGTGATCCACTCGATCACGTCGCAAAGATGCGAGCCGATGTCCGCGAACGCGCGCGACTTGCCGCCGGCGGTGGCATCGACGCGCCAGTTCGTATCGCCGGCCTGCATCAGCCAGTCCTGCAAGTACGAGCCTTGAATGAGATACAGCTTGCCGGTCTCATCGCTCTGCACGCGAGAGCGGGCTTCGCGCACCATGGGGTGATAGCGATTGATGAACGGCACGGTGCCGATCAACCCTTTGCTCTTCGCAAGATCGCTGAGGACCTGCGCATCCTGTAACGATGTAGCGAGCGGCTTCTCGCACACCACATGCTTGCCGGCTTCGAGTGCCGCCTTTGCGACCTCCATGTGAAACGAGTTCGGCGTGCAGATGTGGATGACATCCACGTCTTTATCGCGCGCCGCTTCGATCCCTGAAGCAAACGAGCGGGGCACGCCTAGCGACTTCGCCGCTTCGGCCGAACGCTCCGGCGAAGAGGCGGCGACCCCCACCACTTCCGCGCCCGCCAGCCGTGCAGAACGTACATGAACTGTGCCGATGAAACCGGTTCCAATTACAGCCGCGCGAAGAGGGTTGGACATGGCGAGCACTCGACAAAGGGGGTTAGGGCGTGGCGGCCGGGCGGGCATATTGACACGCCGCCGGTTCAGATTTCACGTAGTAAGCGCGGTAGTTGCCGGCCTTCGGGTCCATGCAGCCCGCCAGGTTCAGCAACGAGACTTTGCGGAAGTCGATGGGATGCGACTCGCTCTGCAAGGAAATATAGCCGCCTTCGATCAGCTTGCCGTCGGGCTTCGCGGCCGGATCGTGGTTATGCACGACGCCGCCGCCATACTGAGGCAGCGCGTACTCAAGCACTTTCTCGCCGTTCACGAAGTGCGTGATCTGACCGGAGCCCAGCACCAGAAATTCCGCCCGCACCCATTGGTCGCCGTCGAAGGTGGGCGAGGTCGAGTTCAGGCAATGCTCAGGATACAAACTGCCGTTGACCACGATCTCGGTGCCGGGGGTGCAGACGTTCATCGTCGGGCGTGCGCTGCCGTCGCTCTTGCCGCCCAGGAGTTGCCCTTCGATCGAGATGGGAAAGTCCTGATCGCGCGTCATGGTCTTCGGATCTTGCGAGTGAAGCATCGCACCGCTGTTACGGAACGCCCAGGCGCCGGGATTGCCCTTGGCCTGCTCGCCGACGAAGCGGTATTCGACGACCAGGCGGTAATAGCTGTACGGCGTTTGATAGAACAGATGGCCGAACTGGCTGTCGAAGTTCTGATACTTGTCGTAACGAACCTGCAGCAGGCCGTTCTTCACCCGGAAGGTATCGGCAAAATTCTCGCCGAGCGCGTGCTTGGTGATTTTCGGGGTCCAGCCCTCGAGGCTCTTGCCGTTGAACAGTTCGATCCAATCGCCGGCCGGTACTGTGGGCGCTGGCGGAGGCGTGGATTGCGCAAGCACGGGCGACGTGCCGAGCAGTACGCAAGCCATCGTCAGCATGTTCGCTGTCCGCATCCTGTCCCCCTTTGTCTTGTCCCGAGTCATGAGTTTTCTGTTGCGTCCCATCGGCGCACGCTGCGACCATAGCTGTCAGCGCTGTCAAGGGCAATGGCGAATTGAACAACGATTCCAGGCAAAGCGGCACGCCGCTGGTCGTGCTGGTCCATGGCTTGTGGATGTCGGGTTTCGAGTTGCGGGTGCTGAAGCACCGGCTCGAAGCGGAGGGGCAGTTTCGTGCCCACGCGTTTTCCTATCCCTCGCTGACCGGGACCATGAACGATCACGTGCGGGCCCTCGTGGATTTTGCGCACGGGCAAAATGTGCCCGAGTTGCATTTCATCGGGCACAGCCTCGGTGGGCTCGTGATCCTGCGAGCGTTACAACTCACCGACGATTTGCCGCCGGGCCGGGCGGTGTTGTTGGGCACACCGTTGCAGGGGTCGAAGGCGGCACAGGGTGTCGCGCGCATTCTTCCGTTTGGAAAAGCGATTCTTGGCGCGGCGGTGAATGCGGAGTGTGTGGAGTTCGAGCCGCGTGAATGGCGAGGGCACCGTGATGTTGGTGTGATCGCGGGGTCGATGGGATTGGGGTTGGGGCGATTGTTCGCGGACCTGAACGCGGATCATGACGGTACCGTGCTCGTGGAAGAGACGCTGCTGCCGGGCGCGAAAGATCACATCACGTTGTCTACGTCGCACACGGGGATGTTGTTCTCCGCCGAAGTGGCGGAGCAGGCGGGGTGGTTCCTCCGTAACGGTTCATTTCGGCGTTAACGCGCTGACAGAGCCGTTGGTGGTCCGCGTCGCCGGGAGTGTCCTAGCTCTTCCCGGCACCGCGCACCCGCCTCCGCCCGCTATCGCGTGCGTCCCGCTTGTACATTGCGCTGTGCAATCCTGCTCCGCGCAAGCCCAGGGTGCACATCCATGTACACCCGCTCGGCGGAGCGAAGCAGTGCTTCGCTGAAGACACCGCCGAGCCCATGTAGCGCTGCTTCGGCAGGTCCCTGCTGTCCGAAGCTGCCGGGAAGAGCTAGGACACTCCCGACGCCGCCGATACGTCATAGCGGCGTGAGCGCTCGCTAGGATCTATTTTTCCGCGGCCAACTTCTTCAGCCGATAAAGCGCGTCCAGCGCTTCGCGAGGCGTCATCGAATCCGGGTCGACGTTGCGAAGAGCGGCGACGGCTTGATGTTCCTCTTCTTCCTCGTCGTCAGGGAACTCCAGCAGCAACTCTCCCTGCGGCTTCACTCCCTGTGCGGCTGCTGAGCGGCGCTCCAGCTCGTGCAGATACTTGCGCGCGGCGCCGATCACTTTCGGCGGTACGCCGGCGAGTGCGGCGACCTGCAAGCCGTAGCTCTGATTCGCAGGCCCGTCTTTCACCGTATGCAGGAAGATCAGCTTCTCTCCATGCTCCGTCGCATCGAGATGCACGTTCGCGCAGTTATCTAAATCCTGCGCAAGCGATGTCAGCTCGAAGTAGTGCGTCGCGAACAACGTGAACGCTCGCACGCTGCGAGCAATGTGGTTCGCGCAGGCCCATGCGAGTGACAAACCGTCGTACGTGCTGGTGCCACGACCGATCTCGTCCATCAACACCAAACTGTTGTTGGTCGCATTGTTCAGGATGTTTGCTGCTTCCGTCATCTCGACCATGAAGGTCGAACGGCCGCCAGCCAGGTCGTCAGACGCGCCGATTCGGGTGAACACGCGATCGACCGGTCCGATGCGCGCGGCCGTCGCAGGCACATAGCTCCCGATACGCGCGAGAATCACGATCAGCGCCGTCTGCCGCATGAAGGTCGATTTACCGCCCATGTTCGGGCCGGTGATCACCAGCATGCGTCGGTCTTCTCTCAATCGCAGATCGTTCGGCACGAACGGCCCATCGATGAAACGTTCGACGACCGGATGGCGACCCTCGGTGATGTTAATCACCGGATCGTCGGAGAGCTCTGGCTGGGTGTAACGCAAGTTCACCGCGCGCTCGGCCAGATTCGAAAGCACGTCGAGCGCCGCGAGCGCTGCCGCCGAAGATTGCAACTCGGCGAGTCGGGCGATCAGCAGATCGAGCAGTTCGTCATAGAGTTGTTTCTCACGAGCCAACGCCCGATCCCGCGCGCCGAGCACCTTGTCTTCGAACTCTTTCAGCTCGGGCGTGATGTAACGTTCGGCGTTCTTCACCGTCTGACGACGGTGATAGTCCGTCGGCACTTTGTCGGCGAAGCTGCGGTTGATCTCGATGTAATAACCCGACACGCGGTTGTAGCCGAGGCGCAGGTTGGAGATGCCGCTGCGCTCGCGCTCGCGGTTTTCGAGATCGACCAGATATTGATCGCTGTGCTCGCTGATGAGCTTGAGCTGATCGAGCTCGGCGTCGTAGCCCTGCGCGATCACGCCGCCTTCGCGAAGGATGGGCGGGGGCGATTCCACGATGGCGCGTGCGAGCACGTCTTGGAGATCGGGATAGGTGCCGGCCTGCGCAGCAAGCTCACGCAGCAGCGGCGAATCGATGCCGGAAAGCAGCTGTTGCAACTCGGGCAACCGTCCGAGCGCATCGCGCAGTTGGGCGAGATCGCGGGGGCGGGCGCTCTTCAGCGCGACACGTGCCAGGCCGCGCTCGATATCGCCAACGTGATTGAGCAGATCATGCAGCGGCGTGTACAGCGCGCGATCGATCAGTGTCGAGATCGCTTGCAGTCGCAATTCGACGGCGCCGCGATTGCGCAGCGGTCGATTCAGCCAGCGGCGCAATTCGCGGCCGCCCATTGCTGTCGCAGTTTGATCGAGCACGGCCGCGACGGTGCAGTCAGGTCGGCCCGTCAAACTCACATCCAGTTCGAGATTGCGTCGAGTCGCCGCGTCGAGTAGCACCGCTTCGCTGCGCTCTTCGGTGCGAAGCCCGCGCAAGTGAGGCAGCGCCGCCTTCTGCGTATCGCGAACATATTGAAGCAACGTGCCCGCAGCGCGGATCGCGAGGGAATATTCCGCGCAACCGAAGCCGGACAGGTCGCGCGTCGCGAATTGTTCGCAGAGCATGCGCGTGCATGTTTCCAAATCGAAATGCCACATGGGGCGTTCGCGCACGTGCGTCGTGATGCCGGCAGGCGCGGACGATTCAGGAACCAGCAATTCCGCCGGGCGCAAGCGTTCGATCTCGGCGGCGAGGCCTTCTTCGCCCGCGGCTTCCATCACGCTGAAGCGACCGCTCGACAACTCCAGCCACGCGAGGCCGAAGCGCTGGCCTTCGCGATACAGCGACGCGAGCAAATTATCTTTGCGCGCATCCAGAAACGCGTCGTCAGTCACCGTGCCTGGCGTAACGACGCGCACGACCGCGCGCTCCACCGGTCCCTTCGATTTCGCCGGGTCGCCGATCTGCTCGCACATCGCGACCGACACGCCATGGCGCACCAGTCGTGCCAGATAGGACTCGGCGGCGTGATACGGCACGCCGGCCATGGGTATCGGCTGTCCGGCCGATTGCCCGCGCGCGGTCAGGGTGATATCCAACAGGCGCGCGGCTCGTTTGGCATCGTCGAAGAACAGTTCGTAGAAGTCGCCCATGCGATAGAACAACAGCTCGTTCGGGTACTGCGCCTTGAGGCGCAGGTACTGCTGCATGGACGGGGTGTGGGATTCCAGGGCGGCGGACATCGCTTAAGTGAGTAACTCTTTATGACGCTATGGAAGGCAAACCGGATCTGGAGCCGACAACGGCCCGGGCCCGGGCGACAAAGGACGGAATTGTGCCTGCGCGAATCCGGATATGCCCAGCTTGACGTTCATCCCCAGGACCCTGAAGCATGCGCGGCATGACTAGCGACGAGGATTTGATGCGGCTGGCCACTCAGGCCGGCGCGGATTTGCTGGACGCCGAGCGGCGCCTGGTCACGGCCGAATCGTGCACCGGCGGCTGGGTCGCCAAGCTGTTGACCGATATCGCGGGCAGCTCCGCCTGGTACGACGGCGGCGTGGTGGCTTATAGCAACGTGCTCAAGCAATCCTTGCTTGGCGTGCGCCCTTCGACGCTCGCGTCGCACGGCGCAGTCAGCGAGGCGACGGCGCGCGAGATGGCGATCGGCGCGCTGGAAGCGCTCGGCGGTCATATCTCGCTGGCAGTGACCGGCATCGCGGGCCCCGCGGGCGCGCAGCCGGGCAAGCCGGTTGGCACGGTCTGGTTCGGCTGGGCCTGGAAAGAAGGTCACGAGATCGAGACCCGAGTCGCGCTGGAGACCTTCACCGGCGATCGCGAGGCGATTCGTCGGCAATCCGTGGCGCGAGCGCTGCGCGAGCTGAGTCTGCTGCAACGGAAGCTCTGATGGGGAGCAGCGATGCTGGGCAGGACGCCCGAATGCAGCGGGCGCATGGATGCGCAGGAGCTGCCCGCCGCCGGCTGTTCTTCGCCCTCTGGCCCAGCGATGACTTTCGCGCGGAACTTGAGGCCGCGACACTGTCCGTTGCCCGCGCGAGCGGCGGACGGCTGATACCGCCGCGGAATTTTCATGTCACCTTGCTGTTTCTCGGCGAGATTCCGAGCGCGCTCTTTTCCGCCATTCAGCAAGCGGGAGCCGCGTTGGCCGGCAGCCCGGCGTTCCAGCTCGAGTTCGACAACGTCGAGTCGTGGGGTCGCAAAGTGCTGTGTCTCACTACGTCGACAGCGCCCGCGGTCGCGATCGAGCTGGCGGAAAAGCTGCGCGTGAGCCTGAATAACCAGCTGAAACACCTGGACGATCGCCCGTATCGCCCCCATATCACGCTGGCCCGCGACCTGCCGCGTGGCCTGCGACCCCAGCAGATCCAAACACTCCGTCAGCAGGTGAACGACTTCGCGCTGGTCGAATCGGTGCGCGACGCCGGCGGCTCGCATTACTCCGTCCTGGAGCGCTGGCCGCTACAATAGTCGCTTGTAGTGCCTAGCACGGATCCGACAGTGGCGGATCTCATTTAACTGTGCAAATATACAGATATCCCCCAGTTTCGGTCATCCGGTTTGTAAAATACTGGGCCCGTACTGAGTCACCACTAATCAACACAGGTCCCTCCGATGGAAGAAAATCGTAAGAAGGCGCTAGTCGCCGCGCTCGGCCAGATCGAAAAACAATTCGGCAAGGGCTCGGTCATGCGTCTGGGCGACGCGAGCGCCACTTACGATGTGGAAGCGGTCTCCACCGGCTCGCTGGGCCTGGACATCGCGCTCGGCGTGGGCGGTTTGCCGCGCGGTCGAGTCATCGAGATCTACGGCCCGGAATCCTCGGGTAAAACCACGCTGACCCTGCAGGTCATCGCCGAAGCGCAGCGCGCCGGCGGCACCGCTGCATTCGTCGACGCCGAGCACGCGCTCGATCCGGTGTATGCCGAGAAGCTCGGCGTGAACGTGCAGGAACTGCTGGTGTCGCAGCCCGACACCGGTGAGCAGGCCCTGGAAATCACGGACATGCTGGTGCGCTCGAGCGCGGTCGACGTGATCGTCGTCGACTCGGTCGCGGCGCTGACGCCGAAGGCCGAAATCGAAGGTGAAATGGGCGATGCGCACGTCGGCCTGCAGGCCCGCCTGATGTCGCAGGCGTTGCGTAAGCTCACCGGTAACATCAAGCGCTCCAACACCATCGTCATCTTCATCAACCAGATCCGTATGAAGATCGGCGTGATGTTCGGCAACCCCGAGACCACCACCGGCGGTAACGCGCTGAAGTTCTACTCGTCGGTCCGTCTCGACATCCGCCGCATCGGCGCCATCAAGAATGGCGAGGAAGTGGTCGGCAACCAGACGCGCGTCAAAGTGGTCAAGAACAAGGTCGCGCCGCCGTTCCGCGAAGCCGAGTTCGAGATCATGTACGGCAAGGGCATTTCGCGTAACGGCGAAATCATCGATATCGGTGTATTGCAGGGCCTGGTCGAGAAGTCGGGTTCCTGGTACAGCTACAACGGCGAGCGCATCGGCCAGGGCAAGGAAAATGCCCGCACCTTCCTCGACACGCATCCCGAGATCGCGAGCGAGATCGAAGGCAAGATTCGCGAAAAGCTGTTGCCGGATACCAAGGCAGTGAAGGGTGAGGCGGTCTAAGACCAGTCGCACGCGGGAATTGTTTGAGGCCGCTGGTTTTCCGGCGGCCGATGACGAAGCGCTGACGCCAGAACAACTGGCCGAGCGCGCCAAGAAGCAAGACAAGGAAGTCGAGGTTGCCGCGGTGCGCTTACTGTCGCGCCGTGAGCATTCCACCGAGGAGCTGAAGCGCAAGCTGGCGGCGAAGGGCCATCCCGAGGCCAGCATCGCCACGGTGCTCGACAAGCTGGGCAAAAAGAAGCTGGTCTCGGACGAGCGCTTCGCCGCGAATTATGTCCATCACCATGCCCGCCGCGGGCAAGGCCCGGTGCGCATCCGCGCTCAGCTGCGTCAGCAGGGCGTCACGGACTCGCAGATCCAGCAGGAAATCGCCGGGGGCGAGCAGGATTGGAACGGGCTTGCGGCCGAAACCCGGCGCCGCAAGTTTGGCGTGGAACTACCTAAAACCGCCGCTGAACGTGCAAAGCAGGCGCGCTTCCTTCAATATCGCGGTTTTAACAGCGATCAAATCCGCGCCGCCCTCAAGTTCGATCCCGACATGGATATCGAGCCGGACAGGGAGACCACTTCGGGCGAAGGATTCGATCCCGATCATTCCTGACGGTTCCTCATGACTGCCAAGCGCCTGTCGAGCGCCGATCTTCGCGCGCTGTTCCTGAACTTTTTCCGTGAGCGTGGCCACCAGATCGTGGCATCCAGCTCGTTGGTGCCGGGCAACGACCCGACCCTGCTGTTCACCAACGCCGGCATGGTGCAGTTCAAGGACGTATTTTTAGGCAAGGACAAGCGCAACTACAGTCGCGCGGTCAGCTCGCAGCGCTGCGTGCGCGCGGGCGGCAAGCACAACGATCTCGAGAACGTCGGCTACACGGCCCGGCATCACACCTTCTTCGAGATGCTCGGCAACTTCAGCTTCGGCGATTACTTCAAGAAGGACGCGATCCGCTTTGCGTGGGATTTCGTCATCGGCAAGCAGTATCTCGGCATCGATCCGCAGCTGCTGATGGTCACGGTGTATCACACCGATGACGAGGCCTATGACATCTGGAACAAGGATGTCGGCGTGCCCGCGGATCGCATCGTGCGCATCGGCGACAAGCCGGGCGGCGGCTCCGACAATTTCTGGCAGATGGGCGAGACCGGCCCGTGCGGACCGTGCTCGGAAATCTTTTACGATCACGGCGCGGATATTCCGGGTGGGCCGCCGGGCTCGCCGGACGCCGATGGCGATCGCTGGATCGAGATCTGGAACCTGGTGTTCATGCAGTTCGATCGCTCGGCCGACGGTCAGCTCACGCCGTTGCCGAAGCCTTCGGTCGATACCGGCATGGGTCTCGAGCGCACTGCCGCGGTCATGCAGGGCGTGCACTCGAATTATGAAATCGATCTGTTCGTCAATCTGATCAAGGCCGCGGCCGCCGCGACCCATACCAAAGATCTAACCTCGAACTCACTGCGCGTCATCGCCGATCATATTCGCGCGTGTTCGTTCCTCGTGGCGGATGGCGTGTTCCCGTCGAATGAAGGGCGCGGCTATGTGCTCCGTCGCATCATTCGTCGCGCGATTCGTCACGGTTACAAGCTTGGCCAGACGCAGCCGTTCTTCTACACGCTGGTTGCCGCGCTCGAACAAGAGATGGGCGACGCCTATCCCGAGCTGCGCACTCAGCGAGCGCAGATCGAGCGCGTGTTGAAGCAGGAAGAAGAGCGCTTCGCCGAAACGTTATCTCAGGGCATGGTGTTGCTGGATCAGGCAATCGCCGCGCTCGGAGGCAGTAAAGAAATTCCCGGCGACACCGTGTTCAAGCTGTACGACACGTTCGGCTTCCCCTCGGATCTCACCGCGGACATTGCGCGTGAACGCGGTCTCACGATCGATGAAGCCGGCTTCGAAACGGCGATGGAGAAGCAGCGCAAGCAGAGCCAGGCCGCCAGCAAATTCGGTGTCGATCTGCGTGCCGGCGTTTCGCTGGATGACAAGACTAACTTTAGTGGGTACGAAAACCTGAGCGACGCGGGCACCGTCGTGACATTGCTTCGAGGCAAGGAGCGCGTCGACGTGCTGCGTGCGGGCGAGGAAGGGCAAGTGATTCTCGATCACACGCCGTTCTACGCGGAGAGCGGCGGTCAGGTGGGCGATACCGGCACGTTAACCGGTCCTAGCGTTGAATTTGAAGTTGTCGATACCCAAAAAATCGGCAGCGCGTTCGCGCACGTCGGTCGCGTGAAAGCAGGTGAGTTGCGCGTCGGTGCTCGCATCGAAGCGCGCGTCGATGGCAATCGTCGGCGCGCCACGATGGCGAACCATTCAGCTACGCACCTCTTGCACGCAGCTCTGCGCAAAGTGCTCGGCACGCACGTCACGCAGAAGGGCTCGCTGGTCGCGCCCGATCGTCTGCGCTTCGACTTCGCGCACTTCGCGGCGGTGACGCCGGAAGAGTTGAAGACGATCGAAGAGCTGGTGAACGCGGAGATTCGCGCGAATGCGCCCGCTGAGACCAAGCTGATGGACTACGACGCGGCAGTGGCCTCAGGGGCAATGGCCCTGTTTGGCGAGAAGTACGAGGATCGAGTGCGTGTATTGAGCTTCGGCGGATTTTCCACCGAGCTGTGCGGCGGCACCCATGTAAGCCGTGCAGGCGATATCGGCTTGTTCAAGATTGTCAGCGAAGGCGGCGTGGCCGCGGGCATTCGGCGCATAGAAGCTGTCACCGGACAGGGCGCTTATGAATGGATTTCGCAAACCGATCGCGTGCTTCGCGATGTGGCGACGCTGGTCAAAGCGGGTCGCGACGATGTCGAGGACAAAGTCCGACAGCTGCTGGATCGCAGCCGCAAGCTGGAAAAGGAAGTGGCCGCGCTCAAGTCCAAGCTCGCCAGTGGACAAGGCAACGACCTGTCGAGTGCCGCGGTCGAGATCGGCGGTTTGAAAGTTGTTGCTACGCGAGTCGACGGCGCCGATGCGCCAGCTTTGCGTGATGCCGTGGATCAGCTGAAAAACAAGCTGGGCTCGGCCGCGATTGTGCTCGCGTCGGTGGACGACGCGAACAAAGTCGTGTTGATTGCGGGCGTGACCGCGGATCAGACGGCGAAGGTAAAAGCCGGTGATTTAGTTAACTTCGTTGCGCAACAGGTCGGCGGTCGCGGTGGCGGTCGTGCCGATATGGCGCAAGCGGGCGGCAACGATCCGGCGAAGCTGGACGATGCCCTGGCAGGTGTATCGAATTGGATCGAATCCAAACTATCGGCAAAGTCAGCCTGAAACTGTCAACAGTGAATGCGCGAAGTGCAGCTCCGCACTGAAGCTGGTCTACTGCATTCGCGCGTGTTTTCGCCGCATTATGTAGGTCCGAAACCCAGAAGTAGATTTTTTTGGATACTGGGGAAAATTCGGGTGCACCGAGAATTGAATAGTGCGAACATATTAAAAAATATATTGTCTTTCCTGTGAGGGTAATTTCGATATTCAGGGAAATCCCGATCCCCATTACCCGAGCAGCTGACCTACTCTCGATTTCGAATGAAAGGTGCGTGCGCTGTGGGAGGGCGGTGATTCCACCGCCGGCAAACGCAACTCGATCATTCGGCTGACAGCAAGGAGCGAACCATGTTGATTCTGACAAGGCGCGTCGGTGAGACCGTGATGATAGGTAACGACATCACAGTGACCGTCCTAGGCGTCAAAGGTAACCAAGTTCGTGTGGGCGTGAATGCGCCGAAAGAGGTTGCCGTACATCGTGAGGAGATCTACGAGCGCATCAAGCGCGAGGAACAAGCGGCGGGTGGTGGCGCAGCGAAGCGTCCCATTACCGGCGCGGGCTCCTGAGATCCTTACGCAGTAGCTTGTCCGCGGGGTGACGTGGCCCGCCACTCCCGCGAGGGCCCTTGCGAACGCTGTGGGCGCGTTCTGCTTGCGACCCTTTACCTAGCGGGCCTCGGCCAGTATTCTTGCCGGCCTTCACTGACCTGGGCGGTACGCCCTGGCAGGCGCCGGAGAGTTGGCCGAGTGGTCGAAGGCGCACCCCTGCTAAGGGTGTATGGGTCAAAAGCCCATCGAGGGTTCGAATCCCTCACTCTCCGCCATATACACAGAGAGCCCTCGCAAAAGGGCTTTTGTGTTTTGGCCATCCCCGGAGCTGTAACAATTGGTTACATCTCTCCCGCCTCGAAAAAATTCACCTGGCCGGTAGCCATTGGCCCGGCCGCGATGCTCTTACGCCGCTGAGCCCCTCGTCTGTGGAAGCGGTGTTGGTCCAGGACTCTAAACAGGCCTTCTTGGCGTCGGTCGAACGGCAGCACGGTCGACAGCTGCGCCGTTACCTGGCCGCGCGGCTGCGTAACGCCGCGGCCGATGCGCCAGACCTGATGCAGGAGGTCTTCCTCCGCCTGCTGCGTCTGGAGGACCACGAAAGCATCCGCAATCCTCAGGCCTATCTCTACACCATCGCCAGCCACGTGCTTCAGCAGCACGCTCTGAAGCAGGCGCATGCGCCGCAGCTCGCGGCGACGGCGGAGATGGCGTTCGAGTTCTCGCCGGTGGCGGAAGTCGATCCGGCCACCGAGGTTGCGACGGAGCAGGCCTTCGAGGTCATCGATCGCAGTCTGCAAGCCATCTCGCCCCGCGCGCATCTCACGCTGGTGCTGAGTCGGTGCCACGGCATGCCGCTCCAGGAGATCGCGGGCCGACTCGGAGTCTCGCGGGCCCAAGTGAAAAAATATCTCGCCAAGGCGCTCATTCATGTGCGCGATCACTTGCGCGAGATCGATCAGGAACAGCCATGAGCAGGGATTCGTCGCGCCGGGCGCTGAGCGCCAGCATTCTGGAAGAAGCCTCCTCCTGGGTGATCGAGCTCAGCGAGGGAGAGCTGGATGCTCAGCAACGAGTGCAACTGGATCGCTGGCTGCGCAGTTCGCCGCAGCACGTCCAGGCGTTCCTGGAGATTTCCGCGGCGTGGGAAGAGTCATCGCGGCTCAAAGCACCGCGCGACGCCGAGCTCGACGCGCTCATCGCCCGCGTTACCTCCGAAAGCAATGTAGTCCCGCTCGCAGCGAGCAAGCCCACGACACCTGTCAGACGCGAGCCTCGCTCGCTCGTGCAGAGGCTGGCAATCGCAGCTTCCGTGGTGTTGGCGACCGGCACGCTCACCTGGTGGGCGGTGGCGCGGCCGGATTCCTATTCGACCCGAATCGGCGAGCAACGCTCCATTGCGCTCGCCGATGGCTCGGTCGTGCAGCTCAACTCACAGTCGCAGCTCCGCGTGCGTTTTTCGAAAAACGAGCGCTTAGTGGAGCTGTCGCGAGGCCAGGCGCTCTTTGAGGTCTTCAAAGATGCGTCACGGCCTTTCATCGTGGTCAGCGACGGTGCTCGCGTGAAAGCGGTGGGCACGCAGTTCGACGTCAATCATCACAAGCACGGCATCGTCGTGACGGTAGTGGAAGGACGAGTCGCGGTGACTCAACCGAACGCGACTCAGCCGACGTATCTCGCCGCTGGCGATCGAGTCACATTGGGATCGAACGTCGCGCCCCGCACCGAACGCGCTAACGTTGATAGCGCGGTGGCCTGGACTCATCGACGTCTGATTTTCGACGATACCCCGCTGACCGAGGTCATAGAGGAGTTCAATCGTTACAACGTGCGCCGCTTCGTCATCAACGACGCGTCGCTCGAAGGATTTCATATTCGCGGCACGTTCGATGCGAACAAGCCGGAGCGCCTGGTGACATTTCTCAGTCAGCGCTTCGACCTGTCGGTCGTGGAAACTCAGGAGGAGATCCGCCTCACCTTGAAAAATACTTCGGCGTCGCAGTAGCCACTCGCGGCTGCTCGATGCTCTTAGGCCCGCATGAACCGTTCGCCAATCCTGGACGACGGCACTGGCCAACCCTCGGGGGATGTGAGGTTATTCATGCGTGCAACTGCTCTTGCCGCCGCGCTGTGTATTTCCGCGGTCGGCTTTTCCGCCACTCCGAACGCGCTCGCCGCGATTCGAAAAAATACCAACATCGCTGAACAGGATCTCGGCTCGGCACTGCGGGTCCTCGAGCGGGACCGTAGTATCGAGCTGATCTATCTGTCCGAAGATGTGCGCAAGCTGCGTTCGCCGGGCGCGTCGGGCGATCTCACCTCTGAAGAAGCGCTTCGTCAGCTTCTCGAAGGCACCGGACTCACGTTTCGAGTGTTGGATGAGCGCACGGTCACCATCCTGCCTGTGTCGCTGCCTGCATCGGGCACGGCCGCTGAGCCACAGGCCGCCGAACGCTCCGGATTCTGGCATCGATTTCATCTGGCACGCGCCAACTTTGCGGAAGATCTGACGTCGGGTGGCGGTGAGAAAAATATAACGAGCACCGCACCGGAGCTCGTCGAGCTCGAAACCGTGCAGGTGACTGGCTCGCGCTTGGGCCGCGTGGGCGATGAAGGTGCGCAACCCGTACTCGTCTTCAGTCGCGAGCAGATTCAACGCAGCGGTCAAAGCTCCGTCGCTGAATTCTTGCGCACGTTGCCTGAAGTCTCGGGTGCGTCGATGGTGGAAGCGCCGAACGGATCGTATCCGCACACGGCGACCGTGCAGCTGCGTGGTCTGCCTGCTGGCCGCACCTTGATGCTCGTCAACGGCAGAAGGCTCCCTGTCAGCGCCACCACCGATGGCAGCTTCGCCAATCTCAACGCCATTCCGGAAGCCGCGATCGAGCGCATCGATGTTCTGCCGCAAGGAGCGTCGGCGATTTACGGCAGCGACGCGCTGGCCGGCGTCGTGAACATCATCACGCGCAAAGATGTGGACATGACGACAGTCAGTGCCAAGTCCGGTTTCGCGGATGGCATCAGTGATCGCACATTCTCGGCGGGTTGGGCGCGGAGCTGGGAACGAGGCAGCGCCTTAGTCGTCGGCGAATACTACGACCGCACGGCGTTGTTCAAAGATGAGCGCGACACCACGCGCAATCTAGATTTCACGAGTCGCGGGTGGCGAGATCTGCGATCAACCGTGTGCAATCCCGGTACTGTGTACTCGGCCACCGCCGCCAACTTGCCGGGACTCAACTCCACGACCGCTGCCATTCCTGAAGGCATTACCGGCGCGCCCACGATCAGCGACTTCGCGAGCACTGATGGCACGGTGAATCGTTGCGGCTCGGCGAATCTCAACACCAGTTTGATCTTTCCCGCCGATCGCTACTCGGTGATGGCCACCGGCGATTTCAAAGTGACCGAGAACACGACCGTGTTCGCGGAGCTGCAGTTCAGTCGTCTGCACCACGAGTTCTTTCCCGTGGTGTATCTGAGCCGGGCGCTGGTGCCGGCGTCGAATCCATACAATCCGTTTGGCACGGCCGTGCGGGTGGACTACGAATTCGATAGCGCCCTGCTCGGCAATCCGGCATCGACGGTCGACGAGAAGGTCTCGCGTGCGGTGCTCGGTGCGCACGGCGATATCGCAGGCGATTGGCAGTGGGAGACCAACGTCTGGGGCGCGCGTGACAACTCGTGGACGACGTTCGTGAACGGCAATCCGTCGTTCGTGCCTCCAGAGCTGTCTTCGACCGATCCAGCGACCGCGTTGAATCTGTTTACCAGCGGCGCGCCGGCTTCTCAGGATGTGCTGATGCGCTACATGAGCAGCGGACTGGTGATTCGCTCGCCTCGCAACTCGTGGAATACGACGACGGGCGGAAACGCCGTGCTCCGTGGCAGTGTGTTCACGTTGCCGGCGGGTGATTTGTCGGTTGCGGTCGGCGCCGAGTACGGTCGCGAGCAATATGAAAACATCGGGCTGCGCGGCAACTTCGATGTAAGTCGTAACAACAAAGCCGCGTTCGCCGAGGTGCGAGTGCCGGTGCTGGCGCGTGCGTCGAGTGAAATGCTGACGTTGAGCGCGGCGCTCCGTCGCGATGACTACAGCGACTTTGGCAATGCGACCACGCCACAGTTCGGCATCGAATGGTATCCGTTTGAAAGCCTGCTGATCCGGGCGGCCTACGCTGAGGCGTTTCGCGCTCCGGAGCTCTACACCGTTTACGGGCCGGGATTGTCAGGCCTGATCAGCACGTCGACGCTGACCGATCCTCGTCGTAACAACGAATTCATCAATGGCTACACGTACCAAGCCGGCGGCAACGCGTCGCTGCAGCCGGAGACCGGTCGCTCGGTGTCGGTCGGTCTGGTGTGGAATCCGACGGACTCCGGCTTTCGGACTGCATTGAACTGGTGGAAGGTGTCGATGACCGATCGCATCAGCGCGTTTCCCAGCTTGCAGCTCATCCTCAACAACGAAAGTTTGTTTCCTGAGCGTGTGACGCGTGCGGCACCGGGCAGCGACGGATTGGCAGGTCGTGTTCTCGACGTCGATTACTCGGCGCTCAATCTCGGCGACATCTGGGTCGAAGGCATCGATCTCGATGTGAGCTATCGCGTCGAGACCGCGATGGGAACCTGGTCGCCGAGCCTGCGAGCCACTCGCTACACACGCTATGACGCCTTGTTGAATCCGTCGATCGGCGTGGACGACTATCTCGCCAAGGCCAACACCGACATCTGGGTGCCGAAGTTGCGAGCGACCGCAGGTACCGGTTGGAATCTCGGTGCGTGGTCCGCATCGCTCATGGGGCGTTACGTCGGCAAATATCGGGACTACAACCCGCTCAACAACGGCCAATATCTCCAGATCGGCGGTCGCGTGCTGTGGGATCTCAATACCGCGTGGGATCTGGGGCAGGACTCGAGCTTCCGCGACGGCCTGCTTTCGAAACTGCGCGTGGCGATCGGCGTCGTGAACCTGTTCGACAGCGAGCCGCAGTTCTCCGCATCCACGTCGCCGGGCTACGGCTTCGACGGCGCTCAGGGTGACATTCGCGGCCGCTACATCTACGGCGACATCAGCATCCGCTTCTGAGGACGAGCTCATGAGATCAATCTTCGGTGCATGCGCGGTGCTCGCGCTCGCGTGCTCGATGCAAGCGATGGCGTCGTCGACGCCGTCGCGGGCCGGGCTCACGCTCGACGATGTGTTCAAGAACAGCGTGCTAAGCGAAGCCGCCGTGTCTCCCGATGGCGAGTGGATCGCCGCGACCGTGATCCGCCCCGTCGACGAGAACGGCGTCTACGGTCGATCGTTCTATGAAATGGATGTCACGCGCGCCGATGTGTGGCTCATCTCGCGTCGGACTGGCGAGCGAACAAACATTACCCAGGGAGGTGCGGATGCCAGCGGTTTCTGGTGCGCCAGTTGGTCGCCGGATGGTTCGCGACTCGCGCTGATGTCGACCAAGCCTGAAGGCGGCGAGCCGCGTGGTGGCGACAATGTGCGTCTGTATGTTTGGGAGCGCGAAGGTGGTGGATTCAAACGTTTGACCTCACGCGCCATCGCATCTCAAACCATGGGCGGCTCGGCGATGTATCGCGTCGAACTGCAGGGACAGAAGAAGCGCGACCCCGCACGCTGCAGTAACGAAGAGAACGCGCCATTCATCTGGCTCGACGACACGTCGCTGCTGGCGATCGTGCTGCCCGAAGGCGCGGTTTCTGGGATCATGGACGCGTACACCCGAGCGCTCTCGCACGCCGGAACGACATTGACCGAGTTGCGCGAAGGGAAGGTCGCCACCGTGACGGAGTCCGAGAGTGGTGTCGCTCCGGCGCCATCGCCGACCGCGTCGTTGCAGGTGATCGATGCGAAGAGCGGCACCGCCCGCACCGTCGCTGAAGTGCCGCTGCATCCCTTCGAAAGCGATTTGCAAATCTCGGTCGCGCCGAATGGGAGGTCGATCGCGGTGCTGGCATCGAAAGGCGCGATAGCGCACGAGAACGGCAAGTCGTTCGCGTATCCATATTCCGATTGGCAAATGCGTAAGCAACTCGGCTTCGCGGATGTGCAGGGTCATGTCGCTCGTTGGGTGGAAGACCTGCCGGCAAGCGCGAAGTATCCGATGGATTTGCAATCGTGGTCGCCGGATAGCAGTGTCATCGCCATGCGAGCGCGGTCCGACGCGCAAACGCGGGCGCTGACATTGATGAGCGTGTCGCCGCGCGACTTGTCGATGACGCGCATCAGTCCCGAAGGAACATCGGTTGCCGCCTCTGCTGTCGGCGCAGGCCTGCCCGGCTCCTCGTCGGTACTTTTCGTGGATGATGGTCGGCTGGTGGCGCGTGCGCTCAAGAGCGCGGAGGAGTTGGCACCTTGGGATTGGTATCGCGCCAAGATGCGTGGTCTGCCCATGCCGCGCGCCGACTGGTGGGCGTTCTCTCGCGGTCGTGCGCCGGTGAATCTGACGGCGTCAATGAAAACGCCTCCGGACGCGTTGTTTGCTACGCGCGATAAAGCACGTTACGTCGGCATAGCAGACGATGCGTTGTGGGCGCTCGATCTCCGTTCCGGAAAGGCGACCAAGCTCGCGAGTGAATTACCCGCCGGAGCGAATGTGATCTGGCCGAGTGCGATCGATGCATCGAATCGACCGACGTCCGAAATGATCGTGGCCGGGCGCGCGAATGACGGCGTGCGACCTCTGGTGCATGTGACATTGATCGAGGGCAAGGCGACCGTGCAGCCGCTGAAGCCGCCGACGGACAAGGCGGAGTTCCGCAAGTACGACGCGGAGCATTCGCTGGCGCTGTTCCATGATGTGAATTTCACCGGCACGTTCCTGTGGTCGCTGCATGTGAAGTCCGGGCAGAGCCAGAAGATAATGGCGCTCAATGAGCACTGGGCGAATGTCGATCCTGGCGAGTCGCGGCTCATCGACTATCGCGGCATCGATGGTCAGGAGCTGAAAGGTGCGGTGCTGGTGCCGCCGAACTATCAGCCGGGACGAAAGTATCCGGTGCTCACATGGGTGTACGCAGGCTCGACGGTGCGCGGCTCTGCGGACGACGCTTTTGATTTGAACGCGCCCGGTCAATACAACCTGCGCTTGTACGCTGCGCTGGGTTACGTCGTGCTCGTGCCGAGTATGCCGCTGCGGCCCGATGGCCAGAAGAACGACGACTACATCGATCTGCCGAAAGGCGTGATGCCTGCGCTCGATCGGCTGATCGAGCTGGGCATCGCCGATCCGAACCGGCTGGCGGTGATGGGGCAGAGCTATGGCGGTTACAGCGTGTACTCGCTGGTCACGTACACCAATCGCTTCAAAGCGGCGATTGCCATGGCGGGGTTGACCGATCTGGTCGCCGCCTATGGCGAGTTCGATCGTACGGCGCGCGGTTATCCCGGTATCGAACATCAGAAGTCGGTGAATTGGGGGCTGTCGGAGCAAGGCCAGGTCAGCATGGGCGTGCCGCCGTGGGAGGATCAGTGGCACTACTGGCGCAACTCGCCGATCAATTATGTCGATCGCGTGGAGACGCCGTTACTGATGATTCATGGGGAGCAGGACATCCGAGGTCCGATGACTCAAGCCGAAGCGTTTTTCTTCGGACTGTATCGACAAGGCAAGCGCGCCAAGCTGCTGCGTTATTGGGGTGAAGATCACGGACTCCGGCAGTCGCCCGCCAACATACGCGACATGTACGAACAGATCGTCGCGTGGCTGAAGACAAACCTGCCGGAGCAATAGCTCTACAGTCGCGTTCCGACGAAGCGGCGGACTACGCCGCCATCTTTCACATCAGCGGCGAGAATTCGCTCGCCGCTCACCTCGCCGATCAGTTTCGTCGGCTGCCGGTCCAGCCCCGACACGACGATCTGCACTCGATTGCCATCCAGTCGACCTTCGCGAACCGCCAGCTGCGCACCGTTGGCGGGCGACGCGTCGAGCCGTTGAAAATTTTGCCGAAGCTCGACGTTGAAGCTCGCGGTGCCGCCGACTTCAGTGAACCGCCATTCCCCCGCGACATGCGCCGGCACGATCCATAACAAGGCTCGCGTATTGCCGACGGCGGACCCGATCACTTCGTCCGGTTGCCATTCGCCCATGTCGAAGGTGTTGGACACGACGCGCGTGCCGGGACGCATGTTCAGAATGGTCGGGCGCAGTTTCAGATTGAGGGTCGGCCCGAGATACAGCGTGAGCACGGTCGCGGTGCTGAAGTCGGTCTTGAATATGTCACCTTGTTTGAACTGCACTTTGTCGGTGAGTTGCTCGACCCGCGCGTGACATTGGGCGAGCTCGACCAGCTGTGGGTTGTACTCGATGCCGAGCGCGCTTGCGCCGAACTGTTTGGCCGCCGCGATAGGAATTTTACCGTCGCCCGAGCCGAGATCGATGACTCGATCCTTGTTTGTGACACCGGCCGCGCGCAGCATGGAGGTGACCAGCTCATCGATGGTCGCGACCCACATGACATCTTTGCCGGGCTCGCCGCTACGGGGCGCGAACTGTTGCTCGCATTGAGCATGAGTCTCGGCTCGAACCGCGCTCGGCGTGAGGAAGGGAAGCAGGCACCAGAAGGTGCGACTGGCGTGTAGCCACAGTCGCCAATGAAACATCGTCGCTTACTCGCATCGCTATCGAACAAAGAGGATACCGCCGGATTCTTATATAAGAGCCGTGTGTATTTTGTCGGTAATTATCGTACCCGATAAAGTCGGGCGCACCGCGAGAGGGCTTGCCTATAATCGCGCGCACGTTTTACCAGGACCCCAAAGATTGGGATGACCGAACCATCGCCCACCGATCAAGAGCGCCTCATTGAAGAGTTGCGCGCGGCGATTGCAGCTCGGGATGAGTTCATCGCCATCGCGGCTCATGAGTTGCGCAACCCGATGACACCGATCGTCGGGCAGGTGCAGCTACTCCTGACGCGCGCACGTCGTGAGCTCGCGTCGCCAGCGCTGCTTCAAGGGCTCGAAACACTCGAGGTGGCCGTCGACCACTACGTCCGTCGAGCGACTACGCTGCTCGAGATCACTCGTCTGAATGCCGAGGATGTCCCGCTCGAGCCGATCAACTTCGACTTATGTGATCTGGTCCGCGCCTGTGTGCGCAAGTATGAGCAGCTGGCCACTCGCGCCGGCTCGACATTGCACTGTGACCTGCCCGGGCCCGTCGATGGGACCTGGGACCACTTGGCCACGGAACAGGTCCTGGACAATCTGCTATCCAACGCCATCCGCTACGGCGATGGCCAGCCGGTGCGGATCGAGCTGGAAAGCGCTCCGACCTGGGTCGAAGTCCGGGTGATCGATCGCGGTATCGGGGTGGCTCCCGCCGATCGGGAGCGCATCTTTCAAAGATTCGAGCGTGGCCTGGCGGCGTCCCGCAGCGGCGGCTTCGGTATCGGCTTATGGCTGTCGAGCAAGCTCGTTCAGGCTCAAGGTGGCACCATGACGCTGCAGAGCGAACCCGGTCAGGGCTCGACGTTCACGGTAAGACTGCCACGCGACGTGACGGCTCACGCTAAAATCGCGTAAGAACGCGTTTGGGGAAAAAGGGGACCCGCGGTCACGTGAGCAACAAAGATGTCAGCGAGCCGGGGCTGGATCGCATCGCCACCGGCGTACCCGGGCTCGATGAGATATTGAAGGGCGGCTTCTTCGAAGGCGCCGTTTACATCGTCCGCGGCACGCCCGGCGCCGGCAAGACGATTCTGGCCAATCAGATCTGCTTCCATCACGCTCGTCAGGGCAAGCGAGCACTGTTCGTCACGCTGCTCGCCGAGAATCACGCGCGCATGCTCCAGCACCTGGAGCAGATGAGCTTTTACGACGCTCGCATGATCCCGAAGCAGGTGTATTACATCAGCGCGTTCCGCGTGCTCGAGGAGAACGGGCTGAAGGGCATGATGGATCTGTTGCGCCGGGAGATGCGTGCGCACGACGCCAGCATGCTGATTCTCGACGGGCTGATCGCGGTCGAGGAAACCAGCACCTCGGATCGGGAGTTCCGTAAGTTCATCCATGAGTTGCAGGCACACGCCGCCATCGCGGGCTGTTGCACGCTACTTCTGACGAACGGCCGCAGAGGCGAATACCACCCGGAACACACCATGGTGGATGGCCTGATCACACTTGAAGACATGCCCTACGGCAAGCGCCGTCAGCGCGAGCTGGAGGTGCGCAAATTCCGTGGTTCTGCCAGCTTGCGCGGCCGGCATCCGTTTCAGATCACCGATGACGGTCTGCTCGTGCATCCGCGCCCGGAGTCGCGCTTCCTGCGTAATACCGGCATCGCCAACGCCGGCCGGATTTCCACCGGTGTGACCCAGCTGGACACCATGACGGGCGGCGGGCTGATCGCCGACTCCTCGACCTTGCTGCTCGGTCCTTCGGGCTCGGGCAAGACCCTGCTCGGCACAGCGTTCCTGCAGAGCTCGAGCAAGGCCGAGCCCGGTCTACACTTCGGTTTCTATGAATCGCCGGACCGGCTGGTGGCCAACTCCGGGCTCATCGGCATCGATTTGAAGTCGCGGGTCGCGGCCGGGCATCTCGAAATTCTGTGGCATCCGCCGTTCGAGCGCATCCTCGACAGCCTGGGCAACGAGCTGATCGAAGCGGTCCGCCGTCGCAAAGTGAAGCGGCTGTTCATCGACGGCTGGGGCGGTTTCGCCGGCACGGCCGAGACCAACGAGCGGCTCGGCCCGTTCTTCGCCGCGCTGGCCAATGAGCTGCGCAGCCTGGGCGTCACGACGATCTGCGCGATGGAGACACAGAATCTGATCGGGCCGGAGTTGCTGGTGCCGACCACCGGCATTTCGGCTGTCACCGAGAACATGATCCTGCTGCGATATTCGGAGTATCAGGGGCAATTGCGCCGCCTGATCTCGATCATGAAAGTGCGCGGCGGCGGCTTCGATCCCAAGCTGCGCGAATTCGAGATCGGCTCGCAAGGTCTGCGCTTCGTCGACAGTTTCAAGACCGCCGAGGGCGTGTTGTCCGGCTTCAGCACCGAGCGCCCCGACGCCGTTGCGCCGGCCAACAAGAAAAATGCAGCGAAAGGACGACGCGTCACCGCTCGCCGTCGCGGTAAGGCGTAGGCATGCAAACCGTGCTGGTCGTCGATGATGAGTTCGGCGTCGCCGAGGTGGTGCAGTCCATCCTCGAGGACGAAGGCTATCGGGTCGCCACCGCGATCAACGGTAAGCAGGCCCTGGCGCGCCTGAACGAGGTGACGCCCGATCTCATCATGCTCGACTACATGATGCCCATCATGGACGGCACGCAGACCCTGACCGCGATCCGTAACAACGCGACGTTCGCCAAGCTGCCCATCATCATGATGAGCTCCCTGGAGGAAGTCTCGGTGCGCGAGACTGCTACCGACTACGATCTGTTCCTCCGCAAGCCCTTCCGCGCCATGGCCGTGTTGAAGGCGGTCCAGCAGCTGCTGGAGCATCCTCCCCGCAAGTAATCGACGCCTCGGGCGGTTTTGCGACCGCTGGATGCTTGCGCCCGCCGCTGAAGAGATTATTACGGGTTCGTCAGGACCCTGTTGAAATGTAGAAATTCCATCAGCACAATCGGGCTTGGGCTCCCACGAGGTCCGACATGCCGACCCGCCGAGATTTCTTTGCCACCAGCGCGCTCGGCTTGAGCGCTTTGCCCGCTTTCGGAGCCACCGCCGCCGGTGGCAGCGACGTGTCGCGGCAGCTTGCTAAAACCGATCCGGTCGCAGCGCGTCTCTACGAGACGATCCGCGACATGCCGGTCGACGACACGCACTGTCATCCGATCTCGGATCGGGACAAGGTGATGACGCGCGACAGTTTCATCGAACGGCTCGCGCTCTCGGCATTTCCCGGCCCGAACTATTTTCCAGAGGGCGTCTACGACCAATGGCACGCCGGCGATGAGCGCACGCGCGCCGATCTCGATCGTCGCTACAACGTCGGCAAGAAGCTCGCGTATATCAACAATCACTTCGGCGAATCGGTGTTCACCAAGTTCATGGTCAAGGAGATGGCGTCCTTCCTGGGCTGTGAGCCGCGCTTCGAGGCGGTGATGGAAGCGCGCAACGCCCACCAGAACAACTACTACGCCTATGTGAATTCGCTGTTCCAGGACGTGAAGCTCGACAACGTCATGATCGACACCGGCTACGCCGACGGTCTCGACGCCGCCGGCGTTCGCAAGTTCTCCGAGGCGATCAAGCCGACGCGCACCCGGCTCATCGCGCGCGTCGAGACGATTCAATATGAGTTGCTGAAAAAGAAGCTGCCGTTCCAGGAGATGCGCGACACCTTCGTGAAGCGCGTGCGCGATGCGCTCGACGGCACCGGCAACTTCGGCGATCGCTCGTACGGCATGAAGTCTTATCTATTGCCCGCGATCGGCGTGATCAAGCCGGTGTACGACGCGGCCGCTGCGGCGAAGTCCTACGAAGAGCTGCGGGCTGCGCAGGCCAAGCCTTTCGACGATCGCGAAGTTCAGGCGCGTCAGGGCAAAACGTTCCTCGAATACATGCTGACGCTTGCGCTCGAGGAATGTCTGGAGCGCGACATGCCCATGCAGTTCCATGCCGGCGACGGCGAGGCGCCGAGTGTCATCCTGCGCAATCAGCAGCCGTATTATCTGGAAGAGTTCGTGCGCTTCGATAAAGACGGCCTGATGCGCATGCCCAAGATCATTCCCATCCACGCCGGCTATCCGCTGGTCAGCGAGGCGGCATGGTTGAGTCATCTGTACGCGAATTGTTATTTCGAGCTGTCGCTGATGACGCCGTTCATTCACCAGGGCCTGGTGCGTCGGTATCTCGAGATCATGGAAGCGGTGCCGCTGTCGAAGATTCTGTTCGGCAGCGATGCGTATCACTTGCCGGAGTTGTATTGGCTGGCGGCGCGCTGGGGTAAGCGATTCCTCAGCCAGGCGCTGGCGGTGTATGTGAGCGAGGGCGTGCTCAGCGAAGAGGAAGCGTTGGAGGGCGCACGGATGATTCTCTACAAGAACAACCGTGCGGTTTATAACCTCAAGTAGCGGGGCGGGAGCATGAATTCGACCGTTGAGATTCAGCGTCATAGCCGGCTGGTGCGCGTGACGCACTGGATCAATGCGCTGAGCTTTCTGTTCCTCGTGCCCAGCGGCATCGCGATCTTGTATGCGCATCCCGAGTTCTATTGGGGTGAGACAGGCTACTTCGGCGATCCGGCCGCGCTCACGTTGCCGATGGAGCCGAACTTCGATTACACGGCCTGGGGCCGCGGCATGCATTTCCTGTTTGCGTGGCTGCTGGTTCTAAACGGTCTGGTTTATTTGCTCTCCGGTTTGCTCAACGGTCACTTCTACCGCCAGATGTTGCCGCGCCTCGCGCAGCTGACGCCCGCGCATCTGTGGCAAGAGATCCGCGATCATCTGCGTTTCGTGCGCCCGACCGGCGAGGCGGTGCGCACCTACAATGTGTTGCAGAAGCTTGCGTATCTGCTGGTCATTTTCGTGGCGCTGCCGTTGATGTTGCTCACTGGCTTGACCATGTCGCCGGCGGTCACGGCTGCTTATCCCGAATTGTTTACGTTGTTCGGCGGCAGGCAGTCGGCGCGCTTCATTCATTTCATTTGCGCCAGCGCGCTGGTCGGCTTCCTGGTGATTCATCTGGTGATGATTTTCGTGGTCGGCTTCGTCAATGAGATCCGCTCCATGATTACCGGCAAGTTCCGGATCGAGGAGCCGTCATGAGCAAGATTTCGCGACGTAAGCTGATTGTCGGTGGCGTCTCCGCAGGCGGCCTCTTGCTGGCGGGCACTGCGAGCAAATATTCCAATGAGCTGCATCGGGTCGGTGAGGATCTGTCGCGCGTTACTCATCGTTTCCTTTTGCGGAATAACCCGCTGGCGCGTGAGTTCACGACGCGTGAGATCTCGAAGAACTTTCCCGCCATCGGCACTACGATGCCGGAGAGCGAGATTTATCAGCGGCTGCTGCACGGTCGCTTCGCCGATTGGCGGTTGCCGGTGGGCGGGCTCGTCGATAAGCCGATGTCGTTCTCACTGGCGGATCTGCAGTCATTGCCGGCGCGCACGCAGATTACTGCTCACAGTTGCGAGCGCGGTTGGACCGCGATTGCTCAGTGGACTGGTGTGCAGCTCAGTCGCGTACTCGAGCTGGTGAAGCCGCAGCCCACCGCGCGTTGGGTCGCCATTCATTGCGCCGACGGCTGGTGGGACAGCTACAGCCTGGATCATTTCGAAGCCCTGCATCCGCAGACGTTGTTGGCCTACGGCATGAACGGCAGCGACCTGCCCGTCGCGCACGGCGCTCCGGTCCGGCTGCGAGTCGAGCGCCAGCTCGGCTGGAAGAGCCTGAAGTACGTCGATCGCATCGAGCTGGTCGATCACTACCGCCGCCTCGGCGACGGCAAAGGCAGCTTCGTCGCCGACGAATACGATTTTCAGTGGTACGGCGGGGTCTGAGGCGCCTGAACCGGCTATCGCCAGGGCGCTTCGCGGACTCTCGCGCGCCTTGCTTCGGGCCAAGTATTCGTCGATTCGCGCCGCCTGCTGCCCTAGAAATCAGGGTTCAGATTTTCGATATCTGTACGGCTCGATCGGCCGTCGACGCCAAACTGGTAGGCGATATGTCTTGACGGGTTCATAATTTCGAAATAATTTCGAATTTATCCCCCGTCGAGGACATCGCGTGAAACTCACCCCTGCCTTCCTGCTGCTCCTGGGCGCCGCGTCGCTCGCCCATGCCGACGCTCCCGTGCCTTGCGCGTCCACCGCTCAGATCGCGACCGTGCGCGACTACTTCACCAATCAGCGCCCCGGCCGCCCTTTGCCCGTGCCGGCGCGTGCCTTCGGTTGGCCTGAGTTGGTGGTCGCCAGCGGACTGCCTGTCGACGAGTCGTTCGGCGTGGCAGCTACGCCGTCGCTGGTTCGCGAGATTTGGAAGACCATCGATGCGTGGGGCGCGCAAACGTCAGTGAAGCTCGTGCTCGCCTCAGGCGGGCAACACACCTTCGCCTTCCCAAGCCTGGTGCCAATCACTCAACCGCAGAATGCGAACGCAGACCTACTGGATGTGTACGCGGACGGCGGCAAAGGCGTGCACACGCATATCAGCACGCCCCACGTGAAGGCCATCTACGCAACGGATATTCCCGGCAAGGACGCAGGCCAGCGCACGCAGGCCATCTCGTTCTACAACCACGACGGCAGCCTGGCCCTGGCCGTGTATGCACAGATCGCCGGCGAAAAGCCCGACCCCGCGGCGATCGAAGGCTTCAAGAAGACCGCAGCCAAGATCAAAGCCCTGCCCAGAGTCTGCGTGCCGCAGTCGTGACCTGAGCCCGACCGAACGCTGGTCGAACTCCAGCTGAACCTCGACCGAGCCCCAACCGAACCTTGAGCGAAGCCCGATCGAACCTTTGATCGAACCCCAAACGAACCTCGATCGAACGCTTGACCGATCCCTGACTGAACTTCGCATCGGCGAGGCACGTAGGGCTCACGCCGTTGGGGCAGTAAGGGCGCCTTGGTGGGCGCTACTAGCCCCAATTCTTTTCCGGAAAAAGCGCCTCGCGCAGGGAGAAAAATAATATTCCCCCTCCCGATCACGGGAGGGGCCAGGGCGTGGGTCTTCCGGCTGGCTCAAAGCATCGCGGCGGCGGGCGTCACACGATTCTTCGACCGAACCCAACTAAACTTCGAATCGCGAGACATGCAGGGCTCACGCCGTTGGTCATGGGCGCGATGTGGAGTAGTAACGCGCCTTTAGCAGGCGTGACTAGCCTCCATTCTTCTCTGGAAAAAAGCCCTCCCGCAGGGAGAGAAAAATAGTCCCCCTCCCGTTCACGAGGGGCCAGGGGTGGGTCTTACGGCGGCAGGATCAAAACATCCTGGCCGAGTGTCCCATCCGATTCCTCATACGCTTATAACTTGGCTCTGGGAAGTCCTGATTGTGAAATCGGGGCGTCGACTAACACTGGCCGCGTTGGTTGGTTTCAAGAGGAATCAGTCGATGCTGGCCCATCACAAAGACCGCGCTGTGTCGCGGCATGTTTCCTTGTTCCTGAGGCTCGCGCCGTGCCTGTTGACTGCGCAGAGTGTATTAGCCGATCCGGCGCAGGAGGCTGCCACCGAGAAAGACGAGATCATCGATTACGTCATCGTGACCGGCTCGCAGGTGATGCTGCCGCCGGACTACGCGGGCGGGCAGGTGGCTCGCGGCGGGCGCGTGGGTTTGTTTGGCAATCTGGACATCATGGATACGCCGTTCAACAGCACCAACTACACCGCCGAGTTCATGCGCAATCTGCAAGCGCATAGCGTCGCGGATGTGGTGCAGAGTGATCCGGGCGTGCGCGTCGCCCGTGGCTTTGGCAACTTCCAGGAGTTGTATGTAGTCCGGGGCTTTCCGGTGTACTCGGACGATATGGGTTACAACGGTTTGTATGGTCTGTTGCCCAGGCAGTACGTCGCCGCGGAGTTCCTGGAGCGTGTCGAAGTATTTCGGGGTGCGAACAGCTTCTTGAATGGCGCCGCGCCGGGTGGAAGTGGCATCGGCGGCTCGTTCAACCTCGTGCCCAAGCGTGCGCCGGGTGCGTTGAATCGCGTGACGATTGGAGCGGACAACGGGGTCGAAGGCTACGGTGCGCTCGACTTCGCGCGACGCTTCAGCGACGGTGCCTTCGGTGTTCGCGCGAATGCGGTTCGCCGCGATGGTGACACGTCGGTGGATGACCAGAAACGTCAACTGACGATGTTCTCGCTCGGCATGGACTATCGCGGCGACAAAGCGCGACTGTCCGCGGATCTTGGCTATCAAGATCACAACATCGACGCGCCACGTCCGAGCGTCACGCCGTTCGGCGGCATTCCACGCGAGCCGGATTCTTCGTCGAACTTCGCACAGAAATGGACCTACAGCAGCGAGAAGGATTTCTTCGGGGTGGCGCGCGGCGAATATGACTTCACCGAAGGCGTGAGTGCCTGGCTCGCGGCCGGCTTTCGAGACAGCGAAGAGCACAACAACCTGGCGAATCCAACAGCGGCGCCGAGCGGAGCCGCCACCACGTATCGCTTCGAGAACTACCGCGAAGATCTGGTGAAGACGGGCGATGCGGGCGTGCGGTTCGAGTTCGACACTGGCTCGGTGGGGCATCGGCTCGTGACATCCGTGTCGTACTTCGATCTGGATTCGAAGAACGCCTTTGCGCTGTCGCCATTCGGCGGACTCGCGTTCGATTTGTATCATCCCGTGCAGCTCGCGGAGCCCGCGGCCAATTTCTTCGTCGGTGGCGTGATATCCGCGCCGCGGACGACGACAAGGACCAAGACCGAGAGCTTCGCGCTGGCCGATACGTTGTCCTTCGACGAGAACCGATTCCTGGTCACGCTCGGTGCGCGTTATCAGAAGATCGAGCAAAACAGTTACGACTACAACAATGGTTCGGAGCTGTCCGCTTACGACGAGAGCACGGTGACGCCCGTATTTGGCGTCGTCGTGAAGCCCTGGGAGCACATCTCGCTGTACGCGAATTACATCGAGGGCTTGCTCCAGGGCGAGGAGGTTCCGGCGGTGATCGGCGGAGTAGCGATCGCGAATGCCAACGAAATCTTCGATCCCTTCAAGTCCAAGCAATACGAGGTCGGTGCCAAGTACGATGGCGGCACGCTCGGCGGCAGCGTCGCAATCTTCCGCATCAATCAGCCGAGCACCATTCTGGTCGGCAATGTGGTGAAGGAGTCGGGCGAGCAGCGCAATCAGGGCATCGAGCTCAGTGTGTACGGGCAGCTGAGCAACGCGGTGCGCCTGCTGGGCGGTGTGACGCTGCTCGATGCCGAGAATCGCCGCGGCGATATTCCGGCCAACGACGGGAAGGACGTCATCGGCGTGCCGAGCACGCAGGGAAATGTCGGAGTCGAGTGGGATATCTTGGAGGCATTGAGCGTGGACGGGCGCGTGGTCTACACGAGCTCGCAGCCCGCCAGCGCCGACAACACGCTCGAGATTCCATCGTGGACGCGTCTCGACGTCGGTGCCCGGTATGCGATCAAATGGGATCAACGCGAGGTCACGCTCCGGGCGCGCGTGGACAATGTCACGGATGAGAATTACTGGGCGTCGGTCGGCGGATCGTTCGGCGCCAATTATCTCGTGCTCGGCGGGCCGCGCACGTTCGTGGTGTCGGCATCGGTCGATTTCTAACAGCAACTGACAGGGGTTGAGATCGGCCGCCACGATGGCGGCCGATCACTGGAAGGCTTGATGACAAAACGTTTGTTCCGTGGCCTGGGCCACGTCGGTGTGGTGTTGATTGCCGCTTTTGCCGGAACGAGCTTGCAGGCCGCGAGGCCCGAGCCGCCTTTCACCATCGATCCCTATCCTAGTACCTATCAATCGCTGCCGCGGACCGACACGCTGATCGTCGATGTGACGATTCTCGACGGCGCCGGCGGTCGCATGGATCAAGGCGAGATCCTATTGCGCGACGGGCGCATCGCCGCCGTCGGGCATGGGTTGCCCAGAGACAACGTGACCGTCGTGCAAGGGAAGGGGCGTTGGGTCACGCCCGGCATCATCGACATTCACAGTCACAACGGCACGTACGTGTTGCCGCTCACGTCGCTCGATCGCAAGGCATCGGATGTGTCCGAGACCAGCGATCCGAACGTCGCCGACACGTGGGTCGAGCACGCAGTGAATCCACAAGATCCTGCCTTCGCCGTGGCGTTACGCAGTGGCGTGACGACGATTCAAGTGCTGCCTGGCTCGACGCCGTTGTTCGCTGGCCGCTCCGTGGTCGTGAAGCCGGTGCCCGCGACCAATGTGCGGGCGATGAAATTTCCCGGCGCCGTGCAAGCGTTGAAGATGAGCTGCGGTGAGAACGCCAAGAGCTTCTTCGGTGACAAGGACGAGGCGCCCAACAGTCGTCAGGGCGAGATCGCCATCATCCGAGAAGCGCTGCTACGCGCGCAGGAATATCGCGAAGAGTGGCGCCAGTACTCGCGCGGCAAGAGCAAGAAGCCGCCGCAACGAGATTTGAAACTCGACACGCTGGCTGCCGTCCTCGACGGCGACATTCCCGTTCACATGCATTGTTACCGGGCGAGCGACATGTCCGCGATGATGGGCGTGGCGCAGGAGTTCGGTTTCAAGATCGCCGCATTTCATCACGCGACCGAGGCGTACAAGATTCCGGCGGAGTTGAAACGAGCGGGCACCTGCGTTGCCGTGTGGTCGGACTGGTGGGGCTTCAAGATGGAGCTGCAAGACTCCATTCGCGAGAACGCGGCCATGTCGGATGCAGCAGGGGTGTGCACGATGATGCATTCGGATTCGCCCGTCGTCGGGCAGCGTTTGCAGATCGAAGCGGCCAAGGCTGCGGGTGCGGGTCGACGCGGTGGATTGAATCTGCCGCCCGAACACGTCATCACCTGGGTCACGAGCGTGCCCGCGAAGGTGCTGCGCTTGGGTGATCGTATCGGCACGATTGCTGCCGGCTTCAATGCCGACCTGGTGCTGTGGTCGGGCGATCCTTTCTCTATTTATACCAAGGCGGATCGAGTGTTCATCGACGGAGCCCAGGTCTACGACAGCGCCGAGCCCGCGCGCTCGCCAGAATCCGATTTCGGGCTGGGCCGCCCGGAGATGGGAGGCCGTCAATGAAATTACAAACATTCGCCGCGTTGCTTCTGCTGAGCGCCGCTGCTTCCGCGCAGAATCTCTCGATCGTCAGCGCCAAGGCGTGGACGCTGACTTCCGACACGCCGATCGATAACGCGACCATCGTCATCAGGGACGGCAAGATCGCTTCGGTGAGTCCGACGCCACCGCCGGCCAGCATGCGAGTCATCGATGCGGGCGGCAAGATCGTGACGCCGGGGTTGATGCATCCCGCGACCCGGCTCGGCTTGATCGAAGTCAGCTCGGCGGCGGAGACGGTCGATCATGCAGCGAAGGCCGGCGCACCGGGCGCGGGCTTCGACGTGCAGTACGCCATCAATCCGAATTCCGTGCTGATCGATCTGGCTCGCGCCGATGGCGTCACTCGCGCGTTGAGTTATCCGAGTTCGAGCAACACGCCGCCATTCGCAGGGTCAGCGTCGCTGTTGCATTTGTTTGATGGTGGTGATGTGGTCGAGCAGCCGCGCATGGCGGTGTTCGTCACGATCAGCAATCGCAGCGCCAACTCCACCGTGGGCTCGCGGTCGGCGCAGTGGCAGTTGCTCAGAACGGCGCTCGATACAGCGAAAGCGGCGAGTCCAACTGCGACGCGCACTGCGGACAGCATTGCGCTCGAGTCCATCGTTCAGGGCAAAGTGCCGCTCGTCATCAGCACGAATCGAGAATCCGATTTGCGTCAGGCTGTCCGACTGACGCGTGAGTATGGCATTCGCGTCGTCATCGTCGGCGGTGCCGAAGGGTGGCGAGTGGCGGATGAGTTGGCCGCTGCGAAGATCGCTGTGATCGCCGACCCGATGTCCAATCTGCCGGCGTCGTTCGACGAGCTGGGGGCGCGTTTGGATAACCCCGCGTTACTTCGCAAGGCGGGCGTCACGGTCGCGATGAGTCTCGACGGCGTGCAAAGTTACAACGCAGGATTGTCGATTCGCGAAGGCGCGGGCTTGGCAGTTGCGAACGGCATGTCTTATGTCGACGGCCTGCGCTCCATCATCAGTGCGCCGGCGGAGATCTATGGGATTGCCGATCGCTTTGGAACGCTGGCGCCCGGGAAGGACGCCGACGTTGTCATCTGGGACGGCGATCCGCTCGAGCCGTCGTCCGCGCCGACCACCGTTCTCGTTCAAGGCAGGGAAGTCTCGCTGACGACGCGTCAGACCGAGCTGCGCGATCGTTATATGCCGGCGGTCAAGGCACTTCGACAATGAGTGCTCGATGTGTGCAGGCGAGGCTGCGCATCGGCAGTAACGCTCAGTGCGCGCCGGCGAGGCCGCGCACTGGCTGTGATTGCTAGCGCGGCTCCAACGTTTCCTTCAGCCACCGCGCGGTGTCATCGATCGCGCGGTTGCTGAGGGCGGAGATCGACATCGCTTCCAGGAAACTGTGTGACGCGCCTTTATAGAACGATGTCGTGACGCTCACGCCGGCTTGCTTGAGTTGCTCGGCAAGCCGCCAGTTCTGTTCGGTGAGGATGTCGCACTCGGGAATGACCATGAACACCGGCGGCAATCCGCGCAGATCGGCGAGCACCGGACACACGAGCGGATTGTTCGCTTCATCTCGGCTGCGCAGATAGTTGTCCCAGTACCTGGGCATTTCTTCGGCAGCGAGCATGTAGCCTTCGTAGCCGTAGCGTTGAAGCGCTTCCGGCTCGCTGTAGATATCCGTCACCGCGTAGTTCGTTACGACCGCGTGGACCGCATTCGCCTCGCCTTCGTCGCGCAGTCTCAATGCTGTCGTGATTGCGAGATTGCCGCCCGCCGAATCGCCACCCAAAGCGATGCGGTCGCGATGAATGCCCAGCTCGCCACTTTGCTCCCGAACCCAGCGCACCGCCGAGGCGATTTGCTGCTGGGCCACGGGGAATTTCGCTTCGGGCGACAGGGCGTAGTCGACGCCGATGACAACGATATCAGCGCGAGCGGCGTATTCGCGCATCAGGCGGTCGTGGGTGTCGATGCTAAACGTGGTCCAGCCGCCGCCATGCATGTAGAGGAGCGCAGCCTTCTCTGCGCGCGAAGACGGGTTGTGGATGCGCACACGCACCGCTCCCACTGGCGTGGGCACGGTGTGCTCGATGCGCTCGGCCATGACCGGACCGCCGGCCGCCCACGGCGCACGCACGTGTTCGCAGGCGCGTCGCATTTCGGGCAGCGGTAAGTTGTTGAAATCCGGGTAACTGGCGTACGCCGCGCCGACAGTGGCGATGAACTGGCGAATGTCGGGATCGAGATCGGCACCGCGCGCCGAGAGTGCTGTGCTGGTTGAATCGTCCAATGGCATGGGCTCCGTGCCGGCGCAATGTTTGGCCGGCCGATTTTGTGGTATCACTGCCTGTCTGGGGAAGCTAGCAATCAGCCACTGGTGTGCCGTCGCCCATGGAGCAACATTCATCTCGTCCGGGCCAGCGCCGAAGCGCTGTCAAAGGCTCACTCACTCGTGCGCCGGCGTCCAATGACGCGGCCGCCAGCACGCCCCCTCGTAGCACGCGAAGCATCGACTATCAGGACGTGCCGCGTCCAGTTGCTGCGCTCGCGGATGAATACGAGTCGGGCACCATCCAGGAGCGCCACTCGCACAAGCGCGCCCAGGTGCTGTACTCGATCTCTGGCGTGGCGTCAGTCACGACCGATCACGCCAGCTACATCCTGCCGCCGCAGCGGGCGTTGTGGATTCCGAGCGGCGTCGCGCACGAGATGGCCTGTCGCGGTCATGTGTCGGTGCGGACGCTCTACATCGACGAGCGCGTTCGGGGCGATCTGCCCGAAGCCTGCCGCGTGTTCGAAGTGTCCGACCTGTTGCGTGAGTTGATCATCGCCGCGGTTCGCATGCCGATCGAATACGACGAGCAAGGTCGCGACGGTCGCGTGATGCAACTGATCCTGGACGAGATCGCGAGCGCGCCGAGCATTCCGCTCGACATCTCGATGCCGCTGGATCCTCGCCTGCTCAAAGTGTGTCGCGCGATTCTCGAAGATCCGGCGCACGCCGATACGTTGGACGATTGGGCGCGCGTCGCCGGCATGGGGCGTCGCACGTTCACTCGAATGTTTCGTCGCGAGACGCAGATGAGCTTTGCCACCTGGCGGCAACATGTGCGACTGATGGAAGCGATGTCACGTCTCGCGACCGGCGAGCCCGTGACCGCCGTCGCCTTCGATGTCGGTTACAACAGCCCAAGCGCGTTCACCGCCATGTTCCGCAAGGCGTTCGGCGCCGCCCCGACCCGATACATTAGCGAACAAACCTGACGCCGGGTCTCGGCCGTGCTGATAGCAAACGTTCCCGCGATGGTGGGCTACCTGCTGGCCGCCCGCAACGTGCGCAACGACTGGCACGAATAGAGCCGCACCCGGCATCCGGGAAACACCCAACGGACGACTCCTTGATCGCTTGCGATCATCGCGCGCTTGTACGTGGCGGCCGACCGATCATATAGTCGCGACCCCCGCGCCGGCGGGGATGTCGAAAGGAGTTCACATGAGCAGCACGACTGGGGATGACAGGATTTGTTTGTTAGATCCCCGGGCTGTTGCGCTGCCCATGCTTTGGCTGCTGGGCGCGACTCCGGCGCTCGCTGAAAATACGTCAACACAAGCAGCGATCGACACCGGCCAGATCGAAGAAGTCCTGGTCAGCGCCCGCCGACGCGGCGATGAGCGGTTGCAGGATGTGCCGGTCGCGGTGAGCGTGCTGTCCGATGAAGCCCTGCGCAAAGCGGGGATCACTGACCTCGCCGAAGTGGCGACGCGCACGCCGAGCTTCACGTTCGGTCAACAGATCGGCAATCAACAAGAAGTTGTGATTCGCGGCATCGGCACCCTGCGATTGACCGGATCGGCGGCCGAGCCTTCGGTGGGAACATTCATCGACGAGGTTTATGTCGGGCGCCGGGGCACGGCAACCCCGCCGCTGTTCGATCTGGAGCGGGTCGAAGTCGTGCGCGGCCCGCAGGGCACGCTGTATGGCAAGAATGTGGTCGGCGGTGCCGTCAACCTGATCGCCGCCCGGCCGAGCGATGAAACATCGGCGCGGGTGGCCGTTTCTTACGGACAGTTCGATGTCTTCGGCGGGCGCGATTTATGGGAAGGCTCGGCCTATGTCACAGGCGCGTTGAGCAATTCCGTCGCGGGCCGGGCAGCGGTCTACTATCGCAAGCACGACGGCTATTCCCAAAATACCTTGCTCGGTGAACGGCTCGACGATCAGGACAGCTACGCGGTGCGCGGCTCGCTGTTGTTTCAGCCGACGGATGCACTCGACATCGACGTCATCGCCGATTTCAGTCACAACGAGAGCCAGGGTCAGTCGCGGCGAGCGGTCGACGACCCTTCTGTGCCGGCAGTGGGAGCGGTCGTCGGGTCGGGTCTGCTCAGCAGCAATGTGCGCGAGAGCGATGCGCCGTGGACTCAGTGGGAAGATCAAGACACCGCCGGGCTCACAGCACGCTTCGACTATCGGCTCGGTGCCGGTCGCACGCTGACATATCTTTCCGCCGTCCGTTACGGTGACTTCAACGGCCGCTATTCCTTGGTGGGCACGCGCTCGCCGCCGTCGTTGACCGACGCGGCCAATGGTCAGCGCGAGAAGTACGTCGGTATCACTCAGGATTTGCGCTTGAGCTCGGACGGCGAGGGCGCCCTGCGCTGGGTGGCGGGTTTATATTTCCTGCGCGAAGACACCGACATCATCGACAACAGCATCGCAACGTCGTTTCTGTCGGTGCTGGGGCCGGGCAGCGTCGGCGACATCCTCGACGGCCAGTTCATCTACGATCAGGAAAACATCACCAAGAGCTCCGCCGTCTATGGCGAACTGAGCTGGGCGATGACCGACGCGCTGTCATTGACCGTGGGCGGTCGCTACACCTACGACGACAAGGACTATCGCAACCGGTCCGAATGCCTGGACTTCGGCGCGCAACCTGACTTCATCTATTGCGTGGCGCCGCTCGGTGCGGAGTTCTGGGACATTCGTACCAGTAAGAGCTGGAGCGAATTCACGCCCAAGGCCAGCCTCGACTGGCGTGCCAGCGAGGACGCGCTGTTGTATGTAAGCGCGGCGCGCGGCTTCAAAGGCGGCGGATGGCAGGGCAAGCCCGGAACGGAGGCGGCTGCATTGCTTCCTTACGATCCGGAAATCGCCTGGACCTATGAGATTGGCGCGAAGACTCGCTGGGCCGACGGGCGCGTGCTTGCCAATATCGCGGTCTTCCATACCTCTTTCGATGACCTGCAGGTGGAACAGCTCGACGACGCAGGGTTGTCGTTGATCATCGATAACGCCGCGTCGGCGCGAATCGATGGCATCGAGCTGGAGCTGCAGCTGCGGCCGGTGGCGACGTTGCAGTTGTGGTTGAGCGGATCGTATCTGGATTCGGAGTATCGTGACTTCATCGACTCGGCCGGCAACGACCTGTCGGGTAATCGCCTGGCGCGCACGCCGGAGTTCCGCTTTACCGGCGGCGCCGATTACACGCTGCCGATCAGCAGCGATCTGTTGCTCGATACGCGCGTCGAATATCAATGGCAGGATGAGATGCCGTGGCTGGTCGAGAATACGGTGTTCGAAGATTCCTACGGGCTGCTCGATGCGCGAGTGGCCGTCCAGTCGCGCTCGGAGCAATGGGAAGTCGCGTTGTTTGGTAAGAATTTGACGGACGAGTTGTATCGTCTCGACGCCATCCCGTTCCTGGGCGATGTATTCTCCCGCTTCGGCGCGCCGCGCAGCTATGGCGTCCAGTTCACCAAATCGTTCTAACGTGAATCACGATCCCGCCGAAACATTAGAAGCCGATTACGTAATCGCAGGTGGCGGCTCCGCAGGTTGCGTGGCTGCGCGCCGGCTCATCGATGCAGGCTATAGCGTGATCTTGCTCGAAGCGGGTGGCGACGATCGTCACGCCGCGGTGTATGTGCCCGCGGGTTCCGCGAAGCTGGTCGGCAATCCTCAGTACGATTGGAAATACGAGACCGAGCCCGATCCATCGCGCAACGGTCGTATCGACAACTGGCCGTCGGGCAAAGTGCTTGGCGGCAGCGGCTCGATCAATGGAATGATCTACTTGCGCGGTAACCCCGCCGATTACGATCGCTGGGTACAGCAGGGCGCAACCGGCTGGAGCTTTGCCGACGTGCTGCCATTTTTCCTGCGCTCCGAACGCAACGAGAACGGCGCCAGCCAGTACCACTCCGACAAAGGTCTGCTGGGTGTCGCGAATCTGCGCGTCACGCATCCGTTCAATCGTTTGTTCATCGATGCCTGCGTCGCCGCCGGCATTCCACGAAACGACGATTTCAACGGCCCGGTCCAGGAAGGTGTCGGTTACTACCAGGCAACTCAATGGGGCGGGCTGCGCTGTAGTGCTGCGCGCGGGTATTTGCGTCCCATCGGCGAGCACAAGAAACTGCAATTGTTGAAGCGCGCTTTCGTGTGTCGCGTGCGGGTCCGAAATAACGTCGCGGAGGCGGTGGAGTTCAATCATTACGGCGTCGCCAAGCTGGCGCGTGCTCGTCGCGAAGTGCTGATCGCGGCGGGAACGATCGGCTCGCCGAAGATACTGATGTTGTCCGGGATCGGTCCGCGCGCGGAGCTGGAACGCCAGGGCATCGCTTGCGTGAACGATCTGCCCGGCGTGGGGCGCAATCTCCAGGAGCATCCGGGCATCATCCTCAGCTACGACGTGACGATGCGCACGATGAATGTCGAAGCGCATTCACGATGGCGCTTCGCCCTGCGAGCTCTGCAGTTCGCGTTGCTCCGGCGAGGGCCAGGCACTTCGCCGATCTCTCATGTGGGCGTGTTTTTCCGCACGCGGCCCGGGCTGCCGGCGTTCGACGCGCAGATACACTTTCAACCGTTGGGCTATGAAGTCACGGCGGACAAAGTGCTGCTGGCCGAGGCCAACCGTGTAAGCCTGGCGGTGAATGTCAGCCGACCGGAATCGCGCGGCTCGATCAGGCTGCGCTCGCCGCATCCGCAGGACGCGCCCGTCATCGATCATTCATTAGTAGGTGCCGACGCCGACGTTCGAACGTTGATCGACGGCGCACGGGTCATGCGCAATATTTTCAGCTCCCCGACACTGCGGGACCGCGTGCAAAAGGAATATCTGCCCGGCGAGGCCGTGAGCACCGATGAGCAGTGGGAAGCTTATGTGCGCGCCGGCGCGTTCGCGATGTATCACCCGGTCGGCACGTGCCGGATGGGCGCGGTCGATGATCCACAGTCCGTGGTCGATCCCGAGCTGCGAGTGAAGAACATTCGGCAACTGCGGGTGATCGATGCCGCGGTCATGCCCTGTCTGCCTTCGTGCAATACCAACGGCGTGACCATGATGATCGCGGAGCGCGCCTCGGCCTTCGTGGTCGGCACGAAATAAACAGCGCTTGTCAGTCGATATTACAGTCAGGTCGCGCCGGTGGGGCGTGCCTTGCGACCGACCATGCGCTCCACATTCCGGATCATGTGCATGACCACGTCGGTCTGCGACCAGCGACCCATCGGCCGCCACCACAGTGCCGCCCAGGTGAGCAGGCCGGCAATCGACAGCGCGGTGAAGTCCGGATCGTCGAAGGCGAACTCGCCGCGCTTCGCGCCTTCCACCAGCAACGACGACAGCTTGTGATCGAACTCCGATTTCAGCTTCGCCAGCAGCTGCCACTCGTCAGGCTCGAGATTCATCTCCTCGCGCCGATAGACCACGATGCACTGCTGATTTTGCAGCACCGCCGAGGTGACGCGCTCGATCGCCAGCCGCAGCTTTTCCCCGGGTGGCAACTTGGTCGACAGTGCTTCGTCGAGCGCGGCCAGCGGCGAGCGAATGCCGATCTCACAAATGGCGTTGAGGATCTCGCTCTTGTTCCGGAAGTAGGAATAAAGAAACGGCTTGGTGACTTTCAGCTCGGCGGCGATAGTATCGAGAGTGGTCGCTTCATAGCCCTGCGCGAAAAACAATTCGCGTGACTGCTCCAGAATCCGCCGCCGCTTGAATTCCTGAACCTCGGTTCGTAATTCATGCTTGTGCGACTGCACTTCGGTTTTCTTATTTGCCTTCGAGGCGCTCACCCGCGCAGCCATAATCTTCCCTCAGCAAACTCGTGCAAAAAAGCGGGTGAATGATGAGGCAGAACGACAGGCATCGCAATCAATCGCTGTGATGTATTGCTGTCGGAAAATTCGGCTAGCGCCACCGACTATACAAATGTACAGATCGCCGACACTCGAATGTGTTCAGCGCTGTGCTCGCGGTCGAGGTTGGGCCTGCGCCGATGGCGAGAGTGCCCGTCGCCCGGGCGTGAATGGGCCCGCCCGGGCGGCGCGAAGAATTTGCTGCTTACCAATACACGAGTAGCTGCATCTGCCGATTGTTGTGGTAGGATGCGCGCCCTCGCGGCGACAGTCCGGTAACCCGGATGCGTCCGAGAACGTCAGCGGATGGTTGGCAAAGGGTGGGCAGGCGTCGGTAACTTACTGATCCTGCTACGGAAAACCCCGAGCGCCGCGATGGCCCCGAAACGGCCGCCGGCTCCAGCCCCGTGTGCGAATGGCCCTGCCGCCCCCGGGATCCGGCTCATGCGAATGAGCGGCCCAAGGTCGCGGCGGACGGATGGGCGGCTGCGAGCCGTCGGCCAAATCAGTGCTGCGCCCGTAGCTCAGTTGGATAGAGCGCATGGCTACGAACCATGAGGTCGGGAGTTCGAATCTCTCCGGGCGCGCCATTCTCCTCCCTTCGCTTGCCACTTCACTCGCGCACCTCGCGACAACATCAGCGCGAACGCTTGCGCTGTTTCGAATCTCACCCCGTTTTTGATCGCGTGATTTTTTTTGTCGCGTGTGAGATATCGTGAGCGCAGAAGACAGATAGCATCTTCGCCCGGTGAATCCGCGATGTTTGGTTCAGCTTGACGCGAGTGTTGTCGCGTCCTGCGGTGCTGACGGCTTCGAATGCACCATTGCGTCGTCAATACGGCGGCTACGATGTCTTGATCCAGTCGTAATAGCGACACAGGTCCTTCAACATCGTTGGGTAGCCTCCAGCGCCGATCAAATGAACGGGCGAGATCCAGCTCCGATGTGTCAGGCGCATTCGCGCGTCCAAAGACTCGTGGCGTCCGTGCTGTCCGTGGCATTCCACCTTGGGTTGGTGGGGACAGTCGCCTTCGGTCATTTACTCAGCAGTCCGAGCAAGGAACCGCAAGCTTCGGCCCTGGAAGTTCGGTTCATTTCGACGCCGCCCGCTCCCGAGCCGCCCTTGTCGGTTCGGTTGCCACAAGTGACGCCCTTCGCGCCCATCAAGATCCAGCCGCCGGCGGCGCCATCGCTTCCCAACGATGCGGAGCTGATGAACTCCATCCACATTCAGGACGAATCCGACGACGCAACGGAGTTGGTGGAGTCGCCCGATCAGCCGAGTTTGCCCAGTGATCCGGAGCCACCGACACAGACTCGAGGCAGTGGCGTCGAGCTGAGCCAGGCCGAGCAGACGTGGGAAGCGCAGGTGCTCGCGGCGCTCGAGCGCAAGAAGCGATATCCGGCGGCGGCACTCCGCCACAAGGACGAAGACACGGTTTATGTTCACATCACCATAGATCGTACCGGCCGGGTGCTGGACGCACGCATCGAACGCTCCGTGGGCATTCGGATGCTCGACGAGGAAGCGGTACAGCTCGCGCACCGTGCGAGTCCCTTGCCCAGCCCGCCCGAAAGCGTCGAGGGCGAGCGTATCGAACTGGTCATCCCCGTCGAGTTCTTCATTCGCAACGGCCGCTTCCGATAAAGTCGAGCACGGTTTGCATATATTCGTTCGGCCGCTCTCGATTGCCGGCCGTCATTTGCCCGGTGCGACGGAAGAGCTGGTCGTGGCGCGAAGACGAGATCGGCCGCAAGGGCCGGTCGCGAATCAGCTCTGGCAATATCTGGAGACGCAGGCGGCGAGCTTACGATCCGTGCTCGGTGCGAGAACAACTCGCCCGGCGAAGCGAAAGCAAAGCAAGCGGCTATAGATTCACTCGCGTAATCTCGCTCGTCTTCCAGCGCAGTCTGAACAACGCACCGCCGAGCCGCGAATCCTCGACGCTGATCTCCGCGTTCGTCCAATCGCAAATCCGTTGCACGATGGCCAGTCCCAAGCCGTGACCGCCTGATCCGCGTTGACGGCTGTTGTCGATGCGATAGAAGGGCTCGAAGATCGCCGCGCGTTGTTCGGCAGGAATGCCCGGACCGTCGTCCTCGACGATGAAGCTCGTGTGCTGCGCGTCCTGGTGGATTACGACCTTCACCGTCGTGCGCGCGTGGCGCAAGGCATTGCGAATAATGTTCTTCAACGCTCGTGCGACCAGCTTGGCATCCAGATTCGCGACCGCATTCTCCGGCTGAACGTTGCTGAGCAACCGAATGTCGCCGGCGAATTGCTGGGCGTCATCGACGATCTCCGCAAGCCAGTCCGCAAGGTTGACGACTTGCGGTGACAGCCGGCGCGCGGCGCTGGTCAGTCGGGAGTAGGTGAGAGATTCATCGACCAGCGCTTCCAGCTCGTCCAGCGAGTTGCGCATCGTCTGCAGATAGCGTTCGCGGTCTTCGGCGACCGTCGTGCGCTCGAGCATTTCGACACCGAAGCGCATCCGCGAGATCGGTGTTCGCAGCTCGTGTGAGACCGCATCGGTCGTTTCTTTCTGCGCTCTCAGGAGCTCCTGGACTCGTTGCGCCATGCTGTTGAACGTATCGGCGACGCCGCGAATTGCCGAGCGTGTCGAGACGGTCACGCGCGTATCGAGCTTGCCTTGGCCGATGGCGTTCGCACCGCGCTCCAGCGCCAGCATGTCTCGCCACAGCGGCCGGGCCCAGAAATACAACGCCCCGCCCAGCGTCGAGGCAAGCAGCACCCAGATCAGGTACTCGATGATTCGTTCCAGAAAGTAGCGAGGAAACGGGCCCAGCTGCAGGGCGCGATCTTCGCCGGCCAGTTGTTTGTAGTAGCGCTCCTCCGGCGTCTCGAAGTCCAACACGACGAGCTCGCCCGCCCGCACGCGACTGCGGGACGCTTCATCAGGGATCTCGGTGAGCGGCACGCTGCGAATCGGGTACTTGACCTCCCGCTCCCTCGCTTGCAGCCACTCGATGCGCTCTTGGGAAGAGAGAGGGGCGAGGTGCCGCTCCATCAAATAGAAGAAGCCTTCGACACTTCGTATCGCGGTTTCCTGAGGTTGCTCCTCGATGCCGACCCGGACGACGTAGTCCGAGCCGCGCAGTGGCAGCAGCATGTAGCGGATTTCGTTGCCTTCATCCAGCGCAGGCAGGCCTTGCTGGAGGCGGTGACGGTTGCGCTCGGAGCCCTCGATGTCGCCGAGCTTGAACAGTCTCACCTCGTAGCCGAAATGCGGCCGGATGGCTTCGATGCGCTCCGGCCACTGCGCCACCGGTACACCGTGCACCTCGCTTTCAATGATGGATTGAGCGCCGAGCGCCGTCTGCTCGGCGCTGCGGGCCAGTTCGGTCCGCAACCCGTGAGTCCACAGCCAGCCGAAGCTCAGCACCGAGCCGACGGTCGCGGCGACGATGACCACGTACAGCGACAGGAGCAGTCGACGCATCAGAACGAGATCTTGATGCCGAACGACGGGAAGAACGGCAAGCTTTCTTCCTCTTCCAGCTTGTACTCGGACGAGCCTGCGATTGCTTCGTATCTCACGGCACCGCCGTTCTTGCGCGCGTACGCATTGATGATGTCCAGATAATAGCTGCCTTCGACGCGGCCGTAATCGAACTTGCGCTCGATGCGCAGGTCGAGGCGGTGATACGCCTTGGCGCGTTCGCTGTTGAGCTCGCCGTACACCGGCAGGTAATAGCCAGGATAATCCGGGTTCGGCTTGTTACCGACGATGGGCGTGTAGGGCATGCCGCTGCGCAGATTCCAGCGCAAGCCGGCTTCCCAATGGGCGTTGATGCGATAGTTGAGCACCAGGTTCGCGACCACCGGCACGTCGTAATCGAACGGAATCGATTCGCCCGTGAGTTCGTTGCGACGCTCGGTCTTCGCGGCGCTGACCGACAGCCAGCCGTACCAACGATCGCCGCGATCCCGATTCACCAGGATTTCGGCGCCATACGCTTTGCCGGTTGCTTCATTTACATACAATGTCGGGGCGGGCACGTCGACTGCGACTTTGCTCAGATCCTTGTAGTACACATCGGCCGTGATCGACCACAACCGGAAGGGTCGAACCGTGCCGCCGAACACATAGTGCACGGCTTCAGGCGATTCCAGCGCCGGGTTGCCGAAGATGGGCACGATCTGATCGATCTCGGGCAGCTGATGATATTTGCCCCACGAGGCATGCAGCTCCAGCGCCGGATTGATTTGCCACTGAGCGGCGACGCGAGGCTCCGCGTGCGACTCGTCGAGATATTCGTTGCGTGCGAAATGCACGCCGCTCGTCAGAGTGAGGCCGGGTGCGAGCGTCCAGATGTCTTCGAGAAAGGCATCGGCGGTTTTGATTTCCTGCTCGTCGTTGGCTTCGGTCAGTTCGCCATGCTCGGTCTCGCACTCGGGAGAGAAAATCGAGCAGCTTCGATAGCGCACGCGGATGCCGTAGTCGTACGTGGATTGTTGATACTCCACGCCCGCGCCCAGCGTGTGCGACTTGGACAACTGGAAGTCATATTGAGATCGGAAGGTCCACTCGTCGGTGTCGATGCTCAGAAACTCGGCGCCGTTACCCTGTTTGTTCAGGCGCGACTCCGCGACGTGACCGAAGGCCGTCTGCAATCGATGCGCGCCGTTCTCGAAGATCCAACGCGCCGCCTGGCTGTTGAATTCTCGTTCGAGCGACGCGCGGCCGGTCATGCCGGGATCGAGCAGGGCGTTGTCGGAGCGAGCACCGAAGGTCGCGGCTGCTTCGTCGCGAGCGCCGATGGCTGAAACTTCCACGCGATGATACGAGCCAAGGCGCCACAGATACTTCGCCTGATAGTCGTGATCCTTGGGGAACTGGTCGAATGTGAGGTCGTCTTCCTCGTCAGGCTCGTAGTCCGCGGCTTCGAGCAGCTTGTCGATCACGCTCATGCGCGCCGCGACGTAGAACGATTGAGTTTCGCCGACGCCGCCCTCGAGCAGAGCGCCGGCTCTCAACATGCTCGCGTCAATCGTGGTCCTGAGTGGCTGCACGCGCGGATCGCGCAAACTCACATCGAACACGGCGCCAGTGGCGCGGCCGTAGCGCGAGCCGAAGCCCGCCGCTTTCAAGCCGAAATCCCGAATCAAGTTCTCGTTGAAAATGCTGTGGCCGAAGTCGTGGAAGATGTAGCTCGCCGGCAGGAAGTCGACGATGAATGCGTTGTCATCCGGTCCTGAGCCGCGCACCGCAGGCGCGCCACCTGCTTCTTCGGTCGGGACGACGCCGGGCAAGCTATAGATGGCCTGGAGCGGATCGCCGAAGCCGCCGGGCACGGCAAGCAGTTTCGTTGTTTGCGCGGTGGGCTCGGTCGAGCGTGTGATGCGTTTGGAAGTCACTGTGACTTCCTCCAGCGCCTCATCTCCCTGAGCGGCGTACGTTGCAGAGGTTGCTGCTCCAAAGGCGCATACGGTCACGATCACTGGTCTTGCTAGGCCGGCCAGACGCATCTTCATCCTCAAGTAAAGAAAGCCGCGTGCGCGGCGATTGGGAATAGCGTAGGGAAGCGGCCGTGCCGGATCAGTGAGGTCTCGGTATCCGTCTGTAACGGTTTGTAACGAGCGGCTACCAGGCGTCGGACACGAACAAATAACCTCTGCCCCGCACGGTCTTGATCCGCGCGGGCGGCGTGGCCGTGTCCTGCAATTTAGCGCGCAGTCGGGAGATGCCGATATCGATGGAGCGATCGAGGCCGTCGTAATCGATGCCGCGCAGGCTCGCGAGAATCACGTCGCGACTCAGCACCGTGCCAGCTGCGCTGGCCAGCAGCCATAGCAGATCGAATTCACCCGTCGTCAGCTCGACGCATTCGCCCGCCAACGTCACGCGACGCGCTGTCTGATCGATGCTGAACGAGCCGAACGAAAAGCACCTCGGCTCCGAAGGAATTGTGACGGAATTTTGACTGGTGCGTCGGAGCAGCGCGCGGATGCGGGCGAGTAGCACCCGTGGCTCGACCGGCTTTTTCACGTAGTCGTCGGCACCCAGCTCGAGCCCGATGATTTCGTCGATGTCGTCGTCGCGCGCCGTGAGCATCAGAATCGGCCCCGCATACTCGGCGCGCACCCGACGACACACATCCATGCCATTCAAGCCAGGCAGTAATACATCCAGCACGACCAGATCCGGGGCGTCGCGCAAGATACGCTCAGCCCCGGAGTCGCCGCGATGGTCGACATTCACCTGGAATTCATGTTCGCGCAGGTACTCGCCGATCAGCGACGCGAGCTGCACATCGTCTTCGACGAGCAGGATGCGCGTTGGCTTGGGGGCGGGCACTGACATGCCGCGATTGTCCCATAGGAACGGCACTCATGGAGTGGCCTCCTGTACAAGGGCGGGGCGATGTTTGATCCGCTCGCCCAGGAACAACAGGATCGGCGCGGCAATGAATACAGACGAGCTCGCCGCCACGACGATGCCGAACACCATGGGCACGGCGAAACTAGCAACTGTTGCCCCACCCCAGATCGCCATCGGCAACATGGCAAGGAATGCGGTGACCGATGTGAACAGCGAGCGCGCCAGCGTTTCGTTGATGCTTCGATCGATGATCTGGCGTAACGGAATGTCCGGATGCAGGCGCAGGTTCTCGCGCATGCGGTCATACACCACGACCTTGTCGTTGACCGAGTAACCGATCAACGTCAGCAACGCGGCGATGGCGGTCAGGTTGAACTCCAGGCCGGTCAGCGCGAAGAAGCCGATAATCTTGGTGGTATCGAGCGCCAGTGTCGCGATGGCGCCCACGCCGAAATGCCAGTCGAAGCGAATCCAGATGTAAATGAACATCGCGACGCTGGCGAACAACACGGCCAGGATGCCCGCATCCGTCAGCTCGCCGCTGATCTTCGGGCCGATGATGTCGACTCGATCGAAGCTTGCTGTCGGTTCGACCTCGAGAATGGCCGCCTTGGCGCGCTCGGCAACCTCTGTTTGCGCCGAGGCATCGGCGTCTGGCTGCTGTTGAATGCGGACCAGCACGGTCGTGCCATTGCCATCGGCTTGCTGAAGACTCACTTCGCCGAGATTTGCTTGCTCGAGTCCGGCGCGAATCTCCGCGACCTGCATGGCCGCGGGTGCCGAGGCTTCGATGATCGTGCCGCCGGTGAAATCGACGCCATAGTTCAAGCCAGGTTTGACGAACAGCATCAGCGAAGCGACCGACAACACCAGCGATACGCCGAGGCCGACGAAACGCGCCCGCATGAACTCGAAGTTCGGCGTAGCGCTGCGCCAGCGCGCGGGCAACAGCGAGCCGATGACGAACTGTTTCGGTCGCCGCCATTTGAGCCACATCGCCATGATCGATTTCACGACGGTGACTGCCGTGAACATCGAGATTGCGATGCCCAGCGCCATGGTGACCGCGAAGCCGCGCACCGGGCCGGAACCGAACCAGAACAACAACGCCGTCGCAATCAGCGCGGTGACGTTCGAATCGATGATAGTCGCGTAGGCCCGATCGAATCCGTTGGTCAGTGCCGCGATGGCGGACTTGCCATTACGTGTTTCTTCCCGGATGCGCTCGTTGATCAGCACGTTCGCATCCACGGCCAGGCCAATGCCCAACACGATGCCCGCGATACCCGGCAACGTGAGTGTGGCGCCGAGTAGCGTCAAAGCCGCGAGCGTCAACGTAACGTTGATGACGAGCGCCAGATTGGCAACGACGCCCCAGCCTCGATACAGCACCGTCATGAACACGAGCACGAACAGCAGACCCGCGGCGCCGGTGACCGCGCCCATGCGGATTGCGTCGCTGCCAAGATCGGGCCCGACCATTCGCTCTTCGACGATCTGCAGCGGCACAGGCAACGCGCCGGCTCGCAACAGTGCGGATAGCGAGCTGGTTTCGGCCGCCGTGAAGTTACCCGAGATCTGTCCCGAGCCGCCGATGATCGGTTCCTCGATGACCGGCGCACTGATCACTTTGCCGTCGAGCACGATGGCGAATTGGCGTCCGACGTTATCGATGGTGATTTTCGCGAACTGCTTGGCGCCGGCGTCGTCGAAGCGGAACGACACCACGGGCCGACCGGTTTGATTGTCGATGCCGCTGTTGGCCTGGACCAGCCGCTCGCCCTGAAGCATCGGCCGCTGTTGCAAGATGTAATCGATGCCCTCGTCAGGCGCGGGAACACGGATGGTGCCGATGGGTGGCGCGCTTCTGCTCGGCGCACCCCACGACTCGACCCGATGAAAGGTCAGCTTCGCCGTGCTGCCCAACAGAGTTCGGATCGACGCGGGATCTTGCATGCCCGGCAGTTGCACCAGGATGCGATTGGTGCCCAGCGCCTGCACGGTCGGCTCCGCGACACCGATGGCGTCGATGCGACGTCGAACAATCTCGATGCTTTGCTGAAGTGCCGACTGCCGCCGCGCGGTTGCGCCCAGAGCATCGAGACCTTCTTCCTCGATGTCCTTTTGCATGGCGCGTTCATCGATCTCGAGTACCAGATGCGCGCCGCCGCGCAGATCAAGACCCAACGCGACTTGTTTGTGCGGCAGCCAGTCGGGCCACGCCTCCAGTTGTTTAGAAGTAAGCAGACTGGGTAACGCAATCAAACTACCAATGACGATGACGAGCCCGTACAACACGAGCTTCCATTTGGAAGGAACCATGAATCTCTCCCGCTCGATCTGCGCGACGTGTGCGCGCACGCCGGCCGTCACTGCGCGAAGCAGTGCCGTTACCGGAACGAAATGACACCGCTCAGGTGTTTGCGGGAGGCGCTCTGGGTTGAGCGGGGGAGCGCGCCGGTCGCGAGGCCGGCTTGTGAGATGTCGGCGCGAGCCACTGAATCGGCTCGAGAGACAGCGCGAAAGTGAAGACCGAGGCGAGGGCAGCGGGCGAATATCCGAAGCGCACCGGGTCGACCCGGCGTCGGTCGTTCGTTTGCAACGACAAATGCCGATCCGCTGAAACAACAGCGGCAGGCGAGTCGACGCCGTCGAAGATGCCGGTCGCGAACGAGCGGGCCTGCGTCGGATTCAGCAGCGCCGCCCACCAGACCACAGCAATGAGCGCGAGCCACGAGGGCCCGCTCATGCTGAAAGTCCGCGACCGCGATGTGAATAACGTAGGCATCGGTGCCGGGAGGCTAGATCATGTTTCGATCCCGGGCAACTCGCGGCCTCAAGTTTCGGAAAACAACTGTCGGGCGTTGTCTGTCATCGCGGCGATGGCGGGATGTTTGATTTTGCGTTCCGCCGAGATCGCATAGAACTCCGCTTTCACGCCCTTGGCCAGCCCGATGCGCACGAAACCATGCTGTTTTCGAAACGAAGCCTCGAGCACCGAAGGCACGGGCGCGAAGCCATGCCCTTCACGGGCGAACTCGCGCAGCATCGCGTAGTCTTCGAATTCGCCGAGCAGCAGCGGTCGGACGTTTTGTCGATCGAGCCATTGATCGAGCGCGCGGCGGATCGCCGTGTCATCCGTGGGTAATAGCGCGGGCACGCCGTCCAACGACTTTGGAAAATCACGACGCAGCGTCTTCGCCAGCGTCGGCGTTGCCATCCAGTAAACGTTGCAGCTGCCGAGCGGATGACTGTACGCACGAACGTTGAGCGACGGCGTCACGGGCGAATCCGATAGCACCACATCGATCTCATGAATCGCGAGATCGGCCACCAATCGCTCCAGTGTTCCTTCGCGGCAGATCACACGCACCGACTGCTTCAACTGCAGGCTCGGCTCGACGATCCGGTACGCGATTTCCTTGGGCAGCACGTCGTCGATGCCGATCAGCAATTTCAAGGGGCGCGAGGAGGGCCGCTGCTCGAGCGCTTCCATCAGTTCTTGCCCGAGTCCGAAAATCTCGTTCGCATAGCTGTAGACCAGCCGGCCGACTTCGGTGGGCACGAGGGTGCGGCCCGATTTCACTAGCAACTTCTCGCCAAGGCGCTCTTCGAGCGTGCGCAATTGCGCGCTGACCGTTGGCGCCGCGAGTGCAAGTTCCTCGCACGCACGTGTAAGGCTGCCGGTGCGGACCACCGACCAGAAATACAGCAGATGCTGGTAATTGAGCCGTCGGATCACGTTGCTCATGGGGTCTCCGCGAAGCGCCGAAGCTTCGACAATATCGAATCAAGGACAAGAATAATTCTAATTGATCGAACTTAGTATCGGTTGCACCATGCTCCTGAACTTTTCAGGAGTAAATGATGCGTGACTATCCGATCGTGATTTCCGAGCCCGACGCGCGCGTGCTGCGCGGTCTGCTCGCTCGCGCCGCCAACGGCCATGATCAGGAGCATTTGGAAGAGCTGAGCCTGGAGCTCGAGCGTGCGCAAGTGCTCAAGCCCGAGCAGGTCGCGGCTGACGTGGTCACGATGCATAAGCCACTGCGCATCCTGGATCTGAGCAATGGCTCGAGTCAGGAGCTGACGCTCGTCAGTCCCGCCGAAGCAAACGTGAGTGCGCGTCGCATCTCTGTGCTCGCGCCTCTGGGCACGGCGCTGCTCGGCTATCGCGAAGGCGATGAAGTCGAGTGGGTCATGCCGGGTGGCGTGCGTCGCTTGCGAATCGAGTCGGTGCAGGCTGCACCGACGGGAACCCATTAGCGATTTCACCGTAAGGAGCGTTGAGATGCCGAGACTGCTGTGTGCGACTGATTTGCTGCCAAAGAGCGAAGTGGCGATCGATCGCGCGGGCTTGCTTGCCCAGCAACTTCAAGCACAGCTGTCTCTGATGCATGTGGTCTCGCCGATGACGTCCGAGCGCAATCTCGAAAAGGCATTGCAGCTCGCCATCACCGGACTCACTACGCGCGCTCGGCCTCCGGCCTGGCGCGCCGGCCCGCTGCCGGAAGTCGCGGTTCGCGCCGGCAACCCGGCCCGGTTGATCATCGATGCCATCGACAAACATAGTGTCGATCTGCTGGTCATCGGCCCGCATCGCAAGCGGAGCATGCGCGATGTGCTCGAGGGTACGATCGCCGAGAAGATTCTCAACACGCGGCAGTGCCCGTTGCTCATCGCGTCTCAGCCCGCTGACGCGGAGTATCGACAGGTGCTGTTGGCACTCGACGTAACAGAAGAATCGGGCACGGCCGTGCGAGCGGCGGAGTCCCTGATCCTGAACTCACGAGCGCAGGCGATGGTGATGCATGTCTGCGAGCCGCCCTATCAGGGCATGCTTCGATCCGCGGGCGTGGGCAATCAGGAAGTCGTCTCGTACGTCAATCACTCCAGGCGCGAAGCGGCGGCGGAGATTCGCGATCTGCTCAGGCGCACGAGCGTCGATCACACGCGCTATGGCGTCGTGATTGGCGATAGTCACCCGGTGCGGGCGATCCGTCGCGCCGTCGAAATGTATCAACCCGATCTGCTCGTGATGGGAACGAGCGGCGGTCGCCTGCGACGAGCATTGATCGGCAGCGTCGCCAGCCAGGTCATGGAGGCCGCTGGCTGCGACGTGCTGGTCGTGCCGCGCGGTTCAATGGCTGCCCGGCCTTCTAGTCTGCACTGAGCCGCATTCCTTTCCACATTGCTTACGCCGCCCGCGTGTGATGACATGGGGCGTCGTCGTAGTGTGTTGGGGGACGTCGGACATGACGAACGAAGCTTTTCTGCAGGCTCGCGACCTGCTACTGCGACATCGCGAAGACTATGCGACGGCCGTTCGATCCTTTCACTGGCCGCAACCCACCGAATTCAACTGGGCGCTGGATTGGTTCGACGCGCATCTCGCCGCCGGTGAGCGCGGCGATCGAGTTGCGCTGAAGATCGTCGGCATCGATGCCGCGACTCGAACCTTCCGCGAGCTTTCAGAGCAATCCAATCGCGTCGCCAACGGGCTGCGCGAGTTGGGCGTGAAGCGCGGCGACCGAGTGCTGATGATGCTCGGCAACTGCGCCGCGCTGTGGGAGTTGATGTTGGCGTGCATGAAGCTGGGTGCCGTCACGATTCCAGCGACCACTCTGCTCACCGCCGATGACCTGGCCGAGCGTGTGCGGCTGGGCGGCGTGCGTTTCTGGATCACGGATGCCGAGCTCGCTGACAAACTCCACGACCTCGAGTTGCCGGTGACGCGCATTGCCGTCGGCAATCGCAAGCTGGGATGGAAGAGCTACGACGAGCTGGCGGCGGGGGTCAATGGCGCGGCTGAGTTCCGCCCGGATGGCGTCACGCGCGCCGACGATCCGTTACTGCTGTATTTCACATCCGGCACGACGTCGAAGCCGAAGCTCGTTTCCCATACCCACGCCAGCTATCCGATCGGCGCACTGTCGACGATGTATTGGTTGGGCCTGCGCCCCGGCGACATCCACATGAACGTGTCCGCGCCCGGATGGGCGAAGCATGCCTGGAGTTGTTTCTTCGCACCGTGGAACGCCGAGGCGACCGTGTTCATCGCGAACATCGGCCGCTTCAACGCGCAGGCGCTGCTGCAGGCCATGACGGACAACGGCGTCACGTCGATGTGCGCGCCGCCGACAGTGTGGCGCATGCTGGTGCAGGAAGATCTCGCCCCTCATCGCGGTGTGTTGAATAACTTGTGTGGTGCCGGCGAGCCGTTGAATCCGGAAGTGATGGATGCGGTTGAGCGGGCATGGGGCCTGCAGATTCGCGACGGTTTCGGCCAGACCGAAACCACCTGCGTGATTGGCAACTCGCCGGGTCAAACGATCAAACCGGGCTCGGTGGGTCGACCGATGCCAGGTTACGACGTGATGCTGCTCGACTCGGATGGCAATCCAGCGGAGGAGGGCGAGATCTCTTTGCGCCTGAACCCCGCACCCACCGGCTTGATGCGTGGCTATCAAGATGAAACCGGCGCGGTCCGCAGGCTCGAAGGTCCCGTGTATCGAACAGGTGACATTGCGAGCCGCGACAGCGACGGCTACATCACCTACGTCGGTCGCGCCGACGACGTGTTCAAGTCGTCCGACTATCGCATCAGTTCGTTCGAGCTGGAGAGCGCACTGATCGAGCATGTGCTGATCGTCGAAGCGGCCGTCGTGCCGGCGCCGGACCCGCTGCGCTTGGCTCTGCCGAAGGCATACATTGTGCTGGTGACGGATGCGGAGGCAAATCGCGAAACGGCGCTATCCGTGTTTCGTCACATTCGACAGGTGCTCGCGCCGTACAAGCGCGTGCGACGCATCGAGTTCACGACGCTACCGAAGACCATTTCAGGAAAGATCCGACGCGTCGAGTTGCGTCGTCAGGAAGTGGAACGCGCCCGCGTCGGCGAGCGCTCCCCAGGTGAATTTCGAGAAGAAGACTTCCCTGAGCTGCGCGACTAGGGCCTGTGAACCCTCATTTGATGGGCTGCGACGAGCTATTGCGGTTCAGGGCTAGGCGGGACGACCGCCGTGTACTCTCTGTACATAAGGGAGGAGCAACGACGTCCTGAACCGCAATAGCTCGTCCCATATAAGGATATTTATTCATTGAATGGGTTGCGCCTCGAATCGCCTGCCGCTGCGTTACAAAGCTTGCCCATATCGACATATGGGCTGCGCTTTGCGCCTTGCTGCAGGCGATTGGAGGCGCAACGCAGCCCATCAAATGAGGGTTCACAGGCCCTAGGGCTGGCGTTTCAGCACTGCGAGCAATTCCGGATCGGCAGTGCCGAGCACTGAGCTTTGATAAGCAATCGTGCCGTCAGCACTGAGCAGGGTGACGATGCTGGAGTGGTTGTAACCACCGTCCGGTAGCTTTCGATATTGAATGCCGAGCACGGCGGCGATTTTCCGAACACTGGTCTCGTCAGTGCGGGCCAGCGTCCAGCGAGTCGTGTCGAGCTTGCGACTGGTGGCCAGCTCATTCAGCTTGGCGACGGTGTCGCGGTCCGGATCGATGGAGATGAGCAGGAAGCGCATCTTGGCTCGATCGGCCGGGGAGACGGTGCGTTCGATGGACCGCATCGTGTCGATCAGCAGCGGGCACGCCATCGGGCAGCTGCCGTAGAACATCGTGACGAGCACGGGATGTCCGCGGTGCTTATCGAGGTGATGTTGCTCGCCGCTCTGACTGGTCAGCGTGGCGTCGAGTTGATAAACGGACTCGGGAGCATCGGCGCGTACCACCGCTGCAAGAAGCATCAGAGCCAAGAACAAACGTTTCATTTTCCATCCCTCCCACCGGTCGCGCAGCGAAAGCCCATCGCGCCGCCGGTGTAACGAGCCTTCATGCTGGAGAGCATCGCGATCCGCATCAGCGTCGCGTAGTTCTCCTTTTGTTCCATGGTGAGCGCACCCTCGCCACAGAAGCGCATCACGTTGGGATCGCCTTGTTCGCGATTGTCGGAAGACACCAGCATGCCGCTCGCGTCTTCCACCCATTCCCAGATCACGCCGTGCAGGTCCTGGATGCCGTAGAAATTTGCCGGCGTGCTGCCGACGGCCGGCAAGGCGTCGCGGCCAGAGCGTGAGTACCAATTCAAAATCTGCTGACGCCACGCGGGGTCGTCACGGCCGTCGCGAGCGGTGTTGCTTGCGGCAGCGACATATTCCCACTCGTACCAGGTCGGCAACCGGGCACCGCGTGACTCACAGTAGGCGGTGGCTGCAAACCAGCTTACATTCACGACGGGGCGTTGCAGGTCCTCGCTGCGAGGTTCGGCTGGAGATTGCCAGTGGCTGAGATATTGGTCGTCCGCAAAGATGCGAGCGATCTTGTCACGGCGCCACTGCGGATGAGTCTTCAGAAAGGTCACGAACTGTGCGTTCGTGACCGGCCGGCGGTCGAGCTGAAAGGTTTTGAGAGTCACTTCTTTCACACCGGGCGCCGGCGGTAACACGGACTCGAACTTACCGCCAGGGATCACTGTTGTCGCACTCTGCTCAGGCGAGGCCGCATTGGCGGTCAACGTTGCGAGTAGCAGTGCCAGCATGAGGTTGCGCATGACAGTGATCCCCGGTCCTTTCTCAGTGCGCCGCGCCTTCAGGGCGTTTGGTACTGGCGCGGACCTTCTTCACGTCCTCGACGGAGACCGTGCCATCCTTGTTGCCCCAGCTGTTGAGCGCGTAGGTGAGAATGTTGGCGATCTCATCGTCGTTGAGCTGACTCATCGGCGGCATGACGGAGTTGTAGGTCGCGCCGTTCACCGTCACCGGGCCGGTCAGGCCGTTCATCACGATACCGATCGCACGGTTCTTGTCTGCCAGCAGGAAGTCGGACTTCGCCAGCGGCGGGAACACGTTCGGGATGCCTTGGCCCGTGTCCTGGTGACAGGTGGAGCAAGTGCCCTTGAACAGCACCGCGCCGGCCTGGATCTGCTGCTCCTTGGTGAGCTGGCCCGTGCTGCTCGCTTTCACGGCTTCGGCCACCGGCGCCATGCTCGCCATCTTGTCGCCGATATACATTTCATCGAGCTGCTTGCCGGAGTAGATATCGGCGCGCTGCTCGCCGGCGACTTCGAGGATCGCCAGCGCGCCCTTGTTGAAGGCGCGGAAGATGGAGTGATCGACCAGCACGTAGTTGCCCGGCACTTCGGTGTGGAACTCGACGGTGGCCGCGCCACCCGCGGGAATGAGCGTGGTCTGCACGTTCTCCTGGAAGCGAGTGCCGCCTTCGTACTGAACTCTATCGAAGATCTCGCCGATCACGTGGAAGCTCGACACCAGGTTCGGGCCGCCGTTACCGACGAACATGCGGACCTTCTGATTGGTCTGCGTTTTCAGTGCGCGCGGTCCAGTCAGCGCGGATTCCGCACCGTTGAACAGCACATAGGTGGGGTTCTCATCGATGGCCTTCTGCATGTCGAAGGGCTGATGACCTTTCTCGCGATACTTGCCGACGGTGTAGAAGTCACCCTGCATCACGTAGAACTCGTGATCGACGGGAGGCAGACCTTCCGGCGGCTCGACCAGGATCAAGCCATACATGCCGTTGGCGACGTGCATGCCGACCGGCGCGGTCGCGCAGTGATAAACATACAAGCCCTGGTTGAGCGCCTTGAATGTGAACTGGCTGCTGTGACCGGGCGCGGTGAAGCTGGACGCTGCGCCACCGCCGGGGCCGGTCACGCCGTGCAGGTCGATGTTGTGAGGCATCTTGCTGGACGGATGATTCTTCAGATGGAACTCCACCGTGTCGCCCTGGCGCACACGAATGAAGCTGCCGGGCACGGTGCCGCCGAAGGTCCAGAACGTGTAGGTCACGCCGTCGGCGATTTGCATGTCGACTTCGGTGACTTCCAATTCCACGACCACTTTCGCCGGATAGTTGCGCTTGGTGGCGGGCGGCACGTTCGGCGGGCTGGTCAGCACGGCCTTGATCGGCTCACCTTGCGGCGGCCCGAAGTCACCGTGTCGTGAGCCACCCGTGTCGGACTCGGGCGCGGCAGCTTGTGCGAGCGGTACAGGGTTTCCCTGGGAACACGCTGCGAGCAGCAGCGAGGCTGAGCAAGCGAGTATGGGTAGCAGGCGTTTCATGGCGGTTCTCGGTTTTGACCTTTTCTGGATTCGTCACCAGCTTAGGTCTCGAGAGCGCCGCCGAACCTGATCTAGGTCACGCGGTGCACGTGCTTACGTTGATGTACTGAGCAGCTGCGGAATGGCCGCAAAGATGCCGGCGGGATTGTGGGCGCGGGCCACTGTAATAATAAATGCATACACGGCGAGCGCCGCGAGCCAGCAAATAATGCGGATTTTTCTGGTCGAGCCGCGCTTCAACGCATAGGTGCCCAGCAAGATATAAACGACCAGCAGGACCACTTTCACGGTCAGCCAGCCGTGCACGAAGGGATACTGGTGGAGCAGGGTCGCCAGCATCAACGCGGCTGTCAGCAGCGTCGTATCGATGGCGTAGCTAAAATAACGAACCGGCGCGGCCATCGCCCAGGTCATGCCGGCATGGAGCGAGGCGCCGCGCAGGAAAAACAGCAGGCCGCTGGCCATGACCGCCGCGATGTGAACCGATTTGATCTGGGGATAGAACTCGATCATCCGTTGTTACCGTCAACCCGGGGTGTGAGATAAATCCAGGTCGATCGTAACACCCAGGGTACGAACGCCACGAGCCAGCCGACTGCAGCGATCGCTTGCCCGGCCAACGAATCCGGTACGAGCTCGGCCACGACGCGTGTAATCGTGACAGCCTGGATGACGACGAAAGCAAACGCCGCCACCTTGCCGAGCACCAGCGGCCGTCCCGAATGTCCTTGAGTGACACGCGTCACCATCGCCACCAGCAGGCTCGCGAAGAAGCCGATGAACAATGCGTGCGCCGGCGCGCGGCCGAGAATGAACTGACTGCTCAGCGCGAACTGCACGCTTTGAATCGAATAGAGCACGAAGGCAATCGACAACCATGCGAAACCGGCGAACAGCACGAGCAGCAGCGGCGGCACATGTCCCCGGCGCGGCAGCCAGCGCCAGAGCAGCCAGGCGGTCATCGCCGCCATCGGTGCGTCGACGACCCACAGCCATGCGTAACCGTGACGTAATTCCAACCAGAGGTGGGTCAAGGTCAACACCCAGAACAGCGCCAATGTCCACATCGGTCGCACGACTCGATAAGTCGGGAGCGCGGCGCTTGCGAAGAACGGAATCATGCGATGACAGACCGTGAAGTAAATCGGTAGCAGTACGCCGAACGTGCCCAGCTTGATCGCGGCGAAGACCGCACGCGGCTCGGAAAGAAACAAAAACACAGAGTAGAGCGCCAGGCCGAGCAACCCGAAGCACAGCGCGAAAGCGCAGCTCACCGAGTGCCACGTGCGCCCGCCTTCTTGAACGACCAGTCGCACCAGCCACACGGTGCCGATGAGCCAGCCGGCGGTGTTCAGCACCGCGCCTGCTTTCAGCAGGAGACCGGGATTACCGAAGCCCGCCAGCGCGGCGAGCGTGAGGAGTTGCCCACCAAACATGCCGATGCCCACCGGCACGTAGTGTTCGCGTCGCAGGGACGGCAGCGCCATCCAACGCGGGAACACGGTCAACAAGAAACCAAACATGAACGCCGGGAGCACCTGGTACTGCATGACAATCGCATGCATCCATCCCGGCGGAGCGGAAGGCAGCGCGCTGGATCCTCCGAGCCAGCGCGCACTGATCAGCCACCAAGCCCACCAGAGCATTGCCAGCAACACGTTGGTTGCGCCTATGAAGAACATCAAGCGGTGGGGGGCAGCCGCGATGATGCGCAATGTGCTGGCGGGCAGGGTGACTGTGTTCATGTCACTGTCTCAACGTTTCGCGACTTGAACTCCTTCGGGCACTGCGACTTTGGCCTGCTTCGGGCCGATCCACAGTCGGAGCACGAACCACGCGAGCGACAAGGCGCCGACGCTGAAGATGGTGTCGCCAGGGACGCGCAGCCACACCAGCAGCTGGATGATCGGCTTCTGCATCAGCTCGGCGGAGCGAGCGAACCAGTAGCCATGATCGATCGCGGCGGTGAGCTGGATGATGCCGATGGGCAACAGCGTGAACAGCGCCATGCAAGCCAGACCGATGTTGAAGGCCCAGAAGCTGGTCTTCAGCAACCGCTCGTTCCACACCACATTCGGCTTCAGGCCACGCAGGCAGAACAGCATCAAGCCCACACCGAGCAGACCGTAGACACCGAACAGCGCCGTGTGGCCATGGAGCGGAGTGAGGTTCAGGCCCTGCATGTAGTACAGCGGCAGCGGCGGATTGATAAGGAAGCCGAACAGGCCGGCACCCACCAGATTCCAGAACGCCACGCCGGTGAAGAACAGGATGGGCCACTTATAACGTTGCATCCACGGAGTCGCAGAGCCGAGCTTGAAGGTTTGATAAGCCTCGAAGCCGACGAACGCGAGCGGCACCACTTCCAGCGCGGAGAAGCTTGCACCGAGCGCGATGACTGCCGTCGGAGTGCCGGTGAAGTACAGGTGATGCAGAGTGCCGAGCACGCCGCCGCTCAAGAACACGATGGTTGCGAACAGCACCGCAGTCGTCGCCGTGCTCGTGCGCAGCAGTCCCAAGCGTGTGAAGAGGAAGGCGATCACCGCGGTCGCGAAGACTTCGAAGAATCCTTCGACCCACAGATGCACCACCCACCAGCGCCAGTACTCGACCATGGAGATGTGAGTGTGCTCGCCCCACATCAGGCCGGCGCCGTAGAACAGGCCGATACAAACCGTGGAGAGGAACAACAGCGTGATGATGGACTTCGATTCGCCGCCTTTCTTGATCGCCGGCCACAACGCCCGACCGACCAGCGTCAGCCATACACCGAGACCGACGAACAGGAAGATCTGCCAGAAGCGGCCCAGATCCACGTATTCCCAGCCCTGGTGACCGAACCAGAAGTTCTTGTCCAGGCCGAGCTTCTGCATTACCGCCAGCCACTGTCCGGTGAACGCGCCGACCACGATGATGATCAAACACGTGAACAGGAAGTTGACGCCGAGCCGTTGATACTTCGGCTCGTGCCCGGAGATCGCGGGTCCGATATACAAGCCCATGCCGAGCCACGCGGTCGCGATCCATAATACCGCGAGCTGCGTGTGCCAGGTGCGACTGAGCGAATAGGGAATGTAGTTGGCGAGGGCGAAGCCGTACGCTTCCTGACCTTCCACTTGATAGTGCGCGGTGATCGCACCGAGCAGGATCTGCGTCAGGAACAACGCAATCACCAGCCAGAAATATTTGCTGGTGGCTTTCATTGACGGCGTGACTCGAATCAGCGCCAACGGATCGCTGGCCGGCAGCTCCGCCGGAGGCTCGTCCTTGTGACGCGCATGATGCCAGCCGAGCAATGCGATGCCGGCGATCAGGAACAACACGCTGAACACCGTCCACAGGAACAGGTGGCCCGGCGGATCGTTGCCGACCAGCGTGTCATGCGGCCAGTTGTTGGTGTATGTGATGGCTTTGCCCGGGCGCTGGGTGACAGCGGACCAGGAAGACCACCAGAAGAACGCCGTCAAAGCGGCGCGGTTCTCGGCGGTCAACACCGTGTTGTCCTTCATCGCGTACGCCTTGCGCAACTCCTTGGTCTGCGGATCGTTGCTGAATAACGATTCGTAGTGAGCCGCGACTTGTGACATCGCCAGCGCGCGGTCTTCGGAGACCGTGATCTGGTCGGTGCTCGCGTCGTAAGTGTTCTTGCGAATCCGCGGCTTCAGGCGGGCCGCGAATGCTGCCTGCGTGTCTTCGGGCAATTGTGAGTAACGCTGCGACGTCTCACGTTGCGTATCGATGTCCAGCCACGCAACCGCTTCGCGATGCAGCCAGTCCGCGCTCCAGTCCGGCGCGACGTAGCCGCCGTGCCCCCAGATGGAGCCGAGCTGCTGCCCGCCGATGGACTGCCAGACTTGCCGGCCTTTCTGGATATCGGCGCGCGTGTAGACCGTCGTGCCGTTCTCGGTGACCACCGCCGATGGAATCGGTGGCATCACCCGGTGTATTTCGCCGCCTACCCATAGGAGGACGGCAAAGGAAAGCAGCAGCAGGACCCCTAGTCCCACCCATAACCTTCGACTCGCGTTCATGGACCCTCTCCCACTCATTGGTGGAGGGAGCATGCGGTCGGGGTGTCGGAGGCGCCCTGATCTAGGTCAGGTGCTCGCGCCGCTCAGGACAGGTTGGTGACGTAACAGGTGAAATAGTGCTTGGCGCCAAGAAATCTCGTGTCCTTGCGCCGCTCTGGGGTAAACGCCTCCATCCCTCGCGTGCTGGAATAAACCATTCCACTCTTGATGGTTTTGATATCCGCCCATTCATAGCCATCCGGCAGCTCGATGAACTCGAAGCGCGCCGATTCCACGAGATAATTGAATGCCTGCGCATCCTTCATTTCGGCCACGAAGGCGGTGTAGCCCATCATTGTCTCGCCACGAATTTCTTGCAGCAGCTCGGTGGGCCAGGCAAATCGGGAACTGAGGGCGCCCGTGACGTCCAGCTCGCTCACGCCGCTGGCGGTGAGATATGACTGGACCAGGATCTGGTAGGTGAGGGGATCGGTTTCTTCCCGGAGGCGGCGCGAAATGAACTCGACCGTGCGCTCTCTGCTTTGAAAAACCACGCACGGCAGCGTCGAGCCATCTCTTAATTGAGCCGCACCTCGATATCTGAGGCCGACATACTCATCTTCCCAGGGCGTGGCGAGCTGAGGTAGGGAGCTGGCTCGAAACATGGTACTGGCGAGTGGAGGGCGCTTATCGCGGGGAGGCGCCCGCGACTATACCGCGCGGCCTCACCAGCGCGCCACCGCCCATGACGGGCAACTGCGGATTCAGGCTTTGGTTGAATACTTCCAGTGCCTGCGGTCCGAGCAGCTTGCTGAGTTCGGCCTGCTGCTCCGACTCGATATTCTTCAGCGACTCACGCTGTGCGCCCGTCATGAGCGGACCACCAGCGTGGATCTGGTTTCGCCGCGCGGCCGTTGCCACAATGATGTCGTACGCCTTATCAATGGCACCTGGTTCGATGCCGCGATCTGCCCCGATCGCGGCCAGAAGTTTGAACGTTGGATCCTGAGCGCGCCGATACTCGGCAAAGCGTTGAGGCCCCAGTGCAGTTTCGATTGCGGCCAGTGTTTTGTCGCTACCATTGGGCTGTCCGGTCAGCGTGAAACCCAGGCCCTGGAATCTGATTGCTGATTGACCGCCAGAGGCGCGGAACACCTTGCGGAACTCTTCTTCGGTGAAGTCGAAGCCGTTGCCGGCCAGCACCTGAGCCGCCGGGGAGACGCGCAGCTCATATTCGAAGAACTGCTCCTCGCTCAAAATCTTCCGGATCTGCTGCAGGGTATCCTGGAAGATGGCGCTGGCATGCTGGAACCCGCCGTGGCCGCCGCTCTCCTGCAGCAGTCGACGCTGCTCCTGAAGTTTTATTTCCTGAATACCGATCTGCTGTTCCGACGACAGAAACGGCAGCTTCGCCGCGAGCGGAAAAAACAGCGACCGGAACGCGAGCTCATCGACCGCGCCCGGTCCGACCAGCTCAACCAGATCGCGCCGGAGAGCGCTTTGGAAATCGAACTCAGCCTGCTGCCGCTCCGTTTCGCGTGTCACGGGCGATTTCCAATAGGGCTCCGTCCAGTCCGGCATCGCTTGCAGCGACGCAGCCAGCACGCGCCTTGCTAACGGCTCATCAAGTCCGGCTGCTTTCGCTCGCGAGTACGCATCTTTGGCCTCTCGCCACGTGATCGTCTGCGGCTGAGTCGTCGCTGGGGCGACGCCACTTGTATTTGCTGCTACGACCGGAGCATCGGCGTGCGCCGGTTTGGGCGATTTGGCCGTCTGAGCTGCGTAGATCGCTAGACCAATGTTCGCGGCCAGCGAAGCACAGAGTACTGCGCGCATCATCATGGTTGTTTGCATGGGTTCAGGGCGGCGGCACGCGTGGCGAACGTTCGGTCGCCAGGATCTTGAACTGCTTGGCATCAAAGTTGAGCGCCGGCAGCTGGGCGGCGCCACAGCTCTTGGCCGGATATTTGTTACCGTCGCTAAGGTTTAGGGTGACGCATGCATCATAGGTTGACTGCCTGACGATCGCGACCAGGATGGCGAGCTCCTGGGTCTCATGCAGGAAATCGCGACTCTTCTTCATGAAATTTCGTGCGTCAACAATGTGAGTCCAGAACTGGATCTCGCCCCAGCCGCTCGGATTGTCAAGCGACCACTGCTGTCGGCCCAGCACCTTCATGGTCTCCGCTTCGCCGGCCACTCGGTAGAACACCATCTTCTGCGGTGTGTCGCCGCTCAGAATCATCGTCAGCGTCGACAGGATCGCCCACGGATTGATACGCGTCAGCCAGCGAGTGAATTCCCAATCGCCCTCCCAGTCGCCCGCCGGCACGTCCACGGTGGTCTGGCCGAAGACCGGCACGCCGAGCACCTGGCCGGCCTGCACACGAATCGACTGTGCTGCATCGGCGGGAATGGAGAACGTGTCATCCGCGTTGATATAGGGCGCGACATTGGCCAGCAGATCTAGCGCCTCGGTGCTGAACCCCGTCGGGTCGAAGTACTGAACACTCACGGAGCCCTGCGCCCAGTTCCAGCCGAGGTACTGGCAGCCCGCGAAGCACACGGCGTTGTTTGGATTGTCCTGCAGGCTTGCGTAAGTCGTGCCACCGCAATTGAAATAGGCCACCTTGAAGTAGCCGGTATAGGTAACCCAGTACAGTCCGCTATCGAAGTGGTCGGGGTTTTCGACCCAGCCGGCAACGTCGCGAATGAATGCCTGGCGCGTGGCGTCGATGTTGGTGACGGCCATCGGGGTGGCCCCGTCCTCGAGCGGCGCGAACACGATCATGTCCTGCCCGCCATTGGTATTGGCAGCGACATTCTTCAGCAGTACATCGGTGCGGCCGTCCGCGTTGTAGTCCCCGAGCACCTGCTGCACGGAGCCCACCGACTGGCTGAGTGCCATCTGCCGGGTGGTGCCGTCGACAGGCGTCACCATCTGGAACTGGCCGACACTATTCTGCTGCAGCAGGAAATCGTTGACTGTCCGACGAGTCTCCGGAACTGGAATCGACAGATCATCCAGCGACAGGATCATCACGTCAGGCTTGTACTGCAAGTACACGTCGGGCCGACCGTCGCTCGTGACGTCTCCGACCCGCGGTACGAGTCGACTATCGAACTGTCCCGCCGTTGCCACGCCCTGGAGCATCGTGCTCAAGGCCAGGATTATGCAGACGAGGCGTTTGCGGATGCCGGCGAGAGAACTGAGCGATGACATGCCTTCCCTAGCGCAATGACTGCCTTGATGCTTGTGCAAATAGTTTTGGAGTGAGCGAGAACGGGTGTCAACAAATTTCTTGTCGCAGCCTTCTGATTCAGGGATTCGATGAGGCACGCGATGGATTCCGACGTTCTGTATCGAGTCTCGATGCATGCTACGTCGTGGCGGGAGATTCTCAGCTCATTCCCCCGCATCAGGCCGAAGTGCGTCAGGCGATTATCAAGCGGCTGACTGCTGGCAAGTTGACTCGACATCGTTTGCCCGCGATGTAGTTTGCAAGCTCCAGCTGTCCGACCAATGCATCACAGGCTGGGGCGTGATGTGGTCCGCGCTTGAAGCGCCACTGCAGGCGCGCAATCAAATGCTCCGAAGCACATTCTCAGCCAACGTCTCCAGCTGCTTGCGATCCTTGAGCTCGATCTCCCGCCGCTCGACGTGAATCATGCCTTCGTCCTGAAACCGCCGGAATACGCGGCTGACGGTTTCCGAGGCGAGCCGCAGGTAATTGGCGATGTCCGTGCGGGTCATGGTGAGCAGGAACCGGTTGGGCGAAAAGCCGCGAGCGGAATAACGGCGCGACAGGGTGATCAAAAACGCTGCCATCCGTTCATCGGCGGAGAAGTTACCGGACAACAGCGCGGCCTTGCCTATATCCAGGCTCAGCAACTTGAACAGCTGCTGTTGTAAGCCGGGCATGCGCGTTGCCAGGGCTGCGATGTTTGGAAACGAGAACCGGCACAGCACGACCGAATCGAGCGCAATGGCATTGCTCGGATAGCGGGCCTGAGAGATGGCGTTGAGCCCGATCACCTCGCCCGGCAGGAAGAACCCTTGCACGTGCTCGCGACCTTCGTGGTCCGTCACATAGGTTTTCACCGTGCCGGAACGGACGGCCGCGATGGCCGTGAACGGATCGCCTTCGCGAAAAATATGCTCGCCTTCATGGAACGGGCCGATGTGCTCGACCAGCACGTGCAGGTCGCGCAACAGGCTCTTGTCGTAGCCGCTCTCGAGACAGGCGGCCGAAAACGCGCACGTACTACAAAAATGGAATTCGTCGCCGTCATCGGCGATGCCAGGGACAGGGCGGCGGCGGCTCGCGTCACTCATTGGCAGCACACATTTGCGCTGCCGGCGAGAAGCAGCGGGTCAGATTGCGTTGGAGTACGTCCCGCCCGGGAGTCGATGATTGAGGTATCGATCGAAGCACATGGCGATGATACGCAAGAGCAATCTCCCGCGCGACGTCGCCGAAATCCGCAGCCGTTCCAGGGTCACCAGGCCGTCTTTCGCCAGCGGCTGCACGTGGGCCAGGGCGTCGGCGAAGTAGCGGTTGAAGTTGATGTCGTAGCGCCGTTCCACGGCCGCGATGTCGATTGCGCCCCGGCACATGAGCTGCTGGATCACTTCGGCGCGCACCTGGTCGTCCAGATCTAAATGACGGCCGCGCCATACCGGGAGATGTCCGGAGTCGACCGCGCCTTCCCACGAGGGCAAATCGCGGGGGTTCTGGCTGAAACTGTCGCCGATATGACTGATGGCGCTGACGCCCAGGCCGAGCAGGTCGCAATTGGCATGGGTGGTATAGCCCATGAAATTTCTTTGTAATGTGCCGGCATCGTAAGCGCGCGTCAGGTCGTCGTCGGGCAGGGCGAAATGATCCATGCCGATGTACACGTAGCCTGCGGCCGTCAGCTTCTCGATGGCAAGGGATAACAGTGCGATTCGTTCGCTCGCGTTCGGCAGGGCGCTGGCATCGATGCGACGCTGGGGCTTGAACAGGTGAGGCATGTGCGCGTAGCCGTACACCGCCAGCCGGTCGGGGCGGATGTCGAGCACGGTGTCGAGCGTGCGACCGAAGCCTTCGAGCGTTTGATGAGGCAAGCCGTAGATCAGATCGACATTGATCGAGCGGAAGCCGCTACGGCGACAGGCTTTGATGACGTTCTCGGTAAGCTCCGCGCTTTGGATGCGATTGACCGCCCGCTGCACGGTCGGATCGAAATCCTGCACACCGAGGCTGGCGCGGTTCAATCCCATCTGCGCATAAGCCGCGACATCCGAGGTGTCGATGAAGCGCGGATCGATCTCGATTGAGAAATCGCGGATCGCGGCGCTGCTGAGCTGGAACTGCTGGCGCAGGCTGCGCATGACGTCGCCGATCTCTTCATGCCTCAGGAAATTCGGTGTGCCGCCGCCGAAGTGGACCTGGATGACCTCGCGGTCATGATCGAACAGCGGACCGGCGAGCGAGATCTCGCGAATCAACCGTTCGACGTAGCGCGTGCCGGCGCTACGGTCCCGCGTGATGACTCGATTGCAACCGCAATACAAACACGGGCTCGAGCAATAGGGCACGTGAACATATAACGACAGGCGCCGCGGAATCAGCTCCTCGTTACTGCGGCGGATATATTCCCGAAGCATTTCCTCCTTGAAATGCGGCCCGAACTGAGGCGCCGTCGGATATGACGTGTACCGCGGCCCGGGTTGATCGTAGCGGCGGAGCAGGTCGACATCGCACGTTAGGCATTGGCTCATCATGGCGCTACCGTAGCCCCGCCTCCCGCCCGCCACCTTGACCTAGATCAGACTCATCGCTGTTCTCACAAAGGCCAGTCCCGCAGGCGCCGGCTCGCAATGGCGCTAAAAATTACGAGCAGGATGCCGAGATACAGGCAGGTCCACGCGCTCCATCGCAGGCCGGCGCTCACGCCGACGTCCGCTTCGAACGAAGGCACGTCGTCGTAACGGGTAAAGTTGAGTCGCCCTGGGCAGTCCTCGCAACTACGTTGCGGATGAGCCGCATTGGCCAATGCCAACGGCTCGAAAAATCGCCGTAGTCGTTCACTGTACGCGTCGGCCGCTGCAAGGAAGTTCGTGTGCCGGCGCATGTCCGTGCCCGCCGCGGTTTGCAGCATGTTATCCAGCATCATTGCCGGCGAGAGCAGTCGTAACCAGTCGCTGGTGGTCTGCACGGCGAGTGTGCGTGAGTCGAATCGATCGCGTTGAGGCAATAGCGTGCGTCGATAGTAGTCGTCTCGTGCGAAACGTTTGACCTCCGCGCTCTTCACCACCTCCGGTGCAAACTCAGGGAAGCGAGCGAGCCACGCCGCATGCACCTCGGCTTCGTCGCCGTAAAATCCATCCATGGCCTGTCGACTCGAATCGATATAACTGATGCGCGAGGGCGCGGGATGAATGATATCGACCAGCAGCGCGGCGCCGGCTGGCAGCAGCACGGCCATCGTCGTCCATATCAACATCAGCGTGACGATCGATCCAATGGCTCCGCGCCAAAGCGAGGCGACCCACGCTGACAGCGAAATCCACAACAACACCCACAAGCAGATCGCCAGCGCGATCAAGCCGATCAACGGGTCGAGCACGAGTTGTTTCTGTGCTGCTAATGACAGTGCCGTGCCGCCGACGATGACGGCCAGCGAGACGATTGCGATGGCGCCGTACTTCGCGGCCGCGACGGTCCACGGCGCAATGGGCTGTGCCGCGATCAGACGCAGAATCCCGCTGTCCTGCTCGCCCGTCAGGCGAGTCGCTGTCACAGCGATCAAGGCGAGCGGTGCCAGATAGATGAGCACGAACGCCAGATCGAATGCGCCGAGCTTGAGCTCGTGAGGATTGCCCGGATCGTAAGCAGCATCGGGAAAGATCGAGTTGAAGTCGATGCGCACGTGACTCGGATACAGATCCGACTGGCCGAGCGCGAGCGCGCCCAACGGCAATGGCGGCTTCACGGCATGCGTCACCAGGAACCAGTTCATATAGCCGAAGGCGTCGGTAGGGTCCCGGTGATATTCGATCTTCAAATCCGATGGAATCGAATAACGCTGCGCGGCGGCCTTTGCTTCGCTCAGCGCCGCGGCTCGTTCGGCGGCGAGAGTTTGAAGCATGGCCTGCTCCCGTTTGACGTGAGCGGTGCCTGTCGCAGCGCCAATAAACATTGCGATGAGCAGCGGGCCGAATACGGCCCAGGTCAGCGGCTGGCGCAGCGTTTCTCGAAGCTCGAGTTGCAATAGTCGTCGGAAGGTCGGGTTCATGGCTTCACCCCTCGCGCGGCGAGGCTGACGGTGACGGCGGCCAGCGCGAGCCAGATCGCCAACAATGAGAGAGGAGTCGCGACCTCACGCAACGATTGAAACAACGGCGCGGGGCGATACACGAATGCCGGCACCTTCTCCCAAACATCGCGCGCGGCGAGATAGGCCACCCCGCCTTGCGTGGGATGATCGACCAGGTCCAGATTCATGGTGTCGGACAAAACGCGGCGATAGTTTTCGGCTGCGCGCAGGAAATCGCTGTGACGACGAAAGTCACTGCCGGCCAGGCCTGCCGACGCCGCCTGGACGGCGAGTAACGGCGAAGCGAGTCCGGCCCAGCCTTGCAGGTCGTCCTGATGGGATAAGCGAGCGAAGAACGCGCCGAGCTCGCGATCGAACACGGAGTAATCGTGTTGCTCGCGATCGTGCATCATCGCGCCCCGCAGATCGATGGGCAGCTCGGCGGCGTTCGCCACGCCATAGCGCTTGATGATGGCTTCCTGACGTTCCTGATGCAGATCGGCGCGGTTATAAAGTTTGATCTGTTCTTCGATCTTCGCGCGCGTCGCGGCGTACGAAGGGGTCGGCGCGGCGGACTCGATGGCTGCGGTGGTGAGTCGCGGGATCACGATGCACAGGACGACCCAGCAAAGAAGCCCAATGGTCAGCGCCGCACGCGACGTCCTTGCCACCAGCGATGCGAGCAATCCGATCAGCAGGAAGAACACGGCGTAGCTCGCTTGTGCCAGCGTCCACAGTGCCAGACGTGGCCACGCATGCCAGCCTTCAGCATCGAGAGCCGCAATAGATACTGCGCCCAGCACGAGCGCTGGCGTGCCAACGATCAAGGTTGTCGCCATTGCCAGTGCGCCGAAGCGGGCGAGCAGCAAGCGACCTGGGGCGATCCCGTTGCCGAGTGCGAGACGCAACGTGCCGCGCTCTCGATCGGCGGCGAAGGTCGCGAAGCTCAATAGCAGTGCCGCCAACGGCACGAGTAGCTGCGTAACATCCGCGACGGTCGACAGTCCGGCTCTCGATAGCGGCGAGCGTTCCTGAGCCGATCGATACAACGCGTCGTTGTACCGATGCGCCTCGATGCGGATCATTCGTCCGACGTAAGGCTCGATCCCGGGATCCAGCGTCGCGAGGGGTGAGGCGGGTTTGAATACCCACAGGCCGTAATGTGCGGCGCTGTGTGGATTCTTCGGATCTTGATTGAGCCAACGCTCGCGCTCGACCGTCGCCATGCGCGCCGCTTCGGCAGCCGTGCTTGTCGCTTCCTTGAACGAGATGCTGAAGGTCAGCGCCATCAATGCACACAGCGCTGCGGCGATCCAACGTACTCGCGGCTCTTTGAGCAGCAGAGAAAATTCCAATCGAATCAGGGGCAGCATCATGTGGAAAGCCGCTCCATATACAGCTGCTCCAGCGCGACGTGATCGAGCACTGAAGGATCGATGTCCTCGGCAATGCGGCCTCGATGTAGCACGCCGACGCGGTCCGCCAGCTCCTTGATGCGATACAGATCGTGCGTCGCCATCAACACGGCGGTGCCTCGTTCAGCCGCCGCTCTCACCACTTGTGAGAACTCGGCCGATGCGCTCGGGTCCAGCCCGGAGGTGGGCTCATCGAGCAATAACAGTTTCGCCGAGCGTGCCATCGCAATGGCGATGCCAACTTTCTGCCGCATGCCTTTGGAGTAGGACTGAGCAGGACGCTGCTGTGCTTCTACTGTCAGGCCCGCTTCAGTGAGCAATTCGCTCGAGCGGCCAGCGTCGAGCGTCAAGCCGGCGAGCGTCGTGAAGTAGCGCAAGTTGTCGAGGCCGGACATCGTCGCGTACAGCGCCACCTGTTCCGGAATGTAAGCAATGTGTTGCCGGGCTCGTAGCGGTTCGTGTGCGGCATCGATGCCGCATACATCCACCAGGCCCGCATCCGCTTTCAGGAAGCCGAGGATCAGGTTGATCGTCGTGGTCTTGCCGGCCCCGTTCGGGCCGAGCAAGGCGAAGACTTCGCCCGCGGACAGCTGCAGATCGAGACCGTCGAGCGCCGTGTGCGCGCCGAATCTCTTTTGCACGTTGGTCATGGCGAGTACGTTCATCGCATTCTCCACCGCAGAGAGGCGCTGTACGTGCGCCGTGGATACGGGTGGTAGTAATAGACGAGCTCGTCGGTGACGTTGTCGATGCCGAGCGAGGCTTCGATATTGCCGGTGAGCTGGTAGCTCGCCTTCAAGTCCACCAGGAAGTACTCGCTCATGTAGCCGTAACCACCGGAGCGGTCGTCGCTGTTGTCGATGAGGTTGTATTGCTTGCCTTCGTAAGCCAGGCCAATGCTCGCCGAAAGCAGCTCCAGCGGACGCCAAGTCGCTAGCAGCTTGCCGCGCCAGTTCGGAATGCGTGGGAAGTCATTGCCGACTGTGGCGGGGTTGTTGGGATTGTCACGAATCTCGCTTTGCTGATAGACCAGATTCGCGTCGAGGTCGACGCGCTGTGCAAACATGCCGAAGGTTGCGAGATTCAGCTCCAGTCCCCGGGTCAACACGCGGCCGATGCTGGTGTTGAACGTGGCCTGCTGAAACACGTTGTACTGATTGAAGATCGCGTCTTTCACGTCTTCGGAGAAAACGGCGACGGAGGCCTTGGCGCGACCGCCGGCGAGATCGAACCGACGAGTGAGCGAGACATCGAATGTCGTCGCGTCCTCGGGTTTCAGGTTTGGATCGCTCTGCACGAGATAGCCGCCGGTCGTGCGCGACTGAAAGAGCTCGGTGACCGTCGGAAAGCGATAGGCCCTGGCCGCCCGCGTTTGGACGGTAAGCTCGGGTGTCGTGCGCCAGGTCAGCGTCGCCTTCGGCGACCACTTCTGCTCGCTGCGTTCTGGATAATCGATGGACAGCGCGCCGAGCGTGCGCAAGCCGTCGCGGGCTTGCCAGTCTTCATAACGCAGGCCCAATGTCACATCCACGGCGGAACCGAGGCCCCAGGTATTTTCGCCGAACAACGCCGTCTGGCGAGTCTCGCCACGATTGCGTTCGGCGAGCGTGCCGCGCATTCCGGCGCGCCAGTTCGGCGATTGATAGGCGCTGTTCTGATTCCAGTAGCGCCCGTAGTCCGTGCCGAGCACGAGCGTCTTGCCCAGCCAATGTACGGCGTCGGGGGTGTAGATCGCGCGGAGCGCGCCGTTGCGCCAACCTTGATCGTCGGTCTCATTCACCTGACCGTTCGGAGCATTGGCCATCGTGGCGGTGCGAACGTCGCCATCGAGCACGTCGAACCCCGATGCCGACGCCTCGATCAACCAGCGATTGTCGAAACGTTTTTGCAACGTCGCACCGGCGAGCAGGTTGCGACTGGCGGTGACGTTGAGTTGCAGGATGGACAAGTTGTTCAAGTTGAACACGCGATCGCCGATCTGCACGCGGCCTCGGATGATCTGATTGCCATTGGCGTCACGCAGATACGATTGGTGATTCAACAGCTGGGAGCTGGCTTCCTGGTAGGCCAGCGTCGCGAACAGTCGCGTGTCCTCGTCGATGTCCCATTTGACCTTGCCCTTCACCACGTCGGTGGTGTCGTCGAAGGTGCTCGAGGTGCCGAACAGATAGCGATCGATACCGCCAGCGTCGATTTCGCGGATCGCGCCGCTGGCCGCGATGGCATCGACCGGCGTCGTCCCCGTGACGAGCGTGCCTGTGCTCACCGGAACCGTGAGGAAGTTGGCGGGGTTGCCTTCGGCTTCCAGATGATTGGCGTAAATCGCCCAGGACACATTGCCGGCGCGCGAGCCGATCGACGCGTCATAGCGTCGATTGTTGAGGCTCAGGTCGGTCTCATAGCCGCGGAAGTTTTGATACGCATCGAGCGCGCCGAGCGACATCTCGAACTTCTCGGGCATGTGGGTCGTGACGAAAATGCCCGTGCCCAGTGTGTTGCCGCTGTAGAGCGCGGAGAAGGGGCCATACATCACGTCGATGGATTCGATCTCGTCCGGCGCGAGCAGCCCCCACTTGGGCGCGTACAGGAAGCCGGAGCCGAGCAGGTTCGAGATGGGAATGCCGTCCATCAGAACCTGGCTGCGCGCGGCTTGCGGAGCGCTCGTGCCGCGGGACGCCGGCGCTCCGTTCGCGTCGCCGATGTAACGTTTGCGGATCTGGACATTCGAGACGTAACGCAAGGCATCTTCGGCGTTGATGACATTCATCGCCTCGATCTGACTGCGCTCGACCGAATCCGCCGCCACATTGATCGGCAGCGCCGCGGTCGCGCTCTTGCGGGCGGTGACCAGCATCTCCTCCAGTTGGGTGGGACTTTCAGGTTGCAGGACTGTCTGCGCCAGCGCGGGGCCGGCCAGGGCCAAGGGTGTCAGCAGCAGGGATCTGCCGACGATTGTTTGTAACGAATGAGTGAGCACGTCGCACCGTTGTGAGTCTTCGGGCCACGGGCCGGCGTTCCCAAAGACGTTGGTTCGTCTTCGAGACGCGTGCCCATGGCATGCCAAGCGGCTCAGGTGCCCGGAGGCACGCCAAGCTGCGGATTCAAGTTGGAATCAGCGACGGTTAAACGAGAGGCGGCGCGCGGCTGCGATAAGACGCAGCAGCAACGGCGGGAACGGTCGGCAGAATCTCGGCGGGCGCCGTGAAGTGCTGACGATGAGCGGTGGGAACGAACGTCCACACCGTGGGGGCGGCGCCGCCGGCAGGAAGAGAAGCGCAGAATCCGCACAGCTCTTTCGCACTGTGATGCGCATCGACATCGTCGAGCGGCGTGTGGAAGTGGGTCGCCGCCGCCAGCATCCACACGCAAATCACCATCGACAGCACGACGCTCAGGCGTCGCTGCAGGCGATGAGGATGAGATGTGAAGAACGACAGTGCCACGGCCAGCGTCTATAACAACCAAGACGGACCGCACAATATCACAATGTTTGTATTGCGCCAGTCCCTGGCCGCGGCGAATGCTGTCGTTGTGTTCAGGCTCCGTCGACCGGGCGCGTCACCGGCTTGCCTTGATCCTTCACCACGAAGACCACGAACTTGGCGGGCTCGGTCTTGCTCGCATTCATGGACTGACGATGAATGTCCGTGGGCTTTTCACGGAATGTTTCACCTTTGCGTACGGTGACCGGCTCTTTGCCATCCACCTGCATGACGACCGCGCCTTCCAGCACGTAGACGAACACATCTGCGTCGTGTCGATGCGGCAGGGACGTGCCGCCGGGCAGGTATTCGACGGTCAGCACCGTGACTTCCTTGCCGGGAATGCCGGTCAGCGGTTCTGTCAGCAGAGGTTGGACTACTGCGGGCTTGGGGTCCGCGGCCTGGGAGGCTGATCCGAGCAGCGCCACGCAGATTGCGGCGCCAATGGCGAGTTTGTTCATGACGTAGCTTGTTGATGGTTGGTGACACGCGCCAGAATGCGCCTGGACGCGGCTCCCTGAAAGAGCCAAAAAGGCCAACTTCGATGGAACCAGTTTTCGAGCTGCCCCTCCGCATTCCGCCCCGCAAATCGGGCGAGCGGTTGCGTTCGCTGCACGGGCAATTGAAAGCGGCCATCCTCGAAGGCCGGTTGCGGCCTGGGCTGCGGTTGCCGGCAACGCGGGTGCTTGCCAGTAACTATGGCGTGTCTCGAAACACTGCAATTGCAACTTACGATTTGCTGCTCAGCGAAGGTTACATCACGACTCGCCATGGCGCGGGGACCTATGTGGCTGATGTTGTGCCACGCGTGGCGCGCTGGGTTGGTCAGCAGAAGTCGAATGCTAAACGGGTGCGCCAGTTGGGCGAGTTCTGGCAACGCCCGCTCGTCGACGGCGCGCCGTCGCCGGGTCCGGTGCGCTATCAGTTTCGATTGGGCTTGCCCGATGTTTCCAAGTTTCCCATGGCGACCTGGCGTCGTTTGTCCGCCCGCTCGTTGCGGACCTTTGCTCGTCAGTCGCCCGTCGCCGAGACGGCCGCCGGTCGGCCCTCGTTGCGCGAGGCCATCGCGAAGCATGTTTCCTTCGCCCGGGCGGTGGCTTGCGATGCGGCCGATATTGTTGTGACCAGCGGCGCGCAGCAGGCGTTCGATTTACTCGCCCGAATTCTGCTGGCGCCGAAGCGCAATGTCGTGGCTATGGAAGATCCGGGCTATCAACGTGCGCGTATGGCGTTCATGGCGGCGGGTGCGAAGATCGTGCCCGTGCCGGTGGACGAGGAAGGATTGATCGTCGAGAAGTTGCCGACTACTGCCAGCGTTATCTACGTGACGCCGTCTCATCAGTTTCCCACAGGAGCGGTGATGTCACCGCGCCGTCGCGCGGAGTTGCTGGCGTTTGCCGGTGCTCACGATGCCGCGATCATCGAGGACGACTACGACGCGGAGTTCCGCTTCGGCTCGCGGCCGCTGGATGCTTTGCAGACGTTGGATCGGGCGGGGTCGGTGTTCTATGTTGGGACGTTCTCTAAGAGCTTGTTTCCAGACTTGCGTTTAGGCTTCGTCGCTGCGCCGTCGTGGGCGCAACCGGCCCTGCTCGCGGCGAAACACTATGCCGATGGGCAGTGCTCGCCGTTGTTACAGGAAACGTTGGCGAGCTTCATCAGCGAGGGGCAGTTGGCTCGGCACGTGCGTCGCATGCGACAGGTTTACAGCGGGCGTCGGGAGGCGCTGCTTCATGGGCTTCAGAAACATCTGAGCGAGCACTTGGTGCCGGTCCCGTCGGCCGCCGGCCTGCATCTCGCGGCGTACACGCAGTCACCTGTCGATGCCGAGCGGATCGTTGAGCGCGCGAATCGACAAGGGACGGGTGTTTATTCCCTCAGCCGCTTCCAAGTCGGCCGCACCGGCCGGAGCGGCCTGGTATTCGGCTACAGCAGCCTGACCGAACGCGACATCTCGGAGGGGCTAGTCAGGCTCGCGCGTGCCTTCGGCACTAGATAGTTGGTGAGTTCGGAGAGAGCTCGCTCGTTTGAGCCGCGCCGCTGAGCAATCGCTGGAGCAGCTCGCTCGTGCCTCGCCACCGAGTAATCGCTGGGTTGCTTGGTTGTACCGCGCAGCGGTGCAATAGCTGAAGTAGCTGCTTGTTCCTCGGCACAGGTAGTCGCTGAAGTGGCTCGTTCCTTAGTACCTGGCTGTGGCCGCTCGCTGAAGTGGCTCCGCGGGGTTGCTTCGAAGTGGCTCTTCTTCGGGGCCACTCGAAACGAGACAGTGCGCATCATGCTGTCACTACCATCCGGTCTCCGCGTCGCAGTCTTAACCGTGAGCATGGCGGTGTCCTCGATCGCTCACTCCTCCGAGCTCCCAGCCACGGGCCGCAAGATCGTCATCGAGAAGACCGGCGAGCGTTACGAATGGACGCTGGTTCAGGCTCCGTTACCGACCATCGCCGACGATCAAGTTCTGGTGCGCGTGCATGCGATCAGTCTGAACCGTGGTGAGCTCTCACGTCTGGAGCGGCAAAACTTCGCTGAGGCGGCGAAGACGCCGGTGTCGGATGCCGCGGGAGAAGTGGTTGCAGTCGGACGCGCAGTAAAGGATGTCCGGAAGGGCGAGCGAGTCACTAGCACGTACTTTAGAAACTGGATCGACGGTCCGTATCGAGAAGCCTATCTGGACGCTGTGTACGGTTGGAGCATCGAGGGTGTCGCTGCCGAATACGTGGCGCTCGATGCGCGAGCCGTCGTGCCGATCGCAAAAGATTTCAGCTACGAAGAAGCCTCAACTCTACCGACCGCCGCGCTGACCGCGTGGAACGGAGTCCTCGGGCGCGTAAACACACAGAAGGGCGACGTGGTGCTCGTGCAAGGAACCGGTGGCGTATCGACGTTCGCACTTCAGTTCGCGGTGGCGGCAGGTGCGCGAACGATTGTCACGAGCAGTTCGGACGAAAAGCTGGCGCATGCTTACAAGCTGGGCGCGCGAGAGGGCATCAACTATCGCAAGGAACCCGACTGGTCGAAGGCCGTACTGCGAGTGACAGACGGACGCGGTGCGGATCTCGTAATCGATGTAGTAGGCAAGAGCACGCTCGGACAATCGGTGGACAGCCTCGCGGACGAGGGTACGCTCGCCATCATCGGAGGAATCACGGGCTACGACGGCTCGTTATCCGCATGGGGACTGTTGAAGAAATCAGCGACCGCGAAAGGAATCTTCGTGGGCTCGCGCGCGGATTACCTCCGCATGAACGAATTCATCGCCCGCCACCACCTGCGCCCGCTCATCGACCGCGTCTATCCCATCGAGCAGTACAAGGAAGCCTTGCAGGCGATGGCCGCCGGCAACTTCATGGGCAAGATCGTACTGACGTTCTGACCGAGCCCTATCAGAACTTGTAGAGCCCGCTCACTGACAGCACGTTGAAATCGCCGCCGGAAACGTCAACGACCTCATACTCGCCACGCACTTCGATCTTCGCTCCGACATTGAAGGCGCCGCCGATGCCATAGGATAGGTCCGTGCTGCTGTCGCTATCCGAGCCGCGCAGGTTGCCCAGGCGGAGAGAGATGTCGGTATCGTACTTTGCGAAGCCCACTCTGCCGTACGCCGTGAAGATATCGCCGAGCGGCAGGCGGCCAAGTGCGGAGAAGTTCACCCCGGTGGCGGCGACCTGGATCGCAAAGTTGTTGACGCGCTCCTCCGGCTTGGCGCCGTCGAAGTAAGTGACCTCGAGCGCGAAGTTGGGGTAGACGTTGTAACCGAGAAACAGCTTGAACCCGGTGTCGTCGCCATCGAACCCCGTATCGTCGTCCTCGATCGATGTAGTGCCGAGGCCCGCACCGAGATAGAAGCCCGTGTGGGTTTCGGCAAAAACGCTGGTGCTCGCAAGCAAGCCGAGCAGAGCCAGTCCATTCACAGCCACGCGCTTGTGCATAGAATCACTCCTTGATGGGTGCCGGCAGTATGCCGAGCGCAGAGACCTCAAATTGAGAGGCCCATCACGATGCCGGGTGCGAATAGAGCCACGTCCAAGCGGCTAAACACGCGTTCTGACGCGAAATTCCCCGAGCCAGGCAGCCCAGCCCCAAGGCGCCGAGACCTACCGCCAGGCCTGATTCAGAATTGTCTGCTTATTGATCGAGCGCCTGATATGCTCGTCGCCCGACTTGGCGCGGGTGTTCATCGGGTTGTGCGATGTTGGGTGTCTGGCGCAGCGTCAGCTGTACCTTAGTTCTTTTCCTGTTCAGTTTGACTTGCAGCGCGCTCGATCGGAATCGATCGCTGCAGCAGTTTCATCACACCAGTTGGACAATCAACGAAGGTGCGCCCGGCCAGATCTCGGCGCTGGCCCAGACCGATGACGGTTATTTGTGGCTGGCCGCGCCCGATGCCTTGTATCGTTTCGATGGCGTGCGCTTCGAAGCCATCCCCGACGACGTCATTCCCCAGACCACCATCCAGTCGCTGTTCGCCGCGAACGGCGGACTTTGGGTTGGCTATCAAAAAAACGGCGTCAGCTTTTTAAAGGACGGCCGCGCCCGGCACTACGACCAGCAGGACGGTTTGCCGTTTGGTACGGCGATGGGACTGCAAGCCGACGCTGAAGGAACCCTGTGGGTGACCACGTCGACGGGCCTGGCCCGCTTCGACGGCAAGCGCTGGCACAAGGTGACGCTCGATCCTGCTCAGCCGGAAGCAGAAACACGCGCGGTGTTCCTCGATCGCGACGGCACGCTGTGGGTCGCGATGAAGGATCGTGTGTTTTATTTGTGGGCGGGCTCGCACGCGTTCGAAGAAACGGGCGAGCGCATCGGGTTCGCAGGACGTTTCGCGCAGGCGCCGGACGGGAGAGTGTGGGTCGCGGAGGCGGATGGCGCAATTCATCCGTTGCGCCGGCCGGGGGAGAAGTCCGCGCCGGCGACCCGGATCGAGATTCAGTCGGCCGGCATTCTGTTCGATCGCGACGGTGTGTTGTGGATGTCCGGGCTCGGCAGTGGCATGCATCGACAGTCGCGGGCCGGTGCGCCGATAGAAACATTCACGCGCAGGGACGGATTGAGTGCCGATTATGCGTGGCCGCTGTTCGAGGATCGTGAGGGCAACATTTGGGCAGGCACCAGCGGCGGCCTGGATCGATTTCGCTACTCCGCGTTGATCCAGGCGCCCTTTCCGGATGGCGCGCATGATTTTGCATTGGTGCCGGGTGAGCATGGTGAGGTTTGGGCGGGCACGACCACGCATCGGTTGATGCGCTTACGCGGCGAGGAAGTGTCAGAGCACGGGCCTCAGCTGCGCGTCACTGCCACGAATCGAGATCGTCGCGGCACGTTGTGGTTTGGCGGCCCGCAGGGAATCTGGCGAGTGATTGACGGCGAGCCAAAGCTGGTTTCGCCCTTGCCGAGCAGCGTCGTTGTCGATGATGTTCAAGCACTGGCGGTGGACGATGCCGGCGTGGTGTGGGCAGCGATCCAAGGCGTCGGCGGTCTCTGGAAATATGAGAACAATCGCTGGACGAACCTGCCCAACGCACCGGGCGTCGAAGCGCGCCGTGCGCCTCGAACGTTACTGACCGATTCGCACCGGCAGCTGTGGATCGCTTACGCCAACAATGCGCTGGTGAGATCCGATGCGTCGGGCATGCATCTCTACTCGCAAAACGAGGGATTGTCGCTGGGAGATGTGCTGGCGCTGTTCGAAGGTCGGCACGGTCTCTGGGCCGCGGGCGAGAAGGGCTTGCAGCTGTTGCACTCGGATCGCTTTCAGTCCGTGAGCGCTACGGATCCGAAAGCGCTGCACGGTATTTCCGGCGTCGTTGAAACGGCGGAAGGCGATCTTTGGCTGCATACGATGGGCGGCATCTTGCACATCGCGGCGGCGGAGCTGGATCGAGCCGTTCAAGATCCGAAGTACGCGGTGAGCTTCGATCGCTTCGATTATCTGGACGGGCTGGTCGGACGTCCGACGCTGCTTCGGCCGTTGCCGACGATGATTCAGGGCGACGATGGTCGGCTGTGGTTCGCGACCGACGATGGCGTCGTCTGGATCGATCCGCGGCACATTGTTCGCAATTCGCAGGTGCCGAGGATCGCGATCACGTCATTGAATATCAAAGGCGTCGCGCAGCCGCTCAAGCCTGGGATTCAGCTGCCGGTGGGCACGCGCAGTCTTGAAATCGATTTCGCCGTGCTCAGTCTGTCGATTCCGGAGCGCGCTCATGCGCGCTATCAACTCGAAGGAATGGATGATAGTTGGCGTGACGCGGGCTCGCGCCGGCAGGCGGGCTTCACCAACCTCGGGCCCGGTGGCTACCGCTTCCGTGTCGTCGGCTCGAATAACGATGGCGTATGGAACGAAGAGGGCGCGTCGCTGGAGTTTTCGATCCTGCCGGCGTTCTATCAAACGCACTGGTTCCGGATTCTCGCGATTGCCGTGGCGCTGATGTTGTTGGCCGGCTTGTATCAGTTGCGCATGCGACAAGTTTCCAAGCAGATGCACGACCGACTGGCCGAGCGGATCGCGGAGCGCGAGCGTATTGCCCGCGAGTTGCACGACACGCTGCTGCAAGGATTCCAGGGATTGATTCTGCGCTTTCAATCGGTGGTTGATCGGATCCCGACGCAGGAGCCGGCGCGACAGATGATGGAGAGCGCGTTGGAGCGAGCCGATCAGGTGCTCGTCGACGGACGCGACCGAGTGCGCGATCTGCGCTCGTCCGAGGCGACCGAGAGCGACCTGGCGGAAGCGTTCAAACAAGTCGCGCAAGAGGTCGCGGCCGAGAGTGCAACGATCGATTTGCAGATTGTCGAGATCGGCACCGCGCGCCCGCTTCATCCCATCGTGCGCGATGAAGCGTACTGGATCGGACGCGAGGCCTTGCTCAACGCGCTCCGTCATGCACAGGCGAAGGCCGTCGAAGTGGAAGTTCAGTACGAGCCGCGCGAGTTGCGAATCAATGTTCGCGATGACGGTCGCGGAATTCCCGACGACGTGCTCGAATCCGGCGGACGGGACGGCCGCTGGGGACTGACGGGTATGCGCGAGCGAGCGCGCAAGATTCACGGACGCGTCGAGATCTGGAGCCGCAGCGATGCGGGCACCGAGGTCCAACTTCGCGTGCCCGGCGCGATCGCCTATGATCAAGCCGCACGTCGCACATCGTGGTTTCAGCGCATCAGCAGCCTGTATCGCTGAGCGCGCTGCGGAGAACGTCGCATGCAACGCTCACTGATCGTTCTGGGCCTGGTCATCGCGCTGGTCGGGCTCGCCTGGCCGTGGATTTCGAAGCTGCCCATTGGCCGGCTTCCCGGCGACTTCATGATCGACCGGCCGGGCTTCAAACTGTTTTTTCCGCTGACCACCATGGTCATCGTCAGCGTCGTGATCTCGCTGATCCTGATGATTTTCAGAAAGTAGCTTTGCCCGCACCCGGTGCCCACGACACCGACAGCAACCAGTTGCTCTCGATGCCGGGATGAATTTTCTGTTCCAGGAACTGTTGCGTGAGCAGCGTGCCCGCGTCGATGGACAGATGCGCCGGCAGGTACGTGATCGTAAAACCGAGGGTCAGGGACGGATCGCCGAAATGTTTGCCGTTACCGGCGCTGGCGGTGTCGCCGTGAATATCGAAATCAGGGCCGGTGATGTGGCCTTGAATGCCTCGTCTGGGCGTCGGATAGGCGAACAACGCATGCGGAGTAAACACCCAATCGCCACGGCCGCGCGGCACTTCCAATCCGACGAACGGAGCGATGTGATCGTAACGCGCATCGAAATCGATCTGGCCCTGCAGCCCTGACTGCGGGCCGCTCGCGATCACGTAGTCGAAGCGATAGTCCTTCAGGTCGACCCGTTGCCATAGCACGCCGACGACCCAGTTGTGCTCGCCGAACAGACCTTCCTCTTGATGTCGCGCCCAGAACAAGCCGGCGCCGAAGTCTTTCGCCGTGCCATTGAGATTGCTGAACTCCGCGTCCACCGGTCGCTCGATCGGTGTCTCCGGGGCGAACAACGTTTGCAACGGCCGGCTGTCGTGGTCGGCTTGCAGCCGCAAGGGATCGTAAAAGCCGAAGGCGCCCAGCCGTGTCTTGCTACTCAGCGATCGCGTGGCGGACATCGAGAGTAACGGCCCTGCAATGCTCAGATCGCCGGCGCCCGCGGAAGCATAGGCTGCCTGCAACTGAAATGCGGTGCGCTGCTCGCCGGTGCCCAAATTCCAGATCGGCAGCGTCGCGTACCGATTGTCCATCATGACTTCGGGCAGATGCTCCTGGACGTACTCGATGTCGTGCTCCGCCCAGGCTAGACCGCTCGTCCCTAGCGCGAGCGCGCCGAGCAGCGCGGCAGATGGGCGGTTCATGGGAGAATGCACGCGGGTCTCGCAGGTGGCGCTTACTTATGACGTAGGACGCGCCGTGCCGCGAAACCAATCGCATCCACAGTCAGTTATCCAGCAATGAAAAAGACCGATTCACGCCTGGACGGCAGGGTCCGCGTCCGTGGCGCGCGTGAGCACAATTTGAAAAATGTCGATGTGGAGATTCCACGCGATGCGTTGGTGGTGTTCACCGGCGTGTCGGGGTCGGGAAAATCCTCGCTCGCGTTCGGCACGTTGTACGCCGAGGCGCAGCGGCGCTATCTGGAATCGGTATCTCCGTATGCACGGCGATTGTTTCATCAGATGGGCGTGCCGCAGGTGGATGAGATCGACGGCTTGCCGCCGGCCGTCGCGCTTCAACAGCAACGGGGTTCGCCGACGACGCGCTCATCGGTAGGCAGCGTAACGATGCTGTCGAACCTGCTCCGCATGCTGTATTCGCGGGCGGGCGACTATCCGCGCGGTCAAGCGCTGCTCTATGCCGAGTCGTTTTCGCCGAACACGCCGCAGGGTGCGTGCCCGACCTGTCATGGGTTAGGCAGGATTTACGATGCCACCGAAGCATCGATGGTGCCCGATCCTTCGCTCAGCATTCGGGAACGAGCGATCGCCGCGTGGCCGCCGGCGTGGCATGGGCAGAATTTGCGAGACATCGCGGTGACGCTCGGCTTCGACATCGACAAGCCCTGGCGTGAATTGTCGAAGAAAGATCGCGATTGGCTGCTGTTCACCGAGGAGCAGCCGACGGTGCCGGTGTATGCGGGCTACGAGCCGAGTGAGGTGCGACGGGCGTTGAAGCGCAAGGAAGAGCCGAGTTATCAGGGAACGTTTACTGGCGCGCGTCGCTACGTTCTGCACACCTTCGCGAACACCGAAAGTGCGCTGATGAAGAAGCGGGTGTCGCAGTACCTGGTCAGCACCGACTGTCCGCTCTGCAAGGGCAAGCGGTTGAAGCTCGAAGCGCTGTCCGTGAAGTTTGCCGAGTTGGACATCGCGGAGATGTCGGGCCTGCCGCTGAAGGAGCTGGCCAAGTTGTTGAAGCCGTACGCGTCCGGCACGACGCCGCGCTGGCGCAAGCTCGAGGCGGAGCATCCGGAAAAGGCGATGGTCACACAGCGCATCGTGCAGGATTTGGAAGCGCGAGTCGCGGTGATGCTCGACTTGGGCTTGGGCTATTTGTCACTGGAGCGGAGTACGCCCACGCTGTCGCCGGGTGAGCTGCAGCGTCTGCGGCTCGCGACTCAAGTGCGATCGAATCTGTTCGGCGTCGTGTATGTGCTCGACGAGCCGTCGGCGGGCTTGCATCCCGCGGACACGAAGGCGTTGCTGACCGCGCTCGATCAGTTGAAGCAAGCGGGCAACTCGTTGTTCGTTGTCGAGCACGAGCTCGATGTGATTCGGCATGCCGATTGGATCGTGGATGTTGGCCCGGCCGCGGGCGAGCATGGCGGTCAGATCTTGTATAGCGGGCCGCCGAAAGGTCTAGCGTCGATCGAGACGTCGCATACGCGGCGGTTCCTGTTCTCCGAGTTCAAGCTGCCGCCGCGTGAGTCGAGAGCGCCGCGTGAGTGGTTGAAGTTGAGTGGAGTGACACGAAACAACTTGGAACGGCTCGACGCGCAGTTCCCGCTGGGCTTGTTGACCAGCGTCACCGGCGTGTCGGGCTCGGGTAAGTCGACGCTTGTGAGCCAGGTGTTGGTTGAGCTGGTCTCCGCGCATCTCGGGCAAACGGTCGCTCCGGACGAGGAGGAGGGCAGCGAGCTGGAACGCACTGTCGTGCATACGCTCGGCGGGAAAATCGTCAGCGGCATGGATCGAATCAAGCGATTGGTGCGGGTGGACCAGAAACCGATCGGTCGCACGCCGCGCTCCAACCTCGCGACCTACACCGGGCTGTTCGACTACGTCCGAAAGCTGTTCGCAGCTACGAAGACCGCGCGCTCGCGTCGTTACGATGCGGGTCGATTTTCCTTCAACGTCGCGAAGGGCGGTTGCGAGACCTGCGAAGGCGAGGGCTTTGTGATGGTCGAGCTTTTGTTCTTGCCGAGCGTGTACGCGCCTTGTCCGACGTGTCACGGTGCCCGATACAACGCGCAGACGTTGGAGGTTCGATATCGGGACAAGAACATCGCCGACGTGCTGGCGATGACCGTGGATGCGGCGTGGAAGTTCTTTGAGGACGAGCCGCACATCCATCGCTCGCTCGATGTGCTGCGCGAAGTCGGGCTGGGATATTTGCGGCTCGGGCAGGCGGCGACGGAGCTGTCCGGCGGCGAAGCTCAGCGCATCAAGCTGGCCACGGAACTGCAACGCTTGTCCAAGGGCGACACCTTATATGTACTGGATGAGCCGACCACCGGCTTGCATCCGTCCGACGTCGAGCGATTGGTTATCCAGCTCGAGCGTCTGGTCGAGGCGGGCAACACCGTCGTGGTTGTCGAGCACGATATGCGCGTAGTCGCGGGCAGCGATTGGGTGATCGATATGGGACCGGGCGCGGGCGATGAAGGCGGCTCAGTGGTCGTGACCGGTTTGCCCACTCAGGTCGCTCAGTCAAAGCGGAGCCGAACGGCGCCTTACCTTGCGGAGTTCCTCGCGGATGCGACCGGCTCTTAGAAGCGCACCTGTCTCGAGCTGCTGACCTTCGCCATCAGTGCGTGAGAAAAGATATATAACGCGTGTTTAGTGTCGGCCGCCGCTCCGGCGCCGACGCAGTCCGCCGGGATGACCAGTTCGTACTCACGAACGTGCGCATCCATGGCGGTGAACAACACGCACTGATGACTGGTGATCCCGGTGGCGATCAACCTGTGAACCTTCAGTCGCTCGAGCAGGGTGTGCAGCGGCGTGCCGAAGAATGCCGAGTGCCGCGGCTTGAACATGAAATAGTCCTCGGGCGTGGGCGCCAGCAGCTGGACTATCTTCCGCCCGCGGGAGTCGGGCTGCATGCAACGATCGACAAAGGATTTCTGATCGGACTCCCACTTGCCGGCCGTGTCATTCACATAGATCACAGGCACCTTTGCCCGGTGCGCGCGTTCTCTCAATCGCGCAATGTTCGGAGCAGCCGTGAGCGCGCTTCGTACGATGCGCCCGCCGTCCGGGTAGCGAAACTCGGAGATCATGTCCAGGATCAGCAGCGCTGTGCCGGGTTTGTGTCGGATGGGCATGTGCAGAGAATGTGGCAGCGGCGTGATGGTTCCTTGCCCGGGGAACCCGGCTGACCTGGCAGGAATTTCAAGCAGCATGAGTCTGCCTGCCTTGCTGGAAAATCTACTGTGGTGGGGCGTCTATCCGCTGTGGCTGCTGGCGGGCGGGGCCGATTACCTGTGTCATCGGCAGACCGACATCGAGCACACCTCCGGCAGCGTCGAGTCCTGGTTCCACCTGCTGCAATTCCTGACGCTGCTGATCGCGATCGCGGCTGGCTCACTGCTCGAGCCGAATGCGCTCGTGTTCGGCGCGATGGTCGTGGCAGTCGTGGCGCATACCGTGCTGGCCCATCTGGATGTTTCTTACACGGATGGTCAGCGCTACATCTCGCCATTCGAACAGCTCATCCATGGCTTCATGGATGTATTGCCGCTGGTTGCCGTCGCCCTCTTCGGGGTGTTGCACTGGCAGCAGATCGGTGCCGGGTTGAGTGGCGCCTCGCTCACTCTGGTGCGCCCGGACTCAAGCCGCGTGTTGTTGTTGGCGAGCTTCACCGTCCTGGCCGGCGTGCCCATCCTGGAGGAACTGGTGCGAACGCTGCGACATCGCGGCGAGCGCAAGCAGCTGCGGTATCAGGCGGGTTTCGCGACCATTAAATAGAACACGACGACCAGCGCCGCGAATGCAACGATGCCGAGCGCGACCCATCCCTTGAGAAAGGTCCAATAGCGCTGTGGCAACTCCGTGCCGTTAGCAGCAGCGGTCACTGCCATGTCGCGCATCTTGATCTGCATCCACACCACCGGCAGCCAGGCCGCGCCGGCGAGAAAGAACAAAGCGATGGACACGACGATCCAGGTGCTCGATAGCGGGAAGCCGGCGAGGTGAATCAAGTAGAGGCCGGTGAGCGGTTGAATGACGATGGTGGGCGTCGTGAAGGCGTAGTCCGCGATCACGACATAGCGAACGACGGTTGCGATGACCCGGGTATCGCGCGTCAAGCTCGCAAAGAACATGTAGAACGCCGAGCCCAGCCCCGTGCCGAACAAGATGGTCGACGACAGGATGTGCAGCCACTTTACGACGAGGTATTCCATCGACGCGCTTCCAGCGTGTACAGCAGATAGATGGCTGCGAGCATCACCAGGTTCTTGCTCAACGGCCCATAAGGATGCAGCCAGAACTCCGGCAGCTTGAAGGTGATGATCAGTGTGTAGCCGCCGATGACCGCGAGTTGCAGCAGCCATAGCCATCGGCGCTGTCGCAGGACCAAGGTGCCAACGCCGACCAATAGATCGAGCACGGCCGCGCCATACAACATCACTGGCGCCAGCGCGCCGCCGATCCCGACGCGGGCGAGCAAGTCGTAACTGTCCTGGATCGGGTACAAGCCCAGCGACACGATGCCGGTCCAGATCCAAACGAGCGCGATGCTGTATCTGAGCAGCGGTAACAGCCAGGCCAGCTGAGCTGCGATCAGCATCGCTGCCCGTTGCTCATCGCCGATCAATTGTTCGGTGGCTCGTGGCGGGTGGCCGAGCAGTCGCTGCGTATCGTCGGGCGGAGCCGTATTGCCGGCGTTGAGCATGGACAATGTTTCTCGATCCAAGAGCGAACCCGGCAAATGCTCGGCGACCGAGGCCGATAAGTACATCATGCCGGCGGGAATATTCACGAACCTTGCACGAGACGATTGTAGCCGCGCGCGTAATCGTTGCAGGAAATCTTTGAAGGCGATGGGTTCGGGGCCGACGAGCGCGACGCGCCGGCGCTCCATTTCAGAGGTTTCGATGATTTTTTCGATGGCGGCAATCGCATCGTCGACGTGAATGGGCTGAACCTGCTGATGGCCGCCGCCAGGCAGAGGAATGATTGGCAAGCTCGCGAGCAGCGTGAACAGCGTGGCGCTCGCGCCGCCGGCGCCGAACACGAGCGAAGGTTGAACGATCGTCCAGCGCAGCGGCAGCGACGCTAGATATTGATCGGCCGCGTGCTTGCTCGTGAAATATCCAGTGCTGCCGCGATCGGCACCCAGCGCGGAGATTTGCACGACTTTCTCAACGCCTGCCTCAGCGCATGCCGCGAACAGAGCCTGTGGTGCGCGCACGTGAATGTTCTCGAAGGTCTGGTTGCCGTGCTCGCGAATGATGCCGACCGCGTTGACGACCGCGTCGACGCCTGCCAGTCGACCTGCCCATGTCGACGGCTCCAGATCGCGCGTGTAATCGGCGGCAATCGAGTCGCCATCGGTAGCGCGTCGACCGACCGTAATGACCCGATGCCCACGCGCACGCAGAGCCGCCGTCAGACGGCGTCCGATAAATCCTGTGGCGCCGGTGATAAGGATGACCATGGAGGGCGGAACCGGGAGGCTGCTTGCGAGGTTGAACTAACGATGTTTAGTAATGTTCCATATCGCAGGCGGCGGCCCATGTTCAAACGAATGGCGAGCGAGGCCGTTGTTTCAGGAAGCGCAGCGAGTCTGGCATCGGCCGCTATGCTGATGGCGTGTAGCAAGCTGCATGAAAATAGTGCCGCCGGGGGCTTGAATGGGCCGAGTCAGTGGTTGTGGGGCGAGGCCGAGGCTTACACTCGCGAGGCGAGCCTTCGTCACACGGCAGCCGGTTACGCGATCCATCACGCCACCTCGATCTTCTGGGCCGTGCTGCACGAATCTGTTTTCGGCGGCCGGCGCAAGAAGCCGGCGATACAACACTGCGCCGAAGCCGCAGTCAGCGCGGCAACGGCTTATGTCGTTGACTACCATTTGACGCCGCGCCGTCTTCGGCCCGGCTTTGAAAAGCACGTGAGTTCGACAGGGATGGTCGCGGTGTATGCCGCGTTTGCCGCCGGCCTGGCCATTGCCGCGATCGCGCGCGACAGTCGACGATGAGCTTCGCTAGGGTTGTGACAAGTCGGCCTGTACCACTTCAACCGGCGTCACATCGTCGATCTCCGACAGTGTGCTCACCAGCCTGAGGCAATGCGCGGCCACTTGGCTACGACTCGACCTTCCGAGAGCACGTTGTAATAAGTGTGTTGAGCGGCCGTCGCGCACGCATGGTTGGGCAGGATGCGAACGAGCGAGCCCACCGGCAGGTCGGGCAGCGGCGCGGAGCTGCCGGGACGAATCTCCAGCACGCCGTGTTCCTGATTCGCCTGGCGCATGATGAGGTCGGGATAGGGGCGACCGCTCGGATCGCACACCAGACCGTAGTATTGATCGACCGGTTGATTCGCTGTGCCACGGTCGCGCGACATCGCCATCCAGCCGGCGTCGACCAGGATCTGATGTTTGCTCGGCTGGTGGCCGATCACGCTGGCGAGCACGCTGATCGCGATGTCGTCGATGGAGCAGACGCCGATGCCGGCCATCACCAGATCGAAAAACACAAACACGCCGGCCCGGACTTCGGTGACGCCGGTCAGGTCGCGGGCGAAGTGGGCGGTCGGAGTCGAGCCCACGCTCACCACGGGGGAGGCGAATCCGGCCGCTCGCAATTGTTCAGCACACTGGACTGCGGCTGCTCGTTCTTGTTCAGCGGCGGCCACGAGCTGTGCTTCGCTGCGAGCGTCGTAAGAACCGCCGGCGTGAGTCATGATGCCGCGAGGGTCGGCGCCGCCTTCCTGCAGCGTGCGCGCAATCTCGACCAACAAAGGATCGCCCGGTTGTATACCGGCGCGATGACCGTCGGAATCGATTTCGATCAGCGTCGGAAGTTTGACGCCGAGCTCGCGACATTTCGCGGCCACGGCCTTTGCCTGGTCGAGATTGTCGACGACGATGGACAGATCCACGCCGCGATTTCGCAACGCGACTGCTCGGTTGAGCTTGGCGGGCGCGATGCCGACTGCATACAAAATATCTTTGACGCCGGCGGCCGCGAACTCCTCAGCCTCTTTCAACGTCGACACGGTCGCCGGCCCGGTGGGCGTGGCCATCAGGCGCTGCGCGATGTCGATGGACTTCGACGTCTTGAGATGCGGTCGGAGGCCGACACCGAGCGGTCGCAGATGCTGTTTCAGACGAGCGATGTTCCGATCCATGCGCTGCTGATCGAGCAGCAGGCCCGGCGTGGGCAGGGGGGCCAAGGCGGACTCGGTCGGAGAGGGCTCAAAACTCGTGGACATCGATCTATGCACTTTTGCTGCGGCCTGCCAACGTGGCACGCCTCGACTGAGAATACATCGGTAGAAGCACCGTAATTTTTAAAAATCAGGTTGCACGATCGCCATGCCCTATCCCAATATCGGATGCAAATAACGATGAGTGGATCGGCTCGTGCCCCGACGCCTGCTACTGGGACCGCTTCTGCTCCTGCTCGCCGCCACGGCCGTGGCTGAGAACGAATCGCGCTTACAACAATTCGAATTCGACATTCCGCGCACGACCCGGGTCATGGCGCTGCATGAGCTGAGTCGTCAGGCCGACTTGCTGGTCGCGTACCTGAGCTCCGACGATGCCGAAGAGGTGGGACTGGTCGGGCCGGTAAAAGGGCTGCTCACGGTCGATCAGGTGTTGAGTGTGATCCTGCGCTCGTCTTCGCTCACCTCGCGCTGGATCGAGGACAGCATGGTCTCGGTCGAGCCCCGGCCGCGCTCGGATGTATCGACCGGCCTGCCCGGTGACGCGGTCGCTCGGACCCTGCCGCACTCAACCGACGTGGATCCGTTGCGACTCGAGCCCGAGGAAGTGCTGGTGCTGGGCTGGCCGCTCCGGGATCTCACATTGTCGGTGCCGCCGGTGGTCGTGATGGAGCGCGACGATCTGGATGCCATAGCCGCGCCGACCTTGGCAGACGCGCTCAAATATATTTCTCAGAGTGCTTATTCGCGGCCGGAAGGTTATCGAACCAGCGGCGCGCAGTACGCCGAAATGCGCGGTCTGGGTCCTGACACAGCACTGGTTCTCATCAATGGACGGAGAGCCTTGCCCAGTGCCAACAGCCTCTCGTCCAGCGCATTCGATCTGAACACCATTCCGGTCACCGCGGTGGAGCGCATCGAGTTCTTGCTGGATTCGGCGGCAGCTGCGTATGGCAGCGACGCGATCGGCGGCGTCATCAACATCGTGCTCCGTGACAAAGTGGCTGAACCGACGCTGGAGCTGCGATATGGCGAAGCCGAGGGCGGCGCCGAGCAGGAGCGAGTCACTTTCTCCGCGGGCGTGAACAAGGATCGATATCACGGCGCGGTGGTGTTCGACTATTTCAACATCGGCGGCCTGCTCGGCGATGAGCGCGCTCTGTGGCGCGATCAGGATTTCCGTCGTTATGGCGGGCGCGACCATCGCTCGCTGGTCAGCAGCCCGGGCAATGTCAGCTCGGTGACGGGCAACTTGCCCGGTTTGTCATCGAATGTCGCCGGGGTGCCGTTGGATGGCAGCGACTTCACTGCGACCGCAGGTCAGCCGAATCTGGAAAGTTTGCTCAGATTCTCCAGCATCGTTCCCGAAGCGACGCGACGGACCATCACCGCGATGGGAACGGCGCGGCTCGCCGATCGGATCTCTGCGACGGGCGAACTGCTTTATGTGAACCGCGAGTCGACTTATTACTTTTCGCCGCCCGTCTTGGCCGGCATGCCCGTGTCCGCGAGCAACCCCTACAACCCTTTCGGTACTACGGTGCTGGTCAATCGGTTGCTCACGGAATATCCGTCGCAATCGCAGTCCGTCGACTCGGATCTGTTGCGTTGGGCGGTGGCCTTGCGTGGCGATTGGGGGCGCTGGAATTGGGAGCTGTCGGCCTTGCGCTCCGATGAACAAGCGACCACCGGGCTCGACCATGCGGTGGACCTGGTCGCAGCGATGCGAGCGTTGTCGAATCCCGATCCGGCGCAGGCGCTGAATCCTTTCTCTGCCGGTCCGATCGGCAACAAGGACCTGCTCGACAGTTTGTTGTTGCCTCGTGACGTGGATGAGTTCAGTTCCGGCGGTCAGCAGTTCGCCGGATTCGTGCAGGGGCCGATCTGGTTCCTGCCCGCCGGTCCTCTCACTACTGTGCTGGGCGCGGAGTGGCGCAACGAGTCCATGCGCGCTTCCAACGAGGCCGCGGGTACTTTCGATCACGATAGAGATGTGACTTCCGGGTTCGCGCAGCTTCGCGTGCCACTCATTAGCGACCAGCTGCACACGGCCGTGCCTGGCTTGCACGAGCTGACGCTGACTGCCGGCAGTCGCTGGGACAATTACAGCGAGTTTGGCCATGTGCTGCGCTCACAGCTGGGTCTGTTGTGGAAACCGAATCGTGACTTCAGCGTGCGCGTGTCGGGTGGCAGCAGCTTCCGACCGCCATCGTTATATGAAATGTATCTTCCGAAGATCTCGGCGGTGTCTCGGGTGACCGATCCAGTGCGCCACGAATTGGCGACTGTCCTGTTCACAATGGGCGGCAACAACGAGCTCGAGCCAGCGACGGCGCGCTCGCTCACCGCCGGCGTGGTGTTCAGTCCAGACTCGGCCTACAACTGGAATGTCTCGGCCGACTGGTGGCGCATCGATATGAAGAATCGGGTGGTCTCGGTACCGCCGCAGGTGATGCTGGCCAACGAGGTGCTGTTCCACGATCGCATCGGGCGCGACCCGGTCACTGGCGTGTTGCGAACCATTGACTCATCGCGCATCAACGTCGGTGGCGTCAAAGCAGCCGGGGTGGATTTCGCCGTCAAAGCCGATTTTCTGACCGACTTCGGGCGCTTCACCCCCGAGTTACAAGCCACCTGGTTCGATCGCTTCGACTCCACCGATGTGCCGGGTCAGGCACCGGTGGCTCGGGTCGATCTGGCGAGCGAGCTCGGCACCATCCTCGACTGGCGCGCCATCCTGTCGCTGAAGTGGAAGCGCGGGCCTGTGGGGGGCGCTGTGTTTGCTCGTTACACGCCTTCTTATGACGATGCGGTTGCCGGTGTGCGCACCGGTCGAACGGTGGCCGCGCAGACCTTGTTCGATCTGCAAGGTTCGCTGGACCTGGGCATGGTGTATGGCCGTGAGTCCTGGCTGGAGGGACTGAAATTCTGGGTGGGCGCGATCAACGTGCTCGATGCGAAGCCTAGTTTTGCCGATGTTGGTGACGCTGCTGGTTTCGACTCGTCGCAGAGTGAGCTCAAGGAGCGCACGTACTACATGCGCCTGGAAAAGAAATTCTAAGCGGTGGCGCGGCGTCGCGCGTCGCTCGCGCAAGCTCGCCAGGTTCGCGCCCAGACTTCCACATCCAGATGGCGCAACAGTTCTCCCGGATACACCGGGCTCTTCGACACCCGCTCGCTCAGCGCCTCTTCGACCGCTTTGCGGTTCAGCAATCGCGCCTCAACCAGCACGCCGTCGAGCAGCAGCTCGCGCAGGAAGCTGCGGTGTCGTTCGACCAGTCGATCGATGAACCCCGGCGCTCGATCTTTCCAATTGCGACGAATAATCTCGGCCGGCACATCCTGCGCGAAGGCTTGACGTGCGAGCCCGCGCTCATGTCCGCCTTGAAAGTGCACGTCGACTGGAATGCGCAGAAACAATTCCATCGCGGGTTGTGAATAGAGCGGCGCGAGCACTTCGGGTGCGTCGATGCCGGGCGTAACGTTGTAGAACTCCGGTGTGGCCAGCAAAGCGCCGAGTCGTCGGACGAGCGACCAGGGTACCGATTGCAAATGATCGAGCCACGGATGTGGAAAGCTGGCGGCGTCGGCATAGCTGGCGCGCAGCGCTTCATCGACCAGCGTCGACACCGACAGCAACGTCTTGCGCTGATGTTCCATGCCCGCGCCTCGGCGCCAACGGCGCAGCGATTTCATCATCACGGTCCATGTCGACTCTTCCGTCAACGCCGCGACCCGAGAGGCCAGTCGAAGTGCGCGTGGGCGCAAGCCATGACGCTGCAAATATTCCGAGACGGCGTAGGCGAACGTGTCGCCGCAGAAGCCCGAATCGCCGCCGTCGCCGCAGAACACCGCGGTTGCCTGGTGCTCGCGAGCGATCTGCTGCTCCAGGGTGTTTCTGAGCAGGTACCCCATGGTGGCGGTGGGCTCGACCAGAGGCGGCAAGTTCATCACGTTGGGTAAGGGGATTTGATCCGCGATGGCGGAATGTTCCTGGTGGGGCAACTGATATTTGCCGGCGGCGAGCCGGGCCCAGGGACGTTCATCCGATCGGCCACCGGGCGTGAAGTAGGTGTAACACGCCAACCGGGGCCGGGCAGGGACGTCCGCAAGGCAAGCGGCGATGATGGATGAATCCAGCCCGCCCGACAGTCGATGTAGAACACTCTCGTGATCGCTGCACAGCGTGCGTGTGCATGAACGAACTGTCGAGCGAATGGCTCGAGCGGCAAACGTTGGATCTTCTATAGTCTCGCTCGGGTCGACAAAGCGCAGTGGATGCCAATGAAACGCTCTGGGCTGCGCCGTCCTCTGATCCAGCTCGACACATTCACCGCGATAGACGGTCCGGACTTCATTCAATGCGGGCTGATCCAGAATCCCGCCGTGGAGCACGCGATCCTGCAGATAGCGCTCGTTGATGGTGAACTTGAACAGCTGGGTGTCGACCAGGTCGGCGATGTTTCCAAAGATCACGTGCACGCCCTGAAACGTGGTGCTGAAGCACGGCAGGCTGCCGGTCGGATCTTTGCTCACCCAAGCGCGGTTGCTGACGGGGTCTCGCAACAGGGCGACGTAGTTGCCCCACGTGTGTTCCATCAACCAGCGGCCGCGACTCGCGACGATCTGTTCGCTTTGTTGAATCGTCGGACGGAAGCGGGGTGCGGCCGAGTCATCGGTGAGATCGGTTCGCCGCTCAAACAAGGCGCCGATCAGCACGCCGCGCTCGTCCGGCAACGGCAGGACTTCGAGCGAGCCTTGCCGGAAATTCGGGTGGAGCACCCATAGACCCTTTTTTTGTTCGACTCGACCCCACGATTTGAATCGCGCGCTCAGCCGATCGATCAAAATCCGGGCCGCCGCGCACTGCTCGGTCGCATCGACGTTCCATGCCAAAGCGAGGTAGCGAAACATATATGTCTCCAGGCATCCGGGTGCATTCGGCCGCATGCACCCGGACGGTCACGCTTCAGACATCAGCCCAGATCCGGCACCAGCCCCCAGAAATAGGTGCTGTCCGGAAAGACCGGGACCGGCAGGAACTGTTTTGTTTCTTCAGCGGCATCGCCCAGGTCGACGAGCTCGATGGGATCCATGTCCATTGCCCTCTCCTTCAGAGGCACGTCGAACAACACGGAATGTATTGCCCGGTGCGTGGCGGACCCTGCCATACCAAAATCGGATTGGAATTAAGGGACAGGACGAGGGTTTGGCAGCCGCATTGCGATGATCCGCGCCATCGCTGGAGTTGTTGCCTACATAATTTCGGTCGCCGATTGGGTGACAGACATTGTGTTATTGGTGTTTGGTCGCGCTTCGATAACGTGACGTCCGTCACTGTCCGCGCCCGGGATGCACCGGTGCCAGGGTACGGCAAAGCCTGAAAGCGATGCGGTCGTGTCATGCCGGCCGTGCCGATGCCGATGTATTGGCCGATCGGAGCTGGCCAATACGGGCTGTCGCATGAACTGGCTGATGTCGAAACAACTGACCTTGGTTGCCGCGGGTGCCTGCGCGGCCTGCGCAGCCGTGTCCGCGCAGGCGGGCGATTTCGCGTCGAGCATGAGTTTCGAGGCCGGCTACACCGGCGACTATTTTTCCAATCGTCGCGGCGGGCTGGAGCGCGGCGATCGCCACCTCTCCAATCTCGATGTGGCCGCGACGCTCGATATGGAAGAGCTGTTCGATATCCGCGGGCTGACGTTGTTTGTTTCCGGCCAGAGCAACGCCGGCGGCGGCTTGTCGGATCGTTTCGTCGGCGATTCATTTGCGGTGTCGAATATCGATGCTCCGTCAGCGGCGCGGCTGTTGGAGGTGGGCGCGGCATGGGGGTTCGGCGAGGACGGCGAGCATGGTTTGCGCGTCGGTCTGCTTGATTTGAACGCCGAGTTCGATGCCAGCGACCCGCGTGGTTTGTTCATCAACTCGGTGTTCGGCATCGGTCAGGATTTCAGTCAGAGCGGCGAGAACGGTCCGTCGATCTTCCCGACGACGTCGTTGGGCATGAGCGTCAATCTGCAGGTGGCGTCCGACTGGCATTGGCTCGTCGGCGCTTTCGACGGTGTGCCGGGCGACCCGCATAAGCCCAAAGTGACCACCGTGCATCTGGATCGCAACGACGGCTTGTTGTTGGTCTCCGAGTTACAGCACCTGTCGGAAGGTCGTGTGGAGAAGGTGGCCTTTGGTATGTGGGGCTACACGCAGACCACCGAACACTTAGTAGCCGAAGGCGCGGAGTCGACGGGTTCGACTCACAATCACGGTTGGTATGTTTCAGCCGACTCGCGTCTGGGTGCGTTGGACGAGGTGCGGCCCTGGCGCACGTCGCTGCGCATCGGTCACGCGGAACATAGCGTCAACGATTGCGATTGGTCCGTGATCGGCGCGTTGAATTACGACGTGCCGCGTCCGCCGGGACGAGAACAGAGTTTTGGTATCGGTGCCGCCTGGATCAAAACGTCATCCGCGTTTCGTGACAGCACGGAAGGGTTGGACGATTACGAAGCGGCGGTCGAGCTCACGTGGCGAGCGACGGTTACCGATTGGCTGACCGTGCAGCCCGACGTTCAATACATCGTCAATCCAGGATCACAGCGTTCCCTGCGTAACGCTGTGGTGGTGGGATTGCGCTTCGAAGTCGCTGCGCCGACGTTCAGCTGGTAACAGCGCAGTGCCGGCGCGCTGACGCCGGCACTGCTTTCAACCCTACATGCGGGTGTTGAGACGGAACGTTATCGGCAGCTGCTTCCACATCGCCATCGGCTGACCATCGGTGGTGCCGGGAACGAAGCGCCACTTCTTCGCTTCACGCATCGCCGACTTGTCGAGCCCTTCGTGGCCGCTGGAGCTGACGAGCTTCACATCGCCGACGCGACCGTCCGCGAGGATATAGATCGACAACACCACCGTGCCCTCGTTGCCCGCGCGGATATCCGCCGGCGAATAATAGGGCTCGCTCAGACCGCGACGTGAGTCGATGCGAGGCTCGACGATCTTCGGCAGTGGCTCGGTCGCGCTGCCAGGGCCGACGATCTCGTTCCCGATCTTCGGCACATCATCGATAATCGGATCGGTAATGGTCCGTTCCGTTGGAAAATCGAGGGGAGTCGGCGGGAGCGTGTCCACGCGTTGAACGGGGTTGACGTCGACCGGCGTCAGTGGCTTCGGCGGTGGCGGTGTCGGCTTCTCTGTGATCGGTATCAGCAGCGGGGGCGCCGTCTTGAGGATCGTCAAAGGATTGATCGACAGGCCGTGGGTCAGCGCCCAGAAAAAGCCCATATGCAGTAGCACGATGATCGCCAGCGCCCACGCGCGTGGCGAGTTCCAGTTATTCAACGATGGAAAACTATTAACCGTCGTCGCAGTCATTCCGATTTACTCCCAACGTGTTATTAGAAGCCCGCCCGTGCGCACGAGCGCGCCATGACACGGGTTGCGGCGACGGCCCCATCCGGGTGGCCGATGTTTCAACGCGCCGGACGACGATCGGCGCTGCACCCGCGACTAGAATCTGCTCCCGCGCGGGAGGCTCCCGGAAGTAAGCACATTCCGGTTGGGACGTTGGGGAATTTTTTGTGAGCTGGCGTTGTCAGATATCGGATGTGACTTCTGTCAAGCGCAGGCGCTGTTCGAACTCGCGAACCAGCGCGCCGTCGTCGTGATCCCAGGGGTGGAAGCCGGGACGGAAGAAACTGAGATAGGGCAGGAACAGCCGGCGCACCATGCCGGGCTTGATGACTAAATAAGTAAACACGCGCCACCAGGTGCGCGGCGTGTTGATGCCATCCTGCCTGAAGAAATCCGCCATGCGCTGAAAGTTCGAGTACCAGAACTGCAGGCTGATCAGCACCATCACCTGGCAGCGAATAGCCCAGCGCTTGAATGCCGACAGCTCGCGCGTCACCTCGAGATAGGTGTCGAACGCCACCGCCTTGTGCTCCACTTCTTCGATGGCATGCCATTGCCACAGCCTCAACACTTCGGGCGGCGCGCCGGGCAGCGGATCTTTCTCGGTCAACAGCGTGTGCGCCATGATCGCGGTGAAATGTTCCAACGCCACTGTGATCGCGAGTTGCCCGACCGGATGACGCGAGCGGGCGATGTCGAGCCGACGCCGGATTTCGGCGTCCATCGCGGCGGTCTCGTAACCGGCACTCTTGATGAGCTTGTTGAACACCACGTGCTCGCGGGTGTGCGCGGCTTCCTGTTCGACGAACGCTTTGATCTGTTCCTGCAGGCGGGGCGGCACGCGGTCCCGGAAACGACGCACCGATTCGATAAAGAACGTCTCACCTTGCGGGAAGGAGGCCGACAAGGCGTTGAAGTATGCGGTCGCCACCGGGTCGCCGCCGTGCCACCATTTGGCCTGGACTGCCTTGCGGTCCAGACGCAGGTCTCGCGGCGTGATCGTGAGGTCGGCGGGCGTGCCGGCAGTGGGGGTGTCCATGGCGGCTATTACAAGTTCTTATTGAGAGTATTGTCAATAGTGACTCAGCCGAAGAAAGCACCGCGGCCCACCGGCAAGAATCCGGCTAAATCCCCGGGAAATGTTCATAGTCCGAGGGTGCGCCGTACGCCTGAGGAGGCCCGCACCCTGGCGCTCACGTCGGCGCGCCGGCTGCTGTTGGCCGAGGGGCCCGACGCCATCACTTTGCAGGCCGTCGCCAGCGATCTGGGCATGAGCCACACCAACCTGATTCATCACTTCGGCTCGGCGGCCGGGCTGCAGTCGGAGTTGATGCGGCAGATGGTCAGCGAGCTGACGACCACCATCGAATCGGCCGTCATGCGGCTGCGCGCCGGCAAGGGCGAGGTGAAGGATTTCGTCGATATCGTGTTCGACGCGTTCGACCGGGGCGGCGCGGGCCGGCTGGCCGCATGGATGGCGCTCACGGGCGAATCCATGCATCTGGCGCCGATCGGCGAGGTGGTGCGCGACTATATCGACAGCGTCGAGCGGGGCGCCGACGGCGAGGGCGATGCCGCGACGATTCACGAACGTGTGACATCCGCGACCTTGTTTGTGACGGTCGCGGCGCTCGGCGACGCCATCATTGGCAACGAGTTGCGCAAGATGGTGGGCCGGGAGCGGGAGGCGGTGCGCAAGCTGATGGGCGCGTTGTTGCCCGCCGTGCTGGCCCCGCAGCCGAAGGGAGGCGGCCATTCGTGACCCACAAGTCCTGACCAAAGGCAGTGCCTCGAAACCCCACTTGAACGCAGCTTGCACGCAGCAAATACTCCGCTCATCAACCGCGCGCAGACCCTCCCGTGAGCTCCGGAATCCTGCGAATCGAAGGCCGCGACATGCCCGCAATGAGCGAGCCTTTCAATACCATTCTCGAGGAAATCGCCAGCGAGCTGGAGCTGCGCCCGTTGCTGACCAGCATCATCACGCGCGCGTGCGAGCTGCTCGGTGCGGACAGCGGGTCCATCGGTTTGTATGTGCCGCGCCGTCATACGGTGCAGGTCGAGGCCATTCATCAGTTGCCGCTGACCGAGCTGGGGCTGGAGTTCGAGCCCGGCGAGGGGTTGATCGGTAAGGTGCTGGCCACCGGCCGGCCCGTCATCGTCGATCGTTACGGCGAGCTGCAACGGATTTCCCTGCCCGAGATGCGCGACTACGCGGTCATCGGTGTGCCGATCCCCGGGCCGGGCGGCGGCTTGCTCGGCGTGTTTGGCATCGGCGCGCCGCCGCCGCGCAAGTTTGGTGCGGCCGACCTCGACACGCTGCGTTTGTTTGCTCGCCACGCAGCGATCGCGATTCAAAACGCCATGCGCTACGAGCGCGAGAAACGTCGCACCGAGCGGATGACGTTGATTGCTCACATCGCTCGGGTCATCACCGCCGGCCTCGATGCCAATGAGCTGGTGGCGACGGCGGCGCAAGTGATTCATGAGCACTTGGGTTATCCGAACGTCGTCATCCCGTTGCTGTTTCGTGACGATGACGGGGAATATTTGTTGTTCGATGGGCATGCTGGCAACTACGGCGACATCATGGATCTGTCCCACCGAATTCCTGTCACCAAAGGCGTGACCGGGACGGCTGTGATGACGCGCACGGCGCAGATCGTCAACGACGTTCGCAAAGATCCCCGCTATGTGCCGCCGCCGATCCCGATCAATGTTCGTACCGAGCTGGCCATGCCTATCGTGCTCGGCGAGGAAGTGTTCGGCTGTATCAATATTGAAGGCCTGAATCCGTTCGATGAGGACGATGTCGCGAGCATTCAGATCATCGCCGATCACCTGGCGGTCGCGATCAAGAACACCAGTCTGTCGCGTGAAGCCCGGCAGGCGGCGGTGATGCGCGAACGTCAGCGTCTGGCGCGCGATCTGCACGACGCGGTGAGTCAGGCGTTGTCGTCGATCAGCCTGATGTCACAATCGATTGTGCCCGCGTGGCGTCGCGATCCGGCGGAAGGCGAGCGTCGCGCTCGTCGCATCGAGGAACTGGCGCGTCTCGCGTTCGCCGAGATGCGTGCGCTGCTGCGAGAGTTGCGGCCGGATTCGACGAGTGAAGCAGGCACGAGCGCGATTGAGAATGCCGGCGTTGCCGACGTGAAGAAGATGGGCCTGGCCGCGGCGTTACAGCGCTTCGCTTTTATTTTGGCCCCGCAGACGCCGAGCATCCGGCTCGACTTCGCCGCGTACCGTTCGCAGCCGCCGTCGCTGGAAGAGCGCTTGTATCTGATCTGTCGCGAAGCCTTGTCGAATGCCATCCGCCATTCGGGCGCGGATCGGCTGGATGTGAGCGCCGCGGTGAATGACGATGTGTTGATGTTAAGTGTTCAGGACAACGGCCGCGGCTTCGACGTCGCCGCCCGGGCCGAAGTCACTGGAGATTCTCCCGAACAAGGGATCGGCTTGCAGACCATGAGCGAGCGCGCCGCCGCGCTCGGCGGCGTCTGTGAAGTTCAATCGCAGTCTGGACGAGGGACGACGGTATGTATTCGCATTCCATTGCTGGCGATGACACCATGACTGCCACCATCAAGCTGCTGCTTGTCGACGATCACGGCATCGTTCGCGAAGGCCTCCGCGCGCTGCTCGACGACGGCGAAGAGTTCGTCATCGTCGGCGAAGCCGGCAACGGAGACGAAGCGTGCGATGCCGTGCGCCGCTTGCAGCCGGACATCGTGCTCATGGATCTAAAGATGCCCGGCATGGCCGCCAGCGACGCCATCCGCGTCATCCGCGCCACCTCACCCACGGTGAAAGTCATCGCGCTGACTTCCTACGCCGAAGACGGTCAGGTCCGCGAAATCATGGCCGCCGGCGCCGCCGGCTACATCCTCAAAGACGTCACCAAATCCGACTTCGTCACCGCCCTCCGCACCGTCGCCGGCGGCCAGACCTGGCTGCACCCCCTGGCTCAACGCTCTTTGGTCGAACAGCTACGCAATCGCCAAGCCGACCCTTTGGCGCTGCTTACTCAGCGTGAGCGGAGCGTGCTCGATCTGATCGCTCGCGGTATGAGCAATCGTCAGATCGGCGACGAGTTACATCTCACGGAGGGGACGGTGAAGGGTTACGTCAGCACGATTCTCGCGAAGCTGAAGCTCGAAGATCGGACGCAGGCGGCGTTGTTTGCGGTCCAGCGGGGGCTGGGGCGGCGGTGATGGCTGCGACGGATCCGCACAGCGCTATCGTCGATGCCATCAAGCGACGAGTGCTGCTGCGGTTCCGCTACAACGGGCGTGTTCGCACCGTTCAGCCATATTGCGTCGGCGTATCGACCGCTGGCCGCGACGTGCTTCGTGCAATCGAAGTTGGTGGCGCCCGCTTCGGCAAACTTTGGACGCTGTCCGAAATGTCCGATGTGCAGGTGCTCGAGCAAACGTTCACGCCCGACGATCCTAACTACAATCCAGACGACAAGGGGATGACGAAGATCTACTGTCGGATCTAGTCAATTCACCAAGCCGCCATCCTCGTACCTGAACCGGTAAACCCGATCGTTCCAGTCGATAGCCTGCACATACTGAGGATGCAGAGAGAACTCGCCCGTGAAGATGTCCGCGCCTGATGCGTTCCAAAGCAGGCGGCCATCATTCGAGAAACGGCTGATCTCCAGCTCGCCGTGAGAAATCAGGGCTTGATGGTGCGTATCGAAATGGATGCCGAAGCAGGTGGCTGAATCGGTCTCTAGCATCCATTGAAATCGGAACGGTTTCAGTTCGACGCATACCACGCAATCGCCGACCGCGAGATACAAAGAGCTATCCACGTAGACGCCGGAATGTTGATGGACGCTGGAGGGACCGCCGCCGCGGCCGAAGACAGCGAGTGGGGCGCCGTTGAGGATCAGTCCGTGAATGGAGAAGGGCCGCGAGTCGACGGTGAGATTGTGCTCGACTGGATAAGAGCGAACGTTGTCGGCGGAACAGAAGGTGTGCGCGGGCTCGTTGATGATTTCGACGATGCCCGCGTCGGTTTCGATTCGCATTCCTAGACCGAATACCCTTCCTTCGTAAACGGCATCGACCGCACCCGATGCCCCGTCGCCGCAAAGATCGCATTCGCAATCGCCGGAGCAACCGGCGGCAATGCCGGTTCGCCGATGCCCGTGGGAGTGAAGTCGCTTTCGATGAAGTACGACTCGACCTTCGGCGCATTGGGAATGCGAAGGATCGAGTAGGTGTCGAAGTTGTTTTGTTTGATCCGGCCGTTCTCGAAATCGATCTGCTGGGCCAGCGCGGCGCTGAAGCCGTCGGTGACTGCGCCTTCGGTTTGATTCTCGGCGCCGCTCATGTTGACGATGGGGCCGACGTCGCCGGCGACGACGATGCGATGGATGGTGATCTTGCGGTTCTCGTCGACGCTCACGTCGGCGACTTCGGCGAAGTGGCCGGCGTGGCTGAAGTGGAAGGCCAGGCCGAGGCCGCGGCCTTTCGGCAGCTTCTGTCCCCAGCCGGCTTTCTCGGCGGCGAGCTTGATGACCGCGGCCGCACGACCGGTATTCAGTGCAAACTCGTTGCCCTGTTGCAGCCAACGCGGCTCGCCCATGATTTCCAGCAGAAATTCCAGGTGATCGCGGTTCGCGGCGACCGAGCATTCGTGCAGGAACGATTGCGTGGCGAACGCAATCGAGCACGAGCGGGGTGCGCGCCACGGGCCTGTGGGAATTTGCAATGGAAGCTTGGTTTGCGTGAGTCGCGCATTGGGAATCAGTTGCGCAGGGAACTCTTCGGCTGACATGTCACCGCCGCTGGTCGGGCGCTGGCCGTCCTGGGTGAAAGTGATGAAATGATCCTGCCACGCGATCAGCTTGCCCGCCTTGTCGAGACCGCCTTTGAACGAATGGAAGCCCCCGACTCGATAGAAGTCGTGGTGCATGTCGTCCTCACGCGTCCACTGCAGCTTCACCGGCACGCCGGCCTGCTTGGCGATGGCGGCGGCTTCGCACATGTAGTCGTTCATCAAACGACGGCCGAAGCCGCCGCCGACGCGCGTCTGGTGCAATGTGACTTTCTCCGGCGGAATGCCGAGCACATCGGACACCAGTTTCAAGCCGGCTTCGGGCGTCTGCGTCGGCGACCAGATCTCGATCGCGCCATCTTTGAACACCGCGGTGGTGTTCTGCGGCTCGAGCGGAGCGTGAGCAATGAACGGATAGGTGTAGAACGCTTCGACCGGTTTCGCCTCGGCGAACACCTTGTCGACGTCGCCGTTGTTACGAATCGAATCCGGGCCCGATTGCGACGCGAGCTTCTGCGCCTGTTCTACGTACGAAGCCCAGCTGTCCTTGGAAGCTGTCGACTCGTCCCACTTCACTTGTAACTTCTGACGCGCGCTGAACGCAGCCCAAGTGGACTTGGCGAGAATCGCCACGCCCGGCATCACTTCAGTGGGCTTGCCGGTGCCATTCAAAACAAATGCCTGCGTCACGCCCGGCAGCTTCCGAATCTCATCGAGATTCGCTTCCACAACTTTGCCGCCAACAGCGGGGCATTTCACGAACACGGCGTACTGCATGCCCGGCACCACTTGATCGATGCCGAACAGCGGCTTGCCCGTGACGATGGCGTGGTTGTCGACACCGCCGATGCGCTTGCCGAGCAGTTTGTATTCGCTGCGAGTCTTGAGCTTGAGCGCCTTCTCATCCGGCACCGGCAGCGCCGCGGCCGCAGTGGCCAGCGAGGCATACGTCGCCTTGCGCTTGCTCGCCTTGTGGAAGACGGTGCTGTTCTCCGTGGTGAGCTCCGCTTCGCTCACATTCCACTGTTTGGCAGCGGCGCTGACGAGCATTGCGCGACCGGTCGCGCCGGCGCGTCGCAATTGATCCCACGACGTCGGAATGGAACGCGAGCCACCCGCGCTCTGACGACCATACACAGCGGGATTGATCGCGGCTTGTTCGACTTTCACGTGCGCCCAATCCGCATCGAGCTCTTCGGCGATGATCATCGGGAACGCGGTCTTGATGCCCTGACCGATCTCCGGGGCCTTGGAATACAGCGTGATCGTGCCTTCCGGCGAAATGCGCAGGAACGCATTCGGCGCGAACTCTTTGCCCTTCGCAGCGGCCAGAGCAACGTCCTTCTCACCGACGTAGAACGCCAGCACCAGACCGCCACCGACCAGGCCGGTGACTTTCAGGAACTGGCGTCGGCTGACTTTGCCGACGGACGATTGCGCCTCGGCGGCGCGGAGCAGGTCCTGCACATATGCATCGGCGGACAGGATCGAAGATTCGATGGCGCTCATGGGAACCTCCGATTAATTCTGGCTGACCAGGTCGCCGTTCACTTTGGCCGCGGCCGCGTGAATGGCTTTGCGAATACGGGTGTAAGTGCCGCAGCGGCAGATGTTGCCGGCCATCGCAGCGTCGATGTCGGCATCGGTGGGCTTGGGATTGCTCTTGAGCAGCGCGGTCGCCGACATGATCTGGCCCGCTTGGCAGTAACCGCACTGAGCGACATCGTGCTCGATCCACGCGGCCTGCACGGCGCTCAACTTGCCGTCCTTGCTCGCCAGGCCTTCGATCGTCGTGATCTTCTGACCCACGACCGCGCTCGCCGGAATGGAACAAGAGCGCACCGGTGCGCCATTGAGATGCACGGTGCAGGCTCCGCACTGAGCGACACCGCAGCCGTACTTGGTGCCGACCAAACCGAGATGATCGCGGAGGACCCACAGCAGCGGCGTGGCGTCGTCCGCGTCCTTGACCTCGAGATCTTTACCGTTGATGTTCAAGCGCATGGGAGTCTTCCTGGCTCGGGGCTGGGATGAGGCGGTCGATTCTTTCACGGGCTCCGGCCAGCGACAATGCAACCGACCGCGCGAGGGTGGCGATTTATCGCGCTTGATGGTGAGGAAGTGCCAACACCCGCCGCTTCGCTGACAATGCGCTGACCTGCGCCTGACAACGCCGATGCGCGGTGTGGAACTGACGCAACGGATCGCTTGTGTAGAATCGGGTTCGAAGACTTCCTGAGCGATGAGGGGAGAGCAGTTTTGAGCACTACTGTGAGTGATAACGCGACAGCCGCCGACGTGGCCGGCGCCATTCAGGCCGATGCGGTCATCGTTGGAGCGGGACCGTGCGGCCTGTTCCAGATTTTCGAACTGGGGCTGCTGGGCATTCGGGCCCACATCATCGACTCGCTCCAGCATCCGGGCGGTCAGTGCAGCGAGCTGTACCCGGAGAAACCGATCTACGACATCCCGGCGCTGCCGGTCTGCGGCGCGCAGGAACTGGTCGATCGATTGTTACAGCAGGCCAAGCCGTTCAACGCGCAGTTTCATATGGGGCAGGAAGTCACCGAGCTGAAGGTGTTGCCCGACCATACATTCCTGTTACGCACGTCGCTCGACACCCGCTTTCATGCGAAGACGGTGATCATCGCCGGCGGTCTCGGCTCGTTTCAGCCGCGTCGACTCGGTTGCGAAGGGGTCGAGGCGTTCGAGAACACGAGCATTCATTACAAAGTGAAGAACTCGGCCGAGTTCACCGGCAAGCATCTGCTGATCTTCGGCGGCGGCGATTCCGCGCTCGACTGGACCCTCGAATTTGCCGGCAAAGCCCGCAGCGTCACGCTGGTGCATCGTCGTCCGGAATTTCGCGCCGCGCCGGCGTCGGTCGCGAAGATGCACGACCTCGTCAGCTCCGGAAGCATGCGCTACGTGGAAGCGATCGCGCAGTCGCTCATCACCGAGGGCGGCGAGTTCAAAGGCGTGCGTGTGAAGAAGAGTGATGGTGCGATCGATGAGCTGCACGCGGACAAAGCATTGGTGTTTTTCGGCCTGCATCCGAAGCTCGGCCCGATTGCCGAGTGGGGCCTGGGGCTCGACAAGCGCGCCATCCTGGTCGACACCGAAAAATTCCAGACCAGCGTGCCGGGTATTTTCGCGGTGGGTGACATCAACACGTATCCCGGCAAGAAGAAGCTGATTCTGTCCGGTTTCCACGAGGCGGCACTGGCGGCCTTCGCGGTCGCGGCGCATTTGAATCCCGCCAAGAAGATTCCCCTGCAATACACGACCACCAGTCCCATCATGCAAAAGCGGCTGGGAGTGGCCGGAGAGCAGTAGTCGTGAATCCGTTGTTGGTCGATCTGCTCCAGGTGTTGAAGCTGGAGCGGTTGGAAATCGATTTGTTTCGGGGCCAGAGCCGCAGGCTCGCGGGCGGTCGCGTATTCGGCGGGCAAGTGCTGGGTCAGGCGCTGGCCGCGGCGTATGCGACGGTCGAGGGACGCGAGGCGCATTCGTTGCACGCGTATTTCCTGCGGGCCGGCGATGCGGACCATCCCATCGTGTACGAAGTGGATCGGAGCCGTGACGGTCGCGGCTTCACGTCGCGTCGCGTGGTCGCCATTCAGCATGGCCAGCAGATCTTTCACATGTCGGCGTCGTTTCAGGTGCCCGAAGCGGCCATCGATCGTCAGGCCGATATGCCCAAGGTGCCGCCGCCGGAATCGGTGCCCGATCTCGCGACCGCTGTGGCCGACGCCAAGCGCCTGGCGCCGGATCGACCCTCGCCGTTCAGGATCCACGAGCATCCGTTCGAATTCCGGCCCGCTGAGTTGCCCGATCCGTTGGCCGAGGTGCCGCGCGACCCGCAGGTGAAGGTGTGGATTCGTCTGGTGGAGCGGGTTCCGGACGACCCGGTTCTGCATCACTGCCTGCTGGCTTACACCTCGGACTACTTCCTGCTGGGGGCGGCCAGCATGGACGCGCGTATGACGAATGAACGCGAGCAGCTGCAGATGGCGAGCATCGACCACGCAATGTGGTTTCACCGTCCGGCGCGGCCGGATGAATGGCTGCTCTACGTGCTGGATAGCCCGACGGCGTCTGGGGCGCGCGGGTTCGCGCGAGGCAGCCTGTTCACCCGCGACGGCCGGCTGGTCGCATCGACTGCTCAAGAGGGTCTGGTCCGACGCCTAAGTCCTTGATCCTTGTGACCCCTTTCTAACCGGCATCTGGTCATATCCAAGTCGAATTTCTCCCGTCGTGGAGCGGGCTTACAGTCCCGCACCATGTATCAGTACGACCAGATCGACCAAACGCTCGTGGACCAGCGCGTCGCCCAGTATCGGGACCAGACGCAGCGGTTTCTGGCGGGCCAGCTGTCCGAGGACGATTTCCGGGCCCTGCGACTCCGCAACGGCCTGTACATCCAGAAGCATGCGCCGATGTTGCGCATCTCGATTCCGTACGGCCTGTTGCGTCCCGATCAGGTTCGGATGCTCGGCCGGATCGCGCGCGAATTCGACAAGGGCTATGGCCACTTCTCCACGCGCCAGAACATGCAGTTCAACTGGCCGAAGCTCGAGCAGGTGCCGGACATCCTGGCGTTGCTCGCGACGGTGCAGCTGCACGGCATTCAAACCAGCGGTAACTGCATTCGTAACGTGACTTCCGATCATCTGGCCGGCGTCGCGGCCGATGAGTTGGAAGATCCGCGTCCGTGGTGCGAATACGTGCGCCAGTGGGCAACGTTACATCCCGAGTTCTCGTATCTGCCGCGTAAGTTCAAGATCGCGGTCACCGGCTCGCCGGCGGATCGCGCCGCTTCACGCGTGCACGACGTGGGCTTGCACCTCGTGAAGAACGAGCAGGGCGAAGTTGGATTCGAAGTGCTGGTTGGCGGCGGCCTCGGACGCGCGCCGATGATCGGCCACGTGATCCGCGAGTTCCTGCCGAAGAAGGATCTGCTCGCGTACCTCGAAGCCATCCTGCGCGTGTACAACCTCGAAGGTCGTCGCGACAACATTCACAAGGCGCGTATCAAGATCCTTGTGAAGGCGATCGGTCCGGACAAGTTCCGCGAATTGGTCGAAGAGGAATTTGCGGCTGCGAAGGACACCGCGCCGGTGTTCGATGCCGCCGGCTTCGAGCGCATCAAGTCGTACTTCGCGCCGAAGGCCTACGAGACGCTGCAGGATCAGGATGTGGTGTCCGGCAAGCCGCAGGAATTCCGCAACTGGTACCAGTACAACACTCGCAAGCACAAGGTTGCGGGTTATCGCGCCGTGTTCCTGTCGCTCAAGTCGCCGAAGCGTCCGCCGGGTGACATCACCGCGGATGAGCTGGACCACGTTGCCGCGCTCGCCGAACAATATTCGCTCGGCGAAATCCGCTCGACGCACGATCAGAACGTACTGTTCGCCCACGTGAAGCAGAGCGATCTGTTCGCGCTATGGCAGCAGCTGAAGCTGCACGATCTGGCGACGGCCAACATCGGCACGCTCACCGACATGATCTGCTGCCCCGGCGGCGATTTCTGCGCGCTGGCGAATGCGCGCTCCATTCCGCTGGCCGAGCAGATCAACGAGCGGTTCGACAGCCTCGATTACCTCTACGATCTGGGCGAGATCCAGCTGAAGATGTCCGGCTGCATGAATGGCTGCGGCCATCACTCGGTCGGTCACATCGGTGTGCTCGGCGTCGATAAGGACGGCGAGGAGTGGTACCAGATCACCCTCGGCGGCTCGACCGGCGGTCATGACGCGTCGCTGGGCAAGGTGATCGGCCCGTCTGTCGCGCACGACGACGTTGCCGAGACCATCGAACGCATCATCAATGTTTTCGTCGAGCACCGGCAGGAAGAGGAACGTTTCCTCGACACCTTCCGTCGCATCGGCGTCGCTCCTTTCAAGGCCAAGGTTTATGCGCCAGCTGATCAAGCAGCGTGAAGTTATCGTCGATGAGTGGCGTTACGCCGACGAAGATCCGGTCGGCCGCGAACGCGCGCTGATCCTGCCGTTCGCCCGCTGGAAAGCGGAGCGCGAGCAGTGGTGGCTGTGGGACGGCCGTCTCGGCGTGCGCCTCGGCGTCACCGACAAGGTGGACGAGCTGAAGAACGACTTCACTCGCATCGGACTGGTCGCGCTCGAGTTCGGGGGTATCGGCGAAGGTCGTGGCTATAGCCAGGCCGCTCTGCTTCGCACGCGGTACAAGTTCACCGGTGAGCTGCGCGCGGTGGGCAAGATCCAGCGCGATCAATTGTTTTATATGGCGCGCTGTGGCTTCGACACGTTCGAGCTGCCCGAAGGCACCAATCTCGATGTGGCGCTCACGGCGTTCGACGATTTCTCCGTCGCCTATCAGGGCGCGTTCGACGCCGCCGGCGTGCACGTTCAGCGTCGCGCGGTCGGCTAAACAAACCCGATCCTCCCCTGCGTTCCACTACCCCGATCGGGGCGTAGACGCATAAGATGCTCCTGGGGCTGGCGCCCAATGCCAGGCACCCAGGAGGTCGTTGTGGCCCACACGAAATCTCCCCACCGGGCGGTCGTCGGTGCGAGGCTGCTATTGTCCTTGCTGCCCTTACTGGCCTGGATGGGTGCGGCTTGGGCGGAGCGACCGCCCGCGCTGTTGCATTTGGAAATCCGCGATGCGATCGGGCCTGCGACCAGCAGTTTCTTCTTGCGAGCTCTGAAACGGGCGCAGGAGCGCAACGTACAGCTCGTGGTGTTGGAGATGGACACGCCTGGCGGTCTCGATTCCGCCATGCGCGAAATGATCCAGGCCATTCTCGCATCGCCAGTGCCCGTGGTTATCTATGTCTCGCCTTCGGGGGCGCGTGCGGCCAGCGCGGGCACTTATCTGCTGTACGCCAGTCACGTTGCCGCCATGGCTCCGGCAACGAACCTCGGGGCGGCGACACCGATTCAAATCGGAGGTCCGCAACCTTCCAAGCCCGAAGACGACCACCCGCGCGACAAAGACAAGAACGAACAACCGGCCGGTGAGCCGGACAGTGCCTTGGAGCGCAAGGCAGTGAACGATGCTGTTTCTTACATCCGTGGCTTGGCGGAGCTGCGTGATCGCAACGCCGATTGGGGTGAGGCGGCCGTGCGACAGGCGGTGAGCCTCACGGCGCGCGTCGCGCTGGAGCAAAAAGTCATCGATGTGGTCGCGACCGACCTGCAGGATTTGTTACATCAGCTCGACGGTCGCAAGGTGAAAACCCGCTTTGGCGTCGTGCAACTGGCGACGCAAGGCCTCGTGACCGAGGAGTTCACGGCTGACTGGCGCACCAAGGTGCTGAGCATCCTGACCAATCCGAACGTCGCGTATTTGCTGATGCTCGCCGGCATTTACGGATTACTTCTGGAAGGCTACAACCCCGGCAGCTTCGCGCCAGGCGTGGTTGGCGCCGTGTGTCTGCTGCTGGCGCTGTACGCGTTTCAGATTCTCTCGGTCAACTACGCTGGCCTCGCGCTCATTGCCTTGGGCATCGCGTTGATTGTCGCCGAAGCGTTCGCGCCCAGCTTCGGCGCGCTCGGCGTGGGCGGTGTCGTCGCGTTCACGATTGGCTCCGTCATGCTGTTCGAAGGACAGGTGCCAGGGTTTCGGATCGCGCGAGGTCTCATCGGGGGCATGGCGGTGACGGCGGCGTTCGTGATGTTGCTGTCCGCGGGCATGTTCATGCGGTCGCGGCGTGCGCGCGTCGTCACGGGTGCCGAGCAACTGCTTCAGGAGCACGCGGTCGCGCTCGAGGATTTCGATAGCGTCGGGCGTGTCGATATCCGAGGTGAAATCTGGCGTGCTGTCACTCGGGCGCCGGTCAAGAAAGGCGTGCGCTTGAAGGTATTGCGGGTGGATGGTTTGACGTTGGAAGTCGCGCCGGCAGAGGAATGATGCTCCAGCAAACGAGGATCGAGCCATGTACCTGATCGTACCCGTCGTCATCCTGCTGTTTCTGCTCTTCAGCGCGATCCGTATTTTGAATGAATATGAGCGCGGCGTGATCTTCACGCTGGGACGTTACACGGGGACGCGCGGTCCCGGGATCATCGTCGTCCTTCCGCTCGTGCAGCGAATGGTGAAGATGGATCTGCGAACTGTCGTGCTGGACGTGCCCACGCAAGACGTCATTTCGCGCGACAACGTTTCAGTGAAGGTCAGCGCGGTGGTCTACTTTCGCATCGTGGATCCGGCCCGAGCCGTGATCCAGGTGGCCAACCGCGTCGAGGCGACCAGCCAGCTGGCGCAGACCACGCTGCGGTCGGTGCTCGGCCAGCACGAGCTGGATGAAATACTCAGTCAGCGCGACAAGCTCAATCTGGACATTCAACAAATCCTGGATCACGCCACCGACGCGTGGGGCATCAAGGTGGCCACCGTGGAGATCAAGCACGTGGACCTCAATGAAGGCATGATCCGCGCCATCGCCAGGCAGGCCGAGGCGGAACGGACCCGGCGCGCGAAGATCATTCATGCCGAAGGCGAGAAGCAGGCCGCGGCCATGCTGGTGGAAGCAGCGCAGATGCTCGGCACCGAGCCGCGCGCGATGCAATTGAGATATCTGCAGACGTTGAGCGATATTTCCAGCGAGCGGACCTCGACCGTGGTGTTTCCATTGCCGATCGACTTGATCAAGCCCCTGCTGGATCGCTGATCCGTGACAGGAGCGGGCGCGACAGTGCACACTCGTCGTGTCGCATTTCGTTCGAGGTGGAGCATGAGCGCCGGCAATGTTTGCATCGTCACGGGTTCGGCGACGGGCATTGGCGCTGCCTGCGCTGTGGAACTGGCGAAGCGCGGCTGGCGCACGGTCATCAATTTCACCAAGAGCGAAGCGGAAGCTCAGCAGACGGCGCGTGAATGTGAGAAGCACGACGGCGAGACGCTGCTGGTGCGCGCGGATGTTTCTCAAGATGCCGATTGCCGTCGCATGGCGGAGGCGACGCTGGAGAAGTGGGGCCGGATCGACGGATTGATCAACAACGCCGGCACGACCAAGGTCGTATTCAATCACTCCAATCTCGAAGCGTTGTCGGCGGAGGATTTCCAGAAGATTTATTCCGTGAACGTCATCGGCGCATTCCAGATGATCCGCGCCGTCGAGCCGGCGATGCGTAAGCAAGGCGCCGGCTCCATCGTGAATATTTCTTCCCGCGCGGGTGTCGATAGCACCGGCACTTCGATTGCCTACGCCGCATCGAAGGGCGCTTTGAACACAATGACGATGGGCTTGGCGCGTGCGCTCGGCCCGCAGATTCGAGTCAACGCGGTGTGCCCCGGCTTCGTCGAGACTCGCTGGCTGCAGGAAGCAATCGGCCCCAAATACGAACAAGCCCGCGCTCGCTGGTCGAGCAACTCAGCCCTACAGAAACCCAGCACCCCCGAAGACATTGCCGACGTCGCCCTCTGGCTCCTCACCGGCGCCCCCACCGTCACCGGCGAACTCGTTCTCGCCGACGGCGGCAACCGCCTCGGCGCCCCGCCTCAGTCGCGCTAGAGAATTACGAAGCGACTGCGTCCCGCGAGCTGCCATTCGCCAGGTCCGCGAACTGCAGCGCCGCCAGGCGCGCATAGAGCTCGTTGCTTTCGAGCAGTTGAGCGTGGGTGCCGATGTCGACGATGCGGCCGTGGTCCAGCACGACGATGCGGTCGGCTTTGAGGATGGTGGCAAGGCGGTGGGCGATCACTAAGGTCGTGCGATGTTCCATCAGGCGTTCCAGCGCTTCCTGCACGTAACGTTCGCTCTCCGCGTCGAGGGAGCTCGTAGCCTCATCCAACAGAAGGATCGGCGGATCCTTCAGCAGGGCGCGGGCGATGGCGATGCGTTGGCGTTGGCCGCCGGAGAGGCGGGTGCCTTTTTCGCCGAGGAAGGTGTCGTAGCCTTCGGGCAGTTCGCGAATGAACTCGTCGGCGCCGGCGGCACGTGCGGCGGCTTCGATGTCGGCGTCGGAAGCGTTGGGGCGGCCGTAGCGAATGTTCTCGCGCGCGGTCGCGCCGAACAGCACGGTCTCCTGCGGAACCAAGCCGATACGAGCGCGAATGTCTTCGGGCCGCGCTTGAGCGATGTCGACGCCATCGATCGTCACGCGTCCGGACGCGGGATCGTAGAACCGAAGCAGCAATTGAAACGTCGTGCTCTTGCCCGCGCCAGAAGGCCCGACAAACGCAACCGTTTCGCCACGCTCGATCGCGAGCGACAAATCATTCAGCGCCAACGACTCCGGCCGCGAGGGATAGCGGAAAGAAACGTGCTCGAACGTAATGCGCCCAACGGGCGGCGAAGGAAACTGCGCCGGCTTGGGAGGCGCAACGATATTCGGCGTCGCGACTTTCAATTCAACCAGGCGCTCCATCGCGCCCGCCGCGCGTTGCACTTCGCCCCACATTTCACTCAGCGTCGCGGCCGCGATGGCGACGTACACGGCGTAAATCAAAAACTGGCTCAGCTCACCGCCGGTCATTTCCTTGTCGAGCACGCGATGCGCGCCCTGCCACAGCACGAAAGTGATCGCGCCGAAAATCATCGTCGTGCCGATCGCCGACATGGCGGAGCGAACTTTCGTTCGGCGCAGGGCCACACGGAACGAGTCTTCGACAGCTTTGGTGTAGCGCTTGCTGTGCAGGTCCTCGAGCGTGAAAGCCTGCACTGTCTGAATGGCATTCAGCGTTTCGCCGGCCAGACCGCTGGTATCGGCGACCTTGTCCTGCGACTCGCGCGACAGCGATCGTAGCTTCCGGCCGACGGCGATGATGGGCACGATGACCAGAGGAATGAGCACGACGATCATGCCGGCCAGCGACGGGCTGGTGGTGATCATCAGCACCAGCGCACCGATCAGCTGCACGGCCGAGCGCAACGTCATGGAAAGATTCACACCGGCGATGCCTTGCACGAGCGTCGTATCCGTCGTGAGTCGCGACAGCACTTCACCAATCCGAGTGACTTCGAAGAACGTCGGATCCATACGCACGACGCGCGCGTAAACATCCTCACGCAAGTCAGCTACGACCCGTTCGCCCAGCCAAGTCACGAAATACAAACGCAAGGCGGCGAACACACCGAACACAGCAGCCGCGGCCAGAAACGCCACGAAGTAGGTATTGATGGTGGCCGCGTCCTGCGCCGCCATGCCGCGATCGATCAGATCGCGAAACGCCATCGGGATCACCAGCATCGCCGCCGCCGCGACCAGCAGCGCGATCATCGCCAGTGCCAGGATGCCTTTGTACTTGCGCAGATAAGGCCACAGCTCGCGCAGCGGTTTGAGCGAGCGGCCTTTGGGTCTTTCTGGATTAGCTGCCATGGCGGGTGCGAAACATCCTTGTGGGTCTAGCGATAGACCGGTAACTCGACATCCGTGAACAACGCCTCCACATCGGACGGCGTGGCCGCATTGCCGGCGCGATCCACCAGCCGGCGGGTCAGATGCGGCGCGAGTAACTGCAGAAAGTCATACATGTAACTACGGAGCAGGGCGCCCTGATGGAAGCCGGCCCAGGTCGAGTGCGCCGGGAACAGATGCGACGCGTCGATGGAGACGAGGTCCGAATCCTCACGCGGGTCCATGGCCATGCTGGCGACGATACCTACGCCCATCCCGAGTCGCACATACGTCTTGATCACGTCCGCGTCGCGCGCAGTGAGCGCCACCTGCGGCGTAATGCCATGACGCGCGAAAATCTGTTGCAACGACGACGGACCGGAGAAGCCGAACACGTACGTGACGATCGGATACTTGCCCAGCATCTCGATAGTCACCTTGCCTTCGCTCGCCAGCGGATGACCCTGCGGCACGACGATGCGCCGATGCCAGCGATAGCACGGCAACAGCACCAGATTGGTGAACAGCTCCTGCGAGCCGGTGTTGATGGCGAAGTCGATGCGGTCGCGCGCGGCCATGTCGGCGATCTGCTCGGAGGTGCCCTGGTGGAGGTGCAGCTCCACGTCCGGATAGCGCTCCCGGAACCGGCGGATGACCTGAGGCAGGACATAACGGGCCTGCGTATGGGTGGTGCCGATGGCCAGCGAGCCCCGGCCGTCGCCCTTCTGCTCATCCGCCAGGCGCTTGATGCTCTGGACTTCCTTCAGGATTTTCTGGGCGCGGTCGATGACCCGCTTACCCGCCGGCGTCACGCGCGTCAGGGTTCTCCCCTGGCGCAGGAAGATGGGAAACCCCAGCTCATCCTCGAGCTGTTTCAGCTGCTTGCTGACGCCCGGCTGCGAGGTATGCAGGCGCTCGGCCGCGGCGGTGATGTTCAGGTCGTTCTCGACGATGGCGGCGAGGTACCGTAATTGTTGTAGTTTCATGCACTTAACTATAGCGAATCAAAGCGCGGCGGAGTCATAACGGGCCCGCATCATGACAGAACAAACCAGTCTTTCCCTGGTTATAAGGCGGTTAGCTACAGTGCATCCCAGAGAATAAGGATCGATTGACCATGACCGATGCACTGTCACCCCGCCTGCAAACCCTCGTCGAGGGCACTCGCGCCCTGCTGGAGCAGGCCGTTCGCGAGCACCAGGATGTGGTCTATTCCAACAGCTTAGGGCAAGAGGCGATGGTGTTGACCGATATCATCAGCACCTACACGCCAGAAATCGAGATGTTCACCCTCGATACCGGTCGCCTGCACGACGAGACCCTGTCCCTGCTGGATCGCCTGGAGCGCCGCTATCAGCGTCGCATTCAGGTGTTCTATCCGCAGGCCGAGGCCATCGAGCAGTACGTGCGTGACAATGGTATCAACGGTTTCTATCTCGGTACCGAAGAACGGCAGTCCTGCTGCGGTATTCGCAAGATCGAGCCCTTCAAGCGCGCCATCGCCGGCCGCAAGGCCTGGGTCACGGGCGTGCGTCGCGAACAGTCCGCTGAACGCGCGCTGGGTGAAGCCAAGTCCTGGGACGACCGCTACGGCCTGTGGAAAATCAGCCCGATGCTGGACTGGACCGAGGCCGACGTGTCGGCGTATATCAAGGCTCGTAACCTTCCTTACAACGCCCTGCATGACAAAGGCTATCCCAGCATCGGCTGCGCGCCGTGCACCCGGGCAGTGGAGCCCGGTGCCGACCCGCGCTCGGGTCGCTGGTGGTGGGAGAATCCCGAGTCTCGCGAGTGCGGCCTGCAGCCGCGCCGCCGGGTCATTCCGCTGAAGGTCGAGCCGCGTCGCGCGGCCGGCCAATAAGCTCGCGACGCCAGCGCGTCGCAGGACGACGCCCCACATGGACTACTTCCCGATCTTTTTGCGGCTCGCGAACGAACCGGTGCTGGTCGTCGGCGGCGGGGAAGTAGCCGCGCGCAAGATCGATCTGCTCCTGCGCACTTCCGCGAAAGTCACGGTCGTTGCGCCTGAACTGATCGACTCGTTGGCCGCGAAAGCCGCGGCCGGCGATATCACTTACGTGCCTGGCGAGTTCCAGCCGGAGTTGCTGGACGGCATGAGGCTCGCCATCGCGGCCACCGACAAGCAATCGGTCAACGCGTGGGTCGCGCATCAATGCGAGCGTCGGAACATTCCAGTGAATGTGGTCGACGATCGCGAGCTGTCGCGCTTCATCATGCCGGCGATCGTCGATCGCTCGCCCGTCGTCGTTGCTGTTGGCAGCAGCGGCGATGCGCCGGTGCTGACGCGGCGGCTGCGCGAGAAGCTCGAATCGTTTCTACCGCAGCGGCTCGGCGATCTCGCCAAGCTCGCCGGCAAATTGCGTCCTTCGGTGAAGGCGAAGCTGGAGCACGCCAGCACGCGTCGGCGCTTCTGGGAAAATTTCTTCGACGGCTCGATTGCCGCCGATGTGTTGTCCGGCCGCGAAGACGCGGCGGGGCAGGGCGTGCTCGATCGCATCGGCAACTCGCTCACTCGCTTCGCGAAGCAATCGAAGTTCGCGGGTGAAGTGGCGCTGGTCGGCGCGGGTCCGGGCGATCCGGGCTTGCTGACGTTGCGAGCGCTGCGAGCTTTGCAGAACGCGGATGTGATTGTTTACGACCGACTGGTTTCAGCCGAAGTGCTCGATCTCGCTCGTCGCGATGCCGAGCGTATCTACGTGGGCAAGGCCGCGGGCAATCATCACGTGTCGCAGGAAGATACCAACGCGCTGCTCGTGAAGCTCGCGAAAGCAGGCAAGCGCGTGTGCCGGTTGAAAGGCGGCGACCCCTTCATCTTCGGCCGAGGTGGCGAAGAGTTGGAAGCGCTGGCTGCTGAAGGTATTCGATTCGAAGTCGTGCCGGGCGTGACCGCCGCGGCGGGCTGTGCCGCTTACGCAGGCATCCCGCTCACCCATCGCGACCACGCGCAGGCACTGACGTTTGTTACGGGACATTTCAAGGGCGAGACGGATAACGTCGATTGGGCCGCGCTGGCGCGTCCCGGTCACACAGTGGTGTTCTACATGGGCCTGAACCAGCTCGAGAACATCGTCGCCCGGTTGCGTGAGCATGGCGTGCCGGAAACCCGCGCCGCCGCGTTCATCGAGCACGGAACGCGTCCGTCGCAACGCGTGGTCACTGCCACGATTGCGGATCTGGTTCAGAAAGCCGCCGAAGCTCGCGTGGAATCGCCGGCATTGCTGATCGTGGGCGAGGTGACTCGTCTGCATGAGGCTTTGCATTGGTTCAACACGCGCTCCGTCGAACTCGCACTCACTGATGAAGGAAGGCTGTCCGCATGAGCAGCTCGAATGAAATTATCCGTCGCGGTTTCGCCGACGCCGTCGGCAACACGCCGCTGATCCGCCTGAATCGTTTTAGTGAGCTCACGGGTTGCGAAATCCTCGGCAAGGCCGAGTTCATGAATCCGGGCGGCTCGGTGAAAGACCGCGCCGCCAAAGCCATCATCGAAGCGGCCGAGCGCAGCGGCAAATTGAAGCCGGGCGGCACGCTGGTCGAAGGCACGGCGGGTAACACCGGCATCGGCTTCGCGCATGTCTGTAACGCGCGCGGCTATCGCTGCATCATCGTGATGCCGGACAACCAGTCGAATGAGAAGTATCAGATGATCGAAACGCTCGGCGCCGAAGTGCTGCGCGTGAAGACCGTCCCGTATAGCGATCCAAATCATTATCAGAAGATCGCCGGCCGCCTGGCCGACGAGATTCCGGGCGCCGTGTGGGGCAACCAGTTCGACAACACCGCGAACCGCGATGCGCACGAGCAGACGACGGGGCCGGAGATTTGGGAGCAGACGGGCGGCAAGATCGACGCCTTCGTCGCGGCCACCGGCACGGGCGGTACGCTCGGCGGCATCTCGCGTTACCTGAAGAAACAAAATCCCAACGTGCGCATCACGCTGGCCGATCCTCAGGGCAGCGCGCTGTATCACTGGATTCGCAACGGCGAGCTGAAGGCCACCGGCCCGGGCTCGATCACCGAAGGTATCGGCATCGGCCGCGTCACCGCGAACCTCGAAGGCTCGCCGATCGACGACGCTCTGCATATCACCGATATCGACTGCGTGCGCACCGTCTATCAGCTGCTGCGCGATGAAGGTTTGTTCCTTGGCAGCACCAGCGGCGTGAACGTCGCCGCGGCCGTGCAGATCGCCAAGCAACTCGGCCCCGGCCACACCATCGTCACCATCCTTTGCGACAACGGCGCGAAGTATCAGTCGCGCTTGTTCAACAAGAAGTGGCTGGCGGAGAAGGGCCTGCTCGACGCGTCGGGCCTGTCGCAGAACGGTCAGCCGTCGCTGCTCGATGTGGCGAAGAATGTTGCCCACGTTGGAGCGTTTCCGCAGCGACTGAGCGCTTAAGCGCGATCCCTGCTCGACATAGCGGCCGCAGGTTCTTCGGAGCCTGCGGCCGCGGTCGACCACCCTTCGCGAGCTGAGGCCAGTCCATCCCACAGTAACCCTTGGCTCGGTGGCGAGCGGTTCATTGAATGCCGACGAGGCGATGAGCCGCGTCGATACCGTGAGGCGACTGGAGTCGATGACCCGTCACGCGTGGCTATCGGCAGCTCATCTCGTCGAGAGCAAACCCTAGGCCGGGTTCACTCCTTGGTCTTCGTGCTTTTCCTCTGTTTGCGCCGATTCATATCCACCGCTGTGCCTTTCGCCTCGGGACGCTCCACCGCGCCGGGCGAATCGGGTCCCGGAGGTGCATCCTCGAACTGCGTCTTGTGCATCGTCTTGGCTTCCATCTTCTCGGTCGTGCCGGGCATGAGGTTCGCCATTGCCACTTTCAGCACGCCGTCGCCGCCGACGATGCGTTCGTCTTCGGGATCGCGCGCGACATCGATGATGGCATCGATCACGTTTTGCGGATCGTGCAACGGCTTCGGCGGTGTGATCTCGTGCTTCGTGTAGTTGGCGGCGTGATCGAAGAACGGCGTGTCATGCGCGGTCGGCAGGATGGTGCAGATATGTACGCCGTCGATGTGATTCTGTTTCACTTCCTGGCGTAGCGAGTCGCTTAGCCCAACCACGCCATGTTTCGCGGCGGCATAGGACGTGTAATAGGGCACGCTGGTCTTGCCGAGCTCGGAGGCGATGTTGATGAGCGTGCCGCTGCCTTGTTTCAGGAACTGACGATAGGCGAAGTACGAACCGTACAACGTCCCGAGCAGGTCGGTCTTGATGGTCTGCTCGTGCACGTCCAGCGGAATATCTTCGAAGCGACCGAGCGCGCCAACGCCGGCGTTGTTGATCCATACATCGATGCGGCCGCATCGGGAAATTGCGGTCTCAGCCAACTGCTCCACCTCCCGTTCGCTGCTCACATCCACCGACACTGGGATGGCAGTGCCTCCTGCGGTCTCGCACTCGCGAGCTACAGTGTCCAGCGCTTCGCCGCGTCTCGCGGCGAGTACGACTTGCGCGCCGGCGTTTGCAAATTCGACTGCCGCGCCACGCCCGAAGCCGCTGGACGCGCCAGTGATTACGACCACCTTGCCATTCAAATCTGACTGCGTTGCCATGGTTACCTCCGATTTCTCCGGCAACGGCTGGCTTGCCGGGAGTGTTCCGTCATGGAACCCATCCATGATTTACCCTGTTGCATTGCTATCCCACTCGAGCAGGCGCGCACCATGAGCAGGTCTCCAGGGCATCGGGAACATCCCGACCACAAAGTGGCGGAGCATCCTCTGCGCGAGCGGATCCAGGTGTCGGTGGCGGGGCACACGATCGCCGATTCGAGCGATGTCGTGAAGGTCGAAGAGGATGTCAGCCCGGTGCGTTATTACTTTCCGCGCGCCGATGTCGATATGAAACGACTGCAGGCGTCGGCGACCACGTCGCAATGTCCGTTCAGTCGGCGACCACGTCGCAATGTCCGTTCAAAGGTGTCGCGAATTACTTCACTGTCGATGTCGGCGGCAAAGAGCTGCGAGATGCGGTGTGGTCGTACGAAGATCCCTACGAGGAGCACCTCGCACTCAAAGGCCGCCTGGCGTTCTACGACGACCGACTGCCGGAGATCAGTATTTCGCCGCGTCCGTAATGGTCGGGGAAAGGCGGTCCGCATGTAGGCGGCACCGTAGGTATGCGTGGCGGGAACAAGCCTTCCGGTCCGCCGTTGGACACTTGTCACCCTGAATCGCTCGCCGGGGAGCGCGAACATGAACGCGGTTACCGAACGCATCACACCCAGCATCACTTCCATGATCCGGCTGGATCATTCTCAAGTCATGGCGGTGTTCCATCGCTACCGGCCGGAGACCTCGATCGGTCGGAAGCGCGCCCTGGTAAAGAATGTCTGCCTGTCGCTCGAAGTGCATGCACAGCTGGAAGAAGAAATTTTCTATCCGGCATTGCGTAATGTCATGAGTGGCGACGACGTGCTCGAGAAAAGCCAGCCCGAGCACGATCGAATGCGCCAGATGATTGGCGAGCTGCGACAGATGTGCAGTAACGACAGCTCGATTCAGGAACCGGCCTTCGACGAAAAGTTTCTGGAGCTGATGCGCCTGGTGATTCATCACGTCGCGGATGAAGAAACCCGGCTGCTACCGGCGGCAGAGCGTTTGCTGCCCGATCAGCTCGGCCGACTCGGGATGGACATGACCAAACGTCGGCTGGAACTGATGAAGCCTCACGCCGCCGAGTTCGCTGAAACGACCGTACGATCGTTTCCTGCAGGCGCCGCTGCCGGCGCGGCGTTACTCACGGCAGGCGCCGTTGCGGTGGGCGCGATGCTCCTGTCGAGAAGCAACAGAAAAAACATGGGAAGCAGCATGAGCCGATGGCGCCACTGAGCAGGTGCTTGTGCGTAGGTAGATGCAGTTTGACATTGTGATCGTCGGAGGCGGGATCGCTGGTCTCGCCTGCGCGGTCGCGCTCCGAGATAGCGGGTTGCAGGTTGGTGTAGTCGAAGCGTCCTCGACGCTCGGAGGTCGTGCGTGCAGCTGGACCGATCGACACAGCGGCGACGATGTGGATCTCGGCCCGCACATCATTCTCACAGAATATAGAAACATGCTCGCGTTCCTGGAGCTGCTGGGAACGCGTGATCGGATCGTGTGGGAAACGGGCAGGTTGCTGCGCCTGAGGGAAGGGCAGCATGTTACCGACATGCGCCTGCACGCGCTTTCGCCGCCACTTCATTTGATGCCGAGCTTCGCCACGGCCGAGCGGATCGGCTGGGCGGATATTCTTTCCTGTCGACGCGTGCTATGCATGGCAATGCGCTTGACCGAGGCGCAGGTCAGGCGACTCGATCGAAAGTCCGCTCTGGAGCTGCTTCGTCACTGTGGGGTCACGTCGCATTTCATCGAATGGTTCTGGGCCACCGCGTGCATCTCGGTACTGAACGTTCCGCTGGAGCGCTGCTCGGCGGGTGCTCTCATGCGTGTGTTTGCTCAGTTGGTCGGGCTGAAGGAGTACGCCATTGGATTCGCCGATGTCGCTCTGGCCGAATTGTTTGTGTCACCCGCTATCCGGAAACTGGAACGCGCCGGGAGTGTCATTCATCTCGATGCTCGCGTCGTCCGAATGGTCGCCGAGAACGGTCGCTTTCAATACATCGCGTTGGAGGGCGGTGAGCGCGTCGCTGCGCGTATCTGCGTCGCGGCCGTGACGCCGCAGTCGTTGATGAGTATGCTTCCCGACGGCTGGCGACAGATGCGCCCCTTCATGAGCGTTGGCGGCTTTGAGCCAAGCCCGTATGTGAGCTGCTATCTCTGGTTCGATCGCAAGCTGGGCGACGAGCGCTTCTGGGCACGCATCTGGAATCCTGCGGACTTGAACACCGACTTCTACGATCTATCGAACATACGATGCGGCTGGAGCGACCGGCACGGATCGGTGATCGCGAGCAACATCATTTATAGTCATCGCGCCGACTCGCTGAGCGATGAGCAGATCGTGGCTACGACCGTCCGTGAGATTCAGCAGGCGCTGCCGGCGGCGGAGCGGGCCAGCGTTCGTCATGCTGTCGTGAATCGCATTCCAATGGCGATCCCTTGTCCCACGCCAGGCAGCGAGCGAAATCGACCTGCCACGCGGACTCCCATCGAGGGACTGCTGCTCGCAGGAGATTGGACGGACACGGCGCTGCCCGCATCGATGGAAAGCGCCGTTCATTCGGGATGGGCCGCGGCCGAAGCCATCTTTCGATGGCAGGGCGCGCCACGTTCCCTGGTGTTGCCGAAGCGAGCGCCAGAGGGCATTGCCGGATGGGTGCACAGGCATGGCGCTGGATGACCCGCGTTTCCAATCCGCGCCCTGGACGTTGCGCGGCGAGGCGATCGTTGGGTTGAAGCTGGTTCGTAGCGACGTTGCACGACAGTTCGTGCCGGCCGATGCGAAGGTCGTTTGCGTCTGGCCCGGGCGCACGCTCGCAATTCTGTATCTCTGTAAGTACTGGGAGAGTCCAGTCGGTTCGTACCACGAAGTCATCGTCGCGCCGGCGCTGGTCTGGCGCAAAGGCCGGCTCGGCTTCTGGATTTCTCACATCGGCGTCGATCACGCCACCTCCATCGCCGCCGGCCGCGCCATCTGGGCGCTGCCCAAGGAACCGGTCTCGATGGAATGGATCGCTGGCCGGGCGCGTGCCTCAGGTTCGGGTTTGAATGCGCAGGCCTTGTTTGAACCTCCGCGTCGATCGATACGGCTGCCCTTCGCGGGCGTTGCCATGAGCAAATATCGTAAAGATGAGAGCTGGTTTGCGGCTCGCGGCTCCGCTCGTGTCGCCTTCGCTCGGGCAAGCGTGGAGTTGGGTGGCGATCCTGGCCTGGGCCAGCTTGGATTCGTCGGCACGATGAGCGTCGTCGTCTGCGAGCAAATGAAGATCAAGATCGGTCGTCCGCACCGATGATCATCGAGGTCGCAACTCCGCCTGAAAGGCGGAGTGCGCTCCTTGCTCAATCCTCGAAGGCGTCACACGACACGTCGTGATTCCAGTTCACGAAGGTCCCGGTCGGGCTGTCCTTCCAGGCCCAGACATGCAGCGTGTAGAACGGCGGGAGTCCGAAACGATTGGGTGCCTCGAACAGATGAAACAGCTGCCCCATGAGTTGGGGTGGGCCGGCATTCTTCCCATCCCATGCCTCTGCCAGAAGCAAATAGTCCGCGCCGATGAGGCGTCGACGTCCATTCGGCAAAGGCTCGTAGATCACAATCTGCGGACGCGTGGCATCCAGCACGCCAGCGCCCACCAGAGACATGTTCACATAGTGAAGGCCCATCGCCCCGGCGTCCGGCCCAGACACGCAACCGAACATCAGCTGATAACCCTCGGCTTCCGCATCCGCCGGATCTTTAAACCGAGCCGTGGACTCTCGCACGATCCTTACGAGTTCTCCTTCCTGGCGTTTCTTGCTATCGGCCGCGCGATGCTGTGCCGTCGCGGCGTGCGCCGGCCCTTCCTCTGCAATCGCTCTTGACGCCCCTGCTACGCCCAATGCTGACAATCCCACGTATAGAACACATCCTTTGAACAACATGGCCCGGTCTCCTCGTTGGTGTGATTTGATTCCGCCAATCAGCTTGCGCCGGCGGCGTGAAATCAACCAAGGTAGGTTTGTCCCGATTTATCAAAAATCTCTGCGAGTGCCCGAGGCAAATGTCCCGATGCACGAGCACGATGCGCTGGCAAACGGCATCGTCGTGGTTATAATTTGCGTCCCAGCCTCTGGGTGTGATGAATCAGGCGTCAAGAACAAATGAGCGCGTCACTTCCTGTCCTTCTTGTATCGCCCAATGTCGATAGTTTTCCCGCTATCACATCCCGTGAAGTGGACCAGCTTCGACAGGCCAGGAAGCTTTTCGATGCGGGCTTCTATGATCACGCGCTGCTGGATATATGGAACGCGGCGGTGCATAACTTGCGCAGACGCTGCGAAGCGTATGGCATGGATCTGTTTGAGTCCGTTGCCAAGGATGAAGCCGGTCGAAAGAAATATAACAAGGACGGGGACAGTATTTCGGAGCGTTGGGCGGGTGTTGACGATCTGGTGGTCATCAGTTGCTGTACGAAGCTCGGGCTGCTCAACAAGAAGGCGGGGAAGGCTTTAGAAATGATCAACTGGATGCGAAATCACGCATCCCCGGCGCACGATTCGGAGAATAAGGTTGAGCACGGCGATGTAATCGCATTGTCTCTCCTGTTACAGCACAACCTGTTCGATTCACCACTGCCCGATCCAGGTCATTCCGTGTCCGGGCTGTTTGACCCGATCAAGACCTCGAAATTGGACTCCGATCAGATGTCAATTTTGCAGGATCAGGTGGCGGCGCTCGGGGTCGCCGACATTAAAGTGGCCTTCGGATTCCTGCTGGATCTGCTTTGCAAGGGTCAGGAGCCGGCACTTTCGAATGCGGCCAGCATCTTCCCGGTCCTTTGGAAAAGATCGAGCGAAGACCTGCGAAAGACTGCGGGTCTGAGATATCAAACTTACAAGATAAGCCCTCAAGAAGATACCAGCGCTGATTCTTCTGCTGCCAGCAGGCTCCTGGACTTCCTGGTTGCTGTCCAGGGTGTCAGGTATATCCCGGACGGCTCGCGAGCTGTGCTTTATCGTCACGCTGCAAAAGCTCTGGCAAAGGCCAAAGATGCTTCCTACGGGTGGTCGCAAGAGGTTGATGCGGCGAAGACCTTGGAGCAGTTCGGCCCTTATGTGCCGAATAACGCATTTGGCGAGGTGTATCAGGAGGTCATCGCAACCTGGTGTGGCAATCATTGGGGACGGTCGAGTGCCCACGAGCATCTGACCGAGTACGTGGAGTCTCTGAACACCTCCCAGGTGCGGCAGCTTGCCGAGCTGTTTGTCAGTAACGATCGTGCAAACGCAGAGTTGTTTCAGGCGAAGCCCAAGGCGTTTGCTGTGGAGTTGCTACTTCATCTGAAGTCAAAGCTGACGATTCAGGCGCATCTCACGGAACTCGATGCAGTAATCGCTGAAGTAAAGTCCATGTAATCGCGATGGATGCCGCAGCGGGTGTCAGCGGCCCGCGCGAATCACATCTTCTCGCCCGGCAAGGCCGCCGCTTGTTTGATCCAACTCACCAGCTGCGTCTCGTCCACCTTGTCATCTTCGCGGATATCGAAGTAACGAACGGCCGGATACTTGCTGACCCCGGGTGGGGGCGGGCTCAGCGATGAGCCGCGGAAGAACGTCAGCTTCACGTATTTGTTGAAGCAATGGAAGCTGAGGAAATACAGGTCCTGCTCCATGCCGTAGAACGGCGAGTTCCACTTCACTGCTTTGTGAACTTTGGGCACGTGCTTCGTGACGAGCGCATCGACGCGCTTACCGATGGCGCGCTTCCAATCAGGCATCGCGGTGATGTAAGTCTGCACGGGCTCGTCGCCGTAACCCTTTGCGATCTGAGGATTGCCGCCGGAGAGCAGGACGACTTTGTCGGCCTTGGTTTTAGAAGCAGGCTTGCGAGCCTTCTTCGCCTTTGTGCTCATGAAGCCTGCCGGGCCTTGGCGCGATACGGCTGCACGAACATGTACAGCCCGGTGAACAGCAGCGGAATGAGCGGCACGAGCGCCAGGAAGCCGATCCAGGTCGCGCCCGGCGAGACGAACATCGCGACGATATTGGCGATGACGGCGAGGGTGAAAGCGAGGGACAGCCAGCGATGCGTCTGTCGAATCCATGAGCTCAAGGGGAATCTCCTTTAACGTTTCTTCGCCGGCGAGCCGTTGCGGGCTACTGCTGCTTTGATGAGTGTCTTGAACGCACGCGCGTCGACCTGCTCGCCTTCTTTGATATCGATGGCCCGCCGCATGTTGCCTTCGAGGCTGGAATTAAAAATCTTCGATGGGTCGGGAACGCTCGCGCCGCGTGCGAACGTGAGTTTCACGTGCGTCTTGTACGACTCGCCGGTGCAGATGATTCCATTGCGCGACCACACCGGATTGCTCCACTTCCATTCCTCGACGATGTCGGGATCGGCGTCGAGGATCAGCTCGCGCATGCGGGCCAGTGTCTCGCCGCGCCAGTCGCCGAGCTCGCGGATGCGCGCGTCGATCAATTGAGAGGCGGGCTTCCCGGTTTCGCTGGTGCTCGCAGCCTTTGCAGCGGGCTTCTTGGCTTTCGTAGTTTTCTTCTTCGCAGCGGATGCCATATCAATGGACCTTTGTCAGAACCTGTTCGAGGTTGCCGAGGAACTGGGCCCAGCCGGCCCTGGCGCCGCCGTAGGCTTGTTTCTGTTCCTTGCGGAAGCCGGCTTGTTCGACACGAAGGTGCGTGCCCTTGCCGGTCGGTGTGAGGGTCATGGTCACAACGGTCTTGGTATCGAACGCCGGATCGTCGTGCGGATAATTCCAGGCGTACGAGAGCGTCTTGTGCGGTTCGAGAGCAAGCACCTCGCACGCCAGCACGCCGCCCCAATCGCCGCGCAGATTGAACTTGTGGCCGACGACGGCTTCGAAATCGTTCTTCATCAGCCACTCTTCGATCAAGTGCTGTTGAGTGAGCGCACGCCAGACTTTTTCCGGCGGGAACGGCAGCTCGCGCTCCACGACGGCGACGAGTGTTTCATTGGCGGCGGTCATTGATCCATCCTCTTCAACAAATCTTCCAGCCGGTTGAACCGGTGTTCCCAGAACCCGGCCATCTGACGGGTCCAGTCGATCAGCGGGCTCAAAGCGCCGAGCTGCGCGCTGTAATGGGTCTGACGACCTTCCTGGCGATCGCGCACCAGGCCGGCGAGCTTGAGCACGCCGAGATGTTTGGAAACGGCCGGTTGCGAGATGCCGGCGTGAGCGGTCAGTGCGCCGACCGTCTGCTCACCTTCGCGACACAATTGCTCGAAGATCTCGCGCCGGGTCGGGTCGGCGAGCGTTCGGAACAGCACATCGTGAGGGGTCGACATGAACAAACCAATAACCAGCGGGCTATGGGTCGATATATAACCAGCCGGCTATGCGTGAGTCAAGTCGGACCGGCTTGACTCGTCGCCGGCATCGCTTGCACATTGCACCAGGCCGCCAGCATCGTGTGAGAGCAAAGATGTCGTACCGCATTCACCGACACATCGGATTCGCCGCCCTGGCCCTCGGAGCCATCGCATTGAGCGGCTGTCAAACGACGCCGACCACGACGCCGTCCAAGCCAGCGTTGCGAATCCTGCAATCGCAACCGTTGAAACTTGCCGACAACTGCGAGGCCAGCGGCAGTTATTTTGTTGAATTCACCGTGACCAGCGACGGTCGCACCGGTGACATTCAAGCTCCCGCGGGCCCGGCTTGCATACAAGAGGCGTTGACGGCCTGGGTGAGCTCATTCCGTTACGAGGCGCCGGGACAGGAGATTCCGTCGGGCGTCGAATGGATGATGGTTACAGCTCGCACAGGCTCGTAATCAGGCGGCGCGCCCGCTTAGCAACCTTCCTCGATTCCGCTGCGTCCAATCGCCATGAAGGCCCACACCGGGCCCATGGAGACGCGGGCTCGCATGCGAAAGAAAATAGTGTGGACGGCAGTCGGGCTGCTGTTGCTGGCCGGTGTGGCATGGTTTGCTAGCAATCGCAAAGAACCGACCGACACCCGTTATACCGGTGCATATAGATTCGAAGATGGCACGCTGATGGTGGTCGGGCCGCGCGACACCACCGATCTGCGATTCAAGTTGATGAATGGCCAGACCGGCGCGCTCTGGCCCACCGATAAGAACGGTAACTTCGAAGGCGGCGAGGGTTGGGCCGAGCGCGAGCCCGTCACCAATCGCGTGCGGTTTCAGCGCGACGGCGCAGGTCACGTGACCGGCTTGACCTGGCAGCGATCCGGCGACGACAAATCACCCAGCGGTAATGCGACGCGCGTGCCGTTGCGTGAGGAAATGGTCACGTTCCCGAGCGGCAAGCTCAAGTTGCGAGGCAAGTTGATCCTGCCCGAAGGACAAGGACCGTTCCCGGTAATGATTCCTGTGCACGGCTCCGAAGATTACAGCGCCGTGGATCATTATTCCGATCCATACATTTACGCCGCGAATGGAATCGCCGCATTTGTCTATGACAAGCGCGGCACCGGCGGCTCCACCGGAACATACACCGCGAACTTCGACGTGCTCTCCGACGACACTGTCGCTGCCGTTCAGTACGTGCGCAAGCGGCCGGAGATCGATGGCGACAAAGTGAATCTCGCCGGCTACAGCCAGGGCGGCTGGATCGCGCCGCTCGCCGCGTTGAAAGATGGCCACATCCGCAGTCTGTTCGTCGGCTTCGGCGTGGCCGTGCCGGTGCTCGGTGAAGATCGTTGGGGTTATGTGTACGCGCTTCAGCAGAAGGGCTTCGGAGATAAGGAGATCGCCGAGATGGACAGCATTGCCGCCATCATTGGCGACATTGTCGATCGCGGCCAGAATCGCTGGTCCGATTTCGCTCACGCGCTGAAGGAATCGCGTAGCAAGCCCTGGTTCGAGACCGCGAAGCACAGCGACTCCATCTTCGGCATGATCGTCGGCACCGACATGCCGCTGTGGGTCGTTCGCCCGTACCTGTGGTGGAAGTATGGTCGCGACGATCCGCCGTTCATCGACCGCCTGTACGATCCGGTGCAGACGCTCGCGAAGCTGGAGGTGCCGAGCTTGTGGATTTTCGGCGGCAAGGATTCCAGCGCGCCGACGCAATGGAGCGTCGATGCGTTGCATAAGCTGCAGGCCGACAACAAACCTATCGAATATTTCATTTACCCCGACGCCGAGCACGGCATCACGCGCTTCAAGCAAAAGGATGACGGTGAACGTGTCACGCTGGGGTATGAAGAGGGTTACTTCCGTCAGCAACTGGAGTGGTATCGCAAGCAGCTGGAGTGGTATCGCAAGCAGAGTGGCTTGCAGTAACACGATCGCAGTGGAATTGCGGTAGGCTGAGGAGTCCTCAACCGCAGCCACCGACGCCACTGTTCATGATTCGCCGACGTGCTCCCGACGCTCCTCTCTTCGAAGATCTGCTCGCGCAACGACTGACTCGACGTCAGATATTGCGAGCGGGCGCGGCGATTGCGCCGATGGCCATGGCAGGATCGGCGCTGTTCGCGTCGCCCGCTGCGAACGCGTCGAGGACCTCGCAGCTCGGCTTCAAGCCGATTCAAGGCAGCAAGGCCGACGCCATCGTGCTGCCGCCCGGTTACACGCATGACGTGCTGATCCGCTGGGGCGAAAGCCTGTTCTCGTCCGTGCCCGATCTCGATGCCACCAAGCTCGACGCCGGTGTGCTGTTCGAGCCTAAAGCGGCCGAGCACCAGCGGTCGCAGTTCGGACAGAACTGCGATGCCATCCATTTCTTTCCGTTGAACGGTCGCAGCGATCACGGCGTACTGTGTGTGAACAACGAGTACACCGACGACGCATTGATGTTTCCCCGTCATCCGGGATTTCGCGGCCTGCGCGGTGCTGTGAGCCGTGAGTATGTGAAACAGCAACAGCAAGTCGTGGCGGTCACCAAAGCGGCGCAAGGCGTGTCCATCGTCGAGATCGTGCGCAAGCGCGGCAGCTGGCAATTCGTGAAGGACTCGAAATACAACCGCCGCATCACCGCGGATACGCCGATCAACATCGGCGGTGCGGCCCGCGGCGCGGCACTGATGAAGACCAAGGACGATCCGACAGGCGTACGCGCGTTCGGCACATTCGCAAACTGCGCCGGCGGCGAGACGCCGTGGGGCACGTACCTCACCGCCGAAGAAAACATTCAGGACTACTTTGCGAATCTCGATCAGCTGAAAGCGCGCAACGACGTCGATCCGTTCATCGTCGATGCGCATCGACGTTTCCGGATGTGGAGCGCGCAGTGCCCCTACAACTGGGATGTGGTCGATTCGCGCTTCGATCTCGCCGTCACGCCGACGGAGCCATTCCGCTTCGGCTGGATCGTCGAGATCGATCCGCTCGATCCCACCAGCACGCCGATCAAACGAACGGCGCTGGGGCGCTTCGCGCACGAAGGGGCGAGCCCGGTGATTGCCCGGAACGGTCGCGTGGCCGTGTACATGGGCGACGACGACAAATTCGAGTACGTCTACAAGTTCATTTCGGCCGGGCGCTTCGATGCGAAGAATCGCGCGGCCAATCGCAATCTGCTCGATCAGGGCACGCTGCACGTCGCGCGCTTCGATGCGAGCGGCAAAGGGCAGTGGTTGCCATTGGTGTTCGATCCGAAGGGGCCGCTGAACGCCGCCGCGGGCTTTCGCGATCAAGCCGATGTGCTCATCAAAGCGCGTATGGCGGCTTATCTGCTCGGCGCGACGCCGATGGATCGTCCGGAAGATGTCGAAGCCAATCCGACGACCGGCCGCATCTACATCGCGTGCACCCGGAACGAGAGCCGCACCGTCGAGCCCGGCACGACGACGTACGGCGGTCGCGAGATCGATTCGGCGCCGAATGCGGCCAATCCCCGGGGCGCGAACAACTTCGGTCACATCATCGAGATCGCCGAAGCGGGCGACGACCACACCTCGCTGGAATTTTCCTGGGAAGTGTTCCTGCTCGCCGGCGATCCATCGGGCGATCGCTTGATCACCGATCTGACTCAAGTGAAGACCGACAGCGCTTACTACGCGGGATACGCTAACGCCGCGGAGCTCAGTCCGATCGGCTCGCCCGACAACATCGGCTTCGATCGCATCGGCAATCTCTGGATCGTGAGCGACGGCGTGCAGCCCCATGTCAGCAATAACGGTTGCTGGGTCACGCCCACGTCAGGGCCGAACCGCGGCCGCTTGCAGCAGTTCATGAGTGGCCCGGTGGGCTGCGAAGTGTGTGGCTGTCAGTTCTCGCCGGATAACGAAACATTGTTCATCAGCATCCAGCATCCAGGCGAAGGTGGCTCGACCGCCAAACCGCGCAGTCACTGGCCCGATGGCGGCAAGCATCAGCCGCGCTCCAGCGTCATTGCCATTCGCAAGGAAGGTGGCGGACCCGTCGGCAGTTGATCAACGTCGAGCGACGGGGAAATAAGCCAGCCCGAGTTGAGCGCCGATGTCGGGCGTGTTGCTGAAGTTGGAGATGTTCTCGGTCACCGCGAGGCTCCACTGTACGTGCCCGACGCGCTGTTGCAGGCCGACGCTCAGCTGATATTTGTTTTCGGTGAGCTCTTCGACGTCCTCGGCATCCTGCACCGTGCTCCGGCTCGCGTACGCTTGCAGGATGGCGGTGGTGTTGCGTGTGATGCCGAAGCCGTAGCCGAACAATGCTGTCGGAATGATTTGATGCTCATCCGCCGGTGTTTCCGGGCCGCCCGCGTAGTACACCGCGCTGCCGGCGATGTAGGCCGCGTGTCGGCCCCAGGTTCGCTGCAAAGTCAGCTGCGTGCCGTAATCGTCGCGGCCGGTGGACAATAAGAAACGTTCGCCATCGATCGCGAACTTCGCCGCCAGCTCGAACACGATGTCCCAGCCATAGCGCGGCTCGGGCAGTGAATAGCGCAAGCCCAACACCGGATCGCCCCATCCTCCCGGCGTCTGTGCGAGTTGTGAGTAATGCGCGCCGCGCACGTTATAGACCATCTGAAACTGATCGCGCGCGACCAGGTCGCGGCCTTGCTGGCTGAACCCGACTGCGTTGTGGAATGATTCGATGGTGTGGTCGAGTACGCCTCGCCCGTAGCCGATGTATGGAAGGCTCAGGTACGACGTCCACCACGTGCTGAGCCGCTTGTGAAACACGACGTCGATCAATCCGACTTCAGCATCGACGTAATACGCGTCGCGGCCCATGTTCAGGATTTCGTCCGCGTCGGTTTGACTCAGCGGTTGCCGGACTGCGTTGCGTGCTTCCAGATATTCGCGCACGTTGTCGCTCATCACGAAGGTGTTCTGATAGGCGGTCAGCACCTCGACGGCGAGGCTGTCCTGGCGCGCATCGACGGTATGCGCGGGCAGCATGTCGAGACGAAACAATCCGAACGGCGTGAGATCGCGCCCGCGAAGCAGGCCGGGATGATTCCATTCGTCTTGATCGGCGGCCGGTGCCGCCGATCCCCACAGACAAATGACCAGCAGCGCGAAGCAGCTCCGACGTCCGGCCATTTGTTTGTCTCCTTCCCTGGTTGAGAAAACTCCCTACAGCACCTTGCCAGGATTCATGATGCCGTTCGGGTCCAGCGCCTGTTTGATGGCGCGCATGACGTCGAGCGCGACCGGTGGCTCATATCGAGCCAGGTCCTCGCGCTTGAGCCTGCCAATCCCGTGCTCGGCGCTCATACTGCCGCCGTAGCGCGCGATCAGATCGTGCACCGCCCGGTTAATGTTCGGCGCCAGTCGCAAAAACGATTCATCGTCGCCGTCGCTGGGACGGCTCACGTTGAAATGCAGATTGCCGTCGCCCAGATGGCCGTAGGAAACAATCCGTCCGGTCGGCGTGATCGAGTGCACGAGCTGCGAGGCTTCGACGATGAACCGCGGCAGCTCGCTGGTGGTCACCGACACGTCGTGCTTGATGCTGGCGCCGATGTGACGCTGAGCTTCAGGAATGGTCTCGCGCAGCTTCCAGAACATTTCACGCTGCGATTCGCTGGAGGCGAGCGCGGCGTCGGCGATTTCGCCTTGTTCCATCGCGTCGGCCAGCTCGGTTTCGATGGCGTCGCGCATCGACTCGGCCTGGCGGCCCATGCCGATCTCGAGCAGCACGTACCACTCGTGACGCTGATCGAGCGGGTCGGCGGTGTTCGGAATGTATTGGAGCACCAGATCGAGCGCGGAGCGAGGAACCAGCTCGAACGTCGATACGGCGTCGCCGGTGAATGTGCGCAGCCGGGAGAGTAATGAAACGGCGCGCTGTGGATCGCTGAGGCCGACGAACGCGGTGACAGTGGTCGCCGATCGCGAAAACAATTTGCAAGTGGCGGCGGTGATGACGCCGAGCGTGCCTTCCGCGCCCATGAACAGGTTGCGCAAGTCATAACCGGTGTTGTCCTTGCGCAGCGGCTTGAGGCCGTCGAGCACGCGCCCGTCGGGCAGGACGACTTCGAGGCCGAGCACGAGGTCGCGCATCATGCCGTAGCGGAGCACCGCCGTGCCGCCGGCGTTGGTCGACAGGTTGCCGCCGAGCTGGCAGGAGCCCTCCGATCCGAGGCTCATTGGGAACAAACGATCGACGGCGGCTGCGGCGGCCTGCACTTCGGCGAGCACGCAGCCGGCTTCCGCGATCATGGTGTAGTTCAGTGGATCTACCGAGCGCACTCTTCGCATGCGCCCGAGCGACAGCACGATCTGCGAGCCGTCCTCGCTCGGTGTCGCTCCACCGCAGTAGCCCGTGTTGCCGCCAACGGGCACGACGCCCACGCGAGCCTCGTTGCACATCCGCATGATGGCGGACACTTGCTCGGTGCGGTCGGGGCGCAGTACCAGCGGTGTCGCGCCCCGATACAGCTTGCGATGGTCGACGAGGTAAGGCTCGATGTCGTTCGCCTGATCGAGATAGCCCTGCGGACCGACGGCGCGACGGAGATCGGCGAGCAGGGAGCTGGTGATGCTCATGAGGTAAGCTTACTCCAATGGAGGATGGATCGATGCTCGATGACGTTCGCTTACATCACGGTTTAGTCGGTCGGGCCGGCTCGCGCGCCGAGCTCAATACGCCGGTCCTGGTCGTCGACCGGGACGCCCTGGAGAGAAATATCCGTCGGATGGCCGAGTTCGCTCGCAAGCACGGCGTGGCCTTGCGACCGCACGCCAAGACTCATAAGAGCGTCGATATCGCGAAGTTGCAGGTCGCGGCCGGTGCCGTGGGCGTGTGTTGCGCGAAGCTGGGGGAGGCGGAGGCGCTCGCTGAGGGCGGGGTGGACTCGATCTTGATTACCTCGCCGGTGGTGGCGGCACCGGCGGTGGCGCGGTTGAGTGCGTTGAATGAGCGAATTCGGGATCTGGCGGTCGTGGTCGATAACCCGGCGAACGTCGCGGCGCTGTCGGCGGCGGTCCAGCGGCCGCTCACTGTGCTGATCGATATCGATCCCGGCATTCGGCGCACCGGTGTGCCGTCCGCGGCGGCGGCGGTCGAGCTGTTGAAGGTCATAGGTCAGCACAAGAATCTTCGCTATCGAGGCGTGCAGATGTACTGCAGCCGCCAGCAGCACATTGCCAGCTATCAGGAGCGGACCGCTGCGCTCAGCGAGCGCATGGAGTATTTGAAGTCCGTCATCGCTGAGTTGAAAGCTCACGGCGGCGCGCCGGAGGTGGTGACTGGGGCGGGCACGGGGTCGCATCACATCGATGCGTCTTTGGGTGTGCTCACTGAGTGGCAGACCGGGTCGTATGTGTTCATGGATCGGCAGTACGCCGAGTGCGATCTCGCGAATCAGCCTTCGGTCCCTTTTGAATATTCGCTGTTTGTGGATGCGAGGGTGGTGAGTGCGAATACGCCGGGGCAGGCGACGATCGATGCGGGGTATAAGGCGTTTGCGACGGATGGCGGGCCGGCGGTGGTGTTGTCAGGGGCGCCTAAGGGCAGCACTTATCAATTCATGGGCGATGAGCATGGGATGATTTTCGACCCGGCGTCGAAGCATGTTTGGACGATTGGGGATGCGGTGAGATTGGCCGCGCCGCATTGTGATCCGACCGTGAATTTGTACGATGCGTATCACGTGGTGAGCGGCGAGACGCTGGTTGCGATCTGGCCGGTTAGTGCTCGGGGTCGGTCGCGCTGACCAGCGACGAAAGCTCGCGCAACTCGTCGGCCGAAAGCGCCTGACTAGAAACGACCCGCGTGCCCTGGAGCACGCAAAGAAAGCTTCGTGCCGGTCCGTCGCCAGGCTTGGCAACAAAGGGCTTGGCGGTGCCGCCGATCAAATGCTCACCGCCAGCGCGCTTATCGACCGTGACATCGAAGCGGTACCGCAGCTCAAACGCTTTCGTGTCGAGCAGATGCTTCTGACAAAACAGCTGCGGACACACCCGGGCTGCGTCCTCGTCTTCGATCGGATCGCAGCCCTTCACAACAACCGCTTTCTTCGAGCGCAGCAGTTCGGGCTCGCTCAGGTTGCCGAGCAGCCAGAACAGCCCGGCGAAAGCGATCCCAAAGACCCCGGCGAAGATGGCAAGGCGTAGCGGCAGCATGTGCCGCGAACTTTACCCGCGCCAGCCGGGCTTCACCATCAACATGTGCACGTCACCGAGTTGTCGCTCGGCGAAGCCGCCTTCGCAGTAGCAAAGGTAGTAGTCCCACAACCGGATGAACTCTTCGGGATAGCCGAGCGCCCGCACCTTGCCGATGTTGGCGAAGAAGTTCTCGCGCCACATGCGTAGGGTGGTGGCGTAATGCGGGCCGATGTCTTCGAGGTGATAGACCTTCATGTCCGTCGCTCGGGTCACCGCGTCGGTGATGGCGGTGACGCAGGGAATGAAGCTGCCGGGGAACACGAAGCGCTGGATGAAGTCCACGCTCTTCAGGGCGTCGTCATAGATCTGGTCCTGGATGGTGATGGCCTGGATCAACATCGCTCCGTTCGGCTTGAGCAGAGAGGCGCACTTGGCGATGTAAGTGTCCAGGAATTGATGTCCGACGGCTTCGATCATCTCGATCGACACCAGCTTGTCGTACTGACCAACCAGGTCGCGGTAGTCATCCAGCCGCAGATCGATGCGATCACTCAAGCCCTCGGCGGCCACACGCTCTTTGGCCAGCGCGTATTGTTCCTTGGAGATGGTGGTCGTAGTAACGCGGCAGCCGTACTTCTTCGCGGCGTAAATAGCCAACCCGCCCCAGCCGGTGCCGATCTCAACGAGATGGTCGGAAGGTTTCAGCTGGAGCTTACGGCAGACGGCGTCGAATTTGGCGAGCGAGGCTTCCTTCAGCGTCGCTTCGGGCGCTTCGAAGATGCCGCAGGAGTACGCCATCGTGTCGTCGAGGAACAGCTGGAAGAAATCGTTGCCCAGGTCGTAATGGGCGGCGATGTTCTTGCGGCTGCCGTCCTTGGAATTGCGGTTCATCCAATGGAAGATCCGGCGTAACGGCGACGTGAGGAAGGCCAGGCCGCCTTCCATGTTCTGCATGATCTCCCGATTCAAGACCATGATGCGGACCAGAGACGTGAGATCGTCGCTGCGCCAGTGACCGTGAATATAAGCTTCGCCCGCACCCGTCGTGCCGCCGAACGCGGCGTCGGCCCAGAACTGCGGATGAACCACTTCCACCGTCGCGGACAGCGAGCATTCCGGCGTGTGCTTGCCGAAGCGATGCACTTCGCCGCCTTCGACGACGGCGATCTCGCCGTGCTTCAGATGTTGCAACTGACCTAGCAGCGCGTTGCGGCCGGTCCGTTGCAGCCAGGAGTCGTTGGCGACCAGGGCGGGCGCGTTCGGAAGGATCGACGGTCTTGCTGTTGTCATGGCGTCACGGTCCGGTTCGGGTGAGTGAAGAACGGCGTGCGTCGGAACCACAGGCGCAGGGCCTGCCAGTAAATCGCACCGGAAACTTTGGCAGTCATGAGCGGATATCGATACAGCGCGCGGGCGAGTGCGGCGCTGGAGATTTCCTCTCGTTGCAGCGTGAGCGTGGCGTCGAACACGCGGCGGGTATGCCCGTCTTTGCGCTGCAGGTTGTCCATGTGAATACGCAGTTGCTCGCCGGGCGAGCTGAGGCGCCAGTCGTAGCTCATGTCCATGGGCCAGAACGGCGAGACATGAAATTCCTTGCCGAACTCGAAGCGCATCACGGTGTCGTTGCGCGTCGCTGACGAGACCGGCAACACGTACGCGTGGCGTTCCTTCCACGGAGTGTTGGTGATTTCGGCGAGGATGGTTTGAACCTTCGCGCCGCTGCTGTCGAAGCAGTAGTAGAACGACACGGGGTTGAAGATGTAACCGAAGTAGCGCATGTGCGAGAGCATGCGGATCGGGCCGTCCGGGCGGCGGCCGGTTTGCGCGGTGACGGTGCGGCGGACGGCTTCGTCGAGGCTCAGTTCGCCCTGTTCATCGTCGCCGTCGTTGAGCGTGTGGTGATAGTCGGAACGTTTGAAACGCGCGAGCGCCGGGCCGCGGCTCGACCAGCACCAATAGCGGTCGAACAGCTGCGGCAGCTCGGCCAGGTCCAGGTACATCATGAACAGTTCATAGCGGAACTGATGGCCGGACGGCTCATGCCGGCGGTGGCGGACCCAACCGTTATAGATACAACTTTCCATGTGTAGCTCGGATGTCAGGCGACGCTTGCCGTCACTGGCGGGGTAGTCTCGCCGCGCGAGGTGAGATCCCACTGGAAATGCTCCAGTGCGCGCATCGCGGTCACGACGCCATCCTCGTGGAATCCATAGCGCCAGTACGCGCCACAGTAATAAGTGCGGCGAGCGCCATTCACTTCACGATGGCGCGCTTGAGCGGCGACGCCTTGAGGCAGATACACCGGATGGTGATAGGCGATGCGCTGAATGATCTTGCTCGGGTTGATCGCGTCCGCGTGATTCAGCGTGACCAGGAATTTCGTCGGCGCATCCAGCGTCTGCAGGATGTTCATGTCGTACGTCAGCGCGACCGGCTGCTGTGGGCTCTTCAACGAGTGATAGTTCCAAGCGGCGCGAGCGAGCGGACGACGCGGCAGCAGCGAGGTGTCCGTGTGCAGGATCGCTTCGTTCGCGGCGTACGGAAATGCCTTCAAAACTTCCTGCTCGGCGGGCGTCGGGTCGGTCAGCAGGTCGAGCGCCTGATCGCTGTGACACGCGATGAAGATGTGATCGAAGCGATGCACGTCGCCCTTGCGCGTGCAGACCTCGACCTCGTTTGCCCGGCGTCGTACGCCTTCGATGGGCGTCGACAACTTCACGTCGGCCTTCATCGACGCCATCAGCTTGCGAACATACTCGCGCGAGCCGCCTTTGACCGCCTGCCACTGCGGGCGGTTGTCGATATTCAAGAAGCCGTGGCGCTCGAAGAAGTCCACGAAGAACCGCGCCGGGAACGACAGCATCGCATCGGCCTCGGCGGACCAGATCGCGCGACCCATCGGCAGGATGTAGCGCTCGGCGAACGAGTCGGAATAACCGTTGGCGCGCAGATACTCGCTCAATGTGAGCTTGTCGTCGTGGGTCTTGAGCAGCGCGCGTGATTCTTTGTTGAATCGCAGGATGTCGTAGATCATGCGCAGGAACGACGGGCTCACGAGGTTCGAGCGCTGCGCGAACAGCGCATTCAACGACGTGCCGTTGTACTCCAGGCCAGTGCGCTCACAGCGCAAGCTGAAGCTCATGTTCGAGGGCTGCCATTGCACGCCCAGCTCACGCAACATCGCGATGAAGTTCGGATAGGTCCAGTCGTTGAAAACGATGAAGCCGGTGTCGACGGCGTAGTGCTTGCCTTGCCAGTCGACGTCGACGGTGTTGGTGTGGCCGCCGGGGTAGTTGCCTGCTTCGAACACGGTGACGTCGTGCTGCCGGCTCAGCCGCCAGGCGGCATAAAGTCCTGCGATCCCCGCGCCGATGACTCCGATGCGCATGATGATTTCCTGCCCGTAACGTTGTGGATGCTTGTTGTTAGTTAGCTGGCGATCTGCGAGTGCGCGCTTCGCGCACCTCGCGAGGCACCGGCTTGAGATCCCAGACGATCCCGAACAGCGCGAGCACGCGCAGCCCGTAGTACGTCAGGTCGATCTCCCACCAATAGAAACCCTGTCGCGTCGACACCGGATAGTGATGGTGGTTGTTGTGCCAGCCTTCGCCGAACGTCAGCAGCGCCAGCCAAAGATTGTTACGGCTGTCGTCGCTGGTCTCGTAACGGCGCTTGCCGAAGCGATGGCACAGCGAGTTGATGGTGTAGGTCGCGTGATAAGTCACGACCGTCGAAACGAAGAAGCCCCACACCAGCATCTGCCAACGATTGGTGTGCAGGCCCGGCGCGGAATGTTCGAGCAGCGCGCCGAGGCCGAACAGTCCGACCGCGAGGGCGATCGGCACCAGGATGTCGAAACGATCCAGCAGCTTCAGCTCGGGGAACTTCAGCAAGTCGCGGACGCGGGACAGATCGGGTTGGAAGTGACGGCGCGACAGGAACCAGCCCATGTGGCTCCAGAGAAAACTGCGCTGGACCGGCGAGTGCACGTCGTGCTCGGTGTCCGAGAACGCGTGATGATGACGGTGGTGCGCAGCCCACCAGATCGGGCCGCGCTGCACGGCTGAAGCGCCGAGCAGAGCGAACACGAACTGGCCGGCGCGCGAAGTCTTGAACGAACGATGCGAGAAGTAGCGGTGGTAGAAGCCGGTGATCGCGAACATGCGGATCACGTACATACCGCTCGCGACCAGAACTGAAGTTGCACTGACGCCGACGAACAGCACCGCTACGCAGGCGATGTGCATGCCGATGAAAGGAATCACGCGCATCCAGTCGACGTTGTCGATCTTGGATGCGTCGTAAGTGGCCAGGCCCGCGCGCACATCCAACCAGCTGGTCAGGCTGGTCCACAGCGAGCGGGGCGGTGCGCTTTCAGGGTTGGTGCTCATGGTCATGCGTCCTCGTGACGGATTTCGCATGAGCGACGAGCTGTGGATTCAATCGCTAATTCATTAACGCAGCTGGGAATAAACCTGAAGCGCGCGTTTGCGGGATTCCCCCAGATCGAGCACGGGGCGGGGGTATGTTTTGTCCAGTTCGACGCCGGCCTTCTGCAAAACAGCCTCGGGCGCGGCCCAGGGTTGATGGATCCATCGATCCGGCAAGCGCGCGAGCTCCGGGACCCAGTGGCGGATGTAGCCGCGCAAGGGGTCGAAGCGCTTGGCCTGCAAGACGGGATTGAAGATGCGGTAATACGGCGCCGCGTCCGCGCCGCAGCCCGCGACCCATTGCCAACCAAGCGTGTTGTTCGCCAGATCCGCATCGACCAGCGTCTCCCAGAACCAACGAGCGCCCTGCAGCCAGTGAATCTGCAGGTTCTTCGTTAGTACGGAGGCGGTAATCATTCGGATGCGGTTGTGCATCCAGCCGGTGCGCCACAGCTCGCGCATGCCGGCGTCCACCAACGGAATGCCCGTGGCACCTCGTTGCCAGGCTCGCAGGTCGGAAGTACTGCGCCGCCATTTCTGTTTGGCGAAGCGCTTGTCCAGGGGCGCATCCGTCGTATGCGGAAAATGAAAGAGCAGGTGGTGCGCGAACTCGCGCCAGCCGATCTGTCGCAGATAGCTGTCCGCACCTTTCGCGTGCGCAGCCCCCGGGGCGGGATGTCGGAGCATGGCGACAATCTGTCGCGGCCCGATTTCACCGAAGTGCAAATGGGGCGAGAGGCGCGAGGTCTCGGCGCGGTCGGGTCGGTCCCGGCCGGTCGGATAGCTGGCGACGTGCTTATCGAATTGCTTGAGCTGTTGGGTTGCGCCGATTTCGCCCGGCGTCCAACTCTGCGCGAGGCCCTCGTCCCACCGAATCTTGGGCAGGAGCTCGAGATCATCGATGTCGATGCGCGCGAGGCCGCGCGGGACCGGCGGCAATTTGCGAGGCGCCTTGCTCGGAGGCGGCAAGGTTGGCAGCAGCTTTTCCACGGTGCGCCAGAACGGCGTGAACACTCGATACGGCAGGTTCTGCTGGTTCAACACCGTGCCCGGTTCGAACAACAATGTCCCGTTGCTTTGCTCGACTGACACGCCGTCATCGGCCAGTGCGGCGGCGATCTCGGCATCGCGCTCCAATGCCGCGGGTTCGTAGAGCTTGTTCCAGCAAACCAGCGTCGCACCCGTTTCGCGGATGCATTTGCGCAGGGCCGAGAGCGAGTCGCCCTTCTGCACGATGAGCTGGCTGCCGATTTTGCGCAGTCCGGCGTCCAGCGCGACCAGGCTGTGATGCAGCCACCAGCGACTGGCGGCGCCGGGTGCCCAGGATCGATCCTCATCGGGCGAATAGACGAAGGCAGGCACCACGCGCTCGGCATGCTCGAGGGCATGGAGTAGCGCGGGGTTGTCGGTGAGGCGCAGGTCGCGCCTGAACCAGCTTATCGCTGTGCGATGGATGGAGTTCTTGGATGACCGCGCCACGTTAGACCGGGCGCGGTCGAGAGATTGACCGTGGGGAGAGAGCGCGAGGGACGCTCAGGCGTCGTCCCGATCGTTGTAATCGTCATCGTCGTCGTCGAGGTCTTCATCCTCGTCGTCGTCCCAATCGTCGTCGTCCTCGTCCCAATCGTCCTCGTCTTCGTCTTCTTCTTCCTCTTCTTCCTCTTCCTCATCGTCCGAGGCCCAGCCTTCCGGCTCCTCGGCCTGCTCCAGGTCTAGCTCGTGCCAGGTATCGAGGTCGATTTCCTCGATATCGCCGTTCTCGTACTGGACTTCGACCAACTCCTGGTCGGGATCCACGGACAGGACCTTGAAGACCTCGTTTTCTTCGAGATCCTCATACCATTTTCCCTGGACCGGGTCGTAATCTCTGGCCACGCACACACCTCAAACGACGAGAACCGGTGGTTTCACCGGCGGCGGAATATTAGGGGCATTCTCAAAGACTGCCAAGTGAGTGAAACAGCGCGGCGCGGTCTTTCATGGGCGGATGGACGGGGGTTCGGCCGGTGCCTACACTGCCGCGCCCTTTACCGCTTCATGCCATGCCCCCCACAACGCTTGTCCATGCCATGACGACGCCGTCACGCGTACAGACGTCCGCCCAGCCGCTATTGCAGGCACGGCGTATCGTCATCAAGGTCGGCTCGGCCCTGCTGGCCGACCCCGCCAATGGCTCGGTCAAGCGCGACTGGCTGGAAACCCTGGCAGCCGATATCAGCGCGTTGCGCCGGCGGGGGCAGGAGGTGCTGATCGTGTCCTCGGGCGCCGTTGCGCTGGGCCGCCGCCAGCTCGGACTCGCTCCAGGCAAGCTGAAACTGGAGGAGAAGCAGGCGTCCGCGGCGGTCGGCCAGATCCGCCTGGCGCACGCCTGGACCGAAGTGCTCGAGCGCCACGAGTTGAGCGTCGCGCAGATTCTGCTCACTCCCGGCGATACCGAGCAGAGGCGCCGGTACCTGAATGCGCGCAACACATTGCGCATGTTGTTGAAGCTCGGCTCGGTGCCGGTCATCAACGAGAACGACACGGTCGCTACTGCCGAAATACGTTATGGTGACAACGACCGGCTGGCCGCGCGCGTCGCGCAGATGATCAGCGCGGATTGCCTGATTCTGTTGTCTGACGTTGACGGCCTGTACACGGCCGATCCCACGCGCGATCCCAACGCGCAATTCATTCCCGAAGTGCGTGAGATCACGCCCGAAATCCAGGCCATGGCGGGCGGCTCTTCCTCCGCGGTCGGCACCGGCGGCATGGCGACGAAAATTACCGCCGCGAAAATTGCGGTCGGTGCAGGTTGTCATATGTGCGTGGCGCTCGGTCGCGAGTTGCATCCTGTAAAACGGATTGAAGAAGGCGCACGTTGCAGTTGGTTCTATCCGTCCGCGAGTCCGTCGACCATGCGCAAGCAATGGATCGCCGGCACATTGCAGCCGGCGGGCGAGATCTATGTGGATGATGGCGCGGCGGCCGCGCTGAGGCGCGGCAAGAGTCTGCTGCCCGCGGGGATGACTCGCATCGTCGGTCACTTTCAGCGCGGTGATGCGCTCATCGTGCGCGATGCCACCGGCAAGGAAATCGCGCGCGGCCTGGTCGCGTATTCAAGTGGCGACGCCGAGCGATTGCTCGGACACAAATCTAGTGAGATCCCGGCGCTTCTTGGATTCCACGGTCGCGATGAAATGATCCATCGCGACGATTTAGTACTTACAAATTAACGCGGGTTTCGCCCGGCTGACGCGCTGTGCGAGTTTGTTAGTATCGACCGCTTGGACACTCGTCCATCAGCGGATATGCAAGTCTTACAACAACCTTCCTTGCGCCGGAATCGCGCGCTGACCGCGACGATTGTGCTCAGCTTCCTGTTGCTGTTGTGTTCGGCTGGGCTGACGTTTCATGTGTCGCGACAAGGCGTCAAAGCGGACGAACTGGTCGTGCACACGATGGAAGTGCAACGAGCACTCAATAAGACACTGCTCACGCTGGGCGGCGCCGAGTCGGGATTGCGCGGTTTCCTGCTGACCGGTAACGAAGCATTTCTCAAGCCGCATCAAGAAGCGGGCGAGCTGTTGCCCAATCAGTTGGCGACGCTGCGCGAACTGGTGGCGGACAATCCTCCGCAGCTCGCTAATGTCGAAGCAATCACGCCGTTGATCGAGAGGCGCTTGGCCAGCATCGACACAGCAGTGGCTGCCTATCGCGCGGGGCGTCAGGCCGATGCTGTCGGTGCGCTTCAACGCACGGGCCTGCCGACATTGAATGACGTCCGCTCGCGCATCGAAGCAGCCACAGAATTCGAACAAAGATTGCTCGCCGAACGTCAGCGCGCGGCCGCCGATCTGCGCGATCGTTTCACCAGTGCGGTCGTTGTGATGCTGCTCGCGTGCGGCCTGTTGGCACTGTTCGCATTGATCAGTGTGCGTCGGTATGTGGCGACGGTTCACGAAAGTCGGTTGCGGCTCGCGTCCCACAATGCTGAGCTGGAAGAGCGGGTGCTGGCGCGCACGGAAGATCTGGCGAGGGCCGCCGAAGAAGCCCATCGCGAGCGTGCCAGAGCCGAGTCGCTGTTGACCGACGTCAATCATCGCGTCGGTAACAATCTGGCGCTGGTGTCATCGTTCCTGACGATGCAACAGAGAGCAGTGAAGAATCCCGATGCGGCTCGTGCCTTGAGTGCCGCTCGCATGCGCGTGCAGGCCATCGCGTCGGCGCACCGCAAGCTGCGCCTCGGCGCGGACTTCGCGACGGTCAAGGTCAACGAAGTGCTTGGCGCGGTGCTCGAAGACATCAGCGCCGGACTGCCGCCGGGAGATTTGATCCGAATCCAGTGTCAGGTCGAACCGCTGGAGATCAACGCGCGCGACGCGGTGTCGCTCGGCGTGCTGACCAGCGAGCTGGTGATGAACGCGATCAAACATGCGTTCGTGCCCGGCGAAGCGGGCGAAGTGAACGTGGTCCTCGAGCATGGCGCGGACCAGGTGGCGATATTAGAAGTATCGGACGATGGAGTGGGCTGGCATGACCAACAGATACAAGAAACAGGTGGCCTCGGCGCCAAGATCATCGACATGGTCGCGCGGCAGTTCGGCGGCCACCCGGAACGCACTGCTCGATTTCACGAAGGCGCTGCTGCGCCGGGGCGGCGGCCGGGCACGCGTATCCGGGTCAATCTCACCAAGCTCCAGGTCATGCCCGCCTCCTGAGGTCGTTCGCACCGGCAGCTCGCCGATGACGCGCCCGGCGGTGCTGCGCGATCCGCGCGTGCTGCTGTTTCCGGCCCGGCGTGCGCCGCATCGTGAAGGCGGCGACGGCACGGGCATTCAAGGCACGACCAAGGGCCCGATGTCAGGCATGACGGTGCTGGTGGTCGAGGACGATTTCATCGTCGCCTACGACATGCAGATGATGCTGGAGGAGCAGGGCGCGCGTGTGCTCGGGCCGGCGCACAGTCTCGCCGAGGCGAAGGCAATGCTCGCGAAGGAACGGCCGACCGTCGCCGTGCTCGATGTGAATCTCAACGGCGAATATGTATTCCCGCTGGCCGACGAGCTGCGCGCGAAGGATGTGCCGTTTGTGTTCGCGACCGCTTATGCCGACGAGGATCGGCTGTTTCCTCAAGCCGCCCGCGGCGTGCCGCGCCTGGCAAAGCCGGTGCTACCGAATGTGCTGATCGCGCAGCTGATGCGGCTCAAGCCGTGACCCAAAGGCCGTGCAATCGAGGAAGCACGGCCGGGGAAATCCCGCGGGAGAATCAGTGCGTCGTCGTATCGCGCCGGTTCACTGGAATATCGACGTAACGCGAAGCCGGTGCGTCGCTGGCGGGAAAGGTTTCCTTCAGCGACTCATCGACCGACGCCTCGTCGGCGGCCACCGGGTTGCGCACTCGATAGCGCCGCGCGATGCCCTTGATGGCCGGCATCGCGATCAGCGCCAGCGCACCTAGCAGCAGGATGGACTCGACTGCGCCGAACGCCGCCGAGCGTCGCCGCGGCCTGTAATCGTCGAGATCGTCATCGTCATAGCGCTCGTAGTCGCGCATGAGCGTTCTCCGTTGTAGGTCTTAGCGAGACGCTTCGCCGCCGGGCGGGGTTCCGTCAGGGCACTCGCGGCGGGACGATGGGGTGCGAGCTGGACAGGCCGCCGTCGACCGGGAAGGCCTGACCGTTGACGTAGGACGCCGCGTCCGACGCCAGGAACAGGGCCATGCGCGCGATCTCGATGGGGGCGCCGGCGCGTCGCAGCGGATTGAGCTGGCCGATCTTGTTATCGGTGCCGCGCGCCCGGGCCTGATCGAAGATGGGCTTGGTCATGCCGGTCTCGATCAAGCCGGGACAAATGGCATTGATACGTACGCCGCTGCCGGACAGCTGATACGCCGTCGTTTGCACCAGGCTGATGACACCCGCTTTGCTGGCGCTGTACGGCGAGCCGCCCGCGCCCGAGCGCAGCCCGGCCACCGAGGCGGTGCAGATGATCGAGCCCCGCTTGCGCGGTGTCATGACTCGGGCCGCATGCTTCACGGCGAGGAACGTACCGATCAGATTGATCGTCAGCACTTGCAGCCAGTGCTCGGGTGTCTGCTCGTTGAGCGGCACCAGGCCGCCGCTGATGCCGGCATTGGCGAAACAAACATCGAGCGCGCCGTACTCCCGGACCGCCGCGTCGATGGCCTCTGAAATATTCGATTCCTGAGACGAATCGCTGACGATGGCGGTGGCGCGACCGTTCTCTTTGCGGATAGTGGCTACTGTGTCTTCCACTTCAGCCGCGCGATCCAGCGCCACGACCGCCGCGCCGGCCTGTGCGAACACAATGGCGCTGGCCCGGCCGATGCCGCTCGCGGCGCCGGTGACCAATGCGATTTTGCCCTTGAGCTGACCTTCGACCGCGGGATCGGGAATTTGCATGGGACCTGCACCGGTTGGAGCGTATTTTCGCAGATCGGAATACTGATTTATTTCCGACGGGCGACGCTTGTATGGCTGAGTCGGCGTCGAGTGTGTCCGCGAGTATGAATTAATGCAATGGCGCCCCGGCGTCGCTGTCGGCGTGTATGACGCTGTGGCAGAGTGCCGGCCCTCTCGAGGGATGATCCATGAACGTGAGCCCGCCTGAAACATTGTTCGAGCAGGACTTCGGCCTGATCGCAGACCTGGTCCACGCCTATGCCCAGGAGCGGCCCAGGCATCCCGCCCTGATCGATGAACAGCGCAGCCTCAGTTATGGCGAGCTGGATCAATGGATGGATCGGGTCGCCATTGCCTTGCAGCGTGAGCAGGTGGCCAGTGGCGAGGCGGTGGCGATTTGCGCGGCGTCCTGTGTTGACTATGCCGTCGTTTTCCTCGGCGCCGTGCGTGCCGGCGTGGCGGTCGCGCCGCTATCGCCATCCTCCACGCCGGAATCGCTGGTCACGATGCTCGCCGACAGCGGCTCGAAGATCCTGTTTCTGGATGAGAGCGTCGCGAGCGCGCTGGCAACCGTGAAATTACCGTCCGGGCTGCAATTGGTTCGTCTGGATCGAGCGCCGGGTGTCAGATCGATCGACACCTGGCTGGCGCCGGCCGGCGGCGTGCCCGTGCCTGTAACAATCGCGCCGGACGCGCCGTTCAACATCATCTATTCGTCGGGCACGACCGGCACGCCCAAGGGCATCGTGCAACCTCACAGCATGCGCTGGGCGCACGTCCGCCGCGCCCGTAACTTCGGTTACGACCGCGAGGCGGTGACGATCTGCTCCACGCCGCTGTATTCGAATACGACGCTCGTTTCTTTCTTTCCCGCCATTGCCGGCGGCGGCGCGGTCGTGCTCATGGCCAAGTTCGACGCCGGCAAGTTCCTCGAGCTGTCACAACGGCACAAAGTGACGCATGCCATGCTGGTGCCGGTTCAGTATCAGCGATTGATGGATCGTGCCGATTTCGATCGTTTCGACCTGAGCAGCTATCGCATGAAGTTTTGTACCAGCGCGCCGTTCGCTGCGTCGCTGAAGGCAGACATTCTGCGTCGCTGGCCCGGTGGCTTGATCGAGTACTACGGCATGACCGAAGGCGGCGGCACGTGCATGCTCATGGCCCATCAGTTTCCGGACAAGTTGCATACGGTCGGCCAGCCGGTGGCGGGTCATGACATTCGCTTGATCGACGAGCAGGGCCGCGAAGTGCCGCCGGGTCAGATCGGCGAGGTGGTCGGTCGCTCGACCGCGATGATGAATGGTTATTTCAATCAGCCCGGCAAGACGGCGGAGGCTGAGTGGTATGACGCCGCCGGCAATCGTTTCATTCGCACCGGCGATGTCGGTCGCTTCGATGCCGAAGGCTTTCTGACGCTGATGGATCGTCGCAAGGACATGATCATCTCCGGCGGCTTCAATATTTATCCGAGCGATCTGGAGGCTGTGTTGTTTCAACACCCGGCCGTGCGCGATGGCGCCGTCGTCGGCGTGCCGTCGAAGGAGTGGGGCGAGACGCCGGTCGCGTTCGTCGTGCTACGTCCGGACGCGACGGCCAGCGCCGACGACATCAAACAATGGACCAACGAGCGTCTCGGCAAGACGCAGCGTCTGACCGCCGTCCGGCTGGCGGCCGAGCTGCCCCGAAATGCGATCGGCAAAGTGCTGAAGCGCGAGCTGCGCGATCAGTACTCGGCCGCTTAGAAGCCATCGAAGAACGACTGCACTTTCGCAAGACAGAACGGCGGCACCAGCGTGGAGTGATACACATCGGCCACGGCGAGCGCCCCACCATCTGTTGCGCCGCCGGCTATCGCGGCGGCGATGACCGCTTCCTTCGCGGCGTTGAAGCCGAGCTTCAGCGTCGTGTCGTCACCGCCGACGGACGGATCTTCATCGACGTCTAGCACGCGAATCTGCGTCGTCACGCCGGCCGCGGTCCAATAACGCTGCATCAGATCCGTGTTCATATACAGAACGGTCGGATCGTCATGCCCGGCACACAACAACACCGGTGAAGTCGGGCTCCAATTGCGCAGATCGTTTGCTTTGAACGCGACGCGCAGCGGATGGGCAGGCGCCGCGGCCGGCAAACCGTCCGTGACCGTTGGGAAGCCACCATCGGGATGCGCAAGCGAGTCCTGCAGATAACTGCCTCGGAATGAATTGGTGACCAGGTTTTCGGTGCCAAATCCCTGAGCGAACACGGGCGCTAGATCCGCTGGCGTTGTCGCAGGAGTGTAGGCGGCGTAGGCCGGATCGGGCGGCGTGCTGTTGAACAGCTGGTCTCGCGGCAACAGGCCTTGATCGTAAACCTGGCCTCGCGTAGTCGTCGTTGGAAACAGAGTGTCGATGGTCGGCGCATATCGGGCTTCGAACGCATCGGTCGGCGCCGCATAGATGTTGCCGTAGATGCGCTGATACGCCGTCATCAGCCAGCCCACCAACGCTGGCGCGCTACGGATGACCTCGCCTTGAAACACAGCGTCACCAAACGCCGCGAGGGCATACGGTCCTGACATCGGCGCGGATGCGGTTACGGTCGCGCCGTTCGTTTGCAGCAGTCGATGCGTGGCCATGGCCACGAACCCGCCTTGCGAATAGCCCGTGATGAACAGTCGGCCGTTGTCGGTGACCGTCGGTGCGCTGCTCGTGGGAAGCGCACTTCGCGCGGCGGCCAGTGCATCAGACGTGTCTTTTGCCTGCTGGTCGGCGTGCAGATATGGGTGATACGGAAGCGATGACGTGTCGTAGCCCGCGTAGTTCGGCGCCACGACGATATAGCCTTGTGCGGCGAACGTAATCGCGATCAGCAAGCCTTCGTAGTTGTCGGCGTTCGAGAGATTCGCGATGTTGAATGCCTTCTCCGCCTGCGTGCCATGCGCGTACACGACAATGGGTCGGGAGCCCTGGCATGCGGCGTTCGTGCCGGTCGGAACCATCAGCGCGCCCGACGCGGTGGTCGGCTGCTGAGCGGGGTCGAGCGTGTTATAGCGAAGCTGATAAACGTCGACGCCGCATTCCGGGTCGGCGATGAAATCCACGATGCGTGCGGCGGTGGAGTTCACATTCACCAGATTGAGCAGATCGGCAATCGGAAACGAGCCGAGCCGCGTTGGCGGCGTTTCGATCAGCGTGCCGGCGGTGGGCGTGGCCGCCGACGGCGGCGGTTGTGACTGCCCGGTGTCGGGAGCGTCATTCTTATTGTCGTCGTTGTTGCTGCTGCAGGCGGCGAGCATCAATGCGCTGCCGAGCACTGCGAATACCTTCAGCCTGAATGCGGTCGACATGTCTGATTCATCCTTACGCTGGCGTAGGGACAATGCGCGAGAGCGGACAGTGGATCGGTGGATCGCGCAGAATTTTGTGCGTCGGGAACCTTCCGACCGTTTGTGACTTTGATAAGGTTCTGAATTCGTAAGCGAGCGGGCGCCGGCGATGTCCTCGAAAAAATTACCAGCGGGTTGGGTCGACGAGGTCTTGCACTTCTGGTTCGAGGAGCTGAGCGAGCAGGACTGGTTCAGAAGCAGCACGCAAGTGGATGACAAATGCCGTGCACGTTTCGGTGAGACCTACGCCGCGTTGAAAGCTGAACCGCTGGCGCCGGAGAGCGCCGATGCGCGCACGTTGCTCGCGGCCGTCATCGTGCTCGATCAGTTTCCGCGCAATATGTTTCGTAAGACACCGGAGGCCTATGCAACCGATGCCAGCGCGCTGGCATTGGCGCGGCATGCGGTGGGGAGCGGCAAGGATCAGTCATTGCCTGCGAAGCAGCGGCACTTTCTTTATCTGCCGTTCATGCACAGCGAGGATCTGCAGGCGCAGGCGGAGTCCGTGCGTCTATTCAATGAGCTCGGCATCGCGGACGGCGTGAAGTACGCGCGTCACCATCACGATATCGTCGAGCGCTTCGGGCGCTTCCCTCATCGCAACGCCATTCTCGGGCGCCGCTCGACGCCCGAAGAGCTGGAGTTCTTGAAGACCCAGTCGCCGCTGGTTTAGATGCCGGAGGCGGCGCGAGCCTGATTGCCCGTTTCGATATCCTCGCGCAGCGTCTTGGCCGCGAGGTAATAGTGGAGCGCCGACCACAGATTCATCATCAGCGTCACGCGGATCGACCAGCGCAGCCCGTCGGCGAGCGCCACCTTCTCGGCGATGCCCTGCGAGACAAAATATTCCTTGAACAGGTCGCTCAACGCGCCCGTGAACATCGGGCCGAGTCCAAGGCCGATGAAGTTGAGGATCAGCAGCAGGAAGGCCGATGCGAGCGCGCGTTCCCGCAATCCGACCAATCGGTGGGTCGACGCGATGCTCGGGCCGAGATAGGCCGCTGCCAGCGCGATGTACAGAGTGAGTAACAAGAGCGCGGCGACCGTGTTATCCAACGCGTACACGACCTGGCCGAACGGCACGACGATGATCAACGTGATCGCCGGGATCCAGACATACCAGCGCGGGTCCTGGGTGCGGGCGTAGTAACGATCGCACCACAGACCGCCGAGATATGTTCCAGACAATCCGCCCAACGCGACGACGATGGCGAGCCACGCCCCGACATCGCCGAGCGTCATGCCATGACTGCGCATGAAGAACGGCGAATAGAACGAGCTCAATCCGTAGCTGACAAATGCGTGCAGACCGGCGGCGACGGACAAGTGACGAAATGATTTCTTCGCCCAGAGATTGCCCATCACTTGCTTGAACGGCGGCGGCTCCGCGATCGCGACCGGCGTGGGCTCCGAGAAGCCCCGCGGTGGCTCTTTGACGGTGAGCTTCAGAATCAGCGCGACGAGCAGGCCCGGCAAGCCCACCGTATAGAACGCGGCCCGCCAGCCATATTCATGCGCGACCAGCCCGCCGACCAGGAAGCCGAGCGCGCTGCCGCCATACACGCCCATCGAATAAATCGACAGCGCGGTGGCGCGTTTCTTCGGCTCGACGTAGTCGCTGATGATCGAATACGCCGACGGACTGCAGCCCGCCTCGCCGATGCCGACACCGATGCGCGCGAACAGCAGTTGCCAGAAGTTTCTGGCCATACCACAGAAGACGGTAAACGCACTCCAGATCACGATGGACGCGGTGATGATATTGACCCGGTTGCGCGTATCGGCCATGCGCGCGATGGGAATGCCGAGCGTCGAATAGAACGCGGCGAAGGCCAGGCCGCTGAGCATGCCGAGCTGCCAGTCGTGCAGGCCGAATTCCTGCTTGATGGGCTCGAGCACGATGGACAGGATCTGCCGGTCGACGTAGTTGAACACGTAGATGACGAACAGCAGCCAGACGACGTAGTTGCGGTAGGCATTGCTGGCAGTGAATGCTCCCGCCGCGTCGGCGCCCGCGCTGGCGGCTCGGTCGCCGACCGATCGTGCCTCTACTGCCATCGTCATCCCCCTCGTCCCGGATCGGATCATTGTGTCATCGCCCAGGACGTTTGACATCGCGCGGACGGGTCAAGAATTGACCAAGACTGGCCCGCACGGCCCGTCAGTTTCGCGATGTAGAAGCGTGGGGGCCGATTGACACTTCTTTACCCGGGCAGGGTGCCGCTAGAATGAAGTCATGAACGCTCCTACTCCCCCATCTTCGATAAACAAAGCTAAGGCCGAAGGCGATGTCGCCTCAGTCGCTGAATCGATGCAGGCCCTGGGCCGCGCGGCCAAGAGCGCCGCCAAGGCCCTGGCTCAGGCATCCACCGACGCCAAGAACTCAGCATTGAAGGCTGCGGCCACCGCGATTCGCGAGCGCCGCGGCGACCTGCTGGCCGCCAATCGCGCCGATGTCGAGCAGGCCAAACAGCGCGGCCTCTCGTCCTCGCTGCTCGACCGGCTCGTATTGAACGAGCAACGGATCGAAGCCATGGCCCGCGGCATCGAGGACATCATTGCTTTGCCGGATCCCATCGGCAGCGTGATCGCCAGCTGGACCCGGCCGAATGGTTTGAAGATCGAGCGGGTGCGTGTGCCGCTCGGCGTCGTCGGTATCATTTATGAGAGCCGCCCCAACGTCACCGCCGATGCCGGTGCGCTTTGTTTGAAGTCGGGCAACGCGGTGATCCTGCGTGGTGGCAGCGAGAGCAATCGCTCGATCAAAGCGATTCATGAATGTCTGGCCGCCGGTCTGCGCGCCGCCGGTTTGCCCGAAGCGGCCATTCAAGTCGTGCCGACGACGGATCGTGCGGCGGTGGGTTACATGCTCTCGAGCATGACCGAGTTCATCAATGTCGTCGTGCCTCGCGGTGGGCGCAGTCTGGTGGAACGCGTGCAGAAGGAAGCACGCGTGCCTGTCATCGGTCATCTCGATGGCAACTGCCACGTGTATGTGGATCGCGATGCCAACCTCGACATGGCTCGCGAAGTCGTGCTCAACGCGAAGCTTCGTCGCACCGGTGTCTGCGGGGCTGCGGAGACTGTGTTGTTCGATCGTGCCGGCGACGCGGCTTCGACTGTTCTCAAGTCTTTGCTCGACGCGGGCTGCGAAGTGCGCGGCGATGAAACGTTACAGCGTCTCGATTCGCGCATCCGGCCTGCGGTCGAGGCGGACTGGAGCACCGAATATCTCGAACCCATCATCGCGGCGAAGGTGGTCGACGGCGTCGATGCCGCCATCGCGCACATTGCGAAGTATGGGTCGGCGCATACGGAATCCATCGTCACGGCCAATCAAGCCACGGCCGAGCGTTTCCTGGGGGGCGTCGATAGCGCCATCGTTTTGCATAACGCGTCCACCCAGTTCGCCGATGGCGGCGAATTTGGCATGGGCGCCGAGATCGGCATCTCAACCGATAAATTCCATGCGCGCGGCCCGGTGGGCGTCGAGCAGCTCACCAGTTACAAATATGTGGTGCGCGGCTCCGGCCAGATCCGGCCCTGACGCATATATACTTTCGCTCAAGTTTTGTTTCGGGCCCGTTCGTATGTTGCAGCTATTCGCGCTGATCGTTGTCGTGTGTCTCAGTTTCGGGGCTGCCCCGGCGTCCGCCGCCGGCAATCTCGATGCCGCGGCGCTGGCCGCCGCCGTTGAAAAAGGTCGCGCCGATCAACTCGATGTACTGGCGCCCAAAGCGTTCGCCGCGGCCGTGCAGGCCAGCCAGGCCGCCGCGAAGGAAGCTGAACGAGGCCGCGGCACTGAAAAAATTGCAGCTCGCGTGCAGGAAGGCGAGGCGGCGTTGGAAAAGGCGCGCACTGTCGCAGCGAATGCCCGCCAATCGCTGGGCGGCGTGATCAAGACTCGTGAAGATGCATTGGTTGCCGAAGCGCCCAAGTTCGCCGGCGAGGCCTGGACCAAGGCCAACGATCGTTTCGTGCAAGCCATGCGCGAGAACGAGAGCGGCGATCTGCCGAATGCGCAGAAGCGGGCGGCCGAGGCCGAAGTCCTGTTGCGCGATGTCGAGCTGACCGGCATCAAGGGCGGCATTCTCAACGAGGCTCGCAACCTGATCGCGCAGGCCGATGCGGCCAAGGTGGAACGTTACGCGCCCCGCACGCTGCAATCGGCGAAACGTCACCTCGCCGAGGCGGAGCAGGAGATTCAGCGCAATCGTTACGACGTGACTCAACCTCGCAAGCTCGCCGGACAGGCTCGCTACGATGCGCGCCATGCGACGTATCTGGCTCAGCAGGTCCAGAAGGTCCTGCAGCAGGAGAAAGAGGATCAGTCCGGGGTCGAGGCGTTGATCCTGTCGTGGGAAGAACCGCTTCAGCGCATTGCCGACGATATGGAACTGGACATTCGTTTCGACGAGGGTCATCAGGCGCCGATGAAAGAGCTGGGCGAGTACGCTCAGCAACAGACGCAGGAAGTGCGGCGCTTGAAACAGGAATTGCAGGATCGCGAAGAGCAGATCGCGGCGCTGAATAATCAGCTGAAGCGGGTCGAGTCGCGCCTGGGCGGCGAGTCGCAGGAGCGTATCGCGCTTCAGCGTCAGGTCGATGCGCAGGCCCAGCTGCGGTCGAATATCGCTGCCATCGAAGCGTCGTTCACGGCCGAAGAGGCACGTGTGTATCGGCAGGGCGAAGACGTCGTCGTGTCATTGTTGGGCATCAACTTTCCGTCGGGCCGCAGCACCATCGATGGCAGCAGCGCGGCGCTGATGAAGAAGGTTCAGTCGGCGCTGTCGCGCTTCCCGGAGGCCACGATTGTGGTTGAAGGACACACCGATGCGAACGGCAGCGACTCGGCGAATCTGATCCTGTCGCAGGATCGTGCGGACGCGGTGAAGCAGTATCTCGTGAGTCAGCTTGGGGCGAATGCGGAGAAGGTCAGCTCGATCGGTTATGGCGAGGCGCGGCCTGTTGCGACTAACGAGACGGCCGTCGGTCGTGCGCGCAATCGGCGCATCGACCTGGTGATTCACGTCGCCGGCAGCGGCTGATCTCCAAAGAAAGAGGAAGTTCGTCCCGCGGCTGGGTCAGCTCAGTGATTGTGGTCATGCGCATGAGGGTGCTCATGCGTGTGATCGTGACCGGGAACGGCACAGCGCTCGCAATTCACCCAGCCTGAGTCGCCGTTGACGTAGTGCTCCTTCTTCCAGATGGGCACTCGATGTTTCACTTCATCGATGATGTAACGGCACGCCGCGAAGGCCTCGGCTCTGTGTTTCGAGCTGACGCCTACCCAGACGGCGACGTCGCCAATCGCTAGCGAGCCGACGCGATGGACGCAGGCGGCTTTCAAGATGCCGAAGCGCTGGATGGCTTCGTTGACGATGCGCTCGCCTTCCTTGTTCGCTAGTGCCTCGAACGCTTCGTATTCCAGCCGAGTGACGGCGTGGCCTTCATTGTGATTCCTCACCCAGCCTTCGAAGGAGGCATAACCCCCGGCGGCGTCATCGCTGAGTTCCCTGCGATAGTCGTCGAGGGTCAGTTTCGTGCTGCTGAAGGAGAAAGGTTTCATCCGCCGGCCACCGGGGGGATGAAGACGACAGTGTCGCCGTGACGAAGCGGGGTTTGCCAATCGCTGAAGTCGTTGTTCAGGGCGACTTTCAGCTGGGCCGGATTCAATTGGAACGGGTGCCGCTGACGGAGCTCGTTGTAGAGCTCGGCTGGGGTTGCTGCTGTGGTGTCCAATGTTTCTTCGCTGCGCCCGGCTTGTTCGCGGAGGATGGCGTAGTACTGGATGCGGAGGGTGCGAGGCTTGTCGGCCTTGGCTCCTAACGCAGCAGCATTAGATAAATGAGACCCGCCGCCCTGGCCCGGAGAAGAGGTGAGGCGTGTATCGCCGCTGGCCTGGCCAGGAGAAGAGGCGCGGCTAGCGCCGCTGCCGGAGTGAGCAGGTGAGGCGAGGTATGTTTCGCCGCCGGCCTGGTTCGAAGAAGAGGCGCGGCTCGCCCCGTCGTCGCCGTGGTTCGAAAGAGAGGCGCAGCTAGCGCCGTCTTGGTTCGAAGAGGGCGGGTGGGTGGGCAACAAAGAAGGGGCCGGGCCGCCGAAGGCGGACACGGCGGATCGATATTCGTCGGAGGTATTCACATTGTCGAGCGCCCGAGCATCGGGCAGATCGAGCAGCAGCGTATCCGCATTGATCAAAAACTTCCGCGGGCACTGTTTGCCGGCGGCGATGTGCGCGAGCACGGGCTCGCGAGCGGCGGGCTCCCAGATCGCGCACAAGGGCTCGGGCAAACCGTCGTGGCTGCTCTTGAACGCGGTCGCGATCTTCCGCGGATCGCGACGCTCGACAAGATAACGCAGCGTCTGCTCGTTCAAAAACGGCAGGTCGCAGGCAACAACGATCCAAGCGGCTTTGGGATGGGCGTGGAGTGCAGCCGAGATGCCGGCAATTGGTCCAATCCCAGGCTGACGATCGACAATTTGAGGTAACCCAGCCCGAGTCGGCTCCTCCCTCTGATCCGGCCGAACAGAAACAAACGTCGCCGCACACACGTGCGACAACAAATGAAACGTCCAGTGCAACTGGGACTGACCGTGATACTCGATCGCCGCCTTATCCCGCTGCATGCGGGTGCTGGCGCCGCCAGCAAGCACCAAACCGAACAAAGGGGCGTCAGCCGACATCGCTCTTGCCTCCGCGCTTCTCAATCAGCCGCGTCTCCGCAATCACGATGTCATGCGACAGCGCCTTGCACATGTCATAAACAGTAAGCGCAGCCACGCTCGCGCCAGTCAAAGCTTCCATCTCGACGCCAGTCTTATGATGAACGGAGACCGTGCAAAGAACGACCGCCTCGTCGCCGTCCATCTCAATCGACACCGAGCATTTCTCGATCCCGAGCGGATGACAGAACGGAATCAAATCGTGGGTCCGCTTCGCCGCCATCGTGCCCGCGATGATGGCCGTCTGAAACACCGGCCCCTTGGGCGTATTGAACTGCTGAGAGCGCAAAGCCTCGGCGACAGCCGAAGGAAACCGCACGCGCGTCTGCGCCGTCGCCGTGCGCTTGGTGACGACTTTGTCGCTCACGTCGACCATGGTCGGCCGCGAGTTCGAGTCGATATGAGTGAACGTCGCCATCCGATCAGCCACCGATGTAATACATCTCGATCTTGCGCAACGGTTGCTCGCCGTTCTTCAAAGAGGAGCGGATCTCGCTGTACCGATCGCCGCGTTTCAGCCAGGTGTTAGAGATGAGCTGGCTCAGCTCCGCATCCGACGCGCCTTCGCGCAGGGGAGCGCGCAAATCGACGCCGGAGCGCGCGAACAGGCAAGTATAGAAGACGCCTTCCGACGACAGCCGCGCTCGGGTGCAGTCGCCACAGAACGGATTGGTGATCGAAGAGATAAACCCGACCTCGCCGAGCCCGTCATCGAACGCGTAACGCTCAGCCACTTCGCCGCGATAATTCGGATCGACCGGATGCAGCGGCCAGCGCTGGCCGATCCGGTCCACCAGTTCGCGTGAAGGAACGACGCGCTCCAGGCTCCAGTGATTACGATTGCCCACATCCATATATTCGATGAAGCGCACGATCACGCCGGTGCCCCGGAAGCGCTCGATCAAATCGAGCGCGGTGTGATCGTTCAAGCCCCGCTCAATCACCGAGTTGATCTTGATCGGCGCGAGCCCCGCTTCCTGCGCGGCGCGAATGCCATCGAGCACGCGGTCCAGATCGCCCATGCCGCCGCTCATCTGCTTGAAGATCTCGGGATCGGTCGTGTCGAGGCTGACCGTGATTCGATGCAGGCCGTTGGCTTTCAACTCGACCGCATGCTGAGCGAGCAGCACACCGTTGGTCGTGAGCGCCACGTCCTGCACGCCTTCGATGGCCGTGAGATCGCCGACCAGATCGGCGAGATTCGAACGGAGCAGCGGCTCGCCGCCGGTGAGGCGCACTTTGCGTACGCCGATGTCGACGAACAAGCGGGTCAGTCGCGTGATTTCTTCGAACGACAGCCGCTCGTTCGATTTCAGGAAACGGTAGTTCTCATGGAACGTTTCCTTCGGCATGCAATACGGGCAGCGGAAGTTGCAGCGATCCATCACCGAAATCCGCAGGTCGTGCAGCGGCCGGCCCAGCGTATCGTGCGGGCGGTGCTTCACGGGCAGAGGGGTGACGGTGGATGGCATGCGGCTACCAACGATAAAGAGGCAAGGTCGCGTCTTCCATAACGACCCGCGGGCCCGGCGGCAGTTCCACGAAGCCTACGGTGCCGACCAGGGAGGTGAAATCGCCGGAACCCCGTGTCGGATGCGGCAAGGCGCATTGCCCCGCGACGGTGTTCGTGATCGTCACGGGCAAGAACACCGCGAGCGACGGCTTAACTTCGTAGCTTTGGGCAAGCGAGACGGTTTCAACGGGTGTCATCGAAGCGCCTTGGGCCGCCTGCAATCCAGGGAGCACATAGCGTGTCAGGCAAACCAGCGTCGACACCGGATTGCCGGGCAACGCGTACACCGTTTGTCCGCCGCTGCCTACGCCGAACCACAGCGGCTTGCCCGGGCGCTGCGCGACTTTGTGGAAGATCATGCGCACGCCCAGTTCCTGCAACACTTGCGGAACGTAATCGAACCGGCCCATCGATACGCCGCCGCTCAGGACCATTACATCGTTGGCCGCGAGATGAGCGGCAAGACGCTCGCGCAGTTTGGGCAGGTCGTCCGGCACGTGATCGTGGGACAGCGCGGAATAGCCATGCTGTCGCAACGAGGCGAGCACGGCATAAACGTTCGAGCGCGAGATCTGCCAGTCCTGCAGCGGCTGGCCGGGCTCGACCAGCTCGTCGCCCGTGGAGATCACGACGATGCGCGGCGGCCTCGAGACCAGCGCACGCGTTTGCCCGTTCGAGGCAATCACCGCCACCTCGGCGGGGCCGAGCCGGCAGCCCGCAGGCAACAACAGATCGCCTCGCCGCGAGTCGATCCCGCGATTGTGGATGTTGAGATTGCGCACCGGCGCGGGGGCGTCGTCGCGCAGTTGAGCGATGCTGTCGCGGACTTCGATGTTCTCGACCGGCACGACACAATCGCAGCCGATCGGCAGCATCGCGCCGGTCATGACTTCGATGCAGTCGTTGGGTTCGCGCAAAGTCAGCGGCGCGGCGCCGGCGGCTTGGGTGCCAGCCACACGGAAACTATTCCGTCCGCCCTGCCAGGTCGCGAACGAGAAGGCGATGCCGTCCATCGTGACCCGGTCGAACGGCGGTTGATCGCGCGTCGAGGTAATGGACTCGCGCAGGACCGTGCCCGAGAGCTCGGTCAGGGGTAAATGCACGGCCGGCAGCGGCGTCGCATGCTGACGAATCGCGGCTTCGGCTTCAGTGGGTGAGGGGAGTCGGCTGGACACCGCGAAAGTGTGTCACGAGCCATCGGGGGGCGCTATATCCGGTCAGAAATGGCGCACGATTAGGCAAATGGGCGCCAGCCCCGGGCTAGCCCGGGCTGACTGAAAGACACGCGAAGCGGACACCGGGTCCCTGGATCCACATCCGCGCGTAAGCAAGGAAACTGATCCGTAGCTTCCCCATGGAGCGGCTGATTCGCTCCATTCCCTGGCCTTTGGCCTGCTTCGCCGATGGCACATCAATCCAGCGGCGCTGCAAGGCGCCCGGCTTCGTCAAAAAAATCGATCGGGCATCCTGCCCAGGATGTGCCTGGCGGTATCGAGCCGGCCCGCCATGCGAGCCGGCCTTAAACTCTTAGCCGCGCGCCTTGAACACACGCACCTGCTCGTTGAACAGCTTGGCCTTGGCCTGCAGCTCGTCGATGGCGGCGTTGTGCTTCTTGGTCTGCATGGTCTTCAGCTGCATCAGCTGCGCCGTGCCGGCGGCCTTGCTCTTGGTCTCTTCTTCCAGGCAGGCGCCGAACGCATTCACTTCCTCGTTGTAGGCCTTGAAGGCCTGCATGGCGGCGACCATTTCCGGCTCCGAGGCGGTCTTGCCATCGGGAATAGAGGCGGGGGCCTTCGGGAAGGCGCATTCGGCCTGGGCGGTAGCCACGCCAAAGGCGAGGGCGAAGGCAGCGCCGATGGTGAGCAACTTGCGATTCATTACTTTCTCCAGCTGATCCGTGAGCGTGAGCCGTTGTTACGGCGGACACAGCGGGCATCGGCCCTACGAGCGTGCGCTTAAGGGGCGATCTGTCAGTACCGCGTACAACTGCGACGGCGGTCGCACTGCTTTGGAGGGGTTCGCTGGAAAACGTGAAATGAGTCGCCGGGCGGCGCTCGTGCCGGGGCGCGTGGCTTCACATAAGCACGCGCCCCGGCCGGAAAAAATCAGCTCTTTTTCTCGCGGGCCTTGAATACTTTCACCTGCTCGTTGAAGCGGGCCGCGGTCGACTCCAGCTCCTCGACGGCCGCGTTATGACGCTTGGTGTGAATGGCCTTGATCTGCTCGACCTGATCGGCCGGCGCTTCGGGGCCGGCGGCCTCGATGCGGGTGTTCATTTCGCTTTCCAGGCAGTTCAGATAGGTCGTGACCTGGTTGTTGTATTCCTTGATGGCTTTCATGCCGCCGACCATTTCGTCCTGGGTCGCGGTGGCACCGTCGGGCAGGCCGGTCGGGGCCTTGGGATACGAGCACTCGGCGGTTGCGGTGGCGACCGCGAGGCAGCCCAGCAGCGTGCCGGTAATAATGGTTTTGATCATGACGAATCCTCTAGCGGGCGTTCCGAATACCGCCTCATCTTAAGGCGCGTGTGCGCCGCTTGGCTATGCTCAAAATGTTCACGATCGCCGGGTCTTTTATACTGTACCGATGATGCTCACCGCCGCCGAGGCGGACGCCGTCCGCCTGAGCCTGTCGATCGCCCTGCGCAGCGTGCTGTTCAGCCTGCCGCTGGCGATCCTCGTGGCCTGGCTGTTGACCCGGCGCCGGTTGCATGGACGCTTGCTGCTCGATGCCTTCGTGCATTTGCCGCTGGTGCTGCCGCCGGTCGTGGTCGGCTACTTGCTGCTGTTGTTGTTTGGAATGCGCGGGCCCATCGGCGGCTGGCTATATGCGCACTTCGGCATCCAGCTCGTGTTCACCAGCGCGGGTGCGGCGCTGGCCACCGCGGTCATGAGTTTTCCCTTGATGGTGCGAGCCATTCGCATCTCGCTCGAGGGCGTCGACTCGGGTCTGGAAGATGCGGCACGCACGCTCGGAGCGGGGGCGTGGGATCGTTTCTTCACCGTGATGCTGCCGCTGATGTTGCCCGGCATTCTCGCGGGCGCCGTCACCGCGTTCTCGGCGGGGCTCGGTGAGTTCGGCGCCGTCATCACCTTCGTTTCAAACATTCCCGGCGAGACGCGCACCTTACCGCTGGCGCTCTACACCGCGTTGCAGACGCCGGGCGGCGATGCGGTCGCGGCGAGGCTGGCGACGATTTCGTTCACGCTCGGTTTGCTGGGCTTGATCGCGGCGGAATACATCGCGCGTCGCGTGCGCCGGATGTTGGGACGGTAGCGCGCCGCATGTTCAGTATTCGCGCCAAGAAGCGCCGCGATGGCTTTGTGCTCGACGTGGAGATCGAGGTCTCGTCGCCCGGTGTGGTCGCGCTGTTCGGTCGCTCCGGCTGCGGCAAGACGACGCTCGCGAACATCATCGCCGGGCTGCTGCCGGCCGACGAAGCTCACATCGTGATCGACGGGGTGGCGCTCGAACAGAACGGCAAGTCGTTGCAGGCCGAGCATCGACGCATTGGCTATGTGTTCCAGGATGCGCGATTGTTTCCTCACCTCGATGTGATGGGGAATCTGCGCTACGGCGAAAAACGCGCGAATCGATTTGTTCCCGCCTTGCAAGGCGCGCCTGTAACTCCGCGTCGGGAGTTGCCGCGGATCACGCTCGACGTGGTTGCGCCGTTGCTTGGGCTGGAGCCGTTGCTGTCGCGACGGGTTCATCAACTCTCGGGCGGCGAACGTCAGCGCGTCGCGCTGGGGCGCGCGTTGTTGTCCGGCCCGCGCGTGTTGATTCTCGATGAGCCGTTGGCATCGCTCGATGCCGCGCGTCGGGAAGAAGTCCTGCCGTATCTGGAAAAGCTGCGCGACGAGCTGGCGATTCCCATGATCTATGTGAGTCACCAGTTCGAGGAAGTGCTCCGGCTCGCGACCCATGTCGTGCTGATGGATAAAGGCAAGGTGCTGTCGCAAGGCTCGCTGGATGAGCTGAGCTTGCATCCGGAATTGCGCGCCATCGTCGGGCCGGATGCCGTTGGCGCCGTGATTCACGGCGTCGTGGAATCTTTGGACGGCGGCACCGGTTTGGCGAACATTCGGGTCGGCACGAACGAGCTGAGAATTGGTTTGCGGGACGCGAAAGCCGGCGCTCATGTCCGTACGCAGCTGCTCGCTCGCGACATCATTCTTGCGACCAGCCGACCCGACAATCTCAGTGTTCGAAACATCATGACCGGAACGATCGCGCGGATCGTTCCGGATGATGAGGATACCGAACTGGTCTATGTCGACATCGGTGGCGCGTCGATTCTGTCGCGCGTCACGCGAGCCGCATCGATCGCGCTTGGCCTGCGCGCCGGTCTGCAGGTGTGGGCGCTGGTGAAGTCGGTCTCGATTCGCGGCCACGCGTTCGTTGAAGGGCCGCTCCTCAAATCGTCGTTACCGCGAGCTTGATCTGCTGTTCCGTGCTGCCGCTCACCTGGATCATCACAGGCTGGTCCGGCGCGATCTTGAACTCCACGACCTTACGCAGCACCTTACAGTTGGCGCTGCCGGTGTGACGGGCCGATTCGACCAGCTTGCCGCCGCTGACGACGTCGAGCCACGCATGTTCCGTCGCTGTGACCCGAATAGTCTGCGTGCGAGGCGAGGTGATCTTGAGTAGGCCCGCGTACGAGCCGTCGGCCACTGTCGACTTGCCGGGCGTCGTTGCGAACGACACTTTGCTTTGATCCGTCAGTTTCACCGAGTACAGCTGATTCACATCGATCGCAGCGGCGGAATTCGCGGCGGTCGTGGCGGCCACTTCACGCGGCTTGCTTTCGAACACCTTCAGTTCCTTGCTCACGTCGAACTGGAATCCGCTGCACGCCGGCGCGCTGCCAGCCGCTGTGCCAGCGCCGCGCAGAATGGTGAACCCGGCCTTGGTGAAGATGGCGCGAGCCTGATCGCCGCGCAGGAACTTCAGGAACGAGGCGGTCTCAGCCGATGCGCTGGTCGTTGCGGCCATCGGATACGTGATCGGCGCGTGTGACGATTCGGGGAACAGATCGACAACGCGGACTTGTGGTTCGGCCGCGGCGTCCGTCGCATACACGATGCCGAGCGGCGCTTCACCCCGAGCCACATACATCAGCGCGACGCGAACATTGTCCGCTCGCACCAGGCGAGATTCGATTGCGGCCCACAAATCGAGATTGCCGAGCGCGGTCTTGGCGTATTTGCCGACGGGCACGGAGTCCGGGTCGCCAGTGGACAGGCGGCCGTTCGGGCCCAGCGCCTCGATCAACGGCGCGCCTTTCTGTAGCTTCAGAGTGATCTTGCTATCTTTCGGCGCGATCAGCACCAGGCGATTGCCAAGCAGATCGGCACGCGTGTCGGCCTTGATCAGCTTGCGTTCCTGCAGGTAATTCATCCAGTCCTGGTCGGCGGACAGGAACGCATCGGCCCTGGCGCCGGACTCGATCTGCTTGGCCAGCGCGGAGCTGGCGGCAAACGAGAACTTGACCTCGACGTTCGACTGCTTGGTGTAGAGCGGCCCGGCCTGCTGTAAGACATCGGTCAGCGAGGCGGCCGCGAACACGAGCAAGGGCTCACGCTGCGCTTCGGCCGCTGTCGCGGTCTGGGTCAGCAGCAGGGCTGCGATGAGAAGATGCGCAAAGCTGCGCGCCAGGGATTGGATCATGCTGATACCTCGTTTGCGGCCGGCGCTTGGATCGTAGCCGGTGCTGCGTTACTTTCGTGGTTCGCCCGCGGAGACAAGCGATGAGCAGGCTCAAGATTACGTTGCGTGTGGACTTCGATTCCGACCATGCCATCGGGCCGGGCAAGGTGGCATTGCTCGAGAAAATGCGCGACTCCGGCTCGCTCTCGCAGGCGGCCCGCGATCTCGATATGAGCTATCGCCGCGCCTGGCAATTGCTGGCCAGTCTCAATCAAACCTTTCGCGAGCCGCTGGTGCTGACTGCGACCGGTGGCAGTGGTGGCGGGGGCACGACGCTCACCGAGTTCGGCGAGGCCATCGTGACCGCGTATCGACAGTTCGAAAAAGAAACCAACGCCCGCGCCGAGAAATACTTCGGTTCCATGCTCAAGACCGTCAGCACTCAGCGCGAGGGCACGCGCCGCTCCATCACCCGCACGCAGCGCTCGCCCGCCACTGCGGCGGCCAGGCGAGCAACGTCCCGGTGATGGAACTGCGTTCACTCTTTAAAAGTCCAGCTTGAACTTCGCGTAGTACGTGCGGCCCTGTTCGGGGTAGCCGAACGCGAGCTGATAGTTCTCATCCAGCAGATTGCGGGCACCGATGGCCAGTTCCCACGCATCGTTGGCGCGATACTGCACCTGCAGATTCGCGAGCTTGTACTGGCCGACTTCAACGAAGCGGCCGGTGCCATTGTCGCTCCAGCGGTCGTCCGCCAGTTCCACGTTCGGCATGATCGTGAGCTGTGGAATGAGCTGATAGCTCACGAACACCAGGCCTTGATGCGTCGGTGTGCCCGCGGGGCGCAGACCCGGCTGCAAGGCGTCGGTAATCTCGCGATGCAGGTAGCTGTAGTTCGCGCCGATGCGCAGCTGGTCGTTGAGTTGTGTGTCGGCGCTGAGCTCGATGCCGTACGCTTCGCCATCACCGACGTTTTGAGTCTGGGTCAGCTGCGGCGAGGCTTGCACGATCACCGTTTGGATCATGTCGCTGATGTCGTTGTAGAACACGGTTGCGGACAGCGTCGTGGTGTCCCACTGCGTGCCGCTCTCCCAACCGATCTCGTAGTTCACACCGCGCTCGGTGCCCAGATCCGGATTGGGCACGGCATTGCCGAAGCGCGTGCTGAAGCGCTCGAAATTGGTGGGGAAACGAGAGCGTGACGAGATCGATGCGTGCAGCTGAGCCGCGTCGTTGTAACGCCAGTACACGGCGGCTTGCCCGTTGACAGCGTCGCTGTCGCCGGTGGGATAGCTGAAGACGCCGCGCGCGACGGTGTAGTCGGTGGCTTCTTTCAATTCATTCTTGTCATAGCTCACGCCGACCACGGCGCTGAGTTGTGACGTGAACTGCAGGGTGTCCTCCAGCGCAACGGACCAGGTGTGTTCCTTTCTTCCGGTCCAGGGTTCCATGGCGGCGAACGCCGGGTTCGTCGGTCGGTTGAAATCCCGCTCGCGATGCTCGTCGACGCGATAGTGAATCGCACCTTTGAGGGTGTTGCTCTCGCTGAGTGAAATGCCCGCTTCGACACTGCCGCCATAACCTTCGTCGTCGTAGGCGCTGCGGAAGCGGCCGTTCAATGACAGGGTCGTGTAGGTCGCGTCGTCGTAGGCCCAGAGCGCGTTGTCGAACGTGTTGTAGAACAGGCGCGTCTTCAGATAGCTGCTGTCGCCGAGCTGCGTGTGCGACAGGAAATAAATGCTGTCGGTGTCCCACCACGGCCAGGTCCAATAACTGTTGGGCGGATTCGGCGGGTTGTTGAAGACCTGCAGCGGCGCGCCTTTCTCGCCTTCCTGCGTGGTGTAGCTGAGGCTGTATTCGTCGGTCTCGTTCGGTGTGAAACCGACTTTGACGTTCACGCGCCAGTCCTTGGTCGCGGAGCCGTCGCGCTCGCCGCCGTCTTCCATCGGGCTCGGACGGAAGTCGTTCGAGAGGGACCAATGGTCGCGATCGAGATAACTGCCGCTCGCTTGTACGTAATAGTTGTCTTGCCGGGCGCCGAGGCTGAGCGTGCTGCTCCAGCCTTCGTAATCGTCATTGCCGAAGATCGCTTCGCTTTGGAACGAAGACTCGAACGCCTTGGTGGGCTTGCGTGTCACCAGATTGATCGCGCCGCCGAGGCCGCCGGGGCCGTCGAGCACGGACGCATAGCCCTTGCGGATCTGAATCTCGGCGAGGTCCTGCGTGAGGAAACGATTGAAGTCGAGGCGGTTGTCGGCGGGCAGATAGACCCGAATGCCGTCGATGGACAGCGGCACCTGCCAGCGACCGTAGCCACGCACCAGGATGTCGTGCTCGTTGCGACGACCGTTGGAGTCGAAATTGCTCGTGACGCCGGGAACGAGCTTCACGGCTTCATCCAGGGTGTTCACGTTGAAGTTCCACACTTCGTCCTGGCTGACGGTGGCGTCGCCTAGGACTGTGTCAATGCGAGGCGCAGTGACGGTGATCTGACCGAGCGTGAAGACGTTGCTGTCGTCCGCGCGGGCCGCGCTGGTCACACAGATTGCACCGATCGCGAGTGTCACGGTGCAGAAAGTTTTGTTTTCCAAAGCCGGTGCTCCCTTGTTCTCCGCGCGCGTCCGCCGGCAAGCGGGAGCGCGATATCCGTGAGGATATAACGAGGGCGGATCGGGCGCTATGTCCGATCCTGCATATCGGTGGGTAAATTGTCCCAGACCTTTCTGCTGACGCGTTGCGCGCGGCCTTCGGCAGAGCTGGGGGCGTAGGTGGGGGACTCGGGAAACTCGCGAGCGTCTTTAGTGTCGGTGGGCTGAGCGTTGATGGCTGCCGCATGAATTGCGCCGGCTGTTACTTCGCCGTCGCCGCACTCGGCGCGCTCCGCACGCCGAGCGCCCAACGCGCTCCCTCATTTGTACAGCCGGCGTGCAACGGCTTGCTCGAATAGCTGCGGTGGGAAAGTTACCGTGGTTGCGAACTTCCCGAGACCCCCACCTTTCCCCCAGCTCAAAGATGCGCGACTCGAAGCAGCGCTTTCGAGACAGCGCCGCCCCTCTCTTCCCTTTGCCAAACCTCTTACAACTTCAGCGCTTCCGCGATCCGCTCCCACGGCACTAGCTTGAAGTTCTGCGGCGCGGAGGGATTCGTATTTTTCCCGTCTTGTGCGACAAACACACCGTGCGGGAACGCCGAGCCAAGCGACGCGCTAGTCACATCGATGCCATCCGTATCGCTGGTGCCGTCGATGCCGGCGGGGCTCAGAACGATGGCGAACTTGCCGATAAACTTGTTATCGCCGTCGCGCTGATAAACGTTGTAATCGTTCGATCCCTGACTGGACACAATCAAATAGCCGGTGGAGCCGGCGCCGTAGTAGATCGTCACGCCCTCGGCATCGTCAGTCAGATTGCCCTTGGCGACGGTATCGACCGAAGTCCGAGCATCGCCGCCGTTGGGCGCGGCGGAATAGCGCCAGAGGCCGACGTCTTCTTCGGCAACATACAAAGCCCCCGTGCCGTCATCCGCTGCGCATCCTTCCGCCTGCGAGCCAACGCCGAACTCACGAACCAAGCGAGCGCCAACTCGCTCGCCACGAGCTTCCAGCACCCATTGTTTGAAGTGACCCGTGTCGCCGTCGTTGGCAAACACGAAATACTCACCGGCAGCACTGCGATACATGCACAAGCCATAAGGATCGGCCATGCCAGTGGCGATCTTCCCGTCCGCGACATTGCTCAGCCGGCCGTTAACATCGACCGCATATAACGCCAACGTTTGATCCGTTCGATTAGTCGCCGCGACGAGGGCGACCTGCTGACCGCCGAGAGCAAACCCATAGCGAAGATCGACGTTGTTCATGCGCCCGTCAGGCAGCGTCTGCACGCGCTTGCCGGTGAGGTCGTAAACGTCGAGGCCGTTCTTCTTGTCGGTGCCGATGATCAAGCTGCGGGAAGGATCGGTCGGATGGATCCAGATCGCGGGATCGTCCGCGGCGTCGTTGGCGCTGGCGACAGGCTCGGTTTCAACGGAAGCGAACACAGGCTTCGCGGACTTCGAGGGCGACTCACTGCCCTGAGTGATACCGCAGCCGCTGAGGAGGGCCATCGAGAGCAGGCAAGGAACCAGACGTCGCATTCAATCACTCCGCCGAAAAATGAAAAGCTTAGGCAGCCAACGTTAATGTTTTTCGCTGAGGCGCCCACTGTATAGAGCGCCGGCTGACGGATGCCTGTCAGCGCGCGTCAGCCAGGCATCAGCTTTGTAACGCGGACGTCACGGAGCGATCAGCGAATCGGCAATTCAGGCGCCTTTTGCACGGTGCGCAGCGCGAAGCTGGAGTGGACGCGGGCGACGCCGGGCAGGCGGGTGAGGTGCTTGCTGTGGAGTCGTTCGAAGTCGGCGGTGTCGGCGACGACGACGCGGACGACGTAGTCGTAGTCGCCCGTCATCAGGTAGCACTCCATCACCTCGGGAATCTTTCGCACCGCCTCTTCGAACTTGCGCAGGTCGGTCTCGTCCTGGCGATCGAGCGTGATGTTGACGAACACATTCACCGGGCAGCCGACCTTCTGTTGGCTGATGAGCGCCGTGTAGCCCTCGATCACGCCGGATTCCTCGAGCTGGCGGATGCGGCGCAGGCATGCGGATTCCGACAGATTGACGCGCTCGGCGAGGGCGCTGTTCGGAATGCGGCCTTCGTGCTGGAGCGCCTGGAGGATGGCGCGGTCGAAGCGGTCGAATTTCATGGCGCAAGAATCCGTCGCAGCCTGGGAGACCTGCCGCAGATTCTGCCACAGATCCGTTGGAAAGCGCCCGAATGCAGCAGTTTCATGCGCCGGCCGAAGCCTAAATTTTTGCTCGTGTCGTCTCCAACGAGGTCTTATGCGTATCGGCGTCCCGAAAGAGATCAAGAATCACGAATATCGCGTCGGTCTGGTGCCCGCGGGTGTCCGCGAGCTGGTGGCGTCAGGCCACCAGGTACTCATACAGAGTACGGCCGGTGCGGGGATCGGGGTCGACGACGCGGCCTATGTCGCGGCGGGCGCCAAGATCGTGGCGACGGCCAAGGAGATCTTCGACGGGGCTGAGTTGGTGGTGAAGGTCAAGGAGCCACAGCTGGTCGAGTGTCAGATGCTCCGTCCGGGCCAGGTGCTGTTCACCTATTTGCATCTCGCGGCCGATGCCGCGCAGGCCAATGCGTTGATGGCGTCCGGTGCGACGGCCATCGCCTATGAAACAGTCACTGCGCCGAATGGTTCGCTGCCGCTGCTGACGCCGATGAGTGAAGTGGCCGGTCGTATGTCGGTGCAGGTCGGTGCCACGACGCTGCAGAAGGCGAATGGTGGATTGGGTGTGTTGCTCGGTGGCGTGCCCGGCACGGCGCCCGCGAAGGTGGTGGTGCTCGGTGGCGGTGTGTCCGGTACGGCGGCGGCAGAGATTGCGGTCGGCATGCGGGCCGATGTGACTGTCGTCGATCGCTCGCTGAAGCGTTTGCGCGAGCTCGACGCATTGTTCGCCGGTCGCTTGAAGACGATGGCCTCGACGGCCGAAGCGATCGAATCGTTAGTGACTCAAGCCGACGTCGTGATCGGCGCGGTGCTGGTGGTCGGTGCCGCTGCGCCGAAGCTCGTGACGCGCGAGATGGTGAGCAAGATGAAGAAGGGCGCCGTGATGGTGGATATTTCCATCGACCAGGGCGGTTGCTTCGAGACCAGCCGGCCGACCACCCATGCCGACCCGACGTATGTTGTCGATGGCGTCATTCACTACTGCGTCACCAACATGCCGGGCGCCGTGCCGCGCACGTCGACGTTCGCGTTGACGAATGCAACGTTGCCCTACGTGAAACAGCTGGCAGATCTCGGCGCGGAGAAAGCGCTGGCGGCCGATCCGCATCTGGCGGCGGGCTTGAATGTTCACGCGGGCGCCATCACATGTGAGGCAGTGGCTCGCGATTTGAAACTGGCATATCGCCCGTATCGTGTCGCTGCTTGATGACCGTACTTTTGAACAAGTGTCAATGCGACCCGAGGATGGTGTCATAACCACCGTCGCATTTTTGAACCCGATCCCCCTGTTGAGCCCGCCTAGTGCGGGCTTTTTTTTTGGCCCCTACTGCGCCGAGCCGCGCAGCTCGACAACGCGTCGGCGCAAGTCGTGAACTTCGGCCTGGTCCGGCGGGACCGGCTCGCCGGCTTTCAGCGTGATCTTGGCCAGGAACCGGCGCGGCAGACGTTTCCACACTTGTTTGTATTTGCGCGAGAGCATCGAGTCCCACAGCCCGGACAGGGACAGCGGCACCACCGGCACCGGGGTCTCTTTCAAAATGCGCATCATGCCCGCGCGGAACTCACCGATCTCGCCGTCAGGGGTGAGTCGGCCTTCGGGGAAGATACAAACCAAGTTGCCGTCGCGCAGCTCGGCGGCGACTAGCTGGAAGGCGCGCTCATACACTTCCGGATCTTCCTTCTGCGGGGCCACCGGAATCGCCTTCATACCGCGGAAGATGGTCTTCAGCACCGGGATCTTGAAGATGCTGCTTTCCATGATGAAACGGATGGGGCGCGGGCATGCGGCCGAGATCACAATGGCATCGGCGAAGCCGACGTGATTACAGATGAGCAGCGCCGGCCCTTCCTCGGGAATGTTGTCGATGCCGCGGCGGTCGAGCCGATACACGAAGTGGATCAACAGCCACGCGACGAAGCGCAACAGGAACTCGGGCACCAGGCTGTAGATATAAATCGCGACGAACGCATTCAGCACGCCGGTCAACAGCAACAGCTGCGGAATGGTCAGCCCGAAATGCAACGCGAGGGCCGCGACGCCGGCGGCGACGACCATGAACACCGCGTTGAGAATGCTGTTCGCACCGATGACGCGCGACATGATCTCGCGACGCGTGCGCTGTTGAACCATTGCGTACAGCGGCACGATAAACAAACCGCCGAACAGACCGATCAACGCCATGTCCATCAGCACGCGCCAGGAGCCCGGCGCGTGGATGAAGTCGCGAGCCGACAAGTTGGAGCCCGCCATCGCGGGTGTCGCGAGATACAGATCGACCGCGAACACCGTGAGGCCGATGGAGCCGAACGGCACCAGGCCGATTTCCACCTGGCGCCCGGACAAGCGCTCGCAGAGCAATGAGCCGATGCCGACGCCGGCGGAGAACATCACGAGCAGCACCGTCACCACTTCTTCGCTGCCGCCGAGCACATCCTTGGTGTAGAGCGGCAATTGCGCGAGCACGAGGGCGCCGTAGAACCAAAACCAGGAGATGCCGAGGATGGATAGAAATACCGTGCGCGACTCGCCGGCCGCGCGCAGGTTTTCCCATGTCGAAGTCCATGGGCGCCAATCGATCTTCAGCGTCGGCGCCGCGGGTTGCAGCTTCGGAATCGCGAGACTGCTGAGAAAGCCCAACAATGCAATGGCCACGAGCGTCGTCACGATCAGGGCGGTGCCGCCATGGGCCGCGAGCAGACCCGCGACCAATGTGCCGAGCACAATCGCCACGAACGTGCCCATTTCCACCATGGCGTTGCCGCCGACCAGCTCCGAGTCGCGCAGTACCTCGGGCAACAGGCCGTACTTGGCGGGCGCGAAGAAAGTGGAGTGCATGCCCATCAGGAACAGGGCGGCGAGTAACACTTCTATATTGTGGGTGGCGAAGCCGACCCCCGCGACGCCCATGATGCCGATTTCGGCGGCCTTGACGACTTTCAGCACCCGGGCCTTGTCGTAGCGATCCGCCAGCTGCCCGGCCATGCCGGAAAACAGCACGAACGGCAGGATGAACAGGCCGGCCGCGATGTTGGTCAGCAGCGAGGGCTCGAGCTTCGTGTAGCTCGCCGCCTGGTAGGTTGCGAGGATAACGAGCGTGTTCTTGTAGACATTGTCGTTGAACGCGCCGAGCGCCTGGGCGCCGAAGAACGGCAGGAAGCGGCGTTGGACCAGTAGTTTGAATTGTGATGGATTGGCCATTCGCTCATCCGTGGGGGCGATCTGGGCGGCATCCTACACTTTCGGGGAACTGCCGCGCCCGGCCACGGTCGAAATCCGTGACCCCTTGCTGTAACCTCGATCCCCTATGAGCCCACCGCATGGTGGGCTTTTGTTTTGGGCGTCGCTTTAACCCGACGCGCTAGCCCGCATAGAGTCTCGATGCCCAGCATTACCCCGCTCAACAAACTCCTGATCATCATCAACGTCGTGATGTTCGGCCTGCAGTATCTGCTGGGCGGCCTGATCGACGTGCTGTTCGCGCTGTGGCCGCCGCAGGGCGAGCAGTATGGTTACCCGGCCTTCCATATCTGGCAGCTGCTGACCTACGGGTTCCTGCATGGCGGGTTGACGCACCTGTTCTTCAACATGTTCGCGCTGTTCATGTTCGGTTCGGACATCGAGCGGTTGTTCGGCTCGCGGCGTTATCTGTTTTATTACCTCGCGTGTGTCGTCGGCGCTGCGGCCATGCACTTGATCGTCACAGCGGCTGCGGGCGGAATGTCCGGACCGGTGGTCGGCGCGTCGGGCGGCGTATTCGGTTTGCTGCTCGCCTACGGCATGGCGTTTCCTCGTCGCATGCTGATGCTGATATTCCCTCCGATCCCGATGCCGGCGTGGTTGTTCGTCACGCTGTACGGCATCTTCGAATTGGTGATGGGCGTGACGCAGACCGCGTCGGGTATCGCGCACTTCGCCCACTTGGGTGGCATGGCCACCGGCTTCGTGATCATTCGTTACTGGCAGGCGCAGCGTCGTCGGCAACGCTAATCTGACGTCGCTGTCAGTTTACGTATGACAGGAGCGCGAGCGCGTGCGCATTTAGTCATGGAGCGTTCGCGCCCGCGCCATCATCACTAAACATCGTCACTGAACAATCCTCGCCGCCGCGCCAGCAGTCGCAAGCTACGGCTTCGATCACTGCTGCCGGCACATTTCTTTTTCCAAGAACGGTGAGGGGTTCAGCAATGACCGATCAATCTCGTGAGCCGGGCACGGACGACGTCCGTCCTGTCGCTAATCGTCGTGAATTCATTCGGAACGGTGTGGTGGGTGCCGCATCGATTTCTTTCGCCGCGATGCTGGCGCGTCGCGAAGTCAGTGCGGCAGAGCTGCCGTACTCGGATGACTACGGTCCGGTCGCTCCGGTCAACGATCTCACCACCGGTCTGCCGCTGATCGCGTTGCCTGCCGGCTTCACGTATCGCAGCTACGGCTGGAGCGGTCAGCCGATGGCCGACGGTCAGCGCACACCCGGCGCCCATGACGGCATGGCCGTCGTCGCGGCGAAGGGCAGCCAGATCGTGATGGTTCGTAATCATGAGCAGGGCACCGGCGGTGTCGCGTTCAACGCGCCTGCCGCTTACGACCCGACCTATGCTCGCGGCGGCACGACCAACGTGTTGTTCGATACTGCGACCGGCAAGTTCGTGAGCTCGTATGCGTCGCTCACCGGCACGGTGCGTAACTGCGCCGGCGGCCGCACGCCTTGGGGCTCGTGGCTCTCCTGCGAAGAAGCGGGCGATGTTTCTCCGGCCGGCGTGCGTCACGGCTGGATCTTCGAAGTGCCGGGCTACGGCGCCGCCACTGGCCAGCCGCTGCGCGCGATGGGCAAGTCGGAGTGGGAAGCCGTTGCCGTCGATCCTGCCACTGGCATCGTGTATCAGACCGAAGACGTCACGCCGAGCGCGTTCTACAAGTTCGTGCCGAATCAGTACGGCAAGCTGCACCTGGGCGGCACGCTGTTCGCGATGAAGGTGGCGGGCACCGACAACTTCAACTTCAGCGGCTTGAACGGTGTGTACGTCGATCATCCGGCGGGCACGACCTGGAATGTCGAGTGGGTGCAGGTGACGGATGTCGAAGCGATCAACGGTCGCGTTTATAACTCCGCGCCGGGCCGCGCTGCTTTCGCGCGTCTGGAAGGTGCTTACTACGACAGCGGCAAGATCTATTTCGTCAGCACCAGCGGCGGCACCGCTCGCCAGGGCCAGGTGTATTGCTACGACCCGCGTCGTGAAACGTTGACGATCGTGTTCAACTCCACCGGCGCCGGTGTGAGCAACGCCGAAGTCAACATGCCGGACAACATCGCTGTCAGCCCGCGCGGCGGCATCGTGTTGTGCGAAGACGGTGGCAACAGCATCCAACGTCTGCGTGGTCTGACGCAGACGGGCGGCACGTTCATCTTCGCGGAAAACCGCATGAACTTCACCGCGGCTCAGTTGCAGCAGGCCGATGCGGCGTTGAATGCCGGTGGCCAGGTCGCCGCGCTCATCCCGCCGGGCAACTACACCAACACCGAGTGGTGTGGCGCGACCTTCTTCGAGAAGTGGATGTTCGTGAACCTGCAGACGCCGGGCATCACGCTCGCCATCACCGGTCCTTGGGACAACGGCGCGCTGTAAGGAGTACCGCCATGAAAACTATCATTCGTGCGGTATGGCTGTGGGCCGTGCTGTTGTTGCCGGTGGCGTCGTTCGCTCAAGTGCTGAGCGGCGATGTCACCGGCGGCGGCACGGTCGAGAGCAGCGTCACCAGCTCCAGCGCATGGATCGAGTCGAACGCCACCGATGGCGACCAGGTCAACTTCTGGTCGTTCACCGCGAACGCGGGCGACACGTTGTCCATCGTCGTGCAGTCCTCGGCGATCGAGTTCGGCGTGAGCGTGTATCAGGGCGTGGTTGAGCAGATGGAACTGCTCATCCCCGGCTTCAGCAACTACGGCGATTTCGGCGACAACATTTTTGTCGCCGGCACCAATCCCGTGACTGGCGCCATCGGCACCAGCCTGCTGAACCTGGTGTTGCCGTCGAGCGGCGTGTACACGATCGCCGTCGGTGGCGAGTCGGGCTTCCCGCTGGAAGGCATCTTCGCCTACTCCATGAACGTGAGCGTCACACCGGTACCGCTGCCGGCCGCGTTCTGGCTGCTCGGCTCGGCGCTCGCCGGCATGGGAATCTTCCGCCGCCGTCGCGCTGCTTAAGGAATATTCGTTCGGAACGGACTCCAACCTTGAAGGCCGCGCCGCTCCTGGGCGCGGCCTTCGTCGATCACGGCAGGTCGCCGCGATGGACGATGTGAACTTTGTTGCCATCGGGGTCGCGAAGATAGGCGCCGTAGTAGCCTTTGCCGTAGTGGAGTCGCTCGCCGGGCGGGCCTTCGTCGGAGCCGCCGGCGGCGATGCCGGCGCGATAGGAACGATCGACCGCGGCCGGATCGGGGGCCATGAATGCGACCATCGTGCCGTTGCCCACGGAAGCTTCCTGTCTGTTGAAAGGGAGCGTAACGTAGAAGCGAGGCAGCGTTCGGTCGGGAGAGACCCAGCAGGCGCAATCGGGCCCGCCGTCGGGAATGACTTGCCGACGTTTCAAGCCGATGGGAAGAAGAACGGCGTCGTAGAACGCCTCGGCGCGAGGCAGGTCTCGAGTGCCAAGGTGGATGTGACTGAACATAGCGGCGGTCTCTCAGCAGGCCTTCCGAAGAAAACATCCTGCCGAAAAATCCGCCGCTGTTCCAGAAGGCCTGTCAGCCTTTGATGAACTCCAGCAAATCCTTGTTGAGCTGTTCCTTGTGCGTGTCGGTGATGCCGTGGGGCGCGCCTTTGTACACCTTGAGCGTGCTGTTCTTGACGAGCTTCGCCGACGCCCGGCCGGCCGCATCGATGGGAACGACCTGATCGTCATCGCCATGGATGACCAGCGTCGGCACGTCGAACTTTTTCAAATCTTCGGTGAAGTCGGTTTCGGAGAACGCCTTGATGCAGTCGTAGGTGTTCTTGTGGCCGCCCATCATGCCTTGCAGCCAGAACGAGTCCTTCATGCCCTGCGAGACTTTCGCGCCCGGGCGATTGGCGCCGAAGAACGGGCCGTTGGCGAAATCCTGGTACAACTGTGAGCGGTCGGCGAGCGAGCCCGCGCGAATGCCATCGAACACCTCGATCGGCAAACCGCCCGGATTCGCCGCGGTCTTGAGCATGAGCGGCGGCACGGACGAGATCAGCGCAGCTTTGGCGACCCGCTTGGTGCCATGACGACCGATGTAGCGCGCGACCTCACCGCCGCCCGTCGAGAAGCCGATCAGCACGATATCTTTCAGATCCAGGGCTTCGATGACCGCCGCGAGATCGTCGGCGTAGGTGTTCATCTCATTGCCTTCCCACGGCTGGCTCGAGCGGCCGTGACCGCGACGGTCATGAGCGACGGCGCGAAACCCATTGCTCGCCACGTGCAGCATCTGCGCTTCCCAACTGTCGGAGCACAGCGGCCAACCATGGCTGAAGACCACCGGCTGTCCGGTGCCCCAGTCCTTGTAGTAAATCGTCGTGCCGTCTTTGGTAGTGACGGTGCTCGAGGTCTTGGTCATAAAGCGCTCCTAAGCGTGAACGTGCTACGGCACTGTCGCAGCCGGATATGTCCGAATGCTTGCAATCGAGTGCGAGGAATGGAATCTGCGTGCTTTATTAACCGGGGCGAGCGCCCGGAGAATACGAAGGAAGTGCAGCGTCAGCCCACGACGACGCGCAGGTCGAGGCCGTCGCCGACAGAAAGAATGTCATCGACGGTGAGCAAGCCCATGCACGGCATGGCACCGCGTGCGGAGATTTCATCGCGCACCAGCTTGCGGGCCAGGGCGATGGCGGGGAAGCAGGGAATGAAGGGGCCGTGATCCTGATCGGCCAACAGAAACCAGTTGCGGACCGCGGGCTCGCCGTTCAAGTCGATGCCACGAACGGTCACGTGCATGGCGCTGCGCTTCGAGCCGAAGGGCGCGAGCGTGCTGGCCGTGCGATGGAGCGCGGGCACCCAGCTCTGTAGCGAAGTGAGTAATCCGACTCGCACCAGCCAGGAGGCGAACCACAATCCAATCATGCTCGACGCCGGGCCGACACCGGCACGGAACTGCACGGTGTGCACCAGTCGATATCGTTCAGGAAACAAATCCAGGTCGGGCACGTCGCAGTTGGCGATCCAGCGGCCCTGGATGGGTGTCGGATACAAACGACGCGTCAGATCCTGCCAGCCGCACACTTGTTGCCACTGACCGTCGCGCCATTGTTTGAAAGGCTTGCCCGCGTAAGCGAGCACGCCGTCCATGGTCGCTTTACCTGGCGGCCGGGCGCCGGAGGTAATGCCATGATCGATGCTTTCGATCGAGGAGAACTGCGCGCCGAGTGCGTCAACGACGGCGGATGAAAGTGCGGGCACGGAGCTCGCGCCACTGACGACCAGAGCGTCATTCAGCTTCGCTTCTTCATCGAGTGCTCTGATGCCGCACACGAAGCCACGCCCATCCGCGAGATCGAGGTAGTGAGCCTTGGCGGCGACACACGCGCGAGGCACTGCGTATTCCTGTCCTTGGAATGGGCCTGCTGTATGAACAACGATGGTCGCGCCTACTTTGCGCAGCTCGGCGGTGAAATCGGCGGCGTAAGCATCGAGACGAAGTGGTTCCGCCGAGCCGCCAATCTCTTGGGCGACGGCCGTTGCTTGCTGCACATCACGCCCGGAAACAAACACGCGAGTGTCACGCTCGCGCGCCAGCGCATCGACGATGCGGCGACCGAAGTTGCCATAGCCTCCGAGGACGACGACGGACTTCATGATCAGCTCAAGAATCTGTCCGCGGTCTGGGCGCTCGGGACGATGCACACGTCGTGCTTGCCGAACAGCTTGTAGCGATTGCGTGCGATCGCTCGATAAAAGGCGTCGCGGATGAAACGCGGCATCAACCGGATCAGTGTCGAGACGATCCGCCAGCGCCCGCCGAAGGACCTGAGCACTCGAATCAGGGCATCCGTGTCCATATAGCCTCGCCCGCCTTCCAACAATAGAAACGACTTGGGATCGTCCGGATCCAGACCGTGGCTCGTCAACAGCTCGCGACCGGTGGCCGTCTGCATGGCTGCGAACTTATACAACCGCTGTCGATCGTGCTCGAGTACGAAGCTCACCCAATGACTGCACAATACGCACACGCCGTCGAACACCAGCACCCGGTCATTCATGCTCGACCAGCCATCCCTTGTAGTGAACGACGAGCCCGATGCCTAGCACGTGCGCGCTCACATCGAAGCCGTAGCGACCCTGATCGAGGGATTCCGTCGCTCCGCATTTCAGCAGCCAGGTCAGCGGCACAGGTAACAATGCCAGACGCGCGCTGTACAAGGACCAAATGATACGTTCCTGCTGTGCAGACAGCTCGAAGGCGAGCACGATCGGCCCGAGTCGCTCTTCCATTCGCTGCTTGCGCCAGGTCAGTCGCGATTGCATGCGCTGGCTGCCGAACTTTCGTAGCCAGTGCTCGCCGGTTGCCGTGACGTTGACCGTGACTTCGATGGGCGCATCGGCCCGGGCGACGGGCAGGCCTGCGAGGCGGGCTATGGTTCTGGCAATCGGGCCGCCGCCGCGAATGTCACATCGGCCGACGTACCGCTTGGAACGGCGGGCGTCGTGAATGCTTTTGAGAGCGGACGGCAGGTCCTCGAAGGCCGGGCCGAGCAGTCTCGAATACAGGGACGGTTCTGACATGAGCCATCGGTGGGTGGGGCGTGAGTCGATTATAGTGGCTGTCGATCCCTGCAGCGACAGCGTGTTGTGAACATGAGTTTCAGCGGCGTCGAATGTTTCAGCGGTCGACCTTCGCCGCTGAACTGGTCGAAGCATTCGAAGGTCGACGGTCGCGTGGCGATGTCTGCATTTGTACGCATGGCTGCGTTGCAGACGGCTATCTACAGTCCAGTTGACCTGGCAATACAAATCTTCGCTTACTGCCCCTGTGAGTCGATCTCACTCAACAATCGCGCGGCTTCCGGCCGGTCGGGCTGTACCTGCTGCAATTCGCTCAGCAAGGCGCGGGCGGCCGCGCCATCCCGGCCGGCCAGAGCGGCCGCCATGCGGACCAACGGGTCGTAAGCCGGGCGAAAATCCGGACTGAGGTGTAACACCTCGAGCAGCGGTTCGCGCACTTGCGCCAGCATGTCGCGAACGTCGGAGGTCGGTCGCACGTGTTGGCCGGCGACGACGAAGCGATTGCGAGCGGTCCAATAGGCGGCGAGTCGGCGATCCCAGTCTGAGTGTTGCTCGTCGGCCAGGATTTCTTCTGGTCTTACCGTGACGTCGCTCAGTAGTTCGAGTAGTCGTTCGCGCGGCGTCGAGATCGGCAGGTAAGTGATGTTCGGTGCGCGGTACGCGACGATCGGGCGGTCGTCGGTGTTGAGCGGGGCTGTGCCGGCAAATGTTTCTAACGATTGCGGGCCGGCGATGAAGTTGCCGAGCAGGGCCAGGTCGTCGGTGATGCCGAAGTTTTCCACGTTGTAGGAGCGCGCGGTCGCTAGTTGAGCACGCACTTCGTCACGGCGGAAGAGTTCGTCATCGCGGTGAGCGATCAATCCGACCGTTGGTGTGTCCAGACTGAGGGTTGCGAGCACTGCCGCGCCGTGCGGATACACAGTCATGAACGAGCGAACGATACTGCGCAGGGTATCGAGATCGAGCTGATGCAGCGGCAACCATTGGCAGAACACTCCGCCTTCTGACAACCGTTGGCGGACGGCTTCGAAGTGCTCCACGGTGTATAGGGACGCCGAGCCGCTGCGGGCCGGATGGAAGTTGTCGGCGACGATCACGTCGTAGCGTTGCTCGCTCGTGCGGATGAAGCGGCGTGCGTCGGCGCTCATTGTGTGCATGCGGGTGCGGTCGGCGTCGCTTGAATAAGAGCTTTCGAAATGCGCGGCGGCGTCGATGACTTGCGGGACCAGTTCGACGACGTCGACCTGCAGATCGGGTTGCAGCGTGGCTGAGGACGAGGTCAGTCCGGTGCCCAGGCCTAGAAACAATGCACGTTTCGGATTGGGGTGGAGCAGAACGGGCAGCAGTGCCTGACGTGCGTCTGCCAGCAGCGTAGCGCTGCTGCCTTCCTGTTGCCTGTTGTTGATGTGCAGGGTCGCGATGCCTGACTCGTCTTCGATCACGCTGACGCTGGCCATCACGCCTTCGAAATAACTCACCAACCTTCCGCCTTCGGGGATGTGAGTGTTGTGTAGCGACGGGCCCCAGATGATGCCGGCGACGGTGGCGGCGATTAGTGCCCATTGCACGGGGCGCGACCAGGCTTGTTTTGCGGCAAGCAGTAAGTAGCCGGCGGATATCAGGAGCAGCGCGGGTTTCAATCCCAGCATGGGAAGAAGCACGACGCCGAACAACAGCGGCGCGATGGCTGCGCCCAAGGTGTTCACACCGATGGCGTGGCCGAAGCTGATGCCTTTGTCACGGGCGCTGGTGCTGAGGTGACTGAAGAGGGCACCCATCACGATTGTGGGTAATAAGAATGCGATGACCGCCATCGCGACTTCACCCGCGAGCGCGGACGTTACGCTTGGGCCGAATAGAGCGATCAGCGAGTTTTTGATTTCGTCCGTGCCGGCGAGGAGCAGGGTGCCGAGGAGGCAGGTGGCGGCGAGGGTTTGAATCAGAGGCGTGAGTAATCTGTCGGCGGGCACGCTGCCGTTTGTTTCTATGTGACCGTTCGGCGAGGTGTCGCGGCTCGATGTGAACTTGTTCGCCCCCAGCGACGTGCTAGTGGGCACGGTCGCCCGTGCGATAAACCACCGGCCATAAATTGCAGCGCCGAGCGCGGTGCCGATCAGGTAAACCGCGAGCAACAGCGCAAACGTATAAACCGTGTTCTCCGCGACCTGACTGAGCGCGCGAACGACGAGGACTTCGTAGCCGATGCCGAGCAAGCCCGTCGCGCCAAGAAGCAGGAGAATGTGCGACGGACCGCGCGTGGTCTCGATCGCTGGCGCGCGATGACTTGCCATGGCGGAGTCCGCAACTTCCGCAAAGCCAGTGCCCTTCAACGGCGCTGCCGCCGCTCGATCAACGTGCTCTGAGGGGGCCGTCCCGGCGCCGGAGTCGGCGGAAGTCGCTGTCGTTGCGGTCGAAACGTGAGCGTTGGCGTTGGCTGCGCCCTCATGATTCGCGCCATTTGTTCGCAAACTCAACGCCACCGCCGCGCAGGCGAAGTTCAGCACGGCGCACGCGAGGGCTGAGTGGGCCAACCCGAGCTGCGGTACGAGCCAGAATGCGGCGGCTATCACGCCAACCACGGCGCCGGCGGTGTTCGCGGCGTACAGGGCGCTGATCGAGATATTCCTAACCGAAGTCGCCGCGAACACACGTTCCATCGCCGGCAGCGTCGCACCCATTGCCACCGTCGCCGGCAACAGCAGCAGCGCCGCGCCGAAGAACGCGACGAACCAGTGCCATGCCGCTGAGGGTTGCGGACCAATCAAACCAAGCAACGCACTCGACGCCGGCTCAAGTAACGCGGCGAGCGTCAGGCTCCAAACACCAATGACAATCTCACAACCCGCATACCAGCGAGCAGGTCGCGCACTCCGATCAATCCGAGAGCCGAGCGTCAGCGCACCGAGCGCCAATCCACCGAAGAACGCCGCAACGACGGCGAGCACGGCCGCCGACTCATGACCGAGCCACGACGTGCTTTGCTGAGTCCAGACGATTTGATAAGCGAGCCCGGCGAACCCGGACGCGACCATCAACACGCACGCCAACGCCATATGATACGAACGACCGCGCTCGAGACCGCCCACCTCGGCGGCGACGCCCGATGCTTCTATTAGAGGCTCACTACTGGCCATGGTTATCTCGGGCTCGATCCCGCCAAGGGCTCACTACTGGCCATGGTTATCTCGGGCTCGATCCCGCTAAGGGCTCACTACTGGCCATGGTTATCAAGCTCGATCCCGCTCAATGGCTCGCTGCTTGCGATGCGCCCGGAATATCCGGCGACTGCTGGGACACCCCTCAGCCGCTGAACCCAATCTTGTACCCCCACGAATCCAGCTGCGTCGGAATGGCGTTGAACGCCAGCGTGATCCGGCGCTCGCCGGGGTTGGGGGGCACGGCGTGCATGATGTAGCTGGGAAACAGAACGATGTCGCCCGGCTCCGGCTGCGGGCTGATCCACTTCTCGGCGTTGAACGGGCCGGTGACCACGCCTTCGTGATCGTTCTTGAACGAGAACTCGGTGCCGCCGGGCGACTTCATGAACACGGTGCGCGAGTCCGGATGCGTCGGCGTCAGGTAGGCGACGCCGGAGATGAAACTGTTGGCGTGGTTGTGCATCGACTGCCGGCCGCCGGTGTCGAGCAGGTTCACCCACATCTCTTTCAGCGACCACGGCAAGCGCTCGCCGAACATCAGTGCGCCGAACTCGCCGAGCATCGGAGTTATGACAGTGGCCGCCGTCACCAGCAGCGGGCTGTCCGACGGCTTCAGCATCGAGGTGTGCGAGAGATTGGCTGAAGAATTATTTAAGGTGCGCGCGTGCTCGCTGAAGTGAGCGACCAGGCCAGCGACCAGCTGACGTGGCAACGCACCGGGTATCTTCATGACCGGCGTGGGAAAAAGACTGAAAACCTCGGGCGTTCCGGACATTGCTGACGACTGCTTCGATGAACTCGCGCGACTGCGCAACCTTTTATTATAGGAAGCGGATTGCTACGCCTTCGTGACAGCGACGCCGATGCAGTTTCTCGGAACCGCCGCAAGCATCATCTATCGTTCACAATGTAGTCATATCGCCCTTCTACGCTGCGGGTCCTTCTCACAACACACCCGATAGCTTGAAGGGAGCTTCGAAACAAATGAGAGTTGCAATCACCCGGACCCAGATCGCGACAGCGGTCGCGGCGGTACTCAGTGCGGCCACGATGGCCCCAGCATTAGCCAAGGATTCCGGTAAACCCGCAGTCGAAGTCGGCCCGCGCGCCGAAGGCGTGTACGCCACCGGCGACTTCCACAATCACACCACCTGCTCCGACGGCTCCATTTCGATGCAGAAGCTGATCAAGAAGGTGACGGACAAGCAGGACACGCCCTGGGGCCTCGACTGGTTCGTGCAGGCCGGCCACGGCGGCAACGGCAACCGCAATTGCACGCTCGTCGAAGACGCGTCGCTGAGCAGCGAGCCGTATCCGTTCGTGCAGGGCCAGGGCCCGACCACCACTTGGGCGAACAGCATCGGCGCCGCCGCGGTGAAGGGCAACACCGGCTCTTCCGACGGCAGTTCGACCACTCCGCTGTCTTCGCAAGCCAGCCCGAGCATGTGGCGTTGGCAGTCGCTGCAGGAACTGCAGTACCCGGTCGCTGAATATCTGAGCGGCCAGAAGAACCTGCCGGTGTTCGTCGGCATGGAATCGGTCGTCGCCGGTCACGAGCACACCTCGATGTCCGTCGTCAGCGGCCAGGTCGTCGGCAAGAACGGCGCCGTGGGCCCGGGCAGCTACGTGCCGGTCGGCGATGCCAACGCGCTCGCTCAGTGGTCGTACTGCTTCGATCGCGGTGACACCGACAACAGCCGCGGTGGCGCCAACAACTGGGATTGCTCGGTGCCCGGCATCGACTATTCCACCAACCCGGATTGGAAGCCGAATGCAGCCAAGCTGTTCCCCGCCGGCGGCGTGGGCAGCGGCGTGCGCGGTCACAACAAGACCGTCGACGCGCTGAAGTGGATGGCCAGCTATCACCCGTACACCAGCTACTACGTCCCGGCGCACCTCGAGCGCGCTGGACCGTTCAACCCGGACGGCAACAACGGCTTCAACATCGAGCACCTGCGTAACTTCAACAACGCGGCGCCGAAGGTTGCGTTCGGCTTCGAGAGCCAGCCGGGTCACGGCGCTTCCGACAACCGCGGCGAGTACAGCCCGGACCGTAACAGCATCGGTGGCGTGCGCGTCGACAGCGTCGGCGGCACCACTTGGGGCGGCACCGGCGTGTATGCCGGCCAGGTCGGCGGCGTGTGGGACGCGCTGCTGGGTGAAGGTCGCAACTGGTGGTTCTTCGCCAGCTCCGACTGGCACAACCGCGGCAGCTTCTCTGCCGACGACCGTCGTTCGACTCAGGACTTCTATCCTGGCGAATATCAGCGCGACTTCGTGATGGTCCGCAAGACCAGCCGTGACAAGGGCGGCCCGGCGGCTCCGCAGGAGATCGTGGACGGGCTGCGTAGCGGCAACAGCTTCGCGGCGTCCGGTCAGCTGATCGATCGTCTGGCGTTCGTGGCCTGCTCCGACTCGCGCTTCAAGGGTGACGAAGGCGCGGCTGAGCTGGAAGCGATCGCTCTGGAAGCTGCGAAGAACGGCACTGAAGTGAACATCAATGCCAACTGCGCGGTCATGGGCGAGAAGCTCAAGATCAACAACAACGACGACGTGCTCGTGACCGTCGTGGTTCGCGATCCGTCCGGCACCAACTACTCGCCGTACACCTTCCCGAATCCTTCGCTGCTCCAGATCAGCAAGACCCAGCCGTTGAACCAGCCTGTGCTTGATCACTTCGATGTGATCGGCGGTCTGGTGACCGGCATGGTCAAGCCGGGCCTGGCAACGTACTCGGGTCAGTGGCCGGACAACTGGGTCGACAATCCGGACATGAGCACGGTTCCTGCCGGTGCGAAGAACACCTCGGCGGGCGTGGTGAAGACGTTCGGCAACGGCACCTGGACGACGGATGGCGACTACAAGGTTGCTTCCTTCCGTCTCTCCGGCGTGAAGGCCACGCAGTACCTTCGTCTGCGCGGTTCCAACCTGCCGGCCTCTGTGCCTTACGAGACCGATGCGGACGGCAACCCGCTCGCGGACATCTACACGAATGCCAGCGATCCGTCGAAGCTGCGGATTCCTTGCACGACGCAGCTGACCACGCAGATTCCGGCCAACACGGTCTACACCGGCACCAGCATCGATGGCTGCCCGGCTCACCTGGCGCGCTTCCCGGCCGTCACGGGCCAGCAGTACGTCAGCTATGACGTGGCCGCCTGGTCGGATCTGTGGTTCTACAGCAACCCGATCTTCATCGAAGTGAAGAACGGCACGATCGTCGCTAACGTGAAGTAACCCTTCCGTTATCGAGGAGCCATCCGAACGCCGCGCGGCAACGCGCGGCGTTCATTTGTTTCTGTCGAGGCGATTACATATGTCATCCGTTTTGTCGAGCTCAGGAATTTCTTCAAGCGACGCTGCATCCAAGGAGCCGGCTAAGCGCGTACATTGGCTGCGAGAGCCGTTGTTACATTTCATTCTGATCGGCGCCGTGCTGTTCGGCGTCGACTCGCTGATCGCCGGCCAGGCCGAGGATCCGAATCTCATCGTGCTCGACGCGGAAGTCGATGCCGAAGCACAGCAGGTATTCGAAGCCGCTCGCGGCCACAAGCCCGATGCCGATGAGCTGCGGGCGCTGCGCCGGGTGTGGCTCGACAACGAAGTGTTGTATCGCGAAGGGCTGGCGCTGGGCCTGGACCGGGGCGACAAGACCATTCGCGAACGCGTGATCTTCAAGGCGCTGAGCATGGTGGACAGCAATACCAAACGTCCGGAGTACGACGACAAGGTGCTGCGCGAGTGGTTCGAGAAGAACCGCGCCCGCTATGACATTCCCCAGCGCTTCAATTTCGAGGAAGCCGTGATCGCCGGCGAGTCCTCCGAAGCCACCATCCGCTCGTTCGTGCATGCCCTGAACGCCGGCGCCACGCCGGAGGTGCAGGCCGGGCTGCGCGTTTTCAAAGACCGTCCGCACGACAATCTGGTGAAGAGCTATGGCGAAGAGTTCGCCACCGCGCTGGAAAGCTCGACGCCGGGCGAGTGGCGTGCGTTGCAGACCAAGAGCGGCTGGCGAGCGATGCGGCTCGAATCCGTCGTCGCTCTGCAGCCCGCCGATTTCGAGCAGCTGCGCGGCGTGGTGACGGGCGACTGGACCGACGCTGTGATGTCCGAGCAGCGTAGTGCCGCCGTCGCCGCGCTGGCCAAGAAGTACACCATCGTGATCGACGGGGTGAAGCAGTAATGCGCAAGCTGCATCTATTGCTTCTCGCGTTCCTGGCGCTGGTGTCGAGCGCCGTCTCCGCCCATGAGCTGAGCATGGCGGAAATGGAAGTGCGCGAGACGTCGCCAGGCGAGTTCCTGTGGCAATGGACGGCGAGCAGCGATAAGGCGCCTTCCGTGGTGCTCGCGCCCGTGTGGCCCGAGCCCTGCACGGCGGAGCTGAACATGCTCCGCTGCGGCGACAAAGGCCTGTTCGGCACGCTGCGTGTCAACGGCGTCGGCGGCGACTATTCGGCTGCCATCGTGAAGATCTACTGGCTGGACGGTCAGAAGCAGGTGTTCACGATCACCACGCGCCAGCCGGAAGTGCATTTGTATGGTTCGGCCGAAGACAAGCGCGGTTCGGGTGAGATTGCGTGGGCGTATGTGACGCTGGGGGTCGAGCACATCCTCAGCGGCTTCGATCATTTGCTGTTCGTGCTGTCGCTGCTGTTCCTGGTTGGATTCAACAAACGACTGGTGTTCACGATCAGCGCGTTCACGCTCGCGCACAGCTTGACCCTGGCGCTGAGCTCGCTCGGGTTGCTGACGCTGCGTCCGCCGCCGGTGGAGGCGACTATTGCGTTGTCCATCATGCTGGTGGCCGGTGAGGCGCTGCATAAGGAACAAACATTGTCGCGGCGCTGGCCCGCACTGGTGGCGTTCCTGTTCGGCCTGGTGCACGGGCTGGGCTTCGCGGGCGCACTGGCCGAGATCGGCCTGCCGAAGAACAACATGTTTGTCGCCTTGCTCACATTCAATGTGGGCGTGGAGGTCGGTCAGCTGCTGGTGGTCGGCCTTTGTTATGGGGTGTACCGCGCCCTGGCATCGACGCCGCAATTTGTCATGGCGCGCACGCCGGCGCTCTATGCCATTGGCGCTATCGCCGCTTACTGGTCGATCGATCGTATCGTCGGCATCGTAGCCGCATGATTCGCCAGACCGGCGGCGCTCGGTGCGCCGCCTCTTTTATCGCGCCGACAATCGTGAGCTTCTAATTCTTCTGCGGCGGCGGTTCGGACAGCGCTGCTTCGACATCGTCGAGCAGCGACTGCGCGGTCTGCATCACACCGTCGTTATCGCTGTGATAAATCGCGCTGCGCATCACATCGCGGACCTGACCGTTCTTGTCGCCATCGCGCAAGGCGAGGGTGTGCAATGAATTGAGGGCGATGTGACGATCGATGTCGGGCTCGCCGGTTTCGAGCACGTTCTTCAGCGCGGGCAGCGCTTGCGCCTTCGGTGCGTTGGCGAGCTTCGCGATCGCCGCGGCTCGGATCTTCGGGTCGCTGTCTTGCGTGTCCTTGATCCATTGCTCGACGGTGTCGGGCCTCGACGCTTTGCTCGCCGCGATTGCATCGTCATCATTCTGCGCGGCCGCTGCAGTTTCCATTGCCGCATTACTGTTCGTTGACGACGCTGCGGCGTCAGGTCCGGATGACTCGGTCGCCGCCGCCGATCCTTCTCTAGACGCCTGCGCGCCCGATGCCGCCGGCCCGGCAGTCGCATCGGTCGACTGTCGGGTCGCCTGCATATAAACAAGTCCGCCGCAGGCGGCGGCCATGCCCAGCGCGACGACGATGACAGAAGGGCGCATCTGGAATCTCAGTGAATGCCCGGGTTCGTGCCCAGTGTATTCCACGGCAACGCCTGCACGAACGCATCGAGCGCCTTATCGCTTTCTTTGCCCGTGCCTTTGGCCAGCACCTTCACATGCCAGCGATCCGTCGTGAAGTAATAGAGATTGGTCCGTTCGCCCGCGTCGGCCGCATACTTGATCTTCACGCCCTGCAGGCCCTTCGCCGCACCGAGCTTGAACGGCTTCTCCGATTCGATCTTCGCGCCTTCGCCCGCTTTACCGGCGGCCGTCGCCTTCGCGCCATCGATGTTTGCATCGGCCGCCATCGAATCGATGCCATAGACATCAACTTCGACCGCGCCCTGCAGCGGGCCCGACGCCTGCCGATACTCGGCACCCGCTGCATCGCTGTTGCCATCAATACTGTACGGCTGCAAAACCCGCGCAAAGCCTCCCACGCTCTCCGGAAACATCCAACCACTATCGACGTGACACCACGCGCCTTCATTCCCGTACTTATGTAACGGATCCGCCAGGCTGTCGGCACCGGTCAGAGTGGATGCGATGAGAAGCGCGAGGAGCGCGGGAGCTTTTCCGAACCGTTTCATGAACCGAGAGCGCCTGTCGTGGGAGCAAGAATTCGTTCGCGATGAGGATATGTCGGGAATGTGACAGGCGTATGCCGGGGCCGGGGCTTGTGCAAGTATATATGAAAAGTATATACTTTCTCGCGTTGTATGGGACGGGCTGAACGCGAGGGTGCCGATATGAAAACCGCCAAGCTTTTCAAGAACGGCGAGAGCCAGGCCGTGCGCCTGCCCAAGGAATTCCGCTTCGACGGCGACGAGGTGCTGATCAAGAAGGCCGGTAATGCGGTCGTGCTGTTGCCCAAGAAGAAGTCCTGGGGGGCACTGGTCGACAGCCTGAGTCAGTTCAGCAACGACTTCATGACCGATCGGGCGCAGCCCGAAGGCAACGATCGTCGCGAGTCGTTCTGATGTGGATGCTCGATACCGATATTTGTATTGCCCTCATCAAGCGCCAGCCGCGTGAGCTCATCGGCCGGCTGCAGCGTCACAAGCCCGGCGACGTTGCCATCTCATCGATCACTCTGGGGGAGTTGAGCTTTGGAGTCGCCAAGAGCAGCCAGCCGGAAAAGAACCAGTCCGCGCTCGAACAATTTCTGCTGCCTCTGGAGGTCCTCGCGTTCGATGACATTGCCGCAACTTGCTATGGTCATGTTCGCGCGTCACTGGAGCGCGCCGGTACTCCCATTGGGCCGCTCGATACTCTCATAGCCAGCCACGCTCTGAGCATCAATGCGACAGTTGTGACAAACAACGTCCGTGAGTTTTCACGCGTGACGAAATTGCGCGTCGAGAACTGGATGGAGTCTGCTCGGTAAGGGGGGGGCGATCAGCAGCTGATCGTCACTTTGTGCACCCGAACCTGCACGGGCGGTCGATAGTCCGCCCGTGCGATGCTTACCGCGACCAAAGGAATCTGTTCCTGCTGCAGCTGGACACAGCGTGGACCAGGTGCGGGCTCGTTGACCTCGAGCACGAGCTGATCATTCTCGATGAGCAGCGCGGCTGGTTTCGAGAGGCCCGTGGTACTGCCGCGCACGCCGAGATAGGCGACGACCACCAGCCGCTCATCGAAATCGATCCGCGGCAACTCAGCAGGCTCGAAATAGCCGCGAAGTTGTTGGCCCCAGTTCTGATAAGCAGCGGCATCCTCAAGTACCAGCACTTGCTCGATCGAGTCCGTGAATTCCAACGCGTATCCGCTCATCACGCTATCGAAGCGGATCGTCGGGGAGGGCGCGGCTGAACATGCGACCAGCGCGCACAGCAGGGCCGCGACGCCGATGACCATCGAGGTCGCATACGAGGTGCCATCGCGCGGGGGAGCACTCGTGAAGTCAACCGTCCGCACATTGTCGCCGGGCGCAAGAGTGTCCATAGTTCGTGTTCGGGGTGGGCTCGAGGAGAATCTGTGGATCGTATCGAAACACTGCGGCGTGTGCTGAAGGATGCTGGGCTAGAGTCCTCCTCCAGCCCTTGGGGCTTGAACAACGGGAAGGGGAAAGGAGTGCGGCGCTTGAGATCGGCGCACTCTTTTGTGCCATCAAGCGTCATCTTGTCGATCCGGCGGATCCATCGTGGCTTGACCGATGGGCTCAAAACGCTCGCCGCTCGCCCGAGCCGAGTTTCATCCAGGAGATTGTCATCAAGGTGGCTGAATCAAACTGCGATCGCGCCGCGTTGGCGGACTTGATCCAGTTTTATCAGGTGCTGATTGTTCAAGAGTTTTTCACGCTGCACGACGGTGCTTCCAGTGCGAGCACGGCGGATGAGAATCTTTGCTTTCGCCTCGGCTACGAGCGCAGCGCTTCGGCCGCACCCGAGAGGTACAAGCGTGGTGTTGAGCGGCTGCGCCTGTCGCCTGATGCGCTCCACGCTCAGTTCGAGGAATTCTTGGATGACATCTCGGACGCGGAGGACGTTCCCGAGGATTCCCAATGATCCAAGTATTTCGGATTGTCAAAGATGAGCGCTATCAATTCATCTATGAAGTGAATTGGGGAGGCGAGCACCCCTCCCTGACGACGGCAGAGGCGCCGTTGCTTGAGAACTGGCAGCCCTACGAGATGTTCGTTGATAAGCCGGCCAAGCGACGCGGCGACTTCCTGTTCTTGCCGTTGGAGTATATGGTCTGCAGGCCAGAGCTCGCGGCCGGCTTGTCAGACTGCATTGAAGGGGATGTCCAGCAGCTGCCGGTGCGGATCAAGGATGATCCGAGTGAGTTCCTGGTGTGGAACATCACCAATTTCCTCGATGTGCTCAACCTCGCGCAGACGAAGTATCGTTACCCCCCCACCCAGGAAGTCTGTGCCGGTGGATTGGGTCTTTCATGAAGAGCGCTTTAGTCGCTCGATGCTCTTTCGAGACCGATACTGTCCGATGATTCCGCTGCTGGTCACAGGCCTCGGCGATCCGGCGCGGGATTTCTACGTGCGCTATCAACAGATGAAATTGAAGGGATTGAGCTTTGAGCTACTGTGGGAAAGTGAGTAACGCTAAGTGGCTTTAGTTCAGGGGTGGCTCCGCACCTGAGCGCGTCCTTGCGCTAATGCTTGCTTCGATCAGGCGCTCTTCGCGATCGGCGCTGCACGAGTCGCGGCGACGCGCGATACGGGAGTGGAGGTGTCGAAGCGTGCGCCGCCGACCAGGCAAGAATGAACGTCGGCTGCGAACAGTCGCATCTGTTCCTGGATGGCCTTGTTACGTCGGATCAGCCAGTTGTAGCCCATGACCGCGGGCACGGCGACGAACAGGCCGATGGCGGTCATGACCAGCGCTTCTCCGATCGGGCCGGCGATTTGATCCAGACTGGGCTGGCCGGACAGAGAGATACGAGTCAGCGCGTTCAAGATGCCCCACACCGTGCCGAGCAAGCCGATGAAAGGGGAGACCGATCCGGTCGTGGCCAGGATGGCCAGGCCCATCTGCAAGCGCGCAGTGACACTTTCCATTGAGCGTTGCAAAGCAATCGCCAACCATTCGTTGAGTGGCATCTCCGTGGTGAGGTGGCCTTGGTGATATTGCTTGGCGCGAATGCCGTCCTCGGCCAGCATGCGAAACACATTCTCACGGCCGCCGAGCGCGGCGATGCCGTCGTGCAGATTGCCTGAGACCCAGAATTTCTTGCGCGCTTCCGCGTATTCCTTGTTGATCTTTCGTTGATCCCAGATCCGGGTGAGCGTGATGAACCAGCACGCCAGCGACATCGCCACCAGCACGATCAGGATGGCGTAGGAGAGTCCGCCCGCCTCGTGCAGAAAGCCGAACATATCGAACTGGCTGGGAACGTCTTGGGTCTGGCTGGCCATGGGTGCCTCGTATTGTTAACCACGGGAGTCGTAATGACTATGACAGTTGTAGTAGATGCGTGCAAGCGACTTGCGGCACCTACTACAATGGGCGTAGGCTCGACCACGTCGATAGTTCGAGGTCTTAGATGCCTTCGCAGAAGCTCAGCAAGCTGGAATTGACCATTATGGAGACGCTGTGGACGCACGGCGTATGCTCCATCCGTGAGATTCACGATGCCTTTCCCAAGCGGGGCCGGCCCGCTTACACCACGGTGCAGACGATGGTGTACCGGCTGGAAGCGAAGGAAATGCTCCGGCGCGCCAAGAAAATCAGTAACGCGCATATTTTTGAGGCCACGATCACGCGTGAGGCGGCCGAGCGCCGCTTGATCGACGATCTGCTCGGCCTGTTCGGCGGCCGGGCGCAGCCGGTAATGGCGCACCTCATCGAGTCGGGCAAGCTGACCATGGGCGATATCAAGGAAGCCGAGAAAATCCTGAAGGGGCTCGGCAAGAAGGACGAGAACGCATGACGGAACTCGCGTTACACCTGTGGCAATCGACCGTGGTACTGGTCGCGGCCTGGGCGTTGACGCGAATTTGCCGGCGCAATCCGGCCGAGATCCGTTACTGGATCTGGTTTTGCGCGTCGTTGAAGTTTCTCGTGCCGTTCAGTTTGTTACAACATCTGGGCGACTATCTCGGCCGCACTTTGCCCGCACCGCTCACACTGGCGCCCACGATATTGGAGACGGGCAGCGCCATCTTTGTTCCCCCCATCGGCGCTGGCGGCTTCGATCGTTCCGTGTTGCCGACGCTGTCGGTCGTCGCGGTGACGATCTGGGCCTTGGGCTCGGCCATCCTGTTGTGGCGCTGGTGGTCGCAGTGGCGGGCGATGCGCGCGATGCTCGCATCGGCGCCGTGTTTGCCCATGGATTATCCCGTGCCTGTTCGCGTCACTTCCGCCGGGCTGACGCCCGGCGTGTTTGGTGTGTTCAAGCCCGTGCTGATATTGCCGCACGCCGTTATGCACGAGCTGAGTGCATCGCAGATACAAGCGGTGCTGGCGCACGAGCTGTGTCACATCCGGCGTCGTGACAATCTCACTGCCGCCATTCACAAGATCATCGAAGTGATCTTCTGGTTTCATCCGTTGGTGTGGTGGATCGGCGCGAACATGCTCCGCGAGCGGGAAGCGGCTTGCGATGAGTCCGTCATCGAAGATGGACATGAGCAGGTGGTTTACGCCGAATCGCTGCTGCATGTTTGTCGGCTCGGTGTTACGGCGCGATTCGCCGGTGTGGCTGCGTCGAGCGGTGGCGATCTGAAACAACGGATGACGTCGATTCTGAGCCCGGAACGAGCCTCGCCCATCGATCAGCCGCGGGCGATGTTGTTGCTCATGACGGCGATGGCGCTTTGTTACGGGCCTGTCCTGGCCGGTGTTGCGACCGGCGCTGCGCGTCAGCTATCTGATGGTGGGCGGATCACATTCGAAGCTATCACGCTTACGCCATCTAATCCCGGCTGGTGGCACGACACCAAGTTCGATCCTGCCGGGCAGCTCGCGCTCGATAACATCTCGTTGCGGAGTTTGATTTCACTGGCGTATCCGTCGTCGCACGTCAACGGCGATCCTGAGCTGATGGATGTTTACTACAACATTCATGCGCGCTGGCATGCAGAGAGCGAGGCGAGTGAACGCGGCGTGTATCGCGAGCTGCTCAAGAATATTCTGCGGACGAACTCGAACTTGCAGTTATACGTCAAGAAAGGATGCGACACGGATTGTATCCTCGTGCCGGGGGAGCTGGTGGCGGGGCGCGTTCATCTCTAAACGACGAAGAGGGCGCCTCAGTGGTTCGCGTCGCCGGGAGTGACCTACCTCGTCCCGGCACCGGGCGCCGCCCGTCGCGCCTCGCGCTCCTGGGCGCACGTCCATAGTGAGCCCTGCTTTTGCGGCCCCGTCCCTGTGCCGCAAAGCTGCCGGGACGAGGTAGGTCACTCCCGACGCCGCCGATACGTCACAGCGGCGTCGCGCGTGACGAGAGGAGTCAGGGCCTTTCGGGGTCGACGAAGAGCTCACCCACTTGCATCAGCTTGGGTGTGAGCTTTTGCCTGTACGCAGTGCTGGCGAGCGCTGCGATGGTCTTTAAGTTCGCGGCCATGCCATACGGCAACGGATCGTGGCCGACGATCTTTCTCAGCTTGGCGTACTTCTGATCGGAAGCGCCTTTAACTTCACCGGCATCCAATCGTTTCAGCCAATCATCCTTCGCCTGCGAGAACGCCTTGAACAACGACTTGGCGACCCACGGATGCTCAGCCAAAACGGAATCCTTCACCACAATCGTTCCGTGCATGGGATAGATGCCGGTGCGCTGGTACCAATCCGCTTCCAGCGCTTCCGCATTCGGAAACAAATCGGGATAGTGCGCTTCGACCGTCTTCCAGCCATCGGTCGGGTTGCCGGTGCGGCCCACGCCGGCGTTGCCGTGGAAGCCGGCGACCAGTTCGCCGTCAGCCATCATGTCGGCGAGCGATCGACCCGGCGCGGTGTGAATCACATTCGGGGGCAGCTGCAGTTGGGTCACGTGCTCTTCGTCATCGACGACCCAGGTCACCTTGGAGGAATCCAGTCCGTACTCGTCGATCAACACCGCGCGCGTCCACACGCCGGTCGTGACTGAATAGGCACGCACGCCCACCTTGCGACCTTCGAGATCCTTCGGCGTCTTGATGCCCGAATCCGGCCGGACCAGCAGGCCGGCGTGATGAAAGCGGCGCAGGACGAAGATGGGTAACGCGACGAAGGGCGCGCCGTAGGCGCGGGCGATGATGTAGGTCGTGGGGGCGAGCTCGCAGACGTCGAATTCGACCTGGCGCACCATGCGGCGGAACGCGGCGATTTGCGGCTCGACTGTGACGATGTCGGCGTCGACGCCTTCGATGGGAATCGAGCCGTTGCGCACGGCGGCGGTATGGGGGTAGTCCGCCACCGCGATTTTCAGATGCACCTGGGCAGCCAAAGCAGTTCTCCTGGGGTAAGTCTCGTCGGCCAACAATGCCGAACCGCCCGCAACCCCGCGCAATCAAAAGGCCTCCCGAAGCTATAAGTTCTGCGGCGACCGGAAGACTTATCAGCCCAGTCGCAAAATCAATGATCGCCTCTGGCTTGGGATGCATTAGCTTGTAGTGGCCGACAACGACAGCCGCAAACTCCATGATCATCGATTGCCACGGTCACTTCACCACCGCCCCCCGGACCCTGCATGACTGGCGCGCCAGGCAGCTCGCCGCTGTCAACGAGCCGGCGAATCAGCCCAAGGCCGGCGACCTGAAAATCTCCGACGACGAGATTCGCGAGGCGATCGCGGGCGGTCAGCTGAAGATGCAACGGGAGCGTGGCGGCGACCTGACGATTTTCTCGCCCATCGCAGGCCAGATGGCGCATCACCTCGGCAATCAGCAGACCAGCTACGCCTGGTCCGAGGTCGCGAATGATCTCATCTATCGGGTGTGCGAGCTGTTCCCCGATAACTTCGCGCCCGTGTGTCAGCTGCCGCAGTCGCCGGGCCAGGCGCCGGAGAACTGCATTCCGGAGCTGCGCCGTTGTGTCGAGCAGCTGGGCTTCGTCGGCTGCAATCTCAGTCCCGATCCTTCGGGCGGTTACTGGAAAGATCCGCCGCTGACCGATCGCTGGTGGTATCCGCTCTACGAAGAGCTGGTGCGTCTGGATGTGCCGGCGATGGTGCACGTCAGCTCGTCGTGCAATCCCTGCTTCCATGGCACCGGCGCGCACTACATCAACGGCGACACGACGGCGTTCATGCAGTTCCTGCTCTCGGACATCTTCAAAGACTTTCCGAAGCTGCGCTTCGTCATTCCTCACGGCGGCGGCGCCGTGCCTTATCACTGGGGTCGCTATCGAGGCATCGCGCTCGATCAGAAGCGTGAGATCGAATCGTTGCTCAGCAACGTGTTCTTCGACACCTGCGTCTATCACCAGCCGGGTGTCGAGTTCCTGACCAACGTCGTGCCGGTCGAGAACATTCTGTTCGGCTCGGAAATGATCGGCGCGGTGCGCGGCAGGAATCCGGACACCGGCGAATATTTCGACGATACGAAGAAATACCTGGATGCTTGCGCCAGGCTGTCGGCGGAGGATCGTCACAAGATCTTCGAAGCCAACACGCGCCGGGTCTACCCGCGGCTGGATGCACGGCTGAAGAAGCTCGGCAAGTAATATTCATCGCACGTTTTCGGATCATCGGCAGGAGTCATCGTGTCAGAGCTTCCGCGTCTCAACGGCATCATCAAGGCTTGGGAACAGGGCCGGCCGGCGTATGCCTCGTTCGCTCCTCCGGGGCGTCGCGCGGCGATCGAGTTCAGCACCGCACCGTACGACGCGGTCGTGTTCGAGATGGAGCACAACTCGTGGGACGCCGAAGAGCTCGAAGTCACGCTGCAGTTCATGCTGAACCGCAAGCAGATTCTCGAAAGCGACACGCTGGCGCCGGCCGTCACGCCCATCGTTCGTATTCCCGCCAATGGTGTCGAGAACAACCAGTGGCTCGCGAAGCAGGCGCTGGATCGCGGCGTCTATGGCGTCGTGTGGCCGCATGTGAGCACGGTGGAGCAGGCGTACAACGCGGTCTCAGCCTGCCGTTATCCCCGTCCGAAAGATGCGCCGTATCTCGAACCCATCGGCATGCGCGGCGACGGGCCGCATACCTGTTCGCGCTATTGGGGGCTCACTCAGCAGCAATACTACTCGCGCGCTGACGTGTGGCCGTTGAATCCAAGCGGCGAGGTATTGGTATTCCTAATGATCGAGGACGTCGCCGGTGTGCAAAACCTCGATGACATCCTGCGCAATGTTCCCGGCATCGGCTGCGTACTGATCGGCGAGGGCGACTTGAGCCAGGAGCTCGGTGTGCCACGTCAGTATGAGCATCCCATCGTCAAGGAAGCCATGGATCAGATCGTCGCCACGTGCAAGAAGCACGGCATGCGCGTCGGTCATCCGCATGTCACGAGCAAGAACGTCGAAAGCGTGGTGGCGCAGGGTTATTCGTTCCTGATGTCCTCGCCCGTCAAGACTTACGGTGCCATCGAGAAGGCACGGCAACTGGAAAACAAGGTGTAACAACGTATGGTCGCCCGGTTCATCGATATTCATCCGCATATTTGCTCACCCGACACGGGCCGCTATCCACGCGCGCCGCTGTTCGGCAAGCAGTCCGACTGGTCCAAGGACCGGCCGGTGACTGCCGAAGGGTTGATCGCGGCGATGGATGAAGCCGGCGTCGACAAGACGGCCATCGTGCAGGCGTCGACCTGCTACGGCTACGACAATTCCTATCTGTGCGACTCGATTGCCCGCTTTGCGAATCGCTTTACCGCCGTCGGTTCGGTAGATGTATTGCAACCGGATGCGCCGAAAATGATCCGTCACTGGGTCGAGCGCGGTACCAACGGCTTCCGCTTATTTACCGGCGGCAGCACGGCGGCATTCGATCCGAGCACGTTGGACGATCCGCGCTCGTTCCCATCCTGGCAGTTGATCGGCGAGCTGGGCTTGTCGATGTGTATCCAGACCGATCCGGTCGGTCTGGCGCAGGTCGCGGGCCTCGCGAAGCGCTTTCCCAAAGTGCGCATCGTGCTCGATCATCTCGGTCGTCCCGATATCACCGACGGCCCACCGTACAAGAAAGCGTCGAGCCTGTTCGGGCTGGCGCCGTTCGAGAATATTTATTTGAAGCTGACGCCGCGTATTTTCGGCGATGTGCGCAAGGAGCAGGCGTCGGCGGACACGTTCTTCCCGCGCCTGATTGAAATCTTCGGTGCCAATCGTCTGGCGTGGGGCTCGAATTTCCCGGCGTCCGAAGGCAAGCTGAGCGCGAACCTGGAAATCGCGAAGCATTGCCTGGCATCCGTGTCAGAGCAGGATCGCGAATGGATCTTCGCCAAGACCGCCCAGGTGCTGTACCCCGCATTGGCCTGAGCGATGCATTACTTATAACTCAGCACCCGCTTTGGATTAGCGCCACTGCGAGCCCCGGGGCATCGTGGTGGCCTATGACCACCGCCGAACCGCTGAAGCTGAGAACGAACCTCGCCGACTATCCCGTGACGCTGGCCATGAAAGATGGCCGCGTCACGTCTCCTCTGGTGACGCTGGATTGTTGTGGCCCGAAGACGGCGCACGATGGCTTCAAGGCCATGTTGCGCGAGAACGCTTTCGACTGCGGTGAGCTGGCTATCATCACTTATCTACAAGCCCGGTCTTATGGCAAGCCGTGGGTGTTGTTGCCGACCCCGATCTCGGGGCGCTTCCAGCATCACTGCATCGGTTTCAACATCGAGCATGGCGAGCTGAAGCCGAAGGACATCGAAGGTCGCGTGGTCGGCGTGCGCACGTACGCGCAAACGACGGGCCTGTGGGTGCGCGGCATTCTTCAGCACGAATACGGCGTCGATCTCGACAAGGTCACGTGGGTGACGGTCGATGAATCGCATCTCAGCGAGTACAGCGATCCGCCGAACTGCCGCAAGCTGCCCAAGGGCAGCAAGATCGACGAGATGATGATGAAGGGCGAAGTCGCCGCCGCCATTCTCGGCGTCGACATGCCTAAAGATCCTCGCGTGCGCACGCTCGTGCCCGATCCTCACAAGGCCGCGACGCAGTGGTATGAGCGCGAAGGCGTGATCCCGATCAATCATCTATTCGTAGTGCACGAAGATCTCACCAAGCAGCGTCCCGATGTAGTGCGTGAGATCGCTCGCATGATCAAAGAGAGCCGCACCCACGCGCCGTCGTCGGTGGTGTCGGGCCTGCCGCCGCTGGGGCTCGAAGCGAATCGCAAGGGCCTGGAAATGGCCATCGATTGGTCGTTCGAACAGAAGATCATTCCGCGACGCTTCAAGGTCGATGAGCTGTTCAACGATTTGACCGCCGGCCTCGGTGTGTAATGGACAAGGCGACAGGGGGACAGATTCTGGTCGCGGCGCTCCGCGCGCAAGGCGTGGATCGGGTGTATTGCGTGCCGGGCGAAAGTTACTTGCCCGTGCTGGATGCGTTACACGATGCGCCCGAGATTGCAGTCGTCAGCGCTCGGCATGAAGGGGCTGCGGCGAATATGGCCGAGGCGGACGGCAAGCTTACGGGCCGACCGGGCATTTGTTTCGTGACACGCGGGCCGGGTGCGACGCATGCCACAGTAGGGGTGCACACCGCGTTCCAGGATTCCACGCCGATGATCTTGTTCATCGGTCAGGTCGCGCGGCACGCGCGCGATCGCGAAGGATTTCAGGAAGTCGATTTCCGCGCGATGTTCGGTCCGCTCGCCAAGTGGGCGGCGGAGATCGACAGCGCAGCGCGCATCCCGGAGTACGTTGCACGAGCTTATCGAGTTGCGATGTCGGGTCGAGCGGGGCCGGTCGTGCTCTCGTTGCCCGAAGACATGTTGTCGGAAGTCATCGAGCCGCCCGCTTACGCGAAGCCTATCAACGCAGCAGGTGCGGCTCCGAGAGCGACGGATCTCGATGCGTTCTCCACGATGCTCGGCGCAGCCTCGCGGCCATTGCTGGTTGTCGGCGGTACGGGCTGGACGGCGAGCAGCTGTCGAAATCTCGCTGACTTCGCGCGGCGGAATGAATTGCCTTTGGTCGCAAGCTTCCGTCGCCAGGATCTCATCGACAATCGTCACGAGAACTACTGCGGTCACCTCGGCCTGGGCGCCGATGCGACTCTGACCGAGCGGTTGAAGAATGCCGACCTGGTGATCGCCATCGGCTCGCGGCTCGGCGAGAACACGACGAATGGATATTCGCTGCTGTCGCCGACGGTGCCGAAGCAATCCCTCATCCACGTGCATCCCGATCCGAACGAGTTGGGGCGCGTGTATCAGCCCGAGCTGGCCATCGCCTGCGGCTTGGCCGACTTCGCTAACGCCCTCGCTAGTGTCGATGTCGCGACCATTACTGCGTCCGCAACCGACTTCGCCAGCGCATCGGCAGGCGCGCAGTCATCGGCTCGGGACCGGCGTACTGCTTGGCTGCGGGAAGCGCGAGAGGCGTATGTGAAATTCAGCACGCCGACGCCGACGGTGTCGACGTCGAAGTACGTCGATATGGCGACGGTCGTAGCATGGCTCAGTGAGCACTTGAAAGACGATGCGCTCATTGCCAACGGCGCCGGTAACTACACCGTGTGGGTCCATCGTTACTTCCGCTATCGACAGTTGCGAACGGAACTGGCGCCGACCAGCGGCGCGATGGGTTACGGCTTGCCGGCCGCGATTGCGGGCAAGCTGCGGTATCCGGGCCGGGAAGTGATCGCGTTTGCCGGTGATGGTTGTTTCCAGATGTATCCGCAAGAGCTCGGCACGGCGGTTCAGCACGGCGCCAACGTGATCGTGCTGGTGGTCAACAACGGCATCTATGGCACGATCCGAATGCATCAGGAGCGGCGTTATCCGGGGCGCGTGGTTGCCACCGATATCGTGAATCCTGACTTCGTCGCGATGGCCCGGAGTTATGGTGCATTCGCCGAGCGGGTCGATACCACCGAAGGCTTCCCTGCGGCGTATCGCCGGGCGGTGGCCAGTGGCAAACCTGCGGTTCTCGAGCTGAGCGTCGATCCGGTACAGTTGTCGCCGGCATTCCGGATCCCGGCCGCAGCCCGTTAACAATGGATTACAGCTGGCGACGGCGTGCTGGGCTAGACTGCGACACATAAGATTCGGTTGGGGGAAGCATGGGCGAGTCGAGTCTGCAGCCGACGGAGTTTCCGACCAGCATCCGTCATCTCAAGGTGTTCGACAGCGTCGGTCAGCTGCACGGGGTGCGGCGCGCCTCAGACGAATGCCATTTGTCGCAACCGGCCGTGACTCAGGCCATCGCCAAGCTCGAAGAGCAGATGGGCGTCACGCTGCTCGACCGGCGTGCCAGCGGCAGCTATCTCAACGAGTTCGGCATCATCTTCCATCGCCGTACCCAGCGCCTGTTCGCGCAGTTCGAGCAGGGGCTGATCGATCTCGGCGTGCCCAGCCGGCCCATTCCGATCGCGCGCATCGCGGGCCGCATTTCCAAGACGCAGATTCGCAGTCTGATCGCCATCGTCGAGAATGGCTCGTTCGCGCAAGCGGCACGTTCGCTCGGCGTTTCACAAACCTCGTTGCAGCGGGCGGCCCGAGATCTCGAGCGCAATCTGCGTACGCCGCTCTATACGCAGACTGCTTCGGGCATCGTCGCAACGCCGGCCGCAGCTGAATTCGCTCGCAAGGTGAAGCTTGCGCTGCGTGAGATTCAGTGGGGTATCGAAGAAGTCGAAGCCGCTCGAGGAAACATCGGCGGTGAGATCGTCATCGGCGCGATGCTGCTCGCAGGCAGCGTGCTGCTGGCGTCGGTCATCAACGAATTCGTGTCGATGTATCCGAACGCGAACGTTCGCATCCTGAATGGCAACGCCGACGACATGATTCGCTATCTGCGCAGCGGCGATGTGGACGTCGTCATCGGATTGTTGAGAGACCGCGTCTCCGATGACCTCAAACATCAGGCGCTCGCGGCGACTCCGTACGTCGTTGTCGCTCGTCACGGTCATCCGCTCAATCAGCAGACGAAGGTCACGCTCGACGATCTCGCCGACTACGAGTGGATTATCGGCACGCCCGGCGCGGCTCGACGCATTCGCTACGACAAGTTGTTTGAAGGTCGTCGCCAGCCCAAGGCGCGAATTGCGACGTGCTCGCTGCCCACGGTGCGATTGCTGCTGTCTCAGAGCGATCGGCTGACGCTGCTGACCTCTTATGAGCTGTTATATGAGGAGGACGCGCTGGCCGCGGTGCCGTTCGGCCCCATCGAGCCGGTGCCGTACATCGGGTTGATGACGCGCGAGAACTGGCTGCCGACACAATTGCAGGCCAACTTCATGGAGCTGATCCATCGCCAGGTGGTCGGTTCGCTCAAGCCGGAGACGGTGCTCAAGCGTCTCACTGAGGCGAAGACCAGGGGCATTCAATCGGCGCTGCGGCCGGCGCTGATCAAATAACTCAGCCGCCCGACCAGTACATGAAGCCGAAGCCTTCGCCGGTGCCGGCTTCGGTGCGGATCACCGGGACATAGTCGACCAGGTTCATCTTGAAGCCGAGTTGCGAGGTCGCGACCATCACCGGCACGTACAATTTCACTTCCGAGGTGCCGGACTGATACGAGTTGTTGTCGATCTGCGCCAGCCCTTCGAAGTCGTACTCGAGGAAATACTTCAGGAAGGTCTGGTCGAGCTGCTCGTCCCACACGAAGTGCGACAGCCCGCCCGAGGCGATCAACGCCACTTTCTTGTCGCTGTCCCACGCCTTGATAGCCTCGAACAGCGTCTTGCCGAACTGCAAGCTCCGGCGCATCGATGGCTGATTCGGCGGATAGAACGTGTTCATGATGATGGGTACGTTCGGCACCACGTCGTCTTGCATGATCTGGTGATAGATAAAGCCGTACGCATGCGGCACGACCTGGCCTTGCGGTTTCATCCAGACGTTGTCCGGCCACTTGAGCACTTCGGTCATGTCGAAGCCGGCGTCCTGGAACGACTTGATCAGATGCAGTGCCAGCTCTGGATGCGCCGGATACGTCACCGGCTTGTCGGGCGCATACACGGCGCGCTGTGGCGGGCCGTTGTGGATGGTGTCGCCCATGTAGATCGCCAACGACGGCGACGTGTCGATGAAAATTTCCTTTTGATCCTTGCCCAGGATGACTGCGACGTCGGGCTGGTGCTCGCGATACACACGACGCAATGTTTCCAGCGCCTGGCCGCAGCGGGCCATGCGGGCGCGGCGCTCTTCCAGCGTCAGATATTTCTCGAGGCCTTCGCTCGCGCGGGCGGCCGCCAGCTCTGGAAAAGTCCAGCTGCGGTTGCGGAACCACAACTGCGGATTCTTACGATCGCGCTCGCCGTCCTCCAGCAAGCTTTCGGCGGCTTTGCCGAGCATGCCGCTGTGAGGGACCGCCATACCCAGGACGATTCGGGCCATGTCTGCTCCAAAGATTCGAAGCGCGATCGTTACACATCTGCACGCCCGCCGCCGCCCTATCGCCGGCCGAAGTTATATCCATTGACTGGAATCCAATCAGGCCCCCTACGACTCGCGGTGTAAAGATCCCCGGCGTCGAAGAGTAAGCAACCGCTCAAAGGGGGAAGGAAGCAATGAACGTAAGGAAAGTTCTGAGTGGGGTGTCTGTGGCCATGCTCGCTGCCCAGCTGGGGCTGAGCCCGGACGCTCTAGCGAATGATGCCGATACTTGGAATCCGGTCCCGGAAGCCGTGACGCAGGGGAGCGGCGTCAAAGGCAGCATCCTGTTGAATCGAATCGGTCCCACCAAGTCCGACCTGTACATTGCGAACGCTGACGGCACTGGCGAGACGGCGCTGTTCGCGACTTCGCAGATGGACTATCACGCTTCGTACTCGAAGGACGGTCAGTGGGTTGTGTTCACGTCAGAGCGCGACGGTCGCGGCAATTCAAACATCTATCGCGCCAAGGTGGATGGCACGAGCGCGCAGCGGCTGACGAATCATTCCGCCGTGGATGATTCCGCTGTGTTCTCGCCGGACGGCAGGTTCATCGCGTTTGTTTCTTCGCGCAACACCGGCTGGGCGAACGTCTGGACGCTCAATCTCGCGACCGGCGCGTTGAAGAATCTCACGGCGTCGATTCCGTTCGATGCCAGCAAGCCGCACAGCTACATGAAGCCGGCGTGGTCGCCGGACGGCAAGTGGATTGCTTTCTCTTCCGATCGCAACAGCGATTGGCGCGGTCACGATGCGCCGAATGGCTGGGAGCGCACGCAGGAGAACAGTCTCTATGTGATCAAGCCCGATGGCTCGGGCTGGCGCCAGGTCGCGACGCGCGCCGGTTATTCGCAGGGCTCGCCCTCGTGGTCGCCGGATGGCAAGAGTCTCGTGTTCTATGAGAGCACCACTGAAGACACGTGGGGCGCAAGGCGGCCGGAGCGGATTGCGTTGGTCGCGTCGCAAATCGTGTCGGTCGATGTCGCCACGGGCGCACGCACCGAGCTCACTACCGGTGGCGGATATAAAGTGTTCCCGCAGTACCTGAATGCCACGACCGTCGCGTATCACATCAAGGGTGGTCCGCTCGAGGGCATCTACACCACCGCTGGCACGACGGCCGCGATGAAAGGCTGGCGCTCGCCGCGCTACTCGCCGGACGGCACTAAAGTGATTTACGAGAAGGTCTCGTTCCTGCCGGCGTATGCGCAGTACGCGCCGATGTATAGCTTCGATAGCGATTGGGAATACAAGTACACCGATGTGTTCCCGCAGTTATCCAAAGACAAGTCGACGCTGGCCATCACCGCGAAACACATCAACTCGTCCATCGACGTGATGGATGCGCAGGACGGCGCAAATCGTCGGCGCGTGTACGACTCGACCCTGAGCGGTCTGCCGCCGGATCAAGTGGCGCGCGGCCTGGCTGGCGCGTTTCAACCGACGTGGTCGCCTGACGGTCAGTGGCTCGCCTTCGGTGTCGGCCAGTGGTTTCAGGAGCGTCGCACCGGTATCGCCAGCATCCAGCGCATTCGTATCGATGGCACTGGCTTGGAGGTGCTGACCGACGGGTCGATTCACTCGGGCTTTCCGAGCTATTCGGCGGATGGCAACAAGATCGTGTATCGCGTGTGGAGCGAGACGGTGAAGGGGCTGCGGGTGCTGAACCTGACGGATCGTACTACTCAGGTCCTGACCACGGAGGCGGACAATCTGCCGAGTTGGTCGCCTGACGGGACGAAGATCGTGTTCACGCGCCGTGTGGATGCGACGAACTTCGACGTGTTCACCATCAAGCCTGACGGCACTGGGCTCAAGCGCCTGACGACCTCGGGCTCGAACGACGGTCACGCGATCTGGCGCTACGATGGCAAGATCCTGTGGAGCACAGGCATGTTCGGCTTCCGAGACGAAGTGGCGCTCTACGAGAACACGTTCCAACCGGACGGCCAGAACTGGATCATGAACGCCGACGGCAGCGGTAAGTACGCCGTCACCGATACGCTTTGGGAAGACGCAATGCCGCTGTACATTCCCAAACCGTGACCGGAGCAAAGCAGATCGAGATGGCGCTGTGCTCGGGCGGCGCCGCCTTTGCCAAAGTGAAAACTTCTAACCGACCTTCCTTTGCCACGGCGCATGGCGCCGTGATATGGGCGTTACCAATACCAAGCGTCCTGTGCCGACGGCGCATGGCGCGGCGGCACGGGACATTAGCGATAACCAAATGTCCGGTGCCAGCGGCGCACGATGCCGCGGCATGGGGCGTTAGCGATAACCAAATGTCCGGTGTCGACGGCGCATGGCGCCGCAGTTTAGGACGTTGTCGATAACTACACGTTCGGTGCCGCGGCAGGGCGCTGTGGCATCGGACGTCATCGAGTTTTGATGGGGGCTGAGGATGTGGCGCGCTGTATTGCTGACGATTGTTCTGATCTCCGTGTTCGCCGCCGGGCCGTCGCGCGCGGCCGAGCAATGGGTTTACTTCGGTAATCGCAGCACTGAGCCGGGGCAGGGCATCGTCGCCGCGCGGTTCGATACGCAGAGCGGGCGTTTGACTCCGGTCGGGGTCGTGGCCGATGTCAGTCGGCCGACCTGGCTGCTCGCGCATCCGACGCTTCCCGTACTGTATTCGGTGAGCGAGCCAGTCGGCGACGCTCAAGGTGAGTCGAGTGTCATTAGCCTCGGCGTGGAAAAAGTCACCGGCAAGCTGAGCGTGCTCAACAAGGTGGCTTCGGGCGGGGGCGGTGCCACACATCTCACATTCGACGCAGACACGAAGTCGATGTTCGTCGCTCACTTCCGTACAGGGAATGTGAGCTGGCTACCCGTGGCCGAAGACGGCCGCCTCGGCGAACTGTACGCCAAACAAAATAACTCCGGCACCGGCCCGCATCGCCGGCAAACCTCTCCGCACGCGCATGGCGTCGTCGTCGATCCCTCGCGTCGCTACGTGCTCTGCGCCGATCTCGGCGCGGATCGAGTGTTTGTTTATCGATTCGACACAGCGACACATCAGCTTACGCCCGGCACGCCGCCGTTCGTTTCGCTGGCGCCCGGCTCCGGCCCGCGACATCTGGCGTTTCATCCGAGCGGCGAGTTCGTGTTCCTGGTGACGGAGCTGAGCGCCGACCTGGTGTCCTATCGCTGGGATGCGAAGAGCGGCACCTTGCAACAGGTGCAACTATTGCCGCTGGACGAGCCATCGTTCACTGGCACGAAAAACGCCGCGCATATCCAGACCAGTCGCGATGGACGCTTTATTTACGCATCAAATCGCGGCGCCAGCTCCATGCAGGTCTACGCAGTGGACGAGGCCGGCAAGCTCACCGAAGTGCAGCGCATTTCCGCAACCGGCAAGACGCCGTGGGACTTCTCGCTCGATCCGAGCGGACAGTGGTTGCTGGTGGCGAACACCGGCTCCAACTCGATCAACGTGTTCGCCGTCGACCCGGCCAGCGGGAAGCTGACACCGGGCGAGGCGTGGCTGCCGGTCAACCAGCCTTCCAACGTCACGTTCCTGTCTGGCGCGGACTAGGAGCGTCGTTTTGTGCGCTGGCGGCGCCTCGATCCCCAGTATCATCGATTAGTTGGGCAGTAATGTCGGGGACGGCCGGGCTCGGTCGTCCTTGGCTCGAAGCCCACTTACATTCACTGGAGAGAGCCATGCCAGGCACAGTCCGACTGCACCGAGTCCTTCGTACCAAGCCCGAGCGCGTCTATCGCGCGTTCCTCGATCCCCAAGCGTTTGCGAAATGGCTGCCGCCCTATGGCTTCACCTGCAAGGTGGACCATCTGGACGCCAAAGTCGGTGGCACGTACAAGGCGTCGTTCACCAACTTCACCAGCGGCAACGCGCATTCGTTCGGCGGCAAGTACCTGGAGCTGGTGCCGAATCAGAAGATCCGTTACGTCAGCACCTTCGACGACCCGAACCTGCCGGGCGAGATGCCGACGACCATCGTCATCACGCCGGTGTCGTGCGGTGTGGCGATCAACATCGTGCAGGAAGGCATTCCCGATGTGATCCCGGAAGACGGCTGCTATCTCGGCTGGCAGGAATCGCTCGAGCAGCTGGCGAAGCTGGTCGAGCCGGAAATTCCTGGCTGATCGCTTTCGATCACAGCGCCTCGGGCCGGTCGTGGCCCGAGGACGTCGTCGAATGAAATGCTCGAGCTCATGGGGAATTCCCGGAAGGCGACGACCGATTGTGACATAGCTCACGTAGCAATCGCCCCGGCCCCGGTAGTTTAGGGTCTTGGCCTCCCCCGAGGGCAGACTCACATGCGAACGCCGAAATATCAGTCCTTTGCGCGAGCCAGTGCCGCAGTCGTGCTGCTCGCCATCAGCGGTTGCGCGACCATGGATCGCGAGGAATGCCTGGCGGTGGACTGGCGTACCGTTGGCTTCGAGGACGGCGTCGCCGGCTACTCCGCCGATCGCATCGGAGAGCATCGCAAGGCATGCGCCAAACACGGCGTAGTTCCCGATCTCACGGCGTATCAAGAAGGGCGAGCCGAAGGGTTGCGGGAGTTCTGCACACCTTCCAATGGATTCAGATTGGGCTCGCAGGGCGGCAGCTACCGCGGCATCTGCCCGTCCGATCTCGATCCTGCCTTTTCCGATGCGTTTCACGATGGTCGGCAGCTCTATACGCTCGAGTCGCGGCTCTCGAACGTTTCCTATCGACTCGACTCGGCGCGAGGCGAGTTGCATGACGCTGAGTCCGATATCGTCACGCGCTCGGCGCGGGCCATCAGCAGCGACGCAACGACGGAAGAGCGAGCGCAGGCCGTGGTGGATGTGAAGCATCTCGGTGAGCGCGTCGGAGAGCTCAAATCGGAAATCCGTCAGCTGGAAGAAGAGCGCGTGCATTGTGAGCGCGATCTGCAGGACTATCGCGCGACGCTGCAAATTCCCTGATCGTATGGCCCATTGGCTGTTTCGGGCTAACGCCTCCAGGCAAGAAAAGATCTACACCGTCGCCATGGGGTGCTGGGTGTGGGGACTGCTCGTGGGCTATATGTACTACTCGAGTACCGGCTTCGAGCTGACGGCGGGGGCCATCTACGCGTTCCTGCCTGTTTCGCTGCTGCTCGCGTTCGCGATCTGGTGGCCGATCTACAAGGATCGGCATCCCTCGAATCCGACACTCACCTATTCGCCCCGCAAGCGAATCTCCCGCCACATCGGCTTGTATCTGGTCGCGCTGCTGATGGTCTGGATGACATTCTCCGGCGTGATCGGGCCCTTCCTGACGATCTCCTACGGCACGCCGATTTCCAGCGAGTTCCTCGTCATCGATCGGAGCGGCGGCCATCCCAAGCGCGGCTGCAACTATGACGTGTGGCTGCGGGATCGTCAGACCGGCGGCATCGTCAAGGTGTGTCTCGGCAAGCAGCGGTGGGAAACCGTGTCTGAGGGACAGATATTGATCGGTTCGGGCAAGCAGTCAGCGCTCGGCCACACCATCGAGCTACTGTCGCCTCGCGAGAGCTAGGGTTAGGATCCAGCAAGCGGCAATGCTTTGCTGGTTCATGACAACTGAAAAATTTGCAGAGTTCCTGGCCGTTCATCTCTGGGCCGTGCTGTTCGTCATCGCGCTCGGCATGCTGCTGGTCGCGGGATTGCTTTGGCATGCCCTACAGCGCTATGGCGGTCGCTTTGTCACGCTAGGACAAGGCGTGATCGATCGGATTCGTCCTCATGCCAGGCGCCTGCCGATCCCTGGCGCCGTGCACAGTATCTGGCAGATCGCGAGCGGGCTCGGCATTCAGGTGCTGGCGAGCGTGGCGATTGCGGTCGCGGCCTGTGTCGGCTTCGTGGAGATCGCAGACGACATCGGCGTGGACGACGATCTCGGCCGGTTCGACGTCGCGCTGAGCGCGGCGCTGAGTCAGCATGCCAGCGACCGGCAGCTGCGCATCTTCGCGGCCGTTACCGATTTGGGCGATAAAGACTTTCTCATCCCCTTAGCGGCAGTCATCGCCGCCTTCATGCTGTTTCGGCGCCGCTGGTTTCTGGCGGCCGCGTGGCTGGTCGCTACGGCGGGCGGTGCGCTGTCGAATGTAGGCTTGAAAGCAATCTTCGAACGCTCTAGACCGGAGCATCTGCATGGCTTTGCGTCGGCGAGCGGCTGGAGCTTTCCGAGCGGTCATTCGTCAGGCTCGTTCATCGTCTACGGTCTGCTCGCGTATTTGATCGTGATCCATTCGACGCCGCGTTGGCATTGGCCAGTGGCCGCGGCCGCGATGATGCTGATCGTGTGCGTGGGGTTCAGCAGGGTGGTTCTACAGGTCCATTACTTCAGCGACGTGCTCGGGGGTTATGCGGTCGGCGCCGCTTGGGTGGCGGCATGGATCGCGGGGCTCGAGGTGTTCCGTCGACGGAATATTTCATAACAGAGGGGACGGGATCATGTGGGCACAAGGGTACGATCCGTTCGGCAACGCCATTGTGTCCACCTTGATGGCGGCCGTACCCGTCGTGGTGCTGCTGGGCTGTATCGCTTTCCTGAAAATGAAGGCGCACGTGGCCGCCCTGCTCGGCATTGCCAGTTCGCTGACGATCGCCATTCTCGCGTTCGGCATGCCGACCGGCATGGCGGCACGGGCAGCGGCCTTCGGCGCGGCTTACGGTCTCATGCCGATCGGCTGGATCATCCTGAACGTTATTTTTCTGTATCGACTCACCGACCAGCGCGGACAGTTCCGGATTCTTCAAGACAGCATCGCCGGCATCACACCCGATCGGCGATTACAGCTGCTGCTCATCGCGTTTGGCTTTGGCGCGTTCTTCGAAGGCGCGGCGGGATTCGGCACGCCGGTGGCTGTGACGGGTGCGATGTTGATCGGTCTGGGATTCTCGCCGCTCGCCGCGTCAGGATTATCGTTGATCGCAAATACTGCGCCAGTGGCGTTTGGCGCATTGGGTACGCCGGTCATCGCGCTGGCCAGCGTGACGGGGCTCGATTTGCACGAGCTGAGCGGCATGGTGGGGCGACAGCTGCCGTTCTTCTCGGTGATCGTGCCGTTCTGGCTCATCTGCGCGTTCGCGGGGTGGCGCGGCATGTTGCAGGTGTGGCCGGCGATTCTTGTCGCCGGCGTCGCGTTCGCCATTCCTCAGTATCTTGTTTCTAATTTTCACGGGCCGTGGCTGGTCGATATCGTCGCGGCGCTGTGCTCGATGGGCGCGCTGACATTGTTTCTACGCGTGTGGCGCCCGGCCAGCCTCTGGCGCTCGACGACGCGCGCTCAAACGGAAGAAAGTGCGGTAACCGAGCCGGCCGCGACGACCTACACGTCGGAGCAAGTGTTCAAGGCGTGGTTGCCGTGGATCGTGCTCAGCGTATGCGTCTTCCTGTGGGGCATTCCGCAAGTCAAAACCTGGCTCGATTCATTGTTCATTCTCAAGCTGCCCGTCAGCGGGCTGCACGAGCTGGTTCAGAAAGTCCCGCCGGTGGTCGCGCAGCCCACCGCCGAAGCCGCGGTTTATAACTTCAACTTGCTGTCGATGACGGGCACGGGAATCCTGGTTGCCTCGATCATCAGCAGCGTGCTGATGAAGTTCTCGGTGCGCGAGTTCGTGCGCGAATATTTCCAAACGCTGGTCGTCGTCCGCTTATCGCTGCTGACCATCGCAGCGATGCTGGCGCTCGGCTATGTCACGCGTTACTCGGGCGCCGACGCGACGATGGGCTTGGCATTCGCGCAGACTGGCTGGCTGTATCCGCTGTTCGGCACCATGCTCGGTTGGCTCGGCGTTGCGCTCACCGGTTCGGATACTGCCTCGAATGTGCTATTCGGCGGATTGCAGAGAATCACGTCTGAGCAGCTCGGGCTGAATCCTGTGCTCATGGCCGCGGCCAACAGCTCCGGCGGCGTGATGGGCAAGATGATCGATGCGCAAAGCATCGTCGTCGCATCCACCGCGACGCGTTGGTACGGCCACGAAAGCGAAATCTTGCGCTATGTGTTCTTCCACAGCATTGCGCTGGCGTTGCTGGTGAGCTTGCTGGTGCTCGGTCAGGCGTATGTGTGGCCGTTGACTGCGTTGGTTCACTAGGATTCGAAGCGATAGCTGAGCTTGACCAGCAATTGATCGTCGTCGCGCAGGTCGAAGGTATTGCGAAGCAGGCGCCCGCGACCGTCGCTGACGGCTTCTTCTTCGTAGCCGCCTCGTCCATACACCACATACAAATAGGAGAGCGGGGCGATCTCGAACCGGTAGCGGACCTGCAGCCCGAGGTTACGCACGCTGAAATCGTTGACGACCTCGTCGGTGGGCAACGCGTTGCCCGAGGGATCGACGCGATAGCCTTGTCGGATATCAGCATTCACCGCCACGGCTTGCAGTTTCAATCGCAGCTCGTGCCGGTTGGTCATGACCCAGTTGAAGCCGGCGCTGAAGTGAGTTTCCTCGCCGTCGAAGCTGCCGATCAGATTGTCCCGCTGCCACACCAGCCAGTCGGGAGTCCGGCTCGCATACAAGCCGAGATACACGTTCAACGCATCGTTGATGAAATAGGTCGGCTCGAGATTGACGCTGTAGCCCACCTTGTCGTTGCCCGCCAGACCGCCGCTCTGGAACTCGAGCTCCAGGTGATAGGCCCAGTTGCCCTGTCGTGGCCGTTCGAACTCAAAATAGCTGTTGAAGTTGGGCGGCAGATTCACCACGCCATTGCCGCGCGTTAGCAAGTCATCGACACCGGCACTGTTGATGTTGACCTGCCCGTATTCGTAGCTGCCATCGCGCAGCCGGCTTTCGCGGCTGATGCGGAATTGATGATTCAGCAGCTGGCCGTAGTCGTTGTAGTCGGTGCTGACGCGCCAGCGCCAGTCCTTGGACATGTAGCGCGACTCGGCAGGCAGGTTCGTGAAGCGACGGTTCAGTTGCCAGTGCGCGTAGTTGGTGCTGTTGCGCGAGAGGTAACCGGCGTCGTTGATCTGCAGGTCGTTACTGAAATGCATGCCGATCCATTGCTGGCGCCAGCCATGATCCATTTCGTAGTCCGCCCAGACCGTGGCGCCGTCGCCTTGCGTGCTCTCGCCGGATTGTTCGATCTCGCTGCCCATGAGACGCGTGCGGACATTCCATCGCGCCGTCGGTCGCCAGTTGTGATCGAGGCCGACCACGCTGGCGGTTCGATCCAGATAGGGGCGCTCGACTCTGGTCGCGAGCAGGCCGAGGTTCTGTTCCTTGAAGTCACGCACCAGGCGCAGTGCGCCGAAGGTGCGACCGGCCTCGTGGGCTTCATCCGCTGCGAAGACGCCGTATTTGGTCGCGCCGACGCTGCCATTCAATTTCAACGCGCCAGTGATATCTCCCGCGCCTCGACCGTCGTCGGCGGGTGCGCCGATGCGGCGGGTGTACAGCAGCTGGCTGAAGTCCGACGGGGTGGTGAATTCGAAGATGCCCTGGTTCTCGGTGAAGAACGGGCGTTTGTCGCTGATGAAGGTTTCGGTGGCGTCGAAGTTGACGACCAGCTCATCGGCTTCCACCTGGCCGAAATCGGGATTCACCGTCGCGCTCAGCTGCAGCTGGCCGTTCGGTTTCCAGAACAGATCGGCGCCGCCGTTGAACTGGCTGTCCGAGCCGAGCACGTCGTAGAGACTGGAAACATACGGCGTGACTGCCAGCAACGATTGTTTGTAACTGGCGACCTCGATGGGCGCGAAGTCGGACAGGAACCGCGGCCGTTCCCAACTGGCCAGCGGCCAGGAGACGCGCTCGCCGGTGTTGGCCACGATGCGATCGAGATAGATGCCGATCGTGCGCACGTCGCCGGCGTTCTGCCGCATCGGTGCGATATGCCAGGGGATCAACAGCTCCACCGTCCAGCTCTCCGCGTCGCTGCCGACGGCATGTCGCCAGTTGCCATCCCAGTCCGGGTTGAACTCGGATTCGTTGGTAACGACGGCGTCGTACACGCCGGCGGTGGAGCTCACTTTGAAGTTGTAGCCGGTGCGATGATCGCCGTCGAAGTCGATCATCAGATCGATCCGATCAACCAGATCCTTGAAGTCCCGCTGCACGCGTTGTTGAGTGCGGGGCACGGATGGCGGCTGGAAATTCCGGAATGCCACCGCCAGGCCCTCGGGCGTCGCCAGCACCCAGGCCTCGGTGGCGAGCGTGGCCGGCTCGCCGTTCAGCGGCAGGGTCTTACGGAAGTCGGTGATGTGCCGGGCTTCTCGCCACTCGTCGGCGTCGAGCTTGCCGTCGATGTCCACGGCAAAGGCTCGAACGGCGAGCAGGGCCAGCAGCAATCCCAAGCAGCGAGCGCCCCTGGCGGTCATGGGGTCGGTCCAAGAGTGAGTGCGATGCTCTTAGGACGCGACCGCCGCCGAAAAGGTTTAAGCCGGCGTTCAGATCTCGATGCTGACTTTGCCGAAATGACGCTGTGTCTGGTAATACTCGAAGGCGGCGCCGAGCTGTTCGAGGCCGAAGCTTCGGTCGATGACCGGCGTCAGTCGATTTACTTCGATCGCGCGGATCATATCTTCCAGATCGGCTCTGCTGCCGACCGAGATTCCGCTCACTCGGATCTGGGCAGAGAACAGCGCTGGAATGAGCAGTTCGCCGGCGAAGCCCGACAACACGCCGATCAATGCGATATGTCCACCGAATCTGCAAGCCGCTATCGATTGAGCGAGGGTCGCCGGGCCGCCCACCTCGATGACGTGATCGACGCCGCGACCGTCGGTGAGCGCCTTTGCTTTCTCGCCCCAGTTTGGCGTCCGCTTGTAGTTGATGACTTCGTCGGCGCCGAGTTGTATCAGCCTCGTGAGCTTTTCGTCGGATGAAGAGGTGGCGATCACTCTGGCGCCGGCGGCTTTCGCGAACTGAAGCGCGAATAGAGAGACCGCGCCGCTGCCGAGCACCAGTACGGTATCGCCGGGCTTCACCTTTCCTTGCGTCACGAGTCCTCGCCACGCTGTGACGCCTGCGCATGGCAAGGTGGCTGCTTGTGCGTGGCTGTAACCTTTGGGTGCGCGAATGAATGCATGTGCCGGCATGCACGCATACTCACGCGCGTAGCCATCAATGAGCTCACCAGGAATGTCTCGTCGGGTCGCTGCGGTGATCTCACCTGACAGCCAATGAGGCCAGAATGTGCTCACAATCGCGTCGCCTACATTCAGCTCGGTCACGCCTTCGCCGCACGCAACGACGTCGCCTGCGCCGTCCGATAGAGGAACACGGCCGTCCGCTGCTGGGATCATGCCGCGTACGACGAAATCATCGTGAGGGTTGATGGAGCTCGCCCGCACTCGCACCAGAACTTCGCCCGCGTTCGGTTTGGGCGGGGCTTCTTCGAGTACACGCAGATTGGCGACGCTCGCCGGTGCTTTCAATCGAACCGCTTTCATCGGCGCCTCGCTGTCGGGATTGCAGAACTGGCAATGACTCATCGGTTCGACCTGCTTGCCGGTGCGGATTCAAAGGCTATGTCGGCGGGTCGTCATGGCGGGAGTGACAAGTGTGGCGGGATTCTGGTGAAGTGCGGCGATGAACGAGATCTACATCAGCACCGACGTCGAAACCGACGGCCCGATTCCCGGTCCGCACTCCATGCTTAGCATTGGCTCGGCGGCTTACACCGCCGACAAGGTGCTCGTTGCCACGTTCTCCGCGAATCTGGAGACGTTGCCGGGTGCGCAGGCTCATCCGAAGACCGCCGAGTGGTGGGCCACGCAACCCGAAGCCTGGGCGGCGTGTCGCAAGGACCTGGAGTCGCCTGAGCAGGCGATGGCGCGCTATGTGAGTTGGATCAAATCGCTGGCGGGCAAGCCGGTGTTCGTGGCGTACCCGGCGGGCTTCGATTTCTTGTTCGTCTACTGGTATCTGATCAAGTTCGTGGGCGAGAGCCCGTTCAGTCACTCGGCGCTGGATATGAAATCGTTCGCCATGGCGGTGCTGAACACTGACTATCGAGCCGCTACGAAAAGGAACATGCCGAAGCGCTGGTTCGATCCCCTGCCGCATACCCACGTGGCGCTCGACGATGCGATCGAGCAGGGCGCGCTGTTTTGTAACATGCTTAAAGAAAGCCGTTCCGGCCGATAACAACAAGTCCTCTCGCCCTTGTGAGATCGGGCATCGATCTCCTCCCCAGCTGCGAACGGCGCAGAACATCGCAAGAAGACAGAGTCCAGTCGTCTAGCAGCTCCTGCGCGACGACGGTTCCACGACGTCGTCTTATCGTTTTTTCATATCCTACGCATATGGGATGACGCATGTCGTATCCAATCCTTCGTCGTGCAGCATTCGGACTATTGATGTGCTGCGCGCTCGTTTCACTGGAGGCGCTGGCCGATGTGTACGGTGCCACGCCGTGGCCTGTACGGTTCCAAAGCGATCCATCGCTCCGCGGCTTCCTGCTTCACTGGAACAGCATCGCTATCGACGCCAGCGGCGTCGATCACACGCCGGTGGCGCCTGGCGAAGACCGCGTATATGGCGAAGCGCTCGGCCCGGGTCGAGCGAGCCGCGCGATGGCAATCGTGCACATCGCAATGTTTGATGCCATGGTGGCGATCAATGGTGGCTTCAAGCCATACACGGGGATCCCGCGCGTCGTCGATCCCCGCCGCGTCTCGATCAGGGCTGCGATCGCGCAGGCCGCGCATGACACGCTGATCGAAATGTTTCCATCGCAGCGGGCGACCTTCGATCGCGAGCTGCAGGCGGCTTTGGAGCAGCTGCCCGCAGCCGTGGCGTTGGCTGGAAGTCTGGTGGGTGCGGACGCTGCGGAGCGGATTCTCAGGATGCGCAAGGATGACGGCTCGGATTACGCCGAGCCGACGATCGGCAACGGATTCGCTCCGAGCGATGAGCCCGGCTGGTGGCGGGCCGATCCCGTCAGTCAGAGCGAGCTGGCACTCGGTGCGACCTGGGGCTCGATCGCTCCCTTCGTGATCGAAACATCGGATCAATTTCGCGTGCCGCCACCGCCTGCGCTGACCAGCGAGGAATACGCTGCCGCTTACGATGAAGTGAAGCGGCTCGGCGGCGATGGCATCACCACGCCGACTGAGCGCACCGACGAGCAGACATTCATCGGCATCTACTGGGCTTACGACGGCACGCCGAGCCTGTGCGCACCACCGCGCCTCTATAACCAGATCGTGGTAAAGATCGCGCGGCAGATGGGCTCGGATGCGATGCAGACCGCACGGCTGCTCGCCTTGGTGAATGTCGCGCTGGCCGACGCAGGCATCGCCATCTGGGAATCGAAGTTCCACTATCAAGTCTGGCGTCCAGTCACCGCGATCCGCGAATCGGATCCCGGCACGGGACCGACCGGCGCCGGCGATGGCAACGAGGCCACGCAAGGCGATCCGACCTTTGTGCCTTTGGGCGCACCCGCCAGCAATCTCAACGGCCCCAATTTCACACCGCCGTTTCCGGCCTATCCGTCGGGCCACGCCGGCTTCGGCGGCGCAGTGTTCCAGACTCTGCGCCGCTTCTATGGAACCGACGACATCGCGTTCACCTTCGTTTCGGATGAGTACAACGGCGTCACTCGCGACAACCAGGGCGAGCCCCGCATCTGGCATCCGCGCTCGTTCCAATCCTTGTCACAGGCCGAGGAGGAGAACGGCCAGAGCCGCATCTATCTCGGCATTCATTGGGCGTTCGACAAGTCGGAGGGGATTTCTCAGGGCGAGCAGATCGCGGACTACGTGTTCGATCGCATCTATCGCCGGTCGCGATAGCCGGAATCCCGGACTCACGTTACAATGCCCGTTCCGCGCCCGTAGCTCAGTTGGATAGAGTACTGCGCTTCGAACGCAGTGGTCGGGAGTTCGAGTCTCTCCGGGCGCGCCACTTCTCAATCCCACCAGTCCCTCGATGCGGGCACCATGCCCTGCGCTGGTGTCTGCCGCGCCCGAGGTCGCCGAGCAGCTCTTCATGCATCCGTTGGGCAGCCAGTGAGGAACGCCGCGCTGGTCGACCTGTGCACGGACCTATTTTCGAATGTGTTCGGAATGCACCCGGATGACGAACTGATAGTTGAACTCAACGACTGATTGCGAGGCCGCTTGGCGGCACCGCCCGCTCGCACGGGCTCCCAATTTCGGTGCAATCGATCCCAGCTTGGGAGCGGCGGCTTGACGTCGGTGATTTTGCTCCTATATTGGGAGCAATCAATCCTAGATAGGGAGCACCATGCTCGATGAAGTCCTGTTCGGCAAGACGCGTGCTGCGCTTCTGCGAGAGCTCTACACGAACCCCGATCGCCGATTGTCGTTCAATGAGCTCGTTCGCCGTCTGAAGTCCGGTCCTGGCGCAGTCTCCCGCGAGCTCGCGACCCTGACTGCCGCCGGGCTCGTCGTCGAGCAACGAGAAGGTCACCAACGATTCCTCTCCGCGGCAACCTCCTCGCCGGTCTTCACGGAGCTGAAGAATTTCATCGCGAAGTCTTCCGGCGCGTCGACATTTATTCGCGATGCCTTGCGAGGACTGGAAGACAAGATCGATATTGCGCTGATCTTCGGATCCGTCGCCAAGGGAACTGAACGCGCAGATAGCGACCTCGACTTCTTCGTCATTGGCACGGTCGGCTATTCCGTTATAACGGAGCGCATATACTCCATCGAGGATCGCCTCGGCAGAAGGGTTCAGACCTTGTACTTCGACCCGGACTCGCCAACCGATCGCGCTTCGCTGATGAAGCCATCGATGCATGCAATGCTGGCGGGTCCGAAAGTGTTCGTGCTCGGTGACGAAGCGAAACTGGCGAGCCTCATCTCAGTGGAAGAAGGCGATGGTAAAAAAGGCAAACCTCGACAATCTAACAAAAGGCGCGAAACCCGCACTTCACGCCGCTGAACCCAATTGGGACACGCTACGAGGGCTGACGGACAGAGCGTCCAAAGCACTGGTGGATGCACGGCGAAAAACCAATACGCTCGCGACGCGCTTTTCGGCGGCATACGGTGCGGCGTTCTGGCTTGCGCGGGCATCCGTCGAAGCTGCCGGTTACCGGCTGGCAGGCTCGGAGGGGCACCGTACTATGGTGTTTCAGTGCCTGGCACACACCGTCGAATGGGAAGCCGGTCGATGGCGCCGATTAGATGACATCCACAGACTGCGCAACCGTTTTGACTACGGCGATATCGTCGACGTGTCGGAAGCCCAGGTAGAAACGGCCATTGCCGACGCCCAGGCCCTTCTCGACGATGTGCTTAAAATCTTCCCCGCGCTCAAGCCGAAGTGATTCCATCCCGGGCCCCTTTCTTGGAGCGGCCATCTCACTGAAAGGATCGATTGCAGCCGCGACCTCGACCGACCCGGCCTACCGCTCGCAGCGGAAACTAGCGGCCTCATCCAGCGATCCATGCCCGCGATATCGGGCCCGTTCGGGATACGGACAGAGCGGGCGTGTGCGTGTGACGCGTCCGGTCGGATCCCAATTTTCGCTGTTAAGTATGCCGGGGGCGCGGCCGTGCTCGACCCAATTCATCAGCGGTTCGAGCAGTGCGACCGGTTGCGGGCCATCGCCCCAGCCGCAATGGCCGACGCCAGGGGCGAGATAGAAGCGCAGGAAACGATCGGTCTCGCGCGGGCCCAGCATGCGACGGATGGATTCGATGTAGTGCACGCTGCCGGCGGCGGGCACGATGTCATCCGCGAGGCCGTGCCAGAGGAGGGTCTTGCCGTGCCTGGCAAAGGCGCGCAGATCTGGATTCGAGGTATCCATCACCGCGCCGTAGCGTTCCACGAATTGATCGAACTGAGTTTCGAACGCAGCCAGGGAAAAACTATTCGTGTCCACTGCCTTGCCATCGGCGAACGGGCCGGCCCAGTTGGTGGGTGGCTGCGGGGCGTGGATCAGCACGGCGGAGTCGATGCCATTCCAAAGAGGCGAGCCGTCGCGGCGTCGCGGGCCGTCCCAGATGCGCTTGATGACCTCTGCTTCTCGAGGGCTGATGGCGCCACATTCCGTCGCCACGCCTTCGAGCGTCTTCGGATCGAAGCGACATTCGCCCACGCTGGAGACGAGGCCGTCGTGTGCACCGTCATCCGCATCGCATGCAGCGACGACGGCTCGATGTGCGGCGTCGAATTTACATTGGGGCACGTCGCCGAGTTCTTTGGTGAGCGTCAGGGGCCAGGAGTCGGCCGCGGCCAGGTGGGCCCAATTGACGACCGGCGCACCGGACAACACGCCGTCATAATCTTCCGGAAAACGCTGCGCTTCGGACTGCCCCTGGCGACCTCCCGTCGAGCAGCCGCTGAAATAGTTATAGCGCGCGTTCTTGCCATAGAACTCTCGCGTCACGGCTTTACCAACGACCGTCATTTCGTGAATGCCGCGATAGGCGAAGTTTTGTAGCGCTGTCCAATCGAGGCGGCCTTTGGCGTCGAGCAGGAAATCGTTCTGACCGACGCTGCGACCCAACTCCGCCGGGTCGATGGAGACATCGTACGGACGCCCGGCGTTGGTGATGGCGGTGGCGAAACCTTTCGATTCGCCAGCGTCCAGCGCCGCAGGAAATCCAGGCATCCAGCCGCCGCCGCCCAGACCCAGGAAGCGACCGTTCCAATCCTTTGTGGGTAAGCGCAACCACACGGTGATGACATGCGGCGATGCTGGCATCGTGACTTCGATCGTCACGCGACACGATTCATCGGTGCCGTTCTTTGCGATTCGAGCGTCGCGAACAATCGCGTCCGCGGTGGGACGCCAGGCCATGAGACTTTCGCAGGGGCGGGCCGGCGTGACTTGACCGAGCGCTGGTGCAATCGCGCTCGGCAGTTGCCATAGATCGTTCGGGCCGCGAGCTTGTCCGGACGCGGTTCCGATCAGGCCAATCGCGGATGTCACAAGAGCTATCGCAGTCCTGGTCATCCGCGTCACAGTCGGATTATTCCTTCACGTGGCTATTGGCCGTATAGCTCAAGCTCACCCGCCAGCCGCGATCCTTGGAGGGCTCGGCGACCGAGGCGTGGGCTTCGGAGGTGGGGCCGTTCCAGAACGCGACCATCGTGTCGACGCGAGACAGCGTGGCGCCGGCGTCGCCCATTTTCTTGCGGTGGACCGGGGAGGCGAAGTCATAGGACGGCGTACCGCGTTCGCGAGTGACGCGTTTTTTGATGGTGGCATACAGGGCCGCGGCGTCGGCTTCGTCCTTGGCGTCGAAGATATAACCGCCGCGGAACAGCTTACCGCCGTCGCAGGAATAGACCGCCAACGCGTCACGATCCAGCTCCTGAATCTTGAAGGCGAATTGATAGCCGGAAGGCAGTTTGCCTTCGAACGATTGGGAGCCGCGGGCCATCTCCAGCGCCGCGATCCGGTCGCAAGGAGCGCCGAAATCCAGGACGCGAAAATCGGCGGCGGGCGCCGCGTCGGCGAGCAGGGCTGCGCCGGTGAAAACAACTGAGACTGCCAACAAGCTGAACCGCACGAACTACACTCGACTGAAAAAAAAAGGACCGGAACCGTCAATTTACCGCATCCGACGGTCGCTTCGCCCACTGGAATGTGGACTCGATCACTGTCCGACCCTCCCTTAAGGGCGGGGTCGGCACGGAAGAGACCGGTCAGGCATACAATCCGGCCATGAACAAAGAAGCGGCGCTGGCAAGCCTGGGTTTGCAGGGAAACGAGGATCACGCCACCGTGGCGAGGGTCTACGGCGAGCGTCTGGCCGTCGTGCAGGAACGGTTGGTGTCGGCGCAGACCGATGCCGAACGTAATACGCAAGGCGCCAGGCTGGCCGAACTGAGCGAGGCCTACGAGTTCATCACGGCATCGGGCCGTTATACCAATCCCGATCCGAATGCGACCGCCATGCGTTCGGCCACGACGCTGACGCCCGCGCCCTCGGGCAACACGTTTGTTCGGATGGAGCCGGGCGCCGTCATCGCTGATCGCCTGGAGATCGGCAATCTGCTCGGTCAGGGCGGCATGGGCAACGTGTACGCCGCGCGCGACCGTCTGAAAGACGAAGACGTGGCGATCAAAGTGCTGCGTCAGGATTTGCAGTTCAGCATCGCCGCCAAGGATCGTTTCCTGGCCGAAGCCAAAGTTTCCTGCAGCCTGTCCCATCCAAACATCGTGCGCGTGCACGACGTGGGCATCAGCGGCGGGCTGTATTACTTCTCGATGGAGCGGCTGAAAGGTCACACCCTTCGTCAGCGCATGGAACAGTATCGGCAAAACACTCGTGCCTTCAGCGTCGCCGAAGTCACGGATATCGCGCGTCAGCTGATCGACGCGCTTCGTTATGCGCACCGTTACATCGTGCACCGGGATATCAAGCCGGAGAACATCTGGCTGGCCGAAGATGGCACGGTCAAGCTGATGGACTTCGGCATCGCGCGTGCTTTCGCCAACTCGCAGCTCACGCAGACGGGCATGGCGCTCGGCACGGCGTATTACATGTCGCCGGAGCAGCGCATCGGCTCGAAAGAAGTCGACTGGCGCACCGATCAATATGCGCTCGGCGTCGTGTTGTATGAATTGTTCGCGGGCACGCTGCCGACCGGCGCGGTACAGCCGATTGAAAACCTTCGTCGCGACTTGCCGAAGCGGTACGCCGCCGCGCTGATGCGTGCCATGGCGGTGATGCCGGAAGATCGTTTCCAATCGTTGAACGAGTTGCTCGCCGAGATCGAAGCGCCGCCGCCGAAGAAGTTTCGTTATGGCAGTGTGTTGTTGATCGGTGCGGGTCTCGCGGCGGCAGCGGCCGGCGCGTTCGTGATTGTGAATCAAAATCGTGCGCCGAAGCCGGAAGTGGTTGCCACGGCGCAGCCGACTAAGTCGACACCGACGCCAGTCGCAGGATCGACGCAACCGTCCGGCAGTGCCGGAACGGATGGAACAACGCCCGCCGAGCCGCCACCGCCGGAAGCGACGCCGTCGGTTGCCGCAGCGTTGCCAGAGCTTGAAAAACAGACGGAAGCGCCGGTGCAATCAACGGCCGACGCGATCAGCGCGACGCCATTGCCGGCCGCGCAGGATTCGTCACCGCCGCAGCGAGTGGCAAAGGCCGAGCCGGATTCGTCAGCGCCACCGGTGCGAGTGGCGAAGGCGGCGCAATCTGAAAGTGCGTCGTCATCCTCTGCCGGTGGCGGCATCGATGCACGACGCAAACAATGTATCTCTCAATGCGAGCGCGACGACGGCGAGTGCCGCAGCCTGGGCCGTCGTGGCAAGCAGGAATGCATGCGAGCGGTGGCGTTCGGTGCGAGTCCGGGACGCATCACGACGACGAATCCAGCCGCAACGAGCTGCGCGTACTTCGGGCAGTCACGTTGTGACAATTCCTTCAACCGCGAAGCCTGCCTGGCACGCATGACCACGAGATACAAAGCGTGCGTCGACGTGCTCGGCGGCACCGTCGCGCAGCGTCGCCAGGATTGCGACGAAAATGCTCGCGAGTCCGACCAGCTCTGCCTGGACGAACTGCGAGATTGTCGTCAGTCGTGCGAATAACTCAGGCGACTATTTCACCGGCACCATCAAGTGCTGATACGGCGTTCCCGGCCACATGATGTACGGCACGGCCGTATCGGGATCGGCATCCTTGGGATAATTTTCGTAGAAGCTCGGGTCGGCGCCGACGATCATCACGTGCGGTCCGGTCTTCACCCAGTGATTCTCTGAGCTGGGCTTGGTCGCGTACGGATCGGTGTTGCTGGCGTCGGTGCCGCCAGAGAGCATGTACATGAAACCGACTTTGCCGTGTGTCGGTGTCGTGTGACCGATCCAGGCGTGCACCCACTCCATCGCGTTCTTATCCATGCACATCGGATCCGGGCCCGGCGTCTCCGGATTGTCGGCCATGCAGGTGAAGCCGTTCGTTCCTTTGCGCACCGTGCGCATCTTGCCATTCGCATCCATCGCCACGACGGTCGCGTGTTGCGACACCTTGGCGGGCGCGGCGGTCATGGCGCTCTTGACGATGTCCGCATCGGACGCCATGGGTTTGGCGTTCGTGTCTGCGGTTGCATTCATGCTCACAGCGAGTGTGAGCACGGCCGGCGATAACTGCGCGAGGAATCTGTTCATAGCGCTCCCCTTCGTGGTCGGAATTGGGACGAGTGAGGATACGCCGTCGCGTCGACGCGAGAATACGTAACGTGCGTCGTGCGAACAGCAGCGCGACGCGGCAATTTGTGCGGTGTGGCGGTGTGCTTAGCCGACGACGCTTTTCAAATAACGAAACAACAGCGGATGTCCGGCCTGCAGGGCTTTGCGCTGGGCAAGCTCGTCATCCTTCTTCTGGGCACGCCGCGCTTCGAGCCAGCGATGCACGCAGCGATAGTTCTCTTCGCCGGCGCTTGCTGTTTGCGCAAGATCGATCGTCAGCTGTCTCGCAAGACCGGGCTCGTGCAACAGCATCCACGCGGGGAAGTCACAAGGGCTGAGTGCCGGATCGTCTGCGTCGTCATCGACCAGATCGTCTTCGGTTGCCAGAAACTCCTGCCACGCTTTGCCGATGCCGGCATCCGGCTGCTGGGGCTTGCTCAATGCTTCCGATGCGACCGCGGGTGAGTGCCAGCACAGAGCAAACCAGCCGGTCAGCGATTCGACGCGTCGATGTTGAAACGCGCCACTCTGCGCGACGGCGAGGCACAGCGCCGGTTGCCGCCACCATTCGGGATCCTGCAAAACACAGGCGCTGACGCCGGCCCAGTCCTGCGCTTGAGTCAAAGCAAAGCTGCGGTGGAGGTGCGGCTCGTCGGCGGAGAACGGCTGATCGTTCAGTGCGTCAGCGAGACGTCGCCACAGCGGAGTCAGCAATTCGCGCCACTGCGAACCGAGCAGTCGTTTCGCTGTAGGCGCTGTTTCCTGCAGAAACGCCAGTTCTTCGCGCGCATCGACGATCGGGTGGCCCAGACGCGCGAGCGCTCCGACCAATCGATCGTATCCGGCCAGATCGGAATGATTCGGCGCGATCTCATACAGACGATCGAGCTGTCGCTGCGCGTCGGCGGCGTTCATCGCGGCCAATGCGCGACCGATGCCGTTGGTGAGCGTGGCCACGGGATTGTCGAAGAACAAATCCATCTGCGGGGCCAGCTTCGCCGGAATGAATCGTCCGGCGATCAGACGATGCACGTCGGCCTGAGTGCTGATGCGCAGAGGCTTGTTGCTCGCCGGCGCGTCTGTGTGCCAGGCGGTGAACTCCTGCGGCTGTTCGACCAGTCCGATGCTTCGAGCGTAGTTCACCGACTGCTCGATCTGCGCGCGGATCTTCTCCGGACTGCCCATCAACACGCCGTCGAGGAATTCGATTTCCTGCCGACGCCAGCTTTCGTAGTCGCTGTAAGCGAGGCGCCCGGTGGCGAGCAACAGCTCCAGCACCGTGAACGCGCCTTGTTCCAACAATTGATCGTCCACCTGCTTCTGCAGGGCGCTGTCGATTTTGATCATGGAGCGAACAACATTTCGAGATCGGCCGCATCCAGTTGCAACGGCGCGGCATTCTTTTCGGTGTACAGCTGGCTGGCCAGCTGATGTTTCTGTTCCTGCAGCCGCACGATGCGCTCTTCGACCGTGCCTTGCGCGATCAGCTTATACACGAACACCGGCTTGTGCTGCCCGATGCGATGGGCGCGATCGGTGGCCTGCGCTTCGACTGCGGGGTTCCACCAGGGGTCATAGTGAATGACGGTGTCCGCGGCAGTGAGATTCAATCCCGTGCCGCCCGCTTTCAAGCTGATCAGGAACAGCGGCACCGCGCCGCTCTGGAATCTCTCGATCAGCGGCATGCGGTCCTTGGTATCGCCGGTCAGTAACAGATAAGGAATGTTCAACTCCTGCATCTGTTCTTCGATCAAGGCGAGCATGGACGTGAACTGCGAGAACAGCAGAATGCGCCGGCCTTCCTCGATCATTTCCGGCAAGGCGTTACTGAGCCAGTCCATCTTGGCCGAGGGAACGGCCTCTTCAGGCTGCTCCGCCGACGCGACCAGCCGCGGATCGCAACAGGCCTGGCGAAGTTTGAGCAACGCGTCGAGCACGGTGATCTGACTGCGAGCGAGGCCTTTTTCCTCGATGGTCTCGCGCACGCGACGGTGCGACGCGAGTCGAACGCCGTCGTAGAAGTCGCGCTGTTTTTCGTCCAGCGCGATGGTCTCGATGATCTGCGTTTTTTCCGGCAACTCGGGCGCGACGGCATCTTTGGTCCGTCGCAGGACGAACGGGGCAATGCGCCGGCTGAGCGACAACGCACGATCGCGATCGTTGTTCTTTTCGATGGCCGTCCGGTACTGGCGTTGGAAGTCGCGCTCGTCGCCGAGCATGCCGGGCTGCAGGAAATCGATGAGCGACCACAACTCGCCGAGATGATTTTCCATCGGCGTGCCGGTGAGGCACAGGCGATGCTCACTATTGAGCGCCCGCGCGGCCTGAGAAACTTTGGCGCGAGGATTCTTGATCACCTGCGCTTCGTCCATGACGACCAGGTAGAACTCCTGCGCCGTCAACACTTCGCTATCCAACTGCAACAGTGGATACGCGGTGATCACGACATCGACATTGCGAATCGACGAGAACAATTCTTTGCGTCGCGAGCCATGCAACGTCAGTTGTTTCAAGTGCGGCGCGAACTGCTGGATCTCGCGTTGCCAGTTACCGATGACACTGACGGGCGCGACGATCAGCGACGGCTTCGTCAGCCGGCCTTCTTCCTTTTCCAGCGCGAGGTGGGCGAGCGTTTGCACGGTTTTGCCCAGGCCCATGTCGTCCGCGAGGATGCCGCCGAGGCGGCAGCGTCGCAGGAACTGGAGCCAGCCCAAGCCTTCCTGCTGATATGGGCGCAACGTCGCATTGAACTTTGACGGTGGCTGCAGTGGCTTGATGGCCGAGAAATTCTTGAGCTCGGCGACCGACTCCAACAGCGCCGTGCTCTTCGAGCGCAGCACCGGCGCTTCGGGCTCCAGGGTGAGCTGAGCGAGACGGCTCGTTTGCGATGCCGGCAACGACAGCGACTGCTGTTTATTCAGCGCGTCGTGATCGAACAGCTCCACGAGCGTGTCGGCGATGCGCTTGATCCGCTCGATCGGCACCGGCAGATAGCGCTTGTCGGGCAACTGCACGAACAGTTGATCGCCGATGCGATGCACGCCGGCTTCGCCGTTACCAAGCGCGCCTTGCAGATAATCGACCAGCGCCGGCAGCAGATTCACTTGCACGCCATCGACCACCAGGCCGAGTTTCAAATCGAACCATTCGCGATCCCGGCCGCTGTCCGCGTCCACATACCATTCGCCCGCCGAGGCGAGGCGATAGGGGAAGTCGTCGTTGATGACGACGTCCCAACCCTCGGCGCGCAGTTTGGGAATGCCGTCGAGCACGAACGCCAGCCAGAAGTCGCGGCCTTGTGAGCTGCCGGTCAGCGCGGCGTCGAAGCGTTGCTGAATCGTGTGCTCGGCTTTCCGATCTCGCGGGATCTCATGAAGCTTGTTGTCCGCGACGATGCGGACATGAGTCATGTCATCGCGCAACGAACGGCTATAGACAGGCAGGCCGTTGTAAACGAAGTACAGCGTCGCGATGGGATCTTCGGAGAGATACAGCTGCGCGCCGACGCTCTTGCGCGCCTTGCGTACCGCTTTCAGTTCGCGCAGCTTCGGTAGAGCGGCACAGCTTTGCGCGATCTCTTCATTCAGCTCTACGACTTGCTCCGGTGCGACCGGTGGCGAGTTCCAGAAGCGACGGAAGTCTTCGATGGAGCAGGGGAGTGCAAGTGCGCCGATCTCCTTGCTCGAGGGGTCGACGTAGGTCGCCACGTCCAGATCGAAGAAGGTGGCGACGGCATCGTCGCCGCGCTCGCTGACTTCACATTGCAGATATTGCTCGCCGTTCTCCAACTGCTGCCACGACAGCTTGGTCTGTCGCAGCTTGCCGGCTTTCAGCGAGGGAGTGTCAAGGGTTTGCCAGCGTGCGCGGCCGGTCGCGATCACGTGATTCAGCACGGTCGTGCCGTCGGTGTCGCGCAATAGCCAGGGACCATCGGTCCGCTGCGAAAGTAACAACTGCAGAATCTGTCGATCTTCCGAATCGACATAGCGGGGGAAGTCGTTGCCTCGGGGCACGAAGATGCTCGAGCCGCCGCGCGCGAGACGCGTCGAGCCAGGGGCGGATTGACCCACCCAGGTCGACAGCTGCAATTCGCCCGCCGACGTCGATTGCAACAGATAGTAGAGCCGCTGTTGTAACTGCGGCCCGGCAGACACGGAGGTCGCACGTTGCAACGATGACGTGGGGCGCGGAGGCGTGGCGACGCTCGGCGCGTTGCTCACCGCCGCGATCGATACGGCGGCGATGTGCACGCACGGGCTGGGTTTACCGCAGCTGCATTCGGCTTCCGCGATCTGTGGGTCGTTCGGCCCGGTGTGGCGAATGTAAACACGCTGCCGTTTGGCCGCTGCACTTTCGTCGGCGATCACCCCTGTCACGACCAGGCCAGATTGCAGGACTCGCAGCTCGCTGACAGCGCCGCCGCGGACCAACTGCTGTGCGGCCGAGAACAGGTCATCGCCAAACGCGACCTGAAGAGTTTTTAAATCGGGATCGGGCATCCTGCCACGACCCTCATGCGAGTCGGCAAAAGGCGTGACTTTTGCCTCTCGCCGCCGCCTGCGGCGTCGGGGTACATCCATGTACCCAGGGCGCCGATCGATACGTCATCGTCAACATCGACGTCAGGCTAAGGTGTGATACACCTTCTGCACGTCCTCGTCCTGTTCGAGCTTGTCGATCATTTCCAGGACTTCGGTGGCTTGCTCTTCGGGCAGCTCGGTCGGCGTCAGGCAGATGTATTCATGCTCGGCGGACAACGGGTTGATGCCACGGTCTTCGAGGGCCTTTTGCATCTGGCCGAACTCGGGGAAGTTGCAGCGGGCCACGATCTGCGGCTCGCCCTTCTCGCCGGTGCTCTCGCCCATTTCTTCCAGGCCGTGGTCGATCAGGTACAGCTCCAGGTCGTCCTGGTCGATGCCTTCGGGGTTCAAGCGGAACACGCCCATTTTCTTGAACTGAAAGCTCACGCTGTTGGCGGTGCCCAGGTTGCCCTCGTGCTTGGTGAAGATGCTGCGCACGTTGGCGACGGTGCGGGTCGGGTTGTCGGTGGCGGTTTCGACCAGCACGGCGACGCCATGCGGGGCGTAGCCTTCGTACAGGATTTCGGTGAAGTTGGCCGCGTCCTTGCCGGAGGCGCGCTTGATCGCCGCTTCGACCTTGTCCTTGGGCATGTTCACGGCGCGCGAGTTCTGGATCACGCGTCGCAGGGCCGGGTTGGAGTGGGGGTCGGGGCCGCCGTTCTTCACGGCGATGGTGATGTCTTTACCGATGCGGGCGAATTGCTTCGCCATGCGGTTCCAGCGCGCGAACATCGCGTGCTTTCGGACTTCGAAAATACGGCCCATGAATGGCTCCCCGGGACTCCAAGCGGACCAGTTTACCACCGCGCCGGGCGGTGGGTTGGACGGGGTTACTTGCCCTTGGCTTCCCAGGCCAGCTCGGCCTTGGCGGCCGCAGCCCGCTTGAGGATGCTCAGCAGCGGCACGGCCCGGGTCGCCAGATCCACCGGCGCCTCGCGGTCCTCGTCGTCCTCATCCTCGTTCTTGGCGTCTTCGTTGTCGGCCGGGCGGGCCGGGGTGACATGGGTGCCGGCCTTGATCTGCTCTGTGGCGTGCTCCAGCTGGCGCAGGGCCAGGGGCACGTCGTCCGGCCCGAGCGCGCCCGGGATGCGCCCGGTCGCGCCCATCAGCTTGAGCAACTGGACCGCAACGTCCTGGAACATCGTGATGGATTCAGTCGCGGTGGAGCGAAAGGTGACCAGCATGAGCGACGTTGCTCCGGGGTAAAAAGTTAAGTGCAGCCTCTAATCAGAAACAGCACGAACAGCACTGGGATCGGAATGCCCAGCAGCCACAGCAGGATCCAACCTACTTTACCCTTCTGTCGTCCGTAATCCAGCATCCGGTGCAGGCCGAGCGGACGCTTCGGCGTGTTTGCAGGCAAATTAGCCATGGGGCCTCGCACGTTCACTTAGATATTGAGTGAACGGCTGCCCTCGCGACCCGGTTCCGGACCGTTACTCCTGCACGGCGCGGTTGGCGGCTTGCCAGATTTCCTGGGTAATCTTGCGGTTCAGGCCTTGTTCCATCAGCAGCGCCTGCGCACCTTCCTCGGAATAAGTGCCACGCTTGGTCAGCAGCGTCAGCGCGCCACAGAGCTCGCCGAAATAGATGGCCTGACCGAGCGGGCTCATGGTGTCCGGTGGAATCTTGTCCGTCTGTTCCTGCAGGGCGCGAATGGAAGGATCGGACAACTCCCAGGTCGAGGCGATGAAGCCCGCGACATTCGGGGCCTGCGACTGCATGGCGCGAATGAATACTTCGGCGCGCGGCTGAATGTCAGGGAACTCGCGATATGTTTCCATCGTCAGTCGAAACAGCACGATGCGCGCCAGCGGGCCGAGCAGGCCGATCAACTGCGCGATGAAGGGGTCGGCGTTGCCGAGCACTCTCGCGCACATTTCGGACGCGGCGGCTGTGCGCTGGGCATGTTCCCAAGTCACGGCGGCGAAGTTGTCGAAGTGACCTTTGGGTTGGCGGAACACCGGCTGCAGAATGGCCGTGGCCAGCAAGCTGCGCAGGCCATCGGTGCCGAGCACGACGACGGCACGATCGAGGCTGTCCACCGGCTCCGGCGAATAACGATACGCGGCGCTGTTGGCTCGTTGCAGAGTGCTGCCCGCCAGCGCGGGGTCTTCGAGGATCAGCCTCACCAATTCCCGGCGGGTGCTCTCATCGTCGTTCAGCGCCTGCATGAGTTTCGGCAGGAGCATCGGGCGGCGAGGGAAATATTCACGCTGATGAACCGCCGCGGCGGCGTTGTGATTGACCTTCTCCAGCACGTCCTCGTGCCGACCCGAGATCACATAGTCGAAGCCGGGCACCGTGAAGGCGAGCTTGTAGCATTCGGCAAGGGCGCTGGCGGTCGCTTCGGTTTCGAACGGCGGGCCGTCACCGCTGCGCGGGCCGGCGATGGGACGCACCTCGTCGCGAGGAGCGTCGGGAACGGAGGAACGACTCGACGAGCCGCGCATGCCGAACATGAACACGGCCAGCCCGACCATGGCCGCGATCAGAATGATGGTGAGGGTCACGCTCGCCCTTGCTCCTATTCTGGAAGCTCTGTGCCGGTGCGATGATACCTTGCCGGCGCACTGGACCGGTGCGCGGATGCTGGCGTTCGCGGCGCCGGCGCACCGCTATGGCTGGAGTGAGACTTGCATTGCCTGAGCCCGAGCCGCAGCTCGGCCCCTCGGGCCGCAAGGAACAATGCTTGTCGATCCACGTCGCGCTGAATCATGTCACTCATTATCGATATGACCGGCGGGTCTCGCTCGGACCGCAGCTGATCCGGTTGCGCCCGGCGCCGCACAGCCGCACGCGCATCCTGTCGTATTCCCAACGCATTACGCCGGCCGAACATTTCATCAACTGGCAACAGGACCCGGAAGCGAACTACCTGGCGCGCGTGGTCGTGCCGGACCCGGTGACTGAGCTGCGCATCGAAGTCGACCTGACGGCCGAGATGGCGGTGCTCAATCCGTTCGATTTTTTTCTGGACGACTACGCCGAGCATGTTCCCTTCGACTATCAACCGGCCGAGCGTCGTGAGCTCGCGCCTTATCTGGTGACTCATGCGCCCACGCCTCGCTTCGGCGAGTATCTGGCCAGCCTGCCGCGACAGCGGGTGCGCACGATCGATTTTCTAGTGGGTCTCAATCAGCGACTCGCCAAGGATATCCGTTATCTGATCCGGATGGAGCCCGGCGTGCAGACGCCGGAGCAAACACTCTGCAATGGGTCTGGCTCGTGCCGCGATTCGGGCTGGTTGCTGGTGCAACTGCTACGACACCTGGGCCTGGCGGCGCGCTTCGTGTCGGGCTATCTGATTCAACTGGCCGCGGATGTCAAAGCGCTCGACGGCCCGTCCGGCCCGCCGGCCGACTTCACCGATCTGCATGCCTGGTGCGAGGTGTATCTGCCGGGCGCGGGCTGGATCGGTCTCGATCCTACTTCGGGATTGCTGGCCGGCGAAGGTCACATTCCCCTGGCGTGCACGCCCGAGCCTTCGAGCGCGGCGCCGGTGACCGGCGCGGTCGATGAATCGGAGGTCGAGTTCTCCCATCACATGAAGGTGGAGCGGATCTGGGAGGCGCCGCGGGTTACCAAGCCTTATACGGAAGCGCAGTGGTCAGAGATCGTCGCACTCGGTCGGGCCGTGGATGCGGACTTGGAAGCGGAGGACGTTCGTCTCACGATGGGTGGCGAGCCGACGTTCGTTGCCGTCGACGACCCGGGCGGCGAGGAATGGAATACCGCTGCGCTCGGGCCGACCAAGCGGGCACGCGCCGCCGATTTGTTTCATCGTTTGAAGGAACGATACGCGCCCTCGGGCCTGGCGCACTTCGGTCAGGGCAAGTGGTATCCCGGCGAGCAGCTGCCGCGCTGGTCCCTCAATTGTTTCTGGCGTCGGGACGGCGAGCCGATCTGGAGCACGCCGTCGCTGTACGCGAACGAGTCGACCGACTACGGCGCGAGTGAGCGCCATGCCGGTGAGTTTCTCACTGCGGTTGCGAGACAGCTCGGGCTCACGCCGCAGTTCGTATTTCCGACGTACGAGGACGCGTTCTATTACTTGTGGCGCGAGCGGCGCTTGCCGACCAATGTCGATCCGTTCGATTCGAAGCTGGAGGATCCGTTGGAACGGGCGCGACTCGCTCGTGTGTTCAGCGCCGGGTTGGATAGCGTCATCGGTCATGTGTTGCCGATCGCGCGCAACGCTGCTGGTTGGGACACGGGGCCTTGGTTTCTGCGCACCGAGCGTTGTTATCTGATTCCAGGCGACTCGCCCATCGGCTATCGCTTGCCGTTGGATTCGCAGCCGTGGGTGACGGAGGGCGAGTATCCCTATTTGTACCCGGTCGATCCCAGTGAGGAACTGCCGCCATTGGCGAGATACGCGCAGATTCGACGGCAGCCATCGGATTGGATCGAGCAGCGTCAACCGTTGCCGCTGCAGGCGGAGTTGCGGCGGCAGGCGTGGCGTGGGATCGATGGGACGACGGGCTCGCCGTCGACGGGTCGTGGCGGTCGTCACGAACTCCATGCCGATGCTCCCGCGAAGGGTGAATCGGCACATTGGGTCACACGCACGGCCATGTGCGCTCAGGCTCGCAATGGCGTGTTGTATATCTTCATGCCGCCGACGCGTCGGCTCGAGGATTATCTGGAGATCGTGCAAGCCGTCGAGGCCGTGGCGCGCAGCCAATCGCAGCCCGTCGTGCTGGAAGGTTACGAGCCGCCGTCCGATGCGCGCCTCAACTATTTTCGGGTCACACCGGATCCGGGCGTGATCGAAGTCAACATCCATCCGGCCGCGAGTTGGGATGAGATGGTCGAGCGCACGACGCATTTATATGAGGTCGCGCGCGAGTCACGGCTCAGCACCGAGAAGTTCATGCTCGACGGGCGTCACACCGGGACGGGCGGCGGCAATCACTTCGTGCTCGGCGGTGCGACGCCGAACGACTCGCCGTTCCTTCGACGTCCCGACTTGCTACGAAGCTTGATTGCCTATTGGCACAACCATCCGGCGCTGTCGTATTTGTTCTCCGGTCTGTTCATCGGGCCGACGAGTCAAGCGCCGCGTGTGGATGAGGCGCGTAACGACTCGTTGTATGAGTTGGAGCTTGCGTTCAAACAGTTCCCCGCGGCGGAGAAAACATCGCCGCCGTGGTTGAGCGACCGGCTGCTCCGCAATCTGCTCATCGACGTGACTGGCAACACGCATCGCGCGGAGTTCTGCATCGACAAGCTGTTCTCACCCGACGGGCCGAGCGGTCGTTTGGGATTGCTGGAGATGCGTGCGTTCGAAATGCCGCCGCATGCTCGCATGAGCCTCACGCAACAACTGCTGTTGCGCTCGTTGATCGCGAAGTTCTGGAGCCGGCCGTACGAGCCGGCCCGACTGGCGCGCTGGGGGACGGAACTGCACGATCGTTTCATGCTGCCGTATTTCATCGAGCAGGATCTGGGCGACGTGCTCACCGAGTTGCGGTCCGATGGGTATCCATTGCAGCCGGAGTGGTTCGCGCCGCATCTGGAGTTTCGTTTCCCCAAGTACGGTGACTTTGCGACGCGCGGCGTCGACATGGAGATTCGGCAAGCGCTCGAGCCGTGGCATGTCATGGGCGAGGAGGGAACGATCGGCGGCACGGTTCGTTATGTGGATTCGTCGGTCGAGCGGTTGCAGGTGAAGGTCACAGGCCTGGCGCCGGATCGCTATGTGATTGCGTGCAATGGCCATGCTGTGCCGTTGCGCCCAACTGGTGCAGTGGGTGAGTTCGTCGCCGGCGTGCGTTATCGCGCGTGGCAGCCGGCGTCGGCGTTGCATCCGACGATCGGCGTACATTCGCCGTTGACGTTCGATCTGGTCGACACCTGGATGAATCGCTCGCTTGGGGGCTGCCAATATCACGTGGCCCATCCCGGCGGCCGCAATTACGCGGTGTTCCCGGTGAACGCCTTCGAGGCGGAGAGCCGCCGGCTGGCGCGTTTCTTCCGCCTGGGGCATACCCCGGGCCGCGTCGACGTGCCGCCCGCATCGACGGCGCCGGAGTTTGCGTTTACGCTGGATCTCAGAAGGACGTGAGTGCAGCGTCTGAAGGCTCGAATGTCCGCCTCGCTTCAAACCTATACGCCCGATCTGCAGCGTTACGACGAGCTGCTGTCGCCCGACGGCAGCATTCGTCCGCATTGGCGTGCGTTGGTGGAGCGGCTGGAGCAGGCCGGGCCTGATGCTGTCCGGCGTAGCGCGGACCTCGCACGACGGCTGATCGTCGAGAACGGCGTCACTTACAACGTCTACGCCGATCCGCAGGGACGCGATCGATTGTGGACGCTCGACATGCTGCCGGTGATCATGTCGGCGGAGGAGTGGCAGAGCATCGAGCGGGGCGTGATTCAGCGCGCCAGACTATTCGATGCGCTGCTCGCGGATTTGTATGGTCCGCAGCGGCTGCTCCAGGAAGGCACGGCTCCGGCCGAGGTCGCCTTCGGTCATCCAAATTATCTGTGGCCCTGTCATGGCGCCGTCCCGCGCGGCGGGCGCTGGCTTTATATGTATGCCGCCGATCTGGCGCGCTCGCCCGACGGTCGTTGGTGGGTGCTCAGCGATCGTACGCAAACACCTTCCGGTCCCGGTTATGCGCTGGAGAATCGACGCATCGTGTCGCGCGTCCTTGCCGATACGCTCGACGATCTCAATGTGCGTCCTTTGAGCGGGGCCTTCGCATCGTTACGGGATGGGTTGCTGGCGAATGTCGAGGAGAGCGAGACGCCGCTCGCGGTCGTGCTCACGCCCGGCCCGTTCAACGAAACCTATTTCGAGCACGCGTATCTGGCACGACAGCTGGGCTTCTCGCTGGTCGAGGGCTCGGACCTCACGGTGCGCGATGACACGTTGTATCTGAAAACGCTCGGCGGCTTGAAGCGCGTGCATGCGGTGCTCCGCCGGCTCGACGATGACTTTTGCGATCCGGCCGAACTGCGCGCCGATTCAGCGCTCGGCGTGCAGGGGTTGTTGAAAGTGGTGCGAGCGGGTCGCGTGGTGCTGGGGAATGCGCTTGGCAGCGGCGTGATCGAGTCGGCCGCGTGGCTGGGTTTTCTACCTTCGATTTGCGAATGGTTGCTCGGCGAATCGTTGCAGCTGCCGTCGGTCGCGACCTGGTGGTGCGGCGAACGGCCGGCGCTCGAAGAAGTGCTGGAAGGGCTGGATCGCCTGGTCATCAAGCCGACCTTTCCGAATCAGCGCTTCGAAGCGGTCTTCGGTCGCGACCTGACTCGCGATGCTCGCGCCCGATTGATTCGTCGCTTGCGGGCGCGGCCGTATGCCTACGTCGCGCAGGAACGCCTCGCGTTATCGCAAACGCCGGTGTGGCGAGGCACCGGGCTGACCGGACGCGCGCTGTCCTTACGTGTGTACGCGATTGCGGGGCCCGAGGGTTATCAAGTGATTCCCGGCGGCATGGCGCGTATCGCGTCGGATGTTTATGCCGATGTGGTTTCGACTCAGCGCGGCGGTGGCAGTAAAGATGTTTGGGTGCTGGGACAGGGCGAGGAAGGCTCGCAAGCGACGGAACTGGCGCCGCGCAGTCGACTTCGCAATGAAAGCTTGCCGTCGCGCGTGGGTGAGAATCTTTATTGGCTCGGCCGGTATGCGACGCGCTGTGAGGACAAGGTGCGCTTGTTACGAGGAACGCTGGCGTTAGAGCGTCGCTCCGAAGTGTGGCCGCGTGCTGTCGATACGTGTCGGCATTTGGGTGTCACGCCGATGGATTCAGATCCGGCGGCGAGCTTGTTCGATACTCAACATCAGTTGGGTATCGCGGCTGATCTGCAGCGTTTGCAATGGTCGGCGACGCAGGCGCGCGGTCGTTTGTCGGCGGAGCATTGGCGGGCCATTGGCGTCGTGCAGCGTCAGTATCACGATGCTTCTTCCAGTAGCAGCGACGTGCGTGAGACGCTGGATCGATTGACGCTGTCGTGCGCGGCGCTGTCGGGATTCGCGCATGACGATATGACTCAAGACGACGCGTGGCGGCTGATGATGCTGGGACGGAGGGTCGAGCGCATTTCATTTTTGTCCCTGCTCCTGTCGCGTCGATTGAGCGAGGCCGCGCCCACGCAGGGCGAGCTGGAGTGGATTCTGGATATCGCCAGCGGCACGATCGCCTATCGCACTCGATATTTCGATCGCCCGCGGCTGGCGCCCTTGTTACAGCTGCTGGTGCGAGACGCGAAGAATCCCAGGTCGCTGGCGTTTCTGGGGCAGGAGATCTGTGCGATCACTCAGCAGCTGAGTGAATCGGCAGGGGAATTGGCGGTCGATTTCTTCCAGCAAGCCGTCACTGAGGCGGTTGAAGCGGACTTCGGCGCGCTCGAAGGTGCTGGCTATAGCGCCGATCTTGCGAGGCAAGGGTTTTCTCGAGCGCTGAGCAAGGTCGTGGATGCGGCGTCGCTGCTGTCCGATCGCTTGTCCATGCGCCACTTCTCTCACACTGAACTGGACCGTCACGCGGTGACCGCATGAGCGCTGCCGTGACTTATCGCGTCAAGCACGAGACGTTGTACAAGTACAGCGCCGAGGTCGTGCACGCACATCATTTGCTTCATCTCGTGCCGCGCGCGATGACTCATCAGTCGTGCAGCGAGCAGTCGATTTGCATCACGCCGGAACCGTCTGGCAGCCTCGATGCGATCGATGCGTTTGGAAATCCCTTGCGACGTTTGGAGTTCAATCGGCCGCATCAGGAGCTGGCGGTCACCAGCGAGATGAAGGTGGAAGTGCGTGAGCGTCGTTCGACCGATGCACCGACGGAGGCTTGGGAACGTGCGCGCAATCGACTGCTCTATACCGCGCGTCCGCCTGGCGACGAACAGCTCGACGCCCTTCGTTATCGCGTCGAGTCGCCTTACGTTCGCATCAAGCAGGCGTTCACTGAATATGGCGCGGATTGTTTCTCCGCGGGTCGGCCGCTGCTCGCGGCGGCGGATGCGCTGATGATGAAGTTATATCGCGAGATGAAATACACGCCGGGCGTGACGGATATTTCGACGCCACTGCTGCAAGTGTTGGAAGAGAAGCGCGGCGTGTGTCAGGACTACGCTCATCTGATGATCGCCTGCCTGCGCGCTCGTGGGCTGGCGGCTCGCTATGTCAGCGGCTATCTCCGCACCACGCCGCGGCCCGGCACGTCTCAACTCGTCGGCGCCGATGCTTCACATGCCTGGGTCGCTGTGTTTTGTCCGCCGCTCGGCTGGGTTGAGTTCGATCCCACCAACGGCGTCCGCGCCGGCCTCGATCACATCGCCATCGCCTGGGGCCGCGACTTCGGCGACGTTTCCCCTCTCCGCGGCGTCATCCTCGGCGGCGGCTCCCATACCTTGGCGGTGCGGGTTCATGTACAGAGTATGGCGTCGTAGGGGGCAGGTCGTAATTCGCTGCAAGCGGGTTGACAATCCTGACGCCAGCGATGGTCTGGCCTGCGTTGAGGTCTTCAGTGTAGAGCAGGGTGGCTTCAACCTCTTCGGCGGAAGCGACGATCAGTGCATCCCAGAAATAGAGTTGCGCCGATTCGGAGAGATCGCTGGCGCGCAGAATGATTTCCGGCGTCGTCGGCGATTGAACCCACGGCGCGTAGACTTGAACGGCCTCACGTGCGTTGGCGCGAGGAATCTTCAACTTCCGTATGGCCGTTACATAGAATTCCTGGAGGACCTGTACGGAAACGCGCCCTGTTTCTTCAACCCACAGCCGTTCCAACGCACGGGTTGCCCGAATGTGTTTCTCGCCGGCCGCTGGGTCATGCGCGTAGACCAGGATGTTTGTGTCAACGAAAACGACTGCGGTCATGGATCTCATCCCGGTTTTCCATGCGGCCGCTAGCCATAGCGCCAAGCCCCGTTTTCATCAGTTCCAGGGCTCTCTTGCGTGCCTTTTCGTAAGTGCGATCCGCGGCGACCAGGCGACGCAATTCATCGGCGAGCAGCCCGCTGATGCTCGTGCCGCGACGCGCGGCGATGGCGCGTGCCTGCTTGAGCAGTGCAGGCTCGATCGCTACGGTGATGTTCTGTTTCTCGGCCATTTCAGTGGACCTCGACTCGGTTCACGCAAAATACGTGAAGGGTCGCGACCGGTCAATCTTGCGGCGCGAGCGGTGTCGGGAACTCGGTAGTCGCTGACGCGTGCCGGCGAGCGAGGCGGGCGAGAGTGGTGGTAGTCTTGTGCAATGCCACTCAGCTCCGGACAACTCGACGAAATCGCTCCTGGCGTGCGCCGGCTCGTGGCGCGCAATCCCGGGTTCATGACGGGGCCGGGGACCAACACGTATTTGATCGGTCACGATCGTTACCTGGTGATCGATCCGGGGCCGGAGGATGCGGTTCACGTCGAACGCATCCTGAAAGAAACCGGCGGTCGCATCGATGCGGTGCTCGCGACTCACACCCATCCGGATCACTCGCCCGCCGCCAAAGCGCTCGCCGACGCGAGCGGCGCGAAAGTGATGGGCAAACCAGCGCCGGTGCACGGGCGTCAGGACTCCGGATTCTCGCCGAGCCAATTGCTGAATGATGGCGATCAAGTGACGATCGGATCGCTCGCGCTGCGCGCCCTGCATACGCCGGGGCATGCGTCGAATCATCTTTGTTATCTGCTCGAAGGCACGGGCTTGTTGTTTACCGGCGATCACTTGATGCAAGGATCGACGGTGGTCATCGGGCCGCCGGATGGCAGCATGGGCGATTACCTGCGCTCGCTTGCACGCTTGCAGAAAGAGCCGGTGACTCGTATCGCACCCGGTCATGGCCTGACGATCGAAGACGCGCAGGCGGAGATCGTTCGCATCGTCGCGCATCGTCTGCAGCGAGAGGCGAAGGTTGTCGAAAGGCTCGGTCGCCTCGGTAGCGCCGATATAGATACATTGGTCGTCAGCGTGTATGACGACGTCGATTCCCGCTTGCATCCAGTGGCGAAAGGTTCGCTGCTGGCTCATCTGTTGAAACTTGAAGAAGACGGCCGGGTCGTGCGCGACTCGCCGGCAATCAACGCCCAGTGGTCGCTGCAAAACTCTCCCCCTCCGTCCCGCTGATCGAGCTCGTCAACTGTTCGCTGATCTTCGAGGCGCATCAGGCGCTCGACGAGGTCAGCTTCACCTTGCGTCGAGGCGAGCGCTGGGCGCTGATCGGCGCCAACGGCTCCGGCAAGACCATGCTGCTCAAGATGCTTTGCGGCGACGTGTGGCCGACGCCCACCGGGCGTCAGCGGCGCACGTCTTCGCTGTTGAAGGAGCAGATCGCGTACGTGGGGCCGGAGCGGCAGGATAAATATGTTCGCTACGACTGGAATCTGACGGTCACTCAGGTGGTGACGACCGGATTGTTCGACGAAGATATCCCGTTGAGTCAGCCGACGTCTGCTCAGCGCGAGCGCGTTTCTCGAGTTCTGAAGCGGTTTGGTCTGTGGGGCTTGAGGCAGCGGCGCATTCTCTCGCTGTCTTACGGGCAGCGACGCCTGGCATTGGTCGCGCGATTGTTCGCTGGTAATGCGGCGGTGTTGTTGCTCGATGAAGTGTTCAATGGATTGGATGTTCGAGCCAAAGAGAAGTTGAAGAAGGCGCTCGAGCAGCCCAGAGGCGGGCACGATTGGGTGATCACGTCGCATCGGCCGAAGGAGCTGCCGAAGAATGTGACGCACGTGGCGCATATTCAGCAGGGCCGGATTGTTTCAGCCGGGCCGATCGGGCACGAGCAGCTTGTTGCTCGCGACGCAAAGGCTCCTTCCGGGCACGCGAAGGCCGGGCGACTCTCCACGGCGCGGCCGAGGACGGCCGCTGCCGTTACGGCACGCGATGCGTCGGCTCTGGCGAGTAAGTCGCGTAAGCAGAAGAGCACGGCGCCGCTCTTTGTCATTCGCAACGCTGAGATTTATCGCGACTACCGCCCGGTCCTTCGCAAATTCGACTGGACGTTGGGGCGCGGTGAGAACTGGGCCATTCTCGGGGCGAACGGGTCGGGGAAGAGCTCGCTGCTCAATATGATCTACGGCGATCTGCATCCCGCGCTTGGCGGCACGATCGAGCGTGACGGCGCACCGAAGGGTACGCACATCGAAGCTTGGAAACATCGGCTCGGGTGGGTGTCGCCGGAGTTGCAGGCGGATCATTTCCTCGCCAGGTCCATTGAAGAGATCGTGATCTCCGGTCGCTACTCCAGCGTGGGCCTGAACGACGCGCCCACCCGAGCGGACCGCAAGGCCGCCGATCGCTGGCTGAAGTTCTTCAACATCGAACACCTGCGCGCTCGCGGTCCGAGACAAGTCTCCTACGGGCAGATGCGTCTCGCGTTGTTCGCGAGGGCGATGATGAACGACCCGGAATTGTTGCTGCTCGACGAGCCGTGCACCGGTCTCGATGGAGATGTGCGAGCGACTGTGCTCGGGTTCATCGAGCAACTGGCGGAACAAGGAACACAAATTGTCATGGCTGTGCACGATCCGGAAGACATCGTGCCGGCGGTGAGGCATGTGTTGAAGATTCAGCGGGGTGGACGAACGCAGTTGCTAGATAGACACTAGCCGTCCATGAACTCCTTCCGCGGCGCTGGTTTGAAGGTCGCATTCGTTGCGATGCTGCTGACCGTGGGCGGCTGTTCGAGATTCTTCGTTTACGATACATACAAACCGGGGGTGCCGTCCGGAGAGCCGGGCGTTCTGCGGCTGGTCAACGAAGATATGGCGTTGCAGGTGAGCTTCGTGTCGGACCTGAGGTTTGCAAGCTTCGGTGGGGTGGGATTGCCGGTGGTCCCTGTCGCCGCGGGCCCGACGAGTCGCCCCCGAAAGATAGAAATGAACTTGCTGGTAACTTTGCCGGGCGGCCGGCCGTTCTCGATTGCGCCCGTGTGCCTGGACCCACCTGTCTCGCGGCTTTGTCCTCAAGAAGTCCGAGTAAGCAACGTCTCCTACTTTGGCAAAGATGCGGAGGACGGACGTACGCGGTCGGTCTTGGATTTCTTCCACCCGTGGACGACCAACGGCAAGGCACCAATCACCGATCAGGACGTCTTCACGCATCATCTCTTCCGTGGCAAGGGTCCGCTGCAGAGTGTGACCGTGACTCTCGAATACAAATACGAGTGCGGGGACCGATGCCCGAATGAGATCTTCCTGTCGACCGACGAGTTGCTGGTGGTGGAGGGAAGACAGTTTGGCCACGGCGTGCAGCAGCTGCATTGGGGGCGAGTGAAGGAGTACGAACCCGCGATGGCTATTCAATGAAGTATTTTGCAGCCATGCTCTTCGCCATCCTGCTGGCGCTGAGCTTTACGTCGAGCGCCGAGCCATTGCAGCCGGCGCAAGAGCTCGCGGCTGAAGTCGCGGCGGGCGAGCACGCGGGCATCGAGTCATTCATCATGCAGGTCGACGGCAACGTCGTTGGTCGCGCAGTGGCGGACACGTTGGAGAAGCGGCCGCCGGATCTTCGCTCTGCCACGAAATCCATTACGGCGCTGTTGATCGGTATCGCCATCGATAAGGGCGCGATTCCGTCGGTGCAAACGAAAGTGATGGATCTGCTCCCGACCCGGCGCACCACCTTCGAAAAGGATCCGTGCAAGGCGGCGATGACGCTCGAAGACCTGCTCACCATGCGCAGCGGTCTCGATTGCAACGATTGGGATCCGAAGTCGCCGGGCCATGAAGACAAGATGTATCGGGAGCAGGACTGGGTCGCTTTCTGGAGCGAACAGAAGATGCGCGCCGATCCCGGCAAAGAATTCTCTTACTGCACCGGCAACGTCGTAGCCCTGGGCGAGATTCTCGCAGCAGCAGTGAGCATGTCCGCCGATGCGTTTGCATTGAAGAACCTGTTCATTCCCATCGAGGCGCGCCGCGCCGAGTGGCGGTATTTCGATAACAAGCGCGGCGTCGATACCGGCGGTCACCTGCGATTGGGCCCGGACGACCTGCTCAAAATCGGCGACGTCGTACTGAAGCGCGGCATGTACAAACAAACCCGCATCGTCTCCGAAGCCTGGATCGACGCAATGACCCAGGAACGTACCAATATTCCCAATGTGAACCAGCGCTACGGCTATCTATGGTGGCTGGATCACACCAAAGATCCGAAGCTGCCTCAGACAAGACTCTGGTGGGCGCAGGGCAATGGCGGCAGCTTCCTGATCGTGATGCCCGAGCTGCGCAGCGTGGTCGTCGTGACCGCCACGCGCTTCAACAAGCCCGACATGCTCGAGCCGATGTTCTGGCTCAGAGATCGTTTGTTGCCGGCGATGGCGCAATAGCAACGCAAATAAAAAGGGCGGTGTCCGAAGACACCGCCCTTTGCTCATGTCGTACCCATTGAGCGAATATCCTTATTGAGTTGGTCTTGCGACCATCAGGATCATTTCGCTCCGGGTAGTCGAGGCGCCCGGTGGCGGGTTTATCGCCTAGGCCTTCGGCGCCGAGCGCGCCTTGGCGGCTTCCTCGATGACCACGTCGGCGACGTTCTTCGGCACTGGATCGTAGTGCGAGAACTCCATCGTGTACGAGGCGCGACCCGAGGTCATGCCACGCAGATGGCCGATGTAGCCGAACATTTCCGACAGCGGCACGGTGGCCACGACGGCGATGTTGGTGCCGCGCTCCAGCTGTTCCTGGATCATGCCGCGACGACGGTTCATGTCGCCGATCACGTCGCCCAGGTAGTCGGCCGGGGTCACGGTCTCGACCTTCATCACCGGCTCCAGCAGGATCGGGCCGGCCTTGCGGATGGCTTCGCGGAAGCAGGCCTTGGCGGCGATTTCGAACGTCAGAGCGTTCGAGTCGACGTCGTGGTAGCTGCCGTCCGTGAGGCGGGCCTTGAAGTCCACCGTCGGGTACTGCGCCAGCACGCCTTGTTCCATCTGCATGCGGATGCCTTTTTCCACCGACGGCACGTATTCACGCGGCACCGAGCCGCCGACCGTTTCGTCTTCGAAGATGAAGCCGGCGCCACGTTCGAGCGGCTCGAACGTGATCCACACTTCGGCGAACTGACCGGAACCGCCGGTCTGTTTCTTGTGGACGTACTGCTCGGAGATCGTCTTGGTGAAAGCTTCGCGGTATGCCACCTGCGGCTGACCCATGACGCCTTCGACGTTGTACTCCGTGCGGATACGGTCGAGCGTCACTTCGAGGTGCAACTCGCCCATGCCGCGCAGAATCGTCTGGCCCGTTTCGCGATCGGTCTCGAGCTTCAGCGAAGGATCGGCGCGAACCATCTTGCCCAGGGCGGTGCCGAACTTCTCCTGCTCGGCCTTGTTCTTCGGCTTCACCGACACGCTGATGACGGGGTCCGGGAAGCGCATGCGCTCCAGGATCACCGGGCTCTCGGACGCGCACAGGGTGTCGCCCGTTTCGGTTTCAGCGAGCGAGACCAGCGCGATGATGTCACCGGCGCGGGCTTCTTCGATCGGGTTCGCGTCCTTCGCGAACATTTCCACCATGCGGCCGATCTTCTCGCGCTTGCCGCGAGTCGAGTTCATCACCGACATGCCTTTAGTGAGCACGCCCGAGTACACGCGCACGAAGGTGAGCGCGCCGTACGCGTCGTTGAGCACCTTGAATGCCAGCGCCGAGAACGGCTCGTCGTCCGAGCTCTTGCGCTCGCCGTTCGGGTTACCGTCCTGGTCCACGGTCTTGATGGCTTCGACGTCGGTGGGGGCCGGCAGATAGTCGACGACGGCGTCGAGCATCTGAGTCACGCCCTTGTTCTTGTACGAAGAGCCGCACAGCACCGGGTTGAACACGGCGGTGATGGTGCCCTTGCGGAGGCACTTGCGCAGCACATCGGCCGACGGCTCGACGCCATCTTCCAGGTACTTTTCCATCGCGGCGTCGTCCTGCTCCAGGCAGGTGTCGATCAGCTCGGTGCGGTACTTGGCGATGTCGGCGAGGATCTTGCGATCGCTTGGCACGCTGATGCCCAGCTTGTCGGCGATGTCGGCGGTGATTTCGTGCTCGGCCGGCTTGGCGTCGCGATCGTCTGAATCCCACACCAGGGCTTTCATCTCGACCAGGTCGACCATGCCCTTGAAGTTGTCTTCCGAGCCGATCGGCAGTTGCACCGGCAGCGGACGGGCGCCGAGGCGCTTCTTGATCATGTCCACACAGCGCAGGAAGTTGGCGCCGCTGCGGTCCATCTTGTTGACGTAACAAATACGCGGCACGCCGTAGTTGTCGGCGAGACGCCAGTTCGTTTCAGACTGCGGCTCCACGCCGGCGACGCCGTCGAACACGACGACCGCGCCGTCGAGCACGCGCAGGGAGCGGTTCACTTCGATGGTGAAGTCGACGTGCCCCGGGGTGTCGATGACGTTGATCTTCTTCTTGCGCCAGAACGTCGAGACAGCAGCGGATTGGATCGTGATACCGCGCTTCTGCTCCTGCTCCATGTAGTCCGTCGTGGTCGAGGACTTCAGATCCTTGGTGTCGTGAACGTCGACGATCGTGTGCTTGCGGCCCGTGTAATACAGGATGCGTTCGGTGGTCGTGGTCTTACCGGCGTCGACGTGGGCGATGATGCCGATGTTTCTAATATCGGCAAGGGCTGTAGTACGGGGCATGTCAGATTTCCGTTACAAGGTCTGTGCGCAGCTAGGTTTGTGGGTCGTTTAGCGGGCGCGGATTCTATCGGAAAACCGCGCAAATACGATGACCCAGGCGGCCCAAAACTAGGGCGCCCAGGCGAAGGGCGCGCATTCTACCTGAAAAATCGGCCGAAGTTGTTGTAAGAGAAAGAAAATTTTCAGGGATTGCCGGGAATTTGACGGCCCGCCGTTCAGCCGCGGCCGTACGGCCGGGCCCTGGGGCCGGCCAAATTCGCGGGAGTAGGGGATTTTCGGGCCTGCCGGCCGTGCGCCCTGGTCGCACGACCTCCGGGTCAGGCCTGAATGTCCGCCTCGTACACGATGACCGCGTCGCCGACGATGCGCACCGACTGGGCGACCTTGCCGGACGACTCGATGGCCACTTCGACCATGCCGGGGCGGCGCATCCACATGCCCTGGCGGCCCTGGAACACGACGCGCCCGTCCTGCGGCGTCATCAGGCCGTGATTGACCAGGTACACACCGAGCATGCCGTGCGCATTACCGCTGACCGCGTCTTCGCGGATACCGAGCGCCGGGACAAACATTCGCGACTCGGTGCCCACGACGCCGTTGTTCTCGACCAGCGCGAACACGAAATAACCTTCCGCGCCCACGTGCGAGGTGAGGCGGGCGAGCTCTTCGAAATCCGGCTTGATGGAGCCGAGCAGGTCGTTGGACTTCAAGCCCACCAACAGGCGCGAGCCGCCTTTGGTGAGAACTTGCAGCGGACAATCCACGTGCAGGCTCGGGCTGGAAATGCCAAGCGCATTCAACACCTGGCGGCGATGATGCTCCGGAATGACAGGGCCGAGCGAGGGCGGGTTCTGGGTGATGGCGATGCGCAGGTCGCCGTCGATCTCGGTGACCTCGATTTCGACGATGCCGGCGCCGGTGCGCTGCCGGATCTTGCCGCCGGGCTTGCCATCTTTCTTGGCGCGCACGTATTGAGCGGCGATGGTGGCATGACCCACGAACGGCACTTCGTGCCGGGGCGTGAAGAACCTCACTTGCATGTCGTGATCGCTGGCTTCGGCTTCCAGCACGAACGCCGTCTCGCCGTTCACTTCGGTGGCGATGGTCTGCATCTGCTCATCGGACAGATTGTCCGCGTCCAGCACCACGATGGCCGGATTGCCGGTAAAGCGTTGGCGAGTGAACGCGTCGACGTGAAACAGCCGGCAATGTCGGTTGGGCATGGTTGCAGCCATTGGCAAACGAAAGCGCTCCTTATAGCGCTAGAACCGATTGGTGCACAGTGCTTTGTAGGTGATGGGGGCACTTTGTTACAATCGCGCCCGCCTTAGGGGTGGCCCTGACTGGGGCCCGAGATGCCAACCCGCCTGCACGGCTCATTGGCAAACCCGTTGAACCTGATCCGGTTAGTACCGGCGTAGGGAGCAGGTAGTCGGCCACAGTCGTTGTGCCCGTTCATTTCCCCCCGCTCCCACTCCGCTCGCGCCGGATCTTTCTCGAACGAGGATCTGGCCATGCTCATCGATAAACAAAACAGTGCCGGGACAGTCACCCGGGCGGCGATCGTTTCACTGGCGCTCACCACCAGCCTGGCGGCGGCGGCCGAGCAGGACGTGCTCGAGGAAGTGGTCGTCACCGCGACACTCCGTCAGCAATCTCTGGTCGAGGCGCCCGTCAGCGTGACCGTGCTCGACACGAAGACTTTGCGCGACGCCGGTCGCCAGCATTTCGAAGATGTGCTCTCGTCGGTGCCGAATCTCACTTATGCGAGCGGCACGTCGCGCCCACGTTTCTTCCAGATTCGCGGTATCGGCGAGCGCGAGGAGTGGCAGGGCGCGCCGAATCCTTCCATCGGATTTCTGATCGACGATATCGATTTCAGCGGCATGGGCATGCCCGCGACGACGTTCGATGTGGATCGCATCGAAGTGCTGCGCGGACCGCAAGGCTTGCACTACGGTGCCAATGCGCTCGGCGGTCTGATCGTCATGCGCGGTCGCGATCCGGAAGAACAATTTGGATTTGCCACCGAGGCATCGGTCGGCGAATACAACAGTCAATCGCTCGGCGCAGTGGCGACGGGGCCGGTCGAGTCGTTGAATTCGGCGTGGCGCGTGGCGGTCCAGGAATATCGCTCCGACGGTTTTCGCAAAGATACTTATCTCGGTCGCGATGACACGATGGATCGCGACGAGCTCACCGCGCGTGCCAAGTGGCGCTGGCGTCCGAGCGAGAGCACGACCGTCGATCTGACCTGGCTGCATGCGGATCTCAACAACGGCTACGACGCGTGGTCGATCGATAACTCACGCGTGTCGCTTGCCGATCGTCCGGGCAAGGATGCGCAGAAGTCCGACGGCGCAGCGCTGCGCGTCGATACATCGGCCGGCAGCCTCGGGCGGTTGACGCTGACGGCGACGATGTCCGACAGCAACACCGACTACAGCTTCGACGCCGACTGGGGCAACGAGCAAGCCTGGGCGCCGTACACCTACGATTATTTCGATCGCCAGCAGCGCGATCGTCGCAGCCGCAGTTTCGAAGCGCGCATCACTTCTGAAGAAGCAGCCTCGCCGCATGGATTGACGTGGGTCGCGGGCGTGTATGGGCTGGATGTCGATGAGCAGCTCGACTACACATCTCAGGGCGTCTATATCGATCCGTTCTTCCCGGAATATTCCGGTTCCACCGATAAGACCCTGAACAGCGACTACGACGCGCAGAATCTCGCGGTGTACGCGCAGGTCGAAGCGCCGTTCAGCGAGCGCTGGGGCTGGTCATTCGGATTGCGGGGCGAGCAGCGCGATGCCGACTACACCGATCGCCGCACCGGCGAGGGCGAGCTGACGGGCATCGATGCGTCTGCGAAGGACACCATGTGGGGCGGGCAAGCGACGCTCTATTTCGATCCTCGCGATCATCTGCGCTGGTTCGCGACGCTGTCGCGCGGTTACAAGGCCGGCGGTTTCAATCTGGGTGAGGCCGCGCAAGTGCTGCCGCAGTTCCTGCCCGAGTATCTGGTCGGCCTCGACGTGGGTATGAAAGGTCAGTGGCTCGAAGGTCGTCTGTACGCGGATGTCACTGCCTTTTATATGAAGCGCACCGACATGCAGGTGGCGATCAGCACACAGCTCAACCCCGGCGATCCGAGCAGCTATCTGCTCTACACCGACAACGCGTCGGGCGGCCGCAACCAGGGCATCGAAAGCAGCGTGCGTTGGCGTGTGACCGAACAGTTGGAGCTGGGCGCCGCGCTTGGCCTGCTGCGGACTCGCTACTCGGGCTTCCGTCCTGACGGCGTTACCGATCTGAGCGATCGCGATCAGGCGTATGCACCCGAGTATCAGGGGTCGGTGAATGCCACGTGGCGTCATCCGATGGGCTGGATGGCGCGGGTCGATGTGACGGCGACGGACGCTTATTACTTCGACGTGCCTGATCTCGACCCGGAAAAGAACAACTATCGCTCTAACTCGTACACGCTCGCGCACGTCAAGGCCGGTTATGAAGCTGAGACCTGGGCCATCTATGCGTGGGGCCGTAACGTGTTCGACGAGGATTACTACACGCGCGGGTTCTACTTCGGCAACGAGCCGCCCGATTTCGCCAACAAGCGCTACACGCAGCTGGGCGAGCCGCGGCAGTTCGGTGTCACTTTCCGTTGGGAGTTCAAATAATGCGTACCGCCATCGAGATCAGTCTGTATCCGCTCGACGCCGACTACATTCCACCGATCAAGGATTTCATCGATCGGCTGAACAAGTATCCCGAGCTGCACGTCACGACCAACGCCATGAGCACGCAGATCGCGGGCGAGCATGCGCGCTTGTTCGAGATCCTTGGCAAGGAGACCGCAGCCAGCTTCGCCGAGCACGGTCGCAAAGTGTTCGTGATGAAGGTGCTCGGCGGCACCGTGCCCGACGCCTGAGCCGCGAGAGCGTCCATGGAAGAAGCCATCCTCCGGGCATCGCTTGCGCCGGCACCGATGACGAAAATCATCGTCGAGCAATTCCTGGCGACCTCGCCATGGGAAGCCGCGGCGGCGTTGATCGGCCTGGCCTATCTGCTGCTGGCGGTCCGTCGCAACCTGCTGTGCTGGTTGTGTGCATTTTTGAGCACAACGATTTATCTGGTGCTGTTCGCGCAGGCGTCGCTGTACATGCAGTCGCTACTGCAGGTGTTTTACCTGGCGATGGCTGTGTACGGCTTCATCGACTGGAAGCGCGGGCGAACCGAGTCCGGCGAGGTGCGAATCGAGTCGTGGACTGTGAACCAGCATGTGATGGTCGCGGTGCTTGTCATAATCGTGAGCGCGCTGAATGGCTGGGCCCTGTCGCGATGGACCGACTCGCCGGCGCCGTATCTGGATTCTTTCGTCACCTGGGGCAGCATTGTTACCACTTGGATGGTCGCGCGACGCATAATCGAGAACTGGTTGTACTGGATCGTGGTCGACGGCGTCGCTGCCTGGCTGTACTTCAGCCAGGGGCTGCTCGCCACCACGGTGTTGTTCATCATCTATCTCGGGATCGTGGTGCGTGGATATTTCGTGTGGCGGCGGGAACAGCAGTTGCAGAGTAAGTCGGTGGTCGCCGCGCCCTCGACTTGAGCTGGCATGACGGCCGCTGGCAACGCCGCCGGCGCGCTCGACATCGCCGCGCGGGTGCTGGGCATCGCGGTCGAGTCGGTTCTGTCCTGCGAGCCCATCAAGCACGGGCTCACCAATGAAAGCTGGCTGGTGCGCACCAAGCGGGACGACATCGTCGTGCGCCTCAGTAACAACGCCGATGAAGCGCTGCAGATCGATCGTCAGAGCGAAGCCCTGGTGCTCGCGGCGGTTAGCGAGGCGGGCATCGGGCCCGACGTGCTCCTGTGCGAGCCTTCGCAGCGAGTGCTGGTCACGCGCTATCTCGGCGATACCTGGGCCGAGGCTGATGCCGTCCAGGAAGAAAACATCCAGCGCCTGGGACAATTGTTTCGTCGCCTGCATCGCGTGACGCCGCCGGTCAACGTCCGGCGCGTGGAGCTGAACGATACGCTCGAAGGCTATTTCCGCACGTTGCAAGAGCGCGGCATTCAGCCGGCGCTGACGACCAAATCATTGCGCGAACGAGCGTTGCAGGTCGCACTGAAGTTGCGCGAGAACTCCGCCGCCACACTGTGTCACAACGACGTTCATCATTTGAATGTCACCGACGACGGCACGTTGCGGCTCATCGATTGGGAGTACGCGGGCGTCGGGCAGCGGTTGTTCGATCTGGCGTCGGTGTGCGTTTATCACAAGTACGACAAACTGCAGCGCGAGCAGTTGCTGAGCTCGTACACCTCACTCACCGAATTGACGACCTGGCATCGCCTGGAGCTGGCGTGCTGGTTGTTCGACTACGTGCGCGATCTGTGGATGGCTGTGCGCGAAAGCGGCGGCTGATCTCAGGCGCGCCCGGGCGCGCAATGTTTGAACGCCAGCGTAACCTGGCCGCGCAGCGTTCGTAGCAAGCCAAGTTGCTCGGCATCGATTTTGATGCCGTCGGGTTTCTCCGAGTCGGCGTACAAGAGTCCGATGGCTTGCCCTTTCAACATCACCGGCAGCAGGATGAAACTCCTGGCGCGAGTCGCCTTGCGATGCCATTCCGGAATGCGCTGGGCGATGTTCTCGGCCTGCGCGTTCTCGATGACGATGTCGGCGCCCTTCTCGATGGAGACATGGAACGCGTCCGGCGCGAACGCCAACGAAAAGCTGCACTGAGGAATGATGCTCTCGATGTCCGCGCCGAAACCGAAGCGGGCGCGCATCGAGTTCATGCGCGCGTCCCGGATGAAAATCAGGGTGCGCGTGAAGTCCATGCCGCGATACATGGTTTCCAGCACCATGTGCAGCAGGTCGTTCAAGGAGCAATCGGTCGCGAGCGCTTCGGTCACATCGCGGATGCCGGCGGACAGCGCCTGCTGCGAAGTCTCGGTTGCGGTGGTCGCGGCATCCTGCTGTTGTTCATCGATCGCGTCGACGTGCTCCGTCAACGGATCGGGAGTCTGGGCGGGCTCGGCGGTCGAGGTCTCGGCGGTGTCCGCCGGAGTTCCGCTCCAGGCCCGGATCGTTTGCCACGTCGCATTCTTCTCCGCCGGGACATCGAGCCCGGTCGTGCGCTCGGCCATCTCCTTGAGGCTTTGATCGATGAGGGCGCCCAGTTCTCTGACATCGAGTTTGATCGCGGGGCCGTAGCGTCTGCTGAGCGCAAACAAGGCGGCCGACTTACTGGAGGGCGGGGTGCGAAGGGCGGCGTTGCACAGGTCGTTGGCGTAGTTGGCCGCGACCTTCAAGCGATCGACGTCACCGGTAGGGGCCGAGATCTCGCGAGTCGACAGCGTCTCCATGCCTTCGATCAACCGCGCCGGGAAATTCCATTCGCGCGCCACGCCCACGCCCAACTCGCGATATGAAATGCCGAGCACGCGTTCAGCGGCGGCTTCTTCGGGAATCTCCTTGTCCACCAGTGCGCGAATCTTCTGATTCTCCTCGTACAGGAAGAACGTCACCAGCAGCCGTCCCAAGCTTTGGAACATGGCGCAGATGACGGCTTCTTCGCTGTTCGGGATGCCGAGCCGCTGGCCCAGCTGCTTCGAGACGACGCCGGCGAAGAAGGCGCCGACCAGCTCGTTCTGCAGCGACTTCTCCTGCGGACGGCCTTTGGAGAACTCCAGCATGGTCAGCGCCATGGCGGTGTTCCTCACCTCGTCGCAGCCGAGAATCATCACTGCCTTGGAGACCGTACGGATGCGGCCGTGATATTGGCCATAGAGCGCCGAGTTCACCACTTGCAGCAGCTTGGTGGTGAGCGAGGCGTCGCGCAGAATAACCTGTGTTAATTGCCGGGCACTGTGCAGCTCGTTGGCGACGACGCTGTTGATGTCGACGATGGTGGTCGACAGCGTCGGAAAGCCCGAGCAACTGCGCAAACGGCGCAGGATCGCGTCCAGTCCTGGCGGTCGATGATCTTCGGTACGCGTCGGCATGCTCGGCATGAGTTCGTAATGTCATTCGCGGCCGGTGAGCATCCTCGGCCCGCGTTTTCTATTCCGCTGAGACTGTGTATCAACGTGCATCGACCCTCTGGGAGTTTCCTTGAGTGGGGAAGATACGTGGGGCGCACTGACTTGGAGCCGAGTGAGACCCACGTCGCATCTCATCGAGCATGCGATGTCGGCCGATTCCCTGCCGTCGCCATCGGTTCCACCCGTAGAATACGGCGTCATGATTCTTCCATTGGCCTCGCTGGCCGAGACTTTGAACACACCGGCTCCGTGGCTGATGCCCTATCTGTGCGCTGCGCGGGCCGTGGCGGCGGCGAAAGCGGATTCGGTAGCCGATGCGTTGAACGCCGCGTCGAGCGGCGGCATTCGCTTTGTCGAGCAGGCCGCGTTGCCTGAGGGCGAGCCTTACGAGTCCTTCATTGCGCGCACGGCGTGCGTCCCGACTCGCGACAATCTGCACGACCTGTTCAACGGGCTGATGTGGCTCAGCTACCCGAAGACCAAGCGACGTTTGAATGTGCTTCATGCGGAAGAGATCACGGCGCGAGGGAGCGTTGCCGGCGCTCGCGGCCCGTTACGCGATGCCATGACGCTGTTCGATGAGAACGCCGCGATATTCCAAGCGCCGGCGGTGTTGGTTGAGGCGTTACGTGCGCGCAATTGGCAGCCGCTCTTCATCGAACACCGAGCGCAATGGGCGTCGGCGCACCTTGCGCTCTTCGGTCACGCGCTGCTCGAAAAGCTGATGCAGCCACGCAAGCCCATCACCGCTCACGTCTGGCTGGTCGAGGAGTTCACCGATGAGGCGATTGCCTCGAGCTTGACGTTGCCACGACTGGCGGCCAAGGACTTTCTTCCCTTGCCCGTGCTCGGCGTGCCTGGCTGGTGGCCCGCCAATGAGCATCCCGCCTTCTATGATGATGCCGATGTTTTTCGGCGGCCGCGTTGATGCGAGCCCGTCATCCCGTATAGCCTGTCCGCTATGAACCTGCGCGATGGTGTGTTGGTGCGGCGAAATGCCGTGGGGTCGGACGATCTCGCGGAGCTCACCCGTTTCTTACGACGGGCCGGCATGGCCGACTCGCCGGTCTCGAACTTCGAGGATGACGCCGCCGAAGATCAGGTCGAGTGGGTGATCAACAAACAGATCCGCGACACCCAGCATGTGAAGCTCACCAAGGCCATCGAAAAGAAACTGGCCGCGATCGACGACGGCTGTATCGAGTCGATCGTCAATCCGTTTTACAAGGTTGAGGTGCGCGACCGCGAGCCATTACAAATTCTTCATTACGGCGTCGGCGGTCATTACATTCCGCACGTCGACGCGGAAACGCTCTACAAGGACGACGACGGCCTCGAGCTCTGGGAAAAGACTCTGGACCGCGATCTGTCCGTGGTCTATTTCATCAACGATGATTTCTCGGGCGGTGAATTATTCTTCCCGGCGCTCGATCTGGTCATCGAGCCGGAAGCGGGCACGCTCGTGTGTTTTCCTTCCGATCACAATTACATCCACGGCGTGCGCCCCGTCACTGCCGGTCATCGTTACACCATCGTCAGCTGGATGCGCGTCGCCGGCATGCCCCCGCCGGAGGAGATCAACCAGATGTGGATGGACGAATATCAGCGCCGCCGACCGAAACAGATCGCGCAACCGCCGCGGTTGGGCAAGGGTCGGGGTGTGGCGGTGGGGATTCCCTAGCGAACTTTTTCTCGAGCCCAGTGCCTCAACAGTGGCGTCGCTTTGCGCCAGTGATGCAGGTGGTGGCACATGAGTATCTTCCGTCATTCGATCTTCGCGTGCGCAGTCGTTCTGGCGATGAGCGCGCAACGGACTGAGGCGGCGAATCCGCTGGGTATCGCTTTTAAGGACACCACGAACGTTTCTCTTTACGCACAGCCGGGCGGCATGATCATCGCCGGGCGTTGCAATCGGAACGATCCCGCGTTCGCGGATGCGCGACGCAAGGGCGCCGAAGTTCTTCAATATATCGCCGCGACTGAGCGTCCCGATACCCGCGTGTGCAAGCTCGACAACGAGTTATATATGAATGACCCGTCGCGCGTGCCGCTGTGGCCGTATCCGCGCGAAGGAGAGCGGGTCAGTTATCCCAAAACTCACATGACCGACATGCGTCCTGGCTCGCCCTGGATACAGCACGTCGTCGATTACGTCACGCAGTTGATGCGCGATGGCCAGGTGGACGGCGTATTTCTGGATGCGCTCGGTGCGCGGCCGTGGAACAAGGAAGCTCATTGGGACGATTGGCCGCAGAAAGAAAAGGATGAGTGGACCGATGGCGCCATCGATCTGGTGCGACGGCTCGATGAGAAACGGCGGGCGATCAATCCGGACTTCATCATCGTTTCCAATGGCCCCTGGGACCGCGGCGACTCACGCGGCCAGGGCGGCGAGCGTTACGTGGACGGCATCATGCTCGAGCATCCCAAGACGGGGTCGAGGTGGCATGAGAAACAAGCGGCCGAGGCGTTCGGCGATCTGGGACATCGACGCGTGTTGGTCGTTGCCTCCGGCCCGGACGATGCGCGGGCCTGGGCCAAGGTCAAGGGCGTGACTCATGTCTGCAGCCAGGTCGGCAAGGGAGAATATGCGCATCCCACCGAGCCGGCCGTGTCGTTCGAGCCGCTACACGATCGGAAGTCAGCGTCGTCTAAGTGACGCGCTGACCCGGCAGCGTCGCGAATGCGCGCACTGGGAATGTTCCCATTCCTTTGACCTTCGGTGGGACCGCGGTGAATGTCGCGCCGGTTGCCGGCACGAGCTCGAGCCCACGCATGTGCTCGACGATAGGGATGCCCGCACCGAGCAGGGTGGTATGAACGGGCCGGTGCCCGCCGGTGGTGTCGTCGATGTTATAAGAATCGATGCCGACCAGCTTTGCCCCTCCCTTCTTCAAATACTCGGCGGCCTCGGCCGTCAGGAACGGATGGCCTTCGAAGTATTGATCCGTGCGCCAATGACGCGACCAGTTCGTGTGAACGAGCACCGCCTTGCCGCGAACATCGATCGCACCGAACGCCTCGGCCGGAATCTTTCGACCTGACATGCCGTCGGCATGCACGACCACCGCGTCCAGGCCAACCAGCGTATTCAACGTCAGGCCCGCGATGTCCGTGCCGTCGGCGTAACGGTGAAACGGGCTGTCGATGTAGGTACTGGTGTTGGAGCACATCGTGATCTTGCCGATCTGAAACTCCGTCCCCGGCGCGTACAGGCTGCGAGATTGTTCTCTGCTGAGGTGATCGCAAATGATCGGCGCCGGCAGTCCCTTGTACGTGATCATGCCATCTTCGATAGTGTGACTCAGATCGATGAGCGTCGCTGCCGCCTTATCCTCCACTGCCGCCGTGGCGCGCGAGCGCTTGTGAGGTTCGGCGATGATGGTCTTGTTCAAAATCGCCACGCGCCCGACCATCAGCAAGCGCAGGTCTTGAACGATGTACTGCGCCAGCGCGCTGTCATCTATGTCCTCGCCTTCGATATCCAATCGGAACCCTTGGCCCTGAATGCCACCGCCATTCAGAAACTCGATTTCGAAATCGAACTGGACACGCTTTTGCGGGCTGGCGGGACTCATCTGAAACGACCTCTCTCGGAATGCGCCGGTCAGTATCCCCCGAGCCGGTGGCCGGGGACCATCGAAAAGAATTGAAGCACGTTTAAGTTAGACTACAAGCCGTGTTCGGACACGGAGCGACCCGGAATGGCCCAAGTGATCGTGGATCCGAAAAGGATCAAGAGTTTTCGCTCGGCGGCCGAGTTCGAGGCCTGGCTGAGCAAGCATCACGACCGCGAAGAGGAGCTGTGGCTGCGGATCTTCAAGAAAGATTCCGGCAAGCCGACGGTGACTTATGCCGAGGCGCTGGAGGTCGTGCTGTGCTGGGGCTGGATCGATGGAATTCGCAAGTCGTACGACGAGATTTCGTTCCTGCAGCGCTACTGTCTGCGCAAGCCCAAGAGCATCTGGAGTCACATCAATCGCGAACACGTCGCGCGACTGACCGCGGCGGGGCGGATGACACCTCACGGCCAAAAGCACATCGACGCCGCCAAGGCCGACGGCCGCTGGGACGCCGCCTATGCACCGATCCGCAGTTCCTCTGTGGATACAGTTCCCAAAGATCTCCGCGCCGCCATCGATGCCAACGCCCGCGCTCGCAAGACCTTCGAATCGCTCAACCGACAGAACTTGTTCGCACTGACGTTCCGGACCAACAATATGAAAACACCGGCCGGGCGGGCGAGGAAGATTGAAACGCTGGTGGCGATGCTGGCCAGGGGCGAGACCATCGTGCCTCAGCGGGTGGAGAAGAAGTCAGCGGTGAAGCGGGCGAAGAAGAAGCGGAGTTGAGATGGAATCGATGAGCCTCAATGCGAGATATCGTGGTGCTCTTGTCGGCCTGGCCTGTGGAGACGCCGTTGGAACGACCGTCGAGTTCATGCCGCGCGGAACGTTTCCGCCGGTGACCGATATGGTGGGCGGCGGGCCCTTCGTGCTGAAAGCCGGGCAATGGACTGACGATACGTCTATGGCGTTGTGTCTCGCGGAGAGTCTGCTCTATCGAAAAGGTTTCGATGCGACGGATCAGATGAACCGCTACTGCAACTGGTGGCAGCATGGTTATTTGAGCTCGACAGGCGAATGTTTTGACATTGGTAATGCCACGCGGGCGGCCTTGCAACGCTATCTGCAAACGCGCGACCCATTCTCAGGGGCGACCGATCCACGCAGTGGAGGTAACGGTTCGTTGATGAGACTCGCGCCCGTGGTTCTGTTCTTCTTCAACGACCCCGCAGCATGCCTGCATTTCGCGGAGGCTAGTTCCAGAACGACTCATGCGGCGCCCGAACCGGTGGAATGCTGTCGCGTGCTGGCGCAGGCACTGATCGCCATTCTTCGCGGCGTCCCTCGTAACGAATTGCTGTCGCATGCCGGTGAGGGAATCCATGAGCCGAAAGTTGTCGGCATTCTTGCGCGGGACTACCAGTCAACGACCGGGGCGGAAATCAGAGGATCGGGTTACTGCATCGACTCTCTTGCCGCTGCGCTGTGGAGCTTCCTCACGACGGAAGATTTCGAGAGCGCCATTCTTCGCGCAGTGAATCTTGGAGACGACGCGGATACGACGGCGGCGATTTGTGGCCAGTTGGCCGGCGCCTATTACGGCGTGGAGGGGATACCGCGGGCCTGGCGCATGCGGCTCGCAATGGCCGAGTACATTGACGAGACGGCGCAGCGCCTGTTTGCTTCGTGCGCCGCAGCTACGAGGCATCCGTAGTAGACACGGGGTCCTGTTCGCCGGCACGATCCGGACGCTCGCGCGATTCGTAAATAACGACAGGGGAGGGTTACGGTATGGAACCGTTGCTGTCGATCATCGTGGCGGTGGCCCGGGTCTTCGGTCACCAAGCACTGGATGAAACCACCCGACGCACCATCGGCGAGCTGTGGGAGCACGCGAAGCAAATCATTGTCACAAAGTTCGGCACTGCTCATCTCGCGCCACGGCTCATGGATGAGATGCGACGGCAACCTACGATGAGTGCGGCGGAACATGTCGCGGCTCAGCTCACGGCACTGAATGTGACCAACGATCCCGAAGTGGCGCGCGTCTTCAGAGAACTGGCGGCGCTGGCACAAGGGGCTCGTGACGACGCGCCGTCGACTGTGGGCATTCCACAGGTGAGGAAGGCCTGGGCCGCCGATCGGCGGGCCTAGAAGACCATATTGATGGCGGCCACGGGAGTAATCGTCGCGCTCGTGTTGCGACCGGCGACAAACCAGCGTGCGCCGGCAATGACGCCAATCCGACTGCTGAAGTTATATTCGATGGCCGGCGCGACGCCGAAGCGCCAGGCGGAGTCGAAGCTCTCTTTGATGTTTTCTGTTTGACCCGTGGCGGGATTCGCCTCAGTTCCTTCGATCTTCGTGCTCGCGTCGTGCTGGTAGAGCAGGTCGACTGCAAACACCCATTCACGAGTGATGCTGTATTCCCAGGCGGAGTTGATCGTGAGCACATCCCCGGGGCTCGCGGTTCCGCGAAAGCCGGCGTTTGTGCCATAGACGCTCACATGTTCGATGTCGGCGTCGCTCGATAGCGCATACGAAACATTGAATCGGCTGCGCAGAATGCGACCGTTCGGCATCCAGGCGTAGTACTGCGAATAGAGCGCCAGCGTCGTCGTGTATGCGCCCGAACCGAAGCCGTCGTTCACGTTCTCGCCCAATCGATCGTATTTTCCCGTGGGCAGTGTCTGCTGAACGACCAACGACATCGTCGGGACCGGGCTGCCCTGCCTGAACTGCGTCAGTCGATATTGTCCCTGGACCGACACGTCGCCGATCTGTATCGAAGAGCTGTCGCGGCCGTTGCTCACGTTGTTGTAACCGAATGTCGGAATCAGTCCGGCCGTGAAGCGATCGGTCACGCCGTAGAGGATATAGGTCAGGTTGCCGTACGAATGCGCACGTTCGGCGCTTCGTTCATTACCGTCGTTGTCGTAGCGACCGTATCGAATCACATCGAAAACATATGGTTCGATGAGGGCATGGCCCTGTGGCAATGTCCCCGCGCCCGCCGCGAGAATCGGGCCGGTCCACCAGGCGTCGTCCAGCGATTGTTGATTTACCTCCGCCACCGCGGAATAGCCTGACAGGCACAACAAGCTGCCGAGCAGGATTGTGGTTTTGCGGATCATCCCTTGAGCGCTCTGGTCGACCAGTGTGACGACGATTCTCACGAAGCGGCCGCGCCGGCGCACTCCGGTTCTTGTCGGCACGCTACCAGCGAACGATGACTGGGGATGTCTTTGTTACTTCGGCAACGTAGCGACCCACTCGCGCGTAGCGTGGCATGTGTCCATGGCTCGCTTGTAGGCTGCGCGTTCGGTAGTGCGGGCGACATAGGCTCGCTCTGCCTCGTCTAGTGTCGCATTGCCAGTTCGTTGCGCGAACTGCAGGGCATAGGTCACCGAAATATCGGCCGCTGTGAATCGATCGCCCGCCATATAGGGCGAGTGCGCGAGCTGCCGCGCCACCAGTTTACGTCGGTTTTCGAAGGTCGCCTGCGCTTTGCCGGCGGTCCAGTTCTGCTGCTCGGCCTCGGGCGCGAGGATGCGAGTGACGACGACGAAGAAGGTGGAGGCCGCAAGGCCGGCTTCGCCGAGATGAAGAAACTGTTGGTACGCGGGGAAGGCAGGATCGTGTGCGTCCGGCACAAGTGGCGTCGGCCCGTAGCGGCTCATCAAATATTCCATGATCGCAATCGACTCGACCATGATCACATCGCCGTCCTGGATCGCCGGAATGAATCCTGACGGGTTGATGGCGAGAAACTCCGTGTCTTTCTCGACGCCGGCCAGCATATCCACCGGCCGCAGCCGATACGCGAGCCCCATTTCTTCCAGCGTCCATACGACCCGGAAACCTCTGCCTTCGCCGAAGACGGTGATCATGCGCGCTGGCTCGCAGTGAACACCGCCAGCTGATCGGCAAAGGCACGCTGGTAAGCGGGCCGGGCTTCGGCGCGGGCGATATAAGCGAGCAGGGTCGGATATTTTTCCAGCTGCCCCTGTCCGATCAACCGGCGCAGCACGGTCACCATCATCAGGTCGCCGGCACTGAACGCGCCGTCGAGCCAGTCGGCATCGCCCAGTCGATTCGATAATTCGGTCAGTCGCGCACGCACGCGATCCTCGAGCATGGGCCGGCGTTCCTCGTACCAGCTCTTGTCGCGCTCCACGATCTTCGCCATCGACAGCTCGACGATCGGCGGCTCCACGGTATTGAGTGCGGCAAACATCCATGCGATCGCGCGGGCTCGGGCATTTGGATCTTTCGGCAGTAGTCCGGGATGGCGCTCGGCGATGTGAAATATGATCGCGCCCGACTCGAACAGAGCGAGGTCGCCTTCTTCGTAGGTGGGAATCTGACCGAAAGGATGCAGCTTGCGATGGGCCGGCTCCTTCATTTCAGCGAATGAAACCAGCCGAACCTCGTAGGGCTGGCCCACTTCTTCGAGCGCCCAGCGCACGCGCATGTCCCGGGCGAGCCCGCGACCCTGATCGGGGGACCGTGCAAAACCGGTAATCGTGGGGGTCATCGGAGCGCTCCTGGGTGGGTACTTGCCTCAAGGACGGATGAGCCGGTCGGACGCCGACAGGGTCCTCGGATTTTTCAAGACGGAAACTTCTCGAACGCCGGCACCTTCTCGAGTCCTTGATCCCAGCCAGCCCGGCTCGCCACAAAGATATGAGCATCGGGCTCGAGGTGAACCTCGCTATTCAAGCTCCCGGCCGGGACCACGAGCAACGCTCCCTCCATCTGGACCATCGGCACCGCCGATCCGCAGGTTCGGCAGAAGCTCCTGCTGTGCCGGGTTCCCGGCAGATTGAACTGCGTGATGTTGTTCTCTCCGGCGGTCCATTTCAGCTTCGCGGAGGAGGAGAACAGGTTGGCGGCGTGGGCCGAGCCGGTGTCCTTACGACAATGCTCGCAATGGCAGAGGAAGAACCGCTCGAAGTCCCCATCGATTTCGAAGTGGATCTGGCCGCATAAACAGGAGCCTTGATGCTTGCTCATTCGTCAGACCGTAAAGCTGTGGGACGTTACGAATGATAGTCAGGATCGGCGATACTAGCGAACGCCGATGGACAGGACGCCGTGCTAATGAATCGCCGCACGATGAGCGCACATCGCTCGCCGCCCATAACCTCACGCAAGCAACTCATTCTGCGGATTCAGCGCGAACTGGAAGCCCGTGGCTATCCTCGCTTGCAGATGATGCTGCTCGTCGCTCTGACGGGCGGCGCGGGGTTTCTCGCTTCTTTCGTGATGCTCGTGTATGGCGTCGACTCGCTTGGGTTGCGCTACGCGTTGTCGGTCGCGATCGCATACCTCGCCTTTTTGGTGCTGCTCTGGGTTTGGCTTCGTACCGACTTCGACACGTATGACGGGTTGGACGAGGTTGCGTACGAAATCGAACTGCCGGACGTTTCGCTGCCGGGCGCCGAAGCCGCGGCGGATGCGGACGAATTCGCCATTCCGCTCGCTGTGGTTCTGGCGGTCGTCGCAATAGTGCTCGTCACGTTGTTCGCGTCGTTCTCAGTGATTCTTTCCGCGCCCGTGCTGTTTGCCGAACTGATTGTGGACGGGGTGCTGGCGGCGTCCTTGTATAGAAGATTGCGCCGAACCGACTCACGTCACTGGCTGCAGTCCGCGGTCCGCCGCACCATTGTGCCGTTCGCAATCACCGCCATCCTGGCCGGCGCAATAGGGTGGGGGCTGTCGATGTACGCGCCGGACGCGAGGACCTTGGGGGATGTGCTGGCCTCTTTCAGCTAGACCCGGGCAGAATACTGGCCAGGTATGCGCTACGATGGGTCCGCACCTCATCGACCGGAGGCAACATGCTCAGACGCACTTTTTGCGTGGCTATCGTAGCAAGCGTCGCGGCGTTTGGCGCCTGGGGCGACGAGCTGTCCGGCCTGTCCGGTAAATATAAATATGCGCCCGAGCAGAGCGCGGATATTTCACAGGCGATCGAACAAGCCATCGAAAAGATGAACTTCATCAAACGGCCGATTGCCCGCGGTCGCCTGAGCAGGACCAACTTTCCTTATCAGCAGATTCGAATCGAGCTCGGCGCGAGCGAGGCCGAGGTCACGTATGACACTCAGGCGCCGATTCATATGCCGCTCGGCGGCGAGGCAATCAAGTGGAAGCGCGCCGACGGCGAGGTTTTCGATGTGTCCGCCAAGCTCGAGGGCGGCAAGCTGATCCAGACTTACAAAGCGGCGGACGGCACGCGCGTGAATTCCTTCTCCAAGGACGCGAGCGGGTCGATACATCTGGAAGTGGAAGTGTCGAGCCCGCAGTTGCCGCGGCCGGTCAAGTACACGCTCATGTACCGACCGGCGGCATCGTAGCCCGCGAGCTAGGGATACTTCACGTTCTTGCCGAACGGGTAGAAGTTCTCGAGCTTGAGGTGTTTGTAGTCGAGCGCTTCGAGGCGCACGGTGCCGACGAACGGTTGATCCGGCTCGACCAGCAGGATGTTTTTCGCCCAGCCGCTGTCGTAATAACCGCGACGGAAGTGCACGCGCGACTTGATCGCGATGACTTTGAAGTCCGCGGCGTTGATGCCGATTTCGGAGAACGCGGCCGGATCGGTGTTCTGGTGCAGGTAGGGGCTGATGACGAGCTCGTTGCCATCGCCGAACTTCACGCTCACCCACAGCTGCGCGCCGCCGCCCCCGCCGAAGCGCGACATGCCGCCGCTGACCGTGTTCACCGTTCCAACCACGCGCACGGGCTCGCCGGCGGATTCGTCCACGCGCCCGCCGACCATCATGTCGAACTTGTCGCCGGGCCGGACGCCTTTCTTGCGCAGGGCCTCGATCGCGTCCTTGTCGGCGACCGTGCCGATCAAGGTGTTGCTGAGTTTCTGGTCGATGACTTGTCGGAGCAGCCAGGTGGCGGCGCCGGAGCGGTCGCTATGATCGGCGAGCACGACCGGCGTCTGTTTCTTCGCGATCGACTCCTTGGCCAGCTGCACGCCTTCCTTCATCGAATAAACCTTGGTGCCGTAATAGAGCTGCTCGCGCAGGCGCCACGCAGTGTTCGCCATGTCGTCGGCGATGTGATTGGCGAGCTCCGGATCGCCGTTCGTCATGACCTGGAACGCCATGCCGGCTTCATTCGAGTCCATGAACGCGAAGCCGTAATAGAAATTGACATAGACATCGGTCTCGCGGGCTTCCCAGACCAGGGCTCGCTGCACGAGATCCATCCAGGGCGAGCGGCCCGTCCACTGGAGTACCGACGGCGTGAGGATCGGCGGTTTGCGAGTGGCGGTCGCAGGTTTGTAGTCACCGCGGATTGCGCGAATCAAGGTGCGTGCGGCTCGCTCGCCCTGTAGATGAGTATCGTAGTGGGGATAATATTTCGTGCAGAAAGCGAGGTTCGCATAACGCAGGAAGTCCGCGTCCTCGTTGCCGTGAGGATCGAAGGTGCCGACGATGAATGCTTTCGGGCCGACCACCTGGCGCACGCGTCGGGCGAGCTCCGCTTCGGGCTTGGCGACACCGCGCACACCCATCGCACCGTGCACCGCTAGATACACGCCGTCGAAGGGCCCGAGCGTCTTCAACTCCGAGATCATCTTGTTGACGAAGTGATCGTAGGTGGTCTTGTCGATCCATCCCGAGCCCGTGCCCGTTTTCGGAAACAGCGGCGACTCGATGCCCACGACCTCGACGTTGGCGTGCTCGCGGGCGACTTTCACAAAGCCGCCCATGTAGCCGTCCGGGTCCGAGCCCAGCAGCGCTTCGCCGCGAGCCGGCGATCCCTCGTAGATGAAATCCGACAGTTGCGTGTCGAAAGGCAGGAACGTCACGGTCTCGTGCATGAAGTAGATCGCGGCGATGCGGATCGGCTTCGTGCTGGGAGCGGCCTTCTGCGCGTGGGCTACGCTGGCGCAGGTCGCAAGGACGAGAGCACTCCAGAGCGATAGGAGGGCGCGGCGCGAGATCTTCATGCGGGACCTTGAGCTGACGAGACCAGGTGCAACCTTAAGCTCCGCGGCCTGGCAAGCCCATGAATAGAACAGCGGCGTGTATAACCTCAGGTCATACAGCGCGACGCTGGGTTACTTCACGGGCGTCCAGCCCAGGCCCAGGCTCTTTTGAATCGCCACGTAGCTGCTGGTCAGCGCCGCTTTACCTTGAACCAAGCCGGCCGCGGCTGAAATGCGTTGTCGCTCGATATCGAGCTGATCCATCAGCGACGAAGTGCCCGCGCGATAGCGTTGCTCGTTGAACACCGAGGCACGAGTTGCTGCCGCTTCGGCGCGAGCGAGACTGCCGAGTTGCCGTCGCTGATAGCCGAAGCGAGACAGAGAAGTCTCCGCATCGTTCAAGGCTGCCAGGACAGTACGACGATACTGCGCTTCCGCTTCGTCACGTTGCGCTTCGGATTGGCGAACGGCCGCGCCGCTTCGACCGAAGTCCAGCACGTTCCACGACAGCGTCGGGGCGGCAAGCAACACCAGTTCTTCCAGATCGAACATGTCGCTCGCCGCGCTGCCGCCCGTGCCGATCAGGCCCATGAACTTGATGTTCGGAAAACGTCGCGCGACATTCACGCCGATCGCGGCAGTGCTCGCGGCGATGTTACGTTCGGCGGCGCGGATGTCAGGTCGATGGCGCAGCAGTTCGGCAGGATCGCCGACGGGAACTTCAGCGGGCGGCAGAGGAATTGGCGACACCGATGTGAGTTTCGCATCGACAGCGCCCGGCTCGTGACCGGTCAGCATCGCGAGCTGATTGAGATATTGCTCGACTTGAGCCCGCAGCGGCAGCAGCTGAGCCTGTGTGTTCTCATACTGAGTTTCAACCCGATCCACATCGAGCGCCGAAGCGACGCCCGCAGAGAAGCGCTGCCGAGTGAGCGTCAATATCTTTTCCTGAAGGCGAACCGATTCTTCGAACAGTCGTGCTCGTTCCTGCGCATCCCGAAGATTGATATAGGTCTGGGCCACATCAGCCGCAAGACTGACTTGCACATCCGCGAGTTCGGCCAAGCGTGCTTCCGCGGTGGCGGCGGCTTGCTCACGGGCGCGACGACGACCGCCAAACAGATCCAGCTCCCAACTGGCATCGAGGCCGAGGTTGTACAAATCCACCGCCATCGTATCTTTGCCGCCGGAGTCGGATTCTTCCGATCCGCCCCCGAGATCAATGCCTGGCAGTTCCGCGTGCAAGTAAGACAGGCTCGCGTTGGCAGAAGGCAATTGCTCGGCGCGTCGCAAACGAAGTGTCGCGCGCGACTGTTCGACGCGGGCCAGTGCGATATCGATCGATGGGCTGTTCGTGAGTGCTTCGTCAATCAATCCAGTGAGATCCGCGTCGCCCAGCGACTCCCACCAGCGCGTCGGCGCGAGCGATGCATTGAATGCAGCGTCAGCAGCGCGCACGAACTTTCCGGCGTCAGCGCCTGTATCAGGCGCGCCTTGATACGTCGGCCCGACGGTGCACGCGCCGAGTAAAGAAACAACAGCAAGCCACAAGATGCGCGAGTGCATGTCAGTGAGCCATCGAAGGACGGACGTTCATGGGCAGCGGGCGAAGGAACAGCACGAGCGGCATGACCACCAGCGTGCCGATGCCCATGATCCAGAAAATATCGTTGTAGGTCATGATCAGCGCCTGCTGCTGAACTTCCTGCGCCAGCGTGGCGAGCGCCGCCGGCATGCTGCCGAGTTGATGTGCGGCCGAGGTAATGTAGTCCTGCACGGAGGCAGCATTGGCGGGCATCGATTCCAAAAGACGATGTGCATGCAACGCGGCGCGTTGATCCTGAAGGATCGCCATGCCTGCCAGCGCCAGCGAGCCACCGAGATTTCGAGCGCAACTGAACAGACCCGCGGCATCGCCAGCTTCTTCGCGGCTCACCGATTGAATCGCGGCCTGACTTAGAAACACGAAGCTGAGGATGGTGCCGACACCGCGCATCAGCTGCGAGTCGACAAAGGCCGAGCCGACCGAGTCGGCGGTGAGCGAGACTTCGGCGAACGAGCTGATCGACATGATCAGCAGGCCGAGCGCCACCGATAGCCGGATGTCCAGTCGTCGCAGGATGATCGGAACGAACGGCATCATCACCAGGCTGGGCAAGCCGCTCAACAGAACGATCTGCCCGGATTGAAGCGCGTTGTAACCGGCGATGACGGCGAGGAACTGCGGGATCGCATAAGCGGTGCCATACAACACCATGCCGAGCACCAGGCCGGTGATCGCGACCGAGCCGAACTGTCGATCGAGCAGCAATCGTAGTTTGATCACCGGTCGTTTCGCAAAGAGCTGTCCGGCGAAGATCAGCACGAAGCCGAGGGCCGACAGGATCGCCATGTTGATCATCAGTTGCGATTCGAACCATTGTTCCGACTGACCGTCTTCGAGCAGCACGGTGAGGCCGCCGAGCCCCGCGGTCATGCCGGCAATGCCGAGCCAGTCCGCTTCACGCAGCCACTGCCAGTTCACGGCGCGATGAGGCAGGCCGATCAGCAACAACATCACCAACGCGATGCCGACCGGCACATTGATAAAGAAAGCGTAGTGCCAGCTCAGGTTTTCGGTGAGCCAACCGCCGATCAACGGGCCGAGCACCGGGCCCATGATCGCGGTGACGCCGAACATCGCCATGCCGATCGGTTGCTGTGAGCGCGGCAGTCGAGTGGCGATGATCGTTTGCGCGGTCGGGATCAGTGCGCCGCCGGTGAATCCCTGGCCGACGCGACCGATCACCATCATGGCCAGCGACGTCGACAGGCCGCACAGGATGGAGAAGCCGGTGAACAATACCGCGCAGAGTAAGAGCAACGTTCGCAGGCCGAGCAAACGTTCGAGCCACGCGGCGAGCGGCAGGACCACGACTTCGGCCACAAGATAGGCAGTGGCAATCCACGTACCCTCGGTGCCGCTCGCGCCGATCTCGCCTTGAATCGTCGGCAGCGCGGAGTTGACGATGGAAATATCCAGCGTCGCCATGAAGGCGCCGATGGTGCCGGCGGCGACCGCGAGCCAGGCGGTGAGGTCGGCTTTCTCCGTCACGCCGACAGCGGGTGAAGCGAGCGTTGCGCTGGCCATGTCAGTTGGCCGTGCTGAGCAACTGCTCCTGCTCTTGTTTCACGCGATGCAGGTCGTCCTTCGCGGATCGCGTGTCGACCGTCACGGTCACGGACAGCCCGGGCACCAGCAGCTTGCGCGCTTCGGGGCCTGCTTCCAGCGTGATGCGCACGGGCACGCGCTGAACGATCTTGGTGAAATTGCCGGTCGCATTTTTTGGCGGCAGTAAGGAGAACTCGGCGCCGGTGCCGGGGGCGAAGCTGGCAATCGTGCCGTGCAGTTCGACGCCTTTGAGCGTGTCGACTTCGATGTTGACCGCCTGGCCGATGCGCATCAGGCCGATCTGGGTCTCCTTGAAGTTCGCTTCCACATACAACTTGTCGAGCGGCACGATGGACATCAAGCGCGTGCCGGGCTGAACGAACTGCCCGACCGTCACGGTCTTGTTGCCGATCCGACCGTTCATCGCCGCACTGATCGTGGTCGATTGCAGATCCCCCTGAGCGGCCGACAACTGCGCCCGCGCGCCTTGGCCTTGTGCTTTCGCCTGCCGGACTTGAGTTTCCAGCGATTCGAGGCGGCGTTCGGCGACTTGCAGAGCGGCGGCTTGAGATTCGGCGTCGTTGGCCGATTGCACCGCCATTGTGCGTAGTTGCTCGAGCTTCTCTTGCGGCTCGGCGCCGGAAGCGGCCAGCGGCTCGTAACGTTTCACTTCGTTTGCATCATGATTCGCCTTGGCGCGAGCGGCGGCCAAGCGAGCGCGGCCTTGCGCGATAGTCGCGTGCTGTTCGCGAATCGTGGCGCGCACGTTGGCTGCGTTGGCTTCGGCAACATCGATCTGCGCCTCGATCTGTTCAGCTTGGGCCTGATAGTCGTGTGCATCGATGCGCACCAGCGGCTGACCGACCGTGACATCCTGGTTGTTTTCGATCAGGACTTCGGCCACGTAGCCGCCGATCTTCGGCGAGACCACGACCGAGTCGGCACGAATGTAGGCGTCGTTCGTGTCCTGAAAGTAGCGGCCGCGCGCCTGGTGATAGATGAACCAGCCGCTCAATACCACCGCGATTGTGATACCGCCGGCCACCAGGGCCACGCGGGCTTTGGGATTCAGCCGCACCGGGCCAGCCGCCGGTGCGCTCGGGGAGGAGGTCATCGTCTCGTCGTCATGGATGGAAAAGTGAGACTTAAAGTATCACTTTTGGCGACGCACGACGAGGGTGAGGTCAATTCAGCCTTTGGATTTGAGACCTGCGGCCGCTACGGTCAGCGCCCAGCTGCGCGCCGCCAGCGCTTTACGGTTCTTGGCTCTCTTGATGGCGCGCGAGCTCAGCAACGAGCTGAGCAGCAATATGTCCGGCGGCCGCAAGTCCGCCCGGCAGCGGCCGGTCGCAACCGCCTGCCGCAGCGGACGTGAAAAAACCTTTATGTAGCGGGCGACCGCGGCCTGCAGGTCTGGGTTCTGCGGATCCATCGCCTGCCAGTATTCGATGAGCGGTCCGTTGGAAAAGATGCGGTCGGCGCAGTAGCGCAGCAGCTTCAGGAGAGCGTCGGGATCGTCGCGCAGCTCGCGCGCTTCCGTTTCCAGTCGGTCCAGTGAGCGGTTTAGTAGCGCCAGGAACAATGCCTGCCGATCGGGAAAATTGCGAAACAGCGTGGCGCGGCCGACGCCGGCGCGCGTCGCGATCAGATCCAGCGGCGCGGCCGTGCTTTGAGAAAGGAACAATTCCTGCGCGGCATCCAGCAACAGCTCGCGGTTGTTGGAAGCGTCGGCGCGGGATTTTCTGGCGGGCTTGGACTGAGGCATGACACGTAGTCTATGCGACTGCATGTCATGCGTCTGTCGTTACAACGGGTTAGAACACGCTCCAGCGCACAGCGATGCCGGCGACCTGCGCGTCGTAACGCCGGGCGACGCGATTGCTGTCGCGATCGCTGCCGCGATAGCTCAGCTCGAAGGCCAGCTGGTCGCGAGGCTTGTAGGTGAACGTAAACAAGCCGGTCAGCACATCGTCGTTACGCTTGCCGTTCACCAATTCCAGATCGCGCGTGTTCAGATATTCCTGATCTTCGTACGAGGCGGTGAGCGCGAAGCTCAGCTTCTCGGTCGGGCTCCAGGTGGGCGACAGGCTGTAGCCGTCGGAGATGAAGTAATCCGATTCGGCGTCCGTATAAGCTTTCAGCTCGCTCCACGCGGCCAGCAACATCGAGAACTTCTCGCGCGGTTTCCAATCGATCTCGGCGCGCCACGTGTCGCCCGAGTATCGACCTTCCGGATTGGCGGGGCGCTCGCGTTCAACGTAGCCGGCGCTCACGCGAAATTGAGTGCGCACCGTGGCGGTGTAGGTGAAGCGGGCAAGCGCAGCGTTTTCTTCGTAGTCGCTATCGGAAGCGGTGGCGTCCGGAGCGACGATCGCGTTTGGAAACTTCGCGTCGATGTAGCGGTACTCGACGCCGAACGAATGGAACGACGGCGTCGCATAATCGATGCTGACGCGGCCCATGTTGGCTTCGAGGTTTTCGCTCCGACGAATATCCAGGTCGTGCTCGGTTTCGATGCGGCCGCCGCTGGCACTGACCGACCAGCGCGGGCCGATCGCCCAACGCAGCATGGCCGAGTAGTTGGTGCCTTCGATGATGTCGCGCTGAGTGCCCAGCGTGTTCGCGAAGTCCGCCAGCGTGCGATCGTATGAGGCGGACAAGCGGCCGGACAGCGCGGTCAGTGCGTGGAAGTCGAACGACGCCGAGGCGTCGCCGCCGGTGTAGTCGAGATAGTCGTTGTCCTGGTAGCGGGTATCGAACACGCGACCCTTCAGGCGCAATGTTTGCTGGCCCATGTGAAAGTCGTTGCCCAGGCCGAGCGTGATCTTATTGATGTAGTCCTCGCGCGCAGGCTCGCTCTCGCCGGCCACGACGCCGAGGTCGGTGCTGTCGGCCTTGCGGAACAGATTGTCGTCGTAGAGGTATTGCTCGGAGAGATAGAGGTGTTCCTCTTTCTTCTCGTCCGGTTGCGCGGCCAGCGCGGCGTTACAAAGCACCGTGCTGACGGCGGCCAGGCATATGGTGTTTCGACGAATGATCGTTCCCTTCGCAGTCATTAGTTCCCCTCCTCAAGCTCGCTTCATAAATAGACGCAGCACGTCACGATCGGCGGGCATCAGATGGATGCGCGTGAGTGCCAGGAAGATGACGCCGCCGCCGGCGCTGAGGCCCAGCAGGCGGACCAGCGCCGGATACTCCATGGCCCGCAGCTCGATGTCGGCGAAATAAAGCAGGGTCGCCATGATCAGCGCCTTCGCAATCGCAGGCAGGATGGCGCTCAGCAGGCGAGGCACGGTCTGTTGCATCAGGTGTAGCAGGACGCCCAGCGAGATCACAGCGTTGATCAAGGTGACGATGAAGTAGGCGGCGGCGAGACCGAGCAGGCCCCACTGCACGCCGGTGACGAAGGCCGTGACGTGCATGATGCTGCTGACGATGCCGAGGCGAAGTAACAGATCGGTGCGTCCCAACGCCTGAAACACCACGCCCCCAGCGCTGACCAGCGATTGAATGAAACCGATCGGTGCCAGCCACATGATCAGCGCGGCAACCATGCTCCACGAATCGCCCAGCGCCACGTCGACGAACGGCTCGCGCAGTACGAACAGGCCGGCCATCATCGGCGCGGTGAAGAACGAGATCACCGACAGCAAGCGCAGGTGCATGGCGCCCAGCTCCTGCGGCGAATGCTGGTGACGGCTCATCATCGGGAACAACGCGCGCGTCGCAACCCACGTGAGGTTTTGCAGCGGGAACAGCATCACGCGATACGCCAGCGAATACGGACCCAGCGAGGCCGGGCCGAGCATGCGTCCGATGATCATCGTGTCGGCGTTGCGCGAGAAATAGTTCACCAGGTTGAACGCGAACAGGTTGCCGCTGTAACCCCACAAGCCTTTGGCGTGCTCGGTGCTCCACGTCCATTTCATCTTCGTGTCCGACGCGATCCAGAACTGAATCGCCGACAGTACCGCGACCGTCAATGTTTGCAGCACCAGGCTGTACGGCCCCGCGCCGAGATAGGCGGAAACGACGGCCACCGTGAATCCCGTCAGCAGTGCGACGATCTCGATACGAGCCACGGTGGAGAACTTCGAGCCGCGCTCCAGCAAGGCTTGATGCACGGTCGAGCCGCTGAGAAACGGAAACGACAGCGCGCTCAATTGCACCAGCGGTGCGAGCCCGGACGCCTTGAAAATGGAGTCCGCGAAAAACGAGAAGCCGAGCAGGAACGCCGCCAGCCCCAGCCCGATGAAACAATTGGTCCAATGCGCCGTCAGCACCGTCGGCTCATCGAGCGTGTCCCGCTGAATGATCGCGGACGCCATGCCCATGTCCCGCAACAGCATCGCGAAATTGGTGATGGCGAACACGATGGCGACCAGGCCGAAGTCGGCCGGCGTCAGCAAACGGGATAGAACCAACAGGCCCAGCAGCTGCACGCTGATGCGCGTCACCTGGATCATGCCGACCCAGCGAACATTACGAACGGCGGACATCAACGCTCCTGCCGGGTCGCGGCGACGGTGCTGCCAGCTACTAGCTCAGCAGCGACAGGCGCGGTCTGCACGGCACCGCGAGGTGCCAGAGCGCGCTCGAACATCGGGCGCAACCAGCGACCCACGATTCGATAGTGACGTTCGAACGTCACATACAAGAGATAGGCGCAGCAATGAGCCGCGACCACCGCGATGGCCACGTGAGTCCACGCGCTTTCGGTGTGCACGTACTCCAGCACCAGGATTAAGACGGTGTTGTGGATCAAATACAAACTGTAGCTATATGACGCCAGGAAATTCACCGACCCGCGCAGCACGCCCGGCGCGCTCTTGACGCACATCAGCAGCGCCAGCACACCGAACATGATCATCGCCAGCAAGGTGGCGGTCTGGAAATCGAAGGGATGGAAGCCGGCTTTGCCGCAGTGTCCGATCAGCGCGACGCTGGCGAACACGGTCACCACCGAGGCGATGCTGCGCATGTTGGCGTAACCGTTGGCTCGCCAGACATGAAACAGATAGCCGGCGATCGCGCCCAGCAGCCAGATCAGGCTGAGCGACTTGCCGCCGCCTGCCGCCGCATTCCAGATCAACACCGGCACCGCGAAGGCCACCAGCACGACGCCGCGCCATCGCTCGATGCGCTCGCGCTTCAGCACACAGAAAACAAACAAGCCCATGGCCACGTAAATCCACATTTCGATGGCGACGGTCCAGAACGGCTCGGCGGTGTTGTAGGGACGGATGCGCCACGACACGTCCATGCCGGCGAGCTCGAGCGCCTGGAAGACCGCGTGATCCTGGAGCATCAGCAAATTGCCCAGAAACGCGAGCACGCCTGAGTTCGCGCCTTCCAGTCCGTGACGGGTGGTGACGAGCATCGCATTGAGGATCGCGATCACGATCAGCGCCGGCACATACGGCGTCATGATGCGGGCGACACGATCGGCGAAGAAGCCGGCGAAGCGCGGCTCCGGCTTGTTCAGCCAGTTCAACATGGATTGCATGATCAAAAAGCCGGACAGCAAAAAGAACAGGGCCACGCCCAGATTGCCCAGCGAATGTCGATCCTCGGCGCCGAAGTACAGCGGCAACAGATGCGCTGCGATGACCAGATTGGCGCCGGCGGCGCGCAAGGCATCGAGATAGGTCGATGCCATGTCGCTCATGGCATGACCGTCAGCGGCTTTGCTGAGGGGAGGGCTCATGATTACAACACTCCTGCGCGCTGCATGGCTGGTTGCAATATTTCTTTCCAGCGGGCGCGGCCGTCGGCGGATAGATGTAACTGATCGTCGGTGAAATAGTGGAGCTCCGGCGTGCCGGCGTTCGTGGCGGTGGCGGCGTACAGGTCCACCAAAGTCACGAGCTTCGTATCTTTCGCGATCTGACGCAGGCCTTGATTCAGTGTCCGGCGCTGTTGCTCATCGACGGGCGCTTTGGGATTGGCGCTCGGCGGAACGGTGCAGAGGAACACCGGAACCTGCGGCTGCTGTGTTGCCTTGAGCGAGAGCATGGAGCGGATGTTTGTCAGCGTCGCGCTCGCTGGCTGTTTCGCCGTGAGGTCGTTGATGCCGATCAGGATCACGATGGCTTTCGGATGCAGGTCGAGCACATCTTCCTGAAAGCGGAACAACAGGCCGCGACTCACATCGCCGCCGATGCCGCGATTCGCCACCAGCGTGCCGGAGAAATCGGCGCCGAGCGATTTCCAATTGGCGGTGAGCGAGTCGCCGGCGAACACGATGGCGCCTTGTTTCTTGGCGCGCTCGGTCCAGAAGAAATTACGATTGTCCTTCATCCAGCCGAAGGTGCGAATGACGCCGGTGCCGGGCCAGGCGTCGTTGCTGGTCGGGTAGGGCGTCGGTCCCGACTGTGTCGCCGCGTCACTCAATGCGTGAGTGCCGGCGAACAGCGCCAGGGCGCTCGCGAACATTGCGATGCGCGTGGCGTGTCTCACTATTTAGCTCCAAGGCGTGCGCGTAGCGCGCCGTAGTTGCGCATGCCGAGGCTGTGTTTGAGCAACATGCTCACCGCGTTTGGCGGTGGCAGCGCGCCCGAGAACACAGACAACGCCAGACGCCATGACCAGCGCAACGCGCCGGCTGCTCCAGGAGTCGGACCGACGCTGCGAATCTCGAGGCCGAGCTTTTGTGCCCGGGTGAGGCGAGGATGCGCGTTGAGGAAGGTCTGCATGATCGCCGGATCGGGATTCGAGCTGACGCGCTTCGGATTGCCGACGTTGCGCCACTCGACCAACGGCTCTGGACAAAACACGGCGGCGATCCCGGCTTCGCCCAAGGTGAGCACGAAGTCGAGATCCTGAAAGCGCCGCAGCTTTTCGTTGAAGCGGCAATTCTCCAGCAGATGTCGCGGCACCAGCAGCGTGCTGGTCTGCATGATGTTGCCGGACTTGAGCATGTAGTCCGCCAGATCTTCGCCGGGCAACGGCTCGCGCTTGGGCAGGACATGCTTCTCGTCGTACTCGTTGACCTGCTCGACGGCGCTGAAACAAAACGAGTCGCGCGTCTGGGTGCGCAACAAGGTCATTTGATTGGCCAGCTTGTTCGGTGCCCATAGATCGTCGGCGTCGAGGAACGCGACCACATCGCCGGTCGAATGATCGATGCCACGATTGCGGGCCGCGCCGCCGCCGCCGTTCTTGGGGCTGCGCACGACCAGCAAATCGGGGCCTGCGACGGCTTCCGCTTTTTCGAGGGTGTCGTCCTTGGAGCAGTCGTCGACCACGACGATCTGCGTCGGGCGCAGCGTCTGCCCCCGGGCGGTGGCGATGGCTTGTTGAATCGTGTTGCTCGCGTTGTACGCGGGAATCACGACCGACACGGTTCTAAGAATATTGAAGCTCATGAATTACGTCGCCAGGTGTTGTTGCATCGCTGGGTAAGTCAGCGATGTGGCGAACGATCCGCCGCTCAGATGCGCCACTTCGTAGGGCCGATCTTTGCGCGGGCCAGCCAGGTGAATGACGGAAAGCGGCCGATGCGGTGCCGTCGGCTCGCACAGCAGCTTCTGTTCGGCGTTCCAGACCGGGCAGCTCAAATGCGGCAACCAGTTGAAACGCGCGGGCAGGAACGCGGTCGGCAGGTTCTCCAGATGAATCGCCGCGAACAACGCATGCTGATCCATGTTCACCTTGCCGGTGCGTTCCAACGCTTTCGTGTAGTAGCGCTGCCACTGTTGCCAATGTGGAGCCGTGTCTTTCAGGCACAGCACGCCGATATTGATACTGGTGGCAAACGAGCAGCGCAGCCCGTCGATAACGCCGAACGAGGCCACCATGTTCCCTGCCCACCACTTCCAATCGGTAAATGTTTTGCGATAACCGGGGCCGTTTTCAGTCACAACGGCGGCACCACGCGCGCGTGCGCCTTCCGCATAAGCGGTGACGAACTCCGGCGTCTGCATCCACGCGTCCGCATCGAACCACAAATAAACTTCGTAGCCGGTGAAGTAATCGCGCAGCGCGGTCCGTGCGACCAGGCCGATATTTCGCAACGAGCGCGCCTCCTGCGGCACGGGCAGCGTCCACTGCGGTTGAACGATCTTGCAGCCGAACGCGTTCAGCTGAGCCCGCTGCTCTTCGGTCAGGCCTTGATCGATGATGCCCATGTCGAGCGCGCGGGTCGCCGCGTGCGCACGCAGAGAGCTGATCGCCGCGATGATCCAGGGAAAGAAATGAGCGTCGCCGCCCGTGATGATGATTTCCCTGCTCAAGCGCAAGCTCCTATTGCCAGCCGAAGGCCAGACCGTGAAGATGACCGGGAAGAACTCGAGAGGTGACGATGAGCATCATTGCTCTGGCTGCAGCGGCGGCCGCGACTTGCACGGCGTTGCTGGGCCCGCCCATCGATCCCGCGCGTCCTTACAAACAAACGGGTGAGTTCGAGCTGGTCAAGGACTACACCTTCGGTCGCGGTCGCAAGGATGCGACCATCGATTCGCGCGCCAGGCTCGATCAGGAATTTTTCTACCGATACATCTACGAGAACGGCAAGCTCGACGGCCTGAAGACGTACTGGTCGTACCATCGCGACTATCCCGACGGCGACCCGCGCTCGCTGCACGTGTTCGATGACTGCACGCTCACATTGAAAGGCCGCATTCCGCCGGGCGGCGGCTTGAAACCGCGGGGCCTGGAGTCGGGCATGCTGCGTGGGAAGCTGCCGGTCACCGACGGCATGTACATCGAGATGCGAGCCAAGCTGCCGACCGGCATCGGCGCCTGGCCGGCGTTCTGGCTGAACCCGGGCGTGCAATACCCGGACGGCAAATTCTCCGAGCTGCCGTGGCCGCCGGAAATCGACATCTTCGAATTCTTCAACTGGCAGGGCCGCCCGGAAACGCGCGTGATGACGGGTTACATCCAGACGCACGGCAAGCCCGAGCGCTATGGCAATCCCAAGGATCTCTGGACCAAATTCAAGAAGAACGAGTACGTCCCGGGCTTCGATTTCTCGAAGGACTTCCACGTGTTCTCGCTCGACTGGGTCAAGGACCAGCCGATCTGGCTGCTCGACGGCGAGCCGATCAAACAAACTCACTACGTGTGGAGCAAGCCCGTGCCCGCGCACCTCCTGGTCACCAACCAGCTTGGCATGGTGCTCAAGGGCGTCGATGTCTCGGCCATGAGGGCCGACGAGTCGCAGTGGAACTACGTGATCGATTACATCCGTGTGTGGCGACGGAAGCCCTAACCCTTCGCTCCTCGATCGAAGTTCAGGGTGCCGGTGATGGTCGCTCCGGCAATGGTTGAGGTTGACGTGCTGCATCTCGACTCACGCTCCCCTCACGGGAGTACGCGAAGAACGAATCTGTTGCTTGACCCAGCCCTTTGCGCGTCCCAAGGGAGAGCGCAGTTTCCAGAGTGCGCTCTTGGCGGTCGCCGCGATGTGAGAAGCGCCGGGCATCACCATGGTCATCGCGTCGATGCATAGCACCGGCTTGCCCGCGCCGGTCGCGATCTCGTGCGCCTGCCCGATCTCGCTTTCGTAGAACAGCGTCGCGCCCGTCTCGCGATACACGCGAATCTTGTGCGAGCAGTGCGCGCCTTGCCGGATGCGCTCGGCGCGGCTCGGCAGGTCGACCAGGTGCAGCTGGCCGTAGGAAATATTGTTGGCCGCCAGCCAGCCTTCGGTGAGGCTGCGATATTTCTCGAGGCGGGCGGTGACGATGTGACCGATCTTCAAGGTCGGGCGGAACAGCGGCCGGGCGGTGGCGAGAAACTTCTCGTAGCGCGGGCCGTCGTCGTTCTCGTAAGCCGTCGGGTCGACGCACAACACGCCGTCCATGTCGAAGCACGCGGTCTCGACGCACGCGTGATGAAACGCGTTCCACTCGAACAACCGGGGCTGCGGCATGGTGATGAAGGAAACGTCCACGCTGCTCTTGTGAGAAGGCGCGACGATGGCGGCGCAGGTTGAGATGCGACCCGTGTAACCGGCCTCCTGGATGCGAGCCAGCGCCTTCTGCATCGATCCGCCGGTGGCAATACTGTCGTCGACGAGCAGGATGTGCTGAGCCTGACGCAGCGATGTCAGCTCGATACCGAGCTTGCGCGTGTGGCCGTGACTGATGCTGCCATCGGCAATGAAGTTGTCGATGTCACAGACCAGGCGATTCAGAAACAGCCCGATCTGATACGCGGGCACCATGCCACTGCGCGGGATGCCGACGATCAGATCGACATCTGCCGGAATCGCATACAGTTGCGCCCGGATGGCGTTGGACAGCTGGGCAAATGAAACATAACCAAACATTCGGCGCTCCTGCTCAGGCGCTGGCGGCGGCGGCCGCGGCCGACGAACGTGCGGGGGAGTTCGCACGCGCCTGTTGCAACTCCGCGATGCGCTGCTGTAACTGCAGCCCGCGGTCTTCCCATCGATACAAGGTCCGCGCCTGCTCGAACGCCGCCGTCTGCAAGCGATTCAGATGCTCCAGGCGGTCGATGTGCTCGATGATGGCGGACGTGAGACCCGCGAAATCGGTGCTGGTGATCAAGTCCTCGCGCAGCTTTGCGGGCAGGCCCGCGGCTGCGGCATCGACGGTCGCGACCGGGACGCGGCCGAAGATGTAATCCAGAAATTTCAGCTTGAAGCCGCCGCCGATCAGCTCGGGAACGATGGCGATGCGCGCTTGCGCCAGGAACGGCGCGAGGTTCGTGACAAAGCCTTCGAACCGGGTCGCGCGGCTGCTGGCCATCAACGTTTGTTTCAGATCGTCGGGCACGTCGCCGGCGACGACCAGTTCGATGCCGTTGGCGGCGAACTTGGCGTCGGCATGCTCGACGAAGCGGGCCAGGTTCTCGCGCTTCACGACCCATTGGAACGAGCCGACGATCACCGCACGACGGGGCACCGATGCATCGATGACTCGTTCGGGAGCGACGGCGCCGTCGTAGCCAGGCGTCAACGTGAGCGTGTTGTTGTCGCTGCGATGAACGCGCAAGGCCTGCTCATCTTCAATGGTGATGGCCGACACCAGATCGACCTCACGCAGCAACCGACGTTCCAGGCCGCGAACCTTGTAGTAGTTCTGCCAAAGCGCCAGGCGCTTCGGCAAGCCGGCTTCGGCCTGCCGGGCCATGGCATGCCACAACACTTCTTCGTGATTGTGAGAAACATGGACCAGGATGGTTTTGGCGCCGAGCTTCGTGGCGCGATACGCCTTGCAGCGGTCCAGCGCCCAGCCGGTGCCGTAGCTGTCGAAGACGATTGCGTCCCACGGCTCGCGCAGCTGCTCTTCGAGGAGCGCACGATATGCGCTCGTCGAATCAACAGCGGCGGTCAGCGGGAAACGGTTCAACAAAGCGAGCGCAGTTCCGCGACGCTCACCGGGCACCGACACCCATTCCATACGCGCGCGATTCTTTGGCGTGGCTTCGGTGCCGCCAAAGCCAAGCACGCGCACGAACGCACCGGCTTGTGCCAGCGCTTCGGAAAGTTTGGCCGAGTACACCTTCAACCCCTCGTTCATGGGGTAAGGCACGTGCCGGCTGATCCACAAACATCTCATTCGGCGACCTTGCGTAACGAGGCGACGGGCGTCCAGGTCTGGAACCGTTCGCCACGCACCGATTTCCAAACTCCCAATCCCGCGCCCGCCATGCTGCTGACGATGTCGACGATCTGCGAGAACGGCTTGATCGCGTATCGGGCGCCGAGAATGAAACCAATGAAAGAAGCCGCCACGAGCACGACCGCGGCCCAGGTGTAACCGGCGACGGCCAGCGCTGCGACCACGAAGATGCCGCTCAGCGCGAGGAAGTAGATGCACAGCCAGCGCAGCAGCTTGTGCGACATATATTTATAGACGGTCACAAAGTTCAGCTTGCGGATATGGGGCCAGATCAACCGATGCACGTTGAACGCCTGGCAGGCGATGCGCGCCTTGCGGCCGAACTCGTCGGTCGCGTTGCTCGCCGATTCTTCGTATGCCCGCGCGTCTTTCGACTGCACGATACGATAGCCCTGGATCAGCACCCAGAACGATACGAACATGTCGTCGATGATGTGATCCGGCGGCGCCTTGTGCAGCGAGCGGCGCACGGCGAACAGCGAGCCATCCGCGCCCATCACCGAGCCGGTCTCCTGCTCGAGCCGTTTGATGCCTTCTTCCAGGCGCCAGTACAGCGAGCCGGTCGAGGCCGTGACCGATTCACCTTCGTTCGTATAAATCAGATTGCCGCAGACGCAGCCGATCTCCGGATCGGCGAACGAAGCGCGCAGCTTGTCGAGCACTTCCATGTCCAGCATGACGTTCGCGTCCGTAAACAGGATCACGTCGCCCGTGGCGCGGCTCGCCAGCAGGTTCATGCCATAGGTCTTGCCATGTCGGGTCGGCGAAACATGGAAGCTGATGTGTGGAGCGTAGGCGCGCAGGCGCTTGGCGGTCTGATCGCTCGCGGCGTCCACATAAATAAGAATCTCCAGACCCGGCTCGCGCTGTTTGAGGGCCAACAGGTTCTGCAGCTTCTCGCGGATCACGCCTTCCTCGTTGTAGGCGCACATGCAGATCGTGAAGTCGAGGTGAGGCTGGCGGGCCGGCAGGGGCTTGCCCCGATGTGGCCACAGCTTCTTCATCAGCGTGAGCGACATCGGGTAGGTGACGAAGGGATGCTGGGCCAAGCCCAGGCAAATCACCGCCAGTACCAGCAGGAGGAGTTCGAGTGACATGATCATTCCTTAGACCCGCGCGACTCGCGTGGTCTTTAGCGGCACCGTCGGCGTGACGGTCTGCACCTTCCGCGTGGAAGTCAGCACCAGCAGGCCGAGTGCCAGTCCGTGCGAGAACGGCACATACATGCCGTTGAGCAGGAACGTGAGCCCGATAGCGACGCTCAGCATGCGTGGCAGCGGCGAGGCAAACAGGCTGCTGGCGATAAAGAAGAAATACGTGAACGCGCCGACCAGGCCGAATTCGAACAGCATCTTGGTCAACGGCATGTCGGCCACTTCGATGGTGAAGAGGTGCACGTAGTCCATGAACGCGCCGGCACCGTAGCCGAACAAGGCGCGCGACAGGTTGGGCCACAACATGTCCTCGAACATGTAGAAGCCGCCGACGAAGCGCGCGAAGCCGCTGGAGTTCGGATCGTTGAATTCGTTGGTGCGACTGGTGAGGAAGTCGATGCCCAGCAGCTCGCCGAAGCCGAGCACCGCGACGATGCCGACGATGCCGAGGATCATCAGATCCCAGCGGCGATGGATGAGCACCACGAACGGCATGCAGATCAGCAGGACCAGGATGCCGGTACCGGCGTGCGCCATCATGATGCCGAAGGTGTACAGGCCGAGCGGCCACAGGCGGCGCGTCGTGCACGACTCGGCGACGATGGCCACTGCGAGAAATTGAGTGAGAAACGACGGCTCCAGCATGAACATGCCGGTGGCGCGGACCTGAGTCGAGCCGTAGCTGATCGTGCCCTGGGCGTTGAAGCCCTGCACGATGAACTCCTGCGGGATCAGATTATCGATCGGATACAGAAACGCCTTGTCGACGAAGCCTTGCAGGAAATATTGGGCGATCGCCAGCACCGCCAGCAGGCGGGCGATGTACAGAAAGAACGTGAGCACTTTCGGGGCGAGCTCGTCGCCGCGCTTCACGACCAGCACGTAAGGAAGATGCAGCAGCGCCAGCATCATCAGCGAGTTCAGCGAGAACGTGCCGGCGCGTAACAGCTGCGGCAGCATCAGCACCGACAACGTGATGCCGTAGAAACCCAGGCGGCGCGGCTCGATGCGCACGGCGTCGTTGATCATGCCGAACCCGAGCGTCAGCATCATCAAGGGCAGCGCGATGCCGATGCCGAGAACCGCGTAACCGGGAATGCCGAACTTCGACAACAAGCTGGCGCACGCGATCGGCGTGCACAGCAGGAGCAGGGGCACGAAATCGCGGTGCTGTTGTGCTCGCGGCGCGACGTGGGCGCCGCCAATGTTGCCGATTGCCGTCGTTTCAGCCACTGATCACAGTGCCCAACACGTGGGTCAGGTTGGGATCGAGCTGCGCCTTCATGCGGGCGATGTCGATCAGGCGCGTGCTGTCCCTGCGCGTGCCGAGCAAGCAGCCACGAGCGCGGGCCGCGACGATCTGACCGTCGGCGAACTCGAGTAGCGGCGGCGTGTCGATGATGATCACGTCGTAACGGCCGGCCATTTCGTCCAGCAACTGGGCGAACGGCAGGCGGCTCAACAGCTCCTGCGGATTCGGCGGCGGCGTGCCGGCCGTCATCACATTCAAGCTGTCGAACTGCGCGATCTTGCGGAGCGCCTTCTCGGTGCGGGTCGCGCCTTTGATCAGATCGGTGAGACCGTCGCATTCGCCGAGGCCGAACAGATGATGCTGAACCGGGCGCCGCAGATTGGCGTCGATCAGCAGCGTGCGCTCGCCGAGCTGAGCGAACACGATGGCGAGATTGGCCGCGAGCACGCTGCAACCTTCGCCGCTGCGGGCCGAGCAAACAGCGAGCGTGCAGTCATGCTCGCCCATCCAGCGCATCAACAACTGACTGCGCAACGTGCGCAGCCCTTCGGCGTACTGACCGAAAGGCTCGTAAGCCGCCGCAAGCTGCGGCGACAGCGCCGACTCGCCGATGCGAGCAATCGGATAAGTGAACTGCTGGGCCAGTGCCGCACGCAGCTCGCCTTCGGTGATCAGCTTCATGGCCACGGCCACTTTGCCGAACGGCTCGCCACGATCCAGATGCGCGGCCAGCACCTTTTGCAGATCGGCTTCCGAGATCGCGCCCATGTTCAGCAGGATCTCGCCAATGCGGATGCGCGGGCGAGTGACCCTCGGAAGGCGGGCGCGTGGTTCGACAGCGGCGTCCATAACGGGCGTCCTCAATGACCTGATCTCAGTTAGCCGGGGCGACGTTGGGTTGAAGCTTCAACGCACGGCGCACTTCACGCCGGCGATGACGACGGGCGGCTGCCGGCAGCGCCGGCAATTCCGCGAGCACGGGCAAATCGGTGAAGTCAGCCAGGTCCTCGGCGGAGCGCAACCGGCGGTTGCAGACTTCCAGCGTCAGGATCAGACCGATGGCGAGCGCGATACCCGCGAACAAGCCGACGACCAGGTTGAGCAGAATCTTCGGCGAGTCCGGCAGCAGCGGCGGCATGGCCTGATTCAGGATCGCGACGTTGGTGCGATCGACACGGCTTTCCAGCTTGGTCTGATTGGCCTGCTGCAAGGCTGCGTCATAGGCGGTGCGTGCGCTCTCGATATCGCGGGTCAACACCGACAGCTCGTCCTGCTGACGCTTGAGCGCGATGATGCGGTCTTTCTGTTCGTCCAACGCTTTCTGCACGTCGCCGACCTGGCGACGAGCCATTTCCGCGCTCTGCACCAGCGAGCCGCGAGTCACGCCGATTTCGACGTTGAGCTTGGACTTGAGCGAGGCCACTTCGGCGTTCGACGCGATGTACTGCGGATGATTCACGCCGTAACGCTCGCTGACTTCGGCGAGCTTGGACTCGGCGCGGGCCAGCTCCTGCTTCAGGTTTTGAATGGTCGGGTTCTTCATCAGATCCGGCAGCGAGTCGAGCTGCTCGCTGGAAGTGATCTGCTTGGTGCGCGCGTTGGCATCGAACATCTGCGCCTGCACGGCGACCAGCTGATTCGAGATTTCCTGCAGGCGGGCGTTCTCAACGTCCATGCGAGCGGCATCGACGCCGAGCACGCCGTGATCGGCCTGATACTTGGAGAGACGGCCCTGAGCGGCGACCAGCTCATCGCGCAGCTGCGCCACCTGCTGTTCGTACCAGGTGACCTGGCGACGGGCCGGATCGACCTGCAGTTCCAGGCTGGTCTGGATATAAGCTTCGGCGAAAGCGTTCGCGAGGGCCGCGGCCTCGTACGGATCGCGGCTGGCATAGCCGATACGAATGATGTTGCTGGTACGGCCGGTCTTGGCATCGACGTTACGCAGCAGGTTCTCGACCAGCCAGGAATTCAGATCGGTATCGGCACCGCTGTCGTGGAACGCCGCGACCACTTCGGGATTGTTGGCGAGGCCGGTCTTCTCGATCACCTTCAGCGCCACGTTGCGGCTCTTGATGATCTCGGTCTGAGTGGCGAGGAAGGTCGGCACCAGCGACGGCGCGATCGGTGCTTCCTTCATCGGGTCGTTGCCCTGCAGGGCCACCACCAGCGCCAGCTCCGACACATATTTCTTCGGGGACAGCAGGCTGATCACGGCCACGCCGGTCACCACGACCAGGACGATGAACGTGAACAGAAATGCGCGTCCGCGCAGAACTCTCAACATTTGAGCGAGGCCCATCATAGTGCTGTGTTCCCGGTAACCCTTCCCAGACCTAACTTCAGAACAATCCTTCCTTGACCATCAACACGTCGTCAGCTTGCAGCAGGTCGGAACCCTTCGCCGAGTAGTGTTCTTCCTTACCTTCCTTGTTCTTGCGCTTGATCACCACCCGACGCTCCGAGCCGCGCGTCGTCAGACCGCCGCCCTTCGAAATCGCCCGTGACACCGTCATGCCGCGCTCGAGCTTGTACATGCCGGGCTTCTGCACCTCGCCATACACATAGAACTGCGGGGCGCGCGGCACATACACAGTGTCGCCGCCAGCGACCACGTGGTTCTGCTCGGGGTCGCCGGCGAACAACGCGGCCAGATCGATCGGTGCCTTGCTACCGTCCTTGCGCATCAACGTCGCCACGTCGGCGGCCTCTTCGTTGACGGGGCCGCCGGCCTCGGCGAGCACGTCCAGCACCCGGCTGCTCGACTGCAGCGAGTACTGACCCGGCTTCGTGACATGACCCATCACCGACACCTTCTGGCTGCGGTACTCCAGCACCAGCACCGTCACCTGAGCCTGCTTCAAGAAGCCGCCATCGATGAACGCGCTCGCCAGCTGCGCCTCGACCTGTGCCGGCGACTTGCCGGACACCGGCACCTGCCCGATCAACGGGTAGGTGATGTTGCCGGTCTCGCTCACCCGCACTTCACCGGATAACTCCGGCGAGCCGAATACGTTGACTCGCAACAGATCGCTCGGTCCCAAGCGATAGTCCGAATCGGCCGCGAAACTCGAGCTGCCCAGCATCGAGCAGAACACCAGCACCACCGCACTCAGCATCGAGACCCAACGGCGCGCCATCGGACTAATAAGCATGTCTGTCGTTCCAAACCACCATGGCTGTCTTGAGGATGATCATCAGGTCGAGCGTGAGCGACCAGTGCTGGAGATATTCCAGATCATGCTCGATACGCGCTCGCATCGAGCCGATGTCATCGCCGCCACGAAAACCGTTGACCTGTGCCCAGCCGGTGATCCCCGGCTTCACTTTATGTCTGAGCATGTAGCCGGGGATCAGCCGCCGGTACTGCTCGTTGACCGCAACCGCGTGCGGGCGCGGGCCGACGATACTCATGGTTCCTTCCAAGACATTGAACAGCTGCGGCAGTTCATCCAGCGACGTCGCACGGATGAAGGCGCCAACCGGGGTCACTCGCGCGTCGTTGCGCGTGACCTGCGTATAACTCTTGTTGCCGTCTTCGGTGACGGTCATGGAGCGGAACTTGTAGACCACGATCTCCTTGCCGTCCAAGCCATAGCGCTTTTGACGGAAGATCACCGGGCCCGCCGACGTGAGCCGGATCGCCGCCGCGACCAGCAGCATCACCGGCGACAGCAGCGCGATAGCTACTGAGGAGATCGCGATGTCGCTGACCCGCTTGGCGATCCCTCGTCCGCCGTAGAACGGCGACTCGCACACCGCTACCACCGGCACGCCGTTCACCAGATCGAAGCGCGGCTGCACCAGATCGCACATGGTCAGGTCGGGCACGAAGTACACCGAAGCGGTCGAGTCTTTCAGGGACTGCAACAGCTCGGTGATGCGCGGGTGACGCGTCATCGGCAGCGTGATGTAGACCACGTCGATCGAGTTGCGGGCGATGTAGTCGCGCATCCAGTTCAACTTGCCGAGTACGCGCCCCGAGCACTCCTCGGGCAGCCGGCCCGAATCGCGGTCGTCGAAGTAGCCCAGCACTTCCATGTTCAGCCAGGGCGACTCTTGCAGCTTGCCCGCCAGCTTCGCGCCGAGCCGGTTGGCGCCGGCGATCACCACCTTGCGGGGGGCGCCGTTGTTGCTGGCCCGGACGAACAAATGCGGCGAGTACAGCCGGCCGACCCACAGCACCAGCGGCGTCGAAATGGCCCAGCTGACCAGGACTTCCCAGCGCAGCTGCTTGGCGATGCCCGCGATTTCCATCAGTGCCCAGATGAAGGCGATCACCAGGGACCAGCGGAAGATGATGTCGAGCAGCGACGCGATCGCCATCGAGCGATGCCGCGGCGGCGCCATTGGCAGGGCATCGAGCACGTCGGCTGCGCCGAAGAATGCGAGCACTGCCATCAGGAAGTAGGGCCCCTGCAGCAGGCTCTCGCGCCATACCAGCATGCACAGGCCCAGGGTGAGCACCGGCGTCACTGGATAGAGCAGCGATTTCAGGACGAATAACGAGGTCGGCTCCGACGCGCTCACGCCGGCCGAACGATCGTACGACCTCAAGGGTTGACGTTGATTGATCATCGCACCTCCTGCTCCGTGCGGAAGCAGCTAGCGGCGATCAAAGGTCGCTGAAACGCTGTGGACGCAGGAAACGATGTTTCCGGCGCAGCTGATGGCCGATCAGCAGGACCGTGACCAGGGCCATGAGCCAGCCGCGCGACATCGAGTCGTCCATGCTGCCGGCGGAAGATTCGGGAGCGATACGAGCGTCCTTGCCGCTCAGGCCGCTGCCACCCAGACCGGTGCCGTCGAGGCGCACCTGAGCCTGGCCTGCGACCATTTGCGTGGTCGCCACGGCCGGTCCGGCGATCGAGCCCGTTACATTGCTGTTGATTGCCGGGTTCGCACTCACAGCCCAACTAACGCCAAGGGCCGCCACGGCCCACGCGAGTTTGATCAGACGCATGCATCACTCCTCATCAATGACGCACACGTGGACAGGTCGTCGCATATCGTTGTGTGCGTTTGCGCCCCCGTCCCCACGGCTCGCAAAAAACATCGCAAGACTTTCGTCTCGCCCCATCATCTCTTGCCTATCGCTTGTCATCTGCAAGCAAAGCAAGTTTTATTCCAATGTAATTTTTTCCGTCGCTGAACGGCGAAACATCACACTGCGCGCACCGAAATGCATCAAACAAAACCTATCCAGGCTAATTAGACCAATCTCGTTTGCTGCGCAAGTACAACATTCAAACACGACGAGCAGATGACATGCTCCACACCCGAACAGTTCCGATGCAGCTGTGCATCAATATGGAACCTTGTTTTCAAGTGTTAAATCGCCTTCCGTTGCACCTCTGCTGACAATGCAACAGTGTTTGGAAACATCTGTTGCTTTGCTGCACGAAGTCGATAGTTCACCGCTGCGCTGTTCGCTATTGGCGACAGCACAGATTCAATCTTTCTCGCGAATCGTTAACCGCTCTTCTTTTCTGTCTGTCGCGCGACGGCTTCAGCTGCGGCTTTAATGGCCTCGGGATCGCCCAGAAAGCGACGCGAGGTGGGCTTGAGCGCCTTGTCCAACTGGTAGTGAATGGGCACACCGGTTGGAATGTTGAACTCGACGATGTCTGAATCGGACATGCCGTCGAGCATCTTTACAAGTGCACGCAAACTATTGCCGTGTGCGACTACTAATACATTTCGTCCGGCGTTTAACTCCGGAGCGAGACGGTTGTTCCAGTAGGGCAGCACTCGATCGAGCGTGGTTTTCAAAGATTCGGTGGTCGGCAGCTCTGCGGGTTGCAAATTGCCGTAGCGCAGGTCGAAGCGCGGATGGCGTTCGTCATCCAGCGACAGTGCCGGCGGCGGAATGTCATAGCTACGACGCCAGATCTTCACCTGGTCGGCGCCGTACTTCTCGACGGTCTCGGCTTTGTTCAGACCCTGCAGAGCGCCGTAATGACGCTCGTTCAGGCGCCAGCTGCGTTCCACCGGCAGCCACATGCGGTCCATCTCATCGAGCGCGATCCACATGGTGCGGATGGCGCGCTTGAGCACCGACGTGAACACCTGCTGAAACTCGAAACCTTCCTGCTTGAGCAGCTGGCCGGCGGCACGCGCTTCGTTACGGCCCTGTTCGGTCAGATCCACGTCCACCCAGCCGGTGAACAGGTTTTCCAGATTCCAGGTGCTTTGTCCGTGACGCAGAAGTACGAGTTGGCCAGCCATAACGAAAGTGAGGGTGGAACAGGGGCGACTTTATATCAGACATCGCCCCTAAGCCGCAGGTGTCGCTGCGTTCATTCATATTGTCCTGGCGAGCAACAATCGCTGTCGCCAGTTACCGTCACTTTTCGGCAGAAATCCCGACTTATCGTGTTAACGGAATCGTCATTTGTTAACGATTCCGTCGTTCGGTGTTACTCACTCCGTCATTCGGCGCACTGCCTGCAGGGCTACAGACAGCGTCGCAAAGTCCATCGCCGGCAACGCGCGCATGTCGGCGACCGTTTGTCGCAAGTAATCGACAGCGGCCCGATGGCGACCGACCCAGCCCTCGAGCAATTCGGCGGGCGCGGCCTTGCCATCCTTGTTGGAGCGCTTCGACTCCGCCACGACTTGCAGGCACAGGACTCGCTGCAGGTTGTAGACGTTGTCCCGCAGGGTCGTGCGTGCCACGGCCTGCCAGTGACCTTCCACACCGAGCATTTCGACTTGCTCCCGGATCCAGTCCAGCGACAGCGCGGTGCCGACACCGAAGTAGAGCGCCGCGGTTCGATCCAAAGACAGGCCGCTCGCTTCAGAGATCTCGACCAGATCCGGCCCGGAGCGCAGCGCTGCCAGGCTGGCCATGCGCTTGGCCAGTTTGTCGGGCACGGACGCGGCTGTGTAGCGGGCGTGACGACTGTTAAATACCGAGAGGTCGTCGCCACTCAGCACCTTCGGCAGCAGCGCATCCAGCTCCTTCATGCCACTGCGGAAGCGCGACACCTGACGTTCGATGTCGAGCTGGCCACTCTGCCGATGAATCAACCAGTAGGTGCAGAAGCGCAGCAGCCGCGTGGTCTCGAACATCATTTCGTACTGAACGGCCGCCGCGATCCTGGTATCGAGCGCTTCGATGTCGGCCCACGTGTCGCGCATGGCAACGAACTCGCGAGCGATGGCATAGGCGCGGGCGACCGTGCTGGCGGTGGCGCCGGTATCTTCCTGAACCCGGCGAGCAAACGTCGGGCCCATGCGATTCACGATGCTGTTGGTGGTCGCGGTGGCGATGATTTCCCGGCGCAACCGATGCTCAGGCAGATACTTGTTGAACCGCTTCTGCATCAGGGCCGGGAAGTAACGTTCCAGCTCGTGGCCCAGGTACGGATCCTCGGGCACGTCGGAATCGATCAGCTTCGAGTACAGCGCCATCTTGGCGTAAGCCAGCAGAATGGCGAGCTCGGGCCGCGTCAGGCCCTTGCCGGCCTGATGGCGCTCGGTGATTTCTTCGCTGGCCGGCAGGTACTCCAGGCCGCGATCCAGCAGCCCCGACACTTCGAGTCGACGAATCGAATGCGCATGCTCCAGCAGATCCTTGCTGGCGCGGGCCTCGAGCATCGACAGCGCCTGGCTCTGCAAATAGTTGTCGCGCAGGACCAGGGCCGCGACCTCGTCGGTCATGTCGACCAACAATTCGTTACGTTTCTCGAGGGTGAGGCCGGCGCGCTTCGGCAGGTTGTTGAGCAGGATCTTGATGTTGACTTCATGATCCGAGCAATCGACGCCACCGGAGTTGTCGACGAAGTCGGTATTGATGCGACCGCCGGCCAGCGCGTATTCCACACGGCCGCGTTGTGACAAACCGAGGTTGCCGCCTTCGCCGATGACTTTGCAGCGCAGTTCGCGACCGTTGACGCGCAGGGCGTCGTTGGCGCGATCGCCGACGTCGATATGAGTTTCGTCGGTGGCTTTTACGTAAGTACCGATACCGCCGTTCCACAGCAGGTCGACCGGCATGCACAGAATCGCGCGGATCAGCTCGATCGGCGTGAACGAGTCGCGCTTGATGCCGAGCATGGCCTGCACTTGCGGCGACACTTTGATCGATTTGACATTGCGCGCGTAGATGCCGCCGCCCTTGGAGATCAACTTCTTGTTGTAGTCCTCCCAGGTGGAGCGCGGCAGATTGAACATGCGCTGACGCTCTTTATAAGAGGCGGCTGCGTCCGGCTCCGGATCCAGGAAGATGTGCTGATGGTTGAACGCCGCCAGCAGGCGGGTGTGCGGCGACTGGAGCATGCCGTTACCGAACACGTCACCGGCCATGTCGCCGATGCCGATCGCGGTGAAGTCCTGCGACTGGGTGTCGATGCCCATTTCGCGGAAGTGGCGCTTCACGCATTCCCAACCGCCGCGCGCGGTGATGCCCATCTTCTTATGGTCATAACCGGCCGACCCGCCCGAGGCGAACGCGTCGCCGAGCCAGAAGTTGTAATCGGCCGCCAGTCGGTTGGCGATATCGGAGAAGGTCGCCGTGCCCTTGTCGGCCGCGACCACCAGGTACGGATCGTCGCCATCGCGACGAACGACCTGGGTCGGCGGAATGATCTTGCCTTCGACGATGTTGTCGGTGATGTCGAGCAACGCCGAGATGAAGGTGCGATAGCACTCGACGCCTTCACGCTGCACGTCCTCGCGGCTGGCGCCGGCGGGCATGCGCTTGGGCACGAAGCCGCCTTTCGCACCAACCGGCACGATCAGCGTGTTCTTCACGTTCTGCGCCTTCATCAGGCCCAGCACTTCGGTACGGAAATCTTCGCGACGATCCGACCAGCGAATGCCGCCGCGGGCCACCTGGCCCATGCGCAGGTGAACGCCTTCGACGCGCGGCGAGTAAACGAAGATCTCGAACGCGGGGCGCGGTTGCGGGACTTCGGGGATGCTGCGTGAGTCGAGCTTGAACGACAGCCACTGCTTGGGCGCGCCGCTCGAGTCCGTCTGGAAGTAGTTCGTGCGCAGCGTGGCCTGAATGGCATGCGCAAAGCGACGCAGAATGCGGTCCTCGTCGAGGCTGCGCACCGAGTCGAGCAGATCGGACAGCTCCTGCTTCAAACGATCCACGTCGGCGCTGCGCTTGGCCGTCTTATGCGACGGATCGAACTGCGCTTCGAACAACTGCGACAGGATGGTCGCGATCTTCGAGTTCGAGGTCAGCACCTGCTCCATGTACGCCTGACTGAGGCTCGCGCCGGTTTGAATGGCGTAACGACAGTACGCGCGCAACACGCTGGCCTGGCGCCAGGTGAGATCGGTGACGACGATGAGCTGATTGAAGCCGTCGTTCTCGGCGCGGCCGGTCCACACCGCCGAGAAGGTCTCGGTGAAGCGCTCGCCCAGGGTCGCCGGATCGATCGTGCCGCCATCGCGACGCTGCATTTCGAAGTCCTGCAACCAGATCGGCCGGCCGCCGGGTACAGCGATGCGATACGGGCGCTCGCTGACGATCATGAAGCCCATGTTCTCCAGGATCGGCAACGCTTGCGACAGCGCGATCGGCGAGGCAGTCCGGAACAGGCGCAGATGAACTGTCTTGCCTTCGCCATTCGCCAGGCGCATGGCGATCTTGTCGGCGTCGGCGATGACTTCGTTGAGCTGACCGATGTCGTCGAGCGCGATGTCGGCAGTCGTGTCTTCTTCGTAGGCGGCCGGGAACGCGTTACGGAATTTCTCCGCTTGCAGGCGGCCATCCAGTTCGCCGTGCTTATCGATCAATGCATCGCGGAGCTTGTCGCTCCAGGTGCGCACGGTCTCGGCAATCAGCGTCTCCAGCTCTTCGGCATCGATGCGCGGGCCGCCGTCGGCCGGCAGACGAATGATCATGTGCACGCGGGCCAGCGCCGATTCGGACAGCTGGATCTGCGATTCGATGGCGGTGGCCTTGAGCTTGTCGTTGATCACCGCTTCCATCTTCTGGCGGACCTGCGTGTTGTAGCGGTCGCGCGGCACGAAGATCAGTGCGGAATAGAAACGACCGAACGTGTCCCGGCGCAGGAACACGCGCACGCGCTGACGCTCGTACAGATTGACGATGCCGCGGACGTTGCGGATCAGATCGTTGATGCTGGCCTGGAAGAGCTCGTCGCGCGGATACGTTTCCAGCACGTGCACGACTGCTTTGCCGTCATGGCTGGTCGGGTCGAGGCCGAAGTGACCGACCACGCGCTCGATCTTGTGACGGAGCACTGGAATCTCACGCGGGCTGCGGTTGTAAACCGCCGACGTGAACAAGCCGAGGAAACGTTTCTCGCCGGTGACGCGACCTTGCGAGTCGACCGTTTTCACGCCGACGTAGTCGAGATACGTCGAGCGATGCACAGTCGAGACGGAGTTTGCTTTGGTGATTTGCATCAGCTCGGGCTGACGGGCGTGCTCGCGGATCTCGCCGGTGAGCACGGTCGGCTCGGCGCGATAACCTTTGCGAGCGCGCAGAATGCCGAGGCCGGTTTCCGGCATGGGCACCAGCAGATCTTCGCTACGGCCCCGTTTCAGTTCGTACTGACGGTAGCCGAGGAAGGTGAAATGATTCGCGGCCATCCAGTCGAGCAGCGCTTTGGCTTCGCGCGCTTCGCTGGGCTGCACGCCGGGGTTCTCGCGCTCGATCTCGTTGGCGAGCTCGGTGGCGCGCTGGCGCATCTCGTTCCAGTCGCCGACGGCGAGGCGCACGTCTTCGAGCGTGCGTAACAGTTTCTGCTCAATCTCCTGCAGCCGCTCCGGCGCGCCGATGCGATCGATCTCGATGTGCTGCCACGACTCGTGCGTGAACTTCTTCCCGTCGCCGCTCTCGCCGAGTTGTTCGAGCTTACCGGCGCGGTCGCGACGGACCGGCAGCACGGGGTGGACCATCATATGAATCGTCAGGCCCGCCTGAGTCAGCACCATGCCGAGCGAGTCCACCAGGAACGGCATGTCCTCGGTAGTAACTTCCACGATGGTGTGCGTACTGCTCCAGCCATCGCGTGCTTCATCCGTATTGAATACGCGCACCAGCGGACGATTGGGCTTACGTACGATGGAGCTGCGCAGATGCGCGAGCGCCAACGCGGCGAGCACTTCGCTCTTGTATTCAGCGAGATCTTCTTCACCGACGCCGCGGTAGTACTGGCGGACGAACTCCTGCACATCCAGCGGATCGCCCCGCTTTTTCAAGGCACGGGCGGACTGTGCGATACGTTCGATCAGTTTTTGTCGAGCGGCGGGAATGGTCGTTGTCATGATGGCGCGAATGTATGGTGATGAACTACGACGGTGCATAGGGTAATAGACCGCCGTGGCGCCGGATGCACCAAAATGGAATAACAACTAGCGTTTGAGCTTCTCCGCAGTTAGCTCGGCAACTGCAGATCGGCGATGACCGCGGCCAGGAAACGCAAGGCTTCGCCACCGGTGACGCAGCGGTGGTCGAACGTCAATGACAACGGCAGACGAACGTGTATTTCCGCGGTTTTTTCGCCTGCGACCACGTCTCTTTGCAGCTTGCCCGCGGCCAGGATTGCAACGGTCGGCGGCACGACCAATGGCGTTGCATACCGTCCCGCGACCGTACCAAAGTTGGAAAGTGTGAACGTGTAGTCACGCATTTCTTCTGGCGTGATGGTACGCGTGCGCGTGCGTTGCTTGATGTCGTCCAGTTGGGTGCGCAACTGAGCGGCCGATTGTGAAGAGACATCGCGCAGTACCGGGACGATCAGGCCGTCGCTTGTATCCACCGCGATGGCCAGATGAACTTGTTCCATCAATTTGCGCGACGGGCCGGCGGGATCGAACAACGCGTTAAGTGCCGGTTCCGCCTTGACGCCGGCAACGATTGCTCGGACAAGTCGAATGCTGATGTCGCCGCGATCTTTCCAGACGTCGATGTCGGCGTCGTCGAAGATTGTGCACATTGCGATCTCATCGCGAGACAGCGACATGCTCTGAGCCATGGCTTTCCGCGGGCCACGCAGCTTGTCGGCGTCAGTGAGCCCGGGCACGGCGGGTGCCCGTTGTGACGACTTGCTGAGATTCGCTCGAGCAAGCACATCGTCGACGCTGACCAATCCATGCCGGCCGCTCGCCTGGCACGCGGACAACTCCACGTTCAACCGTTTGGCCAGCATGCGAACGGCTGGCGCCGCACGCACCCGTTCACGATCTCGATACGCACGGCGGCCGCGACCGACGATGGCGTGATCGACCAGCTCTTCGTTACGAGTGGCCATGTGGCCGACGACCATGCCCTGGCCCGACGCGGCATCCTGACCAGCGGCCTTGCCTTGATTCACCGATGCCGCGTGCCCGGCGGCGTTGCTTTGAGCATGCGAGGAGGCCGCGTTCGAAGTGGCGGCTTGCGACGGCAGATCGAACTCGACGAGCGGCTTGCCAGTTTGAACGGTATCGCCGGCTTTCGCATGCAAGCGAACGATGTTGCCTGAGTACGGGCTGGGCACATCGACAACGGCCTTGGCCGTTTCCACCGACAATAACGGTTGATCGACCTCGACGCGCTGGCCCTCTTTGACATGCCACGACACGATTTCCGCTTCGGGCAGGCCTTCGCCGAGGTCCGGGAGGTTGAAGGTAATGCTCATGATCTTCTTCCTAGCCGGCCAGGGTCGCTTTGGCAGCATCCATGATGCGCGTGACGCTGGGGATGTAATCGTTCTCGAGTCGGTACAGCGGCACGACGGTATCGAAGCCGGTGACGCGTTGAATCGGCGCCAGCAAATCATAAAGACCGTGCTCGGCGACAATGGCGGCGATCTCGGCGCCGACGCCACAGTTGCGCGCGGCCTCGTGCACGATCACCAGCCGGCCGGTCTTCGCCACAGAATCCAGAATGGTTTCCGAATCGATCGGGCTCACGGTCGCGAGATCGATCACTTCCGCGCTGATGCCTTGTGCCGCCAGTTGCTCGGCCGCTTGCAGCACGTCGGTCGCGATCGCGCCCCAGGTCACGATGGTCACGTCTTCGCCTTCGCGCAGGATGTAACAAACATCGAGCGGAGCCGCGACGCCGTCGTCCGCCACTTCCTGTTTGGCCAGTCGATAAATGCGCGTCGGCTCGAGGAACAGCACCGGATCCGGATCGCGGATCGATGCGAGCAACAAGCCATAGGCGCGAGCCGGCGAAGAAGGGCAGACCACGCGAATGCCGGGCACGTGCGCGATCATCGATTCAACCGATTCCGAATGATGTTCCGGCGCATGAATGCCGCCGCCGTGCGGCGTGCGAATGACCACCGGGCACGACAATCGCCCGCGCGTGCGATGACGCAGCCGGCTCATGTGATTGACGATCTGATCGATGGCCGGATATAGAAAGCCCATGAACTGAATCTCGGCGACCGGGCGCATGCCCTGGGCTGCCATGCCGACACACATGCCGGCGATCATGTTCTCCGCCAGCGGCGTGTCTTGCACGCGATCGGCGCCGAAGCGTTCGAACAGGCCCGAGGTGGCGCGAAATACGCCGCCGCTCTTGCCGACGTCCTCGCCGAGCACGACCACGCTGGGATCGTTCGCCAGCTCCCACGCCTGCGCCATCGCGATGGCTTCGACCATTGTGACTTTGGGCATGCGAGGACTTCAGTGAGAAGGCCGGCCCGTGCCGGCGTAACGACGCGCGAGTTCCTTCTGCTCCTCCAGGTACGGAGGCGGATTGGCGTACAGATGCTCGAACATCGCGTCGGTGGCTTGGCGCGGCGTGTTCAGATATTCCTGAACGGCGGCGTCGACCTCACGCGTGAATTGCGCCTTCATCGCCTGCTCGCGCGCTTCATCGAGCACGCCGCGGGATTCGAGGAGCTTGCGCAGCCGGATCATCGGCTCGGTTTTCCAGGCTTCGACGACTTCGGCTTCATCGCGATAGCGGCTCGCGTCGTCGGCGGTGGTGTGATCGCTCAAGCGATAGCTGAGGGCTTCCACGACGGTCGGGCCACCACCGTTGCGGGCTTTCTCCAATGCTTGCGACATGCAATCGCGGACCGCGATCACGTCGTTGCCATCGACCTGGACGCCCGGAATGCCGGCAGCAATGCCTTTCTGCGCCAGGGTTTCGCACGCCGTCTGCTCTTCGATGGGCACGGAGATCGCCCACTTGTTGTTGACCACGACGAACACGATCGGCAACTGACGTGCGCCGGCCAGGTTCATCGCTTCGTAGAAGGTGCCTTCGGAAGTGCCGCCGTCGCCGATATACGCAACGGCGCAACGAGGCTCTTTGCGAATCTTGAATGCCATGGCGGCGCCGGCGGCGTGCAGCGTCTGAGTCGCAATCGGCACGCACCAGGGGAAATCGTGGCGGGGCACGGCGAAGTTGTTACCGCGTTCGTCGCCGCCCCAGTACAGCAGCACTTCGGTCATGCTCACGCCGCGCCAGAACAGGGTGCCGATCTCGCGATAAACGATGGCCAGGCAGTCTTCGGGGCGCATCGCCGCGCCAACGCCGACATGGGCGGCTTCCTGACCCAGGCAAGGCGCATAGGTGCCGAGCTTGCCCGTGCGTTGCAGATTGATGGCCTTGGCGTCGAAGGTCCGGGCTCGCAGCATGGCCGCGAACATCTTCAACAACTCCTCGTTGTCGGCTGCGAACGCCGGCAGCTCATCGAGCGGACGACCCTGCGGGCTCAGCTGCCGCAGGTACTCGATCCGGAACTCCGCCACTGTTCTCACTCGTTGCCGCTCCTTCAGCTGCAAGACGCAGCTATGCAAGCGGCGCGAATTATAGCGACTCCTTCCTAAACGTCGCGACTTGCTTGCATGGACTTTGCCTGGTCCATCAGGCGCGTCAGCAGGTCATCGAGGATGCGCTGATCGTTGGGACTGAGTGCGCTCAGCAACTCGGCTTCGTAGCGCAAGGCCATCGGCGCGACCCGCGTGTAGACCGCCTGTCCAGCGGCGGACAGGCGGAGGATGGAGCGGCGCCGGTCGCCTTTGTCGAACGCGCGCAGGACTCGCTTCGAGTCGATCAGCCCTTGCAGCGCCCGGCTGACCGCAACTTTGTCCATGGCCGTGCGTTCAGCGACCTCGATGGCGGACAGTTCCGGAGACTGAGCCAGCACCGCCATCACCCGCCATTGCGGGATGCTCAGGCCGAACTCCCGCTCGTAGGCGCTGGCGATCACCATGCTGACCGTGTTGGTCAGCACCGACAGCCGGTAGGGAATGAAACGATCGAGCTGCAACGAGGCGCCTTCCGGCGCCGGCTCGGCAACTTTTTCTTTAGTCCCGTTCATGGCTTGCGAGTAGGGCCCTTGACGACGCGTGGCGATATAGTTTCAATTGTAACCATTAGTTCCGGACCCGAGGAATGAGTATGAGCAGCGCCGCCCACGACAGTCACAACCCGCTCGGCACCGACGGCTTCGAGTTCGTCGAATACACCGCCGAAGATCCCGAGTTGTTGCGGACCTTGTTCGAGCGGCTCGGCTTTCCGGCCACCGCCCGTCATCGCAGCAAGAATGTCACGTTGCACCGGCAGGGCGACATCAATTTCATCATCAACGCCGAGCCGGACAGCTTCGGTCAGCGTTTCGCGCGCGAGCACGGGCCGTCGGCCTGCGCCATGGCGTTCCGGGTGAAGGACGCGGCGTACGCGTTCAAGCGTTGTGTCGAGCTCGGTGCCAAGCCGGTCGAGACGCGCGTCGGCCCGATGGAGCTGAACATTCCGGCCATCGAAGGCATCGGCGGCAGTCTGATCTATCTGGTCGACCGCTATGGCGAGCAAACGATTTATGACGTCGACTTCGTGCCGGTGAAAGGCGCGACTTTGAGCCGCACGGCCGGGCTGACCTATATCGATCATCTGACGCACAACGTGGCTCGCGGCAACATGGACAAGTGGGCCGGCTTCTACGAGAAGCTGTTCAACTTCCGCGAGATCCGTTACTTCGATATCGAAGGCAAGAAGACCGGCCTGTTCAGCCGCGCCATGACCAGCCCTTGCGGCAAGATCCGCATCCCGATCAACGAGTCCCAGGACGACAAGTCGCAAATCGAAGAGTACCTGCGCGAGTACAAGGGCGAAGGCATTCAGCACATCGCGCTCGGCACCGCGGACATCGTGCGCACGGTCGACGTGTTGCGCGAGCAGGGCGTGGCGTTCCAGGACACGCCGGACACTTATTACGAAGGTGTCGACGCGCGCGTCGAGGGCCATCGCGAGAATCTGGAAGAGTTGCGCAAGCGTCGCATTTTGCTCGACGGCAACCCGGCCAAGAACGAAGGCCTGCTGTTGCAGATCTTCACCCAGAACGTGATCGGCCCGATCTTTTTCGAGATCATCCAGCGCAAGGGCAACGACGGCTTCGGCGAAGGCAACTTCAAGGCCTTGTTCGAATCCATCGAACTCGACCAGATGCGTCGCGGTGTGATTTAAACGAGGTGTGCCATGAAACGGCCCATCACTCCCTCTCACGTCGCAGGCACGGCCTCGCGGCAGGCGCATGCCGACCTGCCGCAGGGGACGTTCGAGCGCGAGATCAGTAAGGAAGGCTTCTTCGGCCCGGCCGCGTTCTTTCATCATCGTCATCCGCCGACCGGCTGGGTGGAGTTCGAAGGACCGCTGCGTCCGCATGCGTTCGATCTGAACAAGCTGGATTGCGAGCAAACATCGCCGTGGCAAGCGGCGGAGATTCTGCGCAACGCGAACGTTCGAGTGCGGGTGTGGAATGCCGACAAGTCGATGGATCATCTGGCGCGCAATGCAGATGGCGACGAACTGATCTTCGTGCATCGGGGCACGGGTGAGTTTCATTGTGACTACGGACATCTGACGATCGCAGCCGGCGACTACGTCGTGATCCCTCGCGGCACAATGTGGCGTATCGAGCTGAAGGAGCCGATGTTCGCGCTGTTGATCGAAGCGACCAACTCGAGCTACTCGCTGCCGGACAAAGGCCTGTTGGGCAACCACGCCATCTTCGATCCGGCGATGCTGGATGTGCCGCAGATGGACGCAGCGTTCCTGGCTCAGCAGAGCGACGATCGTAGCTGGCAGGTGCGCGTCAAACGTAACAATGCGATTTCGAAGGTGACTTACCCCTTCAATCCGCTGGATGCGACCGGCTGGCATGGCGATCTGTCGGTCGTGCGCATCAACGTGAAAGACATCCGGCCGGTGATGAGTCATCGCTATCACTTACCGCCATCGGCGCACACCACGTTCGTCGGCAATCGGTTCGTGATCTGCACGTTCGTGCCGCGGCCGTTCGAAACCGATGCCGGTGCGTTGAAGGTGCCGTTCTTCCACAACAACGACGACTACGACGAGGTGTTGTTCTATCACGCGGGCGATTTCTTCTCGCGCGACAACATCAAGCCGGGAATGATGACGTTGCATCCTTGCGGCTTCACGCACGGCCCACATCCGAAGGCGCTGAAGAACATGCTGGTGCAGTCGAAGCCGGCGACGGATGAGTACGCAGTGATGATCGATACGCGCGATGCGCTGGAGATCACCGAGTCCGCGAGCGCGGTCGAATGGGCCGGCTATGTCGATAGCTGGAAGCAGAAGTAACGCAGCCGCGTCGGTGCGCTCGATCTGAAGCTGGATCTGAAATGAAGTTAGCTACACTGAAAAATGCTGCTCGCGACGGGCAGTTGGTCGTCGTCAGCCGCGATCTGAGCAAAGCGGTCGCGGTCGGCCACATCGCGCCGACGATGCAGGCCGCGCTCGATGACTGGTCGAACGTATCGCCGAAGTTGGCCGAGGTCGCAGCGGCCCTGGAGAAGGGCGAGGTGAAAGACTCGTTCGCCTTCGATCCGTCGCGTGCGATGGCGCCGCTGCCTCGTGCCTATCATTGGGTGGACGGGTCCGCTTACGTCAATCACGTCGAACTGGTGCGCAAGGCGCGCGGCGCGGAGATGCCGGCCAGTTTCTGGACCGATCCGCTGGTGTATCAAGGTGGCTCGGATGATTTCCTGGGTGCCCGCGACGACGTGCCGGTGCCGAGCGAGGAATTCGGCATCGACCTGGAAGGCGAGGTCGCTGTGATCACCGACGACGTGCCGATGGGCACGAAGCGCGACGCTGCGTTCGATCGCATCAAGCTGGTGATGCTGGTGAACGACTGGTCGTTGCGTAATCTGATTCCGAACGAGCTGGCCAAGGGCTTCGGGTTCTATCAATCCAAGCCGGCCACCGCGTTTTCACCGGTGGCGGTCACTCCGGATGAGCTGGGCACGGCCTGGTCGGACGCGAAGATTCATCTGCCGCTGGTCGTGCATGTGAACGGCAAACCTTTCGGTCAGCCGAACTGCGGTGTCGATATGACTTTCGACTTCGCGCGCCTGATCGAGCACATCGTCAAGACGCGCAATGCCCGCGCCGGTACCGTGCTCGGCTCGGGGACCATTTCCAATTACGACCGTTCGCTGGGATCGGCGTGCATCGCCGAGCGTCGCACGCTGGAACAGATCGAGCAGGGCAAGCCGGTCACGTCGTTCATGAAGTTCGGCGACTCGGTGCGCATCGAGATGTTCGACAGCGACGGTCGCAGCATCTTCGGCGCGATCGATCAGAAGGTCGTGCGCGCGGGCTAGGTTCTCTGCTTCTTTGACTGCTTCGGTGGCGGCGGATCGATCTCTTGTAACAATCCGACGCCACCCAGCCCGCGCATCTGCCCAAGAATCCATAGCTGCCGCGAGCGGACGTAGACCGAGGGCGTGCGAACCTTCATGCGCTTCGGATTCGGCAGCACGGCTGCCAGCAGCGCGGCGTCCGGGGCACTGAGTCGCGCCGCCGGCTTCCTGAAAAACACTTCGGACGCGGCGCCCACACCGAACACGCCAGTGCCGAACTCCGCGATGTTCACATACACCTCGAGAATGCGCTTCTTCGGCCACAGCGTCTCGATCAGCACGGTGAAGTAGGCTTCCAGGCCTTTGCGGATCCAGCTCTGCCCGGGCCAGAGAAACAGATTCTTCGCGACCTGTTGTGACAGCGTGCTGGCGCCGCGCACCCGGCGGCCGCGCTCGCGATCCTCCAGCGCGTCATTGATGGAATCGAAATCGAAGCCGTGGTGCTCCGGAAACTTCTGATCCTCCGACGCAATCACTGCCACCTTGATGTGGGGCGAGATCTGCTCCCAATCCACCCATCGGTACCGCACCGGGCCGGACTCCCGCAGCATGAAAGCCGTGGTCGGCGGGTCCACCCATCTCAGTAGAAGTACGGGGCCGAGGCTCAGCAAAAGTAGCAAGGCCAGCAGCCCGAGGAGGAAACGAAACATTCGTGCCATGCGGCGATTCAGTGGAATTTTTGCGGATGACGAAACGGACGTGGATCACGAAAGCAGCGCAAGCGCCGGGTAAGTGTGATCCAGTCGCTGTTTGATTGCACATAATCGTCTACCATCCCCGCCCAAAATCCGGGTTTGGCTATTTCCCCGCAGATAAGGAACTTACGGAGAGCTTGGGACATGATCAATAAAACGCGCTTGCTGGCTGGTCTGGCGCTGAGCTGTGTGCTGTCGGCGCCGTCGGCGTTCGCCGAAGAGTATCGCGGATTCTATTTCGGCGTCTGGGGTGGCAGCGGCGACATGGATTTCGGCTCCAAGGCCGATGCGGACGAAGTGGTCGCCGACCTGCTCGCCGAGGAGTTTCCGCTGATCGGACTTCCCGGCACCAGCCTGTCCGGCACCATCCTGGGCTCCGACCTGGATGACACCATGACCCCGTGGGGCGCGCAGGTGGGCTTCCGGTTCAATAAGTGGGTGGCGGCCGAAGTGGGTTACGTCGACCTGGGCGAATTGCTCTACACCATGAGCGGCTCGATCTCGGGCACCTATGTCTACCCCTGTCCGTGCGACGGCTCGACCGCAATCACGCGTTCGTTGAATGGCGGCTTCGAGCGCTCGCTGCAGGTGACCAGCGCCGGCATCACGGCCGCGGCGTTGGGCATGTTGCCGCTCGGCCAGCATTTCGATCTGCACGTGCGCGGCGGCGTGTATTACGCCGATACCCGCGTCACCAACCGCTTGCGTTACATCGACCGGGTCGATCAGAGCGATGTTTTCAATCTGCTCCACCGCCGTGTGGATGCCAGCCAGACCGAATTGTTCGGCGGTGTGGGCGCGGCCTGGAACATCAATCAGAGCTTCACGCTGCGCGTCGAATATCAGCGCTTCTTCGATGTCGGCGACGACGAGAAGAACGGCGAGAGCGATATCGACGTCATCAACGTGTCGGTGTTGTTCAAATAAAACTCGGGATCGCGCATCCTGCGACGACCCTCGTGGCGAGGCGGCAAAAGGCGTGACTTTTGCCGCTCGCCCGCCGCCTGCGGCGTCGGGGTACATCCCTGTACCCGGGCAGGTACTCGAAAACTAAATTTTGTTTGTCAGGCTTTCGGTTCGATGCGCTTGACCGACTCGATGATGATCGGCTCGACCGGCACGTCCTGATGGCCGCCCCGGCTGCCGGTCTTCACGCCGACGATGGCATCGACCACGTCCATGCCTGAATCGATGCGACCGAACACGGCATAGCCGTAGTTGCTGGCGCCCTTGTGGTCCAGGAAGTCGTTGTCGACGACATTGATGAAGAACTGCGAGGTCGCGCTGTTGATGTCGTTGGTGCGGGCCATCGACAACGTGCCGCGCTTGTTCTTCAAGCCATTGGTGGCTTCATTCTTGATCGGCTCGTGACCTTTCTTGTTCTTCAGGTCTTCGGTCAGGCCGCCGCCCTGAACCATGAAGTTCGGGATCACGCGATGAAAAATGGTGCCGTCGAAAAAGCCTTCGTCGGCATAGCGATAAAAGTTCTCCACCGTGATCGGCGCCTGCTTGTCGAACAGCTGGACGGTGAAGGTGCCTTTGGTGGTCTTGAATTCGAGCATGGGAATGATCCTCTAGGTGGCTCTGGCCACGGTCCTCATCGAGGGCCGGGCCACTGGCCTTCGGTGACGCGTTCGTGGCCGGCCAGATCGGCGTGCGAGGTTACGTGAACGAAGCCTTGACGCACAAGCCGCTGACGGACCCCCTCCGCCTGCTTCCAGCCGTGCTCCAGCACCAGCCAGCCTTCAGCTTCCAGGTGTGTCGGCGCTTCGCGGATGATGGTGTCGATGGCTTCGAAACCGGTCCGCCCCGAGATCAGCGCCATGACCGGCTCGAACTTACGCACGTCGGGGGCGAGGTCGGGATCGTCCTGCGCGATGTAGGGGGGATTGGACGCGATCGCATGGAATTTCTGCCCGGCCACGGGCGCAAACCAGCTGCCGTGTAATAACGAGACGTTGGTCAGCTGGAGTCGCCCGATATTACGACTGGCCAGCTCCAGCGCATCCTTCGACGCATCGATGGCGGTGACTTGCGCCTGCCGCAGTTCAGACGCGAGGGCGAGCGCAATTGCGCCACTTCCGGTGCCCAGGTCGGCAACTCGGACCGGGTCTTCCTTATTTATATGGGTCAAGGTGCGCTCGACGACCAATTCGGTCTCCGGTCGCGGAATCAGCACCGCCGGGCTCACTTCCAGCAGCAGCGACCAGAACTCCTGTTGCTGGCGGATGTATGCAACCGGTTCGCCCAGCGAGCGACGCTTGACCAGCTGCTGAAACGACCAGCCGGCGTTGGCAGGCAGCTCGCGCTCCGGATTGGCGCGGAAATTGGTCCGTGACAGCCCGGTCACATACTCCAGCAGCAACTCGGCATCGAGTCGCGCGGATGGCGAGGACCGCGACAACAACATCGTTGCGGTATGCAGAGCATCGGATACGGTTTGCGAGGATTTGACGGCGGGCATGAATGACGCTGGACTAACACACTTGGATTGCTGACGGAGTCTTCCATGCACGTTTACCAGAACGCGATCGAGATGATTGGCCGCACTCCCATGTTGCGGCTGCATCGGCTCGATACGGGGCCCTGCGAGCTGTACCTGAAGCTCGAGTACATGAATCCGGGCGGCTCCATCAAGGATCGCATCGGCCTGTCCATGATCGAGGAGGCCGAGCGCCGGGGCGATCTGAAGCCCGGCGGCGTCATCGTCGAAGCTACTGCCGGCAATACCGGCCTGGGCCTCGCGCTGGTCGCCGCGCAAAAGGGCTACCGGCTCATTCTGGTGTTACCGGACAAAATGAGCCAGGAAAAAATCTTCAACCTGCGCGCCCTCGGCGCCGAAGTGGTGTTGACGCGCTCGGATGTGGGCAAGGGCCATCCCGAGTATTACCAGGACCTGGGCGCGGCCATCGCCAAACGCCAGGGCGCGTATTTCATCAATCAGTTCGCCAATCCCGACAATCCCAAGGCGCACGAATTCACCACCGCGCCGGAAATCTGGGAGCAGATGGAGCAGAAGCTGGACGCCGTGGTTATCGGTGTGGGCTCGAGCGGCACGATCGCCGGCCTCGCGGCGTTCTTCAAGAAACATGCGCCGCATGTGGAGCTGGTGCTGGCCGATCCGGTCGGCTCCATTCTCGCGGAGTTCATCACCACCGGGAAAATGACTCAGAAGACCGGCTGGCTGGTCGAAGGCATCGGCGAAGATTTCATTCCCGAGATCGCCGACTTTTCCATGACCAAGCGTGCGTACAGCATCTCGGACGGCGAGTCGTTCTCGGTCGCGCGCGAGTTGCTACAGAAAGAAGGCGTGCTCGCCGGCTCTTCGACCGGCACGTTGCTCGCTTCAGCTTTGCGCTATTGCCGTGAGCAGAAAACACCGAAGCGCGTCGTGACGTTGGCGTGCGATACGGGCGCGCGTTATTTGTCGAAGCTGTACAACGATTTCTGGATGGAGGATCAGGGCTTCATCCAGCGCGAGACCTACGGCGACTTGCGCGACTTGATCGGCCGCCCGCACGGCGAGCGAGCCACGATCACGGTCGGGCCGAACGACGTGCTCACTACGGCACACAATCGTCTACGCAACGCGGGCTTCTCGCAGTTGCCGGTGATGGATGGAGAGAGACTCATCGGCGTCGTTACTGAAGATGACATCCTGCGATTTGCCTTCGGCCATCCGGAACGTTTCAACGAGCCGGTCAATAAGGCAATGACCAGCACGTTCCTGCGCGTCGACAAGAGTCAGACGCTCAATAACCTGGTGGCCATGCTCGAGGTGCGCTCGTCGGCCGCCGTGATGGATGGCGAAAAGTTTCTCGGCCTGGTGACGCGCTCTGACGTGCTCAACTACCTCCGCCGGCAGGTGAAGTGATGCAATCCTTGCTGGGCGACTTGCGTCGCCAGCCGGCAACTGAATTTTCAGTGGGCCGGCGCTGCGGCCGGCCCGGCCAACTGGAACTCTCTCGCCGCCGGCGCGCAGCGCCGGTCGAGCTAACCAGGACAAACCCGCCGCCGGTGCGAAGCGCCGGCTGGCGAAAGCATTCGGCTAAGTTATAAACGGTACCCATCATGACTGATTCCGCTTCGTTGCGTTTCGGCACTCGCTGCATCCATGCCGGTCAGGCTCCCGATCCGAGCACGGGTGCGGTGATGCCGCCGATCTACGCCACCTCCACCTATGCTCAGAGCAGCCCCGGCGTCCACAAGGGGTACGACTACTCTCGCACCTCGAATCCCACTCGCAACGCCTGGGAGAAATGCATCGCCGATCTCGAAGGCGGCGTGCGCGGGTTCGCGTTCGCGTCGGGCATGGCGGCGACCAGCACGCTGCTGGAATTGCTCGATGCCGGAAGTCACATCGTGGCGATGGACGACCTGTACGGCGGCACGTTCCGCCTGTTCGAGCGGGTGCGTAAACGTTCGGCGGGACTCGATATCACCTTCGCGGATCTGACCAGCCAAAAGGCCTTGGAAGCCGCGGTGCGCCCGACGACCAAAATGATCTGGATCGAAACGCCGACCAATCCGACCCTGCGCCTGGTCGATATCGCGCAGGTCGCCGAGTTCGCGCGCAAGCGAAACATTCTCACCGTCGTCGACAACACGTTCGCGAGCCCGTGGGTGCAGCGGCCGATCGAGCTCGGCGCCGACATCACCATGCATTCGGCCACCAAATATTTGAACGGCCACTCCGACATGATCGGCGGTGTCGCGGTCACTGGAAACAATGAGCTCGCGGAGAAGATCGGGTTCCTGCAGAACGCGGTCGGCGCAGTCAGCGGACCGTTCGATAGCTTCCTCGCGTTGCGCGGGTTGAAAACACTGGCGTTGCGCATGCGTCAGTCGAGCGAGAGCGCGTTACGAATCGCTGGCTGGCTGGAGAAACATTCGCGCGTCGCGAAGGTGTTGTATCCGGGGCTCGCCAGCCATCCGCAGCATCAGCTGGCCAAGCGTCAGATGCAGAATGGCTTCAGCGGCATCGTCACGTTCTTCGTGAAGGGCGGCCTGGGCGAGGCCAAACATTTCCTCGAGCGCTGCCGGATCTTCACCATCGCGGAAAGCCTGGGCGGCGTGGAAAGTCTGGTCGACCATCCCGGCCTGATGACCCACGCGTCGATTCCGCCTGAAAAGCGCCGCGAGCTCGGCATCGACGACTCGTTGATCCGGCTGTCGGTGGGGATCGAAGACGTCGAAGACCTGCTCGCGGATCTGGAGCAGGCGCTCGCCGTTTAAGAGCCTTCTGTGTCCTCGCCGCCTTCGACGGGCGGCGGGGGCGCGGTGGGACTGATTCGTCCCGCCTTACGAAGCGCGTCGCGCAGGACGTACTCGATCTGCGCATTCACACTGCGCAGCTCGTCCGCCGCCCAGCGTTGCACGGCGTCGAGTACATCGCTGCTGATACGCAGCGGATAAGCTTTTTTCTCCGCCAACGGATTCAGCCGCTATACAAAGTGCCGGTGTTGACCACAGGCTGCGTGCCGCGCTCACCGCACAACACCACCAACAGATTCGACACCATCGCCGCCTTACGCTCTTCGTCGAGGTGGACCACATCTTTCTTCGCCAGCTGTTCGAGCGCCATGTGCACCATGGTCACTGCGCCTTCGACGATGCGCGTACGAGCAGCGATGATTGCAGCCGCCTGCTGACGTTGGAGCATGGCCTGCGCGATCTCGGGCGCGTAGGCGAGATGGCTGACACGAGCTTCGATCACCGTCAGTCCCGCTTGCGCCAGCCGATCCTGGATTTCATTGCGAAGGTGCTCGTTGATTTCGGTGGCGTGCGAACGAAGCGCGATCTTGTGCTCCTCGTGCAGATCGTAGGGATACGAGGTCGCCATCTGGCGCAGCGCCGCCTCGCTCTGAACCTGCACGAAGTTTTCGTAATCGTCCACGTTGAACACGGCCTCGGCGGCATCGTGCACCTGCCAGACCACCACCGCCGCGATCTCGATGGGCGAGCCTTCCAGATCGTTGACCTTCAACTTGCTGGACTCGAAGTTGCGCACACGCAGAGTCACAGTCTTCTTGCTGTAGAACGGGTTGGCCCAGCGCAGCCCGCTGGTGCGCTCCGAGCCGACGTACTTGCCAAAGAACTGCATCACCGCGGCCTGGTTCGGCTGGACGATGAAGAAACCCATGCCGCAGAAAGCCACCAGCGCTCCGGCGACGATGGGCGGTACGGGCGAGACGAAGGCCATCACGGAGTGCCACAGCCACCAGCCGCAAAGCGCCATCAATACCAGCAGGATCAACACCATGGGCACGCCGGGCAGGGTCAATACTTGTCGTTCTTTCATGGCCTTCTCCTGATTTTTCAGGCCGACCCTATCATGGATAGATATCAGAGTGATATCACTTTCCGGTGGCGGCCCTCCGGACACGGCTAAGCCCCTGGTTTTGCGAAAGGGATATTTGCCATTGGCTCGGGCCACCGCGATGATCTGCGCCGCCGATGCGCCACAGCGGGCGCTGTATCTCGCGATCCATCGAGACAAACACCAGGGAGATTCGTGCAATGGCCATTCAGCCCAACCAGCCGCAGGGCATCGGCGGCGTTCTGGACACCGCGTTCCAGTTGTACAAAGAGTCGCTTGGCGCGGTGTGGCCCATCTCGCTGCTGATCGCGGTCATGAGCCTGCTGCCGGGGCTGTATTTTCTGTTCATTGGCATGTCCGCTCTCGATCCCCAGGCCATTGCCTCGGGCAACATGTCCTTCTTCCGCAATATGGTCGTGGTGGTGCTGATCACGGTCCTGCCCTCGATGTGGGGCGCCAGCGCGATGTTGCTGAAGCAGCGGGCGATTGGCAGCGATGAGTCGATGAGCACCGGCGAGGCGTTTCGAGTGGCACTGGTTCGCCTGCTGCCGTTGATCGGCGCGACCATCGTGTACGGCGTGGCGATTACGCTGGGATCCATTCTGCTGATCGTGCCCGGCCTGATCCTGATGCTGAGCCTGATCATGTATATGGCGCTGGTGGTGTTCGACACCAAAGGCCCGATCGACGCCGTGGTCGGTAGTCACAAGCTGGTCTGGGGCAACTGGTGGCGCACCTGTGCCGTGTTCACGGTGACCGCGATCCTGCTGTTCGTGCTCTTTATCGCGGTGGGTTTTGTCGTTGCGATCATCACGCCCTTCGCCGGCATGGCCGCGGATTCCCTCGTAGCGGGCATGGTCGTGCAGCTGGTGCTGAATGCCGTGGTCAACATACTCATCTCGCCGTTCACAAGTGCGGTGATGATTGCGCTCTACTGGGATTTGAAGTTGCGCAAGGAAGGCGGCGATCTCGCCGCGCGTGTGGATGCATTGAGCGCCGCCTGATTCGTGCGTTCAGCGTTTCTCGTTCTGCTGTTGTTTGTCATGCCCGCGGCCTTCGCGCAAAGCGAGGGCTCGCCGCGGCATGTTCTCGACGTTTGTATTCAAGCGCTCGATCCCGATGTCCTCGGTCTGGACGATATCGAGGACACGTGCCCGGATATCCGTGTGGCCCTGGAAGAGCTCGGGCTCACGGATCTGGTTTCCGATAATCAGCTCAGTGTGCTGAGTCGCGATGGCTTGAGCACCCTGCGCACGCTCGTCGCTCGCTATGAGAATGAGCCCGAGCTCGCGGCCATCGACACCGGGAGTCTCGCACCGGAACTCGAGTCGTTACGGAAGCCTCCGGTGCCGGAGCAATCGCTGTCCTGGTACGAGCGTCTCAAGCGCTGGTTGCGCGAGCTCTTCGAAAAGAAACAAGTCCAGTCCGATGCCGAGACCGAGTCCTGGCTGAGTCGCTGGCTGGCGGAGCATCCGCTGCCCGAAGTGGTGCAACAGGCGTTGATATACGGCTCTGTCGCGCTGGTGGTGTTGCTCGCGCTGGGGATCGTCATCAATGAGGTGCGCGTGGCGGCCCGGGGTCGGCATCGCAAGTCCGCAGGGGGAGCGGCGGCCGACCTCGCTGGCGCGGGCGGATCGGGCGGATTGGCTCTGGAGACGAGTGGCGAGCGACCGTCCGCGCTGCTGAGAATGTTGATTGCAACGTTGGTCAAGACCGGTCGCTTGAATGGCGCGCAGAGTCTGACTCATCGCGAACTGACGGGACGGGCGCGCTTCGACGATGCCGCTCAGCGCGAATCTTTCCAAAAGATCGCACAGCTCGCCGAGCGTGAAGTTTTCAGCGGCAAGGATGTCGCGAGCGACGACCTGAGTGAAGCGCTCCGCGTTGGACGCAGCCTCGACGCGCAACTGAAGGCGGCGACATGAAAGATCGCTTGCTTACATTCGCGCTTGCCATCTGCGCATTCGTTGCGTTCTACGTGGTGATGGCACCGAAGCCGTCGACGCCGGAGCAATATCCGACGCGTCCGACCAGCATCGAAGCTGGCCCGAACGGCTATCTCGGCTTCACGCGCTGGCTGGCGGCAGAGCATGTGCCGGTACTCTCGCTGCGGGACCGCTTCACGAAATTGAGCGAGGTTCCCGGCCTCGAAGCTCACACCGGCAACCTGCTGATCACCGCCGCGCCCCATCTGTACCCGATCCGCGATTCTGAAGTCCTGCCATTGCGTCGCTGGGTGCAACGAGGCAATACGTTATTCATCGTCGCGGGATTGTCCGATACACCGGACTGGTCCATGGATCGTCGCGGCGACGCTCAGTTTCTGGAGCACCTGGAGTCCATGACACGCATGCATTTCGAGCAGCGTGTCGAAGAGGACGAGGACAGCGACAAAGAAAAGGACGATCCGGCCAAGGCGGCGACGCCGGCGCAAGTGATCGCCGCGCAGACCAAGCTCGCCGAGCCGCTGCAGTTGGAGATGCGACCTGCGGGCGCGCATCCGCTGCTCGAAGGGGTGAGCAAGGTGAGCGCGCTGTCCGATTATCCCACGGCGAAATGGGAAGGTTGGGCGAAGGGCACGAGTGTGCTGGAGCTGGCGCACGATCCCGAGTCGGGCGTGCCGGTGCTGTGGCTGTTGTCCGAAGGCGAAGGGCAGATCATCGTCAGCGCCTACGGCAGCATTCTCGGGAACAGGTTGCTCGGTGAGACCGACAACGCGCATCTGATCGCCAACATCGTGCGCTGGTCGTTGCGCGGCGGTGGCAAGGTGATCCTCGACGACGCGCATCAAGGCCTGGTCGCCTTCTACGATCCCGATGCGTTCTTCGGCGACTCGCGCCTGCACGCGACGTTGTGGTGGCTGTTGGGCTTGTGGCTGCTGTTCGTGCTCGGGTCGCAGCGACTGCGCCCGTCACAATCGAGCTGGAATCCGGTGGACATCACGGGGTTCGTGCGAGCCACGGGTGGGTTCATGGCGCGTGTGATGCAACCTGCGACCGTCGCTCAGCAAATGATCGCGAATTTTTTCAACGACGCGCGCAAGCGCCACGGTCTGCCGTCGGGCACGACGCCGATGTGGGACTGGCTGGGCGCGCAGACGATGGTGTCGGAGCGGGATGTCGAAAGCTTGCAAGCTCTGCATGCCAAGGCCCAGCAAGGCAAGCGCGTCAATTTGTCGCAGCTGCATAACCTGCTGATACGATTGCGAACAGCTCTGGAATAGGGAACAAGAATGAACGCCCTGGTAGATTTCGAACAACGTTTGCAGCAGGAATTGGGCGCAGTGGTGCTCGGCTTGCAGCCGGTCGTTCGCGCGCTGGCGATTGCGGTCGTCGCTCGCGGTCACGTGCTGCTGCAAGGTGCGCCCGGTCTGGGTAAAACATTGCTCAGCAAGTCGCTGGCCGCCTCGTTGCGTGGCGTGTTCAAGCGCGTGCAGGGCACCTCCGATCTGATGCCCGCCGATATCACCGGCGTGCACGCTTACGACGCCGAGCAGCGGCAGTTCGTGTTTCGTCACGGTCCGGTGTTCGCCGATGTGCTGCTGGTCGACGAGATCAATCGTGCCGGCCCGAAGACGCAGTCGGCGCTGCTCGAAGCGATGGAAGAGCGTCAGGTCACGGTGGACCGTCAGAACTATGCGCTGCCGGAAAACTTTCTGGTGGTCGCGACCCAGAATCCGCGCGAATTCGAAGGCACCTTCCCGCTGCCCGAGTCGCAGCTCGATCGTTTCATGTTACGGGTCGATCTCACTTATCCGGCGCGCGAGGATGAGCTGGCCATCGTCGCTCGCTACGGCAACACAGACGCGCATGCTCGCGTCGACTCGCAACAGTTGCCGCCGATCGATCTCACCGCGGTTCGTCAAGCCGTCGAGCAGGTTCACATTGCGCCCGAGTTGTCGGGTTACGTGATCGATCTGGCAGCGGCGTCACGTTCGCATGCTCATGTCAGTCTCGGTCTTTCCACTCGCGGCGTGTTGGCGCTGGTACGTGCGGCGCGAATCGCTGCCGGTATGCGCGGTGCGGAGTTCGTGACGCCGGACGATGTGAAACAAGTGGCGCCGCTGGTTATTCCCCATCGTTTGATGCTGGCGCCCGAAGCGCTGCTCGAAGGCGTGACTGAGCAGACGATCACGCAGCAGTTGCTCGATCGCACGCCGGTCCCGCGCTGAGTCATGCATCTTCGTCTCAATGGCCTCGTATTCGCGGTGCTCACCGTGCTCGTCGCCATTCTCGGCACCTGGAGCGGTGAGGCGGATCTGCAGCGGTTGTGGCTGTTGCCGCTCGCACTGTTGCTGCTCGGGCTGGCCTACGAAGGCATGACGGTCACGCGGGCGCGAACGAATGTGACGATCGATGCGCCGGCTCAAGGAATATTGGGCCGCTCGATGCCGCTGCAGCTCTTGTTTCGTCACGCACTGGGGCGAGCGCTGGATATTCAGGTCGCGCCAGCCGCACCCGAAGCGGTCGAGATCGATAATGAGATTCGGGTGCTGTCCGTGCCCTCTGGCGAAGCGGCGGCCATCGAGTTACGCGCGACGCCTCGACGGCTCGGACAAAACGCGTGGCCTGGAATGCAGGCGCGCATCGGCGGGCCGCTGGGGTTGGCGTGGTGGTCGCGTCGTCTTGAGCCGGGCTACTCCTTCAAAGTGATGCCGGAGTTGTTACGTGACGCGGCGGGGCGCATCAGTGCCGTCAGCGGCGGGACGCGGGCTCACGTCAATCAAGGCGCGGGTGCCGAGATTCTGCAGCTTCGTGAGTATCGCGTCGGCGATCCGCAGAACGCGATCGATTGGAAAGCGACGGCGCGACGCGGCCGCTTGATCAGTCGCGATTACACCGAAGATCAGCACCTCGATATCGTCATCGCCATCGATGTGGGGCGGACCAGCGCCTTGCGCGCCGGCGATCTGGATCGTCTCGGTCATTACATCAATCTCGCCGCTCGCTTCGCCGAACATGCGGTCGCGCAGGACGATCGGGTCGGCGTCATGTTGTTTGCCGATCAACCGCTCGCGACGCTCGCGCCGGGGCGAGGTATTGGCAGCGTACTGCGAATCCGTCAGATGCTGGCGGCGGCGACGCCGAAGCTGGCGGAGTCGAACCCATTGAACGCGGCACTGCGCATTCGCACGCTCGTGCGTCATCGCAGTTTGATCGTGATGTTGACCGATGTGGACGACGCCACGGTAGCCGGCCAGCTCGCATCGGCAGCGCGTCTGCTGTTACCGAAACATTTGCCGCTGATCGCCGGCATCTCCAGTCCGGAAGCGGAGGCGATGCGCGATGCGCCGGCGCGTTCCTGGCTCGATCCGTATGAGGCGCTGGCCGCTCATGAATATGTCTCGCGACTGGAACGCAATGTTCGAGCCCTGCGAGCGTTGGGCGCGCCGGCCTTGGTGTCGCGGCCCGAGCATATGGAACGCGCCGTGTTCGACGCGTATCTCGAGTTCAGGAATCGACGGCGGGTTTGACGCGCTTCCGTCCGAACAAGTGACCGGTCAGCGCGGCCACCATCACGACGCCGTAGCCGAAACCGACTATGACGCGGCTGATCATGGGGAAATCGGGATCGGGCGACAGATAGCCCTCGATGAAGCCGCAGCCCACCAGTAACAACGCGCACAGCACCAGCAAGCGCGACACTTTGGTCGCCGCGTGCTGAAACGATTCGCGACGCGTCGGATGCGTCGGACGGATCAAGGACTCGCCGAGCATCGTGCCGGCCGCGCCGGCAATACAAATCACCGACAGCTCGACCACACCGTGCGCGGTGACGAACTTCAATAGCTCGCCACCCAGACCGTGCTGATGAGTGAATGCGAACATGGCGCCGAGCATCAGTCCGTTGGTGGCGATCAGATAAAACGTGCCCAGCCCGAAAAAGATGCCGACGCAGAACGCCATGAGGGTCACGGCGATGTTGTTCGACAGGATGCCGATCGACAGCACCGAAGACGGTGTCACGTTGAGCAGGCCGTCGGTCCACAGCTTGCCGCTCTCGACGCCGTTGATGGCTTCTTCGTCGGCGAGCAGCGAGATCAGTTCGGGATGCGCGGAGATCAGCCACCAGCCGGCGCCGGCACTGAGCATGAACAGCAGCGTCACCCAAAAAATCGCGCCGCGCAGCTGGTGCACGACGTCGGGAATCTCTTCCCGAAACAAGCTGAGCAGACGGGCTCGCCAGTCGTGCGGCTTGCGATAGATGATGGAGTGCAGCTTGACGTAGCTATGCTCCAGTGCCTTGGTCACCCGGCTCGCCGGCAGGATGCGCCGCGCGATCGATAGATCCCGACCGAGCGCGCGATATAACTCGATGGCTTGCTGTGCTTCGGCGGCGGAATGGTTGCGACTCTTTTCGAGCGCTTCGAGCTGAGGCGCGAGTTGCCGCCACGTCTCGACGCGAGACGCGAGCCACGCTTGCATGCCGGCTTCGGCGCTCATGAGGCCGGGTTCAGCAGCGCCTGTAGACGGGTTCTCAGCTCAATAGTGCTGAGTTCCGCAAGCTGCTCGGGCGAGATGGACTTGTCGACTCGGGCCAGCATGGAGCGGGCAAGCTCGCCGCGCGTCTTGTTATCGAGCTGCATCCAGCGTTCCAGCAATTCATGGATCAAATCCGCGGCGCGCGGATCGAGCGCACTGTTCGCCGGCGCGAGTCGGGCCAACGATACGTTGTGTTCTTTGCCGTCGAGAATCAGCAGCGTGCCGGCGGCGATGTCGCCGATGCGAACGTGCTGGGCGGTGAACATGGTGGCAATCAGCCCGACCAGATAGGCGAAGGGCAACGAGTCGACCAGGCGAAACACATTCCGGATCAACAAGGCGCCGGCGTTGGGAATGTCGCCGGTGCGCGTGACGATGCGCACGCCGGCCATGCGCTTGCCCGGTGTACTGCCGCGCATGAGCACCTCGACGACCGGGTGATAAAAGAAATAAATGACCGCGGTCGGCACGACGACCCACAGGTAGTAGCCCGGCGACGTTTCTTCAGTGAACAGCGATGCGAACGCGCCGGGCGCCAGCATGGTGCCCACCGACCACCATGCGAACGCAAGCAGCGCCCGGATGTGCCAGTCGATCACGAAGGCATAGCTGCGGCTGCCGATCCCGGCGATGCGCAGCTCGACATCGACGCCGGTAATGCTCTGCAGGCTGACCTGAGGCGCGGCCATGGCTGTTCCTTGTTCCTGTTACTCCACGATCCGCGCCAGCTGCTCGGCCTGATATTCCTGCTGCAACGGCTGGATCAGCCCGCCCAGATCGCCGTTGATGACGTCGGCGAGCTTGTACAGCGTCAGGTTGATGCGATGGTCGGTCACGCGGCCCTGCGGAAAGTTATAAGTCCGGATCCGTTCGGAACGATCGCCCGAGCCGACCTGCAGCTTGCGCGAGCTGGCCTCCGCCTGATCGCGCTTTTCCTGCTCGGCGGCCTTTAGCTTGGCTTTGAGCAAAGACAGCGCACGCGAGCGGTTCTTGTGCTGCGAGCGTTCATCCTGACATTCCACCACGATGCCGGTGGGCAAGTGCGTGACGCGAATCGCGGAGTCGGTCTTGTTGACGTGCTGACCGCCGGCGCCCGAGGCGCGAAATGTGTCGATGCGCAGGTCCGCGGGATTGAGCTCGATGGGCTCGATCTCATCCAGCTCCGGCAGGATCGCGACCGTGCACGCTGATGTATGAATGCGACCTTGCGCCTCGGTTGCCGGCACGCGTTGCACGCGATGGGTGCCGGACTCGAATTTCAGATGGGAGAACGCGCCGCGGCCGACCACGCGACTGATGACTTCCTTGTAGCCGCCGTGCTCGCCGGCGCTCTCCGACAGCACTTCCACATTCCAGCCGTGCTGACTGGCGTAGCGCGAATACATACGAAACAAATCGCCGGCGAAGATCGCGGCCTCGTCGCCGCCGGTGCCGGCGCGCACTTCCAGATAAATGTTACTTTCGTCGCGCTCGTCCTTGGGAATGAGCTCCTTGGCGAGCGCTTCCTCTTCGACCTCGATGCGCGCATTGAGGCTGGCCAGCTCTTCCTGGCCGAGCTCGCGCATTTCGGGATCGGCGCCTTCGGCCATCTCGCGCGCCGAGGCGCGCTCGGCGAGCGTGCCGAGATAGGCCTTGTAGCGCGCCACCACCGGGTCGAGCTTGGAATATTCCACCGACAGGTCGCGAAACTTATTGGTATCGCCGATCACGCCAGGATCGGCCAGCAGGCCGCTGACTTCCTCGTGGCGCTCGGCCAGCTTTTCCAGCTTGATGCGTATCGAATCTTTCATCAGTTTTGATCGGGAGAGCCGGCGGCAAACAAGATGCGCGCGGCTTCCAGTAACTCCACTTCGCCTCGTTCGGCGGCTTCTCGCAGCCGCTGGCTCGGGCCATGCAACAGGCGATTGGTGAGCGTCGAGGCCAGGAAATCCATCACTTCCTGGGGATCGCGCCCGGCTGCCAGCATACGCCGCGCTTGCTCGGCGGTCTGCGAGCGCAGCGCTTCGGCGTCGTCGCGCAGTTGCCGGATGGTCGGCACCGCGTCCAGCGTTTTCAGCTGCTGCTCGAATACCGACACTTCGGTCGCCAGCATTTCACTCGCGTCGCGCGCCGCCTCGCGGCGCGACGCCAGGTTTTCATTCACCACGTTCTGCAAGTCGTCGATGGTGAAGAGATACACGTCCTCAATCTTCGACACCTCGGCTTCGATGTCGCGCGGCACGGCGATGTCGACCATGAAGATCGGCTTGCGCTTGCGCGCTTTGACCGCCGCTTGAACCGCGTCGTACGTGATCACAGGCGTCGGGCTGGCGGTCGAGGTGATCACGATGTCCGCTTCGGGCAAGTGGGTTGCGATGTCGTCGATGCCGATCGCAAAGCCTTTGAACTCGGCGGCCAGCTCCTGGGCGCGACCGATACTGCGATTCGCGACGATCATCCGGCCCAGGCCGTTCGCGTGCAGATGGCGCGCGGCCAACGCGATCGTCTCGCCGGCACCAACCAGCAAGGCGGTGTGGCCGGAGAACTTCTCGAACACGGTGCGCGCCAGCGATACCGCGGCATAAGCGACCGAGACAGCATTGGCACCGATGCGAGTCTGCGTTCGCACCCGCTTGGCGACCGAGAACGCTGTCTGCATCACCCGGTTCAAATAGGGACCGGTGACTTTCTGGTCAAGCGCGGCCCGATAGGCGTCCTTGAGCTGGCCCAGGATCTGCGGCTCGCCGATCACGAGGGAATCCAGGCCGCAGGCGACCGCGAACAAGTGCTGGACCGCTGCCGTGCCATGCATCCGATACAGGGTTTGATCGATGTCCAGCCGATGCGTGGCCAGGTCGTGCCAGTGCGCCAGCCAGTTGGACAGGGGCAGCGAGGGATCCGGCGCGGGCGCTGGCCCGTTATGGGATCGGTCGGTGGATTCCCCGCCGGGGCTGTCGTCCGCGAAACAATAGAGCTCGGTGCGGTTACAGGTGGAAACGATCAACGCTTCGCGCACCCCCGGCTGGCCGGCCAACTCCCGCAAGGCCTCGGGCAGCTCCTCGCCCGCAAAGACCATCTTTTCGCGGATTTCGACGGGCGCGGTGCGGTGATTGATTCCTATGACGACGAGTGGCATGCCGGCTGCAGTCGCGACGGGTGCGGATTGTCGGGGAAGGGCCCACTAATGACAAGCGACGCGGTAAGGCCGATCCCGAGTTTTAAACCAGCTGATATAGTCATCCGACAATGAGCCCACTTCCTCGTCCATTCCGCTTGTCTCCGCGTCTCGCGGCCTTGATGGTCACGGCCGTGCTGGCAGCTTGTACCACCCCAGCCAGCAAGCGGGAGGCGGCCGCCGAGAATTTGCCGGCCGATCCCAATGCCCTGGTATTGGGCGCCGAAATGGCCTTGCAACGGGGACAATACCTGGAAGCCTCCAAGGCGTATCTCCGAGCCGCCCAGGCCTCCAACGACGAGGAGCTGGCTGAGCAGGCTACCCGCGTCGCCCACGAGCATCGGCAATGGACCGTGGTGCAGGCCGCCGCCGAGCGCTGGCTGGAGCTGAACCACACCAATGAAGAGGCCCGGCGCTTCGCCGCGTTCGCCGCTCTACATCTATATAGGATCAACACGGCCGCCGAGCACCTGGGCATTCTGCTGGATACGGCGTTCATCAATCCGCAGGCCGGTTTCCTGGCGCTGCTGCCCCAACTGGCGGACGAGGGCACGCCGAGCGGTGCCACCGCCGTGCTTCGCCAGCTGATCGTGAAGTATCCCGATGTGACAGAAGCGCATTACGCGCTGTCGCAGGCGGCGTCCCAGTCGGACAACCTGGCGCTGGCGATGGAACATGCGCGCAAGGCCCGCGAGCTGGGGCCGTACTGGTCGCCCGCCGGCCTGCTGCTGGCCCGGCTGCAAATGTTGACCGGCGACGCCGATGGCGCGCTGGCCACCGCCAAGCAGGTCATCGATCAGGACAATCAGGACTCGAACCGGCTCGAATATGCGCTGATGCTGATGCAGGCGGGCAAGGAGGAGCAGGGGCGCAAAGAACTGAGCGCGCTCGCCAACAGCGAGTCCACCGGCACCGTCGTCGAGCGTGCGCTGGCGGATATCGACTTCCAGCTCGGCAATCGCGACTCGGCGGCGCAACGTTTCAGCAATCTGGTGTCCAGCGGCCGGTTCGTTTACGAATCGCTGTTCTATCTCGGCGCCATCGCCGAAGGCCGCGAAGCTTGGGATGACGCCGCGCAGATCTACGCCCGTGTCACCGGCGGCGAATTCGCGATGGCCGCGCAGACGCGACTGGCCCGTCTCAAAGTGAAACAGGAAGGACTGGATGCGGGGTTGAAACACCTCGAGGAATTCGGCGCCACCCGTCCTCAGTACCGGATCGAGACGATTACCGCCCGCGCCTCCTTGTTGAGTGCCAATGGCGATAGCGCCGGCGCGCTCGCCTTGCTGGATACGGCGTTGAAGGCCTATCCCGATGCGGTGGAACTGCGCTTCGCGCGCATCTTCCAGCTCGAATCGGCGGACAAGGTGGACGAGGCCATCGCGGATCTGCGCCACCTCGTCGCGGATCGACCCAACGATCCATCGGCGACCAACGCGCTAGGCTACACACTGGTCGATCGCACGCGTCATCACAAAGAAGGCCTGGATCTGATCGAGCAGGCGCTCACCGAGACACCGGATAGCGGTGCTGTACTCGATAGCATGGGCTGGGCCCTGCACCGGGTCGGCCGCTCGCAAGATGCTCTCGGTTATCTAGAGCACGCCAAGCGCCGGATCAACGACCCCGAAGTGGACCTGCACCTCGGCGAAGTGCTGATCGCGTTGGATCGCAAAGACGATGCGCGCGACGTATGGAAGCGCGCCAGCGAGCGTTACCCGGAAAATAACGAGATCAAGCAGCGCCTGCAGAAGCTGAATTGATCGTGGCCACGACGCGACTGGTACTGGCAGCCGTTTTTTTACTTGCGGCTGGCTGTGCCACCACGCCCAAAGGCCCCAGTCCGGGCACCGCGATTCCGGCTGACCTAAAAGACCTCGATCGTTGGCAAGCTCGTGGAAGGCTCGGCGTCTCCGGGCCGGAGAACGGCGGTTCGGGCAGCTTCGAGTGGCAACAGCGCGGCGATGTTTCCAACGTCGACATCCGCGGCCCGATCGGCATTGGTGGCGTGCACTTGGAGATGCGCGGCTCCGGCGGCAATCCCAATCTCGTTTTGCAAACCAGCGACGGCCTCAAATTGGAATCCGACGCCGCCTGGGACGAACTGCAAAACCGCCTCGGCACCGCCGTGCCCGCCGGCAATCTGCGTTACTGGATGCTCGGTGTCGCCGCGCCCGGCGAGCATCAATGGCATGAAGAAAACCAAAACGGCGTGACCACGCTCGAACAAGCCGGCTGGCGCATCGACTATCAGCGCTTTTCGACCGAGCCCGGCGCTCGTGTCCCCATGCGCATCACCGCCACTAGCGGCGACGCGCGCGTGCGCATCGTTGTAGATCGCTGGCAACTGGGACAATGAGGCATCATGCCCGCCGGGTGGCCGCGCAGCGGTCCCCGAGGCTTGTCATTCATCTGTCGGGCAACATAAACACACAACCATGAACACTGCTCGCGACGAATTCCTCGGGCTGCCGGAGCCCTGGCCGGCACCGGCCAAGCTCAACCTGTGCCTGCACATCGTCGGCCAGCGCGCCGACGGCTATCACCTGTTACAAAGCGCCATGCAACTCATCGACCTGTGCGACGAGCTGCAGTTCTACCAGCGCCCGGCCGGCGTCATCGAGCGCGTCGGCGATAACGCGGACATTCCCGCCGAAGACGATCTGGTCGTGCGCGCCGCGCGTCTGCTCGCCACCCGTTACGAGGTGTTCGACGGCGTCGGCATCGAAATCAAAAAGCGCATTCCCGTACAGGGCGGCCTGGGCGGCGGCAGCTCCGACGCGGCCACCGTGCTGGTCGCGCTCAACGACCTGTGGCGCCTGGATTTGAAGATCGAAGAGCTGGCAGCGCTGGGCCTGGAGCTGGGCGCCGACGTGCCCATCTTCGTGCGCGGCCACTCGGCCTGGGCGGAAGGCGTCGGCGAACAGCTCACGCCCTGCGACTTCCCGGAGCAGGTCTTTCTGGTACTCAAACCTCAAGCGGGAGTGAGCACCGCAGCGGTCTTTCAGGACCCTGAATTGACACGTAATTCCCCCATCACGACAATACGCGCCTTCTTTGCGGGGGGCGGTCATAACGACTGTGCCCCGGTGGTCCGCAAGCGCAGTGCTGAGATTGCCGAAGCGCTTGATTGGCTTGATGATTTTGGGGAAGCAAGGCTGACCGGTACCGGTGCCTGCGTGTTCGTCGCACTGCCTGATGAGGCGACCGCACGGAGCGTCTTGGCGCGCGTGCCCGCGCGCTGGACCGGTTACGTCGTCCGAGGCTTGAACCGTTCGCCGCTGCTGGACCGGCTGGCGCACGAATCGGCCTGAATCCCTTTTGCAGCTGTTGGGGTGTCGCCAAGTGGTAAGGCAGCGGGTTTTGATCCCGCCATTCGGAGGTTCGAATCCTTCCACCCCAGCCAACCGCTCTCCTTCGGCATTCGCCCAGCTCTACAGCGCTCCCGGAATCGATTGGAATCTCACTTCTTCCGCTTGATACGGAGGGCTGGGGTCGGCGCGCGTGAGTGTGATCAGCCGCGTGGCGTCGGCGGACGCGGCCATGCCGCGAACGCGGAGTCGGCGTGAGGGGGTGTTCCACCCTGAGCTGAGTTGCGCGAGCTCCTGGCCGCTCGGGCCATCGTAGACCCACACGTCCACCAGTTCGCCGAAGCCGTTGATGCCGCCGACGATCACGCCGTTCCACAGGCACAAGACCGAGTTCGGATAGTAGTAGCCAGGCAGGATGCGGGCGATCTGTCCGGTCGCGATGTCATTGCCTTGGAAGTAGGGCGGCGCGGAGTTCGCGGTGTACACCGTTTGCAGGTCCGGGGTGATGCACGCTTGACCCGCCCCACCTTGACCGTACGCGAGCTGGTTCCTCGACGTTAATCGCAGACTGCCGCCCGACAGCGCCGAATAGCGCATGCGATTCACGATCGTGTCGCTGTCGATGAGCATCGTGCTATCCATCGAGACAGCCATGCTGTGGACCAATTCTCCCGCCTCCAGGCTTTGCGCGGCGTACTGTCTGCCGGTGTCGACGTCGAACATGACGCCGTCGGGCGTGATCAGAATCGAACGTCCCGACGGCCGGAAGAACGTCATGAGATCGCCGGTCGGAATCCAACTACCGTTCGTCCAGGAGTAGTGACGAATCAGTGCGCCGGTCACCGCGTCCAACTCGGAGACGCGTGAGTTCGGCCGGTCATAAACATACAGTCGTCGGCCGTCGCCGTTGATAACCATCGTCGACGCTTCAGTGACATTGCCGGTGAAGGTTCGAACGGTCGCGCCGGTATAAACATCGTATGCGGTAATGGTGCTGCCGCGGTTGTTGATGAACACCAGCGGCTCGACGGGACTCGCTACCAGATATTGAGCGTTGACGGCCCGACCGAGGCTCGACGGTGCGGTGCTGTTGAGGCGGAGCCCGACGCGAATTGTTTCTTGATTCTCTACTAAGGGATCGGTCGAAGTGACGGTCACTGTGGCGAAGTGAGTCTGGTCCGTCGCCAGGCCGCTGGGGTTCGCGGTCAGCGTGATCGACTGACCCGTCACACCCGAGCTCGAGACGTTGAGCCAGTTACGATCGGAGCTTGCCTGCCAGGGCACATTGGTACGCCCGAGCGAGCTGAAGACCGGCACCGATCGTGTGAGGACCGAGCGTGCCGGTGCCGGTGAGGAGGAGAGACCGACGCCCGTCGCGCCCACGATGATCCGGCTCTCTTCGATGTTATAGGTGACCGGCACGAGCCGGCTCAATACCAGATTCTTGACTGTGACGTTCAAAGCCAACTGACCGGTGTATGTGCCGCCTGCCAGGCTGCCCCGCGCGCCGTTGATATCGACCGCGACGCCCGCAGGTCCGATGGCGCCCGAGGTCACGTTCGGTCTCAGCCAGTTGCCGCCGGCGTCCGTGGTCGGCGTTACCGTGAATGTATGATTCGCCAGTGTTCGACCGGTCGCGCCGCTGTTTACGTTGAAACTGAGCGGCCGCGTCGTTGCGGAAAGTCCGTCGGCCCCGCCGAGCACGAGCGAGGTCGTCGCGACGGATAGCGTCGGTGCCAGCACTTGAACCGTTACTGTTGCGCTACTGGAGTTCTGCGCATGGCCGGAGTCGACGACAGTGACTCGTCCCGAATGCGTGCCCGGCTCGAGCGATGAAACATTGGCCGTTGCAGTCAACGGGCCGTTGCCGGTCTGCGCAGCGGCGGGCATGGTCAGCCACGGAACATCTGAAGAAGCGGTCCAGGTCCGGCCCGGCGCCTGCACCGGCAACGACACCGGCCCTGTGGGCTGCGCGTCACCATAAGCGAACGTCAACGCATAGGTCCCGCTCGCAATCGCCACGCGAGCGACCACCGTGTAGCTCACGGTAATCATTTGTGACTGAAGGATATCGCCGTTCGCATTGGCGGTGCCGACCCCGAAGGTGCTCGAATACTGCCCCGGCGGGGTGCCGATCTGCCGAACGCCGATGACCACCTGATAGTTGTTGCCGGAGCCGACGATGTTGATGTTGAGCCAGCTCGGCTGCGTTTGACCGTTGGTGTACGCCGCGCCCACGTAAGTGACATTCTTGCCGGTGACCGTCAGGGCCAGGGAAGTGTTGGGTGGGGCGGTGCCGTCCTGGATGGCGGTAAACGAGGCGGAATTGCCGCTCAGTGTGAATGCGCCATCGCGCGTCGATGACGAGCCGCCCCCGCCACCGCTATCGCCGCCTCCGCCCCCGCTACACGCCGAAAGAGACAGACATAACAGCGCGTACGCCGTCGTCCAGAATGAGCGCATCGTTTCTCAATCCCTTCATGCCGGGCAAACCGTTGCCCGCACTCTCTTCGGCTGAGCCGAAGAACCCGCTTGAATTTGTTATGTAAACGCAGTGCCCGAAGGCGCCGCGGCGGGCATAAATATCACTTCTGGAACGTGGCATCAAATGAGCCGGGCGCCCCATCCGGTGCGCGGACGGGGCGCCTGCATGGACTAGAAATGAAACAGTCCGCTCAGGGAGAGCGATCGCGAGTCGGTACCGTCCAGTTCGGCACCCTCGATCTCGGCGCGCAGGCCAAACCTTGGCGTGACGTGCCAGGCGCCGCCTATTCCCAATGCGAAATCGGTGCCGTCGTTTTTCTCGATGAAGGCGAAGTTTCCCGCTCTGATGGAATTCTCAGTGTCCCAGGCCACGAAGCCGGCGCGAACGTAGCCTTCGAAGCGAACGGTGATTGGTATTTGCAAGAGGGCCGATCCCTGGATTGCGGTTGCATCCGACTCGACGGTCACGCCGGAGATTCTGTCATCGGGCTTGCCCGCGGCGTAGGCAAGCTCGAGCGAGCCGTATTCATTGAATCGATAGCCGCCAAAAATTTTGAATCCAGTGCCAGTCGCTTTGATGCCAACGCCATCGAAGCTGTCTTTCAGCGTGATCTGGCCCACGCCCACTCCGCTGTAGAACCCGATGTCCGGCTCTGCCATGGCCGGCAGGCACGCGAACGCCAGCGCGATTCCTGTCGCTAGTTGCTTCTGCATTTCATCGCTCCCGGTAGCTCCCGCTTGCGCGGGGTAATGTTTCTTTATTTGCTGGTCGGTTGCTCTGCCGAACGCCCGCAATATTTTTGTGGAGCGCTCGGTGCGGGACTCTATCAAGAGCGCCGCGCAGCATTCAGCTAAGGGCTAGCCCTTAGCTTCACGAGAGGTGACGTCGTTCAGGTTCGCGTTCAGGGAAGCGCTACGATGCAGAAATCTTCAACTGAACACACACCCCTGATATGTTTCCGCGCTCTGCAGGAAGCCCTGCAACGGAGATGCAATCAGTGTCACGGAAGCGAAAGGCTGTTCAGCCTGCGGTCGCAGGTTCGGACCAGCCGCGTGGTCGCAAGTCAGCTACGAGCAAAGAGTCGGCGACCGTCATGCGCTCGGAAACGGCGCTGTTGTCTGCTTCGTCCAGCCAGGCGTTCGTTCGCGTCGAGCCGGGCGCCGTTATCGCGGATCGTCTCGAGATCGGCGACTTGCTCGGCGAAGGCGGCATGGGCTGCGTGTACGCGGCGCGCGATCGTCTGAAGGGCGAGGACGTGGCGATCAAAGTGCTGCGTCAAGACTTGCAGTTCAGCGTGGCGGCTAAGGAGCGTTTCCTCGCCGAGGCCAAAGTTTCCTGCAATCTGTCTCATCCGAACATCGTGCGCGTGCATGATGTCGGGATCATTGGGGATACCTATTATCTGTCCATGGAGCGGTTGAAAGGTCACACGCTGCGCCAGCAGATGGATCGGTATCGCGAACAGAATCGTGCCTTCCGTATTGCCGAGGTCACGAGCATTGCGCGTCAGCTGATCGATGCGCTTCAGTACGCGCATCGTTACATCATGCATCGTGACATCAAGCCGGAGAATATCTGGCTGGCCGAGGACGGCACGGTCAAGCTGATGGACTTCGGCATTGCCCGGGCCTACAGCAATTCGCAAATGACCCAGACCGGCATGGCGCTCGGCACCGCTTATTACATGTCGCCGGAACAGCGGGCCGGCTCGAAGAAAATCGACTGGCGCACCGATCAGTATGCGCTCGGCGTGGTGCTGTATGAATTATTGGCAGGCACGTTGCCGACGGGCGCGGTGCAGCCGATCGAGGAGATTCGTCGCGACTTGCCGAAGCGCTATGCGGACGCTTTGATGCAAGCGATGGCGCCGTTACCGAAGAAACGTTTCGAATCGTTCAACGAGATGCTGGCGGAGATTCAGGCGCCGCGGCCGACGCGATTTCGGTTTGCCCGCGTGATGTTGATTGGTGCGGCTCTCGTGGCTGCGTATGTGACTGCGAACGAACAGGGCTGGATTGTGAAACTGTCGGCGGTAGCTACGGCGCTGAAAGCAGAGTGGGCGTCGGCGAGCGCACGCGTTGCAGGAAGCTGGGATGGCTCGATACCCGTCAAGCCGACTCTGCCAGAGGCATCTTCCTCGGTTGCATCGGCGTTGCCGGAGCCGGAGTTGGTACAAGAGTCGGTGCCAGAACCAGCACCGGCAGAGTCAACGCCAGCAGCGCTGGAGTCAGGAGCATTTGAGTCGGCAGCACTGGTGCCAGCCGTACTGGAGTCGGAGACGCCGCTGCAAATTCCAGCGCAATCGAGCGCCGATGCCATCGGCCCGAACTCGCTGTCAGAGGTGAGGCAGCAGGCAGAGGCGAACGCCGCCGCGGCTGGCGGCACCGACACGCGACGCGATGAATGTATCGCTCAGTGCGAGCGTGACGGTTGCGACGACAAGGCTCGCCAGTTGTGCGAGTGACGCGAGGTGCCAAGGCATGGGGTGCCGGCCATTCTCACTGAGGTCGTCGAGCACGAAGACGCGCGAAGGTTCTTTGAAGTTTTGGAGTGAGCGTGGTTTTTCAACTGGATCTAGACACTGAGCAACTCCTGCGCCATCGCGACGTGGCCAATCGCCTCCACGCCTTCCGCGAGCGGGTAGCGTTCCGTTCCTGAGTAGACAACGAATGTCTTTTTTGGCGCGAGATCTTCACGAGCACTGTGAAATCCTTTCGTAAGCGTCGGCGCGAGGCCGCGCTTGATTTCGATGGCCCAGCGTCCGGCGCGACCGCCGAGCTCGAGGACGAGATCCATTTCCGCTCCGGCAGCGGTACGATAGAAGCTTGCCGCGGCTGAAGGTGACGCAGCGGACAATAGAGATTCCAGCACGAAGCCTTCCCAACTTGCACCGCTCACCGGGTGGCCGAACAGATCGTCGAAGGTTCGCAGGCCGAGCAGCGCATGGACGAGACCACTGTCCCGCACATAGACCTTTGGAGATTTGACGAGACGTTTGCCCGCGTTGGCGTGAAAGGGCGGCAGTCGTCGTACCAATAAAAGATCGGCCAGCAGATCGATGTAACGTGCGATCGTTGGGGAACTCATGTCGAGTGCGGCGGCCAGGCGCGATGCGTTTAACGTGGCCGCCTGATTGTGTGCGAGCATGGTCCACAACCGATGGAGTGTTTCTGCAGGAACACGCGGCCCGAACTGCGGTACGTCGCGTTCCAGATAGGTTCGGATGAAGCTCTGCCGGAGTCGGAAGCTATCCTCATCCGACGCGGCCAGAAAGCTGTCTGGAAATCCTCCTCGTAACCACAGCCGCTCTTGAGTGGCGGACTCTGCGCCGACCTCGAGAGCGTCGAACGGACTCATGTTTACGTACTCGATGCGGCCGGCAAGGGTTTCGCCCGACTGACGCAACAGATCGATCGCCGCCGACCCCAACAATAGAAAGAGCCCGGTGCGCTTTCCTTTGCGCCTGGCGCGGTCGATCACACCGCGAAGCGTCTGGAAGATCTCCGGGGCGCGGTGGATCTCATCCAGAATGATGAGTTCCTCCGGATGTTGACCGAAGTACAGCTCCGGCTCGGCCAACTTGGCGCGATCCTGGGGGGACTCGAGATCGAGATAGATCGAGGGGCGCGTCTCGGCGACCGCCAGGGCCAGTGTGGTCTTGCCGGCCTGCCTGGGGCCGATCAGTGCGACGGCGGCCTGGCGGGTCAGGGCGCTCTCGACTTCCGCCTGATAACGACGTTTCAGCATCCTTGTATTTTTAACATGATATTTTAAATTTGCAAGGATACCTGATGGGACAGCCTTGCAAATCCTTGCAGCGGGGCGGCTAAGACGGCCTGGATTCGTGTATATTGCGCGCCCCCGCTTGCGGCTGTGTGCGTTGACTGGTTCACCGGTGATCGGTGCCGCCGGCGCTGCCGCCAGTGACGGGGAATCGATGGGAGTGGAGGGGATCGTAAAGACGGGTGGAGTCGGTAAGTGACTGATTCCGTTAGCCCCCTGGTCGGGCTTTGATCCCGCATCCGTCCGCCCCAGCCAGATGCCTTTGCAGTCGGAGTGTTGAATGGATCGTGCCACGATGGCGGTGTTTACGGGCAACGCCAATCAGCCGCTCGCCCAAGAGATCGCGCGTCACCTGATGGTGCCGCTCGGCCGGGCCAGCGTCAGTCGCTTCAGCGACAGCGAGTGCACGGTTGAGCTGCTGGAAAACGTGCGCGGTCGCGACGTGTTCATCGTGCAGCCGACCTGCTCGCCGGCCAACGATCACTTGATGGAATTGCTGGTGATGACCGATGCGTGCCGACGTGCTTCGGCCGCTCGCATCACTGCTGTGATTCCTTATTTCGGCTATGCCCGCCAGGACCGCCGCCCGCGCGCCATGCGCGTGCCGATCACGGCGAAGCTGGTGGCGAACATGATCGCCAGCGCCGGTGTGAACCGCGTGCTGACGGTCGATCTGCACGCCGACCAGATCCAGGGATTCTTCGATATCCCGGTGGACAATGTGTATGCCTCGCCGGTGTTGCTCGGCGATGCGTGGAAGCAGAAGTACGACAACCTGATGGTCGTGTCGCCGGACGTCGGCGGCGTGGTGCGCGCTCGAGCGCTCGCGAAGCGGTTGGATGATGCCGAGCTGGCCATCATCGACAAGCGCCGTCCGCGCCCGAACGAGTCCGAAGTGATGAACATCATCGGTGAGGTCGAGGGCAAGACGTGCGTGCTGATCGACGACCTGGTCGATACCGCGGGCACGCTGTGTCATGCGGCCGAGGCGTTGAAGGCGAACGGGGCGAAGAAGGTGGTCGCGTACATCACGCACGCGGTGCTGTCGGGCCCGGCCATCGACCGGATCTCGCAGTCGCAGCTGGATGAGCTGGTGGTGACGGACACGATTCCGTTGCGCCCGGATGCCCGCAACTGCCAGAAGATTCGGCAGTTGAGCGTGGCGGGATTGTTGGCGGAGACGATGCGCCGCATCCGCGACGAGGAGAGCGTCAGCTCTCTGTACATCGACTGAGTGCTCGCGGCTGCCTGACGGCGCCGCTCGCAGGAAGAAAGTTTTGTTTTATTGCGCGGCTTCGCCGCGCGAGTTCTGGAAGAGGCGCTGGCTAACGCCGCGCCAGCCGGAGGAAAGGCCGGGCGGCGTTTGCGAATGCCATTCGCCAGTGTTTGCTCTGCGCGCGGCGTAAGCCGCGTAAAACTGACGATGTTTTCTGGTTTCTTTGCGAGGCGTAGCCGAGCAAATGAAACACCCGCGGTGGCGGCGTAATTGGTCGCGATACGCCGTCGCTTAGTTTCTCAACTGGAGTAACCATGAAATATTCATTTGACCTCGTCGCCGACTCCCGGCCGAACGAGCAGGGGAAGGGTGCGAGCCGCCGCCTGCGTCGTACGGGGAAAGTTCCGGCGATTCTGTACGGTGGCCATCAGGAGCCCAAGCAGATCATTCTGGATCACCAGAACCTGCTCACCCTGCTGGTGAACGAGAAGTTCTTCTCCACCATTCTGCAGCTGAAGATCGATGGCCAGCCGCAGGCCGCCATCCTGAAGGACGTGCAGCGTCATCCGGCCAAGAACCAGATCCTGCACATGGATCTGCAGCGCGTGCTGGAGAACGAGAACATCCGCATGACCATTCCGCTGCACTTCAAGGGTGCGGCCGCATCGCCGGGCGTGAAGACGCAGGGCGGCGTGGTGTCGCACCTGTTGAACGAAGTCGAAGTGCTGTGCTTGCCGAAGGATCTGCCGGAATATCTGGAGATCGATCTGTCGGCCATGGAGATCAACGACATCCGTCGTCTGTCGGACCTGCAGTTGCCGCCCGGCGTCGAGCTGGTGGCGCTCTCGCACGGTCGCGACGAAGCGGTCGTCTCCATCCATCATCCGCGTGCCGAAGAGGCCGAAACCCCGGTGGCTGCGGCTGCTGCTGCGACTCCCGCGGCCGGTGCTGCTCCGGCGGCTGGCGCTGCTGCCGCTCCTGCGGCCGGTGGCGACAAGAAGGCGGCGGCTGCTCCGGCGGCCAAGGCCCCGGCGAAGAAGTAACGCGTTCGCGCACCCAGCCGTGGCAACACGGCTGGTGGCGTGAAAACGGTGGCGGGCGCATATCTTTGCTCGCCATCGTTGCGTTATTTTCGGACCCACGGCTATGGCGGGCACCCACCTCAAAATCATCGTCGGCCTCGGCAATCCCGGGCCGGAGCATCTGCTCACGCGGCACAACGCGGGCTTCTGGTTCGTGGATGCGCTGGCGGCCAAGCTCGGCGGTACGTTTCGCAGTCACGCGAAATTCCACGGTGACATCTGCCGCGTGCAGTACTGCGGCCAGGACGTCACCCTGCTCAAGCCCACGACCTATATGAATCGCAGCGGTCTCGCGGTACGCGCGCTCGCCGATTACATCAAGGTGGAGCCGGCCGAGATCATGGTGGTGCACGACGAGCTGGATCTGCCGGTCGGCGACGTGCGCTTCAAGCTCGGCGGCGGTGCCGGCGGCCACAACGGCCTGCGCGACACGACGACTCACATGGGCCCCGATTACTGGCGGCTGCGCATCGGTGTCGGACATCCTGGCGACAAATCGCAGGTGATCGATTACGTGCTGCGCCGGGCGCCGAAGGATGAGGAAGAAAAAATCCTCGCCTCGATCGATCAAGCGTTACAGGCGTTGCCCACGTTCCTCGAGCAGGGCTCGGAGCGCGCCATGAACGGGCTGCACACGAAGAAGTAGACTGCGGACTTTGCAGTCGTTGCTTCGCCTTTCCACCCCACTGTTGGTTCGAGATCATGGGTATCAAATGCGGCATCGTTGGTCTCCCCAACGTCGGTAAATCGACTCTGTTCAACGCGCTGACCCGCGCGCAGATCGCGGCGGAGAACTATCCGTTTTGTACGATCGACCCGAACGTCGGCATCGTGCCTGTGCCCGATCCGCGGCTCGACGTGCTCGCCGGCATCGCGAAGTCTGAAAAGCGCTTGCCCGCCACGGTCGAGTTCGTCGATATCGCGGGCCTGGTGGCCGGCGCGTCGAAGGGCGAAGGCCTCGGTAACAAATTCCTTTCTCACATTCGCGAGACCGATGCGATTGCGCACGTCGTGCGTTGTTTCGAGAACGACGACATCGTGCACGTCGCGGGCAAGATCAAGCCGCTCGATGACGTCGAAGTCATCAACACCGAGCTCGCGCTCGCCGACCTCGACACCGTCGAGCGCGGCCTGGTGCGCGCCGAGAAGGCCGCGAAGGCCGGCGACAAGGACGCGATCAAACAACGCGACCTGATGAAGAAGCTCAAGGATCATCTGGATTCGGGCCAGCCGGCGCGCTCGCTGATCAAGGATCCGGAAGAGAAGAAGCTGTTGCACGAGCTGCATCTCATCACCATCAAGCCGCTGATGTATGTGGCCAACGTGGCCGAGAACGGCTTCACCAACAACCCGCACCTGGACTCGGTGCGTGAGCTCGCTGCGCGCGAGAATTCGGAAGTGGTCGCCGTGTGCGCGGCTATCGAAGCTGAAATCGCGCAGCTCGACGAAGCCGATCGCGCCGACTTCTTGAAGGACATCGGTCTGGAAGAGCCCGGCTTGAATCGCGTGATCCGCGCCGGCTACACGTTGCTCGGCCTGCAAACGTATTTCACCGCCGGCCCGAAAGAAGCCCGCGCCTGGACGGTCCGCATCGGTGCCACCGCGCCGCAAGCGGCTGGTGTCATTCACACGGACTTTGAGAAGGGCTTCATCCGTGCCGAAGTCATCGCGTTCGACGACTACGTAAACTTCAAGGGTGAGCAGGGCGCGAAGGAAGCCGGCAAGCTGCGCCTGGAAGGCAAGGAATACATCGTCGACGAAGGCGATGTCATGCACTTCCGCTTCAACGTCTGAGCCGGGAGGGTCGCTGTGCGCCTTCGGCGCACGCGACGCTTCAGAAGATCTATTGCCACCCCGGCTTCACCTCCACATGCGATAGCTCGTAGCATGAGTCGGAACTCATCGCGTTGCTGACGAAGGGGTGGTGCAATCATGAACGTCGGATTGATCGGCCTGGGATTGATGGGCCATGGCATGGCCGAGAGCCTGCTGCGGGGTGGACACGAGCTGACCGTTTACAACCGGACTGCGAGTAAAGCCGACGCTCTCGTCGCAAAAGGCGCACGACTCGCGAAGACACCTGCTGACGCATGTCGTGGCGACGTGGTCATCACGATGGTGGCCGACGACGGCGCGCTGGAAGAAGTGACATTCGGCGCGCACGGCATTCTCGAGAATCTCAGCGCCGGCGCAGTGCATGTTTCTGCCAGCACCATCAGCGTCGCGCTGGCTGATCGTCTCACTGAAGAGCACAGCAAGGCGGGCAAACATTTCGTATCCGCGCCCGTCTTTGGCCGGCCGCAAGTCGCGGCCGCAGGTCAACTCAACATTCTCGTCGCAGGTGCCGCCGAGCCAGTGAAGCGTGTGATGCCAGTGCTGGAATCGATGGGGCAGAAGGTGTGGCCGTTCGGCGATCGGCCGAGCGCCGCCAATCTGGTCAAGCTCAGCGGCAACTTCATGATCTTCGCCGCCGTCGAAGCGCTCGCCGAAAGCATCGCGTTGTTACGCAAGGGCGGTGTCGACGAGCACGCATTCGTCGACTTGATGACGAATACGTTGTTCGCCGCTCCGATCTACAAAGGCTATGCACCGCTGATCACGAAGCAGCAGTATCAACCGCCCGGATTCGCCGCGCCGTTGGGATTGAAAGACGTTCGCCTGGCACTCACCGCCGGCGAAAGTTTGAAGGTGCCGCTGCCGCTGGGCAGTCTGGTGCGCGATAAATTTCTTGCGCTGCTCGCGCGTGGCGGTGAGGGCGATGACATTGCCGCGCTAGGAAAGATTGCGGCAGAGCAGGCGGGAATGTGAGATTGCGGGTGGCGTGACCCATCGGTCACGCCACCCACCAACGAGTAGATCAGAAGTTGAATCGGCCCTGTGCGCCGAACACGCGGGTGTCGCCACCGAGCGTGATCAACAAGCCTGCCGAGAACTGCGAGTTGAAGTTGTAGCGGCCTTCGCCGATCAGGTACGTGTCGCTGTCCATGCCGCCGGCATCTACGGCCATATGTTCGACACCGCCTTCGATCTCGACTTTCGGCGCGACCAATGTGCGCAGACGCACGCCGGCGAACAGGCCGGTGTCGTCGTCCGAGTCCACTTCATAGTGCACCACACCGCCGCGCGCGACGATGTCCAGATTCGGGCCCAGGGGCCAATGACCGCCGGCACCCACCAGGAAGCGCGTGACATCGATGCCTCGATCCAGGCTCAGGTCCTGGAATTCGGCCAGCGCGAAAACGTTCTGATACACGGGCAGCGAGCCCCGCAGCTGAATGCCGTCGCCGTCCACGTCGAAGCGGTCGCTATCGATTTTCGCTTCGGGGAAGTGCGCCACGTCCACGTAGCGATAGCTCAGCTGTTCGGCGGAGGCCGCGAACGGCAGAGCAAGCGCGGCGGCACAGATCAAAGTTTTGGCGTTCATCTTCATAGTTACGTTCATTCACTCTCACGTAGCGCGTGATGCGCTGAATGTAATTCTACTGTTCTCGAAGCGGCGTCGCTCGGATTCGAGGCCTGACGTCGTCGCGTGGCGACAAGACCGTGGCGTAAAACAAACAGTGGAGCGTGGGTTGTGACGCGATGTTTTATTGTCAGATCGGTCACGACACCCGGCCCGGAAGTAAGACTTGTCGAGCGGCGCAGTCGGCCCGCGATCGAGAGCGGATGAGCATCGATCAATAGCGCCTTTGGTTTGGACCGGCAGCGCAGCTTGCTCGTACGCTAGCGTCCATGCCTGCCACACCTGTTGAAATGGCCCGTTCGATCGGCCGGGGACTGTTGTCCTTCCCTGTCACGCATTTCGATGCGGACAATCGCTTTGACGTCGAGCCGTATCGCGCGCACTGCGCCTGGATGATGGAACATGAGCTGGCCGGGCTGTTCGCCGCCGGCGGCACCGGCGAATTCTTTTCGCTCACGTTCCGGGAAGTCGTCGATGTCGTGTCCGCGGCGGTCGCGGAATGCGCCGGCCGTTTGCCTGTAATTGCAGGCTGCGGCTACGGCACCGCCATGGCCGTCGAGCTGGCGAAAGCGGTGGAAGTCGCAGGCGCCGACGGCATCCTGTTGTTGCCGCCCTATCTGGTCAACGGCTCGCAGGAAGGATTGGCGGCGCACATCGGCGCTGTTTGTAACGCGGTCTCCATCGGCGTGATCGTCTACAACCGGGACAACGCCGTCATCGACGATGTCACATTGGCGCGTCTGTGCGACCGGCATCCCAATCTGGTCGGCTTCAAAGATGGGGTCGGCGACATCGAATTGATGACGCGTATCTACGCGCGGATGGGCGACAGGCTGACCTATATCGGTGGCTTGCCCACCGCCGAGACATTCGCCGCGCCGTACTTGAAGATGGGCGTGACGACGTACTCGTCGGCGATTTTCAACTTCATGCCGCGGTGGGCGTCGATGTTTTACAAAGCCGTGCGCGCCGAGGATCAGGCGAGAGTGCTGGCGGGCCTGCGCGACTTCGTCATGCCCTACATCACGCTGAGGAATCGAGGCAAAGGCTATGCGGTCGCCATCGTCAAGGCCGGCATGCGCGCGATCGGTAAGCCCGCCGGCGCCGTGCGCCCGCCATTGACCGACTTGACCGAGCGCGAGCTGGAAGAATTGCGCGCCCTGATCGCACGCGCCGAGACGATTTTTGGAGAGCCACTGGCACGCAGCGTCTGAGCACGCTATATGTCGATGCATGTTCGAACTCAGTCAGCTGCGCTGTTTCGTGGTCACCGCCGAAGAGCTGCACTTTGGCCGGGCGGCCGTGCGACTGAACATGACCCAGCCGCCGCTCAGCCGGCAGATCCAATTGTTGGAGCGAGGGCTCGGCGTCCAGCTGCTGGAGCGCAGTAGCCGTCAGGTCAAGCTCACGCCCGCGGGCAGCACGTTCCTTCCCGAAGCCCGTCGCATCATTCGTCTCGCCGAGACTTCGGCGCTCGCGGCACGCCGGGTTGCCAAAGGCGACACGGGCCGGGTGGCCATCGGGTTCACCGCGGTGTCGGGCTACAGTTTTCTACCTCGTATCGTGGCTCGTGCCCGCGCGTCGTTGCCGCAGTTCGAGCTCGAGTTGTTCGAAATGGTGACCGCGGATCAGTTCGAGGGACTGATGACCGGTCAGATCGATATCGCCTTTGTGCGGCCCCCGGTCGAACAGGCGAGCTTCGAATCGCGGCTCATTCTCAGAGAGTCGTTGATGGCCGCGTTGCCTGCCGGCGATCCGCGTGCGGATAAATCAGCGTTGACGCCAAGCGATTTCGACAGCCAGCCACTCATCATGTACTCGCGCCTCGGCGCCGGCTATTTCAACAACATGCTCACTCGTCTATTCGAGGCGGCCGGCGCGTTGCCCGAGTACGTGCAGCACGTGACGCAAATTCATTCGATGCTGGGGCTGGTGCGCGCGGGGCTGGCGGCCGCCATCGTGCCGGCGTCGGCGATCGAGCTGCACATGGACGCGATTCAGTTCCGGAAATTCACGACGCGCCCCGCGCAGCCGGTCGAGCTGCACATGGTGTGGCGTCGTGACAATGGCAATCCCGCGTTACAGCCGATGTTGAATCTTTGTGCCGAGTTCGGCATCGACGCCGAAGCGCGTTAACGCATCCAGGGAAACGCCAGCGTCGGCGCATTGCTATAGCGTCGCATGCTCAGCTGCAAACGCGCGCCGCAGCCCGGCCGCAGCTCGATGTCGAACGCGGAGTTGCCGATATCGATGCGTCGTTCGCCCAGCGTCGCCGCTTCGATGCGATGCTCGGCATAGGCTCCGCCCTGGATCGTGACCACGCGCGAGCCTACGGGATTGAGATTCACCAGGGTCACACCGGTGCGATCGGCGCCCAGCTCATCGACCAATGCGGCGACATCCGGCGGCAGGCCCGCTCGCCTGCGCTCAGGATCGAAATATCTCAACCGGCAGTGCAGGGGGGCGCCGCCCTGGTGGGGCGACGTGCTCGACCACGGCGGGCGCGCGATATGCAGTCCGCCCTGCGACAGTTGAATCAATGCCGTCACTGTCGCGGGATTGATATCGATGGCGTTGTCGGCGAGTCGCGTTTCGGGCGTGCTCTTATCCGCTTGCATGGCTGCGATCCGTTCGCGAACGCGATTCAATGCCGCGCGTTGTGCCTCGACCGGATAATTCGCGTTGCGCCCTTCGAGAAACGCGATCCACGGATGATCGCCGGCCAGCTCGCGATCGCCGGTGCGCATCGAGACGTACCAGATCTCGAATGCATTGGCCCGATAGGGACCGGGCGCGAAGCTGTACCAACCTTGCTCGCCATACATGCGCGGCGTGTGCAACTTGCCATCGATGGTGCGCGCCTGCTGATTGATAACTTCGCTCTGGCGTCGCCAGACTTGCATGTAACGATCGTCGCCGGTCAGCAGGCTCGCATTCATGAAAGCCACGATGGAGCGCGGCACACGATTGCGGTCTTCGCGCTGACCGGTTTGCGGAACGATGGGACTGAAACCCCAGCCATACACACCGCCGTACCATTTGCCGCTCGGTCCGCCGATGCGACCGTCCAGCCCGATGAGGCTCGGCAGGAGGCCGCTGTTGGCGTCGGCACGCTCAACCCACGCGTCCAGATATTCCAGCGCCCAGCTCCGATACTTGCGATCTCCCGTGAGCATGAAGGCATTCAATGCCAGTGTGGTCGCATGCAGATTGAGCGGGTTGTCGCCGACGATATCGGTGTACTCGCGGTAATGCGCGAGCGTCTCTTCGTAGGTTCGCTCGCCGTGTTCCATCTTGAACTTGGAAACATCGAACGGATCGCCGGCCCAGTCCAGCTCGGTCGCCGGCCGAAGCAGCGGCCCGGCGCTACCGTTGAAGACGCTGCGAATGATGCGATGTTTGGAGTCGTAGTTCGGCACGCCCGGATCGTCGCCAGTGTAGAACCCGGCAAAACGGCGCGCACGTTCGATGAGCCGGGCATCCTGCGGCGTGGACAAGCCCATCAGGTTGAACGTCGTGAGACCTTCGCTGATGTGTTGCCAGTCCATCTGCGGCGGAAACTCGCGTACATACATGCCGCGACGGCCGAGCTCGACCTGTCTGGTCCGCACGTTCGAGTACTGTTGCAGATGGCCTTCCCAAGCCTTGCGGTACAACTCGAGGATGCGATCCGAGCCGCCGAGTGCATGTAACAGCGCCCAGTCGTTGACCTGCTCGATGGCATCGTCGGGGCCGTCGTTCGCGCCCCAGCGCTCGAAGGCGCGCAAGTAGCTGCGGTCATCGAAATATTTCGCATAGAAGGTTTCGCACGCTTCGGTTTGAGCGCGCAGCAGCTCTCGCTGTAGCAACGCCCATTCCGGCGGCGCCATGGGCGTCGCGGCGACCAGAGCGGAGCTCGCTGTGGCCGGCCACGTGGCGAGGGCGGCCGCGCTCGCAACGAACTGCCGGCGATTCACTGCAGCTCCAGCCGGCGAATCGGTCCGACGATGACGAAGTACGCAAAGATGGTCAGCAGGCAATGCGCGCCGACGAAGATCAATGCGCTGTCGAACGAACCGCTGGCCGCGACCAGGTAGCCGATGACGATGGGGGTCACGATGCCGGCGCAATTACCAAACATGTTGAACACGCCGCCGGTGAGTCCGGCCAGCTGGCGCGGTGAGACATCCGAGACGACCGCCCAGCCGAGCGACGCAATGCCTTTGCCGAAGAATGCAATCGCCATGACCGTGACCACCAGCCACTCCTGCTCGATGTACACACAGGCGATGATGAGCGTGGCGAGCAGCATTCCGATCAGCAGCGGCGTCTTGCGCGCGATGGTGAGCGAGCCGGTCCGTTTCAATAGCCAGTCCGAGCCATAGCCGCCGAGCACACCGCCGACAAATCCGCACAATGCAGGAGCCGCCGCTGCGAAGCCCGCTTCGAGAATGTTCAGGCCGCGTTCCTTCACCAGATAAATGGGGAACCAGGTGACGAAGAAATACGTCAGCACGTTGATGCTGTACTGACCGAGATACACACCGAGCAGCATCCGGTTGGCGAGCAATTGCTTCACGTTGGACCAGCGAAACGCGTTGCCTTTGCCTGCGTTGGTCTGATCGAGCGCGACCAGTCCGCCGCCGCTTTCGATGTATTCCAATTCCGCCTGATTGATGCCCGGATGACGCACCGGATCGTGGATGAAGCGCATGAACGCCAGCGCCGCCAGCAACCCGAGGCCGCCCATCACATAGAACACCGCGCGCCAGCCGTGATTGTGAACGACCCAGCCCATCAGCGGCGCGAACGCGACCAGCGAGAAGTATTGCGCCGAATTGAAGATGGCGGAGGCGGTGCCGCGCTCGCTGCTCGGAAACCAGGCGGCCACGATGCGCGCATTGCCGGGAAACGAAGGCGCTTCGGCCAGACCGACCAGGAAGCGCAGCGCGAACAGCATGCTCACGGCCGACAGTCCGGCGATGAAGCCGGCAAACCCCTGCAGGAAGGTGAACACCGACCAGACGGCGATGGCGCCCGCGTAGATGCGCTTGGTGCCGAAACGATCCAGCAGCGCGCCGCCGGGAATCTGCGCCAGCGCGTAGGCCCAGGCGAAGGCGGAGAGAATATAGCCGGTGGCAATCGGCGACAGGCCCAGTTCGCGCGCGGCGTCGCTGCCGGCGATCGAGAACGTGGCGCGGTCGGCGTAATTGATCGAGGTGACGATGAAAACGAAAAAGATGATGAAGTAGCGCACCTGGGTGCGCCGTTCGGCGATGGCGGCGATCGACATGCTCCCCCTCGTCGCTCTCGTAGTGTTGCTGGATGCTAGGCGGTGGGCGCTGGGGCGTCTAAGTCAAATACTCTATGGATCGATCCACGGGCGGCATCATTGCCAAAACCGCATCGGGCGATGCCGACATGGAATTCGCTTTGGCCAGGGCGACGGCACTAAGGTAACCCCAACGAAGCATCGAATGACGCCGCCAATGAGCGTCGCAGTTGGGGGGAAACGTATCGTGTCGCATCCGATTCACCGGCGCTCGCCGGTTCTGGCTCTGACCATCGCGGCCTTGTGTGCCGGGTCCGCACAGGCGCAGGAAACGTCGCAAAACGCAGCCACTTCGACCGGCAGCGAAGGCGGCCTCGAGGAAGTGGTGGTCACGGGCTTTCGTGGCAGCGTCAATGCCGCTCAGGATGAAAAGCGCGCGGCGAGCGGCGTCGTCGACGTCATCAAGGCCGAGGACATTGCGGATTTTCCCGACAACAACCTGGCCGAGTCGATTCAGCGGGTGCCGGGCGTCGCGATCTCCCGCGATGGCGGCGAAGGTCGATCCTTGTCCGTGCGCGGCCTCGGTCCGGATTTCACCCGGGTTCGTATCAACGGCATGGAAGCGGTTGCGACCACTGGCGGTGCCGATGCCAACGGCGGCGTCAATCGCGGTCGCGGTTTCGATTTCAACGTGTTCGCCTCGGAGTTGTTCAACTCCATCACCGTTCGCAAGACGGCGTCGGCCGATGTCGAGGAAGGCTCGCTCGGCGCGACCGTGGATTTGCAGACCGCGCGCCCGCTCGATTTCACCGATCAGTGGGTCGTGGCCGGCTCGGCGCAAGGCGGTTACAACGATCTGTCCGAATCGACCGATCCGCGCCTCGCGGGTCTGCTGAGCTGGCAGAACGCAGAGTCGACGCTCGGCGCGCTCGTGTCCGTCGCGTGGTCTCAGCGCGATGTGCTGGAAGAAGGGCACAGCACCGTGCGTTGGGGACCGTCGGGCGCGAACGGCGGTTTCAATGCGGCCTCGACGCTGCCTGGCTACACCGTCGCGCAGATCAACGCTTCGCCCGCCGGCAACGGCAGTAACTGGGATCAGCTGCTCTATCATCCCCGCATTCCTCGCTACGACAACTGGCAGTACGAAATCGAGCGTCTGGGCGTGACGGGCTCGTTGCAGTGGCGCGCGTCCGATCGCGCCATGCTCACGATCGATGCTCTGTACTCGAACGCCCAGACCACGCGCGCTGAAAATTACATCGAAGCGCTGTCGTTCAGTCGCACAGGGTCGGCCGGCGGCAAGCCGTTCACTATCATCCGCGACGGCGTGGTGAATGCTCAGAACGAGCTGGTGTATGGCGTGTTCGACGATGTCGACATGCGCATCGAGTCGCGCTACGACGAGCTGGAAACCGAGTTTCAGCAATACACCGCGGCCTTCGAATATCAGTTCACTGACAGCTTCAAGACCACCGCGTTCGTGGGGCGTTCGCAGTCGGAATTCAGCAATCCGGTGCAGACCACGATCACGCTGGATCGGGCCGACAGCGACGGCTATTCGTGGGACTACCGCGCCAACAGTCGCGAGCCCGTCATCAATCTCGGTTTCGATCCGACCGATCCCGCGGCGTGGACCATGACCAATGGCGTGTCGGATCTGCGTATCCGGCGCAACTACGCCGACAACGAATTCACCAGCACCAAGCTGGTGGCGGATTGGACCGTCGTGCCCGAGCTGCGAGTGTCCTTCGGCGGCGAGGCACGGAAGTTTGAATACGACAGTCGCGAGTATCGCCGCGCGGTCGCCGAAACGCAGACGCCGACGTTGACGGCGGATCAGCTCAGAAGCCTGACGACGACGTTGAGCGCGTTGACCGGCGATCCCAACTACGGCAGCTACGTCATTCCAAACTACAACGCGATGGTGTCGCAGCTGAATTTGTATTGTGACTGTGTCACGACCGTCAACGGCCAGAGCATCGATCTGCGTATGTATGGTATCGAGAATGCGACCGCGCGCAGTAACTGGGCGTCGGTGCAAGAAGATGCATACGCCGGCTTCGTGCAAGCCAACTTCGACGTGCCGGTGGGGCCAATCACTTTGCGCGGCGATGTCGGTCTGCGCTATGCACGCACCAAGCAGGACACATTGGGTTATGCCGCGATCACCAATCCCAACGGCTCGGTCGACATCAGTCCGCTGCGAGTGGAGCGCGAGTATGGCAACTGGTTGCCATCGTTGAATCTCGCGGCCGAGCTGATCCAGGATGTGGTGGTTCGTTTCAGCGCCGCCAAAGTCATTACGCGGCCCACGCTGGCATCGTTGTCGCCGGGTGGATCGCTGACCATTCTGCCGTCGAATCGGGTCTACAACACCGGCAATCCGTTCCTCGATCCCACCAAGGCCACCAATCTGGACCTGGCCGCGGAATGGTATTTCGCGCCGGGCTCGATGCTGTCGGTCGGCTTGTTCCAAAAGGACATCAGCACGCTGAGCGGCACCAACATCGCGGACTCGGTGCCGTTCTCCTCGCTGGGCCTGCCGGCCAGCCTGTTGAACGGCACCAACGTGCAGCCCGGCGATCTGTTCGAGTACCGCCGCGTCGTCAACGGCGACGGCGGCAAGATCAACGGCTTCGAGCTCAACTATCAGCATCAGTTGCGCTTCCTGCCGGGCTTTCTGTCCAACCTCGGTGTGCTCGCGAACTACACCTATGTCGATGCCGACATCGACTATCCCGGTCCGGGCGGCAGCGCGCCGGTGAGCGGCCCGCTGACGAACCTGTCCAAGGATTCCGCGAACGCCACGTTGTTCTATGAAGACGAGCGTCTGAGTCTGCGTGGCTCGGTGTCGTATCGCTCCGGCTATGTCACGGCGTTCGCTGGCGGAGCGCGCGAGAGCAGCACCGAAGAGGGTGTGAATTCGTCGCTGACCGTCGATGCATCGGCGTCTTATAAAGTCACCGACGCGCTGTCGATCACGCTCGAAGCCTTGAACCTGACGGACGAGTTCCAGGACTTCTATATCGATACGGACGATCGGGTGGTGCTCTACCACAACACCGGCCGTCAATATTATTTCGGCGCCCGCGTCCGCTTCTGACCCCCTGCCGGCGGCGGCTTCGGCCGCCGCCGGAACTCCCTGCCGGGCTCGCCTCTTGCATTCAAGAGGAGACCGCCATGCCCAATCCCATGGAGCTGCCCGCGCTGGACCCGGACACCGGCTTGGTGCGGGTGGTGATCGACACCCCCAAGGGCAGTCGTAACAAGTACAAGTTCGATGCTGAGCTCGGTCTGCTGAAACTGAGTCGTATTCTGCCGGTCGGCATGTCGTTTCCTTATGACTTCGGTTCCATTCCGTCCACTTGTGCCGAGGACGGCGATGCGCTGGATGTGTTGGTGCTCACCGAGGCGCCGTTGTTTCCCGGCTGCCTCGTGCACGTACATTTGATCGGCGTGATCCGGGCGGTGCAGAAAGAGCGGCGCAAGCTGATCCGTAACGATCGATTGCTGGCGACCCTCGAGACCCCCGTAAACAAACCGGCAATAACGCAGCTCGAACAGGTGGACGAGCCGCGGCTGAAGGATATCGAACATTTTTTCCGGTCGTATAATCAGGCGCAGGGCCGTGAGTTCAGGATCACGGGGCGCGGCGGTGCACGGCAGGCGCAAAAGATGTTTCGCGACGCCGTCCGCGAATTCGACAAGAGCAAGAGCAAGGGCACGTAACCGATGGCCGAGTTGCAACCTGACGAAGCGGGTCTGTCCGGGGTGCGGCGAATTTTTCAGGAGTGGGTGGCCGGTGCTGGCGACTCGCTCCATAAGAAAAGAGTCACCGACGCGCACATTCACGACGCCCGCAAGCAGCTGAAGAAATCCCGGGCCGCACTCCGATTGTTGCGCGAGGCGATGGGCGAGATCGCGTATCGGCGCGAGAACATGGCCCTGCGCGATGCCGCCAAGCCGCTGGGCGTGGCTCGCGACAGTAAAGTGCTGGTCGCCGCGCTGGACGATCTGGTCGAACGGTTCGAGCCGGCCACCCGGTCGTTGAAACTGGACAAGTTTCGGCGCGTGCTGCGCCAGGAACAAACATCGGCCCGCCAGGCCATCACCCAGACCCTGGCGAACAAACAGCGGAAGGCGTTGCGTGAAGTCACAGCCCGCAGCACGCGTTGGAATATGACAGGCGACGACTGGGAGGTCATTGGCGGCGGGCTGGAACGTATCTATCGCGGCGGCAGGAAAGGGATGAAAGCGGCCGCGAGCTCACGGGACAGCGAGGATCTGCACGACTGGCGTAAACAAGTGAAATATTTGTGGCATCAACTGCAGATCCTGCAGCCCGCATGGCCGGGGCTGCTGAAGGAGCTGGCCGATCAGGCTCACAAGCTGTCCGAGCATCTGGGCGACGATCACGACCTGGCGGTGTTGCATACCAAGCTCAAAGCCCATCAGGACGCGTTCGAAGGCAAGGATTACGACGCATTGGTTGCGGTGCTGGATCGCCGCCGCAAAAAGTTACAGGACAAAGCCTGCGAGCTGGGCGCGAGAATTTTCGAAGAAAAGCCGCGTCGTTTCATCAAGCGCATCGGTGACTACTGGCAGCAGTGGCGCACGGAATGACTCCTTAACGAGAGCCCTTGCCTCGTTTGTTATCGCGAGCATCAATCAACGCTCTGTCGATTCCTGCTTGTCGGGCACGAGTGAGTTTCGCCGCCCCTGATTGGTCCGTTCCTGGGCAAGGAATACCTTGCATCCCTCTCGCAGGATTGGAACGTCTCAGGGGAATTCATGAAATCGCCTCAATGGATAGGATCATTACTGCTCGTCGGCGCGGTAATCGTGTCCGGCGTGCTGCTCAGTGCCTGGAAACAATCGAGCATTGCTGAATCGGACGCAGCAGCGGCCAATCAACCGGAGCCGGCGGAATCGGTGGTAACAGCGGTGGCTCGTGAGCACGAGCATATTCGGACCACGACGTCCATCGGCACCGTGGTCGCCTTGCGCTCCATTACGGTCCGCAACGAATTGCCCGGCACCGTCCGTCAAGTGTCGCTCGAGCCGGGCAAGATCGTTGAAGCCGGCACCGTGCTGGTGGCGCTCGATGTGTCCGTAGAAGAGGCAGATTTGCAGGCCCTGCAAGCGCAGGCCGAGCTGGCCCGAACCCAGTTCGCTCGTATGCAACGGATGAGTCAGCATCGCGCGGCGTCGGAAATGGAAGTCGATACCGCACGGGCCGAGCAGGAAGTGGTGCAGGCGCAGGTCGCCCGTATCAAAGCGGTCATCAATCGCAAAATCATTCGTGCGCCATTCCGGGCCCGCATCGGTATTTCCGATGTGCACCCCGGCCAATATCTGAATGAAGGCGCGCTGTTGACGACGTTGCAGGGCGTGGATGATTCGACCTACGTCGACTTCACCGTCGCTCAGCAGGTCGCGGCGTCGCTGCACGCGGGTAACAAAGTAGATGTGTTTGCTTCCGGCGATACCACGGGCGTGAAGGCCGAGATTCTCGCCATTGATGCGCGAGTCGATCCAACGACGCGTAATACAGCGGTCCGCGCGAAGATCAAAAATTCGGCGCAGACGCCGGCACCCGGTGCGTCAGTGCGTGTTCAAGTGCCGGTCGGCACTCCGTTGATGGCGACTGCCATTCCGGCCAGCGCCGTTCGCAAAGGACCCGCCGGCGATCATGTGTTCGTCGTGGTCACGGACGACAAGGGCAAGACCCGCGCGCGTCTGCGCGAAGTCGTGGTCGATGCGATGGCCGGTGACGATGTGGTCATCACCAAAGGTCTGGAGCCCGGCGAACAAGTGGCCGCGTCCGGCTCGTTCAAGCTGCGTGAAGCTGCACTGGTCGCAGTGACCAATCCGCCAGAGTCGGTGGCGCTGAACTCGGCGAAGAAGCCGATCGCCACCACGATGTAACGGGCCAAGCCAACGGATTGCCTGCCATGAACAAATCGTTCACAGACATTTTCATCAAACACCCCGTGCTCGCGGTGGTGGTCAATCTGGTCATCGTGCTGGTCGGCGCGCGGGCGTTGTTCAACCTGCCGGTGCAGCAGTTCCCGAGCGTCGAAAGCTCGTCGGTCATTATTTCGACGGTCTACACCGGCGCCAGCGCCGAGACCGTTCGTGGATTTCTGACGACGCCCATCGAGCGCTCAGTCTCGGCAATCAGTGGTGTCGACTATGTCGAATCGACCAGCCGCGCCGGTTTGAGCACGGTCACCGTGCGCTTGAAACTGGATCACAACAGCACCGATGCGCTGGCTGAAGTCACTGCTCGCTTACAGCAGGTTCGTTCTGAATTGCCGGCGGAGGCCGAGCCGCCGGTGGTCGAAGTGCAGCGTGCCGATCGTCCGTATGCGACGTTCTATCTCGGCTTCACTTCACCGGACCGCTCGGTGCCTGAACTGACCGACTGGTTGTCGCGCACTTTGCAGCCGCAGTTGTCGACGCTCGAAGGCGTGCAGCGCGTGAGTTACGAAGGAGCGCAGCCGCTCGCGATGCGCGTGTGGATCGATCCGGATCGTCTCGCGGCCCGCAATCTTTCTCCGGGCGACGTGCACGACGCCTTGCGCCGGAACAACTATCTCGCCGCGGTCGGTCAGACCAAGGGCAACCTGGTGCAGGTGAACCTGTTGGCGAATACCGATCTGCGCGCGGTCGATGAGTTCGAGAATCTGATCGTCGCCGATCGCGACGGCGCCATCGTGCGCTTGAGCGATGTGGCGCGTGTCGAGCTCGGGGCCGAAGAAGCGGCGATGGTGGCCAAGTACAACGGCCAGCAAAGTGTGTATCTCGGCGTGTGGCCGCTGCCCGGCTCGAACGAAATCGAAGTCGCGCAACACCTGCGTGACGAGATGGAACGCATCGAGCCGACTTTGCCGGCCGACATTCAGATGAAGCTGGTGTGGGACGGCACCATGTTCATGCGCAGTGCCTTGGAAGAAATCACCAAGACGCTGGGCGAGACCGTGCTGATCGTGGCCATCGTCGTGTTCCTGTTCATGGGCTCGATTCGTACCGCGCTGGTGCCGCTGGTGGCGATGCCGGTGTCGCTGGTGGGCGCGGCCATCGTGATGATTGCGTTCGGCTTCAGTCTGAATCTGCTGACGATTCTGGCGATCGTGCTGTCGGTGGGACTGGTCGTGGACGACGCCATCGTTGTGGTCGAAAACGTCGAGCGACACGTTCGCGAAGGAAAAACTCGGGTCGAGGCCGCACTCGCGGGTGCGCGAGAGCTGGCGGGCCCCATCATTGCGATGACGATCACGCTGGCGACGGTGTACACGCCGATTGCGTTCCAGGGCGGTCTCACGGGCTCGTTGTTCCTGGAGTTCGCGATCACGCTGGCGGCCGCGGTCGTCGTGTCCGGTATCGTCGCGTTGACGTTGTCGCCGGTGATGAGCTCGCGCTTCGTGCATGAGCATGGTCACGAGGGCAAGCTGACCGCCATCGTGAATCGCGGCTTCGATGCGGTCCGTCGTACATATGAGAAGTTGCTCGACGGTGCGCTGAATATGCGCTGGGGCATCGTCGCAATGGCCGTGCTCGTTACGCTCGCGGCGTGGCCGTTGTTCATGTATTCACGCCAGGAGCTGGCGCCGGTCGAAGATCAAAGTCACATCAGCTTGTTCTTCGAAGCGTCGCCGGATTCGTCGCTGGTTGCGACCAATCGCGATTCGCTCAACGTGGTGAAGGCGCTCACGGCATTCCCCGAGGCGAACTTCATGTGGTCGTTGACGGCCGCGTGGGGCGGCTTCGGCGGTCTGGTCGCGAAGGATTGGAAGGAGCGGGATCGCTCGACCGAGCAAATGTACGGCGAGGTTTACGGTGCCGTGTCTCAAGTGCCGGGGCTGCGCGTGTATCCGCGTCTCGATCCGCCGCTGCCGACACCGGGTCAATATGACGTCGAGATGATCGTGCAGAACGAGCAGTCGATCGAAGAATTGCTCGCGACCACGCAGGCGGTGCTCAATGCCGGCTGGGCCAGTGGCAAGTTCCTGTACGTCGATACGGACCTGAAGATCGATCTGCCGCAGGCTCGAGTCGTGCTCGATCGCGAGCGTCTGGCCGATCTCGGCCTGGATCTCGCGGGCGTCGGTCGTGAGCTCGGTACGTTGTTGGGCGGCGCGTACGTGAACCGCTTCAATTACTTCGACCGCAGCTACAAGGTGATCCCGCAGATCGGCGACAAGGACCGCGCGACGCTCGATCCGCTGCTCGATTTGAAGATCAAGACACCGAGTGGCGCACTGGTGCCGGTGTCCACCTTCATGCACATCGAATCGGAGACCGGTCCGCGCACGCTGAATCGATTCGCGCAACGTAACTCGGCGCGCATCTTCGGTGGCGTGCAGCCCGGGGTGACGAAGGAAGAAGGTCTGCGCGTGCTCGAAACCGCGGCAAAGAAAGCGGGCGGCGAGAACGTGCTGATCGATTACGCCGGCGAGTCGCGACAGATTCGTCATGAAGGCGCGGCGCTGACGGCGACGCTCGGCTTCGCGCTGATCCTGATCTATCTGGTGCTGGCTGCGCAGTTCCAGAGCTTCCGCGATCCGTTGATCGTGTTGCTCGGATCGGTGCCGCTCGCGATCTCGGGTGCGCTGGTGTTCACGTTCCTCGACATGACGACCATCAACATCTACTCCCAAGTGGGCTTGATCACGCTGGTCGGCCTGATCGCGAAGAACGGCATACTTATCGTCGAGTTCGCGAACACTCTGCAGGAGCGCGGCGTGGAAAAAGTCGCAGCCTTGCGTGAGGCATCGCTGACCCGCCTGCGTCCAGTGCTGATGACCTCGGCGGCCACAGTGTTCGGGCACTTCCCGCTGGTGTTGGTATCGGGCCCCGGTGCCGAGGCGCGGAACAGTATCGGCATCGTGCTGGTCACCGGCATGATCGTCGGCACGCTGTTCACGCTGTTCGTGGTGCCGGTGTTCTACACGCTGATTGCTGCCGATCATCGCAAGCAGGACCCGGCGCAAGAACTCGCGGGCACACCGGTCGCGCAGCCGGTGTAGGGCGGAACTGAGGCGGGCACCGCCTGTCCAAATCGCTATCGACGACACTGGGCGCGGGCCTTAGGCATTCCCCTAAGGCTCGCGCCGGCGTCTTGATAAGCCCCGTCTCCGTCGCAACCTGGGTGTCATGTCCACGATTCCAACTTCTGTTCGTGCCCGTGCCGCGAGCCATCGACGGCAACAACTGCTGGATGCCGCTGCAACCCTGGTGCTGAAGAGAGGCACCACCGCTTTGACGCTGGATGCTGTAGCCGAAGCCGCGCATGTCAGTAAGGGCGGGCTGTTGTATTACTTCGACTCGAAGAATTCCCTGCTCGAAGCGCTGGCCGATTACCTCGCCGAACAGCTGCAGCTGGAAGTCGAGCGTCAGGCCGCGGGCGGCAGCCTGGCCAAGGCTTATCTGCAGGTGGTGGCGCGCATGGGCGAGCTGCCCAAGGATGAGCAGGTGTTCAAAGCCCTGACCATCATCTGCACGGCGCAGCCCGAGCTGGCGGCCCGGGTGCGATCACGGATGAACATGGCTCACCCCGATGCTTTGCCGGGCGAAACCTCGCTCGAGGAATTGCATCTGCGCCTGGTGGCCGACGGCATGTGGCTGGCCGATCTGTTCAACTGCTACGAGATCAGCTCCGAACAGCGCGCCGCTCTATTGCAGAAGCTGGGCGCCGCATAAACTTTATTTAAGACTGGGTCACGGGCGGCGCCAGCTCGCCCTGCAGGAACTCGATCAACGTCGCATTGAAGTCCTCGCTGCGCTCGATGTTCGACAAGTGCGCGGCTTCCAGCAAAACCAGCTTCGACTCCGGAATTGATTTCGCCATCGATTCCGCCATCGCCGGCGTCGTCCCGACGTCCTGTGTGCCGCCGATGATCAACGTCTTCGCGGTGATGTTCTTGATCGACTCCCGCTGATCCATCTCGCGAATGGCCGCACAACAGGCCGCGTAGCCCTGCGGCGAAGTTTCCAGCAGCATCGAGCGGATCTTGTCGATCTTTTCGGGATGCGCCTTATGAAACTGCGGCGTGAACCAGCGTCCCAACGTGCCTTCCACCAGCGGCGCGGTCCCTTGCGTGAGTGCGGTTTGAATGCGCGTGTCCCAAGTTTCGCGCGGAGGCATGTGAGGCGTGGTATTACACAACGCCGCCTTGAGCACGCGGTCCGGCCACTTGGCGGCGACATGCATCGCGATCATTCCGCCTAAGGACAGACCGCAAAGATGAGCGCGTGCGACTCCGCAGGCCTCGAGCACGTTGAGTGCATCGGTGGCCAGCAAATCGATGGTCGCCTCTTTGTGAGTGCCGATTGTAGATTTGCCATGACCGCGTGCATCGAAGCGGATCAGCTCGAAGCGCTCGCTCAGCGCTTCGAACTGGTCATCCCACATCTCCAACGACGTGCCCAGCGAATTCAGCAACAACAGCGCGGGCGCGCCCGGTCGGGGCGTGTGCTCGACGCGAAGTTGGACATCCTGTGAGGTGACTTGCTTCATGAGGATAGGGCCTGCGCGAAAACCACAAGCCCTATCCTACAACAGTCGCCAGCAGCTCCGGGTTCAGGCGAGGGCGTTACTTTCCTTCGCTTCGTCTGTCGCGCTGGTGCCTTTGATCCGGTCGTCGCCGATCGGATCGAGCTTCAGCGCGCGTCGTACACCTTCGCCGTATGCGGGATCGCACTTCGTGAACAGTGCGAGCTGGCGTCGGACGATGGACTCTGGCACGCCTTGCATCGCCGCTGCGATGTTGTCGAACAGTCGCTGCTTCTGGGCCGGATCGAACAGCCGGAACAGATTGCCAGGCTGAATGAAGTCGTTGTTACCGGAGCGATGATCGTAACGATCGGCGTCGCCATGCAACGGCAGCGGCGGCTCGGCGAAACGCCGATCCTGCTTCGGGCCGTTGAATGAGTTCGGCTCGTAGTACGCATCGCTGTTGCCAGTGTCGTTCTGGAAGAACCGCATCGAGCCGTCCTTGTGATAATGATGCACCGGACATTTCGGCGCATTCACCGGCAACGCTTCATAGTGCGTGCCCAAACGATAACGATGCGCGTCGGCATAGCTGAAGATACGAGCCTGCAATACGCGGTCGGGCGAGAAGCCGATGCCCGGCACGATGTTCGAGGGTGACATCGCGACCTGCTCGATCTCCGCGAAATAGTTGCTCGCATTCCGATTCAACTCGAGCACGCCGACCTCGATCAACGGAAAGTCACGATGCGGCCACACCTTGGTGAGGTCGAAGGGATTCAAGCCGGTCTCATCCGACCACGCGGCCGCCTGCGCTTCGGTCATGATCTGCACTTGCAGGGTCCAGCGCGGGAAGTCGCCCTGGTCGATGGCGGAGAACAAATCTTCCTGAGTGCTTTCGCGAGTGCGACCGACGACCTGTGCCGCTTCGGCGTTGGTCCAGTGACGATGACCCTGCCGGGTCTTGAAATGAAACTTCACCCACACGCGCTCGCCGGCATCGTTGATCAAGCTGTACGTGTGCGAGCCATAACCATTCATATGTCGCACGTCGGTCGGCAGGCCGCGATCCGAGAACAGCATCGTGATCTGATGCAGGCTCTCCGGCGACAGCGACCAGAAATCCCATTGCGCCGTCGGCGAACGAAGATTGGTGCGCGGATGGCGCTTCTGTGTGCGAATGAAATCCGGGAACTTGAGCGGATCGCGAATAAAGAACACCGGCGTGTTGTTTCCTACCAGGTCCCAGTTGCCCTCGGGCGTATAGAACTTCAGCGCGAAGCCGCGCACGTCGCGCTCCGCATCGGCCGCGCCCGCTTCACCCGCCACGGTCGAGAAACGCAGGATCAGATCGGTCTTCGCGCCAGGCTGTAACACCTTCGCTTTGGTGTACGAGGAGATATCTCCTGTCACGGTCAATGTTCCATAGGCGCCCCAGCCCTTCGCATGCACGACGCGCTCGGGAATGCGCTCGCGATTTTGATGAGCGAGCTTCTCAATCAACTGATAGTCCTGCAGCAGTAGCGGTCCGCGCGGGCCGGCGCTCAGCGAGTTCTGATTGTCGGCGATGGGGTTGCCGGCACTGGTCGTGAGTGTGACGGCGGTCGCGGGTTTCACATCTGATTCATTCATCGAGCTGCGCCTGTTTCATTAGTCGGTGTCAGGCAAGGTACGCGTCGGACGCAGATCACAGAAATCGATTGATCGGATCGGGCCCATAGACGAGGTCTTGCCCTTGATTGCGCTGTCAACGCGCGTTCTTGCCCGAAGTGTGACGCCCCTTCCAGCCTTAAGGGTTCCCCGGCGTCGCCCCTAGAGATTTCCGGCAGTGCGGCATCAGGAGAGATCAAATCAAGTCGTTGCGATGCGACGCCGATAGTGCAGGTGTCATGGGGCCTGGCCAATAAAAGTGTGGCTCCATCGCTACACAACTTATGGAGTGTTTCCGCATGTCCTCACGTTTCTCGATCATCGCGTTGGCGGTTGCGGCAGCGTTGCCGACCGTTGCATCGGCGGTGGATTTTTCATACAGCGGCTTTTCGACCGCGGCTTATGCACAGAGCGATACGAACGACGCCGATGTCGGCTTGGTTTCGCAGCCGGACAGCATCGACAAGGACGGCTCGTTCGAGACCGACTCCAAGCTCGGTGTGCAGGTGACCGCCAAGTTCAACGAGCTGATTTCCGCGACCGTGCAGGGCGTCGCTTATGCCGACTTGACGGGCGACTGGGAGCCGCATCTGGATTGGGCCTACGTTCGCGTGCAGCCGGTGCAGAGCTTGAGCTTCCGCGGTGGCTATTTGCGCGCACCGACGTTCATGTATTCGGATTCGATCTTCATCGGCTACGCCAATACCTGGGTGCGCGCACCGCTGGAAGTTTATAACCTCTCGCCCGTTTATCAGATCCTCGGAGTCGATGCGACCTGGCGCACTCAGCTCGGAGCCGTCACCATCGCCGTGAATCCCTACTTCGGCGAGAGCGAAGTGGACGTGCCGAGTAGCACGATCGATGGCAAGGACTGGGCGGGCCTGGCGACCACGGCGACCTGGGGCTCGTTCCAGGCACGCTTCGGCTACTCGCAGCTCACGCTCGAGACATCGACGAACTCCACCGCGGAGCTGACCGATCCGCTGCGCGCGATTCCCTCCAACATCTGCGGTGCCTGCGCCTCCGAGGCAAACCGCCTCAGTATCGACGGCACGGATATCGAGAATCTGAACGTCGGCGTGCAATACGACGATGGCACGAACTTCCTGGCCACCGAATATGCGCGCCTTCGTTCCGACGGCAACTATCTCATTCCCGATCGCAGCGCTGCGTATGTCACTTACGGCCGTCGCTTCGGCAACCTGATGCCGTACGCCACGCTTGCCGGTTTGCGTCGTGATCAGGACATGCACAGCAATGCGATTCCGGCGACCGGTCCGCTCGCGGCGCTGAACGCCGGTGTCAATGCGGCGATCCAGGCCGGTGCCACCGACCAGGACAGCTATAGCCTGGGCGTGCGTTACGAACTCCCATCGTTCTCCGTCGTCAAGGGTGCGCTGGTGAAGCTGCAGTTCGATCACATCGACGCCGACGGCAAGGGCGGTCTGAACAATGTGCAGCCTGGCTTCGACGGCAAGGTGAACATGGTCAGCGCCTCGTTCGACTTCATTTTCTAACGGTGTCTCATGCGTAGTCTGAAAACAATGTTGAGTGTGTGCGCACTGACGCTGGCCGCGGCCGGCGCCAACGCCGACGTGGTGGTGATCGTGAACCCGAAGAACCCGGCGGCAAGCCTGTCGGCGGAACAGGTCGCGGCGCTGTATCTGGGCAACTCCAGCCAGTTCCCGGATGGAGGGGCGGCGACGCTCGCCGACCAGCCGGAATCGGCCGCGGTTCGTGGCACGTTCTACGAAAAAGCGACGGGTCGCTCGGCCGCGCAGGCCAAGGCCACCTGGGCGCGTCTGACCTTCACGGGTAAGGGCACCCCGCCGAAAGAGCTGAAGACCGACGCCGATGTGAAGGCGTTCGTGGCTGCGGATCCGAAGGCGATCGGTTATGTCGACTCGAGCGCGGTCGACGGCTCGGTCAAAGCCGTGCTGAAGCTGTAATGCTCGCGGTGGCTGGCGGCGTCCTCAAGAAGACGCCGCCAGCTGCCGTTAATTAGTAGTCGTTGCGGGAGAGGTGGCCACGACGGCCCGAAAGAAAGTGAAATGAAATTCAAACATCGAATCTGGATGCTTCCGATCATGACGGCCGTGATCATCATGATCGGCATCGCCGTCAGCTCGCAAATGACGTCAAAGACCTCGGCCGCGCTGGCACGCGTCGAGAAAGTTCAATATCCCACCGTGGAGTCGTTGCGCGTGGTGCGCACCGAATTCACGGACGTGCAGGAGTCGCTGCAGCGTGCGGTCGCCGAGGGCGATCAGAATGCGCTGGGCGCAGCGACCGATCATGCCAACGCCGTGCGCGCCGCGCTCAAGGACCTGCAGGCCGTCGATACCGACCGCACTCTGGCCAGCGATCTCGGCAGCGCTTTCGACGATTATTACTCGGCCGCCACTTCGGCGACGCGGATGATGTTGGGCAGCGAGACCGGCGATTCCGCCGCCGCCATCGCCCGCATGCAAAAGACCAACGAGACGATGACCGCACTGGTCACCAAGTCGCAGGAAGATGCGATCGCCGAATTCCGTTCGCTGCTCGCCAGCGGCACCGATAACGTTCAGCACAGCTTGATCGCCAGCTTGATCACCTCCGCGGTGATGTTGCTGGTGTTGGGCGTGGGCTCATGGGTGTTGATCGGCAACGTGTTCCGCAGCCTCGGCGGCGAGCCGGAAACGGCAGTGCAGATCGTGCGCACGATCGCCAGTGGCGACTTCACGACCAGCGTCGAGCTGCGCCAGGGCGATGAGTCCAGCCTGTTGCACGGAATCGAAACATTGCGCCAGAAGCTGGGCAACCTGATTCAAGACGTGCGCACGACTTCCGGTGCGGTCGACTCGGCTGCCGCCGATATCAATTCAGGCATCGATCGCCTGAGCACTCGTACGTCGGATCAGGCTGCGAGCCTGGAAGAAACCGCGTCGAGCATGGAAGAAATGACCGTGACCGTGAAGCGCAATGCCGACAATGCGCGTCACGCCAACCAGCTCGCGACCGAAGCTCGCGATCAGGCCGAGCGGGGTGGCTCCGTCGCCTCTCGCGCCGTGAGCGCGATGGCCGAGATCAACAGCTCCAGCCGCAAGATCGCCGACATCATCGGCGTCATCGACGAGATCGCCTTCCAGACCAACCTGCTGGCGTTGAACGCGGCCGTCGAAGCGGCGCGTGCCGGCGAACAGGGCCGCGGCTTCGCGGTGGTCGCGTCCGAAGTTCGCAGCCTGGCGCAGCGTAGTGCCACGGCGGCTCGCGAGATCAAAGAACTGATTCAGGACTCGGTGTCCAAGGTGCAGGATGGCACCAAGCTGGTGGATGAGTCCGGCCAGCATCTCACCGACATCGTCTCGGCGGCGAAGAAGGTTGCCGACATCATCGGCGAGATTTCTTCGGCCAGCCAGCAGCAGGCCAGCGGCCTCGATCAGGTCAATGGCGCTATCACGCAGATGGACGAGAGCACGCAGCAGAACGCGGCGATGGCCGAAGAAACGTCGGCGGTTGCAGCTTCGATGAGCGAGCAGGCGAAGAAGCTCACCGACATGATCTCGGTGTTCAAGATCCGCTCGACGGGCGGCACGTATCAGCAGTCGGTCGCTCGCGCTTCGGTCGCTGCTCCGGTGGCCAAGAAGCCGGTGCATCTCGCCGCCGCTCCCAAGGCCGCTCCGGCTCCGCAGCCTCTGAAGAAGGCGGCCGGCTCGGACGTGGAGTGGCAGGAGTTCTAAGCTCTGCCGGTTTGTGAAACTTACGGCCGCTGATGGGGTGACCTGTCAGCGGCCGTTTCATTTTGTGGCATGCTTGAATGCATGCACACCCGATATTTGCTTCGTGCCGCGTTGAGCGGCGCTCTCGCCCTCGTGACTGCCTCGGCGCTGGCTGCGCCATCGTCGGTCATCGATCCGGAAAAAATTACCGGGCACGTGCGCGTGCTGGCGTCCGATGAATTCGAAGGACGCGCGCCCGCCAGTGCCGGTGAAAAGAAAACGGTCGATTATTTGATCGCGCAATTGAAGGCCTCGGGCTTGCAGCCTGGCGGCGATCCGCAGGAATCGGGCCGAGCCTGGACACAGGACGTGCCGCTGCTGCGGTCGGAGATCAAAGGCCCGATGAGCATCAGCGTGCGCACCGACAGCGAAACGCTGGAATGGAAACAAAGCGAACAAATCGTCATTCGTGCCGCGCAGACCGGCACGAATGAAGTCGCCATCAATGCGGCGCCGATCGTGTTCGCGGGTTACGGCGTCACCGCGCCGGAACGCAAGTGGGACGACTTCAAAGGTATCGACCTCAAGGGCAAGGTCGTGCTGATGCTGGTGAACGATCCGGACTTTGAAACCGGGCAGGGCGACTTCGGCGGCAAGGCCATGACTTACTACGGCCGCTGGACTTACAAGTTCGAAGAGGCCGCGCGTCGCGGTGCTGCCGGCGTGCTGGTGATTCATGAAGAAGCGCCTGCCGCTTATCCGTGGGCCACGCCGGCGAACAGCGATGCCGCGCCGATGTTCGACATCCTTCGCCGCAATCCGCTCGAACAACACACGCCGATGGAAGGCTGGATTCATCGGGACGCGGCTGTCGATCTGTTCAAGCGGGCCGGGCTCGATTTCGCCGAGCTCAAAGCGCAGGCGCAGACTCGTGAGTTCCGTCCGGTCACCTTGCAAGGCGTGAATTTCTCAACCAAGTTCGCAGTCGATACGCAGCGGGTGATATCGAAGAATGTCGTCGCCATCGCGCCAGGCAAAAAGCATCCGAGCGAATACGTCGTCTACAGCGCGCACTGGGATCACGTGGGCGTCGGTCGTCCCGATGCCAAAGGCGATGCGATCTACAACGGCGCGGTCGACAATGCGGCCGGCGTCGCTCAAGTGATCGAGATCGCGCGCACCTTCGCCGCGCATGAAAAGACCGATCGATCCGTCGTGTTTCTATTCGTCACGGCCGAAGAAAAGAATCTGCTCGGCACGGAGTACTACGCAACGAACCCGTTGTATCCGCTCGCTACGACAGTCGCGGATCTCAACACCGATGCGCCCCGTCCGACCGGGCCATCGAAGGATTTCACGACCGCGGGCGAGGGTGGCGTCACGTTACAAGACTATGTGATCGCGGTGGCGAAGGAGTTCGATCGATATTTCACGCCCGATCCGTTGCCGGCGGCGGGGCGATTCTTCCGCTCGGATCATTTCGCGCTCGCCAAGCGCGGCGTGCCGGCGATCTCTTTCAAGTCGGGGACCGATCTGGTCGACGGCGGGCGAGCGTTGGGTGAAGCCTTCGATAAGGCGTACACCAGCAGCCGTTATCACCAGCCGTCGGATGAGTTCACCGCGGACTGGCGCTCCGATGGCATCGCGGCCGACGCCTCGTTGTTGTACGAAGTGGGGCGGCGGCTGGCGAATTCCCGAGAATGGCCGACGTGGAAGGCCGGCTCCGAGTTCAAGCAGATTCGCGACACCACCGAGTCGCAGCGTCGTTAGCCGGTGGTGACGGGGCCGCAACACTGGTGACAAGTAGTCGGCGGGGTTGCGTTCCGGACTTTCTAGACTGGGGGCATGCACATCGCTGTCCCCAAGTTGTTTCAGCTTTGCTGTGCGCTCGCGGCGCTGGCGGGATCCACCGTAGCGCAAGCGGCGCCGCCGCCTTCGCAAGCGAATTTGTCGCCGGTGTTGAATGCCGGCATGGATGGAGCGTCGGCGCTGCGTTTCGACTGGCCGATGATCCGCATCGGCACCGGCGAATACGACGAGGGGCCCACCGGGGTCACGGTGTTTCGATTTGCCCGACCCGTGCATGGCGCTATCGATGCGCGCGGCGGCGGGCCGGGCACGGTGAATCCCGAATTCCTGCAATTGGGCTACGACCGGCCGGCGCTCGACGCCATCGTGTTCTCGGGCGGCTCGTGGTACGGGCTCGAGACCGTCACGGCGGTCAACACGGCCTTCGTCGACGAAGGCTATCGCGGCGGACGCTGGGATAACGTCGGGCTGGTCGAAGGCTCGATCGTGTACGACCTCGGCTCGCGCCGCCTCAACGAAATCTATCCCGACAAGAAGCTCGCTCAGGCCGCGTTGCGTGCGGTACAGCCCGGCGTTTATCCCGTCGGACCGTACGGCGCGGGACGGTTGGTGATGACCGGTGCGGTGTTCGGGTGTAACGCGCATTCGGGTCAAGGTGGAGCGTTCCGGCAGATCGGCGATCTGAAGATCGCCGCTTTCACCGTCGTCAACGCGTTCGGCATCGTCACGGATCGCGACGGCCGCGTGCCCGACTGCAATCGCGAGCCGGCCTGGCCGCAGGATCTGAAGGCCAAGGACTTGATGGCCGACGCGATGAACACGCGCAAGGAAGGTTGGCCGCCGCCGCCGGCGCCGGGCGACGCACGACGCAACACCACGATCAGCCTGGTCATCGTCAATCAAGCGCTCGCGCCGTGGGAGCTGCAGCGGCTCGCCGTTCAGGTGCACACGTCGATGGGACGAGCGATTCAGCCGTTCGCGACAGAGTATGACGGCGATGTTTTATATGCCGTGTCGACGGCGGAGCTCTCGCCGCCCGAAGACGAACGCATTTCGCTGGTGAACCTCGGCCTGCTCGCGGGCGAAGTGATGTGGGACGCAATTCTGAGCGCCGCCCCCGAGCAGCCGGCGATGCCCGTGCCGTCGAGCGCTTCGGTCGCCGATGCGAAAACGCTCAACAAATATTCCGGCGACTACCTCTTCAGTCAGTTCGCGAAACTCACCGTGACCGCGGCCGGCGGCAAGTTGTTCGGTCAAGCCACGGGCGAACGTGACATCTATGCGATCCCCCGAAACAAGTCGGTCGAGCTGCTGCCCGTGAGTGCCACCGAGTTCACCGTGCCGGGCCGCTATCCATTGCTGTTGCGTTTCGATGCGAAGGGCGGGCTCACGATCAATCCCGGACGCTGGCAACAAGTTGCGAAGAAGGCGCGCCGCTGACGCGCCTCGATCGATGCGAAGGATGTGGGGATTACAAGCAATGAAGGGGAACGAAGAATGAAGAGTCGAGCGATCGGACAGGCCGTCATCGCCACCGCGGGCGTGCTGGCCATGCCCACGATGAGCTTTGCGCAGGAGCTGGAGGAGGTCATCGTGACGGCGCAGAAGCGCGCCGAACGTCTGATCGATGTGCCCATCAGCCTCGACGTGCTGAGCGGCGAGCAGCTGGAGCAGCGACGCATCGAGACGATGAAAGATCTCGCATACAACGTCCCTGGTCTCACCTTGCGAGAAGACGGCCCGGGAACGTATCAAGTGTTCATTCGCGGTCTCGCGAATCATTCGGGCACGGATGCGCTGGTCGGTATGTATCTGGACGAAGTGCCGCTGACGCTGACCGGTTTCGATCAGGTGTCGCCGGCGGTGCTCGATTATCAGCGCGTGGAAATTCTCAAGGGACCGCAGGGTACGTTGTATGGCCAGGGCTCGGCGGCGGGCACCGTGCGTTTCATCAGCAACGATCCCAAGCTCGATGCCTTCGAAGGTCGCTTCGAAGCGGAGACTTATGACGTCTCCGGCGGCGAGATGGGCGGCAAAGGCTCGGCGGTGCTGAACGTGCCGTTGGTCACGGACAAGCTGGCGTGGCGTTTCGCCGGTTCGTACCAAGGCGGCGGTGGCTGGCAGGATCAGCCCGAGGCGGGCATCAAAGACGGCAATGGCACGGAACTGCTCAACGTGCGTAGCAAGTTGTTGTGGGCGCCGACCGAAGATTTCAGTGCGAACCTGATGATCCAGGTGAATCGGGCTGAGACCAAGCTCGGCATGGGTTACGAAGAGCCGGATCGTACCGTCGACGTGGGGCCGGATCGTTCCAAGGTGCTGCGACCCAAGACGGTCGACTTCGAGCTCTACAATCTCACCTTGAACTACGACGCCGGCTTCGCGAAGCTGATCAGCGCGACGTCGTATATCGACTTCGATCATCACCTGCCGTTCACATACATCCCGCGGCAGGGCAATCTTTCGTACGGCTACACCGAAGGCAACGACGACCGCGCCATTCTCGCCGAGCAGTTCAGCCAGGAGGTGCGGCTCGCGTCTTCCGGTGGACCGTTTGAGTGGACGGTCGGTGCGTTCTACCGCGATCTGGATTATCGCAATCCCGTGACCTATGAATACGAGTACACCACCGACGGTAGTCTGTACGAGGGCGGCGGCATCTTCGTCGGCGACCTGTATTACTTCAGTCACCAGACTGCCAGGTCCTATTCGTTATTCGCCGATGGCAGCTATTCGTTTGGCGAGCACTGGACCGTCGGCACCGGCGTGCGCTACTTCGAAGACAAGAAGACCAGCTTGATCGAGTACTCGCCCGGCGCCGGCACCGAGGTGGAGGCGACGTTTCATTCCGTCGATCCGCGCGCGTATGTCCGCTTCAAGCCGAACGATGACACGACGTTGTATCTGAACTTCGCCAAGGGCTTTCGCAGCGGCGGCTTCAATCAAGAGCCGTTCGCACCGTACGAGCCAGAGAAGGTCTTCACCTATGAGCTGGGTGTCAAAGGCTCGGTGGGCGACGGGCTCGTGCAATACGACTTCGCGGGCTTCCTCACCAACTATGAGGACATGATTCGACGTCGGATGACCGTCATCGACGGCGCCTTCCTGTCTGAGTCGCGCAATATCGGTAAGGTGCGTGTGAAGGGCGTCGAGGCCGGGCTCACGCTGCAGCCCGCGGACGGCTTGTCGTTCTATGTGAATGGCGCCTGGCTGGACAGCGAGATGATCGAGACCGACCCGGGCGATCAGGTGAACGTGGTGGGCGACTCGTCCGACTACACGCCGAAGTTCAGCTGGAGTCTGGGCGGGCGTTACGAGTTCACCGCGCTCGCGGATCTGCCGGCGTTCGTGAGCCTGGACTACAACCATCGCGACGAGGTGGCGTACATCGATCGCTCGAGCTTCCTGCCGCAATACCTGCCGCAATGGTCGGACGCAATCGACCTGGTCAACGTGCGGGCCGGCGTCACGGTGAAGCGCGTCGACCTGGAAGTGTTCGTCGACAACGTGACCAATCAGAACAAGTGGGCCGACCCGTACTACGCCTGGGCGAATGCCGACCGCACCCGCCCGCGCATGATCGGGATCAAGGCCGGCTATAGCTTCTGAGCAAGGGACGAACCGGCGCGGCGTTGGGCTAAACTTCGCCCGATGTCCGCGCCGCCGCCCAACCTTCGTCGAATTGCCCGTCTGCGTTATCGACCGGTGACTCGTCCCGACCTGGACGAGTGCATCGGCATGCTGCCGCCCTGGCTGGGCCTTGACCCGGCAACCACGCAGGCGTTGCCTCGGCTCTGGGAGCAACTGGTCGGCGAGCCTTCGGTGATCACCGCGGTGATCGAAGATCTGGCGCTGCCGGCCGAGCGCATTCAAGCCTGGGGGGTGACCATGATCCTCCCGAAGCAGCAGGTCCAGGAGTTACGACTGGATGACGAACCGCAGGCGTTCCTGGCGCGGCGGATCTATCGATCTCTGCTCGACGGGCGCTTTCGACCGATGACCGATCGCGAGATCGGGCTCGAGAATGCGGCTGGCGAGCTGACCATGCTGATTCTGCATTTCTCGGCGCGGCAGTTCGGGCCCGAGAGTCCGTACGGTCCCAGTCTGATCGCGACCGCCAACGACACCTATCGCACCTTTCATTACGGCTATCAGGTGCGCGCCATCTATTACGAAACCAATGCGACCGACGATTACGCCGCCGCCGGCTCGGGCTTTCTCCGGCGCCGCCTGTCGAACGAGGCGGATCTGACGGCGCTGCCGCTCGAGTTGCGGCCGGCGTATTTCGGTCTGACGCGCGAGCAGGCGTGGAACCAGGTGCCCGGTCCGCCGGCGCGTAACAACTTCGAGCATCAGCCGCCGTTGTTTTGTTTCTCCGCCTCGCAACGACGCTTGCTGTGGCTGGCGCTGTTCGACGAATCGGACGAAGCTTTGATGCCCGTCCTCGACGTCTCGGTGCATGGCCTGAAGAAACTCTGGCGTGGCATCTATGACCGGATCGAAGATCGCATGCCCAGCTTCTTCGGCGATGCCGCCGGCAGCGACGATGGCAAGCGCGGGCCGGAGAAGCGCCGGCAGGTCATGGCCTACGTACGCCAGCGGCTCGAAGAGCTGCGGCCCTGGACCCCCGGCTGACACGGAAAGTTCTGCGTCGAAGTGTCGGGCCGCCCCGGGCCCGGTCGTCTTCCAGTCAGATCGCAGGCATTCAACAGGAGAGTCCGATATGCGCGTCATGGTAATGATCAAGGCCACCAAGAACACCGAAGCCGGCACCCTGCCCACTGAGCAGCTGGTCTCCGACATGACCAGGTTCAACGAAGCGCTGGTCCAGGCCGGCGTCATGCTGGGCGGCGACGGTTTGAAGCCCACCAAGTTCGGCAAGCGCGTGCGCCTGGTGGGCGACAAGCGGCTGGTGATCGACGGCCCGTTCGCCGAGACCAAGGAAGTCGTCGCCGGTTATTGGGTCTGGCAGGTGAAGTCCATGGAGGAGGCGGTCGAGTGGGTGCGCCGCTGCCCGCATCCCATGCCCGGCGAAGACACCGAGATCGAGATTCGGCCGTTCTACGAGGTCGAGGATTTCGGAGCCGAGTTCACCCCGGAACTGCGCGCCAAGGAAGCAGAGCTACGGGTCGAGATCGAGCGCCAGCAAAGCTCGCGCTGATCGAGCGGTATAGAAAATATACAAAGCTGGACGGGCGGGAGGGTCGTGAGTGACGATCCTGCCATCGAGCCGACATATAGATTTGCTAATCACCGGGATCGGCCCGGCAGAAATGAACAAGGCGCGTGGCCCGGTTGACCGGACCACACGCCTTGGGTTGGAACGCCTGAGCGGGACTTAGAGCGGGCGCGACAGCGTCGAGCCGGCCTGGGCCTTGAGCGCATCGATCAGCGCGGGCGACAGGTCGGTGGACTGCGCGACCGTGGTCGAGCTGCTAGCTGGAACGGCCGTACCGGCCACGACCGGCATCAGGGCAACGACGCTGAGGGAAAGCAGGAAGAACTTTTTCATGACTGTGCTCCTAAATCCGCTCGATCAACCGGCGACCACGAGAGGACGCTTGGCACCGCCGGTGTCTCCGGCGAGCAGCGGACGTTTGGCACCACCGGTATCGCCGGCGAGCAGGGGACGCTTGGCACCGCCGGTGTCTCCGGCGAGCAGAGGACGCTTGGCACCGCCGGTGTCTCCGGCGAGCAGAGGACGCTTGGCACCACCGGTGTCTCCGGCGAGCAGAGGACGCTTGGCACCGCCGGTATCGCCGGCGAGCAGAGGACGCTTAGCACCGCCAGTGTCACCGGCGAGCTGGAACAGGGGGCGCTTGGCACCGCCGGTGTCACCGGCGAGCAGCGGACGCTTGGCACCACCCGTGTCGCCGGCGAGTTGGAACAGGGGGCGTTTTGCACCGCCGGTGTCGCCTGCGAGCGCGGCATTTGTCATAACGGCGCTGAGGATGGTGGCGACTGCAACAGAGACCAGACGAATGCGCATTGAACACTCCCGCTAAAAAAAAATGTGTCCCAACCTTCAAAACGCTGGGCTCGTTATTCCAAGTGATATCAACTTGTGAAGCCCGTCACATGGATTGTTCATTATGCAAAGGAAAATGGATATTCAGGAGAACCCTGAATTCAACCTGCGACGAGGGCTACGTGGATCTCACAGCGCTGTTTGTTTTTAAAAATGAGGCGCCGTAACTCATGTTTTCGTGTGGGTTTTGTTGGAATGCGCGTTGTGAGAAGGGCCTGCGCTGCGGCGAAGAAATGACTGCGTTATGACAAGTCCGAACGCGCCAGAAGAACGCTGGAAGCGAATAGAGGATCTATTCGCGAAGGCGACCAAGCTGCAGCGCGCGGAGCGTGAGTCTTTCATTCGTAAACACGCCAACAATCCCGAGGAAATGCGGGAGCTGCTGGATCTGGTGGCGTTCGCTTTCACTCAACACGGCACCGGACCGATTTCGCGGGCGATCGGTCAGGCGGTGCACAACTCCTCCGAGAATCGGAATCGCAACCTGATCGGCCGGGTGATCGGCCAGTACATGATCGTTTCCGTGCTGGGCCGCGGCGGCTCGGGCACCGTTTATCTCGGCGAGCGCGCCGACAAACAGTATTCCGCCCAGGTCGCGGTCAAGATCATCGATGAGAGTGCCGCGGCTTCATTCGGCCTGCGGTTCCGGGCCGAGCGCCAGATCCTGGCCAGCCTGAATCATCCCAACATCGCCCGGCTGCTGGACGCCGGCGAGACTGAGACTCATCAGCCCTATCTGGTCATGGAATACATCCACGGCGAGCCCGTGGATCAGTACTGCGACCGGAAACAATTGGATCTGCGGGCGCGGCTCGAATTGTTTCTACAGGTTTGCGGCGCTGTGCAGTACGCGCACCAGAACCTGATTGTTCATCGCGACATCAAGCCTGCGAACATCCTGGTCACGGGCGAGGCCGTGCCCAAGCTGCTCGACTTCGGTATCGCCAAGCTGCTGGACGCGAGCGATGTCACCAAGCCGTCGGACCTGACGCGCATGAACGACCGCCTGCTCACCCCCGAGTACGCGAGTCCCGAACAGATCCTCGGCAAGCCGGTGACCACCGCCAGCGACGTTTATTCGCTCGGCGTCGTCCTGTATCAGTTGCTCACCGGTCTGCGTCCCTACACGTTGTCCTCGTCGTCGGCGAGCCAGCTCGAGCTCGAGCGCGCCATCTGCGTCACCGATCCGATGCGCCCGAGTGCGGCCGTGCATGCGTCGAAGACGGCAGCTCCGAGCGAAGACGAGCCGTCGATTGCCACGCTCGCGGCCGCTCGCGGCACCACGCCGGACAAGCTGGAACGCAGCCTGAACGGCGATCTCGACGCCATCATCATGCGTGCCCTCCGCAAGGAGTCGCAGGCCCGGTACAGCTCCGTCGAACAGCTGATGGCCGACATCCGGCATCACCTGTCGAGCGAGCCGGTCCAGGCGCGGCAAGGCAACTGGGTTTACTACACCAATCGATTCGTGCGACGGAATCGTCTTGCCGTGGCGGCGAGTGCGAGCTTCGTGATGTTCCTCATCGGCGTCTCGGCGGTGATGTCGTATCAGCGCTCGCAGACCGAAGCCGCGTTGGTGCTGGCCACGCAGGAAAAGGAACGCGCTGAGAAAGTCTCGGGCTTTATGCGAAACATGTTCGCGGCGGCCGATCCGTTCGTGAACTTCGGTCGCGAACAAACGGCGCGGGACGTGTTGGATCAAGCGAGCCGTTCGATCGAAACCGATCTCGGCGAGCAGCCCGAAGTGCGCTCGCCGCTGTTGGAAACGATTGGCGTCGCGTACCGTCGCATGGGCTTGCCCGACCGGGCCATCCCGCAATTGGAAAGCGCCTTGCGTCTGCAGCGGCAGCTGCAGCCGGGCAACAATCCTCGCACCGCTTCGTTGCTGATCGAGCTGGCGATTGCCACGCGCGAGGCCGGTCAATTCAAACAATCCGATCAGTTGTTCACCGAAGCCCAGCAGATGACGCAGCTGTCGGGCGAGACCGATCCTGAAGTCACGGCGACGCTGCTGGTTGAAAACGGCCGGCTCGAAAACCTCCGCAGCAACACGGCGCAGGCGTATCAGTCCTTCACCAAAGCGTTGCAGTTGATGCGCCAGGCGCGCGGCCCGCGCGATCCCGAGGTCGGCAGCATCCTGAGCGAATTAGCAAACATTCTGGCCTGGTCCGACGACCTCGCGGGCGCGGAAGCGGCGGCTCGCGAAGCGGTCGATATTTATCGCGATGTGGCCGAGCTGTATCCCGACCGTATCAAAGCCGACTATCACCTTGGCGAGATTCTGCTGTATCAGGGCCGCGTCTCCGAAGCCGCGCCCATCTTCGAGCGCACGCTGACGGCACAGCGCCTGCTCTACAAGTCGAACAGCAAGGTCGCCGATACGCTGGCATCGCTGGCGCAAGTGCGCATGGCGCAAGGCGATCCGAAGTCCGCCGAAGGCCTGGTTCGCGAAGCACTGTCCGCGCATCATGATTCGGGCAGCACCGCGTACGGCAAGATCGGTTATCTGCAAACCATGCTGGGCACGGTGCTGATCAAGCAATCCAAATTCGCGGACGCCGAGGAAGTGCTTCGTAGCACCCTGGATTTGTTTGCGAAGAGCTTGCCGCCCGATCACGAGTATGTCGCGTCGGCCGAGCATTACCTGGGCGAGGCGCTGGCTGCCGGCGGCAAGCTCGCCGATGCTGAGGCGGCGTTCACTGCGTCGATGAATCGTTGGAAGCGGACCGATGCGCCCGAGTGGCGTTCCGCTCGTTCCGCCAGCGCGCTCGGCGAAGTGTTGCATCGTGAAGGGCGCAACGACGATGCGGAGCGTTACCTGGTGTCGAGCTTGCGGGTGATCACGTCGTCGTCCGGTGTCGATCGCGACACGATCGAAAAAGCCCGCGAGCGCATTTCACGTTTCTATACCGAGACCAATCAGCGTCGCAAGCTCGACGCGATGGTGCTCGGCACGCAACCTGTCTATCAGGGCAACAAGACGGTCCCGAGCCAGGCGGCGAAGCCGAGCACCTGATTCGCGCTCAATCGTCAGCGCGGATATCGAACAAACCGCGGAAGCGCGCCGGCTGAGAGCGCAAATATTGATCGGGCGCTTTCACTCGCGCACCGAAGTGAGCCGCGGCGTGCCACGGCCAGCGCGGGTTGTAGAGCATGGCGCGAGCAAGGGCGATGAAGTCCGCGTCGCCGTTAACGAGCACCGATTCGGCGTGCTCGAAATCCGTAATCAATCCAACTGCGATCACCGGCATCTTGACGGCTGCTTTGACGGCGCGTGCCAGCGGCACTTGATAGCCGGGGCCGACTGCGATCTTCTGCGCCGGTGTCAGTCCGCCGCTGGAAACATGAATGGCCTGGCAGCCGTGTGCCTCCAATGCTTTGGCGAACTCGACGGTTTGTTCGATATCCCAACCGTCCGGCGCCCAGTCCGTTCCCGAGACCCGAATGCTGACCGGCTTTTCGGCGGGCACCGCGGCCCGGACCGCATCGAACACTTCGAGCGGAAAGCGCATCCGATTCTCGAGCGAGCCGCCGTATTCGTCGTGGCGACGGTTCGAGAGCGGCGATAGAAACTGATGCAGCAGATAACCGTGCGCGCCGTGCAGCTGGATCGCATCGAGACCGATCCTCACGGCGCGACGGGCTGCCTCGACGAACGCGTCGCGCACTCTTTTGAGGCCGTCGCGATCCAACGCGAGCGGCGGATGTTCGCTCTCGTGAAAAGCAACGGAAGAAGGCGCTTCGGTTTGCCAGCCGTGCGCATGATTAGGCGGGAGTTGCGCGCCGCCTTTCCAGGGCAAATCAGTCGATGCCTTGCGACCGGCGTGCGCGAGCTGAATCGCGATCGGCATGTCCGACCAACGTCGCACCGACTCGACGACCCGATGCATGGCGCGCTCGTTCTCGTCGGAGAACAGCCCCACGTCCGCGTAGGAGATCCGGCCTTCGGGTGTGACGGCAGTGGCTTCGATGGTCAGCAGGGCCGCGCCCGACAACGCCAGCTGGCCGAGATGGATCTGATGCCAGTCGGTCATGTTGCCGTTGTCGGCTGAATACTGGCACATGGGCGCGATCACGATGCGGTTGGCGAGCGTGAGCGGGCCGACCTGGGCCGGCGTGAACAGTTTGGATCGCATCGGTCATCTCCCTCAGACGAAACGCCGATGATCGCGGCTTCAGCGGTGCGGTCGCAAGTGGACGTGGTGATGGTGATGATGTGCGCGTCCGTTGGCCTCGGACTCCACCGGAATCACATTGAACTTGCCATGGCGCACGCCTTTCTCGGCGATCAGCGCTTCCGCGAACTGCACCACTTCCTGGGTGTGTCCGCGCAGGATCATGGTCTCGATGCAATTGTCGTGATCCAGATGCGCGTGCATGGTCGAGACCGTCACGTCGTGATGATCGTGCTGAATCTGCGCCAGCCGTCCGGCGAGCTGACGCTCGTGATGGTTGTACACATAACTCAGCGCCGCCACGCAATGGTGCGCGCCACCGTGATCGACCGTGTCGCGGCCCAACTCGCCCCGTAACAAATCGCGAAACGCTTCAGAACGGTTCTGATAACCCTTCTGCTGCATGAACTGGTCGAAGGTGTCGGCGAGCTCGTCGTCGATGGAAATGGTGAGTCGGCGCATGGGAATTCTCGTGTCGCGAGGCCGTCAGCATAACCTAAAGGAATGCGCGCATTCCCGGGCGTCATGCAGAGGCAGAAAAATTTGGCGATCTGAAACCAGTGTGAAATATTTGAGATTCATCATACACCCCGCTCGCGCCCCGGACGGTTCGATGCGAATAAATTGATGAGGGGCGCAGGCCGGTCGTGAGAAGCCGTTTGTTAAAGCTATTGTGTGTTGTCTGTGGCTCGGCGAGCGTCCTGCTCGCCGCGGCTACAGCCATGGCGCACTCGGTCAGCGAACAAGCGCAGCAGCGCATGCTGATCGGCGGTCTTGTCGATGCCGCGTGGATCGGCGCCGAACACATGCTCACCGGCTACGATCATTTGTTGTTCCTGCTGGGCGTGATGCTGTTTCTGACGCGCTTCAGTCAGATCGTCGTGTTCATCACGGCGTTCACCGCCGGTCACACGATTACGCTGTTGTTCGCGACGCTCGCGGGCATCACTGCCAATCCTTATCTGGTCGACGCGGTGATCGCGCTGACCGTGACTTACAAGGCGTTCGAGAATCTCGACTTGTTTCGTCGCTGGTTCGGTCGGCCGGCGCCGAATCTGCTGTTCATGGTGTTCGTGTTCGGCTTGATTCACGGCTTCGGACTGTCGACCCGCTTGCAGCAGATGACTTTGGCGAAAGATCCGGAGCTGGTGCCGAAGATCATCGCATTCAACATCGGCGTCGAGTTCGGGCAGATCGCCGCGCTCGTGTTGATGACTGCGGTCGTCAAAGTCTGGCGGACGAGTACCGCGTTTCCGGCGATCACGCGCGTCACCAACGGTGCGTTGATTGCGGCGAGCGCAGTGCTGCTGGCGCTGCAGGTTCATGGTTATGTCACGTCCTCGCACGATGTGACCGCAGTCTCTGAAAGTGTTGTTTACCCCTCGTGATGGAGAAGGTCGTGTCGATCAATAACGGATTGCGATGGGCAGTGGCTTGCACGCTGGGAACAATATCGTTCGGCGCGGTGGCGGAGACGCACCCCAGTGAGGCGACCATCGACGAAGTGGTCGTCAAGGGCCAATTGCTTCGTGCCCAAGAGTCAGCGTACAGCGCGACAGTGCTCGATACGTCCGTCATTCGCGAGCAGGCGCCCTCGGATGTGGACGAACTGCTCCGTCTCGTGCCGGGCATGGTGGTGCGCGATCTGCAGCTCGGCTCGGTGGCCAGCAACATCGTGATTCGCGGCTTCGGCAGCGGCGGTCACGGTGGCGATCTCGGTGCGGTGATCGACGGCATTCCGCTCAACGAAGCCATGTCGCACGCGGACGGCTATGTCGATCTGAACACGGTCGTGCCGCTGGAGATCGAATCGTTCACCGTCTTCAAGGGTCCAGTGTCGGCGCTGTACGGCAACTACAATCGCGGCGGCCTGGTCGATATCCAGACGCGCAAGAGCGGCGACTACGCCGAGACGGATTTGTCGCTGGGCTCTTACGACACCGTGGATCTGCAAGCTGCTTACGGCTCGCGGCTCAGCGACACTCAGCAGATCAATCTTGCCGGCCAGCTATTCCGCACTGACGGCTATCGGCCGCAGGGTCACACCGAGCGTGGCACGTTCGCCGGTCGTTGGTCGGCGGAAGTCACGCCGGCGCTGCAGGTTGCGCTGTCGACGCGTTACTTGCAGTCGGAGAGCGATTCCGCGTCGTATCTGACGCAGGCGCAATTCCAATCCAATCCTCGCGGCATCGATCCGAACACTCAGAACGACGGCGCGGATAAGGAATTCCTGACGGTTCGCGGTGACGTGAACTATGCGATCAATGACGAGCTCAAGCTGCTGACGTTCGCATACACGACTCAGCAGGACTTCACGCGCTGGTTCTCGCGGCCCATCAATGCGACGACGTGGCGGCAGCGTGAAGAAACCTACGACCGCAGCGTGTTCGGTGCCGGCACCAGCTTGAATGGCGTGACGGCGCTGGCGTCGATCCCGGTGAGTTATATCGCCGGCGTCGAAACGTTCCGCGAGTCTACCGAATACAAGTTCTTCGACGGCCTCGATCATCGTCGCCGTGTCCTGCCGGCGCAGTCGAATCGCGAGACCGAGCTCAACAGTGTCTCGGCATTCACTGAAGTCAGAGCGAACGTGCATCCGCTCGCTCAGCTGTCGGTCGGTTTGCGCGCGGATCGCTTCACTGGCGGTTGTGAGTTGCGTGGCGCGGAGACCGGCACCGATCCGTGCGGCGCGCTCAACAAGGCGGATCATGTGAGCCCGAAGTTGGGGCTGAACTCGCAAGTGACGGACTGGCTGCAACTGCGTGCCAGCTGGGCCGAAGGCTTCGCGCTGCCGAACGGCTTCGTGAAATATGCAATCGGCGGTCAGCCCCTGGACGAGAACATCTTCCGGCAGACTGAGATCGGCGCGCACTTCGTCGCGGCCGATGCGTTCGAGTTCGACATCGCCGGCTACCGTCTGAAGTCGACGGGCGAAGTGCGCACGGTGTCGCCGGGCGTGTATGAGAACTATGGCGCGACCTTGCGCAAAGGCGTCGAGGCGAGCGCGCGATGGAAGCCAGTCGAGAGTTTCGAGCTGAACGCGGTTTACGGCATCACCGATACCGAGGTGACGCAGAATGCGGACGCTCGTCTGTTGGGCTTGTCGGTGGCCGGCGTGCCGGAGAATTCAGGCAGTCTCGAAGCGACCTTCCGGCCGTTCGAGAACTGGAGCGTCAACGCGTTCTGGCGTTACGTCGGCGAGTATGAGGTCGATGCGCTGAATACGCTGCAAGCGGAGAACTACGATCTGCTCGATCTCGGCGTCTCTTATACCAGCCGCGGCGAGCGCAGCTATCGCATCTATGCCCGGCTCGACAACGTCACCGACGAGAAGTACGCCACGTCGGTCTCGGTGATCGGCGGTCAGCTCTTGTTTGCTCCCGGTTCGCCGCGCACGGTGCGCGCCGGCATCCAGTTCGATTTTTAAGGAATATTGATATGCGTCAGCTGATTCTTTCCGCGATGCTCACGTGTTGTGCTTCGGCCGCGATGGCGCACACGGTGTGGCTCGAGCCGGAGGGCAAGGGCGATTTCCAGGTGAAGTTTGGTGGCCACGCCGGCAAGCTCGAGACCTACCAGCCGGAGAAGATCAAACGGATCGAGGCGGTCGACAAGCAGGGCAAGAAGCTCGCCGTCAAACAGGACATCGCGGCCGATGGCGTGCGTCTGCATGTCGACGGCGCGCCCGCTTTGATCTCCATGCATTTCGATAACGGCATTCACACCAAGCCGGCGACGGGGCCGAGTGTCGAGAAGCCCATGAACGAAGTGCCCGGCGCGACGCGCGCGACTTATGCGGTGAAGTATCACAAGACGGTCGTGGACTGGGCGCCGCTCGTGACCAAGACGCTCGGTCAGCCATTCGAGGTTGTTCCCTTGTCAGCACAGCAGCCGACGGCTGATCAACCGTTCCGCGTTCGTGTGCTTCAGGACGGCAAGCCAGCGGCGGGTGTTAAGCTTGGCCACGGCGAAGAAGGCACGGCGACCGATCCAGTGACCGATGCCGATGGCGTCGCGGCCTTCGTGCCGAAGAAGGGTTTCAACCGTCTGTGGGCGGGCAAGCGCATTCCCGTCACGGGCAATCCCAAATACACGGAGCTGAGCTATGAATATTCCTTCGGGTTCGATGCGAAGTAACCGCATGCAGCTCATCGCGCGATTTGTTTGTTTAATGGTTCTGCTGCCCGGTCTCGCGGCCGCGCACGGCCTGCTGCTCGATGCCAAGCATGTGGGCGATAAGATTGAAGGCACCGTGTATTACTCGAACGGCGAGCTGGCTGTTCGTGAGTCTGTGGAACTGCTCGACTTGTCCACGCAGGGAGCAACTGCCGCGGCCGGCGAGACTGATAACGAGGGCAAGTTCAGCTTTCCGGTTGTGGAAGGACATCGCTATCGAGTGTCGGCGTATGCCGCCGAGGGTCATGGCGTGGATGTCGAGATCGACGCCGTCGCTGACGCCCGCCCGAAACTCATCGAGAAGGAAGGCGCGGCGGCTGAAGAGCAGTCGTGGCTGCCGCCCGCCTGGGCCGTCATCGGCTTCTTGTTACTCGCTTCGCTCGTGCCGGTCGCGATCTCGCGCCGGCGCGCCGCCGCGGCCGCCGCCGGCTCAAATAAATAATCGCGGCGCTCGCCCGGAGCAACGCCAAGTAATGGTCGATTCGCGCCCCGCCCCGGAGCAGCGCCAAGTAATGGTTGATTCGCGCGCCCCGCCAGAAGCAGCGCCAGGTCATGGTCGATTCCCGGCGCTCCGGCCGCAGCAGCTCCAAATAATGGTTGATTTTCGGCGCCGCGCTCGGAGCAGCGCCAGGTTACGGTCGATTCATTGCGCCTGCCGGGCGCCCAGCCACTCGCCGTTCTGGAACGATAGATACACCGTGCTCCAGAGCTGAGCGGCGTTCGATTCATCCGCGTGGGTGTTGTGCTGTCCGAACGCTTCGGGTCGATACTGACCGTTCGAGAACGACCACGACCAAAGCTCCGAAGACCGAAACGAGTTGCCGGCGTCGATTGCCTTCCACAGTTGCGACCGCGCCGTCTGCAATCGAGTGCGAAGATCGGCAGACAAGTCCGTCCGCGCCAGCTGACGACTCAATCCCGCCGCGAACACCGCCTGCTGCCACGACCATACAACCGTGCCGTGATACGCCGTGTTGTCGAAGCGTGACTGCGTCTCGCGATCGGCAAACGCAGGATTCGCGACCAACATGCCTACGGGCGTCAGCAGCCCCGCGGGAAACGGCCGCATGAGGGCATCGATCGAACGTTGCAGCTGTGCAGCCGTCGGCTGGGTGAACAACAGCGCGAAACCATCGTCGGAATGCATGATCGGGATCGGCTGGCCATTCGCATCGAGCGAGAGCGCATTGAACGTCAGCGACTGCTCGCGCAGGCCGCTGTCGAGTGCGGCGAGCGGCGCCTTCGCGTCCACGCCGAGAGCGGTCGCATAAGCTGACACCTGATCTCGCGCCTGTTTAGCAGGCAAGGTCACTGTAAACATCGGTGGCGCGTTGCGCGACCACGCGTCGTGTTGAGTGCTTGCTTTCTGCAGCGTGCGACGTTGGGCATCCGTGAGATAGCTATCGAGCAAGCCGCTCTTGAGCAATCGATCGATCGCATCGAGCGCGGCGGGAACGAAGACTGCGTTCACGTCATAGGCGTAACGTCCTCGACCGAGACCTTCCTCGCTGTCGCGCCATTGCCCGGTCATGCGGCCTTCCTTGAGGCCGACCAGATTCGAAGCCTTCGGATCGGCGGCGAACGCGGCCGTGCGTTCCACCACCCACACCAGGTTCCGCACGAGCGAGTCACCCTGTCGCTGGCCGGTGGCGTTCTTGTCCGAGAGAAACTTCTGTGCAACGGTTCGGCCTTCGGTCTCCAACAGCCAATTGGCGGTAACCGGCGCGAGCATGAAGTCGTCGTCGATCATTCCGTAGTCGTAGATCGGCGTGTCGATGGCGCCGCGACCCTCCTTCAAATTGCGGAGGACGGCGAACTCACCAATGTCTTCTTCGTGCGCGACCTCTCCATTCGGCGCGAGGCGAGTCAGCACTGCGCCGATGCCGCTCTCGATGGCCAGGTTTTGCAGCACCGGCGCGAGCAGCGTCAGCGACATCATGGTGTCGCGACCGAAGTAGGTGTCGAAGCGCCACGAGCCTGCGAGGTACTTCTCGCGATAACTGAGAAAGGTGAGCACGTCACGAGCACGCGTGTCGCGAGCGGCGGTCGCGGTCAGTAGCGAGGTGTTGTCGATCGGCGTGAGTGGCGTCTCGCCAGTCAACGCGACGATCTTCAATCGCAGCTTGCCGCTGCCAGTGATGGCTTCGTTCGAAACCTGCGCGCCATCGAGCGCTTCAATCGAGAGCCGATAGCCCGCCGCGCCATCCAGTCGCGATCGGGCCCATTCGATGCGATCGCCGATAACAGCAGGCGCAACGGCGATGCCTTCCGGCAGCGTGCCGAGCGCTTGATAGTCACGCAGCACACGCACTGAGGACAGCACGGCTTCATGGATATTGAGCCTCGCGGTATCGACTGTGACCTCCGCTTCGATGCCATGAAGCGACCGACCTTCCGCATCTTTCTCCGACACGGGAGCAGGGGGCTGAGAAAGCGTCCAAGCAACCGGCTGCTCGCTCTTGTTGAACCAAAGGCCCACGCCACTATTGCCTGCAGGGAACGCCACGAGAATGCGTGGGTCCGTGCCGGATCGTAGTAACAAATGCGCAGCGACCGCGCCTTCGCGCATGAAGCTGTTGATGTTGCGCCCCTCGTCGATCTGAAAGCTCAGTGTCGGTGGAGCGGCGGGCGGAGATTTGGTCATCGCACAACTGGCGAGTGCGATGACGCTGACGAAGCCACTGATGACTGCAACGATGCGACTCATGCGGCGATCATGCGCCGGGTCGCGACTCGATGCCATACGGTGGCGACCACCGTCGTCAGTCGTGAAATTTATTCAAGGAGCCAGCGGCGTAGCAGCTGCGATGTCTGCTCCGGCACTTCCATCGGCGGCAAATGGCCGCACTCGGGAAACACATGATAGGTCGAGCCCGCGATCTGCCGATGCATGTCTTCAGCATCGCTCGGCGGCGTCAGAATGTCCGAGTCGCCGACCGCAACGAGCGTCGGAACTTTGATCGACGCTAGCAACGGTCGCGAGTCGGGCCGATTGAGAATGGCGTTCTGCTGACGCAGGAAGGCTTCGCCGCCGACGCGCTTGGCCATCGCTTGCACTTCTTCGCCGATCGGGCCATGCACATGCTGGGTGTGAACGAGCTGCGGCAACATGCGGGTCGTGACGCCGAAGAATCGTCCGTGCTTCAACGACTGGATACCGGCCAATCGTTGCGTCACTCGTTGCGGTGAGTCGAGCGCGGCGCTGGTATCCACGAGCGCAAGTCGTGTCACGCGTTCCGGTTGCTGACGCAGGATTTCGAACGCGACATAACCGCCCATCGACAGCGCCGCCAGCGCGAAGCGCTCGGGCGCGGCGTCGAGGACGCGTTTGGCCATCGCGCTCAAGCTGTCATCGAGCGTGAGATCCGGGAGGGTGGGCTCGGCGATGTCGCCGAGGTCGCGAGCTTGATCACGCCACAGCCGCTGATCGCATAACAGGCCGGGCAACAATAACAGCGGGAGTCGTTCGGTCACGTTGAGAATTTCCTTCGCGCGCAGGGTACCGAGCGCCATGGCGAAGTTGCAATCCTTGTGGCACTACCTGAGAATAGCTCGCATCTGGAACTGCTAGCCACGCTCCTTCCCCGGAGCCCGCCCGCCGCTCGCGAGTGCGACTCCAGCGGCCCCATCATCGATCCGGCAAGCACTCGCTCAATCATTTGTCGTTGAGGAGTTCGCATGGCTTGCGTTGGTTCCGTTCGCGCGGGTGTCGCTCTCGTGCTCGCGTTTGCCGCTGTCACATCCGCATCGGCGCAAGAAAGCGAGGACGCGCAGAAGCTCAAGAAGCTGCGGGTCGAGGCGAGCGAGATCGGCGACACCACCGAAGGCACAGGCTCTTACGGCGCGTCGAGCGCGACCATCGGCAAAGGCTCGCAGCGGCTGAAAGACGTCACCAACTCGGTCACCGTCATCACGCGCGAGCGCCTCGAAGATCAGAACTTGCAGACGCTCGATGAAGCGTTGCAGGCCGCGACCGGCATCGTCGTCGAGCAGAACAGCAGCTATGAGCGTGCCTTCTACTCGCGCGGCTTCCAGATCAGCTCGGTGCAATTCGACGGGGTGCCGACCCAGTTCAGTCAGACTGCCAAGGGCTTTGCGATTCAGGGCGACACCGCGATTTACGACCGTGTCGAAGTGCTGCGCGGACCGGCGGGATTGTTTGCCGGCGCCTCGACGCCGGGCGGCACCGTGAACCTGGTTCGCAAACGTGCCAGCGCCGATTTCGCCGTGCGCGGCTCGCTCAGCGTCGGATCGTGGAACAACTATCGCAGCGAGCTCGACGTGACCGGCGGCTTGAACGGCTCGGGCAGCTTGCGCGGCCGCTTCGTGGCGGCCTATCAGGATCGAGAGTTCTTCTATGACGTCGCCGAAACGAAGAAGCCCCTCGGCTACGGCATCATCGAGTACGACCTGGGCTCGTCGACCACGATTGCGGCCGGCATGAAGTACGAAGAGAACCAGATGACGCCGTTCTACGCCGGCCTGCCGCGTTACGCCGATGGCAGGTCGCTGAACCTGAGCCGTTCGACTTATCTCAACGCCGCCTGGTCCGACACCAATGCCAAGAGCACCACGGTGTTCGCCGATCTGAAACATCGTTTCAACGATGTGTGGGAATTGAAGATCGGGGCGCTGAACGATCGCGAGGACAATCACGATCATTCCGGCTCGGCGTTCGGCACGGTCAACGTGACCACGCTGACGGGATCGACCCTCTCTGCGTTCAATCAGCACCTGATCGGCAATCAAAACTCCGCTGACGCGACGTTGACCGGCGGCTTCGACGCCTTCGGGCGTCGTCACGATGTCATCGTCGGCGCGAACTACTGGAAGCGCACTTACGATCTGGACAGCCAGCTGTTCACGGTGCCGAATCCGGCCATCAATCCGCTCGCCTTCGATCCGAGCCAGTATGCAGTGTTCCCGACTGTGCCGGCGCGTGCGAAGACGCGTACTGAAGAAACGACGGAGCAGACGGGATTCTTCGGTTCCGTGCGTTTCCGACTGACCGATCCGTTGAGCGTAATCGTCGGCGGCCGCTTCAGTGAGTACGAGAACGAGGTCTTCAACAAGGTCACCGGCCTGACGAGCGCGCACGCCAAGGACAGCGATGTGTTCACGCCGTACGGCGCCGTCTCCTATGAGCTCGGCAAGAACTGGTCGACCTATGTGAGCTATGCCGAGACATTCACATCCCAGGCCAGTAGCTACACCGCGGCGGGCGAGCCGCTCGATCCGGCCGAAGGTCAAAGCTACGAGATCGGACTGAAAGGCGAGTTGTTCGAAGGCCTGGCCAATGTTTCTTTCGCGGCCTACCAGATCGAAGAGGTCAACCGTCGTCAGACCGATCCGAATACGCCGAATCCTTGCCCCGCGTCGCCCGTGGGCGGCGTTTGCTCCATCGCCGAAGGCGAGGTGCGCAGCCGTGGCTTCGATGCCGAAATCAACGGCACGCTGACCGAGTCGTGGAACGTGTTCGCCGGCTACACTTACACGACCACCGAATATCTGCGCGACAAGACCGCCACCGGCACACCGAGCGCCAATGAGGGCAAGCCGCTCAGCTCGTTCACGCCGAAGCACAGCGTGCGGGTATGGACCGACTATAAGCTGCCGGGCGTGCTGTCCCGTCTGAGCGTCGGCGGTGGCGTCAACGCGCAGACCGAAGCGTACAAAACCTCCGGTGCGATTCGCTTTCAACAAGGCGGCTATGCGATCTGGTCGACTCGCGCCAGCTATCAGCTCAACGACACGATCGATCTGGCGCTCAACGTAAACAATCTGACGGACAAGACCTATCTGCGCACCATCGGCGGACTGAGCAACGGCAACTGGTACGGCGAGCCTCGTAACTTCATGTTCACTGTGAAGGCGAGCTTCGAATGAGTACTATACGAGCGCGAATTCGGAAACACGGCCTCAATGATTGAGGCCGGCAGCAGGGAACCGCCAGGGATCGGCCAATAGCTGCAACGTTCGCGGCGCCGTTCGTGCGCCGCCGGCTCAGTCACTAACTGCTCCCTGGCGAGGCGCTGTTGCGCGTGATGGATTCGCGCTTCCATCAAACTCGCAACTTACGTTAGGGAGAACCATGAAGAAGGCAGCATTGTTTGTCAGCAGTCTGTTGTTGTCGGCACTGGCGTGTGCACCGGCGATGGCGGAGGTCGTGCGCGTGAAAGTGGTGGCGAGAGTCATCAATGCGGTCGATATGCAAGGCTTGTTCAACGGCAAGATCGTGCAAGGCTCGCGCTTGACCGGAACCTATGTTTACAACACCAACACGCCGGATCTTTCGCCGGATCCAAGTGTCGGCAACTACCGTCCCTATGCCAATGAGGCGCGCGTGCGTTTCGCGACGGGTGGGTTCGTGTTCGAGAGTGTGCAGCCCACGCAGGAAATCTACATCACCGTCCAGGCGGAGGAGCCTGGCTCGGCAGGCGCTTTCTGGATTTCCAGTTTCCAGAACAAGCCGCTGTCGAACGGAACGGAGGTCGGCAACATCATGGTGCAATTTTTCGGCTATGGCAGCGTGACCCAATCGACGGCGCTGCCGGCTGCCGCGCCTACTCTGGCCGACTACAGCACGAAGAGCATCACGATCAACGGGCCGGGCTTATCGTATTTCATCCGCGCTGAGATCGAGAGCGCGGAGCTGATCGTCGCGGATACCCTCGAAGTGTCGCCGGCCGCCGGCAGCTTCCTGCCCAATCAACACTTCGACGCGGCGTTGACGCTGCCTCGTAACAGCAACGTCGTGAATGTGATCGCGAAGGCCAATGGCGCGCCGTTGCCGATCGGCTACCCGGGGTATTGCACGCTGGTGCCGCCGCCGACCAGCGCTGGCCAGCCCGCAGTGCTGTGTCCGAACGCCGATGCAGTGCTGCCGCTGGCCGCGGGTGCGCCGATTGAATGGACGGTCGAACTGTCGAATGGCTCCATGCTCACCGAGTCGGTGAATTGGACGCTTCAGCAATAACTCGCTGACCGCGCACGCCTTGTTCCAAGGCGTGCGCAACTCCTCCGGTGAAGTTGACAAGCCCGAATCTGTGATACACAGTGTTTCTTAAGGTAACACTGTGTTTCATAAGTGCAACGGGCGGCCTCGCGACAGCACCACGGTCAACGCAAGTTGCCGCCGTGGATAGCTCGAATTCCTCCCGGATCGGTGACATTCATGCCCAAGGTTGTGGTGACCGGCGTCGACGGGGAAGTTCGTGAGCTGGAGGTCGAGAGCGGTCGCACCTTGAGATTCGTATCACGGCTGCGCTCGACGGCTTGCAGGTGAAGGTCGCGCCACAAGACGGATAGTCGTTTCATGTAAAAACAGAATCGGGAAGGGGGAGAGCCATGAAGGCGGAGTTGCACAAGCGTTCGTTGGTCCTCGGCGCCGCGCTGGCGGCAGGCTTGGGAGTGAGCTTACCCGCGTTGTCTCAAGCACCGCCGTCCAATACGGCCAGCGATGTGGCGATCGACGAGCTCAACGAAATCATCGTCACCGCCCGACGCACCGAGGAACGACTGCAGGACGTTCCGATCTCCATCACCGTTTACAACCAGGAACAGCTGGCGAATCGCAACGTGACCAACGCGGTCGATCTCGCGAACTTCACGCCGTCGCTGTCGGCGAACAGTAATTTCGGCATCGAGAACACGAGCTTCGCGATCCGCGGTTTCGTTCAAGAGCTCGGCACGCAGCCTTCGGTGGGCACTTACTTTGCCGATGTGGTCGCACCGCGCGGCCCGACACAAGGCACGCAGGCGGGCGACGGCGTCGGCCCCGGCAGCTTCTTCGATCTACAAAACGTGCAGATCTTGAAAGGCCCGCAGGGCACGCTGTTCGGACGAAACACGACCGGCGGTGCCGTACTGCTCGTGCCACAGAAGCCGACGGGCGATTTCGGTGGATATATCGAAGGGTCGTACGGCGACTACGATATGTATCGGCTGCAGGCGGCGTTGAATGCGCCCTTCGGCGAGAACGCGCGGTTTCGTCTCGCGGCGGATCATCAGGAGCGCGAGGGATATCTGAACAATATCTCGGGCATCGGGCCGAAGGACTACAACGACGTTAACTACAGCGCCGTGCGTGCCAGCCTGGTGCTCGATCTCACGCCGAATCTCGAGAATTACACCATTGCGTCCTGGAGCAAGTCGGACACCCATGGCAGCGTGGAGAAACTGATCGCTTGCAATCCGACTGGCTACAATCCGCCCAATCCGCAGATCGGCTTGCGCAACTTCGTCGGCATTCTTTCCTGCGGACAGCTGCAGTCCGAGCAGGCGCGCGGCACGGACTTTCATGACGTGCAGGCGGCCGTGCCCAATCCGATTTCGCTCATCGAGCAATGGCAGCTGATCAATACGACGAGCTGGCATGTGAGCGACACAGTCACGCTCAAGAACATCGCAAGCTATGCCGAGTTCACCAATGAGCAGCGCTCGCCGCTGTTCGGTACGAACTGGCAGGCGAGCACGCTGCCCGCGGCGTATCAACCAGTCTTCTTCCGTGGTGTGCCGGCTGTGTTCACGGGCGTGTTTGCAATTCCGGGTCACAACATAGCGGATCAGTCCACGTACACCGAAGAGCTGCAGCTGCAAGGAGGCAGCGAGGATGGGCGGTTGAGGTATCAGGCCGGCGGTTATCTGGAATGGAGCGATCCACTCAGCACTGTGGGCAATCAATCGCCGCAGCTGGCGGCGTGCACTGACCTGGCGTCACTCGCCTGCAGCGACCCGATCGGCAGCGTGTTCAGCGTCGCGCTGAGTCAGCAACTCGGCTTTCCGGTGCCAATCAATGTCGCTGCAGTCAACTACACGGCCGGCAGGACGACGTATCGGAGCCGCGGCATTTATGCGCAGTCGAGCTACGATCTGTCCAGTCAGTTTACGTTGACGGGCGGCCTGCGTTACACGTGGGACGAGCAGACGAACAACGCTCAGCGCATCACCTATAACTTCCCGGTGTTGCCGCCATTCCTCGGCGCTCCGACGCAACGTTGTACGGATCCATCGACGACTGCGAATAACTGCAGTCAGTATCTGAAACAGGAGTCCGACAAGCCCACCTGGTTGCTCGGCCTGGATTACAAGCCCGGCGACGACGTGCTGGTGTACGGCAAGTACGCTCGCGGCTATCGCGCGGGTGGCGTGTTCACCAACGCGCCCATCGACCACCGCACCTTCGATCCGGAGCAGGTCGATAACTTCGAAGTTGGTTTGAAGACCAGCTTCCGCTCGGCAGTGCGCGGTCTGTTCAACATCGCCGCGTTCTATAACGACTTCAGCGATCAGCAGCTGCAGTTCGGCTTCGACGCTCGCGTCGATCCAGTGACGGGCGCCACGGCGCCGGTGTCGCCGACGACGGCGGTCATGAATGCCGGTAAGTCGCGCATCTATGGCGCGGAAATCGAGCTGTCGATTTCGCCGCTCGATGGGCTCACGCTCGATGCCAGCTACACGTATCTCAAGGCCGAGATCAGAAGCATCGATTCGGTGACGACGGTCGATCCGAACTATCAGGTGCAGACTTCGCAGATCGAAAGCGGTGCGCCGCTCGCGCTGTCGCCCGAGAACAAATATGCGCTATCGGCGAACTACACCTGGCGCTTGCCCGAGACGGTGGGATCGATCACGTTCGGCGCGACGTTCGTGCACACTGACGAGCAGCTGACCACTTACGGCTATCACGATCCTGCGATCGTGGCGCTGTATGGCCAGGACCTGGGAACGATCGACAGTCGCAATCTGCTCAATCTAAACGTGAACTGGGACGGCATCGCGGGAACCTCCGTGGATGCGTCCGTATTCGCGACCAACGTCACCGACGAGGAGTACTACCAGTACGTTCCGGGCCTGGCGACTTCGGGCAGCGAATACGCGTCGCTCGGCGAGCCGCGCATGTACGGCGTGCGCTTGCGCTATCGCTTTGGAGATTGAGGTCGGTCTCCCCGGGCTGCGCTCGTTGAGTGGCGCAGCCTTGGGTCAGGAACGCTTGGCGCGCTTGGTTTTAGCGCGCTGAGCCCAGTTCCGGTCGGCATCGATGGTGGGGTTGATGATGATGCGCTCTTGAATCTCCGCGATCCGGTCGATGGAGACGGGGCGCTTTTGGCGCAGCCACCAGCTCAACAACTCGATCGTACAAGTCACATTGAACGTCACGGCCAGCTCGGGCGGCAGCCAGTTGTTTGGATTCGAGCGGGTGGACGCCACTTCGCTGGACTTCTTGAGCAGTTCCTCGCGCAACACCGAAGCCGCGCCGCCCGTCAGCAGCGTGGACCAAAGCTTGCGGTGCGAATCGACGTAGGTACACAAATTCACCGAAGCGGTGCGCGTGTCGTCCGCTTCCAGCGCCGGCAGCATCAGCTCGGACAGCTGACGAACCTGATCGGCCGCGACCGCATGCAGCAGCGATTCTTTCGTCGGGTGATGGCGGAAGAAGGTGACATAGCTGATGCCCGCGCGGGCTGCGATGTCACGGATGCTGATCTGATCCAGCGGCTTCTCTTCCAACAGTTCCAGCAGCGCGGTGCGCATAGATTCGCGGGTGTGAACCGCGCGCGGATCTTGCGCCGCTGATAAGTGAGGCCGGTGCGTTCTCGATGCCATGGGATGCCATTGTAGCCGACAAACTATGATTCATAGTGTTGCTTATCTTAGCAACATGGTGTTTCATAGTTCCATCGCAGCGGGGGACCAGTCATGCGAATGGAAGAACGCGACTACTTCACCGACTTCTCGGTGTTGAAAGAGCCGTACGAGTATTTCGAGGCGGTCCGCGCCAGAGGGCCGGTGTACACGCTGCCTCATCGGGGTGTCGTGGTCGTGACCGGCTATGCCGAGGCGCTCGAGGTCTTGAGCAACACGGCCGATTTCTCCTCGGCGATCGCGCCTCAAGGGCCGGCCATGCCGTTGCCGTTCACTCCGCAAGGCGAGGACCTGACGCCGCAGATCGAAGCTCATCGCAGTCAGTTCATCGGCGGCGATCTGCTGGTCGCCTATGACGATCGGCAGCACTCGATGTCGCGGTCCATCCTCAGCCGCTTGTTCACGCCCTCGCGTCTCAAGGCGAACGAGGAGTTCATTCGCGAGTACGCCGGCGAGTTGGTGAGGGACGCGGTGGCGCGAGGCGGCTGCGAGATGATCAACGAGATCGCCACGCCGTTCGTCACGCTCGTCATCGCGGATCTGCTCGGCGTGCCCGCCGATGATCGCAAGCTGTTCATGGAAGTGATCGCCGCCGGTCCGCCGCCCGGAAATATCGAGACGGAAGATCAACAGGCGCAGAACGGTCCGCTGGAGTTCATGGGCCGATACTTCGCGCAGTACGTGATGGATCGCCGCGCCAATCCGCGCTCCGACGTGTTGTCCGAGCTAGCGAACGCCACCTATCCCGACGGCTCGACGCCGGATCTCATGGAGATCGTCCGGCTCGCCACCTTCCTGTTCGGCGCGGGGCAGGACACGAGCGCCAAGCTGCTCGGTAATTCGGTGCGTTACATCGTCGACGTGCCCGGGCTGCAGGACAAGTTGCGCGCCGATCCTGCACTCATTCCTCAACTCATCGAGGAAGTCCTGCGCCTGGAAGGCTCGACGAAAATGACGGCGCGTCTGGCGCGCAAGAACACTCGGATCGGCGGCGTGGAGATTCCGGTAGGTACGAAGGTCTTCCTGGCTTTGGCCGCGGCCAATCGGGATCCCCGCCGCTGGCCCGAGCCTACGCAGTTCCAGCTCAATCGCGACAAGATCAAAGAGCACGTTGCCTTCGGACGCGGCGCGCATGTCTGCGCCGGCGCGCCGCTCGCCCGTGTGGAAGTGCGGATCATCCTCGAGCGCTTTCTCGAGCAGACCTCGGCGATCGATCTGTCCGCAGAGAAACATGGGCCGCGCGGCAACCGGAATCTGGATTTCGAGCCCAGCTTCATTATTCGTGGCCTGTCGGCGCTGCATCTGACATTGACGGGGAAAGGTCGATGAGCATGGTGCAAGTTACATCACCGGGCAAGAGATCAACGTCAACGGCGGCAGCTGGATGTAACACGCCGCCCCCTGACCGGGCCGTTGCGGGGCCGGTCCCGCCTGCTCGTTCCTGTTCGAAGACATCCTTCGGAACGGCTCAAGTCTCATGTCGAGTGCATCGCTGGCGGCGGCCTATCTCAAGCAGCGGGAGCTGCTCGCGCGCTTTTTGCGCCGGCGCACGGGGTGCGAGCAGGCCAGTCAGGATCTGTTGAACGATATCTGGCTGCGGATCGCCCGTTCGTCTCAGACCGACGCTCCCGAGAATCCCGAAGCTTTTCTGCAGCGGGTCGCCTCCAACCTGGCCGGCGACTGGCTGCGCCGTCGCCGCTTTCGCGCGACCGTTGTGGGCGAGGCGTCGGATGTTGCCGAGGTGCCGGAGCCTGCGCCACGCGCCGAAGACCGGCTGCACTATCGCGAGGCGCTCGAGTTCCTGATGAAGGTTGTCGAGGAATTGCCGCCCAAGCGCAAAGAAGTATTCATTCTGTATCGAGGCGAAGGACTGTCCGTGAAAGAGGTCGCGCAGCGGCTCGGTATCGCCGAGAAGACGGTCGAACATCAGGTCGCCAAAGCGCTGTTGCATTGTCGGGAGCGGCTGGCCAAGGAGGGATTATGGCCGTGATGGAACGCGAGCCCGTGGACGCCTTGCGCGAAGAGGCGACGATCTGGGTGATGCGATTGCAGGAGCAGCCGGCGCAGGCGAGTCTGCAAGCCAGCGTTGAAGCGTGGAAGGCGCGCAGTCCCGCGCATGCCGCCGCCTTCGATGAGATGCGGGCATTGCTCGGCGTGTTACATCAGCCGATGCGTCGATTGGCGGAGCGGCGTCGCAATCGACGCCGGGCGTTCGCACTCGCCGCCAGCGTGCTCGCCGCTGTTCTGCTCGGCGTAGGGCCGCGGGATCGAATCGCCGATCTTCAAAGCGACGCGGTGACCGCCGCGGGTGAGTTCGAAACACTGCGGTTGTCGGACGGCTCGACGGTCACGTTGAACACAGGCACTGCCATCGCCAAGAGCGACGGCGACCGTGGCGTCACGATGTATCGCGGTGAAGCTTATTTCGAGATCGCGCACGACCCCCAACATCCGTTCGTGATTGCTGCCGGCGATGCGCGCGTTCGCGTGCTGGGCACCCGGTTCAACGTGAAAATGCAGGACGAGCAAGTGATCGTCACGGTGGACGATGGGCGCGTGGAGCTTGCACCGGTTCATGGTTCCACCCAGACGCTGCAATTGACCGCCGGCATGCAAGGGTTCGTCGAGCAGGACCAGGTTCGACAACAAACGTCCTTCGATCCGCAGTCGGCCGTCGCGTGGCGCGAGCGCAAAGCCATCTTCTATGACGCACCGTTCGAGACCGTCGTCGCCGACCTCAATCGTTATCGACGCGGCCCGATTCTGATTGCGGACGCCGACGCACGCGCCCGCCGGGTCACCGGCGTATTCAATCTGCCAGACACCGAGCAAGCGCTCGGGACCATCGAGCGCACATTACAACTTCGTGTCACGCGCCTGCCTTTTGGCGTGACCGTGATTTATTGAGCCAGCGATAGGGGATCGAGACTGCCGAAGCGTCGAGTTGGCCGGGTGCGATGTGCGCTCGTTCAATTCGGCGGAGCTTCGAGCATGTTACGAGAGTCCGTTTTGCTGCTGGCCCTGGCGGCACCGGTGCTGGCCTCCGGGGACACGACGTCGGAGACGACCGCCGAACGCAATCGCTCCTTCGATTTCGACATCGGCTCTCAGCCCTTGCCTCGAACCATTACGCAGATCGCTTCGCTGACCGGGCTGCAGGTGCTGTATGACTCGCAGGGCACGATGCAGATCGTTGCGCCGGCGGTGAAGGGGCGGTTCACGGCGGACCAGGCGCTCAAAGCCGCACTCGAAGGCTCGGGCTTCAGCTATCGCTACACCAGCGCCGGCGTCGTGACGCTGGAGCGCGCACGCAAGGATTCGGTACGCGTGATTGGGCCGGTGCAAGTCGAAGGTGCCGAACAGCCTCGTCTCACAGCCGCGGGCAATGGAATGAGCGGCGTCAACGGCAGCACCGATCCCACCGCGACTGAAGGCACCGGCAGCTACACCACGGGCGCAATCACTGTGGGTTCGAAGACCGCGGCGGCGATGAAGGATATTCCGCAGTCGGTCAGTGTCATCACCTCCGAGCAGATCAAAGATCAAAACCTGTTCACGATGGAAGAGGCGTTGGAACGCGCGCCGGGCATCACGTTCTCCAAAGGGCTGGAGTATCAGAACCACATCTACTCGCGCGGCTACGAGGTGAGCGGTTTCATGATCGACGGCACGCTGGTCGCCGGCCTCTATAACCTGGGTGCCTACGGCGGCATCGATCTCTCCCAGTACGACCACGTCGAGATCGTGCGCGGTCCGGACGGTTTGTTTTCGAGCATGGGCTCGCCCGCCGGCACCATCAATCTGAGCAGAAAGAAGCCGCTCGACCATGCGCAGGCGCTCCTGGACCTGTCCGCCACCGGCGTCGGCGGCCATCGCGTCATGGCGGACTTGAGCTCGCCGCTCGGCTTCGCGGGCTTGAAAGGGCGGCTGGTGGTGATGTCGGAAGAAAACAAATATTTCTACGACGACGCCGAAGACGAAGGCACGACGCTGTACGCGGTGATCGAAGCCAATCCAGTGCCGAACAGCGCGGTACGCGTCGGCGTCAGCGAGACCGAGACTGAGGGCAAGTTGTGGTATGGCGGACTGCCGCGATTCAGCAACGGCGACGACATCGGCTTCGCGCGCGATACCAGTTTCGTGGCGCCCTGGAACCACGAAGAGGCCAGCAACACCGAATATTTCGTGAACGGCGAATATGCGTTCGACCTCGATTGGCTCGCGAATTCGCAGTGGCTGTTGAAAGCCAGCTACTCACGTCTGCGCAGCGATGCGGAGTTCAAGTACGCATTCGTCGGCGGCCGCATCAATCCGGTCACCTTGCAAGGACTCCGGGCCAACGGCTATCGCTCCAAGTGGGGCCACACTGCCATCAGCAAGGACGTGAATCTCAGCGGCAGCTTCGAGCTCTGGGGCGGTCGCAAGCTGGAGCTGCTGTTGGGCGCCAACCGGGCGGACTCTCTGATGAACGACGGTCAGAAAGTCTATGTCGACGGCGCCGCCCATCCGATCGATCTGTTCAACTTCGACCCGGGATCGGTGCCGGAGCCCGGTGACGACGAACTCATCCTCTACTACCAGTTACTGTCCGGCAAAGGTCGGCACGAAGCGCAGTACTTCAAAGCAAGTGTCGAGTTCACGTCGAGCTTGAGCGCGACGGTCGGTCTGAACCGCAGCTCCTCCGACAGCCGGACGTGGATCAACTATCCCGCCATCCCGCAGTTCGGCCTGGTGGAGGAGCGCAACGACAGGTCCGTGAACCGCTTCAACCAGAACGTGCCGATCCCGTATTACGCGCTGACTTATGAGATCGCGCCGTGGGTGACGACGCATCTGAGCTATACCGACATCTACAGCAGCTCAACCGTATTGCGCGACAGGAATCAGAAGGCGCTGGATCCGACGCACTCCGATCAGTGGGAGCTCGGATTCAAGTTTTCCCTGCGGGGCGGGCGGTTGACCGCCGGCATTTCGAGCTATCTGATCAGCGAGCGCGGTTTCTATTCGCTTGACGAGTCCGTGGAGCCTCGGAGCTTTCCGGATGGCGGCGGCTGTTGTTTCTTCTTCAACGATCAGGAGAAGCAGAGCCGCGGCTACGATGTCGAGGTGGTCGGTGAAGTGCTCGATGGCCTGCAACTGACGGCTAGCTACACGTTCTCGCATCTCGAGAACAAGACGGGCTACAACACGGAGACGGGTCAGACGTTCAACACTCGTCCGCCCAATCAGCTGTTCAAGCTGTGGACCACGTACGCACCGCCCTCGCTCGAGAAGTGGAGCTTCGGCTTCGGCGCGAACGGCCAGTCCAAGTACTACACCAAGGGCTCGATTCCCACGGACACGAATCCAATCACCGGTGCGCCGATCCCGCCCTACATTCCCTATGAGTTCACGGTGAAGCCCTACGTCATTCTCGACGGCTCGCTGGAGTATCAGCTCACCGAGAAGTTCGCCGTCCGTCTGAATATCGACAACCTGCTCGACAAGACGTATTGGGAGGCGATCGGCGGCGTCGGCAGCGGCAATCTCTACGGCGCGCCACGCAGCTACGTGCTGTCCGTTCGAGGGGCGTGGTAAGCAACCCTGCCTGAGCCGGCCGTGTTGCGGTGTCAGCCCGGCCGACTCGTTCTTTCGGTCAGCATGTCATTCAGCGACGATCAGGTGGCGCTTTTCGCAGCGTGAGCGAGTCATCGGCCGGATTTGATCCGGTTCCTGGCACGACGGCTGCGTTGTGAAGCCACCGCGAAGGCATCGCGCAGGAAATCTGGCTGCGCCTGCCGCGAGTGGCGGGCGATGCCTGCCACACCATTGGAGGGTTTTTGTTACTTCGGTACGCCGAGCTCGGCGAAGGTGACTGTATCGGCGGCGTTCTGATTGCGGCTGGAGGTCGGCCGGCTCGTTCCAGGTAATTCAGTGAAGAGAGCGTTACTTTGTCCGGCTACCCGTTCGACTATGTGCACGATGTGAATATCGACGACCAGGCCAGTCTCGACCGCTACCTGGCGGAGCAGGGCTGTCCGGACCTGCCGGCCGAGCTGTTACGAGAAGTTCGGCTGCGGAAGGCAAGCGAAGGGACGCGCGCCCTGTCGCGAGCCGAGCGTCAGGTGTACGAGCGCTTTCGGCTGGCGGTGAGCGCGTGGTATGTGGATTGCAAGGTCGTCCCCGGCGCAGGTCTCTCAAAAGGAGATCGCGTGGCGGCGTTGCGGGCGAGCGCGCCGAAAGAAGACGCGCTCGCGTTCAGTTCGTGGCCGCAGCTCGGGGCAGCGACCGAGTTCGATGCGCTGGTCCGTCAGAAGCCCTGGGTGTTCGTGGCATTTGTTTCCAGAGGCTGCATTGCCAGTCGCATGATGGACCGGGCGCTGGCAACGACTCGCCAGCGCTTCCAGACGACGATGGATTGTTATGCGGCGAGCAAGGGCCGGGATGCGCAGCTGGCGGAGCGCTTCGCCGTGCGCGGTCTGCCGACCTTCCTGCTGTTCAAGAACGGCGGGCTGAAGGAAGTCAAGCGTGGCGGTGGCTTGGGAACCGCCGAATGGCTCGACGCGCTCGATGATATGGTGCCGCTGACGTAGGCCGCCGGCCCGATTACAATCGACTTCAGCGAACGAGGAGACGTACGCTCAAGTCATGATCCTGGACCTGCACTCTCAGCTCCGAATCGAGAAACTTACGCTCGGACGCGAGGGCGCGCCGCTCGTGGTGATCGACAATTTCATCGCCGACCCCGAGCGGCTGGTGAAGAAAGCGGCCACGGCGCCGTTCGCCTCGGGTGGGCAGTACTATCCAGGCATTCGGGTCAAGGCGCCGCCTTCGTACGAACACTTCCTGGTGACTCACTTGCCCGAGTTGGTCGGCGAGTACTTCGGTCTCACCAGCCCATCCTTGCGCCTGAGCATGTGTCACTACTCCTTGGTGACAACACCGCCCGCGGAGCTCTCGCTGTTACAGCGTCTGCCACACGTGGATTCACTCGCGCCCGAAGGGCTGGCGACCATCCATTATCTGTTCAGGGAGAACCACGGCGGCACCGCGTTCTATCGCCACCGATCCACGGGCTACGAATATCTGGATCGGGAGCGCGGGCCCGTGTACTCGCGTGCACTCGACTCCGAATGCGCCGGCCCGGATCGGCCGGCGTCGGAATACATCAATGGCGACACGGCGCTGTTCGAAGAAATTGCCCGAGCCGAGGGCGTCTTCAATCGCATGCTCGTCTATCGGCGCAATTCCCTGCACTCGGGCTCGATCGACCGCGCCTTCGTGCCGGATCCGAATCCAAGAACCGGCCGGCTTTCGATCAACTGCTTCGTCGATCCGGCTTAACGGCCGAACACCGCTGCGATCGCGCTGCTGCCGCGACCGATCGGATCCTTACGAATCGCCTTCTCTTCTTCGCCGACTTGAGTGAACAGCGCATTCAGGCTCTGTGTCACCACATGCTGTTCCAGGTCCAGGTCGGGCTTGTTGGTCAGCGGCAATTGTTTGTAAGCGCTCAGCAGTTGCTGATACTGATTGTAGAAGCCGATCTGCTTCAGATTGTTCTGGATGATGGGCAGATACTTCTGTCGTAATTCAGCTTCGGTGTGCTGGCGGAAGTAGGCGGTGGCGGCCGTGTCGCTCCCGCGCACGATGCCCATCGCATCTGTAATCGTCATGCTTCGCACGGCGTTGACGAAGACGCCTTTCGCTTCGACCGCGGCATGCTCGGCTCCCTGATTCATGAGTTTCTCGATCTGGTCGATCTGCCCGCCCAGGCCAAACTGTCGTAGCCGGGTGGCGATGGGCTGCACCGATTCTGGCAGTCGGATGCGGTACAGCGAGCTGTTCTGATAGCCGCCGGTTTTTGACAGAAGGTCCGCCGCCCGGGTGCTGCCCAGCTCGAGCGATTCCTTCACCGCGCGGCTCAGGGCGGATTGATTGGAATTACCGGCGACTCCGGCGCCCGACTGCAGAACCTGCGACATCTCCGCGCACGCGCCCAAGCCCGAGCTCATCGCAGCGGCCAGGCTCACGATCGCTAGCGCGCGAGCAATTCGACGAATTTGCATGACAGTCCCGATACGTTCTTGCGGAAGGGCGGAGTGTATCGCGACTCGAGGCCCGTTGCGGCGCTGGACCGCATTGCTCGTTTCTGCAGGGAACAGTGAGCTGCACGAGGTCGGCAGCGGCGGGTAGGGCGTAGCGATGTCAAATGAAGGCGGGTTCAAGCTCCGCGAGCTGGTGCGTTTGCATCATCGGCATCTGGTCCGGTTCGTTTCGGCGATTGTCGGTAACGCGCAGACCGCCGAAGACATTGCCCAGGATGTTTATCTCAAGTTCTCCACTCGCAACGTCGACGCAACCACCGTCGACTACCCCAAGACTTATCTTTTTACGGCCGCGCGTAATGCGGCGATCGATCATACCGAGCGGCTGCGGACCGAGCAGCGGCATCGCGAGTGGCGCGAGGATTTATCCAAAGTTGTCTCGTTAGCGCCCACGCCTGAAGCGCAGATTCACTCACAGCAGCGCCTGCAGCGGATGGCGACGGCGCTCAACGAATTACCCGCGGCGTGCCGGGAAGCGTTCGTGCTCAACAAGCTGCAAGGGCTGGATCATCGCGTCATCGCGCAGCGGCTGGGCATCTCCGTCAGCATGGTGGAGAAGCACGTCATGCGTGCACTCGGTCATTGCCGCGATCGATTGCGTGAAGAGGAGGTTTGAGGTGACCCAGAAGTTCGTCGCCTTGGCGGTATCGGATGAAGCCATTCGCAGAGTGACTCAGGAGCGCTCCGGGACTGCGACGCCGGCGGATCACGCGGCCATTCGCGCCTGGCGAGCCGCCGATCCGGAGCACGAGCTCGCGTTTCAGGAAGCGGAAGATATTTGGGATATCGCCACCGGGCTCGAGCTCGATCCCAAGAGTGGCCTGCTCCACGTGGCGCAGCCGTTGAGCCCGGTCGTGCCCGTGGCAAAGCAGCCATTGAGCGCGCAATTCATGGCGCTTGCAGCCACCGTGGTGCTCGCGGTCGGGCTCAGTGTGTGGCTCACGTTCGTTCCGAGCACGCCTTGGGCGGATTTCACTGCGGCGACCGGTGAAGTGCGCGACGTGACACTCGCGGATGGCTCCCGTGTGAGCCTGAACGCGAATGCATCGATGGATGTCGATCTGAGCGCCGGGCGCCGACGCGTCGAGCTGCGTTCTGGCAAGGCGTTCTTCCAAGTGGCGCGCGATGCCGGGCGTACGTTCGAAGTCGATGCGGGCAACACGACAGTCACCGTGCTCGGCACTGCCTTCGAGATAGATCGCCGGGACGATGGCAGTGTGACGGTTTCAGTCAGTGAGCACGCGGTGGCGGTTCAGTCTTCAGAGAGGGAGCGCGTGACCTTGCGCGAAGGCGAGTCGGTGCGCATCGATGCGAACGGCGCGTTGGAGCCGGTCAGCACAATGGCGATATCGCGCATCGCTGCGTGGCGTGAAGGTCGGCTCGTCGCCGAACCTCAATCGTTGGGCGAGGTGGCCGATGCGCTGTCACATTATCATCGGGGCTGGATCGTCGTCGACGATGACGTTGCGCAACTCTCCGTCAATGCCGTGCTCGATCTCACCAAGCCGATGGATTCGCTACGCATGCTGTCGGCCGCCGTGCCCATCCGGGTACGCACGATCACGCCCTACCTGATAGTCATCAGCACGCCCGATTGAGGATCGCCCCATCGGTTCCAGTCTAAAGCAGTGAACGTCACAAGTTCACAGCAGGATAGGGAACCGATGAACACGCGAGCTGACTGCAAATCCAATCTTTTGAGCGCGGTGCTGGCTCTGGCGCTCGGCGCAGGCGGGGTTATCCCTCTCGCCGCTCAAGCGGCCGAGGCCGCGAACGAAAGCGATAGGAATAGCGCGGCGGAACTGATTGATTTCTCGATCGCTCCGAAGTCTCTCGCTGCTGCCCTGACGGACCTTGCCGAACAGGCGGGCTTGAGGTTCGCGTATAGCTCCGAGCTTACGCAAGGGCTCGCCTCACAAGGGTTGAAAGGGCGGATGAGCGCGACCGATGCGCTGGGCCGATTGCTCGCCGGGACGGGGCTGAAGTTTCGTACGACGGGCACTCGAACCATCACGATCGAGAAGGCATCGGGCGCATCCGATACGCGGCTTCTTGGCCCGGTGCGAGTGGAAGGCAGCGGCGAGTCCACAGGCGCGGAGTCATTCGATCATGGACTGACGGGCCGGTCGGTGTCCTCCAGTGACACGATAACCGACGGCACGGGTAGCTATCGGCCGCGAGGCGTGACGTCCGGGGGCAAGGTGGCTGCTGACGTCATGGATATTCCGCGATCGATCTCGGTTCTCACGCAGCAGCGTCTCGAGGACGAGAACATCGTCGATCTCGAGCACGCTCTGCAGCGGGCGACCGGAATAACGATCGGGCGGAGCTACAACTCGATCACCACACCGGTGCAGATTCGTTCTCGCGGCTATGAGATATCCAGCATCACGACCGATGGTGGAGCTCCGGCCGCGATTCGCGCCACGACGACGCCCATCGACCTGATCGGTTACGACCATGTAGAGGTCCTGCGTGGCCCCGATGGGCTGTTCGCCGGCAAGGGTAGTCCGGGCGGCGTCATCAATCTCGTTCGCAAACGACCCGGTGTACTCGATACGACATCGATGGCGTTGAAGGGAGGCAGTTGGGATGCCACGCGCTTCGAGGTCGACGCGTCACGAGCGCTGTCGGAGGACAAGAGGATCAAAGGTCGCTTCGCCGCTGCCGTCGACGAGCACGAGTTCTTCTATGACTACGCGTCTGCGTCGTCGTCCACGGGCTACGGAATCCTCACTTACGAGTTGTCCGAGCGCGCGGAGGCGGCGATTGGCGTCGAAATATCGGGTGCAACGAATCGCGGGCGCTATCTCGGCGTACCTCGCGCTATCGACGGCAACGATTTGAATCTGCCCGCGAGCACGAACTATACGTATCCAGGAGTCATCGACCAGAACCGGAATCAGAAGCTGTTCGCGGAGCTGAACGGAACGATGCTCGATTGGCTGCAAGGCCGGTTGTCCATCAATTACGAGAACTACGATTCCGAGGGGCACACGACGCAATATTCCATCTATGCGCTCGACCGTAACACCGCATACGACAGCGGTAGATTTCGCTCACGTACTTACAGGTCTGAGGGCTACAGCGCGGGTGTCGATGGAACACTTTCCGGATCGGCGGATCTCGGCTTTACGCGCCACCGGTTCGTGATGGGGGCCAACCTCTCCTACGTGAATGACTACAGCTATCAGAGTCGGGACGATCTGTCGTTTCCCCTGCAGTTTCCCAATTTCAATCCCGCTCTCGTCACACCGAGGCTTGCCGCGGCCGATGGGGCTGCGCGCACCGTGGGCATGCGATATGGCATTTACGTTCAGGACGATGTCAGCATCGGCGGAGCATTCGTGACCATCGGTGCAAGGCATAGCATCAACGATTCGAAGGCGAAATCATTCAACGCCACCGGCAACATCGCGAGCCAGAGCACGGCAAACGATCCCGGAAGCATCAAGCCCTACTGGGTCGCGGGCTATCGATTCTCAGACTCGACGCAGCTCTTTTACACCCGGGCGGAAGGATACGAGATTCAGTTCGCGCAATACGACGTCAATGGCGATCCGCTGGAGCCCTCGACCTATCGCAACGAGGAGCTCGGCCTGAAGATGCGCGTCGAGCGCTGGGGCACGGACCTATCCGCGAGCCTTTACAAACTGGACCGGACGGATGTCGGCACGCCCGTGATCCCGCATCGATTTACCTGCCGGCCGACCGGTGCAAGTCAGTGCTATGAGCGAGGCGGAACGATCGCCAGGAGCCGGGGTGCCGATCTCGAGCTGGTGGGTGACCTGGGCTCGGACCTGCACTTCACATTCGGGTATGTTCTGAACGATAACGAAACAGTGTCGACGACTAAAACGTTCAGCGAGATCACACCGCGCCATTCGCTCAAGGCGTGGGTCGACTGGACGCCACGTGCGCTTGGCGGGAAATGGGCATTCGGCCTGGGCGCGCAGGGACAGTCGGAGCACTTCATGTCGGCCGAGTACTACGTGATCGACGCGAATGGCAACTACGTTCGCACGGAAAAGGCGGAATACACCCAGGATCCGTTCGTGTTCTTCAACGGCCGCGTTTCGTATCGCGCCTCGAAGAGCTACGAGCTGGCACTCAACGTGGACAACCTGACAGATGAGCGGTACTACGAGCAAATGGGCTTCGTCATCGGATACAACTACTATGGTCCGCCACGTCAGTTCACTCTCAGTCTCAAAGCTAAATGGTAGTCCGGTTACGGCGATTCCTCGCGACTCGTGGCGTCACGATCGCGTTCGTATCGTCTCTTGACCGGAAATGGCGGCAGCCAGGACTCACGCCGAACAGTCCAGAGTTCGTAAGAGGGCTGCAGTTGATCGGGCGCGTCCAGCGAACCCAGGTGCACTTCGATTTCGTCGGCGCTGCGTGAGAACACCGATGAGCCGCAGCGGGGACAAAAAGAGCGGCCGGCGTATTCGCGGGTCTCGCCCTCGATGGTAACTGCATCCTGAGGGAATATCGCGGACGCGTGAAAGAGCGCGCCGTGATGTTTGCGGCAGTCGAGGCAGTGACAAATGCCGACCCGATAGGGAAGCCCCGATGCGACCATTCGCACGTTGCCGCACAGACAACCGCCCGTGAATCGGTTCATGGCGACTCCTCCAAGCATCAAGGAGTTTGAATGTTACAACGAAGCGCTGGCATATGCCGTTTGAACAGGCCGATGGCGACGGCCGTCAGCAGCACTACGAGCGCGACTTCCTTCCGCGAAGTTCCGCCAGTGATTGCTTCACCACACTGACCGCTGCGAACACCGCCAGTGCGCTCATGAGGGTCGCAACGAGCAGGTCCGGCCATCCGCTGCCTGTGCCAAATACACCGAGTGCGGCGAGTAGCACGGCGACGTTGCCGATGGCATCGTTTCGGGAGCACAACCACACCGAGCGCATGTTGGCGTCGCCATCGCGGAAGCTATAGAGCAGGAGTGCCACACCGACGTTGGCAGCGAGCGCGAGGAAGCCGACTTTGCTCATCGTGGCTGCATCGGGAACGGTACCGTTGAGCGCCGTCCAGGCGGTCTGTCGGAAAACAAAGATTCCATAGACTCCCATCGAAATGCCTTTGATCAGGGCGCTTCGGGATCGCCAGGCAGGCGCCAGCCCCAGCACGAACAGCGAGATGGCGTAGTTGGCCGAATCGCCCAGGAAATCGACGGCATCGGCCAGCAGGGAGACCGAGCTCGCGTGCCAGGCGGCGGAGAGTTCGATAGCGAACATCGCGCCGTTGACGGCCAGCGCAATCCACAGGGCACGGCGAAACCGCGCTGAGTTACCCGGCGGCGGGGCACAGCAGCTTCCTTTGTGGCAGTCACTACTCACGGCAGATCCTTCGATAGCAGGGGATCGCCATTGAACACTCTGTAGTAACTTGAGGGTCAAGAGGAGACCCGCAATGGCCAAGGCGTATCAGATCGGCGAGTTGGCGCGTCATGTGGACGTACCCGTGGCAACGATTCGTTACTACGAGCGCGAGGCATTGCTGCCGAAACCGGAGCGCTCAGCAGGAAACTTTCGGTTGTACTCGGAGACTCATCGCGAGCGTCTGGTTTTCATCCGCCAGTGCCGCGCCCTGGACATGACGCTGGAGGAAATCTCCTCGCTGCTCGCGCTGAAGGACCATCCGCAGAAGAGTTGCGAACAGGTGAATACGCTGATCGACGATCACCTTGCCGACGTGACTCGCCGCGTGGCGGAACTGCAGCGATTGCAGAAGGATCTGGAAACGTTACGGCTCCGCTGCGGCTCCATTAAAAGTGTGAGCGAATGCGCAATTCTCGCGGGCTTGTCGCAGCCGAGCGCTTCGAAGCGAGCAGATATCCGAAAAACGCAACAATCCTGAGCCGGTTTCCCAGTCCTTTGCGCTCCCAAAAGGATGGGAGCCGTTTGAAAGCGGTCACAACCTCGTGCCCGTGCGGCGGCCCCGGTGGCAGCGGCCATCAACTACGACTGAACGCAAAGGAAATCGATTATGACCACCAAGAAAAAACTGGTGTTGGATCGCGAGACTCTGAAAGTGCTGACCCCGAAGGACGCGAGCCGCGTGCAGGGTGGCGCCGCCCGGCCGATCTCGGAGATGGCGGACTGCACCGCGGGCAAACCGTGTACCTCCGGCTGCACGACGAATAGTAAGAACTGCTATCCCTGCCCGTGCTGATCGGCGATTAACCATCGCAAGCGGGGAGATCCGTCTCCCCGCACCTCACGGCAATGAATCTGAAAACGTGGATACCTACGCTGGATGAAAGTCTGGCTCGGGCCGCGCGCGAAGCGTTGTTCGAGATCGCGCGTTCGCTGCCCGCGCCGGGGGATGAGCACACGATTGCATCGCTTGGCAATGGCGAGGCGGGCTTTGCGTTGTTTCACGCCTATCTTGCTGAGAGCGGGCTGCTGAATTCGCAGCGCGCGGAACAACATCGCGAGTTGATGCTCGCGCATCTGCAAGCCGCTGTGAGCAAGCTGGGCGACCTCGGCGGACGTTTCGATCTGTTTTCGGGCTTCATGGGTATTTCGTGGGCCGCCAATCATTTGCACAGCTTGAATTGGCTCGACGACATCGACGACTTGTGCGATGTATCCGATCGCGCCGCGCTCGATGTGCTGAACGAACAGGGCGACGAGATGCTCTGTGAGCTCGTTTCCGGACTGAGCGGAATCGGGCTCTATGGGCTGGCGCGCAGACATCGTCCGCTTGGAGCAGAGATCGTACAAAGAGCGCGGCGTGCGCTCGAAGTGACGGCAGTGTGTGCGGACGGGCGGCGCACGTGGTTTCACGCACCGGAGAGAATGTCCGCGATCTCGGTGAACAGTCATCCGGAAGGATGTTTCAACCTTGGGCTGTCGCATGGCGTTCCCGGCGCGCTCGTGTTTCTCTCACGCGCGGGGGCAAGCGAGTTGGCGGCGGAAGCCACGGAATGGTTGCTTCTGCAGCGTCGAAATTTCAGGAACGGCTCGCGGTTCGGTTACACGTTCACTGACGATCCCATGCGCGAGCCCGACGGTGCGCGACTTGCGTGGTGCTATGGCGACCTGAGCGTGTCCGTCGCGTTGCTCTCGACAGCACGACATGCGGGACGGCTCGACTGGGAAGCGGAGGCTATCGATCTCGCTTTGAACGCCGCGAAGCGGCCGATGGAAAGCAGCGGTGTCGTCGATGCGGGTTTCTGCCATGGCGCGATCGGCAACGCGCATATCTTCATGAAGCTGCACGCAGCCACCGGTGAGCCGACGTTGCTCGAAGCTGCGCATCGATGGCTCGGCGAAGGCTTGAAAATGCGAGTCCCGGGCCAGGGCCGCGCGGGTTTCATGGCTTATTGTCCGCTGCTGCCGAACGAGCCGGAGCGCGCCTTGTGGCAGCCAAGTGCCTCCCTGATCGATGGCACCTGCGGTATCGGGCTGATGTTGATCGGAATGCTCGCACTGATGCAGCCCGCCTGGGACGAGGTGTTCATGCTCGACATTCCAGCGAAGGTTCAGTGAGGCATGGCCGCGAGCGCCGCGCATTCAGAACGGTATCGGGTGAGCGACTTCTTCGCCCTGCGCACGCCGCTACTGCCATTCACCGATTATCTGCAATGGACGGACGGCCTCTCGGGCCGAGCTGCGTGGGAAAGCGGTGCGTCGATTGATGCGGCACTCGACGAGGATCGCAAGTCGCTGCGTGCCCGATTGCGGGAGTTGATTCATCGGCCTGAGGTTCGAGAGGCGCTTTACGTCGCATCGCCGACACTCGATCGCAGTCTGGAGCATTGGCTGCAAGCTCCGGACAGCGAACGGGGGATGGCTGCGGAACGAGTGCTCGTCCGCTATTTCCACCGCATGACGCATCGGTGCACTCCCTTTGGCCTGTTCGCTGGACATTCGGTTGGACGTTTCGATGCGCTCACTCATCTCGAGCTGCCGCCCCTGGCAGCAAACAAACGCCACACGCGAGTCGATCGAGGCTTGATCAGCAAGCTGGTCAGCCGCCTCGAACGATCGCATGCGTTGCGTGAGTTGCTGACGCTCTTCCCCAACACCAGTCTTTATCGAAGCGCCGGGCGGTTGCGCTACACGCAGTTCGAGGTGGATGACAACGGCAATCGTCATTACAAGCTCGTCGGTGTCACCGAGAGCCCTTATCTGCTCGAAGTGCTCGAACGCGCACGGAGCGGTGCGACGGTTGCTGAGCTCGCAGACGCGGTGGCGCGCTTTGCAGAGGTCGACATCGACGACGGCGCCGAATTCGTACACGAGCTGATCGACACGCAAATTCTGGTTTCAGACCTGGACCTGCGCCTCACCGGGCCCGAGCGGATGGATCAGCTGCTGGATCGTTTGGAACGATGCGGGGACACAGTCGACAACGCACGCGCCCTGCGAGCCGCCGTCGAGCGGATGGAGGAGATGGATCGTGCCGGTCTCGGGCACCCACCTCAACAATATGTGCAGCTCGCGGAAGAGTTGGAACGGCTCGCCGTGCAAGTGAAACATTCGAGCTGGCAGGTCGATCTGCACAAGCCTGCCGATCGATTCACCTTGGGGCCTGCGGTTGCAGCCCGTATCGAAGAGTGCGCGGCGCTGGTCCAGCGCATCACGCCTGCGCCGTCGGGCGATCCACTCGCTGCGTTTCGACGACAGTTTCAACGGCGCTTCGAGGACCGCTGGGTGCCGTTGATGGAAGCGCTCGATCCCGAATCCGGCATCGGGTTTCCGATCGGCACGGGCTCGCAGCCGGATGATGTTTCTTTGCTCGCCGGCTTCGTCAGCGGAGTGAATCCCGCCGAAGGTACCGAGTCCACGTGGACGCAACGTGAAGTTTTCATGCTCAGGCGTGTCGAGCGAATGCTCGCGGAAGGTCGGCACGAGTGGCATCTGGACGAATCGGACTTGCGGGTGCTGGATGGCAAGGTCACTGCCAGCACCTTGCCGGAATCCTGCGACATGGCTCTCCGCATTGCCGCTCGTTCCGAGCAGGCGGTGGAGCAGGGCGATTTCGATCTGCTGTTGCAGGGCTGCTTTGGTCCTCCGGGCGGTCGCATGCTCGGGCGTTTCTGTCACGCGGATGAGCAACTGTGCGAGAAGACCCGGTCGCATCTCAGTGCCGAGGAATCGCGCCGGCCCGACGTCGTGTTTGCGGAGCTCGTGCATCTGCCCCAGGGCCGCAGCGGCAACTTGCTCGTGCGTCCCGCGCTTCGCGAGCATGAGATTGTTTTTCTGGGATCGTCAGGCATCGATCGGGAACGGCAGATCCACGTTGCCGATTTGATGGTCGGCGTCGTTGACGATCGTATCGTTCTGTACTCCGAGAAGCTCGGTAAACAGGTGATTCCGCGTCTCACCAGTGCGCTTAGCTACACCGGCACGCTCGGCGTTAGCCAGTTTCTCGGCGCCATCGTCGAACAGCACGCTCGCAATTGGCTCGGCTGGCATTGGGGCGCGGTGGGCCAGGAACGATTTCTGCCGCGCGTTCGATGCGGGCGCATCGTACTCGCCCGTGCGAGCTGGCGAATCGATAAAGAAGAGATCAAATCATTGGTCGCCGCATCGGGTTCCGAGCGGTTCCAGCTCGCGCAACGCTGGCGCGCCGAACGCAAGTTGCCCCGGTTTTGTCTGCTGGTCGATGGCGACAATGAATTGCTCATCGACCTCGATAATGCGCTGAGCATCGATACATTCTGTGACGTCGTGAAGAACCGGACGGAGCTTCGGCTTGAAGAGAATCTGCCGTCGGCCGACGAGCTTGCCGTCGAGGGTCCGGAGGGGCAGTTCGCGCACGAGCTCGTTGTGCCGCTGTTGCGTGAGCAGTCGGTGCTGCCATCGCCCGCACGTGTGCCGGCGCTAGATCGCCGTGCTGTCGTCGAGAGTTTTGCGCCCGGCTCCGAATGGCTCTATTTCAAGTTGTATGGCGGTGAACGAACCGCGGACAGCGTCCTCATCGATGCAGTGGCGCCGGTGATTGCCGAGCTGCGCGAGGAGGGCGCAATCGATGGCTGGTTCTTTATCCGTTATTCCGATCCGGATCCGCATCTTCGTGTTCGCCTGCACGGGCAACCCGCACGACTGAATGCTGAAGCATTGACGAGGATGCACGCGCGACTCGCGCCTTTGCTCGAGCAAGGCCGGCTGTGGCGAGTCGAACTGGCAACGTATGAACGTGAAACCCTGCGTTACGGCGGGACGGACAATATCGAACGCACGGAACAACTCTTTGCGATCGACAGCGACGCTGTGTTGGAAACAATGGCTTCCTGCCAGGGTGACGAAGGCTCGCAACTGCGTTGGCAGCTCGCCCTGCTCGGTGCCGACCGATGGCTGCACGACTTCGGGCTCGACCTCGATGCGCGTCGTGCATTCGTGCGACGGATGCGGGATGCATTTGTCGCGGAGTTCAAGGCGCAGAACAAGGGAACGCAAGGATGGTTCGCGGAGCGCTTCCGCAAAGAGCGAAAGTCTCTCGAAGCGCTGATCGCCACGGGGCCCGTAGCCGCTGCGTTTGAGGAACGCAGCCGACGCAGCGCTCCGCTTATCGAGGCTATGCATGCACTGAATCGGCAGGGGCGTCTGGCGGTCTCGATTGAGAATCTGGCGAACAGTGTGATTCATATGTTCATCAATCGCCTGCTGCCGTCTTCACAGCGCGCTCACGAGCTCGTGATCTATGAGTTTCTGGCGCGACTGTACGATTCGCAGTGCGCTCGTCGCCAGAGCGCTTGAGCGCGACGATGTCCGGCACCGAATCGAACTCCAGTATCTATCGCAGCGAGGCGATCGAGTATCGCTTCCGGGAACAGGAGAATATCGGCATTGTCGCGGCCCGCATGCGCTGGAGTTGGCCGGTCATTCTGATCTCCCTCGCGCTGCTGGCAGCCTGCGTGACTTACATGGTGTGCATGCACGAGGAGATTGGGCGGGCGATTGAGCGGCGGATGGATCGATGAGTCGGCACCGGGTGCCCTACATTCCTCAGCTCGATGCACTCGAATGCGGAGCATCCTGTATCGCGATGGTGCTCGCTTATCACGGCCATCACGCGCCCCTTCCGGAGGTGCGCGAAGCCTGTGGCGTATCCCGCGACGGCGTGAGCTTACAGGCGATGTTGGAGGCGGCGAGAGCCTATGGCCTGACGGCGACCGCGTATTCCGTCAGCCTCGAGCAACTGGAACTGCTGCCTCTGCCCGCCGTGCTTCACTGGGACTTCAACCATTTCGTCGTGCTGGAGAAGTGGCGTCGCGGCGGAGGCGCGGTGATCGTCGATCCCGCGCGCGGACGTCTGAACGTTTCAAAGCGTGTGCTCGAACAATCCTTTACAGGTGCGGTGCTCGCGCTCGATGTGACTCCGGATCTGCAGCCAAGGCGCCGCAAGACTCCGCATCTCGGCCGCTATCGAGCGCTGGTTCGTGACAACGCGGGCGCGATTGGCATCGTTCTGGGATGTTCCGCCTTGCTCGAGTTGCTGGTGCTGACGCTGCCAATTGGTCAGCAGCTCTTGGTGGATCGCGCGCTGGTTGGCAAGGACGTGCCGCTGCTGATGCAACTGGCGGCGGCATTTTTTCTTGCAACCGTCGTCCAGGGGGCTGTGACCCTCGGGCGCGGCTATGTCATCGGCAATCTGCACGTCGTGCTGGACCTGCGCTTGCTCGGCGACTTCATGCGACATGCGGTGCGCTTGCCTATCGGCTTCTTCATGCAGCGTGCGCCGGGAGATCTATTGCAGCGACTCGAAGGCAACAGCATGCTGCGTTCGTTGCTCGGCACGGAAATCGTCGCGTCATTGCTCGATTCATTGCTCGTCATCGGATTGGCCGCGCTGATGATCGCGTATCACTGGATGCTCGGCCTGCTGGTGATTGCGATGGGCGGCGTTCGCGTGCTGTTCCAGCTCTACATGCGTGAGGTGAATCGCCGGGCCGCTGCGGCCGAGCTGACTGCGCTCAGCGGCACCGGTGCCGCGCTGGTTGCTTCGCTCGATTCGATTGAAACGCTACGTGCAACTTCAGCCGAATCGTTCGCGCTACGCCGATGGAACGATCGAGTCGTCAGGCGCGCCTGCGCACTTCTGCCACGCCTCGACCTCGAAAACACAGGGGCCCAGTCGACGGTCGCGATCAATTCGCTGGCGCTGGCACTGGTCTGCCTGGTCGGCGGTCGCGAGGTGCTGGCAGGGCAGATGTCGATCGGGGTGTTTTCGGCGTTCCTGACGTTGCAGGCATTGTTTCTTGCGCCGGTGGGCTCGCTGATGCAGAACCTCCACCGGCTGCAACTGGCGAGCTCTCATCTATCGCGTCTCGACGACGTTCTGGAAGCCGAGCCCGAAGGCAGCGGCCACTACGTTCCAAGCGATCTGCGCGGCGAGATCAAACTCGAGCAGGTGAGTTTTCGTTATTCGGCTCAGGCGCAGCCGAGTCTGGTGGACATAGACGTTCACGTGCAGCCTGGCGAGCTGATTGCTCTGGTAGGGCCGTCGGGGTCGGGCAAGAGCACGCTCGCCAGAATCCTGCTCGGCCTGCTGTCGCCGTCGCAAGGAACAGTCATGTTCGACGGTAGGGATCTGCGTGAATTCGATATCGACGCGCTCAGGCGGCGCATGGGCGTGGTGTTGCAGGAGGTCGAGCTGCTGAGCGACACGGTGCACGCCAATATCAGCTGCAACGATCCGACGATCTCCATCGAGGCGGTGCGTTCGGCGGCCCGGCTCGCGTGCATCGATCATGTTATCGAAGCTCTCCCTCGTGGCTACGACACGCCGCTCGGCGGTAATGACGCGCAGCTTTCGGGCGGCGAGCGTCAGCGGCTCTGTATTGCCCGCGCGATTGCCCATCGACCGGCGATTCTTTTACTCGACGAAGCCACCAGCGCGCTCGATGCCGAAACCGAGCGCCGCATTCACGAGCACCTGCGCGAGCTCCGCTGTACCCGCATCGTCATCGCTCACCGGCTCCAGACCGTTCGCGATGCCGATCGTGTGTTGGTGATGGAGCAGGGGCGTATCGTGAAGCAGGGAACATTCGCTTCGTTGCAAGCCGAGCAAGGATTGTTTCGCGATCTGGTTCGCTCGGCGGAGCTTCAGGATGCGTGACCGAACGGCACTGATCGGCATGAGCACGGCCGTCGCTGCCCGACGGCTGCTGAAAGCTTTGGGCATCGACGCAACGGGCGCGGTGGCGGTCGATCCGAACGAATCGCTGCTCGATCATCTCGAGCGGTACGGTGTCACTGGTCGCGTGGCGCGCATCGAGAGCAACGAGCTGGCGCAGCTCGAAGCCCCCATCCTGGCGCAGTCGAGCAGCGGACGCTGGATCCTCATCAAGGAAATTCGTGCGTATGGCATGCGGATCGAAGATCTGCCGGATCATGAACAGATCGTGTCGCACGCCGCCGTTCAAAAGGAATTCTCCGGCGTCGTGTTCGATCGTACGCTGGAGCTGCCGCCCGCAGCGTCGCTCTGGTCGCGGTTGGCGCGCCTGGTGTGGTTGCAGCGGCGAATGCTGTTTCCGGTCGTTGGCTTCGCGATCTTCGTACAGCTGCTCGAGCTGTTGAGCCCGCAGCTCACCCGGACTCTGGTTGACGACGCGTTCCCGCAATCGTCCGCGTCGCTCGTGACCAGCCTCGCGCTCGGCATGATTCTGATCGCGTTGCTGAAGGGCTGGGCTGGCTGGCTCGAGCAGCGCTGCGCCCAGCTGCTGCAAGCACGGCTCGATGCGATTCTCGAGCGGGGCCTGCTGCTACATGTGATGAGACTGCCGTTTCGTTACATCGAGAGCAGATCGCTCGGCGAGCTCATGCAGGGCTTTCAAGGCATCGCGCAGGCGCGCTCCGTGCTTACGGGCGATGCGCTGACGGCGGCGTTCGGCGCGGTGACCACAATCGCTCTGCTCGTCATGATGAGCGCGACGATGATTGCGCCGACGATGTTTGTAGCGGCGGTCGGCGTCGCTTCAGCGCTGCTGGCGATCCTCGCGGGACAGCAGCAGTATCGAATCCAGCAAAGCGTGGTCGATGCGCAAGTCAAGGAGCGCGACAAGGCCGCCGAGATCTTTACTCACATCGCGACCCTCAAGTCGGGCGGTGCCACGAATCGAGCGGTGGACGCGTGGCTCGCGCTGGTGAAGAGTGCGCGCAAGCTCGCTCAACGCAGCGATCGGTTGATGCTCGGCTCGCAGGTCGGTATCGACCTGCTCGGTCAGATCCAGGTGCAGGCGCTGTGGATCTGGGGTGGGCTACGCGTGATGGCGGGATCGCTGCAACTCGGCGAGCTGCTGGCCTTCATCCTGATGGCGGCGTTGTTTCACTCGACGGTCGGCCGGCTGGCGAAGACCTTCGTGAAATTGCGAACCGTGAAGCCCCATCTGCGCGAGACGCAAACACTGCTGGAGCAGCAGCCGATCGAGCGACCGCGTTCGCGTCCGCCGCGTGCGGGTCGACCGGCCATCGAGATTCGCAATCTATGGTTCCGCTACGCCGACGATCGGCCCTGGGTGTTCCAGGGGCTCGACCTGAATGTGGCGCCCGGTGAGCTGCATCATCTGGACGGCGCGTCCGGCTTCGGCAAGACGACACTGCTCAAACTTGTGTCGGGACTGTACGACCCTTGTGACGGCAGTATTTCAATCGGCGGCTGCGGCGCGCATGAGGCGCGCGAGCGAATGATTTATCTGCCGCAGCAGGTTCGTATGTTGAATGCCAGTGTCCGGGACAACCTGCGTTTGTTTTCTGCGGGGGCGCCATTCCACCGCATTCTGCGGGCAGCGGAAGTTACAGGGCTGGCTGAGATGGTCGATCAGCTACCGATGGGATACGACACGCTCATCGCGCACGGCGGCGGCAACTTCTCAGGCGGTCAACGACAACTCGTTGCGCTCACAGCCGCGCTCGCCGCGGACCGAGAAATCCTGCTGCTCGATGAGGCCACGGCGAATCTGGATGCGTTGAGTGCGAGGCGAGTGATGACCAGCCCTCTGTTCGAGGGCCGGACAGTGCTATACGCCGGGCACGCTTCCTCGGCTTATTTTCCGGACGGACGGAACGGCCACACCCAGGAAACCAGCGGCCCGACCTTACGCGTCTGAATCCAGACACGGCCCTGACCGGAGAAGCGACATACGAAGCCTTCGCCGGAAAAGAACAAGGACTTGTAACCGCCGACTTTGGTGACGTTGTATTTCAGGCCGTCGGTGAACGCGACGATGTTGCCCGTGTCGACCACGTATTCGTCGGTCACGTCGATTTCGATGATGCCGCCATAGCTGCTGAACCACAGGTCGCCTTTGCCCTGGCAGCGGATCAGGAACAAGCTCTCGCCGGAGAAGAAGCCCTTCATCAGGCCCTGCCACTTGCTTTCCACCGCCACGCCGCTGCTCGATGCGACGTAGGCCGAGTTCTGCAAATAGATCGTTTGTTCGTCCAGATAGACATGGCGCACATCGCCCGGAGCGCCGGGTGCGATGCCGATCTCGCCCGGCCCGCCTTGCGCGGTGAACTCGTTGATGAAGATGGATTCGCCGGTCACGAAACGGCCCAGGCCGCCGCGCAAGCGGGTCTTCATCACCAGGTTCGTGTCCATGGTCGCCATCGCGGAGGCTTCCACTTTCAACGTTTGATTGGCCGGGATCTGCACGGTGATGAACGCGTAGTCGGGCTGACCCTGCACGTTGAATTTCATTCCACGCGGGTCGGGAGTCAGCGTCTTCGCAGCGGCGGCGGATGGAGCTGCCGCGACCGGCGCTGCTCGAGGCTGCGGATCGGGAGCGGCAGCGGACGTCGATGCAACAGGGGCCGCATCGGCGGGCTCCACGGTCGCTTTCGCACCGAGCTGCAGGATCGCTGCACACAGGTTGTCCGCCGTTGCACGGTCGACGCCTTTCTTCACGACCGAAGGCTGGCCTTTCAACAACGTAGTGGCCCGGGCGACTTCGATCTTGAAGCGAGCGGCCAGCGAGCTGATGACGGCGTTAAGGTCGTGCCCTTCCGCGATCGTGCCGCTGAGGACGACATTGAATTGCGCTGACATGAGTTGTTCCTAACCTTTGCGTGCGCGCAGAGTCGGGGTCAGCGCGGCGCCGAAGCTGCGCTGATTGTTTGATTGACACCAGACGGTGCCCTTGCCGCGGAACTTGCAGACCAGCCCTTCGCCGCCGAGGATCGAATGCAGCCAACTGCCGCCGGCCTTGGTCAGCGAGAACTGCAACGTCTCGTTGAAGGCGACGATGTGGCCGGTATCGACGATCAGCTCGCCATCGACCTGCTGCTCGTAGATCGCGCCGAACGAGTTCAGCAGCACCTGGCCGCTCCCCTGCAGCTTGACCCAGAACAGGCTCTCGCCCGAGAGCAGTGTCTTGAAGCCCTGCCAGCCGACGCCGATTTCGACGCCGCTCTCGCAGGCCACGAACGAGCCGCCCTGCACGATCAGACTTTCGCGTTGCAGAGTCAGCGTCGTCATGTCGCCGGGCAGCGGCGTGCCGAGCCAGACTTCGGAGCCGGCGCGCTTCGATTCGAAATGATTCAGAAAGATCGACTCGCCGGCGAACAGGCGCTTCACCGTCTTGGTGAAGCTGCCCGAGCCGCGCTTGTGAGTCGTGGTCGTGATGCCGACGTCGGCGCTCATCGCGATCATCGCGCCCGCTTCGGCCGTGACGCTTTCGCCGGCGCCGAGCGTGACTTTCGCAGCGCTGTTACCGGGTCGATGTACGAGTTGGATATCCATCTCAGCCCCAGAGTTTCGGATTCAGCCAGCCAGTGAGCCCGCTCAGGCTGCGGGTTTGAATGACGATGCGGCCCTTGCCGACCACGCGCGTGACCAGGCCTTCGCCGCCCATGACACTGGAGATCAGTCCGCCCGCGAGTTGTAACTTCAGTTCGATGCCGGGCTCGTAGGCGACCAGATGGCTGGTGTCCACGATGAACTCGCCGTCGATCTGCCGTTCGATGAGCGCGCCATACGCGCCGTACCAGACCTTGCCGGGCCCGGTCACCGAGATCTTGAACAGACCTTCCTTAGCGATGAAGGACACCAGCCCGGCCCACTTCAGGCCGATCTTCACGGTGTCATCGCACGCCAGGAATGCGCCGGGTTGCAGATAGTAGGTCTCGCCCGCAGCGAGCTCCTTACAACGCATATCGCCGGGCGTCGGCTGCACCAGGGTCAGCTGCTTCGGCGCCGAAGTGCCGTTGTGAAAACGATTGATGAAGATCGACTCGCCGCCGAACAGGCGCCGGGCGATTGCACCGAACAGCCCGCCATTCAATTGTGTGCGCATCGTCAGATCCGCGGCCATGCTGGCCATGGCATCGGACTCGGCAACGATGGACTCGCCCGGCGCCAGCGTCACCTGGAGGTGCGCAAAGGCGGGGGCGCCATCAATCTGCGTTTTCATTCTCGGTCTCCTGCGAAGGACGCTCGGCTGCGAATTTACGGACCCGGATCTTGAGCGCGTCGAAGGTCGGGTTCATGTCGACGAAGGGGCCTTGCTGATGGGCCGCCTTTTCGCGCATGCGCTCGATGCGGGAGTCGGTGGCGGGATGAGTCGCCAGAAACTCAGGTGTTTCCGTGAGCACGGTGCCGGCATTCTCGCCGACCTGCTCGCGGACTTTCTTACGCATTCTTTCTTCTTCGGCTTTCACCTTGTCGAAGAAGGACACCATGCCACGACCGTCGATACGTGCCCGCTGTAACAATTCGAACCCTTGCTCATCCGCTTCGTTCTCGAAGCCGCGCGAGTACTTCTGCGACAGCAGGAACGGCGCTGCGCTCGCCAGGGTGGCGAGCAAGCCGCTGGCATCGCCCAGCGCGGCCTGCACCGTCAAAAAGAGTCCGGTGGATGCAATGAGATTGCGCGTGCCGTGTTGGGAAGTCACATGCGAAATCTCGTGCGCCAGCACTCCCAGCACTTCTTCGGCCGAGTCGGCGCGTAACAGCAGCTCGGAATTGACGACCACATAGCCGCCGGGCAGGGCAAATGCATTCAGCGAGGGATCGCGCACCACATAGAAACGAAACTGATAGCGCGAATCCGGCAGAGTCTTGGTCAACGAGTTGGTGAGCTCGGTCAGCAGCTTCGCCGTCTCCGGGTCCTGGATCACGTCGGCTTGCACCTGGTATTGACCGAACGCGGTCTTGCCAAGCTGTTCCTCCCAAGAGGCCGGGATTTGCCGGGCCGCGATGCCCGTGAGCCAACCCATGTTGAGCAACAGCCCGACCGGGATCGCAATGAGCACCGCAAAGATGGCGGCAAACACCGCCCAGTTGTTCATTCGTTTCCGGCGCATGGCGCCCAGCGCGACCGTCAGTTCCGGATGAGCGGCCAAGACCGGATCGCGCAGGATGGTGCGATCGCTGGTGTACACCGACCAGTCCGGAAAGTCGGGATGGGCGATGAAAACGATACGATCGCTGGCCCCGCCGAGCGTCAACCGGGCGCCCGCGAGCGGCAGCGTCACCGACTGCGTGTCGCTACGAAAGCAAAAACCAGCCGCGCTCACGCTCAGGTCGCCGGCAGCACGGCCCTGGGCGAAGCCTTCGTGAAAGGCATGGGCGGGATAGAACGAGTCGGACATCCGCTGTGATCGAACTTTTCGCTGATTTTTATAATGCAACGCCGCCGGGCAATTTAAGTGAAATTCGAGCGGGACAGCAAGGCCGAGATCACATTTCTGGAATCGCGCCCGCCTTGTACGACAACGGTATTCGCCGCCTGCGATCAATAAAACCGGCTCGCGGGTCCTCTTCAGATCATGGGGGACATTTGAGGAGCGGTTCGAGCATGGCATTCCGATCGACTATCAATCTGTGGCTGGCGTCGGTCGCTGTCCTGGCGTGTGCTTTCACGGCGCGGGCCGACGACACGGGCATCATCGCTCTCGAACATGTGACCATCGTCGATGTGCAGCTCGGCAAGCTGCTGCCCGACCAGAGCGTGATCTGGCAACGAAGCCGCATCCTGGCCACCGGGCCGAGCAACAGCGTGGCGGTGCCGGCCAAGGCACAACGGGTCGATGGCCAGGGCCGCTTTGTGATGCCGGGCCTGTGGGACATGCATGTTCACGTGGGCACGCCGGAGACGGCGGCCGATGAGCTGACGTTACCTATGTTCATCGCGAATGGCGTGACTTCCGTGCGCGACATGTCCGACTACATCGCCGGGCCGGACTATCGTTACAGCGCGCGATTACCACCAAACGTTGGGATGCCGAAGCTCGCGCCGGTTTGCGCGTCGGGCCCCGTGTAATCAGTACGGCCAGCCTGGTCGTCGACGGCCCGCAAGTGACCCGTCGCCGCCCGGATTTGCCCACCTTCTTCGGCGCCGGCACTCCCGACGATGCCCGCGAGCTGGTGCGCTATCTCGTCGATGAATCGTCGGTGGATGCGATCAAGGTTTATAGCGGCCTGCCACGCGATTCGTTCTTCGCCCTGATGGATGAAGCGAACCAGCGGGGGATCACCGTCGTCGGTCACAAGCCGCTCGGCGTGGACTTCATCGAAGCCGTCAACGCCGGCCAGAGAAGTATCGAGCATGCTCGCGAAATTCTATTGGACAGCTTTCGGGGCGCCGCGCAGTTACAGCGCGACTTCGAAGCCCGGCAAGCGCCGCCGAGCGAGCGCGATCAGAAACCTGCCATGCTCACCAAAATTCTTCAGGAGCACGATCCGAAGAGGCTTCGGGCGATCTTCGCGGCCATGAAGAAACACGACACTTATTATGTGCCCACGCATCTGACCCGCCGCTTCGATTGGATCGCGGCCGCTGGCGATCCGCAGGCGCTCAACGATCCTCGCCTCCAGCTCATTCATCCCACCGCCGTCACGCGTGCTTTGAAGGACGTCGAGCAAACCCGCGCTCGCGCCTCCGGTCCGACGGATGCGGCGGCCTATAAAGCGTTCTTCGAGAAAGGACTGGAGGTGACTCGTCTCGCGTATCGAGCCGGCATCAACGTCATGGCCGGCACGGATACTGGCGACAGTTTCTGCTTTCCCGGTTCCGCGTTGCTGGATGAGCTGGAGTTGATGGCGAGCTCGGGTTTATCTCCCGCCGAAGTGCTGCGCACCGCGACGCTCACGCCGGCGCGCTATGCAAACAAGTCGAACGATTTCGGCGCGGTGTCGGCCGGCAGAATCGCCGATCTGGTCGTGCTCGATGCCGACCCGCTCGCGGATATTCGTAACGTGCGTGCGACTCGCATGGTTGTTTTCAACGGCCGCCTGTTCGATCGCGCCGAGCTGGATCGGATTCTCGCGGGAGTCGCGGAGAAGGCGCGAAGCTTGAGGAAAGGGGAGTGAGGAACCGCGCCTGGCTCGGTGCCGTCGATTACGGGCGGTCGTGGCAGGGCAACGATGGTCGGTTGAATGCTTCCATCGCCGGCTATCCGATCGAACAGGAAGGATTCGGCGTGCTCGATCGCTCACGCCTGGTGATCGAGGGCGGACAGTCGTACATCGTGGACAACGCAGGTAACAGATACCCCGATTCCGTGGTTCGTACCGGTGTGTCCTGCTGCTATATCACCGGCTTTGACATCGCGCTGACCAGCCGGGGCATCGAAACAGAATTCTCGGGCGAAATCGTTCAGGGATGGGCAGGCCTCGGCCAGCTACTCTTATAACGAGAACGAGTACCACGGCTCCGACCTGCAACGATACAACGCGCTTTGGACCGAGGGTGACCCTCTGATCACGCCGGTGCCCCAGCGCGTCTTCAAGCTATGGACGAGCTATCGACTCCCGACCGAAGGCTGGTCTCGCGGCCTGACTTTCAGCGGCGGCGTGCAGGGACAATCCAACGCGTTTCAAGCCGGCACCGCCTGCACTGAGTTCAATCCGCTGGAGCGTGGCGCTGAACGTCGATAACGTGACCGACAAGCGCTACTACCGCGTCCCTGGCAGCTCCAGCGGCAGCAACTGGTATGGGGATCCGCGGAGTTACATGTTGACGATGCGGGGAGCGTTTTGAGGCGGGCTCACAGTGCGACGTCTTGAGGACCGACCTCTACGATCGCCTCATTTAAAAATCTTACGCCCAAGCCCAGTTGTGGATCCCATGAGCTCGAGAACAGCAAACCGACAACGCGATCCCCGGAACCGAAGGATCGCTTAATGAGGATATCCGTAGGCTCTATCAGCGATGCCAGTTCTGCCGGCTCGCTGATCACGGGTGCCAGTTCGTCCGCGGAGTCAGCGCCGAACTGGTCGCGCCACTCTTCCAGCTCGCTTTGGTAGTAGCTGAAGATGGCCGCTTCGGCCTGCGCGATCAGTTCGTCTCGCCTGGCGTCGAACGCGACAAACGCTTCGCGTTGCGCGGACTCTATTTCGTCCCCTTCATCACAAGGCACGACGAGGTTGACGTTCACGAGGTTGCCGAACAGCTTGTATCTATACCGGCCCACCCAGCCGTAGTCATACACCATTGCGCCGAATAAGGTGTCTTCCATTCGCTCGAATCCGTTGTTAAAGCGGCCGGTCAGGCCAAGAATCAGAGAGCAGGTAGATCAGTTCAAATGTAAGCGCTTCGGGCCGGTTTTGCAGGTGATATGATCGTCGCAACGACTCAGCAATCTGCATGGAAGGAGATTTTGTGGGTGGGAAACGGTTCTTTGCATGGGTCTGGCGCATCAATTCCCTGATCGTGTTCGCGGCCGGCCTGGCTGCCATCGTCGTTCTGATTTTCGCATCTGTTTCTATCTTCAAGGAAGTCACGCGAACGCGACACGTAAGGGGCGTAGTTAACGTCGCGGAGGACCAGGTTGAGGGTTCGGTCGCATCGCTCGGCGCGTTCATCGAGGTCGAGGGCACCGAGGTCCTGCGTGCGTCACTTGATGTGCATCAGGAGTACGCGCAGTCCTATGGCTCGAAGGAAGCCAGCTCGATCCGAAACTATCTCTACTTCGATCCGACATCGCAGGAGTCTTACTGGCTCATTCCTGACTATCGCGGGCTCATCGTCGGCGAAAACGAGTACCCGCCGCCGCAAAACGGCGAGGCGAATGCGTCGCCTCAAGTGGTCGTGTATGAGCTCGTCGACAGCGATAGCAATCAGGACAAGCGACTGACGGCCGAAGACACAAAGACGATTGCCGTTGCGAGTCCTACTGGAAAAAATTTCGCCCGCGTACTGAGCAATGTCGAGGAGTACAAGGGAGGTCGCATCGTCAATGGGACCCATCTTGTGATCCTGTACACCTCGGGCGCCGCCCTGCGGGCGGCAGAGATTGAGCTCCCGTCAAACAAGCTCACGCGCGAATCGATTCTGACGGCGGTTCCGATTGAAGCTCCGCTTCGTGCTTCGAGCCCGTAAGTCATGACATCGGTGCCCTGCCTCCATCCTTCAGGCACGAGGATGGAAAGCTGAGGGCGTCACTCGATATCAGCTTTGCACCGGTCCCCGTAACCGATCATTTCGGTTCGCGCGCCAGGCTTCGGCGCTCAGCCACCAGATTCAAAAGTGCCAGGCCCGCTTCTGTAGTCCGCTGGCTCCGTTCGAATCCAGTGGTTGCATCGTGGCTGCCATGATTCTCCCGAATCGAAGCGTAAACACGCCACAAGGTACCTTCATGATGGTGTCATGAACGTATTTTGGCGTTGCCTTCGGCTCTTACTGCAAGGGACTGTCGGTCTGTTTCTTGTTCTGTTCGTCGGCGTCTGCGTTCACTGGCTCGTGATCGCAGGTGCTTTCGACGGCCCCTTCCGAAATCCATATAAGGCCGACGACATCTGCTTCACCCAGGACTGGCCGGGGGCAACATCGCGGTATGTTGAGTACTCGTTCGTGACATGTAGCGAGCCTCACGTGCTTCTCGGCGAGCGCGTCGGTGCGGATCAGGCTGTGCTGTCGTTTTCGGACCTGGATCGTGACGGTCACCCCGAAGCTGTGATCGAATCATCCCCTTACAAATGCAAGTTCGGTGGTCTTCGGTGCTACGGTGCTGAACGTTTCGTCCTCAAGATCTGCCCGGCCTGTAATTTGAAAGTGCGTGTGGTGGGGCGTGAATCGCTGCCTGAACTGGATACTGAGTGATTTGCTTTGAGCCGACGAAAGATAAAACCGTTCGTTCGCTAGCCTTTGGCGGCATCTACAGGCGCTCACCGCGCAGAGCTTCGGGCACGAGATCGGGATGCCGCCGGTAGACGGGCTTCATGGCGCCAGTTCCATCGCGAGAACGTGATATCCCTTATCTAGCTGTCGTCACCTGCGGCCGCGAATCAAAGCCTGTGCGACACCAAGGATCGGGACTCCGACCAGCGCCACAGACACTTGCCAGGGGCCGCCGAAGTAGCTGTTAGCGACTGCGGCGACGATAGCTGACAACCCTATTCCCGCGCCGAGAAGTTGGCCGCGCCAGTGCGATTTGATATTGGCTTCGGTGCTGACCTGCTCGAGCGAGAGGCGGTGGGATTGCTCTTGCTCCACCATCTTCAGGATGCGATCGGCTCCGCCAGGAATAATGCGATCGAAATATTCGAGCGCGGCGGGAGGAGGAAGTGGTCCGGACCACTCAACCGAAACGTTCGTTTGCTTAGGCGGCGGTACGGTGCTTGGCTGCTGCGGACTTTTCGCTTTTGTCGAGTGCTTCACGGCCAACTACCGTTCTGAAGTCTCGGCCGATCCGTTCCCAGTCAGATCGCAGTGCCTCAGTTGCTGAGGCGGCGCGCTCCGAATGAGTCGTCTCTGCGAAAATTTCGGCAGGGCTACCGAGGCCTTGTAACAGGCCGCGCCAAAAGGATTTGCGCATCGGTGTACCCATGACGTCACTATAACACCCCTTAGACGGCTCGTTGCCGGACGTAGTTCCAGTCTCTGGTGTGGGTGGGCTCTGTTCTTTAACCGGCTAGTGCCGGCGAATGACCCTGGCGAGGGTGCCAACCGAGTGAAGAGATGGCGGGCGTGGTTGTTTCCGCAGGATTGCGGCTGAAGCTGATTGAGATGGTGGAAAGGGAGGGACTCGAAAACGCACTAAAGAATAAGCGAAACAGTAACTTACTGATTTGTTTCGAGGCGATGTCCCCCTCAATTCCCGTCTGTCCCCCGATTTGGCAGTGGATTTGGCAATAGGGTGCTGGCGCAAGAAGGATTGCGATTCCTAGTCATAGGAGCGACCTGAATAGCATCGCGCGCGGACGTGGCTCAGCCGCCAGCTGATGCAAGCGCAGTGCATGCTTTCAGAGCGTTACCACGCAGGCCGGCGCTAACTGGTTTCGACCCAATGTCATGGGCGGCGAGCATGATGTTCGGCAGGCCTCTTGTAAGGTCATGCGCGTACGAACGCGCTTCGTGCGTGGGGCTATCTTTGCTTCACGTTCCGTATATTGCAGAATGTGCGCTGCCCGGAACTCAGCGGAACCGTCGTGTGCGTGGCATAAAAATAATAGTAGGGATTCTCGGGGTAGTTATATCGATCGGCCTGTATGCACTCAACTATGTCGGACGCTTTAATTCGACCGATAGCGACGTGCCGTGGCTTGCTTCTTTATTGCTGGGCCAAAAGGGCGTGCTCGCCACATCTGTCTTCACTTTGAGCTTATGCTCAGTCGGTCTAGACGGGCTTCGCAACTATCTCGGAGCCCGTCATGACACCAAAAACGTGGTGGAGAAACTGCTGAACAGCTACGCTAAGACGCTCTTCGCAGACCGAGCCATGAGCAACCGGCTCACGCTTTTCAAGTACTCCAGAGGATGGAGGGTTTTTCTCTGGGCTTTGATCAAGCTCAAATTTTTTCCCCTTCGCGAGCAATGGCCAAGAATCAGGGAAGTCTTGGGCATCAAATGGACAGCTTATTATCTTGGGGTGTACTTGCGTCCCAAGAACTCATGGAACCGCGTGTCGACGGCCGCGTTTCGCGTGTCCAATGACGCCCCGGATCTCTGCGAGGGCATTGTGGGTAGGATTTGGCGCGAGAATGGACTCGTGGAAGTAACTGGGCTTGATCACGTTGACCGTGCTTTGATTCTCGCCGTCAAAGGAGTCACGATCGAAAGTCTCCCCGTTGCCGATCCTGTGCGACGATATGCTGAGGCCACTGGAGTCAAGTCTGTCCAAAGCCTGCTGGCGCGAACACACCTTGCAAGACACTTCGTTGGCACCGTGATCGAGAATGCGGGTGGCGAGCGTTGGGGGGTCCTCCTTCTGGATTCGGGGGATGATGAATGTCCGGCAATCGGTGATGGAACAAGCGAGTTTCAACAGCGGTTCCGTGATTGTGCGCTGATTCTGGGTAAGGTTGTCGAGTGAGGTGAGTATGACAAGCATTACCTCTGAGTATCTTTTCAGGCGGAAAGATATTGATGCGCCGAAGAAGGTGACTCGGTTCGGCGGCGGGACGATGGTCTCCGGCCTATCTCCGTTCCACATACCTGTGGCGGTTAAGTTCGAGCCTGAGGGGCCAAGTGCAGGGAGTTTTCACTTTACCTATGAGAACGATGAGCCGCCCGAGCTTGAATATCGACACGTGAGCAACAACGTCGATGTGCTATTGGGCGTCCGTAGCAAGAAAGTCCTGGAAGTTGCAATAAACGGGGATCTGGCCGACCGGCTCAGAAATAGAAAGCTATTTTCGTTGACCTACCTCAATTCAATGCGGGGGGAGGTTGATCCCGTCGCACGCCTGTCAATGGAGATGAATGCTCAGCTCATTCACCAGTTGCTAAACGAGCTGCCAGACGAATACATCGATCGGATACTTCATAGCCTCTAGCGCGATGAGCGCGCTGCTTGATTGTCCATACTGAGCGAATATCTTGAAAGGTCCCTCGACAATCCCCAAGAATTGCAGAGGCTGCGAGTGAATCAGATCCCTTGACATTCACGCAAGCAATGTCAGCAGTGCCGTCCCGGCAAGCCCAAGCATCCCTGTAATGAAGGCGCACCTCAAGTGCGCATACTTCCTTCTACAGACTCCTGAGATTGTGTAAGAGTGCTTCAATCGCGCTTCGGTTAGGGCCGCATCCGTCATCGAGGCAATCTCTCGCACGTAACTATCAGCCGAGGGTTTCTTGGCGACGGAGAAGAAGGAGACGATCCCTTCCCCTGATGCGGGCAGCCGGGGCAATACGACGAGGAATGAGAAAACGGCTGAGGCTATCAGGAGAGCTGCCGTTGCAACCAGGGCCCAGAGATAAAGATTCTGGTCAGGAGGACAGAGCAAAGTCTTCAGATCGTTCTTATCTAGAATGTAGACCACAAGCCCGGCAGCGATTGCAAATATCCATGCCGCCTTGGTGTCTGCAAACTGAATGTAGTTGCTAACGTATCCTTGATGGAATTCAGAAAACGACCGATGAGCCTCGTCCAGTTGTGGCGTTCCGGAGGCGACGATTTCTCCCTGCCCAGTAGCAGGCGCGGCAATTTTCGGAGCGCCTTCGATTTCTGGCGGAACGGTCCCCTGAGGCGGGCTATCTGAACTCCTTTGCATATCACTCATGTAGTTGGTTCCAGCCAGCGACCTACGTAGGTCCAGAATGTGTATGGGCTACTGTCCCCGCGATAGAACCACCCCGTCTCGGACGTTTTAGGGCGCGCCCAAGTTGTTTGCCAGCTGGTCGGCAAACCAACCAACGCTTTTGTTCCCATGAGTATCGTGTTGGGATCGGCGGCGGCAAGCATTTTCGATGCGATGTTGGCGGTTGTGCCAATGGCGACGATGCCGTTGAATCCTCGCGCTGATCCGACCTTTGCCACTGTGATGGGTCCATGGTCCATACAGATACGGAATTGTAGCGGCTCAAGTTGTGAGCTGCGCAGGATCGGGTTGATGTAGTTGTCGGCGGCATAGAACATGGTGAGCGCAGCGGCAAGTGCGCGTTGCTGCACCGAGATCGTGTCACCGGGCTCGGCTACAAAGTAGGCCATCAGGCCGTCGCCAGTGTTCTTTTCGACTACTCCGCCAAAATCTTCGATGATCCGGATCATCTCGGTAAAAAACAGCGAGAGAATTCGAAGCAGGGTGTCCTGCTCACCTTCTGTCCAGGCCGGGCGTTGCGAGAACTTTGATATGTCCAGGAACAGGACGGTCGCATCTAGTCTACGACCAGCATGTATCGGAAGGTCATCTGCGTCGGGAATCACGCGACCCGCTGGAACGGAGGACCGACCCCGGATTTTTTCCAGGGTCGCAAGGGTGCGGGTGATCTGCGCATCGCGGTATGCCTTCGTGAAATACTCGGTGTTTGCCATCAGATGACCTCATATACCCTGTAGTCGGGCATTCCGACGCTCGCGCCATCGAACGGAACTTCGGTCGCACGCTCCAGCCATCCGACATGAACGAGTTCGTACAAATCCCTGCCGATGCGAAACAGATTCTCGTCTGCCGACTCTTGAATCTTTACCGCACGGTTCAGCGCGTCGCTTGCGATTTCAACCTCTGAGAAACCCGTTGTCGGTACTTCGAGTTTTCTGAAACTGACGATACCTGTATCTGCTCCGACCCTGATTGCCAGCTCAGGGAGACCGGCTTCTCGGAGGGCAGGGTTTATCGAACGACAAAGGACGGCTAGTAACGTGAGGCCTAAGTCGACTGCTTGATCAGACCGCGACGTGAATGATGGGTGATCGATATATGCGATGAAGCCGTCGCCTGTTGCCTTATAGATCGTGCCATTGAATTGCCCGACAACCGTTCCAAGTTCCCGGATAAATATCTTGTAGGCGCGATCGAATCTTTCCCGATTATTACGACGCAGGGCCGAGCCGCCGCAGATGTCAACAGAAAGGAACACCAATTCCTTCGGCGTCGGGCTGCTCACGGCACTTTTGTGTTGCAAGGCTTTTTGGTGCGGCGGCGAATAGCTGCCACCTCGCAATTCTTCTCCCAGGGCGTTGCTTCTTGCCGACGCATACTCGGCCGTTGAGTCGATGCTTGAAGACAGGAAGTAAAGCGGCAGGCCTTCAAGTTGCCGCTTGCCTTCTCCTAAGATGAGATCTTCCGGTATCAGGACGCGGAGATACTTGTCGAAGTAATGAGGCTTTCCGTCATGTTCTGTGCGGTCATACCGCCGTGGGTCTGGTCGCATGCGGACCTGAAAGGTACCGTTCGCTTTGTCAATGGGCACGAACTCCGTCTGGAAATCCATGCGGCCCCAACGCCGATCTTTGCCTTGGTCTTCTTCGTGGTCGGCCGAGGTGTCTCTTTCCAAGTGCTGCCTCTTGTCGTTGTTGAAGACGCAAGCTAATCCTATTCGATTCGGGGTCTGAGGAACTAGTGGGCTGCTCTCCAGCGCCAAGCGGGGTCTCGGATTTTCGGCGATAATTCCAGCGGCGGGCATGCCGCCTGGCCCCTCCCGAGAAGGGCAACGCTGATGAAGATGGAGAATAAAATTCTGAGGGATGTCGAATGAAGATTTCGATGCCAGATTGGTATCCGTTAGAGACGTACCAACGCAGGCTCTCCGCTGAAGAATGGGCGTCCGAGCTGTATATCCGGTTGGGGCTCAGGATTGCATATCGAAACTGTAAGGCCATGGTGGAGGAGCATGCCGGTCCAATAAGAATGGGGCGCGATCAGAGTTCGCCAGAAGAGACTTTCATCGCGGTGCTTTCGGATCAGGCCCCGAGCCGTAAGGGGCGCTTCATCTTCGATGACGAGCCCGACCTTAGCCGCGATTGGCCGATCAATGCACTAACGGCGTTCGAAGCCGAGTTTTTGGCGCACTTGCTGCGGCCATATGCAAATCCAGAACATATAGCGTGGGCGCAGCGGCTGGCTCTGCATCCCGAACTGCGTGGCGAGTTCAGTGTGCGCAAGGAGGGAGGGGAGATCGTCGAAGATAGAGAAAGTAGCTGGGACAAATTGCCCCCAAATATGGGTCTCTTGTGCAGAGACATTCTCGGTGCGCGCGTTCCATTGATGGTGAATCTCAACCTGGACGACGAAAGTCTCAAGACCGCTTTTGAGGTGTGGCTTCTAGGGATGCGCCAGCAGCTAGGCGGCGTGTCCAAGGCCGCCTTCGATGGTAAGGATTTCAAGAAGTGGCATGAGTTCAAAGTGCTTCAAGTTTTTGATCTCGATCTCTGGATGGAGATCAAGGGCATCAATATTAAGGATGTTGTCATTGGGCGGGAGCTTTGGCCGGAGGGCGATCCGCAGCTTGGAGATTTTGATCGCACGGATCGATTGCGAAAGGTCACCCGAGAAATCAATGAGCGTCTGTTCACCCCTTGGGAGTGTGAGCGACTGATCCATCAGATTCGACTAATCAAGTTTGTGCAGAGTGTCGGGGGCGCCATCAAGAAAGACAGTCTCGAAACTACGCGATAAAGCGTCCAAGGAGCGAGTCGAGACAGCAGAACATAAAGCTGAGATTTAGCAGCCGGAACGAAAATTGGATAATTTCATTCCGGTGTTCGTAGTCGCTTCAAGGATTCCGGTCCCGAGCGGATGATTTTTCGTTCCTGGCGGATATCCTACTTCGCAAGATATATAGAGGCTCGTCGCGCCGGATTCAGCAGCGCGAATATCCACGGAGCACATATGTTCCCGCAGTCGATTCCCGGCAACTGGCCTGAGCAGCTAAAGGCGGCTGGTCTTCTCATTGAGGCCTGCTGCGGGTCATGATTCAAACAACTCTGACCCTGTTCGGTGCATCGGCCGTCATAGCTGCAGCAATCGTTTTTGTCTGCAGGCCAGTCCTCGTTGCAGCGCTCGATGCGATGCGCAATGCCGAACTCCCAATCGCTCGCATGCTCATCATCGCCATCTGGGCCTTCGTCGTAGTTGCCACCATTCTCTGGGTCGTCTCGACCGCCGCCGTAGCGTTGCATTCGCAAGGCGAGCTGCCGACGTAGTTGCTTTATTGCAACGGTCACAAGAGCGGCTTTCGGTCGTCGTTATCTACGGGAGTTTCCTCCGTTTGTCGTAGCGAAGGGAAGGCCACGTTTCGCCGAATTTTCAACGAAACGCAGGATATGCCTGCGGCGCCTTTTGTTTAACACTGTGGCCCATGGTCACTACACGGCTCATCGCTGCACGCGTCTCGCCGGAGACGAAAGCGCGGTTCCGCAGTCTCGCGGAACGGCAGCAGATGACTGAGTCGGCGTTGGTGAAGCGGTTCGTTGATTCGGTGGTACGTGGCGCTGGTGAGACCGACGCCGATGTTCTGAAACCATCGGGGCGTCGGTTGCGAGGGGCGCGAGCGTGTGTCCGGCTGCATCCCGACGACCAGCGGTTACTGCGTGAGCGGGCGGCGTCTCGCCAGATGGCGGTAGCGACGTATATATCTGTGCTTGTACGGGCCCACCTGCGAAACCTCTCTCCGCTGCCCAAGGACGAGTTGCTGGCGCTCAAACAGGCGGTCGCCGAGATAGGCGCGATTGGCCGCAACCTCAACCAGCTGACACGACTTGCGCATCAAGGTGCGGGCGGACCCACCCGAGGTGATCTGCTCGCGATACTGAAGGCGTGCGAGGCGCTGCGCGTTCACACGAAGGACTTGGTCAAGGCCAATGCACGGTCATGGAGGACGGGAGATGAAGACGTTTCGCCTTGAGCGCGGCAAGCCGTGGCTAGACATCGGCAGTCGTGGCCGTGCCGGGTCGGGCCGGCGGATGTATCTGTCGCCCGGTGATATCGCGCTGATTGGCCGGACGGTCGGTCGCACGCCTGAGGTGATGGTCAAGGTTACCAGCGGCCGCGGCTCGACCTCGAGCCGCGGCGTGGCGGCGCACTTCAGTTACATCGGCCGGGGCGGCGACCTGGAGATCGAGACCGACGATGGCGAGCGGTTGGTTGGTAAGGAAGCCGCTCGGCAACTCATCCAGGATTGGGACTTGGATATGGACGAGGATCGCAAGCGGCCTGACCTATTTGCGATCAATCGGCGAAAGCCGGCCAAGCTCGTCCACAAGATCATCTTTTCCATGCCAGCAGGCACGCCACCCAAGAAAGTCCTCGCGGCCGTCCGCGACTTCGCTGGCGAAGAATTCGGGCGCAAGCATCGCTACGCGATGGTCTTGCACACGGACGAGCCTCATCCGCACGTGCATGTCGTCGTGAAGGCGGTCAGTCAAGACGGCGTGCGGCTCAACATCAGCAGGGAGACGCTCGGGCATTGGCGCCGGGAGTTCGCGCGTCAACTTCGAGCGCGAGGCGTCGCGGCGAACGCTACGACGCGCAGTGCTCGCGGGCAAAGTCGGGCGCCAAAGTTGGATGCCATTTTCAGAGCCGTGCAGCGGGGCGCGTCATCGCACATGGCGACGCGGGTGCGTGACGTGGTGCGCGAGCTAAAGGCGGGCTCCCTGGATCAGTCCGGAGCCGCCAGGCTACAGCGAACCAGGCAGGAGGTCGTGCGAGGGTGGCTCGCGGTGCGTGACCTGCTGGCGGCCGAGGGAAATCATCAGCTTGCCGATCAGGTGTCGAGATTCGTGAGTCAGATGCCGCCGCCGCGCACGGAGAAGCAATGGCTGGCCGCCGATCTGATGGAGCGCGTCCGTGAGTCGCGTACCAAGGAGAAACCGCTCGTTCGCTAATGCGCGGGCTTCCCGCGCAGAAATGCAATCAGTAGGCCAATGACGTTGATCGCACTCCCCATCACGAAGAAGGCATAGCTTATACGAAGAAACCAAATCCCTGCGGTCATCAAATCGGCGGGGATAACCCTTTGGCCGAGCCAGCTTGCGACGTGGCTCAAGCTATAGATCACACAAAAACCAACCGCACCGGCGACAATAGAGATCCATAGCACCGTCTTCTCACGCGCTAGTGCCCTACGCAGGAAATAGTTCAGTTTCATTGGCTCTGCAGTCACGCTTTCGCTTTGGTCCATCAACTAGGACTTGCGAGAGGGAACGCCCGCTTCTTCGACGATCACGCGGCGCTTCGAGGCGCTTGTCTTTGCGAAGGCGAGAATCCAGTCGGCAAGCTGGTCCTCTTTGGCGTAGAAGTAGGGCGTCGGCAGCCCGAGCACCTGCGCGAGTTTTTCAACGAGTTCGAATGACGGGTCGTGAACTCCTAGCTCGTATTGGCTGAGTCGCTGCGAAGCTCCGTCCGCACTTATGCCGGCCTGAGTGCCGAGTTCACCTTGCGACAGTTTCATGCGCAGTCGGGCTTCCTTGATCCGCTTGCCGATTACTGACGCCATCGTGCCCCACCTCTGAGTGAAGGCATCGTAGATTATTGATTCTGTGGCAATCGTCTATCAAGTATTCCTTGAGTACACGATTGACGCGTCGCCCATGCCTTCGTTGGTCGGGTCGCGGAGGTCCCGCGAGCGGAAACGCGGTTTGACCAAAATCCAAGAATTCCTTTATAGTTTGCCCGTCCAAGAAATCCTTGAATTACTGAAGCGATTCCTATAAGGGGCGAAGCGTTTTGAGTATGTAAGGAACAGGAAGCGGCGCTCGGCGGTGCGCTAACACCACCGAGCGCCTAACCACGATCAGCCTAACTGGAGGCCGACAATGGCTACGCGCGATTCTACGACCGACGAGGCTAATTATCTAAATTCTGACCCGCTATCGATGTCCTCATCACTGATGGACGTCATCGAGACGGAGCGGGCCCGCCTCGAACAGGCTCTCACCATCCTCGGCTGCACGACGGTCGCGATCAACAACGATCCGCGCGCCGACGCGCATCAGTTCCTGTACGGCGACATGATCGAGTGGGCTCGGCAGATGATCAACGAGACCACGAACCGGCTGGACTCTGTGCACTTGCGGGGAGTCTACGAGGCACTGGCGAGTCACGAACGCGAGGTCTCCATCGAGGCCCTCGCATCCATGCAGAGCGAGCCCAGCGCCGGTGACTCCGACAACGGCGTTTCCGCTGGTTGACCATGTGTCGATAAGGGTGGCCGTCGGGCCGCCCTCATCGCACTCGGAGCCCTACCGTGGCCCGGTCAGCCGAAACGCCCTATGTGCGTGCGGTCAAGCGCGCATTCGCGGAAGCCTTGGCAGTGGAGATCCGTCGGTCCGGCGTGGGACGGAGGGATGCCGCTAAATCAGGCCACATCAGCCGCGCCTATCTCCAGCTTCTCCTCGCCGCTGACCGGCACGCCACGATTGGCACGTTGATCTTGCTTGCCGAAGGCCTCGGCATGCGGCCTGAGCAACTGCTGGGGAAAACCATGCAGAGCCTGGGTCGCATCCGAGCGTCGGCACTCCCGCCGGTCGATCCGCCGCCGTGAATGCGAGGCTCAAGATGCGAGTTCCAGGGCCCCTGCGGAAGAATCCGGACGCGTGGTTCGAGGCGTACCGAGAATGGCGGTCGCTCGATATGCACATTGCCTTGTTGATCGACTGCGACAACACCAATCCCGCCGCCATCGAGGGCATCCTCGGCGATCTCGGGGAGCAAGGCACCGTCAATATTCGGCGCGCGTACGCGGACTGGAGCAAGCGCAAGAACTGGCAGCCGAAACTGCTTCCTCATGCCATTCAGCCGATCCAGCAGTTCGTCTATCGGAAGGGCAAGGACGCGGTCGACATGTGCATGATGATCGACGCCATGGATCTGCTCTATACGGAGCGCATCGATTGCTTTGCCTTGGTCACGAACGATGGCGACTTCACGCCACTCGTTCATAAGCTCCTATCCAAGGGCAAGGTGGTTATCGTCTTCGGCGAAAAGACTTCGGACTTGTTGATACAAGCATGTTCGATATATATCCATACCGGCCGCTACCTCAACGAAGCGTAGCCACCTCGTATGGTTTCGCCGCTTTTTCGGCGAAACCGTCCGCGCTCGCATGCGTTTATGCGCCGATTATTCCGCGACACTTGAACGAGTGCCGAGTTTCGCCGAATAAAGCGCAATTTCTCCCCGTGACAATTGAAGTCTACCAATGAAAGATGTTCTACGTGACAACTCGCCTCTAAGCGATCCGAGCCACATCGTGGGCACGATCCCTGAGCATGCATTCACGCAACGGACGTGCGTTTGCGGCGGATGTCTCGTTCCATCTGCGCTTGTCGAAACGGATGAAGAAACGACGCCCAGAAATACGTTGCTATGTAGACCGCCTTACGAGGACAGTGCGTCATGGGCGCTGAGCCTGAGCGTCCGGCGTCATTTGGGACGAGCGATGCTTCGATCTTTATCGCGCCGGCACGGTACGTTCTGCTACCGCTCGCCGAAGCGCTCACCGGGTACACCGTGAAAGCCATGGAGCGAAAGATCGAGCGGGGCGATTGGCAAGAAGGCAAGGTCTGGCGGCGGGCGCCGGATGGTCGCGTGATGATTGACCTGCAGGGATACCAACGATGGGTCGAAAGTCGTTAAGTGGTGGCGTAACCGCGCTCGGTTCGAAGCGAATCCAATTCGACTTCGAATACGAGGGCAAGCGCTACCGTCCAACCATCGACAGACTTCCGTCAGAAGCGAACCTGCGTCGCGCGCGGAAGCAGCTGGCGGAGATCAAGCAGCGAATTGCTCGCGGGCAGTTCTCCTTCGCTGATGAGTTTCCCGAATATAAATTCCTCGGAAAGGCTGACGAGATCGTCCAACGGCGGACTTGCAACTTGGTCTTCGATGATTTCATGGCTCACTGCGAGTCCCGCGTGTCGAAGAGCGACCTGTCATTTGCGGCTTTCGAGAGCTATAGAAAGATCCTCAAATCGACTTGGCGCCCGGAAATCGGGGAAGAGATCTTCGAGGACGTGAAATATTCTCGGCTGGCGAAGATTGCTGACGGGAAGAAGGGTATCGGGAAGAAAACTTACAACAACATGGTCAGTGTGATTCGCTGCGCGTTCGAGTATGGGTATCGGGACAGTCCCGAGAAGCACAACCCAGCTTCTTCGCTGAAGTGCTTCCGATTGACGAAGAAGGATCGTCCGCCGCCCGATCCATTCTCTATTCATGAAGCTGAGGCGCTCATCGCGGCTATCCATCTCGATTGGGGTGAAGCGCAAGGTAACTATGACGAGTTCCGGTTCTTCACGGGATTGCGTCCCTCTGAACAGATCGCCTTGCTGATCGATGACTGCGATCTGAGTCAGGGAAAGCTCAAGGTGAGCAAGGCGCGTGTGATGAAGCGCGACAAGGACAGGACGAAGACCGGTGAGGACCGCCTCATCGAGTTGTGTCCGCGTGCGCTGGAGATCCTAAGGCGTCAGTTCGCGCTCAGGGCGCGGCTCAAGCTGGCGGGCAAGATCACGCATGACCATATCTTCTTCCGTGAGGATGGCACGCCGATCTTGGATCTGAATCATCCCTACGACCGCTGGCGTTGGACGCTGCTCATGACACTCAAGGCGCGCTATCGCGAGCCCTACAACGCGCGCCACTCATTCGTGAGCTGGAATCTCATGCTCGGAAAGAATCTGCTCTGGGTCGCAAAACAAAATGGCCACAGCGTGCAGACGATGCTGGAGGTCTATGGCACCTGGATTGAGGGCTCAGAGCAGGCGGATCTCGACGCTATTCGACGAGCAATGGAAGCGAGCCCGCGAAGAACTCTCACTTCCGTTCTTCGTGACCCCACGCGTCCCCGCGAGTCCCCAGAATTTGGCAGTAGTTTGGCAGTAGGTCCCCGCCTGACTAGGATAACTCGTTGTATGAGAACGGAATTATATGGTGGAAAGGGAGGGACTCGAACCCTCGACCCCGGCATTATGAGTGCCGTGCTCTAACCGGCTGAGCTACCTTTCCAAGCCGTTTTCCGACAGTGGGCGCCGCGCGGAAGGCGGTTCCCGAGAAGCGGGGGCGGCGATTCTCCAGGGGGGCGTCCGGGGTGTCAAGACGAGCGCTCCGGAATTGCGGTTTGTGGGGCGAAAATGCCGGCTTTGCCTGATAACCGGCGGCGAATCGGCTCGCCGGCGGTCGGTCGCCAGTGCCATGACCGAGTCACTTCAGATCGATTTTCCGCAAGCGTGGTTTGCTACAGTCCTCGGCGATCCAAAGGGGAGATGCCATGACCAGCAGCCAGCGGTTTTCCGTGCAGGGCAAAGTTGTCTTGATCACCGGCGCGTCGAGCGGCTTCGGCGCTCATTTTGCGCGGGTGCTTGCGAGTGAAGGGGCGAAGGTGGGGTTGGCGGCCCGGCGCGTGGATGCGCTGGAGTCGATCGCGGCGGAGATTCGGAAGGTGGGCGGAACGGCGGCGACGGCCAAGCTCGATGTGTCCGATAGCGCATCGATACGACAGGCGGTGCAGGCGATCGAGCAGTCGCTCGGCCGCATCGACGTGCTCGTGAACAACTCCGGGGTGTCGATCGGCAAGCCGTTGCTCGAACAGACCGCGGAAGATTTCGATGCTGTGGTGAATGTGAATTTGCGGGGCGCGTTCCTGGTTGCCACCGAAGTCGCGCGCCGCATGAAAGCGGACGGCAAGGGCGGCAGCATCATCAACATCGAATCGATTTTGAGTTTCAGGCAGGCGGGGCAGATCGCGCCGTATGCCGCATCGAAGGCGGGTCTCACGCAGCTCACGCGATCGATGGCGCTGGAGCTGGCGCGCTTCAAGATTCGCGTGAACGGGATCGCGCCGGGATATTTCGCGACCGACATCAACAAAGAGTTCTTCGATACGGACGGAGGTGCGGCGATGATCAAGCGCATGCCGTCGCGGCGGCTCGGCGAGCTCGAAGAGTTGGAGGGGCCGCTGTTGTTGCTGGCGTCGGATGCGTCGAGCTACATGAATGGCGCGACGATCGTGGTCGATGGCGGCCATCTCAGCAGTAACCTGTAGATTATTTCGTCCTCCCTTGGGGAGGACGAATATGTTTCTAACCAGAAATCGAGCGAAAAGGCGGGCATCGCGCCCGCCACAATTCGCCACACTCCTTCCTCACCTCGCCATAGCGCACATCGGATTGGGTCCGCATCCGGGATTTGAATAGCACTCACGGGCAAACGTCACCCGCCTCCCAAGAGGGGAGCAACGACGGGGGTTCGACGAGGAGTGCGACAGATGTTCAAGAAAGTGTTGGTTACTGCGGTGGCCCTGGCGATGAGTGCGGGTGCGGCTCACGCGGGTGAAAAGAACAAACTCACGAAAGAAGAAGGCGTCGGCATGTTCAGCGGCGCGGCGGCGGGTGCCATCGTCGGTGGCCCGATCGGCGCGGCAGTGGGCTTCATGGTCGGCGGCATTCTCGGCGACAGCGTCGGCACGACGAATCGTGCGCAGCTGCACGCCAAACAGATGGAAGAGCAGTCTCAGAAGCTCGAGCAGGAGCTGATCGATACGCGCATCGCGCTGGCGAAGGCCAGCGAGCGTACCGGCGGTGACGAAATGCTCGATGCGCTCGCCGAGCGTCTGCATGCGGATGTGTTGTTCCGTACGAACGACGCGAAGATGGATGCTGATGTGGTGAGCAAGTTGGAGGACCTCGGCAAGTTGCTGGCGCTTCATGGCCAGCTGGAAGTGCAGCTGCATGGCTTCGCTGATCCGCGCGGCAAGTCCGAGAAGAATCTCGAACTGTCGTTGGAGCGCGCGAATGCGGTGAGGGAGGCGTTGATTCGGGGTGGTGCCGCGCCGGAGCAGATTCAGTTGTCGGCTCATGGCTCGGATCTGACCACGGCGCCGAAGGGAGATCTGGAGGCATATGCCTGGGAGCGTCGGGTGAGTCTGTCCATCCGGCCCACAGCCACCACTGCGGTGGCGCGTAGCGAGTGAGCTCGTCCGCCGAAGCGGCCGGCACCTGCCGGCCGCTTTCTTAACGGCTTATGCAGTAGCCATGACCTCTCTCACCTTCTACAGTGCGGGTCCTCAGAATGTGCCTAGCGAGTATCGTGATGTCCGAAATCGCCAGTTCGTTGATCGTGGACTTCGGCGCCACGGCTCCCGAGACCACCCAGTCCAAGCCGCCCGCGGATCGTCTGCTCGCCGGCAATCCAGAGCAGGTCACGCGCAATTATTTCAGCGATAGCACCGGACGCTTTTTTGCCGGTGTCTGGGAGAGCACGCCGGGCAAATGGCGCGTGCGTTATTCCGAGAACGAGTTCTGCTACATCACGCGCGGTCGCGTGCGCATCGAGCACGAGTCGGGTCGCGGCTGGACCTTCTCCGCCGGTGCTTCCTTTGTCATTCCCGCGGGTTTCAGCGGTGTTTGGGAAGTGCTCGAGCCCACCGCCAAGCTCTATGTGATCCACGAGCCGGCGTAGTGCAAAGTCGGGCAGGGATGCTCCAAACTGGGGCGAGATGCCCCATCTGTGAGCACTGGGTGTCATCGTCCGGTTCAACGCCCCTGGTATACAGGCCCGCGCCGTTGCTGGCTGGTGGGCCAGTTGCGGCCGCTTCCGATCGGGTCTGAAGGCCCTGGCATGCTTGCTGCATTATGACTAGGCGACGCGCCTGTGGCTTTTTTGCCGCAGATTAACGGGAATCTGGCCAATTAAAGTAAACTTCAACCACATGCCGAGCTTGGCGTGTTTCTTTCTCACCACAAAGGGGAGACCCATGCGAAATTTTAGGATTCTGGCTGCAGTTGGATTGCTGGGGGCGGCAACGGTGGCCAATGCCGGTGTTACGTCGACCTGGACCTTGACCAACGACTACGACTTCCGCGGCAACAGCCAATCAGCCAAGGATCCTGCCATTCAGGGCAGCATCGACTTCGCCGCTGCGAACGGTTGGTACGTTGGCGCCTGGGGTAGCAATATCGATTTCGGCAAGGCCGACGACATCGTCGCGGATGCGGATGTTGAAGTTGACGTGTACACGGGATTCACTGGAACCAGTGAAGGTGGCTTGGGCTGGGATGCCGGCTTGGTCTACTACACCTATCCCAGCGCCTCGGACCTGAACTACTTCGAAATCTACGGTAGCGTCAGCTACGAGTGGTTCAAGGGCAAGCTTTGGTATTCAGACGCCTTCGGCGGCGACTATGCCAAAGATACGGCGCGCAACGCGTCTGGCACGGACAAGGTCTCGGCGTGGTACCTCGAAGGCAATGCCACCTTTCCATTGCCGAAGGATTTCTCGATCCTGCTGCATGCGGGCTATAGCACGGGCGACTACTGGGATAACGCGTTCGGCGACGACCAGATCGACTACTCCGTCGGCGTCGGTTATACGGTGGGCAAGTTCAATCTCGCTTTGAAGTACGTCGATACCGACGGCGATATCGTGTACAAGAGCGACGAGTTCAACAACGAAGGTCGCGTGATCTTCACGGTCGCTACGACCTTCCCTTGGAGCAACAACTAACCGGCAGCGGTCGCTGACGGTTGTTTGAATGAAGAAGGGCCCCGCATCGAAAGGTGCGGGGCTTTTTCTTCATGGGGATTCGAGAGCAGCACCAGCTCCTGTGCCCGCTGTGCCGCGCCGGCCATCGCCGTGAATACCTGGTCCATCGCGACCGGGCGCGATAACAAATATCCCTGCAACGAAAGATTCTTGCAGCCGAGGAAGCGCTCGAACTGCTCGGCGCGCTCCAGGCCTTCGGCGGTCACTTGCAGGCCAAGGCCGTTGCACATGTCGATCATCGCGCGGACGATCGAGCGCGAGCGCGCGTTGGTGTCGATGCTTTCGATCAGGCTGCGGTCGAGCTTGACGCGAGTCAGCGGCAATTGTTCCAGCGAGGACAGCGACGAATAACCGGTGCCGAAGTCATCGAGCGCGATGGCGATGCCGAGTGCGCGCAAGCGACGTAGCTGTTCGACCGTGGCGGGCCCGGTCTGCAGCACCGACTCGGTCAGCTCGATCTCGATGCAATGAGAAGGCACATCGAATTCAGTGAGCAGCTCGCGCACGCGGTCGACGAATCGATAGTCCAGCAGCTGTCGGGGCGAAACATTGATCGCGACTCGGGCCTGGGGCCATGGCCCGTGATGCCACTCGGCGGCGGCGCGAATCGCGGTACGTAACACCCAATCGCTGATCTCCATGATGAGACCGGATTCTTCGGCGACGCTCAGGAAGTCGCCCGGCGGAATGTATCGACCATCCGGCGTGCGCCAGCGGATCAGCGCTTCTACCAGTTGAGTCTGCAGATCTTCGATGCCGACTTCGGGCTGGAAGAACAACTCGAACTCGTTGCGCTCGATCGCGCGGCGCAGGTCCTGCTCGATACGGAATTTGTTAGAGGCGCCGGCCAGCAGTTCCGGCGTGAACATGCTCGCGCGGCCGCGGCCCAGGGATTTCGTGTGGAACAGAGCCGTGTCGGCGGCGATCAGCAAGGCTTCGGCGTTTTGCTCGTGATCCGGATAGATGCTGGCGCCGACGCTCACGCCGATGATCAATTCCCGGCCGTCGACATCGATCGGTGTTTGAAACGCGCGAATGATTTGTTCGCTCGCGGCGCGGATTTGCTCGAGATCGCCGACGTCTTCGCAGATGACGGTGAATTCATCGCCACCGAGGCGCGCTGCGAAGCCCAGCGGCTGCGCGGCGGTCTGCAAGCGTTGCGCGATTCCGCGTAATACGCGATCGCCGAATGAGTGACCGATGCTGTCGTTGATGTTCTTGAAGTTGTCCACGTCGAGGAATAGCACGCCGACGCGTCGATTGGATTTTGCCGCGCGCTCCAGGCTGGCATTGAGCAGCTGGAACAGGTGTCGGCGATTCGGCAGGCCGGTCAGCGGATCGACTTCCGCCAGTTCCTGCAGCTGTTGGGTGCGCTCGGCGACTTTCTCTTCGAGCTGATGATGCGCGTCGAGCGCGGCGGCCTGCGCCTGACTGAGACGCTCGGCCATGTTGTTGAAGGCGACCGCGAGTGAGTCGAGTTCCTTGATACCGCCGCGCGGGACCCGTGCGCACGGTTCGCCGGCGGCGAGCTTTTCGGAAGCCTGGATCAAGCGGCGGACTGGCAGCACGACGCTGCGGACGGTGGCGATGGAGATCCAGAGCAGCAGTACGAGTACAGCGACGCTGATCCAGGCGACGAGGGAACGATCGGTTTGTTCTTCTTGTTCCTCGGCCTGCCATGAGGATGGAGCTGCATTCTCACTCGGGTCGAGTGTCTGCCCGAGTCGGTGCGTATTCTCGGCGGCAGCCGTCATGTCGGACGTTGCCGGTGGCGGAGTCGCATCCTCGGCCGCCGTCGTGGTCGACGTGTGCGCTGGTGAAGGGGAATTCTTGGCGAGCGAAGTTCGGTCCGCTGGCTGCGTCGACCGCATCGTTGCGGGCTGAGAAACGTTTGTTTCTTTACTCGGCGATTGCGCATTGCTCAGCGCGGGCTTGGCGGGACGCTTCTTCACCGCCGGCGCTTTATCCGGCATGCGAGCTACCAGCTTCGCCGTCTGCTCAACGAATCCATTGCTAGTCTTCGTCAGTTCCTGATGCGTCTTCACCAGGCCGACACGCAGCTCCGTCAGCTTGGCGAAATCCTGCTCCATCGCCGTGAACCACGCATCGCTCTCGGCGCGGCGCAGGCTCTTGCCGTTGTCGAGCAGCGATTGCGCGAAGGCAGCTTCGGCCTTGCTGAGGGGATCGAAAATCTCCGGGTTCGAGCTGAAGGACCGCACGGCCGCGGCGAAACTGTCGCGCAGTCCGCTCAGGCTGGTATTCAGTTGCATCACCGACTGTCGAGCCACGACGCGACCGAAGATCTTGAACGCGCCGTCGAGTGACGTGTTCACTCGGCCATTCATACGTTCGAGCGTTTCCGAATATTCACGCAGCAGCTTGCGGCGATTCTGCGAGAGCTCGATCCAGCGATCCGCGTCGCGCTTGTGTTGTTGAAGTGCAGCCGGCACGGATTGGTAAGAGGTTTCGCCGAGTGCTTCGGCCCGCGCCATGAACTGACTCGAAGCGCGATCGACTTCTTTGCCGAGCTGGCGATAGCGCGCCAGCGCTTCGACTGAATTGGACTGCACGGCCGAGTAAACCGACTCGTCGAAGCGCTCGATGGCGCGGATCAGCGCATCGCCGGACAATGTCTCGACGGGAACGACGGCTTCGATCGCCGGCGCGGGAGGTGCGACGATGTCTTTGATAGGCAAGGGCGAAGAAGGCGCCGTCGACTGCGTGACGATCTCAGTGCTGCGCTCGACGATGAAGTTCGCGGCGGCTGCCAGTACCGCCACACTCGCGAATGCCACCAGCAATCGAGTCGAAATACTCCATGAGGAGAACAAGCTGGCGGCAGCAAGTCTCCCGCGCGCAGTGGCAAGCCACTGGCGCCAATCATGGATCGAACCCATATAACCTACGTTAACTTTTTGAAGCGGAACGGAATTGCTTTGGCAGAGAGGGGAGTCTGCAAAGTCGCGTGCCGACTATCCATGAGGCATGTTCCAAACTGAGTGATGTATCTCATCCCGCGGCGGCCGCCTCGGTCGGCGGCCATGCCTTCTGAAAAGCCTTCGTAGGCTGAAGACTACGCGATGGTCTTCAGCACTTCGCCGAGTCGAGTCACCAGCTCATCGATCTGCGCCGTCGAGATGATCAGCGGCGGCGAGAGTGCGATCGTGTCGCCGGTGGTGCGAATCAGAATGCCTTTCTCGAAGCACTTCACCAGCGCTTCATAACCGCGTGCGCCGATCGGCGCGCCCGGGCGGGATTGCAGCTCGATGCCGGCGACCAGGCCGAGATTGCGAACGTCGATGACATTCGGGGCCGAGCGCAGCGAGTGAACCGCGTCTTCGAACGCTTTCGACAATTCAGCGCCCCGAGTCAGCAAGCCTTCGCGCTCGTAAATTTCTTGAGTCGCGAGACCGGCGGCGCACGCAGCCGGATGAGCGGAATAGGTGTAGCCGTGGAAGAACTCGATGCCGTCCGGGCCCTGCATGAACGCGTCGTAGAGCTGCTTGCGCACGAACACGGCGCCCATCGGAATCGCGCCGTTCGTCAGGCCCTTCGCGGTCGTGATGATGTCGGGCATCACGTCGAAATACTGCGCGCCGAACGGCGTGCCGAGGCGGCCGAAGCCGGTGATGACTTCGTCGAAGATCAACAGAATGCCGTACTTGTCACAGATCGCGCGCAGCTTCTGCAAGTAACCCTTCGGCGGCAGGATGACGCCGGCGGAGCCGGCCATCGGTTCGACGATCACTGCGGCGATAGTCGACGCATCGTGCAGCGTCACCAGGCGCTCCAGATCGTCGGCCAGGTGCGCGCCCCATTCCGGCAAGCCGCGAGTGAAGGCGTTGTGCTCGAGGTCGAGCGTGTGACGCAGATGGTCGGTGTTCAACAGCATCGAATCGAAATATTTACGATTGCCCGCCAGGCCGCCCACCGAGATACCGCCGAAGCCGACGCCGTGATAACCCTTCTCGCGACCGATCAGTCGCTGACGTGAGGCGTTGCCGGTGAGGCGGTGATAGCCGACCGCGATTTTCAGCGCGGTGTCCACCGATTCCGAGCCGGAGTTGGTGAAGAACACATGATCCAGGTCGCCGGGCATGAGCTTGACCAGCCGGTTCGCCAGCTCGAAGCCGACCGGATGTCCCATCTGAAACGCCGGTGCGTAGTCCAGCGTCGCCATCTGCTCGGCGACCGCGGCGGTGATCTCTTTGCGACCGTGGCCCGCGTTTACGCACCACAGGCCCGCACACCCGTCCAGTACTTTGCGACCGTCGGGTGTCCAGTAATGCATCCCTTCGGCACGAGCCAGCAAGCGCGGCTGGTTCTTGAATTGCCGGTTGGCGGTGAAGGGCATCCAGAAAGCTTCGAGAGCATCGCGTGTGAGGGCCGAGGACATGATCACCGCCTGATTCCGATTGAAGATCGACAATGCGTGGCGATGATAAGAAAAATCAACACGCGGCTCAAATATTCCTGCGAAATAGCGCTAAAAAACGCTGGTCGCTGGGAAGGGTTGTCTATTATTCTAAACGCCTCACTTGAGCGAGGCGGACCATGAGCATCGATGTGGGCGGTCATTTGAAAGCGGTCCGGATGATGTACGGACTGTCCCAGCGCGAGCTGGCCAAGCGCGCCGGCGTCACCAACGGCACCATTTCGCTGATCGAGCAGAATCGGGTCAGCCCCTCGGTGAGCTCGCTGAAAAAAGTGCTGGACGGGGTGCCGATGTCGCTGGCCGACTTCTTCACCTTGGATTTGCAGGAAACTCCCCAAGTGTTCTACGCCCGCGACGAGCTGGCGGACATCGGCGACCGCGAGGTGCAGCTCCGGCTGGTGGCGGCGAAGCGGACCAATCGCGCCATGACCATCATGCACGAGCGCTATCGGCCGAAGGCGGACACCGGCGCCGACATGCTCAGTCACAAGGGCGAGGAGGGCGGCATCATCCTGACGGGCCATATTGAATTGACCGTAGGGGGTCAAAGCAGAGTGCTCGGGCCCGGAGACGCGTACTATTTCACCAGCGCGGTCCCGCACCGGTTCCGCAATGTCGGCGACGAAGCCTGCGAGATCGTCAGCGCCAGCACGCCGCCCACGTTCTAACTTTTACTTCAGAGCGACCGAAGCCGTCATGAAGACCACTGTTGCCGCCACTCAATTCGCCAGCACGCCGGATCGCACGGCCAATCTCGCCACCGCCGAGCGGCTGGTGCGTGAGTCGGCCAAGCAGGGTGCGAACATCGTCCTGATCCAGGAGCTGTTCGAGACCCCTTATTTTTGTAAGGAGCACAACCCGCAGTGTTTCTCGGTGGCGATGCCGATCGCGGAGAATCCGGCCGTGCGTCGCTTTCAGGATCTGGCGCGCGAGCTGAATGTCGTGCTCCCTTGCAGCGTCTATGAGCGGGCGGGCAACGCCTTCTACAACTCGGTTGCGATCATCGATGCGGATGGCTCGCTGCTCGGCACCTATCGTAAGGCGCACATTCCCGAAAGCCCGGGCTATCACGAGAAGTTTTATTTCTCGCCCGGCGACACCGGCTTCAAGGTGTGGCCGACGCGCTTCGGCACCATCGGCGTCGCGATTTGCTGGGACCAGTGGTTCCCGGAGTCGGCGCGTGCCATGGCCGTGCAGGGCGCGGAGATTTTGTTCTATCCGACCGCCATCGGTTCGGAGCCGCAGGACCTGAGCATCGATTCGCGCGATCACTGGCAGCGCGCGATGCAGGGTCATGCCGCGTCCAACATCATGCCGCTGGTGGCGTCCAATCGGGTCGGCACCGAGCAAGGCGAGCGTTGGCAAGTGACTTACTACGGCTCGTCGTTCATCGCCGATCAAACGGGCGCGATCGTCAAGCAGGCGCCGCGCGAGGGCGAGGCGATCCTGACCGCGACATTCGACCTCGAGGCGATTCGTAACTATCGCAACGCTTGGGGCGTGTTCCGCGATCGCCGACCCGAGTTGTACGGCCCGATCATGACGCTCGACGGCCGGCAACGCGCGATCTAGTTGATGGCGCTCTCCGGCAGCGGAGGGCGCGAGTTCAATTGCTTTTCCGGGCGGGAGCGCGCGGGTTTTATTTGTTTCTCTCCGGTTAGGAGAGGCCGCGTCCAAAAACGCGGGTAAAGGTATTCATGCAAATTTTCGTTTCATGTCCGCCGGGTGTCGCGGATCTCACTGCCGCGGAGTTGCGGAATTGCGGCGCGACTCAAACGCGCGAGTTCAAGCTCGGCGTTCAAGCTGAAGGCTCGTTGGAAGTCGCGTATCGCGCCTGTTTGTGGTCGCGTACGGCCAGTCGTGTGTTGATGCCGCTGGGCACATTTCCAGCGGCGACTCAAGATGAGTTGTATCAGGGCATCGCGAGCATCGACTGGCAACAGCACCTCAGCCCGAAAGGCACGCTGGCCATCGACTTCGGCGGTTCCTCGAGCGGTATTACTCATACGCATTTCGGCGCGCTCAAGACCAAGGACGCCATCGTCGATCAGTTTCGCGAGCGAACGGGCGAGCGGCCATCCGTGCAGCTGGAGCAGCCCGATGTTCGCATCGATGTGCGGCTCGATCGCGATCGCGCAACCGTCAGCCTCGATCTTTCCGGCGACAGCTTGCATCGGCGCGCCTATCGCGCTCGGGGTGTCGCTGCGCCGTTGAAGGAGAATCTGGCCGCTGCTGTATTGCTTCGCTGTGGCTGGCCGACCATCGCCGAGGAAGGGGGCGATCTGGTCGATCCCATGTGCGGCTCGGGCACACTGCCGATCGAAGCGGCGCTGATGGCGCTGGATGTTGCGCCCGGGCTGTTGCGCAGCTACTTCGGCTTCATTCGCTGGCAGGGGCACGACCGAGCTTTGTGGGAGCGGTTGATTCAGGAAGCTCGCGATCGTCGGGAGGCGGCGGCGACGAAGAAAGTCACATTGCGTGGCTACGACGCCGACGCGACCGCGGTTCGTGCCGCGATCGAGAACGTTGAGCGTGCCAGGCTGCGCGGCGTTGTACATATCGAACGACGCGATCTCGAGCAGTTGACGCGTCAGAGCGAGACGCCGACCGGGCTGGTCGTCACCAATCCGCCGTACGGCGAGCGCATCGGCGAACAGGATCGATTGCAAGCGCTCTATCAAACATTGGGCGCGAAGCTGCGCGAGCACTTCGAGGGTTGGAAAGCGGCTGTGCTGACGGGCAATCCGCCGCTGGCCAAGGCCGTCGGCATCGATGCGCGCCGGACGCACACGCTGTTCAACGGGCGCATCGAGTGCCGGCTATTGCGTTTCGATGTAACGCCCGCTGAGTACACCGTCGAGCGCAAGCCGCCGGATGCAGCCGAGATTCGCGAACGGCCTGGCGCACAAATGTTCGCCAATCGTTTACGCAAGAATCTCAAGACCATGCAGGACTGGGCACGTCGCGCGGATGTCGATTGCTATCGCATCTACGATGCGGACATGCCTGAGTACGCGTTCGCGATCGACCAGTACAGCAATGGCGAGAACGACCGCTGGGTCGTCGTGCAGGAGTATGCCCCGCCGAAGACCATCGAGCCGAAAGCGGCGCGTGCGCGTCGGAACGAAGCGCTTGCGGTGATTCCACACGAGCTGGGCCTGGCCGAAGATCGCTTGTTTATTCGCGAGCGTCGTCAGCAGAAAGACGGCACTCAATATGAAAAGCTGGATAACGAGCGCGAATATCACATCGTGCGCGAGCAGCCGTACCGGTTCGCGGTGAACTTCACCGACTATCTGGATACCGGGCTGTTTCTGGATCACCGCCTGACGCGTCGTTATGTCGGCGAGCTGGCGCGCGGCAAACGTTTCTTGAATTTGTTTGCATACACGGGCACGGCAACTGTCTACGCCGCGGGTGGCGGCGCCGCCTCGTCGACGACAGTGGATATGTCCCGAACTTATCTCGAATGGGCCAAACGCAACCTGGCGTTGAATAATCTCGCCGGGCCCGAACACGGCTTCGTGCAGGCGGACTGCCTGGCCTGGCTGCGGGAGCAGCGGGATAAATCGCGACGCTGGGATCTGATGTTTATCGATCCCCCGACGCACTCACGCTCCAAGCGCATGGAACAGGACTTCGACGTGCAACGGGACCACGTCGAACTATTGACGCTTGCTGCGCAGCTGTTGACCCCCGACGGCACCATCGTGTTCTCAAATAATTACACGCGTTTTCGGCTGGATCGCGACGGGCTCGCAGCATTCGAGATCGAGGATGTCGGTCGGCGCACGTTGCCGAAGGACTTCGAGCGCAATCCGCGTATCCATGCTTGTTATGTCTTACGGCGAGCCTCCGTAGAAGTTACTGAAAAATCTGCTGGCCGGACGGCCCTGCCCTGAGCGAAAGACCCACCGCCAGTGGTCTGAATGGCCACTGGCGCGTGAGGGTCTTCAGGGAATTGCTGCCCCAAAAGGGTGAGCCCTGCGATTTCCCCGCTAAAAAAAGCGCCGAATACGGGTGCAAGCGCATTGCTATGACGGACCTGTTGCAGCACAATTGCGCCCGCGTTACAGGCCCTCGTCTGGCCACCAACTCCATTCGATTGTGAAGTGATTGTTATGAGCGGCGATCCGTTCCAGGTTCATTTTCATCCCAAGCTGGGCGTGGTGATCTACGACCCCGTGGCTCAGATGGGCCTGGCCCGCGAACAGATGCGCTTGTTCAAGGTCGGCTCGATGACCTCCAGCACTTTCATGCGTGGGATCGTCAGCAAGGATTTGAACCCCTGCGAAGGTGAGTCGGCTGACCAGAGCGCCGCCGCGGTCGAGTCGTACCGGACTGCCCGCACCGGCCGTCGCAAGCCTTACTGCGAATCGTGCCGTCGCCACTACGGCTCGGTGGATTTCGCGGTCTGCAGCGATTGCAACGCCATCCGTTGCACCTGTGGCACGTGCAGCTGCGCGTCCAGCTCGCGTCGTCGCAAAGCTGCGTAAACTTTCAGCAGCTGAGATAATCGAAAGGCGCCGCTTGCGGCGCCTTTTTCACATATGAACATCTTCCGTGTCTTCACCATCGAGGCTGCGCATCGCCTGCCGAACGTTCCGGCGGGTCATAAGTGCGCGCGTCTGCACGGGCATTCGTTTCGTATCGAGCTGCACGTGAGCGGCGAGGTCGATGCGGTGACCGGCTGGGTGATGGATTTCGCCGATGTGAAGGCCGCCTTTCAGCCCATCTACGACCGGCTCGATCACCACTATTTGAATGAGATCGAGGGGCTGGAGAATCCCACCAGCGAGAATCTGGCGCGCTGGGTGTGGCAGCAGGCCAAGCCGGTGCTGCCGCTGCTGAGCAAGGTCGTGATTCACGAGACTTGCACCAGCGGCTGCGAATATCGCGGCGACTGATCAGCTCGTCGTCAGCGACGCGAAGGTCGTCTGGATATCGCTGAGGCTCACCGGCTTCACCAGGTGTGCTTCGAAGCCTGAATCGGCCGAGCGTTGTTTGTCCCCTGCCAATCCGTAGCCGGTCACCGCAATCAGTCGTGCCTGCGGGATCAGCGTCTTCAAGCGACGCGCCACTTCATAACCATCCATTTCTGGCAGGCCGATATCCAGCAGCACGAACTGCGGATTGAAACTGGCGGCTTGTGACAGCGCCTCCGCGCCGGAATAGGCCGTCAGCGTGGCGTGATCTTCGAGCTGAAGTAACAGCGCGAGCGAGTCGGCGGCGTCGCGATTGTCATCGATGATCATCACGCGCGCCGGGCCGCCGCTATCGGCCGTTTCACCCGTCGACGGATCGGATGTTTCGTTCGCGAGCGGCATGCGCAGCGTGAATGTCGAGCCGTGTCCAGCGCCGGGACTGCTGCCCGTCACGCTGCCGCCCTGCATTTCCATGAGCATGCGGCACACGGCGAGCCCGATGCCCAGCCCGCCTTGCGAGCGGTCCAGCGTGCGCTCGCCCTGGACGAACAGCTCGAACATGCGGGGGATCAGCTCGGGCGGCATGCCGATGCCATTATCGGCGATGGTAACGATCGCTGCGTTGTCCTCGATCAAGGTTCGCACGCGAATCTCGCCGCCGGGCTCGGTGTACTTGACCGCATTCGTCAGCAGGTTCGCGATGCATTGAGCCAGGCGCACTTTGTCGGCATTCACCCAGAGCGGTTCCGGGCACATGCTCAAGGTGAGCCGATGTTTCTTTTCCTGAAGCAACGGCTGCGTGGTCTCCAGCGCGATGTCGATGCACGACTGTAAGGTGAGCCGTTCGCGGTTGATCTCGATGCGGCCTTGCGTGATGCGCGACACGTCGAGCAGATCGTCCAGCAAGTGGCCGAGATGACCGATCTGGCGCTCCACGATGCCGATCAGCGATTGTTCCTTCTCATGATTCACCAGGCGCGACAGCGCTTGGGCGGCGTTACCGATCGCGGCGGCGGGATTGCGCAGCTCGTGGCTCAGCATCGCGAGGAATTCGTCCTTGCGTTCGTTGGCTTCGCGCAACCGCTTTTCGCTCGCGCGGTAGCGTGCTTCGCTGTGTCTGAGTGCCGCTTCGGTCCGCTTGCGCTCGGTGATGTTGGTGCCGGAGCCGACCACGCAGTCGGGCCCCATGGGAAACAAGGTGATGAAGAAATCCTGGTCGCGGTACTGCGCTTCGTAACGAACGAGTTGCCTCGTCTGTAGCACCTGAGCGCACTTGGCGATCAGCCGGCTGGCTTGTTCCGGATCGAACATCTCCGTTAGACGGCAACCGAGCAACTGCTGGCGGTTGTGGCCAAGCAGCTCGAGTGCATTGGTGTTTGCATCCCGGTATTGCCAGTCGACGATGGTTTCGCAATCGCGCACGGCTTGAAGCACGACGAACAATTCGGTGGGATGCTCGAAGATGGCATGCAGCTGCGCATCGCGTTCGGCGAGGGCGCTGGCGTGACGCTCCTCCAGATCGTTGCGCGCCTGTGTGAGCGATGAGTTCAGTGCCTCGAGATGACGTCGTCGCTGATGCAGCTCGGTCAGTACCGTGACCTTGGTGCGAAGAATCTCCGGCACCACGGGCACGGAGATGTAGTCGATGGCGCCGACTTCATAGCCCTTGAGCTGATCCAGTTCGGTGAGATTCATGCCGGTGACGAAAATGATCGGCGTGCGCTCCCAACGGGGATGTTCGCGGATCACGCGGGCGGTTTCGAACCCGTCCATGTCGGGCATGTTCACGTCGAGCAGAATGAGCGCGAACTCCCGGGTCAGCAGCTGCTTCAGCGCTTCTCTACCCGACAATGCGCGTACACACTCGACCTCCAGACCGGCAAGCACGGCTTCATAGGTCAGCAAGCGGGCGGGCTGGTCATCGACCAGCAGGATGCCAGGACGGTGCCGGGCTTCAGCCGATGCTGGAGCGGGCCCGACGCTGGCGGAGGCGTCGGGCGTCGAGCCGGTGTCGGTCACCTGGTTCATTCGCGCACTGGATACACCCGGTCGTCTCGAAGCGGCGACCCACTTTATTAATGGCGTTCAGGAGGTCTCGGCAGCCAGACCGGCCGAGCGCAGATTGTGAATGCTCTGGAGCGGCGGAAGTTCCAGCGGCGGCCGCCGGCTAGAGCAAATCGCGAGCCCGGTACCAGAGCATGGCCAGGACCAGCGCCGGCATGCGAAGCAGCTCGCCGCCGGGGAAATTCCGGTGCTTCAGGTGGGTGAACAGGTCGAAACGCTCGGCCTGCCCGGCGATAGCCTCGGCCGCCAGGCGGCCGGCGATGCCGGTGAGCGCGATCCCGTGCCCCGAGAACCCCTGTAAATAATAAACATGCGGGGCCAGACGGCCGAAGTCCGGGGCGCGGCTCATGGTGATGTCGACATACCCGCCCCAGGCGTATTCGACCCGCACGTCGGCCAGCTGAGGAAACACTTTGAGCATGCGCTTGCGGGTCGCGCTGGCGGTGTTGAACGGGTCCAGGCCGGAATAGCTGACCCGGCCGCCAAACAGCAACCGAGCGTCCGCCGACCGCCGGAAGTAATCGAGCACGAAGTTGATATCCGTGACGGCGATGTTCTCACGCATGAGTCGTTGCATGCGCGCTTCGCCAAGCGACTCGGTCGCGACGATATATGTGCCCACCGGCATGATGCGTGAACGCAGCGACGGCACGAGCGTGTTCAAGTAGGCGTTACAACAGAGCACCACGAACTTCGCTTTGACGCGGCCGGTCGCAGTGCTCACGACCGCAGGCTGGTCGTAGCTGATGTTTGTAACGAGCGAGCGCTCATGGATAGCGACACCCGCGGCGCTCGCTGCGGCAGCGAGGCCCAGCGTGTAATTCAACGGATGCAAATGTCCGCCGCCGCTGTCGTAGAGACCGGCGGAATAGCGTTTGGTCTCCAGCAGCGATTCGACTTGGGCACGTTCCAGAAATTCGAGCTGGCGATAACCGTACGTTTCCTCGGCTTCGCGCTTCTCGTGCAGCAGTGCGTCGCGTTGACGCGGCTTGATGGCGACGTGCATCTGGCCCCAATGCAGGTCGCAATCGATGTTGTATCTGGCGACCCGATCGCGGATCAGTTGCAGGCCTTCCAGCGAAATGTCCCACATCCGCTTCGCGTTCTCGGCGCCGACCTGCTGGACCAGCTTGCTCTGGCCGCTGGCATAACCGCCGATGGCCTGACCGCCGCTGCGACCGGATGCGCCCCAGCCGATGCGCTGTCCCTCGAGCAGCACAACCTTGTAGCCGCGCTCGGCCAGATCGAGTGCGGTCGAGCAGCCCGCGATGCCGCCGCCAATGACGCAAACGTCCGCGGTCACATCGCCTTTGAGCTGGGGATGCTCAGGCGCGGGGTTTGCGGAAGCCGCGTAGTAGGAGACGGCAGTGTTGGGATCCGTGGTCAAATCGTGCTCCAGGCAGAGTCTCTATCTTACGGTTTTCCGCGACCGTGCGTCTTTCATAGGTAGCCAGTCCATTGGGGATCGAACGCATGATCAAAAGGGCTCTCGTTGCTTCGCTGCTGTCACTGATGGCGGCGACTGCCGGCGCGTCGTTGCCGCTCGCGTCGGCGCGGCATATCTCGTTCGAGACGGACCAGGGCACCTGGATGGCGCCGGACGTTGCGCCCGACGGCAAGAGCATCCTGTTCGATCTGCTGGGCGACATCTATTCCATCGGCAGCAGCGGCGGTCAGGCACGGCTGGTCCTTTCCGGACCGGCCTTCGACGCCAATCCCGTGTTCTCGCCCGATGGCAAGCAATTCGCGTTCATCAGCGATCGGTCCGGTGCCAGCAATCTGTGGATCGCGAACTCGGACGGCAGCAATCCGCGACAGCTCTCGCAGGATGAGGGGGCGGTTGTATGGACTGGACCGAGCTGGTCGCCCGATGGCCGCTATGTCTATGCGTCGCGCATGGTGCATGCGACGCTGGCGTTCGAAGTCTTTCTGTTCAACAAAGACGGCGGTCTCGGCACGCAGGTGACCAAGGCGAAGCCGTCGGGCACGGAGGACTTCGACAATCGGCGCAATGTATTGGGCGCGGTGATCTCGCCCGATGGTCGCTACATGTATTTCTCTTCAAAGGGTGGCACTACCTGGACCGAGAAGGAGCCGCCGCAGTGGTCCATCACGCGTCGCGACCTGCGCACCGGTAAGGACGAGGAGATCGTCCAGTCGCTCGGTGAAGCGTTGCAGCCGGCGGTTTCTCACGATGGTCGCAAGCTGGTGTACGCCAGCCGCCATCTCAACGACACGGGTCTGCGCATTCGCGATCTGAGCTCGGGGGACGATCAATGGCTGTTGTATCCCGTCGATCGCGACGGACATGACGGCGGTTACTACGCGAATCTGCTGCCGCGTTACACGTTCACCTCGGATGACCGGGCGCTCATTCTGAGCGTCGGTGGCAAGATCAAACGGCTGGAGCTGGCGGGTCGCAAGCTGAGCGATATTCCTTTTACTGCGAAGGTCGAGCTGGATATCGGCCCGCAGACTCGCGTCGAGCAGCATGAGGAAACCGGTCCGGTTCGAGTGCGAGTGATTCAGCGGCCAAGGCAGTCGCCGGATGGTCGCTCCGTCGTGTTCTCCGCGTTGGGTCAGTTGTATCTGCTCGATCTGCAAGCGAATGCCAGGCCCCGCCCACTCGCCGCAGGCTATCAACCCTCCTGGTCGCCGGACGGTCGCACGATTTCATTTGTGACTTGGAATCCTCTCGAGGGTGGGCAGGTGTGGACCCTGTCGGCGCGCGGACGCAGCGCTCCGAAACAACTCACGAAAGAAGCGGCGTATTACACCGAGCCTGTGTTCTCGTCGGATGGCAAGAGCGTGCTGGCGCTTCGTGCGAGTCACTACGATCGATTGCGCACGCGATCGGAGATCGATCCGAGTCGCGCGACTGACATTATTCGTTTACCGGCCGGCGGCGGCGATGCGCAGCTCATTGCTCATGCTCACGGTGCCCGCTTTCTCGATGTCGGTCGCGAGCCGAATCTGATTCGTTTCTTCACTCCCGAAGGCGTGAAGACGCTACGGACCGATGAGCCTTCATCGGAGCCGCGCCGCGTCGTGGTCATTCTGTCGCGTCATCCCTCGCAGTATGTTGACGGCCCCGCGCCGGTCGACGAGGTGCGACTCAGTCCCGATGGGCAGTGGGCACTGGCGAAGGCCGCTTCGCAGCTCTATCTGGTCGCTGTGCCGCCGTCGCTGGGTGAGGAGCCGGCGGTTGTTAATTTGCTGAGCCCGGCCACGAAGGTCGTGAAGCTCACGGCGGTCGGCGCGGACTATTTCGGCTGGGCTGACGAAGGGCGCACGATTACTTGGTCGGTGGGCTCGTCGTTCCGTCGCGTTTCGTTGAGCAATGTGACTGATGCGGAGAAGTCCGCCGAGCGCTTCGACGCGGTTGTTGAGGTTAAGCGCGATGTGCCGGAAGGTACTGTCGTGTTACGCGGCGCGACGGTGATCACGATGCGTGGCGATGAGGTCCTGCCCAACGCCGATGTCGTGGTTGTGAACAACAAGATCGTCGGCGTCGGCGCTCAGGGCAGCGTGCAGGTGCCAGCGGGTGCGGTTGTGCGCGATGTTTCTGGCAAGTACATCGTGCCGGGGTTTGTCGATACGCACGCGCATTGGGCGGAGATCCGGCGTGACATCCTCGAGCCAAATCAGTGGCCGTTCCTGGCGAATCTCGCTTACGGCGTGACATCAGGTCTGGATGTGCAACCGTTCACCGTCGATGTCTTCGGTTATCAGGACATGATCGATGCCGGTTTGATGCTGGGCCCCCGTGCTTATTCCACCGGGCCAGGCGTGTTCGTGAGCAGCGAGATTCACTCCGAAGCCGATGCGCGCAACGTGCTGACGCGTTATCGCGATTACTACCGGACCCGGAATATCAAGTCGTACATGGTCGGCGGGCGGCAGGAGCGGCAGTTCATGATTCAAGGCGCGAGCGCGCTGGGGATGATGCCGACGACCGAAGGCGCGAGCGATCTGCGTCTGAACTTGACTCATGCATTGGACGGGTTCGCCGGTAACGAGCACGCACTGCCCATATCGCCGCTCCATAAGGATGTGGTCGAGTTGTTCGCCAAGAGCCGTATCTCCTATACGCCGACGATCAGCGTGTTGTATGGGGGTAAGCCGGCGTTATATGAAATGACGATCGGTCATGTGCCGCAGGGGGATGCGAAGGTGCAGCGGTTTATCCCCGGTGGGTTGCTCGATGTTAAGACGCGCACGCAGAAGTGGACGCGTCATGAGGATCAGACTTATCCGACCTTCGCGGCGGATGCATTGGCGATTCAGCGCGCGGGCGGGTTGGTTGGTGTGGGAAGCCATGGTGAGATGCAGGGCATCGGCTATCACTGGGAGTTGGAAGCGTACGCATCGGGCGGCGCCACGCCACATGAAGTGTTGCGGGCGGCGACGATTGGGTCGAGTGAGGTGATCGGGCGGGCGACCGAGATCGGCAGCATCGAGCCGGGCAAGTTTGCGGACCTGCTGATTCTGGATCGCGACCCGCTGGCGAATATCACGAACACGAATTCGTTGCGCTTCGTGATGAAGAACGGGCGGATGTACGACGCGAATACGCTCGATGAGGTTTGGCCCCGGGAGAAGAAGCTCGAGCGGCAATGGTTCTGGAGCGACGCGCCCGACATGACCCGCTGATCGAGGGCTGCCGCGAGCCGGCTTGCGGCTCGGCGCGTGCTCGCTCGTTTACACCTCGATGCCATGGCGGGGTCTTGCTTGAGCGCGTCAGAGACAAATCAGTTTGCGCAGGACGTGCTTGCGGCGAGCGAGCCCACCACATTGGTGTCGCATCGGTCGCAGCTGGTCGGGTTTCTGAGGCGCAAGCTGGGGTGTGCCGCGAACGCCGAGGATGTGGCACAAGAAGCGCTCGAGCGCGCACTCCGGGCCAGTCGAGAGCAGCCGATCAAGTACCCTAGGGCGTTCCTGTTCAGAATTGCCGCGAATCTCCTGGTCAATCACGCCCTTGCCACGAAGCGGCGCCGAGCTACGCTCGAACGTGCCAAAGAGCTTCTGTGCGCCGATCTGGAGCAGCAGACGCCGGAGCAGGAGCTGGCCGAGCGGCAGCAAGTGGCACGCATGAAATGCCTCGTGTCCGAGCTGCCGGAACAGACACGTCGGATTCTTTATATGAGTCGCTGCGAAGGAATCTCGCAGAGTCAGATCGCCCTCCAGCTCGGCATTTCCAAGACGGCGGTCGAGAAGCACATGCGTCGTGCCATGGCGCGTCTGGCGCCGCTCCGGCAGGATGCGCCGTGAGCGAGACAGAACTGGACGTCATCGCCCAACGCTGGGTCGTCAGGCTCGCCTCGCAAGACATCCGCGATGAAGAGCTGCATGCCTTCGAGACCTGGCTGGCGGGCTCGAGCGCCCATCGCGAGGCGTTCGACCGCGCGAGGCGCACTTGGTCCCGGCTCGGCGATGTGTTCACAGAAGAGCGCCCCAAGATCAAGCAAACCGTGGCGTTGAGACTCGCAGCCGCCGTCGCGGCGCTGGCTGTGGGGCTCGCGTTCGTTATCGATGGGACGCCTCCCGACGTGGCGAGCGTCGTCGGTGAAGTAAAGAGCACGATGTTACCGGACGGTTCTATGGCGGTTCTCGACAGCGGATCCGCGATCGAGGTCGAATTCACCGCCGCGGAACGGCGCATACGGTTGCTACGAGGCAGCGCCTGGTTCGATGTGAAGCGCAATCCGGACGTGTTGTTCGTGGTTGAGGCGAACGATGTTCGAGCGGTGGCGAAAGGGACTGCTTACGCCGTGACGCGCCTGGATGACGGCGCGATTGTTCAAGTCACCCACGGACGTGTGGAAGTCAACGTCAGAGGCGATGCGCTCACGCTGGCCGCGGGCGAAAAGCTCACTGCCTCGAGCGAAGCGGTGACGAGAGAGCCGGGCTCGGACAGCGCCGTGGCCTGGCATCGAGGCCGCATAGAAATAGAGAACGCCTCGCTGCAGGACGCCCTGGCGATCATCGATCGCTACCGTCGGGGAATGATCTTGAGCCTGGGTTCGCTGCCGGACAAGAAGGTCAATCTCGCGATCGACGTTGACGAGAGCGAGCGCGGATTGGAGTCGCTTGTGCAAGCGCAAGGCTTGCGCACCATCGCCCTGACTCCGTGGCTGACGTTGGTAATGCGGCCGTAAAGCGATCCACGCGGGAAAAATTTTTCGCGGGGACGGGTTAGGCGTTCGGTCGTGACCTTTGTCTTAACACCCGATCGATACAGTGGGTGTGAGATCGAGGTGATTCATGACGACTTTCGTAGCCGGGCGCGGGGCCCGATGGGCCTGTGGGGCGGCGATCGCGCTGTCGTTGTTGACGCAGCCGGCCGGGGCGCAATCCAAGCCGCCCTCCGCGGCGATCTCTCCGGAAGAAATGAGCTTTGATGTGCCTGCCGGCCCGCTGGCGGCGGCCTTGGCTCGATTCGGAGAACAGGCGCATCTGCAATTCGTGTACGAATCCAAAACAGTTCAGGGGATGCGCAGCGAAGGCATTCGGGGGCGTATGTCCATCGACGGTGCGCTGACGCGGTTGCTGCAAGGTTTGAATGTCAGCTATCGATATCTTTCCACCGGCGCTGTCACGATCGAGCCGAAGCAGACCAACGACACTCGCGTGCTGGGGCCGGTTCGCGTCGAGGGCGCGGAGCAGTCGCCTCATTTCGGTGAGGCCGGTCGGGCCGCCGGATTGAATGGCATAAACGGCTCGCGCGACATCACCGCGACTGAGGGAACCGGGAGCTTTACCAGCGGTGCGCTCACCGTTGGCAGTAAGGCGCCACAGGCGCTCAAGGATGTGCCGCAGTCATTGTCCGTGCTGACGAGCGAACGAATGGAGCAGCAAAACGTCACGGACTACACCGGCGCGCTGAGGCAGCTTCCGGGAATAACACTGGTGCAGGGCGCGACCAGCATCGAGAACACTTTCTATTCGCGCGGTTTCGCGATCACGAGTATTCAAGTGGACGGCGGCGCGCCGCTCTCGACGCTCATGGACTTCTATCCGCAGATCGATATGTCCATCTACGATCATGTGGAGTTACTGCGCGGCGCGGCGGGGTTGTTCAATGGCTATGGCGATCCCTCGGGCACGGTCAACCTTGTGCGCAAGAAGCCGCTCGACAACGCGCAGTTCAAGATGGACGCGCAGGCGGGAAGTTGGAACAACTATCGTGTGGTCGCCGATGCGAACTCGCCGCTCGCGCTGGAAGGGAAGTTGCGCGGCCGGTTGATCCTGACCTATCAAGATAATGACTATTTCTACGACACGGCCAAGGACAACAAAGCGCTGATCTACGGTATCGCTCAGCTGGATGCGACGCCGACCACGCTGGTCACAGGCGGCATCAGCTACACGCGGCAGGACAGCGTCCCGTGGCAGGGTGGTTTGCCTTTCTATCAAACAGGCGGGGATCTCGGGCTACCACGGTCGACTTGTCTGTGCTTTCCATGGAATCGTTGGGACTTCGAGACGACCGAGATCTTCGGTGGTGTCGAACAGAAGCTCGGCGATGCTTGGACTCTCGACATCGATCTCACACGCAATCGACAGCAAAACAGCAAGAAGCTCGGCTACAGCCAGGGCGGAGTGAACCCGAACAACCTGCGAGGCCCGATATTGACGGGCACCTACAACGACTACGCCAGCGACCAGCTCTCGACGGAAGTGGTGCTGAGCGGCGCGTTCACTGCGTTCGGTCAGCGGCAGGAAGTTACAATCGGCGCCAACCGGGTCAAGAGCGATGGCGCGGGGCGCATGGGCTATATGAGCCTGATCTCGGGCACCGCGGCCGCGCCTTACCAGCCCTACGCGGGCGGACCCAGCTTCTATTCGGGCTCTCCCGACGGCTCTCAGCCCCCAATCGATGTTTTCAATTTCGATCCGGCCGGCCTGCTCTACTCCGAGCCGCGCAATCCATTGCGGAACGTCTTCTATCCCGTGTACGACACCGTTCAGTCGAGCGCATATCTGAACCTGCGCCTCACTGCTTTCGATCGGCTCCACCTCACCACGGGGTTGCGTTGGAGCCGCTACGAGTTTGCGAATGTGCGGGAAACCTATTGTAGGAACACGACGGGCGCTTGCCTTGGAATGCAGGTCGGCGATGTCTATTCGGTTGCGCGCGAGGGCTTTCGCGACGAGGATGTGAGTTGGCCGCCGGCGGCGAGCCTTTCTTTCGACATCACGAAATCCCTGAGCGCGTATCTGGGATATACCGACATCTACATCAGTCAAGGCCGCAACCTCGATGTAGATCATCGGCCTCTGCCTCCTGTCACCGGCTCCAATTGGGAAGCGGGTTTCAAATGGTCGCCGCGCGACGGCCGGCTCAATGTTACGTTGGCCGCTTATCGCATCCGGCAGAAGGGATTCGGCATGTTTTCCCCGGATGCGCCTATCGTGGAAGTGTCGCCGGGCGTTGTCTGTTGCTACCTCGTCGATCCCGACCGGCTGGAGCTGAGCGACGGCGGCGATCTCGAGGCGACGGGCGAGCTGCTGCCGGGCTGGCAGCTGTCAGCCAGCTACACTTATGACGAAACCAAGCGGGAAGGCAGCTATTACGGCAGGGACGAGGGCAAGCCCATTGTCTCGATCCAACCGAAACATCTGTACAAGCTCTGGACCAGCTACGACTTTGGCGCGGCGGGGCATGGAGGCGTGCTCGCCGGGCTGACTCTCTCGGCCGGCATCAACGGCCAGTCCTCCGGATATTACAGCGGTTCGATCTGCGTAAATCTGAATCCGAATACGCCGCCCGATCCGATCACTGGCGCGCAGCCCTGCGTTTCCTCCGCTCCTCCGGACCGAGTGGATTATTCCTTCACCGTGGCGTCCTACGCAGTTGTCGCCGCGCGGATCGACTACCGCCTCTCCGACAAGTGGTCGATGGCGCTCAACATCGAGAACCTGTTTGACAAAACCTACTATCAAACGGTCTCCGGGTCGCCGATCGGCGGAAATTGGTACGGCACTCCGCGCTCCGCCACGGTGTCGGTGCGAGGAAGCTGGTGATGTCCGATTACACAGACGATCAGTTTTTGCCTAGAGAGGCAGCCCGCGCCGTCGCCGCGAGCGCGCCAATAGATGCGCCGGACGGTGCCGAACCTGTCGAATATTGCTACGAGCTGATCAGATCGGCGTGCCGGAAAGTGGCGGCGAAGCGTAAGGATGAGATGACGAACGCAGAGGCGGCAGCGCACGCGTCCTTCATCGAATGGGCGAACTCAGGTGAGCTTACGCCGGCGGCCATCGAGGAGATTGAAGCGGAACGGCTGGCGCAAATGCCTTCGGTCATGGTCCTTACAACGGAATCCTTCGACGCTGCATTCCAGGCGTTTCCCGAGCCAACCATCGTTTATTTTCACAAGCCGCGAATCGGTGCGCCGGATGCATGCCTGCCAATGCAGCGGCTCGCCCAAGAGGTCAGCCCCTATGGGCGAGTGGCAAGAGTCGATTTGATCCGCAACTATGATCTCGCCAGGCGCTTCATGATCCTGCTCAGCCCCGAGCCGCTGTTGTTGTTCGATGTGAACGGTTCACTGAAAGGTTATATGAGCGCCGAGGAGCCGTACGAGACGATCGCCGCCTGGTTCGAGCCATACGTTGCAAAGATGCGGCGGATGATGACAGACCCGGAAAAGCTCGCGCGATTGGAGCAATGGCGCATGCAAAGGAGACGTGGCGAACTGTGATCGTATGACTCAGCACGTTCGCGCGTACCACGCATATTCCAGCGGGCTGACGTGCGACTCGAACGCCTGCAACTCGCCGCGGCGGGTCGTTACAAACAGACGGTGGAATTTCTCGCCGAGGTAGTCGCGTAACACGTTGCTGGATTCGAACTTCAGCGCGGCCTCGGGCCACGTGATGGGTAGCGTGGTAACGGCATCACGATATGCGTTCCCCGCTACCGGGGAGCCTGGATCGAGGTTGCGTTGTAAGCCGTGGTGGATGCCGGCGAGTACCGCCGCAGTTAGCAAATAAGGATTCGCATCCGCGCCGGCAACGCGATGCTCGATGCGCCGGTTCTCTGGGGTGCTGGCGGGGATGCGCAGAGCCACGCCGCGATTGTTCACGGCCCAGCTGGGATTGAGTGGTACGTACGACTCCGATCGATAGCGACGATAAGAATTCGCCGTCGGTGCGAAGATCAGCATGGCGTCCGCCATCGTCGCGGCAAGCCCGCCGATCGCATGTTTCAACGAAGCGCTTCCGGTGGGATCTTCGGACGCGAAGATGTTGCGACCGTCCCGATCGAGCATGCTCACATGAATGTGAGCGCCGCTGCCGGCATGATCCATGTAGGGCTTCGGCATGAACGTCGCTTCCATGCCGTGACGAGCCGCCACGCCTCGTACCAGTCGCTTGAAGCGGATGGCTTGATCGCAGGCGAGTAGCGCATCGGAAGAGTGATGCAGGTTCACCTCGAACTGCCCCGGGCCGTACTCGGCCAGCGCGGTCCCGGAGGGAATCTGTTGAATCTCACAAGCGGCGGAGATCTCGGCGAGCACCGCCGAGTATTCATTCAAGTCCACCATCGAGTTGATCTGCGTTTGATATTCGCGGCGACCAGTCTGTGGCAGGCGAGGCGGTTGCGCGCGGCCATCCACTGTTCGCTCCGTGTCGAGCAAGTAGAACTCCAGCTCGATCGCCACGACCGGCGTCAGCCCCAGAGCAGAGAAGCGCTTCAACACCGAAGCGAGCACATGCCGAGGGTCGCCATAAAAAGGCGAGCCGTCGTGATCGACCATCGAGACCTGCAGCTGCGCGAGGCCTTCGCCCGGTCGCCAGGGCACAGGAACCAGCGTGCCGTCGATGGGCAGGCAGCGGCGGTCGGCGTCTCCTTCGTTGAAGCCGAGGCCGGTTTCCTGAATCGTGCCGCCGAGCACGTCGAGCGCGAACATCGACCCGGGTAACAGGAAGCAACCGTGGTACATCCCGGGCAGCTCGGCCACAGTCACGCGCTTGCCGCGCGGAATTCCACACAAGTCCGCGAGCAGTACATCAATAAAGCGCGTATGGGGGTGTTGCTGCCGGAAGGAGGTCAGCTGCACAGAGGGGTCAGTGACCGCCATAAGGGATTACCTGTTTAAGATTTGGAGGCGCATCGGGCGTCCCGCAGGCGCCGGCCCGGCAGCGAGGATAGCCAGTCCCAAGGACGGCCGGCAAGGGGGCGGACAGCAAAGTGGCTCATATAAGCCATTGAACATAGAGGGTTTCATCCCCATCATCCAATCCCGGACGGGCGGCCCGGCCCCGGTTGTGGTTAAATGATGCCTCGCGACCTGGCCATCGATCTGGCCGGTTGTTAAAGATCTTAAACGTGTCAACTCGTAGGCCCCTTATCGGTATTCCGGCGGACAGGCGTCTGCTGGGCCACCATTACTTCCACTGCGTCGGCGAGAAATACATCGCCGCGGTGGCGGAAGGCGCTCAAGCGGTGCCGGTCCTGATTCCTTCGTTGGGTGACGGATTGGAAGCGCGTGAGCTGCTCGCGGACTTCGACGGCATCCTGCTGACCGGCAGTCCGTCCAACGTTGAGCCACATCGGTACAACGGACCGGCCAGCGATCCGGGCACGCTGCACGACGCGTATCGGGACGCGACGACGCTACCGATGATTCCGCGAGTGGTCGAAGCGGGCTTGCCGCTGCTGGCGATCTGCCGGGGCTTTCAGGAGATGAACGTCGCGTTCGGCGGCACGCTCTGGCAGAAGCTGCACGAAGTGCAGGGCTACCGGAATCATCGCGAGGACACGGAAGCGCCGCTCGATGAACAGTACGGCCCGGCGCATGACATCGAGCTGACACCGGACGGGCTGCTCGCGCGGCTGTCGGGCGAGCAGCGATTGAAAGTGAATTCATTGCACTCCCAGGGAGTGCAGACCTTGGGCAAGGGTCTCGTGGTCGAGGCGCGTGCCCCGGATGGAGTGATCGAAGCGTTTCGGGCGGCGGATGCACCGTCGCTCGCGCTCGGGCTGCAGTGGCATCCCGAGTGGAAGTTCAAGGACAACCCTTTTTCGCGTGCGCTGTTTGCCGCTTTTGGCGAAGCCGCGCGCGAGCGTGCCCGCCAGCGAGCGGCAAGGTGATGTATGAGCGCCATTCAACAATTTTTCAAAGAACACGGCATTTCAGAGTGTGAGGCAGTCATTCCCGACATGGCCGGCGTGCCACGCGGGAAGGTGATGCCGGCGGCGAAGTTCGCCGAAGAAGAGGGCATGCGATTGCCCGAGAGCATCTTCTTGCAGACGGTCACCGGCGATTATCCGGATGAAGAGCGCGCCATCAGCCCGTCGGAAATCGACGTGGTGATGAAGGCCGATCCCAGCACCGTTCGTGTCGTGCCGTGGGCGGCCGAGCCGACCGCTCAAGTGATTCACGACAGCTTCTATTCCGACGGGCGCCCAGTGACGATGGCGCCGCGCTACGTGCTTCAACACGTGCTCGAGCTGTATGCCCAGCACGGTTGGGATCCGGTCGTCGCGCCCGAGCTCGAGTTCTATCTGGTCGAGCCGAACACCGACTCCGACTACCCGTTGAAGCCGCCCATCGGCCGCTCGGGCCGTCCGGAAGTGGGGCGTCAGTCGTATTCGATCGCCGCGGTCAACGAGTTCGATCCGCTGTTCGACGACATGTATGCGTTCTGCGAAGCGCAGGACATCGAGATCGACACGCTGATTCACGAAGACGGCGCGGCGCAGATGGAAATCAATCTGCTGCACGGGAATGCGTTGTCGCTCGCCGACCAGGTGTTCCTGTTCAAGCGCACGGCGCGCGAAGCGGCGCTCCGTCACAAGATGTATGCGACGTTCATGGCGAAACCGATGGCCCGCGAGCCCGGCAGCGCCATGCACATTCACCAGAGCATCGTGGATCGTCGCACCGGCAATAATGTGTTCAGCGACGCCGAAGGCCGTCCGTCGCCGCTGTTCTTTTCTCATATCGCGGGCCTGCAGAAGTATTTGCCCGCGGCCATGTCGCTGTTCGCGCCGAACGTGAATTCCTATCGGCGCATCACGCGGCATTACTCCGCACCGATCAATACACAATGGGGTTATGACAACCGGACCGCGGGACTACGCGTGCCGGTGGCGAATCCCAAAAACCGTCGTGTCGAAAACCGGATCGCCGGTGCCGATGCGAATCCCTACCTGGCCATCGCAGCTTCGCTGGCGTGCGGCTATCTCGGCATGGTCGAAGGACTCAAGCCGAGCGAGCCCATCACCGGCAGCGCGTATGACTTGCCGTTCTCTCTTCCCCGCAACATTGAAGATTCGCTGCGGCTGCTGCGTGACTGCCGGCCGTTGATCGAGATCCTCGGCGAGCGTTTCGTCATCGCCTACGCGGCCGTGAAAGAGAACGAATACGAAACGTTTTTGCAGGTGATCAGCTCCTGGGAGCGCGAGCATCTGCTATTGAATGTGTAATCAACCACCATGAGTTATTTCCGCCGTTTCAGATAAATCCATCATGGCGTCTTCCATTCCGGATCGCAGTACCAGCGAGTGGCAGGCGCTCGATGCCGCCCATTACATCCATCCATTCACCGACCACGCGGCGCTAAGTAAGAAGGGCACGCGGGTCATTACCCGCGCCGAGGGCGTGTACTTATATGAGTCCGGCGGCCGTCGCATTCTCGACGGCATGTCCGGGCTGTGGTGTGTGAACCTGGGCTACGGCCGGCGCGAGCTGGCCGACGCCGCTTACCAGCAGCTGCAGGAGCTGCCGTACTACAACAGCTTCTTTCAGGTGGCCCATCCGCCGGCCATCGAGCTGGCGCGGTTGCTGTCAGAAGTGACGCCGCCGCAGTTCAAGCACGTGTTCTTCACCGGTTCAGGTTCGGAAGCGAACGACACCGTCGTGCGCACCGTGCGTCATTACTGGAACGTGCTCGGCCAGCCCGAGCGCACGGTCATCATCAGTCGTCACAATGCTTATCACGGCAGCACCATGGCCGGTGCCAGCCTGGGCGGCATGAAGCCCATGCACGAGCAGGGCGGCTTGCCCATTCCTGGCATCGTGCACATTCGTCAGCCGTACTGGTTCGGCGAAGGCGGCGAGCTGTCGCCCGAAGAGTTCGGTCGGGTCGCGGCGCGGGCCCTCGAAGAAAAGATCCTGCAGATCGGGCCGGAGAAAGTCGCCGCCTTCATCGGCGAGCCCATTCAGGGAGCGGGCGGCGTGATCATTCCGCCGTCGACCTACTGGCCCGAGATCCAGCGCATCGTCGATAAATACGGCATTTTGCTGGTCGCCGACGAGGTGATCTGCGGCTTCGGCCGCACTGGCCGCTGGTTCGGCTCGGAATATTTCGGCATCCGGCCGGACTTGATGCCCATCGCCAAAGGCCTGTCTTCGGGGTATTTGCCGATCGGCGGCGTGATGGTCGGCGACCGGGTGGCCGAGGTCATGACCGTCAAGGCCGGCGAGTTTAATCACGGCTTCACGTACTCGGGGCATCCTGTGGCCTGCGCGGTCGCCTGTGCCGCTATCAAAATCCTGCGTGACGAGCGCATCGTTGACAGGGTTAACGATGACGTCGGTCCGTACTTGCAACGGCGCTGGGCTGAACTGGCTTCCCATCCTTTAGTGGGTGAAGCACGGATCGTCGGGCTGATCGGCGCGCTCGAACTGGTCAAGGACAAAGCCAAGCGCCTGAACTTCCCGGATCCCGGCGACGTGGGCGTCATCTGCCGGGACCTGTGTATCGCCAACGGTCTGGTGATGAGAGCGGTGCGTGACACCATGATCATTGCACCGCCTTTGGTCATCACGCATGCGCAAATCGACGAGCTGGTCGAAAAGGCACGCGCCGCTTTGGATCAGACCCAGCAAGAGCTACACCGGCAAGGTAGGTTGTAGCCCACGCCCCCGCTTCTGCGTTACGCTCCCGCGCAACAACCAACGTTGCGGGGAGTATTCCTGATGAGTAGGGCGTTCAACAGTTCACTGCGCGCCGGGCTGGCCGTTACGACGATCGCTCTGGCGGTTGCTGCCTGCGGCAAGAAGGAAGAAGCAAAACAGGCCGACGCCACGGGCGCCGCCGCCGCCGAAGAAAAGGTCCTCCACGTTTACAACTGGTCGGACTACATCGCCGAAGACACCATCAAGAACTTCGAGGAGAAGACCGGCATCAAGGTCACCTACGATGTCTTCGACTCCAACGACATGCTCGAGACCCGCCTGCTGGCCGGCAATTCCGGCTTCGACGTGGTGGTGCCGTCGGCCTCGTTCCTGGAGCGCCAGATCAAGGCCGGCGTGTTCCAGAAGCTGGACAAGAGCCAGATCCCGAACCTGCAGCACATGGATCCGGACATTCAGCAGCGCGTCGCGCTCCACGATCCGGGCAACGAACATTCCGTGACCTACCTGTGGGGCACCACGGGCATCGGCTACAACGTCGAGAAGGTCAAGAAAATCCTCGGCGACAAGCCGCTCGATTCCTGGAACCAGATTTTCGATCCCAAGGAAATCGCCAAGTTCAAGGACTGCGGCATCTCCGTGCTGGACGCGCCGGATGAAATCCTGAAAGTGGTGCTGCAATGGATGGGCCGCGATCCGAACAGCCAGAAGGACGAGGACCTGACCGCCGCCGCCGAGAAGCTGCAGCTGATCCGTCCGTACATCCGCAAGATTCACTCCTCGCAGTACATCGACGATCTGGCCAACGGCGATCTGTGCATCGCCATCGGTTGGAGCGGCGACATCCTGCAGGCGCGCGACCGCGCCGCCGAAGCCGGCCAGGGCGTGAAGATCGCGTACTCGATTCCGAAGGAAGGCACCATCGTGTGGTTCGACATGCTGGCCATCCCGACCGATGCCAAGCATCCGAAGAACGCGCATGCCTTCATCAACTATCTGATGGAGCCGCAGGTTGCCGCCAACAACTCCAACTTCGTGAACTACGCCAACGCCAATGCCGCGTCGTTCGCGATGGTGAAGGACGAAGTGAAGAACGATCCGGGCGTGTATCCGACGCCGGAAGTGAAGGCCAAGCTGTTCCCGTCGCTGGCTTACGGCGAGCAGGCCACTGCCACGATGGCGCGCCTGTGGCAGAAGTTCACCACCGGTCAATAACAAACAAAGTACTGGTACTGCATGGCCACGAATCCGCGGCCCCAGCAACAGCTTGCGGTCTGGAACGATCCGCAAGCTGTTCCTTACGTGCACATCGATCGCGTCACCAAGAAGTTCGGTGACTTCGTCGCGGTCAACAATGTCTCGCTGAAGATCTACAAGAAGGAGCTGTTCTGTCTGCTCGGCGGCTCGGGCTGCGGCAAGACCACGCTCCTGCGCATGCTGGCGGGCTTCGAGGAGCCCACCAGCGGCAAGCTCTTCATCGACGGCGTCGATGTGACCGACATCCCGCCGTACGAGCGTCCGGTGAACATGATGTTCCAGTCGTACGCGCTGTTCCCGCACATGACGGTGGAACAGAACGTCGCGTTCGGTCTGAAGCAGGACGGCGTGGCCAAGGACGAGATCGCCACGCGTGTCGACGACATGCTCAAGCTCGTGCGACTGCAGCAGTTCGCCAAGCGTAAGCCGCATCAGCTCTCGGGCGGTCAACGGCAGCGCGTCGCATTGGCGCGGTCGCTGGTGAAGCGTCCCAAGTTGCTGCTGCTCGATGAGCCGCTTGGCGCGCTCGACAAGAAACTTCGCGAGCACACGCAGTTCGAGCTGGTGAATCTTCAGGAACAGCTCGGCGTCACGTTCGTGGTCGTGACTCACGACCAGGAAGAAGCGATGACCCTGTCGTCGCGCATCGGCGTGATGAATCAGGGCGAGATCATCCAGGTCGGCACGCCCAAGGACATTTACGAATATCCGAGCAGCCGGTTCGTCGCCGAGTTCATCGGCAATGTGAACATGTTCGAAGGCCGGCTGATCGAGGACGAGCCGGATCACGTGCGCATCGATTCACCTGAGTTGGGCGGCACCGTGTACGTCGATCACGGCGTGAGCTCGGCGCCCGACGCAGTGGTGTCCGCTGCGATTCGTCCGGAGAAGATCAATATCTCCCTCGAGAAGCCCGCGCAGACCGACAACGTCACTCAAGGCGTGGTCAAGGAGATCGCGTATATGGGCGACATGTCCGTGTACCTGGTGCAGCTCGCCTCCAACAAGATCGTGCGAGTCACGCAGCCCAACACCTATCGGCATGCCGACGATTCCATCACCTGGGAGCAGACGGTGTACTTGAGCTGGCATGCCTCCAGTCCCGTGGTGCTGAGCGAATGAGCGCGCGTGCTGAGGCGCCGCGCCGGCATCGTCACAGCGCGGGAGTTCAGCTCATTCTCGATTTCCTGCACCGCCTGCCGCCGTATCGCTGGACGCAGGCCCGCCTGGTGCGTTGGGGAATCACGGGACGCACGGCGGTCGCGGCCGTTCCGTATTTCTGGCTGCTGCTGTTCTTCCTGGTTCCCTTCATCATTGTTTTGAAGATTGCGTTCTCGGACGCGCGTATCGGCATTCCGCCCTATCAGCCGTTGATACAGTGGATGGAAGGCGGCGTGATGCAGATCAACGTGCATCTGAAGAACTTCTACAACATGATCGAGGACAGCCTGTACTGGAAGGCTTATCTCAACTCGATCAAGGTCGCGGCGATCTCCACGCTGCTGTGTCTGCTGATCGGCTATCCCATGGCGTATGCCGTGGCGCGTGCGCAGTCGACGTGGCGTCACATCCTGCTGATGATGGTGATCCTGCCGTTCTGGACGTCGTTCCTGCTACGCGTCTACGCGTGGATCGGCATCCTCAAGAACAACGGGCTCATCAATAACTTTCTGATGTGGACCGGCCTCATCGACGAGCCCATCGTGATGTTGCAGACGGACTTCGCGATCTACGTCGGCATCGTGTACTCGTATCTGCCGTTCATGATCCTGCCGCTGTACTCCAACCTGGAGAAGATGGATCTGACCTTGCTGGAAGCGGCGGCCGATCTGGGCGCGCGTCCGTTCAAGACGTTCGTCACCATCACGCTGCCGCTGTCGTTGCCGGGCATCGTCGCCGGCTCCATGCTGGTGTTCATCCCGGCGGTCGGTGAGTTCGTGATTCCGGAGCTGCTGGGCCCGTCCGACTCGTTGATGATCGGCAAGGTGCTCTGGCAGGTGTTCTTCACCAAGCGCGATTGGCCGGCGGCATGCGCAGTGGCGATTGCGTTGCTGTTGCTGCTGGTGATTCCGATCGTGTTGCTGCAGCGGGCGCAGGCGGCCGAGGCTCGTGGAGCGCATCGATGAAACAGTCATCGACGTTCCGCATATCCGTGCTCGTGTTCGGCTTCGCGTTTCTGTACATCCCCATCCTGTCGCTGATCGTTTACTCGTTCAACAAATCGCGACTGGTCACGGTGTGGGGTGGCTTCTCGACCCAGTGGTACGGGCGTTTGCTGGAGAACCGGCAGATCCTGGATGCGGCGTGGCTGTCGCTGAAAATCGCTGCGATCAACGCGACGGGTGCCGTCATTCTCGGCACGCTGGCAGGACTCGCGCTGGCGCGCTTCGGTAAGTTTCGTGGCCGCACGCTGTTATCGGGTATGACGACCGCGCCGCTGGTCATGCCTGAAGTCATCACCGGCCTGTCGTTACTGATGTTGTTCGTGGTGATGGAGGGCGCCTTCGGTTGGCCCGCGGGCCGCGGCTTCACGACGATCACTATCGCGCACATGACGCTGACGTTGGCTTACGTGACGGTGATCGTGCAGTCACGGCTGTCCTCGCTCGACGACTCGCTCGAAGAGGCGGCGATGGATCTGGGCGCGCGTCCGGCGAAGATCTTCTTCCTCATCACCTTGCCCATCATCGCGCCAGCGCTGGTTTCCGGCTGGTTGCTGTCGTTCACGATTTCGCTGGACGACCTGGTGGTCACCAGCTTCGTCTCCGGCCCAGGCTCGAGCACGCTGCCCATGGTGATTTTTTCCAAAGTGCGGCTGGGCGTGAGCCCGGACATCAACGCGCTTGCGACCATCATCGTGCTGCTCGTGACCATCGGCGTCGTCGTGTCCGGCATCTTCATGGCGCGGCAGGAAAAACGCCGCCTGCGCGACATGCAGATGGCGGCGGCTGCTAAATAAGACTTACGGAAGCTCCGATCAATCGACTTCCTGGCCTCGGCAAGTCTGCAACTGATTGAAATGCTTTGCGGATCGAAGCAGATGAAGTCGAGTAGTGGCAATTGATCAAATGGTTCCTGCTATCGCCGTCGCCCGGAGCATCGGCGAGAATGCGCGCCTGATTATCCGTGGGGGCGGAGATGAAGATCCGTTCGAAACTGCCGCACATCGGCACGACGATTTTTACCGTCATGACCAATCGCGCCCGGGAGCTGGGCGCGATCAATCTGGCGCAGGGCTTTCCCGACTACGACGCGCCGGCCAGGCTGAAAGACTTGCTCGCTTACCACGTCGCGGCCGGTCACAACCAATACGCGCCGATGATCGGCGTCGCCGAGTTGCGCGAACAGATCGCGCTGAAGCTCGGCACGAGTTACGGCCGTTTCCCCAACCTCGATAGCGAAATTACGGTGACGCTCGGCGCGACCGAGGCGATCTTTTCCGCCGTGGTCTCGCTCGTGCATCCCGGCGAGGAAGTGATCCTGTTCGATCCTTCCTACGATTCGTATGCGCCGGCGGTGATTTCCGCGGGCGGCCGGCCGATTCATATTCCGCTCGATCCGCCGAAGTTTCAGATTGATTGGGACCGCGTGCGTGCCGCAATCACGCCTCGCACTAGGCTGGTGATGATCAATACGCCGCACAATCCCGTGACGACGGTGATTCCGCGCAAGGAGCTGGACATCCTCGCGGAGATCCTGCGGCCGACAGATGCGCTGGTGATTTCCGATGAAGTCTACGAGCACATGATTTACGACGGCGCCCGTCACGCGAGCATCGTCGAGCATCCGGAGTTGTATGAGCGCGGCGTCGCCGTGTTCTCTTTCGGCAAGACGATGCATGCCACGGGATGGCGCGTCGGCTACGCCGTGGCGCCGCCCGATATCACTCGCGAGATCCGGCGAGTCCATCAGTTCAATACCTTCAGCATCGCGCATCCGCTGCAGCTGGCGATCGCGGACTTCCTGAAGGAAGTCCCTGAGCACAACGCGGGATTGAGCGCGTTCTATCAGGCCAAGCGCGATCGTTTCCTCGAGCTGCTGCGCGACTCGAGCTTCAGCTGGACACCAGCGGCTGGAAGTTATTTCCAGCTGCTGGATTTCAGCGCTATCACCGATCAAATGGACGTCGAGTTCGCCGACCGCGTGTTGCGCGAGGCCGGCGTCGCCTCGATTCCCGTTTCGCCGTTCTACACGGCACCGCCGAAGCTCAACGTTTTACGCTTCTGCTTCGCCAAGAACGATTCGACGCTGGAAGAAGCGGCCGCGCGGCTCTGCAAGCTTTAGCTCGGTCGGCGCGCTTTGGGGCGGGCGCGGTACACGTCCGCCACAGACACGCCTTTCACTCCCGCCGCAAACAGGCTGTCCACCAGCGACTCCGCTTGATCGCGATCCTCGACGAGCCGGCGCATCAATGCCGCTGCCTCCTCTCGAACCAGCAGCGGAGCGCGCACGCTGGCGTAGCAACGGCCCGGTCGCAACAGTGCGTCGTCGACGTCGGTGACGTTCGGCAAGTTGGTCGTAAAAATAATCTTACGCCCCTGCGCGCGGACCACGCCGTCGGCGATCGCCAGAAAGCGATGCAGATCGTGATTGCCATTGCTACGCGCAAGCAGCAGATGATCCGCATCCTCGATGACGAACGCGTCGTGCTGACCGGTGATGAAGTTGACGAAGATCTCGTCATTCTCCAGCGCCCGCTTGTCCGCCGTGTACATCACTTTCGCGCTGTCGCCCTTTCGGTCTGACATCGCGCCCAGGATCGCGCGCACCAGCCTGGTTTTGCCGGTGCCCGGCGGTCCCAGCAACATCAGCACCGTCTCGTCCGCGTCCAGGTAGCCGCGAATAAAATCGGGCACCGAGCGGCCCAGCGCGGGGTACGCCTCGTCATACATTTCATCGGCGACCAGTTCGTCGAACGACGTCGAGCTCAGTCCCATGCGGGCGGACATGAAATACCAGTCGAGCGTGAACACACGCCGGCGCGCATACGCTTCGCCGATGATACGAATCAGCTTCTCCCGCAACTCATCGACCCGCGCGATGCTGTCGGCCCAGAAGCTGAAGCCGCAGGAGGTGAACCCGGCGGTACGGGAGCCTTCGACGTTGACGAGAATGCCCGGACCTTCCAGCAGCAGCTCGCCGATGCCGAGCCGGCAGGCGCTCAGGCCGCAATGCAGGGCGATGTCGTCGAACAGCTCCTCCAGCTTGCGTTGCGACGCATAGCGCACGTGGCGATACACCGGATACTTCGCAGCGACGCTCTCGAGCGCGCGGATCGCCCGCGCTTTGAGAATCGTCTCGGCGAAATCATAGATCTCATGATGAAAGTTCAAGCCGACCGCCAGCGGGTTGGGCTCCGGCTGCGTCCGGTCGGGGTTCAGCTTGTGAATGCTCATAAAGTTTTGCGAATCCAGAATTCAACGCCAGCCATTCTTATGTTCCAAAATGGCAAAACCCCTGGCAGGTTTCCCAGCCAGGGGTTTGTTGGAGCCAAAGGGCTACGCACCTGACCTGCGGGAGCGGGCGCGCTCCGCAAGTCATCTCGCGAAACTAACGCTCGTGTTTATTGATATCGAGGTTGAGATTGGGCGGTGCGAACATTGATCGGCTCCTGGAGGCCGTTGTGAACTCGGGGTCGCGCATCCTACTCGCGGCCGCGCCGGTGTCAACGATTTTTCCATGAATACTGGCGATGGCGTGCTTTGCGCCGTATCTTCTCAATCATGAGCGCGCTTAATGTCACATTGATCCAGACCGATCTGGCCTGGCACGACCCCGAGGCCAATCGCCGGCGCCTGCAGGAGCGCTTCGCCGCATTGGCGGGAAAGACCGACCTGGTCGTGCTGCCCGAAATGTTCACGACCGGTTTCACCATGGCGCCGGAGTCCGTCGCTGAATCTGCCAATGGGCCGACGGTCAGCTGGATGCGAGAGCAGGCGGCTGCGCTCGGGGCGGTTATCACCGGCAGCATCGCGACCCAGGACGGCGATGATTACTACAATCGCCTCGTGTGGATGCGGCCTGACGGCACGCATGAGACCTACGACAAGCGTCATCTGTTTCGGATGGCGCATGAGCAGGATCACTATCGCGCAGGGTCGCAGCGACGGGTGGTCGAGTTGAAGGGCTGGAAGATCCTGCCGCTGGTTTGTTACGACCTGCGCTTTCCGGTCTGGAGCCGGAACCGGAGTGACGACGGCTACGATGTGTTGCTGTACGTCGCGAACTGGCCGGAGCGACGGCGCTATCCGTGGCAGACGCTGATCAAGGCGCGAGCCATCGAGAATTTGAGCTATTGCATCGCTGTGAATCGGGTGGGTAAGGATGGCACGGGCGTCAACTACACCGGCGACAGCGCGGCGATCGACTATCTCGGTCAGCCGATGACGCCGCCATCAGAACAGGAGTTCGTTGCGACGGTGACGTTGGACAAGACGGCGCTCGACGGATTCCGCGCCAAATTCCCTGCGCATCTGGACGCCGACGACTTTCATTTGATCGGGCTCGAGCCATGAAAATCTCCACTCGTTTGAATCACCCGCCCAGCGTCAGCGTGCCCGCCGACAACCGGCCGCTGGTCGCCCCGATCTATCAATCGGTGAAGTTCACCTTCGACGATGTGGCCGAGTCGGAGCGGCAGTCGCGCGGGCAGCGTGAAGGATTCCAATACTCCCGCGTCTCCAATCCGACGTTGGAGCAACTGGGTCTCACGCTCGCCCAGTTGCAAGGTCGCGACGAATGTTTGCTGACTGCTTCGGGCGTGGCGGCCGTCAATCTCGCGGTGCTGGCGCTGTGCAAGCAGGGCGATCATGTGGTGCTGTTCGCGGAGATGTATCAGCCGACGCGGTACATGATCCGTCGGGTGCTGGCTCGCTTCGGCGTCACCCATTCCATGCTTTCAATCGAAGACACCGCAGGGATCGAGCGGACGCTGGCAAGCAAGCCGACGCGCCTGGTGATCTTCGAGACCCCGACCAACCCTGTGCTCAAGGTTGCGGACATCGAAGGCATCACGGCAGCGGCGAAGCGGCACGGTGCGTTGACGGTGCTGGACAATACCTTCGCGGGCTTTCACAACCACGGACAGTTCGACATCGATGTGTTCGTGCATAGCTTGACGAAGTACGCCTCGGGGCATGGCGACGTGATGGGCGGCGCCGTGATTGCCCGTCGCGAGATCATCGACAGGATGCGGCATGACTTCATCGTCATCGGCGCAACGCTCGATCCTCATACTGCGTTCTTGATCCAGCGTGGATTGAAGACGTATGCGCTTCGATATGAGCGTCAGTGCGCGAATGCCTTGGAGATCGCGCGGTTCCTCGAGACGCATCCGAATGTGGAGCGTGTGACTTATCCCGGGCTGAGCTCACATCCACAGTATCAACTGGCGCAACGGCAGATGCAGGACGGTGGCGCGATCGTCTCCGTCGAGCTGAAAGAGGGCGGGGTGGCGCCGACGACGTTTGCGAATGCGCTGAAGTTGTTTGCGATCTCGGCGAGCGTTGGCTCGACCGAATCGCTGATTCAGCCGGGGCAGTTGATGCGGCCCCGGGATCTCAACGAAGCCGAGCAAAACTGGGCCGCGGTCTCGGATCGGACCATGCGACTGTCGATCGGCGTTGAGGACGTCGAGGATTTGATCGCGGATTTGCAGCAGGCGTTAGCGGCGGGCTGAGCCCTCACTCCTTCGGTGCGTGCGAACTCCAGTTGTTGATCTCCCGGGCGAGTTGCTGCTGGCGTTGATAGCCCGTCGCGTACATCAGCGCCAGTTCTAGATACTGTTTGGCGGTCGCATAGTCGTCGCGGGCGTAGAGATACGCGAGGGCGTAGGCGATCTCGTCGTCGCGAATCTTTCGATCGCGCCAGGCGCGGACCAGGCCGTCGCGGGCGAGGTCGTCGGCCCGTTGAGCCCAGATGGACGCGGTGCCCGCGTATAACAGCGACTCGACGTCGTCGGGTGTTTCGTCCAGCACGCGGGCGAAGTGATAACGCGACTGGCGCGCCAGATCCATCAGTTCCTCGCACCGGCAGGGCAGCTTCTCGAAGGCCGCTTGGTAATAGAGGAGGCCGCAGGCCTTAGCGACGTCATAGGAAGCGGATCTCACGGTGCAGCCCGCATCCGCGATGGACATTGCAGCCTCGCGCTCGTTGCGAAGAGCATGCAAGGCGCCGAGCCGCAGTGTCGGAACTGCATCGGGGGCCGCGCCAGCTGCCCACTGTTGAAACAATGCGAGGTCGTTGTCGTCGGTCCGGGCCGTTGCGAGTTTGAAATCGGCGATGGCGCCGAAGGCCTCGGCATCGGTGATCTTCACCGCTTCTCGCTGAGCGGTGTCGGGCAGCGACACCTTCAACTCCGCCAGCATGAATGAGGTGCGCTTCGAGTAGGCGCGCAGCTCCTTCTCGAAGGCACCGTTATCGTCAGGGAAGGCCTTCGCGAACGCTTCTTCCTGCTTCAAGCCGTCGCTCAGATACGAGCGATATTGTTCGATCTGCCGGCCGCGCTGCCGGTTATCGCCGAAGGTCACATAGTGCATGATCAGCCAGGAGCCGGCGTAGAACGAGTTCGCCAATCGTTCCTTCTCATATTCCGGCGAGTCGTGCGACACGCCGAGCAGCGTCTGGAGCGGCATCCACGGATTGGATTGCAGGCTGACCCAGCGCCACACCGGCACGCCGCCGACCTTCACCTTGTCGCCGCCCGAGGAACGAATCGTGCTGAGTAACTCCGCATAGCCCTCGTCGTACCAAGTCGGCAGCTCGCGACCGCCCGAGTTCTGATGCAGGATCACGTGACTCAGCTCATGAAACAGCACGGGCGCATCGCGCGTCCAGGCGCTGCCATCGATCACCATGTGCACGCGTCCCGGGCGCGTGAACACGAAGCCCGCTCTGCCTTGCCCGCCCGACACGTAGCGCTGCCACGATTTGGGGCTGAGCACGAGGATGGTCATCGGCACCTTGAAACGGGTATTCACGTTCGGGAGCAGTTGCGCGACTGTCACCTGGTACACGTCCAGGTCCCGCAGGATCTTCTGGGATTGCTTGGGCGACAGCTCGCTGACGATGCGAATGGGGGCGGCGTCGATGGTGTGCCAGGCGGCTTGAGCGGCGCCGGACAAGAATAAGAGCGCCGCGAAGCAGAGCGCCTTTGTTTGCTGGAACATGAGCTGATTCGGTATTGCCGCTGAGCCCTGAGTATAACCAACCGATGTCGCGAGGCAGCGACTGTCAGACACGCTCTTAACAATAACCTTGCTCGTCAACCGCCAACGACGATCCGCGTTGTATCTCCCAGACCGCGCTTGATCTGGAACTACACGAGGAGCCGTCCATGCAGGTCGCAAATGTCACAAAGCGTCGCTGGGTGCTGATAGTCGCCGGCGTCATGGGGATCGCTAGCCTGAGTCAGGCCGAGGCTGGAGTGCGAGATCCTGGCGTCAATGCTCGCCAGCAGAATCAGCGGCAACGGATTCAGCAGGGCGTGCGGTCCGGTGAGTTGACGCGTCGTGAGACCGGGAAGTTGGCTCGGGAGCAGCGCGATGTTCGGCAGCTGGAGCGCGCCTATAAATCCGATGGCGAGTTGACTCGGGCCGAGCGGGTCGATTTGCATCAGGAACAAAATCAGGCCAGCCGCGATATCTATCAGCAGAAGCACGATGCCCAGGATCGTCCGCCGGCAGCGGTGCGCGATCCTGGCGTGAATCAGCGGCAGGCGAATCAAACCGGTCGGATCGTCAACGGCGTGAAGACTGGCGAGCTGACACACGACGAGGCACAGGAGCTGCGCGACGGTCGGCGTGAGATCCGGCAGACCGAGCAGGCCTACAAGGCCGATGGCACGTTGACCCGGGATGAGCGCATCGACCTGCACCAGGATTTAAATCAGCAGAGTCGCGACATCTACGACGCCAAACACAACGAACAGACACGGGACCCATAGTTTTTCTGACGACCCAACTTTGCACCTTCCCGCCTCCCCCAGAGGCGGGTTTTCTTTGTCCGTGAACTTCTGTCGTTCCTGCATGGCTTGAATCCTGAGGCCGCGGCTCCAGTATTGTGCGGCCATGGCTACTCTATCCGTTCTCGACCTGTCGCCCATCGCGGCGAACAGCGACGTCGCCCAGTCCCTGCGCAATTCGCTCGACCTCGCTCAGCATGCCGAGCGTTGGGGGTACAAGAGGTTCTGGCTCGCGGAACATCACAGCATGCCCGGCATTGCCAGCGCCGCCACGGCGGTCGTGATCGGGCATGTCGCGGCGGGAACGTCGAGCATACGAGTCGGGGCGGGCGGCATCATGTTGCCCAATCATTCGCCGCTGACCGTGGCCGAACAATTCGGCACGTTGGAATCTTTGTTTCCCGGCCGGATCGATCTTGGCTTGGGCCGTGCGCCCGGCTCCGATCAGGCGACGGCACGAGCGCTGCGGCGGACACTCAATTCCGATCCGGAGGCATTTCCGCAAGATGTGCTGGAGCTGATGGCGTACTTCGGGCCGTTACAGGAAGGTCAGCGGGTGCAGGCAGTGCCGGGACAGGGATTGAATGTTCCTTTGTGGATTCTCGGTTCCAGCTTGTTCGGTGCGCAGGTCGCGGCGGCGTTGGGATTGCCGTTCGCGTTCGCCTCGCATTTCGCGCCGGGGCAGCTGATGCACGCGCTGGAGATTTATCGGGCGCGATTCAAACCGTCGAAATATCTGGACAAGCCGTACGCGATGGTCGGGTTCAACGTGTTCGGTGCCGACACGGATGAGGAAGCGAAGGTGGTTGTGACCTCGATGATGCAGGCGTTCGTGAATCTGCGCTCAGGCACGCCGAAGAAACTGCAGCCGCCGGTGCCGGGGTATTACGAGAATCTGCATCCGCACGATCGGTCGATTCTCGACGAGGTTTTATCTTGTTCGGCCATCGGCACGGTGGACACGGTGCGGCGCGAGCTGAAGGCGTTTGCGGATGTGACTGGCGCGGACGAGATCATCGTCGCGTCGATGATCTACGATCATGCGGCTCGGTTGCGCTCGTATCAGATCGCGGCGGAGGCCAACGCGGGCTAGGGCTGACCCGGATATTTCATGGCGCCGAGCCGCGCCAGCATCTTGGACAGCTCTTCCGGGCTGATATAGAAATACTCACAAACGCGTCCCCAGAGCATGGGGGTGGGCACGTTGTGATCGCCGCGTTCCTGTTGCGTCTGGTGCAGCACGTACAGGACGATGCGCTCCTTGCGGGTCAGGCCGTCGCGGACGTCGGGGATGTCGTTGTAACTCATTGCTGTTTGCCGCCGGCAGGCGCAAGGTATGCGGTAAATTCTATTCAGAGGGAAGCCGCATGGACACCAAGCCCGCGACTGCCGTCGACCCGAAGTCGTTCTCGACCTTCGAGGAATTTTATCCCTTCTACCTGTCCGAGCACAGCAACCGCGCCTGCCGCCTGCTGCACTTCATCGGCTCGACCCTGGCGCTCGGCTGCCTGGTGCTGCTGCTCGCCACCGGCGACGGCTATTGGCTGCTGGTCGGCCTGTTGTGCGGCTACGGCTTCGCCTGGGTGGGTCATTTCGCCTTCGAAAAGAACAGGCCCGCCAGCTTCCAGCGGCCGCTGTATAGTTTCCGCGGCGATTGGGTGATGTATCGGGATATCTGGCTGGGAAAGGTCAAGATCTGAACAAGAAGAAGATTGCGCTGGTCGTCGCGCTATTGGCGGTCATTCCGTTCCTATTGCCCGAGCGCGGGCGCATCCCCGTGCAGGGCGCCAGCGCTCGTGACTGGAACAAACAATCGTTCTGGTACGAGCCTTGGGGCCAGTCGGGCGTTCACAAGGGCATCGATATATTCGCTCCCGCGGGCCGGCCGGTGGTCGCGCCGGTGTACGGCACGGTGGTCTATCGAGGGCAGATGGGAATAGGCGGCAACGTCGTCGCCGTCCTCGGGCCGAAGTGGCGAATTCATTACTTCGCTCATCTGCGTAGCTCGAGCGTCCGGCCATTGCAGATCGTGACGGCGGGCGACGCGCTAGGCACCGTAGGAACATCGGGCAACGCTGCGGGCAAGGCGCCGCATTTGCACTATGCGATCTTGCAAGTGATCCCGCGCGTGTGGAAAGCCACGGGGCAGACGCAGGGATGGAAGCGAATGTTCTTTGTCGATCCCGGCGAAGTGATCGCGTGAGCTAGAGCTGGCTCGTCTTACTGCGTAGCGCCGCGGCCTTCACGGCTTTTCTAATTCGCACGTACGAGCCGCAGCGGCAGAGGTTGGTCATGGCGGCGTCGATGTCGGCGTCGGTGGGGTTGGGGGAGCGGTTGAGCAGGGCTACGGCGGAAAGGATCTGGCCGCTTTGGCAATAGCCGCATTGAGCCACGTCGGTTTCGATCCAGGCTTGTTGGACGGGATGCAGCTGGCGTTCGCCGCTCGCCAGGCCTTCGATGGTGACGATGGAGAGTCCCTTGGCGTCGGCCACGCGCATCACGCACGAGCGGACGGCGCTGCCGTTGGAAAGGACCGTGCAGGCACCGCACTGTCCGATGCCACAACCGAACTTTGTGCCTTTGAGTCGCATGTCCTCGCGCAGAAACCATAACAGCGGCATCTCAGCTTTGTCGTCGGGCGCCGCGATGGGGTCGCGATTCAATGTGAATTCGATGGGCATGGCAGTGCTCAGATCTTGAAGCTGTCCGCGATTGGCATGCGACGCACGCGTTTGCCGCAAGCGGCGAAGATGGCGTTCGCCAGCGCGGCGCCGGCGGGAGGAACGGGAGGTTCGCCGACGCCGGTGGGGTCGTAACCGCTATCGATGATTTCAACGTCGATGGATAGCGGCGCCTCGCGCAGTCGCATCCAGCGCAACGTGCCGAAGTTGTCGTTCACGACGCGGCCTTCGCTGACATGAACATCGTTGAACAGCGCGGCGTTCAAGCCGTCGATGAAGCCGCCTTCCATTTGCGAGCGAATGTGATTCGGGTTGATGGCGAAGCCGCAGTCAATCGCGCCCCAGGCGCGCAGGATCTTCAGTTCATTGCTATCGCTGACACTGACCTCGAGCACGCACGCCGCGTACGTGCCGAATGTGAAATGACCGCCGATTCCCAACCCGGTACCTTTGGGTCGCGGACGTTTCCAATCGGCGAGTCGCGCGGCCGCTTCGTAACATGCGGCCATACGGCCGGAATGAAGGCTCTTGGCCGCCCAGTTATCGATGGAATGTGCCTTGTACGGCTGCAGCCATTGCAGCCGAAATGCGAGCGGATCTTCGCCGGCCGCGTGGGCCAGCTCGTCGAGCATGGATTCGGTGGCGAAGGCCCATTGCAACTGAGTGGGAGCGCGCCACGGTCCGCACTGAATGTTTGAAGTGGGTCGGAAGCGCTCGACTCGATAATTCGACACGACCTTCGCGGGAAAATAGTCGCGGGCTTCGGGCCAGCCGCGGGTTTGTGCCTGGCGATGATGCCAGGCGACGATGCGCTTGTTCTTTAGCGCCGCACGTACGCGCATGACGGCGGCGGCATCGAAGAAGTCGCGCTGGATCTCGTCTTCGCGCGTCCACGTCACTTTGACGGGGCGTTTGATCCGATGACTCAACGTCACGGCTTCCCGAACGTAGTCGAGCTCCGAGCGACGGCCGAAGCCTCCACCCATGCGCTTGCTGATGACCTTCACCTTCAAGGCATCAACGCCAGCGATACGTTCGACCTCGCGCGCGACCCAATGCGGCACCTGATGGCCTGTGACAATGGTGGCGCCATCGCCGCGAACATCGGCAATACAGTTGTGAGGCTCCATGCACGCATGCGCGAACAGGGGCTTCTCGTAGGTGAGATCGAGCACCAGGTCGGCAGTGGCGAACGCGGCGTCCACATCGCCGTCGTCGACGAGCTTTTCCGCCGGCTCGCTACTCAGGACCTGGCGATGAAACTCCTGCAGCTGTCGTGTCGAGTCGTCGGTCGCCGCGTTCTTCCATTGCGCTTGCAGTGCTTTGCGCCCTTGCATCGCCGACCACAGACTGTCGGCGAGCACGGCGATGCCGGCCGCGAGGACCTGTGCTTCGCCGCCCGGCCAATGATCTTCGACTTTGCGCGGTAGCTCGATGAGGTGACGTACGCCCGGCACGGCCAGCGCCGCCGCCTTGTTGTAACTCGCGATCTCGGCGTTGAGGGCGGGTGCTCGCTCGATCACGGCCTGCAAGGCATTCGGATAATCTTCGTCGATGGCGAACAGCGGGCGTCCCATCACGATGTCGCGAACATCCACGACGCCGGCATCCTTGCCCATGATGCGATAGTCGGCGCGTTGTTTGAGCTTCACCTGGTCAGGATTCACTCGTCGCTCAGCGGCCTTGCCGGCGAGCTCGCCATAGCTGAGACGGCGGTCTCCCGCCGGATCGATGACAAAACTGTCGCGAGCGATCAGCGTGTCTGCCGAAACCTGCCATCGGGCCGCCGCTTCTTCCACCAGCATGCGACGGACAGTCGCGCCGGCGCGGCGCATGTAATCCCAGTTATTGCGGACGGTCTGGCTGCCGCCGGCGCTGCTTTGGCCATATTGGTAGGCCACCTCGCCTTTGGAATCTCTGATCATCCGGACGGGCTCGTCCCGGGTGATGGTGACCCGCGACCAGTCCAGATCCATCTCGTCGGCCAGAATCATCGGGCCGGTGGTGCGCATGAACTGGCCCATCTCCATGACCGGCGACATCAGCTCGGCGGTGTTGTCCGGATGCAGGGTCAGATAGACGCACCAGGACGGAGAAGCCTCCGCCGCTCGCGCAGCCAACGACGAACGGGGAGGCAGGGGGATCGAGATCAGCAGCGCGCCGGCGGCGGACACCGAGGCTTTCAGAAAGGTACGGCGGTCCAGAAAATCGACGGACGGCGCTCGCATGCGGAAGGCTCTCCTTGGATAGGAGGCCATTGCAGCGACCGGGAGCGAAGGCTGCCAGCGAAATGTGATGGCGGAGCGCTCGATGTGACGAATGGCGGCCGTCAGGGACGAATGGCGGGCCGTTGGGACGAATGGCTGACGCCTGCGCAGCCCTCGCCGGGCGGCTGCAGTCCGGCACCGGAGGTGCTATTCCGCCGGGCGGTACCGATGCAGCGCTTGTTTGTGCTTTTTGCTCATGGGCAGGAGCTGGCCGCCGCGCAGCTGCACGGTGCCGTTGCCCGAGGGTTGGCTCTTGATCCGCTCGATCTCATCCCGCCGGACCAGATGGGAACGATGAATACGAATGAAATCGGTGGCGGGCAGCAGGTCCTCGACCTGCTTGAGCGTGGCACGCATCAGATAACGGTGGCCGCGCTCGACGATCTCGACATAGTTACCGGCGGCGCTGACGTACTCGATGCGATTGATCTGGATCAAACATTGGTCGGCGCCCTTGCTGACGAGCAGGGTGGCCGGCGGTTCAGGCGCGGGCGACGGCGAGACATCCACTGTTTCCGTGGCGACCCGACGCTCTCTCAGGAACACGTGCCACACCAGATACACGACTCCGACCACCGCCACATAGCGGGGCAGGAAAATCATCAAGCTGGTCGCGGCGTCGCGCGCATGTGTCAGCAAATCGATGGCGACCGGCACGGCTGTTGAAATAAACACCACGACCGCAACCAGGGCGACGAACTCGACGGCGCGGTCGTGCCATTTGGTGGAGTACTTGCGCAGGGTGGCAAAGATGACCGGGGTGCTGATCAGCCACACGCCCCAGTTCTTGAATACATACGTGAACGAGGCGGCGAAGTTCGCGGGCACATCGTCGACGACGACCTGATACACCATGCAATAGCAGGACAGCAGGACGATGAAAGCGCCCCAGCAGATCGAGGAGGTCTGAAAGTCGCGGCGAAGCGGCCACGCCAGTTCACGCGGCAAAGAAATAGTGCGAGCCGACACGGTGAGTCTCCCGGCCGATCGCCCCGTCCGACTGACAGGGCGGACGGAAATTAGCATAGCAGGCCGGCCAGGGACATCGAGTGGCCGCCGTTGCGATTCCGGCGGCCCAAAAAAGGGGTGGCAAGGAATTGCTTCGCTTGCCGCCCTATCGCAGTAGGTCGGATCAGCGGCTCGCGAGCTGTTCCGGGAACGCCTGGCGCTGACCGTCGAGCTTGTGGACGACGCCTCGGCGCATGACGAACCCGACATTCTCCAGACGGGTCACGTCTTCGAGCGGGCTGGCGCTGACGGCGATGATGTCCGCGTCCTTACCCGGTGCGAGCGAGCCGATGCGCGCTTCCTGTCCCAGCAACGTGGCCGCGTCGAGCGTGGCTGCGCGGATCGCGCCGGCAGGTGTCATGCCCGCCTGCACCAGGAGCGCAAACTCCTTGGCATTCTTGGCGTGATCGCCGACGCCCGAGTCGGTGCCGAACGCAATCTTCACACCGTCCTTGATGGCGCCCGCCGTGTTTTTCGCGTGGCTTGCGACGGCTTCCTGAGCCTTGAGCAACGTGTTCTGAGAACGAGCGCCGGCTTGTGCCTGTGCCAGAGCCGCGTGCGGAGCGACCATGGTCGGAACGAACCAGGCACCGCGCTTCTTGAATAGTGCGTTCGTGGTCGCGTCGGTGTAGGTGCCGTGTTCGATCGAGTCGACGCCGGCTTCGAGCGCCGCCTTGATGCCATTGTTACCGTGCGCATGCGCGGCGACCTTGCGACCGAACATATGAGCGGTGTCGATAATGGCTTTCATCTCGTCAGCAAACATTTGCTGATTCAGGCCGCCGGCGATGTTGCTGTTCACGCCACCGGTCGCGGCGAACTTGATTACATCCGCGCCCTGAGAGATTTGCGCGCGGACGGCGCGGCGACAGTCATCGGCGCCGTTGCAAGTATTGTCGGCGTGTTCATGCACCATCTCGGCAATGTCACGATTGGTGTTGTTCGATCCATCGCCGTGACCGCTGGTGATGGAGATGCTGCGTCCAGCGACGTACAGCGTCGGGCCGACCAGCAGGCCGTTGTTGATGCCATCGCGCAGTGCCGTGACGCTGTGAACGTCCGAGCCGAGATCGCGCAGGGTCGTGAAGCCGGCTTCGAGCGTGCGGCGTGCGTTGTCAATGCCGATCACGAAGTTGTCTTCGACGTCGCGGTTATTCTGTTCGATGCGGGCGCGCATCTTGTTATCGTCGTTGAAGATGTGAACGTGCATGTCGATCAGGCCGGGGAGCACAAATTGCTTGCTCAGGTCGACCAGCTTCGCGCCGCCTTCCGGTGCCACGAAACCTTCGCGGATCGCTTCGATCTTTCCATCGCGCACGATCAGCGTCGAGTTGCCACGGGGCGCGCCGCCGGGATTGTCGAGCAGCGTGCCTGCGTGGATGTAAACGACTTTGCTGACGGGCGTGGGCGCCTGAGCTGTGCTCGAGACGGAGCTCAACAGGGCAAGTACGCCGGTCATGACCAGGGACGAGCGTGCCAGGCGGGAGCGGGAACGAGGCGATCGTTGCATTAGTAGATTCCTAGGAGGACCGCGAAGCGGCCGATCTTAGGCAACGGTTGCGCGAGCATCCAGTCCAGCGCGGCGTCATCTCACAGGTTGCATATCTCATGCACACTGGCATGCATTCTAGGTAAAATGTGACGTATGCACAGGTCCTAGGGCATGTCGGCATACAAAGTTCGCCCCCGGCGCACGCGCCAGCGTCGCGCCCGTAACGGAATAGACGAAAGGAGTTTTGATGCGGAGTCTGCTTGCAGTTGCCGGTCTGGCACTGTGTTCGAGCGGCGCGTTCGCCGCTGATTTTGGAATTGGCATCGCGGCGCGCTCCACGGACGATCGTTCCGTGTATCTGCCCATCGACATCGGCGAGTCCTTCCGGATCGAGCCCCACCTTCGATACGCCAAGAACGAGGCCAGGAACGACGTGGATTTCGACAAGACCCTGGACGTCGGTGTCGGTGTCCTGGGCTTGCGCAAAGTCGGCGAAGCGGCCCGCGTCTATTTCGGCGCCCGGCTGTCGTACATCGAATCCGAGTATCGCTCTCAGCCCTCGGGTTTCATCTTCAGCCAGGATGTGGATGGCTTTGCTGTCGCCCCCACCTTCGGCTTCGAGTATTTGTTTGGCCAGCACCTGTCGTTAGGCGGCGAGCTCGAGTATCGCTTTGTCGATCTCGAAGGCAACTTCAGGCAACAGGGCCTCACCCGGGATACTGAACGCAAGAGCCAGGGCACGCAGACACGCGTGGTCCTGCGCTATAAATTTTGACGCTCAGGCAGCGTTGCTCACGGAAATCGATGGAAATCACAGGAGTTTCGATGCGGAATTTAGTTGTGGCTGCCGGTCTGGCGTTGTTCGCGAGCGGTGCGATGGCGGCGGATTTCGGTGTTGGCGTGTCGGCGAAGTCGGATGATGGCGTGATCTACGTGCCCATCGATTTCTCCGATAAGTTCCGGCTCGAGCCGAGCCTGCGCTATTACAAAGAAGAACGTAACGATGACCCGGGCTTCGACTCGGAGTCGGATTTGCTGGAGCTGGGCGTTGGCGTGTTCGGCAAGAGCAAGGTGACCGAGGCGGCGCAGATCTATTACGGCGGCCGGATCACTTATTTCGACGGCTCGAGCAAGACGGGTTCCAGCAAGACGACCGTGGACGGCTACGGCATCGCGCCGACCTTCGGTGTCGAGTACGTGTTTGGCGGGCACTTCTCGCTGGGCGGCGAAGTGGCTTATGCCTTCGAGAAGACCGATAGCGAAGACAATTCGTTTTTCAGCAACGACATCGAGAACGAGACTCAAGGCACGCAGACGCGCCTGATCTTCCGGTTCATGTTCTAACGATAGTGCTGTTCTGATCTGAGCCGGCGCAGCTCGTTGAGGTGCGCCGGCTTTGTTTTGATCGGGATCAGAGGCTGCTGAACACCCGCACGCGGTGCCGGTGATAAGGCAGCACTTCGAGCACTTCTCCATCCCGCAGGCGTTGCTGGATGCCGCGCCACCATTCGGCGGTCATGATCTCGCCGTGCACTTTCAGGAACACTTCCTTGAGGTGCGCATCGAAGCCCAGGAACTGCATGAACGTTTCAGGGAACACGTCGTTGTCGTTGACGTGGAACCAAGCCTCGGCGCGCATATCGTCTTCGTCGAACTTCGACTGCGGGACGTCGCGGAAGCGGCACTCGGTGACCGGGCAGAGCTCGTCGTAATCGTAGAAGATCACGCGGGCGTGGCGCGTGACGCCGAAGTTCTTCAGCAGCAGGTCGCCGGCAAAGATGTTGGTGACGGCCAGATCGCGAATGCACTGGCCGTAATCGAGCACAGCTTTCTCGGCGTCTTCGCGTGAAGCGTTGCGGATGTACAGGTTGAGCGGCGTCATGCGGCGCTCGATGTACACGTGATCCATGATCACGTAGCCATCCTCGAAGTGCACCGTGTTGGCGGCTTCGTCCTGCAGCTCGGCGACCAGCTCTTTCGAGAAGCGCGCGGCCGGGAACTTCAAGCGCTTGAATTCCTGCGCATCGACCAGCCGGCCGGCGCGGTCGTGCTTGAACACCATTTCGTATTTCTTCTGCACTTCCTCGCGCAGGATGTTCTTCGGATACGCGAAGCGGTCGCGGATGATCTTGAACACCACGTCGAACGACGGCAGCGTGAAGCAGATCATCACCAGGCCTTTATCGCCGGGTGCGTGCACGAACTGATCTTCGCTCTTCTGCAGATGTTTGAAGAGCTCGCGATAGCGCTCGGTCTTGCCTTGCTTGGCGCGGCCGAGCACGGTGTACAGCTCGCTCACCGGCTTGCGCGGCAGGATGCTCTTCAGGAACACGATGGCCTGGCCGACGTGCGCCAGGTCGGCGTGGAAGTACGAGCGCGTGAAGCTGAACAGGATGCTGACGGTGCTTTCGTCCATCATCACCGCGTCGATGCGCACGCCGCTCTCGGTGTTCTGGAGCGCCAGCACGAACGGCAGTTGCCAGCCCGGGCCGGAGATGCGGCCGACCAGGTAGGCGCGCGTCATCTGGAAGAACACAGTGCGGATGATCTCGATCTGCTCGACCTGCAGCGGCGGCTTGGAGGCATCGGCGTCCACTTCGCACTGGGCGCGCACTTCATTGCTGATCGTGCGGATGCTGCGATCGAAGTCGAGATACGGCGTGCGGAACCGGAAGTCAGCGAGCACTTCTTCGAACAGCAGCTCGAGCGAGCCGCGGTTCACATAAACATTTGTTTCGATCGACGACGTCACGGCCGCGATCGGATCCAGATCCAGCGCCACGAATTCCACCGCGGCATCGACACCGATGGTGCCGAACGTGCGCCGTGTGACCGAGTTGAAGAACGTCTTGTCGAATTCGAGGTCGGGCAGGGCGTCGATCAGCTCGGTGAAGCGACGTTTGATACTGCTCCACAAGGCGCGCTCGGTGACGTCTTCGCCGAGTCGTGCCTGCATCTGGTGCACGGCGCGATTGACGCACTTGTCGTAGAGCTCGATTCGCTCGACCGCGTCGCGCAGGCTGCCGCGCCAGTCGCGCTCTTCGAAGCGCTGAGGCGCGCGTCGCGTGATGGAACGAAATTCCGCGTTGTAATCCGCGAACGATTGGACCAGCGCGCCCGCACAGGTATCGACCAATGCGTCACGGGAAAGAACGGAAGCTGCTGGTGCTGACATGTTCAATGGGTCCATGAAGATGTCTGAGATATTACCGCGCTGTCAGTGATGCGCGCGACCGCCAGAGTAAGAGGCCCTCAATCGCCGTACGGCTCAAACAGCTCCGTTCCGAGCCGTACGGCGATTGAGGGCCGCCGGAAAGAAACTGGCGGGGAATGCCCTCTCCGGAAGGAGAGGGCATCCCTGACGAACTTACAGATTGCGAATCAAGGCGTCGCCGAATTCGGAGCACTTCACTTCCTTGGCGCCTTCCATCAGGCGTGCAAAGTCGTAAGTGACCGTCTTCTGGCCGATGGTCTTGTCCATGGCGCTGATGATGGCGTCGGCCGCTTCGGTCCAGCCCATGTAACGCAGCATCATTTCGCCGGAGAGAATCACTGAGCCCGGGTTCACTTTGTCCAGGTTGGCGTACTTCGGCGCCGTGCCGTGGGTCGCTTCGAACACCGCGTGGCCGGTCACGTAGTTGACGTTACCGCCCGGTGCGATGCCGATGCCGCCGACCTGCGCAGCCAGCGCGTCCGACAGATAGTCGCCGTTCAAGTTCATGGTGGCGATCACGTCGAACTCTTCGGGACGCGTCAGCACCTGCTGCAGAGTGATGTCGGCGATCGCGTCCTTGATGATGATCTTGCCGGCCTTCTTGGCCGCATCCTGCTCTTCGTTCGCGGCCTTCTCGCCCTTGGCAGCCTTGGTGCGCTCCCACTGATCCCAGGTGTAGGTCTGCGCGCCGAACTCTTTCTCGGCCAGTGCATAGGCCCAGTTACGGAACGCGCCTTCCGTGAACTTCATGATGTTGCCCTTGTGCACGATCGTCACGCTCTTGCGCTTGTTGACGATGGCGTACTCGACGGCTGCGCGGAACAGACGCTCAGTGCCTTCCTGCGACACCGGCTTCAGGCCGATGCCCGACGTCTCGGGGAAGCGGATCTTCGCGTACTGCTTGGGGAACGCGGCCTTGAAGGCTTCCAGGAACTTCTTGTTGTCCGGCGTGCCGGCTTCGAATTCGATGCCGACGTAAATGTCTTCGGTGTTCTCGCGGAAGATGGTCATGTCGACGCGGTCCGGAGTGCGCACGGGCGAAGGCACGCCCTTGAACCAGCGCACCGGGCGCAAGCACACGTACAGATCCAGCATCTGACGGAGCGCGACGTTCAACGAGCGGATACCGCCGCCGATCGGCGTGGTCAGCGGGCCCTTGATGGACACGAGGTAGTCGCGGCAGGCCTGCACGGTTTCATCCGGCAGCCAGGTGTTGAACAGGTCGTTCGATTTCTGACCGGCGTACACCTCCATCCAATGGATCTTGCGCTTGCCGCCATAAGCCTTTTGCACGGCTGCGTCCATCACGCGCACCGAGGCGCGCCAGATGTCCGGACCGGTGCCATCGCCTTCGATGAAGGGGATGATGGGTTGATCGGGAACGTTGAGCTTGCCGTTCTGGATGGTGATCTTCTGCCCCTGCGGGGGCACATTCAGTTTTACTGCGGTCGACATCGACGAACTCCGTGGAGCTGGTTCGTAAGGGGTGGGATTGCCGGTATTTTGGGGGCCGGCATGCTATCACAACCCCGCCGGTCGCGGCCGGCGTGGGGTGTCGACCGACGCTCAGAAATTCACAGTGGCGGTCACGCCGGAGCCGGCGTTTTCCAGCCGGATCGCCCAGCCGTAGCGCTCGCAGATACGCCTGACCAGGTACAGGCCCATGCCGTGCCCGCCAGGATGCGATGTGAAGCGCGGTGGGATGTTTTCGAGCTGGCCGGCAGGCAAAGCGCCGGCATTGCTGACCACCAGTTCGCGGCCTTGAGAGCGGCACAGGATCTCGGTGCCGGTGCCGTGCTGGACGGCGTTGCGGACCAGATTGCCCAGGGTCATGGCGACCATGCTTTCCGGGGCCGCGACCCGCAGCGGGCCGCCGTGAAGATCCACAACGATGTGCTTTTCTGGTGCAACACTGCGCTGGTCCTCGACCACCCGCGCCAGCACGGCGTAGACATCGCAAGTCGTCTCGGCCGGCGCGACCAGTTGCGGCTCGCGAGACAGGGCGAGCAGGGCGTCGGTGAATTCAGTCATCTCGCGCACGGCGCGCTGAATGCGGGCGATGGCCTTGCCCGCGCCGGGACGCCCGGCGGTTTGCGTTTCGAGCAGCTCGACCGCGCCGCGCATGACTGCGAGCGGCGTGCGCAATTCGTGGCTGGCGGTGGCGGTGAAGGACTGTTCGCGCTCGACGAAGCCGTCGAGCCGTTCCATGAATGTATCGATGGAGCGCGCGATGGGCTCCAGCTCGTTACCGGCGAACTGTGTGCCGATGCGGACGTGTCGCTGGCCGGGATCGATCTGAGTGAGCCGGTCGGCGAGCACCGTGACCGGCTCGACCAGGCGGCGGGAGATCGCTGTGGCGGCGGCGCCGGCGACGAGTACGACACCGACCACGCCCAATCCCAGCACCAGCAGCGCGATCTTCTCCTGGGTCGCATAGGTCGTGACGTCGTAGGTGATGTAGAGACGACCGAATTCGCCGTCGCGGACCAGCACGTCGAGCAAACGTTTGCCCGAGCGCACCCGATGCATTTCGCCAGGCTTGAGCATGGCGATGTGGCGCGGCAGCTCGGCCAGATCGCTGGATCTGTAAATACTCAGGCGCGCCGAGCGCAACGGCTCGGCACCGCGATCCGCATGCAGGCGCTGCTCGAAGTGGGTGAGCTCTTCGGAGAGCAGGTCGAGCGTGATGTTTCGTTTCAGGCGCTCGTCGGCGAGATAGGCCCAGCCGCTCAGGATCAGGCCGGCGACCGCCAGCAACGCGATCATCGTGCCGGCGATGCGCGCACGCAGGCTCAGGTGCGCAATCAGCTCGCCCAGCTTACGGACGAGGCGGTTCCGCCGAAAGTCGATAACCGGTGCCATGGACGGTATGTAACAACTTGGTCGTAAAGTTCTTGTCGATGGCTGTGCGCAGCGCATGCATGTGAGCGCGCAGGAAGTCGCCCTGCGGCGGCTGATCGCCCCACAGCTCCTTCTCCAGCTCCTGGCGCGTGACCACCCGATGCGAGTTTTGTAACAGCACGATCAACAGACGGCGTGTGGTTGGATTGAGCTTCACTCGTTCTCCACCACGTTCGGCTTCCAATGTGTCCAGATCGAATGTGAGATCGCCGACCGTGAGCAAGCGCTGCGCCGGGGCCACGGTGGCGCGGCGGATCAGGGCTTTCAAGCGTACGTCGAGCTCGGCGAGCGAGAACGGCTTGACCAGATAGTCGTCGGCGCCGGCCTCGAAGCCTTCGATCTTGTCCTGAAGCAGATCCTTCGCGGTCAGCATCAGCACCGGCACGCGCGTATGGCCGGCCTGCCGCAGCTGCCTGCATAGCGACAAGCCGTCGAGGCTGGGCAGCATCAGGTCCAGCACGATGGCGTCGTAGGTCTGATTCAACGCCAGTTGCAGGCCGCGCTCGCCATCGAGCACGTGCTCGACGCTGTCGCCGGTCGCCTCGAAGAACTCGGCGATGTTGGCGGCGATGTCACGGTGGTCTTCGATCAGCAGCAGGCGCATGGGCGGAAATATGGGTCAGAATTGAGTCAGTCACGCTGACACATCGTTGTCACATTGTACGTGATCGCAACTGGCGGTCGGTAAATACCTGGAAAACGTGATGGATTGCGTCGTTTTCAGCGTCGCCATCACACAAATGTCACGGCCCCGTCAACCTGTCGCAGCATGCCGAGCGCATATTGACACTGCGCGAATTGTATCGCGCAGAGGTGTCTGCCATGACTACCGCACGAGTGGACGGAATATTTCGACGGGTCGACGCGTACGAATACGCGTGGTGCCTGCGTCTGAACCGGGGCTGTCAGCAGCGGCGCTTCGTCCGTGACCTGTTCGCCGCTGTCAGCAAGCTCGGCGACGGCGTGTTCTGGTACATCCTGATCTTCCTGCTGCCGGCGATTTATGGCGAATCGGCCGTCATGCCCTCGGTACGGATGGCGGCGGTCGGCATCGTCGGCGTGCTGCTCTACAAGTACCTGAAGTCGCGCCTGGTGCGCGAGCGTCCGTATATCTCGCTCGCGGGCATCGTGCCTGGCACGCCGGCGCTGGACCGTTACAGCTTCCCGTCGGGCCACACGCTGCATGCGGTGAGCTTCACGATCCTGGCTGTCTCCAGTTATCCGGAGCTGGCCTGGCTGTTGGTGCCGTTCGCCACGTTGGTGGCGGCGTCACGCGTAGTGCTGGGCCTGCACTACCCGACCGATGTGGCTGCTGGTGCCATCATCGGCGCGACCCTGGCCACTGTCAGCATGGCGGTGCTCCCGGCCTGAGCCGGGACGCCGCTGGTCAGTACTTCGCGTAACTCTTCTCTTCGACGATCTTCGAGCCCAGCTTGGTGTTGATCGTCTTCTTCACGGCCGCGCGCTCGTCGTTGTTGATGTACACGGCGCGGGCCAGCTCGATGAACTCCTGATCGAATTTGCGCTGACGCTCCTTGTCGCGGATGTCGTCCTCGATGTCCCAGAGCTTCTTGTTCACGTCGCGCAGCTGTTTCCATTCAGCGTCGATGTTGCTGGCGGCGTAGGCCGAGGTCTGCCACGTCTCCTGCAGCAGCTGTAATTCCACTTTGACGTTGGCCAGCTTGGCCGGGTCGCCGATGTTGGCGGCCTTGATCTCCAGGATGGTGATCTTGTCGATCAGCTCGCCGGGAGAAATGGGAACTTTGATTTCGGTGCTCATGGGAACGTCCAACATTAGTAACTGGTGCCACCCTTGGGTACATGGATGTACCCCGCCGCCTTTGGCGGCGGCGAGCAGCAAATAGTCACGCCTTTTTGCTTGCTCGCACGAGGGTCGTGGCAGGGCTCGGCGGTGACTTTCAGCGAAGCACGGCTTCGCTCCGCCGAGCGGGTGGCCATGGATGGCCACCCCGGGCTTACGCGGAGCAGGATAGCGCAGTGTAATGCCCGATCCCGAGTCATTAAACACGACCCCAATAGCCGAGGCGCTTGCGGATTTTGATCTTACGCCACCAGTTGCCCGGTTTCGGCTTCGGATTGCGGGCACCGGCGGCGATGAATTCGTCGACTGCGTCGAGCACACGCTCGCTCGAGTGGCCGTCGCGGTAGGGATGGATGGAGTCGGCGTACTCACGGATCGCCTGCATCAGCTCGGGCGGCCGCGACAGGGCTCGCTCGATGGAAGGTTGCAGCTGTTCCGGTGACTCGATGTCGATCAATTGCGGGCCGGGCCGGCGGTTCTTGAACGTCACGACCGGCTTGTAGGTCAGCAGGAATTCGTTCAGCGCGGACGACGTATCCGAGATCATCATATCGACCTGCGGGAACAGGTCGAGAATGTTGTCCTCGGTGGCAAAGCGGAGATATTCATTCTCCAATGCTTTGTATTTGGCCACCGTCTCCGGCGCGCTCTTCGGATGCAAAGTCACGATCCAGCGCCAGCGCCCGGTGCGCGACATCTCACGAATGTTGTCGTAGAGAATGGCCGCGGCGCTCCACGAGGGCGAGAACGTCGAGTGATACAAGATCACGGGCTGCTGACGCACCGGCGGCGGTTCGGGAGCGCCGTGCTCTCGCATGAACGGATCGAGCTTGGGCCAGCCGGTTTCCTTGACGGCAAAGTGCCCGAGCTTGCGCGAGATCTCGGTGAACGACTGCGTGTCGCGCGAGCCGGTCGTGCAGTACAGATCGAAGAAGCCGCGAATGTATATGTGGCGCGGCTTGCCGGCGTCGAAGCCATGAAACACTTCGACCTTCACGCCCGGAAAGAAATGCGGCACGGCGTTGCTGGAAGTCAGCACCGCGATCGGCGCGAACTCGCGCACTTCACGGGTCGTGCGCAGGAATGTTTCATCGGAGCGGAGCTCTTCGCCGCCCGGGCCGTCGAAGAACCAGGCGACCTTGTGTCCGCGGGCGCGGATCGCATCCTGCAAAGGACGCAGGATGGCGAGCGCATAACGCTCCGAACCATATAAGAGATAGTGTTTGCTCACTGATGATCTTTGATCAGGGATCCAGTCCGTAACCATGCAGCAGGTCGGCGGCCATGTCTCGTGACTCGGGGTTGCGCCGCATCTCGTAGTAACGCATGCGCTTGTACGCGGCGTAAGTCGCGGCGGTCTGCGACACGATGAAACCGCGCCAGCCGTCGAGAAACGCCAGGCGCAGAAAATAGTCTTTGATGAACGCGGTCAGATAAACAAACGGCGTCATCCACATGTGCACCGGCTTGCCGCGATCCAGCCAATCCCGTGCCTTCAGCTCGGCGTAGCGCAACGTCTTGAGCTGTTTGTGCACCAGGGTCGGATTGTTCAAGTGAATGAACGGATGCTTGAGCGTCGGAGTCGGCCCGTCGAAGCGCAGCGACTCGTGCACGCGCACGTCGGTCCAACGCGCGCGGCCGCGATGATAGAGGCGGCCCATGCGCTCGCCAACCATCGGTCGATACCAGCGCATCGGCGCGCCCATGTACCAGGTCTGTCGTCGCAGGATCGCGCCGGCATTCGATGATTGCATCAGCTGGGGCAGGCGCTCGCGCAGCTCGTTGGCGAGCTCGGGCGACAAGGCTTCGTCGGCATCGAGCGCCAGAATCCAGTCGTGACTGGCCTGGAGGCTTGCGAAGTTGCGTTGCGGGCCGAAGCCCAGCCATTCCTGATAGACCACCCGGGCACCGTGCCGCTGCGATACGTCCTGCGTGCCATCGGTGCTGCCCGAGTCGATCACCAGTTTTTCCGCGGCAAACGGCACGCTGTCCAGGCAGCGGCCGATCGCGGACGCCTCGTTGCGCGCGATGATGAGGAGTGTGATGGGCAGCTTCGGGAGCTGACTGGAGTCGACCATGCCCGCCAGTTTCGCAGCGTGCCCCGGCGAAGGCCAGTCCTGCCCGGTGGACGCGTTACTTTTTATGGCGGGCCAGGCTCAGCAGCAACGCGTGCAGCTTCTTGATCACGTCGTCGGGCGTGATCAGGTCCATCACGCCGGGTCGCTCGATTTTGGTGGTCCAGGGGATCTCGGCGGCGGGCTTGCCCAGCAACTTGCGCGAGGCCAGATCGTACTTATCGACGCACCACTGACGGCTCAAATAGGGGCCGCTGCGCGCTGGATTGGTCGCTGCGTACAAGCCGATCACCGGAATGCCGGCGGCCGTTCCCATATGCGCGGGGCCGGAGTCGGGCGTGAGCAAGGCCGTTGCGCGTCCCAGAGTCGCGAAGAACTGCAGCAGCGTGTCCTGCCCGATGGTGTTCTCGCATTTCTGCTTCATCAGACTCACGATCTGCTCGCCCGTGCGCTTCTCGATTGCGCTCGGGCCGCCGCACAGAATGACCCGCATGCCGAGCGAAGCGATCGCATAGTCCGCGACCTCGGCGTAGTACTCGGGCCGCCAGTTGCGCAGCTGATGACTGGAGCAGGGGCTGATGATCAATGTATTGCCCGGCTGGGGAATGACCCGCTCGGCATAGGCGACGGCGTCGGCGCTGAGTGGAATATCCCAGCGCAGCACCTTCTCATAGACATCGAACTTCTCGGCGAAGCCGAAAAAGCTGTCCATCACATGCTGGTGAACGGCCGGCGCGATGCGCAGGTTGGTGAACAACCATTGCATCTCACGCGCCCGGCTGCGATCGAAGCCCAGCCGGATTTTGGCCGGAATCGCGGTCGAGAGGACGCTCGCACGCAGCGACAGCTGCATATGCATGAGCACGTCGAAGCTTCGGCCGCGCAGCTGTTCTTTGAGCTTGCCGCGCGCCTTCAGCGTGCCTTCGCGCTTGTCGACGACGATGAACTCGACGTCGGGCAAATGACCGAACAGCTTGGCTTCCAGTCGGCCGATGACCCAGGTGATCCGGGTGTCGGGCCAGGCGCGCTGCAAAGTGCGGATGACCGGCAGCACGTGGCAGGTATCGCCGATCGCCGAGAGCCGCAGAATGCAGACGCTGGCAGGTGGATGAGTGACGTTATACATTTGCTGTCCGATGACCGACGAGCAATTCATCGCCACCGCCGGCGGCGGCATCCTATACGACGCCTCGCGTCTAAGTAAGCCAGACGATGCATTGTTCTCGCGCTCTCACTGGGCGTCGCGCAACGCGCTGGAGGAAATCGCCGGCGGACGCAGCTCGATTGCCGTTTTGAATGTGAGCGAGAGCAGCCGCTGGGTATTGCGCCATTATCGTCGCGGCGGCTTGATGGCCCGGCTGTCGCAGGACAGCTACTTCTGGTCCGGCGCCGCACGCACCCGTTCCTTTGCTGAATGGCGCTTGCTCGCCGAGCTGCGTCGTCGCGGCTTGCCGGTGCCGGCGCCGATCGCGGCTCGTTACGTTCGCGGCTTGTTTACTTATCGTGCCGACTTGATCACCGAGCTGCTGCCCGGCACGCGCACACTCGCCGATTCGATCACTGGACACGATCTATCCGAAGCGGGCTGGCGCGCCGTCGGCCAGACCGTCGGCGCGTTTCATCGCGAAGGCGTGCATCACGCCGACCTCAATGCCAATAACATTCTGCTGGCCGACCCTGCGCCTCAGGTTTATCTGCTCGACTTCGACCGCGGCCGGATCGAGGCCCGGGGCGCCTGGGAACAAGCGGTGCTGGCGCGCCTGCGACGCTCGCTGGAAAAAATCAAAGGTCAGCGCGCCGATGTGAGATTCGGCGAGCAGCAATGGCAGTGGCTGATGGGCGCGGTCGGTTAGCTGGCGCGTTTACGCTTGTAGTAATCCGGATAGTCCGGCGACAGGCCCTTGAAGCGGCGGTGAATCCACAGGTACTGCTCGGGGAAGCGACGGACCTGCAATTCGATCAGCGCGTTGAACCGCTTCGCGTCCGCGACCGGATCGTCGCTGGGAAAGTCCTCCAGCATCGGATAGATCACCATCCGATAGTCGCCATTCGGCAAGCGTTCCTGAAAGTAAGGCAGCACCGCCGCGCCGGTCATGCGGGCAAGGCGCGAGGTGGCTGTATTGGTTGCGGCGGGAATGCCGAAGAACGGCACCATCTCCGCGCCTTTCTTGCGATAGGCCTGATCGGGCGCGTACCACACTGGCTCATTCGCTCTGAGCGCTGTGATCAGCGTGCGAACGTCGTCGCGCTGGATGGCTCGCTTGGTGTGATCGATGCGATTTTTCGCCAGGAATCGTTCCAGCACCGCGTTGGCGGTGGGGCGATACATGATGTTGATCTCGCGCTTCAGCTCGTCGCACAGCACGCGTCCGCCGATTTCCAGCGTCGTGAAATGGGCGCTGAGCAGGATGGCGCCCTTGCCTCGTTCCAGGGCCGCGCGCAAATGCTCGAGGCCTTCGAGTCGAGTGATCCGGGCGATGCGCCGGTTCGAGCCCCACCACGCCATCGCGGTCTCGAAAATGCCGAGCCCGAGGCTCTTGAAATGTTCTTTCAGCAGCAGCTCGCGCTGTTGATCGGAAAGCTCCGGCAGGCAGATGCCCATGTTGGTCCGCGCGATGCGCACGAACGACATGGGCAGGCGCACGGCGAGGCTGCCCAACGCACGGCCCAGCACGCTGAGCACGCGAACGGGCAGCGGTTGCAGCGCCTTGAGCGTGCCAATGGCCAGCCAGGTCGGCCAGTAGTGCGGGCGGAGCAGGGGCAACAGCGTCTTCATCAACGTCGATACGGGTCGTAGTCGGGGCGCTTGAAGCGCTTATAGGTCCACAGATACTGCGCCGGGTTGCGGCGGGCGTGATCTTCGATCAGCTCATGAAAACGCTGCGTGTCGGCCACCGGGTCGCTGGACGGAAAATCTTCCAGCGGCGGATGAATGACGATCACATAGCCGGTGTTGTCGGCGCGGCGCTCAGGAAAATAGGGTAGCACCGGCGCGCCGGAAATCTTCGCCAGTCGGGAAGTGGCGACGTTGGAGGCGGCGGGCACGCCGAAGAACGGCACGGTCGCGCTGTTCTTGCCGGTGTAGCGCTGATCGGGGGCGTACCAGACCGGCAGGTTGTTCTTCAAATTGGTCAGCAGCTCGCGGATCTGTTCGCTGGTGACCGCCTGGACCGTATGTCGTTCACGGTTCCGGCGCGACAGCTCCGCGATCAGCGGATTGCTCGGCGTGAGATACATGACGCTGGTCGGGCCGAGCAGCGTCAGCGCACGCGCCCCCATTTCCAACGTGGTGAAGTGCGCGCTCAGCATCAGCGCGCCGCGGCCCTTGGCCAGCGCCGCGTGCAAATGTTCTTCGCCGTCGAACTGAATGAGCCGGCGCAGGCGCGCTTCGCTGGCCCACCACACCAGGCCGGTCTCGAGCAGCGTGCAGCCCAGCGATTCGAAATGCTCGCGCACCAGGTCGTCGCGCTCGGCCGGGGACAGGCCAGGCAGACACAGCGCGATATTGATGGCAGCGATGCGCCGATCCCGTCGGGCGAAGCGATACGCCAGCCGGCCGAGCGCGCGGCCCACCGCCAGCTGGGTGCGCAATGGCAAAACATTCAGGGCGCGAACGATGCCGAGCCCCAGCCAGATCGGCCAGAACCTTGGTCCGAGAAAGCGGGAAAGCGCGACGTGTTGAGTGGATGAAGCCGTCGGTGATGTAGTCATCACTTCATAGATGGCAGCAGTTGCGGGTACCATCTTAGCGAAGAACACCACAACATGCTGCGTTCCGTCTATACCGCACTCCTCTATGTGTTTGCGCCCCTGGCGTGGGTGGCCACGGCCTTGCGAGGCCTGCGCGATCCCGCCTATCGCGACCGGCTGTCGGAGCGATGGGGATACACGCGTGTGCTTGCGTCATCGAGCGCTGCCCCTTGTCTGTGGATTCACGCGGTGTCGGTGGGTGAGGTGCAGGCCGCCGCGCCTCTGATCCGTACCCTACTGAAAAAATATCCACAGCACTTGATCTTGATCACTACCGCCACGCCGACCGGCGCGCAGCGCGTGCGATCCTTGTTCGGCGACTCGGTGCGTCATGCTTATTTGCCCTACGACGTGCCGGGCGCGGTGCGTCGCTTCCTGAATCGGGTCCGGCCGAGGCTTGCCATCGTGATGGAGCGCGAGATCTGGCCGAATCTGTTCGAGGCATGCGAGCGTCGACGTATTCCCATTTTGCTGGCGAGTGCGCGCATCTCGGAACGGTCCGCGGTCCGGCATCGAAAGTTTGCGTCGCTGTTTCGCGATGCGCTGTCGGGCAATGTCACCGTCGCGGCTCAGACAGCGCAGGATGCGGAGAGATATCGCTCCATCGGCGCGCAACGCGTGCTGGTCACGGGCAATGTGAAATTCGACATCGAAGTACCGCAGCCGGCTCGCGAGGCGGGACAAACATTGCGAGCCACGCAGCTCGCGGATCGTCCGGTGTGGGTTGCGGGCAGCACGCACGATGGCGAAGAGCAGCAGGTGCTCGCCGCGCATCGGATCGTGACTTCACAACGTGCCGACGCGTTGCTCGTGCTCGTGCCTCGTCACCCGAATCGTTTCGAGACTGTGCGCGCGTGGTTGAAGAGCGAGCAGGTCGAGTTTGCTTCGCGCAGTCGGAATGAATCGGTGACGCCGACGACGTCGGTGTTACTGGCCGACACGCTCGGCGAACTGATGATGTTATACGCCGCGGCCGATATCGCTTTCGTGGGCGGCAGTTTGATTGCGACGGTCGGAGGTCACAATCTGCTGGAGCCCGCGGTGCTCGAGCGACCGATTCTGGTCGGGCCTCACAATTTCAACGCGCCCGACATCGCGCAACTGATGATCGACAGCGGCGCCGCTCGCGAAGTGAATTCGGCCGAGCAAATGGCTGCCGCCCTTCTGGATCTATATGCGAATCCGAGCTTGCGTGCAGAAATGGGCGCGAAGGCCAATGCCATCGTGGCGTCGAATCGGGGCGCGCTGAGTCGAGTGCTGGAGTTGATCGAGCCGCTGCTTCAGGCGCCTTCGCACACCACGTGACTGTGAATGCTGTGCAGGAGCTTGCGATAGCGCGGGTTCTCGGTGAACGGCGAGACTTTGTACGAGCAGAACAGGCTGAAGTGGTGTTGACGGCTGAGCTCGTTCCATAACTCTTCCAGCTGGATGGCCGCGGTGGGCTGGCCTTGATCGGCCAACAGCGAGACCATTTCGCCGAAAATTCGTACGGGTTGTCCGCGAGAGCTGGCCTGACTGATCAACAGATTGAACTGCCGATGAAAACGCTCCTGATCGATGCCGGAGCGCGCATCGAAGAACGTCGGCAGCAACTGCTCGGCTTGTAACGGCACGTAACGATACTCGGCCGAGAGCATGTCCGGATCCAGTCCGGCATCGAGCAAATGTCGATCGAGCTGCAGATGATGCTCGGCGGTCGCGACTGCCACGCAGGTCTCGCCCGCTTCCAGGCCTTCCCGCAGGAAATAGCCCGCGGCGCGCACGTACTCCTCGTCGCTGCGAAAAAATTGAACGATGTGCTCAGTGTTGCTCATGGTGCCGGGTGTTACGGGCCGCTGTTTCCCGTGCAGTCCTTGCGACGCGGGCCAGATGATAATTGCATGACAGTGCCGTCGAGCAGTGCTGCTTTCCGAAGTGAGTCTTCTCGCCGTCGTCATCCGGCTGCAACGTAACCGTCACGCCTTCACTGCATAAAGCGTCCCGCGAATCGCCGCTACAGATCGGGAAGCATTGTCGTGAAAATTGAGAAAGGCGCGAATTGGCGCAGAGATGGCCGTGGTATTTGGTCCACACCGGTGACGTTGACGGCTCTGGTTGTGGCCGGTTCCTGCGTCACTTCGGCGGCGCTGGCGGGCTCTTTGTCGGGTCGTGTGAGCGATGCTTCCGGCGTCAAATTTCTGCAGAGTGCCGAGGTCGAAATCGTCGAATTGCAACGACGCGCGCAGACGGGCAGCGATGGCTTGTTTCGTTTTGGCGATGTTCCGGACGGCACGTACACATTGCGGACCCAGTACGTCGGCGCTCCCGCCGTCGAAACAAAAGTTGACGTTGCCGGCGATACGCGCAGCGAGGACATCCTGCTCGGCACGGCCCGCGCCGATGGCGGTTATATCGAGAACGTGCTCGTGGTCGGTCAGCAGGCCAGCCTGGCGAGCGCCTTGTCCCGTCAGCGCTCGGCGGATGGCGTCGAGAGTGTGCTGAGCCGCGACGGCATCGGTCAGTTTCCCGATCAGAACGCGGCGGAATCGTTGCGTCGTGTCGCGGGCATTAACGTACTCAACGATCAGGGCGAGGGTCGTTTCGTGGCAGTACGTGGCCTGTCGCCGGATCTGAACGCCGCCTCCATCAACGGTGCGCGCGTGCCGGCGCCGGAAGCCGATGTGCGCTCGGTCGCGCTCGACGTGATTCCCGCCGAGCTGATCGAATCCATCGAGATCAAGAAGTCGCTGACGCCCGACATGGATGCCGACACCATCGGCGCGTCCATCGAGATCAACACCACCAGCGCCTTCGATCGCAAGGAGCCGTTCCTGTCGTTCTCCGGCGAAGGCTCGTTCAACGATCTGAACAACGAATGGTCGCCGAAGGGCAGCCTGGATTTCTCGCGCATGATCGGCGACCGCTTGGGGCTTGCCGGTGGCCTGTCCTACTACAAGCGAAAATTCTCGACCGACAATATCGAGATGGACGACTGGGACGTGAGCGATGACGTGCCTTTTGCGGGCACGGTCGAGTATCGCGACTACGACGTCGAGCGCAAGCGCCTCGGTGGTTCATTGTCTCTGGACTTCCGCGCGAGCGACACCACGACGTTGTATGCGCGCTTCCTGCGCAGCGAGTTCGAGGATCAGGAATATCGCGGCCGTGTGGTTTTCGAGATGGACGAAGATCCCAACAGCGGCACGGCGACCACCGCGAACTTTTCGGACGCGGATGGCGAGATCCAGATCACCCGCGACATCAAGGATCGTTTCGAGAAGCAGACCATCACATCGCTCAGCCTCGGCGGCGAAACGTTCGCTGGCGCGTGGACCTTCAAGTACAGCGGTTCCTGGTCGGCCGCCAAGGAGCGTGAGGCTGGCTCGCTCGATCCCGTCGAATTCCAGAAGGAGTTCGAGGGCGGCGACGAGCTCGATGTGAGCTTCAACTACGGCGACTGGCGCCTGCCGCGCTACACGCTGAGCGGCAACAACGTGGCGGCATTCAGCGATGCCGAGGAGTACGAGTTCGACAAGATCGAGCGCACGTCGCTCAGCCTGGCCAAGGACGAGGAGCTGGCGGCACGTTTCGATATCTCACGCGACTTCGCATTGAGCGGCGGCCAGTTCACCGTCCAGTTCGGTGCCAAGGCTCGCCAGCGCGAGAAGACCTACGACAAACAAGCGGACATTTTCGACGGCTTCGACGGCGACTTCACGCTCGCGGACGTGGCGGGCTCGCCGAGCTACGGTCTCGCTGGCATCGGCCCGGTGCCCAACGGCCCGGCGGTGCGCGATTTCATCCATCGCAATATCGCCGACTTCGAGTTGAACGATCTGGATACCGAGTTCGAGTCGAACATCGCCGACTACAGCGTCGATGAAGACATCTATGCGGGCTACATCCTCGGGAAGCTCGACCAGGGGCCGTTGCGTCTCGTCGGTGGCGTGCGTGTCGAACAGACGCGCAATGACATTCGCGCGAGCCGCGTCGAGCTGGTGGACGAAGAAGAGGAAGTCAATGTCACGCCGACGAGCTTCGATCGCGACTACACGGACGTGTTGCCGAGCTTGAACGTTCGCTATCAGGCCGCCGAGGATGTGCTGCTGCGCGCGGGTATCTATCGCAGTCTGGTGCGTCCGCAGATCGGTCAGCTCGCGCCGCGTTTCGTGGTCGAAGAGACCGTTGAAGAGGACGAGGACACCGGCGAAGACGTGATCTTGCGCGAGGGTGAGTTCGGCAATCCCGAGCTGAAGCCTTACGACGCCTGGAACCTCGACCTGTCCGCCGAGTGGTACCTGGGCAGCAACGGCGTGCTGCAGGCGGGCGTGTTCTACAAACGCATCGAGGACTTCATTGTTAACGTCGTGTACGAAGACTCGGAGTTCCTCGGCGTCGCGTTCACCGAAGCGCTGATTCCGCAGAATGGCGATGAAGCGAAAGTGAAGGGCTTCGAGCTCAGCTATCAGCAGTCGCTGAACTTCCTGCCGTCGCCGCTCGATGGCGTGATCGTGGGCTTCAACTACACGTACACCGATGCCGAAGGCGAATTCGACGGCCGCACCATCTCGCTGCCGGCTTCGGCGGAGAATACGTTCAACGCATCGCTGGGTTACGAGAAGGGACCGCTGAGCTTCCGACTGACGGCGGCTTATCGAGACAAATATCTGGACGAGCTGGGCGACGATCCGGAGAACGACCGGTACGTCGAGAATCACATTCAGTTCGACTTGAGCGCCAAGTATCGCGTGACGCCACAGTTCCAGGTGTTTGCCGAGTTCGTGAATCTGGGCGACGAGCCGCACGTCGCGTATCAGAACCTGGGCGGTCGCAAGCGGCTGTTGCAGTATGAAGAGTATTCGTGGACGGGGAAGACGGGCTTCCGTTACACGTTCTGACGAAGAGGCTCATCTCAAGCAGCCGTCCGTGGTACCTCAGCCAGCCGGTACATCCGTGTACCGGCGTTCGCACGGTTCGAGGCGACGTTAAGTCGCCTCGAAAATGCATCCGTGCTCACCCCGCCTGTTGCAGCATCAGCAGCCGATCTTTCAGCGGCGGTGGCGACCACTGATAGGTCCAGGTCTCGGTCAGCGGCAGATGGCCGATGCGCAGGACCAGGCGGATGTCGACCGGGTCCATGCTGTCGTCCAGCAGCTTCACATCGAACATGGCTCGATAGCCGCCGATCTCGTACAGCGGACGGGCTGAGGTGATCTCGACTTCGCCTCGCGACACGTGAATCTCCGGTTCGACCTTCGCTCCCCGCGGAAGGGTTGCGAGCTCGCCTCCTTTGAAGTCGATCGCGAAGCGCCACGAGAAATAACGCCGCCGCTGTCCCACGACACCGCCGAGGCCCGTGCGTGTCGCTACAGCTTCGGCGAGATTGGAAGACACGGGCATCTGCGAGCCCCAGTACATGTTGTAGCTGTACAGCAGTTCTTCGCCGCCCTTGACCGGCGTGGCTGGATTCCAGAACGCGACGATGTTGTCGAACGTTTCATCCACGGTCGGGATTTCGGTGAGCTGCACCGAGCCCTTGCCCCACGGCGACTTCGGCTCGATCCACAAACTGGGGCGACGCTCATAGAACACGCCGTCGTCCTGATAGTTGTTGAAGTCGCGATCCCGTTGCATCAGACCGAAGCCGCGCGGATTCTCATCGAGATAGGAATTGAAGCGCAGCAGCGGCGGATTGCTCAGCGGGCGCCACAACCATTCGCCATTGCCCGTGTACAGCGACAGGCCGTCGGAATCGTGAATCTCCGGCCGCCAGTCGTAGCCCATGCGACGATCGTTCTCGCCGACCTGATACATGCTGGTGAGCGGTGCGATGCCGAGGCGTCGAATCGCCTTGCGCGGATACACGGCCGCATCCACTTCTACGATCTGCGGCGCGCCCGGCGTCAGCGCGAATCGATATGCGCCGGCGACGCTCGGCGAATCCATCAAGCCGTAGATCACCAACGTGCGTGCATCGGGCTTGGGACGCTCCAAGAAATATTCGGTGAAGCGGGGGAACTCTTCCGGATCGAGCGCGGTGTCGATGGCGAGGCCGCGAGCGGACAGGCCGAACTGTCGCGTGTCGTTGCCGACGCTGCGGAAGTAGCTGGCCCCGAGGAACGACGCCACGTCTCGTTCCCAATCGGTGATGGTGTGAATGCGGAAGCCGGCCCACGCCAGGTCCTTGGGCAGCTTGCGGGCATTGATGCCGCTGCGACTCAGGTCGAACAGCTCGGGACGATACAGAATCTCGCGCGCCTGTCCGTCGACGATCTCATGCATGCGCACCGGCTCTTTGAAGCCGCGGCCCATGTGAAAAAATTCCAAACGGAAGTTGCCGCCTTGGAGATCGGCCCACAGCGCGTCTTCGCGCTTGAAACGAATCGATTGATATTCGTCGTAGCCCAGGTCGATCAGGACTTTCGGCGCCAGCTTCTCCGGCGGCTGGTACGGTTTGCTCGCCAGCGCACGCGCCTGGCCTTTGAGCACGGCGTAATCGAAGGGCTGGGCGGGCCCGCGAAAGGCTTGCTCGGCGGCGGAGGCAAGGCCAGTGGCGGAAAGTGCGGAAAGCAGGGCAGCGGATTGCAGGAATTCGCGACGTCGGATCATGAGTGGTCCAAGTTGCTGACGAGAATGCTCAACGGTCGAGGCGCCCGAAGGTTACCAGCTGAACGCAACCTGACCAAAGCCGTTCAGGTTCCGATCAGATCGAGTGCGCAATAGTGTCTCCCATGTCGGCACCGCCGGCGTCACGAGGAGATGGCGATGAAAACCCTGTTTGCTGCTGCCGTAGCGATGTCGATGCTTGCGGGCACGGCGACGACAGCCTATGCAGGCAATGACGATCGCGATCACGACCGCGGCCGTCACGAGCGTCACCACGACGATCGCGGCAAGGATCGTCGCGACTATCGCAGCCATGACCGTGACGGCCGGAAAGATTGGGACCGCCGCGACTATCGCAGCCACGACGGTCGCAGGGACTGGGATCGTCGCGATCACCGGGATTGGGACCGCCACGACTATCGTCGGGACCATGATCGCTACGATCGCCGCGATGCGTATCGCGCCGGGTACTACAACGGCCGCGTCGATCAGCACCGTTACGACCGCGGCCGCTACATCGCTCCGCGTGGCTACTATGTCCGCAGTTGGCGACACGGCGACTACCTGCCGCGTTCATACTGCGAGACTCGTTACATCGTGAGCGACTACGGCCGCTATCACCTGCACGCGCCCCCTCGCGGTCATCATTGGGTGCGGGTGAATGACGATGTGGTGCTTGCGGCGGTGACGAGTGGGTTGGTTGTTAGTGTTGTAAACGGATTGTTCTACTAAGAACAGTTCTAGCGATGGGCCCGCCGCGCCGGCGGCGGGCCGTTCACTTTCGGCAAATCCGCACATAACCCAATAATGAGAACTTGATCACGCGGCAAGCGTGACCGAATTCCGTAACCTCGCCTCGGTTCACCGTCGTTGGCGGCAGATTATGGAAAGACATGAGTTCTCGGCCCTGATCGGGCGCCTGGAACGCCAGGCCGACGACAATCCTCAGGTTTATGCGTTGAAAGTCGGTGCACTCGCGGCGCTCGGTTACGCATCGATCTTTCTGCTCGCCGTCATCATCCTCGTAACGTTCTGGTACACCTTCAGTCCGCTGCTTTCCGGCGAACGTTTCCGCGCGCCGCTCGTCGTCGCGTGTGCCGTTGGATTAGTCACATTGGTAGGAATGATTCGCGCGCTGTGGGTGCGCATCGCGGAGCCTTCCGGTTTACGAGTCAGTCCCGAAGAAACACCGCGTTTATTCGAAGCCATCGACGAAGTGGCGGAGAAGATCGGCGGGGTGCGCGTGGATTCCGTTTCCGTCAGTGCGGAATTCAACGCCTGCATCGTGCAGACCCCGAGCTGGGGCATCTTCGGTAACTATCGCAATCATCTCGAAATCGGCTTGCCACTCGCGATGGTCCTCACCACCGACGAGCTGAAAGCCGTGATCGCGCACGAGATGGGTCATCTGTCGCAGGCCCATGGCAAGTTCGGCGCGTGGATTTACAGGCAGCGCGTCACATGGCACGCATTGGAATCGAAGTTCAGTAATCCGGTGGGAATATTCGACCAGATTCTCGGCGCGTTCTATGGCTGGTACGCGCCGTACTTTTATGCGTACAGCTTCGTGCTCGCGCGCAATCACGAGTACGTCGCGGATCGTGCGGCGGCGAATGTTACCAGCCCCGCTGCCATCGGCGCGGCGCTCACCAAGCTGGAGCTCGCGGGTCGATTCCTGTCCGAAGTGTTCTGGAAACGTTTGTACGATCAGGTCGAGCGACAGCCCGATCCTCCCTATATGCCGCACGCATTGATGCCGCGTGCGTTCAAAGCAGCGGAGCAGCAGTGGGCACGGCCGGATTGGTTACAGCAGAGCTTGCGGCGCTATGCCGCCGATGAGGATACGCATCCCAGTCTCGCCGAACGTCTCGCCGCGCTCGACATCGAGCCGGCGACGCCCGTGCACGATCCCGACCGGTCGGCGCTGAAGCTGTTTCATCCATCGACGTCGTCGCTGGTGAAATTCTTCGACGACGAGTGGCAGCAGGACACGGCGCCCAAATGGCGCAAGCGTCACACCGAGATCGCCGAGGCCAAAGCCAAGCTCACCTTGCTCGAGGATGCGCAGAATCCGGCGCTCAACGAAAAGGAGATCTGGGAGAAGGTGCTGTTGCTGCTCGAGATCGATCGGGACGTCGAGGCGAAAGAAACGCTCGAGCAGTTGTTGTCGAGAGACGGCGAGCATCCCAAAGCGCATCTATTGATGGGTCGCATGCTGCTGGATCGCAACGACGATCGCGGCTTGAAACATTTGTTACTGGCGATCGAGCAGGATCTGGAGCTCGCCGATGAAGCGGGGCGCGCCGGCTATGTTTATTTGATGCGCCGAGGCCGGGATAAAGAAGCAAAGCGCTTCTGGGCCAAGGCGCAGGATTTGTACGAGAACCCACGGCATATGCGCGATTCGCTCGCCGATTGAGAGCGGCGACGCAGCGCCACAGCGCGCTGCTGCGGAACTTGCTCGCCCAGCGCTCCGTTCGACGTCGGGGTGCGCCACAGACGGCGCATTGTCGAGCAAGCACAAAGATGCTGGGGGAGACTGGCCATGCGCATCCAAGCATGTTCTCCGTCCCGATTCATTCTGGCCGCCGCGCTGACCTTACTTGGCCCAATGGCTATCGCCGGTCCCGCGGTTTATCTGGAAAAGACCCGACTCACGCCAACTGACGGTGCGCCCGCAGGTGGCTTTGGCCGCGCGGTGGCGATCGACGGCAACACTGCAGTCGTTTCGGCCAATGCGATGTCGACCATTCACGGCAGCAGTCCAGCGTTGCCTGGCGCGGCTTATGTGTTCGAACGCAACGGCGCGGGTGTCTGGCAGCAGACCGCGAAGTTGACACCCACGCCGGCGAACGATGGCGATTTGTTCGGACTGCACGTCGCGATCGATGGCGATGTCATCGCGGTAGGCGCCGCGTTTTCCCGCCGAACGTATGTGTTTGAAAAGCAGGGCGCCGCTTGGGCGCAGGCGGCGGTGCTCGGAGGAACGCTAGACCAAGGCAACGGCTTTTTCGTCGCGGTCGAGAACGGCGTCGTCGCAATCAGCCACACGTCCGAGAATGGCATGGCCTTGTACCGGCGCGGCGCGTCCGGGTGGGCGCGGATCGCCACTTATAACAACGGTACGACCGAGGGCGGTGATCAGGACTTCGGGCCGAGAGTCGACATCACCGCCAATCATGCGATCCATGGCAGCTTCGGTTCCGGTACTCAGCCTTCGGCAGCATTCATCTACACGGCGGGCAGTGGCGGCAATTGGGCGAGCCCGACCGTATCGATGGTGACGCGCTCGGCGCCGGGTGGCTCCGCCGATGGTTTTGGCTCGGCTCTCGCGATTTCGGGCAACACCACGCTGATCAGTCAGTTGGTGTATGAACGCGACGCAAGCGGTGCCTGGCTGCAAACGGGCGAAGTCTTGGGAGGTGCCGCGCTCGATGACGATGAACAAACCATCGTGGGCCTGCTCGCTCCTTATCGATTCAGCCCGTTCTATCGTCGCAGTTCGGCCGCGCCGTGGCCGCACTCCGGCGAGCTTGCAGTCAGCGATTCATCCGAGATCACTGCCGTTGCAATCAGTGCGAGTCGCGTGGTTGCCGGGGTGTATCCGGGCGCCGCTTACATTTTCGAGATACCCGAGAACGTCAATACGCCGGATCTGCAGCAGGACGATTTCCAGGATGGCGACATTCGCGGCTGGGCAACGACGCCGGGCAGTTTGTTTGCTGTCGCCAACGATGGAAGATCGCTGGTGATGCGTCAGACCAGCGTTGCGGGGAACGCGGCGGCGGCGTGGGCTCAGGGTATGACTCTCAGCCAATCGATTCAAGCCGACATCACGCCACGCGCCTTCGATGGTGCGGATCGATGGTTTGGTCTGTTCGTTCGCCAGACGGATGCAAACAACTACTATTACATCACTGCGCGTAGCGGTGGCGGTGTGCACCTGAAGAGAATGCTCGGCGGTAGGTTCACCACGCTAGGCTCGGCCTCACTGCCGGTGGCGCTGAATCGAACTCACCGCTTGCGGATCGAAGCGGTCGATGACCATGTCCGAGTGCTGGTGAACGAACGTCCCGTCATCCGCGTGCGCGATTCCGCGCTGACCCAGGGCCAGCCGGGAGTGATGATGTACAAGACGCGCGCTGACTACGACAACGTCATCATCAACACCAATCCGGCGTACATCGCATTCGCCGATAACTTCGAGGTGCTGCGCTATCCCTGGCAGACGGTCGCCGGGCAGTGGGAGCGCGTCAATCTCAACGGCTCGTGGGTCAGTCGCCAGAGCGATGTCACAGGCGGTGCGCGAGCCGTGATTCTCGGCGGTGGCACGGGCCCGCTCAGTCCGGGAACGTTTGGCGATCAAATCGTGCAAGCCAATCTGCGTGTCACACAATTCTCGGGACCGGATCGGTGGGTGGGATTGCTCGCCCGCTATCTGGACGACACGAACTATCACTATGTCACGTTGCGTAACAGTGGGGCGGTCTCCATCCGTCGGCTGGTGAATGGAAACATTCAGACCCTGGCATCCACCAGTTACCCGGTGACGGCCAATGTCACGTATCGAGTGCGGTTCGAGTCGGTCGGCACGCGGCTGCGTGCTTACATCAACGATGCTTTGTTATTGGAGGCGACGGACCCGACGTTGGTACCGCGAATCACCAGTGCGGGCGTCGGAATGTACAAGGCGGCCGCTTACTTCGATAACTTCTCGGTGCAGCAGCCGTAGCACTGACAGAGCGTCGCGCCTCGGCCCGAAACGTGGGCCGAGGCGGCGACACTCATCCAACTCATTGCCAATTATTGCGGGACTGGAATTCGCGCGCCTGGCGTTCGGCGTCATCGCGCGCCATCCCGTAACGCTCTTGCAGCTTGCCGGCCAGAATCTCGGCGTGGCCTTCCATCTGATCGATCTCGTCGTCCGTGAGCTTGCCCCACTGCTCCTTGATCTTGCCTCTGAGCTGCTTGAAATTACCGCTTGCGATGTCTCTGTTCATGCGAGTCTCCGGTGTCGTCTGGTCCGCGGTGCACGCAGGCGCCGCGCGCGTTAGTAACGACTCGGATCGTCGCAAAGTTCAACCTGTGTCTATGCTCGAGTTTAACGTGTGGGATATTTGCGGACGCGCCGCTCAACGCTCCGGCCAATGCCACGACGGGCGATCCAGCAGGCCTTGATCTTTCACCTGGGTCTCGCCGAAATCCTTACTCAGTTGCAGGGCGTTGCAACGGGGGTCTTCTTGAAGCGCCGATAACAGTCGAGACGAGTGCGACACGACCCACACTTGAGTCGAGCGGCTGGCCGCGATGATCAGGCGGGCGAGTGCCGGCAACAGATCGGGATGCAGGCTGGTTTCGGGCTCGTTCAACACCATCAGTTGCGGTGGGCGCGATGTGAGCAGGGCTGCGATCCATAGCAAATATCGCAGCGTGCCGTCGGAGAGTTCCGCGGCGCTCAAAGGTCGCAACAGGCCGTGCTGATGAAATTCCACCGTGAATGCATTGCCGACCTGAGCGATGTCAATCGACGCACCGGGAAAGGCGTCCTCGATGGCCTGGTTCAATTGGGTGATGTCGCCGATCTCGCGAATCGTTTGCAGGGCGGCCGCGAGGTCATGGCCGTTATGACTCAGCACCGGCGTGCGCGTGCCGAGTTGCGGCTGGCGAATGGGCGAGTCGGCGTCGGTGCGAAGATGATCGTAAAAACGCCACGAGCGGATCTGTTCGCGCACGGTGAGAACTTCCGGTGCGCGCTCGGCATCGAGCACTTGAGTGAGCATGCTGTCGAATGTTGCGAGGTTCGACGTGACGATGCGCCATTCGCCGCGCGCGTCGCGTGTGCGAACCACTGCGCCTCGGCGGTCAACGAGTAACGCCGCCGGTCGGAATACCGCGCCGGCCCAGATGCACTCACGCTTGATCTCAGGATCGAGTGCGAACATGGAGGGATTGTCCTTGGGCTTGCTATGGACGCCGAGATCGATGGTGTAGCTGTAGTCAGGGGACGCGAAGCCCAGTCGCAGGCTCACCGGCTCGCGGCGCGGCCCGCCTTGCACCGGATGCTCGCCCCGCCGCACCGAAGCGGCAATCGTTTCCGGCCCGGCCCAGAGCGTCGATGACAGTCCGCCCTCGCGCGCCAGCGAGGAGATGACGTTGCCTTGGGCGGTATCGGAGAGCAGTCGCAGCGTGCGGTAGAGGTTGGACTTGCCGGTGCCGTTCTCGCCGCTGACGATGTTCAATTCGGTCAAAGGCACGATCACCGAGCGCAGCGAGCGGTAGTTGGCGATGGCCAGCGTGGTCAGCATAAGGTCCCTGTCCCTTCAACGACTTGGCCGATTTTACCCAGGTCACAGTTTGGGCTGCTTGCCCTCCGGATTTCTTGACAGTCCGGGGGCCAGCCTTTAGCGTTCGTCCTGCGCCGATTTGAGTTCAGCTTGCGGGCGCGTAAGAAATACGGCTAAAGCGAAGCAAACCCTGCTTGAGCTTTGGCGAGCGGGTTTTTTTATGCCTGCTTGCCGGACCCTTTCCCCGGTCGCCGTCTCTTTCCCGCCAGCGCCCTCGTCGACGCCGTATCAACGAATAAGGCCGGAGAGTGGCGTGAATCCTTCCATTGTCGTGCTCAAGTTTGGCAGCTCGGTGTTACAGACCGAGGCGGATCTGCCGCAAGCGATCGATGAGATCTACCGTGAGTGGCGCGCCGGCCGGCAAGTCATCGCGGTCGTTTCCGCCTTTGCGGGGGAGACGGATCGGCGCTTCGCGCAGACGCGAGCGGTGACCAACGATTTGCACGAGCAAGCGGCCTGGGTCGCGGGCGGCGAAGAAGAGTCCGGTACGAAGTTGGCCGCGGCACTGGTGGCGAACGGTGTGTCGGCACGTTACGTCGATGCGCGCGAAGCGGGCTTGCGGGCGCATGGCGAACCGCACGAGTCGACGCCCGTCTCGTTGAACACCAGTTACCTGCGCGAGCACTTGCGCGATCACGCAGTGCTGGTCGTCCCGGGCTTCATCGCGCAAGACATTCAAGGCCGCACGGTATTGCTCGGCCGCGGCGGTTCGGATCTCACGGCATTGTTCCTCGCCAAGAATCTCGAAGCGCGCTGTCGACTCTTGAAAGATGTCGATGGGGTGTATGAGAGCGATCCGGCGGTCGTCGAGAATCACGCACAGAGATTCAATCGGTTGAGCTGGCGCACGGCGCTGGAGATCGGTGGACGAATCATTCAGCCGCGCGCTTTGCAGTTCGCGCAGTCGCATGGCCAAACGTTTGAAGTGGCCTGCGTCGGCGCCAATTTATTCACGCTGGTCGATCACGGTCCCGACGAGATCGCGACTGTGCTTCATGAAAACATTCAACCGTTGCGCGTCGTGCTGTTGGGGCTGGGTACGGTCGGGCTCGGCGTCTATGCGCATCTGATCCGTCGGCCCGATCTGTTCGAGGTCGTGCGGGTCGTGGTCAGAGACCTGGACAAGCCCCGTCGCATCGACGAGGCGAATCTCGAAGTGCCGAAAGCGCTGCTGTCGACCGACGCCTGGGCCGCGGTCACGGAGCCTGCGGATCTGGTCATCGAAACCATCGGCGGTCTCGAGCCGGCGGGTGAAATCGTACATGCCGCGTTGTTGCGCGGTCGGGCGGTGGTCACGGCGAACAAGGCGCTGATTGCTTCCCGCTGGTGGGAGAAGCTGTCGCGTTTCGCCGCAGGCAAGCAGCCGCTCCTGAAGTTCGGTGCGGCGGTCGGCGGGGCGGTGCCGGTGCTGGAGACGATCAATGCATTGGCTCGTCAATCGGGCGTCGTGCAGGTCCGGGCCATTCTCAACGGTACGTGCAACTTCATACTCGACGCGTTGGAGCAGCGGATAGACTTCGACACAGCGGTCGCGAGCGCGCAGGCCAACGGTTTCGCCGAAGCCGATCCGCACGACGATCTGGTGGGACTGGATGCTGCGCGTAAACTGGAATTGATCGCGCGGGCCGCGTTTGGCGAAGCTTCGCACTTCGAGCTGAATGTGCGCGGCATCGTCGGCGTCACGGCCAGTCAGGCCGCGCTGGTTCGCGAGGAAGGGTTGAGTTTGAAGCTGGTCGGCAGCTGCGAGCGAAGTGAAGGGCATGTGCGCGGTGTAGTGAAACTCCACGAGCTGGCCGAGAGCGATTTCCTCGCCGGCGCCCGGGCGGAACAGAATCGCGCCGAGATCGTGGCAGGAAATGGCCAGGTAGTGCGTCTGGCGGGGAAGGGCGCGGGTCGTTGGCCGACCGCACTTTCCATCCTGGGCGATGTCCATGAATACTTGCGGGGCAGGCGCATTACCAACCAGGACGAGCAGGTGCAGCCTGCGGTGGTGAATGCATGATGGATAACTCTGACAGGAACCTGGAAGGGCATGAAAAAATCGTTGCTGCTGATCGCGGCGCTGGCGCTGCAGTCTGGTTGTGCCAAAGAAGCACCGAAAGAGGTCGCCAAAGCGGATGCGCCGCCCGCGGCCAAGGCTGAATTAGGAGACTTCGGCTTGGATCTGACTGCCGGCAATCCTCAGGTCAAGCCCGGCGACGATTTCTTCGCCTACGCCAGCGGCAAGTGGTACGACACGGTCGAGATTCCGCCGGATCGCTCTTCCTACGGCCCGTTCCACAAGCTCAACGACCTGTCCGAAGAACGGGTCAAAACCCTGATCGAGAAAGCCGCGCAGTCCAAGCCCGCGGCCGGCACGCCGGAGCAGAAGGTCGGCGATTATTTCGCCAGCTTCATGGATGAAGCGGGCATCGAGGCCAAAGGCCTCACGCCCATCGAGGCGGAGCTGGCGCGCATCCAGGCCGCCAAGACCAAGAAAGACATCGCGACGTTGTTCGGTCTGCCGGGTTACATGTCCACGTTCGGCGTGGGCATTTCGCCGGACATGAAAAATCCCAGCGTCTATTCCATCGAGATCGGCCAGAGCGGACTGGGCCTGCCGGATCGCGACTACTATCTGAAGGACGACGCCAAGCTCAAGGAACATCGCGCCAAGTACGTTGCATACATCGAGCAGATGCTGACGCTCGGCGGCGTGCAGGACTCGGCGAAGAAGGCAAAGGGCATCATGGACTTCGAAACGGCGCTGGCCAAAGTGCAGTGGCCGTTGGAGAAGCGTCGTGATGCCGAGGCGAACTACAACCCGCGCACCAAGGCGCAGCTGGTTGCATACGCGCCGGGCTTCGATTGGCAGGCGTTCTTCGACGCCTCCGATGTCGGTGCGCGCGAGAACTTCGTGCTCGGGCCGCTCACCGCGATCCGTGACAGCGCGAAGGTGTTCGACAAAGCCTCGGTGGACACGCTGAAGGATTACCTCACGTTCCATCTGCTGCGCTCGAATGCGTCGTTCCTGCCGAAACGTTTCGATGAAGCGAACTTTGCGTTTTATGGACAGCAGCTGCGCGGTCAGCCGCAACAGCGCGAGCGTTGGAAGCGCGGCGTCGCGCTGACCAGCGACGGTCTGGGCGAACTGGTGGGCCAGGTCTACGTGAAGGAATATTTCCCGCCCGAGTCCAAGGCCAAGATGGAAGTGCTGGTCGGCAACCTGCGCGCGGCCTTGAAGGAGCGGCTGGCGACGCTGAGCTGGATGAGCGAGGACACGCGCAAGCGTGCCGAGGAGAAGCTCAATACGTTCGTCGCGAAGATCGGCTATCCCGACAAGTGGAAGGATTACTCGGCGCTCGAAGTGAAGCGTGACGATGTCGTCGGCAATGTGCGCCGGGCGTCGCTGTGGGATTGGAACCGTCAGGTGGCGCGGCTGGATCAGCCGGTGGATCGCGACGAATGGTTCATGAACGTCACCGACATCAACGCGTATTACAACCCGCTCAACAACGAGATCGTGTTCCCGGCCGCGATTCTGCAGCCGCCGTTCTTCGATCCGGCCGCCGACGACGCGGTCAATTACGGTGGCATCGGTGCGGTCATCGGTCACGAGATCGGTCACGGCTTCGACGATCAAGGCCGCAAGTTCGCGCCGGACGGCAGCCTGACCGACTGGTGGACCAAGGCCGATGCCGATGCGTTCGGCGCCAAGACCAAGGTGCTGGTCGATCAGTATTCGTCGTTCGACGCGTTGCCGGGCTTGAAGGTCAATGGCGCCACATCGCTGGGCGAGAACATTGGCGACCTCGGCGGCCTCAACATGGCTTACGAGGCGTATCACAACACGCTGGAGGGCAAGCCTGCGCCAGTGATCGATGGATTGACGGGCGATCAGCGCTTCTTCCTGTCCTGGGCACAGGTGTGGCGGACCAAGATCCGCGACGAGGCGCTGCGCGCACAGGTGCTGTCCGATCCGCACGCTCCGCCATATTTCCGAGTGAACGGCGCTGTGCGTAACATGGACGAATGGTATGCCGCATTCGACGTGAAGCCCGGCGAGAAGTTGTTCCTGCCGCCGGACCAGCGAGTAAAAATCTGGTGAGCTCCCGCCGGGCCTGGCTCGTGGCCATGCTCGGCGTCGCCACGCTATCGGGCTGCGGTAAACCGCCGCCCGAGCCGCCACCGGCACCCCCGCCGCTCAGTAAACAAGGGCTGTCGCTGTCTTCCTGGAAGGCAGCGAGCCCCGATCTGCACGACCGTTTGTTACTCGCCCACGCGGTCGCGAAGGGCGATACCGAGGCCATGGTCATGGTGGCCACGGAAATCGGAAAGACAGCCGAGGTCGCGGCTGCTATCGCTGCGCTCGGCGGCGACATTCAAACGCGTTTCGACGAGGTGGGCTACCTGCGCGCACGCCTGGCGCTGGATCGTTTTGCCGAAGTCGGTGCGCTACCGAATGTATTGATGGCGCATCTGGATGGCGGTGGCGCGCACGGGTTGTACGAGAACGATCGCGATCTCGTGCGCTATCCATTGACCGAAACACCGCCAACCATCGACCGCCCATCGCCCGATTTGACCGATACGCTGCTCGGTGCGGACGTCGGCTCTCTGTCCTCCTCGCTCGCCATCGAGATCGAATCGTTATTGACCGCCGCGGCCAGCGGTGAAAACAAAGTCATGGCTCGCGATGACGACGGCGGCCGATTCCCGGGCGGCGGTCTCGATCTGTTCGCACTGATCGCCAATCGCGCGTTCGAAGTCCACAGCACGCCGCTGTTGTTTGCCGCCGGTGCCTTCGGGCGATTCGAAAGCGTGACCGGGGCGTCGAGCGGACGGCGAGTGATTTCTGTGGGCGAGTTTGCAAACGAGCGGATTCCGGAGGTCGCATCGCTGGGTCCGTCCGCGGATGGCGGCGCTAAGCCCGATCTGCTCGCGCCCGGCGGCTTCGCACACGCCGCTAGCGAAACCGACGCGTTGATCGCCGCCGCGCGAGCAGCGATTCTTCCCGCCGATGCGCGTCACATTGCTTGGGCGCTTCGCATGAGTGCGCGAAGAGTCGAAGGTCTTCAGGCGCACGAGCAAGGCTTTGGTGTCATCGATCCGGCGCGTGCGCTCGAGTTGTTGAAACAGCTTCGCGATCGAAAGCTGGACTTGCCGGATATTCAGACGCGGGCACCGGTGAAAACTTATCTATCGCGGTTCCTGCCGGAGCCCGGCGTGGGTCAGGGGTTGTATGAGCGCGAGGGCTGGCTGGTGCGCCAGAAGGATACGCGCAAGATCACGTTGCTGCGTCAGAGCGGGGCGGCCACGCCGCTGGTGTACTCGCTGCAGTGGCAGGGCAACGATGGAACCTTCAAGACGACGGACGCTGAAGTCTCATTGCCCTTCAACGAAGCGGTCGACGTTCCGGTCGAGATCGCGGCTTCGGCGGCCGGCGTTCACAGCGCGCATTTGTATCTGATCGACAAGGCGAGCGGGTTGCCGGTGCATGCGCTCATGACGACGATCGTCGCGGCGGAGCCGTTCACAGCTTCGAACAACTATCGGGTCGAGCAACGTGAGCAGTCGTTGCCTGGCGCGGCGGCGAAGCGGTATTTCCTGGATGTGCCGCCGAATATTTCTTCGCTGCGCCTGGAGGCCGGGGTCGGTGCTGGACAAATGCAGGTGATGCTGACGGGCGGCGCGCTCGATCTGCCGCCGTCGAAGGTGATTGCGTCGAAACAGCCGGCCATGTTGCTCGTACCGTATCCGCCGCCTGGTGTGTATGAGGTCACGGTGCTGCCGACGAATGCCGGCGCGAAAGAGGTGCGCGTGACTGCTTCGATTCGCTATGTCGACTCGCAGTTGGACGAGAAGCCCTCGGCCAACAATGGCAACACGATTTGGTTGAACAACATTTACGCACCTTTGCAGCGGAGTGAAGTCATCGCCGAAGTCGGCGCGCGTCGGTCGCTGAAGGATGTGGGCGGGCCCAGCGGCATGCGTGCTTACAACGTTTCGGTGGAGCCCGGCAGTACGACGTTGCGAGTCGCGGCGTCACCGCCGGATGGTCGGACTCGGATCGGTCTGTATTTGTATGACTGCGTCACCGGCACTTGTAAATTGTGGGGTAGTGAAGTCTTCACGCGACCGGTCAATAAGACGCTGGTCGTGCCCACGCCGCGCGCCGGATTGTGGCGAGTCGTCGTCGATGCCACGGCGCCGGGCACGGCATTCGAGTACACACAGATCGTGACGCATCCTCGCTTCGGCAGCGGCACGGTCGCCGGCGAGAATACGGAGCGTCGCACGGGCGCGCGTTGGAACCAGAAGGTGAGCTTTCAAGTGAGCGCAGCGCCGCCGTTCGGGCACGACCTCGTCGGTCTGATGGACGTCATCGACCCGATCAGCGAGTCCGACGAGCGCGCCGCGCCGTTCAACGATTGGCGGGCGACCGGCGACGCGCGCAATCAGCCGCTGCGCCCGTTGCGACTGACGACCCAGGTGATGCGGCTGGATGTAAGGGGTACGCCCTCCGGATCGTGAATTGATGAACCAAAGTGCGCACGTCCATTCCTGGTGTTGCACCCTCAAGTCTCGTATAACCGGGCTGCACGCGGTTGGAGGATATGATGAGCACTGAATTCGCAGATGTCGGTTTGATCGGGCTCGCGGTCATGGGCGAGAACCTGGCGCTCAACATGGAGAGTCGGGGCTTTCGTGTCGCTGTTTTCAATCGTACGACGTCACGCGTCGATGATTTCATCCAGGGGCGGGCCAAGGGCAAACGCTTCATCGGCGCGCATGACTTGAAGGAATTCGTCGGGTCTTTGCAGAAGCCGCGCAAGATTGTGATGCTGGTGAAAGCCGGCGCCGCGGTCGATCAGCTCATCGATCAGTTACTGCCCCTGCTCGAGCCGGGCGACATTCTCATCGACGGCGGCAACAGCCTGTTCACGGACACCATCCGTCGCACCAAACGAGTCGAAGAAAGCGGCATGCTGTTCGTCGGCTCCGGCGTGTCCGGCGGCGAGGAGGGCGCGTTGAACGGGCCTTCGCTGATGCCGGGCGGCAGCGTCGCCGCGTGGCCGCACATCAAACCGATTTTTCAGGCGATCGCCGCGCGCACGCCGGACGGCGAGCCGTGTTGCGACTGGATGGGAGAGAACGGCGCCGGTCATTTCGTGAAGATGGTCCATAACGGTATCGAGTACGGCGACATCCAGCTCATCGGCGAGACCTACGATGTGATGAAGCGCGTGCTGGGCATGAGCAATGCCGAGATGCACGACGTGTTCGCCGAATGGAACAGCGCCGAGCTGGACAGTTATCTGATCGAGATCACGCGCGACATCCTCGGCTTCGTCGATAAGAACGGCGAAGCGACGGTCGACAAGATCCTCGATGCCGCCGGTCAGAAGGGCACGGGCAAGTGGACGGTGATCGAGGCGCTGGATGAAGGCACGCCGCTCACATTGATCAGCGAAGCGGTGTTTGCTCGCGCGTTGTCGGCCGGGAAGGAAGAGCGCGTGCAGGCGTCGAAGCAGCTCAAGCCGGTGGTGAGCGAGTTCAAGGGCGAGCGCAAACAGCTCATCGACGATCTGCGACAGGCGCTGTATGCGTCGAAGATTATCAGCTACGCGCAGGGATATCAGCTGATGCGCGCGGCCGCGAAGACTTACCAGTGGAATCTGAACTATGGCGGCATCGCGCTGGTCTGGCGGGCGGGCTGCATCATCCGCTCGGCATTTCTGGGCGACATCAAAAAGGCGTTCGAGCGCGATCCGCAGCTGGTCAATCTGCTCCTCGATCCGTTCTTCCGGGATGCGGTGTCGACGCGCCAGGCCGGCTGGCGGCGGGCCATCGTCGCGGCGGTTCAGAGCGGCATTCCCGTGCCGTGCATGAGTGCCGCTTTGTCGTATTTCGACGGGTATCGAGCCGAGCGGCTGCCGGCGAATCTGTTGCAAGCCCAGCGGGATTTCTTCGGCGCGCACACTTACGAGCGCATCGATCAACCGCGCGGACAGTTCTTCCACACGGACTGGACGGGACACGGCGGCGCTACCACGTCACGTTCATATAGCGCCTGATCCGACGCGCGAGTTGCTTGCCAGTCATCGAAAAAAATACGGCGAGCGATATGAGTTGAATATCGCTCGCCGATCAGACAGGGTGCCGGTGCCACTTCTCTCAAGTGGTGTGGAGAACACCGCCGGCAACGGATCTGCTGGGTGTCGGCGCGCCGCGGACTACAAAGCTCGTGACGGTGAGCTTTGACTCCGCGGCGTCCGTTATTTCTTAGAACTCCTGCCAGCTCGAATCGTCACCGCTTGCCTTGGCCATGGGCGCCGGGCGTGCAGCGGGGCGGCTCACCGGCTTCGAGGCCTTACGAGCCGGCATCGTGCGCACGGCCGCACGCGGCGCCGAAGAAACATTCGAGCTGAACGACACGGGCGCCGCGGCCTGATGATGGCTGCCGGCCGTCGAGAAGAACGACATCTTGTCGACCAGCACCTGCGCCTGCTGTTCCATCGCCTTGCTCGCCGCCGCGGCTTCTTCAACCAGCGCCGCGTTCTGCTGAGTGGTCGTGTCCATCTGCGTGATCGCAGTGTTCACCTGATCGATTCCGCTGGCTTGTTCTTCGCTGGCGGCCGAGATTTCGGCGACGATGTCGGCGACGCGCTTCACGCTCGCCACGATCTCATGCAGCGATTTGCCCGACTCGTCGACCAGCGCGGTGCCGGCCTGCACCTTGGCGACCGAGTCGTTGATCAGATCTTTGATCTCCTTGGCGGCCGTGGCACTACGCTGCGCAAGGTTACGCACTTCGCTGGCGACGACCGCGAAGCCGCGACCCTGTTCGCCGGCACGCGCCGCTTCCACCGCCGCGTTCAACGCGAGCAGATTCGTTTGGAACGCGATCTCGTCGATCACGTCGATGATGTCGGCGATGCGCTTGCTCGACGCGCTGATTTCGCCCATCGCACCGACCGCGCGGCCCACGACGGCACCGCCACGATCCGCCTGATCGCGCGCACCGGTGGCGAGCTGGCTCGCCTGACGGGCGTTATCGGCGTTCTGCTTCACGGTCGCGGTCATCTCTTCCATCGAAGACGCGGTCTCTTCGAGCGCCGACGCCTGTTCCTGCGTACGCTGGCTCAGGTCGTCGTTACCGCTGGAGATCTGACGAGCTGCCGAGCCGACGGAGTCGGCACCGAGGCGCACTGTGCCCACGATGTCACTCAGCTTGTTGTCCATGTCCTGCATGGCGCGCAGCAGGCGACCGAACTCGTCCTTCGATGCGATCTCGATCTGATTGCCGAGCTTGCCGCCGGCGATGCGCTCGGCCGTGGCAACCGCGGCGTTGAGCGAAGTCATCATCGAGCGGATCAGCATCATGCCGAGCACGGCGGCGATCGCACCGGCCATCAACATCGATGCCCATGAAATCATCGTAGCCTTGCTGTACGCGGCACCGTTGGCCGTATTCGCTTCATCGCCGAGTCGATCCTGAATTTCCGCCAGCTTGTCGGCGGCGCTCAGTAGCGCGACGACCTTCGGGCGCATTTCCTGCACGCGCAACGTGCGCGCTTCTTCAAGCGCGCCCGCGTCGAGCTTAGCGACCACGGCGTCGCGGACGGCACGGTACTCTTCGCCCTTCTGGTGGAAGTCATCGGCGAGGGAAGTTTCTTCCTGCTCGGACGGCAGCGCTTTGTACTTCTCCCACAGCTCGTCGATGATTTTGGAATTGCGTTCCTGGACGCTGCGGTAATCGGCAATCAGCTGCGCGTTGCCGTTCATCAGCGCGAGATCGAGCGCGCGAATGTTGTCACGGCGCAGAGCGGCAATCTTGTTGACCAGGGCAGCGGACTGGAACTGATTGCTGTACAGCTCATCCATGCGCATGTTGGACTGCTTCAAACCATTCAAGCCCAACAGGCCCACGCAGAACATGGCCAGCGCCAGCAGGCTCAGCGTCATGGTCAGACGCGCCTTGACGCTCAGATCGGACATACTCATCTTCAACTCCTCGACACGAATGCGATGCCACGAAACCGTGGCGCTACGAGGACTCGCATCGGCCTGCTTTGCACCATCTGAACGCAGGGTCTGCAGATTCAGGAAGCACCTGATCCACATAGGGCGAATCGCCTGTCGTCGCAGGGGTTTTGTCTCGGAGAGTTCCTAGGGAGAAGTCTTAGCCGCGGGCTATTGCCGATTCAACGGCTGACTGGTCGGCGGCGGGCGCAGGCGATCGCGCTTCTGGCCGAATTGCATTTCAATCGCAATGCCGATTTCGGGGCTGGCTTCCCGCTCTTCGACCAGCCGGCGGCGCGGCCAGGAGACGCCGCCGCGTAATTCCAGGATCAGCCATTCGGGCGTGAGCTGACGGCGCATGATCAAGCGCAGGGCGGTGCGCGTCATCGGCACTTCGTTGTCGGTCTCGCCCTCGACATGCGCCTGGTACGCAAGGCCCGTGCGCTGGCCGATGCTCTGAAACAGAGTCAGCTGCGAGTACCACTCCAGGCCGATCGTTTCTTCGGTGAACTTGCCGAGGTTGCTCCAGCGCAGGAGGAAACGATCCGAGATCACCCGATCGAAATTGATGCGCGTGGTGGTGCCGAAGCCTTCGGTGTTTTGCCAGAACACAGTTTCGCGGGCGCTGAACACATAGCGCTCGGCGAAGGTGCGGACGATTTCATAACGGGCCCGCGCGTACGGATCGAGCGGCAGGTCGATGCGCACGCCGACGCCTGCATCGAAATCGTTGCCGGTGCGCTCGGGGCTGGAATAACCCAGGCCGACCAGCACGCTTTCATCTTCGAGCGTGCCGAACTGACGCGTCGGCAACGCGTCGAAGTCGCCTTCGGTGTCGCTGATGTAGTCGTCCTGGCCGACGCGGCCGGCGAACGCGGAAATACGGCTGTCCCATTGCGGTAATTGCAGGCGGGCTCGAAACCGCAGTCGCGGATCGAAGCCGTCGTAGTCGCTCCACAGGCCGCCGGCGGTCACGGTGCCGTAGGTGGCGTGATATTCGTCGCGATAAATCTGATCGCCGAACAAGCCATCCAGCCACGCGGACGATGCGCAAGCGGTCACTGTGAGTGTCCGGCGCACGCGTTGTAGGACCCCTTGCTCCGCCGGTTGCGCGCAGATTTCCATCGGGCTGGTGTCGTCGCTCTTCTGTTCCGGCGCCGGCGGGCCCTCGTCCCCGGGCTCCTTGGTTTCAGGTTCGCGCTCCAGCGTGCGCGGATCGCCCTCGTTCTGTTGAAGCACGGGATCGCGCAACGGGCCCTGATTCACATCCTTGGGATTGACGACCTCGGGCTTGTCGCCCGGTTGCTCCGGCTGTTCCGGTGCGTCATCCGCCACTTCCGGCGCGGGCTGAACTGGTTCAGTCTGCGGCGGGGACGGCGGCGGCTCCGCGCCGGGCTCGGGAGTTTGCGCAACGGCCTGCGAGCTTCGGGCCACGGCCCAAAGCAGCGCAATCGCTACTGCCAGGCTAGGAAGTCGCGGCATGTAGCGCTTTCGAGCAGTTCCGAAGGATGGCGCATCCGCACCCATATGTCCTGTTTTTGCCGGTAGCCTCGGGGAAATCAACGCAATCGCGTTGCCGGAGTTCCTTTCCGCCCCGCGGCTGTCGTTTATGATGGCCGACCTTGTTGTGTCGTCGAGGGTATCGCCCATGAGGTATCTGCACACTATGGTGCGCGTCACGGATCTGACCGCTTCCTTGAGTTTTTACTGCGAGGCGCTGGGATTGCGCGAGATTCGCCGGATCGACAACGAAAAAGGCCGCTTCACGCTGGTGTTCCTGGCGGCGCCCGGGGACGAGCACGCTCAAGTCGAGCTGACCTTCAACTGGGACCCGGAAAAGTACGGAATCGGGCGCGCATTCGGTCATCTTGCGTATGAAGTCGACGACATCTACGCGGCCTGCCAGCGTCTGATCGATCATGGCGTCACCATCAACCGCCCGCCGCGCGACGGCCGCATGGCGTTCGTCCGTTCGCCTGACAATATCTCGGTCGAGTTATTGCAGCGGGGCGGCTCGCTCGAGCCGCGCGAGCCCTGGAAGTCCATGGCCAACACCGGCGAATGGTAGAATCCGCGTCCGCCCCAGACTGAGTGCTCCAAGGAGTGTGTTCCATGTCCGCCCCGATTTTTAACGCCGAGCGTGAAGAGAAGCAGCCCGAGAAGGCCGACCGTCCGGAGACATTGGCGGAGCAGCTGTCGTTCAAGTCGCGTTTCGTGCTGGTGTTCGGCGAGATCAATCACACGGTCGCGCGTGGCGTATGCGAAAGGTTGATCGCGTTGTCGCAGCAATCGGATGCACCGATCCGCGTGCTGATCTCCTCGCCGGGCGGGCACGTCGAGTCCGGCGACGCCATTCACGACATGATTCGTTTCATCAATGCGCCGGTCATCACCATCGGCACGGGCTGGGTGGCCAGCGCCGGCACGCACATTTTCCTGGCGGCGGAAAAGCAGAACCGCGTGTGTCTGCCGAACACGCGCTTCATGATCCATCAGCCGGCCGGCGGCGCCGGCGGCCCGGCCGCCGACATCGCGATTCAGGCCAAGGAAATCCTGCGCACGCGCGAGCGCATCGGTCGCACCATCGCGAAACAGACCGGTCGGCCGTATGAGAAGGTCGCCGTCGACCTGGAACGTGACTTCTGGATGAGCGCCAACGAAGCCATCGACTACGGCATCGTGTCGCGCGTGGTGGAGTCGTACAAAGATCTAGCCTGATCTGTCCGCGAGGCAACCTTTCACCTGCGCCCGGAACCATTGCGAGGCCGGGTCTTCGTCGACGTTGGAGTGCCAGTACAGGAAGGACTCCAACGGCGGCACTTCGACGGGGAAGGGCAGCAGCTGATTGTCGGTGGAGCGGTTGACGATCAACGCCTGGCTACGAGTCATCGTAGCCAGCAGCTCCGAGCGACTGACCACCTGGCTCGCGGCTGCATGATCCTGACAGCGCATCTTGATGTGCCGGGATAATCCCAAGCGCGCCAGCGCACCGTCTTCATAACCGCCTCCCCGGCGGCGCCCCGTGATCAGAATGTGCGACAGGGCGGTATAAGTCTCGAGGTCCAGCTTCCCCTGCACGACCGGATGATCGGCACGGGCCAGCACGACCAGCGGCTCGGCGCCGATGCGCTCGCGTCGCACGTCGTTCGATAACGGCAAAGCCACGTCGATCGCCAGATCGATCTCGCCACTCTGCAGATCTTCCTCGAGATCGCGACGATCGATGCGCACCGAGGCGATGTCGATGTGCGAGGCTTCGGTCCCGATGCGGTTCATCAGCGCGGGCAGGAACGTCAGCTCGTGCGACTCGCGAGCGGCAATGGTGAAGCAGCGTTGCGCGGTGCCGGGCTCGAAGTGTCCGACGCGCTGGAGCATTTGCTCCAGATTGCCCAGGGAGCTGGCAATGCTGTCGGCCAGCGAACGGGCCAGCGGTGTCGGGATCATCTCGTGACCCCGCCGCTCGAACAGCGGATCGTTCAGCAACTCGCGCAACCGCCCCAGCGCATGGCTGACCGCCGGCTGCGACAGATGCAGCCGCCGGCTGGCGGGCGTGATGCCGCCTTCGCGGTAGATCGCGTCGAAGACGGTGAACAGATTGAGATCGATCCTGGACAGCTGCATGGGGGCCTCCAGCGCCCGTCGTCCCGCCGTATTGTATGCATAGCGCCGATGGGGCCGCATTCAGACAATGCATTGGCGTCCGGGCCGGGCGAGACGGCAAGTTATCGCATCATTTGAGAGGGAACGAGCATGGAATTCGAATACAGCCCCCGCGTGCGCGAACTGCAGGCGCGCCTGTTGAAGTTCTTCGACGCGCACATCTATCCGAACGAGAAGGCGTACGAGGAAGAGGTGGCGCGCAATCGACGCAACGGCGATGCCTTCGTTCCCACCCAGGTGATCGAGGACTTGAAGGGCAAGGCGCGGGCTGCCGGTCTGTGGAATCTGTTCCTGCCTCATTCGCCGCGTGCGCCGGAAGGTTTGTCCAATCTCGAATACGCGCCTCTGTGCGAAATCATGGGCCGCGTGCCCTGGGCGCCGGAAGTGTTCAATTGCTCCGCGCCGGACACGGGCAACATGGAGACCATCGAGCGCTATGGCACCGAAGGGCACAAGGACCGGTGGCTGGAGCCTTTGCTCAAGGGCGAGATCCGCTCGGCGTTCCTGATGACCGAGCCAGCGGTGGCGTCGTCGGACGCGACCAACATCGAATGCAGTATTCGTCGCGAGGGCGATGAGTACGTGATCAACGGCCGCAAGTGGTGGTCGAGCGGCGCGAACGATCCCCGCTGCAAGCTTTATATCCTGATGGGCAAGACCAATCCCGAGGCGGGCAAACATCAACAGCAGTCGATGGTGCTAGTGCCGTCGGATGCGAAGGGTGTGACGGTGATGCGTCACTTGCCGGTGTTCGGCTATGACGATGCTCCTCACGGTCACGCGGAAGTGGATCTTTCCAATGTGCGTGTGCCGGTGTCGAATATTTTGTTGGGCGAGGGGCGCGGATTTGAGATTGCTCAGGGGCGTCTCGGTCCTGGTCGTATTCATCATTGCATGCGGTCGATTGGCGTCGCGGAGCGGGCGCTGGAGTTGATGTGCAAGCGATTGAGCTCGCGCGTGGCGTTCGGCAAGCCGGTGTCTGCTCAATCGGTGTGGCATGAGCGCATTGCCGATGCACGTTGCATGATCGATCAGGCGCGGCTGCTGGTGCTGAGGGCGGCGTACATGATGGATACGGTAGGGAATAAGGTCGCCAAGCAGGAGATCGCACTGATCAAGGTCGTCGTGCCCAATATGACTTTGCAGGTTTTGGATTGGGCGATTCAGGCGCACGGCGCTGGCGGTGTTTCCAACGACTTCCCGCTGGCGCGATTGTGGGCGCATCAGCGGACGCTGCGTCTGGCTGACGGGCCGGATGAGGTTCATCGGAATGCGATCGCCAAGCTTGAGCTTGCGAGGCATGTTCCCAGGGCGGGCGGCGAAGTGGAGATGCCGGTTACGCGGGGCAGCTGAGGCGGGCGACGAGGTTTTTAGCCACCGCTGCAACCTTCCGCAGCGGTGCTACGTCTCAATCACCGAGAGCGCCGGTAAGGGCTGGCGCGGTGGACAGTTGGAAGGAGATGGCAATGACTTTCGTGCTCGTTATGCTCGCCTGGTGTGTGTTGTTCGTGCTTGCCTGGCCGCTGGCGTTGCTCGCCATTTTCCTGTTGCCGGTGCTGTGGCTGCTGTCGCTGCCGTTCCGGGCGGTGGCGGTGGTGCTCGAGGCGATGTTCGCCTTCATCAAAGCCCTGCTGTTCTTGCCGGCCCGCTTGCTGGGCCACAGAGGCTGACGGTCAGCGGGCGGCGAGAAGCGTCCGTTGGATCACGGTTTCGAGGACAGGCACTTTGTAAGCATTTTTAGCCAGCGGAGTGGCGCCACGTACGGCGGCGGTGGCAGCTTCGCTGGCGGAGTGTTCGTCGAGGCGGCGGCCGATTAATAATTCTTCGCTCTCGACAGCCCGCCGCGGCGTAGGGGCGACCCAGCCGAGAACGATCTTCGCGGCCGCCACAATATCTCCATCCATTTCCAGCACGACGGCCACATCGCAGATCGGCCAGTCATAACTCTCACGTTCCGTCTGCTTGTGATAAGCGCATCGAGTATTCGGCTGGATCGGCGGCACGCTGACGTGAAGCAGAATCTCGCCGTCCGCAATGACGGTATCGCGATCCCGTTTCATCGACGGCGGCAATAGAAAGTCTTTCAGCGCAACGGCACGCGCCGAGCCTTTGCCATGCGTAAGATGCACGCTCGCATCGTAAGCAAGCAGCGGGGTGGCGAGTGTCGACGCATGGACCATCACCGTCTGTGCATTGTCGAAGATCGCGTGATACTGATGCTCGCTATGATCTGCCTCCGCCACGGAATGAAAGTGCTCGTTGCGGAAATACCAGCAGCGCGGCCGTTGCAGTAAGTTGCCGCCGATGGTGGCCGCGTTTCTCACCTGCGGCGTAGCTGCGTGAGCGGCCGCTTCGGCCAGGGCTCGATAGTGCGAGCGAATGCCGGCGTGCTGCTCGATCTGGGCGAGAGTCACGAGTGAACCCATCTGCATGCCTGAATTGTCGAGGCGCACATCGCCCAGCGAGCGAATCGATTTGAGATTGACGACGCGCGTGGGTTGAACGATGCCTTCCTTCATCAGGTCGAGCAGGTCCATGCCGCCCGCCTTCGCGACCACCGGCTGACTCGCCGAAGTCGTCGCGAGCAGCGCCGCCGCTTCATCGACCGACTTCGCATCGACCCACTCGAAGCTACGCATGATCACTCCGAACGCAGCGCTGCGAGAACGTTCGCGGGCGTCATGGGCAAGGTGTAGATGCGCTTGCCCGTGGCGTTGAAGAATGCATTGGCGACCGCTGCCGCTGTTGCCACGTTCGCCGGCTCGGCGACGCCGCGGGCATCGGTGGACGATTGGCCGCCGAGCAGTTCGATCAAGTGCACGTCGATGCGTGGCGTCTCACGTGAGCCGACGATTTTGTATTGATCGATGTTGGCGTTGAGTTGCACGCCGGTGGCGGCGTCGAGACGGCGGTCTTCATACAGCGCGTAGCTCACCCCTTGAACCACGCCGCCCAGAATCTGGCTCTCGACGAGCTTGGGATTGATGGGACGTCCGCAGTCGTGCACGGCGACCACGCGCTCGACTTTGACCACGCCGGTCTGGGTATCGACGCAGACCTCAGCGAACTGCACACCGCCAATCGCGTGCGGGCTGATGTTCAGCTCGCCGGCCTTGCGCGCATAACCTTCGTAGTCGTCGCGGCGGTCGGCGCGATGGACGATCGTCTCGATGCCCGCGCGTCGGAGCGCTTCGAAGAAACCCAGCGACGATTTGGAATCGCCGCGGACCTCGATGTGTCCGTTCCGAAACTCCAGGTCCTCGGCCTTCGCATTGAGCAACGGTGCCACTCGAGCGGCAATATCACGAGCCGCTGCATGAGCCGCGTTGCGAGCGGCGGGGGTCAACGAGCTGGTAACGCGGCTGCCACCCGACGGCGGGCCCGGGGGAAAGCGGGAGTCGCCGACATGAACTTTGATGTCCTCCGCTTCCAAGCCCAACTCTTCAGCGACGACTTGAGCAAACACAGTTCGTGTGCCGGTACCGATATCCTGTGTCCCGCAGAACGCTTCGACGGTGCCGTCCCCGGCCACGCGGATCTCACAAGTCGTGTAGCTGTTCACGATGTAGGGCCACATGGACTGCGCCATGCCGACGCCGCGTTTGATCGACCCCGTGTCGCTGCCCGGAGCGCGGCGACGTGCCCAGCCAATCTTCTCCGCGCCGATGCGACGTTCCGCCGCGCGAGCGCGGACGTCGTCGGCGTCGCGAGTATCGATCTTGTCTCGCATGAGAAGGGGATCGAGGCCCAGTCGGTCAGCGACGGCGTCGATCGCCTGCTCGAAGGCGAATATTCCTTGCGTCTGGCCGGGGCCGCGAAACGCGGCACAGGGGCCGGCGTTGGTGAATACGTCGTAGTGCTCGATGCTCACATTCGGGCACACATACATGTTGTGATGACACGAGCCCACGCCAGCGCCAGCGGCGACGCCGCCGGTGCCGAAGCTGTGTAACTCGACGGCGGTCAGTGAGCCGTCACGCTTCGCGCCGATCTTCAATCGTTGCAGGCTGGCGGGACGATTGCCGACGGAGACATGCTCTTCACGCCGGTCCAGAACCAAACGAACCGGGGCGCCGGCCTTTCGTGACAAATGAATCGCGAGCGTGCCGTAGTTACCGACGCCGTACTTCGCGCCGAAGCCGCCGCCGGTGTAGTCGCTGATCGCGTGGATCTTTTCTTTCGGCAGCTTGAAAATCTCAGCCGCTTCATCGCGCACGCTCATCACGTGTTGAGTCGATGCGTAGAGCGTGAGTTCGTCACCGCGCCAGTCGGCAACGAGGCCATGAGGTTCCAGCGGCGTGTGCGTCTGGACCTGTGTGCGATACTCGCCTTCGACGATGACGTCGGCCTCCTTGAAGCCGCGCTCGATGTCTCCTCGTGAGCCGCCTTTGCCCGGGCCGCGCAGGTTGCCTTTCTGCGGCAGCCCTTTGGCTGCGCCACCGCCGCCGGCAGTGGCTCGCTGCTCAGTCGGGCCGGGAAACACGGGCGGTGAGTCCGGCTTCATCGCGTCCGCGAGTTCGGTGACATGAGGCAGCACCTCATATTCAACTTTGATCAACGCAAGCGCGGCTTCAGCGGCGCGAGCCGAGATCGCCGCGACGGCCGCGATCGGCTGCCCGGTGAAGCGCACGATAGGATAGGGCTCTTTCGCTTCCTCACCGGGATCGCGCAACTCCGCCGCCATCAACAAACGTTCGAGCACATGCACGGCGCGTACGCCGGGATACTGTTCCGCTCGGGAGGTATCAATCGACTTGATGCGCGCATGCGCGACCGTGCTGTTCAACGTTCGCGCGTACAACATGCCGGGAAGTTGCACGTCGAACGTGTAGCGGGCGCGGCCGGTGACTTTGTCCAGCGCATCCATGCGTGGCACGTCTTTGCCGACGACGCGCAGCTCCGCGTTCGTGGGCCACGAGGGCGGCTCGCCGGTCGGGACGTTGCGAGTGACTTGTTTGATCGCGTCGCCAACGATGCCCGCCGACAGCGTGCGCTGTTCGAAAGACTCCGCGCCGCTCATTTCGCTTTGCCTTTGCGCGTCGCCGCCGCGGCCAGCGTGGCTTTGAAGATGTTGGGATAGGTTCCGCAACGGCACAGGTGGCCTGAGATCGCAGTCTTCACATCGTCGAGCGTGCAATCGGGATTGGTATTCACCAACTGCGCGCAGCTCATCACCATGCCCGGCGTGCAGAAGCCGCACTGGAGCGCGTCGTGCTCGATGAAGGCGCGTTGCACGGGATGTAACTCGCCGTCACGGCTCAAGCCTTCGATGGTTGTGATGCTTCGGTCGCGGGCGTCGAACGCGAGCGTCATGCAACTGGCCGCGACCTCGCCATCGAGCCACACCGTGCAGGCCGAGCACGCGCCCCGATCGCAACCGATCTTGGTGCCGGTGAGGCCGAGCGTGTCGCGCAGGAATTCAACCAGCGTAGTCGCAGGATCGGCGAGCGCGGTGCGCACTTCGCCATTGATGAGGAGCGACAACGGCTGCGGCTCGGGACCGAACGTCCCGAGATCTTCGCGGCCAGGCGGATGATGGGTAGCGACGCTCATGGGAGCCTCCGTCGAAGAACCGATCCTTCGGCGCCAGGTCCCTTGGGCTGATTAAACGGCAACGCTCCGAGCCGGAACGAGTTCCGCCCCGCGCCCCGCGAATCAACGCGTAATCGCGCGCTCTCTCAAGAAGGAGTTGATTTCGTCCAGATCGGCGCGGTCGAGCGTGCCGGTCGCGAACTGCAGCTGCAATACGTTCAGGATGTAGTCGTAACGGCTGCGCGCATAGTCGGTCTGCGCCTGGAACAACCGACGACGGGCATCGAGCACGTCGACAGTGGTGCGAGTTCCTACTTCGAAGCCGGCCTCGGTGGCCTGCAGCGCCGTGCGGCTGGATTCCAGCGCCTGGCGAAGCGCGCGAACGCGGGACATCTCACTGATCACGCCGAGATAAGCGTCGCGGGCGGAACGTTCGGTTTCGCGGTTGGCTCGTTCCAAGCGCTCGCGAGCGGCACGATGCAGATAAACCTGCTGGCGCACGCGCGAGGAGGTGTAGCCGCCCGAGTAAATCGGAATGGTGACCTGAATGCCGATGGAGTCGGTGGTCTGGGTTTGATCGGCCGGCGCCCGCGACACGCCGCCTTCGTTACGACCGACCTGATCGCCGGTGTAATCCTGATCGCCACGACTCGCGACCAGATCGATGATGGGCAAGTGGCCGGCACGGGCGACGCGCACGTCCTGCTTGGCAATGTCGGTTGCCAGTCGCGCAGAGATGACCGCTAGATTTTGTTCCAGCGCCTGGGTGACCCATTGTTCCTCGTTGGCGGGCTCGGGCGACTTCAGTGGCATGTCATCGACGGGCGTCGCCAATGTATCGAACGATTCGCCGGTCAGTTCGCGCAATAACTCACGAGCCGTCGCCAGCGAGCGCTTGGCCGCGATCACGGCGGCAGCGGCCGAGTCGTGCGCGGCGCGGGCTTCCTGAACGTCGGTGATGGCGATCAAGCCAACTTCGAAGCGCTTGTTTGCTTGCTCGAGCTGACGAGAGAACGCTTCCAGCGCGGCTTCGGCGGCATCGACCGTGTCCTGGGCGGCGAGCACGTCGAAATAACGGATCGAGGTTCGCTGAATCAAATCCTGCTGGGCGAACTGATAATCCGCTTCGGCTTGCGCCACTTCGGCGTCGGCGCGCTTCAGAATCATCCATTGATCCCAGCGGAACAGGCTCTGGCGCAACGTGATGTCATATTGCTTGGCCTTCAGGTCCGAGGTGCTGGTGATATCGATCGGCACCAGCGGGCTGAGCGGATCGGACGGGTCGCTGCGAGTCAGAGTGGTGCGGCCGCTGTCTTCGTCGATCTTGGTGTACGAGCCGCCGACTTCGAGCTGCGGCAGTAACGCGGCCAGCGCCTGCGGCTTGGATTCGCGGCTGGCGAGACGATTGGCGTCCGCCTCGCGAATCTGCGGATCGTTCTGCAAGGCGCGCTGATAAACGGTGACGAGGTCGGCGGCCTCGGCGGCGGCCGAGGCGAGGATCAGACTGCAAGCGGCGACGATGAGCGGAGCGCGTACTTTCATCTTGTTTCGTTCCAATCCCGTGTATTCGCCGAATGATGACACGCTGGCGAATGAATTAATGTCGAGGCCGCGTGGCTCGGACGAGCTTAACTATTCATGCCACACACCGGGCGCTCCGAGCCACCGTCCTTGGGTTCTATAGGCCCGGTCGGTGACGCGCTTGAGACGTTCAGTAGGTCGGAATGGTTGCATCCAGATCGCGCGACCACGCGAGGATGCCGCCGGCGACGTTGACCGTGCGGAAACCGTTCTGTTGCAGAAACTTGGCGACTTCCAGGCTGCGACGTCCTGAACGGCACAACACCGCCACTTCTTTGCTCTTGTCGAGCTCGGCGATACGGTCGGCCACTTCGCCCATCGGAATGTGCACGACCTGTTGATCGGCCGGCACGCTGGCGACGCCGAGCTCCCAGGCTTCGCGCACGTCGAGCAGCGTCAGCACGTCACCGCGCTGGCGGCGGGCGACGAGTTCGGCGGGGGTGATTTCGGCAATCTGTTGTGGAGTGCTCATGATGATCAGAACACGAATTCGGAGGGACGCGGCGCGTTCATCAGCGGCGCAATCACGGTTTCGAACAGGCTCTCGCGCTGCCATTCGCGTTCGCCGACGCGCGTGACCTTCCAGGCTTCCATGACGGGCGCCTGACCGACCACCACGAACAACCGGCCGCCGATACGCAGCGCCTGCTGGAAGCGCTCGTCATACAACGGCAACGAGCCGGTCACGGCAATCACGTCGTAGGTGGACTGTTCAGTCAGCTGCATACCGTCGCCGACTTCCACGGCCACGTTGTTGACCGCGACGGCGAACAGGTTGCGGCGGGCGGCCTCGGCCAGCTCCGGCAGGATTTCCACGGTGCGTACTCGAGCGGCCATCCGTCCCAGGCAGGCGCTCAGGTAGCCGCTGCCGGTGCCGATTTCCAGGGCGACCTCGGCCGGATTGGGCAGCAGTGCCTGCAGGATGCGGCCGTGGATCTTGGCCGGCAGCATCGACTGGCCGCCGGGCAGCGGAATCGGCGCGTCGGCGAAGGCGACGGCGCTGAACGGTGCCGGGGCGAACTGCTCGCGCCGGATCTCGCGCATGGTGCTCAGAACCCGCTCGTCGAACACGTCCCAGGCATGCACCTGGTGCTCGATCATCTGGGCGCGGGCGGACTCGATATTCATAGGCAATATTCGTAGACAAATCAGGCGGGATGGGCCGGCGGCGGCAAGGGTACGGGCTTTGATTCCGCGGTACAAGTTAAAGGCCGGACAGCTAGGCTGGCGCCTGCCGGGAACCCTGAAGCCTTCTTCAGGGACACATTCAGGCCAATATTTACCTGCTCGCCGCATACAATATGGTCAATCCCCCCGGCAGATGTTCAGCCGTTCGCTATGCTCCTTCCCCGGCTAATTAGATGCTTGCGCGCTTTTTTCGCTGCGCCACTCCAATTTACCGGGGGCCGGGGCTCGCCGCGGCAACCTAGGGGATCGAAGTAAAGAGCGTTTCAATGTGAGTGCCCTGTTGGGGACGTTGACCATTTCTCTCGCCGTCGCGGTTTTGCTGCTGCTGGGTTTCATCCTCTGGCGGGAGCGCCGGAGCTCGGCCCTGACCCGTGCCGCCGGACAACTGGAGGCTATCGTTCGCTCGGGGAAATTCGCCGAGCGCGTCCGCGTCGCCGGACCCGCGTCCGAATTCGCCGAGAACGCCAATCGTCTGCTCGAGCAGATGGCGATGAAGGATCTGATGATCGGCGAGCGCGAGCGCTCGCTGGTCGGTCTGCTCGCGGGCCTGCAGGAAGCGGTCGCCGTGCATCGCGAGCACATCGTGTTCGCCAACGAGCGTTTCGCCGCGCTCACCGGCGCGCTTGCCGCCGAGCACCTCACCGGCAAGAAGATCGCCGACCTCCTGCATCCCGATTACACCGAGCTGGTGATCGAGCATCTGCGTCGCTCGCTGTCGGGCGAGCCGGGGCTCGACCGCCTGGAGATCGAGCTGCATCCCGATAATCAGGGCGGCACTCCGCGCGTCGAGTTGACCGCCGTGCGCATCGACTATCAAGGCGGCCCCGCGTTGTTGCTGACGCTGGTTGAGATGGGCCCGCGTTCGATGCCGGCCACGGTCCCGGCGCGCAGCGGCCGACCCACCGCGTGGGAGACGCTCGATTCGCTCGGCGAAGGCATCATCACCACCGATGTCAGCGGCCGCATCGACTACGTCAATCAAGCCGGCGAGCAACTGATCGGCGTCAGCGCCGTCGACGCGCTCGGCAAGAGCATCACTGACATCATTCAATTGCTGGACGAGGGCGATCGCCGCTCGCTCGGCGATCCCGTGCGTCACTGCCTGGCCACGCAATCGAAGGTCACCGCGGGGCGCCGTGGCTTGATGATCTCGCGCAATGGTAGCGAAGAGCGCTCGGTGGAGCTGACCGTCACGCCGTTGAAGGGACAGAAGGGCGATCTGGTCGGCACGGTCGTCGTCGTGCGCGACGTGAGCGAGTTGCGCGGTATCACCAAGCAGATGTCGTATCAGGCCAGCCACGATGCGCTCACCGGCCTGGTGAATCGCCGCGAGTTCGAGCGTCGGTTGGAAGAGTCGCTGCAGACGGCGCATACCAACGAAGCGAAGCACGTGCTGTGCTACCTCGACCTCGATCGCTTCAAAGCCGTGAACGACACCTGCGGTCACATGGCCGGCGACGGCATGCTCCGCGAGGTCGCGGCACTCATTAAAGAAACGGTGCGCGATTCGGACACGGTTGGCCGTCTCGGCGGCGATGAGTTCGGTCTGCTGCTGGTCGGCTGTCCGCTCGATAAAGCACGGCAGATTGCCGACGACGTGGTGCGCAAGATCAGTGACTACCGCTTCGTGTGGAAGGACAAGATCTTCAATATCGGCATCAGCGTCGGCTTGATCGAGATCTCCCGCGAGAGCGGCGCGCCGGATGAAGTGATGAGTGCGGCGGATTCGGCCTGCTATGTCGCGAAGAAGCAGGGCAATCACGTGCACGTTTACTCGGCGCGCGATGAAGCTGTCGCGCGTCATCGTGGCGAGATTCAGTGGCTGCAGCGGTTGCAGTCGGCGCTCAAGGACAATCGTTTCGAGCTGATGGCTCAGCCCATCATCGCGTCGGCGGCGACCGAGACCGGTCCAGCGCTCGAAGTGCTGCTTCGTTTGCAGGATGAGAATGTGCCGGGCGGTATTTCGCCGGCAGAGTTCCTGCGGGCGGCGGAACGTTATCGCTTGATGGCGGATGTGGATCGCTGGGTTGTGCAGACTGCGCTTACTGCGTTGGGTCGTGGCGGCATTCGGTTGCCGTCGAGCCGCAGCCTGGCGATCAATCTTTCCGGTCAGACGTTGGGCGATCCGCAGTTCCTCGAGTTCGTCGTCGACGTGCTCGACCGCACTGGCGTGGCGCCGGCGCAGCTGTGTTTTGAAGTGACCGAGAATTCGGTGATTACGAACATCGAACATGCGCAGCGGTTCATCGGCGTGCTGCATGGGATGGGGTGTCAATTCGCGCTGGATGATTTCGGTCGGGGGTTGTCGTCGTTCGGCAATCTGAAGAATCTGTCGCTCGATTATTTGAAGATCGATGGCACGTTCATTCGGAATCTGGCCGTCGATTCGGTGAATCAGGCCATGGTCGCGGCCATGATCAAGCTGGCGCGCACGCTGAACTTCCAGGTCATCGCCGAGCAGGTCGAAGATGCCGGCGCGCTGGACGCCGCGAAGAAGATGGGCGTCGATTTCCTGCAGGGCTTCTACTTGGGTCGGCCGCAGCCGCTGGCTCGCGTCGTGCCGGCGCGGAGTATTGGCTAAGGATTCTTTGGTGGCGGCTCCGGCCGGAGCCACAGCCACATCAATACGAGTGCCATCACGCCGGTGATGGCTTCCGCCAGCCACATTCGCGAAATCGTTAGAAACAAGATTACCGCGCTGGCTGTCATCATCACGGTGGCCATGATCTTCGCCCTTCGGCTCACGGCGCCGTGCTTCCTCCAGTCGCGGAGCATCGGGCCGAAGACGCGATGATTCTCCAGCCAGTTATGGAATCGCGGCGAGCTTCGGGCGGCGGCCCAGCCGGCCATCAGGATGAAGACGGTTGTTGGCAGGCCGGGGACGAAGATGCCGATGACCCCGAGCGCGAACGAGAGCGCCGCGAATATCAGCAGCAGGTAGCGCGCTACCGCGGGTAAAGGACGAGCAGGCTTACTGGTGTCATCCATCGCCGTAGTTTGCCGGCTCGCTTCGCTCGTGTCGCGGCCTGCGCTAACGCGCGGCCGCTATCAAGTTAATCTGACGTTGCGGCCTGCGCTTCGCGCGGCCGCCGGCAAGTGCAATCCGCATCGCGGGCCGGTGCCAAGGCGCGGCCTTCAGCAAGTTAATCCAGCATTACGGGCGGTGCCAACGCGCGGCCGCTATCAAGTTAATGACATTGCGGCCAGCGCTGCGCGCGGCCGCCTGCAAGTGCAATCCATGTTGCGGGCGGGTGCTAACGCGCGGTCACCGGCAAGTTAATCCAAGTGTTCCGCACCGTGCTAACGCGCGGCCGCCGGCAAAGTTAGTCCAACATTGCGGGCGGTGCTAACGCGGGGGCGCGAGCAAGTTAATCCAACACTGCGGGCGGTGCTAACGCGCGGTCGGGTTGCTGTTGAGCCGAGTGCGCTCGGATGGAGCGTGGCCGCTTGCGAGAGCAAGCCGGCCGTACGAAGGCGGCGTTGTATAGGAGCGGCGTACAAACGAAAACGGCGCAGCGTTAGCTGCGCCGTTTCGTAATACGCCGCGGCGGCGTTATTAGAGGAGCGGCACCAACAGTAGCGCCACGATGTTGATAATTTTAATGAGCGGGTTAATGGCCGGGCCGGCCGTGTCCTTGTACGGATCGCCCACCGTATCACCCGTGACCGCGGCCTTGTGCGTATCCGAGCCCTTGCCGCCGAAGTTACCTTCTTCGATGTACTTCTTGGCGTTATCCCACGCACCACCACCCGTGCACATGGAGATAGCGACGAACAAGCCCGTCACGATCGTGCCGATCAGCAGACCGCCCAGCGCGCGAATGCCCGCGCCCGGGCCCATGAGGAAGTTCATGCCGAAGGCGACGATCACCGGCACCAGGATGGGCAGCACCGACGGCACGATCATTTCTTTGATCGCCGCGCGCGTCAGCATGTCCACAGCCTTGGAATAGTCCGGCTTGGCCGTGCCTTCCATGATGCCTTTGATTTCCTGGAACTGGCGGCGCACTTCCACGACCACCGAGCCGGCCGCGCGACCCACGGCTTCCATCGCCATGGCGCCGAACAGATAAGGCACCAGACCGCCGATGAACAAGCCGATGATCACGGCCGGATCGGACAGCGAGAATGCCTGCAACTTGCCAGCAGCATCGAGGTTGTGGGTGTAGTCCGCAAACAGCACCAGTGCGGCGAGACCGGCGGAGCCGATGGCGTAGCCCTTGGTCACGGCCTTGGTCGTGTTGCCGACCGCATCGAGCGCGTCGGTGATCTTGCGCACGTCTTTCGGCAGACCCGACATCTCGGCGATACCGCCGCCGTTGTCGGTGATCGGGCCGTACGCGTCGAGCGCGACGATCATGCCGGTCATCGACAACATCGCGGTGGCCGCGACGGCGATGCCATACAGATCGGCGATGTGATACGCGCCCCAGATGGCCGCGACGACGGCGAGCACCGGCAGCGCGGTCGATTTCATCGACACCGCGAGACCCGCGATCACGTTCGTGCCGTGACCGGTCTGCGAAGCGGCCGCGACGTAGCGCACCGGCTCGAACTCGGTGGCGGTGTAGTACTCGGTGATCACGATCAGCGCGGCCGTGAGCACGAGGCCGATGACCGCGCAGCCGAACAAGGCGCCGGCGAGCTCGGGGCCCATGACCATTTTGGTCACGAAGTAGAACGCGATCAGCGCCAGCACGCCGGAGACGGCGGTGCCTCGATACAGCGCGTTCATGATCTTGCCGCCTTCGCGCGCCTTCACGAAGTACGAGCCGATGATGGAGGCGACGATGGAAACCGCGCCGAGCACCAACGGATAGATGATGTAGCGGATGTCGAGACCGCCATCGGCCGCCGTGAACATCAGACCGCCGAGCACCATCGTGGCGACCACGGTCACTGCGTACGTTTCGAACAAGTCGGCCGCCATGCCGGCGCAGTCGCCGACGTTGTCACCGACGTTGTCGGCGATCACGGCCGGGTTGCGGGGATCGTCCTCAGGAATGCCGGCTTCGACCTTGCCGACGAGGTCGGCGCCCACGTCAGCACCTTTGGTGAAGATGCCGCCGCCGAGACGCGCGAAGATGGAGATGAGCGAGCCGCCGAAGGCGAGGCCGACCAGCGAGTGCAGGGCATGTTCGTCGCCGATGAACTTGCGCATCACTGCGAAGTAACCGGCGACGCCGATCATGCCGAGGCCGACCACCAGCATGCCGGTGATGGCGCCGCCACGGAAGGCGACTTGCAGAGCGGGGTTCAGGCCGACGCTGGCAGCTTGCGCGGTACGCACGTTGGCGCGCACCGAAACATTCATGCCGATATAACCCGCGAGACCCGAGAGGATGGCGCCGATGGCGAAGCCGCCGGCGGTGGCCCAGTCGAGCGCCAGGCCGAGCACGATCAACAAGACGACGCCGACGATGGAGATGGTGGAGTACTGACGATTCAGATAGGCCTTCGCGCCGGCTTGAATCGCCGCCGCTATCTCCTGCATTCGCTCACTGCCCGCGGGCTGCTTGTTGATCCATCCGACTGAAATTACGCCATACAGCACGGCCAGAACACCGGCGCCGATCGCGAGCCAAAGCGCGACATCTGTGGACATCAACTTCCTCCCCCTTGCGGGTGCATCGTTGTGAGCAAATTTTTAACGCGAGCAGATCGTCAGTAAGTCAATTCCAATTGAAACGTTGAACCAGGCTCGCGCCAGGCTGTCGCCGGCGCTCGCTATTCCATACATGTTTGCGCCCGGCTCCGCCGGGCGCGGCTTATCCGGAGCTGCGAAGAAACGCGATGGCACTTGATAAGTGCCGGAAAAAAGTCGCGAAACTATAACACAAAGGGGGTATCGAGCTTTTTCTTCAGCGGCGCATTCTTGAGCGTCACATACTGGGGCAAGCCATCTTTATACGGTGGATAGTCCTCGCCGCGGATCAACGGGCTCAGATACCGGCGGCCCTTGGCCGTGATGTGGAAGCCGTCCTCGGTGATGTAATCACGCGGCAGCATTTTTTCCACGTTCGCCACTTTGTCGAGCGGTGCCATGCCGATTTTCCATTTGTACGGGCTCTGCGAGGTGCGCACGATGGTCGGCATCACCGAGTTGTGGCCCTTGAGCGCGAGCTCCACCGCCGCCTTGCCGACCGCATAGGCCTGTTCGACATCGACCTTCGAAGCGATGTGGCGGGCGGCACGCTGCAGATAATCGGCGACAGCCCAGTGATATTTGTAATTCAGCTTGGACTTGACCAGCTGCGCGATCACCGGCGCGACGCCACCGAGCTGCGCATGACCGAACGCGTCCCGCAGGCCGGCATCGGACAGGAACTTGCCGTCCGCGGTCTTGACGCCTTCCGACACGACGATGGCGCAATAGCCATACTTCTCCACGCATTCCTTCACGCGTGCGCAGAACTTCTCCTCGTCGAATGTGATTTCCGGGAACAGGATGATGTGGGGCGAGTCACCCTCTTTCTCGGCGGCCAGTCCGCCGGCGGCCGCGATCCAGCCCGCATGGCGGCCCATCACTTCCATGATGAACACCTTGGTGGAGGTTTTGGCCATCGAGGCCACGTCGAATCCCGCCTCGCGGATCGATACCGCGACATATTTCGCAACCGAGCCGAAGCCCGGGCAGCAGTCGGTGATCGGCAGGTCGTTATCCACGGTCTTGGGCACGTGGATGGCCTGAATCGGATAACCGAGCTTGTCGGCCAGCTGCGAGACCTTCAGACAGGTGTCGGCCGAGTCGCCGCCGCCGTTATAGAAGAAATAACCAATGTCGTGCGCCTTGAACACTTCGATCAGGCGCTCGTATTGCGCCGGGTTGTCCTCGAACTTTTTCAGCTTGAAGCGCGCCGAGCCGAATGCGCCGGAGGGGGTGTGGCGCAAGGCCCGGATGGCCGCGGCCGATTCCTTGCTGGTGTCGATCAGATCTTCTGTCAAAGCGCCGACGATGCCGTTGCGGCCCGCATAGACCTTGCCGATCCGGCTGCCGGCCTTGCGGCACGCTTCGATGACGCCAGCTGCCGACGCGTTGATGACAGCGGTGACGCCGCCGGACTGAGCGTAAAAGGCATTGCGGCGGCGGACTGCGGTCTTTCGTGACGCGGTCTTTTTTGGCATGGGCTTCGACCTGTGCAACGTAGGCAAGTGGCCGCGAAGGATAGCGCTCGAACGAGCCTTTCTGTACCCTCCCGGGCTCTTATCGGGAGGTCGGAATCAAAAATGATGCGGATCGTATTACTGGGGGCACCCGGTTCGGGCAAAGGAACTCAGGCACAGCGCCTCATGGGCAAATACGGCGTGCCGCAGGTTTCCTCCGGCGATCTGCTGCGAGATGCCGTGGCCCGGGGCACCGAGCTGGGTAAACAGGCCAAGTCCGTCATGGACGCCGGCCAGCTGGTGTCCGACGACATCGTGCTCGGCCTGATTCGCGAGCGCCTGAGCCGCCCCGATGCCGAGAACGGTTTCATCCTCGACGGCTTTCCCCGCAACATCGACCAGGCGAATTCGCTGAATGCGCTGCTGGAAGAAATCGGCCAGCCGCTGGACGCGGTGCTGCTGCTCGATGTGCGCAACGAGACGTTGATGCAACGCCTCGCCGGTCGTCGGATCTGCCAGAAGTGCGGCACGGTGTACAACATTCATTCGCTGCCGCCGGGCGTGACGACCTGTGAAAAGGACGGCAACGAGTTGTATCAACGCCCCGACGACAAGGAAGAAGTCATCGGCAAGCGCCTGGCTGTGTATGACCAGCAGACCAAGCCGCTGATCGAGCACTATTCCAACCTGGGCCTGCTGCGCAAAGTCGCGGGCGAAGGCGAGCTGGAAGAAGTCTCCGAGCGCATGGAAGCCGCCGCACTGGCCAAGCCCGTGCCGGCCTCCAAGGTGAAGGTCACGAAGACGCGCGCTTCGAGCAAGTCGAAGACCACCGCGGCCAAGAGTGCGAAGCCCGCCGCCAAGAGCGCGAGCAAGACGTCGGCCAAGGCGAAGTCTTCTGCCAAAGCCAAGTCTTCGAAGGCCAAGCCCGCCGCCAAGAGCAAGTCGTCGGCGAAGGCCAAGTCGTCGGAGGCGACGCCTGCTGCCAAGAGCAAGGCGCCGGCCGCGAAGGGCAAGACTGCCGCCAAGAGCAAAGCTGCTGGCAAGAGCAAAGCTGCGGCCAAGAGCAAAGCTGCGGCCAAGAGCAAGACCGTGGCCAAGAGCAAGGCGCCGGCTGTGAAAGGCAAGGCTGCTGCAAAGGGCAAGGCTGCCTCTAAGAGCAAGGCACCGGCCGCGAAAGGCAAGGCTGCCAAGAATGCCGCGGGTCGCGCGGTCAAAGCTCGCAAGAAGAAATAATCTCTAGCGCCCGATGGGCGCGTGAGAGTCGCTGGCTGGCGCGCGTCTCGCGCGCTCAGCCCGACGGAGCAATACGTTCGGGACGTATTGCTCGCATGTTCAAGTCGCTCAACGAGCGGGCGCTTCCTGCGCCGTCGCGATCAGTCGATCGCCAATCACATCCTTCCGCCAGCCGCTGCTCAATCGATCGGTGCGACGTGAGAACACCAGCTGTTCCACGTCACGTCGGGTGGCCAGGATCTCCGGGCTGATCTTCAATTCTTCCGCCGTCGTGCGCGCGAGGTTCATCAGCTTGGTGACCATCGCGACCTGTTGAGCTTCCGGCTTGGGCGGAATGAAGGCGGCAGGCTCCGACTGACCTTGTTCACGACCGCGCGTGACCAGCGCCAGCAATTCCTCTCCGCGCCGGCGCGCGACGCCTGCTGGCAGCGTGCGTATGTTTTCCAAATCCTCTGCCTTACCCGGCAGACGCTCGGCGATATCGCGCAAAGCGTCGTCCGCCAGGATCCAGCCGCGCGGCTTGTCGTGTTTGACGGCCATTTCCTCGCGCCAGTGCGCGAGTAACTTCGCAGTCGCGCGTTGCTCGGGGCGCAACCGATCCAGTCCTTTCAACCGTTTCCAGGCCGCTTCGGGCTCGGTGCGATGAAGGGCCGGAGATTCCAGCTCGTGTGTTTCTTCATAGAGCCACTGGGTGCGGCCGGCTTCCGCCAGGGCGTCTCGCAGGTTCTGATACAACGGCACCAGATAGCGCACATCGTCCTCGGCGTACTGCACCTGTTCGGGACTCAGCGGACGTCGCGACCAGTCGGTGCGCGTATGGCCTTTTTCCAGCTGCTGCCCGAGCCGCGCGGCGACCAGCGCGCCATAGCCGATCTGCGCCGGGTGACCGAGCAGGGCGGCGGCGATCTGGGTATCGAAGATCGGGCCGTTGAGTGCGCCACGCATGGCGACCGCCAGCACTTCCAGATCCTGGCGCGCGGCGTGCAGGACTTTGGTCCGGCCGCGGTCGTTCAGAAACTCCCATAACGGCTGCAGGTCGGGCACAGCGAGCGGATCGACCAGCGCGCAGTGAGCCGGTGTCGCAAGCTGCACCAGGCAGAGCTTGGGAAAGTACGTGCTCTCACGCATGAACTCGGTATCCAGCGCGACGAAATCGGCGTCGCGCAGCTGTTCGAGTGCGTGTAGAAGTTCAGCGGACGTGGTGACTGGTGGCGCGGGTTGCATGGGCGTGCGTGTACAATTCATCGCATTATAGGGGAGTCTGCCGGCGTGGCTTGCCGGCTCTACACGCGTTTCGCTCATGGTCATTTTGCGATTTCTGCAAAGCTTCCTCGATATCGCGCTCTGGCGAAAGGGACCGCAAGACCTCCCGGCTTCCGCCGCCCTGGCGACGCTGGCGCTGATCGCTTATCTGAGCACCGGTTTTCTGCGCATGCGGCTGTTTACGCTGGACCGGCCCACCGCGCTGCTGTTCATCTGTATCGATGCGCTGATGCTTGGCGCCTGGCTGTGGCTGGTGCTGGCTTTTTTCGGGCGGCGCCAGCGTTTCGTGCAGACCATCACGGCGACGCTGGGCGTCGGTCTGCTGGTATTGCTGCTCGATGTGACCATCCGCTCCGCCCAGCTGGCGCTCGGCTGGAGCGATGAGTTGTCGATGACCTGGTTGAAGGCGCGGTTCCTGGTCCTCGCGCTGGTGCTCGGGCGCGTGTTCATGCTGGCACTGGACCGCGGTCTGATCACCGGCATCGCGCTGACCATCGCAATCATTTATTCCACTCAGGCAGTCGTGCAGCTGATGCTCGATCTGCGCGGTTAAAAAGACACATGCACGTTCACATTCTCGGCGTTTGCGGCACCTTCATGGGCGGCATCGCGGCGCTGGCACGCGCCTCGGGCCATCGTGTTACTGGATCGGATCAGAGCGTCTATCCGCCCATGTCCGATCAGCTGCGGGAGCTGGGCATCGAGATCATCGAGGGCTATACGCCCGAGCAGCTGAAGCTCAAGCCCGACGTGGTGGTGGTCGGTAACGTCATGAGTCGCGGCAATCCGCTGATCGAGGCGCTGCTGGAAAGCGACATTCCCTACACCTCGGGGCCGGAGTGGCTGGCGCGCCATGTGTTGAACAAGCGCTGGACCCTGGCGGTCGCCGGCACGCACGGCAAGACCACCACCTCCAGCATTCTCACCTGGCTGCTGGAATATGGCGGCCTCGAGCCGGGCTTTCTGATCGGCGGCGTGCCGGGCAATTTCAATGTGACCGCGCGGCTCGGCAAGGGCCAGCACTTCGTGGTCGAGGCCGACGAATACGACACCGCGTTCTTCGACAAGCGCGCCAAGTTCGTGCACTACCGGCCGCGCACCGCCGTTATCAACAATCTCGAGCACGACCACGCGGATATCTATCCCGATGTGGCGTCCATTCAGTGGCAGTTCCATCAGCTGATGCGCATGGTGCCGAGGCATGGCCTGGTCGTCGCCAACTCCGGCGATGCCAACGTCATGCACGTGATCGATATGGGTTGCTGGACGCCGGTGGAACGTTTCTCCAGCGGCCTGCACGGCGACACCGCGTGGTACGCGATTGCACCGGCAGGCGGGGACTACAGCACCTTTTCCATCATGGAAGGCAATGCCGCGGTCGCCGAAGTGAGCTGGTCGATGGTTGGCCGACACAATGCCGAAAATGCGTTGGCCGCCATTCTTGCCGCGCGCAGTGCCGGCGTGCCGATCGAAACATCGGTCGCGGCGTTGAAGGAATTCCAGGGGGTGCGTCGTCGAATGGAAGTGCGCGGTGTGGTCAATGGCATTACCGTCTACGATGATTTTGCGCATCACCCGACCGCGGTCGCGACGACTATCGACGGTTTGAGACGAAAGATCGGTTCCGCGCGTTTGATTGCTGTGTTGGAGCCGCGCTCCAACACGATGAAGCTGGGCACGCATTCCTCGGCATTGGCCGGTGCGTTGTCGCAGGCGGATCATGTATGGATGTATCAAGGACCGAATGTCACGTGGGATGTCGCGGGCTCGGTCGCGGCGCTCGGCAAAGGGGCCGATACCGTGAAGGATCTGGATCAGCTGATCGCGCAGCTGGACGCGTCGCTGGTCAGTGGCGATCACGTGCTGATCATGTCTAATGGCGGCTTCGGCGGCATTCATGGAAAGTTGCTGGACCGTTTGCGCAAGCGTTGAGGAGCGCCAGGAGGACGCATGTCGGAGGTCCTGCCGTTATTCCCGCTGAACACCGTGTTGTTCCCGGGCGGCCCGCTGCGCCTGCGAATCTTCGAGCCGCGCTATCTCGACATGGTGAGCCGCTGCATGCGGGAGAACAGCAGCTTCGGTGTCGCGCTCATCACGGAAGGTCGTGAAGCGGGCGGTACTGCGCGCACCACGACGATTGGAACGACGGCGCGCATCGTCGATTTCGAGCGTCTCGACGACGGCTTGCTCGGAATCACTGCGCGCGGCGGGCAGCGCTTCACCATTCTCGAAGTGAAAACCCAGGCCGATGGCTTGAACATCGCCGACGTCGAATGGATTGCCGACGAGCCGGCGATGGAGATCCCGGACGATCTCGCCATCCTCGCGGAATTGTTGAAGCAGGCGTTCGTGCAGGTCGGCGCGGTGTATGGCGATGAGCCGCCCCACTATGAGAGCGCGACCTGGGTCGGGATGAGGCTCGCGGAAATTCTGCCGCTGCCGATGCCCGAGAAGCAGCAATGCCTCGAAATGGATAATGCCGTGGAGCGTTTGCGCCTGTTACGCGAGCGGCTGGATATTCGCGAAGCGTGACGCCGGGCTAGGCGGCCCGGCGACGGCTCAAAACAGCAAACACCGCGGCGATCGTTGCGAACCACACCAACGCCGCCCATCCGATGACTCCATCGTAGTTGCCCACCAGCACAGCAAACTCTGTGTTGGGATTGACGCGCGTCGCTTCGCGCAGCACGGCGATGAATGCGACTCCTGCCGCGTGCAGTCCGATGCATCCCGCAATGGCGCCGGTACGCAAGCGAACGAGAGCAAACAACACGCCCAGCATGGCCAGTGCGACGAACGAATCGGCGAACGTCAACGGCTCCACGTACCGTTCGAACAGCTTGCTCAATACCTCGAAGCCGTGCTCCCAGGACACCTGTTCAGGGGGCACGCGCAGCTTGCCACCCAGAAAGTGCAGAGACGCATACAGCACGCTCGGTGCAATCACGGCCGCGGCCGCACCGGACGTTCGTGAGACGGCTGTAAACAGCACGCCGCGGAAAAATGTTTCTTCGATGAACGCGACCGTCACGCCGGTGAGCAATCCGCCGGCGATGACCCCGAGCCAGGCGCCTTCGAAGCCGGGCTTCACTTCGCGGATGTCGAGCCCGAGCAGCAGCGCGGTGAGCGGCAACATCAAGCCGATACCGCACACAAATCCGATGCCCATCTGGCGCAGAAAGTCACGACGGGGCAGACCGTAACCCAGCGACTCCTTATCCGTGAGCCCGAGCTTGCGCGTGAGCACCACCAGGCCGACCAGGGCCAGCAGCATGGCTATGCGATGCATGACGCGGTGGACCGGCTCGATGGAAACGAGGCTGACCAGCCACCAGGCGGGATAAGTGAGAACCGCGGCCACGAGCAGCGAGCCCGCCAGCAGCGCGACGAACAGAGCGAAAGCGCGCATGGGTCAGTAACTCAAATCACGCGTTGGAATGCGCGCCATTTCTCGATGAAACGCCAGATATACGGCCGGTTTGCGCGCTGTCGGCGCCCATAGACTGCCGTCAGCTTCGAGGCCGCGCGCCGAGAGGCGGCAAGGATTCGCATTCATCTGCAACTTTTTGGAGACCGGCATCATGGATGACAACAAGGCTCTGAGCATCGTGTCCGCGCTGGCGAATGGCGTCAACCCGCAGACTGGTGAAATGTTCGAGGTCGATTCGCCGTATCAAGCGGCCGACGTGATTCGCGCATTGTATGTGGCTGTCCGCGCCCTGGAGCTGAGCAACCGCTCCAAGGCGCGCGGCACTCGCGGGCGGATGCCCGCCAATGCCGGCAAGCCGTGGGCGGAACAGGAAGATCGCGAGCTGCTGGAAAGGTTCGATGCGGGCCTGTCGCTCGCGCAGCTGGCGCAGTCCCATGACCGGACCATGGCGGGCATTCAAGCCCGGCTGGAACGACATGGCCGGTTGCCGGGGCAGGGGCTGCAGTGGCGCGGCCGGGCCGGCAGTGCGCCGTCAGCTCATGTCGACCCCGTCGAATCATGAGCAGCGGGATCGCAGGGTTCGGTACGCGCGGCGTTGTCAGTCCGCGCGTATCCTGCTCCAATGCGCCGCAGCCGGAATTCCCTGCGCCACCTTCGTTGCCGATGCGAGAGCACAAGCCGATCGATGCCGCCGCGCTGCTTATCGTTGGCTGCGTGCGCAACGGAGCAAGGACCGTGCGTCGCGCCGTCGAGACATTGAAGCGCGCCAGTCACGGCTTCGCGCGAGTGCAGTTCTTGATCATCGAAAGCGACTCGACCGACGGCACCGTCGCGGAGCTGCAGCGCTTGCGAAACGAGGTGACCGGGTTTCAGTTCACCTCGCTCGGTGCGCTGGCTGAACAGATTCCCGCGCGGACCGAACGGATCGCGGCCTGTCGCAATCGATATCTCGATGAGCTGCGCCACGACTCGCAGTACGCCCAGGTTGACTACGTGATGGTTGCGGATCTGGATGGCGTGAACGACGCGCTGCGCCCCGAAGCGGTGGCGACGTGTTGGGCGTCGACGCAGCCTTGGGATGTCGTCGCGGCCAATCAAAGCGACGCGTACTACGACATCTGGGCGCTACGTCACCCGGACTGGTGTCCCGTCGATTGTCACGAGCAATACTCGCGGCTGCGGGAGATGTTCGATCGTCCGCGGGCGCTGGCCATCGCCATTCACTCGCGCATGGCACGACTGAGTCCGCGAGCCGCCTGGATCGAAGTGGACTCGGCGTTCGGCGGGTTGGCGATCTATCGGCGCGAGGCGTTACTCAGCGGTCGCTACAGCGGCGGCAATCCGGAACGGCCGGTCTGCGAGCATGTGCCGCTGCATGCCGAGTTGCGCGCTCAGGGTTATCGGATCTTCATCAATCCGGCGCTCATCAATGCGCACCGTACCGATCACTCAGCGCGCATTGGATTGCGCGTTCGTCTGCGCCGGGAGATCGAAGCGGCTGGCAAGCGACTGCGAGAGCGGCTGCGCGGTTGATCGGGCGCCGAGCAACTGCGCGACGATCTGGTCGGCATTGAAATATTCGGCGCAGCGGCCGGCGAAGGCGCCGGAACGACGGCGATAGTGATCCATGTGCATCAATACGTCGCCAAGCAGCTCGCCGCTCTGATCCATGTTCGCCGCCGTCAGGCCGACGGAGCCCGCCGGGTAGTGCTCGGCGTATAGCCGGTATTCGAGCGAATCGACGGTAATGGGGCCGTCGTCCCAGGCATTGCGCCACTTCAGACGCGCGCGGCGCGCGTTCTCGTGCAGATGAAACAGCAAATACACCGCGGAAGGATCGCTGCCGGGGCCAATGATCGCGGCGAATGTCATGACCTGCGCGCCCTGTGCATCCAGTTGTTCCAGCTCGACGTGCGCGTACGTGCCGTGAGTGGTCGGTTCCAGCCAGCGCAGGCGAAGTAACAAAGAGCGTGCGCCGTCCGCGAGGTCGAGCTCGGTGCTCTGCTCGACGTCGGTGAATGAGATGGCCGCGCCGGCGGCGTTGCCGATCTGCTTCAACGGCGTGCCGTGCGCGGCGATGTCGCGCAGGTGACGCTGATTTTCTTCGTGAATCTGCTCCGACAGCCAACAGCCGCCCGGCACGATCACGGGCACGCCCGCGCTCAGCATTTCGAGCAGCACACCGCTGCAACGAGCGTAGTAGCGCGTGCTGTCATAGAGCAGCAGGCCGATGTCGGAGCTGCGCACGAGCTCGGCATAACGCTCCAGATCCAGCGGGAACGGCGCGTACACGATGGGCGGCGTGGCACTGTGCGGGCCGAGATCGGCGACGGTGGAGTCGAGGGCCCGCATCAAGTCGCGGCGACGAGTTTGCATCACCAGCTGCGCGCGGCCCTTGCTCAGATATTCGTTCCACAACCTGCGGACCACGATGGGCAACTCGCGGTAGCCCTTCTCACGACGGCTGTGACCGAGGCAGGCGATGCGCACATGGTCGCTCGATGTCTTCGGCGCGGTCGGCAGAAGAAACAGGGGATGGACCGGGTAGGGCAGCGTGTAGAACGGCGCGACGCCGAGATACTCGTACTGCGCGGTGAGCTCGCGCGTCGTGCAATACAAATGAATGTGATGTTCGGGCACGCGCGCCAGGGCATGCAGAAAGATCTCGCGCATGAACTCGCGACGCGGGCGCTGCTCGGCGTAATCCGGATCGCGGCCTTCGAAAATGCCCAGATGGAACTGCAGGTGCCAGTGGATGCGGCGGTATTCCGCGGACGCGCCCTGAAGAAACATCGCCAGGCCTTCCAGGTCGATTTCCGACGCGGAGGCGAAGAACACGTGATCGCCCTCTTCGAGTGCGACCTTGGTCAGCAGCGTCGCGCAATCCTCAGCGAAACTCTCCGCGAGACGCTGGCGCTCGCGAGCGCGCCATTTGCTTCGTGTGCGCGACCACCAGCCGCCCAATGCGCCATTGACGCTGCCGGTTTCGATGTAGCGCTGGGAGTAACTTTTGTTACGGAAGATCGGGTGGGATTGCCAGCTCGGCGGCAACGCGGGCAGATCGCGAAATTCACGATGCATGGCCAGCACCGGCTGCAAGCCGGCGCGCTCGGCCGCGGGCAGCACGCAACTGGCATACGTGTAGTAGTGCCCGCCCAGGTCCCTCATGGAATGGTCGATGAGAACGAACTTTCTTGTCATGTAACTGGCCGGCTCACGGAGCCTTCCGCCGCGTCCAGCGCGCGGGGCGGGGCGTCGATACCCAGATCGCAGCGGATCGTACGCGCTGCCAGCGTTTCCTGCAGCAACCTGTCTAACGGATTGATGCCGTTCGCCGGCGCGCGGGTGCGGTGATACAGATGGAAAGCGACGGCGCGATGACGGACATAATTGCGATGGACACCGATGTGTAACAGCCGCGCGGCGAACTCGCGATCCTCCGGGCCCCAGCCCTCGAAACGCTCGTCGTAGCCGTTCACCTGCAGCGCGTGTTTGCGCCAGAACGATTGATTGCAGCCCTGGATGCCGCCGAGCGCCGCCTTGACCCGGGATGTCATTCGACTCACCAGCGTATTACGCCAGGCATAGGCGCGACGCTGCAGACCGGCGGTCCACCAGCCCACCGACAGTTGTTCGCCGTTCAGGAGCCGACGGGTAATCTGCTCGGTGAGTTGCGGCCGTGCACCCTGAATGAAGCAATCCGGTCGTGCGCAGGCGACGTGGTCGCGGATGAAATGGCGGTGTAACACCATGTCGCCGTCCACCAACACTATGTAGTCCATGCTCGATGCGGCAATCGCGCGATTGCGCGAACGTGCCAGTCGAAACCCTTCATCGGCCTGCCAGACATGCACCAGCGGCATCGCCAGACGCTGGCGCCAGCGCTCGATGACGGCCTGGGTGGCCGGGCCCGAGCCGTCGTCGGCCACCACCACCTCGTCCGGCGGCAGGCTCTGGCGGGCGACGCTGGCGAGCGTCAGCTCCAGGGCCTCGGGCCAGTTATAGGTGGTGATGAGCAGGCTGGTGCGCATGAAACGGGATAATATTCCAATTGCCGCGTGGTGCTGTCATCGTGAAGGTCCAAGTCTGTAGCAAAGGCTTGCAGGTACACTGGCGCGGCGTGTCTTTGCAGGAGTGAAATTTGTCCGTCTCGTATCTGTTCGCCCCCAAGGAGTTGCGGCGACGCCGGCGATGGCTGAATCGCTGGTGGCCCAGCGTCCGTCTGCGCACAGATCCGTTGCAGCAACTGCGCGTGGACGGACGTTATGTGCCGGTCAGCATCGCCAACTGGAAGCTGATTCCCAGCGTGGCCCGCAGCCTGCTCAGCACCCGGATCGCGCGGCCGCTCACGTTCGCCGATGACCGTCGGCTCACCGTGGTCATTCCTTATCGGGATCGCGAGGCGCATTTGCGCCAGTTGATGCCGGTCTTGCTGGAAAAGTTGCAGGAACAGCAGCTCAACTACCGGATCGTGGTGGTGGAGCAGGAAGGCGGCTCGAGGTTCAATCGCGGCCGGCTGCTGAACGCCGGCATTCATTACGCCGCCGACACCACCGATTATTACTGTCTGCACGACGTCGATGCGGTACCGGTGGTCGCGAACTACGCCTGTCCGTCGCAGCCGTTGCGCCTCGTGAACAAGATCATTGGCTTGCAGGGGAAGAGCCGGCACAATGACTACTACTTCTCCGGTGCCGTCTCGATCCGCAAGGATCAGGTGCAGGCCGCCAACGGTTTCTCCAACGAATACTGGGGCTGGGGCAAGGAAGATGACGATTTCTTTTTCCGCCTGCTGCTGACTGAGCTGCTGTGTTACTACGACCTGGAAGGCACGTACCAGGATTTGCCCAATCCGCCCCATCAGCAGGTGCAGCGTCGTTATCCCTGGGCTCCGGCGCATGTCCGGCGCAATCGTCAGCGGCGCAGCCTGTTGCTGCGAGGGCTGGCGGATCCGGCCGAAGATGGCCTGAACACTCTGCGCTATGAAATCGTCGAGCGCAGCGGCTCGGCCGAGTACGGCCCCGCATACGAAAAAATCCGCGTCCGCTGGTAAGGATCGAACGTTTTGAATCGCACTTCGTTGTCCGCATTCGCGGTGGGTCTCGCGTTGCTGGCGCCGCTCGCCAACGCGCGTGGCGTCAGTCCCTATTTGCCGTTGAACATGTCGCCCGAAATGGAGCGGCAGATCGAGCGCGTGATGATCCTGGCCGATCGGCCCATCATGTCGCGTCCGATCGCCGCCGCCACCGTGCTGGACGCGTTACCGCAGGCGTGTCGTATCGATGAAGCGCTGTGCAAACGGGTGCGCCGGTATCTGAATGCATACATGCGCAAGATCAATGTGGATCACGCCAGCGTCGAAGGCGCGATCACCGACGGCTCCAGCACGCCCGTGCCGAATCGTTACGGCATGGCCAACGACAGCGAATTCCAGGTGTCGGCGGGCGCGCATTGGCAGGTGAACGATCATTTGATCGTGAGCCTGGGCGGTGTCGCCGATGCCGACGAGGCCACGCCGACCGGCTCGATGGTGAGCTTCGGTAACGAATATTTTCAGCTCGACGCGGGTTACCGGCCGCGCTGGTATTCGCCCTTCACCGACAGCGCCATGCTAATCAGCACGGAAGCACAGACGCTGCCGTCGCTCACGCTGTCGAATTACAAGCCGATGGGCGGCCTCGGCTTCACGTATGAGCTGTTCATGGCGGAAATGGAATATTCCGACCGCATCGCCTATGGCGACAATTGCAACCCGGCGTTGCCGCCGCAGGCGGGCGAGACCTGTACCGCCGGCAAGCCGAGACTGGGTGGCATGCGCCTCGGGATCGCGCCCGTGCCGGGCTGGTCGCTCAGCGCCCATCGGATACTGCAATTCGGCGGCGGCGAGCGGGAAAGCTCGTTCACCGACTTTCTGCGTGCGCTGTACCGGCCGCGTCAATATGACAACGTCGGCGAAGGTGTAACGGGCCAGACCCAGTTCGGCAACCAGCTGGCCTCGTTCACCAGTCGCTTCATCTTTCCGGGCGCGACGCCGTTCTCCGCGTATCTGGAATATGCCGGCGAAGATACTTCCTACGATGGCAACTACCGTCTCGGTAATGCCTCGCTGTCCATCGGTCTGCACTTCCCGCGGCTTTGGAAACATTTCGATCTGACGCTCGAAGCCTCGGAATGGCAGAACGCCTGGTATGTCAGCAATGCCTATGGCGACGGCCTCACCGAGAACGGTCGGGTGCTCGGACATTGGGGTGCGGATCAGCGGGAGCTGGGTGACGCGATCGGTGCGCGGTCGTTCATGGCGCGCGTCGGTTGGGAGCCGGGCTTCGGCGGGCTGGTGCAGGCACGGGCGCGCGTCATCGAGAACGAAACTTACGGTACGGTCCCTTACGAGCGCGGCTACGATGTTTCCTTGAGTTATTCGCGCACGCTGATGGGAGTGACCGCGGGTGGCGAAGTCAGCGCCGGCAAGGATACGTTCGGCGACAGTTACAGTCGCATCGCCGGCTTCGTGCGCTTCGGCGATCAGTGGGATTCGGGCGCCGCGACGGGCGATTGGGACAGCAGCGTTCGCCGACCGAGTGGCGCGGATCTGTTCGTCGATGCTGGCGTTTCCATGTCGGATGTCACGTATCGTCCAGGCACGGGCGATCCGGGGCCGCCGCCCGACAGCGATCCTCAGCAGAAAACTTCAGAGTGGGCGCCGCACATCGGCCTAGGCGCTCGGCGCTCGGTGAGCGCGCGTAGCGATATCGGCGTGCGTATCGAATTCGATCGTATCGACGATCACATGCTGATGGCGGTGCGCGCGGTCGACTACCGCTATCGCACCCAAGGCCCGCTGGCGTACTCGGCGTTCCTCGGCGCGGCTCGTTACGACGTGGCGACGCCTGCCTATGGTTATTACTTCGGCGCGGGCGTGCAGTGGCGGAACATTCTGCCAAAGCTGGATCTCGGCCTGGATTGGCGTTATGCCGACAAGGTGGCGCGCGACAAGTTGCTGCCGTCCGATGTCGGTGCCGATCCGTCTCGCGAGCTGCGACCGGACGTGTTCTACGACATCACCAGCTTCACGTTGTCGGCGAGCTACCGCTTCTAGAGGTATCTAGCGCACAGCTGCTCGAACAGCGAGTCGGGCGGGAAGCTGCCGTTCTTGTCGAAGCCCGGGCTGCGACGTGACATCTCGTTCCACAGATGCAGGCCGTAGCTGGCGGCGATCAGGCCGGGATTGTCACGCAGGCTGGCGTCGAACACGGTGTGCCAGTTGCCGTACGGGATCGGATAGAAAACCCAGAACGGCAACGCCGCTCCCGTGCAATGCAGATGCTGAGCCGCGGCAGTGAGCCCGTTCGGCCCGGTCTCTCCCCACGTCATGCGACCGCGACTGTTCGGCAGCCACTGACGCAGCAGCTTGCGTCGACGCATCTTCACCGAGTCGTAAGGCAACGCGCGATTCGGCTGTTCGCATACATCGTTCATCCATTGCGCCAGCCGATGTCCCTTCGGTAAGCCAAGCACCGCGTTGTTGATAGTGCGCTCGTCCTGCCAGCCATAAATTTCCGTGGTCGGGAAATCGAACGGCTTCAGGCACACCATGTCGGTGTCGACCCATAAGCCGCCCAGCTCGAGCAGGAGGCGATAACGAAAGCCGTCCGCGAAAATCGCAAACGAGCCGGACTCAGCATGTTTGAACAAGCGTTCGCGCGGCAGGATCCTGCCAGCGTCGGCGAGCGTCACGCCGTCGGGAACGTTCGCGGGCTGATCGTAAACATGCAGCAGCACCCGATGCCCGTGAGCAACGAACGAGCGCATGCAAACCTGCTCGAGCCGCGACAACGGCGGCCCGTGCCAGAACATGTGAACGTCAGGGAGCAAGCGGCTTACAGCGTCGCAAACACTTTCTTCGCCGCCGCGATCGTCGCATCGATGTCGGCGGGCGTGTGGGCCGCCGAGAGGAAGCCTGCTTCGAACGCGGAGGGCGCGAGATAGATGCCTTCATTCAGCATGCCGTGGAAGAAACGTTTGAAGCGCTCCACGTCGCAAGCCATCACTTCGCGGAAATATCGCACCGGGCTCTGGTCCGTGAAGAACAATCCAAACATTCCACAGACATGATTGGTGGACAGCGCAATGCCGGCCAGCTTCGCGGCATGTTGGAGTCCTTCCATCAGCTGCGTGGTGCGCGCGGCGATCTGCTCATAGAACTGCGGTTGATCGAGCAGCTCCAGTGTCGCGAGCCCCGCCGCCATCGCGACCGGATTGCCAGAGAGCGTGCCGGCTTGATACACCGGGCCGAGCGGCGCGATCTTTTCCATGATGTCGCGACGTCCGCCGAACGCGCCGACAGGCATGCCGCCGCCGACGATCTTGCCGAGCGTGGTCAGGTCCGGGCGAATGTTATAAAGCGCCTGCGCGCCGCCGCGCGCGACACGGAAGCCGGTCATCACTTCGTCGAAGATCAACACCGCGCCGCTCTGGTCGCACACCGCGCGCAATGTTTCCAAGAAGCCGGGCACGGGCGGCACGCAATTCATGTTGCCGGCGATGGGCTCGACGATGATGCAGGCGATCTCGTTGCCGCTGTCGCTGAACAGCTGCTGCACTTGGGCGATATCGTTGTAGTTGAGCGTGATGGTCTGCGCGGCGAATTCCTTCGGCACGCCTGGCGACGTCGGCACGCCGAACGTGAGCGCGCCGGAGCCCGCTTTCACCAGCAGCGAATCGGAGTGGCCGTGATAGCAGCCTTCGAACTTCACGATCTTGTCGCGACCGGTGAAGCCGCGCGCCAGCCGGATCGCGCTCATGGTCGCTTCGGTGCCGGAGCTCACCATGCGCACCAGCTCGATCGACGGCATGATTTCGCAAATGCGCTGCGCGACCTGCGTCTCGATGCGCGTCGGGGCGCCGAACGACAGGCCCAGCGCGGCGCGCTCCTGCACGGCGCGGATCACCGTCGGATGCGCGTGACCCAGAATCATCGGCCCCCACGAACCGACGTAGTCGATGTAACCTCGATCGTTCTGATCGAAGATGCGTGCGCCGGCCGCGCGCTCGATGAAAACAGGCTCGCCGCCGACGCCGCGAAAGGCGCGGACGGGAGAGTTCACGCCGCCGGGAATGAAGCGGCTGGCATCGGAAAATAACGACACGGGGGAACTCCGCAGGATCTCGGACGCGAAGTGTAAGCCATCCGCCCCGACCAAGGGCGGCCTCCCATCGCCGGCCTCACTTCCCTATAATCCGGCCCCTTGTCTATTACGGTTAAGACCGGCGCTGCGAAATGAAAGCCTACATGTGCGTGATCTGCGGTTACGTCTACGAAGAAGAAAAAGGCGATCCCGCATCCGGCATAGCTGCCGGCACGCGCTGGGACGATGTGCCGCTGTCGTGGCGTTGCCCGGACTGCGGCGCCGGCAAGGAAGACTTCGAAATGGTGGAAGTCTGAGCCGCGCTCAGTGCTGAGTGACCTTGTGTCCCTTGTTCTCGAGTAGATCGATCAGGCTGTCCTTGCCCACCAGGTGCAGCGTCCCGACGATCACCAGGTAGTCGTCGCGATCGTCCAGCAGCGCTTCGACCTGGCTCACCCAACGCCGGTTGCGGTCGGTGGTCAGCGGCCGGTACAGATCCGGATATTGATCGAAACCTTCCGCCAGCAGGTTCGCCAGCGCCTTGCTGTCGCCGCGCCGCCAGGCTGACAACAACTCATCGATCTCCTGCGAGATCCGGTCCGTGTCCTCGATACTGTAGAGCAGGAACTCGCGCTGCTGACGGTCCGGCAGGCCGGCCAGCATGTTCAATTGCTCGCGCAATGTTTCCAAGCCGTGAATGGGCTTTTTATCCGCGACCGCGCGGGTCGTGAAGCGTTGCTCGATGCCCGATGACGGGTCCAGGCCCAGCTTCACCAGCTGCAGCTGCACCAGGGTCATGGCCGCGAACCAGGGCTTGAAACGATTCAGCAGCATCGGGTCGACGCCGACTTCCTGCGCACGGGCGCTCAGGCGGGAATAGGTCGGCTTGCCGAGCTGCTGCTCGAGCGATTGCCCGGCGGGCAACAGGCCGAGCTCGAGCGTGATCTGCTGGGTTTCGGCCGGATCGAGATCGTCCATGTCGATCTCCATCAGCAGCACTTCGGCGTTCTTATAGGCTTCGTCGACCACCGCCGGCAGCTGCTCGGAGGCGTTGAGGAAATGCACCGAGCCGAGCAGATAAACGGTATTGGTCTTGCCCTTGAGCGACCACAGGCTGTGATGCTCTTGAGCGGCGGCGCAGGCGCTCGCGCTGAGCCAGAATACGCACAGCGCGATGAGTAGTTTCTTCATCTAGTTTTATCCCGGCGGTCGATAAGTGCCGCCTAGGGTACATGGATGTACCCCGCCGCCACAGGCGGCGAGCGAGAGGCAAAAGTCACGCCTTTTGCCGACTCGCAACTCGGGCCGTGGCAGGATGCCCGGTCCCGAGTTCATTGGAATGCGCGTAACTCTCCAGCCAGCAGACTTCGGTGGCGATGCTGCCGTCGGGCATCAGCTCCAGCACGCGGTAACCGGGCGGGCGGTTGTCGATCGCGAAGTCGACACTGCCGGGCACGAACTGCGCGCAGGTGGCCGGCGTCGCCATGAAGCGCACGCCGTGAATGAAGCTGTCGAGCGACTGATGCACGTGGCCCCAGAGCACGCCGCGCACGTTCGAATGCTCGCGCACGATGGTCATGAGCTCGTCGGCATCGTACAGGCCGACCTGGTCCAGCCACTGGCTGCGGATCGAGATCGGGTGATGATGCAGGCACACCAGCACGTGGTGGTTGCGATGAGTGCGGAGCACTTCGCGCAGATAGCTCAGCTGCTCGGCGCCGACGCGGCCGCCGGCATCGTTGGCGACCCAGGAATCCAGCATGACCACCAGCCAGCGGCCGAACTCGGTGTGACCGCCGACTTTGAACGGCCCACCGCGCAGGGCCGCGCGCATGTGATCAGGGATATCGTGATTGCCCGCTAGACAGAGCACCGGCACGCGCGAGGCGCCGAACACGTGGCGGACCCAGCGATAGCCCTCGGGGTCGTCCTGCACCAAGTCGCCTGTCAGCAACACGCCGTCAGCCCGGTGGCTCCGGCGCTGGGCATCGGCGACCGCGGCCTGCAAGGCCGGCAAGCACGCGACGCCACGCAGGCGCGCACCTGCCTCTCCAAAGAGGTGCAGATCGCTGAACTGAATGAGGCGGATCGACTGCATCGTGAGTGTCTTCGAACCTCGAGCTGAGCCGGGCTACATAATGGGGCAAAATAGCCACAATCATCGTAGCAACGGGCACGGAGCGAAAAGGTGACCAGCGTCTAATCGCATGGCTCGCAGGCCCCGCGAGCGTGAGTTTTGCGCCTCGTCTCACAAACTCCGGGCGTCGCGATGGAGCGACCCGTGACGCATGAACGTGCCGTCGGCGCTCCGGTTCCGACTGGCGGGGCGGGGTTTCGTTCCCTGCCGATCCCGGTCTGCATTGCCCCACCTCGTCCACTAGTCCAAAATGTGCGGCCTTCCCTCGCGCTCACCCCTGCTCGTGGGCCGGCCTTTTCACGCACTTCTCGAGATATTTTCTGATGCAGACAGCGCACCGCCGACAACTCGCCAACGCCATTCGTGCCCTGGCGATGGACGCCGTGCAAAAGGCCAATTCCGGCCACCCGGGCATGCCCATGGGCATGGCCGATATCGCCGAAGTCTTGTGGAACGATCACCTCAAGCACAATCCCGGTAATCCACTGTGGTCGGACCGGGATCGTTTCGTGGTGTCGAACGGTCACGGCTCGATGCTGCTGTACTCGGTGCTGCATCTGACCGGCTACCCGCTGAGCATCGAAGACCTGCAGAAATTCCGGCAGCTCGGCTCGCACACCGCCGGCCATCCCGAGCACGACGCGCACCTGGGCATCGAGACGACCACCGGTCCGCTGGGCCAGGGCCTGGCCAACGCGGTCGGCATGGCGCTGGCGGAAAAGCATCTGGCCGGCCAGTTCAACCGCCCGGGTCATGACATCGTCGACCATCGCACCTGGGTGTTCCTCGGCGACGGCTGCCTCATGGAAGGTGTGTCGCACGAGGCTTGCTCGCTCGCCGGCACGCTCAAGCTCGGCAAGCTGATTGCCTTCTATGACGACAACGGCATTTCCATCGACGGCGAGGTGCACGGCTGGTTCACCGACGACACGCCGAAGCGCTTCGAAGCGTACGGCTGGCACGTGGTGCCGAATGTCGACGGCCACGATCCGGCCGCCATCGAAAAGGCGATCGCGGAGTCTGTCGCACAAACTGACAAACCCTCGCTGATCTGTTGCAAGACCATCATCGGCTGGGGCTCGCCGAACAAGCAGGGCACCGAAGCCACGCACGGCGCGGCGCTCGGCGCCGACGAAGTCGCGGCCACGCGCAAGCAGCTCGGCTGGAACTACGAGCCGTTCGTGATCCCCGAAGAGATTCGCAAAGGTTGGGATGCGAAAGCCAAGGGCGCGAAGCGCGAAGCCGAGTGGCAACAGCGCTTCAACTCATACAAGTCCCAATTCCCTGCGCTCGCCGCCGAATACGAGCGTCGTCAGGCCGGCGCTCTGCCCGGGAATTGGACCGATCTCGCCGCCAAGTACGTCGCCGACGTCGCCAAGGAAAGCAAGCCGCTCGCGACCCGTCAGTCTTCGCAAGCTTCGTTGAATGCCTACGGCCCGGGCTTGCCGGAGCTGCTGGGCGGCTCGGCCGACCTGACCGGCTCGAACAACACCAATCGCAAGGACTCGGTCTCCATCACCGGCGCGAATGCCGCCGGCAACTACATTCACTACGGCGTGCGCGAGTTCGGCATGTCCGCGATCATGAATGGCATGGCCTTGCACGGTGCTGTGATTCCTTACGGCGGCACCTTCCTGGTGTTCTCCGATTACGCGCGTAATGCCATGCGCATGTCGGCGCTGATGAAGCAACGGGTCATTTACGTCATGACGCATGACTCGATCGGCCTGGGCGAAGACGGCCCGACGCATCAACCGATCGAACATCTGCCGAGCCTGCGCATCATTCCGAACATGACGGTCTGGCGTCCTTGCGACAGCACCGAAACGGCGGTGGCCTGGGCCGACTCGATCGAACGTAAGAATGGTCCGTCGACGCTGGCGCTGACCCGTCAGGCGTTGCCGCCGCAGGCCCGCACCGACCAGCAGATCGCAAACATTCGCCGCGGCGGTTATGTGTTGAAGGATTCGGACGGCACGCCCGAAGTGATCCTGATCGCGACCGGCTCGGAAGTCGCCATCGCGGTCGAAGCCGCCGGCCTGTTGCAACAGAACGGCAAGCGAGTGCGCGTAGTCTCCATGCCGAGCACGAACGTGTTCGAAGCGCAGGATGAGGCGTATCGCGAGCAGGTGCTGCCGCGCGCCGTGCAGGTGCGTGTGGCCATCGAAGCAGCGGCCACTGAAACGTGGTACCGCTACGTCGGTCCGAGCGGCGCCATCATCGGCATGACCACGTTCGGCGCGTCCGGCGTGGCCAAGGATTTGTTCAAGCACTTTGGTTTCACCGCGGACAATGTCGTTCGCACCGTGTCCAAGCTGCTGCAGTGATTCTAACGAGGTAACCAGAATGCCCATCAAAGTTGGTATCAATGGCTACGGCCGCATCGGCCGCAACATCCTGCGTGCGCTGTACGAGGCGAACCGCCAGCAAGAAATCCAGATCGTCGCGCTCAACGACCTCGGCGACGCGCAGACCAACGCGCATCTGACTCGCTATGACACCGTGCATGGCAAGTTCAACGGCGAAGTGAAAGTCGACGGCGACTCTCTGGTCATCAACGGCGACCGGATCAAAGTGCTCGCCGAGCGCGATCCGGCCAAGCTGCCGTGGGGCCAGCTGGGCGTCGACTACGTGTTCGAATGCACCGGCCTGTTCACCAGCAAGGCGAAGGCGGGTCTGCACATCCAGGGCGGCGCGAAGAAAGTCGTGATCTCCGCTCCGGGCGAGAAGGACGTCGATGCGACTGTCGTCTACGGCGTGAACCACAACACGCTGAAGTCCAGCCACACCGTGATCTCCAACGCGTCGTGCACGACCAACTGCCTCGCGCCGTTGGCCAAGGTGCTGCACGAGAAGATCGGCATCGTGTCGGGCGTGATGAACACCATTCACTCGTACACCAACGACCAGGTGCTCACCGACGTGTTCCACAAGGACCTGCGTCGTGCGCGCTCGGCCACACAGTCGATGATTCCGACCAAGACGGGCGCGGCTGCCGCGGTCGGCCTGGTGCTGCCGGAATTGAACGGCAAGCTCGACGGCTTCTCGGTGCGCGTGCCGACCATCAACGTGTCGCTGGTCGACCTGAGCTTCGTCGCCAAGCGCGCGACGTCGATCGAAGAGATCAATGCCGTGATGAAGGAAGCCGCCAACGGCGCGTTCAAGGGCATTCTCGCTTACACCGACGGTCCGTTGGTGTCGGTCGATTTCAATCATGATCCGCACTCGTCTTCGTACGATGCCACCATGACCAAGGTCATCGACGGCACGCTGGTGAAGGTGTGCTCGTGGTACGACAACGAGTGGGGCTTCTCCAACCGCATGCTCGACACCACCATCGCCTGGTCGAAGGCTGGCTGATCGTGGCCGTCCTGCGGATGGTCGATCTAGACCTGCGCGACAAGCGCGTTCTGATCCGTGAGGATCTGAACGTGCCCGTGCAGGGCGGTGTTGTGACCAGCGACGCGCGCATCCGCGCGTCGCTGCCGACGATCCAGGCCGCGAAAGAAAAGGGCGCACGCGTCCTGGTCATGTCGCACCTGGGACGCCCGGAAGAGGGCGTGTACGACGAAGAGTTTTCGCTCGCGCCGGTGGCGAAGCGGCTGTCCGAGCTGCTGGGCTTCAAGGTGCGCTTCGAGAAGCATTGGCTGGACGGCGTGGAATGCGCGCCCGGCGAAGTGGTGCTGCTCGAAAACGTGCGCTTCAACAAGGGCGAGAAGAAGGACAAAGAAGATCTGGCCAGGAAGATGGCGGAGCTGTGCGACGTGTTCGTGATGGACGCGTTCGGCACGGCCCATCGCGCTGAAGCCAGCACGCACGGCGTGGCCAAGTTCGCCAAGGTGGCCTGCGCCGGCCCGTTGCTGATGAACGAGCTGGTGGCGCTCGAGACCGCGCTGGAAAAACCCAAGCGGCCGTTGATCGCCATCGTCGCCGGCTCCAAGGTGTCGACCAAGCTCACGGTGCTGGAGAGCCTGCTGTCCAAGGTGGACACGCTGATCGTCGGGGGCGGCATCGCCAACACGTTCATCGCCGCGCAGGGCCTGCCGGTCGGCAAGTCCTTGCACGAGCCGGACATGATCGATATCGCCAAGAACCTGCTGAAGCGCTCGGCCGAGTTGAAGGTGCAGATTCCGATCCCGACCGACGTGGTAGTGGCCAAGGAGTTCTCCGCCAACGCCGAGGCCGATGTGCGGCCGGTGAGCAAGGTGCAGGCCGACGAGATGATTCTGGACATCGGTCCGGACACGGCTGAAAAGTTTGCGCGCACGTTCGCGAGCGCCGGCACCATCGTCTGGAACGGCCCGGTGGGCGTGTTCGAGTTCGATCAATTCGGCGAAGGCACGCGGACATTAGCGCAAGCGATAGCTAAATCATCAGCGTTTTCCATCGCCGGCGGGGGCGATACGCTAGCGGCCATCGAGAAATATCGTGTAGAAGACGACATCTCCTATATCTCTACCGGTGGCGGTGCCTTCCTGGAATTCCTGGAAGGTAAAAAGCTGCCCGCCGTTGCGGTTCTGGAAGAACGTAGTCGCAGTTAACACGAGGTTCTCAATGCTCCGTCGCACCAAGATCCTGACCACCCTCGGGCCGGCCACCGATAACCCAAAGGTGCTTGGTGAGATGTTGCGGGCCGGGGCCGACGTCGTGCGAGTGAACTTCTCGCACGGGGAGGCCGCGGCCCACGCCAATCGCGTCAAGATGGTGCGCGAAGTGGCGGAGCAGGTCGGCAAGTGGGTCGCCGTGCTCGGCGACCTGCAGGGCCCGAAGATCCGCATCGATCGCTTCGTCGAAGGCAAAGTGTTCCTGAACGAGGGCGAGCCGTTCGTCCTCGACGTTTCTCTCGATTCCAAGGCCGGCACGCTTCAGTCAGTCGGCGTGGCGTACAAGAATCTGCCGAAGGATGTCCGTGCGGGCGACACGCTGTTGTTGAATGACGGATTGATCGTGCTGGAAGTCGCTGATGTCGACGGGCCGCGCATCAAGACCAGGGTCGTGGTCGGCGGCGAACTCTCCGATAACAAGGGCATCAACAAACAAGGCGGCGGCCTGACGGCCGGTGCGTTGACCGATAAAGATCGTGAGCACATCAAGCTTGCGGCCGAGCTGGGCGTCGACTATCTCGCCGTCTCGTTCGCGCGCGACGGTCATGACATGGAAGAAGCCCGCCACCTGTTGCGAGGTGCTGGCGGCCACGGTTTTCTGGTCGCGAAGATCGAGCGCAGCGAAGCGCTGGTGAACCTCGATCGCATCATTCAAGCCAGCGACGCTGTCATGGTGGCCCGTGGCGACCTCGGCGTCGAAGTCGGTTACGCCGAGCTGACCGGTCTGCAGAAACACATCATCGCCGCGTGTCGCAAGCGCAATCGAGTCGCGATCACGGCGACGCAGATGATGGAATCGATGATTCACAACCCGGTGCCGACGCGCGCCGAAGTTTCAGATATCGCCAACGCCGTGATGGACGGCACCGACGCGGTGATGCTGTCGGGCGAGAGCGCGGTCGGTAAGTATCCGGTCAAGGCCGTGTCGACGATGGCGCAGGTCATTCTCGGCGCGGAGAAGTACGAGAGCTCGCACACGCCGGTGCGTGCCCGTAGCGAGCACGGTATTTTCGAGAAGACCGACGAAGCCATCGCCATGGCGGTCATGTACACGGCCAATCATCTGAAGGTGAAGGCCATCGTCGCGTTGACCGAGTCGGGCTCGACGCCGCTGTGGATGTCGCGTATTCGTGCCGACATTCCCATCTACGCGTTCACCCGCCATGAAGAGACGCGGCGTCGAGTGATGTTGTATCGAGGCGTGTATCCGGTGACGTTCGATATCACTCACGCCAACGCCCAGGTGCTGTACGCCGATATTTTCAAGCTCATGCTCAAGCAGGGCATGGTGGAGATCGGCGATCGCATCATCATCACCAAAGGTGAGCTGTCCGGCGTCTCGGGCAAGACCAATGCGATGAAGATTCTCGAGGTACGAGTCTAAACCTCACTCAGATGCGTTTGCTCCGGCCGCTGCGCGTTGTTGGTCTTGCCTTACTGATCGTTCTGGTCGTCGGTGGGTTGATCGGCTACTTCGCGCTGCGTGCCAGCCTGCCGCAGCTCGACGGCAATATTCCCAACGCCCGCATCTCGGCCACCGCGGCCATCGAGCGCGATGCCGAAGGTACGCCGGTCATTCGCGCCGGCAATCGCGCCGATCTGGCGTTCGCCACCGGTTTCGCCCACGCCCAGGATCGTTATTTCCAAATGGATCTGATGCGGCGTGCGGCCGCGGGAGAGATGGCGGAATTGCTGGGCGCGTCCGTGCTCGACATGGACCGCAAGCTGCGTGTGCACGGTTTCAGGCATGTGGCGCGCGAAGTCATGGCGGCGGCGACCGCCCGCGATCGCGCCTTGTTGGAAGCGTACTCGGCCGGTGTGAACTTCGCGCTCTCGCAGGCCAGCGCCAAGCCTTGGGAATATCTGCTGCTGGGCGCGAAGCCCGCGCCGTGGCTGCCTGAAGACTCGGTGCTGGCGGCGTTCTCGATGTATCTCAATTTGAATGATTCAACCGGCAGCGAAGAACTGTCGCGTCTGCAGCTGCGCGACGCGTTGCCGCCGGCGATGTTTGCGTTCCTCGCGCCGCTGGGCACGGAGTGGGATGCGCCGATGCAGGGAGGAACGATTCGCTCTGCGACGATTCCTGGCCCGGATATCTTCGATCTGCGTGACGGCGTGCCACGGTCGGCGGCTCTGTCGGCACCGCGCACGGCGGGCACGATGGAAGAAAAGGTTTATGTCGGCAGCAACAGCTGGGCCGTCGCGAGCACGCATACCGCCGACAAGGGTGCTCTGCTCGCGAACGACATGCACCTCGGCCTGCGCCTGCCGCATGTTTGGTATCGTGCACGCATGATCGTCGATACCGATGGCGATGCGCATCGCGATCTGGTCGGTGTGACATTGCCGGGGTTGCCGCTGCTGATCGTCGGCAGCAACGGTCACGTGGCCTGGGGCTTTACCAACAGCTTCGGCGACTGGACCGATCTGGTCATTGTCGAGCGCGATCCGCAGGACGCTTCGCGTTACCTGACGCCGGAGGGCTCTGAGCCGTTCCAGGTGCGTCAGGAAATTCTCAAGGTGAAAGACGGCGACGACGAGAAGCTCACCGTTACCAACACGCGGTGGGGACCGATCGTGCGTGAGGACACGTCGAATCGGCCGCTGGCATTGGCATGGACCGCTCACCACGCGCAGGCCACCAACTTCCGAATGTTCGATCTCGAGACGGTCGATACCGTCGAGAACGCATTGCTCGTGGCGAATCGCTCGGGCGTGCCGGTGCAGAATTTCATTGCGGTCGATGCGAGCGGTCGTATCGGCTGGTCGTTGATGGGCCAGGTGCCAGTGCGTAGCAACTACGACTCGACCCTGCCTTATCTCTGGAACACCCCGGAAACCGGTTGGAACGGCTGGCGCAAGGCGGAGGAATATCCTCGCATCATCGACCCGCAGTCGGGTCGGTTGTGGACCGCGAACGCGCGCACGGTCGATGTCGAAACGTGGTTGTCGTTCATGGGCGATGGCATGTACGACAACGGCGCGCGGGCCGCACAGATTCGCGACGATCTGCTGGCGCTCGAGAATGCGACGCCGGCGGACATGGTCAACATCCAGCTCGACGATCGCGCGTTGTTTCTAATCCGCTGGCGTGACTTCCTGCTCGAGTTGATCGATGAGCGCGCCGTGCAAGGTCAGCCGTTGCGAGCGGAAGCGAGAAAGTTTCTGGAGGACTGGTCGGCACGCGCCGCAGCCGACGACGTTGGCTATCGCCTGGTTCGCGCCATGCGGCTGCAGATTCGGCAGGATGTGTTCGAATCGCTGACCGCCGCCGCTCGCCTCAAATATCCGAAGACCAAATTCTCCCCGTCGGCGCAGTTCGAAGGGCCGCTGTGGCAATTGGTCACGAAGCAGCCGGCGCATATGCTCGACCCGCGCTATCCGAGTTGGGAGGACGCGTTGCTGGCGTCCGTCGATACCGCGCTCAAAGAGCTGGTGCATGAGTGCGGCTCGTTGAGCCAATGCAGCTGGGGCGCGCAGAACACGTTGGCCATGAGACATCCGCTGTCGCAGGCCCTGCCGTTCGTCGGACATTGGCTGGATATGCCTTCTCAGCCGCTGTCGGGCGATTCGTTCATGCCGCGCGTTCAGGGGCCGTCGTTCGGCGCCTCCGAGCGCATGGTGGTCTCGCCGGGACGGGAAGCGCAGGGATATTTCCAGATGCCCGGTGGGCCGGTCGACCACCCCATGTCGCCGTTCTACGGAGCAGGCCACAAGGCCTGGGCCCGCGGCGAGCCGCGCCCGCTGCTGCCGGGCGAGCCCAAACATACCCTCAAATTGTCGCCTGCGGCCGTCGCTAAACAGTAAGTCATCGAGCACCATTGCCAGCGATGGTATGGTGTCGTTTCTCGCGCCTGTTTAGGGGTTTTCATGTCGTCACGGTTCGCCGGCACGGACAACTACGTTGCCACTGAAGATTTGATGATGGCCGTCAACGCGGCCGTCGTGCTGGGCCGTCCGCTGCTGGTCAAAGGCGAGCCGGGCACCGGCAAGACTCAGCTCGCGGAAGAAGTGGCGCGCTCGCTGCAGCGGCCGCTGTATCGCTGGCATATCAAATCGACGACCAAGGCCCAGCAGGGCTTGTATGAATACGATGCCGTGTCCCGCCTGCGCGATTCGCAGCTCGGCGAGGCGAAGGTGCACGACATCGGCAACTACATCGTCAAAGGCCGCCTGTGGGAAGCCTTCGAAAGCGATGTGCAGCCGGTGCTGCTGGTCGATGAAATCGACAAGGCCGACATCGAATTCCCGAACGATCTGTTGCACGAGCTGGATCGGATGGAGTTCTACGTGTACGAGACGCGCCAGTGGATCAAGGCGCGCTACCGTCCGATCATCATCATCACCAGCAACAACGAGAAGGAACTGCCGGACGCGTTCCTGCGCCGATGTTTCTTCCACTACATCCGCTTCCCGGATGCAACGACCATGGAGCGCATCGTCGACGTGCACTATCCGACGTTGAAGAAGGAGTTGCTGTCGGAAGCGCTGACGGCCTTCTTCAAAGTTCGCGAAATGCCGGGGTTGAAGAAGAAGCCCTCGACGTCCGAGTTGCTGGACTGGATCAAGCTGCTGGTCGCAGAAGACATTCCGCCCGAAGCGTTGCGCAGCGACGATCCGAAGAAATCCATCCCGCCGCTGTACGGCGCGCTGCTGAAGAACGAGCAGGATGTGCATCTGTTCGAACAGCTGGTGTTTCTGAATCGTCGCGGCGGTCGCTGAGCAACGAGCCATGCTGGTGCCGTTTTTCTTCAAGCTGCGCGAGAGCGGGGTGCCGGTGTCGATCACCGAGTTCCTGTCGCTGCTGCAGGCGTTGCAGGCGCGGGTCGCGAGCGCCAGCGCCGAGGACTTTTATTACCTGTCGCGCGCTTGCCTGGTGAAGGACGAGCGTCACTTCGACCGCTTCGATCGTGCCTTCGCCGCGCACTTCAAGGGCGCGGAAGAGTTGTTCGAAGCCATGATGAAGTCCATTCCCGAGGAATGGCTCAAGCGCATGGCTGAGCGCACGCTCACCGACGAAGAGAAAGCGCAGGTCCAGGCGCTCGGTGGCTGGGACAAACTGATCGAGACGCTGAAGCAGCGGCTCGCCGAACAGAAGGAACGTCATCAGGGCGGTAACAAATGGATCGGCACTGCGGGCACCTCGCCGTTCGGTGCGTTCGGTTACAACCCGGAAGGCATTCGGATCGGGCAGGACGAGTCGCGCAACAAGAGCGCGGTGAAAGTGTGGGATCAGCGCGAGTTCAAAAACCTCGACGACACCGTCGAGATCGGCACGCGCAATATCAAGATCGCGCTACGCAAGCTGCGCAAGTTTGCCCGCGAAGGCGCGGCGGAGCTGCTGGATCTGGATAACACCATCGATGCCACGGCCCGCAATGCCGGCCTGCTCGATCTGAAGTTCGTACCCGAGCGGCACAACGCCATCAAGGTGCTGCTGTTTCTAGATGTCGGCGGCTCGATGGATTATCACGTGCGCGTCTGCGAAGAGCTGTTCTCCGCCGCCCGCTCGGAGTTCAAGCACCTGGAATATTTCTACTTCCACAACTTCGTCTACGAGCACGTCTGGAAGGACAACCACCGTCGCCGCGCGGAGAAGATTCCGACGATGGAAGTGATGCGGACTTACGGCCACGACTACAAACTGATCGTGGTCGGCGATGCGACCATGAGCCCGTATGAAATCGTGCAGCCGGGCGGCAGCATCGAGCATTGGAATGAAGAGGCGGGGTCAGTGTGGATGCACCGGCTCACCAAGACGTGGCCCCACCACGTCTGGCTGAATCCGGAGCCGGAACAGCGGTGGGATTACACCCCGTCCGTGCAGGTCACGCGTGAGCTGATCGAGAATCGGATGTTTCCGTTGACGCTCGGCGGGTTGGAGCAAGCGATCAAGGCGCTGCATTGAGCGCCTGCCCCCGCAGGCAAATCAGCTCTTCGCCTGCAATTCCTTGATGTCCTTCAGCACGATCTGCGAATGACCTTTCGGATCGACGTCCGCGTAGTGACGGACGATCTTGCCTTGAGGGTCGATTAGAAACGTATCCCGCCTGGCCAGCTCGAACGCGCCGAGGAAGCGCTTCAGTACGCCGTACTCCTTGGCGACGACCTTCTTATCGTCGGCGAGGATGGTGAAGGGCAGGCCGTGTTTCTCGGCGAACTCCTTGTGAGATTCGACGTCATCGACGCTCACGCCAAGGATGACCGCGTTGGCGTCGCGGAATGCAAACACGTTGTCCCGGAACTCGCACGCCTGGGTGGTGCAGCCCGGGGTCTTGTCCTTGGGATAGAAATACAGCGCCACCCACTTGCCGCGATAGTCCTTCAGCTCATGCCATTTGCCGGCCTGGTCCTGCAGCTTGAAGTCCGGGGCGGTGCTGCCCAGGGCCGGGCCTTCGGCGGCCTGGGCGAGGTTGGCGGCCATCCAGGTGAAGGTGACGGCCAGCATCCAGGTGCGCAGCCAGACCTGCATATTCGAGCGAGCGAGACGAAGATTCATGGAAAACCCTCTGAAAAAGGCGGCCCGCGACGCCATATAACACGTGTGTCACGAGGCGTTCCGAAGCACTGTGCCATACTAAACGCTCAGCGGCGAGCGCCCGGATCAATTCAACAGCGTCGGGAATTTCGCCAACGATAACGGCACGGATTCAACATATGAGCGAGCGCATTCCCACCTCCGCGCCTCCGGTTGGACCGCCCAAGGTCGGGTTGGTGTTACCCGGCGGTGGCGCGCGGGCCGCCTATCAAGTGGGCGTCCTGCGGGCGATCTCCGATCTCTTGCCGGCTCGTGCCATCAATCCTTTCCCGGTGGTGTCCGGCACCTCGGCGGGGGCGGTGAACGCGACCGCCATCGCCGTTCACGCCGATCGCTTCCGCGTCGCGGTCGGTAACCTCGAGCGCGTCTGGCGCAACTTTCAGGTGGGGCAGGTGTTTCGCGCCGATACCGGCAGCATGCTGCGCGCCAGTCTGCATTGGCTGTTCGCGATGCTGTCGGGCGGCTGGCTGCTGCCGCCGCCGAAATCGTTGTTCGATAATTCGCCGTTGCGCGAGCTGCTGAAGGAACAGTTCGATTTCGGCCGCATTGCCCGCTCCATCGAAGAGGGCCATCTGGACGCCATCGCGATGTCGACCGCCGGCTACGCGAGCACGCGTTCCGTTTCTTTCTTTGAGGCCAAGCCGGGCAGCTCGCCGTGGAAACGAACGCGCCGCGCCGGCGAGCCGGTGTCGCTGTCGGTCGAGCATTTAATGGCAAGCGTCGCGGTGCCGTTCTTGTTCCCGCCGGTGTTGCTGGGCGACGAGTACTACGGCGACGGCGCGATGCGCGAGGCGAATCCATTCAGCGCCGCCATTCATCTTGGCGCGCAACGTTTGCTAGTGATCGGTACGCGTAACGAAGCCTCGCCAACCATGGCAGTGCCGCCGCTGTGTCCCACGTTCGGCCAGATCTTCGGCTACATGCTGGACTCGCTGTTCAGCGACGGCATGTATTCGGATCTGGAACGGCTCACGCAGCTGAATCAGATCGTCGATAAAGTCGGCCCCATCACGGTGAGCAATCCGGACAGCACGGTGCAGCTGCGACGGATCGACATGCTGGTGATTCTGCCGAGTCGCGATCTGTCGGAGATCGCGCGCCATCATGTCGACTCGCTGCCGCGAACCCTGCGCGTGCTGCTGAGAACGATGGGCGCGATGAATACTGGCGGCGGTCAGCTGATGAGTTATCTGTTGTTCCAGGATACGTACACACGCGAGTTGATCGCGCTCGGCTATCAGGACGCGATGAAGCGGGCCGACGATTTGATGTCGTTCCTGGCCGGTTACTCGGTCGCGTCGACGGGAGCGACGGCCATCCTACGGCGGCTCGATCTACGTAAGGAACAGCGTGCCGAGGCCCAGAAGTGAGGCGAAGCCGACGGTATCGGTGACGGTGGTGAGCACCACGCCGCCGGCCAGCGCGGGATCGACACCCAGGCGTTTCAATATGAGCGGCACGCCGACGCCGGCCAGCGCCGCCGCGGACAGATTGATCATCAGCGCGGCGAAGATGATGACGCCAATGGTCCATTTCTCGAACCAGATCCCGGCGGCGAGTCCCACCATGCTGGCGAGCCCGATGCCGTTGAGCAGGCCCACGGAGATTTCTCGAATCAGCAGCCAGCGCGCATTGGTGTGCTCGATCTGACCGAGCGCGATACCGCGGATGATCAGCACCAGCGTCTGACTGCCCGCGATGCCGCCCATGCTGGCGACGATGGGCATCAGCACGGCGAGCGCCACGACTTTCTCGATGGTCGCTTCGAACAGACCGACGACGTTCGCCGCCAGGAACGCAGTGGCGAGGTTGACGCTCAGCCAGATCGCGCGACGGCGGGCGCTGGTGAGGACGCCAGCGAACATATCCTCGTCCTCGCCGAGACCGGCCATGCTCATGACCGAGTGATCGGCTTCCTCGCGGATGACGTCGACGACGTCGTCGATGGTGATACGGCCGAGCAACCTGCCGTCGCTGGTCACCACGGCGGCGGACACGAGGTCGCGGTCTTCGAACAGCTTCGCGACTTCGCCCGCCGGTGTTTCGGGTGGGATGCCTTCGATGCCCGAGTCCATCACCTCGCCGACAGTCTTCTCCGGGTCCTCGGTGAGCAGCCGTGTTATGTCCACGGCGCCGCGGTATCGATCGTGACGATTCACCACGAACAATTGGTCGGTGCGCGCGGGCAGTTCGCCTCGCATCCGCAAGTAACGCAGGACGACTTCGAGTGTCACGTCCGCGCGGACGGTGACCGCGTCGAGGTTCATGAGACCGCCGGCGCTGTCCTGGTCGAACTGCAACACCGCCGAGAGTCGTTCACGATCCTGCGCGTCCATGGAATGGAGCACGCGCTCGTTCAGCGTCTCGGGCAGGTCGCCGATGAGGTCGGCGAGGTCGTCGACTTCCATGCCTTCGGTGGCCGCGATCAGCTCCTCGGCGTCCATGCCGCCGATCAGCTCGGCGCGCACTTCCTCGTTGAGCTCGATCAGCACGTCGCCCTCGTACTCGGGGTCGACGAATTCCCAGACGATTTCGCGGCGGGCGGGCGGCAGCGATTCGATCAGCGAGGCGATTTCCGCCGGATGCAGGCTGTTGATGAGCCGATGCCCATGGCGCAGCGAACCCTGCTCGAGCGCGCTACGTAGCGCGGCGAGTCGGCTCTGCTTTTGTTCCTGGGCTTCGGTCATGGCGGGCGCAGTGTAGCGGCGTGAGGCGCGCCCGCGAAGTCAAGTTGACACTGATTAGCTGGCGCGGTGAGCGCCGACTACTTGATGGCGCGCGTGGACCTGCGGAAATTTCGCCGAGAAATGTCGCGCGAGACGTTCCACAAGATACACGGAACGATGCTGACCGCCGGTACAGCCGATGGCGATGGTCAAATAGCTGCGGTTGGTGCGTACCAGCTCGGGAATCCAGTGCTCCAGGAAGCCGACGATGTCGTCGAACATCTTGGTCACCTGCGGATGCCGTTCGAGATATTCCACCACCGCGGGATCGCGGCCGGTGAAGCGCGCGAGGCCGGGCTCCCAATAGGGATTCGGCAGACTGCGCACATCGAACACGAAGTCCGCATCGCCCGGCACGCCGTGACGGAAGGCGAACGATTCGAACAGGATGGACATGCGTCCTTCGACGCGTGCGCCGACCCGGTCGCGGATCAGCTCGCGCAGCTCGTGCACGCTGGAGCGCGTGGTGTCGATGATCAGATCGGCCGCGTCCGCGATCGGCTCCAGCAGCGATTGTTCCTGGCTGATGGCCTCGGCCAGACCCAAGCCGTCGCGACTGAGCGGATGACGCCGCCGTGTCTCGCTATAGCGCTTCAGCAGGGTTTCCTGGTCGGCGCGCAGAAACAGCACTTCGCAGGCCACGCCGCTGCGCTTGAGATCGGCGACCAGCTTCGGCACCGAGGCGATTTCAGCGGGACGGTTGCGCGCATCGACACCGACGGCCGTATATCCATACGTCGACTCGCGCGAGCGCACGGTATGGGAAATGAACATTGGCAGCAGGCCCGCGGGGATGTTGTCCACGCAGTAATAGTCGAGATCCTCGAGCATGTGCAGGGCCACGCTCTTGCCGGATCCGGACAGGCCACTGACGATGACGAGACGCATGGGTACAAACACAATACTGGTGAGGGCTGGCTGCAAAGACTACAGCGAGCGGCGCAAGGGCGGCAACGAGTCGGGCGTGTGTGACAGGTAGGGCACGGTCCGTGTGCCCGAGGGCCGGCGGATTTGTGAACCGCTCGGCAGTTTTTCCAGGGCGGGTGACCGATTAGGACGGACGGACCTTTTGTGCTTCGAGCGCGTGATGGTCCGCGAGCTTTTCCTTGTGCTTCTTTACCCGGCGGTCGAGCTTGTCGGCCAGCGCGTCGATGGCCGCGTACATATCCATATCGACGGCGTCCGCGTACACCATGGCGCCATTCAACAGAACCTTGGCCTCGGCTTTGTGCCTCAGCTTCTCCACGGTAAGGATGCAATGAACGTCAATGATGTGGTCGGAGTGCCTGACGATGCGGTCCAGCTTCTTTTCGACGTAGCCCTTCATGGAAGTGGTGACATCGACGTGGTGACCAGTGACGTTCAGTTGCATGGAAGCCTCCTAGGGGTACGGAGCGGGGGGAACTGCTGGCTATCTCACCGAAACTCTCTTGCGTTCGCTGGACGGAGGTATACCTAGCGCTTCACGGTATTTAGCGACGGTACGCCGCGCTACCAGCACGCCCTCGCGTGACAGGATGTCGGCGATGCGGCTGTCCGAGAGCGGCTTATCGGGCTCCTCCGCGGCCACCAGCTTACGGATCTTGGCGCGGATGGCCGTAGAGGACATCTCCGTGCCGTCGCTGGCGGCGACATGACTGGAAAAGAAATAACGAAACTCGAACACGCCACGATGCGTGTGCATGTACTTGTTGGTGGTGACGCGGGAGATGGTCGACTCGTGCATCTGCACGGCTTCGGCCACGTCCTTGAGGATCATCGGCTGCATGTACTCGTCGCCGTTCTCCAGGAACGCCGACTGACGCTGCACGATGCAACGGGCCACTTTGAGCAGCGTCTCGTTGCGGATCTCGAGGCTGCGGATCAGCCAGCGCGCTTCCTGCAGCTGGGTGCGTAACATCGCATGGTCGCCGCCGCGGCCGATGAGGCCCGCGTAACTCTGATTCACGCGAATGCGCGGCAGGCTCGCGGGATTGATATCGACCGCCCAGCCTCGCTCGGTCCGACGCACGAACACGTCGGGCACGATGTACTCGGCAGGTACGGAATGCACACTGGAGCCCGGGCGCGGCTGACAGGCGCGGACCAGTACTAACGCGTTTTCCAATTCCTCTTCGGTAACGCGCAGCTGCCGCCGCAACAGTGCGTACTGCTGCTCGGCGACTTGATCTAGATAACCGGCGGCGATTGCGAGCGCGGTCTCACGGCCCGGCGTATCCGGGTCCAGCTGACGGAGCTGCAGCTCGATGCATTCGCTGACCGAGCGTGCGCCGACACCCGCGGGGTCCATGGCCTGCACCTGGGTGAGCACGCGCTCGACCTCGGCGGTGGCCACGACCAGCTCAGGTTGTAAATTGCGCGCGATCTCGTCGAGCGGCTCGATCACGTAGCCGTCGTCATTGATCGCATCGATGATGGCCGCGCCGATGCGCATCTCGCGCTCATTGAGGCGCGACATTTCCAGCTGCCAGGTCAGATGTTCCTGCAGCGTCTCGCCGCGCGCGTCGGAAAAGTCTTGCGAGTGATCGTCATCGCCCGACCAGGGCGTGTCGGATTGACCGGTGACCTGCGAATCGCTCCAGTCCTGATCCTCGACGATGTCGAGCGGCTGTTCGGCGGCCTCGGCAGTCTCGCCGCGGTCGTCATTGTGTTCGTTGTGCTCGTTGCTGGAGCTCGCCTCGGGGCTGGGCGCGGGCGATTCGTACGTCGGCTCGAATTGCGGCTCGGTGGATTCGCCGGTCTCGAGGCTGCCCGACTCGTCCTCGGCCTCCAGCATGACGTTGCTTTCCAACGCCTCGCGGATCTGCGCTTGAAGCTCCAGCACAGGCAGCTGCAAAAGGCGGATGGCCTGCTGCAGCTGAGGGGTCATGGTCAGCTGCTGGCCGAGTCGGAGCTGCAGGGCGGGCTTGAGCATTCGTCTCGCTTGTAGGTCGTCAACGGGCCGGCGGGGCGGCCCCCTGCAAGCAGGATGCCTAAAGCCGGAAGTCCTGACCCAAGTACACCTCACGGACCTGCTGATTTGCAAGGATCTCTTCCGCAGTCCCCGCGGCGATCACGCTGCCCCCGCTGACAATGTAAGCGCGGCCGCAAATCCCTAAGGTTTCCCGGACGTTATGGTCCGTAATCAACACACCGATGTTGCGTGCGACAAGGTGCCGGATGATGCGCTGGATATCCAGCACCGAGATCGGATCGACGCCCGCGAAAGGCTCGTCCAGCAGCATGAACTGGGGTTCCGCGGCCAGCGCGCGGGCGATTTCGACGCGCCGGCGTTCGCCGCCGGACAGCGACTGGCCGACGCTGTTACGGATGTGGCCGATGTGCAGCTCGTCGAGCAGCGACTCGAGCATCTCGTCGCGCTTGTCGCGGTTCAACTCGGGACGCACTTCGAGAATGGCGCGGATGTTGTCCTCGACCGTGAGCTTGCGGAACACCGAGGCTTCCTGCGGCAGATAGCCCACGCCGAGACGCGCGCGTCGATGCACCGGCAACTTCGAGATGTCCTGATCGTCCAGGATGATGCGGCCCGCGTCCGTGGGGACCAGGCCGACGATCATGTAGAACGCGGTGGTCTTGCCGGCGCCGTTGGGGCCGAGCAGACCGACGACTTCACCGCTCGACACTTCGAGCGACAGATTCTTGACGACCTGTCGCGAGCGATACTTTTTGGCGAGCCCCTCGACGCGCAGCCGGGTCATGCGCCGCCGCCGGTGGATTCGGTCGCCAGCTTTGGCTCGACGCGTTCGTTCTGGATCGACTCGCCGTTCTCATTGAAGGTGGGCTCGACGATGGCCGCGGTTCCGTTAGCGCCGCTGTTCGTCTGTGTCTTTTGGTTCGGACGGATGATGCCGCGGACCCGGTTCGATGAGCCGCCCGGATTGATCTGCACGCGCTCGTCACGCACGTTGTAGATCACCACGTCGCCGCGGAACTCATCCTTACCGTTGCTGAACCACACTTGATTCGTGAGCTTCACCACGCCGGTGTTGAAGTCATACTCGATCACGCCGGCGCGACCGCGCACCTGACGATTATCGGAAGCGCCAATCTGTTCGAAGCGCGCCGGCGTGCCTTCGACGCGCGCATCGGCAATCTGTCCGTTGATGAAAGCGGCCGTCGCCAGATTGGACTGCAGATCGGCCTCGGCGGTGCGAATGCGCACGGCGGTTTCGAAGGTCCAGCGGCTCGTATCCGCGCGCACGTTCTTTGCCTTCGCGGTCTGCGCTTCGATGGACATCGGGCCCTGCAGGACGCGCACGTTGCCGGCGAGGTCGAGCGTGTCGCTGCGAAAATCGGAGCTGAGCACGTCGGCGCTCCAGGTGAAGCCACCTTCGAGCTTGGGCGCGTTCGCGGCGCCGCTGCCCACCGTTGCGAACAGCAACAGTAGCGCTCCGACCGCGCGAGCCGCGCGTCGCCTACCGTCGTGTTTGCGGATCAAACTTTCCATTCACTGTCTCCAGCCGCAGTTTCTCGCTGGTCAAATCGGCGCGCAGGCTTTTCACGGTCATCGAATGCTGGCCGTAACGCATCTGCACGGGTGAGCGGGTGCTGTAAGCAATATTTTTTTCGGTGTCGATCGCCAGCTCGTTGGTGCGCAGATACATGTTCGAGTTGCCTTCGAGAGGTCGCAACTCCACATCGCCTTCCAACTGTACGACGCGCGAATTCGGCGGAACCAATCCGTTCTTGGCGGTCAGCTCCCATTGCCAGTCCTTCGCTCCGAAGTAATTCACGCGCACCGACTCCATGGTGATCGCCTCGCCCCGCGCCGGCCGGCTCAAGCGCTGGTCGATGCGCCGTGCGATCAATTCGACCCCGGGCGAGCCGTCCTCGCGCGTGCGCAGGATCACGGCGTCCTTCAGGTAATAACCGGGCTGGTCGGGCATCTCATGATTCGCCGTGGGTGCCTCGCCATTGTCCACGAACGCGCCATAACCGATCACGATGGCGGCGAGCGCGGCGGCCAATGACACCCAGCGCCAGTTCATCCGTGCACCTGCCGATTGACGCCGATGCGCCGGGTTTCCAGCAGCAGATCGCACACCTCGCGCACCGCGCCCTGACCGCCGGGTGCCTGCGTAATGAAATGCGCACGCGACTTCACGCTCGAATGCGCGTCCGCGACCGCGACCGCGAGCCGCGATACTTCGAACAGCGACAGGTCCGGCGTGTCGTCACCGACGCTCGCCACGGCTTGGGGTGTGAGGTTCAGCATCTCCAGCAACTCGCGCAGCGCCGCCGCCTTGTCGTGCACGCCCTGACGGATCCAGGTCACACCGAGCTCGGCCATGCGCTTGTCTACCGCCTTCGACTGGCGGCCCGAAATCACCGCGACCTGCAGCCCGGCATTGAGCACTTGCTTGATGCCGGCGCCGTCGCGTACATGAAAACATTTCATCGTCTCGCCGCGGGCGGTGAAATACAGCCGCCCGTCGGTCAGCACACCATCCACGTCCAGCACCAGCAGGCGCACGTCGTTGGCACGTTCCACCAGGGTGTCCATGAATTACATCACCCCGGCGCGGAACAGATCATGAACGTTCAAGGCGCCGACCAGGACATTGCCCGCGTCGGTCACCAGCAGTTGGGTGATGCGATGTTTTTCCATCAGGTGCACAGCCTCCGCGGCCAGGACTCTCGGTTGGATCGTCTTGGGATTCGCGGTCATCACATCACGCATGCGCACGACGTTGATATCGATCGGATGGTCCAGCGCACGGCGCAAGTCGCCATCGGTATAGATGCCGAGCACACGCTGCCGGTCGTCGACTACCGCCGTCATGCCGAGGCCTTTGCGGCTGATTTCCAGCAGCCCGTCCTTGAGCGAGGTGTCGGGGCTGACCGTGGGCAATTGCTCGCCAGTGCGCATCACATCTTCAACGTGCAATAACAGCCTTCGTCCGAGGCTGCCGCCCGGATGCGAGCGCGCGAAGTCCTCCTCGCTGAAACCCCGGGCTTCCAGCACCGCGACGGCGAGGGCATCGCCCATGGCAAGTGTCGCCGTGGTGCTCGCGGTCGGCGCGAGATTGTGAGGACAGGCCTCCTCCGGAACGCTGACATCGAGCACTGCCGAGGCGGCCTTGGCGAGTGTCGACTGCGCTTTGCCGGTCATCGCGATCAGCGGCACGCCCAGTCGCTTGATGCCGGGAAGAATGGTGAGCAACTCCGCAGTCTCGCCCGAGTTGGAAATTGCCACGACCACGTCGTCGTGGGTGATCATGCCCATGTCGCCGTGACTGGCCTCGGCCGGATGCAGGAAAAATGCGGGCGTGCCGGTGCTCGCCAGGGTCGCCGCGATCTTGTTGCCGATGTGCCCGGATTTACCCATTCCGGTGACCACGACCCGGCCGCAGCAGTCGTGCACCAGCTGGCAGGCCGTGACGAAATCGCCGTCCAGGCGCGCTTCGAGCGCTTGCACCGCAGCGACTTCCGTAGCCAGCACGCGACGGCCGCGCGTGAGCAACTGTTCAGAATCGAGCGGGGCGGACGTCGGTAAAGATCGCATCCGCGAATGATAGCGAATTGACGAGACTCACGGGCCGCGGCGCTGGTTATTTCGCGGCAAGAGTGCATGTCTCAGCGAGCGCGAATCGGCGCGACGGATCGGCCCGAGGATCGGATATCATGGCCGCCCTCTGAAATTTCCGGATACCCCGCATCGATGAATGCCGCCGAGGTCCAAGCGCTGATCCAGACCGGATTGCCGGGCGCGCAAGTGCGCGTCGCATCCGACGACGACACTCATTTCGAAGCGGTCATCGTGGCCCCGCAGTTCGAGGGCCGTCGCATGATCCAGCGGCATCAGCTGGTGTACGCGACGCTCGGACAGCTGATGGGCCGTGAAATCCACGCGCTCAGCATCCAGGCGTTCGCGCCTTCCGAACAAAAGTAATTCCATGGACAAGCTGCTGATTCAGGGCGGCGCGCCGCTCCAGGGCGAGGTTCGAATCTCCGGCGCGAAGAATGCCGCGCTGCCGATTCTGGCCGCGACGCTGCTGGCCGAGGGGCCGGTGTCGGTGGGCAACGTGCCGCATCTTCAGGACGTCACGACCATGATCGAGCTGCTCGGTCGTATGGGCGTGAGCGTGACCATCGACGATCGCATGCGGGTCGAGGTGGATGCGTCCACCGCCAATGCTTTCGTCGCTCCGTATGAGCTGGTGCGCACGATGCGCGCATCGATCGTCGTGCTCGGACCGCTGCTGGCCCGCTTCGGCAAGGCGGATGTGTCGCTGCCCGGCGGCTGCGCCATCGGCGCACGCCCGGTGAATATTCACGTTGATGGTCTGCGCGCGATGGGCGCGGACATTCAGATCGAAAATGGTTACATCCGCGCCAAGGCCGATCGCCTCAGAGGTGCGCGCATCGTGTGCGAGACCGTGACCGTCACCGGTACGGAGAACTTGCTCATGGCCGCGACCTTGGCGGAAGGGCAGACCGTCATCGAAAACGCCGCGCGCGAGCCCGAGGTCGTCGATCTCGCGAATTTCCTCAGTGCCATGGGCGCGAAGATCAGCGGCGCGGGTACGGATGTTATTACCGTCACCGGCGTCGAGCGCTTGAACGGCGCGAGCTACGACGTGCTGCCGGATCGGATCGAGACGGGCACCTATCTGGTGGCCGGTGCGATCACCGGCGGTCACGTGAAGATCAAAGGCACGCGGCCCGATCATCTCGACGCGGTGTTGTTGAAGCTGCGCGAGGCCGGCGCGGAGATTGAGATCGGCGACACCTGGATCGATCTCGACATGCGCGGCCGCCGGCCGAAGTCGGTCGATCTTCGCACCGCGCCTTATCCCGCATTCCCGACAGACATGCAGGCGCAGTTCGCGGCGTTGAATACGGTTGCGGAAGGCGTGGCGACGGTGGTGGAGACGATCTTCGAGAACCGCTTCATGCACATGTTGGAAATGCGACGCCTCGGCGCGGACATTCGTATTGAAGGCAATACCGCGATTATTCGCGGCGTCGAGCGCCTCACCGCGGCCCCGGTGATGGCGACGGATTTGCGCGCGTCGGCGAGCCTCGTGCTAGCTGCACTCGTAGCGCAGGGTTCCACTGAGATTCACCGCATCTACCACATCGATCGTGGTTACGAGCGCATTGAAGAAAAGCTTGAGCAGATCGGCGCGCAGATCAAGCGCATCGCCTAACGCAGCCGCAATTTTTTTTCTCGCTCTATCGCCGGCCCGGCGAAGACGCGGGCCAGGGATAGTTACCGCTGCCCGGCGAAGACGCGGGCCGAGAGAGTTCACCGCGGGCCCGGCAAAGACGCGGGCCGGGGAGAGTTCACCGCCGGCCCGGCGAAGGGGCGGGCCGGAAAGTTCACGGCGGCCCGGCGAAGGGCTGGGCGGAAAGTTCACCGCGGCCCGGCGAAGACGCGGGCCGGAGGGTCTTAGCGGGAGCCGCGAGGCGGTCGCTCTTCTAACGTCGCTTCAATAGACAAGGGCGAGCGGCCACGGCGGCCGCGGATTTCGAGGATGGAGCCGGGCGACATCGCGGCCACGCGATTCAATGCTTCCTGCGCATTCACGATCTGCTGACCGTTCAGGTGAGTCACCAGATCATCCACTCGCATGCCGACCTTCGCGGCCGGGCCGAGCGGATCCACTGAGCTGATTCGCAGCGCCACCGGCGGATCAATACCCAACGCAGCGGCTGTCATTCGCGGCAACTCCTCAGAAGACACACCCAGCCACCCACGACGCACACGCCCGTGCGCGATGATTTCATCCATTACCCCGCGGACCATGTTCACGGGAATCGCGAAGCTGATGCCGTCCGTGCCCAGCGTCTGCGCGAGCACCGCCGTGTTGATGCCGATCAATTCGCCGTCCGTGTTGATCAGCGCGCCACCGGAATTGCCGAAATTAATGGCCGCGTCGGTCTGAATGAAATCCTCGAAATCGGTGACGCCGAGCCGACCGCGGCCCGTGGCGCTCACGATGCCCTGGGTCACGGTCTGACTGAGCCCGAACGGATTGCCGATGGCGAGCACCACATCGCCCGCGCGCAGGACGTTGGAGCGGCCCATGGGCATGACCGGCGGGTTCTCCAGATCCACGCGCAGGACCGCGAGATCGGTATCCGGATCGGTGCCGACGATGGTTGGGGTAGCGACGCGACCATCCGCCAGTTGCACGCGGATCTGGTCCGCGCCATGAACCACGTGGTCGTTGGTAATCAGATGGCCGTCGGAATCGACAATGACGCCCGAGCCGAGGCTGCCTTCCACGCGCTGTCGGACCTGGGCCGGATTCTGTCGTAACAGCGGATTGCCGTTGGTGGCGGACGGCGCATTCGCGACTACACGCGCCGTGTAAATGTTAACTACGGCCGGTCCGGCGCGGCTGACCGCATCGGCGAAAGACCTGCGCACCTCGCCCTCGCGCGGCGTGAAGGCCACGGGCGAAGCAGGGGATTCCTGCGTGGCGGGCGCGGCCGACGGGACGGTCTGCGCCGGGCGGACCAGCAGCAGGACGGCGGCGATGGCCAGGCCCACCAAGGTCCATTTCAGCAGGAACAACAGGGTCTGCGGCACGGTGGGCACGGATGCGGCTCGGATAAGAGTACCGGTGATGACCGGGGGCGCTTCATAGTGCGCTGAGCGATATGTGTATAATGCGGAATTCCTTGAACGTTTGAAACCTCGCTGGGCTTCAAGGGCTCGGGTGAGGTTGCGCGTGCGACAGATGCCTCGCGGAGATTTGGATGACGTCAGAAGTAGATAAAGATGGGGTCGATGGCGGCCGGCGCCATTTCCTGCTGGTCGCGACGACCGTCACCGGCATAGCCGGTGCCGCGATGACCGCCGTCCCGTTCCTCGCGTCCTGGAAGCCGAGCGCACGCGCGCAAGCGCTGGGCGCACCGGTCGAACAGGACATCAGCAAGCTCGAGTCCGGCTCCATGGTCAAGGTGAACTGGCGCGGCCAGGCCATCTTCATCGTGCGTCGCTCGCCGGAGATGATGAAGCAGCTCGAGGATCCGTCCCTCGCGGATCGCCTGCGCGACCCGAAGTCGGAGCAGTCCGACCAGCCCAAGTACGCCAAGAACGAAGTGCGCTCGCTGAAGCCAGAATATCTGGTGCTGGTCGGCGTGTGCACGCACCTGGGTTGCGCGCCGATGAGCCGCTTCCAGGCCGCGGACGCCGAGCTCGGCGCCGACTGGCCGGGCGGCTTCTACTGCCCGTGCCACGGCTCGAAGTTCGACCTGGCCGGCCGTGTGTTCAAGGACGTGCCCGCGCCGTTGAATCTCAAAGTGCCGCCATACCGTTTCATTACCGACGGCGTGGTGCAGATCGGCGTTGACGCGGAGGTTGCATAATGAGCGCCACCATGCCGGAGAAGGGCAAGATGGGTCAGCTCGTCGACTGGATCGACGCGCGCTTCCCGCTGACTCGCACGTGGAAGGAACACGTCAGCGAGTACTACGCGCCGAAGAATTTCAACTTCTGGTACTACTTCGGCTCGCTCGCGCTGGTCGTGCTGGTACTGCAGATCGTCACGGGCATCTTCCTGACGATGAACTACAAGCCCTCGGCCGCGGACGCGTTCGCGTCGGTCGAGTACATCATGCGCGACGTGGAGTGGGGCTGGCTGATCCGCTACATGCACTCCACCGGCGCCTCGGCGTTCTTCATCGTCGTCTATCTGCACATGTTCCGCGGTCTCATGTACGGCTCGTACAAGAACCCGCGCGAGCTGGTGTGGATCTTCGGCATGCTGATTTATCTGTGCCTGATGGCCGAGGCGTTCTTCGGCTACCTGCTGCCCTGGGGCAACATGTCCTACTGGGGCGCGCAGGTGATCGTGTCGCTGTTCGGCGCGATTCCCGGCATCGGTGAAGGTCTCGTGGAGTGGATCCGCGGCGACTACTACATCTCCGACATCACGCTGAATCGCTTCTTCGCGCTGCACGTCATCGCGTTGCCGCTGGCGCTGGTGTTCCTGGTGATCGCGCACATCCTCGCCCTGCACGAAGTGGGCTCGAACAATCCGGACGGCGTCGAGATCAAGAAGCTGAAGGGCCCGGACGGTCATCCGGTGGACGGCATTCCGTTCCATCCGTACTACACCGTGAAGGATCTGGTGGGCTTCGTCGTGTTCGCGATGGTGTTCGCACTGGTGTTGTTCTTCGCGCCGGAAATGGGCGGCTACTTCCTGGAGCACGCCAACTTCGATCCGGCCAATCCGCTGCAGACTCCTGAGCACATTGCGCCGGTGTGGTACTTCACGCCGTTCTACGCGATCCTGCGCGCGGTTCCGAACAAGCTGCTGGGTGTCGCTCTGATGGGCGCGGCCGTGGTGTTGTTCGTGTTCCTGCCGTGGCTGGACCGCTCCAAGGTCAAGTCGGTCCGCTATCGCGGCTGGCTGTGGCGCGGCTTCCTCGGTGCGTTCGCGGTGAGCTTCATCGCGCTCGGCTACCTCGGCCTGAAGCCGGCGACGCCGGAATACACCCTGGCGGCGCGCTTCTTCGCGGTCGTCTACTTCGCGTTCTTCCTGCTCATGCCCTGGTACACGAGGATCGACCAGACCAAGCCTGTGCCGGAACGCGTGACCTACCATGCCCACTGAGCATCTAGCCGAAGCCATGATGAAGAAGAGTTTCCATAAGCTGGTACTGGGTGTGGTGGGGTTGTCCGCTCTGAGCTGGTCCGCGATCGGCGCGGCGGCGGAGGGCCATAACTCGGCCATGCAACTGGCGCGCAACGACGTTGCCAACGTCGCCTCGCTTCAGCGCGGCGCACGCAACTACGTGAACTATTGCAGCGGCTGCCACTCGGCCAAGTACGTCCGGTACAGCCGTCTGGCGGAAGATCTGGAGCTGAGCGAAAAGCAAGTGACTGACAACTTGATGTTCGTGGGTGAGCGAATCCACGACACCATCAAGATCGGCATGAAGCCGGAAGATGCCAATCACTGGTTCGGTACCACGCCGCCGGACCTGTCCCTCATTGCGCGCAGCCGTGGGGCCGACTACATCTACTCCTTCCTGAAGTCGTTCTATCTGGATCCGAGCAGGCCGACGGGCACCAACAACCTGATCCTGCCGGGCACCGCCATGCCGCACGTGCTGTGGGAGCTGCAAGGCTTACAGCAGGCGGTCTATGATGGCGAGAGCGATGCGGAACACAACACGGTCCATAAGAAGTTCAAGGAATTCGAACTGGCGAAGCAGGGCAGTCTTTCGCCGCAGGAGTACGACCAATTCGTCCGCGACACGGTCAATTTCCTCGACTACATCGCCGAGCCGATGCAGATCGAACGGCGCAATTTGGGCATGCGCGTGCTGGCATTCCTGATAGTCTTCTTCCTGTTCGCTTACTTCTTGAAGAAGGAGTTCTGGAAGGACGTGAAGTAGCCCCCCGCGTGGGAGCTACGGCGCGTTCGTTCAGATCTGTCCGGAGCGTACTGCCATGATGACGCTCTTCTCACGCGCCGACGATCCCTGGAGCCATCGCACCAGGATCGTTCTGGCTGAGAAGAGCATTCATGTCGAGACCATCGACGTGCAGGGCGGTAACCTGCCCGAGGACCTGCTCGACCTGAACCCGTACCACACGGTCCCCACCCTGGTGGACCGTGATCTGGTCCTCTATGACTCCCGCGTCATCATCGAATACCTGGACGAGCGCTTCCCGCATCCGCCGCTGATGCCGGTGGATCCGGTGGCCCGCGCGCAGTTCCGCCTGGCGCTGTATCGGATCGAGCGGGACTGGTACAGCCTCGCCCAGCAGATCGACGACCCCTCGGACCGCAAGAACGGCCTGAAGGCGCGCAAAATCCTCCGCGACAGCATTCTGGCCAGCACCGACGTGTTCAAGGCCAAGCCGTACTTCCTGTCGGACGAGTTCTCGTTGGTGGATGCCACCATTGCTCCCATCCTGTGGCGCTTGTTGTATTGGGAAATCGACTTGCCACCGCAGGCGCAACCTATTACCAAGTACGCCAACCTATTGTTCTCCCGGCCCGCGTTCCGGCACAGTCTGTCGCGCGCCGAGCAGGAAATGCGCGCTTAAAACCCGCGGCGGTACTCATGGCAGATGCTCCAGTTCGATCGCGACGTCCCTATTTATTGCGTGCCATGCACGAATGGATCAGCGACAGCGATCAGACTCCTCACATAGTTGTCGATGCTTCGTTACAAGGCGTGGAAGTGCCGCGCCAGTACGTTCAGGGAGGCAAGATCATCCTGAACGTGAGCAACAGCGCGACCAGCAACCTCAGCTTGGGCAATGACGTAGTTCGGTTCCGCGCGAGATTCGGCGCGGTCACGCACGACGTGATGGTGCCGATCGCGGCGGTGCTCGGTATTTATGCGCGCGAGACGGGGCAGGGAATGATTTTCTCGGAGGCCGATGCGCCCCCGCCGACGCCCCCGACTGCGCCAACGGAAACACCGACGGGCAGCCCCGAGCAGCCGAAGCGTTCCAAGCCGACCTTGAAGGTCGTCAAATAACGCGGCTCAGGGATTCAGCCGCGTGCCGGTCCACGGCCCGCCGCTGAACGAAAACTCATCCTTTTTCGTGAGCTGGCGGGTCCAGCGGGCGCGCTCGTGGATGCGGCCGGCGCCTTCCGCCCACAGTTCGATCGAATCGATCCACAGTCGAATGCCGCCCCAGTGCGGCGGCCGCGGCACTTCGCCGTCCGTTGCCTTCTGCAGACCCAGCCGCTCTTTCACTGCCTCGACCTGCGCGGCTAGTGCGCCGCGCGACGCGAGCGGTTCGCTTTGGGCGCTGGCCCAGGCGCCGATGCGGCTTTCGAACGCGCGGCTGGCGAAATATTGATCGCTCTCCGGGGCCGGCGACATCACGATCGGCCCTTCCAGCCGAACTTGCCGATGCATCGCGTCCCAATGAAACACGGCCGCGGCGCGGGGATGTTCTTCCAGTTCGCGGCCTTTGCGCGAATCGTAGTTCGTGAAGAACACCACGAAGCCCTGATCCGGGACCAGTCGCTTGCACAGGACAACTCGCGCAGAGGGCGCACTGTTTTCGCCCACGGTCGCAATCACCATTGCGTCCGGGTTGGGCTGGACGTTGCGCACGCGCGCATCGCTGAACCACGTCGCAAACATGGGCAGAGGATCGGCGGGCAGGGGCTCGGGAAGCAGTTCGTCGGCGGCCATGGCTATTCTTGAGATCCGGCCAACGGCCGGCCATAAATTAGAGGTGTGGCAATTATGCCAGTCCCCGGCCTCGATTTTATGAGCCACTAACTTGCAGCCCGCGCTCGCTGGTTGGTAAAAGGCGTCAGCACCCCTCCGTGCGCCGGACTGAAATTCCCATGAATCTGCAAGAAATCCGCGAACGTCTGTCCGAGCTGGATCGGCAGATGCTCGCGCTTGTCGCCGAGCGCCAACGGCTTAGCCGTGAGGTGGCCGAAGCCAAACGTGCCGAGGGCAAAGCCACGCGCGACTACACCCGCGAGCGCGAGGTGGTAATGCAGGCCCGCGCCACGGCCGATTCCCTGGGAATTTCGCCGGCGTTGGCGGAGCAGGTGATGCGGCTGTTGATCCGTGGCTCGCTCACGACACAGGAGCGCATTCGCGTCGCGGCCGGCGGTCGCGGCGGCGGCAAGACCGCGCTGATCATCGGCGGTACCGGCAAGATGGGACGCTGGTTCAGCGACTTCATGGCCTCGCAGGGCTACACCGTGACGGTGGCCGACCCAGCGCGTCGCCCGGACAACGCTGCATATGCGTACATCGCGGATTGGCGCGAAAGCCCGCTCGATTACGATCTGATCGTGGTTGCCACTCCGCTCAAAATAGCGAACGTGGTGTTGCAGGAACTGGCCGTGCGCAAGCCGCGCGGCATCGTCTTCGACATCGGCTCGCTCAAGACTCCGCTACGACAAGGCATCGATGCATTGAAGAGCGCCGGCGTGAAAGTCACGTCCGTGCATCCCATGTTCGGCCCCGATACCGAGCTGCTGTCCGGCCGGCACGTCATTTTCATCGATGTGGGCAACAAGGAAGCGGTGACCGCCGCGCAGGAACTGTTCGGCTCGACCATGGCCCAACAAGCAGTCATGGGACTCGATGAACACGACCGCTTGATCGCTTACGTGCTGGGTCTGTCGCACGCCTTGAACATTGCTTTCTTCACGGCGCTCGCCGAGAGCGGTGAGGCGGCGCCGCGCCTGGCGCAACTGTCCAGCACGACGTATGACTCGCAGGTCGATGTCGCGACCCGCGTGGCCGCCGAGAGCCCCGATCTGTATTTCGAGATCCAGCACCTGAACGACTACGGCCGCGAATCGCTGCAGGCATTGCGCAAGGCCGTGGAGAAGTTGTGGCACTCGGTGTCGACCGGCGACGCGCCGGAGTTCACCGCCATGATGAGCCAAGGCCGCGAGTATCTGGCGGGCCGTGTGCGGAATGATTAGTTCTTTGTTAGCGAGGCACGCATAGATGTCGGCCCGGGATCTCCAAGGAGAGATCCGCGAATTGCGCGGGCGTATCGCCGCGCTCATGGACGAGGCTGCGACCAATGAAAAGCTGCTGCGGCGGAGCCAGGAGCGCGAGCTCGAGCTGCTCAAAGCCGAGAACATGTCGCAGCTGTTCGATGCTATTTGCAAAGGACTGAAGGCGTCGTATGCGCTCGAGTCCGTGACGTTGCTATTGCTGGATCCTCAGCATGAGATTCGTCATCTGCTGATCGCCGATAACGTGAAGCTGGAAGATTTTCCGCAGGTGTTGTTCACGGACAGCCTCGCGGGGATGGCGCCGCAGTTCAATTCGTTTCATCGGCCGTGGCTCGGGCCGTACATGGGCTGCGATCATCAGCTGCTGTTTCCCGGCACGCCGGGCCTGAAGAGCACCGCGCTGATTCCGTTGCGCCGACAGGATCGTCTGCTCGGCAGTCTCAACTTCGGCAGCATCGACGAGAAACGTTTCTCGCGACATCTCGCGACTGACTTCCTCGCGCATCTCGGCGTGATCGCATCGTTCGCGATCGAGAACACGATCAACCGCGCGCGGCTGGTTCGCAGTGGCTTGACCGACTTTCTCACCGGCTGGCACAACCGTCGTTATCTCAACGCGCGGCTCAAAGAAGAGCTGGCTCGCGCGCAGCGTCAGGGCACCAGTCTCACGTGTCTGGTCATCGACCTGGATCGCTTCAAGCAGATCAACGATCAGCACGGTCACCTCGCCGGTGATATGGCCTTGCGCGAGGCGGCGCAACGAGTCGATGCGCATATCCGCGGCAGCGATGCCGCGGCCCGATTCGGCGGCGACGAATTCGTCGTGCTGGCCCCGGCGATCGCTCCGAAGCAGGCGGCATGCCTGGCGGAGCGCATCCGCACCTCCGTCTGCGAGACACCCCTGATCCTCCCGTCTGGGGTGGAGTTGAATATGACCGTGTCCATCGGCGTGGCGTGGATCACCGTGTCGCGCGACGAGGCCGACCTCAAAGCCGCCGCCGAGCGGCTGCTCGCCGACGCCGATGCCGCGCTGTACCGGGCGAAACAGGCCGGCCGCAACCGGGCCGCGCTCGCCAACGGCGAAGAGATGCCCGATAAGCCCTGCGGCTGATCTGACAGACCCCGCCAAAACGTGCTTAAATGCGATTCATTCGCATTGATTGCATCGAGGGTTTGCGGGTCATGGCAGTAAGGTTCGGTGTGTTTGCGCCAATGCTCGGCGCGCTGGTGCTCGCTCTGGGAGTCGCCGGCTGTGCCAAGCAACCTTCCGAGCTGGTCGTGTACTCGGCCCGCAACGAACAGCTGATCAAGCCCATCTTCGATCGCTACAGCGCCGAGACCGGCCAGAAGATCCGCTTTGTCACCGACGACGCCGGTCCACTGATCGAGCGCTTGAATGCCGAGGGCGCGAATTCGCAGGCCGACATTCTGATGACCGTGGACGCCGGCGAGTTGTGGCATGCCGCCGATCTGGGCCTGATGCAGCCGGTGCAGTCGGAAGTGCTCAGCAAGAACATTCCTGAAAGCCTGCGCGATCCGCAGGGCCGCTGGTTCGGTTTCTCGATCCGTGCGCGCACCATCGTTTACAGCACCGAGCGCGTGAAGCCCGAAGAGTTGAGTGACTACGCCGCGCTCGGCAGCGAGCGTTGGAAAGGCAAGCTGTGCCTGCGCACTTCCAAGAAGGTTTACAACCAATCGCTGGTCGCCATGCTGATCGCCGAGTATGGCGAGCCGAAGACTGAAGAGATCGTGCGCGGCTGGGTCGCGAATCTCGCCGCCGAGCCGTTCTCCAACGATACATTGCTGATGGAAGCCATCGCTGCGGGTCAGTGCGACGTGGGTCTGGTGAACACTTATTACTTCGGCCGACTGCTGCGCGATAAGCCGGAACTGCCGTTGAAGCTGTTCTGGGCCGATCAAGCGGGGCAGGGCGTGCACGTGAATATTTCCGGCGCGGGTGTCACAGCGCATGCGCCGCGCGGCGAGCAGGCAAAGAAGTTCCTCGAATGGCTGTCGCAGCCGGAAGCGCAGTCGTTCTTCGCCGGTCAGAATCTGGAATATCCCGCCAGCCCCAGCATCGAGCCCGATCCGATCGTGAAGGCGTGGGGGGATTTCAAGCGCAGTCCGATGAACGTGGCGCAGGCCGGCGAGCTGCAGGCCACGGCGGTGAAGTTGATGGATCGGGTGGGCTATCGCTGACGAGTTGCAAGTATGAACATTGCGTTCCGAGTGCCACCCGGGTATAGGGACGTACCCCGCCGCCAGGGGCGGCGGCGAGCAGCAAAAAGTCGCGTCTTTTTGCTAGCTCGCACGAGGGTCGTGGCAGGGCTCGGCGGTGGCTTTCAGCGAAGCGCTGCTTCGCTCCGCCGAGCGGGTGTACATGGATGTATACCCTGGGCTTACGCGGAGCAGGGACTGCGCAGCGTAATGCCCGATCCCGAGTTTTAAATGATGCAGCCCGAGACGCGACGCGCGTGGCGCGATCCGTTGAGCATGGTGCTCGCGGTGGTGCTGTGCCTGCCTGCGCTTGTGCCTCTGCTGGTCATCGCGCACGCGACGATTTCACCCGAAGCGGAAGTCTGGGCACACCTGTCCCGCTACGTGCTGCCCGAAGTCACGATCAACACGATCAAGCTGCTGATCGGCGTCGCACTGTTGAGCGGCGTCGTCGGCACGGCGCTCGCGTGGCTCACCTCGATTTGTGAATTTCCCGGCCGGCGCTTTTTCGATTGGGCACTGTTGCTGCCGCTGGCCATTCCCACGTATGTGCTGGCGTTCGTTGCGGTGGGGTTTCTCGATTTCTCCGGCCCGCTGCAGAGCTGGCTGCGGGCGTGGACCGGCACGTCCGCCTGGGTGCCGAAGATCCGCTCGACCGGCGGCGTGATCATCGTGCTGTCGCTCGCGTTGTATCCCTACGTTTATTTGCTGGCGAGAACGGCGTTTCTCACTCAAGGTCGACGCGCACTCGAAGCGGCGCAGATGTTGGGCATCGGCCGGGTGGCCGCGACGTGGAAAGTGGCTTTGCCGATGGCCCGTCCGTGGATCGCGGCCGGCATCGCGCTGACTTGCATGGAAACATTGGCCGACTTCGGCGCGGTCTCGGTGTTCAACTACAACACGTTCACGACCGCCATCTATCGCGCCTGGTTCGGCATGTTCTCTGTGAGTGCGGCGCTGGAGCTGGCCGGTGTGCTGCTGTTGTTTGTGATCGCCGCGTTCGCGCTCGAGCGCAGCTCGCGAGCCGGCGCGCATTTCGCGAGTAGCCGCGATATGACGCGTGAAGCCACTCGCTTACATCTGAGCCCTGTCGCACGATGGGGCGCCTTTGCCGGCGCGACAATCGTGTTGGCGCTCGCCTTCGTGTTGCCGCTGTTGCAGCTGTTGATCTGGTCCATCAAAAACGTCGGCGACATCGACAGCCGCTATTGGGGATTCATCGCGCGAAGTCTGATGCTCGCGGGCAGCGCTGCGATTGTCATCGTCGCCGCGAGCCTGGCGCTGGCCTACATCGAGCGCCGTCGATCGACGACGCCGATCCGCGTGCTCGTGCGACTGGCGACGCTCGGTTATGCCATTCCAGGAACGGTGCTGGCCGTCGGCATCGCCGTTCCGTTGGTGTTGTTGAACAATCAGCTGCAGGGCCTGCTACGTGGGTGGTTGGGCGACGCAGCCCCGGTGCTCTTGCTTCAGGGTACGCTGCTCGCCGTGCTCATCGCATATCTCGCTCGCTTTCTCACGGTGGGATTCAATCCGGTCGAGAGCGGCCTCCAGCGAGTGACGCGCAGTATCGATGAAGCGGCCGCCAGTCTCGGCGTGGTCGGCACCGATCTGATTCGTAAAGTTCATGTGCCGCTGCTGCGAACCAGTCTCGCGACAGCGGCGACCTTGGTGTTCGTCGATGTGATGAAGGAAATGCCGATCACGTTGATTACGCGTCCGCCGGGCTGGGACACGCTGGCGGTGCGCGTGTGGGAAATGACATCTGAAGGTGAGTGGGAGCGCGCGGCGTTGCCGGCGGTCGCCATCGTGCTCGTCGGACTCATTCCCGCCGCCATGCTGACCCGCAGAGGTGCGCATGTGGCTTGAGCTAGAAAATGTGGTTCGTCGCTTCGGCGAGCGCTCGGCCGTGAATGGCTTGTCGATGCGTCTGGCGAAGGGCTCGATCGGTTGTTTGCTCGGCCCGAGTGGCTGTGGCAAGACGACGGCGTTGCGTTGTATCGCGGGTTTCGAGCCCGTCGATGTCGGCGAGATTCGCGCGCACGGTCGTGTGCTCGCCTCCAAAGAGTTTCATTCGCCGCCGGAAAGCCGCCAGATCGGCATGGTGTTTCAGGACTACGCGTTGTTTCCGCATCTCACGGTGCTCGACAACGTTGCGTTCGGCCTGCATCGCCTGGATCGAAGCAAACGTCAGCGACGCGCGGAAGAAATATTGGAAACCGTGGGCCTGGCGGAGCATCGAGGCCATTACCCGCATCAGTTGTCGGGCGGGCAACAGCAACGCGTGGCGTTGGCGCGAGCGTTGGCACCGGAGCCCGAGATCGTATTACTCGACGAGCCGTTCTCCAGTCTCGACGTCGAGCTGCGCGAGCGCTTGAGCATCGAAGTGCGCTCGGTGTTGAAGACGCTCAACACGACCGCGCTGCTCGTGACTCACGATCAGCAGGAAGCCTTCGCGGTCGCCGATGTCGTGGGCGTGATGAAGGACGGCAAGCTCGAGCAGTGGGACACGCCGTATGAGCTCTATCATCGACCCGAGACGCGCTTCGTAGCGGACTTCATCGGTCAGGGCGTTTTTATTCCTGGCGAGATCGTGGCCGCGGGCTCGGTGCGCACCGAGCTGGGCGTGGTTCGCGCGAATGGCAATGGGCAGTGGCAGACCGGTCGTCACGTCGATCTGTTGCTACGTCCCGACGATGTCATTCATGACGATGCGAGCACCCTGCGCGCCGAAGTCTGTCAGCGCGCGTTTCGAGGCGCCGAGTTCCTGTATACGTTGAAACTTGCGAGCGGGGTGCAGCTGTTGTCGCTGGTCCCGAGCCATCACGACCACGCGGTCGGCGAGCGCATCGGCATTCGCATCGAGCCCGACCATGTGGTGGCATTCGCGCGGGACTGATGAAAGAATCGGGTCAATCCGATTTTTGTTCAGTTCCATGACCGATTTCATCGATGCAGACGGCTTTCGCGCCAATGTCGGAATCGTCTTGATGCGCGAGGATCGCCAGGTTTTCCTCGGCGGCCGGACCGGCGGCCGCGGCTGGCAATTCCCCCAAGGCGGCGTCCAGCAGCGCGAAACCCCCGAAGAGGCGCTGTACCGCGAGCTCAAGGAAGAGGTGGGGCTCGACCCCCACGACGTGAAGCTGATCGCGGGCACCCGCAACTGGCTGCGCTATCGCTTGCCCAAGCAATACGTGCGCAAGAACAGCCACCCGCCTTGTATCGGGCAGAAGCAGCGCTGGTTCCTGCTCCGGTTCACCGGCACCGAGGACCGCTTCGACCTGGTCTCCAATGGCGAGCCTGAATTCGAAAGCTGGCGCTGGGTGGATTACTGGACGCCGGTGCGCGAGGTCATCTACTTCAAACGGGCCGTCTACGCCCGCGCCCTCGATGAGCTCGCGCGCACCGCGTTCCCGCAGGATCCGCCGGCACTGCCCGAGTGGTCTCAGGAAGAAAAATATTTACGCAGCCTGGCCCAGCGCCAGCAAAAAGCCGCCCTGGACAAGGCAACCAGCTAGGGGTACAGGATGTACCCCCGCCGCCAAGGGCGGCGAGCAAACGGCAAAAGTCGCGCCTTTTGCCGGCTTGCGCGAGGGGCGTGGCAGGATGCCCGATCCCGAGCCATCGATTAGAAAGGCTTGACGACGACCAGGATGACGATGCCGAACAGGAACAGCGTCGGCACCTCGTTGAAGCCTCGATACCAGCGCTCCGAATGCTGGTTGCGGTTGTCGCGGAATGCCGTCAGCAGGCGGTAGCACCAGAAGTGATACACGATGAGCCCGGCCACCAGGGTGAGCTTGGCGTGCATCCAGCCCATCTGCATGAAGCCCGGCACCTGCCCCAGCGTGGCTCCGCCGAACAGGATCGCGAGCACGGCGCCGATGGTCATCATGGTGAAAAGCCGGCGCTCCATGATCTTGAAGCGCTCCGCGCCCGCCGGATCGCTGCCTCCAAGCGCCGCGTGATACACGAATAGTCGCGGCAGATAGAACAACCCGGCGAACCAGGTGATGACGAAAATAATGTGCAACGCCTTGAGCCAGAGCATGAACGACCCTTGCATGAATCCTTGGAAGCCAGCGGCTTTCGCCTCAGCGCGCTTTGCGTGATCGCCGTAATCGTTCGCTCGCAGGTGCAACCAGAAGGCTGGCGGGCGCGGACCGGGACGGGATTCTTTGCGGCGCTTCTCAATCGAGGCGCGGCGGCTGTGCTCTAATTTCACCAGCTTTCGTCAAATTCGCAACGATGTGCCGTAATGCCTGATTTCGCCCCCCTGCGCACCGGCGCCTTCGTTATCCGCCAGCATCCGACCTGGCGGCGACGGGCTGTGCTCATCGGTGGGGTGCTGGGCGGTCTGATCGCGTTCTACCTCATGTATGAATGGGGCCGGTTCGAAGGCGGTTACAGCAAGTTCGCCGAGATTCAGCATCGTCGCGAGCTGAACGCCAAGATCGAGACGCTGCAGGACGAGAACGAGAAGCTGCGCGCGGCGGTCGCCGCCGCGGAGCTGGATCGCAAGGTCGAAAACAAGGCCTATGCGGACGTCGAAAAGAATCTGGCCGACCTGCAGGCGCAGGTCCTGAAACATCGCGAGCAGCTGACCTTCTATCGAGGCATCGTGTCGCCGGAAGACGGCATCGGCGGTCTGCGCATTCAACGCTTCCAGGTGCTGCCGGGCGCAGCCGATCACCACTTCCGATTGCGGCTGGTGCTGGTGCAGTCGATGCGCCAGGAGAATGTGGTGTCAGGCTCGGTGATCGTGCAGCTCGAAGGCGTGCGCGACAACAAGCCGGTGCAGTTGCCGTTATCGCAGGCCGCGGAGACGCCGCGGGCCGATGGGCAGCTGCCGTTTCAATTCCGCTATTTTCAGAATCTCGAGCAGGACATCGTGCTGCCGGACGGCTTCGAGCCGCGGGCCGTCACGGTCGAGGTGCGCACGGCGCGCATGGACCCTGTGCGAGAATCGTATCCCTGGCAAGTGCAGGCTGAAGGCTGAAGAGGCCTCGAGGCGAGCTAGCCCCTGATTTGGACGGCGCATGTTCAACCGTAGTAAACCCAAACCCCATCGCATCGACACGCTGATCGGCGCCGGCACGCGCATCATCGGCGACGTGCAGTTCGCCGGCGGCTTCCATGTCGACGGCCACGTGAAAGGCAATGTCGATGCGCCCGCCGATTCCGGCGCGACGCTCAGTGTCAGCGACAGCGGCGTCGTCGAAGGCTCGGTGGCCGTGCCGAATGTGATTCTCAACGGCACCGTGAAAGGCGACATCCTCGCGCATGAGCGCGTCGAGCTCGGCGCGACCGCCCGGGTCACCGGCAACGTGTATTACGCGCTGATCGAGATGGAAATGGGTGCGGAGATCACCGGCAAGCTGATCCACGAGCCGCGCCGGGGCGGCAAGGCCGAGCCTGAAATCAAGCCGGCGCCGGGCGATGCAACCGCTGATTCCGCGGGCTGAGGGCCTTATAGCTCAAAGGTTTGGCGGCGTTTTGCCGCTGCCGGCGGTGGCTGCGTTACACTTGATTCAGTTGCTGCCGCCCTCAATGTGGCTCCATGAATACTGAATCCGCCGTTTCCAGCTTTGTCCCGGGCCTTGGCGCGCCCAGCCTGGTCTTCACCGACGCCGCGGCCGCCAAGGTCAGCGAGCTGATCCGTGAAGAGTCCAACCCCAATCTGAAGCTGCGCGTGTTCGTGCAGGGCGGCGGCTGCTCGGGCTTCCAATACGGCTTCACCTTCGACGAGAACCTGGAAGAGGGCGACACGCAGGTCGAGAACGGCGGCGTGACTCTGCTCATCGATCCGATGAGCATCCAGTATCTCGCCGGCGCCGAGATCGACTACAAGGAAGACATCGAAGGCGCGCAGTTCGTCATTCGCAATCCGAACGCGACCACGACCTGCGGCTGCGGCTCGTCCTTCAACATGTAAGCATCCGGGCGCGGCAAAGTTGCCGCTGCAGTCGGATGCTTCATCGATTAACATTCCCCCGGTTCAACTTCAGGTGGGATGGTTTCGGCGATGGCGCGCAAAATTCCTGACGTCATTGCAGCCGTCGATCTGGGTTCCAACAGTTTCCACATGGTCGTCGCCCGTCACATGCACGGGCAGCTCATCATCCAGGATCGTCTGCGCGAGAGCGTGCGCCTCGGCGCGGGGCTCGACGAGCAAGGCCGTCTGAAGCGCGAGGCCATCGACGTTGCGCTGGCTTGCCTGGAGCGATTCGGCCAGCGACTGCGCGACATGAAGGCCGAGAGCGTGCGCGTCGTTGGCACCAACACACTGCGCAAAGCCAAGCGCAAAGGCGCATTCCTGGATCGCGCGCGTTCGGCGCTCGGTCATCCCATCGAAGTCATCTCTGGTATCGAAGAAGCGCGCCTGATTTATCTCGGCGTCGCGAACACGATGCCCAGCGATCCCGGTCGACGCTTGGTCGCCGACATTGGCGGCGGTAGCACCGAGATCATCATTGGCGAAGGCCAGCATCCGAAGAAGCTCGAGAGTCTGCACATGGGGTGCGTGAGCATGAGTTCGCGCATCTTCAGCGACGGCGTGATCACCGAGAAGCGCATGAAGCGGGCCCGGCTCGCCGCGCGACTCGAGCTGGAGCCGGTGCAGGCGACCTTCAAGAATTACGGCTGGGATCATGCGGTCGGCTCATCGGGCACGATCCGCTCGGTGAGCGACGTGCTACGCGCGCGTTCCAACGGCGACGGAATCATCAGTCCCGCGGGCGTCGAAGTGCTGATCGAGCAGATGTTGCGCGCGGGCGAGCTGTCGAAGCTGCGACTGCCCGGGCTGACTGAGGAGCGCTTGCCGGTATTCCCCGGCGGCCTGGCCATTCTCGCGGAAGTGCTCAGCGTGCTCGACATCAAGGTGATGAAAGCGGCCGACGGCGCGTTGCGCGAAGGCTTGCTGTACGACCTGGTCGGTCGCTTCACCGATGAAGACGCGCGTCTGCGCAGCGTGCGCGCCTTGCAAGGTCGGTATCACGTCGATCTCGCGCAGGCCGCGCGCGTCGAAGCCACGGCGCTCGACTTCTTGCGTCAGACGCAGGCCGCGTGGGAACTCGACGATCCGTTCGCGGAGATGGCGCTGTCGTGTGCCGCGCGCTTGCACGAGATCGGTCTCGATGTCTCGCACTCGCATTACCAGAAACACGGCGCGTATCTGCTGGAGCACGCGGACTTGCCGGGCTTCCCGCAGGAAGAGCAGAGGATCCTCGCGTACATCGTCGGCGCGCACCGTCGCAAGCTGCAGCTCGATGCGCTCCAGGAGCTGACGCCGCCGTGGCATATCAAGGCGCAGTTCTTGATCCTGATCTTGCGGCTCGCGGTGCTGTTACATCGTGGGCGCAGCGCTGAGGTGTTGCCGAACATCGTGCTGCTGCCACGCGCGCGTGCCATGGAAATCACCTTCCCGAAGGGCTGGCTCGATTCCCATCCGCTGACCGCGGCCGATCTCGAGAACGAGATCGAATATCTGAAGGCGGCAGGCGTTCGCTTGCGCGTCAGCTAGCCGCTGCTCGCGCTACTCGTTGCAGTCGGAATACCGCTGAAGCAGCACTTGTTGCGCGACCACGGTCGGCGCGCCGTTCGCGTTGGCGCGCTCGTACTGGCCGTCGGGGCGTAGCACCCACGCTTGCTCGTTATCCGCCAGATAGGTCTGCAGATCCTCGACGATCCGGTCGCGATGCTGTTTGCGCTCGATCGGGAAGCACACTTCGATACGACGGAAGAAGTTGCGCTCCATCCAGTCGGCGCTGGCGCAGAAGATCTCCGGGCTGCCGTCGTTGTGGAAGTAGTAGACGCGCGAGTGCTCGAGGAAACGCCCGATCACCGAGCGCACCGTGATGTTCTCCGAGATGCCCGGCAATCCCGGGCGCAGCGCGCAGATGCCGCGCACGATCAGGTCGACCTTCACGCCGGCCATCGCGGCCGAGTAGAGCGTCTGGATGATTTGCGGCTCGATGAGCGCATTCATCTTGGCAATGATGCGCGCGGGCTTCCCTTCGCGCGCGAACGCAATCTCGCGACGGGTCTTTTCGAGCAGGCCCTCGTGCAGCGTGAACGGTGACTGCAGAATTTTCTGCATCGACGCGACGCGCGTCGGGCTGGTGAGCTGCAGGAACAGCTCGTGCAAATCCTCGCCGACGGCCTCGTCACACGTGAACAAGCCGTAATCGGTGTACACGCGTGCAGTGTTGGGATGGTAGTTGCCCGTGCCGCAGTGGCAGTAGCGACGCAGTTTTCCCCGTTCGCGACGGACCACCATGATCAACTTCGCGTGCGTCTTGTAACCCACGACGCCGTACATCACGTGCGCACCGGCTTCCTGAAGACGAGTCGCGAGTTGAATGTTCGCCGCTTCGTCGAAGCGCGCCATCAGCTCGATGATGACGGTGACTTCCTTGCCCGCGCGGGCCGCGTCGACCAGCGCATCGACGACGGGCGACTGCGGGCCAGTGCGATACAGCGTCTGCTTGATCGCCAGCACGTCCGGATCGGCGGCCGCTTGCCGCAGAAAATCGATGACCGGTGCAAAGGCTTCGAACGGATGGTGAAGCAGAATCTCGCCTTCGCGCATGACCGCGAAGATGTCTTCCTTCGCCACCAGCCGCTTCGGAATGCAGGGCGTAAACGGCGGAAATTTCAGGTCCGGGCGATCGACCAGATCGTAAATGGCCATGAGCCGATTCAAATTCACCGGGCCGTTGACCTGATACAGATCGTCGCGCTTGAGCGCGAAATGACGTAGTAGGAAGTTGGTGATGTCTTCCGGACAGTCGATCGACGTTTCCAGTCGCACGGCCGCGCCGTAACGCCGTTGCGCGAGCTCACCTTCGATGGCGCGCAACAGGTTGTCCACTTCTTCGTCGTCGACGAACAGATCGCTGTTGCGCGTGACGCGGAATTGCCAGGTGCCTTCCACCTTCATGCCGCTGAACAGCTGCGCGACGAAGCTCGAAATCACCGCCGACAGGAACACGAAATACGTCTTGCCCGGCTCGCCGGTGGTCGGCGGCAGGCGAATGATTCGAGGCAACGAGCGCGGCACTTGCACGACCGCGAGCTCGGCGTCGCGACCGAATGCGTCCTTGCCGGACAGGCGCACGATGAAGTTCAGGCTCTTGTTTTGAATACGAGGGAAGGGGCGGGCTGGATCGAGCCCGAGCGGCGTGAGCACCGGCTCGACTTCCTTCGCGAAATAATCGCCGACCCATTTGCGCTGGTCCGGGGTGAGCGTCTTGGCGTTGACGAACTGGATGCCTTGCGTGGCCAGGTCTGGAAACACCAGCTCATGAAGCAGTTCGTATTGGTCCTTCACCAGCGCCGCCGCGCGCTCGTGAATCGCGACGAGCTGCTCCGGCACGGTCATGCCGTCGGGGCCGCCTGTTATCGAGCCGAGCTCCAGACGCTGCTTGAGGCTGGCGACGCGGATCTCGAAGAACTCATCCAGATTGGAGCAGGAGATGCCGAGGAACCGGATCCGCTCCAGCAGCGGCAGCCGCTCATCGTGAGCTTGCGCGAGCACGCGCTGGTTGAAGTTGAGAAAAGACAGTTCCCGATTGATGTAGTGCTCGGGAGCCTTGAGATTCACATCCAGCATAGCCGCCGTCGCCGAGGTCCCGTTGCTTGGGGGACATCGAGAATACTACGGGCGGCCGGGGGCTTGTGTTACACGCGCGCCATGTCGCGCGATCGCGACCGCAAAAGTCGCGATCTGGTCTCGAAATCTCAGGGAGCGAGCGAGGCCGTGGTCACCGTCGCGGCGCCACCGCGATCCAGTTTCGCGAACAACAGGCCGGACATGGACAGGAACTCGGCGCGATAGCCATCGGAAATCGGCGCGGCTTCCGGCAGTAGCACGGTGCGCGGATTTTTGTGGACGCCGTTCACGAGGTATTCGTAGTGCAGATGCGGGCCGGTCGCGGCGCCGGAGCTGCCGACGAAGCCGATGGTCGTGCCCTGGCGAACGCGCTGACCGTTGCGGATGCCGGCGAAGCGGGACATGTGTCCGTACAGCGTCGAAACGCCGCCGCCGTGCTCGAGAATCACGACGCGACCATAGCCGCCCTTGGTGCCGACGAAAGCGACTTTGCCGTCGCCCGCCGCTTTGATGATCGTGCCGGTCGACGCTGCGTAATCCACGCCCTTATGAGCGCGAATGGTGTTCAGGATGGGATGACGACGTGCCGGATTGAAGTTCGAGCTGATCCGCGTGAATTCCAGCGGTGCGCGCAGAAATGCGCGACGCACGCTGCGGCCATCGGGCCGGAAGTAGTCGGCCACCTTGCCGTCCTTGGATTCGAAGTAGACCGCGCGATGCAGGGTGCCGTTGTTGGTGAAGTCGGCGGCCAGAATGCGGCCGTTGCCGATGAACTTGCCGTCGCGATACTTCTGCTCGTACACCAGGTTGAACTTGTCGCCCGGCTGAATATCGAGCGCGAAGTCGATGTCCCAGCCGAAAATGTCGTTGGCCATCTGCAGGATCAGCTCGGGGCTGACGCCGGCAGCGCGGGCCGCCACGAACAGCGACGAGTCGATGGTGCCTTCGGCCTGCACTTGCTGAATATCGAGCGGCGTCTCGATCACTTCGGCGTTGAAGCCTTCGTTGGCGCGCGTCACCGAAAGAATCGCGGTCTCGCTGATACGGCGGGTCAGCGACTGCACCAGGCCTTCATCGTGAACCAGCGTGATGATGTCGCCGACGCGCAGCTGATCGAGCTGCTCCTGGACGCTCGGCATATCGCGAATCGTGGCCAGGTCGGTCAGGTTCAGTTTCAGCTGCCGGAAAATGCGATCCATGGTGTCGTTGCGACGGACCACGTATTCGACCGTGTCACCGAGCAGCGAAGAGGGCATTTCATCAGCGGGAATCGCCACATCGGCGATTTCGATCGGCGGCAGGTTCTCGAGGTCCACACTCTGCGAGCGCGGCGAAAGGAACGAGCCGTCGCGAGTCGCCAGTCCGTATGCGATCAGGCCGCCGATCAACGGCAGCGCCAGACCGGAGATGAACCAGCGCGCGTGATTGCTGCGACGGGTCGCCTGCGGCTTGTAATCGAACGCGGTCCGAGCGGTCGGCGCAGCGGTGGGATTTGCCTGAAATCCCTTACGAAAACCGAGTTGTGCCGATTGCCTGGACTCGCGCATGAGCGTGCGTAAATAAGTTAAAGTAAATGAACCAAGTGGCGAATTTGAAGAATCACAGCGCCTGCGTCAACTACTGATCTACTCACGAACCTGGGCTTTGGGTCCTGTTCATGAGCGAGTGGACGCGGAACAATCCTGCAATCCAACCCAATCCATCATTACCGTGCCCTTCGCGGCACGCTGGAAATCCGATGCTTTCCGCCGAAGAACAATTGTCCGAACTCAAGCGTGGCAGCAACGAAATTCTGCTGGAGTCCGAGCTACTCACCAAGCTGAAGAGGGGCAAGCCGCTACGTATCAAGGCCGGTTTCGATCCCACCGCGCCCGATCTGCATCTCGGGCACACGGTGCTGATCAACAAAATGCGCCGCTTTCAGGATTTCGGCCACGAAGTGATTTTCTTGATCGGAGATTTCACCGGCTTGATCGGCGACCCGTCCGGCCGCAACGCGACCCGGCCGCCGCTGACGCCGGAAGACGTGCAGGCCAATGCCAAGACCTATCAGGACCAGATCTTCAAGATCCTGGATCCGGCCAGAACCAAGGTCGATTTCAATTCCCGCTGGATGAGTCAGCTCGGCTCGGCCGGCATGATTCAGCTGGCGGCCAAGAGCACCGTCGCCCGCATGCTGGAGCGGGACGATTTCAGCAAACGTTACAAGGGCGGCCAGCCCATCGCCATTCACGAGTTCCTGTACCCGCTGGTCCAGGGCTATGACTCGGTCGCGCTCAAGGCCGATGTCGAGCTCGGCGGCACCGATCAGAAGTTCAATCTGTTGATGGGGCGCCAGTTGCAGGAGGCGTTCGGTCAGGAGCCACAGATCGTGCTCACCATGCCGCTGCTCGAGGGGCTCGACGGCGTCAACAAGATGTCCAAGTCGCTCGGCAACTACATCGGTGTGAACGAAGACGCGGACGGCATGTTCGGCAAGCTCATGTCGATCTCGGACGATCTGATGTGGCGCTACTTCGAGCTGCTGTCGTTCCGGCCCAATGCCGACCTGGCCGCCTTCAAGCAGCAGATCGCCGAGGGTCGCAATCCGATGGAGGTCAAGTTCGAGCTGGCGATGGAAATCACCACGCGCTTCGCGGGGGCCGCGGCCGCCGAACAGGCGCGGCAGAACTTCACCTCACGCAGTCAGCGTCGGGAGATTCCCGAAAACATCGAGAAAAAGACCCTCACGATCGACGGGGCGAGCATCGGAGTGGCTGCGGCCATCAAGCAGGCGGGCCTTGCCGAGAGCACGTCGGCGGCCAATCGACTCATCCAGGGCGGCGCCGTTCGCATCGATGGCGAACGCGTCGAGGACATCAAGCTGCAGCTCGAGCCCGGTGCGGCCCGACTGTTCCAGGTTGGCAAACGCGGCTTCGCCTATATCGAGGTGGTGCGGGCTTCGACATAAGGAGCAAAAAAAATTCTTCGCGGCCTGTCTTTGCTCTTGCAAATTCACGCGACGGCCGCGAAATAAGGTTTCGACGTGGCGAAGAAATAACCAGGTTTTTCGCGGTCGAAACCCGCCTCAAAAAAAGTACACGAAGGGTGTTGACGCCCTGTAACCAAACAGTAAGATGCGCCCCCTTCGCAGCGGGCGCCGGTTGAAAGACGGGCTGCGAAGACGCTGATTTCGACCGGTCGCCAACACCTCGAAAATAAAAAATTCGAGGGGGTTGACGGCAGAAAACGAGACAGTAAGATGCGCCGCCTTCGCAACGGGTGCTGGTTGAAAAACAGCTTGCGAAGGAGCTGGATCGAACGGGTCGGCAACACCTCGAAAATAAAAAATTCGAAGGGGTTGACGGCAGAAAACGAGACAGTAAGATGCGCCCCCTCGCAGCGGATGCCGGTTGCAAAACTGGCGGCGAGGAAGCTGGTTCGGAAGGACGCCGACGCCTCGAAATAAAAAATCGAGGGGTTGACGAAACGAACGAAGCAGCTTAGAGTTCCGCTTCTGCCTAGCCACCGCGCAACGGCAGCGCCTCTCGAAGGCGACGCTCTTTAAAAACTGAAACAGATAATTTGTGTGGGGACTCGCGTCGGTTCGTTGGCGAAGCCAACTTCGACGATGAGTTACCAAATTAGCCAGTAGAGCTTGTTTGGATAATCTCTTCGTTAAATTGAAGGTCTCAAAGCCTTTAAGTGAAGAGTTTGATCCTGGCTCAGATTGAACGCTGGCGGCGTGCCTAACACATGCAAGTCGAGCGGTAACAGGTGTAGCAATACATGCTGACGAGCGGCGGACGGGTGAGTAACGCTTGGGAATCTGCCTGTTAGTGGGGGACAACCCGGGGAAACTCGGGCTAATACCGCATACGCACTACGGTGGAAAGCCGGGGACCGCAAGGCCTGGCGCTAACAGATGAGCCCAAGTCGGATTAGCTAGTTGGTAGGGTAACGGCCTACCAAGGCGACGATCCGTAACTGGTCTGAGAGGACGACCAGTCACACCGGAACTGAGACACGGTCCGGACTCCTACGGGAGGCAGCAGTGGGGAATATTGGACAATGGGGGAAACCCTGATCCAGCGACGCCGCGTGGGTGAAGAAGGCCTGCGGGTTGTAAAGCCCTTTCGGTTGGGAAGAAAAGTTGCGGTTTAATACATCGCGACCTTGACGTAACCAACTAAAGAAGCACCGGCTAACTCTGTGCCAGCAGCCGCGGTAATACAGAGGGTGCGAGCGTTAATCGGAATTACTGGGCGTAAAGCGCGCGTAGGCGGCTTTTCAAGTCGATTGTGAAATCCCCGGGCTTAACCTGGGAACTGCAGTCGAGACTGTCTAGCTAGAGTATGGGAGAGGGAAGTGGAATTTCAGGTGTAGCGGTGAAATGCGTAGATATCTGAAGGAACATCAGTGGCGAAAGCGACTTCCTGGACCAATACTGACGCTCATGTGCGAAAGCGTGGGGAGCAAACAGGATTAGATACCCTGGTAGTCCACGCCATAAACGATGAGAACTGGATGTCGGAGGGGTCTGCCCTTCGGTGTCGTAGCTAACGCGTTAAGTTCTCCGCCTGGGGAGTACGGCCGCAAGGTTGAAACTCAAAGGAATTGACGGGGACCCGCACAAGCGGTGGAGCATGTGGTTTAATTCGATGCAACGCGAAGAACCTTACCTGGTCTTGACATCCTAGGAACCTCGCAGAGATGTGGGGGTGCCTTCGGGAACCTGGAGACAGGTGCTGCATGGCTGTCGTCAGCTCGTGTCGTGAGATGTTGGGTTAAGTCCCGCAACGAGCGCAACCCTTGCCCTTAGTTGCCAGCATTAAGTTGGGAACTCTAAGGGGACCGCCGGTGACAAACCGGAGGAAGGTGGGGATGACGTCAAGTCATCATGGCCCTTATGACCAGGGCTACACACGTGCTACAATGGCCAGTACAAAGGGTTGCCAACCCGCGAGGGGGAGCCAATCCCATAAAGCTGGTCGTAGTCCGGATCGCAGTCTGCAACTCGGCTGCGTGAAGTCGGAATCGCTAGTAATCGTGAATCAGCGATGTCACGGTGAATACGTTCCCGGGTCTTGTACACACCGCCCGTCACACCATGGGAGTTGATTGCACCAGAAGTAGGTAGCCTAACCGCAAGGAGGGCGCTTACCACGGTGTGGTCAATGACTGGGGTGAAGTCGTAACAAGGTAGCCGTACGGGAACGTGCGGCTGGATCACCTCCTTTAAATGACTCTGCTTCAGCTACACAGCTGCCGCGAGTTCCCAACACAAGTTATCTGTTCAGTAAGAATCGGTTCCCGTGAGACTGGCCCGGTCTTTCATCTATCCGGGTCTGTAGCTCAGTTGGTCAGAGCGCACCCCTGATAAGGGTGAGGTCGGAGGTTCAAATCCTCCCAGACCCACCAGTCTTACCAAGGCTAATCAGGGGCCATAGCTCAGCTGGGAGAGCACCTGCTTTGCAAGCAGGGGGTCGTCGGTTCGATCCCGACTGGCTCCACCAACTCGATCAGCGCACGGGATTTCACTAGTACGTGAAGCGATGCATGCATCTTCCAACGAAGGTTCATGAGTGGCTTTACGTCGCAGGTGTCTCAACGACACTTGTTACGGTGCTCTTTAAAAATTCGGAAGTTGTTTTGACGCATCAGATTCAGCGAAATCATGATGGATCCGAACGACGTTTAGAAATAAACGAAGTTTGGAAATCTCAAGAGTTCAAGAATCATGTCGCATTCGAGAATCAGCAACGTATAACACCAGGCTCATTGGGGTTATATGGTCAAGTGAATAAGCGTATGTGGTGGATGCCTAGGCGATAGAAGGCGATGAAGGACGTGGTAGCCTGCGAAAAGCTGCGGTTAGTTGGCAAACAAACTCACCCGCAGATCTCCGAATCGGGAAACCGACTGCTTCGGCAGTACTTGCAACTGAATCCATAGGTTGCAAGAGCTAACCTGGGGAATTGAAACATCTCAGTACCCAGAGGAAAAGAAATCAACCGAGATTCCGTTAGTAGTGGCGAGCGAACGCGGAACAGCCCAGTTGGAACCAGTCGATCGAGCTTAGTGGAACGGTCTGGAAAGTCCGGCCATAGCGGGTGATAGCCCCGTACACGAAAGGCAAAGTCGATGACCAACGAAGAGTAGGGCGGGACACGTGCAATCCTGCCTGAACATGGGGGGACCATCCTCCAAGGCTAAATACTCTCTATCGACCGATAGTGAACCAGTACCGTGAGGGAAAGGCGAAAAGAACCCCGGAGAGGGGAGTGAAATAGAACCTGAAACCGCATACGTACAAGCAGTCAGAGCCCGCAAGGGTGATGGCGTACCTTTTGTATAATGGGTCAGCGAGTTATTTTCAGTGGCGAGGCTAACCGTATAGGGGAGCCGTAGGGAAACCGAGTCCGAATAGGGCGAATCAGTCGCTGGGAATAGACCCGAAGCCGGTCGATCTATCCATGGCCAGGATGAAGGTGAGGTAATACTCACTGGAGGTCCGAACGAACTACTGTTGCAATAGTATGTCGATGAGCTGTGGATAGGAGTGAAAGGCTAATCAAGGCCGGCGATAGCTGGTTCTCCCCGAAAGCTATTTAGGTAGTGCCTCATCGAGCACTCCTGGGGGTAGAGCACTGTTTAGGCTAGCGGGTCATCCCGACTTAGCAAACCTATGCAAACTCCGAATACCAGGAAGTGAACCGGTGGGAGACACACGGCGGGTGCTAACGTCCGTCGTGAAGAGGGAAATAACCCAGACCGCCAGCTAAGGCCCCAAATTCATGGCTAAGTGGTGAACGATGTGGGAAGGCATAGACAGCCAGGAGGTTGGCTTAGAAGCAGCCATCCTTTAAAGAAAGCGTAATAGCTCACTGGTCTAGTCGGCCCGCGCGGAAGATTTAACGGGGCTCAAGCCATGAGCCGAAGCTGCGGATCTCACGCAAGTGAGGTGGTAGGGGAGCGTTCTGTACGCCTGCGAAGGTGCACTGTGAGGTGTGCTGGAGGTATCAGAAGTGCGAATGCTGACATGAGTAACGTTAATGCGGGTGAAAAACCCGCACGCCGAAAGCCCAAGGTTTCCTGCTCAACGTTAATCGGAGCAGGGTGAGCCGGTTCCTAAGACGAGACCGAAAGGTGTAGCCGATGGAAAACAGGTCAACATTCCTGTGCCCGGTGTGATTGCGATGGGGTGACGGAGAAGGCTAGCTCAGCAGGGGTTGGTTCCCTGTTTAAGCATGTAGGAGGAGTTGCCAGGCAAATCCGGCAGCTCATAACTCCGAGGTGTGATGACGAGGCTCCACGCGAGCCGAAGTGAGTAACGCCCCGCTTCCAGGAAAAGCCTCTAAGCTTCAGATCACATTGGACCGTACCGTAAACCGACACTGGTGGGCGAGCAGATAATCTGCCAAGGCGCTTGAGAGAACTCGGGTTAAGGAACTCTGCAAATTGATACCGTAACTTCGGAAGAAGGTATGCCTTCGACGGTGTATGGATTTACTCCAGAAGCTGTTGAAGGTCGCAGGTAATCGGTGGCTGCGACTGTTTATCAAAAACACAGGACTCTGCGAACACGCAAGTGGAAGTATAGGGTCTGACGCCTGCCCGGTGCCGGAAGGTTAATTGATGGGGTTAGCCGCAAGGCGAAGCTCTTGATCGAAGCCCCGGTAAACGGCGGCCGTAACTATAACGGTCCTAAGGTAGCGAAATTCCTTGTCGGGTAAGTTCCGACCTGCACGAATGGCGTAACGCTGGCCACACTGTCTCGACCCGAGACTCAGTGAAGTTGAAATCGCTGTGAAGATGCGGCGTTCCCGCGGCAAGACGGAAAGACCCCGTGAACCTTCACTACAGCTTTACACTGAACTTTGAACCTTCCTGTGTAGGATAGGTGGGAGGCTATGAAACCTGGGCGCTAGCTCGGGTGGAGCCAACCTTGAAATACCACCCTGGGATGTTCGAAGTTCTAACCTTGGTCCGTAATCCGGATTGGGGACAGTGTATGGTGGGTAGTTTGACTGGGGCGGTCTCCTCCCAAAGAGTAACGGAGGAGTGCAATGGTACGCTCAGCGCGGTCGGTCATCGCGCTCTAGAGTGCAAAGGCATAAGCGTGCTTAACTGTGAGACAGACACGTCGAACAGGTACGAAAGTAGGTCTTAGTGATCCGGTGGTTCTGTATGGAAGGGCCATCGCTCAACGGATAAAAGGTACTCCGGGGATAACAGGCTTATTCCTCCCAAGAGTCCACATCGACGGAGGAGTTTGGCACCTCGATGTCGGCTCATCACATCCTGGGGCTGTAGCAGGTCCCAAGGGTATGGCTGTTCGCCATTTAAAGTGGTACGCGAGCTGGGTTCAGAACGTCGTGAGACAGTTCGGTCCCTATCTGCCGTGGGCGTTGGAAACTTGAGGGTGAGCTGTCCTTAGTACGAGAGGACCGGGATGGACGTATCTCTGGTGTTCCGGTTGTCACGCCAGTGGCACTGCCGGGTAGCTATATACGGACGGGATAAGCGCTGAAAGCATCTAAGCGCGAAGCCCCCCCCAAGATTAGGTTTCCCTGGGAACTCGATTCCCCTAAAGGGCCGTCGAAGACTACGACGTTGATAGGCTGGGTGTGTAAGTGCAGCAATGCATTGAGCTAACCAGTACTAATTGCCCGTGAGGCTTGACCATATAACACCCAATCAGCTTGGGTCTTGTATGACGCTTGTTGATACTCAATGTGACATTGATTCTTTGAATCTGTCGCTGAGTCGAAATGTTGTCGAAACAACTCCGAATTCACTGTGGCCGATAGCAATGTCGACCACGACGTGAGCCAGTTTGCCTGGCGGCAATAGCAAGCAGGAACCACCCGATCCCATATCGAACTCGGAAGTGAAAATGCTGTGCGCCGATGGTAGTGTGCCCTGCGGGCATGCAAGAGTAGGTCACTGCCAGGCTCTTAAATAAGCGACAAGCCCCGCTGGAGTAATCCGGCGGGGCTTTTTGCTCATGACTTGTCGCTTTTGTAATCGCTACACAACCTACCAATTGCTGCTCAGTAATCAGGGGTTGAAATAATGAACACGCTCGAACGCCGTCGGCTCGTCAAAGCTCAGGTTGTCGATGTGAAGATCGCCAAGGCCGCCGTCAACGCTTCCAAGCGTCAGCGTGCCGAGGCCATCAAAGTCCTTCGCAAGGACATGGCCGCTCAGCATTTCAATCAGCTGCGCGCCGCCAGCTGATCCCGAAAGGGACAGAGCAAACTCTCCCTCTAGTGCTTCTCCGCTGGCTGTGCTGCCGGCACTAGCACCTTTACGTTCTCCGAGAGAATCGATGAGCCGAAGTGGCGCAGCTTCTCCAGGAACGTCTCCGACACTTCGAAGCCGCGCGGCACCAACAGCGTACCCATGTGCGTGCGCAGATCATCGAGGATCGTCATGCCCGACTGGACATGGCGCAGCGGCATCTCGCGCACTTCGGCTTGAGCTGCAGCGGCACCGACGAAGGCGGCGAATTTTTCCAGCAACACTGCGCCATAACGCTCCGACTTCATGCGCAGCGTCTGTACCGCCACGTCTTTGCTGTGGCCTTGCGCGATCAACGCGTCGTAATCCAGCACTATCATCAGAATTCGCGCGCCGCCGCCGATCGTGCCTTCGCCCAGTGCCGCCAACGCCTTGTCGCTGGCACGCAGCGCATCCAGGATTTGCAGTACCGGATCGAGCCGGGGAATGTGCCCGAGCAACTTGCTGGCCACCGCCGGCACACCCTGCGCCAGCACTTTCTCCTCGGCGGTCAAGCGCTCTCCGTAATACAGCTTTTCGACCGTTTCCACCGGTAGCGACAGATAGCCGAGCTGCGACAACATTGCTGCCGCTTCCAGCTGCCAGAACGACGCCGAGCCGAGCGACTGCGAGAATTGCATCGCCATTCGCTTGATGCGCGTGGCGCGTCCGAAGGCCACCGGGTTCGCGATCGCCAGCACATCGGTCATCGCTTCGATGCAGCCGATCAATGTTTCCTGGAGGATGGCGCGCTCCGCGTTCAGCAGCCGGTGCTGTATGACGCCCGCATCCACGGCTGCCTTGAGCTGGTCGGGTGGGCAGGGCTTGGTAAGAAACCGGAAGATCTGGCCTTCATTCACCGCTTGCACGGCGGTATCCCGACCGGTTTCCCCGGTCAGCAGAATGCGCGTCGTGTCGGGATACGTCCGCTTGACCCGATGCAGGAACGTGGCGCCATCCATCGCAGGCATGCGCATGTCCGAGATCACGACCGCAAAGGCGCCGCACTCCTTGAGCATCTTGAGGCCGTCGGCGCCACTGCCCGCTGTATGCACTTCGTATTCGCGACGCAAATGCAACGACAGTCCTTCGACCACGCGCGCCTCGTCATCGACACATAACACTCGTGGTCGCTTGATTTCACTCATGCCCGCTTGCTCCCAATACTTCGTGAACCCTCTGCTGAGCCTCACTCCAGTCGAACGGTGCTCCAAGCCCTGTCAGATAGTTGTCATCGATCGGCGCGTCCTGCGGGTCGGTCGCGTCGGGAACGATTTCTCGCGTGACACCGCTGAGTTTCCGGGCTGTCGCCAGGATCGCAAGCACGTCGTAGCACGACTGCCCAACCCGCTGCGGGCAGTGTTGAAATGCCACGGCTTCGATGACCGAATGCGGCAGCCCCCACAGCCCCAGCAAGTAAGCTCCGATCTGCGCATGAGATGCGCCGAACACGCGGCGCTCCGCTTCCTCGAGCGGCAGGTGGGCGGTGCGAGCCAGCGTTAACGCCTGCTCGAACCGTTGCGGCGATTCCTGCAAGAGAATCCAATGGCCGATGTTGTGAAGCAGGCCGGCGAGCAGCGCGTCATCGCGCATGGAGTTATTGGCCAGGGCGCACGCCGCTGAAGCGACCCGATGAGCACGTTCCTGCAGCGCCTCGGGCTCGAATCCTGGTAACGACTGCGAAGGCCGCCATGACGAAAACACTTCAGAGCAAATCACCAGCGTGCGGATGGCATTCACGCCGAGATAGGTGATGGCCTGCTCGATGTTGGTGATGCGCCGGGCCAGTCTGAAGAAAGACGAATTCACCACTTGCAGCACTTTTGCGCAGACCGCCGGGTCTTCGTAAACGAGCGTGGCTACCTTTCGCACCGACACGTCGCTGCTCTGAACGAGCTGCTGTAATCGGCTATAAGTTCGTGGCGCACTCGGTAAATGTCCCAAGCGGCCGATGATCCCCCGAAGCTCGGGCTCGGCCAGCAGATCCTGCAGCAGCAGGCAGCGCTCGATCACGTTCTGCAGTACCCGGGTATCGCAGGGCTTGCTCAGATATTGATGCGCGATGCTGAGCAGGCGCGCGGACTGCTCCTCCTCGGCGTAACCGGACATGACGATCCTCACGACACCGGGCCAGCGTTGCCGCACTTGAGTGAGCAGCTGAGCGCCATCCATGCCGGCCATGCGCATGTCCGCTACGATCACATCCACCGGCGACAGCTCCAGCTCGGCAATTGCCCGTGGGCCGCTTTCGACGAATACCATCTCCCAACGCGAGCGCAGCGGTCGCATCCGGCCACGCAGCCCATCGAGCAGCGCTACCTCGTCATCCACGAAGAGCACACGTTTCATGACGAGCTCCCCGCTCGTCCGCGAACTGGCACTCGGATCCGGAAGCACGTGCCCTTGCCCGGCACGCTAGTTACATCGATATGTCCGGCATGTTTGTCTACCACGATGGAGCGCGCTATGGACAGGCCCTGACCGGTACCGCGGCCGACTTCCTTGGTGGTGAAGAATGGATCGAAGATCCGCTCCAGGTTTTCCGCCGGAATGCCGCAACCGTTATCGGCGATCTCAATGAACGCCGCCTCGCCCGCCAGCCCCGTCGTGATTCGGATCAGGCCGGAACTCGCATCGCGCCCGGCGTCGGCGATGGCATGCGCGGCATTGACGATCAGATTGAGGAAGACCTGATTGAGCTCGCCAACGTTGCAGACTACGGGTGGAAGCGGGCCGAGCTCGGTCTGTACCGCAGCGGCGTATCTATATTCGTTGCGCGCGACCGTGAGAGTCGTCTCCAGCGCATGATTCAAGTCTGCGGCGCGCTGCTCCACGGCGTCCGGGTACGCGTATTCCTTCATCGCCCGAACGATGTTCGCTACTCGGGCCGCACCCTCCAGGGTCCGTTCGAAAGCGCGGGGGATCTCGCTGCGCATGAACTCCAGATCCCATTGCGCTTCACGTTCTTCGAGCGCATGCCACGCCTGCTCGAATTCAGATGAACCGGCCGCCCTGCGCAGCAAGTCGCGTGCGACATCGTAGATGGAGAGCAAATCCTCGAATGAGGTGCGCAGGAAGTGCACGCTGTCGGTGACGTACTGGATTGGAGTGTTGATCTCATGCGCCAGGCCGGCGGCAAGCCGGCCGATCGATTCCAGTTTTTGTGCCAGGCGCAGCTCGATGGCCATGCGCTCACGCTGGCGCATCTGCTCCAGCAGCTCTTGTTGAAGCTGCTCCTGTTGGCGCTCGTATTCACGGCGCGCGGTGATGTCGGCGCCGACGGAAAGAATGTGGGTCAGTTTGCCGTCCGCGCCGCGTAACGGAGTCGTGGTGAATCCAACGATGAATTCCGAGCCGTCGCGACGAGGAATCGCCAGTTCCATGCGTGCGCTTCCGGACTCCTCGATCTCGCGTAGCAGCCTTTCACGATCCGCGGCTGTGAATCTGTCCCTGGCGAGGGACCTCGCATCTATCCCGATCATCGCGCTCGGATCGCTGAACCCGTGCGCAAGGGCAACGGTGCGATTGGCGTACACGATCGGATCGTCGCCATGACGTATGTCGATGATCAACATGTGCGTAGTCGCCGCGTCCAGCGCGGCATCGCGCAGCGCGAGCTCCTCCTGGATACGGAGGCGCTCCTTGCGCTCCGCAGCGAGTTCGGCTGCGAGCGACTCTACCGAATTCATCGCATCGATCTGTGCCGCGTTCATGGAGTCTTCGTCTGCGCTGTGTTGCCGTCGACCGGCAATCGAATAGTAAAAGTCGTGCCTTGGTCCGGTGCCGGGGTGAACGGCGCGATTTCGCCATAAGAATAAAAACCAGCGAGATGGGTACGAAGGCCGATGATGTCTCTGACCGCCTCTACCTCTTCCTCGACCCGCTGTCGCAACACCAGCTTGCGACCCATGCAGCTGATGAGGATTGCAGCGGTACTGGAAAATACCAGGGCCAATCGCGCGTTCGTGTCCGCAGCCCGGCTGAGTGATCGGGGATATTCGATCCCGTCGCTTCAATGGAAGTCGCGCGACTTGCGCGGCAACGTTCTCACCCAGTGGGAATAGTCTTCCACGTCGGTCGCCACCACGTGCACGACCGACTCCAGGCTCTGCAATTCTCCCGTCACGACCATGAAGTTCGACTGCAGGATGCGCTGTCGATACAGCTCGAACACGGATGGCCAGATGATGATGTTGTTGATGCCGGTCTCGTCTTCCAGCGATGCGAAGATCACGCCGTTCGCGGTCTGCGGATGTTGAAGATGAGTGACCAATCCTCCCACGCGCACGGTTCGTCCGTTGCGCATCGAGTCGAGCTCGCGACGACTGGCGATGCCTGAAGCACGCAGCTTCGGACGAAGCACCGCCATCGGATGTCGGCCTGTGCTCAATCCCATCTGTCGATAGTCGCGCTGAATCTCTTCCCACTCGGTCGGTATCGGCAACTGCGGGCTGGTTTCCGCTGCCGCATGTCCTGCCAATGCGCCGGGCAAGCTCTCGATTCCGAGCGCGCTCCACAACGCCTGATTTCGATGTTCACTCAAACTGCGAAACGCGCCGCTCGTCGCGAGCGCCTTCGCCGCGCGCGTTTTCAATCCGGCGCGATAAGCGACGTCTTCTACTGAAGTGAATGGCGCGATCGCTCGCGCGGCGACCACGTTCAATGCGTCTTCCTTGCGCAGGCCCTTGATCAATCGCATGCCCAATCGAATTGCAAACCAAGAGCCTTTGTTGCCGTCGGGGAGAGTGCGCGTGCCGTCGGGCTCGAGCGTGCAGTCGTAATCGCTCACCGTCACATCGACGGGCAAGACCTTCACCTGCTGCCGCTTCGCCTGCTCGAGCAATTGCGCGGGCTGATAAAATCCCATTGGCTGACTGTTGATGAGCCCCACGATGAACGCCGCCGGTCGATGACACTTCAGCCAGCTCGAGAAGTACGTCAGCAGCGCGAACGACGCCGAGTGCGATTCGGGGAAGCCATATTCGCCGAAGCCTTCGATCTGCTTGTAGATCTGCTCGGCGAACTCGGGCGTGTAACCTCTCGCGTACATGCCTTGCATCAGCTTCTCGCGATACATGGCCATGTTGCCGCTACGTTCCCATGCGCCCATCGAGCGTCGTAGCTCATCGGCTTCGCCAGGGGAGAACCCGGCCGCGGTCACCGCGATCTGCATGACCTGCTCCTGGAAAATGGGCACACCGCGCGTCTTCTCCAGAATGGGGCGCAAATCTTCGTTGGGATAAGGAACGTCCTCGGGTTTCATTTCCCGCCGCTGCAGATACGGATGCACCATGCCGCCCTTGATCGGGCCGGGACGAACGATGGCGACCTCGATCACCAGGTCGTAGTACTTCCTCGGTTTCAGTCGCGGCAGCATGCTCATCTGCGCCCGCGATTCGATCTGAAAGACACCGACGGTATCGGCTTTGCAGATCATGTCGTACGTCGCGGGATCTTCCAGCGGCACCTGATCCATCTGCGTCGGGCCCGTGCCCGCCGTGCGCAGCAGCTCGAAAGTCTTGCGCATGGCCGTCAGCATGCCCAGCGCGAGCACGTCGACCTTCAACAGCTTCAAGGTCTCCAGATCGTTCTTGTCCCATTGAATGATGGTGCGATCGGGCATGGCGGCGTTCTCGATGGGCACCAGCTCGCTGATGGGCTGCTCGGCGATCACGAAGCCGCCGACATGCTGTGACAGATGCCGGGGAAAGTTGAGTAACTGCTGTACGAGCACGATCAAGCGCCGCGCGACTTCCCCATCCAGATGCATTCCTTGCGCGGCCATGTTCGCTTTCATGCGCTCAGGGTTGTCCCACCAGGCATGCTGTTTAGCGAGGCGTCCCACCATGTCCTCGGGCAGGCCCAATGCTTTACCGACATCGCGAATCGCGCTGCGCGGCTGATAGGTGATGACAGTGGCCGCAATGGCCGCTCGCTTGCGGGAGTATTTCCGGAACACGTGCTGGATGACTTCCTCACGCCGCTCGTGCTCGAAATCCACGTCGATGTCGGGAGGCTCGCCGCGCTCTTCGCTGATGAATCGCTCGAACAGCGCCGAGATCAGCTCGGGCTTTACTTCAGTAATGCGCAGCGCATAGCAGACGACGGAATTGGCGGCCGAGCCGCGGCCCTGACAAAGGATGGGCTTCTTCGGCTTGCCGTCGTCGTCGACCTCGGCGCGTGCGTATTCGACGATCTCATGCACGGTCAGGAAGAAATGTTCGTATTCCAGTTTCGAGATCAGGGACAGCTCTTTCTCAATGGCGGCGCGAGCTGACGCAGGCTCGCCTTGCGGCCAGCGATACTTGACTCCAGCCTCCACCAGATTGCGTAAGTGCTCACTCGCGCTCAGCCCGGCGGGCACGATTTCCCTTGGATATTGATAGCGCAGACTGCCCAGCGAAAAATGGCAGCGCTCCGCGATGCGTTGTGTTTCCTGGAGCAGGTCGGCCGGATAAAGCGCTTCCAGCACCGGTAGCGGACGCAGATGGCGCTCGCCGTTGGGAAATAATTTGTGGCCGGCCGAGGCGACCGTGCAGCCATGGCGAATCGCGGTCATCGTGTCCTGTAACGCGCGTCGCTTCTCCAAATGCATGTGGACATCGCCACTGGCGACCAGCGGAATATTCATGCGGACGCCCAGTTTTCTCACCGCCGCGAGATGCTCGACATCGTCCGGTTGCCGATGCAGCTCGACGGCGATCCAGCAGCGATCGGGAAAAAGATTTCTCAGCCAGGCGGCCTCGGAGTTCTGAGGGTCGCGCGGCGCCACCCATAACGCCAGGCACTCGCTCAAATCGGTCAAAGCACACTGACTGCGGGTCAATCGATAGGTGCCTTTCTTCGCTTCGGCTCGCGCCAGGCTGATCAGCTGACAGATCTGCGCATAAGCTTTCTGCGACGGCGCGAGCAGCACCAGATGGGTTCCTTCGACGGTACGGAACTCCGAGCCGATGATCAGCTTGAAATCGATCTTGCGTGCCGCTTCGTAGGCGCGCACCACACCCGCCATCGAACACTCATCCGTAATCGCCAGCGCGGAATAGCCGAGGTTGTGAGCTTGATAAACCAGCTCGCCCGGCTGCGACGCCCCGCGCAGGAACGAAAAGTTACTGACGCAATGAAGCTCCGCGTACGAGCTCATGACCAGAACCCATGCAGATGCCAGCTGCCATCGCGCAGATCTTTAAAGATCCATAGCGCCGCGCCTTGCTGAGTGCGGGCGACGAAGTAGTCGCGCCGAACGTCGCCGCCGTCCCACCAGCCGCTTTCAATGCGCTCGGCGCCGGTCAGCGACGGCATGCCGCTCAGTTGCAAAGGCTTGGGCTCGGGCAGCAGCCACAACGGCCGGTCGGGAAAATCCAGATGCTGGCGCTTGTCCTCGGGGGCTGCTGTGGCCCAGCTGTCTTCCGGCCGATGTTCGGCGACTGCTTTCACGCCGTGCACCTGGCTTTCTCCCAGACGGGCAACGATGCGATCGAGGGTGTAACCCAGCTCCTCGCTTTGCTCGGTCGCGCCGCTGAGCATGTCGATATGCAGCCCGGTGGGCATGGCGAACTCATCCGCCGACAGCTCCAGTGCCACCGACCCCGAAGGCAATGCCGTATGTTCGAGGCGTTCCCGCGCCAGGGCGAGGAAACGTTCGCTGCTCCGGTCGGGCATCGAAAGGCCGATGGTAATCACAGTCGCAACAGCATCGCGATGAATGAAACGCAGCGTGAACTTCTGCACCCCGGTATCTCGCGCTCTCAAGAAGCCGACGAACTCGCGGAGCATGCGTCGCAAAGGGAAGAGCAGCGCTTCGGTGTTGTGAATCTCCGCTTCGAATTCGAATCGTGCGTGGTACTGCGGTGGCAATCGATAAGTGGGACGAGGATCGGGCGCGGCGCCGGTCAGGCGATCGAGGTAATTGCACACCTCGGGCCCGAAACGTTTCGCCACGCCGTCGCGAGGCAAGGCCACCAGCAACCCGACCGTGCGGACGCCGACGATCTGCAACTGCTGAGGAATCCAGGGATCCAGATTCAACCAGTTCACCGACACGGCTTCGATGCGAGCACGCAGCGCTGCTACGGTAGTGATGGCGACGCGAACGCCGGTGCGAGCCAGCAGTGCGGCGCCTTCCAGCGTCGGCGCGATGCCCAGTTGATAGCTATAGGACAACTTGCCGAGCTCGGTTTCCAAGTGCTCGATGAGCTTGCGGAAGCCGCCGAACAAACGCAGGCTCGCGCCGATCTCCAGCCACAGTGCAGTGGTTCGTGCACGCGGCAGGTCGGCGAAGATGTCGCCGAGAATCACGGTGCCGCTGAATTGATACGCCCAGGTCGCCAGTCGTTCCAACGCCGCTTGCTCGGCGGTGAGCCGGCGTTCCATGGCGATCACTTCGGGCAGGATGGCCAGCGCGGTCGTGAAGTTCATCGCCGGCTTCAAGCCGACGCGCTCGGCGGCCGGATTGCAGCAGACGACCGAGCGGACGTTGCCTTCGAGTACGGTGACTACCGTGGGCCGCTCGCCTTGCTCACATTGCAAAGCCTCGAGAGGCAATTGGGGTAAGGTGATACAAAGCCACAGCATGGGAAAACATCATTCCGCACTGGCAGTCGCCAGCTCAGGAGCGATGCCTACCGACATGCCGGCCCGCGCGCCCCGGCATTTAACGATGTCGATACTCAATTGACCGGCGACGTCGGTTTGCAAACGTAGCCGGACCGCGGCGGGCGAAGATTCACGAGCCGCGCTGGGCTGGCGATAAACAAAACCGATGCTGTTGCCAGCTTCCGCCGCGAGCTGCAGTCGACGAACTTCACGATCGCGGATCGCGGACGGCCACGCCAGCACCGCGCCAAAAGATTTACAGCGCAATGTTTGTTCGGCGGACCATAGAATGTCGGCGGCGCTCTGGGCGCGAATGATCCAAAAGTGCTCCAGCCGCAGCCCATGGCGAAGCAGGGCTGGAGCGAATGGAATATAAGGCGGCGCGATCATGGCCACATGGCGCTCGCTGTGCGTGATCTTCGCCAGCGCCGGCATCAGCAGGCGCAGCTCGCCGATGCCATCGCTCATCGGCATCAGCTCGACGATAGTGCCCGATTGCCAGCCACCGCCAGGCAACACGGCGTCGAGATTGGCCGAGCCACTGGGCTCGATCCGAGGCGGCGGGCCCTCGCGACCGTTACGACACAGCCGCGCCAGCTGTTCTAATGTTTCGGCACGAGATGCACTCATGACGGATGCGAAAGATCCATGTTTCGCTCCTTCGGTTCATCGAACACGAGACAGCGAGGTGCGGATCACCCCGACTGCCAGTCCTTCAATGGACAATTCCTGTTCACGTAAATCGATCTCGATCGGCCGGTACGCCGCGTTGGCGGGCTCCAGCTTCACGATGTGACCTTGCCGGCGGTAATACTTCACCGTCGCCTCGTCCTCGTCGACCAGGCGCGCGACCACGATCTGGCCGCTGCGGACTTGCGATGTTTGATGAACCGCAAGCAGGTCGCGATCGAGGATATCGGCGTCCTTCATGCTGTCGCCCCGGACGCGCAGTAAGAAATCGGCGTGCGGCTTGAACAGCGAAGCATCGACAGTGACATGCTCTTCTATATGAGAGCTCGCCAGAATGGGCGCACCCGCAGCGATGCGCCCTAACAACGGCAAGCTCGATGAGGATGACCTTGTGATTTCAGCCGGCGCCGGAGCGACGGCTTCCTCGCGCAAACGAATGCCTCGAGAGATGCCCGGCAGCAGCTCGATGGCGCCTTTGCTTTCCAACGCGCGCAAATGCTGGTCGATGCCCTGGCGATTCTTGAGCCCCAGCCCCTCGGCGATTTCCCCACGGGTCGGCGGCAACCCGTCGCGATCCATGAAGCGACGGATAAAAGCCAATACTTCCAATTGTTTGCGGGTGAGATCGGACATGTGCGGTCGGCGGCGGTGCCCTGGTCTTAGGCGGTACCAGACAAACGTCTGGTACAGAGTCTAGGATCCTTTCCACGCCACCACAAGCGCAAAAGCGAAGCTGAACCCTCACAGCAAAAACGTGACGCGGTTGGCAGACGCGAACGCCAATGAATCCCCCATTGAATCTCAATGGCCAAGTGCCCGCGAATAAGTGGTGGCGAGTACCTGACCTGCATTCACCTTTATTAACGGGCTGGCGAACTGAAGTGACAGTCTCCGCTATACTTCCGGCTCCATACACTTCGCTCATCGCACTGACCAATGACGATGCGACGCGAACCACATCAGCTCAGAGCCGCCCGAGAATGACGGACTCAGTACTCGCTCGAGTCGCACAAGGAGATGCGCGTGCCGTGCACGAGTGCATCGATCAGTTCGGCAGTCTCATCTGGTCCATCGCCCGACGTCTGACGCGCACCCGCGCCGATGCTGAAGATGCCGTCCAGGAAATCTTCACCGATGTCTGGCGCAGCGCCGGCCGGTTCGATCCCAATCAGGGCTCGGAGAAAGTGTTCGTCGCCACCATCGCGCGCCGTCGTTTGATCGATCGCATGCGCCGTGCCTCGCATCAGGCGCGCACCGAATCCACCGACGACATCGATTCGCTGGGCTGGGCCGATCCGGGCAACAGCGCCGAAGTGTGCGCCGAGGCTTCGGCGGCGGCCCGGGCAGTCATGCAATTACGGCCGGAACAAAGGCAGGTGCTGGAGCTTGGCATCCTGCAAGGGTTGAGTCATTCGGAAATTGCCGATGTGCTGCAAATGCCACTCGGTACAGTCAAGACCATGATGCGGCGAGGACTGATTCAGGTGCGTGAGTTGATGGGTATTCAGAACGCTGCCTCCGATGGGGTGCGCTCATGAGCAACTCAGTCATGCAGAACCCGCGACTCGTGGAACTGCTCGTGCAGCGGGCCGTGGACGGTTTGAATTCATCCGAGCGCGCCGAGCTGAAACAACTGCTCTCCGAAGAGAGATATGTCGACGCCGGCCGGTTCGAATACACCGCTGCCTCGTTGCTGCTCGCCGCTGATGTGGAGAACAACGCGCCCGAAGAAATGCCGTACAGCTTGCGCGAACGGTTGATGGCTCAGGCGGACACAGTTGCCGCGTCGATGCCGGAGCCGGCCCCTCGCCAGAGCTCGTCGCAGCCGCGAGTGATCAGCATCGCCGGTCGGACGCGTTCGACCACGGCGGCGCCGGCGGTCAGTGCGCCGCCGCCTGTATCGAAAGCGCCGGCACCTCGTAAGTCTTCTTCATCCTGGGGGAGCAAAGTCGGTTGGTTCGCAGCAGCTGCGAGCGTACTGATTGCTCTGGCCGGCTGGTGGCCCCGTCTGCAGTCCGGCGGCGAGCCGACGACTGAAATTCCCGTGGCCAGCACCTTGGAACAAGAGCGTCAGCAACTGCTCGCTCAGCAAGGTGTAATGACCCGAACCTGGCAGACCACGCAGGATCCCGCAGCGAGCGGCGTCACTGGCGACGTGGTGTGGGACCAGCGGACTCAGAATGGTTATCTGCGTTTCCGTGGCCTGCAGGCGAACAACGCGGATGAGCTGCAATATCAGCTGTGGATCTTCGACGGCACGCGCGACGATCGCTATCCGATCGACGGTGGGGTGTTCGATATTCCCCCGGGGCAGGGTGAAGTGATCATTCCCATCACCGCCAAGCTGCAGGTCCGCAATCCCGCGATGTTTGCTGTCACCATCGAGAAGGCGGGCGGCTCCGTCGTCTCCAGCCGCGACCGCATTGTCGTGCTTGCGCCCGTCGCCGCGGGCTGATCGTCAGAACAGTTTGAAGATTGAGATGGCTGCCCGGGTGCCACCGTGACGTGCGCCTTCCTCGCGGCCCTCGTCATCGATCGTGGCGTGCGAGACATGTAGCGCGCATGTGACCCACCGCATTCTGGCGGCGAGGCTGACTTGAAGATCGGCATAATCGCTGTCTGCGCCGGGCAAATCGGCCCGACCCAGATGAGTGGACAATACGATCGGGGTCTTGCCGAGCGTTCCAAGCGGAATACGAGTATCGAGATAGCTGTAAACGCTGTCGCCTCCCAGGTAATGATCCCCGGAATGGAAGATCCCCAGTCGCGCGGAGAGACGCGAGAAGCGATAGGCGACGGAAACTGTGACTTCGTTGAAGTCGCGCTCACGTCCTCTGCCGCTGTAGTGACGATAGAGATAGCCGGTATCCAGGTTCACGCGGCCGAAGTCGCGGTTGAAACCGACGAAGGGCAAGCTGGCAATTCCCGCTTCGCTGCTGGAGTCCGACTCGTAGTTTGCGGCCCAGAGGCCCACGAACGGTCCCGCGCGATGGTTCCATTTGACCTCGCCAGCCACCGCGGGCCCACCCGCCGTCTGCGAGAGCCCGCGCCACATGCGATCGGTCGAGAATGTCAGGCTCGCCGCGATGGCAGAGGCCGGCGGCTCTTGTGCCAGTGCGGGCGCGCTCGTGACTGTCGCGGCGAGCAGAGCAAACGTGGCGCGAGCGGACGTGGAAGGATTCAACTCGGTCTGTCCCGAAGGTCGCGATAGGCGGCGACATGTCCGGCGCCGATCCTCCTACGGCTCGAGGCTCGGCGCTTTGCATATACGACGCTTTCTTGCCAGTCAGGCCCCGATAAAACATCGGCCCTCTTAGAGGGCCGATGGCGGGTCATTGCCAGGTGGGGATCTGGCGCTGGTCTCAACTCGAACCGGTCAGCTTGCCAACGGCACGCTGGCGCCGACGCCGGGAAGATGATGCCGGCCGAGGCTCTGTTCACTCTCGGCGCGTTCCCGCGCGTAGCTGTTCAACTTGTTGTAGAGCGTCTTGAGGCTGCAGCCGAGCACGGCCGCGGCGCGACGCTTGTCGCCTTCGCAATAATCCAATGTGACTTCGATCAGAGAGCGCTCGGCTTCGTCCAGACGAGAGCCGAGTGGCACATGCACGCCCGCCGGACGCGCAGCTTCCACGGGCTCCGGAGTGTGCGCCGGCATCGTGACGGACAGATCCACATCCAGCACTTCGTCGGCGAGGATGAAGCTGCGCTCGACCGCGTTCTTCAACTCACGCACGTTGCCAGCCCAGCGACGCGAGCCGAGTGCGTCGAGGAATGAGGGCGAGAAAGATTTGGTCACATCGCTACCGCGATTGAGCGTGCTCAGGAAGTGTTGAGCGAGCAGCGGCACATCGCCCGGACGCTCGCGCAGCGGCGGAATGTGCAGCGGGAACACCGCCAGTCGATACATCAAGTCCTCGCGCAGCTGGCGATTGGCGACCGCTTCGGTGACGTTGCGATTGGTCGCCGCCACGACCCGAATATCGGTCTTGATCTCCTGCGTGCCGCCGACGCGATAGAAACGTCCAGTCTCCAGCACGCGTAGCAAGCGCGTCTGCATGTCCAGCGGCATTTCCGTAACTTCGTCGAGGAACAACGTGCCGCCGGTGGCGCGCTCGAACACGCCGGCATGCGAGCGAGAAGCGCCTGTGAAACTGCCCTTCTCGTAGCCGAACAATTCGGCTTCGATCAACGACGCGGGAATGGAACCGCAGTTGATCGCGACCAGCGGGCCCTGCGAGCGATTGCTCAAGTTGTGAATGCATTCGGCGACCAGCTCTTTGCCGACGCCGCTTTCACCCATGATCATGACGGTGGCTTCGGTTGGAGCCACACGCTTGATCAAGCCGAATACCTGATGCATGGCAGGCGAGCGTCCGAGGAGATTGCCGAGGCCGTTCTCGTGCAGTGTGATCGGTGCGTCCACTGTGTAATCTCTCCCCAATAAAAAAAGCCAAAAACGCGTTGTCGTCGTGAGTGAGATGCAAATTCTTCCAGCGAGGGTCGAGTTCCTTTGTAATAAGGTTTTTTCGGCGCAGCACGTGTAGGAAGTTTTGGGTGTCGAATTGATTGACGCAGCATCTGCCGTAAAAGCCTGGGATTTCCGCGTCGAGACTGCTTCTGAGGTCTGCAAAAAAATTCTCACTGCGTTGCAGGGAACGGCGGCATAGAACTTGCCATTCTTCTGGGAACCGGACGACACCGTTGAGCGTCGGTCGGTACTTTCAACACGGAGACGAATGATGGCGTTGCAGATCGATAGCGTGAGCGCCGATGCGCGGGCCCGCCGTGGCTGGCTGCGGGAGAGCGCGCAGGATGAAGACATTGCACCGGGCTCGCCGCGTCGAATTAGTATTTTTGGCCTGGGTTACGTAGGCGCGGTATCGCTGGCGTGTCTGGCTCGCGACGGCCACGAAATGTTTGGTGTCGATATCGATCCGGGCAAGCTCGAGCTGCTGCGCCGGGGTCAGGCGCCCATCGTCGAAACCGGTATCCAGGAATTGACGCGTGCAGTGATGCGCGGTGGCACGGTGAGCGTGACCGACTCGGTGCGCGATGCCATCCTCGCCACGGACATTTCATTTGTCTGCGTCGGCACGCCGTCGCGTCAGAACGGTAACCAGGACCTCGCGGCGATCACTCGCATCGCCGAGCAGATCGGTGCAGTACTGCCGGAGAAAGCGACCCGACACGTCATCGTAATTCGCTCGACGGTGAAGCCCGGCACGCTCGACGAAGTGATCAAGCCCGCCATCGAAGCGGCCTCAGGCCTGCTGGCGGGGCGCGATTTCAGTCTGTGCTTTCAGCCGGAGTTCCTTCGCGAAGGCACCTCGATCAACGACTACGACAATCCGCCGTTGACCGTCGTCGGCGCTGATGACGAATACGCCGTCGAAGCGTTGCGCGGCATTTTCGGCCACCTTCCTTGTGAGTTCATGCACACCTCGGTGCGCACGGCTGAGATGCTCAAGTACGCGTGTAATGCTTTCCATGCTTTGAAAGTGACGTTCGCCAACGAGATCGGCCGCGTCTCGCAGTCGGCCGGTGTCGATCCGCACGAAGTGATGAAGCTGCTGTGCATGGACCGGCAGCTGAACATTTCCTCTGCCTATCTGCGGCCGGGCTTCGCGTTTGGCGGCTCGTGCCTGCCGAAGGATCTGAAGGCGCTGTTGTATCTGGCGAAGAACAACGACGTCGAGCTGCCCATGCTCAATAGCCTGCTGCCGAGCAATGCCGCGCATATCGATCATGCGGTGGATCGGGTGCTGGCGAGCGGGCGACGTTCGGTGGGCATGATCGGGCTGAGCTTCAAGTCGGGGACCGACGATCTGCGCGAGAGTCCCATGGTGGTCATGGCCGAGCGCTTCATCGGCAAAGGCCTGCCGCTGTGCATCTTCGATCCGCAGGTCAACGTGGCTCGGCTGATCGGCGCGAACCGGCGCTTCATCGAGGAGAGCATTCCTCACATCGCTTCGCTGATGACCACCGATCTCGACGCCCTGGTGCGTGACTCGGACGTGCTGGTCGTGGCCATGAAGACGCCCGAGGTGCTGGCGGCGTTGCGTGCTCATACGCGGCCCGATCAGCTGTTGCTGGATATCGCTGTGCTGCCCGATCGCGAGAACTACCAGTCCGCGTATCAGGGTGTGTGCTGGTAGCGGGTCATGTCGAATGCCGAAGAACAGACTCGGGTCATGAGCGCCGATGTCGCGCTGGCCCGCCGCCGCCGTGTGCTGATCATTGTTGAGAACCTGCCGCTGCCGTTCGATCGGCGCGTGTGGCAGGAAGCTCGCACTTTGCAGGCGCACGGCTATCAGGTGTCGATCATCTGCCCCAAAGGCAAAGGCTACGAGAAGAGCTTCGAAGAGCTCGACGGCGTGGCGATCTATAGACACTCCATGCCGTTCGAGGCCGATGGCGCGCTCGGTTACGCGCTCGAGTACAGCTGGGCGCTGGCGGCCGAGTTTCTGCTGTCGCTGAAGATCTGTTTCACCCGCGGCTTCGACGTGATTCATGGCTGCAATCCGCCCGACATGATTTTCATGATCGGCGGCTTCTACAAGCTGTTCGGCAAGAAGTTTCTGTTCGATCACCACGACATCAATCCCGAGCTGTACGAGGCGAAATTCCAGCGTCGCGATGTGTTTTACAAACTGATGCTGGCGCTGGAGCGCTGGACGTTTCGGACCGCCGACGTGTGTGTCGCGACCAACGAGTCGTACAAGAAGATCGCGATCGAGCGGGGCGGCCGGCAGCCGGGCAAAGTGTTCGTGGTGCGCAGTGGCCCGGATCTGCGGCGCTTGAAGGTGTTGCCGCCCCAGCCGGAGCTAAAGCAAGGCCGGAAATATCTGGTGGGCTATGTGGGCGTGATGGGGCGTCAGGAAGGCATCGACGGCCTGCTGACCGCGGTCCATCACATCGTGCATACGCTGAAACGCACCGACATTCATTTCGGCCTGGTGGGCGGCGGCACCGAGCTGGACGCGATGCGTAAGCTCGCGCAGGAGCTGCAGATTGCCGATTACGTGACCTTCACCGGTCGCGTGCCCGATGCGGAGCTGCTCGCGATGCTCAACACCGCGGACGTGTGCGTGAATCCCGATGTCGCCAACGAGATGAACGACAAGTCCACCATGAACAAAATCATGGAGTACATGGCGCTGGGCAAGCCCATTGTTCAGTACGACCTGACCGAGGGCCGCGTGTCGGCCCAGCAGGCGTCGCTGTACGCCAAGCGCAACGATCCCATCGACATGGCCCAGCAGATCGTGACCTTGCTGGACGACGAGCCCCGCCGCAAACAAATGGGCGAGTGGGGCCGCGAGCGGGTCAAGAACTCGCTGGCCTGGGAGCACGAGGTACCGCGCCTGCTGGCGGCCTACGAAACATTGTTTATTTGAGGGCGACGGCAATTCGATACGTGGTGCTAGCCGCAGGCTTTGATGGAACGCTGGCTCGCGATGGGCGTTGCGACGAGCGTTGCATCGACGTATTGCGAGAGCTGTCGGCAACCGGCCGCAAATTGATTCTGGTGACCGGGCGCGAGCTGCGCCGGCTGCTGGAAATTTTTCCCGAAGCGCGCCTGTTCGATTACATCGTCGCCGAGAACGGCGCGGTCCTGCATCGAACGGCGACCCGACAATCCGAGATTCTAGGCCAGGCGCCGCCAGAGATCCTGTTACAGGAACTGCGTCGCCGGCACGTCACGCCGCTGTCCGTCGGCAGCTCCATCATCAGCACGGCCGCGAAATACTTCGAGGCGGCACGCGAGGCCTTGCGCAAGCACAAGCTGCACATGGATTACGAGCTGGTGACCAACGACGACACGCTGCTCATCCTGCCGCCGGGCATCGACAAAGCTTCGGGCATGAACGAGGCGCTGCGTGAGCTGGGTGTATCTCGTCACAACCTGGTCGCCATCGGTAACGCGGAAAACGATCTGCCGTTGCTGGCATCGGCCGAGCACGCGGTGGTCGTGAACAATGCCACCGAGTCGATCAAACAAGCCGCCGATCGAGTGACGGAAGGCGACTACTGCGAAGGCTTTCTCGAGCTGGCGCGCGAGCTGATTGCCACCGATCTCGCGGCGGCGGTGCCCAGACGGCGAGTGGTGCTGGGCAAGAGCGAGGATCAACGCGAGATCCTGCTGTCGCCCTGCCAGGACTCGGTGCTGGTCAGCGGGCCGGATGAAGTCGCCCGCACGGTGATTTGCAACCGCCTGCTGGAGCAGTTGATGCAGCAGGATTATCAATGTTGTGTGATCGGCGCGGATCGGAATGTCCCGGTCGCGTCGTCGCGCGCTTCGTTCGCCGATATGAGCAGCTGGGGCGACGCTCACGATGCACCCAGGCTCACCGACGTGCTGACCGCGCTCGAAGCGCCCACTCATAGCATCGAAATCAATCTCGCAGCCTTGCCGCCCGAGACGCGGCCGGTGTTCGTCGATGCGTTGTTGTTACAGCTGCAGGCGCTGCACGACCGCGCTGGTCGGCCCCATTGCATTCTGGTCCATCACGCGCATCACTTCCTGACCGGCAGCCAGGCGGCCAGTGCGATCCGGCGCTTGTCGGAAGTGACCATGATTTATTCGACGGCCGAGGCCAGTCAGTTACCGGCCGGCGTGTTGAACGATGTGAAGCTCACCATTGCCACCGGGCAGCCGGTGAGCGACGCGCCGGAGCAGGCCGGCGCGTCGACGGATACTCAGGCCGTCATCGCCGGCGGCTCGGTGTGCCGGATCTCTCTGCTGCGACCTTCGCCGGCTTCCACATCGGTGACCTCGACCGACGAAGCGACCGTGCCGGGATATTGATCGGGATACTGAATCACTTCCTGCACCCGATAGTCTTTCATGCCGCGGGCATGAGTGAAGATGATCAGCTCGCCCAGCAGGCCGAGCGCAAACACCTGCATGCCCAGCACGACCAGCAGTGCGCCTAACAGCAGCGCCGGTCGATCGGCCAGCTTCTCGTCGAAGAACAGCCGTTGCACGCTCAGGAACGCGATGATCGCCGCGCCGATGCCGAAGGTCGCGGCCCCCAACATGCCGAAGAACCGCAGCGGGCGTTTGGTGAAACGCACCAGGAAGAAAATGCTGAACAGATCGAGCACATGGTGCGCGTACTGTTTCGGCCGGTACGCACGCTGCAAGCGATCGAGCGGCGACTGACGCATGGCCACTTCGCTGACGCGGAATCCCAGGCGGGTCGCGAGGATGGCCATGAAGCGATGCTGGTCACCGTACAGATCCATTTCTTCGAACACCTGGCGGCGCATGGCACGCGCGCCGCAGCCCAGGTCCTGCAGCCGGGCGCTCGTGACGAAATTCACCAGGCCGTGGAAAGCGCTGCGACGCATGCGATCGAACGCGTTGCCATAGCGCGGCGAGCGATAACCGATTGCCATGTCCGAGGCGCTGAGCGCTGCGACCAGCTTGGGAATATCCTGCGCCTCGATCTGGTGATATGCGGGCAAGGTGACGATCACGCTGCCTTGGGCACGCTCGAAGCCGGCCATCAGCGCGGCCGCCTCGCCGAAGCTGCGGGTCAGGCTGATGACAGTGATGTCCTCGCCAGCGTTCAATAGCTCCTCCAGCGCCTGGCTGGCATCGGTGCGGGTGCCGTCGACGACGAAGATGAACTCGAAGGGCAGGCCGATCGCTTCGATACCGGCCTTATATTGCGAGTACAGAGGCCGCAGCTCCGACCGGCGCCCGCACACGGGCACGATGACGGAGATCGACGGCAGTGAAGGATTCAGAGGCTGAGTGCTCATGAGAGTGTCGTCACTGGTTGCGTGGGCCGCGCCTTGGAAACATCGCCCCGGTGGCGCTGGATGGTTTGAGTCAATCTGAAAAACTCGTTGTCGCGGATATCGCCGCGCGAATAGATCAGCTCAGCTAACGCGCCACTGCACAAAAGGATCGTGCCCGACGCTAAAAAAATGATTCCGGTGCCAGCCAGCGGTAGCGACAGTTGCGAGCGGTCGGTGACCAGCGAGATGAACGTGTGCGCGAGCATCGCGAACGAGCACAGGAACAGCGGCACCGACAACAGCGCGAACCAGCGCAGCGGGCGGGAGGCGAACGTGGTCACGGTCTTGATGACCATCAGATCCAGCAAAACTTTGTAAATGCGCGACAGGCCGTACTTGGATTGACCGTAGCGGCGTGCGTGATGGCGCACTCGAATCTGCGCGACCCGCGGCCCGGCGATCGACGCCATGGCCGGAATGAAACGATGCATTTCCGAGTAGAGCGGAATGCTCTTGATCAGCTCGGCGCGGAATGCTTTCAGCGAGCAGCCATTGTCGCGGATGGGCACGCCGGTGACTTTACCGATCAAAACATTGGCGATGCGCGATGGAATCTTGCGCGTCACCAGCTTGTCCTGACGATTATGACGCCAGCCGACCACAATGTCGTAGCCGGCCTCGATCTGTTCCAGCAGATGTTTGATATCGGCCGGATCGTTCTGCAGATCGCCATCCATGGTCACGAGGATTTCGCCTCGCGCATGTTCGATGCCCGCAGCCATCGCCGGCGTCTGACCGTAGTTACGGCGGAATTTCACCAGCCGCAGCCGGGAGTCGAAGCGGGCGATCTGGCGCGCGATCTCGGCGGTCTCGTCGCGACTGCCGTCGTCGACGAACACCATCTCGAACGTACAGCCGATATCGCCAAGAGCCTGCACTATGGCGGCGTACAGCGGGCGAATGCTCTCCTGCTCGTTGTACAGCGGCACGATCACCGAAAGCCGCGGACGCGGCGTCTGAGGCGCTTCTGCGCTGGTCATCGTTTGATCGAGCCCAGTTGTAACTTTTGCACCAGTCATCCTGTATTTCCCGACGTTCTTACAACCCCACCCTGCGATGGCCCCCTTTCTATACAGGGCATTTCTGCAGGAACTCTTCTCACACGCACGTCATTGCATCGTCATAGTGACAACGCGGCGCTGAATGCTCGTATCCACACCGCGCTGCCGCTATCGAACGACACGCTGCATCGTTGGCACGTGACCTGCAAAGGACAGGCCAACGTAACAAGCACGTAACTTATGAACTCAGTCCGAAGGTTCGGAGGAGCGGAATCGATGATGAGAATGCGAGGGGTATGGGCGATGCTGGTGATGTGTGTGTTGGGCCTACAAGCCGCGCACGCGCAACAAGCGTCGTATGTCATCAAGCCCGGCGACACGCTGGAGATCTCAGTGTGGAAGGAGCCGGACCTGCAACGTCAGGTGCTGGTGCGTCCGGACGGCGCCTTTTCCTTTCCGTTGGTCGGCGAAGTCGATGCACGCGGCAAGACCGTCGCCGATCTGAACAAGCTGGTGGCCGACCGGCTCACCAAATACATCTCGGGCGCGGTGGTGACCGTGTCGGTGCAGGAGATCAAAGGCAACAAGATCTTCGTGCTCGGCCAGGTCAACAAGCCGGGCGAGTTCATCGTCAATCCCAGCGTCAACATCATGCAGGCGTTGAGTATGGCCGGCGGCATGACGCCGTTCGCCGCCACCAACGACATCATCGTGTTGCGTGGGCAGGGCGATAAACAAACCGCGATGGCGTTCCGTTATCCCGAAGTGGTGCGCGGTAAGAAGCTCGAAACCAACATCGAGCTGATTGCAGGAGACATCGTTGTTGTGCCGTAAGCGCTTGCCCGGGCGCTACTGGGCCAGCCTGCCGTTGGCGCTCGCTGCATGCGGTGCCAGCGCGGCGAACTGGGATGTCTCGCCGCGTGTGCAGGCGGGCTACCGTTACAACGACAACTATCACCTCGAGCAACCGGGCGGTGAAGTGGAAGTGTCGGGTGGCGAGGCGGAAGTCGGTGTGACTTTCAAGACGGTCGATCCCCGTACCAACTTCGAGATCACGCCGCGCATCAACGCGACCTATTTCCCGAATGAGAAGGACGAGGACTCGACCGACTACTACCTCGACGCGGGCTTCTCCGACATCACACCGCGCCGGCGCATCAATGTGCCGTTCCTGTACTCACAGGAAGATGTCGTTGACAGCGAGTTGCCGGGCACGACCGCCGGCGGCGACCTCGGCGACCCCGGCACGGGCGATTCCGGACGCTTTCTGGTGCGCAACCGTCGCGACTTTTTCCGGATCGCGCCGTCGTTCGAGTACGACCTGTCGCAGCGCTATCGGCTCGCGCTGGACGCGCATTACCTGCAGGCCGATTTCGATAATCAGGTGGAAGGCGCGCAACGGGACTTCAGCGAGTTCGGCGCGGGTGCGGCCTTCGGCTTCCTCACGTCGCAACGCTCGACGCTGTTTGTGCGTGCCTTGGGCTTCCAGTACGAAACCAGCGAGACCACCGACGCGTACGGCGGTGAGGTTGAATGGAATACACAGTACTCGGAGAACTCGCGGGCCTATATCCGTGTGGGCGCCCAGCAGACCAAGCCCGAGAACGGCCCGAGCGATACCAACATCATCGCCGGGGCCGGCGGCTCGTGGGCCACGCAACGTAATACCTTGTTCGTGGACCTGACCCGCAGCGTTGGCCCGGTCTCGGCGGGAACCGTGGTGGAGCGTTATCAGTTGCGTCTCAGGGTCGATCACGACGTATCGCAACGTTTTGCCCTACGCGCCGGTGCCCGCCTGTCCCAGGACGAGGAAACCCAGGATGGCACTTATCCCACCCGCAAATACGCCATTGGCGAGTTGGGCTTCGAATGGCGCTGGCTGCGGCAGTGGTCGCTCATCGGCAGCTACAACTATCGGTGGCAGGAGTACGAAGACGAACCCTCGGATGCCGACTCCAGCGGCTTCCTGATCAGCATCGTGTACGAACCGAAACGCGCTCAGTAACCCATTAATCCGTATGTCAGTCACTCCTACCCAGATGCAGACGCCACCTCCCTCGTATCCCGGCCTCGAGCCGGAAAGCTCTGGCTTCGGCGATTACCTGGGCGCGCTGCGCAGACGTCGCAAGCTGTTGCTGATGGTGGGCCTGCCCATCCTCGCGATCGGCGCAACGCTGGCGCTCGCGCTGCCCGATGTCTATCGCTCGGAGGGACAGATCGAAATCGAAGGTGCGCAGGCGGTCAAACAAAACCCGAATGCGCTGGCCCAGGATCCCGAGGAGTCGCCGTACGCGGATCAGTACGTGCGCAGCCTGAGCACTGTGGTGTTGAGCGATCGCAACCTCGCGAAGCTGCTGGCCGAGCACAAGCTTTATGACGATCAGGCCGACGATCCGGCCGGCGCGCTCGAAGAGCTGCGCGGCGATATCAAGGTCGACATCGTCACCGTTCCCATTCTCGATCCCAATACAGGTCGCGAACGCGACGTCGTAACGGCGTTCAGCGTCGCCTACGACAACAAACAGCCGCAGCGTGCGCAGGAAGGCGCGGAGTGGCTGGTCAACGCGTTCCTCGCGGAGAATCGTAACGATCGTCAGCGCCAGGCCGGCGGCCGAGCGAAATTCTTCGCGCGTGAAGCCGAGCGGATGCGAACTCACGTCGGGCAGCTCGAGGCCAAGCTCTCCGAGTTCAAACAAAAGAACTCCGGCAAGCTGCCCGAGCTCAATGAGATGAACCTCAACGTCATGGATCGCACCGAAGGCGACATCCAGAACGTCGAGTCGCAGATGCAGGCGCTGCGTCGTGAGCGCGTGTTCCTGGTGTCGCAATTGGCGCAGGCCCGCGCGGCCAACCCCGAGTCATCGAATCTGCGGGCGCTCGAAGACGAATATGCCCGCAAGAGCGTCCAATATGATCAGAGCCATCCGGACCTGATCATGCTGCGTCGTCAGATCGATCAGCTGAAGGCGGGCGGCGGCGCGGCCGGCTTGTCATTGAAGGCACAACTGCAGACCCAGCGTTCCATCCTCGCCGAAGCTCGTCAGCGCTATAGCGAGGATCATCCGGACGTGCAGCGTATCCAGCGCAACATCCAGTCGTTGGAGGCTCGCATCGCGTCCGGTGAAACCGCCGATGTCAGCACCGCTGCCGATTCGCCGGTGGCCACGCAGTTGCAGACGCAGTTGAACGCCACCGATACGCAGCTGGCCGCCTTGCAGGCCCGCGCGATGGAGTTGCGCACCAAATTGAGCGGTTTGGAAGGACGCATCGTCGCGGCGCCTGAGGTCGAGCGCGAGTATCAAGCGGTGACGCGCGACCTCGCGGGCGCTCGCGCCAAGTACGACGAGTTGTTGAAGCGCCAGATGGATGCGGAAGTCAGCGAAGCTGCAATTGCTGGCGGCACCGCCGACAAGTTCCAGGTGAAGTCGTCGCCGAAGATTCCAGAAGATCCGGCCAAGCCGCAGCGCATCGCCATCATGATCATTGCGGCGGTGCTGGCCACGATTGCCTCGGTTACCACGGTGATCCTCGCCCAGCTGTTCGATTCGACGGTGCGCGGTGCCCGGGATATTCAGGACATTCTCGGTGTTGCGCCGCTGGCCACGGTCCCGGTCATCAAGCATCACGATGCCAAGAAGCGCAAGAGCGGGGCACCGGCGTATGCTGCTACCGCCGTGGCCGCCATCGCGATCCTATTGTTCGCAGTGGTCGTCAGATTCGTCGCCTGAATGTGACCTTACTTTACGTCGTCGATTTGAAAGTCACGAGAGCACGCAAATGAGCATTATCGAAGAGGCAGTGCGCAAGACCGCGGAACGCTATCACCGTCCTGCGCCGCCTGAGCAGCCCGCGAGCGGCGGCCGCCCCCGGCTGCGACGCGTGCCGCCGCCAGCCACGGAGACAGCGAACGTCCGACGTTTCCAGCCAGTGACGCTGGACCGGGCCGTGCTGGACGACAACAGCATCCTGCCGCAGATCACCGATCCGGGCGCGTTGCGGGGTTATAAGATCCTGCGCACTCGAATGTTACGGCGCCTGGAAGCCAATCAATGGCATTCGTTCGCGGTGACCGGTGCGACCCCGGGTGAAGGCAAAACACTCACTTCGATCAATCTGGCGATGGCGCTCGCGCAAGACCCGAACACCTGGGTGTTTCTGGTCGACCTCGATCTGCATCGGCCGAAGGTGGCCAGCTACCTGGGTCTCAACAACAGCCTCGGCGAGCGCGGCCTGACCGACTATCTGCTGGGCGATGCGACGTTCGAACAGATCATGTACACGCCGGCCGGCATGGATCGGCTCGCCATCATTCCGAATTTCCAGACGGTGGCGAATGCGTCGGAGCTGCTGACCTCGCCCCGCATGGATGAGCTGGTGCAGACGCTGGAAGCGGAGACGCCGCGCCGGGTCGTGATCTTCGACATGCCGCCGGTGCTCGCGTCCGATGACGTGCTGGCATTCTCACCGCAGGTGGACGGCATGCTGCTCGTGGTCGCTGAAGGGATGACCAACCGCGATGCCTTGAAGGGCGCCAAAGCGCTGTTGCAGGAAATGAATTTGCTGGGGGTGGTGTTGAACCGATCCGAGGCGCAAGACGAAGGGGCGTACTACTCGTACGCTCGCTGACTCGAAGCTCCCGACAGAGCTCAGGGGGAAACAGCCCCAGGTTGCCGCCAACCTGGGGCGCGTCGTTTCTAGGCGTCCGGTTCCTCTTCGCCTTCGTTCGCCGGGCGATTGCCGGCGTAGGAAATAATCTTGAAGCCGGGATCGAGCACGGCAATCGCATTGTCCGGCAGGTCCTTGTGAATCACCGCGTTGGCGCCGATCTTCACGTTGTGGCCGATGCTGATCTTGCCGACCACCCGCGCCCCCGGAGCGATATAAACATTGTCACCGATCGTCGGCGCGCCGCGCTTCTTGCCGGCGCCTGACACGCCGATCGTGATGTTCTGAGAAAGATTGCAGTCTCGGCCGATGACCGCGATCGAGGACACCGTGATCCCGCCGTAGTGACCGATATACAAGCCGGGCCCGACTTTCGCGCTCCGTGGAATCTCGATGCCCCACAGCGCCTGGATGAAAAAATCCAGAATCATATAAATGGGATCGAACAGAAGGCGCAGCAGCTTGGGCCGCCGACGACTCCATTGCCCGAAGCGCAACACCAGCACCGCGTGCACGCCGGGAGCGCGAGCGCAGGTCAGCACACGGCGCAGCGTGCTTCCAGAAGTCATGGCATATCGACGCCGCAAATCCGCGCGCAACGGACTGTCCGTGCCAGGCTGACGCTTGGCAGCCAATGCAGAGCTCGGTACGTTCATGTCGATGTTCTAATGTTCGAAGGTTCAGTCGCTGCCGCCACCGGTTCGACCGGCGGACGCACCCCCGTGCGGGCCGCGAGCATCAACCACCAAGGAAACCATACAACGATTTGCAAAGCGCGTGCCGCAAGCGACACCGCGAGCGCATCCGCGGGTTTCACGCCCCCGAGGGCCATGATGGCGATGAAGATGCCTTCGTACACGCCAATGCCGTCGAGGGAAATAGGTAAACGCGAAACCAGGATAGCTAGAGGTACCGCGGCAAACATGAATATGGGATTGAAGGGGACTTCCAGTGCTCGCGCGACCAATCCATAGCAAGCAATAACGACAAGGTGTTCGACCAGCGTCAGCGCCGAGAATGCGGCAATCCGAGGGCGATCCGACGCCAACGACGAATAAGCCTCGTGCAGACGTTCCAACAAGCGAACGCCTTTGCTGTCTCTGAACCGAGTAGGAATGAGTCGGAGGACCGAGTTCAACGCATGATCGGTAAATGAGAACACCAGGATCGTGATCCCAGTCAGCAGGCCGGCCACGCCAAGAGCGAGCGCATAGTCGTACGCCGTGTTATGCGGCAGCAGGGCTCGAAGCAGGATCAGACTGGCGACCGCGGTCATCAACGCGACGATGAAACCAATGCCGCGCTCGACCAGAATCGTTGCCAGCGTGTCATCGACACGCACACCGAAGCGACGCACGAGGACGACGCGAATGCCATCGGCGCCGACCGTGCTCGGCAGCGCCAGGCCCCACATCATGGCGCTACAGTAGACCATGAGCTTTTGCGCGAGCGAGATGCTGTAACCCCGAATCTTCAGCAGCAGTCCCCACTTGTAACTCATCAGCACGCGGTCGATCAGAAACGCCAGCAGCGCGATCCCGGTCCACATCGGATCGGAATTGCTCAAGGTCTTGAGCACTGCGTCCACATCGACGACATAAATCAACAGCAGCGCGCACAACAGCAGCGTGACGGTGATCCTCAGCCACGTTTTCATTGCTATGGAGCTTGCTCAGCTGGCGCGGCGGGTGCCGTGCTCGTCGGCGGCGAGCTCGCGACGCAAGTCTTCCTTGGATTGACCCAGGATGGACATGCGATACCAGATCTCCGCGTTGATCAGCAGCCACAGGCGATTGCCGTGATCGGCGCGTTTGGCGAGATGCTCATCGACGAGTTGCGCGATGGCTTGCCGGTCGAGCACGCGGTCCTGTACCAGCTGCGATTGCCTTAGGCAGGACTGGTACAGGCGCGTGTATTCAGCTTGGAGCAGATAGGGCAGGGCGGATGAGAAGCCCTGCTTGGGACGATCCAGTATTTCCGAAGGCAGATAACGGGCCGCGAGCTTGCGTTGGATGTAACGCAGGGTGCCGCCGCGCACTTTCATCGATGACGGCAAGCGCGCGGCGAAGCTCGCGAGCTCGTGATCCATGAACGGGCTGCGGGCTTCCAGGCCATGCGCCATGCAGATTCGATCGGTGATCATCACGGGATGATTGGGCAGCCGCACCAGGCTGTCGGCGTAGAGCATACGATCCAGGTCGCCGCCTTCGGACTCTTCATACGGGCGGCGTATCGCCGCTTCCGCATCCAGCGTCGACCAGCGATGCTGAAGGTCGCGCGAATACATCTGTTGTCGACGCGCGGGATCGAAATAGAAATAGTTCAGGCTCGCGGCGTAACGCGCGCTGCCCGAATGGAACGACAGGTGATGCAGCCAGCGCAGCTGATGCCCGAGGCTCTTGTACCAACCGGACTCGGGGATCATCGCCATCGCCGGCGCCAGCAACTTGCGACGCAGTGTTTCCGGCAGCCGGCCATATTGAGCGGCGTACAAGTTGCCGTAATAGCGATCGTAGCCGCCGAACAATTCATCACCGCCGTCGCCGCCGATCACGACCTTCACATGCTGACGCGTGAACTTCGCCAGCAACCACGTGCACAGGGACAACGGATCCGAAGGCTCATCGAGCGCCCACACCAGATCGGGCAAATGCGCGGCGATCTCGGGCTGCACGCGCTCTTCATGATGCTCGGTACCGAACAACTTCGCGACGGCGCGAGCGGCGGGCGCTTCGTCGAAGCGCTGGTAGCTCAGGCCCATGGTGAAGGTCGGCAGGTCTTTGACTTTCAGGTCCCGCGACAACATCGCGACCAGCAGGCTCGAATCCATGCCGCCGCTCAAGAACGCGCCGACCGGCACATCGCTCTCCATGTGCAAGCGAAGCGTCTCTTGCAACTTGGCCTGCAACTCGTCGAGCAGCTGTTCTTCGTTGCCGGCGAGCTTGGGATTCTGTTGCAGATGCCAGTAGCGGCGGATCTGCGGCGTGCCGCCCGGCTGGAACGACAGCAGATGACCCGGCGGCAGTTTGTGAATGCCCTCGTACATGGTCAGCGGCGCATCGATGAGCCGCAGGGCCAGATACTGATCGAGCGCGGCGAGATTCATCTTCTGTCGACGGCGGTCGAGCGCCCGCAGCGCCTTGATCTCGGACGCGAAGGCGAAGCCTTGCTCGCCGGCGCTATAGAAGAACGGCTTCTGTCCCAGATGATCGCGCGCGGCCAGCAATCGTTTGCGTTTGGTATCCCACAAGGCGAACGCGAACATGCCGCGCAAGTGGTCGACCAGTTGCTCGCCGTGACGCTCGTACAGACCGAGAATGACTTCGCAATCGCTGTTGGTCAGAAACCGATGGCCGTCCTGCTCCAGACGCTGGCGCAGCTCGCGATAGTTGTAGATCTCGCCGTTGCAGACCAGGACCAGCGAGCGATCCTCGTTGTACAGCGGCTGTCGGCCACCGGCCAGATCGATGATGGACAGCCGGCGATGACCCAGCGTCGCATGCGAATCGTGATGAATCCCTTCGCCGTCCGGACCGCGATGCTCGAGCGCGCCGAGCATGCGCTTCAGCGCGTGCTCACGTTGCGGGTCGGAGTTGATGATGCCAGCGATTCCACACATGATTTTCGAAGTGACTAATGACTGGTGACCAATGACTAGGAAGAGGGCGACGTCAGTCCTTTAGGGGTGCCGGCACGGCGTTCGATGGCGGCGGAGAAGATGGCTTCGTAACGAGCCGCGCAGGTGTCGATGAAATAATTCTCGACCAGTTGCCGGTTGTGTCGGCCCTGGCGCACGCGCGCTTCGTGGTCTTGATAAAGCTCGATCAACGCACGCACGAACGCTGCTTGATCGTTGAGCTTCACGACCTGACCGGTCTCGCCCGTGACCAGAAAGTCGGTCTGTCCGCCACGGTCATAGCACAGGACGGGCAAACCGAACGCCATCGCTTCCAGGAACACCAGGCCGAAGCCTTCGTGCTGACTGGCGGTGACGAACGCATCGGACACAGACAGCGCGGCATATTTCTCCGCATCCGATACTTGCCCCAGCATGTGCACGCGATTGCGAACGCCGAGTTCCGTCGCGCGCTTTTCAACAGCGGGCGCATCCGGCCCATCGCCGACGATCACCAGATGCGCATTGGCGATCTTGCTCGCGGCGAAATTATCAATCAGTTGCACAGTTGCCTTGCGCGCAACCAGCCGGCCGATGGTGATCATCACGAACGCATCGTTCGGCAGCCCCAGATCCTGACGAGACGCCGCGCTGACTTGCGGTGGCCTGTCGATCCCGAGGGGAATCAGCTCGACCGGGCGCTGCACGCCATAGAGTTCTGTCACATGACGAACGGTATCACGAGACTGACCGACCACATCGTCAGCGGCGCGAAGCATCCAACGCACAGCGGATCGCAGCGGCGCATGTAAATGCGGCGAGCTGCCCTTGCTGGGATCGAACAAATCGCCGCCATGGACCGACAAAACATTCGGCACATCGTGCCAGCGGGCCAGGGCGTGGCCGAGCGGGCCGGTGGGAACGACGAAGTGGGTGTTGATCACGTCAAAGTCATTCCTGCTGAAACGCAGGCCGCGGAAGAATCCCGTCGGCAGATACGCCGCCATCGACGGGAAGTTCGCCACCGCCAGCTCGCGGCGAAAAAACACCGGGACTCGCAACACGCGCACGCCGCCATCGCGATCTTCGGAGAGTAGATCGCCAGCGCGGGATGTGAGTACTGTCACTTCGTGACGACGGGCCAGCTGTCGTGCGAGCGCCGCCATGACGACGCCGCCGCCACCGCCGAGCGGTGGATATTCGTAGTTACAAAAAAGGATGCGCATCGTCCGGGTAAAGGAGCAAGTTCCATGCCGCTGTTGCCGCATGCCGCCCATGTAAACTTGCGCGGAACTATTCGCGTTCCCACGGGATTTAGGCGGATGACCTTGAGTGCGCAGCCCATCGTTACCGAACGCGCGGTGCCACAACGTCGTGTCCTGGCGGCGCGCCTGGAGCCGTTCGATTCGTATTGGCAGGCGCCCGCCAACATCGAGGCGGGCTACAGCTCATTCGCGGCCTACTATCGGGCCAACTATCTGTCGCATCTGCCGGCCGATAAATCCACCAGGATTCTGGTGGTGAGCTGCGGGCCGGGCTATCTGGTCAATGTGTTAGCGCAGGCGGGCTATAAATCCGTGGTGGGCATCGATTCGGATCCCGCCAAGGTCGAGCATGCGCGCCGTCGCAACTTGCCGTGCGAGGCGGCGGAAGCGTTTCCGTATCTCGAGAAATGTCGCGGCGAGTTCGACGTCATCATTCCCGAGCAGGAACTGAATCATCTCACTCACGAAGAGACCATCGAGTTTCTGCAGTTGTGTCACGACGCGCTGCGGCCGAACGGTCGTGTGATCGTGTATGCGATGAACGGCGCCAATCCGTTCGTCGGCGCTGAAAACCTTGCTCACAACATTGACCATTTTTACATCGTCACGGAATACAGCCTCGGTCAGCTGCTGCAGCTCGGTGGCTTCCGCGACATCAAGCCGTTCGCGTTGAAGCTGTATGTGTTCTGGAAGAATCCGCTGAATTATGTGGGCTTGGCCGTGACCAGCGTGCTGGAGCTCGGCATGCGGATTTTGTTCAGGATGTACGGGAAGAAGGTGAGCGTGCTGAGCAAGAAGGTCGCGGCGGTGGCGACGCGCTCCTGACTCAGTCGTCGTCGCGAATGATGGCCTCGGCGCGGGCGACTTTGCCCAGTCGCGCCGATCTGGTCGTCGTCAACTCCACATAGAACTTCTCGTCGCCTTCCTTCAGCAGGTCGTTACGGAGCGGCACATAGATCGCACGTTGCGCCTGGCCATCGGCGAACGTCACCGTGCCCCCGGCATCGGACGCGAAATCGATACCGGCATCGGCCGTGCCGCTCACGGCCTTCCAGCTGACACTCGCGCGCCCCGATAGCGGCTGCGAGCGCTTGATCAGGAACACGGCGGCGACCGACGACTCGCTGGTCACGACGCTGGACGATTCGAACGAGATCTCGCTCATCGGCGCGGCGGGCTTCGGTTTGCTCGCGGTAACGGCGGGCGCTGCTGCTTTCGTATCGTCGGTTGCGGCTGCAGGCGTCGCGTCCGTAGCTTCTTGCGCTGGCGCGGAGGTCGCTTGTTCAACCTCTTCAGGTTGTTTGGCGACTGCTGGCGGAGGCACAGACGGCAACGATGTCGTCGCAGGGACGAGCGAGGGTGTCGGCCCATCGTCCGGCGTGTCGTGACGTTGGAACGCGAAATACGTGACCAGCAGCGCCGCTGCGATGAAGGCGAAGAATCCCCAGCTACGCTGCTTGGGCATCAGGTCTGCGGGTAGTTCGGCGGGCACAAGTTCCTCAGGGTCGACATGCATAGGCGCAGGCGCCGCGAGCATGGGCTGCTCGGGCTTCAGACTCGTCAGCAGATCTTCGACGCTTGCGGGACGCTGCTCGCGCTTCCACGACAGAGCCGAGAGCAGAGAGAGCCATTGGGAGGTCGACAGGTTCCATGCGCGCGGCGGAATCTTCGCTTCGTCGCGTGCTTGTAACGAAGACTGTCGGCCGAACGGGTGCTGGCCGGTAAGGAGCTCGTACGCCACGCAAGCAAAACTGAACACGTCGTCGCGACGATCAGGGGTTTCGCCGCTGAGAACTTCCGGGCTCGCGTAGGTCGGCGTGCCCGCCGGAATACGGGAGTCGTTGGCGCTCGGGCCAGCGGCGGTGCCGAAGTCGACGATGCGTACGCCTTCCTCGGGCGTGATGAAAACATTGCCGGGTTTGAAGTCGCCGTGCACGACATTCTGGCTGTGCGCGTAAGTCAAGGCTTCGGCGCTCTTGCTCAGAATCTTGTGAGCCAGCGACGCGGGCACCATGGTCCAGTCCCGCAACAGTTGCGAGAGCAGCTTGCCCTGGACCAACTCCATGGTCATGAAGCAGCGGCCCTCGTCCTCGTGCAACTCGAGCACGCGCACGATGCTCGGGTGGGAGAGCAGCTTCGCATGCTCGAACTCATGCTTGAGGCGCATCGCCGCGCGCTCGGGATTGCCCAGCTCGGGGCGCGGAGTCTTGATCGCGACTTGCATGTTGGGCGCCGCGCCCTTGGCGGACAGCATGTCGCGAGCACGGAAGACGATGGCGGTGCCGCCGCAACCGATGACTTGCTCGAGCAGGAAGCGATCACAGAGCACTTTGCCGGGCGCCAGCGCCGCCGGTCGCTGCGGCTCGGAGGACTTCGGCGCGGAGACTTTGCGAGGGATCGTGGTTGTCGCGAGCTTTACGTTCTCGCGAGAGACGTCGTCCGTTATATCGGAGGCTCGCGATGGAGCCTTCGCTTCCAAGACAGGCGGGGTCGGACGTGCCGGCACATCGACCGTCGCGGGACCCGAGGGTGCAGGTGGCGCGGACACGAACGGTTCACGACGACCGAACGGCAACGGCATGCGCGCCGTCGCATCGATCGCAGGCTTCGGCGCCGCGGGTTCGCGGGCAACGATGGGGCCGGTCACATCAAGCGGTGAGTCCGTGGGGCGCGCCACGATCGGCGGCTCGGTCGGACCCGCGACCTTCGGCCGCTCGGTCGGAGCCGCGACCTTCGCTGTCGGCGCGGGATCGCGAGTAATAGTTGCACGGCGCGGCTCTTCGACCGGCGCACGCGCAATGGTCTCCTGGCGTGGCACTTCATTCGTCGCACGCGCAACTGTGTCTTGGCTCGGCTCTTCGGCGCGTGCCCGTTGCGGCGGCGGGTTCGCCATCGTCGAGGGCTGCGCGTCGCTGGGGGCGATGTCGACGGTGCTGGGCTCAAGGTCCGCGGTAAATTCGTCGTGGACATCCGCGGTCGAGTCGAGGTCCGTGCTCGGCGGGCGCTGAGCGAAGCGCCGCTGGCGTAGTTGACGTTGACGAAATGAGCCGTGAAAGTTCGCTGACATAGTGTTCTTAAGCCGATTGTCTATCGGCGACCTCCGTGACGGCGGGGCGCGGCAGCAAGCCACGCGCCCGATACCAGCTGACGGTGTCGGCCGCCCCGGTCCGGAAATCGATCGCCGGTTGAAAACCTAGCAACGACTGTGCCCGGGTTGTTGAAAATACGAAAGACTTGCGGAAGAAATCCAGTCGTCGGCTGTGCAAGGGTGGCGCAATGTGCAGCGGTGGCAGCGCGGTCTCCATCACGCGAGCCGCGGCGACGAACGGCAACATCGGTACTCGCATGCGCGGTGGCTTGCGGTCCAGCACGAGCGCGATCTGCCGCACCATCTCCTGCGTGGTCATGATCTCGCGGCCGGCGAACACGAACTTCCCGCCCACCGCCTGCGGGTGATGCGAGGCCAGCAGCAGGCCGCGACCCAGATCGTCGACGTGAATGCACTGCCGCCGGTTGGTGCCGTTGCCGATCATGACGAAGTGGCCGCGCGCGATGCTCCGGAACAGCTTGAGCAGTCGACCATCGCCGGGCCCATACGTCTCGGCGATGCGCACGATGCAGGTCTCGAAGTGATTCGCGAAGGATTGCACGATGCCTTCGGCCTCGACCTTGGTGTGCGTGTAGACATTCTCCGGACGCAGCGGACTGTCTTCGTCCAGCAACGATTCGCTTGCTTCGCCATAAACGCCTATGGTGCTGCCATAGACGAACCGGCGGACGTTGTGGTCGCGACAGGCGCCCAACAGCGTGCGCACGGCGTCCACGTTGACGGCGCGGAAATAGCTCTCGGGCATCTCGGCCTCGTGTTGAGCGGCGGCCAGATGAATTACTGTATCGCGCCCTTGCAGCAGTCGATCGACCAATGCGAGGTCCTGCAGCACCCCCGCTTCGACGCGGACGCCGGCGGCGCGCAACTCTTGCAGCCGCTCGTTCTCAACTTGTGACTCGGCACGGCCGGTGGCCAGGATATCGATGCCGAGTTGATGGGCGCGTAACGCGAGTCGCGAGCCGATAAAACCCGTGGCTCCTGTTACGAGCAGTTTCTGGGGAGAAGTTGAATTCGGGAATGAAGTCATGCAGTCGCTCTTACCGTGGTTTCTGCAAGCATCGCGCCATGACTCGGCGATGCCGTCTCACTGGCGCGGTCAACAGTTGCTCGATGCGCCGCTCGATCTGATGCAACCTTCGAGCTGGAGTCGCGCGCTAAATGCATTTGCAGAGTGTGTTCCGTCGTGGCGATCTCCTGATGCAAGCGCTCGGCTGACCACGACAACAATCGGCCCATCTCAGCCGCGGTGGCGAGCAATGCTGCCCGGCCTGGATGCGAGCCGGCGGCAAGATCCGTCCGGCGCATAACCACGTCGTCCAAGTGCACGGCCATTTCATGGCTCACCGCGTAACGGACTTCCGCGGTGAGAGTGCTGGTGCCTGGAATACTCGCGACGGCGGCGTTGCTGCCTTCGTTGAGCACGGCGCGATAGTGGGTGCCGTGACTGCGCACCAGCGCTTGCATGCTCTTCATGCCAACGCCCGGCGGCGCTGCGCGGCAGGCCTCGGTTTCGAAGCTGGCGAAGTTTTCGATGTCGCCGCCCGGCAGCGGCAGCCGATCGCTGGCCGGCGCGGCGGGTGCGCGCTCCGTTTGTTTCAGCAGCAGATCGAGCGCGCGGGCCGCATCGACGCGAGCCATCGTGAAGCGGATGCCGACCAGACTCACCAAGCCAGCCACGTTATGCGCATGACGATGATCGATGAGGCGCGATTCCTTGCCAAAACTCAGCTCGGTGGCGGTCGCGGTTTCGCCGAACGGCACGAGGCCACAGTGCGCGAAGCTCACTTCCTCGGGCTTCAGCTGCAAGGTCGGATAGACGGTGTTGATCTCCGCCATCCATTCCTCGATCTCCTCGGGCAGCACGCGGGCGCGATCCGGAAACTCTGGAAATAACTTGTGCCATACCCCGAGCAGCGTTTTGTCACGCCAGGGCGCGGCGAACAGATGACGCGTCTGACGGCCCAGCAGGGCGTCTTTGTCGCGACTCAGGCCTTGAATGGCGATGCCATGAGACGACGAAGGTGCGCGATCGACGATGAAATACGCGTCGCGCGAAAACGGCAGGCGCTTCGGGCTGCCGAAATGTTCGGCGTCGTTTTGCAAGTAGTCGGCCCAAGGGCCGGCGGCGTTCAGCGTCAAACGGGCATGCACGTCGAATTCGTCGCCGGTGAGCTGGTCGCGAACCCGAGCGCCTCGTACGGTGTTGCCCTTCCACAGAAAGCGCACGGCCTCGGCGTAATTACAAACATCGGCGCCGGCTTCGACGGCGCCCTTGACAAAGGCGAGGACCAGGCGCGCGGCGTTGTACATCTGCCCATCTTCGAACACGACCGCGCCACTCAGGTCCGGCGTCCGCAGATGAGGAAACATACTCAGCACTTCATCGCGGGAAAGCAGCCTCGTATTGCTGATCTTACGATCAGGATCACGAATGCCGCGATTGCGATCCAGTGTGAACAGGTCGTATACGCGTGCTCCGGTACCCAGAAAAGCTTTGCCGCTGCGGCCGTGCCCATAGGTGGGAATGGCGATCGGCAAGGGGCTGACCAGATGCGGAGCGATTCGCAACAACGCCGATCTTTCGTGGCACGAGCCTCGCAAGCGAGGGATGTCTGCGTGCTGCAAATAACGAATGCCGCCATGGACCATCTTGAAACATTCGGCCGACGCACCGCCGCCGAAATCGTTGCGCTCGATCAGCACCGTCCGCAGGCCGCGCAGAGCGGCGTCGCGCGCAGCGGCGGCACCGAAGGCTCCGCCGCCGATGATCAGCAAGTCATATTCGTTTCGCGCCAGCGTCGCTGTTGTACGTTGCATCCGACGATTACCCGAGGTGTTCAGTCCCAACGCATCCAATGCACTTTCAGTGCCCACCGCGCAGGGATTTTTTGGGCAAGGCTCGGTGCCCGTTGCGACAGGGGCGCACGGTGCGTTTGCGAAGCCGACTACTGTCGGCATTCAAGCGCAGGCAATCGACCTACGTCGACCCGGTACGGCTGGGTCGGGCTTCAGGGCTTAGCCGATGTAATCGTTGCAAGCCAACTTGTAACTTTTCTCCCGAGTTGCTACGCGGCTCGCCTTTTCTTCTGTGCACGAAATGCTGGGTGGCAGGCCTCGACTGGCCACGCGCGCCGCCGCTGAAACTCTCAATGGAGCAATGACGTTAATGACTGCGAAGATTTCCGCCATGAAGCCAACGATTCGCCGACTCGCCGCCGCAGTGGCGCTTGCCTGCGGCATGGCGCCGCTCGCCAATGCTGTCCCGGTGATTCCGGGGGCCATCGGCCACGGCATCGCCACGCCTGCCGGTCGCGGCGGTACGGTCATCCGCGTGACCAACACGAATTCGGACGGCGCCGGCTCGCTCAAGGCCTGTGTGGATGCCAGCGGCCCGCGCGTCTGCGTGTTCGAAACTTCGGGCACGATTACGTTGCCGGATGACCTCACCATCCGTAATCGCTACATCACCATCGCCGGTCAAACCGCGCCGTCGCCGGGCATCACGCTGCGCGGCTCGGGCCTGCTGATCAAAGCCTCCGACGTGCTGGTTCAGCACATTCGCGTTCGTCCCGGCGACGGTTCCGGCGGCGAGCCGGCGATCAACCGCGACGGCTTGAAGATCGAGGCGCCGGAGGCCGCGCCCATCAGCAATGTGGTGGTCGATCACTGCACCTTCACCTGGTCGATCGACGAGATCGCCAGTGCCTGGCAGTACTGGAACAACATTAGCCTGCTCAACAATATTTTCGCCGAGCCGCTGCATCAGTCGATTCATCCCGAAGGCAATCACGGCTTCGGCGTGCTGATCGGGCCGGTCGACGGCAACGCCACGTTGGCGGGCAACCTGTTCGCCGACATGCAGTCGCGCAATCCGATGACTGCCGCGTCGCGCACCGTCATCGTGAACAATCTCATTTATAACTGGGGCAACACGGCGATCGATCTGCAGAGCCGTGGCCTGGTCACGCAGAACTCGGTCGTGGGCAATGTGTTCCTGCGCGGTCCGGATACTGCCGGTAGTCACGCTCCCGTTGGCTTGCGTGCCGACGCGGCGACGTTGCGTCCGGGCGCGAAGGTGTTCCTGCAGGACAACCTGGCACCGGGGGCTTCGAGCACCAGCGATGCGTGGGCCTCGTCGGTTGCGGGCTCGATCTACGGCACGTTGACGCTGGCGAACTTCAAATCCACGTCGCCGCTCGCGTGGCCCGCCACCATGACGACGTTGCCGACTTCGGAGAACGTCGTGAAGGAACACGTGCTGAAGTACGCCGGTGCTCGTCCGGCCGATCGCGACGCCGTGGACACCCGCATCATCAGTCAGACGCGCGCTGGCACGGGCCGCATCATCAACTGTGTCGCGGCGAACGGCACGACTCGTTGCGAGCGTAACGGTGGCGGTTACCCGAACCTCGCTCAAAATCGTCGTGCGCTGACGTTGCCGGCGAATCCGAACGAAGTCACTGCGAGCGGTTACACCAATCTGGAGTTGTGGCTGCATCGCATGGCAGCGGAAGTGGAAGGTCGTGCGTCGAGCTCTCCGCAAGCGCCGACATTGAATCGGTAACTTCTACAAGCAGTTCTTTGTAATTTCGGTGAGCCTGCTCGACAGCGACGGGCTCTCACGATAGCTTCGCTCAAGCACGGCGCGGGAGAGGGCCATCTCCCGCGCCGCCGCGTTCGTGGTACGTATCTTGCTATTACATATCGATAGGTCCTGGCGACCCGTCGAATGTTCTCAAGAGTTCGTGGATCCATTGAATGAGCGCAGTTCCCGACAGCGCGGTCCGGAGCACAGTGAAGCTGTCGGGCGCGCCTCAGCCGCGGCTGTCACAAGTAAAGCTTCCCGACACCCCTGCTCCTCAGCAGACCGCGGCATACGACATCACGCCGCCGCTGTTGTTCAAGCGTCAGTCGGCGCTGGCAGCGATTTACTTCTCGTTGCGCGCCACCGCGCCAGCGGCTGTCTCCATTCTCACTTTATATGTGTTGGCAGAGCTGACCGGCACCGCCACGACTGACTCGTTCAGCGCGGTGACCATCATCGTCACCATTCTTTCGATCACCTTGTTGCAATCGCCGCGCACGCCGGCGGCCGAATTGATTACGCCGCGCCTGGTGGTCTCCAAAGGATTGTTGATTCGCTGGACGGTCTTGCTGGCGGCATTGCTGACCATCGGTTCCATCACCGGCTATCCCCGCGCGTACTCGACGCCGGTGATATTGATATGGGCAGTAGCGACGCCCGCACTACTGATTCCCAGCATGTTGGTTCTGGACGAACTGGCCCGGCGCGTCCTGTGTCGCCCGAGTAACGGTCGCAATGTGGTGTTCGCCGGTTATAACAAGACCAGTCAGCAGTTGGCTGAGCGATTCTCGCGGCATTCCGAGCTGTGCATGCGTGTGCAAGGCTTCTTCGACGATCGCAGCGCGCAGCGGCTCGAAGCACAGGGCAATCAGCAATTGCTTGGCCCGCTGTCGCAGTTACCCGAGTACATCAAGCAAAACGACATCGACGTGATTTTCATCTCGTTGCCGTTGCGTCACATCCGTCGCGTCCAGGATCTGCTGGATAAGCTCGGCGACACGACTGCGTCGCTTTATTACTTGCCAGACGTGCTGGTCTCCGATCAATTCCAGGCGCGCACCGGCGAAATTCTTGGTGTGCCCGTCATCGCCATGCGCGAAAGCCCGTTCTATGGATATCGTGGCGCGGCCAAACGGCTGATGGATCTGATCATCGCTTCGGCCGCGTTGATCGTCACGGCACCGGTGCTGCTGGCGATTGCCGCTGCGATCAAGCTCACCAGCAAAGGGCCGGTGCTGTTCCGGCAGCAGCGTTATGGTTTGGATGGCCGCGAAATCACGATCTACAAGTTTCGCACCATGACAGTCACTGAGAATTCCGGCTGGCTGGATCAGGCCAGTCGCAACGACGAGCGTGTCACGGCGCTCGGGCGCATCTTGCGACGCTGTTCCATCGATGAGATGCCGCAGCTGATCAACGTATTGCAAGGGCGCATGAGCCTGGTCGGCCCCCGCCCGCATGCCGTCGGTCATAACGAAGAGTATCGGCGTCTGATCAAAGGCTACATGGTGAGGCACAAAGTCCCACCGGGAATCACAGGACTGGCGCAAATCAGCGGCTTCCGAGGCCCGACGCCCCGCCTGCAGGACATGCAGGGCCGGGTGCACTACGACCTGGAGTATCTGCGCAACTGGTCGCTGTGGCTGGATCTGAAGATCCTGGTGCTCACCGTGCCGAAACTATTCAAGACCGACAAGGCTTACTAGGACAACTGGTAGATAAGGGGTCGTCCATGTTTTCGGATGCGGCCAATCGCGGGTTGTTTCCAGTGAGTCCGACGTTGACAGGGCATGTGAGTGGCTTGATGCGCTCGCTGTCTGAGTTGTTTCGGATCACCGCGCCGCTGGAGCGCGATCAACTGGCGCACCGGATCGTGCTGCTGTTCATCGTCAGCGTCGGTGCCTGGGTGCGTTTCTGGGGCCTGGGCAACGTCGGCTTGCACGGCGATGAAGAAACCATGGCGATGGCCGTGATGAGCATCGTGCGCGAGGGCGCGCCCATCCTTCCCAGCGGAATGTTTTATCCGCGCGGCATGACCGAGCTCTATCTCATGGCGGGCTCGGTGCAATTGTTCGGTGAGTCCGAATGGGCGTTCCGCTTTCCATCGGCGATCTGCGGCGTGTTGACGATCTGGTGGGCGTGGCTCGCCGGGCGACGTTTCCTGCGTCCCTATTGGAATCTGGCGTTTGCTGCCGCCATCGCGTTGTTGCCGTCCATGATTGTGTATTCGCAGACGGCGCGCATGTATATCTTCTTGTTGGCCGCTGTGGCCGGATGCATGGTCTGCGTGTTCGCCTGGGAGCGTAGCGGACGCATCGGCTGGTTGCTCGGCGGCGTGCTGGCGCTGGTGATCGGCATTGAGTTGCACGCGCTCGCGGTCACGACCGTATTGCTGTTCCTGATGCCGGGCATCCTGCAAGGGGATGTTCGCAAGCTGCTTTACGGCGGCATCGCCGCGGCGGTCGTCATGGTGTCGTATCTGTTGATCAACGGCTGGGTGGATTCGCACTATCCCGTGCCGCCGCCGGAGTATGCAGCGGATCTCGGCGCGCCCATGTGGGATCGCAGTCGCACGCCGCAAGCTTTCGCACTGTCGTTCGAAGTTGCATTGTGGATCGCGGGGCTGGCGATCGCGTTCTTCGCCGTTCATTTGTCACGAGTGATTCCGCAGCGATTCGCCGCGATCTGCGTGGCGACGCTATTGCTCGTCGGCTTGCTGTTGCAGTTGAAGCTTTACTATCACATGGCCGCTCTGCTGTTCGTCGCTGGCGTCGTGGTGGCGCGACGCTTTGGCGGGCCTCGCGTCTGGCGCAGGCTCAGCATCTTCGGGCTCGGCGCCGGCCTGCTCGCCTTGATTCATTTCAGTCTGCTGGCGTACACGCCGGGTTCGCTGAAGAAGGTGATCGGTGCGCTGGTCGGCCAACCGAGTATCTGGCCGTATGCGCGCATCATGGAGTTCTCGGAATTCGCTGGGCTGCTGGCGCTCGCCTCGGTCGCCTGGGGATTGTGGCGTTTGATGAAACGACGTCGGGTCCCTGACTACGTGTTGTTTGGCGTGCTGGCCGTATGGATTCCCATGTTCACCATCGGCTTCTTTGTGTGGAGCCTGCCGACGCGTTATACGGTGGCGTCGCTGTTGCCGATGATGTTGTGCGCGTTTGCCTTCGCGCAGAAGGGGACTGACTGGCTGCAAGTCAAAGCGGCGGCGCGGAATATATCTCTGTTGAAGGATCGCTCCGGTCAGCTCGTGGCGGCCGCGGTGACGACCGCCCTGGTGGTCAATCCTATGGAAGTGGTCGCGAATGTGAATTCCGGATACGAATCGCATCCGGATCACAAAGGCGCGGCGGAGTTCATGAAATCTCAGAACATCGTCGCCAGCGATGTAATTCTTGCTGAGGACGTTTTGCAGCAAACGTACTACCTGGGCCACGTCGATTACTGGCTGATGAGCCGGAATCACGCGCGCCGTTACGTGGAGCTGAAGAACGGCCGGATCGTGGACTTTTATACCGGCTCGGGCGTTATCAGTAGCGCCGCGATGCTGGAAGACCTGCTGCGCAACGAGCGCGGCCATCGAATTTTCGTCATCGGTAGCGGCGAGAATCAGAGCGACAAGCGCAAGGGCATGCGAGGCGACATGGATCCCGTGTTGCACTCGAAGCAGTTCGAAGTGGTTTACGAAGGCAGGGATGGCTTGACGCAGGTGTGGCGTGCCACGGGCGCGCCGCCGTCGCAACTTTCATCTCCGCCGCAGGAGTAGAGTCATCGCCGGGTTAGTCAGTCGGACCGCGATTATTTCCATCACGCGGTTCATGAATCAGGGACTGGTGGTGATCAGTCCCATCCTGCTGGTGCGGCTGCTCACGGTCGAGGAGTTCGGCCGTTATCGTGAGTTCCTGCTGTACGCAGGCCTGCTCACGACCATCTGCGCCTTCGGCATCAACAACAGCTTGTTGTATTTCATTCCGTCGCGGCCCGAGAGCGTGCGACAGATGGTACGGCAGGCGGTGACCATGACTTTCGGCACCAGCGTGACGGTCGTGGGCGGCACGCTGCTCGCGGATTTTTTCTCCAACGGCGCCATTCTCGGCGGCTTGGAATTGCCGGTCGCGATCTATGTGTTGCTGTTCGTCAATCTGGATTTCTGGGAGTTCTACTGGCTGTCGCAGAAGCGGCCGGTGCCGGTGTTCGCCTACACCACCGGTCGTTTGATCGCACGCATTCTGGTGGTGGTGACCGCCGCCTCGATCTGGCGCGACGTGATGCCCATCGTCTGGTCGCTGATCGGGCTCGAGACGATTCGCATCACCGGTTCGTTTATCGCCTGGCGACGCGCCCGTGGCAGCATCACTCAAACCATCGAGGAGTCGTGCTGGCGCGAGCAGTTCAATTACTGCTGGCCGGTCGGTCTGGCGCTCATTCTGGTGACGCTCAACAAATCGTTGGGCAACTTGTTCGTGACCAAGACACTGGGTGTCGTCGCACTGGCGCACTACGCGATCGGTACTCACATTCAGCCCGTCATCGGCGTGCTACGTAATTCAATCTCGGACGCGGTGCTGCCTGAGCTTGCGGCGCTGAAGAGTGCGAAAGGCGAGGCTGCGTTGGGACTGTGGCGCCGTTCGACGGTGGTGTCGATGATTCTGCTGACCGCAGCTGGCGTCGTGCTGTTCGAGTTTGCGCACACCTTCGTCGTGACGCTGTTCTCGCCGAGCTATGAGCCGGCGGTGGTGATCTTCCAGATTTATTTGCTGGTGCTGGTGCGCGAGGTGTTCGATTTCGGTGTGGCACTGCGGGCCGTGAATCGAACCGCGCCCATCGTCACGAGCAGCCTGTTTGCGATCATTCTGAACTTGTCGTTGCTCGTGACCATCATGCCCATCTGGGGATTGCCCGCGGCGGCGCTGGCGTTCGTCATTTCGCGCTGGACCGAAGGCTTGGTGCTCAGTCGCAGCACCATGCGCGCATATAACATCCCCCTGAAAGATCTCGCGCGTTGGACCGACTTGGGCAAAGTCGCGCTCGCTGCGCTGCTGTCGTCGGTGGTCTTCATCGGTTCCTTCTGGATCGACTACTTCGGTCTGGTCGGTGTGGTCCTCGGCTCGGCAGTATTCATGGCGCTGTTCCTGGCGCTGCTGGTGGTCTTCCGCGTGCCCGAAGTGGCTGCGATGGTCGGTCGCCTACGTAAAAGCGAAACGGTGCCCGCCAAGTCCTAAGTACAAGTAACTGACGCTCAGCTGCGACAGTCCGTGCCTGAACTTTGGGTACGAACGATGCATTGGTTTCCAGTGGTTATATCTTGGTTACTACGCCGTCACGAGGCAGTTACCGATGACGCTGGAGCAGCAAAACACAGGACACACCAGCTCAGGGTTCGAGCACACCCACTCAACATGGGAAGGCCCGTTGTTCATCGTGGGCATGCCACGGTCGGGGACGAAGTTATTACGCGGTTTGTTGAGCAAACATCCGCGCATTCGCATCCTCGCCGCTGAAACCGATTTTCTGCCGTTCATCGCGGAGTGGGTCGAGCGTCATGGCCGCCCGTCGACCCCAGAGGCGTTCGAACAATTCTCCAACGCGATGACCGGCGCGAACTACTTCAACTTCCGACCCGCGGCGCGCGGGCCGTTTCGCTGGCAGGACTGGCGAGCGGCCTGCAACGGTCGCTTCGATGTGAGCGGCTTGTTCGAAGGCTTCGCGCGCTATGAGCTCGAGGCCGAGCGTGGCTCGGGCACCATCTGGGCCGACAAATCGCCGGCCTATATTCGACAGATTCCGCTGATCATGAAACATTTTCCCAACGGCCGGATCCTGCACATCGTGCGCGACGTGCGCGATCACTGCGTTTCCATGCGCAACGCCTGGGGCAAAGATATCCGCCGCTCGGCGTGGCGCTGGGGCCAGGATGTTCTGCACGCGCATCGGCAGTGCGTGAGCATGCCTGAGCGTTGTCTGGAAGTGAGATTCGAAGAGCTGTTACAGGATCCGGACACCCAGATGCGACGGATCTGTCTGTTCCTGGATCTGAATTTCTTCGCCGGTCTGACCGAGCTGTCGCAATCGGTGGAGCAGAAGGGTTATGCCGCCGGCCGGACCGAAATCATGCGCGACAACTTTCGCAAGTTCGAGACCCGCCTGACGCCAGACGAGATCGCCTCGATCGAATCGCTGTCCTGGAGTTGCATGCAAGCGCTCGGTTACACGCCGGTGCGCGCGACCCATCCACGTGAGATGTCGTCGCTCATGCAGTACCTGCTGAAGTTGAAAGACGGAGCACAGCTGGTCAAGAGCGGCATGGCTCGACGGGGTGTTGCCGCGGCCGTGCGCTTTCATGCGACTCACCGGCGCATGGCTGGGTGAAGAAACGTTTGCCGACCGCGCTTCAGTGTAAGTACTAAAGCGCCAGTTGCAATTATTACAACTAAAGTGGGCTGTCGCGCTCTCGAGGCGTGGAACGATGCGCCTGCGTAAGCGATCTTTGCTGGTATGCAACTTGCTCTACTGATCCTGAGAGCGGATTCCACCGAGGCCGACGTGTACGTGCATTTTTGTATCGACAGAGGGCTGCGCTGATGCGTTACGTGTTGGCTGCGCTCACGCTGTTTCTCACGCTCAGCAGCGTCTTCAGCTGGGACCCCGGGCCGGCGCCCGGCGTCAAGATCAAGAACTTTCTGTTGTACCTGCTGATCATGGGGCTGGTGTTCAGTTACGCCAACGGGCGCAAGTTCAAAATCCAGCTGCCGTCCATGAACGTCACGTTCATCGTGCTGATCGGCTATTGCATCTTCTCGTATCTGGCGATCGTCCTGTTCATCGACTACCCGCGCTACGACATGCTCACCAGCGCCTTCGATCTGAAGAATCGTGGCGTCGACTACCTGCTGTTCTTCCTGGCGTTCTTTTACGGCGTGCGCTCGGAGAAGGATGCGCAATTCGTGTTGAAGTGCCTGTTGCTGTCGTGGGTCGTATCGCACTTTGTCGCGGTGTTGGATGCCTTCGGCTACGTTCACATCGGCGACATCGAGCGGCGCGGCGACGGTCGCGTTCAAGGCGCGGTCGGCGAGTCGAATCAATACGGCGCTTTCGTGGCGCTGACCTTGCCGGCCGCGGTGGCGATGGCGGTGGCCGCGAAGGGCTGGCGTCGATGGTTCTGGGTGGGAGCCTCGGCGCTCACGGCCGGGACGCTGTTGATGACGGTGTCGCGCGGCGCCTTCGTTGCGACCTTCGTTGCCACGATTGCGGGCGCCTATATGTTCCGGCGTTACCTGTCGTTAGGAAAGATCGTGACCTGGGGCATGATGGCGGGCGGTGCGATGCTGGTCATCCTGCTCATCGTCAGCTTGAGCTTCGGCGATCTGCTCTATGAACGAGTGGTGGCCGGCTTCAGCAGCAAGGACATGGGCGGCACCTCGTCCGGCCGCACCGAAATCTGGGCGACCGCCATCGAGATGATGTTCCAGCATCCGCAGACCCTGCTGACCGGATTCGGCTGGAATGCTTACTGGATCATGCCGTTCCGGTATTCGCCGCATAACTATTACCTGGCGCAGTGGTTCAACCTCGGGTTGGTGGGCCTGATCTGCAGCGTACTGTTGCTGGTGATTCCGGTGCGCACGGCGATGCGTTCTTTCGCGGTCGCGCCGACGCACCTGAAGATTCCGCTCGCCGGTTTCGTGGTTTCGACTCTCGCTTACGCGACGGCCACGTTCTTTGTGGATCTTTACGTGCCCTGGATCTATTTCTGGGCATACACCGGCGTGAGCATGCGTCTGGCGATGATCGCCCGGGAGACCGCGCCGGAACCGGTGACCGTTAATCAACCGGTGCTGACGCCGCAACGAGGGGACGGGTATGGCTGGATCGGCGCCGTCCGTCATTGATTCGACCTGGAAGCACCGATGAAGATTTGTATTGTCGGCCTCGACGACTATCCGCAACTGGCGAAGTTGAAAACAGCGAAATATGTGGGGGGCGAGTCCGTACAGCACGTGTTGCTGGCCCGGGCCTGGCACGAGCTCGGTCATGAGGTGTCGATGATCGTGCACGACCACGGTCAAGGCCGGGTCACCAATGTCGACGGCATTCGCGCCGTCGCGCCTTACTCACGAGATGAAGGCATTCCGGTATTGCGCTTCGCGCATCCACGACTGACCGGGATGATTGGCGCGATGCGCGAGATCGACGCCGACATTTATTATCAATCGCCCGCCGGCGCGGCGACCGGCATCACCGCCTGGTTCTGCCGCCGGCATGGCAAACGTTTCATTTCGCGCATCGCTTCGGATCTGGCCTGCATTCCCGGCAAGCAACTGATCCGTTACTGGCGCGATCGCAAGATCTACGAGTACGGTTTACGCAATGCCGACCTCATCGTCGCGCAGAGCGAACAGCAGCGCACTTTGTTGCGACAGAATTACGGCCTGAAGAGCGAAGTGCTCGACATGGCCGTGGAGATGCCGAGCGGACCGCAACCGGCGAAGGACATCGACGTGCTGTGGGTATCGAATCTCAGGCCGGTGAAGCGCCCCGAGATCGTGCTGGATCTGGCGCGGCGCTTACCGAATGTTCGCTTCACGCTGGCGGGCGGCGCGCTGCCTGGGTCGGAGGATTATTATCGCGATGTGATCGAGGCGGCCAGATCGATCCCGAATCTCACGTGTCCGGGCGCGGTGCCTTACACCGACGTCGGCACGATGTTCAGCCGGGCGAAGCTCTTCTTGAATACTTCACGGATCGAAGGCTTCCCGAACACGTTCCTGCAAGCTTGGGTCCGCGGAGTGCCGGTGGTCGCGTTCTTCGATCCGGATTCGCTGATCAAGCAGCGTCAGCTCGGGCACACTGCGACGGATCTCGAAGACATGATCCGCGCCATCACCCGATTGCTGGCCGATCATGACGAGCGCGATCGTATCGGCGAGCGGGCGCGGGCGTATGCGATCGCTCAGTTCGGGCCGACGCATATTGCCACTCGTTATCTGGAAATGTTGGGCACGCAGGATGCGTCTCAGGTCCTGCATTACGGCACCAGTGGTTGACCATGGCGAGCGTGGAAGCAAAGCTCGATCGTGACACCGCCTCGCGGCCCGCAGACAGCGACGGGCTGGATGCGTTGTTCGTCCTGAACAATCTGGGCGTCGGCGGTTCCGAGAACAAGATCGTGCGGTTGGCCAATGCGCTGAGCGGACGGGGCATGCGCGTGGGTGTGGCGTACTTGAACGAGCCAACGACGCTGCTGAAAAACATCGACAGCAGCGTGGCGACGTTCTTCCTGTCGCGACAGGGACGCTTCTCGCTCGAGGCCAACGCGGCGTTGAGACAGCTCATCGAACAACAGTGCCCGCGCAACGTCGTGTCTGTGAATCTGTACCCAGCGCTGTACGTCGTCACGGCCACGCGTTGGGTCAAGCATCGTCCGCGAATCATCGGATTGATGAACACGACCGAAATGCGCCGGGGCGCAAGATGGAAACGCGGCTTCTATACGCACGTGCTTCGATATCTCGACTGGACGGTGTATGGCTGTGAGTTGCAGCGGGACGCCTGGTTGTCCGCCAACAGCCCGATGCGCCCGCGCTCCAGCGTCATTTACAACGGTGTCGATCTGAACAAATTCTCGGCGGCGCGCACCGGCGCCACTGCCCAGCGGGCACAGTACGGCATCGGCGAGAACGCATTCGTCGTCGGTACCGTCGGCCGCCTGGTTGCCGAAAAGAATCAGCTGCCATTGGTCGATGCCGTCGCGGACCTGCGAGCAACTGGCGCAGACGTGCATTTGATGCTGGTAGGCGACGGCGCCTTGCGGGCGACGCTGGAACAGCGAGCGGCGGAGCGTGGCATCTCATCGGCGGTGACATTCACGGGCGCGTTGCAAGATGTTCGCGCGGCGCTGAAGGTATTCGATGTCTTTGTCCTGCCTTCATTGTCTGAAACGTTTTCGAACGCGGCGCTCGAAGCGATGGCGATGCAGTTGCCGGTGATCCTGACGCGCACGGGGGGGGCCGCGGAAATGATCGAGCACGGCCGGGAAGGTTATATCGTCGATGTGGCCGATCTGCCGCGACAATTGCCCGGGCTGCTGAATCAATTGCGACTGGACAACATGCTACGCACTCGCATGGCGGCGGCCGCGTCCATGCGAGCACAGCGGGAGTTTTCTTGGGAAGGCATGCTTACCGCCTACCAGAATATGCTCGGCGCGGACGAGGCTGTAAGCCATGCGTGAGCCATCGAATGTCTTGATGCTCGGGCCGGGGCTGAATGTTCGCGGTGGCGTGTCGGGCGTGGAGCGTCTGCTGCTCAATGCCTTGCCCGAAGAAGTTCATGCCACCCACATCGCCACCATGGTCGAAGGGGGCAAGTGGACCAAGGCCGTCACGTTCGCGCAGTCCGTGGCCAAGCTGACCATCGAGCTGCGCCAGCATCCCGACGTGGTCCATATTCATTTCGCCAGCGGCGCCAGCAATTTCCGCAAGATCATTCTCGCGCGCATGGCGCTGGCGCGCGGCGTCAGCGTGATCATGCATGCGCACGGCGGAAACTATCAAAAGCATTGGGCGAGCATGCCGCCGGCGGCGCGCTCGATCACATTGAACACTCTGCAGCGAGTGCAACGTCTGGTCGTGCTCGGCGAAGGGTGGAAGACGTTCTTCGAGTCCATCGGCGTGCCAAAACATCGCATCGTTGTGTTGCCGAATCCGGTAGTGCTGCCCGAATCCGTGCCGGAGCGGTCGCTCGGTGGCAAGGTCCGCTTTGTTTATTTCGGAATGATTACCCGGCGCAAGGGCGTGTTCGATCTCATGGACGCCATCGCGAAACTCTCACCGGAATGTCGCGCCCGGGTCGAATTCGTTCTGGCGGGTAACGGTGAGGTCCCTCAGTTACGCGCGGTTGCGGCGAACCTTGGGATTCAGGACGTGGTCGAGATTCGCGAGTGGGTCGATCCGGCCGAACGCGATCGTTTGTTAGCGGGTGCGCATGGATTCGTACTGCCGTCGCATACCGAGGGCCTGCCAATGTCGTTGCTCGAGGCGATGGCCTGGGGACTGCCACCCATCTGCACGCCGGTCGGCAGCATTCCCGAATACGTCGTGAACAACGCGAACGGATTGCTGATTCCACCGGGCGATATCGCGCAGTTGACAGCGGCCATCGAGAGGCTGGTCTCGCAAGAAACGGACAGGGTTCAGATGGGGCGGCTCGCGCGTGCCACGGTGGAACCATTGTGCGTCAAACAGTATTCGGATCGCATGTGCGCAGTGTATCGCTCCGTCGCCAACGGCCATGGCCGGCGAGCGGTGGCACGCTGAGCGGCTGTCACTGGGGATCGGGCATGCAAGCGCTGGTAAAAAAACTCAAGCTGCTTCAGGTCGGCGACACCGCCGTCCGTCGCAATCCGCTGTTCTATGCCGATGCGCAACGCGAGTTCGAGCGTCTGGAGCGCGCCGGTTTCAACGAGCGTCGCAAATGGACCCACGCTCGATTGAGCGAACTGCTGTGGCCGGCGAGCCGCAGCGGCTACGGGATGATCGTTCGAGGCGGTGGCGATATTGCAAGCTGGCCGTTGCTGAGCAAGTCCGAGGTGCGTGGCGCACCCGAGGTGTTCGCGGTCGGCTCGCAACTCTTCACCATCAAAGCGAATACGGGCGGCACGTCAGGCGCACCGCTGGACATCGTGCGCTCGCTGCGGTCTGTGGTGGTCGAGCAGGTCTGCATCGATCGTATGATGCAAAAGGTCGGCATCGATGCGCGCTCGGCGAGATGCGCGGTCCTGCGCACCGAAAGCATCAAAGATCCCAACGACTTCAAGCCGCCGTACTGGATTCATGCCGCCGGTGGCAATCGACTGGTGCTGTCGTCGACGCACTTGAATGCCGCGACGATTGAGCACTACGCGCGTGCCATCGACGAGTTTGCGCCGGAATGTTTGCTCGGCTATCCGACCTCGCTCGAAGCGCTGTGCTTCCTGCTGAAGCGGGCGAAACGTCGCACGATCATTCCGGCTGTCTTGTGCTCATCCGAAGTGCTGCACCCCAGAGTGTGGCAGGCAGCCCGAGAAACCCTCAATTGTCAGCTCCTGGACTACTACGGTCAGGCCGAGCGCGTCGCCTTCGCTTATGCGACGGCGCCGGGCCAGTATCGATTCCTGCCAGGCTATGCTCATGTGGAGTTCGAGCCGGCCGGCGTGGAAGGCGAGCACAAGCTTTATGAAATCATCGGCACGCCGCTCTGGAATCGTTCGATGGCGTTGATTCGCTATCGCACGGGCGACCTGATTCGCTTGCCCGCCGCGTGGGGCGAGCGTGAGCTCGAAGAAGTGGCGCTGGGCTTGCGCCCGTTCTCGGGGGTGTTGGGTCGTGACAGCGACATCCTCGTGACGCCCGATGGAGTGAAGGTGACCGGCATCAGTCACTTCCAGCGTGACGTGGCCAACATCGTGCGCATCCAGGTGATTCAAGAGAGCGCCAGCAAAGTCGTGATCCTGGTGCTGCCGACCGAAGAGTACTCGGATCGCGATCGCGACCGCTTGATGAATAACGTTCGCGAAAAACTGCCAAGGAGCATGCACGTCGAGATTCGCAGCGTGACCGCGCTGGAGCGCACGGCCCGCGGCAAGACGCCTTTCGTCATTCATCGACCGCCGGTCAAGGAGCTGCTGAACAATACGCGTGCCCACGGAAACATTGCGTGAGGCTCGAGCCATGAGTCTGAAGTGGAAGCTGCAGCGTCTGTCGGCGATGAGCGGCTGGGAAGTCGGGTACCGGGTCAAGCAACGCGTCCAGGCCAGCGTCGAGCAGTTCGGCCTGCATTCCTCCGTGCCGCCGCCACCTGCGCGAGAGCGAACGGGCGCGGCTTGGGTTACGACGCTGCCGAACGGATTCAATGTCGACAAATATCGTCGCGCCGCCGATGACATTCTCGATGGCCGTTTCCCAGTGTTTGCGATGTCGGCCGCCGCGCTCGGCTTTCCGCCCCAGTGGAATCGCGATCCGAAAACTGGCAAGCAAGCGCCGCTGCTGTTCGGCAAGACCCTCAACTATCGCGATGAGTCCTTGGTCGGCGATATCAAGTATCTCTGGGAGCCCAGTCGCCACGCGCAGCTGGTGACGTTGGCGCAAGCGTGGCACCTGACCCATGAAGATAGATATGCAGAAGGTTGCCGTACGTTGCTCGCGTCGTGGTTCGATCAGTGTCCGTATCCTTCCGGCGTGCACTGGACCAGCAGTCTCGAGCATTCGATCCGGTTGGTGAACTGGTCGTTCGCGTGGCACTTGCTGGGCGGCGACAGCTCGCCGATCTTTGAAGGTCCGGTGGGCGAAGCATTCAAACAGCGCTGGCTGACCAGCGTGTATCAGCACTGCCAGTTCATCGCCGGCCATTTCTCCCGTTACTCCTCGGCGAACAATCATTTGCTCGGCGAGCTGATGGGATTGTTCATCGCCTCGCTTACGTGGCCGCTGTGGAAGCGCAGCCGTCGCTGGAAGAGCATGGCGCAGCGTGAGCTGGAAGAGGAGATGCTCCGCCAGAACGGCGAGGACGGCGCCAATCGCGAGCAGGCGAACTGGTATCACCATGAAGTCGCCGACATGATGATTGTCAGCGGCTTGATCGCGCGGGCCAATGGTTGTGACTTCAGCACCGCTTACTGGCATCGCCTGCGAGGCATGCTTCAGTACATTGCGAGCATCATGGATGCCGGCGGTCATGTGCCGAACTTCGGCGATGCGGACGACGCCATCATCGCGCGACTCGATCCCGCGGTGGGCGATGTTTATCGCTCGTTGCTCGCGACCGGGGCGGTGTTATTCGATTCGGCGGAGTTCAAGTTCAAGGCGAACGCGGGGCACTCGGGGCAGACTATCGACGACAAGACTCGTTGGTTGCTCGGCGACGTCGCGGCGGCCAGGTTCGAGAGCATCGACATGTCGCGCGTGTCTTTGCCGATGCGCAAGGATTTCCCGAACGCCGGCTACTACATCCTCGGCGACCGCTTCGAAACCCATCGTGAAGTACGCATCGTCGCCGACGCCGGCCCGCTCGGCTATCTGTCGATCGCCGCGCACGGGCATGCGGATGCGCTGTCGTTTACGCTGAGCGCCGGCGGCAAAGAGATATTGATCGATCCGGGCACCTACGCATATCACACACAAAGAATCTGGCGTGACTACTTCAAAGGTACGTCGGCGCATAACACCGTGCGCATCGACGGCGTCGATCAATCGGTCAGCGGCGGCAATTTTCTGTGGGTCAAGCACGCGCAGGCGCAGGTCATCGCTCTGGAGCGCACGCCGCTCGTCGATCGCTGGGCGGCGAGTCACGATGGCTACTCGCGACTCAAGCATCCCGTGACTCATCGTCGCGAGATCCAATTCGAGAAGCAGCATTCCCGCCTGCAAGTGACCGATGAATTGCTCGGCAGCGGCACGCATCAGGTGGAAATGTTCTGGCACTTCGCCGAACAGTGCGCGGTCGTCGCGAACGGCCGAGACGTGCGCGTGTCCTGCGGCGACGTGATGTTATCGATGACGTTGCCTGAGGAACTGCGCTGCACTGTCCATCGCGGGGTCGAGCAGCCGCAGCCCACCGGTTGGATCTCCCGCAGTTTCGACGCCAAAGTGCCTACGACCACGCTGATCGCCGCCGGTCGTATCGACGGGTCGGCGCGATTGACCACGCGTTTCAATATCGACTTCAAGAGCTGATAATGCCGCCCCTCTATCGAGGGGCAGGGTATGAGCGCGCTAGATCGACAACTGATGGATCGACAGACGGCCACACACGTCATGATGATCCGGCCGGTGGCCTTCGCCGGTAATCCACAGACCCGGGCGTCCAACGCCTTCCAGCAGGTCGATCCGGACAGCGTGGACGCGGTCAACCAGGCGGCGGCACTGCGTGAGTTCGACGGTTTGGCGGCCGCGCTCCAAAAGGCGGGCGTCACCGTTCACGCTTTCGAGGACACGCCCGAGCCGCACACGCCCGACTCGATCTTCCCCAACAACTGGGTGAGCTTTCACGCCGACGGCACGGTCGTGCTGTACCCCATGCTGGCCGAGAACCGCCGGCTCGAGCGACGACTGGATCTGATCGAAGCCTTGAGCGCGAAGCACGGCTTCTACGCGGCCCGGGTCATCGACCTGACCCGACACGAACACACCGGCCGCTATCTCGAGGGGACGGGTAGCCTGGTGCTAGATCGGACCCATCGTGTGGCCTATGCCTGTGTGTCCCCGCGCACCGACCTGGACGTGCTCGGCGATTTCGCCCAGCAGCTCGATTACGACATCGTCGCGTTCGAGGCGAACGACGCCAACGGCAAGGCGATCTATCACACCAATGTGCTGATGTCGGTGGGCGAGCGCTTCGCCGCCGTGTGCTTGGCCGCGATTCGCGAGGACGAGCGTGATGGAGTCCTGAATCAACTGCGCGGCTCAGGTCGTACGGTCGTGGACCTGTCGCACGATCAGATGAACTCGTTCGCCGGCAACATGCTCGAGCTGGGCTCCTCGCTCACCGGCAGCGTCATCGCCATGTCCGAGCGGGCGCGCGATGCCTTAACTGCCGAGCAGCGCTCGACTTTGGAATCGCATGCCGGCCCGATCGTGGCCGCGCCCATCCCCACCATCGAGAAGCTAGGAGGAGGCAGCGTCCGCTGCATGCTCGCGGAGCTGCATCTGCCCGAGAAGAACCGACTATAATTTCGCCAAATGTTGGAACTTGGCGTCAAAACCCTGCTGGCCTATCTGCTGGGCTCGCTGATCGGCAGTCTGCTGGTCGGCCAGCTGCGCGGCGGTGTGGACATTCGTAAGCTCGGCAGCGGCAATGCCGGCGGCACCAATGCCTTGCGCACCCAGGGCTGGTCGTTCGCCCTGTGGGTGATGATCATCGATATCGGCAAGGGCTGGCTCGCGGCCGGCTTGCTGGCGCCGATGAATCTGCCGGGCATCGGCATCGATCCTCAGGTCGAGCGCGACTGGCTGGCGGTGGCCTGCGCGACCGCGGTCGTGCTCGGGCACGTTTATCCGGTGTGGTACGGCTTCCGCGGCGGCAAGGGTGCGGCGACGTTGATCGGCGTGCTCGTCGGCCTGAAGCCGATCGCCATCCTGCCGGTGTTCGGTGTGTGGCTGGCGGTGGTGATGCTGACTGGCTTCGTCGGTCTCGGCACGATGATCGCGGTCGCGTCCTTTCCCGCTTATCTCGTGATCACTGAAGCTGAGCCATCGATGGCCATGCTGGTCTTCGGCTGCGTAATGACGCTGTTCGTCTGTTACACCCATCGCGGCAACATCGAGCGCATGCGTGCTGGCACCGAGAGCAGGGCCAGGCGGCTGTGGCTGCTGAAACCCCGCTGATCTCATGCCCACCAGCAGCAAGGCTCAGACGCCCAAGACTCAAGCGCAGGCACGCCGGCAGCGATTGCTGGGCATGCTGGCGGCAGGCTCGTTCTATTCCGGCGAGCAACTGGCCAAGAAACTGAAGATCTCGCGCGCCGGGGTCTGGAAACTCATGAATTCGCTCAAGGCGCTGGGGGTCGACATCGAGTCGGTCGCGCGCCAGGGATATCGATTGCCGCGAGCCGTCGATCTGCTCGACAAGGAAGCCATCGTCTCTTCGTTGCCGGCCGCGACCCGCGCGCAGTTGGAGCGGGCCGATGTGTTGCTGACGGTGGATTCGACCAATCGCTTCGTCGCCGACTTGTCGCCGCCGCAAGCGGGACGTTTCCAGTTGTGTACGGCTGAAGTGCAGAACGCGGGCCGCGGTCGTCGCGGACGCAGTTGGGTCGCGCCTTTTGGCAGCGGTGTCTGCATGTCGTTGGGCTGGCAGTTTATCGAGGCCCCGCCGACGTTTTCGGCGCTGAGCCTCGCGGTCGGCGTCGCGGTGGTGAAGGCATTCAGGCGTCTGGGGATCGAAGGCGTCGGCTTGAAGTGGCCCAACGATCTGCAATGGCAGGGCCGCAAGCTCGGCGGCATTCTCATTGAAATGCGCGGCGAGTCCGCCGGGCCGGCGCAAGTCATCATCGGCATCGGCATCAATATGCAGATGCCCGCTGCGATCCGCATGCAGCTCGCTGAACGCGAGGCCGCGTTGATCGCCGATATTCACGAGATCGTGCGCGAGCAGACGCCGACCCGGAACGCGTTGATCGGCGCCGTCGCCACCGAGCTCCTGAGCATGCTGCAGCAGTTCACGACGCACGGCTTCGCACCGTTCAAAGATGAATGGCACGAGCTGGACACGCTGGCGAATGCGCCGGTCAAAGTCATCAGCGGCTCGCAAACCACGATGGGCTTCGCGCGGGGCGTGGAAGCCGATGGCACATTGCTGGTCGATGTCGATGGCGAGCTGCGCAAGTTCGTTTCGGGTGAAGTCAGTTTGCGCGCGGCGAAGAGCTGATCGCGATGCTGCTGCTCATCGACATCGGCAATACGCGCATCAAGTGGGCGCGTTCAGATGAACGGGGCCTCGGCCCGCAATCCGCCGCTGTGCATTCGAACTGGACGCCGGAGGATTTCGTTCAGCAGATCCTGAATTCAGGTCCTCGCGCCGAGCGCGTGCTGATCGCCAACGTCGGCGGCAAGCGCATGGGTGATCTGGCGCAGGCGGCGATCAGCTCGACGTGGCGGATCGAGCCTCGATTCGTTCATTCGCCGGCGGCGCAAGCCGGTCTTCGCAATGCCTATCCGGAGCCCGCCAAGCTGGGCGTGGATCGATGGCTGTGTCTGCTGGGGGCACGGGCATTCGAGCCACGGCCGATCTGTGTTGTCAGTGTCGGGACGGCCATGACCATCGACGGCCTGGACGCGGGCGGCCAGCATCTTGGCGGCGTCATCGTGCCGGGGCCGGATTTGATGGTGTCCAGCCTGCTGAAGAGCACGAGCGATATCGCGCATCGCGCTTTGGGCGGTCAGGCCCGCGACGCGTTATTTGCCGACAACACCTTGGGCGCGATTCAGCAGGGCGCGGTCCAGGCGCTCGCAGCGCTGGTCGACCGCGCGCTGGAAACACTCGAACAGCAGCTCGGCGAGCCGCCGGTGTTGTTGCTCACCGGTGGCGCAAGTGCCCGGCTGCAGGGGGCCATTCGCGCCCCCGGCACAGAAATTCCCGACCTGGTGCTGCGCGGTCTGGCGGTCGTCGCCGGCTTGCCGGAATCATCCGCCGCCTGATCCCGCCGGAGGCGGTGATGCGGGAGCCTTCGTGTATCATCCGGCTCGATCGAGGCGGAGAGCAATTTGAGGACGCTTGGATGGCCAGCTCGACATTCCGACCGTTGACCGCGGGCGCGGCGCTGATAGCGCTGAGCTGGTGGCCATTGTCGGGACTGGCTGCCGATGTGGCCGCTGGCAAGACCGTCTCGCAGGCTAAATGCATCGAGTGCCACGAGGCCGACGACTGGGAAGGCGAGAGCGTCGCCTCGCTGCAGAGCCTGATCAGCGATATCGTCGCCGGCAAGGTCAAGCACAAGCGGCCGTTGCAATTGACGCCGGCCGAGGTGGCGGACATCGCCGCGTACTGGGGCCAGAGCAGCCAGAAGGGAAAGAAGCGGCGTTAGCCGCTCAATATAACTACGCATGCGCGCGTTCTGTTTGCTGTTGGTGCTGGTCAACGCCCTGTATTTCATCTGGTCCTCGGTGATCGATGTGCAGGTCGGCAGCCTCGATCGCGTGCCGATTCGCGTGGCCGCGCCGCCGCCGCGCATCGTGCTCGCCAAAGAAATACAGAACACGCCGGCCCAGCAAGCGCCCGAAGAAGAGGAGGAGAAAGTGGCCGACGTGCGCGCCATCGAGCCGCCTCGCGTCGAGCCGTTGGAGTCTCCCGGCACCGTTCAGCCGCCCGTCGCTCGCCAGGAAGAAACGTTGACCTGTACCAGCGTCGGTCCCTTCGCCGATCTCGGTCAGGCATCGCAAGCGCAGGCGACGTTACGCACTCAGGGGTTCGAGCCGCGCCAACGTGTGGAGCAGGGCGAGTTGTGGACGGGCTATTGGGTGAGCGTGCGCGATCTCTCGACCCGCGACGCCGCCGAAGCTGCGCTCAAGACACTCAACGACAACGGCATCACCGATGTTTATTTGATGCCCGGTTCGGATCCGCCGAACGTGCTGTCGTTGGGCGTGTTCTCCGATTATCAGCGGGCGCAGCGCCGGGCCGAGGAAGTGCGCGCCATCGGGTTGTCTCCGCAGATCAGCGATCGCAAGCGCGCCGGCTCGGTGTTCTGGATCGATGTGGATTTGAAAGAGCCGGGTCAGAACATCGACACCAGCCTGTTCCAGGTCGGTCAGAGCCGCATCCTGCGTCTGGAATTGCGCGGCTGCCCGGCGCCAGGCTGATGGTTCAGTAACCGCTCTGCTCGCAGCACTTGGCGAGCGCATCGTCATCGTTGGCTGAGCGGGCGCATGCGATACCGGCGCGATCGGCGCGCCAATCGCCCCATTCGGCATCGCCTCCACCGAACAGATCTTTTATTTCTTTGCCGGCGCCGGCCAGGTAAGCCTCGCTGCCGCTGCAATAACGAGCGATGAAGCCTCCGGCGAGGCAATGTTGTCTCTTGTCGGGCGCGTGCGTCGGTACCTTCTCCTTCACGACTGTTTCCATACAGCTGTAAGAGGATCTGGCCGGGCGCGCCGGGCGATTGGGAATGGTCGCGCAACCGACCAGACTGATCAGCGTCAGCGCGACCAGCAGTCTGCCGATACTCATGACCCGAGTATCCGCAATCGTCAGCGACCGAGGAAGCCTGCCAGCGTGGTTTTCAACAAGGCGCGATCGATGGGCTTCGACAAATAGCCATCCATGCCCGCCGCCCGGCATTCCTCGTCGGCCCCTTTCATGGCGTGCGCGGTGAGCGCGACGATCGGCGTGCGCTTGCTGCCATTCTCGACTTTGCGAATTTCGCGCGTGGCTTCGTAGCCGTCGAGGTCAGGCATCTGGCAATCCATCAGGATCAAATCGTATTTGCCTGTGTGCCAGGCATCGACCGCGGCGCGCCCGGTGCCGACGACGTCGACCCGATAGCTCAGCTTCTCGAGCAGGCGCACCGCGACCTTTTGATTCACGATGTTGTCGTCGGCGAGCAGGATGTGAGCTTTCTTTTCGGTGAGCGCAGCCGACTGCAGTCGCTCGCCGGTGACCATGGGCTGCGATTTCAGATGCCAGACTTCAGGATGCTGAGCGAGCACCAGCTGCAGTGACGCCACCAGATCCTTCTGCGTGACCGGCTTCAGCAAATATCCGGCGAAACCGAGCTCGGCGAAGTTGTGGCTGTCCTCGCGCTGGCCGGAGGAGGTCAGCAGGATGAGGCGCGTCGCTTTCAGCGCCGGGTCCGACACGATCTTGCGGCCCAGCTCGGCGCCATCGCACTCGGGCATTTGATAATCCAGCAACGCGGCATCGAACGGCTGGCCCTTCGCGCATGCCTGATGCATCAGTTCAATGGCTTCGGCCGCGTTGCTCGCCACGGCGGGCTCGATGCCACAGATCTGCAATTGACCCGTGAGCACTTTGCGATTCGTGGCGTTGTCGTCGACGACCAGCACGCGCTTGCCACGAATCGAGATCGCCAGTATCGAGAACGCGCCGGTCACCGGATGACCTTGCTTGAAACGCGCGGTGAACCAGAATGTCGAGCCCACGCCTTCGCGACTGGTGACGCCGACATCGCCGCCCATGAGATCGACCAGACGACGCACGATCGACAAGCCCAGCCCGGTGCCGCCGAAGCGGCGCGTGGTCGACGAGTCGACTTGAGTGAAAGGTGAGAACAGCGCCTTGATGCGGTCGGCCGGAATGCCGATGCCCGTGTCGCGCACTTCACAGCGAACGAACACACCGTGCGCGTCGTTCGACAGCACGCTGATCGCGAGCGAGACCTCACCTTTGTTGGTGAACTTCACCGCGTTGCCGCCGAGGTTCAACAGGATCTGCCGGACGCGCCCGGCGTCGCCTTGCACGGCGGCCGGCAGATCCGGATCGATTTGCAATGTGACTTCCAGGCCTTTTGCATGCGCCTGCACGGACAGCAGGCGAGCCACGTCTTCCAGCGTGTCGCGCAGGTCCATGTCGTGAGCTTCCAGTTCGAGCTTGCCGGCCTCGACCTTGGAGAAGTCCAGAATATCGTTGATCACGGTCAGCAGCGCGGCGCCGCTGTCTTTGATGGTCTGCGCGTAGTCGCGCTGAGTCGGATCGAGCCGGGTCTCGAGCAACAGATCGGTCATGCCGAGCACGCCGTTCATGGGCGTACGGATCTCATGACTCATGTTGGCGAGGAACTCGCTCTTCGCTTTATTCGCGGCGCTCGCGATGGAGGCCGATTCGGTCGCGCGTCGGGTGGCGTCGGCCAATCGATTGTTACTGGTCGCCAGCTCATGCGTGCGAGCCGCGACGCGTTGTTCCAACTCGTCTCGTGCGCGCAGCAGTTCGGCGTCGCGGGCTTCGATCTGTCCCAGCATGTCGTTGAATGCGACGATCAGTCGGCCGATCTCGTCATTGTTGTGGACGTGGACGCGCAAACTGTAGTCGCGCACGCGAGTGACACTCTCGGCTGCGCGAGACAAGGCGAGAATTGGCTTGGAGATGAATCGCTGCATGCCCAGCGCCGCCAGGCTGGCAAATCCCAGTGCGCCGACGATCACCACCGCCAGCAGCCATGCGCGCTGGAGGATGCCTTCGTTCAGCTCGTTTCGATGGGCCCACAGGTGCACCGAGCCGATGAGGCCGTCGAGCACGATACCGGCCTGCACATGGACGAATTCTTTTCTATCGGCAGCCGCGGTGAGGTCGCGACCGAAGTGCGCCAGCACGCCGCCGCCCGCGTAATGAATTTCCGCCGCGACGATCGAGGAGTCGGCGCTCAACGCGGACAGCGAGCGAGTCGCCGCTTCGCGATCGTCGAAGGCCACCGCGGCGGCGCTGTCGCGAGCAGTGATCTTCGCCTGCGTTTCCAGACGACGCCACATCTCCTGTTGATCGGCGCGATAGTCGGCGACGGTCAGCACCAGGCCGGCCAGCAGCAGCGCCATGCCGGCGACCAGAATCGCCAGCATGGTGAGCTTGCTGCCGATGGGCAGCCGTTCGAACCACTGCTTCAAGGATTTCATCGCGGCCCCCGCTGCACGTCGGCGGCCAGTTTCAGCAGATCCGAGCTGATGTGCAGCCCGACCCGCTGCGCGTTCTGCACGTTGATGACGAAGCGCAGCCGGTGATTCTCGGTGAACAGTCCGATCATCCCGCCGCTCGCGGTGAAGTTCGCGGCGTCGCTGATCGTGAGCACCGCCCGTTCGACCGGCAGCGTATAGCTCGCTGCCTTCGATGCCTCGATGTAAAGAGCTTCACAGCGGGGTTCGAGCGCGGCGTCGGCAACTTGCACCGCCGCCAGCGATCGCGTGCCGACGCGTTTGCTCGCGATGCCATTGGTCAGCGCGGCGAACACGTCGTCACCGCCGACGAAGCAGATCGTCAGCGTGTCCGTGGCCTCAGCGTCAGGCCAGCTGACGAATTTGACGAAATTGAACACGTAGGCAGCTTTGAACTGATCTTCCCGTTGCTTGACTGCATCGGCACGGACGCTACCGGCGGCAGCCGTGAGGGCTGCGAGCGCCGCGACGATGTGCAGGAGGCAGTTCATTTCAATCGGAGCTTGGGTCGTTGGGTCGTGCGTCGGCGCGCACTCAATCCCTGCGCCATTGTGCGTGAGTCATCGGCCGAGTGCGCGCGGCGGAGTGCTACTCGGATCTCACTTTGCTGCATTTGCGAGGCGCCTGCCGGCCACTTAAGGAGAAGTCTTATGCACGCTGTGCTCCGATGCGCCGAAGATCACGGACATCGAGGCGAACTCGCTCAAATGACGATTAACTTAGGTTATTACCTGCGCGCACTGGCGGGCGCCGGCGCGCTTACGCTGGCCTGCGCCACCGCGTTGGCCGACGCCGGCGATCTCGATGCGCTCAGCCTCGAGCAGCTGATGGACATGAATATTCATGTGGTCTTCGGCGCCTCGAAATACGAGCAGCGCGTGACCGAGGCACCGTCGTCCATCAGCATCGTGACCGCCGAAGACATCCGTCGATTCGGCTATACCAGCCTGGCGGATGTCCTGCGCGACGTTCGGGGTTTGTATGTAACGAACGATCGAAATTACACCTATATGGGCGTGCGTGGCTTCCTGCGCCCCGGCGATTACAGCACCCGCGTGCTGGTCCTGATCGACGGTCACCGCATGAACGACAGCGTTTACGACAGCGGCTCGGTGGGGCGCGAGTCCATGCTCGATGTGGAGCTGATCGATCGCGTCGAAGTCATCCGCGGCCCGAGTGCGTCGATCTACGGCAGCAGTGCGTTCTTCGGAGTGATCAACGTGATCACCAAGCGGGGGCGCGGCGTCGATGGCACCGAGCTCGCCATCGACACCGCGAGCTACGACACTCAAAAAATTCGAGCCACCTACGGCAAGACGTTCGACAACGGGCTCGACTGGCTGGTCTCGATGACCCACTACGCCAGCGACGGCATGAATTTCTATTATCCCGAGCTCGATCAGCGGATCAGCGGCAGTCCGCTGGCCGCGAACGACGGCTTCGCCAGGGGCCTCGACGACGAAGAGGCGACGAAGTTTTTCAGCAGCGTTCGCTACGGCGATTTCGCGGCGTCGCTCTACCTGAGCGATCGTCACAAGCGGATTCCGACCGCGTCGTTCGAAACTGTGTTCGGCGATCCGCGCGAGATGACAGACGACATGCGCGGCTATCTGGAGCTGAGTTACAAGTACGCGCTGAACGACAAGGCCCGTGTGAATGTGCGCGCCTCGTACGATTCTTATCAGTACGAGGGCGACTTCCCCACGAACTATGCGCTGCTCGGCGAAGGCGATTACCAAGCCATCCTGCGAGACGAAATGCGGGGCACCTGGTTGAGCAGCGAAGTGCAACTCACCGTGCAGCCGACCGATCGGTACACCTTCGTCCTGGGCACCGAATATCGCGCCAACCTGCGTGAGTACCAGGCTTCGTACGATGAGGTTGAGCCGCGCATCTATTATGTTGACCGTGACGATACGAGCGCGGTGGTCGGCGTGTTCGGTCAGGCCGAAGCGAGGCTGCGCGATGATTTCAGTCTGACCGCGGGCCTGCGCTACGACTATTACGGCCAGAGTTTCGGCGGCACGACCAATCCGCGTCTCGCCGCCATCTACAATCCATCGCCAAACTCCGCGATCAAGGTGCTGTACGGCGAAGCGTTCCGTGCGCCGAATCCATATGAGCGTCATTACAACGCGGAGCAAGCCAATCATCCGGCGCTGCGGCCGGAGACGATCGATACGTACGAGCTGGTGTACGAGCACTATTTCAACTCGACGTATCGGTTGAGCCTGTCCGGTTATTCGTATCACATCGACGGCTTGATCACGCAGCAGGAGACGGCGGATGCCGAGCCATACTTCGAAAACCTGGACGATGTGCATGCCCGCGGGGTCGAGCTCGAGCTGGAAGGGTCGTACAAGAACGGCACCGTCCTGCGCGGCAGCTGGACGGTTCAGCGTGCCAAGGACGTGGGCACGAATCTGGAGCTGACGAATTCACCGCGTCAGTTGGGCAAACTGAGCGCGTCCGTGCCGGTGCTGAATAGCAAGCTGTTCGCGAATCTGAGTCTGCAATATAACAGCGACAGCCTGACGCTGGCGCGGACCCGCAGCCCTTCGTTCTGGACCGCGAACTTCACATTGAACACGCACGACCGGTGGTCGAAGGTCGAGCTCACTGCCGGTATCTACAATGCCTTCGATGAGGAACGCCCGTTCCCCGGCTCCGAAGAGCACGCGCAGACTGTGCTCCAGCAGGAAGGGCGGACTTACGGCGCCGAGGTCGTCGTCCGGTTCTGAGCGGCGCCGTTGTCCCAGCGGTCGACGAACATCAATTCACTCAAGGGGCGCACTTTGGCCCAGCCGGTCAGCTCCAGCATCGGCCCGGGATAAAACGCTTCGACATGACCGAGGCACAACACTGCGATAGGCAAGCTGCCGTCGGGCATGTGAAGTAACTGCGCCAGCGCGAGCGGATCGAACAGCGACACCCAGCCCATGCCGATTCCTTCGGCACGCGCAGCCAGCCACAAGTTTTGAATGGCGCACGACACCGAGGCGAGATCCATCTCGGGCAGCGTACGACGGCCGAAGATGTGTTGTTCGCGTCCCTCGCACAGTGCCGCGATCAGCAACTCGCCGCATTCGAGCACGCCTTGCACCTTGAGCCGCATGAACTCGTCGTGACGCTCGCCGAGCGCTTCCGCCGTTCGATGCCGTTCTTCTTCGACCAGACGATGGATCTGTTCGCGCAAGGCGCGGTCGGTGACGCGAATGAACCGCCAAGGCTGCATCAGCCCCACGCTCGGTGCGCAGTGAGCGGCATTCAACAGCCGCTCCAAGGTGGCGGTGTCGATCGGGTCCGATTTGAAATGGCGCATGTCTCGCCGCTCGGCGATGGCGCGATACACGCCGGCGCGCTCGGCGATGGCGCGATACACGCCGGCGCGCTCGGCATCGCTGAAGCGCAGGGTCGATTCAGTCACGGGCTCGGAACCTTGGGACGACGGGAGGCGCGAATCTTATCGCTTGCCGTGCGAAAGGTGATCGAATAACGCAATTCCTTGGTCGGCGGTACGTGATGCTGCCAGCCCCAGCGAGCTTGATCGCGCAGGATATAGGCCGAGCGTGGCGCCAGTTCCAGCGCAAACACCTGGGATTTTTTCTCCGGCGACCAGGGATACGGCCGGAAGCGCAGCCGGGCGTGGCCCGCGAGCGAGATACCCACGACCTTTTCGTAATCAGGCACGTCGCGATGCCAGCCGAGCGGCGTGCCCGGCTGATATTCCGCAACCAATGCTTGCACGAAGTCTTCCGGCTGCACGCCGAGCCATTCGGCCGCTCGCGTGCGCAACGGCGTCAGGAAATCGGGAATGGCTGGCGCGACTTTGGCTTCGAGATGCGTGTAGTCGTACGAGAAACCATAGTTCACGGTCCGTCGACGTGCGGTGTATTGCTGATATTGCGCTTCCTTGAGGGGCAGCCGGCGAATCTCGGACAGCAACGCCTGTTCTTCATCGAGAGTAATGAAGTCTTCCCGATAAATGAGACCTGGAGGCAGCGGCGGCGGAAAGATCTCGGCTTGCTTCATAGCTCCATAGTAGGGGCCGGCGCGGGAAAATAAACCACGCGCCGGCCGCCCGCTTACATCAGCTCGCTGCTTTCCCGGTTCAGCAGCGTGTACCAATTGCGGACTTTCATCAGGTGTTCCGCCTCTTCCTCGAGGGCGTCCTGAAACAGGTCGGCCATATCTTTGTGGCCCATCTGGCGGGCCATGACGATCAGCCCTTCCCAGCCTTCGTTGTCGATGAGCTCGGCGGCGAGCGCGGCGTGCAATGTTTGAGCGAGCGTGGTGCGTGGATCGCTCGCTGCCTGGATGAAGCCCATGGTCTCCACACCGACCAGGTCGGCGCAGGGCGTCTGAGCCGTCGGATCGGCGCCCAATGTTTCCAGGCACTCCTTGATCAGCAGCGCATGTCGCGCCTCTGAGTCGCGAATTTCCAGCAGTTCTTCGGGGCTGACCTTGTCCGACTCCGTGGTCTGCGCGACTGCCTTGGCGCATACAGCGTCATACAGCCGCGTGCCGCCCCGCTCGAAAGCGAGACGTTCGGCGAGCTTGTCGATAAACACTTGCGGCCGCCGCCCGGTCAGCATTTTCGCGCTGCTCTTCGCTGCGCCCTTCAAGATGGCGGGCGCGGGCACCGATCCCAGCGGATCGGCGGCGGCGATGTACTCCAGGCGTGTCGCGGACAGCGCTTCGCCGTCCCGAAGCGACACTTGGTTCTCAGACTCTTCGAGGAGCTCGTTGGCTTCCAACATTTCCTCGGCATGATGCGGCGACATTTGCAGGCCGGTGCGATTCTTTCCCAGGCGGGTGGCAGCGGTGGACTCTGGCATGGTGATCTCCCGTCGTTGGCTGATGATTGGCTACGTCGATGGACGTCACGCCGCGCGGACCTTGATTCGCGACACTACTTCGCCGCCCGGACGCCACGCGTAACCGGCAGCGACAGTCTCCGAAGGCGAGCCTTCCGAGTTCAGGCGATTGCGATAGTCGATCGATTCCTGCGGCTCTTCCTCCAGGTTGACGAAATCGGCACCCTTGGCGCGCAGATCCACTTCGTTGGCGAGCGTCGCGCGCACGAACTCACGCTGACTTGCGAACTTGATCGGTTCAGGCAGGCGCTCGCCGACAATTTCCTGCGGATCGCGGCGCTCGTGTTTCTTGAACAGCTCGGCGACCAGATGAAAATGCCCCAGCTCGTAATTGAGCATGCGCTCCCAGAGCGCCTGCAGGCGGGGATTGGATTCCTGTTGCACGCAGCTGTAGTAAGCGTACGTTTCCATGGCCTCGTGCAACAGCCAGTTCTCCAGCAGCGACTGGGACGGATCGAGTAACGATTCGTACTGAGTGACGTGCTGCTCTTCGATCGATGCGATCTCCGCATACAGCTGGCGCGCGACGGGATCGGCGAACAGCGGGCCGATGTTCATGTAGTAATCGTGGGTCTGGTGCTCCGCTGCCGTCAGTGTCAGCGCATTCAGCTTGGTGAGCGGAGCGGCGGTGTTACGATCGAACGGGCGACGCAGGTCGTTCTCCGGTGAGCGATGTTCGACGACCGTCGGCCGGCCCGGCAGCACGTCCGTATAACTCTGCAGAATATTGTTTGAATCCTTGCCTTCGAGCCGATCGAGCAGCGCCGAGTAGCGGTACATGTGATCGAAATCCTCCAGCAGCCCGTACCGATAGACCTGCGCCAGATAGGGATCCGGCTCGTTCTGCGCCAGTGCCGCCGTGACTTCGATGGCGACCTGCTCGTAGCCGATGGTTGTCTCCAGCGGCGAGTGATCGGCGCCGAGCAACCAGTTGACCATGGTCGCCTGGTGCTGCTCGACTCGACGCACTTCGGCGAGCGGTCTGCGCAGCTCGAGATTGAAACGCGCGGCCGCGTGCCCGAACCGCAATGCCTCGACCTCCAGGCCATTCATCAGGATGACCCGGACGCGCGTGAAGGCATCGTCATCCAGCTTGCTGATGGGTTGGCCCGCCAGCTCCCGCCACGTGAAGCGCTGCTGGTTGAGAGGCGTGCCGCGATCTTCGAACAATGACAGTGTCATGAGGCTTCCTCCAAAGCGGTGAGAACACCCAATCGCTCGGGCGACACTTGGTTCCAAGAAATATTCGTTCCGACCTCACGCGCTCGCGGCGCGGGCCGCCAACGCACTGCTCGAACGATGCGCGGTGCCCTCGAATTCCTGTATGTCATGTGAGCTGATGATGCGTGCGCATTCGATCGACGGGCGTGCTCGCAGGCGCAATGCCGAGCCGCGCTGAAGCGTTCAGCGATCTGTTGTATTCCGATGCGGGAATAACAAAAGTTAACGCGGTAACTCACGCCGGAACTCTCACTTCGAGCGCGGCCTTACTGGGCCGTGTCGTTACGCAGTTTGATCCTCGGGCGTCGATTGGCGAATCGCGAGTTGCGCGAGCGCAGGATCGGCGCGTTCGAGGGTGTGCCGGCGATGGGTCTCGATGGGCTCGGCTCATCGTCGTACGGCCCGGAAGCTGCGCTCTCAGTGCTGATTCCGCTGGGCGCGGCCAGCTTGAGTTATATCGGCTGGGTGATGGCGCCCATTGTCGGTCTGCTCGCCATCCTGTTTGCTTCGTATTGGCAGACGATCCGCGCCTATCCCCACAACGGGGGCGCTTATATCGTCGCGAAAGAGAATCTGGGATCGAATGCCAGTCTGCTTGCGGCCGCCGCGTTGATGATCGATTACGTGCTCAACGTTGCGGTGGGAATCTCGGCGGGTGTAGGCGCGCTGGTGTCGGCAGTTCCAGCGCTGCACGACTACATGTTGCTCTTGTGTTTGTTGATTCTGGCGTTCATCACCGTGATGAATCTGCGCGGTACGATCGATGCCGGGCGCATGTTCGCCGTGCCAACCTACACTTTCGTCATCAGCTTCGCGCTCATCATCGCCGTCGGTGTTTGGAAGGTGTTGATGGACGGCGGCAATCCGCAACCCGTGGTGCCACCGCCACCGCTGGCCAAATCCGTTGAAGCCGTGAACGTGTGGCTGTTGCTGAGAGCATTTGCTGCCGGCTGTACCGCGATGACGGGTGTCGAGGCGGTGAGCAACGGCATGACCGCGTTTCGCGATCCGACAGTGAAATACGGTCACCGTACGCTGACAGCGATCGTCGGCATCCTGGGCGCGCTGTTGATTGGCATTGCCTATCTCGCAACGGTTTACAAGATCGGTGCGATGGATCAGTCGCAAGCGGGTTATCGCAGCGTGCTGTCGCAGCTCGCCAGCGCGGTCGTGGGCGATGGCCCGTTGTACTACGTCGCCATCGGCTCGTTGCTCTGTGTGCTGGCGCTGTCGGCCAACACGAGCTTCGTCGACTTTCCTCGTCTATGCCACGTCGTCGCGCAGGATGGCTTCTTGCCACGACCGTTCGCGGTGGCGGGGCATCGATTGGTGTTTTCTGTCGGCATTCTGTACCTCGCCATGACCGCCGGTGCGCTGCTGGTGGTGTTTGGAGGAATTACCGATCATTTGATCCCGCTGTTCGCAGTCGGTGCGTTCGCCACGTTTACGCTGTCGCAGAGTGGCATGGTGGTGCACTGGTTACGTCTGTTGCGTAAGCCCGCGCCGGCACAAGAGCGGCGCCGGCACCGGATGCATCTGGCGATCAATGCGGTTGGCGCGGTGACGACCGGCGTCGCACTCATCGTGATCGTGGTCGCGAAGTTTGTCGGCGGCGCATGGATTACGGTAATGATCGTTCCTGCCGTCATCCTGCTGCTCAAATCCATCAAGCATTACTACGAGAAAGTGGCCGCACGCACGCGACAGCCGTCGCCGTTGCAGGTGGCCGGCGTCGAGCCGCCGGTCGTGCTGGTCACGATCGACGATTGGAATGCGCTGGCGGAGAAGGGCGTGGCGCTGGCGTTGAGCTTGTCGCCGCATGTTGTGGGGGTTCATCTCGCGCAGCTGGAGGGACCGGACTCAGAAGATCGGCACAAAGAATTGCACGAGCGCTGGGAGCAGAATGTAGCCGCGCCCTGCCGGCGTGCCGGGCGGGCACAACCTATGTTATGCATTTTGCAGGCCCAGTACCGCGCCATTCACGTGCCCATTCTGAAATTGTCACAGGAGTTACAAATAAACCATCCCGGACGGGCGATTGCCGTGCTGATCCCGGAGCTGATCAAACAGCGCTGGTATCAGCGCTTGTTACATACACAGCACGCGCGCTATCTGCGTCGTAAGTTATTGGAGCATGGCGGGTCGTTGTTGACCGTCATCGAAGTGCCCTGGTACCTCGAGGAGGTGCAGGCGCTGGAACCGCGGCAGGGCGGCGCAGCTTATGTGAATGCCGAACGCGGCAATACCGGATAAATTGCTTGTGCGTTTGCGACAGTGAAGTCGCCCCTCTCACCCAGGCCTGATCTCGCAGGCCTCGATCCAACGGAGTCGCAGTGACCGTCAATACCTCCGCGGCTGACCTCTGGACCGGTCGCGGTTCGTTCCGGCCCGAAGACGCGCGGCATGACTCGGACGACGAGTTTCGGCCGAGCGGACTGGGTCGATTGCTCGGCGGCTGCGCGTTGATGACGGAGTTGTTTCATCGCTTGCAGCGTGTGGCGCCCACCGGGGTTAGCGTGCTGCTCACCGGCGAGAGCGGTACGGGTAAGGAGCTGGTTGCCGAGACCATTCATTGCTTGAGCGCCGGGCGCGAAGAACCGTTCGTCGCGGTGAACTGCGGCGCCATTCCTTCCACCTTGGTGGAAGCCGAGTTGTTCGGCTACGAGAAGGGCAGCTTCACCGGAGCGGTCCGCTCGCAGGCAGGCTATTTCGAGCGCGCCGGGCGTGGCACATTGTTTCTCGATGAAGCGGGCGAGATGCCGCTCGACATGCAAGTGAAGTTGCTGCGTGCGTTGGAGTCACGACGTTTCTATCGAGTCGGCGGCGAGCGGGATATTCCGTTGCAAGCCAGAGTGGTCGCGGCCACCAATCGACCGCTGGCCGACGCGCTGGCGGAGAACAGATTCCGCGCCGATTTGTTATATCGACTCGCGGTCTTTCATCTGCACATTCCCGCGTTGCGCCGGCGTGGCGAAGACGTGTGCCTGCTGGCCAGGGTCTTTCTGAACCGACTCAACGAGGCTGAAGGTGCGAGCAAGGAGTTCTCGGTCGACTCGCTACGCTACCTGAAAGAGCACAGCTGGCCGGGCAATGTTCGCGAGCTGTGCAACACCGTGCAGCGGGCTTTCATTCTCGCCGACGACGAGATCGATCTGCGCGGCGCATCCGAGTGCGGCGCCGACGTTTCCGAGGTGAGCGCGGTCGCGGACTCGGAAGTGACGTTTCGACAAGGAATGTCGCTGTCCGCCGTGGAGCGCGTGGTCATCAAGGAAACATTGCGACGCTGCTCGGGCAATAAGACACGGACGGCGGCCGTGCTCGGCATCAGCGTCAAGACACTCTATAACAAGCTCAACGAGTACAGCGCGCTCGACTGATCAATGCACCCGCTGCGCCAGCTCGTCGTGCACCTGTTCGATGACGGTGGCCCAGTCGCCGACGGCGGGCTGACGAAACAAGCGCATCGTGGGATACCAAGGCGAGTCGTCGCGGCCGTGCATCCAACGCCAATCGGCATCGTGAGGCAGGAGCAGCCACACCGGCAGACCGAGCGCACCGGCAAGATGGGCGGTCATCGTGTCCACCGTAATGATGAGATCGAGCAGTTGCATGCGAGCGGCCATTTCCGCGATGTCGCGGGAGGCGATCGGTGCGGCGGGCAGAGCACAGGTCGCCGGCGGGAATTGCAGACTGAACCAACGCACGCTGCGCAATGTCGCCCAGGAGCTCAGCTCGGCGGCACTCAAAGATCGCTTTGGATCCCACTCGCCGGCCGACCAGCACACCCCGACACGCCGACGGTGGGAGGGCGCTTTGGCGACCGAGGCCGGTACATAGATGTAAGGCACTGGGCCGGGAAGCTCGTTCATGTCGAGCCGCAACGCGTGCGGCAGCTCCATGATCTCTACATCGATATCGTAGTCCAGGCCCGGGTTGCCTTCGTGCAGAGGCAGAATTCTGTCGATGCCGCGCGCGGTCTGTAGCAGCTTGATGAGCGCTGGCTGCACCCACAAAGTGATTTCGGCGGCTCGCAGGCGGGGATGAGCCAGCAGTCTCACGAACTGCAACGTGTCGCCGAGCCCGTGATAGCAGCGGACGAAGATGCGCCGACCTTCTAGCGGCTCGCCATTCCAGATGAACTGCTCATGCCGCGGCAGATGCGTGCAGACATCGCCACGACGAACACGCTCCTGTAGCACGGTGTCGCTGATGGTCCAGGCTGAGCCGAAGTCGCCTCGGCGCATGGCGTCGGTCCATATATCCACGGCCGGTTACCATTAGAAAGATTGACCATGACCGCCGCGTGGCAGTCGCAAATGTCGGGCAACCGTCGCGCCCATGTCAGCAAAGCTGGCGCGCCGACCCAGTGAGCGACGGCTCTCACCCTCGATCTCGAGATTCGGCCCGAACGCGAGCACCGGTACGCATTCGCGCGTGTGATCGGAGCCGGGCCAGGTCGGATCGCAGCCGTGATCGCCGGTAATGATGACCAGATCGCCGTCGTCCAGCTGCTGCATGAACTCGGGCAAGCGTGAGTCGAACGTTTCCAAGGCGGCGGCATAACCCGGCACGTCGCGACGATGACCGTACAGCGTGTCGAAATCCACCAGATTCACGAACATCAGTCCACCCTCGCCCAAGTGCCTCATCGCAGCGACTGCCTGATCGAACACCGAGTCGTTGTCTTTGCCTTTCAGCTCGCGGCCGGTGGCAGTGTGACAGAACAGGTCGCCGATTTTTCCGACCGAAACGACTTCACGATCGATATCCCGGGCGCGACTCAACAGTGTGGGAAAAGGCGGCGGTACTCCATAGTCTCGACGGTTCGAGGTTCGCTGATAACCCTTCCCGGTCGTGACGAACGGACGAGCGATGACTCTGCCGACACACATCTCATCGAGCAACTCGCGGGCCACTTCGCAGGTCCGGTACAGGCGCTCCAATCCGAAGTGCTGCTCATGAGCCGCGATTTGAAAAACGCTGTCGGCGGAGGTGTAGCAGATGGGCCAGCCGGTGCGCAGGTGTTCGTCGCCGAGCTCGGCAATGATCTGGGTGCCCGACGCATGTCTGTTACCGAGCACGCCGTCGAAGCTGCCGCGCTCGCATAGCGCTTCGATCAACGTATTCGGAAAGCAAGGCTCGGTCCGAGGGAAATATCCCCACTCGAAATCCACCGGGCTGCCGGCGATCTCCCAATGCCCCGATTGTGAATCCTTGCCCGTCGATACTTCGGCGGCCGCGCCGGCATGGCCCTGTCGCCAGGCGGATGTTTCCAGACCCGGAGCCATCATGCCCGTGGCCACGCGACAACACTCACCGAGACCGAGCGAGCACAGATTGGGAACATGCAACGCTCCATGCCGGAGACCGCTGCGATCGGCGTCGCCGTCGGCGCATCGTTGCGCGATATGACCCAAGGTGTCCGAGCCGCTATCGCCATAACGGCCGGCATCGGGCGCGCCGCCTACACCGAGAGAGTCCAGCACGATGATGAATGCGCGGCTCATGCGACTGCCACTCTGTTGATGGGATGCTCAGTGCCTGCAACCGTCGGCGCGTAGCGCTCGATCATCGACGCACAGAACTCGGCGAATCGTTCCGGCTCGCGCGGCGCGCTGGTGTGATGAGGCATGATGCCAAGATGCTCTGGCGTGAAACAGAAGGTCACTGTGACATCGAAGTCCTGGAGCGCTGTCATTTGTCGGTCGAACCACGCGAGCGCATTGGGGCGGAAGCTGTCAGCCCATGACAGACCGGTACGCAGGTGTCGCACATTGAGCCGCTTCAACCAGGCGACTCCTTCATCCAGCCGATGATCTTCGAAATGAAACCACTGACAAATGCCCATCGCCGGCGTGTGATCGCCGAATCGGTCCAGCGCCTGTTTGGGCGTGCCGTCCTCGCGCAGCAGGCCCATATAGAAATGTCTGTAATAGGAGGAGCCTTCGGCTTCGCGATGTCGCGTCGTGGCGGGCCATGCGCGCGGCAAGTCATAGAGGCTGTACCAATGAATACGCGGCGCCCGTCCTTTGAGCAATGAGGCCGTTCGATCCACGCCCCACGCTTGCACTTCCTCGGCACCGAAGCTCGAGACGCCAACTTCGCTCACCCACACAGGCAACGACGTCGCCCTCTGAATTTCCGCGAGCTTGGTCGGCCATTCGTCGATGCACCAAAGATTCCAGTCGAGCGGAAAGCCATGAACAGCGACGGCATCCACCTGCTCGAGCACGCCGCGCTCTTCGAGGTTTCGCAGAAAGCACGGATCGATCGGCGACATGCCGCCAAGGACGCGAGGCAGGCGCGGATTGGCGGAGTGAATCGCTTGCCCGGCGAGACAGGCCATCTCCGCAAAGCGCGCCCACCCGGGATCGATCTCCGGATCCCAGTGCGATTTGTTGTTCGGCTCGTTCCAGATCATGGCGGCTTCGATCATGTCCGGACCTCGATACGTGCGCACTTGTGCGTTACCGGCGTCGGCATGTCAGCCGTGCCTGGCGGCGTATCGCTGAGCATGAGCATCGCGGCCCGATAGCCCTGCAACGTACCGACATCGACATACGCCTCGCCGGCCTTGATGCCGAGCGCTTCGCCGCCCGCGGCCAGATAGGCGTTGATCAAGGTGCCGAAATATTCGTCGCGCTCGTTACGTTCGCGCCACAAGCGATACAACTCGTGCAGGACCGAGCCAGGCATCTTGAACGCCCCCCAGATCCAATGGGTGCCGGGATCCTGTTGTTTGACGCGGATCTCGGTGACGTGCTCGCCATCGTCGGCCAGCATCACGGCGTCGAATTGTTCGGGCCGCTCCACTGGAAACAACAAGAACGAAAGCTTGTCGTCCGGCAGTGCCGCCAGACCGTGATCGGGAAACCAGATCGTGTCGGGCAATCCGATGGCCACGGTGTCATTCGCCGCGACCACAGAGCGCGCACGAAACACCGCGTCGCAGAGTCCGGCAGGCTGAGGTTGCACGACGTAGGCGAGGTCGGCGCCACCGAATTGACCGCCGAAGTATTCCAGGATGTCGGATTTCCCGGCGCCGATGACGAAACAGATTTTGTCCGCGCCGCCTCTGATCATTCGTTCCAGCAAGTACTCGCTGACCGCGCACGGCCGTTGCGTGTCGTTCAAGGTACGGGAGCCGACCGGCAACAGCTCTTTCGAGAAGGCCAGCGGTTGAATACGACTGCCGCGTCCGGCGGCGGGAACGATGCCCCACATGGTCATGGCCTCGCTGTGTCGAAGTGTTGCCCGTGATCCTGCAATGGAGGTTGCAGCGAGCGCCGGCGCGACGGCGAACGGATCTCCTCCAGATACTGGATCAACTGTTTGGCCCGATGCAGGCTGGTGTGCTCATCCAATGTCCGCTCACGCGCGGCGCGACCGATGGCCTGCAAGCGTGCATCGCTCAGATCCAGCGCGGCCAAGGTGTCGGCGGCGACTCGAGCGACCAGGACCTGCTCGCCCGGCGTGTAGAAATCTTCCAGACCGCACCATTCGTCCGAAAGCACAGTCGCTCCGCACGCCGCGGCCTCGAACAATCGGCCCGAGGGGCACCAGCCCATGCGGGCCATCGGCTCGCGGGTGACATTCAACGTCAGGCGCGATGAGGAAAAGAACGCGGCGTGCTCCGTTGGCGGCAGGTGATAAACGAAGTAAACGTTGTCGCTCCAGGGAAAGTGCTCTGGATATTGCGCGCCGCCGATCAGAAATTTGTCTCCGGGCCGCTGCCGCGCCGGTGCGACGAACAGCTCTTCGAGCAGGGTTTGCCGATCCGCCGAATAAGTGCCCAGCCACGACAGCGCCGCGCGATAGCGCTGCACGGGATCGACGGGTTGATGAACATCGGGATCGACGTGGCCATACAACGCACGGACTCGATGCGCGGACAGATCGCTTCGTAACGCTTCGAGCGCCGCACCGCCGGTGTAGCTCAACACCAGATCGAAATCGGCGAGGCCTCGCCACGGGATATAGGGAACGTGCTTGCCCGAGCGCAACGCATCGAGCGTGACCGGCGTATCCAGGTCGTAGAAGACCGCCAGTGGACGTTGCGCGTCGAGGATGGCGTCGGTGGCAGCCTGCGCGTCGAAACAATAGGACGAGACAATCGCGGTATCGCAATCGGCGAGCTCGCGACGTACGCGACCCTCGATCGTCGACCAGTCCGAATACAGCACCAGCTTGCTATCGCCCAGTGACGGGGGCAGCGAAGGCCAGTCGCGACTGCTGGCGTAATAGGGCACGTCGCGCTCGAAGAAAACGAATTCGTGGCCGAGTCTTGCCAGCGCTTTGCCGAGCCCGCGCCAGAGTGTCGCGTGGCCGTTGCCCCACGAGGAGCTGATGGTCAGACCGAAGATGGCGATTTTCATAACGGTGCCCGCTGGTTGATGCCATCGATGCGCGGGCCCCAATCGCTGAGGCTCACGCGACTGATGGAGGCGGGGCTGATCGCCAGTCGTCGATAAGCGTCGACCGGCGCTTGCAGCCAATGCAGGAGCGCGGCGCGAATGACTTCCGCGTGCGTGACCAGAACCATCGGCCGGCCGGGAAATGTCTGGCGCAGTCGATCGAGATGGCGCACCACTCGTGCCTGCACGTCTCCGATCCGCTCGCCCGCCGGCGTTGCCGCCGTAGCGCGCTGCTCGTTCCATCGTCGCCACGCTGGATCCTGAGCGAGCTCGTTGAATGTTTGCCCCGACCAGTGGCCGAAGTCCAGTTCGTCGATGTCGCAAGCAGTGACCAGCTCGCACTGACTGCGCTCGCAGATCGCGGCTGCCGTTTGCTGAGCGCGACGTCGCGGGCTCGCCACGATCAATGTTTCCTGTGACGAGCCGAGCGCGCAGGCCATTGCTTCGGCTTCGCGAACTCCGATGGCGGCCAGCGGCGCGTCGACCGTGCGTCCCAGCAACATCTCATCCATGCGCTCGCACGTGGCGTGGCGCACGAGCACGAGCTCGTTGATCATGACTTTGATCCTGCTGTTCCTGAGCGACCTGGCCGGCGATGAAGTCCAGCGTCAGTTGACGCGCGACATGGTCGGTGAACTGCTGAGGCGGCGACTTCATGAAATAACTCGACGGGCCCGTCAGTGCGCCGCCTACGCCGCGATCCAGTGCGAGCTGCGCACAGCGTACGGCGTCGATGACGACGCCGGCTGAGTTCGGCGAGTCCCACACTTCCAGCTTCAACTCGACGTTCAAGGGCGAGCCGCCGAAGGCCGTGCCTTCCATGCGGATGTAGGCCCACTTTCTATCGCTCAACCATTCGACGTGGTCGCTCGGCCCGACGTGAATGTTGGCCGGGGCCACATCGATCTGACTGGTGACGGAGCGGGTCTTGGACAGCTTCTTCGAGACCAGCCGTTCCCGTTCCAGCATGTTCTTGAAATCGGCGTTGCCGCCGAAGTTGAGCTGATAGGTGTGATCCAGGCGCACGCCGCGCTCCCGAAACAGAGTGGCGAGCGCTCGATGCACGATGGTCGCGCCCACCTGGCTCTTGATGTCATCGCCCACCAGCGGCAAGCGCGCCACCTCGAAGCGACGTCGCCAGTCCGCATCGGAAGCAATGAACACCGGAATGCAATTGACGAATGCGCAGCCCGCCTCCAGCGCCCGTAAGGCATACCACTCGGTGGCTCGCTGTGAGCCGACCGGCAGATAGGAGACAAGAATCTGTGTGCCGCTGTCGCGCAGGATCTGCACGATGTCGGCTTCGGGTGCGTCCGATTCGATCAACTCGTCTTCGAGATACAGGCCGATGCCATCGAGCGTGCGGCCCCGCGCGACCGTGACGCCCAGCGCCGGTAGCGGCGCGAACACTCGTGTGTTGTTGGGTGCCGCGAGCAGCGCTTCCGACAGGTCTTTGCCGACTTTGGGCGCGGTGATGTCGAACGCCGAGGCGATTCTGATGTCACGCACGTGATATGGACCGACTCTCGGGTGCATCAGCCCCGGGATCACCGCATCGTCATCGGCATCGCGGTAGTAGTGCAGTCCCTGTACGAAGGACGATGCGCAGTTGCCGGCGCCGACGATGCCAACGTTCACTGTCTCTGCGTTCAATGCCGTCTCCCGCGAATCGTGTGACGTGACTGATGCACGAACCATGCAAAGTACCAACTGGCGCGAGTGCGCGCGGCGACGTCATGAAAGTGTGTAAGCACTCCGCGGCTGTGTAACTTTTTTTCAGGGTCGCCGGTGAAAGTCACTTGCTTTATGCCGTGCAGAGAGGTGCCGCAGTGGCGGCACGCTTGTTGCTACTTACCTTGCAGACAGACGTCGTCGACGTACGCCGTCACCGACAGTCATCGAGGAGAGGCTAGTGGGCAAGCTGTGGACATCGAATCAACCCATGCAGTTGGATTCGCGCGTGTTGGTGACTGGCGGCGCAGGTTTCATCGGTTCGCACGTGGCGAACCTGCTTGCGGAAAGCGGCGCACGAGTGCGTGTGATCGACGCGCTCGACGAGCAGGTGCACGGCGCGGATGCGGGCTTCCCGCTTCATTTGCATCCCGACGTCGAGCGCGTCGAAGGTGACGTTCGCGACCGCGATGCTTTGTCCCTCGCGCTGAAGGATGTGACGCACGTGTGTCACTTCGCCGCCGCCGTGGGCGTCGGTCAGAGCATGTATGAGATCGAGCGCTACGTCGACGTGAACAACCGGGGCACCGCGATGTTGCTGGAAACATTGATGGATCGCCCGCTGCAACGGCTGGTGATCGCCTCCAGCATGAGCATCTACGGCGAGGGACTGTATCGACGCCCGGGCATCAACGGTGGCGCCCAGTATTGCGAGCCGCCGCTGCGCTCGCGCGAACAGCTGTGCGAAGGGCGTTGGGAGATCGAAAGCGACGGCGGCATGCTCGAACCGGTAGCGACACCGGAGACCAAACATGCGGTGCCGGCCTCGGTGTATGCGCTGTCGAAATACGATCAGGAACAGATGTGCCTGATGTTTGGCGCTGCCTACGGCGTGCCGACAGTGGGGTTACGCTTCTTCAATGCTTACGGGCCGCATCAGGCGCTGTCGAATCCATACACCGGCGTGCTGGCGATCTTCGCGTCGCGCTGTCTCAACCGCAATTCGCCGCTGATCTTCGAGGACGGCATGCAGCGACGCGATTTCGTCAGCGTCCGGGACGTGGCTCGCGCGTGCCAGCTGGCGCTGACGACACCGGCCGTCGGGCAAACATTCAACATCGGCTCGGGCGAGCCGCGAACTGTGCTGGAGGTCGCCAATAGCGTGATCGACGCGGTGAATGCCCCGGTGGAACCGCTGGTCACGGGTAAGTACCGCATTGGCGACATCCGGCACTGCTTCGCGGATATATCCAAAGCCGAGCGATTGCTGGGCTATCGGCCGCAAGTGAGGTTCGAGGACGGTCTGGTTGAATTGGCCGAATGGCTGGCGGGCACTTCCGCGAACGACAACTTCATGCGCGCGAGCGCCGAGCTCGGTCGCAAGGGGTTGACGCTGTGAGCGCGGTGGCGAAGAACGGGCGGGACTGCAGCGTTCTGATCACGGGCGGCGCGGGATTCGTCGGCGTGAATCTCGCGGCGCATTGGCTGGCCTGCGGCGAACGGGTTCGTATTCTCGATTCCCTGGCCCGAGCGGGCAGCGAAACAAACATCGACTGGTTGCAGCGGCATCACCCGGACGGCGTGGAGTTCGTCGAGGCGGATGTCCGAAATCCGGACGCGGTGTCCACCGCGATGATGGGGGTCGAGCATGTCGTGCATCTGGCTGCGCAGGTTGCGGTGACCAGCAGCCTCGTGAATCCGACCTTCGATTTCGATGTGAACGCGGTCGGCACCTTGAATGTGCTCGAGGCGGCGCGACGGGCCATTCGCGCGCCTTCCTTGATCTTCACGTCCACCAACAAAGTGTATGGCGGACTGGAGGATCTGCGCGTTCGAATCGAGGGGCAACGTTACATGCCGACCACCGAGCGGGTTCGCGCCCGAGGCATCGATGAATCGCGGTGCCTGGATTTTCACAGTCCGTACGGCTGCTCGAAAGGCGCTGCCGAACAATATGTCCTGGATTATTCACGCAGCTTTGGCTTGCGTACGGCCGTGTTTCGCATGAGCTGCATCTATGGACCGCATCAGCACGGCAACGAGGACCAGGGCTGGGTGGCTCACATGCTTCGTCGAGCGTTGGCCGGCGAGCCCATCACGATTTATGGGGATGGCAAACAGGTGCGCGACATTTTGTTCGTCGACGATCTGGTGGATGCCTTCGCCAAGGCGCGTCACGACATCGATCGGCTGTCCGGGCGCGCATTCAACATCGGCGGTGGGCCGGACAATACGGTGAGCTTGCTGGAGTTGCTGCGGCACCTGGAGCAATTGCTGGAGCGACGGGTGGATCGTCACTTCGACGCGTGGCGCGTCGGCGATCAGCGTTACTACGTGTCCGACACCAGCCGCTTCCAGCATGCGACCGATTGGTACGCGCGCACGCCGGTGGCGCAGGGTCTCGAAGCCCTGTGCGATTGGTTGACTGCGTCCGAGTTGCCGTCGATGCATCGACGTACACCGGCGCACGGATCGGTGCGCGAGCTAGGTCTGTCTGGGTAGATGCATGAGCGGATTGCAACACGCAGCCACTCTGATCCGGCCGATGACCACGCGGGTTCGCGAGGTTGAAATCGCTGAACCTGCTGCGTACGAGGTGCGCGTTCGATTGCAGGGCTGCGGTATCTGCGCTTCCGGCCTACCGGTGTGGGAAGGACGCGATTGGTTCAAGTATCCGCTCGAAGCGGGCTCGCCAGGTCATGAAGGGTGGGGCGTCGTCGATGCGGTGGGCTCGGCCGTGGACGACATCGACGTTGGGCAAAGAGTGGCGCTCATGTCGGGCCATGCCTTTGCCGAGTACGACCTGGCCGCGCGCGATTGCGTCGTACCGTTGCCTGAAGAACTGGACGACGAGCCATTTCCAGGCGAGCCGTTCGGCTGCGCGATGAATATTTTCGAGCGCAGCGACATTCATAGCGGACAAACGGTCGCCGTCGTGGGTGGCGGTTTCATCGGATTGCTGCTGACGCAACTGGCGTCCGACGCGGGGGCGCACGTCGTGGTGTTGTCACATCGTGACTTTGCGCTACAGCTTGCATTAACGATGGACGCAGAAGATACCGTCGCGACCCAGGACGACGGTCATGACGCGGAACGAGCGATGCAGCTCACCCGCGGGCGCGGGTTCGATCGCGTGATCGAAGTGTCGGGAGTGCAGGCCGGGCTGGACCTTGCGAGTGAGATCACCGCCGAACGCGCGCGGCTCATCATCGCGGGCTATCACCAGGACGGACCGCGTCAGGTCAACATGCAGCAGTGGAACTGGCGCGGTCTCGATGTCATCAACGCGCATGAGCGTTCCATGGATCGCTACGTTGCCGGCGTGCAGAAAGCCATTCAGGCGGCGCTGGAAGGTCGACTCGATCCGTTTCCATTGTTGACGCACACGGTCTCGCTCGGCTCGCTCGACCGTGGATTCAAGCTCATGCGCGATCGCCCGGAAGGTTTTGTGAAAGCGCTGCTGCTCAATGAGGCTGGGTCATGAGCGCTCGGCTGCAAGTGCCGACCAAGGTGGTGCGCTTATCGCACTCTCGACCGCGCATCGCCTTCGTCGGCTTGGGCTGGATCGGTCGCAAGCGTTTGGACGCGCTGGTCTCCGAACCGGATGCGCAGTTCGGTGTGGCCGCGCTCGTCGACAGCGATACAGAGCGTTTGCGCGCAGCTGCAAGCGTTCATCCGGATGCGTCCGTGGCACCGACCATCGATGCCCTCTTCGACGAAGGGCTCGACGCGGTGGTCATCGCCACACCGAATGGTTTGCACGCAGCTCAAGCCATTGCTTGTTTGGAGCATGGCCTGTCGGTGTTCTGCCAGAAGCCGCTTGCCACCACGCTGCACGATGTGCGACGGGTGCTGGCAGCGGCTCGCGAGGCCGATCGATTACTCGGCATCGACTTCTGCTATCGCCACATCTCCGGCATGCATGAGTTGCGACAACGACTGAGGTCGGGCGCGTTGGGCGAAATCGTTGCCGTCGATCTCGTCTTCCACAATGCTTACGGGCCAGACAAATCCTGGTGTCGCGAACGCGCGCTCGCCGGTGGCGGCTGCTTGCTCGACCTGGGCGTGCATCTGCTGGATCTGGCGCTATGGGTCCAGGACGCGCCCCCGATGGAGCGCGTGCGCAGCCGCTTGTTTGCCGATGGACAGCCGCTGCAAGGCTGCGACGGACCATTGGAAGATCTCGCTTACGCCGAATTCATCCAACCGAACGGCGCGATCGTACGGCTCAGCTGCTCCTGGCATGCGCACATTGGCCAGCCCGCGCGCATCCAGATGGAAATCACCGGCACGCGCGGTGGCGCTTCATGGAGCAACGTCGACGGCTCTTTCTATGACTTCGACGTCCACTGGTTCCAGGGAACGAATCGCGAGCGATTGGGAATGTCGCGCGATGACTGGGGGACCCGGGCGCTCGACGCATGGCTGCAGCGCTTGCGAGCAAGCAATCGCTTCGATCCGGAAGCGGAGCACATCGTTCGCAGTGCCGAGCTCATCGAGGAGGTCTATCGGGCATGAAGCTCCTGATGACAACCGATGCAGTCGGCGGCGTGTGGACCTATGCGCTGGATCTGTGCTCCGCGTTGGCCGCGCATGACGTCGAAGTCGTGCTTGCCAGTATGGGGCCGCTTCCGACTGAGGCTCAGCGTGATGCCGCGAAAGCGCTCGGCAATGTGAGTCTCCTGGAGTCGGACTATCGATTGGAATGGATGACCGAGCCTTGGGACGACGTGACTGTCGCCGGAGAGTGGTTGCTCGATCTGGCCGCTGCAAATGCGGTGGATGTGATTCACCTCAATGGCTACTCGCACGCGACGTTGCCATGGAGACGGCCGGTAGTTTGCGTAGCGCACTCGTGCGTGTCGACGTGGTGGCAGGCAGTGCATGGCTCACCGCCGCCTGATCGATGGAATGAATATCGCCACCGTGTCCAGGACGGACTGAACAGCGCCAACATCATCGTCGCTCCGACCGCCGCATTCCTGGAGCAGCTCGGCGCGAGCTACAGGCTCACGCAGCCGACTCGTGTCATTCACAACGGGCGCGCGGCGACGACGTTCAATTGCGATGTCTCTCGGGAGCCGATCGTATTGGCCTGCGGCCGGCCTTGGGATGTTTCCAAAAACCTGCGCGTGCTGGACGAAGCGTCGCAGGGCTCGACTTGGAACGCCTGCGTCATCGGCAACACCGCGGGGCCGGACGGTCAGGAGTTCATTCCGTCGGCGCTACGAGCGGTCGGTCATCAGCCGGCTCACGAAGTCCACGCCTGGATGCGACAAGCGAGCTTGTTCGTACATGCCGCGCTCTATGAGCCGTTCGGCCTGGTCGTGCTCGAAGCGGCGGCTGCCGGATGTGTGCTCGTGCTCGCAGATATTCCGACGCTGCGCGAACTGTGGGATGGCGCGGCGGAATTCTTCCAGCCAAGAAGCAGTGACGAGCTGCGCGCGTTACTGCAAGCCCTGCTCGCCGATCCGGAACGTCAGCGCAAGCTGGCGGCCGCGGCACGAACGCGCGCCAGCAAATATTCCATGGCAGTAGCGGCGGCTGAGTATGTCGACACTTATCGAACACTGGTTCGCCGCCGCGCGACCAGGAGGCGAGCTGTCGCATGAAGTTCGTCCTGTTCTATCACTCCTTGATCTCGGACTGGAATCACGGCAACGCTCATTTCCTGCGTGGCGTGGTCAGCGAGCTGTTGTATCGAGGACATGACGTCGACGTCTACGAGCCGCGATCCGGCTGGAGCTTGACGAATCTGCTCAACGAGCGGGGCGAGGCCGCGGTCACCGACTTTCGGGTGGCTTTCCCCGAGTTGAGCAGTACGTTTTTCGACGCTGCGATTCTGGATGTCGAAAAAGCCCTGGATGGAGCCGACGTAGTCATCGTTCATGAGTGGAACGAGCCTGGATTGATCCAGCGGCTCGGCGAGATCGCCGGGCGACGCGGCTGCACGGCGCTATTTCATGACACCCACCATCGCAGCGTCTCCGACGCAGCGGCCATGGCGGCGCTGGATCTGCGTCACTACGACGGCGTGCTCGCATTCGGGCAAGCCGTGGCGGATCGATACACACGCCACGGCTGGGCTGCGCAGAGTTGGGTGTGGCACGAAGCCGCCGATCTGCGGCGTTTCATGCCCCTGTCCTGTGACGATGAGCGCTCCGATCTCGTCTGGATCGGCAACTGGGGCGACGATGAGCGCAGCGCCGAGCTGCAGGAATATTTGATCGAGCCGGTGCGCCGCCTGCGCTTGAGAGCGGAGGTGCATGGAGTCCGCTATCCCGGTCATGCGCTACAGACATTGCGCGAGGCGGGCATCGCATATCGAGGCTGGCTGCCCAATCATCGAGTGCCCGAGGTGTTCGCTCGCCATCGTTGCACCGTACATGTGCCTCGCCAGACCTACGCTCGACAGCTGCATGGCATCCCGACGATTCGGATGTTCGAAGCATTGGCGTGCGGCATTCCCTTGATCAGTGCGCCCTGGATCGACTCCGAGCTTCTGTTCCGTCCGGGCATCGATTATCTGGTGGCCAACGATGGCAATGAAATGCAACGTCATCTCCGCGCGGTCCTCGACGATCGCGAGCTCGCACAGAGTCTGTCTCGTCACGGATTGGAAACGATTCGGACGCGCCATTCCTGCGCGCATCGGGTCGATGAGTTGCTGAAAATATTGGAAGCGCTGCGTGCGATTCCGGTGCGACGCTCAGCCGCAGGAGGGTTGGCATGACTGCGAAAGTCACCTTGGCCATGTTTGGCTCGAGTCTGGTGTCGGCGTATTGGAACGGCGCGGCCACTTACTATCGCGGCATGATTCGCGCGCTCGCTGGCTGCGGCTTCGATGTCACTTTCTACGAGCCGGATGCATTCGATCGGCAGCAGCATCGCGATATGTCCGATCCGGACTGGGCGAAGGTCGTGATCTATCCAGCAACGACGGACGGCTGGCAAGCCGCGCTCGAGCAAGCGCGAGACGCAGATATCATCGTCAAGGCCAGCGGCGTCGGCGTGTTCGACGAGGAGCTGGAAGCCGAGATCCCCCGGTTGCGGAGCGCGTCGAATCTGATTGTTTTCTGGGATGTGGATGCGCCCGCGACCTTGCAGCGCATGCAGGCCGATGCTTCCGATCCGTTTCGCGCCCAGGTGCCGCGCTTCGATCTCATTCTGACTTATGGCGGTGGACCGCCCGTCGTCGAGGCGTACTCGAACTTTGGCGCCCGTCGGTGCGTTCCGATTTATAACGCGCTCGATCCGACGACCCATCATCCCGTGCAACCGGACTCGAGATTCAGTGGGGCGCTCGGATTCCTGGGCAACCGGTTGCCCGATCGCGAGGGCCGGGTGCAAACGTTCTTTTTGAAACCTGCGATATTGCTGCCGGATAAGAAATTCTTGCTCGGCGGCGCCGGTTGGGATCGCAACGTCAGTCTCACGCCGAACGTGAGTTACGCCGGTCATGTCTATACCCGCGATCACAATGCCTTCAACTGCTCGACGCTCGCGGTGCTCAACATCAATCGAGACAGCATGGCGCAGGTCGGTTACTCCCCGCCCACCCGAGTGTTCGAGGCGGCCGGTGCGGGCGCTTGTTTGATCTGCGATGCGTGGCAGGGATTGGAGCAGTTCCTGGAGCCAGGCAAGGAAGTGCTGAAGGTCGATAGCGGCGAGGAAGTGGCGGCGGTGCTGTCAGGGCTGACGACGACCCAGGCGCGGCGCATCGGTAAGCGTGCCCTGCTGCGTCTGCTCGGCGAGCACACGTACGAGCATCGCGCTCGAGACGTAAAGAAGTTACTGGTGGAGCAGTTGGCCCGTCGCGCCATTCCCGCCAGACGCGACGAGGAGGTGCGACATGCGACGCTCTGACGAGATCATTTTCATCGGCCTGTCCATTACCTCTTCGTGGGGCAACGGACACGCTTCGACCTACCGCTCGCTGATTCGCGGACTGCATCAGCTGGGCCACCAGGTATTGTTTCTCGAGTGCGATCAGCCGTGGTATGCGAGCAATCGGGATGCGCCCATCCTGCCGTATTGCAAGTCGCGACTATATGCAGACGTTGACGAGTTGCGTGCCAGATATACGCCTCGCCTGCGGGCGGCGGCGGCAGTGATCGTCGGTTCGTACGTCGACGACGGCCGAAACGTTTGCGACTGGGTGCTCGATCATGCGACGGGCGTAAAGGCGTTCTACGACATCGACACGCCCGTGACGGTGGCACGACTGCAAGATGACAGCTGCGAGTATCTGCGCGCGTCGCAGGTCCCGGAGTTCGATGCGATATTCAGCTTTACTGGCGGGCCCATTCTGGATCGTCTGGAACGCGACTTCGGTGCGAAGGCCGCGCGGCCTCTGTATTGCAGTGTCGACGTCGATCAGCATCAACCCGTCGGCTCGCACCGGGACATCGATTTGGGTTATCTCGGCACCTATAGCGAAGATCGCCAGCCGGCACTGGAGCAGCTGTTGAATCAAACGGCGCGTCGCGTGCCGAAGCGTCGCTTTGCCGTGGTCGGCGCGCAGTATCCGTCGAATCTGGTCTGGCCGAAGAATGTACAGCGCATCGATCACATGGCGCCCGGCTCGCATGCGCAGTTCTATGGACGGCAACGGTTCACGTTGAACCTCACGCGCACCGATATGCGCAAGGCCGGCTATTCGCCGAGCGTCCGGTTGTTCGAAGCGGCTGCTTGCGGCACGCCCATTATTTCGGACGAGTGGGTCGGGCTCGATGAATTGCTGGAGCCGGGCAGAGAAATTCTGCTGGCCAACTCCACCGAGGACGTGGCGGAGGTTCTGGAGAACGTGAGCGATGCGGAAGCCAGGCAGATTGCCGCCGCTGCGCGCGAGCGTATCTGTGCCGAGCACAGCAGCCTGCATCGAGCGGAGGAGCTGGACAGTTATCTGAGCGCTGCGCGTGGGGCTGGGTTGGAACAGCCGCTGCGTTCGGCTGCCGGAGTGTCCGGCGAACGCGCCGTCGCGGCACATTGAGGGCCTGACCATGGCGTTGCAAAGCTCGATGCGCGAGCAGATCTCGGGACTCGGCCCTTGGTTTCACAATCTGCATCTGCCGGATGGCACGCAAACCTCGCCGGATCATCCATTCGGCGACTTCCCCAGTTTCAAATGGCAGCACGTCGCGAGTGCCGTGCCCGACGATCTGACGGGATGGTCGGTGCTCGACATCGGCTGTAACGCCGGGTTCTACAGCTTTGAGCTGGCACGACGGGGCGCGCGTGTATTGGGCGTCGACGTCGAGCCGTTGTATGTGCGTCAGGCTCGCTGGGCGGCTCGCGAATTCGATATGAAAGATCGGGTCGATTTCATCGAAGGCGATGTGTATGGCTTGCTGGGCGCCAGTCAGCACTACGATATGGTGTGGTTCACCGGCGTGTTTTATCACTTGCGCTATCCGACGCTGGCACTGGATCTGGTGCGTCGGGCCACGCGGCGACTCATGGTGTTTCAAAGCATGACCATGCCGGGCGAGGAGCGCGCTGTCGTGCCTACGGATGTGCCGCTGAATCGTCGCGAGCTGATGCTGGACGAGCACTGGCCGAAGATGGCGTTCGTCGAACATCGGGTCGCCGATGACGACAGCAATTGGTGGGTACCGAACGCCGCTTGTGTGGAAGGGTTATTGCGCTCGGCCGGGTTCGAAGTGGTGTCCCGGCCTGAGCATGAGTTCTATGTTTGCAAGCCGGTGTCGGTGCCAGCCGAATCGAGCCGCGACCTGGCACGAATTGCCGCGTCGATCGCCGCGCCTACAGCGTCTTGAGCAACGTCTGGCTATAACGATCCTTCAGTAAGCCTTCGCCTTCCAGGTGCAGATAGCCGGGGTCGAACATGGCCAGCGAGCGCAGGCCGGCGAAGTCGTGGATCACCAGCGACTTGCTGCTCATCGAGACCAGCCCGACCCGGCGCAGTTCTTTCAGGGTGCGGTTCACGTGCACGGTGGAGAGCGCAACCGTATCGGCCAGTTCCGATTGAGTGACCGGCAGCTCACACCCTTCCGGCGTCGCCAGGCCCACCGACTGCAAGCGCACGTAGATCTCACAAAACAGATGCGCGATGCGTTCCAGCGCCGTGCGTTGGCCGATGCTCACCAGCCACTGACGGCCAATCGCCTCCTCGACGAGGGTGTTCCACCAGAACGCCCGCGTCAGACGCGGATAGCGCGCAGTGATATCCAGAATGGCGTCGCGCGACAACATCGTCACCGAGGAGGGCGCCAGCGTGCTGATGGTGTGATCCATCTTCCTCAGAATGAACACTCGGGCATCGCACATGTCGCCCGGCAGAAAATAGCCGATGATCTGCCGGCGGCCGTCGGGCAGCATCTTGTGCCGGCACGCGAAGCCCGAAACGATCACCGAGACGCCGCTGGAATGCTCGCCCTCGCGCACGAGGTCCTCGTGCGAGCCATACGCGCGCACCGGTCCCGCCGCCTCGTATAGAGCGCGCTTCTCTTCCTCTGTGAGCTCCGCGAAGTTTTCGAGCTTGCGGATCAGCAGGTGAATGAGGCTGGATTCGGGCATGAACAAAGGCTCTCTCAACTTTCCTGCTCTGATGTGAGCGCTTGCCGACGGCCGCAAGCAGCTTGCACCGCCTGCAGCAGCGCCTGCAGATTCACCGGCTTCTCGAGCCGGATACTGTCGCTGAACTCACCGGGCAATACCGACACGTCGTAGCCGGTGGCGAAGATGGCGGGAGTGCCACGCTGACGCAGCTCGCTCGCGATACCGAACGCGTAGTCGCCTTGCAGGTTGATATCCAGCACGGCGCAATCGATATCATTGCTTCTGACCATCTGCAGGCCGTGCTCGACGTCGGGCGAGGGGCCCACGATCTCAGCACCGTGCTCACGCAACGTGGAGCAGATTTCATCGGCGATGAAGTAATCGTCCTCGACGACCAGGACGCGGATGCCGTCGAGAGGAATCTTGGCGCGAATCGGATGGGTTCTCATGGCAGTGTCCCTATGCTCCGTCGACGTGGGCGGCAGTACGCTCGTTGATCGGCAGATCGATTTCACAACGCACGCCGCTATCGGCAATCGTCAAGCGCGTGACGGCGCCGAGCTCATAAGGTAATAAGCGCTCGATCAATTCGCGGCCGAAGCCTCGTCGGCTGGGTGTGGCCTGCGCAATCTGTATATTCGATTCGATCCAGCGCCAGCGCAGGGTCGGCGCCGGTAGGGCTTCGATGCTCCAGCTCACCGCCAGCCGGCCGTCGGGCACGGTGAACGCGCCGAACTTGAGTGCGTTCATGGTGAGCTCGTGCAGCGTCAGTGCCATGGTCTCGGCCGCCCGCGGGGCCATGCGCCACGAAGGGCCGGCAATGACGAACTGACCGTCGGTGACCGCGTTGGCCGTCAGCTCGGCGCGAATCAGATCTTCGAGCTCCGGCCCCGAATGCTGATCGATGGTCAATGCGCCTTGCGTGCGGGCCAGCGCGCTGATGCGCGCTTCCAGGTGTGACGCATACTCTTCCGGAGATTCGGACGTCTGGCCCGAGCGGCGGATGATCGACCGGACTGTGGCGAGCAGGTTGCGGGCCCGATGCTGAATCTCGTGGGTCTGCGCTTGCTGCTCGACGCGGCTCTCCTGCAAGCGGGCTTCATGCTGTTGTGCTCGCAAGGCCAGGCAGCAAGTCCATGCCAGTCCGGGTAAGACGATCAGTCTGGCGGCGCTCGGCGTCACCCCGTCACGCCAGAAAAACGCGAGTCCCAGATACCCTGACTCGACGCCCACGGGCACTGTCAGCAACGTCTCCGCCAGAATGCGTCGCCCGGACGGGAGTTCCACTTCCATCTGCGGACGGTGCTGCACTATCGCCTCACCGGCTGCGGCCGCGCTGGTAATCAAACGATGCAGCGACGAGCCGCCGTCGAGTGTGCTCACGCTGCTGTTGTCCGGAGTGGATATCACGCAATGAGAACTATCGGCCGTAACGGCGCAGAGACCGGCTGCATCCGCCAGTTCCTTTGCCGCAGTCGCGGTCGCAAGCAATACCGCATCCACGCCGTGCGCAGACGCAACTCGCTTGAGACCGCTGTTGAGACGGCGCGAGAGATCGAGGTCCGGACTATCAGCTGACGTCATCACGGAGATCTCATGCTGGGCGTCCGCCAAGGGGGGAATACGATAGGCGCCGCCGGGCAAGTCTGCCACTAAACGGCTGAGCATGAAGAATTGGTCCCGCGCGATGATGTTAACCTATGTTAATTTTTTGACTTCTTTTCGTTGTGATCCGCCTGCCGGGCGCGAACAACGCGAGGGCGAATCGAATCCGCGCGTTCCGCGCGGCAGCGGAGATTAGTCTGCACACCGCGACTCTCTCAATAACATAGGTGAATACGTGGCACCTTCGATGCCAACGAGCCCGGCGCCATCGCAAATCTGCATAGCGCGTGTTAACGGCCCGGCGCGCATCGCTCGAATGAGTCTCAACTGAGGAACTTTGTTGTCGCGCCGGCCTTTGCGTGCTCGCATCACTGAGCGAGGCGCGTATGGGAAACAGGGCTGGCGTTGTTTGCTTGGGAATATTCGTCAGCACGCTCTCGCCGACCCTCGCCGAAGGTCTCGACAATCCGCGCATGCAGGCGGTTGCCGATGACGGCACGGTGTATGTAACTCAGCGCACGCCGGGCAATCTGGTGATGCTGCGTGATACGGACGGCGACGGCATCGTCACTGCGGGTTTGCCAGACGGCGGCCAACATCCGAACCGCACGCTGGCTTTCATCCCCGACGGTGAGTTGTTTGTCAGCGTTGGCTCGACATGTAACGAATGCCGGGAGCCGCCGGTGGGCGACCCGCCGCATCGCTATCACTTCCAGATTTTTGCACTCGACACCAAGCCTCGACCTGCCGGATGGCTTCAATCGCCAAGGTCGAGCTGGTCGGAGTGTTTCAAGCACCTCAATGACGGAGTCCGATGAATGCGAGCACCAGCTGCAGGGAGCCGACCCATGCGAAAGTCCAAGTTGTTACTTTGTCTCACGGCGATGAGCGTCACCGCCGTCGGCGGCGCACTCGCCGACTCGTTACCACCCGACGCCACCTATCGCCCTTTGCCAACCTTGCCGCTGGACGTGGTGCGAAGAAACGATGAAGCCGCCAAGCCCGCCGTGCAGCGCCGTCAGCAGAGCCTGTTGAATGAGCGCTACGACCTGGCCGATCGCCCCATGCAAGGCGTGAAGATGTCGGGCGGGCGCAAAGGCGTGCAGGACGGTGTGCGTGTGAAGCTACGCCCGGGCACGACTTGGGATTCGCTGGCCAACATGACGCCGGATGACATCAAAGCGAAGGGCGCGTTTCCCGCCGGCTTCATGCCGCTGCCGCACGTCAAACATCTGACCGGCGGACAGGTGTTTCCGCAAAACCAGATCAAGGCGATCGGCGATGCCGAAGACCGCAATCTGAAACGCTTCGACGTCGATTTCGATCTGCCCGATCACCTGACGCCGGAATTCCCGGCGCCGATTTTTCTGAGCAATCGCCCCGACCTGGGCGACGTGAGCGGCGGCAAGCTGCTCACCATTCGCAACTACTACGCGATGATGGTCGGGATTCTCACGCCGGTGCAGATCGAAGGTCTGCGGTTGCTGCTCACGCCATTCCCGCAGGAAGAGTTCAACCAGACCGAGGATCGCAAGGTCGCCGAGCAAAGCGACGGCGTGGCATGTCTCGATTGTCACCAGAACTTCCATAGCAACGCCGCTTTCCATTTGACGCCGGACGTGCGTCCGCAGGCGGCTCGTTTTCGGCTCGATACCACCAGCCTGCGAGGCATGTTCAATCAACAGATCCATGGCTCGAAGCGCTCGCTGCGCTCGGTGGAAGATTTCAGCGAGTTCGAACAGCGCACCGCGTACTTCAACGGCGATCACGTCAGCGCCACACGCAAAGGTGTGAATCTGCCGGATCGACCCAACCAGGTCGCGATGATGGCCCAGATGCAGAACATGATCGACTTCCCGCCCGCGCCGAAGCTCGATCCGCTCGGTCGTCTGGATCCGAGCAAAGCCAGTGCCAAAGAGCTGGCGGGCGAGAAGGTGTTCCTGGGCAAGGGGCAGTGCGCCGGTTGTCACATTCCGCAGGAGTCGTTCCTCGATCAGCAGATGCACGATCTCAAACTCGAGCGCTTCTACAAGCAAGGTCAGGTGTTCAACGATCAGGTGGCGATGCCCGATGGGCCGATCAAGACGTTCACTCTGCGCGGCATCAAGGACTCGCCGCCGTATATGCACGACGGCCGCTTGATGACGCTGGCCGACACCGTGGAGTTCTTCAATCTCGTGCTGGGACTGAAGCTCACCGCCGACGAGAAGGACTCGCTGGTTGCTTACATGCTGGCGCTCTAGGAGACATCGATGTCACGACACGTATCGGTATTCGTACTGGCCAGCGGCTGCGCGCTGCTGGCTTCCGGTTCCTTCGCTCAGGAAGAGACCAATCCGGCGGGGATGTCACCTGACACCGCGGGTAAGGAGATGGCCAGACCGGCGCCCGAAGGCTCGAACACTCAGGACAAGTTGTTCGTGCGCCAGGCGGCGCTCGGCGGTCAGGCGGAGGTGGAATTGAGCAAGCTCGCGCAAAAGAAAGCTACCGATAAATCGGTGCGCGAGTTCGCCGACCGCATGGTCGACGTGCATTCCAAATCCAATCAGCAGCTATTGAAGCTGGGACGCGGCTTGAATCCCGACCTGCCGAAAGACCTGGATCCGGAGCATCAGAGCGTGCGCAACGAGTTGAACAAGGCCTCGGGTCAGACCTTCGACCTCGCGTATATCTCGGCCCAGATCCAGGATCATCAGCGCACCGCCAACCTGCTGCAATGGCATATCAGCGCGGGACAGAACGAGGCACTGAGAAAATATTCCAGCGAGACGTTGCCTGAGGTGATGGATCACCTCGAGCATGCCAAAGAAAGTTACGCGATGCTCACGCAAGGCGCTGGCTCGCGGCGTTGAGCGTTCGCTAACCTGTGATCTGATTTTCCGGCGCGGCCTGGATTTGCTGATCGGCCGCGTCGATTTCTTGCTCCGCCCGCAACCAGTCGCTCAAGTCCGCGCCCGGTGCGAAGCCGCGTTGCTGGGCCAGCTCATAAGCGCGCTGCGCGATGCGCTGCCAGCGCGTCTGCGGAGTGTCCGGTGCGCTTCGCTGCACATCGGCCCGGATGACATCCGGTACTAGAGCTTCCGGCACGCTCTCGTCGGCGTTGGCGGGCCGGTTCAAGGCGGGGTCGACCTTCACGATGCGTTCCGAAATCGATTTTCTTACCGCTCGCATGATGACTCCCTCGAGAGTAACGCCGCTAGATTCCAGCGTCGCGGATCGAAGGATCCGTGGCTGGGAAACGCGGTGTTTTGGAAATAGTTTCAGTCGAGTCGCGCAACAACGCGGCCAGCAGAATCAGTGCCGCCGCCGCATGCACCAGGCCCCCTGGAATCCACATGAGCAAGCCCGCGAGTTGTTGATCCTCCACCGGTGTCAGGCCGAAGGGAGCAAGCCCGAGCGCCGCGTAGCGTGGGTACCAGGGGCTTTGCGAAAACGCCATGAGCGCGCCCAGCGCGCCGCTGATAACCGATGTAGCGAACAGGCATAGCACCGCCAGTCCTCGTCCGCCGTGAGCTCGTTTGTTGTGGAACATCGCTGACCAGAACAACAACGCCGATATCAAAAACGACAGATGCTGAGCGATATGCCAGCCATCGTGCGCCAGTGCCAGCTCAAATAATATGGGCCCATGCCACAACCACAGCGCGGCCGCCTGCAGGAGCGTCGCGGTGACGGCGCCACTCAGGAATCGCCAGCTGCTTTGCAGGGCCGAGCTGTGCACCCAACCGCCAATGACTTTGCGCGCCGGGCCCGGCCAGGCCCACAGCATGGTTTCCAGGGGACGCGCCAGCACCAGCAGCGGCGCTGCAACCAGCATCAGCACTTCGTGCTCGATCATGTGCAGCGTGAAGGAACTTTCTCCGGCCTCGTGCAAAGGAGAGACGACTGCCGCTGCGAGTATCAGCCAGCCAGCAGCGAACAGCATCGCGCGACGGCGCAGTAGCCCGCGGCCTCCATGAGCGCGTTGAAACAATCGCGCCGCCCCACTCACATACAGCAGCAACGAGAACGCAAGTGGAATGAGAATGCCTGGACTCAGTGTCCATCCGGGCGCCTGCTGAGCCACCGGCTCGGCATGTGCCCACGCCAGTGCCGGCACTACCAAGCTCATCGAAACGAATAGCGGTTGCTGTGTCAGCCGAAACATGACGGCAGGATCAGATCGGCGAGCATCTGCACGAAGATCGGCAGTGCGAACAACGCGGTCGCCATGACACTGAGCAGCGGAATGAAAACTTCGATGGCATCCGCCTCGTCAACTTCCAGGCCGCCGGCTTGCAGCCACGATTGCCAACCCAGCCAGCCGGCTCCAGCAATTACCGCCAGCAGGACCCCGCCAGCGATCAGCGAGATCGCGTCGGGGCCGCGGTCGCATGCGGCGTAACCCAGGTTCGAGCCGAGTTGATGATGAATGCCCCAGGCGATCGGCCCGACGATCATCCCCGCCCAGGCGCGCCAGCCCGGCACACTCATGTCGCTCATTTCAGCATCCTCGGCACCCAGTACAACAACGCATAGATCGGCAGCCAGGCGAGCGCGACGAAGTGCCAGTACAGACAGTTGTCCGCCACGTCGGAGTAATGCGTGCGCTCCAGATCGTGCACGAAGGCAAACACTGTCAGCACCAGCGTATCGACCCAGTCGGTGAGCAGATGCACGGTGTGCAGGAACAGCACTGCCCACACGATGGAGCCGTAGGCGTTGTCTTCCCAACTCACGTTCAAGGTCTGGAATTCGAACCAGCGCAGCACGATCAGCGCCAGTCCGATCAAGGTCATGAGCGCCAGGCCGATGCGTGTCGGCAGCAACCGCTCGGCGTGCGCGACCCGATCGGTCCACACATTCGGCAATTCACTCACCAGCATCACTGCGGTAAACCAGGTCGCGAGCGGCAGGTCGGGCGGCACTCGATGCGGCGGCCACGGTGTGGTGTGATTCATCAGAAAGAAGTACGAGCCGCCGGCCAGTACGAACGCGGTGCCTTCGATCAGGATGAAGCCGAGCACGCCCCACCAGATCAAGGTGCGATGACTGAACCCGCTGTCCGGCAGCGAGGAAACATCGCCGACGATTTGATGTTTCATGCCGCGCTCCTTTGACGTACCAGTCGCGGCGGAGTGGGCCACAGCCAGCCGATCAGACACACGCCCACCGGCAGCGCGCCCCAGACGACGGCACGCGCATCGAAGATCGAGCCGATGAACCAGAGCGTCGTGGCCAGCGCGGCCCACAACGGCCACAACGTCGGTGTCGCGGAGGGCTGTCGCAGATCAGGCTCTGCATTCAGCACGGTCGTGCAAAGAACTTCACGATGCGAGGGCGACAAGCCCTCCATCACTTGGCGTGGCTCCGGCTGCCACAAGGCCTCGCGCCCGGTCACCACTGGCACGTGCATGAAGTTGTAGGGCGGCGGCGGCGAGCTGGTCGCCCACTCGAGCGAAGATGCGCCCCAGGGATTGTCGCCCGCGGGCTCGCCGACGCGCAGCGAGCGGAATACGTTGATGATGAACAGCAGCACACTCGTGGCAATCAGATACGCACCGAAGCTGGAGAGTTGATTGAGCGACTCCCAGCCCAATCCGGCGGCGTACGTGTAGACGCGGCGAGGCATGCCCGCCAGCCCGAGAATGTGCATAGGGAAGAACGCAACGTTGAAGCCGATGAAGAACAGCCAGAAGTTCCAGCGGCCCAAACGTTCGCTGAGCAGCTTGCCGGTGAACTTCGGAAACCAATAATAGAACGCGCCGAACAGCGGGAATACCGCGCCGCCGATGAGCACGTAATGAAAGTGCGCGACCACGAAGTAGGTGTCGTGCAACTGCAGATCCAATGGCACGGCCGCGAGCATCACGCCGGTGAGCCCGCCGAGCACGAAGATCACGATGAAACCGATGACGAACAGCAGCGGCGATTGAAAGCGCGGCTGGCCGTCCCACAAGGTCGCGATCCAGGCAAAGATCTGAATGCCGGACGGGATCGCGATCATCATGCTGGCCGCGGTGTAGAAGCTGCTGCCCAGGTGCGGGATGCCGGTCGCGAACATATGATGCACCCACAGGCCGAAGGCGAGCAGGCCCGTCCCCAGCAGCGCCAGCACCATCAGGGTGTAGGCGAAGATGGTTCGACGCGAGAAGGTGATGACGATCGAAGACACCATGCCGAGCGCCGGCAGGAAGATGATGTACACCTCCGGGTGACCGAAGAACCAGAACAAGTGCTGCCACAGCAGCGCGTCGCCGCCTTCCACCGGATTGAAAAACTGCGTGCCGACCAACCGGTCCGAAATGAGAAAGCTGGAGGCCAGCATCACCGCCGGCATCGCGATGATGATCATGATCGACGTGACCAGCATGGACCAGAGGAACAGCGGCATGCGCGACAGCGTCATGCCGGGGGCGCGTTGTTTCATGATCGTGGCCACCAGCTCGACCGCAACCGCGAGCGCGGCGACTTCGGTGAACGTGATCATCTGGGCCCAGAAGTCGGTGCGCTTGCCCGCGGAATACTCCGGCCCCGCCAGCGGCACATAGGAAAACCAACCGGTTTCCGGGCCGATGTTCAACACGAACGCGACCCACACCATGATACCCCCGGCCACATACACCCAGTAGCTGTAAGCATTGAGCCGGGGGAAGGAAATATTTCGCGTGCCGCACATGAGCGGCACCAGATACACCGCCATGGCTTCCATGATGGGCACAGCGAATAGAAACATCATGGTCGTGCCATGCATGGTGAAGATCTGGTTGTAACGGTCCGGGCCGATCAAGCCGCTGTCGGGTCGCAACAGCTGGGTGCGCATCAGCAACGCCAGCACGCCGGCGAGCACGAAGAACACGAAGGCGGTGATCAGATAGCGCTTCGCGACGATCTTGTGATCGACAGTGGCGAGCCGTGCCCAGAAGCCGGAGCCTGCGTCCCACGTACGCTTCAGCTGCGCATCCAGTGCGGCAATCTCGGCATTTCCCGGCTCGCGTGGCAGGACGGCGCTCATTTCAAGCTATCCAGATAAGACGTGAGCGCGTTCAAGTCCGCGTCCGACAGTTGCACCTGAGGCATGTGATTGCCTGGCTTGATCGTGTGCGGATCGCGCAGCCAGTCACGGAGTGCATCGAATGAATAGGGCCGGGCGCCCGCTGCGATCGAGCGGCGACTGGCGACATGGGTCAGATCGGGACCGGTTTGTCCGGCTGCGGGCGTGCCGACGATTTGATGACAGGTCGCGCACGGGCCGCTCATAAATATTTCATGACCTCGCACTTGCTCCGGCGTGCTCGGTGCGGGCGCAGGCGCGAGTTGCTGGGCGCGCCAGGCCGAGAAGTCCTGGCCGCTCACGACGGTGGCATCGAGTGCCATCTTCGCGTGTTGCAAGCCGCAGAATTCAGCGCACTGGCCGCGGTATTCGCCCACACGTCGCGGCGTCAGTAGCAGTGAATTGATGCGGCCGGGAATCAGATCTTGTTTGCCGCCGAGGTTGGGAATCCAGAAGCTGTGGATGACGTCTTCGGCTTGCAACTCGAGCATCGCAGGCCGTCCGACGGGAAGTCGTAACTCGTTCGCTGTAGCGATGCGCTGGTCCGGCGTCGCGCCTTCGTACTCGACCTTCCACCACCATTGCGCGGCCGTGATCTTGATCTTGAGCGCAGCGTCGCGACGAGCGTTGGCCAGGCTGCGATCGATGAGGAAGCTGCCGAGGCTGAGCACGATCAATCCGCCCAGGATCAATCCAAACCATCCAGTCAACACCCTGCGCAGCGGTGCTTCCGCCGGACTCTCCGCTCCATGACTCAGCGGTTCCGCCGTAAGCACCCTGCGCGCTCGCCACAGAGCGTTGCCGAGAAAGGCGAGCACGAGCACATACATGAAGCCACAGACCCAGAGCATCAACGTCCACAAATCGTTGATGAGGGCGGCCTGATCGGCCGCCGGGTTGAGCGCCGCTTGTCTGCCGGAGCAGCCGGCAACGAGCAGGGCCAGCGCGATCGCACCGTATGCTCGCCGCCAGGTTGCTCGAGGCGCGCTCACGTTCATCGCTCCACTTTCGGTGGCTCGCTGCGCACGGGCTGGTGCGGGATCTGTGTCAGCGGCTTGGTGTTCTTCATCTCGTCGCCGCGTGACGGCACTGCGTCCTTCGCCGCGTTCCCGCTCATGGATCGCACGTACGCCGCGATTTCCCAAACCTGCTGTTCCGGAATGCGACCGGCGAACGAGGGCATGCCGTTCGGACGCCCCTCGACGATGCTGGAGTAAATTTGTTCGATCTCGCCACCGTAGCGCCACTTGTCATCCATCAGCGGCGGGCCGATGTCTCCGCCGCCGGCGGCATGGCAGCTATAGCAGTTGTACCACTCGTAATAACGCTTGCCTTCGCCGATGTGATAGGCGTTGCGCTCGTACTCGTCCGCCTGCGGATTCTTCGCCACCGGTCGAGGCGTGCCACCGACGCGGAACGAGGTCGGCGAGACATCGTTCTTCGCCGGCGCTTGATCGTGAAACGCACGCGTCTCGCGCTCGCAGCTCGCGAGCAGGCCAGCGCCGACCACCATCAGACTAACGAGGTAACGCGAAAACATAGAGCATCCCACCGATGCCGCTTTGTTTCTTCAATTCGCCAATCATGTTGCCGAAGCCCTTGGCGGCCGTCGGGTCGCGCTCGTCCAGCTCGCTGGACACGAGCGCGCCGGCCCAACCGCCGATACCGGAAAGAATCGCAACGTATTGACGACCGTCAGGGCCGCGAAATGTGGTCGGCTGCCCGATGATTCCGCTCGCGGTCCGGAACTGCCACAGCACTTCGCCGGTTCGCGCGTGCACGGCTTTGAACCAGCCTTCGAGATTGCCGTAGAAAACCACGTCGCCCGCGGTCACGGCGGTTCCGCTCCACACCGGCCATTTCTCATTCACCGCCCACAGCTTGCGGCGGGCTACCGGATCCCATGCCATCATCTCGCCGACATGATCGCCGGGCCCCGGATAGAAACGCGCGTTCACGCCGAGATAGCCCGTGCCCGCGATGTATGAAACCGGTTTGATCTCCCAGTCCATGCACATGTTGTTGTGTGGCATGTAGATGAGGCCGGTGCGCTTGCTGAACGAGGAGGGCGTCCAGTCTTTCGCGCCCGGCGAGTTCGGGCAGACCTCACGAACGACTTTGCCCTGCGACGGGATCTTGTCCTCGTTGTGGATCAACCGACCGGTTTTCATATCGACGCCTTTCGACGCCGTGATGTAGGTGAATGCATCCGCCGCCAGCAGCTCGCCGGTGACGCGATCGATCACATAGATGTAACCGTTGCGGTCCGGGCGGACCAGCACCTTGCGCGGCTTGCCTTCCCAATTCACATCCAGCAGCAGATTCTCGTTGACCCCGGAGTGATCCCACAGGTCGTGCGGGCTGGTTTGATAAAACCAGCGTGCGTGGCCGTTATCTGGATTGCGCGCGAATATGCCGTTGGTCCAGAGGTTATCGCCCGGCCGGACTTCGTGATTCCAGGGGCTGGGATTGGAGGTGCCGTAATAAATCAGATCGAGCTCGGGGTCGTATGAAATCCAGCCCCACACGGTGCCGCCGCCGATCTTCCAGTGATCGGGTGGGAACGTAGTGATCCCGAGATCCTTGCCATGATATTGTGGATAGAAGGGCTTGAACTCGGCGGTATCGATCAATGCGTCCGCGTCGCTTCCGGTCGAGTAGGCACGCCATGCGACCGAGCCGTCCGACACGTTGAGCGCGGTCAACCAGCCGCGCGCTCCGAACTCCGCGCCGGAGTTGCCGACCAGGACTTTATCTTTCACGACCAGCGGGGCCATGGTGAACGCCTCGCCGTAGTTAAAATCTCCTACGCGCGTCTTCCACAGCAACTGGCCGGTGGCCGCGTCGAGGGCGACGGTGTGCGTATCGGTGGTGTTGTAGAAGATGCGGCCATTCGAATACACCGGGCCGCGAATGACCGGTTGGCAACACGCCACGCCTTGCGCCGATGCGTCGGGCTTCGGATCGAATTTCCATTTCAGTCCGCCGCCCGGCTGCTTCAGATCCACCGCATACAAAATGTTCGGAAACGGCGTGACGAAGTAGAGCGTGTCGCCGACAGCGAGCACCGCGGACTCTTGTCCCAGGAGTGTGCCGGTCGCGAATGTGAATTCGAGCTGCAGCTTGCTGACGTTGTCCGTGTTGATTTCGTCCAGTCCGCTGAATCGAGTGTTCGCGTAGTCGCGCGCCGGCATCATCCATTGACCATCTTCCGGCGGAGACGCAGCGGCCGGGGCCGAAATGTTCGCTGGACCTGCGGCGGGCGCAGGTGCGGCGGCTGAAGAAACACTCTGGGGATTCGCGATCTCGTTAACTTGCGTTAAGCCGCTCGGCTCGGACTGATGACAGCCCAGCAGAGTGCAGCTCGCGAGCGTGACCATCCATTTGATTGTGCGAGCAACGATGCCGCTATCGACGACGGACTCTTCCATGGCGATTACAACAGAACGCGCCAAGGTAAGTTCCTTGGGAGGGAACTCCGCTCGCAGTGCCGGGTTCAAGTGATGCAGATGACAGGGGACTAACCACAGGAGGGCACCATGGCAACCAGAAAAAGTACCAGGAAGAAGAAGTCGACTCGAGGAAAGGCGACTAAAAAGAAGTCCACGCGCAAGGCAGCGAAGCGCACGCTGATCGCACCGCGTGGGGACAAGCGTTATGTGCGCCGGTCCAAGACCGGTCGTTTCAAAGAGAGTGACGACGTGAGTGAGTCGTTGTCGAGGGATCGGAAGAAGAAGGCCAAGCGCAAGGCCAGGCCAGGGCAGGGCGACAAGGGCGACTGATCGGTGTGAGCTGCGGGAAGCCGACCCGGTGGGCGGCTTCCGCGCAGCTCGTCGATCTTCCGTCAGGTTTTCTTCGCCAGCTTCGCTTCCAGCTTCTGCGCATCGCTCAGGTGCTGCTGGAGTGTCGGCAAGGTTTTCTTCGCCAGCGCTCGCAAGTCAGGATCCAGCGTCGTGTCGTTAGCCGCAGTCTGGAACAACTCCACCGCGGCTTCGTGGTCCTTCACCATCTGCTTCATGAAATCGTGATTGAACTCCGCGTCGGCGGATTGATGCTCGAACTTCTCCTTCATGCCTTTGTGCATCAGCCCCGGCTCGGTCGGGACTTTCAGGCCTTTGGCTTTCGCCGCGGCCATGAGCTCCTTGTTGGCTTTGGTGTGATCCGTCACCATCTTTTGCGCGAACGCTTTCACGTCGGCGTTGCTGGCCTTCGTCGCGCCGAGCTGGCCCATTTCGACTTCAGCCACACCGGACTCGCCGGCCTTCTTCACGAAATCTTCGGCGGAGATCGCATCCGCACCGAGCGCAGCCGCACTCGCCGTGCCCAGCGCCGCCATCAGCAGCAGGGTCGCAACTTTCATAGCCCACCTCACTTATAACTTTTTCCAAACCTGAGATATGAATCCCCGGCGATGCCGGGCGATTCGTTTGTTCGACAGGAAGCGAACGCGCCGTGCACGCGTCGGTTCCGGACGACGTGCAGGGCGCTCGCGGATGGGCGATGTTTCAAACAGGCCGGCTGTCGTCGACTTCACCGCGCCAGGCACCTGTCTCCCGGCCGCGCTCTTCGATGAACTTCTTGAAGTCCTGCACTGTGTTCTCGACACGCGCACTCACGATGCCGACCGCGTCGCCGATGTTTTCGATCGCACCTTCTGGCTCGTAGGCCATGACGAGACGCACGCGAGTGCGCTCCGCGTCCAACGGTTCGAAGCGCACGGTGCCGGCGTTATGCGCGCCAGAAATACTTTTCCAGGAGATTCGTTTGTCCGGCTCCTGCTCGGTGATCTCCGCATCCCACTCTTTGTCCTTGCCCCAGATTTCCGCGTGCCAATGCACGTGCGTGTCGTCGAGCTGCCGGACTTCCTTCACGCCCGCCATGAAGCGGGGGAACTCTTCGAACTGGGTCCACTGGTTATAAACCGCGCGGATCGGGCAATTCACGTCAATCGTTTTTTCAACACGTTCCATAGCGCTCACCTCGTTGATTGCTCTCTCGCAGCGAACGCCATGCGTGCGGATCAAGTTCCTGGCGGCGGGCCATCGCCGGGTGGGTTCAACAGTCGGCGCAATTGAATACGGCTGCGCTCGCAAAACTCGTCCAGCTCGCGATCGCGCGGATATCCTTTGGCGTCGGGAAGCAAAGGACTGCCTTCGTAGTTGGAGCGGACGATGCGCAGCCGTGGTAGCAACTTTCGCGACGCGCGCAAGGCCGAGATCGTCTTCGCGTCTTCCCGGGTGAGCAAATCGAAATCGCGTGCCACCGCGATGTCCAGGTCTTCCAGCCACCATTCAACGAGATACACCAGATTCTCAATGGTCTCGTCGATGACCAGGATGGGATCGCGGTAGTCCATGGCGGAGGCGAAAGCGGCTGAGGAGCTGTTGTTATATACAGGTGTCCGAGGCACTTCAATAGGGACGTCGCCGACCGCGGGCGTCGCCTGCCGACGACTGATCCGGGCGCCTCCAGATGCGGTGAGATCGCGAATAGCCGGACGGGAAGACTGAGCACGGAGACAAGCAAATGAACACATTCGGCAACACGCTGGCAGTGCTTCTGGGCGCTACGTTTCTAGGGGTGGGCGCAGCCAGCGCCACGGAAGTTTTTCGAGCGCATTACGAAATTCGCGTCGCCAGCCAGGGCACCGACAACACGGTCCGCTCCACCTTCGAAGCGCGGCCGGGGGAGCGCTTCACCCTGGATCTGCCGCCCAACGTCGTCGCCATGGCGGTGCGCCGGCTGAACGCGGAAAACTACGAGCTCCAGGTGACGGTGACGCCGACGGCGACAAAAAGTAAGACCACGTTCAGCCACACTTATCAGGGCATCCTCGGCCGACCGCTCGAGCTGCGAAACAGCAGCGACGGCGTCAATGTCGACGGCGCGATTTCGGTGGTGGTGCTGAACCGGTAGTCAACCCCGCCCATGGCAGGCTTGCATCCCGGATGCGAACCATTATCATCGCGCCCGCTGCGGCCCCTCTTATTAATAGAAGGGGCCGCGCTCCGTAGCCCGCCGACGGCCGTGAGCTGACGCTCCGGCCCTAGAGCCAGCCAGTACTCAATGAATAAGCACGTGCACCCGGAAGGGTCGGCGCGTCAGGGATATTTATGGCTGGCGGTTTGCTCACGGGTTTGCTGAAAGGAACATTGCTCGGCGCGGGACTCGCTTCTGTCGCAATCAATAGCGCGGTGGCAGAAACGAATGCGGGCATTTCCGACGGCAACTCCATCGTTGTGACTGGCGTTCGCGAGAAAGGACAGGCATCGGGCACGAAGACCGACACGCCGCTGATTGAAACGCCGCAGACCATCACTGTCATCGACAGCGAAGAGCTGGCTCGTCGGAATGCGCGCTCCATCAATCAAGCGTTGAACTATGTCGCCGGCGTGTCGGCGAATCAGCGCGGCGGCATGGTGACTCGCTACGATCAGATGTATATCCGCGGTTTCTTGCCGGCCTTCTATCTCGACGGCATGCGCTTGATCGCCGGGCCGTACTCGACTCCGCAAGTCGATTTCAATCGGGTCGATCATCTCGACGTGGTGAAGGGGCCGGCCTCGGTGTTGTATGGCAACTCCTCGCCCGGCGGCATGGTGAATCTCACCAGCAAGACGCCGGAGGCGATCGCCTTTCACCGTTTGGAAATCTCGGCGGGCAACTACGACACGCAGCTCGCCAACTTCGATGTGAATCGTCCGCTCGACGCAGAAGGCCATTGGTTGTTCCGTGCGGTCGGCGGCGCGCAGCGGAATGACGGCTTCACTGACATGACGGAGAGCGAGCGCAAGCACATCAGCCCGATGCTCACCTTCGCTCCCTCGGAGCACACCAGCCTGACGTTGATCGGTGCCTATCAGCACGATCCGAAGGGCGGTGGCTACTCGGGTGTGTCGGCATTCGGCTCAGTGTTGCCGAGTCCGTTGGGCGAGCTGCCCGAGGACATCAACACCGGCGATCCGAACTATGAGGTGTTCGATCGTTATCAGCGCGCGGTCTCGGCGCTGTTTCGTCATGACTTCAATGAGCACGTTTCGTTGCGGACCAATGCTCGCTTTCAAAATACCGAGCTGAGCTATCGGCAAATGTATGTCGCGGGCTTCGCCACGACGGGCACCGGCGCGAACCGTAACACCGACTACTCCACGATCATTCGCGGCGGCGGCGGTGCCGACGAGGATTTCGATACGCTCACGGCGGATACCAGCCTGGCGATCAAGTTCAGCACAGGGCCGCTGGCGCACAGCGTGCTGGTCGGCGTGGACTATCAGAACATCGACGGCGAGAACTTCCAGCAGTTCAATACGGGCGAGAGCGCCAATCCGACAACGAGCATTCCCAACCTGCGGCTGTACGCGCCGACTTATGGCGGCGTGATGCCGACGCGAGATTTGACGTTGCTGTCGTCGGGCTACACCAACACCCAGACCGAGCGCGAGCAGATCGGCTTCTACCTGCAGGATCAGATCGCCATCGATCGGCTGCAGTTGATTGCGAGCGGTCGCTACGACGACTATCAGCAGGACGCGCTCAACAAGCGCAATGGCGTGACGACGCCGCTCTCTCAGAACGCTTTCACCGGCCGACTGGGCGCGCTGTACGAGCTGCCGATCGGTCTCGCGCCGTTCGTGAGCTATTCCGAATCGTTCGAGCCGCAAGCGGGCTCGACGTATCAGGGCCAGCCGTTCGATCCGGTCACGGGGCGTCAATATGAAGTCGGCTTGAAGTATCAGCCGACCGGTGTGAATGCGTTGTTCACGTTGGCCGCTTACGACTTGCGCCGGCAGAAGGTGCCGGTCGGTCATCCGAGCGCGGGCACCAACGGCATTCCCAGCACCGCGCAGATTCAGATCGGCGAAGTGAAGGTGCAGGGCGCCGAGCTGGAAGGCCGGGGCGAAGTGATGCCGGGCTTCGAGGTCGTGGTGACCGGCACCTACACCGATTCCGAAGTCACCCAAGGCGCTCCGGCGAGCGGTGTGACGCCTACCACCACTGGCACGCGTCTGCTGGGCGCGCCAGTGTGGATGGGATCGACGTTCCTGAGCTATGACTTCGGCGTCGCGCGACCGGAAGGTCGGCTCGGCGGATTGACGCTCGGCGCCGGCGCTCGTTATGTCGGCGGCTCGGAAGGCACGACGACGTACGCAGTCGTGAATGGAGTGACACAGTTCAATCACTTCACGACCGACAGCTTCGTGCTGGTCGATGCGCTCGCTTCCTACGATCTCGGTCGCCTGTCGTCCGCATTGGACGGCGCGCAGCTGGCGTTGAACGTTGCCAACCTGTTTGACGAGAAGCACGTCACTGCGTGCCCGTTCTCCAACAGCTGCTACTTCGGCGCGTCGCGCACCGTCATCGGAACGTTGCGTTACGAGTGGTGATGCTCAAGTCACGACGATCGGACGATCGCGCGTGATGATCATTGTATGTTCGAACTGTGCACCTCGGCTGCCGTCCGGGGTGCGCAGTGTCCAGCCGTCCTGAGCGGTCACTGCCTTCGTCGCGCGTGTCGTGAGGAAGGGCTCGATGGTGATCACCCAACCTTCCTTCAGCACGGTTCGATTACGCGGATCGAACGTGTTGGGGACTTGCGGCTCCTCGTGGATGTAACGACCCACGCCGTGCCCACATAGATTCCGAATGACTCGGAATCCACAGCTCTTCGCCCGACGCTCGACCGCGCGGCCGATGTTGTGCATCGGAGCGCCGGCGGTGACCTGTTCCATCGCGTCTTCCAACGCCTGCTTCGTGGCTTTCAACAGCTGCTCGGACTGAAACGACACTGCACCGACCGCAAAGCTCGCGCCGGTGTCGGCCCAGTAGCCGTTCAGTTCAGCGGACACGTCGATGTTGACCAGATCGCCTTCCTGCAGAACGCGCGACGAGGACGGGATGCCGTGCGCGATGTCGTCGTTGACGCTGATGCAGGTGGTGCCCGGAAATCCGTACGCCAGTTGCGGCGCCGAGCGGGCGCCATGGCGATCGAGGATCTCCTTGCCGAGATCGTCCAGCTCTCCGGTGGTCACGCCGGGCGCCACACGGGCCCCCATCGCTTCGCGCACTTCCGCCACGATGGCGCCGATCCGCTGCAGCCCTTCGATGTCGTGCCGGCCGTCGATTGACATATCGCTCACACCTGAGTCTGAAAGGCACGAGCGTACTCCATTTGCCGGGGTTGCTCAAAAGGAGCCGGGCGGCTGCGTATTGCTTTGGCGCTGCCTATGCTGTGCGCTGTAGGTACGGTTGTTGGAGGGGAAGTGCATGAGCTTTCGACGCCTGATCTGGCTGGCGGCGCTGGCCGCAACCTGTCCTACGTATGCAGCTCAGCAGTTCACGGTTACCAAGCTGCGCGACAACGTGTTCACTGTCCTGCGCGGCGATCCGCCGGGGCTGGCCGTCGAATCGAACGCGGGCTTCATCGAGTGCGCCGATCACGTCATCGTCGTGGATGCTCAGTCGAACGATGCGACCACCTCGCAAGTGCTCGCACAGGTTCGGCTCTACACGAATAACAAACCGGTGCGTTATTTGATCAATACGCATTGGCACGACGATCACATCGTCGGTACGCACATTTACAAAGACGCGTTCCCGGGGATGAAGGTCATCGGCAGCGTGGCGTCCCTGTCTTACTTGCCGAATCAGGGCAAGCAGAATCGCGACCAGTTTCATCGCGCCATTCCTGAAGTGCTGGAACGCTTTCGCAAGACTTTGGAGACGGGCAAGACCAGCGCGGGCAAACCGTTGAGCGATGAGCAGCGTCGCAGTCTCGAGAGCGATCTACGTCTCGGCGAGGGTTATGCGACGGTGCCCGATGACTTCGTCGCGATCCTGCCGGACATCGGCGTCCAGGATAAATATTCGATTCGAGACAAAGGCTGCGCCGTCGATGTGATCGCGATCGGCAATGCGCACACCACCGGCGATCTGGTCGTTCACTTGCCCGAGCAAAGTGTCGCGTTCGTGGGCGACGTCGTGGGATGGCCCGTGCCGTTGGTCGGCGCCGAACAATCGCGAGTTCGTGATTGGGCCCGCACGTTGAAACGAATCCGCGACCTGAAGGCAGCGACGGTTGTGCCGGGGCACGGGCCGCTCATGCGCGACAATGCTCAGATCGATCGCATCATCGATCTCATGACCGCCATCCCCCAGCGGGTCGACGCCGAGCGCGCGAAGGGAGGTTCGCTGGAGGAAGTCCGCACGCGCATCGATCTCAGCGACTTTCGCCGGCAGTTTGCGAATGGCAGCGAGGTCAACGGTGCACTGTTCGACGCCTACGTCACCGGCCCCGCCGTTACGAACGCCTGGAACTATCCGTAGCGCGCCGGCCTGTTATCAATCCAAACAGGCGGCGGGTGACTTCTAATAACACCAGTGCCGCTGCACCGACTTCGAGCAGGATGGTGGTATTCATCATCGAGCTATGCGCCGAGATCGGCGCCACTACGTAGTGGCCGAGGCTGTCCAGCCCGAGCGCGGCGTACACCGCCAGTAACATCAGCCCGATCCATTCGCGCGCCCGGTATACCAACAACGCGCCGATTCCACCGACGACGGTCATTGCTACCCAAGCGAGGTAGACGCCGCCGCTGCTCCACGAGGCCGGCAGCCCGGGATAGTCGCCGAGAAATTCGGCGTTGTGTACAAAGTGCACCAGGCTTGCCACGGCATAGACGGCGAGCAACAGAAACAAGAGTCGGTTATTGGGTCGATCCACGAATGTTTACACCAGCGGCGTTGAGCCTGTGACGTGTATGTAACAACGTTCCATGGCCGGCAGCAAGGCGGCTTGAATCGGATCGTCGGTCGGCGTAGCGTCGGGCAAACGTGAGTATTCACGTAGGAAGATCCGATGTGTTTCGGGCGCATCGTCGCCCCGACAACAACAACGATCTGGCATCCCGTCGGAACACGAACACGGAGTAATGTTTCATGAATAGTCATGAGGGATTGCGTTGGGTTCTAGCAGCCGCAGTGCTGGGATTCACGCCCTTGACCGTCGACGCCAAGCCCACCGCAGCCAATCTGGGCGGCGGATTAGAACAAATTGCACAGCCTGCCGCCGCCGCCCGCCGGGCCGCGGTTTCCGAAGTTCAGTTGACTCATCCCGTGCAGTTCGACGATGCCGGCCGCGCGCTCGTTCGCATTTCACTCGATGGCAAAGTGCCGGCCGCTGCCGTGATCGAAAGCTTGCAGGGCACGGCGGGCGTGGAGGTCATGGCCACCGATCTGAATTACCGCGCGGGTGTGGTCGAAGCCTATGTTCCCAGCGGCTCGCTGTTGAGTATCGCCGGCAAAAAAGGCGTGCTCGCGGTGGTGCCGTCGAGCCCGATGGTGACCAACGTCGGTGCCACCGACAGTCAGGGCATCGTTCAACACCGTGTTGACAAGATTCCCGGCATCGATGGCTCGGGCATCACCGTCGGCGTGATGTCGGACAGCTACGATACCAACGTCGCGCCGAACAGCGCCGCGGCCGATATTTCGACCGGCGATCTGCCGGGGTCCGGCAATCCGTTCGGCAACACCGAGTCAGTCGTCGTGCTTCAGGACTGGCCGGCCGCCTCCGACGAAGGCCGTGCGATGTTACAAATCGTGCATGACATGGCGCCGAAGGCGCGACTCGGCTTCGCAACCGCCAATGGCGGCGAAGTGAATTTCGCCAACAACATTCGCGCGCTCGCCGGTTTCCCCGGTGCGCCGAACGCCGTGCCGGGCTTCAAGGCGGACGTCATCGTCGACGACATCATCTATCTGTCCGAGCCGTTCTTCCAAGATGGCATCGTCGCGCAGGCGGTCGATGAAGTGGCGGCGAAGGGCGTGTCGTATTTCTCGTCCGCCGGCAATCGTCCCTCGACTCAAGCCTACGACTCGAAAGTCCGCATCGTGCCGGGCGACTCCTCCTCGTGGGCGGGTACGAATCTGGATTTCAGTGGCGTCGATCCGGCGTTGTATGCCGGCGGCTTCCATAATTTTGCCGGCGGCAAGGACCTCGATATCGCGCAGACCATCGCGTTCACCAATGGCAGCACCATCGTGTTCCAGTGGAACGAGCCGTACGATCCGATACCGCCAACACCGGTGGGCGCGCCGATTGTTTCCGGCGTGAGCACGGTGCCCGCGGGCGCAACGTCGACCTTCACGTTCCCCGGTGTGGCCGGGCAGCTGGTCGAAATATTTGTCGACGCCGACAGCTCGACGACCGGGACGCCGAATCCGGATCTGACGTTCACCTTGCTGGATCCGAATGGTCAGCAGATTCAGTTCGTCGATTCGACCACCAATCCAGAGTCGTTGATTCTGGAACTGCCGATTGCCGGCACCTACACGGTAGTCGTCGACAGCTTCGGCGCGGCGCAGTTCGGCGATTATTCGTATCGCGTGCAGCAGGTGGAAGTGGTCGAGCAAGTGCTGTCGGATTACAACTTGCTGTTCTTCCTCCCGGACGGCACCTTCGTCGGCTCGTTCGCGGAACAGAACCGCTTTACCAATCGGCCGGTGGAGATCGGTCAGCTGCCGGGCGCCACGCTGCAGATGGTGATCGCTCGTGCCAATACGCCTGGCAAGAACCGAAACGTCGCGGATCGCATTCGTTACGTCGGCTTCAGCGGCGTGAATCCGCAGGAGTACTTCAGCTATCTCGGGCCTGTGACGTACGGTCACAACTCGGCGGCAGGGGCGATGGGTGTCGCGGCCTATGCGTTCTACGCACCGTTCATTCCGGAGGCGTTCACGTCGCCCGGGCCGTCGACCATTTATTTCGACAAGAACAACAAACGTTATCGCACTCCGCAGATTCGTCAGAAGCCGGACATGGCCGCGATGGATGGCGCCAACACCACGTTCTTCACCACCGACTCGATCGTCGATCCGGACACCTTCCCGAACTTCTTCGGCACCAGCGCGGCGGCCCCGCACGCGGCGTCGATCGCGGCGCTGGTGCTCGATGCGGCCGGCGGGCCGGGCTCGGTGAAGCCGGAGAAAATGCGTAAGATCCTGCAGGACAGCGCCTTCCGTCACGATCTCGATCCGTTCTTCTCGTCGGGCTTCGCGCTGTCGGGTGGCAGTCTGGTCGCGATCAATGCGTCGGCCGATCAGAACTCCATCAGTCAGTTCGATCCCAACGTGTTCACGATCACTCAGCTCGGCTTGCGGAAACTGGCTAGCGTGTCGATCAATGGCAGCGGCGGCGATGTGACTCAGACCCCCAAGGGCATCGTGTTCGATACACGCGGCACGCCTCTGCCCGCGCCGGGTCAACCGTTCGTTGTCGGTCGCACGGTTGGTTTGACTGCGTCGGATGTGACGGCCACACCGTCGCTTCCCGCCGATCTGCCGGGCGTCGCCGGTCAGTGGAAACAACTCGATCTCGCGTTCCGTCCCGGCTCGTTCCGTAGCGGCGATCTGCTGTCGTTCGGTATCGATCGCGACGAAGCCGATGCCGCCGGGCCGAACGTTGCGGCCGGCGGCAACTCGGCCGACTTGCTGGGCGGCGGCGTGCTGCTTCCTTCCGGCGACGTGGTTCCGGGCGGCGCCAGCTTCTTCGGCACGTACGAAGGTGGTGGCGGCTTCCGCGGCGAGTTCTTCAACCTCATCGGCAAGGGCTACAGCCAGCTCGATGGCTATGGCTTCATCAATGCTGAGGCGGCTGTGAAGGCGGTGCGGAAGAAGAAGTAATTCCGCTTCGCTTGGTTCGAGGGGCCCGCGGCTTGTGTCGCGGGCCCTTTTTGTTTGTTATTCGGCGTGGGCGGGAAACGCCGGCAGCTTTTTGATGTCCGCCTGTTCGTGCTGAATCACCACGGTCGCACGCAGATTCTTCGCGAGTCCTTTGAATCGATCCAGCGATGCGAGCGACTGGGCTCGATCGGTGTTGAAGATCGGCACACCGTTCGTGGCGTAGTTCTGCTCGAAGTGCGCGACGTCGCCTGACAGCAGCACATAGCCTTGCTTTGCGAGCTTCACGAGCAACCCGTGGTGCCCGGGTGTATGGCCGGGCAAGTCGAGCATCACCACGCTCTGATCGCCGAAGACGTCTTTGTCGCCGGTCACTTCTTCCAGCTTGCCTTGACCATTGAGCCAATGCGCCAGCGGCTTTGCTCGTTCGCTTCCCGGCGTTCGTAGCGCCGCGATATCTCCTTTGCCCATCAGTAGTCGTGCTTGCGGGAACGTCGCCGCCTGTCCGGTGTGATCGTAGTGATAGTGACTGATGCCGATGATTTCGATCTGCTTCGGCTCGACGCCGAGCGCCTTCAGCTGATCGGCTATCGATTTGCTCAGACGCTCGCCCGTTGCGCCCGGGCCTTTGAGTGGCTTGCCCAGCGCTTCGGTCGACAAGCCTGTGTCCCACAGCATGTATGTATCGCCATGTTTGATGAGATAGCAGCTGACGGTCAGTTCTTTGGATTGGCCGACGTAAGCATACGTATCGGAGAACAGGTTCAGATCGCTTTCCAAGATGGCTCCGCAGTCGAGGCGCCAGAGCTTTACGCCGGCAGGTGTCGCCGCGTTGGCCGACGAGAGGAACGCGAGGGCTGTGAAGGCGATGAGTGATTTCATACGCGTGTCAGTTGAGGTGGCCTACGCCGAGGAGGGGATTTTAGGGCGGATCGTGCGCCGCCGAAACTGTCGATGCGAGTTGAGCGGTTGATGGTCCTTTGAAGCGGCGTCTAATCATCGTCGGGGACCTTCCGAGGAGATTGCCATGCGTGGCGAATTGCTTGCTGTTGCTACCGGGTGCGTCGCGTTGTCAGCGCTCGCTGCCGATCAAGACGTCAAATTCACTGACGACTTCCCCATCGAGGACTGCAACTTCATCCCTCGCGGCGGTAATACCTTCTTCGATCTCACACCCGGTCGGCAGCTTTATCTCAGCAATCAACAATGCGTCGCCGAGGGCAAGTGCGACGAGCTCACGGAACTTTGGATCACCGTGCAATCAGAGACGCGCACCGTCGCGATGGACGTCGGTGGTGCCAAGCGAAACATCGTCACGCGCGTCGTCGAAGAAAAAGAAACTGCAGACGGCGAGCTGGTCGAAATCTCCCGCAACTTCTTTGCTACCTGTCGGCCGTCAAACGACGTCTATTACTTCGGCGAGGAGGTCGATATCTACGAAGGCGGCAAGATCGTGGATCACGAAGGGCAATGGCTCGCGGGCCGAGACAAAGCCGCGCCGGGCATCATCATGCCCGATTCCGGATTTCTCATCGGCACTCGCTACTACCAGGAACTCGCCCCCGACATCGCCCTCGACCGCGCCGAACACGTAGCCGTCGATCTCAAGATCGAGACACCCGCCGGTGTGTTTCATGATTGCATCAAAGTCATCGAAACCTCACCCCTGGAGCCCGGCCAGGAGTCCACCAAGCTGTACTGCCCGCACGTCGGGCAGACGTCCGATGACGATTTGCTGTTGCAGGCGGTGTATGAGCCGAAGAGCGACGCGGGGAGTGGTACCGACTGAGGGCTCGATGTCGAGACGGAGCGGTCTGTCGTCACTATATGCCTGAGGATTGAAGTATGAAGAAGGCGCGAAAGAAGCGAGCGAAGGTTAAGGTTCGGTCTGCGGAGCTTGCGCCTTTTAACGTGTGTGACTTCCTCGACAATGAGGAAGTCATTGCCGAGTACCTTGCGGCTTCGCTGGAGGATCCAAACCCAGAGACTTATCTTCGCGCCATGGCCCACGTTGCAAAATCCGAAACGCGGGCGGGAAGGGCGGAGTGAAGCACTGCTTCAGAAAAAGGAAAGGGGCCCACCCGAAGGTTTAGCCCCTTTTTCCGCCGCCCGCAGCTCGGCGGGATGATAGTTCATTCAACGGTCAGCGGTTCGATCGCGGAGACACTACATCAGCGAGATGTGCTGCGCGCTGACAAACGGCAGCAATGAGCGACGATTGATCCACGCCGATCGATCGCGCTCTCCATTGCTTGAGGTCTACAACCTTGGCGGTCGTGTTGGCGGGGGCTGCCGCATCTGCTGTCAAGCGATCACGAAACTCGTCGGGTACGGGAGGCAAGGGCAGCGATTCTTGTATCGGTGGCACTCTTTTCATTCCGCTTATTCTCCGTCTGGCCGCTTGAGCAGGTTACGCGAGACCAGACTTTGCATCACCAGCCCCTCCAAGGCAGGAATCGATTCTAGCGTCGTGTGACTGATCGGTACAGCTTCGCGCGGGTTGCGCTGGATGACCTTGCCTGACTCCTTCCGCGGCGCGTCCCCCATCTGAAAGAACTCCAGGAATCTTGCCGGTGATACCCCGTCAAACGGCAGAATTCTGAGCTTGGTTGAGGATTCTTCGTGTTCGGTGATGGAGTCTTCATGAAGTTTGACCGCCTGACTCTTGCGGTAGGGCTCGATGTAGTAGACCGCGCTGACTCCCGCGGCAACTATGTGCCTGGCACAACCGTGGCATGGGTACGTGGTGCAGTAGAGCGCCGCGCCTCGCAGCCTGGAACCAGCACTATGACCGGCGCTCAGGAGTGCGTGCATCTCGGCGTGGATTGACCGCGAGAACTCGATTAGCGCGCGAATGGGTGAAGCCTTGAGCGCGCTTATAGCCCGTGCGATAGATGCTGGATCCAAGAAACCAGCGTCGGCTAGAACTCTGACGACACGTTCGGTCAGTACGTCTTTTTCCTCATCGTTGTGACAAAGCCCTTTCCAGTTGAAGCACCTTTTGTCGGAGCCTGAGGAAGCCCGTGCGCTGGATGTGTTGTATAGGCCGCCGCCGAACTTCGGCACATCATTCCAACCGATCGCGAGGATCTCTCCATCCCTATCGGTAATCGCAGCGCCGACTTGGCGTGACAGTCAAGCGGAGTTTCCGGCCGCCGATGCAGCTTGATACATCGCTGTCTCGGCAATGGTAGGGGTGACTACTTTTGTACGCAGGATGAGATCGAGCAGGCGCTGAATTCGCTCGCTCATGTCCGACGCTTCGGTGCCGGCTCGGATAAAGAAATCGGCCTTGGGAAGGTGTTCCGCACGGTCTGGCCGTGCTCGATTTCTTCGCCGGAGTCCCGGTCGATCAGGCGGTAGACTTCCGACAGGGACATGCCGCGGGTTTCAAGCTCGGTCTGCCGAACATGCAGCGGAGCGAACACACCAACAAAATAGAACATGTCTCGATAGACCAGTCTCAGTACCTCGAGCTCGTTGTTATTCTTGATGGAATCGATGATGTAACAGCGTCGGCGGCTCTTGTACCGAGCGCCTCCGGTGGTCTTCTTGACGTGCTCACGTTCGAGCGCGATCTTGCCAATCACCATATCGGCGAGAACGCTGGCGCCGAATTCCCTGCGCAACTCATTTCCGTTTTCGATCAGTTTCTGAATTCGTTCAAACCGGGCGGGGCTCGAAACCGAGCCGCGCAGCTCCTCGATGATCTCGCTCAGTCGAATAAGGGTGCATTCATATCCATATACCTGCTCCAGGAGCCGGGCGAACTCCCTCGCCACCTTGTGAAGCGGGGAGCCGATCGGGCCACAAAGACCAATAACTAGCTCATCCGTTCGGAGTCTTCGCATTTCGTCGATGCCGACTTCGAACATGTCGTCGACGCCAGTAACTTTCTTTCCCAAGGCTCCAGCTTGAACGCTTTGCATGAAACTTGCCCTGATAGTGCGTCTGCAATTACCTCGGAGAGACCGCTAAAGGCTTGCGGTATAGCCCTGCTTTGTTGGCAAGCACTGATGGGATGATAAAAGAGCAATCTGCTGTACGGCGGGGCTGCCGCGGTGTTGCCCGCGCCTATATCGCGCTGTTGTTTCCGGGATCGGATGCGCGGGTTTCGCCTCGCATCATGTCTCATGATCGAGCGGAGAGGGGGCAGGGGACTCGAACCCCCCGGCCCACTGATTTCAAATCAGAGTGTCAGTCTGTATGCCAGGGCTTTCCTTCGTCCACGCCTAGGGCTTCGTGCCGCGCTTTGGCCCCGGCCCGAGTATTGAGTGCATCTGATGTTCGTTATCCAATACGGCCTCGATGCGTTGCTGAACAGGGATCGGATCTGCCAGCGTCACCATTCTCGGTATGCCGGTGTAGCCTAGACCGATCCAACCAATCCTGTTTCCAAGCTTATCCAACTCCAAGCGCAGATCACGGAGGGCGGCAAAAAGTGCCGCAAGTCCATCAAAGGCCCCGAAGCCCATGCCTTTGATATTCAGGTCGGCACCCGTCACTTCGAAAGCGCAGGAATAGGTGTCCGGCTCTTGCGGGACAACCTTCGGGCGATCCTGCTTCTGGGGAGCGTGGATGAGGGCGACGACTTCGTGACGATCGCCATTCTGATCGACGTAGGTGAAAGTCCGTTTCAACATGCTCGCTCTCGTACTCAGGCTGAAGTCTTGCCTGTAACGAGTGAGAGCGTTGCTGGCCGCAGCTGAGTCGAGGAGGGAAGTGGTGCCGACTGAGGGACTCGAACCCCCGACCCACTGATTACAAATCAGTAGCTCTACCAACTGAGCTAAGTCGGCTCCGCGAAGGGGCGGCATTGTATGCCAGAACCGCCCCGGCGGGAACCTCCTACTCCGACCAGCCGCCGCCTAAGGCCTTGTACAGAGTCACAGTATTGGTGAGCTTCTGCAGGCGGGCGTCGATCAGGCCCTGTTGGGCGGTGTAGAGGGAGCGTTGCGAGTCGAGCACGTCCAGGTAGCTGTCGACGCCGCGTTCGAAGCGGGCTTGCGAAAGGCGGAAGCTGGTGGAGGTGGCTTCGACCAGCGACTGGCGGGCGGAGAGCTGGTCGCCCAGGGTGTTGCGTTCGGCGAGGGCGTCGGCGACTTCGCGGAAGGCGGTCTGGATCGCCTGCTCGTATTGCGCCACTTCGATCTGGCGGCTGACATGAGCGGCGTCGAGGTTGGCGCGATTGGCGCCGCCGGCGAACAGCGGAATGCTGATCTGGGGCACGAAGCTCCACGCGCCGGAGCCATCGGCAAACAAGCCGTCGAGATCGGTGCTACTGCTCCCCGCCGATCCGGTCAGCGTGATGCGCGGATAGAAAGCCGCACGCGCCGCGCCGATGTTGAAGTTCGCGGCTTTGAGCTCGTGCTCAGCCTGCAGAATGTCAGGGCGGCGAGTCAGCAAATCCGAAGGCAAGCCAGCGGGCAGATCGGCGACCGTGCTGACAGTGTCACTCAACGACGCGGGCGTGAGATGTTCCGGCACGGCAGCGCCAAGCAGTAACACAAGCGCATTACGATCCTGCGCGATCAATCGCGTGTAGGTCGAGACATTCACGCGCGCGGTATCGACGCTCGTTTGAATCTGACGCAAGGTCAATTCAGAAGCGCTGCCCAGTTCGAAGCGACGCTTGGTGAGCGCATAGCTGTCGCTCTGACTCTTCAATGTCTGTTGAGCAAGCGCAAGCTGCTCCAGATCCGCAGCCCACGTGAGATACGTGTTCGCGACTTCCGAGATCAAACTGATCTGCGTCGCTTTACGCGCCTCGCCGGTGGCAAGAAACCTCTCGAGCGCCTGCCCATTCAAGCTACGCACACGACCGAACAAATCCAGCTCGTAAGCGCTGAGCCCGATGTTCGCGTTGAACTGCCGCGTCGTCACCCCGGCACCCGTTTGCGAAACACTGGCAGGAACGCGATTCACGCTTTCATTGCCGACCGCATCGAGCTGCGGAAAGCTTTGCGACCGCTGAATCCGATACTGCGCGCGAGCCTGATCGATGTTCAGAATGGCGACGCGAAGATCGCGATTGTTGGCGAGGGCCAGATCGATCAGCTCCCGCAACTTCGGATCGGCGTAGAACTCACGCCACTGAATGTCTGCAATCGTCGAAGTCGACTGACTGCCTGCATCCGGAAAATCCGCCGCAACGGGCGCGGCGGGGCGTTCGTAAGTGGGAGCCATCGTGCAGCCGGCGAGCCACGAGGCCGCCACGGCGCCGATCAACAATTTGCTGTAACTCATATCAATGCGTCTCCGCCGCAGAGGCGAGGGCCAGGGTCGCATCGCCCTGCGGGGCAGGGCGGCGCGAGAACACTTTCATCACGACCACGAACAGCAGTGGCACGAAGAAGATCGCGAGCACCGTGCCCGAGATCATGCCGCCGATCACGGCCGCGCCGAGCGCGCTTCGAGCGCCAGCGCCGGCACCGGTGCTGAGCATCAGCGGCAACGCGCCCAGGATGAAGGCGAGCGAGGTCATGAGGATCGGTCGCAGGCGCATGCGGGCCGCCGTGACCGCAGACTCGATCAAGTCGGTGCCGCGGGCATACAGATCCTTGGCGAACTCGACGATCAGAATCGCGTTCTTCGACGCCAGGCCGATGGTCGTGAGCAAGCCGACCTGGAAATAAACGTCGTTCATCTTCCACATCAGCATCGCGGCGATCAGCGCGCCGAGCACGCCGAGCGGCACGACGAGAATGACCGAGAGCGGGATCGCCCAACTTTCATAGAGCGCCGCGAGACACAAGAACACGACCGCGATCGACAGCGTGTAGAGCAGCAGCGTCTGCGAGCCCGCCGCGCGTTCCTGCAACGACACGCCGGTCCATTCGAAGCCGATGCCCGGAGGCAGTTCCTTCGCGTGACGCTCGACGATGTCCATCGCTTCGCCGCTCGACGCCACGCCAGGCAGCGCCATGCCAAGGATCTCGACCGACGGCACGCCGTTGTAACGTTCCAATCGCGGCGAGCCGGACGACCACTCGGTGCTCGCGAACGCGCTGAACGGCACCATGTCGCCGGTGGAATTACGCACGTACCAGCGATTGATGTCTTCCGGCAGCATGCGATAGGGCGCATCGGCCTGCATGAACACCTTCTTCACACGACCGCGATCGATGAAGTCGTTGACGTACACGCTGCCTCACGCGCTGGAGAAGGTGTCGTTGATATCAGCCAGCGACAAGCCCATCGCGCCGGCCTTGTGAGTGTCGATCTCGAGGCGCAGCTCGGGCGTGTCTTCCTGACCGTTCGGTCGCACGCCGACCAGCGAATGTTCCTGGCTGAGCGCGCCGAGCAGCTGATTGCGAGCTTGAATCAGCGCCTCGTGGCCGAGGTTCGCGCGATCTTGAAGCATCAGGTCGAAGCCGCTGGCGTTGCCGAGCTCGGAGACTGCCGGAGGCGCAAAAGCAAACACCTGCGCATCTTGAATGGTCGCGAAATACTGCGAGGCCTTGGCGATCACCGCGCCGATCTGCTGATCCGGCCGCGTGCGCTCGTCCCAAGGACGCAGCTTGATGAACGCCATGCCGGTGTTCTGTCCGCCACCCGCGAAGCTGAAGCCCGCGACCGTGAGCACGGACTCCACCGCGTCCTTCTGATCCTCGAGCACGTGGTGCTCGACTTGTTTGATCACGTCCAGCGTGCGGTCCTGCGTGGCGCCGGGCGGCAACTGGACGATCGCGAAGATCGTGCCCTGGTCTTCGTCGGGCAGGAAGCCCGTCGGAATCTTCGTGAACGCCAGGGCGACGACGCCGACGATGACCGCATACGCAATCATGAAGCGACGACGGCGATTCAGAATGCCATGCACGCCGCCTTCGTAACGGGCCGTGCCTTTGTCCATCCAGCGATTGAAGGCGCCGAAGAACCCCGTCGTCGCCCGCGCATGCGAGGGATCGACCGGCTTGAGCAGCGTCGCGCACAGTGCCGGCGTGAGCACCATCGCAACGAGCACGGACAACGTCATCGCCGCGACGATGGTGATCGAGAACTGACGATAGATGACGCCGGTCGAGCCGCTGAAGAACGCCATCGGCACGAACACGGCAGCTAGCACGAGTGCGACGCCGATCAACGCGCCCGTGATCTGGCTCATCGACTTACGAGTCGCCTCACGGGGCGGCAGACCTTCTTCCGACATCACGCGCTCGACGTTCTCGACGACGACGATGGCGTCGTCCACGAGCAAGCCGATGGCCAACACCATCGCCAGCATCGTCAGCGTATTGATAGTGAAGCCGAACGCGGCCAGCACACCGAACGTACCAAGCAACACGACGGGCACCGCGATCGTCGGGATCAGGGTGGCGCGGAAGTTCTGCAGGAACACATACATCACCAGGAACACGAGCACGATGGCTTCGACCAGCGTCTTGACCACTTCCTGGATGGAGATGCGTACGAACGGCGTGGTGTCGTACGGTTTGACGACTTCCAGGCCTTGCGGGAAGAACGGGCGCAACTCTTCAACCTGAGCGTCGATGGCTTTGATCGTGTCGAGCGCGTTCGCGCCGGTCGCGAGCTTCAGCGCAAGGCCTGCGGTCGGCTGGCCGTTGTAACGACCCGCGCTGACATACGACTCGCTGCCGAGCTCGATGCGAGCGACATCGCGCAAGCGAACCTGCGAGCCATCGGTCTGCGTACGCAGGATGATGTCTTCGAATTGCTCAGCCGTGCGCAGGCGAGTCTGCGCAGTGATCGTTGCATTCAACTGCTGACCGGACACAGCGGGCAGGCCGCCCAGCTGACCGGCGGACACCTGCGTGTTCTGCGCCTGGATGGCATTTCTCACATCCAGTGCGGTGAGGCGGTAGTTGTTGAGCTTGCTGGGATCCAGCCAGATGCGCATGGAATACTGCGCGCCGAACAGCTGGGTGTCGCCGACGCCTTCGACGCGGCTCAGCGCTTCTTGAACGTTGGCGGCGACGTAGTCGTTCAGATCGGCCGCGTTCATGCTGCCGTCCTTCGACACGAACGCTAGCACGCTCACGAAGTTCATCACCGCCTTCGCGACAGTGAGACCTTGACGCTGCACTTCCTCGGGCAACGAGGCCGTGGCGAGCGACAGCTTGTTCTGAACTTGCACCTGCGCCGTGTCGGGATTGGTGCCGTTCTCGAACGTCAGGGTGATGGTCACCATGCCCGACGCTTCACTCGTCGATGACATATAGGCGAGTCGATCGAGCCCTTTCATTTTCTGCTCGATGACCTGAGTCACGGTGTCTTCCACCGTCTTGGCCGACGCGCCGGGATAGTTCGCGGTGATGGAGATCGCCGGCGGCGCGATGTCGGGATACTGGGCGATGGGCAACGTGGTGACCGCCAGCGTGCCGGCGAGCATCACGATGATCGCGATGACCCAGGCGAAGACAGGACGGTCGATGAAAAAGCGGACCATGATGATTCTCGATGTCTGTTTGGGTTACATCGCGACGCGCGACGCGAGCTGTTCACGATCGCTGGCGGGCGGCTGATATGGAGTCGCTTCGACGAGTGCACCGGGCTGCACTTTCTGCTGGCCAGACACGACCAGCACATCGCCCGCTTTCAGGCCATCGGTGACCAGCCATTGATTGCCGATCGCACGCTGAGTCAGGATCTGGCGCTGCTGAACTTTGCCGTCGCTGCCGACGACAAGAGCGTGCGGCTTGCCCGTGGCATCGCGGCTCACCGCTTGCTGCGGCACCAGCAGCGCTTGCGACATCGTGCCTTCCTCGATGATGGCGCGGACATACAGGTTGGGCAGCAACTCGCCCTTGGGATTCGGAAACTCGGCGCGCAATGTCACGGAGCCGGTGTTTGCATCCACCGTGACATCCGAGAACTGCAACTTGCCTTCGATTGGATAAGTCGTACCGTCATCGAACACGAGCTTCACTTTCGCGGTGCCATCGCCGAGTTGGCCTTGCGCGATGGCGCGCTTCAGTTGAAGCACGGTGTTGCTCGACTGCGTGACGTCTACATACATCGGATCGAGCTGCTGAACCGTCGCGAGCGTGGCGCTTTGATTCGCGGTCACGAGAGCGCCGGCAGTCACGGACGATTTGCCGATGCGACCGGTGATGGGCGAGGTTACGCGCGTGTAGGCGAGATCGATTCGAGCCGTTTCCAACGCCGCGCGAGCGGATGCAACTTCAGCGTTCGCTTGTAACAACGCGGCGTCTGCATCGTCAGCGTCCTGTTGGCTGACCGCGTTGATCGCTTTGAGCTCGCTATAACGTTCCGCCTTCAAACGCGTCGTGTGTTGATTCGCCTGCGCCTTCGCGAGCGCGGCTTCGGCGCTGTCGACGGCGGCTTGATAAGTGGCGGGATCGATCTGATAGAGCAGATCGCCCTTCTTCACAGCACTGCCTTCAACAAACTTTCGCGATTGCAGGATGCCTGTGACTTGAGGCCGAACATCCGCAACCAGTACGGCACTGGTGCGACCAGGCAGTTCAGTCGTGAGAACCACCGGCTGTGGCTGCACGACGACCGTGCTCACCTTCGGTGTTCCCTGCGGACCGCCGGCAGGTCCCATCGGCGGTTTGCCGCAAGCGGTCAACACAGCCATGCCGATCAAGCTGAGTGCGGCGGCGGTCAAGGGTGCGCGGTAGGGGCGGGTCATTGCGGAAGCTCCAAACTAAGACCAAAAGCGTACTGTACGGTTTAGTTTAGAATTGACAGGCGCGTCGGGTCAAGCAAAAATGTACACCTCGGTTCAGTTATGTGATGGGGTCGACATGAAGGTCCGCACCGACGCCAAGCGGGACGAAATCATTGAAATCGCAAGGAAAACCTTCCTTGAGCTGGGCTATGAGCGGGCTTCGATGGCAGAGATTGCGAGTCGCTTGGGTGGCTCAAAAGCGACCCTGTACGGCTACTTCCCCTCCAAGGAGGCGCTGTTCCTGGCGATCGTGAACAAGCTGGCTGAGCAATATGTGTCGCCGGCGGTCCAGCGCCTCGAAGAGAGCGTCGATGAAGATGTGCGCGAGGCCTTACAGCGATTCGGCGAGCAGTTCCTCGCGTTCATTTCCGATCCCGAGGCGGTGGCTTCTTATCGTGTGGTGGTCAGCGAGGCCGCGCACTCCGATATCGGCGAGTCGTTTTTTGAGACGGGTCCGAAGCGCACCATCGAATCCATCGGTCGTTATCTCGCTGGCGCGATGGATCGCAATCAACTGCGCCGCGCGGATCCTGAGATTGCAGCTCAACATCTGGCGGCGCTGCTCGCGCATGGCGAGCCGTGGCATCAATATTTCTTACGCAAAACGCCGAGCCCCACGCCCGCTCAGATCAAAGGCATGGTCGAGCGCGCCCTCGATGTATTTTTGAACGGCTATAGAGCCTGACTCACGCTTTCCGGGTCAGCTCGCTGATCCAGTTTGTTTCCCAGGTCGCGCCGCCGTCCGCGGACCACGCTTGTTCCCAATGAGCGGAAGTAGGCGTGATGTGTGACCACTGAGATCGCACCTTGATCGGCTTGTCGGCCCGCGCACGATCTGGTCGCCAACGATGGCTGGGCGTTCTGGTTCACGGTGCCGGTCGGGCGCGAGGACAGTCGCAAAATCAGTCAGTTTCGCGACTGGATCCAGGACGAAGCGGCGGCTGCGCGCGAGGCCACGGCTGAATTCATTCGCCGGGCGAAGGCCGCGTAATCCGCGCGCCAAGCCAGCCCGGGAAACCGCCGGGCGACACGGACATGTCGGGTCTGTTGCTGGCCAGCCCGTGACCTGGGCTATACTCAGACAATTCGCCCGCCCCTCGGAGCAGTTCATGGCGTCACCCGTGTCTTCTCTTCCGGCCAGCCCCAGCGCCGGTATTACCAGCACGCAGAAATCGGCACTCACGCTGCTGGCCAGCCTGTTCTTCATGTGGGGCTTCATCACCGTCATCAACAACACGTTGCTGCCCCACCTGCGCTCCGTGTTCGATCTGACCTATACGCAGACGACCTGGATCGAGTCGGTGTGGTTCATCGCGTACTTCGTCGCGTCGATTCCGTCGGCCAAGCTCATCGAGCGCATCGGCTACAAGAGCTCGATGGTGATTGGACTGTTGATCATGGCGGTCGGCGCACTGCTGATGATTCCGGCCGCGAGGATTCCTTCTTATGGAGTCGTGCTCACGGCGTTGTTCATCATCGCCGCCGGCATCACGTTGCTGCAGGTCGCGGCGAATCCGTACGTCGCGGTCATCGGTCCGGCGGAGAGCGCGTCGTCACGATTGAATCTGGTGCAGGCGTTCAACTCCATGGGCACGACGTTCGCGCCGTTGTTCGGCGGCTATTTGATTCTGAGCCGCAGCGCTTCGGGTAACGTCGAAGGCGGGGCCGCCGTGTTGACGATGGAGCAGCGCCTGGCCGACGCGCAGTCGGTGCAGCTGCCTTATTTCATCGTCGCGATGGTGCTGGTCGTGCTGGCGGTTGTGATCGCACGTTACAAGCTGCCGGATCTGGATGCCGCCACGCGCCGCCTCGACGCCGCGGATCGCAAGAACCATTCGTTGTGGAAGCATCGCAATCTGCTGCTGGGCATTCCGGCCATCTTCATTTATCTGATCGCCGAGATCGGCGTCAGCAACCTGTTCATCAACTTCGTCTCGTCGCCGGAGATCGGCAACCTGACGCACGCGCAGGCCTCGAATTATCTGTTCCTGCTCTGGGGCGGCATGATGGTCGGTCGCTTCGCCGGCAGTCAGCTGATGCGCAAGTTCGCTGCTGAGAACGTGCTGGCGTGGGCCGCCACCGGTGCGTTCATCGTCATGGTGCTGACGGTATTCGCGACCGGCAAGGTCGCGATGTGGAGCCTCATTTCCGTGGGCCTGTTCCACTCCATCATGTTCCCGACGATTTTCACGCTCGGCATTCGCGGCCTGGGCCCGCTGACCGAAGAAGGTTCCGGCCTGTTGATCATGGCGATTGCCGGCGGCGCGCTGGTGGTCGTGCAGGGGCGGCTCGCCGATATGTTCGGTCTGCAGGCATCGTTCCTGCTGACCGCGGTGTGCGAGCTGTATGTGCTGTTCTACGCGGTATGGGGCTGCAAGGTCACATCATCCGAACCGGAACAGCACCTGACGGCGCCGACGACGGGCCACTAAGCTCGATCTTCTTGCCAGCGTTCGAAGACCACTTCCGCCGCGGCTAGGTCTTCGAGCGCGGCACCGACCGACTTGAATAGAGTGATGGCGTCGCGGTCTGCGCCGCGACCCGCGTTCCTCTCCTGGCACAGTGACGCCAGATCTCCCGCGATGGCTTCTTCATTGAAGTGTCCGCTGGCGATGGCTTGAAGCAAATCGCCTGCCTCATCCATCGCTCCCGCATACGTGTCCACGAACACCCGCGAACGCGCGAACGCGACACCGTCCGCCTCGCACATTTCGGGACGGAACGCGCCAATCAAATCCACGTGCATGCCCGGACGTAGAGCTTCTCCCATGATCAAGGGCGAGGTGGCCAGCGTCGCTGCGGACACGATATCCACGTTCGCGAGCGCCGCCGAAATATCGGTGATCGCTTCCGCCTGAAAATCCTTCGCTCGCGCTTGTGTCACGGCGGCACTCGCGTTCTCGGGATCGCGTCCCCAGATGAAGATCTTCTCGATGGGGAACGCGCTGGCATACGCCTCGATCAACGCCGGAATCATCGCGCCGGTCCCGATCAACAACAGTCGTCGTGAATCGGGGCGAGCGAGGAACGTCGCTGCGAGCACCGAGGCGGCGGCAGTTCGTCGACGGGTCAGCGTCGCGCCGTCGAGGATGGCGAGGGGGCGAGCGGTCGCTCGATCCATCAACACATAGCTCGAGCGCACAGAGGGCCGGGCGACACGATCCACGTTCACGATCTTCACGCCCAGTCGCGCGCCTTCGCTCCACGACGGCATCACCAGCAGCGAGGACGTCTTGCTCAAGTCTTTCGCGTACCTCGGGGGCGACTGGTAAGTGCCATCGGCAAAAGCGGCGCGTAACGCGGCGATCAGTGCCGGCATGGGCGTGAGGCGCTCAATGGTCGCGGCATCGATCAAGGGGACGCTGTCGGTCATGATGGTCCTTGGCTAAGGGGGCGCAGGCCTTCGCTATCTTACGGGGCGGCGGCATTGGCGCGCCTGTGTAACTCGACCGTCCGGGCCGGCCAAGTGAGCCCCCGGTGCGACAGAGCGCAACCGCCGCGATTGAACCTGTCCTCGGCCCGATGCGATGCTTGGCGCCCATTCATTCAGGGGACTTCCCATGCTCGACCACCTTGGCATTTCCGTCCCGGATTTTGCCGCGTCCAAGGAGTTCTATCTGAAGGCGCTCGCACCCCTCGGCATCGGCGTGATCATGAACGTGCCCAAGGAAGAGAGCGGGCGGCCGAGCGACTTCACCGGCTTCGGCTCCGACCATAAACCGTACTTCTGGATCGGCCAGGGCGCGGCACCGCAGGGCATGCACCTGTGCTTCACGGCGAAGAGCCGTGCAGAGGTTGACGCATTCTATAAAGCAGCCATTGCAGCCGGCGCTCGTGACAATGGTCCGCCGGGCATTCGCGAGCATTATCATCCGAACTATTACGGCGCCTTCGTGATCGATCTCAACGGAGTGAATCTCGAAGCCGTCTGCCACAAGCCAGGAGAAAATTCATGAAAACATCCTTGATGGGCGTGTCCGCGCTCGCTTTGCTTACAGCGCTGTCAGCTTGCTCGAAGCAGGAACCGACGACCCAGACTCCGCCGGTCGCCGAAGCGACTCAGCCGGCGGCCGCCGATCCTCTGGTCGCGAGCATCAGCGGTGAGTGGCGAAGCGCCGATGACAAGGCGCGCGATGAATTCCGGCATCCGAAGGAGGCGTTGGAATTCTGGGGTCTCGCGCCCGGCATGACGGTGCTCGAAGTGCAGCCCGGTGCCGGTTGGTGGAGCGACATTCTCGCGCCGTACGCGAAAGCGACCGGCGGCAAGTACTACGCGACCGCTGCGGATCTCGCGAACCCGGAGTTGTCCGAAGCAGCCAAACAAGGCCGCAAAGATTTCGAAGCGCGCTTCGCTGCCAAGCCCGATGTGTATGGCCCGGTGCAGTTTGTGAACTTCGGTGCCAAGTCGGCGCCGCTGCCGGAGAACACGTTCGATTTCGCGCTGTCGGCGCGCTCGTTCCATGGCTGGATGGGTGGCGGCGTCACCGACAAATTCCTGAAGGATTTGTACGGCGCGCTCAAACCCGGCGGCATTCTCGCGATCGAGCAGCATCGCGCCAATCCGGGCGAGCAGGATCCCAAGGCCGCGAGCGGCTATGTCACCGAAGCCTACGTGATCGAGCAGGCGCAGAAGGCCGGCTTCGAGCTGGTGGAGAAGTCGGAGATCAACGCCAACGCGAAGGACACCAAGGATCATCCGTTCGGCGTGTGGACGTTGCCGCCTACCAAGCGCACGCGCCCCTACAGCGAAGGCCCGGATGCCAACGATCCAAACTTCGATCGCACCAAGTACGATGCGATCGGCGAATCGGATCGCATGACGCTGAAGTTCCGCAAGCCGGCGGCGCCGGCCGCTTGACGTAAGCCCGCTTGAATTCTCGGGCGGCTGGTGCCCACCAGGCACCGAGCCGCTCCGAGAACGCGCCGGTCCGCGAGAAACCGGCTCTATAAGATGACCCGACAATATTCAACAGGGGTCATCGATGAGTGGACGAAGCAACGCCCGGCGTGCGCTCACGCTCGCCGGAGCGCTGTGCGCCGTGTTTACGGCTCAAATCAGTGGCGCTGCCGATCAACAGCCGGCGTATCGCGACATCGACTTCACCGCGTCCGAAGGGACGTGGATGAGTCTCGACGTGAGCCCCGATGGCAAGACCATCGCATTCGATCTGCTCAACGATATCTATGTGATGCCCGCCGAAGGCGGCGCGGCCAAGCCCATTCACGCCGGCCCCGCCGTGCAACGCAGCCCGCAATTCAGCCCGGACGGCAAGTCGCTGGTGTATCTCAGCGATCAGACCGGCGCCGACAATATCTGGATCTCGGCGCTCGACGGCTCGAACGCGCGGCAGATCAGCAAAGAAAATCTGGCGATGATCACCGGGCCGGCCTGGTCGCACGACGGTCGTTCCATCGTCGCCATCAAAACTAACGCCAGCACGCACGAGATGAAGATGTCGGAGGTTCGCCGCTTCTTCCTCGACGGCGCGGCCGAGCAAGTCGTCGTGTCGCCGCCGGAGAGCGGTAAGGATGTGCAGGAGCCGCGGCTCGCATCCGACGGTCGCTATCTCTATTACACCGAGCGCAAAGGCGGTGAGCACTACGTGTACTTGAACACGGGGCTCAGCAACTTCGTCATTCGCCGGCTCGATATGCAAACCGGCGAGAGCCTGGATCTGATTGCTGGCTTCGGTAGCGCGACGACGCCCCAGGTGTCGCCCGATGCGAAGACGGTTGCATTCATTCGCCGCGTCGGTTCGAAGACCGTGTTATTCCGCTATGACGTGGCCGCCGGCACGCAGCATCCGGTGTATCAAGAGCTCGATCGCGATCTGCAGGGCGATTACATCCCGCAAGAGCATTACTATCCGGCGTTCGGTTGGTTTCCAGACAATCGTCACGTCGCGATCTGGGGTAAAGGTCAGCTGTTGAAGGTGGATGTGCAGACCGGCCAGGCGACGCAGATTCCGTTCCAGGCACCGGCTCACCATCGTATTCACAAGACACTGCGGACTCAGCTCGAGTCCGCGCCCAGTCAGTTCGACGTGCGTATCTTCAGGCAGCTCGCTGTTTCTCCCAGCGGTGAGCTGGTGTTTCGCGCACTCGGCAAGCTGTGGCGACAGGATCTGGCCGGTCAGCGCGCTCCGCAACGGTTGACGAAGTCAGTGCAGGCGGAGAGTGAGCCGATGTGGTCGCCCGACGGGCGCACGCTTGCCTACGTCGAGTGGAACGACGAGAAAGGCTCGACGCTCAAGCTGCGTTCTGCCAATGGCAAAGAAAAAGTGATTGCGAGCAGCCGAGGCGCGATTCGTCAGCCCACCTTCTCGCGCGACGGTCGTCGTGTTGCCTATCGCATCATGGATCCTGACAACGCGATGGGTGGCGCGGCGGATCGCGTCGGCATCTACATCGTGAACGCGGACGGCACCGGTGGAAAATTCCTCGGCGAAGCCAGCGGGCTCGCGCAGTTCTCGCCTGACGACAAGCGCATTTATTTCTTCGGCTCGCCCGACTTCGCCGGCCGCAAAGCTGTGCTGCTCCGGAGCATGGGTGTCGATGGCAAGGATGCTCGCGATGTCGCGTACTCCGAGACTGCCGATACAGGCGACTTCGTGCTCAGCCCGGACGCTCAGTGGCTGGCGTTCAAGGAATTCAACCAGCTGTATGTCATGCCGTACAAGGAGAGCGATCAGGCATTCAAAGTCACGGCTCAGGGAAACAGCGCGGCCCGACAGCTCACGGCGACGGATGGCTTCGAGCTGGTGTGGACGCCGGACTCCTCGAAGATGATCTGGATGCTCGGTCGGGATCTCTTTGTGAGCTCGCCCAGCGAACGCGGTGTCGTCGAGAAAGCTCAGCGAGCCATCGCTTTGAGCGTGAAAGGAGATGTTCCTGAAGGCACCGTTGCCTTCGTGAATGCGCGCATCCTGCCGATGACTCAGGAGAACGTCATCGAGCGAGGCGCAGTGGTCGTCGAAGGCAATCGAATCAAGGCGGTCGGTCCGATGGGTAGCGTCACGGTTCCGCGGGGCGCGAAGGTCATCGATCTCGGCGGCAAGACGCTCATGCCGGGAATGTTTGACGCGCACGGTCACATCGATTGTTGCTATATGACCGGGGTAACGCCGGTGAAGCGACCGACGCACTACGCCGCGCTGGCGTACGGCGTGACCACGAACTTCGATCCGTACTCGAACGAGCTCACGAGCTACGAAGCGACTGAGATGACGCAAGCGGGCGAGATGGTCGGGCCGCGCTGGCTGAGCACGGGCTTTGTGATCTACGGGCGCTCCGGCAAGCCGGATCGTGTGTTCAATCAGATCCGGAATCTCGACGATGCACGCGCCATCGTGAAGCGGAAGCAGGCGATCGGCGGCCACATTCTGAAGAGCTACAAGTTGACCACGCGCGAGCAGAAGCAATGGCTGTTACAGGCGGCCGCGGAAGGCGGCTTGATGGTCGATGCGGAAGGCGCCGGTCATTTCTATGACAACGTCAGCATGATTCTCGACGGCACCACCAACCTCGAGCACAACCTGCCGGTCGCGACGTACTACGACGATCTGTTGCAACTGTTCAAGAATGCGAAGATGTCCAGCACGCCGACCTTGATCGTCACCTTCGGCGAGCTGTTCGGCGAGAACTATATCTATCAGCACCAGGAGCCTTGGAAGGAAAGCAAGGTTCGCACTTATATTCCGGGCGTGAACAACGCGTACAACCCGATCACTGGCGCGGGCGAGGCGCCGCTGTACGTGCGTGGCATGCAGACCATTCACTATGCGGATGAGTTGTACGATGTGGGCTTCCGTTCGGTGGGGCGTTCCATCAAACGCCTCGACGATGCGGGCGTGACCATCAACGTCGGCTCGCACGGTCAATCCTCAGGCATCGCCATTCATTGGGAAATGCAGTTGCTCGCCGAAGGCGGCATGGCGCCGATGCGAATCCTGCGTGCCGCGACCATCAACGGCGCTCACACCTATGGCCTGGATCATCAGCTCGGCTCCATCGAGCCCGGCAAGCTGGCCGATCTGATCGTGCTGGATCGCGATCCGCTCGCCGACATCCGGAATACCAACAGCGTGCGTTACACCATGGTCAATGGCCGGCTCTACGACTCCGAGAGCATGAACGAGATCGGTAATTACAATCGGCCGCGTAGCAAGTTCTACTGGGAGCTTGGCGATCGCCATGGTGTCGACTGGAGCCCGGCCTGGACCGGGCACAGTCACTGAGCTCAATTGTGGATAGTCCGCACAGGCTGACGTGATTGGCACTACAGCTATAACCTACGTCAGCCTCGGATATTCCTTGCGAACTGTGCGCATGTCCACATGCAACTCCGCGAGTCGCTGCGCGTTTAGCACAGCGATGTCAGGCGCAACATCGATGAGGGAAGTTTCCCCTCCGCGATTCTCGCGGCGGGCCTCATAGAGAAGTCAACGCGCCACTCGAGGAGACTTTCATGGCGAACGAGCAGGATAGAAATCGGAATCAGCAGGCGGGCAGCGATCCCAATCGCAACCAGCAGCAACAGTCGTCACAGGGTAACAAGCAGCAAGGTCAGAACCAGGCCCGTCAGGATCAGCAAGGCGGCGGTTCGCGCTCGGGTCAGCAGAGTCAGGAAAGCGGACAACGCAATCAGCCCGGCCAATCGTCGGGTCAGATGCGCTCGCCGCAGCAAGGTGGCAGCGGCAACCGCACCGAGCAACAGGACCGGGATCAGGACAAGGATCGCAACCGCTGAGTCGATCGCAGCTACAGCCAGCCGAGCAATCGGCTGGCTTTTCATTGGGCGCTGTTATTTGTCTGGCGGCCGTGTGCTAGAGTGCCGCGCAGTTGCAGGGATCTGCGAAGAATAGCAACTGCGAAACAATGGCCAAATCGAACAAGCCGCTGCCGCCGCTCGACGAACGTATCTCCTTTCTCATCCATCGCATCAGCGCCCGGGTGTTCCTGATCTGTAATCCCTATTTCCGGGAATACGGTATCGATCTGCACAACTCGCGAATGCTGGTCATCCTGATGGAAGACGAGGAGGCGCGGGTCGGCGATCTGGTCAGCCGCATGGTGCTGCCTCAATCGACCATCTCTCACCAGATCCTGCAGCTGGAAAAACGAGGGCTGGTCAAGCGCAAGCGTGCCGAGGACGACAGCCGCTCGGTCACGGTGTCGCTCACCAAGAAGGGTCGGGAAGTCGCGCAACTGTGCAACACCCTGAGCACCGATGTTTATCAGGCCATGGTGGAAGGCATGTCGCAGACCGAGCTGAAGCAGTTGCGTCAGCAGCTCCGCGACATTTTCGATCGCCTGGACGCGTTCGATTCCGAGCGCCGCCTGGCAGATCAGACTTCGTAGTCCAGCACCCACCGTTCGGCCACCAGACTGCCGACTGTTTGTTTCACCGGCACGTGGACCGGGTGGTCGGCGTATGCATTCAGCGCCGCCCGGTCGGTGAACTCGCTGTACAGCCCGACGTCCACGGGTGAGTTCTCCGCGAAATTGACGCCCACTTCCAGGCTCAGCAGGCCTGGAATCTTGCCGCGCATGCTTTCCAGTTCCTGCTTGACGTGCGCCACGTCCGCCTTGTTCTTGAGCCGCCACAGGACGATGTGCTTGATCATTGCTCGCTCCGCTTCTGGGGCGGCGATAGTACCGCGAAGTCGTCGCGTTGAAGACGACGGAGTGCGAGGTACGCCGTCAGCAGCACCGACCAGCCTACGATCAGCACGACGGGGATCAGCTCCAATCCCCAGTACTGAACAATCACACCGCACAGCGCCGGCAATGCGGCCAGGCCCACGGCGCCCATGGATACTTGCAAGCCGACTGTGTTCGCCGTGTGTCGCGGCCCGACTCGTGCAGGAGTGGTTGCGATCAACGAGGGGAAGATCGGGCCGGCGGCAAATCCCATCAATGCGATGGCCACGGTGTCCACGATGGGGTGCAGGTCGAGCAGCAATGTCACGACGCCGGCGAGCGCTGCGATCATGCAGAGCTTCACGATCGATTCCGGGTTGACGTTCGACGGCAGGAACGCATAGCCCAGCCGGCTCGCGAACAATCCACCCCAATACAGAGTTACCGCCGTGCCCGCCGCTGCGGTGGCGATGCCACGAGCTTCGAATAACAACGAGAACACCCACGCGCCCGCCGCGGCTTCGCAGCCTGTGTAGATCAGGAACACCAGCAGTGAGAGCTGCACTTTGCCGAGCTGCAATGTCTCAACCAAACGTGCCGGTCGCAGATGTTCTTCATGTGCGGCGACCGGCGGTGGCCATTGCTTTCGGGACAGGATGAATGCGACCGCGAGCACGAGCTCGACGACGACAATGATTCGATAGCCGAGCTGCCATGGCCGTCCGGTCGTCAACACGGTGGTCATCAACGCCGGGCCTGCCGCCGCGCCGACGCCATAGAACGCGTGCAGTACATTGACCAGCCGCGCCGAATATCGAGTCGCGGCGTGAGTATTGATCGCCGCGTCGATGGCGCCTGCGCCGAAGCCCGTCAGCAAGCCAATGGCGACGAGCACCGTCCACGACGGCGCGAGGGTATAGCCGAATAGCGCGATGGCCGTCAGTGCGCATGAGAACGCGAGCAGGTCGCCAATGCCCATTCGACTCAGGATGACGCCGCTGGCCGTGCTCGCCATCACGGAGCCCACGGTCACAGTGATGAACAGCGGGCCCAGCGCATCTTGAGGCAACCCGAAGTGAGTGCGCAGCGCAGGCCACACAACACCGATCACCGCGTCCGGCAGGCCCAGCGCGATGAATCCAACGAAGCTCAGGACGAGCAGTAGCTTGTTCGGTCGTGACATGAAGCGACCGTCAGTTGCTCGCGAACTGGCGGCGATAGGTGGCCGGGCTGGTGCCGGCGACCCGGCGGAAGTGACGCCGGAATGTTTCTTGAGACTTGAACCCGACGGCCTCCGCGACCCGAGGCAGCGAATGGCGACCCGCTTGTAACATGTCCTTGGCCAGTGCGACGCGCTCGCGAATCAGCCATTCGTAGGGCCCAAAGCCGACCGTCTCCTGAAACTGACGTTGCAGCGTGCGAGGGCTCATGGAGGCGCGACGTGCCAGCGTTCGCAATGTGTGAGCTTGCGAAGGGTGCGCGCGAACCCAGTCGATCAGTTTCGACAGACGATTGCGCTCATCCTGCGGCATGGGGCGCGGCAGATACTGAGCCTGACCGCCTTCGCGATGAGGCGGGATGACCAGGCGTTGCGCGACCTGATTCGCGATCCGGGCGCCATAGTCCCGTCGCACGAGATGCAGCAGCATATCCAATCCCGCAGCGGAGCCGGCCGAGGTGAGCACCTGTCCCGAATCGATATAGAGGGAGTTGGGTTCCACCGTCACGGTTGGATAACGTTTGCTCAGGCGCTCGGCGTAGCGCCAATGAGTCGTGACCGTCCGGCCGTCGAGCACGCCGGCAGCAGCGAGCACGAACACACCCGAGCAGATCGTGCAAAGGCGTGCGCCTCGCTCATAAGCGGCGCGAATCCGACGAAGCAGGGCAGGCGGCGGGAGTTCGTCCGCATTCCGCCAGCCGGGAATCACAATGGTGTCAGCCTCATCGAGCAACGACAGCGAGTTCGGCACCCGGACCTCGATGCCGCCCGCAGCACGTAACGGCCCGCGTTCAGCCGAGCACACCGCGAAGTCGTACCACTCAACGCCCAGCTCCGGCCGGTCGAGCGCGAACAGCTCGACGACACAGCCGAATTCGAAGGTGCACAGGCCGTCGTAGGCCAGGGCGACGACGCGGTGACGAGTGGAGCGGGTCTTTTTGCTCATGGCGCGATGTTACCGATCTATGGCGTCGGCGCCAGTGGGGCTGGGGTGCGATTTTGCGCAGAATGCCTACATCAACCGAGCCTGGAGGCCCTTATGACAACCGCCGTCACCGCCGTCGCACCCGCCAGCAGCGAGCGCGCCCTGAAGCACTTCGAGACTGCGCTCGAGTTTGAAACCGACTGTTGGGACGTGCACGACGTCATGTCCAATGGCAAACAGGATTTCGTGCTGCTCGATGTGCGCAGTCACGCGCTGTACGAAAAAGGCCATGTGCCGGGCGCGGTGAGCCTGCCGCATGGAAAGATCATCGAAGGAACGCTGCGGGACTATCCGTCCGACACGGTGTTCGTGGTGTACTGTGCAGGTCCTCACTGCAACGGCGCGCACCGTGGCGCGATCCGACTGGCGCGGCTCGGCCGCCCCGTGAAGTTGATGATCGGTGGCATCACCGGCTGGCTGGATGAAGGCTTCACTTTGGAGACCGGCAGGAAATGATTCGTCGTGCTCGAGCTTCGGACGCGCCGCAGTTACTGTCGCTGATGCGAGGCCTGGCGCGCTTCGAGGGCTATGACGATCGGTTCGCGGTGACCGTTGACGCGCTCATCGAGCGCGGCTTCTCACCACACCGTGCGCCGGAGTTCACCGCGTGGGTTGCCGAACTCGACGGCGCGCTCGTCGGCTATGCGGTGATCTACGTGATTCCTTACACGTTCGATTTGCGACCGACCGTTGTGTTGAAGGAGCTGTTCATCGACGAAGCGGCGCGCGGGAAGAACTTCGGCCACGGCCTCATGGATGCGGTGATCGAGCACGCACGCTCACTGAATGCGAGGATGATCCGTTGGCAGGTGCTGCCGGATAACGAGCCGGCGAAGAGTTTCTATCGTCAGCACGGCGGGGCGGTGGACGCCGATTGGGAGAACTGGTTTATCAACTTGGATCAGTGACGCGTCGGTCGCGCTCACGGGCGTCGCGAGGTGTCGCGCCGAAACTGCGACGAAAGGCGCGCGAGAATTGGCTGGCGGACGCGAAGCCTGTGGCCAGCGCGACTTCGAGAATGGACAGCGAGGTTTCGCGCAGCAGCTGCCTGGATCTGGCGAGCCGCACGGCAAGATAGTGCTCATGAACGCCGCGCCCCAGCTCGCTATTGAACGATCGCTCGAGCTGCCGGAGCGATACGCCCGCGAGCGTCGCGAGTCGATCGCGTGACAGCGGCGTTTCGATGTGTGTTTCCATCGCGCGCAACGCCTTGAGCAGTTTCGCGTCGCTGACGCCGAGCCGAAAGCGCAGATCCATCCGTTGCGGGCCTGCGCCTTCTCTCACATGCGTATGTAACAGCCAATCGCTGACAGCGGCGGCTAACTCATGTCCGTGATCGCGGGTGATCAACGCCACCATCATATCGAGGCCGGCGACGCCACCCGAACACGTCGCGCGATTGCCGTCGAACTCGAATAGCGAGCGGGTCAGTTTCACATCGGGGAACGCTTCCTGAAACGCGGGCAAATGTTCCCAATGGACGGTGCAGCGTCGACCGGACAGCAGGCCGGCCTTGGCGAGGATAAACGGGCCGCCAGAGATGCCCCCGATGTTGATGCCGCGGGCCGCGAGTTTCTTCAGCCAGCTGAACGTACGGCGATCGTTGAAGGTCGCTGGATTGCCGCCGGCACACACCAACATGAGATCGAGCGAGCCCACGTCGGCGCCGAACTTGAAGTCCGGCAGCACGGCGGCTCCATTCGAAGCCAGCGCGGGCTTGTCGGCCGGCGCGGCATTCCACCATTTATAAAGTGTTTTGCCAGCCAACACGTTGGCGGCGCGCAGCGGCTCGACCGCAGCGGCATAGCTCATCAACGCAAAGCCGGGAATCAACAGGAAGCCCACCGATTCCACCGGTGGCGCGGCGCCTGGCAATTCGCTCGGCAATGCTTGGGGTCGCGGCACCATGGCGGAAACTGTACAGACCGTGTCGTAAATGAGCAATTGTGGCGATGACCTCTACTCAAGAATGGTCAGCACAAATGCGCTATTCCATTTTTAGTCTCATGCGCCAGGCCTTGCGGGGGCATGCTGATTGGACCCCCGCTTGGCGCGATGCTGCCCCCAAACGCGCGTATGACGTCATCATCGTCGGCGGTGGCGGGCACGGGCTCGCGACGGCTCACTATCTTTCCAAGGTGTATGGCATCGCCAACGTCGCCGTGCTCGAGAAGGGCTGGATCGGCTCGGGCAACGCCGGTCGTAACACCACCATCATTCGTTCCAATTATCTGTTACCCGGCAATGTGCCGTTCTATGAGCTCTCGATGCAGCTCTGGGAAGGGCTGGAACAGGATCTGAACTACAACGCCATGGTCAGTCAGCGTGGCGTGCTGAATTTGTATCACTCGGACGCACAGCGCGACGCCTACGCGCGACGGGGCAACGCGATGCGCATGCATGGCATCGACGCCGAGCTGCTCAATGCGAACGCGGTTCGACGCATGGCGCCGTTCCTGGATTTCGACAACGCTCGCTTTCCGATCCACGGCGGTTTGTTACAACGGCGCGGCGGAACGGCACGCCATGACGCCGTCGTCTGGGGTTACGCACGCGCTGCCAGCGATCGTGGCGTGGACATCATCCAGAACTGCGAAGTCACGGGCTTCATTCGCGAAGCCGGGCGCATCACCGGCGTGACGACTTCGCGCGGCGAGATCAAAGCGGCGAAGGTCGGTCTCGCGGTAGCAGGCAACACCTCGCGGCTGACGAGCCTGGCCGGTCTGCGGCTGCCTATCGAAAGTCACGTCCTGCAGGCATTTGTATCGGAGTCGATCAAGCCGCGGATTCCCGGCGTGATCACGTTCGGCGCCGGACATTTCTATGTGAGCCAGTCGGACAAGGGCGGGCTGGTCTTCGGCGGCGACATCGATGGTTACAACTCCTACGCTCAACGCGGCAACCTTCCGACGGTTGAAGATGTTTGTGAGGGCGGCATGGCCATCCTGCCGTCGCTGGGGCGAGTGCGTGTGCTGCGTTCGTGGGGCGGCGTGATGGATATGTCGATGGACGGCTCGCCCATCATCGATCGCGCGCCGCTGCCCGGCCTGTATCTGAATACCGGCTGGTGCTACGGCGGCTTCAAGGCGACGCCGGCGTCGGGCTGGTGTTTCGCTCATCTGCTGGCTCGAGATGAGTTGCATGAAGTCGGGCGGGACTATCGCCTCGACCGCTTCGCCACCGGCCATCTCATCGACGAAAAGGGGCAGGGCGCGCAGCCCAATCTGCACTGATGCGTATTCAATGTCCTTTCTGCGGCGAGCGGGACTCGAGCGAGTTCACCTATCTGGGCGACGCAACGGTGCGCCGTCCCGATCCCGGCGCGCCGGAACAGTTCTTCGAAGCGGTCTATCTGCGTGACAACCCGGCCGGCCGCCACGAGGAGCTGTGGTATCACGGCTTCGGGTGCCGCAGCTGGCTGCGGGTGACTCGCGATACACGCACGCATGAAATATTCGCTGTCGAGATGTGTAACGAGGGGACGACCGAGGCAAGCAAGGAAGCCGTACGCGCATGAATGCTCAGTCGCATCGGCTCGGCACAGGCGGATTGATCGATCGCCAGCGTGCGCTGACGTTTCAGTTCGATGCTCGCTGCTTCACGGGATATGCCGGCGATACATTGGCTTCGGCGCTGCTGGCCAATGGCGTCAAGCTGGTCGGCCGCTCTTTCAAATATCACCGCCCGCGCGGCATTCTCACCGCCGGCTCCGAAGAGCCGAACGCACTCGTTGAGCTGCGAACCGGCGCGCGTCGCGAGCCCAACACGCGCGCCACCGTAGTTGAGCTGTTCGGTGGCTTGGAAGCCAGCAGCCAGAATCGTTGGCCATCGCTCGCGTTCGATGTCGGCGCGATCAACTCGCTGCTCTCGCCCATCTTCGTCGCCGGCTTCTACTACAAGACTTTCATGTGGCCGGCGGCATTCTGGGAAAAGGTTTACGAGCCGCTGATCCGCCGGGCCGCCGGTCTGGGCCGAGCGAGCGAACAGATAGACCCTGACACCTACGAGAAGCCGCATGCGTTTTGCGATGTGCTGGTCGTCGGCGGCGGTGCCGCTGGATTGGCCGCGGCGCTCACAGCAGGGCGATCCGGCGCTCGCGTCATTCTCTGCGACGAAGACTTCGTGCTGGGCGGTCGCTTGAATGGGGATCGTCGCGAGATCGACGGCATCAGCGGTGCTGATTGGGCGCAGCGTGTGGCGGCCGAGCTCGAATCCTTGCTTGACGTGAGAGTGATGCGTCGAACGACTGTGTTCGGTGCTTACGATGGCAACACGTTCGGCGCACTCGAACGTGTCTCGGATCATCTGCCGACACCGCCGTCCCATCAGCCGCGTCAGCGTATGTGGAAGATCGTGGCGAAGCGCGTTGTGCTGGCGACCGGCGCCATCGAGCGTCCGCTGGTTTTCGGTGACAACGACCGACCTGGGGTGATGATGTCCGCCGCCGCGCGCACGTATCTGCATCGATACGGCGTTGCTGTCGGCCAGAGTCCGGTCGTGTTTACAGCGACGGATGACGGCTGGGCGACGGCATTCGATCTGGCTCGCGCCGGCATCGCGGTTCGGGCCGTTGTCGATACCCGAACAAAGATATCGGCATCGCTACTCACTGACGCGAAGCAGACCGGGATCTATACGTTGCTCGGTTCGCAAGTCATTGCCACGCACGGCTCGCACGGGCTGACTCGCGTTACAGTTCGAAAGCACGATGGCGGGATAGAGCACTTGAAGACCGACGTGCTGTGCATGTCCGGCGGGTGGAGTCCAAACATCGCCTTGTCGACGCATCTCGGCGGCCGGCCGCGCTGGAGCGATGAGCTTTCGGTTTTTCTTCCGAGTGACTTGCGTGGCGCGATGGTCGCAGGCGCGGTGCACGGCTCGTTCACGCTTGCCGCTGCGCTGAGAGAAGGTGCGGCCGCGGGCGCTGAAGCCGCTCGGTCCGTCGGTCACGAGGCACCGGCTTGGTCAGCACCGAAAGTGGACGATGAGTTATCCGCCGTCACACCGTGCTGGCGTGTCGCCGATTCAAAAGGCAAAGCCTTCGTCGACTTTCAAAACGATGTGACGTCTGACGACGTGACGCTCGCCGCGCGCGAAGGGTTCACTTCGGTCGAGCACCTGAAGCGCTACACGACGCTCGGCATGGGCACCGATCAAGGTCGCACGTCGAATATCAACGGCCTCGCGTTTCTGGCAGAAGCGACCGGGCGAACGATTCCTGAAGTGGGCACGACGGTGTTTCGGCCGCCCTATACGCCGGTCTCGTTCGGCGCGTTCGTGGGACATCATCGCGGCAAGGAGTTTCGGCCGACGCGTCTTACCGCCGGTCATCGCTGGGCCACGGAGCGGGGCGCCACTTTCGTCGAGGCGGCGCAGTGGCTGCGAGCGCAGTGGTTTGCGGAGCCGGGCGAGACCGACTGGCTGCAAACCGTCAACCGCGAAGTGAAGTCGGTGCGTTCGAGTGTCGGCGTGTGCGATGTATCGACGCTGGGCAAGATCGACATCCAGGGCAAGGACGCCGCGACCTTCCTCGATCGCGTTTACATCAACATGATCTCGACACTGCCGGTCGGCAAGACCCGCTACGGCATCATGTTGCGTGAAGATGGGTTCGTCATGGATGACGGCACGACAGCTCACATCGCGCCCGGCCACTATGTGATGTCGACGACGACCGTGAACGCCGGCAAGGTCATGCAGCACCTGGAGCATGCGAGGCAGGTGATCTGGCCGGAGCTGGACGTACAGATCGTGTCAGTCACCGAGCAATGGGCGCAGTACGCGATTGCAGGGCCGAACTCGCGGCGCTTGTTGGAACGATTGCTCGGTGACGCCATCGATGTTTCCAACGAGGCGTTCCCTTATCTGGCCTGCGCCGAGTTCTCCTGGCGTGGCATGCGAGCTCGTTTGTTCCGCGTCTCGTTCTCGGGTGAGTTGGCTTTCGAACTGGCGGTGCCCGCGCGCTACGGCGACGCCACCATTCGTGAGCTCATGGCGGTGGGCAAAGAGTGGGGCGTCATTCCCTACGGCACCGAAGCGCTCGGTGTAATGCGCATCGAGAAAGGTCACGTCGCCGGGAATGAGTTGAACGGCATGACGACCGCGGCCGATCTGGGCTTGGGACGCATGATGTCGACGAAGAAGGATTTCATCGGCCGCGTGCTCGCGGGGCGGCCAGGCTTGGTGGATGCGAATCGAGCCACGTTGGTGGGCCTCAGGCCCGTGGATCGAAGCAAACGGTTGTTCGCTGGCTCGCACTTCCTGGCGATGGGGGCGAAGGTGGCGTTGAGCAACGATCAAGGCTATCTCACCTCCGTCGCATTCTCGCCGATGCTCGGTCATTGGATCGGCTTGGGTTTGCTCGCTCGAGGGCAAGCCCGCGTCGGCGAACGGCTCCGCGCATACGACCCGCTGCGTAGTGGCGAAACCGAAGTCGAAGTCGTCGCGCCTGTGTTCTTCGATCCCGAAGGCGCACGCTTGAAAGGTTGAGGGCATGACTCACTCACAGCTGAAACTCGAGCCGCGCGCGGCCTTTGCGGATCTACCTGTCAAAGCGGCGGGCCGTGGTGTGGTCGTGCAAGAGCGCGATGAAATGGGCCTCGCGTCGGTGCTGGCCAGGCGCGGACACCATGACTCTTTGATGAAGCAGGTGCGCGAGCGTTTTGGCATCGATCTGCCACCTGGTCCACGACGCTCGGCTGCGGGCGACTGCGCGTTCATCGCGTCGGGGCCGGGTGCCTGGTTTGCGACAGTAGAAGGGGCAGGTAACGGATTTGTCACATCGTTGACCGATGCGCTCGGCGAGTACGCGGCCATTGCCGATCAGAGTGACGGCCAGGCGGTGCTGCGAGTGTCGGGGCCGAAGGCGCGTGAGGCGCTTTGCAAGCTCGTGCCCATCGATTTGCATCCGCGCATATTTCGAAGCGGCGATGTGTCCGTCACCGCTGCTGCCCATATCGGCGCCACGCTCTGGCGGCTCGACGATGACCCGAGCGGACACGCGGTGTTCGAAATTGCGGTGTTCCGCAGCCTTGCCGAAAGCTTCTGGACCGCGTTGTCGGAAAGTGCCGCCGAATTCGGCGTCGAGATGAACGGTCGCGACTAGCGGGTGCTGGCGAAACCGCCGGCAGGCTTCTACTCTTGCGGTATGCCGAACATCAGCATCCGCGCGGTCATTCTTGCAACTCTTGCCGTCCTGGGCGTCGACATCATCTCCGGCATGCTGTTGACACAGATGTTCGGCGGCCCGGGGTTCGACTCCAATCTCTCGCAAGACGAAATCCGGCGCGCCTATCAAGTGTTGATGCAGGATGTGCGCTACCTGACGTTGGGCATGATTCTGGGCACCGCGTCCACCGTGCTCGGCGGCTATCTCGCCGCTCGGCTTGCGCGCAGCATGCCGTATTTCAACGCACTGGCGTTCGGCGTGCTCGGCATGCTGATCAGCATGATCGGCACGGGCGATCTGCCGATGTGGTTCAAAATCCTCGGACTGATCTTGAGCCTGCCCGCCGCCGTGCTCGGCGGCCACATCGCCAAGCTGCGGATGAGCAAGCCCGCGTCATGAGCCGCTGCCGTACGGCCGTGTGATGATTTCCAGGTAGTGGCCGTTCGGGTCGTTCCAGTACACGCCGCGGCCGCCGTCATGGCGATTGATCTCGAACGGGCGGGAGTGCATCGGGTCGGCCCAGTAGTCCAGCTGGCGTTGCTGGATGCGCCCGAAAATCACATCGAATTCGCTTTCGCTCACCAGGAACGCGTAATGCTCGATGAGGGGCACGGGGTCGCAATCGATGTAGTCGAGCGTCACACCATTCTGCAACTGGACCGTCCAGAACGGGCCGAACCGCCCCGGCTCGGCCAGCCCGAGCAGCTCCGAGAGAAACGTCGCCGAGGCCCTGGCATCCCTGGCGTGCACGATGGTGTGGTTGAGCTGAATGGCCATGCGAACCCCCGTCTTTCGTGAAGATACATCGCCCGGCGCGAGCGCGCACCTAATGGGATTTTCACTTGCCGCTCCGCGTCGTCTGTCGTAGAAGTTTGGCAACGAAGCCCGGCTTCGGTCCCGCGAGGGATAAGCGATGTGGAGATGTGATGTTCTGGTCCGATGATTACGCTCGTTCAGCGGCGCGTCGCGCCGCGCTCCCGAATGCCTGGTCCATCGATGATGTTCGTCGCCTGAGAGAGCTTGCCGCCCGCAATCTGTCGATCGATGCCATTGCGACTACCCTGGGCCGCTCGCCTTCCGCGATCAGGAATAAAGCCGGTTTGCACGGCATTTCGCTGCGTGCCCGAGGGCTGACCAAAGTCAGGTCTGCAATATAGGCAATCCCGCCGTATTGTCCGGCGGGGCGGATTCGTATCGTGACGGGGCACTTCCAATCTATAGGAGACGATCATGCCCCGTTATCTGATTGAACGTACTTTCCCGGACGGTCTCGGTCTGCCCACCAATGCCGAAGGCGCCAAAGCGGCGTCGTCGGTGATTGCGAACAACGCCCAGGAGGGCGTGACCTGGATCCATTCCTATGTGACCCCGGATCGAAAAAAGACCTACTGCATCTACGACGGTCCGTCGCCCGAGGCGATCCGGTCCGTGGCCGGCCGCAATGGCTTGCCCATCGACCGTATCTCTGAAGTCCGGGTGCTCGATCCTTACTTCCTGTTCTGATCGGGGCTCACGCCCGGGACTCGCTCACCGCGCTATGATCCCGCAACTTTTCGCGGATCGACGGCGTCGGCGTGGCGGGCCCGGGCATGAAGCTGTTGGAGCGGGATGAACTGCTGACCTCGCTACAGGTGCTGCTGCGCAATGCCGCCGCGGGCCAGGGCAGCTTGTTGTTTCTCGAAGGCGAGGCCGGCATCGGCAAGACGTCGTTGTTGCGAGCCTTCGCCGAATCCCAACGTGCTCAGGTGCCGGTGTATTGGGCTGGCTGCGACGCGTTGCAGACGCCGCGGCCGCTCGGTCCTCTGTTCGATATCGCCGGGCAAATCCAAGGCGAATTGCAAATCGCGCTCAACAGCAACGTCGAGCGTCTGCAAATCTTCAGTAGTTTTCTGACCGAGCTGGCGCGTCCGCCGGCGTTGATCGTGCTCGAGGACTTACATTGGGCGGACGAAGCGACGCTGGATTTCCTGCGTTATGTCGGCCGACGCATCGGTCGCACTCACTCGCTGCTCGTCGTGAGTTTTCGTAGTGACGAAGTGGGGCCGTCGCACGCGTTACGTCTGGTGCTCGGCGATCTGGCCACCAGCGGTGCGAAACGCCTGTCGCCGCAACCTTTATCGGTGGCCGCCATTCAAGAGCTGATTGGCGATCGCGATGTCGATGCCGCCGAGTTGAAAACAAAGACCGGCGGCAATCCTTTCTTTGTGACTGAAGTCGTTGCCGCGGGTGGCGTTGCGATGCCGGCGACGGTGCGAGATGCCGTGCTCGCTCGCGCTGGCCGCTTGCGGCCCTCGGCACGAGCGATTCTCGATGCCGCTGCTGTCGCTGGCCCACGGATCGAACCGTGGTTGTTACAAGAGCTGACCGCGGCGGAGAGTGGCTGGATTGACGAGTGCCTTGCCACTGGCGTGCTGTGTGCACAGAACGGGGCCTTCATGTTTCGTCATGAGCTGGCTCGCGAAGCTGTGCTCGACGCGTTGACTCCCACGAAAGCCATGAGCCTGCATCGTATGGTGTTGCAGGCATTGCAATCGCGTTCGACGCCGGATCTCGCTCGGCTTGCTCATCATGCCGAAGGGGCCGCGTTTGAAGATGCCGTGTTAAAGCTGGCACCGGCCGCGGCCCGTGAAGCGGCGGCGAAGGGCGCGCATCGACAAGCGGCTCAGCAGTTCGCACGAGCGCTGAAGTTTGCGACGGCGCGGACCGCGCAGCGCGCGGCATTACTCGATGACTATGCCGCTGAATGTCAGCTCAGTGGAATGGTGAGCGATGCTATCGACGCGCGACGAAGCGCTGTAACTCTCTGGCAAGACCTCGGCGAGCGCGGTAAGCAAGCGATCTCACTTGCGCGGCTCGCGCATGCGTTGGTGGTTTCTGGAAAGAATGCTGAAGGCGAGGCGACGATGCGTGAGGCGGTGTCGTTGATCGCTGATGATTCGTCGGGCGTAGCTGCGGTTGTGGTGCGTCGCTGGGCGGCACACTTGCGCATGCTCGATCGCGATGTGGCTCAGGCCATTCAAGAAGGCGAGCTGGCCAAGGCGGCCGCGGAACAACTCGGCGATCGGGAGTCCATCGTTCACTGTCTCAATACCATCGGCTCGTCACTCATCCTTGCCGGCCAGGTCGATGAGGGCTGCGCGCAGTTGGAGCGCAGCCGCGCTCTCGCTGAAGAGATTCGGTCGGATTCGTGGGTTGCGAGTGCGTTCGTCAATTTAGGGTCGGCGTGTGGCGAAGTTTATCGATTCGATCTCGCTGACAACTACCTGCGTCAGGGCATCGATTTTTGCAGCGAGCGCGACATCGATTTTTCGCGGCTGTATCAATTGGCCTGGCAGGCGCTGGTGTGGATGTATCGCGGGCGGTGGACGGAAGCGTCCGGCACCGCGCATGTCGTGCTCGCTGACCGGCGATCGCCGGTGATTGCTCGTATCACTGCGTTGATTGCGCTGGGGCGCGTGCGAGCGCGTCGTGGCGATCCCGCCGTGTGGGAAGCTTTGCATGAAGCGCAGGAGTTGGCTGGAAACACCGGAACTTTGCAACGAGTTGCATTGATGCAGGCAGCGCGAGCCGAGGCTGCGTGGTTCGAAGGACGGACTGCTGAAGCGGCGAGCGAAGGATGCGCGGGCGTCGAGTTGGCAGTCCGCAAAAAACATCAGTGGTTTGCGTCGGAGCTGTTGTTCTGGTGTTGGCAGGGGGATGGCTCGCTGCCGGGCGGCCTGCCTGAGTTTTGCGTTCAGATGCCGTTCGCCATGGAGATTTCCGGTCGCTGGCGCGAAGCTGCGGAGAAGTGGCGCGCACTGAAGTGTCCGTTCGAGGCGGCGCGGGCGATGATGGAGGGCGACGAGCCGGCGCAACGGGAGGCGCTGACGGTGTTCGAATCCTTCGGCGCGCGGCCCATGATTGAACGGATGCGTTACAAGCTACGCTCCGCTGGCGTTCGTGGATTGCAGCGAGGGCCGAGAGAAAGTACGCAGAACAATCTGGCCGGTTTGACTACGAAAGAAATCGAAGTGCTCGGCCTGCTGTCGCAGGGGCTGAGGAATAAGGAGATTGGCGAGCGATTACATCGTTCGTCGAGGACCATCGATCATCACCTGGCCTCGATCTTTACCAAGCTCGATGTTTCTACTCGAGCCGAGGCGGTGAGCGCGGCCTACCGCCTCGGGATTATTTCAGCGAAGGCGCCGTAACGTTACCACGTTTCTCCGGCTGTCGGCGAAGGTGCCGTAACGCTACTGCGTTTGTCCGGCTGTCGGCGAAGGCGCTGTAACGTTACCGCGTTTGTCCGGCTGTCGGCGAAGGCGCCGCAACGTTACCGCGTTTGTCCGGCTGTCGGCGAAGGCGCCGCAACGCTACTGCGTTTCTCCGGCTGTCGGCGAAGGCGCCGTAACGCTACTGCGTTTCTCCGGTTGTCAGCGAAGGCACATCGCTATTTCACTTCTCCGGCTGCGTCGTTGTTACGCCGGCCGGCAGATCGTCCCGAGACGTGTCGCGACGTTCGCACTCTGACTTCTCGAGACCGCGCATCTTCGAACAGTCGGGACGATTGGCCGTCGTGCCCGCGCCGCGCATGGCGGGCGGGACGCGCTGCTGATTGTTCACGGAGTTATTGGTCGTTGAGTGAGCCGAGTTACGCGAGTCAGGTGGCAGCACGGTTTGCTGAGGCATCGTTGAGTTGGGTGTCGTAGTCGAGTTCGGCGTCGTCGTTGAGTTCGGCGTGGTCTGCTGAGGCGTCGTGGTCGAATTCGGCGTGGTCTGCTGAGGCGTCGTGGTCGAATTCGGCGTGGTCTGCTGAGGCGTCGTGGTCGAATTCGGCATGGTCTGCTGAGTCGAGTTCGGCTGCGCCGGCAGTGTTTGTCGAGTCGTCGAGTTCGGCATGCTCTGCGAGTTCGGCTGAGTTGTCGCGTTCGGTTGCGTCGGCTGCGAGGGCGACGGCATCGTCGCTCGTGACGACGGTGAGGGCTGCGACGGCGTCGGTGAAGTGCGGGTCGAGGGTGTCGGCGTCGACGCTGGCGGTGAGGTTGATGGCTGATTTACTGGCGCCTGCGCACCCGGCGTCGCATTCGGATTACCGGTGTTTTGCGTGCCTTGGCTCTGGGCGCCTTGCGTGCCGCTATTCTGGGCACCACCGGTGCCGCCGGTACTTTGCGCACTGGCCGTCGCCAGGCCGGCGACGGCTGCAATCGCTACAACGTAAGTTAATGGGCGCATTAGGTTTTCTCCTCGGGCTGATGCAGGAGTAACGGGCCGCGCCGGGGCCGGTTCCGTCAGAATTCCGGCGCCGGCTGTGCCACTTTTTTTACCCCGATCTGCATCTGTTATGCAGCACAGACGGCCCCTACGATGGCATCCGACCTAAGGAGAAAAGCGATGCGGATTGCCAAACCTCTGTTGCTGGTGACGACGCCCATCGGCGTGGCAGGCGCGATTTACGAGGCGTACCGACAGGCCGGCGGCCTGGTGATCCTGATGGTGGCCCTGATGTCATTGATCGCGGTCGCCTTCGGCACACTGGTCTACACGATCCGTCGCGAGGCCGCCGAGGAAGCGCGGCGCGTTACAGCCAAGGCAAGTGCAGCGGAACAATCATGAAAGAACTCATCATCCTCACGATCATCGGTATCGTCATCAGTCTCGGCCACGCCATGTTCAGCATGGTGTCCGGTCCCTCCGATTCCAAAGCCATGGTGAAGGCGCTGACCGTGCGCGTGGCGCTGTCGGTGGCGTTGTTTGCCTTCCTGATGATTGGCTGGTACATGGGGGCGCTGGAACCCAACTAACAACAGGCGCATGAAGCTGTATCAGGAGCTGGCCGCCGATCTCACATCGCTCATCCAGCAAGGCACGCTGCAAGCGGGCGAGCGAATTCCATCGGTGCGCGAGCTGTGCCGTGAGCGAGGAGTGAGTCCCGCCACGGCGATGCGCGCCTACGACGTGCTCGAAGCCAACGGCCTGGTCGAAAGCCGTCATCGCTCGGGCTACTACGTCAGCAATCGTTGGCAACAAGCACCGAGCGAACCGCGTGCGTCGCGGCCCTCGTCCCGCACGACGCAGGTCGATGTCAGCGATCTCGTTTTCAATATTCTCGAAGCCTCGCGCGATCGCGATGTCGTGCCGTTGGGCTCGGCCTTTCCCAGTCCGACGTTGTTTCCTTGGGCAAAGCTCGCAAGGCATCTCGGCAGCAGTGCCAGGAATATGGATCCGTGGAGCACGGTCGAGAGCCTGCCGCCGGGGAGCCCAGAGTTACGGCGTCAGATTGCGCGTCGATATTTGCAATTCGGTTCGCGAGTGCCGGCGGACGAAATCGTTGTGACGTCCGGAGCGCTCGAAGCGCTGACGTTGTGTCTGCAAACCGTCACGCGTCCTGGCGATACGGTCGCGATCGAAGCGCCCGCGTTCTATGCCTGTTTGCAGGCCATTGAAACGTGGGGCTTGCGAGCGGTGGAGATTCCGACGCATCCACGCGAAGGCGTCGACCTCGGCGCGCTCGAGCAGGCCATCACCAAGCACAACGTCCGTGCGTGCTGGTTCATGACGACGTTTCAGAATCCGCTCGGCGCCTCGCTGCCCGAAGAAAAGAAACGCGATCTCGTGCAACTGCTCGCCGAGCACGAGATCCCGTTGATCGAAGATGATGTTTACGCCGAGCTGCATTTCGACAAGCACCGGCCCAAGCCGGCGAAGGCGTTCGACCGCAAAGGTCTCGTGCTCAATTGCGGTTCGTTCTCCAAATGTCTGGCGCCGGGATATCGATTGGGCTGGACGGCGGCGGGACGTTTCGCGCCTGCGGTTCAACGCCGCAAGGTGACGACGTCACTCGCAACGAGTGTGCCCATTCAGAACGGCATCGCGCAGATGCTTCGCAATGAAGGATACGACCGTCACCTGGAAAAGTTGCGTCAGGCGTTGCGCTCACAGCAGAGCGCGGCGCTCGCGTCTCTCAAGCAACACTTCCCCTCAGGCTTCCGGGTCGCGACGCCGGAGGGCGGTTACTTCCTGTGGATCGAGTTGCCAGAACAGGTGGATGCGCTCGAAGTTCATCGCCGGGCCATCGATGCCCACATCAGCATTGCGCCGGGGCCGATGTTTTCGGCGCGCCGGCAGTTCCGCAATTGTGTTCGGTTGAACTACGGCCACCCCTGGACCGCCCAGGTCGAGGATGCCGTCGCCGAGCTCGGGCGCATCATCCGCGCACTGACCTGAAAAATAATCTGGCCGGTCGTGTCGAAACCGACCGGCCGGCTCCGACTTACTCCTGAAAGCACGCCCGAGGGGGCGCTAGAATCGACTCAACCCAGGAGCTAACTGTATGAAATGCATGCTGATGATGAACACCACGGCCGGTGGTGAATACCAGATCATGAGCTGGCCGAAGCAGGACATCGAAGCGCACATCGCCTTCATGATCGACTTCCACAAGCAACTCGCCGCGGCGATGGTGCATGGACCGGCGAAGGGATTGGAGTTGCTGGCGCCGTTGGAGAAAGATGAGCGCTTGCAAGGCCGCGCGCTTGCGCGATGGCCAGTGGGTGAAGACGCCAGGTTGAGGGAACCGGCCTGCGGCGCCGTCGTTGCGTCTGTAGCGCTCGCGAGAGCGACCAGGCGAATCCGATGTCATGAAAAAGACGGCCGCAGCTGAGGTCCTTGTCGTCGCCGGGCGCGAGGTTGCAATCTCGAATCCAGGCAAAGTCCTGTTCCCCGAGCCGAAGCTCACCAAGCTCGATCTCGTTCGTTATTACCTCGCGGTCAGCGAAGGGGCGCTGCGCGGCGCCGGTGGCCGACCTAACATGCTGGTGCGCTATCCGAACGGCATCGAGAGCGAACATTTCTATCAAAAGCGGGCGCCGGACAGTCGACCGCGGTGGATCGAAGTAGTCGAGCTGCATTTCCCATCGGGTCGCGCCGCTGAGGAAGTGGTGCCGCGCGATGCCGCGGCGCTCGCATGGCTCGCGAATCTCGCTTGCCTCGAGCTGCATCCGCATCCAGTACGAGCTGGGGATCTGGAGCATCCGGACGAGCTGCGCGTCGATCTGGATCCGGTGCCAGGCGTGACGTGGCAACAAGTTCAACAAGTCACGACGATCACTCGATCTGTGCTCGATGACTTCAAATTGGTGGGCTGGCCCAAGACGTCGGGCTCTCGGGGCATGCACATCTGCGTGCGAATCCAGCCGCGCTGGACCTTCGATGAAGTGCGCCTCGCAGCTCTCGCGCTTGCACGCGAAATCGAGCAGCGTGCACCGACACTCGCCACGAGTAAGTGGTGGAAGGAGGAGCGCCAAGGAGTCTTCGTCGATTACAACCAAAACGCGAAGGATCGCACTGTCGCCGCTGCGTACTCTGTGCGGCCCAGGCCCGACGCCCGCGTCTCGGCGCCACTCTCATGGGATGAGGTCGAAGACTGCGATCCGGCGGATTTCACGCTGGTCACCATGCCTGCACGATTCAAAAAGCTGGGCGATCGACACGCGGGTATCGATGAGCATGCGAGTTCGATCGCGGGGCTGCTCGAATTATTCAAACGCCAGGGGTTGGGCGACGCCCCTTGGCCGCCTCACTATCGCAAACAACGCTCGGAACCTGTTCGCGTCCAACCCTCCAAGCGCAAAACCAAACATCCTCTCATCGAGATCGGGCGAGCTCGCCGCAAAGAGGATGCTTTGGCGGGCTTGGAGCGCTGGAAAGCGCGGCATCGTGAGGCGGCGGCGCATTTGGAAGCGGCTGATGTGCTGGTCGACGCCATGCGCGGGCGCTACAGCACGTGGACTCGGATTCGTATCAACTTACAGCACGTTCCCGAAGCGCGGCGGCCGGCTCAGGAACCGCTCGATCCGGACGAGAAGATCCGCTCCAGCTCGTAAGGCTGGGTGACTCCGAGCTGATCGTAGCGGCAATCGTCGGGCTGCTTGTCCGGACGCCATCGCAGAAATATCGCCGCGTGCCGGAAGCGGTCGCCTTGCATATGATCGTATTTCACTTCGCAGACCCGTTCGATTCTCAGCGGCTCCCACGACAGGTCCTTGCCGGCGCTCCAGCGACTCTGCGAGCCCGGCATCCGGCTCGACTCCGCAGCCGCGCCACCCCATTCGCGCCACGGGTGATCGTCCATTGCATTCTTGCGAAGTGGCGCGAGCTCCTTCACCAACTGCCGGCGCACCGCCATTGTGAATGATGAGGTGACGCCAACGTGCTGGAGCACCCCGGCGTCGTCGTATAAGCCGAGCAGCAACGAGCCGACTGCATCCTTACCGCTCTTGTGCCACCGGAAGCCGGCGACCACGCACTCAGCAGTGCGCGCATGCTTGACCTTGATCATCGCGCGCTTGCCTGGAAGATATTCACCGGCCGCCGGCTTGGCGATTACACCGTCCAGGCCCGCGCCTTCGAAACGGGTGAGCCAGTCGAGCGCAACGGCCCGGTCGCGCGTCATCGGCGTGAGATAGATGGGCTCCGCAACCTTTCCAAGTAACTTCTCGAGGGCATCACGGCGCTTGGCCTGTGGTGTGTCCATGAGATTTCGTGTCCTGGTCGCGAGCAGGTCGAATGCAACGAACGAGGACGGCGTTGCATTCGCGAGCTTCTTGACGCGCGATGCCGCCGGATGCAACCGCAGCTGAAGGGCGTCGAAGTCGAGCCCTTTGTCCGTCGCGATCACGATTTCCCCGTCGACCACGCAGTGGCGGGGCAAGCCGTCGAGCAACGTGTCGTGCAACTCTGGAAAATAACGATCGAGCGGTCGCGAGTCACGGCTTTGTATATAGACGTCGTCATCGCCCCGGAACACGATGGCACGGAAGCCGTCCCACTTGGGTTCGTACAGGTAGTCGCCGGCCGGCAACTCGTCGGCAAGTTTTGCCAGCATCGGTTCGACCGGAGGGCTGATGGGATCGGCGGCGGCCATATTCACCCGGCGTTTCTTGTCGCTCCTGGTTGGGAACGCTGGCCCGGCGGGCCGGTTCCGAGCTCTCGATCGAGCGGCAACGTCAGCTTTCTGCCTCGACGACGAAGGCGCGAAGCTCGGCCATCTTGCCGTCACGGAAGCGCCACACATCGCAGTACGCATGGCGGACTGCCTTCCCTGTTTCGTCCTTGAGGACGATCTCGCCGATCGCAGCCACGAAATCATCGTCGGCGATCATGCGATCCACCCTGAACTTGGGCGGCTCGATATACGCAGTCTTCATCCACTGACGAACAGCTGCCTTGCCATTGAGGGTCCGCTCACCCTCGAAGGTCCATGCCGTGTCCTCCGTGCACAACGCCAGGAACCCTTCGAAGTCGCCTTGAGTGATCGCCGAGTTAGCCTGCTCCAGGATCTCTTTGTTCGACTTCGACATGTATGAATCTCCTTGATGGGCCTTGATGAACGCGGACCCGACGGATGGGTTCCCGTGCATGCGCGCCTCCAGCTCAGTCGCGGCGGCTCCCTTGTTTCTTCTGTGGCGTGCGATCGTCCCCAGCATCTCATCGCGAGCCGGGCCACAGCTTCGAGGTCGGCACGGCTCGCCCCATCGCGGGCCTGGATGGACATGCCGTTCTGGACGGTCTGCACGAAACGCGCGAGTGCGTGCACATCGACCGAAGCGGGAATCTCGCCGTCCGCGATGGTCGAATGCAACGAACGAGGAGGGCGTCTCTTTTGCGAGCTTCTTGGCGGAGTGTCAGTGGGCGTGTTCTGCTGGTTCAACTGAGCCGGCTCGAAAGCGCGCAGCCAGATGATCGATCCACGCACGGACGACTGGCGGCAGGCCTGTCCGTGTCGTGAACACGAGATGCACGATGCCTTCCTTTGCGGCCCATTCCGGAAAAATTCGCACCAGGGCTCCTGAGCGCAAGGCTGCGGCGCACGTGTGATCGGGCAACAGAGCGACGCCGAGCCCTGCGATCGCCGCGGCACGTATCGCGGCGAAGTCGCTGCAGCTGAGGCGGGCGATATGCGTGTGTGTATGAGTCTGGCCGTCGGGGCCTTCGAGAATCCAGGTGGACTCGCCGCCTTCGTCCGAGGAGCTCAGCGTTGGAACATTCGCCAGCAGCGCGATGTCCACGCCTTTGAGCGCGTTCGCCAGTGCCGGGCTCGCCAGCAGAATGCGTTGACTACGTGCCAGCGTACGCATCGTGAGAGCAGCATCCGTGTCGAGGTCGGTGCGCACGCGTAATGCAACGTCGATACGTTCGGCGATCACGTCGACGCGACGATCGGTCGCAACGATTTCGATTCGCACCCGCGGATACAGCGACAGAAAATCAGGCAGCATCGGCGAGATCACTTCGATCAGGCCTGTGGGGCACGAGAATCGCACCACGCCTTTCGGCTCTGTCAGGCTCGCGGCCACCAGTGCCTCGGCGCGCTCGGCCGCGCTGACCGCAATCTGGGATTGATCGAAGAACGTCTTGCCGATGTCGGTTACGCGAAAGCGTCGCGACGACCGTTCGATGAGCCTCACCCCGAGCCGTTCCTCGAGCTGCGCCACCCGTCGGCTCAGTTTCGACTTCGGAATCTTCAAGGCTCGACCGGCCGGCGCAAATCCGCCGTGGGACACCACCTGCGAGAAGTAGAAGAGATCGTTAAGGTCCTGCATGGGCTTTATCGTCCTGCCAATAGGACGCAGGGTGCCATATTGGCGGTCTACTCGCATGATCGTTCCATCCGTACAGTTCATCCCATGCGGAATCACCCGCAAAGGTCCAGACGGGAGAGCAGTCATGAATCGCAGGTTGGAAGGTAAGGTCGCAGTGGTCACGGGCGGGACGACGGGCATCGGCCTGGGCATCGCGCAGGAGCTCGCCGCCGAGGGCGCGAAGGTCTTCATCACCGGTCGTCGCCAGGAAGAGCTGGACGCAGCGGTGCGGGCGATCGGTAAGTCAGCGATCGGCGTGCGCAGCGATGTATCGAAGCTGTCGGATCTCGATCGTCTCTATGACGTCGTTCAGCAGCATGCTTCGCAGATCGATATCGTCGTCGCCAACGCTGGCGGCGGTTCGTTCCAGCCGCTCGGTGCGATCACCGAGGAGGAGTACGACAAAACATTCGACACCAATGTGAAGGGCACGCTCTTCACGGTGCAGAAAGCGTTGCCGCTATTACGTGACGGCGCGTCGGTGATTCTGACCAGCTCGACCAGCACTACGCGTGCGCTGCCAGCGTTCAGTGTGTACGGCGCGACCAAAGCTGCGATTCGAAACTTCGCGCGTCATTGGATCCTCGATCTGAAGGATCGGCACATTCGCGTGAATGCGATCAGTCCGGGGCCGATCAAAACGCCGGGTCTGCAGGGCTTGACGAGTAATGACGAACAGTGGCGTCAGTTCGAGCAGCAACTCGCCGCGCAGGTTCCCGCGGGCCGCATCGGCGATGCTCGCGAAATCGGTCGCGCTGCCGTGTTCCTCGCATCCGATGACTCGACCTTTGTGAATGGCATCGAGTTGTTCGTCGACGGAGGGATGGCTCAGATCTGACGCTGGATCTGGTAACGCAATTCCGCCATGCCCGAACCCATCTGACGAACTGACGCCAGGCGCAGGACGGGGCTGAGCAGCCTGCGCGGCAACAGCGGCTTTCCTGCGCCTAGTGTGCACGATCCAATTTGAATGATGAGTTGATCGAGCAGGCCACAATCGGAGAACTGGCCGGCGAGATCGCCGCCGCCGACAATCCAGAGATTCTTGTCGCCGGCGGCGGCTCTCATCTCGGCGTGTGTTTGTCGAACATCGCCGCTGACGAAGCGAATGTCCGCTCCGTTTATTGCGGGAAGCTTACGAGAAGAGAATATCCATGCGGGCTGACTGTAGGGCCATGCGGACCCCGTTTCCGCGGCCACCTTGTCCGCGTTCCTGAGCATCCACTCATACGTGGCCGATCCCATCGCCAACGCACCCACGCCTGCAATGAACTCGGGATAGCTGGAGTCGTTCAAGTTCCCGAGGGAGAACAGCCAGTCCAGCGAGTCGTCCTCGGTCGCGATGAAGCCGTCGAGGCTGGCGGCGGCGTAGTAGATGGTCTGCATGCGGACATGCTAGCGGTTCGTCGCTGACAGGGACTGTCATGGAATCGACTGTTTCTTCTGTAGCGTGCGATCGTCCCAGCATCGCATCGCGAGCCGGGCCACAGCCTCGAGGTCGGCACGGCTCGCCCCATCGCGGGCCTGAATGGACATGCCGTTCTGGACGGTCTGCACGAAACGCGCGAGTGCGTTCACATCGGCCGAGGGGGGAATCTCGCCGTCCGCGACGGCCTGATCCAGCCGCGTCTTCAATCGATTGAGCGTGCCGGCACGGTCCGATCGAACGAGCTTGCCGAGCTCCAAGTAGCCTTCGCTGCCAACTGACGAGAGCGCCACCATACAACCGCGAGGAATGTCACAAAGACTTCCTGTCAGCGCGGCGGACGAATCCATCAGAAAGGCCTCAACTGCCTCGCGCGCAGTGCCGGCTGTAGAGAACCGAGTCCAGAACAGTCCTTCATACGTGTTCGCATAGTGCCGAAGTGCCTCGGCATACAGCGCTTCTTTAGAGCCGAATGCCGCATACATGCTGGTGGCTCCAATCCCCATCGCCTGCGTCAGATCGGTCACGGACGTCGCCCCGAACCCCTTGAGCCAGAACACGCGCGTTGCCTGAGCCAGAGCGGTCGCGCGATCGAAGGCGCGTGGTCGCCCGCGACCGCTGGCTGCGGTGCTGGTTTTCTTGGCGGGCAGTCGGCGGCGGGATTTCTGCATCGATCGTTATATAAACCGGTTGACTCGACTCGGCAATGGCTCTAGGCTTTCTGTAACGATCACTGCAGAAAGGATGAGCCGATGACCGACCTGATTGGCAAGCGCGCCCTCGTGACGGGCGCATCGCGCGGCATCGGGGCCGCAATTGCATTGGCGCTGGCTGACAGAGGCGCGGATGCCGCTATCACCTATGAGCGCTCGGCGGATCGAGCGGCCGAAGTCGTTCGGGAGATCCAGAGCAAGGGCCGTAAAGCGGTCGCTATTCAAGCCGACAGTGCCGATCCAGCGGCGGTCAAACGATCGGTCGACGAAGCCGCCAGCGCATTGGGCGGGCTCGACATCCTCGTCAACAACGCCGCCATCGTTCTTTACGATGCCATCGCCGATGTCAGCGTCGAGCGCATCGACGCGCTGCTCGCCGTCAACGTGCGTTCGCCGGTGCTCGCCGCTCAGGCGGCCATTCCTTATCTCAAAAAAGGCGGTCGGATCATCGGCATCGGCTCGGCCGGCGCCGAACGTATCGTGGGCGACACCGGCACCGTGTATTACATGACGAAGTCCGCGCTCCACTCACTGACCCGCGGCCTCGCACGGGAACTTGGATCTCGCGACATCACTGTGAACCTGGTGCAGCCGGGCTCGACCGACACCGACATGAATCCCGCGAACGGCGAGGCCGCCGATTTCCAGCGCACACTGATGCCTCTCGGTCGCTACGGCGAACCGAGCGACGTGGCGGCGGCCGTTACTTTCCTCGCAAGCCCGGCGGCGAGGCACATCACTGGAGCCATCATCAACGTCGACGGCGGTTTGAATACTTAGGCTGGCTCTGCCGTAAGCTATCGGGCGTCGTGCCGGTCCAGGTGCGGAAGGCACGATAGAAGGAATTGGGCTGATCGAAGCCGAGCAAAAAAGAAATCTCTGCGGCGGTCAGAGTGGTATTCGAGAGATAGTGGCGCGCCAGAGACTCGCGCGTCTGCTTCAGGATCTCTTGGTAGTTTGTGCCCTCGGCTTCGATTCGTCGCTGCAGCGTTCGCGGGCTCAACGCCAGCTTGCCGGCGATAACGTCCATCGTCACGAGTCCGCTCGGCAGTCCTTCCAAGAGAGCCGCACGAACCCGTTGTTCCGTCGTCACGGGCGCTTCGAGATCGGCCAGGCGTCGGCGAAGCTCCGGCTCGAACGCGGCCCACAGCGGCTCGTTCGAGGTTAGAAACGGGCGCGTGGCGTCGGCGCTCGTGAAAGCGAGCTGATGTTTCGTTCCCCGTTGGATGCGCGCTCCGAGGAACGCTTCATACGCAGCTCGGGGTGATGGCAAGGACGTGGTTGTCACTTCGATCGGGCGCACCGGTTCTCGGGTCCCGATGCGCGCGAGCGTTACGCAGAAGAGCAGCTCCATAGTCACCAGCGACGCGGGCGGCAACAACGGCTTGTCCAACCATTGCAGCTCTATCCTGACTACACCTCGCGTCTGCGTGACGTCGAATCGCATCGGGCCGATCAGCTTTTTATAACGCCCGATGCGCTGGGCCGCTACGAGCAGGTTGGGACTGCACAGCGCGGCGAACAGCGGCGGGGAGAAAGAGTCGCTGCGGACCGCGTTGCATAGAGTGATTGGGAAGAGCGGATCGCCAGTTTCCGCTTCAACACTGTCCCACAATCGATAGTAATCCGCTGGCGCAAGCCGCACGCCAGGCTGCTGCAGAAGATCTTCAGCGAGGCCCGCGCGCCGTAGCACGTTCGCAGGCCGGACGCCGAGATCCTTGAGCAGCGTGCGCCACGTTGTGTCGAGTGCGCAACTATCGGCGTTCATGATTGAGACCGAACTGCGCCTTCATGCCGGCAAAAAATTCTGCATCGTTCACCGAGCGACGACGCTCGAGTAAGCGCACGGCGTCAGCGCCAGCTTCGTAGCGGAACTGATCCGTTTGATCCGTCGCCGCCGCGTAAACCGTTGCAGCGATGTGCTCGGGCGACGAGCCTCCCTCCGTCATCATCGGACCGAGCATGTTGACGGTGGCCTGCACGAGCGGCTGATATTCCACCATGGTCGGATCGTTCTGAAAATCGAACGAGCGGCCGGCAAAGTCGGTTCTGATGCCGCCGGGCTCGACCAGTTTCACACGAACGCCGAGTGCACCAAGCTCGTACTGTAGCGCCTCAGAGAGTCCTTCCACCGCGAACTTGGTGCCGTGATACAGCGTACCGAGTGGAAACGCCATCCGACCGCCTATCGAGGAAATGTTCACGATGGTGCCGCTTCGGTTGGCTCGGAAATGGGGCAGAAGGGCCTGCGTCGTTGCCAGGACGCCCAGTACGTTCACATCGAACTGGCGACGTATGTTCTCCGGCGGCATTGCCTCGAGCGGACCATATGCACCGTAGCCCGCATTGTTGACCAGTGCATCGATCCGGCCGAACTTCGCGATGCCTGCCGCGACGGCCGATTGGATGGATGCGGAGTCTTGCACGTCGAGGCGGGTGACGAGCATGCGATCGAGCTGTGTGAGCTCTGTCTCCCGATCCGGCGTGCGCATGGTCGCAATGACGTTCCATCCTTGTTCGTGGAACAGCTTGGCGGTGGCGCGGCCCAAACCGCTCGAAGTGCCGGTGATGAGGATCGTCTTGTTCATTGGTGTCTCCTGGTAGGTGACCTCAATGTAGCGGGCCAGGCCGTGCCCCACAGTCGCAGACCCCGCCAATGTGCAATCCGATCACGACACATCGCTATCCGGTCAGATACCGGACCACGAGGCGAGTCACCTCGTCGATGAGGGCTTCGGTCTCTTCGCCCGACGCGATTTCCTGGTGCAACACCGCCGTATGCGTCAGCGCTTCTATGGATGTCACGCACACGAAGGCCGCGAGCTCCAGGTCGACGGCACGAATCTCTTGCCGATGGCTTTCGAGATACGCCTTGAACAGGGCGTAGTTCTCCCGGCTGAATGTTTCCACCTTCTCGAGCTTGCCCACGCGGGGAATTTGCTCCGCGAGCACTCGATGCAGCTTCGGATCGATTCGATGCGCCTTGACTGCCATTGCCACGAGCGTGCGCACGCCGCGCTCTATCGGTTGGTTCGCAGCCTGCGCCAATTCGGCCCGAACGATTCGCAGGGTGTCTTGCTGATGACGCTCGATGACCGCGGCGACCAGCGCCTCCTTGCTGGGGAAGTATTGGTAGAGTGAGCCGACGCTGACACCCGCCACGGCGGCGATCCGGTTGGTGCTGGCCTTGTCGAATCCTTCCCGGACCAGAATGCGAGCGGTCGCTGCGATCAGCGCATCGACCGTCGCGCGCGAGCGCTCCTGAGCGGCTTCTTTCCTGGGTTTCGTGAGCGGTTTTCTCATCGGTGCTCCGCGCCGCCAATGCGAGTATTAAAAGCGAATCATCGCTCGTATTCTGGCGCACGTGGACGCAGAAACGGAAGGCCAATCATGCACGACACCTTGCTACGTTTATTTCGATACAAAGCCTGGGCGAACGATGAGCTGTTGACCGCCTTGGCGAAGATCGGCGCGGACGCGCCAATAACTCAGTTGGCCATCAAGGCGCTGAGTCACAGCCACGTCGTCGATCAGATCTTTGCCGCGCATCTCAGGCGGAAAGAACATGCCTATGCGTCTGCCAACCTGAGCGAACTGCCGGCGTTGGGAGAGCTGGCTGCGGCTATCAGAGCGAGCGATCAGGAATATATCGACTACGTGTCGGCACTGGGGCACGAGCAGTTGGTGGAACGAATCGATTTCACGTTTACTGACGGAGCCGCAGGCCGCATGTCGCGTGAGGAGATGCTCATGCATGTGATCACGCACGGCGTGGGTCACCGAGGACAGGTCAGCGCGGTGTTCCTGCTCAATTCCATCGCGCCGGCGACGGATGGGTTCACGACCTATCTGCATAGGGCCGAGGCGTCGACGAGAAGGCGCAACGAAGGCCGAAGCGGCGACCAGACGGCGCAACGATAGCGACGTGCAGGCCGCAGCGACAGGATGAACTGCGCGCAGCAAGTGAGTAAAGTGTCCGCCTCGGGGCAATGAAACCAATATGCGCTGGACGATGGCTATCCTATCTTTGCTCGTTGCGCCTCTCGCGGCGCTAGCGAATCCATCGCCTTCACCTGCAAGCACTCCGCCGGTCACCGCGACCGTGGGTTTCCGGGACGCGCAAGTCGAAGGCTTGACAATTCGTTACTACTGTCAAGGCGCAGGCCGCCCGACTGTGATCATCGAACAAGGGGGCGGCATCTCCCTTGAAGCCGTCTTCTCCTGGAAGCAGCCCGTGGGCTGGGCTGCGCTCGCGCCGAAGATCGCATCACAAACGCGCGTTTGTGTTTACGATCGGGTCGGGCTCGGTCGGAGTAGCAAAGCGGAACGTTCGAGAACGAGTTTCGACGTGGCGACTGACCTGCATGCACTGCTCGGTCGCGAAAAGATTGCTCCTCCCTATGTGTTTGCCGGCCAGTCGCTCGGTGGAATGAACGCGCTGGCCTTCGCGAATCGATATCGCGACGAAGTCGTGGGACTCGTACTCATCGACTCCTCGCATCCCCAGCAACTTCAACGCATCAACGCGGCGTTGCCACCGCGGCAACCGGAGGAGTCAGCGCTGATGCGCGGATTTCGCGATGGCCCCGACAGAACAGCGATGGGCGGCGAATGGTTCGACTTCGCGAAGAACGGGGAACAGTTCATGGACAACATGAGTATCGGCAGCCTGCCGCTCATTGTCCTCACTGCAACTCCCCAGGAACCCAGCGATAAAAATCCATTGCCGCGCGAGTGGCAGATCGCCATCGAACAGGTGCATCAGCAGTTACAACGAGAGCTCGTCACGGTTTCGACGGAGAGCAAGCACATCGTCGCAACCAAGGCTGGCCACAATATCCAGCTTGATGAGCCGCAGCTCGTTCTCGATGCGATCACCAGTCTCGTGGTGCGTGCTCGCGAAGCCGGAGCCGCAGCACGCTGAGAGAGCGGCTGACATTAATCCGTGGCCGAAGGCAGGCCGCTAGGCCGACCTCACATAAGGATCCCAGAACCCCGCCGCCGGCTCGATCTGCTGAACCACGTCGACCCAGGTGCCCGACGGATCGACCAGCCCGAAGCGACGCTGACCCCAAGGTTCATCGCGCAACTCATACGCGATGGGCGCACCGGACTGTCTCAGCTTCTGAAACTCTGCGGTGGCATCGCTCACCTGCAAGGTGAAGAACATGCCTTGACCGTTGAACTTCTCGGGGCCTGGCGGCGAGGAGGGATGGTCGGGCGACATGAAGGCGATGGCCAGCACCGGATTGGCTTTTGCCGCGAGATAAATGAACCACGACGATTCGAACACCACGTCGAATCCAAAGTGCCGTACATAAAAGTCACGGCACGCGCCAATGGACTCAGTGACGATGACCGGATAGGCGGATTCCAATTGCATGGCGGGTCCTCGCGAAACAAACCGCGAGCATGCGCTCAGCGGGGCGAGTGGTATTGAAAAAATGCGTCATCCGGCCGCAGCTGACCGGGCGAGACGCCGGCGAGGCGGGTGAAGTCGCGGGTCATGTGGGCCTGATCGGAATAGCCGGCATCGTGCGCGATGGTCGTTAGAGCGCGCGAGGCCGGGTGAACGATTAAATCCGCAGCGTGCTTGAGCCGCGAGATCATGCAAAAGAACTTCAGGGGCACGCCGACGGTTTGCAGAAACACGCGTTCCATCTGTCGCCGGCTCTTGCCGAATCGAACGGCGACATCGTCGACTCTCGCGATGCCGTGATGAGCGTCGATGTGTTGAATGATGCCGTCGATATAACTCTCGACGGGCGGTGCGCGTCCCAGCGCCGCGATCAAGATTTCGTCGAGCTCATCGAACAGTGTCTCGCTCGCGATGTGAGCAGCAACGCGTTCCGCTGGAAACCGCATCAGCGTCCGCAAGTCTTCGCGACCGTCGGTGATCTCATGAGCAGCGGCGGCGATGAAGTGGCGACTCTGCCCAGGATGAAATCGAATGCCAAGGTAATGAGTGCCAGCCGTGCAGGGAATCGCGGTGGGCTGCGTCGTGCTGCCATAGATCCACGAGCGATAGCCGCTCGCGGTGACCTCGAGCACCAGATCCACGCACCCGTCCGGCAAGGCCGCGTACACGGGCGACGTGTTGTTCAGACTGAGCCAGTATTGGCTGACATAGCGCGCCAGCCCGCCGGCGGGAGGCCGGACAGAAAAGGTGCTGGGCGAGGGCGCTGTCGTCATGGGCCGAGATTAACCCCTTTCCGACCGGGAGCCGGCAATTTCTGCAGCTTCCACCACTTCGGCAACAGCTTCCTCACCTCGCGCTGACCGAAACGGTCATCAATCAAATACACGACGCCGCGATCGGATCGAGTCCGGATCACGCGCCCCGCGGCTTGAATCACTTTCTGCAAGCCCGGATACAAATACGTGTACTCATAGCCGGCCTCGAACAGCTCGTCCATGCGCAGGCGCATCTGTTCGCTCACTTCATTGAGCTGCGGCAGGCCGAGAGTGGCGATGAATGCGCCGATCATGCGCTCACCGGGCAAATCGATGCCTTCGCCGAACGCGCCCCCCAACACCGCGAGCGCCAGACTGCGGCCGTCGGGAGCGAAGCCATCGAGGAATTGTTTGCGCTCGGCTTCCGACATATTGCGAACCTGCAGCCGATTGGGAATGTGGGGAGCGACGCGATCCAGTTCCTCCGCGATCCGCGCGAGGTAGTCGAAGCTGCTGGCGAACACGAGGTAGTTGCCGGGCATGCGCTCGAACTGTCGAACGATGAGCTCGACCATGGGCGCGATCGAATCGCCGCGATGCTGATAGCGAGTGGAAATGTGCCGCACCAGTTGCACGTCGAGCTGATCCGACGTGAACGGCGATTCCACGTCCAGCCAGCGCGTCGTGTCGGGCAGGCCCAGCAAGTCCAGATAAAACTTGCGCGGCGTCAGCGTGGCCGAGAACAGCACCACGCTGCACGTATGCGCGAAACGAAGTTTGAGAAAAGGCGCGGGCACGACATTCCGAATCGTGAACGTCGCGTGCTCGGGATGCGCGATGTCGAACAGCGAATGCTCGGCGAATTCCTCCGAGAGTCCGTAAAACGCGAGCGCATCGAAGAACAGCTTCTGGACATGTTCCGGGAACAGCGCCGCTTGATCGGCCAGCGCGCTTTGCTGGCTTAGGTAAGTGTCCAACGCCTTCAGGAAAGACTTCGGAGCGTTCTCATAAACCTGATACGGCACCTGTTGCGCATTGGCGATGCGATGGAACTCGATGCCGAGTCGTCCGATCGCGCGGACCAGTAACTTCGGCGCCTCTTTCTTAGCGCGCTTCAGAGTTTCCGCGTCGATGGATGCCGAATACATGCGCCGGGCCCGCTCGACCAGGTTGTGCGCTTCATCCACCAGCACACCGACGCGCCAGCCCTGTTCCTGCGCCAGGCCATACAGGAAGGCGCTTTGATCGAAGTAATAGTTGTAGTCGCCGATGATCACGTCGCTCCAGCGCGCCAGCTCCTGCGACAGAAAATAGGGGCAGATGCCGTGCTCGGTCGCGACACTGCCGATCACCTTCTGAGTCATCGTGCCGCGTTGAAGCGCCATGGCACGCGCGCCCGGCAAGCGGTCATAGAATTTCTTCGCCAGCGGGCAAGAGTCGCCGTGACACGCCGAGTCCGGATATTTGCAAACCTTCTCGCGCGCGGTGATTTCCAGAACGCGTAACTTCAACGTCGGCGATGCCAGCGCCTGTAGCGCATCGAGCGCGAGCTGACGGCCGGTGGTCTTGGCCGTGAGATAGAAGATCCGGTCGATCTTCTGCGCGCCCATGGCTTTGAGCATGGGAAACAGCGTGCCCATCGTTTTGCCCACGCCCGTCGGTGCCTGCGCGAGCAAATGCTCGCCCATCGCAGCGGCACGATAAACAGTCTCGGCGAGCTGCCGTTGCGCCGGATAAAAATCGTAAGGAAAGCTCAGCGCGTGCAACGCCAGGTCGCGCTCCTGACGATGCTCCAGTTCCGCACGGGCCCACAGGCCGTAAAGGGCGCAATGTTCCTCGAAGAATGCTTGCAACTCGTCGGCGCGGAAATCTTCCGCCACAACGGTTTCGTCTTCGGTGTCCACGTCGAAATAAACCAGCGCGATACGAAGCTCGCGCAGTTGCTGCTTCCGGCACAGCATCGCGCCATACATTTTCGCTTGAGCCCAATGTAATGCGCGGTGGTTGTCGGGCATCCGGGTGAGGTCGCCACGATAGGTCTTGCACTCGTCGAGGCGTTGCATCTTGCTGTCATAACCATCGGCGCGGCCACGCACGTGCAAGCCGTCGTGAATGCTTTCCAGCGCCATCTCCGCTCGATAGTCACGACCGCCGCGACGAGAGGCGACGAGGATGTGGCCGGCGATGCCTTCGCGAGCGCTGGGAGCGGGAGTGAAGCGCAAATCCAGATCGCCGCGCTTGGCGGTGAATTGGCACAACACTCGCACGGCCACCGACATACTCGCGGAGGCAGTGTTAACAATAGTGGGCGCGGACGCCGGTGTCGGGGGATTCCCGGTCGACATGGGGATATGGAAAGTCTGTGGATATATACAGTATCACCCTTGACCGCCGACTGTGCCAGCCATTGAACGCATATCCGCGTCTGTATATCTTTTCCGCACTGGCAGGCGTTGGCCTGCAAAGGAACTCACGTGCCCGACGGCGTTCAAATCCGTCGCCTGCAAGTCATTGGCGAACGGGAAATTCAAGGCTTGAGCGAAGTGCTGATCGATTGCGTCGAAGGCGGCGCGTCGGTGAGCTTCATGTGGCCCATGACTGTCGAGAAGGCGCGGGCCTTCTGGTTGAAGACGGCAGAAAGCGCGGCGCGTGGCGAGCGAATCGTTTTCGCCGCCGAAGACGGTTCAGGTGCCATCGTCGGCACGGTGCAGGTAGTGCTCGACCTGCCGGAGAATCAGCCGCATCGGGGCGACCTGTCGAAGATGTTGGTGCACCGGAAGGCGCGCAAGCTCGGAGTTGGGGCGGCGCTGCTGACGGCCGCTGAACAAGGTGCATTGAGTGCTGGGAAGACGGTGCTCGTGCTCGACACGGCGAGCGATGACGCCGAGCGTCTGTATCGACGTCAGGGCTGGCAATACAGCGGTACGATCCCGGACTACGCGCTCATGCCCGACGGCGCGTTCTGCGCCACTCACATCTTCTACAAGATGCTGCAGCCCCGGTCCTGAAAAAGCGCACGCGCTCGGGAACCTTTGTACGGTCCCGCTCGTTCGGCGGGATGCCAAATACTAAGTCGCGGCCAGATTCCTGACGTCGCGACACCCAGCGGAACCCAGCAGCGACATGCGTAAACGTTTCGAGAAAGAGACGCACGACGGTTGGTATGTATTCATTGCCGCGAGCATGCTCGCGATCTTCGTGGTCGACTTGCAGACCCGGGTCGGGGTGGCGACCTGGCTGTTCTATCTGATTCCGCTCGGCGCCAGCATATTCTTGACGCGGCCGGGCGCGCCGATCGCGATTGCCGGTTTGTCGACCCTGCTCATCGTCATTGACTTCCAGTTCTCGCCCGAGGGCACCGCACCCACGATTGCGATGCTGAACCGCTCGTTCGCGACGGTCGTCATCTGGGCGTTCGCCTTTCAGACCCGCATGAGCATCGTGACCCGCCAGTCGTTGCGCAAGCAGGACTGGATGCGGACGGCCGAATCGACGCTCTCGCAACGCGTGCTCGGCGAGTTGACGTTGACCGACGTCGGCGAGCGCATCGCCTCGTTCGTCAGCGAATACTTGGGTGCCAGCGTCGGTGCTTTGTATGCGCGTCAGGATGCGACCGGCGCGGTATTCATTGGCGGCTACGCCGTGCCGGCCGCGCATCCGGCTCGCGTCAGCATCGCGGCGAACGAGGGTTTGATCGGGCAGGCGCTCAAAGATCGTAAAGCCATCCATTTAAAGGACGTGCCCGGCGGCGAGCTGGAGATCAGCGGGGCCCTCGGCACGATCCGGCCGAAGACGCTGATTGTCACTCCCGTGATCGCCGACGGTGTCGCGGTCGGGGCATTGGAGCTGGGCTTCCTCGAAGCGATCGGTCGTGCCGATCTCGAGTTGCTGGAGGTACTGAGCGAGCCCATGGGCATCGCGATTCGTACCGCCCGCTTGCGCAGCGAACGCGAAGAGCTGCTGCGTGCGACTCAGCGGCAGGCTGAGGAACTGCAGACTCAGCAGGAAGAGCTGCGGGTCAGTAACGAAGAGCTCGAACAGCAGGGCAACATGCTGCGCGAAAGCCAGGCTCGTCTGGAAGATCAGCAGGCCGAGCTGGAGCAGAGCAATGTTCAGCTCGAAGAGCATATGCAGATGCTGGCACATCAGAACGACGATCTGGATGTCGCGCGTCGCGAGCTGCTGTCCAAGGCGGCGGAGCTGGAGCGCTCCAATCAGTTCAAGTCCGAATTCCTCGCCAACATGTCGCATGAGCTGCGTACGCCGCTCAACAGCTCGCTGATTCTGGCCAAGCTGCTGGCGGACAATCCGTCGGGCAACCTCAGCGAGGAGCAGGTGAAGTTCGCGCGGAATATTTATTCGGCGGGCAACGATCTGCTCGAGCTGATCAACGACATTCTGGATCTGTCCAAGATCGAAGCGCGCCAGATCGATCTGAAGCGCGAGCGCGTCGGGCTGCAGGCTCTGGTCGACAACATGGGGCAGATGTTCCGTCCCATGGCGAATCAAAAGCGCGTGGAGCTGGAGCTCACGCTCGCCAACGATGCGCCGGCGGAGCTGGAGACCGACTCGCAGCGGCTGCGTCAGGTGCTGCGCAATCTGTTGTCGAACGCGTTGAAGTTCACCATGCAAGGCAAGGTCAGCCTGAAGATCTTCACGCGGGCAGGCACAGGCGACATCGCGTTCACGGTCGAAGACACCGGCATCGGCATTCCGCCGGACAAGCAGGAAATCATTTTCGAGCCGTTCCGTCAGGCTGACGGCACGACCAATCGTCGCTTCGGCGGCACCGGGTTGGGCTTGTCGATCTCGCGCGAGCTGGCGGCGATGCTCGGCGGTCGCATCGAATTGCACAGCGAGCTGGGCGTCGGTAGCACGTTCACGCTCGTGCTGCCGCGAACCCTGCCGGCCCAAGAAGGGAAATCGGAGCTCGATGCTCCGCCGCCGGCGCCGATAAGCGCGCCGGTGCGGACTCGTGAAAGCAGACTGGTGGAACGGACTGCCGAGCCGGCCCCAACGATTTCAGGTGGTGCGCGTCTGTTGCTCATCGTCGAAGATGACGAGACGTTCGCGCAGACCATTGCGACGCTCGCTTCGGGCCTGCAGTTCGAATGCATCATCGCGCACACCGCCGATGAAGGCATCGAGCTCGCGCTCAAGCATCGGCCGACCGCGATCGTGCTCGACATCCGCTTGCCGGACCACACCGGCCTGACCGTGCTCGATCGGCTCAAGCACGATCCGGCGACTCGACACATTCCGGTGCAAGTCATCTCCGGTCATGACTACACCCATATCGCGTTGGAAATGGGCGCCGCCAATGTGCTGCGGAAACCGGTGGAACGCGACCAGCTGTTGGGCTCGCTCACCAAGCTGGCGAGCAAAGCCAACGATGCCACGCGTGCGGTGCTGATCGTCGAAGACAACGCCATGCAACGGGACAGCATCGAACATCTGCTGCGCTCCGAACAGGTCCAGACCGTTGCGGTCGCCTCGGCCGCGGACGCGCTGGAAAAGCTGCGTTCGTCGACGTTCGACTGCATGGTGCTCGATCTGGCGCTGCCCGACGCTTCGGGCTATGAGCTGCTGGAGAAGATGGCGAACGACGAGACGTATTCGTTCCCGCCCGTGATCGTTTACACCGGTCGCACGCTGTCCGCCGAGGAAGAGCAGCAGCTGCGTCGCTATTCCAAGTCCATCATCATCAAGGGCACGCGCTCGCCCGAGCGATTGCTCGATGAAGTGACGCTGTTCCTGCATCGAGTGGAAGCGTCGTTGCCGGCGGAGCAGCAGCGCATGTTGCGAGTGGCGCGCAGCCGCGACTCTGTGTTCGAGAAGCGTCGCATCCTGCTCGTTGAAGACGACGTGCGTAACGTGTTCGCGATCACGCGAGTGCTCGAGCCGCACGGTGCGATTATTGAGATCGCGCGCAACGGTCGTGAAGCGCTCGATGTGCTCGGGCGCAATTCAGAGATGGACCTGGTGTTGATGGACATCATGATGCCGGAGATGGACGGCTTCGAGGCGACGCGCGCGATCCGTGCCGAGCGTCGCTGGGCGAATCTGCCCATCATCGCGCTCACCGCCAAGGCTATGCCGGATGACCGGCAGAAATGCTTGCAGGCCGGCGCCAACGATTACATCACCAAGCCCATCGACATCGAAAAGCTGTTGTCGTTGCTGCGTATCTGGATGCCGGTGCGGCGGGGAGCGCCCCGTTGAGGCTGGAAATCTCAGAAGCCGAGATCAGCCAGCTGCTGGAGCAGATCTACCAGCGCTATCACTATGACTTTCGCCAGTACGCCACCGCCTCGCTGAAGCGTCGTCTGCAGCAGGCGCTGACTCATTTTCAGTGCGCGACCCTGGCGCGGTTGCAGGAGCGGTTGCTACAGGATGAGAACGCGTTTCCCCGCCTGCTCGAATATCTCACCGTGCAGGTCAGCGATTTGTTTCGCGACCCGGAATTCTTCCTGGCGGTGCGGCGGCAAGTGGTGCCGCTACTCGCCACTTACCCGTCGCTGAAACTTTGGGTCGCCGGCTGCAGCACCGGCGAAGAAGCCTATTCATACGCGATCCTGCTGGCCGAGGAAGGTCTGCTCGAGCGCTCGCGCATCTATGCCACCGACATCAACGACGAGAGTCTGCGCAAGGCGCAGAAAGGCGTGTACGCGCTCGACCGGATGAAACAGTTCACGATGAACCATCGCACGGCGGGCGGTCATGGCTCGCTGTCCGATCACTATCACGCCGTGCAAGACAGCGCGGTGATGTCGCCAGTGCTGAAACAGCACATCACGTTCGCCGATCACAGTCTCGCGACCGACAGCATTTTTTCCGAAGTGCAGCTGGTGTCGTGCCGGAACGTTCTGATCTACTTCGATCGGACTTTGCAGGATCGCGCGCTCGGCCTGTTCAACGATGCCTTGTGCCGGCGTGGCTTCCTGTGCCTCGGCACCAAGGAGTCGGTGCGCTTCTCTGCCTACGCACAGCGCTTTCAGGAAGTGAGCGGCGAGCAGAAGATTTATCGGAGGGTGGATTGATGGCCTCCCCGGTCGCTGTGGTCATCGGCGGTTCGGCGGGCTCGCTCGAAGTGTTACGTATGATAGTGCGCGAGCTGCCGCAGTCGCTGTCCTGTCCGGTGGCGATCGTCATTCATCTGCCCCCGCATTCGAGCGGTCTGGCGGAGTTGCTGAGCGTCGATACCTGTCTTCGAGTGAAACAAGCCGAAGACAAAGAGCCCGCGGCGCCCGGCACGATCTATATTGCGCCACCGAGTTATCACCTGTTGATGGAGTCGCAGGGCACCTTCGCGCTCTCGGTCGATCCGCCGGTGCATTTTTCCCGGCCGTCCATCGACGTGTTGTTCGAGACGGCGTGCGATGTGTATCGCGCCGGGCTGGTCGGAATTCTGCTGAGCGGCGCGAGCGATGACGGCGCCGCCGGCTTACAAGAAATTCACGCGGCGGGCGGCACGACCATCGTGCAATCGCCGTTTTCCGCCGAGGTCGCCATCATGCCGGCGGCTGCGCTGGCCCTGTTCGAGCCCACCCACGTATGGCCGCCCAACGACATCGCCTCTGGATTGACCCAACTGCTGAGCGGGAGGTCGCCATGACCGATCGTTCGCGCATTCTGGTGGTCGACGACATCGAGGAGAATCTGGTCGCGCTCGAAGCGCTGTTGCGCCGGGACGATGCCGACATCATCACCGCCCGCTCGGGCAACGAAGCGCTGGAGCTGATCCTGCAGTATGAGTTCGCACTGGCGTTTGTCGACGTGCAGATGCCCGAGATGAATGGCTTCGAGCTCGCCGAGTACATGCGCGGCGCTGAGCGCTCCAAATACATTCCGATCATTTTCCTGACTGCGGGCACGGGCGAAGCGAATCGAGTGTTTCGCGGCTATGAGTCAGGCGCGGTGGACTTTCTGTTCAAGCCGGTCGATCCGAACATCCTGCGTCACAAGACCGATACTTTCATCGGCCTGGATCAGCAGCGCAAGAAGCTCGCCGAGCAATATCAGCAGTTGCAGGAGAGCGAAGCGCTACTGCGCGATGCCGTGCAGGCGCGCGAAGATGTGCTCGCGGTTGTTTCGCATGACATTCGTAACTTCCTGCAAGCCATCAAGAGCGGCGTGCAGATGTTGAACAAGCCGCCCGAGAAGCTGGGTGCCGATGCCCGAGCCGCGATTCATGGTCGGCTATCGAGCACCGTCGATTTGATGAGCCGGGTGATCGCCGACCTGCTCGACATGGCGAGCATTCGCACCGGTCGTATCGAAGTGAAGCTGCGACCGGAGATTGCCGCGCATCTGGTGAATGAAGCGGTCGCCGTGCACGAGCCGTTGGCTCAGCAGAAGGGTATTCGGCTGGTTGCCGAGTGCGATGCGCTTGCTGCCGTCGTGTTATGCGACCGTGAGCGCATCCTGCAGGTGTTCTCGAATCTGCTGGGTAACGCGATCAAGTTCTGTCGGCACGGCGATCAGATTCGTGTGAGCGTGCAGCGGATCGAAGATCGCATGCAGGCGTCCGTGATCGATACGGGGCCCGGCATTTCCAGCGAGGATTTGCCGCTGGTGTTCGACGCCTATTTCTCGGGCGCCAAGAACCGGCGCAATGGCACCGGTCTCGGGTTGTACATCACCAAGCGCATCGTCGAAGCGCACGAGGGGCGCATCTGGATCGAGAGCGAATTGGGCAAGGGCACGGCCGTGCACTTCACGCTGCCGCTCTCGACGGCCCAAGAATCAATCAGCGCAGACGCTACCAATTGAACAGCGTGCCGTCCTCGAGTCGATTGACCGGCAGGCTCGCGGGCCGATAGGGATATTTCGCGGCCAGCGCTTCGTCGATGTCGACGCCGTGTCCCGGCGCTGTGCCAGGATGCAAATCGCCTTTCGAGAACGTGTACGCGTGCGGGAACACGGCGTCGGTCTCGTCGGTGTGACGCATGTATTCTTGAATGCCGAAGTTCGGCACCCATAGATCGAAATGCAACGCCGCGCCCATGCAAACAGGCGACAAGTCGGTCGCGCCGTGGAAGCCGGTTCTCACATTGTTCAGCTCGGCGAGATGAGCGATGCGACGCACGTGGCTGATGCCGCCGGCGTGCACGATGGTCGTGCGGATGTAGTCGATCAATTGCTCATCGAGCAACTGCTTCGCATCCCATACTGAGTTGAACACTTCGCCGACGGCCAGCGGTGTGGTCGTGTGCTGGCGGATCGTGCGGAAGCCGGCCTGATTTTCCGCAGGCGTTGCGTCCTCGAGCCAGAACGGACGGAACGGTTCGAGGTCCTTGCCGAGACGGCCCGCTTCGAGCGGCGTCAGGCGATGGTGCACGTCGTGGAGCAGATGCACGTCCCAACCCAGCGTCTCGCGAGCGGCAGCAAACAATTTCGGGACGGTCGGCATGTATCTGCTGGTCGACCAGACATTCTCCGTCGGCTTCGCGGCGTCGGCGGGCTCGTAGTAGAGCTTGTCTTTGGAAACACCGTAGGTCGACGCCAGGCCGGGCACGCCGCTCTGCAAGCGGATCGCCTTGTAGCCCATTTCTTTGTATTTCTTTGCTTGCGCGATGGTCTCGTCGAGGTCGTTGCCGTTGGCGTGGCCGTAGACCATCACGCCCGTGCGACTCGCGCCGCCGAGCAGATCGTAGAGCGGCATGTTCGCGTTCTTGGCCTTGATGTCCCACAGTGCGACATCGACGGCTGCGATCGCGGTCATCGTGACGGGACCGCGACGCCAGTAAGCCCCGCGATAGAAGAACTGCCAGATGTCTTCGATCTGTCGCGCGTCGCGACCGATCAGGCAGGGGATGACGTGATCCGTGAGATAGCTGGCGACGGCGAGCTCGCGGCCGTTGAGGGTGGCGTCCCCCAGACCATACACACCGCTCTTGGTGGTGATCTTGAGAGTGACGAAATTGCGGCCCGGGCAGCTGATGATGACGCGGGCGTCGACGATGGTGTGCATGAGGTCAGGATCGCGGGTCGGGTGTGTATTGGTCATGCCATTCTGGCCTGACCAATCGCCGATGTCAACGGCGAAATGCCCTAAGCCCGCGTCAGCTCACGGATTTCTCACCGGCGAGAAAAGTCCGCGCTACTTGTTCGCCACGTAGCGTTTGCGCTGTTCGGCGATCTGCTGACGGGCCTTTTCCAGCTCCTGGACCTCGGTGGCCTTGAGCAGGGCGTCGATGACGCGCGTCAGATGTTCGCGCATCGCCTCTCGGGCGGCATCGGCGTCGCGTTGCTTGAGCGCTTTGAGAATCGCGGTGTGCTCGTCGATTCGCGGCTTGACGCCGGTGGCGCGGACCTTGGAGCTCAGCGAGCGACTTTGCGGTGAGCGGGTGCGCGCGTCCCAAAGCATTTTCACGGCCGCGATCATGCCGCTGTTCTGGGTGGCGGCCGCGATCAGCTCGTGAAAGCGCCGATCGGCATCTTCGCTGAGCACCACGTCGTGCTCGTTTTCTGTGCGCATTTCATTGACGAGCGCGGCCAGCTCGGCGAGCTGCGAATCGTCGATGCGAGTGGCCGCCAGCGCGCAGGCCTCGCCTTCGATGGAACGGCGCGCTTCGAGCAATTCGAACGGACCGATGTCGGTCGCGCCCGCCTTGCCGCCTGGCGGCTCGGTGTTCATGACATACACGCCGGAGCCGACGCGCACTTCGACCAGGCGATCCAGTTCCAGTGCGATGATGGCTTCGCGAATCGTCGGGCGGGAGACCGAAAAGGCCTGCGCCAGCTCGCGTTCCGAGGGCAGCCGCTGGCCGACTTTGTATTCGCCGCGCGCGATGCCGCTCGCCAGCTTCTGAGCGATGCGCTCGTACAGTCGCTGTGTGTCTGCAGGCATTTTCGTCAAGCGTCGGCCGGTGATCGTGGAGGGGCCGATTATCGCTGGCTAGACCAATTGTCACAAGTCGCCGCCCCGGCAAATTCAGCTGAATGGCCGGTGCTGAGCATTGCCTGTTTGGAACGGTTCCAGGTGCCGGCCTAACCTGGTGTTTGATACTGGTCAGGCCAATTGCACACAGACGAGCCATCCCACCGCCGCGGGCGCTGAAGGATGGGGCTGTCTGTGGGCGCGGGGAATGTCTTAGGCGCAGCGACTCGGGGCATTGTTATGCTACGGACCATCGTTCTTTTCTGGGATCGCGATGGACCTGGGCATTCTCGAAACCGGCGCTCCGCCGGGCGATTTGAAGAATCACTTTGGCTCGTATGGCGACATGTTCCGGCAAATGTTGGGGCCGGACTATCGCTACTCGTATTACGACGTGCGCGGCGGGAAACTGCCCGAGCAGGTCGGCCGCCACGACGCCTATCTCATCACCGGCTCCGCTTCCGGCGTGTATGACGGCGATCCCTGGATCGAGCCGTTGAAACAGTTCATTCAGCAATCGTCGGGGCAGGCGCCCATGGTCGGTATTTGTTTCGGTCATCAGATCATGGCGGAAGCCTACGGCGGCCATGTGACCAAATCGCCGAAAGGGTGGGGCGCCGGGCTGCATCGTTATGACATCAAGCGTCGCGCCGACTGGATGAATTCGGATTCGGAACTGACGCTGAGCATTCCGGTGTCGCATCAGGATCAGATCATCGATCTGCCGCCGGACGCGAAGGTGCTCGCCGCCAGCGACTTCACGCCTTATGCGGTGCTCGAGTATCCGGAGCGTCGCGCGATTTCGTTTCAAGGCCATCCGGAGTTCTCGCCGGAATATGCCACGGCCTTGATCGATCTACGCCGGGGCACCCGTTATCAACAGGATTTCGCCGACGCGGCGGTGGCTTCGTTGCAGACGCCAAACGATGCAGTCCGCGTGGCCAAGTGGATTCGTAACTTCCTCAACGCGCCGCGTTGAGCTCTGGCGCCCGCCAAGCGACGGTGACTTTCAATCCGCCGAGCTCCGAACGCAGCAGCGTGATAGCGCCGCGTGTGGCGTCGACGAGGTCGTTCGCGATGGCGAGGCCCAGGCCGTGACCCGGGCCGGCCTCGTCGAGTCGTCCGCCGCGCATCAGGGCTTCGGCGACCTTTTCGGACTCGATGCCCGGGCCGTCATCCTCGACTAACAGCACGCCACCTTCGACGGCCTGGCCTGTAATACGCACGCGTCGACGTGCATAGCGCGCGGCGTTCTCGATCAAAGCGCCGGCGATCTCGAGCAGATCTTCACCGGCCACCGGCAGGCTCAGCTCCTCGGGGATGTTCACTTCGAACACCAGCTTCGCGCCGAATTCGGTTTTCTCCACCACCCCGACCAGCGATTCGATTAACGGCAGCGCAATGGTGGTGTCGCCACTCGGAGCAGCGCGGATGGCAGCGGCTCGGCTGCGAGCAAGCTCACCTTCGATGGCGGACGTGGCCGCCGCGATGGCTTGATCCAACCCGTCGGCAGCATCCGTCGCGCCGGCCTCGCGAGCCCGACGACTTTGCGCCGACAACGCGGCCAGCGGTGTTTTCAATCCGTGAGCGAGATCGGCGGCGCGTCGACGCGCGCGGCTCAAATCTTTTTCGCGTGCATCGGCAAGCTCGTTGATCGCCAGCGTGAGCGGCTCGATCTCGGCAACGTGCGCCGCCGCCATGCGCTCGCGAGGATTGCGCTTTAATGTTTCTACTTCGTTGCGCACGTGACGCAGCGGTCGCAAACCCAATTCAACCTGCACCCACGCCGCGGCCGACAAAATGAACCACAGAATCGCCAGGAACAGCGCCAGCTCCTCACCGAATTCTTCTCGGGCTTCGTGCAGCGATTTTTGCTCGTGGGCGAGCTGAACCAAGACATCGGCGCCCGCGCGCTCGGGACGGATGTAACGTTCGACGAGCAGCACCTGCTGATTGAAGGGCCCTTCGACAGCGCGAGTCTTCCATTCCAGCGACGTCGCCTTCCTGGGCTCGGGCAGATGCTGATCCCACAGCGAGCGGGAGTTCAGTGCGCCTTGCAGCGTGGAGACTTGCCAGTACAGGCCGCTGGCGGGCTCGAAAAAACGGGAGTCGCCGGGCTCATGCTCCAGCGCCGGAGTGCCGTCGGCGCCGACGGACAATGCCGCGGCCAGCTGCAAACCGTCACGAATCAGATCGGCTTCGATGCGATGTTCGATGTGACGCTCGAACAGCACCGTCATGGCCACCCAGGCGGCGGCCAGCGCGAGAAAGATCGCGATCGCGGCGCTCAGCAGCAGCCGAACGCGCAAGGATCGGGGCATCACCCACCGTCACCCGCGAGCAAATATCCAAAGCCGCGCCGGGTCTCGATCACCTGCGGGCCGATCTTGCGTCGTAGCCGTACCACCAGTGCCTCGATGGCGTTGGAGTCGCCCGGCTCGTCGGCGCCATACAAATGTTCCGCAAGCTCGCCGGCCGAGACCGCGCGGCCGCTTTGATGGGCCAGATAGTCGAGAAAACGAAATTCCAGTTGTGACAACCGGATCGGGCGGCCGCTGAAGGTGGCGGACATACGATGCGTGTCGAGCACGAGCTCGCCGACCTCGATGGTCGAGGAGGCCCGGCCGGCGGCGCGACGAACCAGGCCGCGGATACGTGCGATCAGCTCGCCCATTTCGAAGGGCTTGCCGAGATAGTCGTCGGCGCCGGCTTCGATGCCCGCGACTTTTTCGGTCCAGTCATTGCGGGCCGAGAGAATCAGCACGGGGAAGGTGCGCTGCGCGCCGCGCCAGCGTTTCAACACCGACAGGCCGTCGATGCGGGGCAGGCCGAGATCCAGGACGGCGACGTCGTAATCTTCGACGCTGCCCTTGTACCAGGCGTCTTCGCCTTCAGTGGCGATGTCCACGACGAAGCCGGCACCGGACAAGGCCTGAGCCACGTCCTCAGCGACCGCCGCTTCGTCTTCGATCACCAATGCACGCAATCAATCGTCCTCGATGTTCAACACCTTGCCGTTGCGCGCATCTATTTTCACTTCGCGCACGCGGCCGGTGCTAGTGAGTATTTTTATTTCGTAGATCAGTCCGATTTTTTCCTGCTCGAGCTCGACCTTGATCACGTCGCCGGGCACCTGCTGGTTGGCGATGGCGAGGATTTTCTGCAGCGGCAGCACTTCGCCGCGCAGGAGGGCGTCTCGCACCAGCTGGCGCTCGTTGTCCTTCTTGTCGGCCAGCCCCGTGGACATCCCCAGCGACAGCGTGCTGAGCAGCAGGACGAGGGGGACCCAATGTCTGGATTTCATGGCGTTACTGTGACTGCCAGGTGCTGACGTCAAGCTGACGGCCGCTGACGGGCTGTCGTCAGCATGCTACGCGTAGATTGCGTCAGGCAGTTTTACATAGGAGCGCAGATATGACTATTGGAACGAACGGCGCGCGTGCCGTACTGCTGGCGACGGTGGTAACGCTGGCGGGCGCGGTCGGAGCATCGGCCTGGGCGCAGAACGCAGCGGCCCCGGTCGTCAACGTCCCCGCCAACGCCTTGAGCATCGGCGAGATCGAGAACCGGCTCAGCGCGCAGGGCATCAAGGTCAAGGAGATCAAGGTGCGCGATCTGCTCGCCAAGGTCGAGGGCTATGACGCGCAGGGCCGTGAGATCGAGATGGTGATCGATCGCCGGAACGGCGAGACGCTGTCACACAAATATGATGACGACGATCATAAGCGCAAGTAACGACTTGCAGGCGGTCGCTCCCGAGCGGGAGCGACCGCCATTGCGGGATCAGGGCGAGGACAGCCCCAGCTGAATCTGCTTCGCGGCGTTGGCGTGCACGACGGTGAGCGCCGCCATGTTCACGATCCGGCGCACCGTCACTGACGGGGTCAGGATGGTCACCGGCGCGGCACAGCCCAGCAGGATCGGCCCGATGGCCACGTTCTGACCGGCCGCGGTCTTCAGCAAGTTATAAGAAATATTGGCGGCGTCGAGGTTCGGCAACACCAGCAGATTTGCCGAGCCCTTGAGGGTCGACTCGGGCAACGCGGCCTTCCGGATCGCTTCATCGAGCGCCGAGTCGCCGTGCATTTCGCCATCGATATCCAGTTCCGGTGCGGCTGCGCGCACCAGCTCGAGCACGCGACGCATCTTCACCGCGGACGGCGCATTGCTGGTGCCGAAGTTGGAATGTGAGATCAGCGCGATCTTCGGCTCGATGCCGAAGTTTCTGACTTCTTCGGCGGCCTGCACCGTGATCTCCGCCAGCTGCTCGGCAGTGGGATCGAGGTTCACGTGCGTATCGACGATGAACAGCTGCCGGCCAGGCAGCACCAGCGCGCTCATCGCGCCGTATACAGTTGTTCCAGGCTTCTTGCCCAGCACACGGTCGACGTATTTCAGATGTCGGCCGCTGCTGCTGATCGTGCCGCAGATCAGACCATCGCCTTCGCCCTTCTTCAACAGCATCGCCGCGATCAGCGTCGTGCGTCGACGCATCTCGAGCTTGGCGTACTGAGCGGTCACGCCCTCGCGACCCATGCGCTGGCGATATTCTTCCCAGTACTCGCGATAGCGCGGGTCGTTCTCCGGGTCGACGTTGGTGAAGTGCTCGTCACGTCGCAAGCGCAAGCCGTACTTCTGGATGCGCTTGTCAATGACGGCGCGACGCCCGATCAGAATCGGCCGCCCCAGCTTTTCATCGACCAGAATCTGAGCTGCGCGCAGCACGCGCTCTTCTTCGCCTTCGGCGAAGATGATGCGCGAATGTTCCTTGGCCACCCGACGAGCGGCGGCGAACACCGGCTGCATGAAGGTGCCGCTGTGATACACGAACTGCTGCAGCTTCTGGCTGTAGGCGTCGAAATCCTGAATCGGCCGGCTCGCGACACCGCTGTCCATCGCCGCCTTCGCGACCGCCGGGGCGATCTTCACGATCAGGCGCGGATCGAACGGCTTCGGAATGATGTATTGCGGACCGAAGGTCAGGTTTTCGGTGTTGTAGGCGCTCGCGACGATGTCGTTCTGTTCCTGACGCGCCAGTTCCGCGATCGCATGGACCGCGGCGATCTCCATCGTGCGCGTGATCGTCGTTGCACCGACATCGAGCGCGCCCCGGAAAATGTAGGGGAAGCACAGGACGTTGTTCACCTGGTTCGGATAATCGGTGCGGCCGGTGGCCATCACCGCATCGCTGCGCACGGCCGCGACTTCTTCCGGCAGAATTTCCGGCGTCGGATTGGCGAGCGCGAGAATCAGCGGGCGCGGCTTCATGGTGGACACCATGTGCGGCTTCAACACGCCGCCGGCCGACAAGCCCAGGAATATGTCAGCGTCGACGATGATTTCGGCGAGCGTGCGCTGGTCGGTCGGCTGAGCGAAGCGCTCCTTCTCCGGATCCATCAATTCTTTGCGGCCCGTATAGACGACGCCGGCAAGATCGGTGAGCCAGACATTTTCGCGGGGCAGGCCGATGTCGACCAGCAGATCGACGCAGGCGAGCGCGGCGGCACCGGCGCCGCTGACCGCCAGCTTCACCGATTTGATGTCCTTGTTGACCACCTGCAGGCCGTTCAACACGGCGGCGGCGACGATGATGGCGGTGCCATGCTGATCGTCGTGGAACACCGGGATTTTCATGCGCTCGCGCAGGCGGCGCTCGATGATGAAGCACTCGGGGGCTTTGATGTCCTCGAGATTGATGCCGCCGAAGGTGGGCTCGAGCGCGGCGATCACGTCGACCAGGCGGTCCGGATCGTTCACGTCCAGCTCGATATCGAACACGTCGATGCCGGCAAATTTCTTGAACAGCACCGCCTTGCCTTCCATCACGGGCTTGGCGGCCAGCGGGCCGATGGCGCCGAGGCCGAGCACCGCCGTGCCGTTGGTGATGACGGCCACCAGATTGCCGCGGGCCGTGTAACGAAATGCCGCCAGAGGATCGTCGGCAATCGCTTCGCACGCCGCGGCCACGCCGGGCGAATACGCCAGCGCCAGATCGCGCTGGTTGGTCAACTGCTTGGTGGCCGTAATGGCCAGTTTTCCAGGCGTCGGGTGCTCGTGGTAGGCGAGGGCCGCCTGGCGAAGATTATCGCGCGCGTTTGCTGACAAGGAGCTGTCTTGACTCATTCACCGGGACTCTTGGTAACCCGAAGATAAATTCATGCAGATTTGGGGGCGCCACTGTATTCGATTCGCACGGGTCTGCATACAAGTTGCGAAAGGGTACTGGAGCCTGCCGCCGCGACAGCCTATCCTATGCGCCGTCTACCAATCGGTAGGCGAATCAGGTTATGAGTAATCACCCCGGACATGACCCACTCCTGTGACTTTGTCGCGCCCGTCCGCCGCTCGAAAGAGGTCAAGGCGGTTTGCGCGGCCCTGCGTGTCCTGGTGGAACGCGGCGAGCTGCGCAGCTTTCAAGAAGGCAAGCTGCGCGTCGGCCGCATGCCCATCGATGTCGAGTGGCCGGATGGCCGTGTCAGCCGGCTGCGCATCGACATCGAAGCGGCGACACTCACATTTGCGGGCTTGATGGAAGCAGGCGCCGGCTCAGCGTTGTATCGGGAATTAAAGGCGTTGGCGCGTGCCGCGCAGACGCCGGGCCGCGATCCGGCCCGCATCGATCCGGCCCGGGCGATGTTGCGCGTGACGGAGCAGGCCGGTGCGGTGTCCTGGTCCATCATCGTCACTCGCGGCGAGTACGAGTACTGCACGCGTCGCCTGATCGAGCTGGTGCGCGAGGCGCTGGCACTGGCCATGGAGCCAATGCCGCTTGCCCAAAACTATCAGACCGCCGCCCTGAGCTGATAACAGTACAGCGTACCGACCGTCCGGACGGTTAGAAGGATTTGCCGTCCACTGGCTTGCGCTTGATGCCGGCCAGATCGAACTCTTCCAGACAGCGCACATTGATGGCGGCCATCTTGCCGCCCTTCGGATTGACGCCCACGCCGAACGGCGCGCAGCCGCACTTCCCGCAGAAATGATGCTGAATGACGTGCCTGTTGAAGGTGTACGTGCTCAAGCAGTCGGCGCCTTTGCTCACTGTCAACTGCTCATGCGGAATGAAGGTCAACAGGTAACCTTTACGACTGCAATGAGAGCAGTTGCACTCCATCACTTCGTCGAATGTTCCTTCGAACTCGAACCCGATGTCGCCGCAATGACAGCTGCCTGTGTATTTCATGAGGGCCCCCTTTTGTTGAATGAATGGATTGTCAGCGTGTAATCAAATGTTAGCCGGTCGGGGCGCGGGCAGGAGCATGGCTTGCAGATTGGCCAGCGTGTCCGCTTCGCTGGCGGGCTTGTCGGTGCGCCAGCGCAGGATTCTCGGGAAGCGCAGGGCGATGCCGGATTTGTGACGACCCGAGGCGGCGATGCCTTCATACGCCAGCTCGAATACCTGACTCGGCTCGACCGAGCGCACCGGACCGAATTTTTCCACGGTGTGAGCCCGGATCCAGCGATCGAGCTGCTCGACTTCGGGATTGCTCAAGCCTGAATACGCTTTGGCCACCGGCACGAGCTCTTGCTCCCGCCACACGCCGAAGGTGTAGTCGGTGTACAGGTTCGAGCGGCGCCCTTGACCGGGTTGGGCGTAGATCATGACCGCATCGAATGAATGCGGCTCGATCTTCCACTTCCACCACGCGCCCCGTTGACGGCCCGTGCCATAGCCCGACTCGAGCGCTTTCAGCATCAAGCCTTCGACGTTGCGCTGTCGTGAGTCGGCCCGTGCAACGGCGAGCTCTTCCCAGGTCGGCGCGGTGACTAAAGGCGAGACCTGCAGAATGGGCGACGTGTTCGACAGCAGCTTTTCCAGATGAGCGCGCCGTTCTCGAAGCGGTGCTGCGCGAAGATCCTCGCCGTTGAATTCCAGTAAGTCATAGGCGAGGAAATGCACCGGCACTGTCGCCAGAATCGCGGCGGTGAGTTTCTTGCGTCCAATGCGCTGCTGTAACAACGCGAAGGGTTGGATGCGTCCGTCTTTCCAGGCGACGACTTCGCCATCGAGCACGATGCCGTCGGGCAGCGTGGCGGCCGCGTCGACGATCTCAGGAAAACGTTCGGTGATGCGCTCCTCGCCGCGCGACCATAAGTGGCATTCGCTGGCGCGGCGGATGAGTTGGCCGCGAATGCCGTCCCATTTCCATTCCGCCTGCCAGGAGTCGCGGTCGCCGAGTTGGCTCTGTTCGCCTTCAAGTGGCGACGCTAGAAAGAACGGATACGGAACGGCGGGATCGGTACGCGGACTCTCGGCCGCATGCAGCGCTTGCCAGAAGAGGGCGCCGGGTTGCCAATCGCCCATCAATCGGCCCGCGAGCTCGGTGCGTTCGATGCCCGTGACATCGGCGAGCGCACGCGTGACCAATAGTTGCGACACGCCGACGCGCAACTCGCCGGTGAGCAGCTTGTTCAACAGAAAACATTGGCGATACGGCAGCTCGCGCCACCAGCTGGTGATGGTCTGGCGTTGCACGTCTTCCTCCGCCTCACGCAAAGGAAGCAGGCGATCCTCGATCCAGTCGGCCAGGGCGATGTCGTTTGTGCTGGCCTCACTGTGAGCTGTGCCGGCCGTGAGTAGTGCGATGGCCTCGGCCAGGTCGCCGACCGAGCTGTAGGATTCATCGATCAGCCATTCGGGCAGCGCGGCTTCGTCGATCAACCAGCGTTTCAACAGCGCGGGGCCGATGAAACGTTTCAGTCGGCGGCCCGAGAGAATGTACGTTGCCCACGCCGCATCGGCGGGCGGCGCTGCGCGAAAGTAGCGGGACATTGCAGCGACCTTGAGATTGGTCGATTGCGTCGTATCGAGCTCTTCGTACAGCGCGGCGAAGGCTCTCATTGCTGCTCCTCGTTGCCATATGCCGTCTGGAGCGCGGCGGCGGAGATGCCAAGCTCGTTCATGTAACGAGCCAGGGCGTCGGAGTAACCGTGAGTGAGCAGGATCTTGCTTGCGCCGGTAGCTTTGAACGTATCGATGAGGCCCGGCCAATCGACGTGATCGGAAAGCACGAAGCCGCGGTCATAGCCGCGTCGGCGACGATTGCCGCGCACTCGCATCCAGCCCGAACAGAAGCCGCTGGAATGATCGCCGAAGCGTCGCATCCACGGGGTACCGGCGGCGCTCGGCGGAGCGATGATCAGAGCGCCGCGATAGTCTGCTTTCTTCTCGCCGGTGACGGGCATCGTCGGAAGCATCTCGATGCCTTGCTGTCGATAGACGTCAGTCAGCACGTTGACCGCGCCGTGCAAATAAACGGTCTCATCGGTGAGCGCTCGGAGTTCGGCTAACACGCGCTGTGCCTTGCCGAGCGCGTAACAGAACAATACGGACGCGAGTCCGCGCTCCCGATTGGCTCGCCACCAGCGGAAGATTTCTTCGACGACTTCGCCAGTGGGCTGCCATTGATAGACCGGAAGGGCGAAGGTCGCTTCGCTGATAAATACGTCGCACGTCAGCGGCTCGAAGGGCGCACACGTTGGATCGGGCTGTCGCTTGTAGTCGCCGGACACGACCCATACTTGTCCTTCGTGTTCGATGCGCAGCTGCGCGGAGCCGAGAATGTGACCGGCGGGATGCAGTGAGATCGTCGTTGCGCCGACTTGCAGTCGCTCGCCGTAGTTCAAAGGCGTCGGCTGATGATCCGCACCCAGGCGATGACGTGCGATGGCCAGGCCGGGCTCGGCGAGCAGATAACGGGTGCTGCCTTGGCGCAGATGATCGCCATGCGCGTGCGTGATGACCGCGGTTTCCACCGGCCGCCACGGGTCGATATGAAATCCACCGGCCGGGCAATACAGGCCGTTTTCTGTGACGGTCACCAGCGGTGGCGGAGTGGCGGACATCGTTACAGCAAGTGCACCGTCACGCGGCGAGTTCCCGGGCACGGCGCAAATCGTCCACCAGGTGGGAGCGCAGTTGGTCGGCGTTCGACGGGTCGGCGCGCAGGATTGCGGACGGATGATAGGTACATACGACCTGCGCTCCGCTGGCGTGTGGAATTTGCAGCTGGCGGGCCGATTCGATCGAGTCGGTCAGGCCGGCGACAGCGCGGAGTGCCGATGCGCCAAGGGCAACGATGATGCGAGGTTTGACTTGCGACACTTCGGCATCGAGCCAGTGATTGCAGGCCGCGACTTCCGAAGCATCGGGCCGTTTGTGTAGGCGGCGTTTGCCGCGCGGTTGCCATTTGAAATGTTTGACGGCGTTGGTGACGTACAACTCGCCGCGTTCCAGCCCGGCCGTTTTCAACGCTTCGTCGAGCACGCGCCCGGCGGGGCCGACGAACGGACGACCGCGCAGGTCTTCTTCATCGCCGGGCTGTTCGCCAACCAGCATGATTGACGCCGAGGTTGCGCCTTCGCCGAGAACGGCCTGGGTTGCGTGACGCCAGATGTCACAACGACGACACGCGGACGGACCGCCGGAGTGATCGGGCAGATCCGCCAGCGCGCGTTGCATGGCTCGAGCTTTGGCGAGCTCCAGATCCATGGCTTCGCGCTGGCGCTGAGCAAAGCTCGCCTGACCGTCGCGCAACAGCGTTTGAATCTCGACGGACTCGGGCAAGTTGCGCCAATACCGCTGCGGCATCTCGCGTTTCATGGCCGGCGGGTTGATACGCGACACGTTGCAGATGTTTCGATAGTACGTGCGCCACAGTCCTTCATGCGCATCCGCTTTGGGCAGCGTCGACTTCTCCGGTGTTTCGATGAATCGCAGCTCACCGTTCTGCCACAGCGCGGTGCCGTCGGGCGTGGCGATCATCCATTCCATGTTCGGGAAGCGTTTGCAGAAGAACGGCACGCCCAGGCGCAGGACTTCATGCGTCGGCTCGAACCAGGCGAAGTATTTCTTTTCGCCTTGTTCGTCGGTCATTTCTCGAAAGCGAACGAACGCGTGCATCTTGTGGACCTCGCGGTTCACGGCGCTGGCCATTTGCATGGCGCGGTGAACGTCGGGATCGGCAGCGTCTTCCAAGAGGTGAGGCTGCCGTAAGGAACGCCAGGCCAGCCGATACATCAAATCCCAGCGGCCGTCGTGGCGATAGCAACTGAGGGTTTCCAATAGCTCGATCAGCTGGCGTGACAGGCGCAACGGTGCCGGCGCTTCGAGCGATGGCACCAACGGTTCGAACTGCCGGCCGAGCCGCCACTCGATGTCTTCGGGAATAGTGCCGGCGGATAACAGCGGACGCGCCACGTCGCGCCACTGCGTGAACTCTTGTACGCAGGCCGAATACATAGTCAGAACAACGACTGCTGTTCGGGCGCTGAGATCAACGCGTGCCGCAGGCCATCCGAGCTGCGATCGCTCTGCTGCGGCCTATAATCAGCCGTGCAAATGAAATGGCGTGCGCGCTTCAATGTCGCGCCGAGTGTTTTCAAATCCTCGTAACGCAGCTTGCGATGACGGCGCGAGCTGATGATGCGATCAATCACTCGCACACCCAATCCCGGCACTCGCAGGAGCAGGTGGCGGTCAGCCGTGTTCACATCCACCGGGAACTGATGGCGATTCGCCAGCGCCCACGTGGTCTTCGGATCGACGCTCAAATCCAGCTTGCCGCCCGGCATGGCCTGCGACAGTTCGCCGAGCGAGAACTCGTAGTAACGCATCAGCCAATCGGCTTGATACAACCGATGCTCGCGCATCAGCGGCGGCGCCTTGTTGGGCAGGAGCGCGGACGTGCGTTGAATCGGGCTAAATGCCGAGTAATAAATTCGGCGCAGCTTGTACGAGCGATACAGTGTGTCCGCCGTTTCCATGATGGACGCGTCGGTGCTTTCGTCGGCACCGACGATGAGCTGTGTGCTCTGGCCCGCCGGAGAGAAGCGCGGCGCTTTCGCTCCCCCATCCGCTTTCTCATCGAGCTTGAGACGAATCTCGCCCATGGCGCGCTTGATGGACACATCGCTCTTTTCCGGCGCCAGCGTGGTCAGCGCCTCGCGCGTCGGGAGTTCGATGTTGACGCTCAAGCGGTCGGCATAACGGCCCGCGGCCTCGACCAATTCCGGACTCGCTTCAGGAATGGTCTTCAGATGGATGTAGCCGCGAAACTCGTGCTCTTCGCGCAGCGTGCGAGCGACTTCGACCAATTGTTCCATCGTGTAGTCAGCCGTTCGGATGATGCCGGAGCTGAGGAACAAGCCTTCGATGTAGTTGCGTCGATAAAAGGAGAGCGTCAGGTCGACCACTTCCTGCACCGAGAAGCGAGCTCGTGGAATGTCGCTCGAACGGCGGTTGATGCAATAGAGACAGTCGTACAGACAAAAGTTGGTCAACAGGATCTTGAGCAACGAGACGCAGCGACCGTCGGGCGTGTAGCTGTGGCAGATGCCCATGCCCGTGGTCGAGCCCATGCCTTTGCCCGGCGCAGCGCTACGTTTGGGCGCGCCGCTGCTGGCGCATGAGGCGTCGTATTTGGCGGCGTCGGCCAGGATGGCGAGCTTGGTCTCCAGGTCCATGTCTGGCTGTATATACAGCTCTCATGCGCGACGCAAGTTGGCGACGCACGCTGTCGGGCGAACGCGCTCAGCTCACAAAAAACTGGCAGCTTTCAGCGCTGGAAATCGGATCGACCGCACGATGGCGGGCAGCTTTCAACGCTCGAATTTGGTCGACAGGACGATAGAGGACGTGGTGCGCTCGACGCCGTCGAGCTCGCCGATGGAGTCGATCAACTCGTCCATGTCGGTGATCGAATCGGTGACGGCCAGTGCCATCAGATCGAACGCGCCGCTGACTGCCTGTAGAACGCGCACGTCCTTCAGTTTGCGTACTTCGCGCTCGACTTGACCGGCGTGCTTCGGCTTCACTGTGATCATGATGTACGCGTGGACGGCGCCGCGTTCCTGCGTCTCCGAGAGGCGGACCGAATAGCCAGTGATCACCTTGGATCGCTCCAGCCGTTCCAGCCGGCTTTGCACCGTGGTGCGCGACAGGCCGAGGCTGCGGGCGAGGGCGGCGGTCGGGGCACGAGCGTTCTCGCGCAACAGCGCAATCAGTTGCTGGTCGACGGCATCGAGCGGTTGCGGGCGGGGCTTCATGCGAAAACGGGGAGTGCCTCGGCGAAATGACCAACGGTACCGACAAAACGCCGAAACATTGCCGACAGCTCGGCGCTTTGGCAATACCCGTCGACTGGGGGCTTACCGACAATGCCTGCCATGAAACACATCGTGGTCGCAGGCGCCGGCAAGATTGGCGTCACCATTGCCGATATGCTCGCCGCCAGCGGCGACTATCGCGTCACCCTGGCGGATCGTGCGGTGGGCCGCTTCAACGGCCTCAACCCGTCCATCGAAACGAAGGCAGTCGACGTCACCAATCCGCGCGAGCTGAGCGCGTTGCTCAAAGGCAGCTTCGCTGTGCTGAGCGCGGTGCCGTTCAATCTGACGGGCGACATCGCCGTCGCGGCCAAGGAAACGGGCGCGCACTACCTGGATCTCACCGAAGACGTGGCGACCACGCGCAAGGTGAAGAAGCTGGCGGAAGGCGCGCAGACTGCGTTCATTCCTCAGTGCGGCCTGGCACCGGGCTTCATCACCATCGCGGCTTACGATCTGATCCGTCGCTTCGACACGCTGCATGACGTGCGCATGCGCGTAGGCGCGCTGCCGAAGTTTCCGTCGAACGCGCTCAACTACAACCTGACCTGGAGCACCGAAGGGCTCATCAACGAGTACTGCGAGCCCTGCGAAGCCATCGTCAACGGCGAGCGTCGCGAAGTGCCGCCGATGGAAGAGCTGGAAGAGTTCTCGCTCGACGGCGTGACGTACGAGGCGTTCAACACGTCCGGCGGGCTGGGCTCGCTGTGCGAGACCTTGAGCGGCAAGGTGCGCAATCTCAACTACCGCACTATTCGTTATCCCGGTCACGCGGCGATCATGAAGGCGCTGCTGAACGATCTGCGTCTGCGCGATCGTCGCGATGTGCTCAAGGACATCCTCGAGAACGCGCTGCCGGCGACGTTGCAGGACGTGGTGATCGTGTTCGTCACGGTCAGCGGCATGCGTAACGGTCAGCTCGTGCAGGATACGTACGCGAACAAGATTTACAGCGCTGAGGTTGGCGGTGTGATGCGGAGCGCGATTCAGATCACGACGGCGGCCGGGATCACGGGCGTGCTCGATTTGCTCGCCACGGGGAAGATCGCCGATCGCGGCTTCATTCGGCAGGAAGATATCGATCTGAATATGTTCCTGGGGAATCGCTTCGGGCGCGCCTACGCGCCCCGCTAACAGGATCAGCCATGACTCACATTAGCGTTATCAACGATGTCGCCGCTACGCTCGCGCGTCTCGGAGTGCCGGCGGAGCGGTTTAACAATGGCAGCTTGGTGGCGCGCTCGCCCATCAGCGGTGACATTGTCGGCCGTCTGCGCGAGAACTCAGCGCAGGAAGCGAGTGAGCAGATCGAACGGGCGCATCGGGCGTTTCTTGCGTGGCGTTCAGTTCCCGCACCGAAGCGTGGCGAACTCGTGCGATTGTTCGGTGAAGAGTTGCGCGCGGCGCGTGAGGATCTGGGGCGGCTCGTCACGCTCGAGGCGGGCAAGATCCTATCGGAAGGGCAGGGCGAAGTGCAGGAGATGATCGACATTTGCGATTACGCGGTCGGTCTGTCGCGTCAGCTGTTCGGTCTCACGATTGCGTCCGAGCGCGCCGATCATCGCTTGATGGAGAACTGGCATCCGCTGGGTGTTGTCGGTGTGATCTCGGCGTTCAACTTCCCGGTCGCTGTGTGGGCTTGGAACTCGACGCTGGCGCTGGTGTGTGGCAACTCCGTGGTGTGGAAGCCGTCGGAAAAGACGCCGCTCACTGCACTCGCTGTGCAAACGCTGTTCGAGCGTGCCGCTGCGAAGTTTGGTGGTGTGCCGGAGGGGCTGTCGACGCTGATCATTGGTGGTCGTGAGGTCGGCGAAGTGCTGGTCGATCACCCGCGGGTGCCGCTCGTGTCCGCGACGGGTTCGACGCACATGGGCCGCACGGTGGCCCCGAAGCTCGCCGCGCGTTTCGCTCGCGCGATCCTCGAGCTCGGTGGAAACAACGGCGCAATCGTTTCTCCCACAGCGGATATGAATCTCGCGCTTCGTGGCATTGCCTTCGGTGCGATGGGCACAGCGGGGCAGCGATGCACGACCCTGCGCCGCCTGTTCGTTCACTCGGCGGTGTACGACGATTGCGTGGCGCGTCTGAAGAAGGTCTATCAGTCGGTCGCGATCGGCGATCCGCGGCGCGAGGATGTTTTGATCGGTCCGCTGGTGGATAAGCAGTCGTATCAAGCCATGCAGCAGTCGCTACAACAGGCGGCTGCGATCGGCGGCAAGGTGGTCGGCGGCGATCGCGTCGCGCCGGAATTGGGCGATGACGCTTATTACGTTCGTCCCGCGCTGGTCGAAGTGACTTCTCAGGACGACGTGGTGCGTCGTGAGACGTTCGCGCCGATCCTGTACGTAATGAAGTACGACAACCTGCAGGAAGTCGTTCGGCTGCATAACGAGGTGCCGCAGGGCCTGTCGTCCTGCATCTTCACCAACGATCTGCGCGAGGCGGAATATTTCCTGTCGGCGCTCGGCTCGGATTGCGGTATTGCCAACGTCAACATCGGCCCTTCGGGGGCCGAGATCGGCGGCGCTTTCGGTGGCGAGAAAGAAACGGGCGGCGGTCGCGAGGCCGGCTCGGACTGCTGGAAGGGCTACATGCGGCGTGCGACGAACACGATTAACTATGGCACGCGCCTGCCGTTGGCGCAGGGCGTGAAGTTCGATATCTGAGTCGAGGCACTTTGTGAGTGTGACGAATTATTCGGCGCTGTTGCTTACGTCCATGGATGAAGCGACAGCTGCGCATGTCGCTTCGACTCTGCATTTGCCTGCGGACGTGCTGGTGGAGCAAGGCTCGCGTGTCTCCCGGCGTGTGCTTGCGATGGCGTTGAACACGATTCTGTTTCGAGACTTGCTGACGCGAGTGCCGAGCGGTGCGACCTACGTCGCCGAGAATCATCAGGAAGGTCGGCGCATCGTGTTCGATCATGGCGCCGTCCGGACCATCCATTTGCCGGGGCCTATGGTTGGGGCGTTGCCGTCGGGCGAAGAGGTACTGACTCGCGTACTTCGACCGTTGGGCTATAGCGTTCGCGGCGTTTATCCGCTGACCCGACTGCGCATGACCGGGCGGTCGTATGCACATGACGATGGTCCGGCGGATATCCCGCAGTTCTTCGTCAGCGAGCTGCACATCGATCAGTTCCCGTCCGAGTTTCAGGTCGCCGCTGCGCGCGTGTTTGGAACGTCTCGTGACCCGCTGGGGCCGCAGGCGCGCGAGCTGTTGGAAGTGTTGGAAGGGAATAAGTCAGTCGACCTGACGCTGGCGTGCGCGGCCATGCCGGATCTCGCGGCGTGCTTCGGTTGTCATCACCAGATTCCTTCGCTCGATGACTATGAGACGTTGCGCCTGCATTCGAAGGAAGCCGCCTGGATTGCGACCGAAGGCAATGCGTTCAATCACGCGACCGATCGCGTGGTCGATGTCGAAGCGGTCGCGGATCGGCAGCGCGAGCTCGGCCGGCGCATCAAGGATCGCGTCGAGGTGTCCAGTTCGGGGCGTGTTCGTCAGACCGCATTCCGCGCCGACCCGGTGCGTCGTTCGTTCCGTGCCGCCGATGGTTCGACGATGGAAATGGAGGTGCCCGGATCGTTCTTCGAGTTCATCACCCGTGCTCCGCTACACGCAGGCAGCGACGAACTCGATCTCGGCTTCGATAGCAGCAACGCGCAAGGCATCTTCAAGATGACCGAGGCAGTGACGAGCTGAGCGTTACCTGAAGATAATGCACAGTTTGGGAATATCCGCCGGGGGCACCGTCTTCTTGAAGCCGATGCCCTGGCAACCGCGCACCCCGTAGCCGGTGGGTTGCGAGACCAGCGAGCCGGCGAACGGGCCACCAAAGAAGACGCGGACCTGACGATCCATCGTCGAGTCCCGCGCGGTGCCCCAGTCCTTGCTGCCGATTTCCCTGCGGATCTCGACGGCACTGTAATCCATGAGATCCCGCGCGAGTAGCTGAGTGACGATCCTGGTGCCGATCTGCAACTCCTCGCGCAGTTTCACTCCGTCGTTCGCGGTCCATTGCTCCATCAGCGGCAGGCGATACTTCTCCAGTGTCGTGCCGGCCTTCGCATCCTTCAGTTCCTCGTTCATTTGCTTCTGCTCTTCGGCATTGAGCTTGCGGCCTTTGTATTTGGCCTTGACGGCGTCCACGTCGGCCTTGATCTCGGCCCTGTCCTTGATGTGCGTCGGCGTCAGTAGCGGGCTGACATAGTCGATGCGATTGCGATAGACGCGGCCCGACGTCGGCGAGTCGACTGCTGACGGGCTCAACTCCTGGGCCAGCAACGTGACCTGCAGCCCGGTGTAATCCGTGAGCAAGGACGCATACAGCTCCACGATCAGTACCGGATCTTCTTTGAATGATTCAATCCCCGTGGACGCGCCGGGCGGCAAAGCGTTGAGGACGGCCGGCATTTCGAACAACGGTGCCGTCGCCAGGCTCTCGGCCAAGCCGACTTCGAGATCATGCTGAGCGGCGGCTCGGTCCATGAAAGGAGACAGCGCCTCGGCGTCTTTCTCGGCGAGCTCGGTGGGTTGGGTATCGGCAATTTTGTCGGCTACGACGCCCGACATGCCTCCGATGAAGGCGCCGTTATAACCACCCAATATTCCGCCGACCAGGTTGCCGACGCCGAATCCAGTGCCGCTATCGCGCCGGTATTGGATGCCGAAGCCATGATCGGCCACGCGCGCATACACCACAGGCTGTTTGGCCCGCACCGCTTCGTTCATCACTTCCTTGTAAGGCGGTTCGGCGCTGAGGGCGCTCAGGGGCAGCAGCAACAGCGTCGAGAATATGACAACAGACTTCATGCATCGGATCGGGTCGGCGCCGGGATTTGGCGCCGCCATACTAGCAGGCGGTTGTTTGCGGGCATTGTGTGATCCTTCACGAGTTGGCAGGCGATGCCCTGGGCCAAGCCGTCGACGGCTTCGAAATCGCGAATGGCGCTCAGTGCGGAGCGTTGTTTCAGCCAGCCGTCGAATTCCCGGTTGCTATCGCTAGTGTAGGTGCCGTGATAGTTGAAGGGGCCGTAGACGGCGAGAATGCCACCCGGCTCCAGCACACGACCGACGCCAGCAAAAAACTGTTCTACCGCCGACCACGGCATGATGTGCAGCGAGTTCGCGCTGAAGATGGCGTCGAAGCTCGCGTGCGGCCAGTTGCCTGTGACATCGAGCGTGAGTGGCGCTGGCAGGTTCGATGAGGCTGCTTCGTTCAGCCACATCCGTATGCCAGGCAGATTCTCCGCGACATCCGATGTTTGCCAAACCGCGTTCGGAAATGCTGGCGCGAAGTGGACCGCGTGTTGTCCGGTTCCGCTGCCGATCTCCAGCACACGACGTCGATCGCGAAAATACTGGCGCAGGACTTCGAGAATGGGGCCTTGATTGCGCTCGCAAGCGGGCGCGAAGGGTTTGGAAGATGTCATGGCAACAGCGGCTCACGGTCGATGCGATCGTGAGCGCTAGTCTACGCTCAGAGAATCAGCAGCGGGCGCATCTCCGGGACCGCAGTCGCCAGCTCCGCTGTAACCATCGCGGCGAAGTAGTCGGACCCTTTGCGGCCGAGATGCGTGTAATCGAACGACAGTTTCGGCTGCGCCAGCGGCGGCAACTTCGGATCGATGAGCGCCGGCGGAGGCGAGCGATCGTTGGTTTCCGTCGTGGCCGGAATCGTCGTGCCCGTCGCCGCAGCGGCGGCAACTGCGGGCGATGGAGGCAATGACGCAAACTCATTCGCAGCCGTCGAGCCCATCGCCTGTACTGCAGCGGTACTGCGCGCATTGAGATCGATCAGCGGAACTTTCATTTCGTTCGCGACACGCGCGATCGTCTCGGCCCACGGTGCCAGACCATTCTCGAGCTTGCCGTCTTTGAAGATACGACGCGTGAGCGGTGTGATCAGGACGGGCTGTGCACCGACGGCGCGGGCCTCGGTCACATAGCGACGTAAATTCGCCGGGAATTCAGTGGCCAGATCCGTCGAGCGTCCCGGCTTGCCCGGTTGATCGTTGTGACCGAATTGAATGAGCAGCCAGGTTGCGACGTATCCAGGGGCGCGTGCTTCGTTGAGCGCCAGTTCCCAAGAACCTTCGGCAATGTAACTTCCGGAACTGCGCCCGCCGCGCGCCAGATTCAAACAAGCAGCGAACGACGTAACGTGCTCGGCGCAGAAGCTGCTGCCCCATCCACCTTGCACGGCAACGGTCGAATCGCCGATCAAAATGATTTTCGAAGCACGGATGGGCGTGGCTGCCGGCGATGGCGTAGGAGTGTCGGCTCGCGCCGTTCCTCCGGCCAGCGAGCAGGCGAAAACAGCCATTGCGATGCTCAAAATCCCCTTACTGATCCAGTACTTGTTGTGGTCCATGCGTATGCCACCGGTGTCATGAATTACGAGGCTAACAGATCCCCGAGCGACCTCGCTACTGGAAGGGATCGCGCCCGCGGCGGGTACATCTAACCACCGGTTCGACACGAAAACGCTGTTTTCCGCTGTTGAAATCTATTTTTTGATATGTAAAAGTCATTTCAAGTGATAGCGATAACTCGCTGTCGCCACCCGCACGGCCTCGAAAATTGCAGAGGAGGGATTTCTCTTGGCTAAAAGCTGGTCTGGATTGCTACCGGTGTCAGTGAGTTTTGCCGGGAAAAATTCAGCGGACCGAACACATACGACAACTGTTTGGGGGGATTCATCATGCTGGTTCATGGGAAACCGCGCCGCGTGCGCGTGGCTGTGCATGTGGCTCTAGGAGCGGCCTCGTCCCTGGCGCTGTGGTCGACGAATAATGCGGAGGCCGCGGACGCCGGCGATTCTCAACTCGAGGAAGTGGTCGTCACCGGCTACCGGCAGGCATTGCGTAGCGCGCTCGACGAGAAGCGCGAGACGGCCGCGATGGTCGACGTGATTAACGCAGAAGATATTGCCGACTTTCCCGATGCGAATCTGGCCGAGTCGTTGCAGCGCCTGCCGGGCGTCTCGATCGATCGTGACAACGGCGAAGGACGTTCGATCACTGTGCGCGGCCTGGGCAGCGATTTCACGCGCGTGCGTATCAACGGTCTCGAAGCATTGTCGACAGCAGGGTCGAACGATTCGGGCACCAGTCCGAATCGCGGCCGCGGCTTCGACTTCAATACATTCGCGTCCGAGCTGTTCAGTTCGTTGAAAGTGCAGAAGACCTCGACGGCCGAAGTCGACGAAGGCTCATTGGGCGCGACCGTGGACTTGATCGCCACGCGGCCGCTGGATTTCGACAGCCGGCAACTCGCGTTCTCGGTGCAGGATGCTTATTACGAGGTGGGCGAAACTCACAATCCTCGCATCGCCGGCTTGATTGCGGATCAATGGTTCGACGGGCGGCTCGGCGTTTCCATGTCCGCCGCATATAACAAGCGCGAGCAGTCGATCGATGCTTATCGGCGCGCACCAGGCCAGTCGGACTACACGTATCGCGGCTCGACCTTCGCCGGTACCACGGCGCCGAATTTGATTCGCGGTTTCGCTGTGCCGAACGCGAGCGCTTTGCCGAGCGGCATTTCCAACGCATCAGTGCGCAACACGCTGTCCGGTTCCGATGCCGCTGCCTACGCTCAATTGAACGACCTCACGCGCATCCCGGCGCTACCCACCATCGAAGAATCGGCGCTCGATCAAGAGCGGCTGGGGGTCACGTTTGGCTTGCAATGGAAGCCCACCGAGCGTACCAGCGTGAGCCTCGATGGCTTGTATTCGAAGTTCGAGCAGGGTCAGATCAACTACCAGATCTCGCCGGTCGGTCTGAATCGAAACAACACCAACGCCTCGCTCAACACCGTATCGGGGACGACATCAGCGGCCACGCGTCGAGGCGCGTACGCCACGTGTACCTCGCGAGCCGCATCGGAGACACAGGATGCCATCGATTGTGGCGAGCAGTTGTATGGCACGACGCCGGTGTTCGCGGGGGGATTCAGTCGCAATCCGCACAACCTCGAGCCCTACGAGTATTACAACAACCCGGCCTCGGTCGGTTACATCCCCGATCCGGATGGCGTGGCGATGCGAGGCGCGATGATCGGGCGGCCGGCCACGCGCGTGCTCGATGCGCACGTGAACGATGCGAATCAGGCCGACTACCTGGTCTTGCAGAACGTGGACTTCCGGTCGGCGGCCGATGCCAGCTTCTACACCACCGAGTTCAAACAGCTGTCGCTGAACGTTTCTCATGAGTTCAGCGACCGGTTCAGTGTGGCCGCGGTGTATGGTCAGTCCGAATCGGAAAACGACAGCCAGGGCTTGCTGGCTGAGTTCAACCGCATGGACTCGCAGGGACTCTTCGTTTACGACGAGCGCGGCGGCGGCTCGATGCCGGTGATGCAATTCGGCTTCGATGCGGCCGACCCGAACAACTGGGATGTGGTGAAGGGCTTCTCGGCGCTGCGCATGTACCAGCGCGACGTCAAGAACACTTTCGAAACCGCGCGGCTCGACTTCAAGCTTGGCCTGACCGATGTCTTCAGTCTCGATTTCGGCGCCAGCGTGCGCACCTACGAATTCGAGACGCGGCAGCTGCAACGACTGACCACCGAGACGTTGAATCCGAGCCTGGCGGAGCTGGGCAAATCGGTCAGCGATTTGAGTCGCGTGGTGTCGTTCGGCGATGGCCTCGATGTTCCAGCCGGCGTGACGCGCAGCTTCATCGCGCCCAATCTGGATGCGTTCCGCAATGCTGTCGGCTTCGACTGCAATTGCATCAATCAGTGGGGCGACTGGCGCCTGTCGTATCTATCGACGCCGCAAAACGCCTATGCCGTAACCGAGGACGACGACAGTTACTTCGCGCAGCTGAACTTCGCGCTCGATGTTTGGAACCGTTCGCTCCAGGGCAACGTCGGCTTGCGCTACGCGCGTACGGAGCTGGTATCGGACGGGTTCACGACTGGCTCGCGCCCGGTAGTGGGCAAGAACGACTACAGCGATACGCTGCCATCGTTGAATGTGAGCTACGAAATCGTGCCGAATCTGTTGCTGCGTGTTGCCGCCGCGAAGGTCATGGCGCGTCCGCTGCTGGGCAATCTCGCGCCGAGCATCACGGCGCTGACGGTACCGACCAATGGCAACGCCACCGGCGGCTCGCTCACGATCGGCAATCCCAAGCTGGACCCGTTCCGTGGCAAGAACTATGACTTCAGCGTCGAATGGTATTTTGCGGAAGGCGCCTTGCTGTCCGCGGCCTATTTCACCAAGAAGATCGACTCGTATCCTCAGACCATCGTCAGCACTCAAACGCTGTCGTCGTTCCTGGGCCAGGAGGTGATCGATCAGCTCATCGCGCAGCAGACCAACGCCAACGCGATCGCTTACCTACGGGCCGACAATCCGTTCGACGTGCGTCAGTTCCGCTCGGCGCCAGGCGGCGACATCAAGGGCTATGAGCTCATCTATCAGCAGGACCTGACCTTCCTGCCGGGCCTGCTCAGTAACCTGGGCGTGCAGGCCAACTACACTCACATCGATTCGGAGCTGATGTATGTGATCGATCCAGGCACGCCGGACGGCGCGCGTCCGCAGGTGGTGCAGCCGGGCCCATGGCTCGGCGCCTCGCCAGGCTCTTACAATCTCACCGTCTACTACGAAACCGAGAAATGGAGTGCGCGGGTGTCGGGTGCCTATCGCGATGGCTATGTCACGCAGTATCCGGTCGCTTCGGGATCGTGCGATCCCGGCGTGTGCGATTCGCCGCTGGTCAACGACTTCGTGGGCAGTGAGGACACGCTCAACGTCGACGCGTCGGTGTCGTACGAGTTGAGCGATGCGGTCACGCTGAGTTTAGAAGCACTGAATCTTACCAATCAGGCGGACGAGCGCTGGGCATATCAAGACAACCCCCTGGTCACACAGTACCGCAGCACGGGGCGTCAGTACTTCGCGGGTGTGCGCTTGAGATTTTGAGCGGGAGGGAGTCGGATGATGAGATCGCGTCTTCTGGTTGCAATGTATGGTTCGATGCTCGGGGCGCTCGCGGGCTGTTCGTCGCCCCCGAGCGCGCCTTCGAACGTGGCCGGAGGACACGCTGAATCGCCCGTGGCTTTCCAGGGCGCCGAAGGGGCGGGCCGGCTGTCGCTTGGCGGTCGCGGCGGACGCGTCGTCAAAGTCACAAACTTGAATGACTCCGGTCCGGGCAGCCTGCGTGCCGCAGTCGAGCTGGCGGAGTCGCGGACGATTCTGTTCGACGTGTCGGGGACCATCGCGCTCGAAACGCCTTTAGACATTAAACAACCGCGCATCACGATTGCAGGCCAGAGCGCGCCGGGCGACGGCATCACGTTGAAGAATCACCCGCTCATCGTTGCCGCGGACGACGTGGTGGTCCGTTACATCCGCTCGCGCCTGGGCGATGAGCGGCGGGCGGAGAGCGATGCTATTTGGGTGCGCAGCGGTCGACGGATCATTCTGGACCATGTGTCCGCCAGCTGGTCCGTCGACGAGACGCTGTCGGTTAATAACGGCTTCAAAGATCCGCAGACCGGGTTCTACGACGTGACCGTGCAGTGGTCGATCATTGCCGAGTCATTGAATCGATCGGTGCACGTGAAGGGCACGCATGGCTATGGCTCGCTGATCGCTGGCGGTTACGGCACGCGCATCAGCTTTCATCACAACCTGTGGGCGCATCATCAAGGCCGCAATCCTCGGCCCGGCAATCCAGTGCCGCCGGAACGCGATCCGGTTGGCGCATTGCATGATTATCGTTCGAATGTTTTCTACGATTGGGGCGGCAAACATTCTGGCTACAACGCCGACACGGGCGTGAAAGCGTCAATCGTCAAATATAACTTCGAGGACAACACTTATCTGCCCGGCCCGGCGTCGACCGGACGGATTGCATTCGATGACTCCAACGAGCTTGCGCAGGCCTGGTTCGCGGGCAACACCATGGACGGCCAGCTGCCGGCCGATCAATGGAGCCTGGTGTCGGGCAAGAAAGGGCCGGAGCACCGGCTCGCAAAACCTGCGGACGTCGCGCCGGTCGCACGGGAACCGGCAGCGCAGGCGTATGAGCGAGTCTTGAACTCATCCGGCGCTTCGCTGGTGCGAGACAGTGTCGATCGCAGAGTCGTGCAAAGCGTGCGCGATCGCAGTGGCGGCTTGATCGACTCGCAGACTCAAGTCGGTGGATGGCCCGCGCTCATCTCGTTGCCGCCGCTGGCGGACAGCGATCAGGACGGAATGCCGGATGCGTGGGAGCAGGCGAACGGGCTGAATCCGCAAGCGGCGGACGATGCCGCGGATGCCGACCGCGATGGCTACACGAATCTCGAAGAATATCTGCACGAGCTGACGACCGTGCCCAGCCCCAGAGGTAAGTTCTCGCAGCCGACCTACAACGGCACGGCTTTCCTTTCGTTACAGGCGGCCGTCGATGCGTTGCCTGCGAGCGGTGGAGAGATCCTGCTGCCGGCTGGTGAGTATCGCGAGAAGATCGTGATCGGGAAACCGAACGTGCGCTTGCGCGGGTTGGGGGCCAGCCCTGACGATGTGGTCATCGTTTGGAGCGACGGGGCGGTGACGGCAGGTGGCACGTTCCGCTCGGCGACGTTGCACGTGAGCGGCGAGAACTTCCGTGCCGAAAATCTCACCATCCAGAACGACTATCACAAGCGCTCGGACCAGCGCTCGCAGGCGGTTGCGCTGTCCGTCACGGGAGATCGAGCGGTGATCGATCACGTACGCCTGTTGGGTGCGCAGGACACGCTCTATGCGGGCAGCAAGAAGTGCGGGTCCGAGCCCTGCCCGACGAGTCGCCAGTACTTCTCGAATTGTTACATCGAAGGACATGTCGATTTCATCTTCGGCGACTCCAAGGCGTTCTTCGAGCGCTGTCAGATCCACGCTATCGCTCATCCGGAGATATTGATCACAGCTCATGCCCGCACGGCTCCGGATCAAGATCGCGCTTTCGTGTTCAACAACTGCACGATCACGGGCGAGGAGGGCGCGCGGATCTACTTCGGGCGACCGTGGCGTGACTACGCGGCCGTCATTTTCATGAATACGACAGTGAAGGGCGATCTCGATCCGGAAGGCTGGCGCGAATGGACGCCGGGGAAGACCGATCGGCTGAAGCTGGCCTACTACGCCGAGTTCAACACGCAAGGTCGCAGCGCCGATATGAGCAAGCGGCAATCGCATACGAAGGTTCTGTCCGCCGCCGAGGCGCAACGCTGGTCGCTGCCGACGTTCTTTGCCGGCGCGGATGCCTGGAACCCGTATCGATGAGAGTTCGGTTCCGGCCGGGTTCGCCGGCATACATCGACACTTCCGCCTCTCCCGCTAGCTGGCTCGAATCGTTTCAGCGTCGCGAGGATCGGCTCGTTCGATTTGAGCCAGCACGGTGACTAACAGCTGAGTGACCGAATGCCGCGACTTGACCAGCGCGGCATCCACCGCGACACGCAAAGCGCGTGAAGGCTCATCCGCCGTATAAGACACCATCACCGGAGCGCGCTTGCCGGCGCGCTCCGCCAGGGGCAGCAGGTCCAGGCCCGAGCCGTCCGGCAAAGTCACATCCAGGATCACGGCATCGAAATGTTTCTCGGCCAGCTGCTGACGAGCGGCCGCGACCGATCTCGCTGAAGTCACAACGGCGTTGCGCGATAGGGTTTCGCGCACGATGGCGGAGAGCGACTGATCGTCTTCGACGTGCAGGATCTGCGGCAAGATTTCACCGCGTGGCGGTAACGCGCCACGCTCGACCTCGATGGCCATGTCTTCTGGCGGCGCCTTGCCCTGCATGCCGAGGCGGCCGTGGCCGTGGATGGGCAGGATCACATAGAAGCTGGTGCCCTTGCCGGGCGTGGTGTCGAAACCGATGCGGCCGCCGAGTTTTTCGGTGATGGTCTTGGCGATCGACAGGCCCAGGCCGGTGCCGCCCTTGGCGCGGCTATCGGACGCGTCGGCCTGCGCGAACTTCTGGAAGATACGCGCGCAGAACTCCGGTGGAATGCCTGGACCGTTGTCGGTGACGGTCACGCGCACATCGAATTGTTTCTCGCGGTCGATGCGAATGCGAACGACGCCGCCGGGCGGCGAGAACTTCGCGGCGTTGGAGATCAGGTTGGTGAGGACCTGAGTGAGGCGGTCGCTGTCGATGAGCACGTCGGCGTCATCGCCGTCCTCCAGTTCGATGGCCACGCCGAGGCCTTGCGCGAAACCGCGGTTGAACTCGGCCACCGATGCCACTTCGGCGCGCAGTGAGCGTACGTGCAACGAAAAGCCCAGTTTGCCGGCCTCGGCCTTTTCCAGATCCAGGATGTCGTTGATCAGGCGGATCAGACGTTCGCTGTTCTGGCGCGCGATGCCGACCAGCCGCGCGGCTTTCGAGGGAATCTCGCCGGCCACGCCGCCTGAGATGAGGGAGAGCGAGCCGGCAATTGACGTGAGGGGCGTGCGCAGTTCGTGACTGATGGTCGAGACGAACTCCGATTTCATGCGATCGACTTCGCGGCGCACGGAAATGTCATGCAGCACGGCGACGTAAAGCCGCTCGTCGTTGATGATCATCTCGCGAATCGACACTTCGATAGGAATGATCCGGCCGCTGCCGTGGCGACCCTCCATTTCGATGCGGCCGGGCTTGATGCGCTCGCGGGTTTGTATGTAGCGCGATAGCAGTGACGCGTGCGGCTCGGGCAGCAATGAGCGCGCGTCCTTGCCAAGGATGGTCTCGGCTGCGTAGCCGAACAATTGCTCCGCGCCGTGATTCCACGATTCGATGTTGCCGCTGGCGTTGATGACGACAATCGCATCCTCGACGCTGTCAAACAAAGTCGCAAGCCGGGTCGCCTGGTCGCGATACAAACGCTCGCTGTCCTGTAGGCGTTCGTGAGTCTCGCGCAGCTCCATTTCGCCGCGCTTGAGCAATGTGAGATCGCGAACCGTCGCCACCAGCGTGCTACGCGTGGTTGGATCGAGCCACGCGAACTCCACTTGCAGGTAGAGCGTCTCGCCGGTGGCGGATTCGCGCTGGAATTCCACTGCCGGCTCGCCGGCGCAATAGGCCAGCGAGTACATGCCGTGCTCATCGATCAGCAACTGCAACCCGGGCAGCAGTTTGGTGAGATTCTCGCCGACCAGTTCGGTCGACTCCGAGCCCAGCAGCCGACGAAAGCCGGGGTTCGCGGACAACAAGGTTCCGACCCGATTCACAGTGATGATGCCGTCGCCGGCGGTGTTCATGATCGCGGTGAGATGCATTGCGCTGTCGTTGGCGCGCGAACGGGCAGCGATGACCTTGGCGAGCAGCGGAGCAATCTGCCAGCGGAGCAGCCAGGCAGCCGCGCCGACCAGTCCAATCATCAGCAGCAACAGCATGTTCAAGCGCTGACGCAAGTCGCTGTAGAGCGTGTCGAGCGGCGTCGTCAGCGCGGTCACCAAAGGCGTGCCGGGGATGGGGCCATACGCGGCAAAGAAACGGGCGCCGCTGGGCTCCGCTCCCAATGTCACGCCGCTCTTGCCACTGAACGCGAGGTTCAGCGCGCCGGCACGGCCGGCCGTGTCGCGCGCCATGGGCAATGTCGCCAGCGGTGAAGAGGCCAATCGCAAACATTGCATCGAGTTCGCGCTCAGGGCCTGGCAGATGGAGGTGTCGAATTCAGTGGTGGTCCGGTCGGACAACAAGGCGGCGTTCAGGCGCGGCAGAGCGAATTGCATTCTGATAAAGCCGCTGCGACCGGCGGCATCGGGCGGCGTCGGCCGCTCGATCAACAGATGAGCTTCGTTGCCGATTTCGATGCGCACCTGGTCATCGAGGCGCACGACACTGCTGGGCGGCGGCCCGAACGAGCCCGACTGCAACAGCGAATGACCATCGGCATCGATCAGATCCAGCGCCTGCAGGCCGCGGCTCAGAGGCAGTCGCCGCTCAGCCCAGTCCCGCAAACTCTCGCGTAACCTGGGCACACTGACTTCCGGAGAGCTGCGCGCGATGATTTGAGCCAACGACTGACTCGACACCACCCGTTCGCTTTCCTGCCGTTGGCCGGCGATCTCGGTGCTGATGAGCTCGACTTGGTTGCGCAGCTCGCGAGCCAGCGTGGTCTGTTGCAGATCGTGACTGTGGCGCACGACGACGGCGAAGCACACGGCGGCGCAGGTGATGGTGATCGCCAGCATGGCCGCCGTGCTGACCGCCAGAATGCGCCGGGAATCGTTGGAAACATCGTCGACCTTGTCGAACGAGCGCCGATAAGCGATTTGCGCCAGGCCGAGCGACAGTAATAACAAGCCAATGGCGGTGTGAGGCGCGATGCGCGTCGCGTAATGCCAGTCATAAATGATATCGAGCCGAAGCACCCGGCCGAAGAACGAGACCAGTGCGATTAGAAACACGACGCCGGTGGCCAGCGGCCCGAGCCAATGCAGGCGGCTGTCCTGCGGACGGGTGAGTTGAGCGAGCGCCACGGCTGCGAATGCGAAGCCGGCAGCGACTTGCGGCGCCATGCGGCCGTGATGAGGCGCGGCATGCAGGATCCACGAGTTGCCGAACAGATCGTCGATGCCCAGGTCGAGCTGGAACATGTGCTCGCACAAGGTGAGCACGCTGGGAATGGACAGCAGCACCGCGAGCCCGAGTCGTACGCGCGGCTGCCCGAAGGTCAGTGCCAGGCCGGCAACGATGAAGCTGAGCGCGGCATTCATGGTCATGCCGATGTTGTCGAGGCCAACAGTGATGGTCAGCGGCCTGCCCAGGATCCAGCCGCCGGCAACCACGACGCCCAGCGCAATCAACAGCATCGCGACGATGTCGCTGTTACGAAGCGGCAGGCGCTGCGAGCTCATGACACATGCGACTGCTGAAGGGCCAGGGTCTGCGCGGCGACACTGTCGGCGTCCGGCAGCTCGAAATAAAACGTCGTGCCGCCGGGCCCGGTATCGAAGCCGATGTGACCGCCGAGCCGTTCGACGATGGCGCGGCTGATCGCGAGGCCGAGGCCAGTGCCGGCGCGACTACGCGAGTCCGACGAGTCGGCCTGAGAAAACTTCTGGAATATGCGCGGCTGGAAGTCTGGCGGAATGCCTTTGCCGTAGTCGCGGACTGAAACGCGCACGCGCCCTTGATTGCAGCGGGCCGTCACTTCGATGGCCGCACCGGCGGGCGAGAACTTGCTGGCGTTCGACAACAGGTTCGCCATCACTTGCAGGAAGCGACCCGGGTCGACCAGCACGGGGGTGTTACACAACGGCTCGGGCGTCACGAAGTGCACGCTGAGCGATTGCGCGAAACCGGCGTTGTCCTCCAGCGAGCGTTTCACCAGCTCGCTCACGTCCATGCGCCGCACGTCGAAACGTTGTTTTTCGGATTCCAGTTTTTCCATGTCCAGAATGTCGTTGATCAGCAGCGTCAGGCGCTCGCAATTGTTCAGGGCCATGTTGACCAGCCCGGCGGCGCGCTCGGGCAGCTTACCTGCAACGCCGGCCGATACCAGACCCAGCGAGCCTCGAATCGAGGTCAGCGGGGTACGCAGTTCGTGCGAGACCGTGGCCACGAACTCGTTCTTCATGCGCTCGACGCGCCGGTTTTCGGTGATGTCCCAGATCAGTCCGGTCATGCGAACGGCGCGACCGCTGGCGTTACGCAAGGTCAGGCCGGAGGCGCTGACGATGCGCTCCTCGCCGCTGGGACAGATGACCCGGAATGTCGTGCGCAGCTGTGGCTGCTTGCCGCTGAGCGCCCCCATCAGCTCGCCACGGGCGCGCTCCACATCGTCCGGGTGAACGGTGCGAAGCATGTAGCTCATGTCGGGCTTCACATCGCGCGGCGCGCCGTAGATCTCGTAGGTGCGTGCGTCCCAGGTGAGCGTATCGGCCACCAGGTCCCAGTCCCAAATTCCCATGCCACCCGAATGCGCGGCCAGCACAAAGCGTTGATTCATTCGGATCAGCGCTTCGGCGGCACGCTTGCGTTCGCTGATGTCGATCGCAGTGGCGAGGAAGCCGGTGATGGTGTCGGCGTCGCCGTTGCCGTGCGTGGGCGTGAGCACGAGATCCACGAGCACGCGTTGGTCGTTCTTGCCGATGAACATGCATTCACGGCGAAACGAGCCGGTTTCGCGGCTGTATTGTAGGAAGGCATCCAGGCCGAACAGGCGGCGGTCCGCGCTGCTCAGTTCATTGGCGACTTCCAGTACCTCGTGAGGGTCGAGCAGCAGCTCCAGAGTCAGCTTGCCGGTCAGCTCCTGTTCGGAATAGCCGAGCATTTTCTCGGCGCCCCGATTCAACATTGTGACGATGCCGTTACTGTCGAGCGCGATGATGGCGACGTGATCGGCGGCGTCGATGAAATCCCGTAATCGATGATTGGCCTGGGCCAGGGCGCGCTCCGATCGTTCCTGTGCGCGCTGCTGTTCGCTGGCCTGCATTCGCAGCAGGATGTTCTCGGTGATGTGCTGGCTCAGGCGAATGCCGGACGCGGAGATCACGGCCGCATAGATTGTGACCATCACGCCCATCGTGGTGCTGTACGCGCCAGGCTCGAGCAGCAACCGGACTGCGAAGGGCACCACACAGGGCAACACGAAGCCGAGCGCGGTCCACTTCTCGATGGCTAGCGTCGAGACGGCGCCGGCCGATACGCCGGCGATCACAAAAGCGATAAATGCTTGCGCCGTGACATCGCCGACAGGAAACACGATGACAGCGCCGAATCCCCACGCCGCACCGGCCGCGACCGAGCCGATAAAGAACAGCGTTGACCATGCAATGTTTTCACGATGGGCATGGCGCACATACGCCAGCCACAGCACGAAGCGCGCCGCGGTGACGAACAGAATCCCCAAACTGGCCGGATAGATATGGATGCCGCCAGCAAGATGCGTGACCGCGACGGTGAGCGTCAGCAGTAGCAGGGTAGCGAGCAAGGAAGACGGCAGCCCCGCGAACAGGAGCTGCAACTGTTCATCTCTTACGCGCTGTTCCGTCTGATCGTGTCGGTCCAATGACAGAGCCCGATTCGTGCAGCCTGGAGTTCTATTAATACGTTTATGACAGCGCCCTCATATACGCGCCTTTGCCATGCACTTCCTATCGGCGGAGGATTGCGGGAATCACTCATGCACAGGGCATGGGCTACCTGATCTTATGCGGCGGCGCACGGGCCCAAGCTACCGGAAAATTCTCACAAACATCGAGCCATCGCTCCCATGAGCCACGTTCATGACGCATCCGTGACCGGAGCTGCCAACCGACCCGTTCAACGTATTCTACTGGTCGACGATGACGAGCTCGAGCTGGAGCTGATGGCGGACCGGCTCAAATCGCTCGGCTTCGAGACGCATACCGTCAGCGACGGCAGCGCCGCGCTGGAGCTGTTGCAGACTCAATCGTTCCCTGTGGTGATCACCGATTGGCAGATGCCGCGCATGGATGGCATTCGTCTTACGGAGAATTTGCGCAGTCAGGGCGACAGCGAAACTTACATCATCATGCTCACGGTGCTCGACGACGACAGCTCGCACGAGCGGGGCTATTTCGCCGGCGTGGACGATTATCTGAGCAAGCGGGCACCGGACGCGAAAATTGTCGCCGCCATTCGCGCCGCCTTCCGGGCGGTCGAGATGCGGCAGGCCTTACACGCTGTGAGAGAACAGCAGGGCACCGGTCTGGTCAGCGATGTGGCCAGCGGCGTGCTGGCCGATCGGATGCGGGCTGAAGTGAAGCGCGCCGCCCGGTATGGTCGCAATCTGTCCGTGCTGGTGTTACAGCTGGAGTCGGAGAGCGGTGCGCCGGTCGCCAATACGTTGGCGCAAGCGGTGGAGATTGTGAGCGACAGTGTTCGGGTCGATATCGATTTCGCGACCCGCTATCGAGGGCACGATGGCGTGCAGCGTATTGCTGTCGTTTTGCCCGAGACCAACGCTGCCGCCGCGGCTGGAGTCGGTGCTCGCTTGAGTGCCACGTTGGCCGCGCGTTTGTTGACCCCGCTCGAATCGTTCACGGCACGCGTGGGCTGCTCATCGTTTACGCCCGGTCAGGAAACACAGCCCTCCCAGCAAATCGCCTCGAACATCGAAGCGTTACTGCGTGAGGCGGAAGCGGGCGCCAGAGTTGCTCCGAACACCGCGAGCACGCCACGGCGTACCGAAGCCGGCTGACCCGTCATGCAATCCGATCCCAGCGTATTCGAGCAGACGCTGACGCTGGAGCTCAGCGCGCTGCAGCCGGAACTGCGGGTGCTCATCGTCGATGACGATCCGGAGGCGCGGGACTATCTGGTCGCGGTCGTGCAGGAAGCGGGTTATCAGACGGCCGTGGCTTCCAGCGGCGAGGAAGCGTTGAAGCTGCTCGACACGGAGTTCTGTCCCATCATGATCACCGATCGCAACATGCCGGGCATGGACGGCGTCACGCTGTGCAAGCGGGCGCGCGAGGGACACTATCCCGGCTACTTATATATCTTCCTGCTCACGGCGCAGAACGCCAGCGCCGATATCGTGTCGGGCTTGAAAGCGGGCGCGGACGATTACCTGGGAAAGAAGAACATTTCGGCGCCGGAGTTGATTGCGCGTCTCGGCAATGCCCGACGCATCGTCAGTCTCGAGCAGGCCTTGCGCCGGGCGCTCGATCAAAAGCGGCAGATGGCGAACACCGATGCGCTCACCGGGGCTTACAGCCGACGTTATCTGGAGCGGCAGTTGTCGCTGGAGCTGGAGCGTACGCGACGTTTCAATCATCCGGTGTCCGTGCTGCTGCTCGACATCGATTATTTCAAGCGCATCAACGACCGGTATGGTCACGCCATCGGCGATGAGGTGCTGCGGAATACCTATCGCCGGTTGCGAGATATGTTGCCTCGGGCTTGCGACTGGATCGGTCGTTACGGCGGCGAGGAATTTCTGATCGTGTTGATCGATACCGATCTGCGCGGCGCGGAGATCGTTGCTCAGCGGCTGGTGAGCGGCATGGCGGAAGCGCCCATCGAGACTTCGGTGGGGCGGGTCCCCGTGACCATCAGCATCGGCGGCGGCGAAGCCGCACAAATGTTAACTAGTGACCTGAGCTTCAAGGGTTTGCTCGAAATTGCCGATCAATGCCTGTACGCGAGCAAAAGAGACGGGCGTAATCGCTACACCATGTGCCTGCAGGGTGATTCTCCCATCGCATTTCGCCCGAGCTCGTCGGGCGCGCAGGGAGAGGTGCACTAGTCATGAACAGAGACAGCCTTCGCGAGATCCTGTACGTCGACGACGAGCCCGATATTCGTGAGATCGTGCAGATGGCGCTCGGGCTCGTGCCGACGTTGTCGGTGAACACCGCGGATTCGGGCACACGTGCGTTACAGAGCATGCAGGCAAGCAAGCCGGATCTGGTCTTGCTCGATGTGATGATGCCGAACATGGACGGGCCGACGACCTTGCAGCAGATGCGCAGTCAGCCCGAGCTGCAATCCATTCCCGTGATCTTCATGACCGCCAAGGCCATGCCGCAGGAAGTCGCTCGCTTCCGAGCGCTCGGTGCGGCGGCGGTGATCGCCAAGCCGTTCGACCCCATGCTGCTGGCCGAGCATGTGTTGTCCATCTGGGAAGGCCTGTAATGTCCAGCGGTCCCGAAGAGCTGCGTGCCAAGATGGTCCAGATCGCGGGACGCTATCTGGAGCGCGTCACCAAAGAAGTCGTGCAGCTGCGGACCCTGATCGATAACGCCGCGAGCGGCAATCTGGATGTGATCCGCGAGATCGAGGCGTTGACTCATCGCATGCATGGCAGCGGTGCGATGTTACATTTCGATGAGATCAGCAGCCATGCCGGCGATCTCGAGCGGATGGCGGCCGGCTTCCTTGCCAGCGGCAGCGTCGATCAGCCGCGCATGGTCGAGACGCTTGGGAAGTTACAAGCCGCGCTGGACAAGGCGGTCGCGGAGCGTGGTGCGCCGAACAGCGCGACATAGGCTTCAATTCGCGCCGCTGTCACAAGTCTGATGCGGCTGCCAGTGAGTATCGCCGAAGGCACCTACTTGCGCGGCTGCAATCCCAGCTCGAACAAATCGACGAATCGAAGCGCGATCTCGGCGGCCCCGAGCTTGTCGTCGCTGCGATACCAGTGAGCGATCCAGTTCAGCGCCCCCGCCAGCGCGAACGCCGTCATCTTCTCATCGCACTCGCGAATCGAGCCGTCCGAGACGCCGGCGCGAATCAACGCGCGGATGCCCTGGTCGATCTCGGATTTCAGCGACTTCACCTTGCGGCTCATGGTCGGGCTGAGGTCCTGGTTCTCGGCTTGCACCATGCACCAGCCGAAGTCCGACGTGATGGCTTCCGCATAACGCGCGATCACCGCCGCCAGTCGCTCGCGCCCCGTGGTCGTCGATTCACGCTGTTCCTCGATGCCGTCCATGATCAGCTTCAAGCCGGCCCGGAAACATTCGAACAGCAGTTGTTCCTTGTTCTCGACGTAGTGATAGACGGTCGGCTTGGTGACGTTCAGCTCGCTGGCGATGTCGTCCAGGGAGGTGTTGTGGTAACCGCGCTCCCGGAACGCCCGGGCCGCCGTCATTATGACCGCGTCGCGCTTGCGCTCCCGATCCCGGACCCGCGCGCCGACCGACGCCCAGAGGGCCGGGCCGCTGGCCTTTTGCGGAGTGTTTTTGCGCGCCTGTCGACCTGCCACCGGGGAACTGCTCCTGACTAAGGTAAGGCGTCGGATCATAGCCTGAGGCTGGACGGTGCGGGTGCCTGATTGACCCGGCGGGGTCGGGCTAAATATACTCGCGGGTAAATTAGAGTCCAGGCTCTAATCTGCCCCTTGAATACCCCAGATTCGCCTCGAGGCGACCATGAATACAGCCGCTGTCCTGCCTTTCCGTGCCGACAACCGGGCGACCCGCCCCGAGGCGCACCCGCTGCGTTTCGTCAGCGCCGCGTCGTTGTTTGACGGTCACGATGCCGCGATCAACATGATCCGCCGCCTGCTCCAAGCCCATGGCGCTGAGGTGGTGCACCTCGGTCATAACCGCAGCGTGGCGGACATCGTGCGCGCGGCGATTCAGGAAGACGCGGACGGCATCGCCGTGTCGTCCTACCAGGGCGGACATAACGAATATTTCGCCTACATGGTCGACATGCTGCGCGAACAGGGCGTCGATCACATTCGCGTCATCGTCGGCGGCGGCGGCACGATTGCTCCGCATGAAGTGGCGGCGCTGGAAAAGCATGGCGTCGAAAAGATCTATACGCCTGAAGACGGCCGGCGCATGGGCCTGGATGGAATGATCGACGACGTGTTCAAGCGCGTCGCGGCGTCCGCCAAGCCGAACTATGCGTTCGGTGCCGGTAACTCCCTGGACCCGCGCGACCATCATCAGCTCGCGCAGGCGATCTCTTTGCTGGAAGGCACGAGCGACGACGACGCGGCCGGTCAGGAGATTCGCAAGGCGATTGGGAAGGTGCAGGGCGGCGCGCCGGTCATCGGTCTGACGGGCACGGGCGGTGCCGGTAAATCCAGTCTCAACGACGAGCTGCTGCAGCGGTTCGTGCGTCACTTCCCGGATCGAAACATCGCGGTCGTGGCGATGGATCCGACGCGTCGTCGTTCCGGCGGCGCTTTGCTGGGCGATCGCATTCGTATGAATTCGCTCGCCGCGCCCAATGTGTTCATGCGCTCGCTCGCAACTCGTCGCCAGAACCTCGCGACCAGCGCGGTGCTGAAGGATGTGATCGGCCTGCTGCGACTCGCGCAGTTCGATCTGATCATCGTCGAGACTGCCGGTATCGGCCAGTCGGACACCGAGATCGCGGACATGGTCGACGTGTCGGCGTATGTGATGACCAGCGAATACGGTGCGGCCAGCCAGCTCGAAAAGATCGACATGCTGGATTTCGCCGACGTGATCGTGCTCAACAAGTTCGAGAAGCGCGGCGCTGAAGATGCGTTGCGTGACGTGCGCAAGCAGTGGCGTCGCAATCATCCCGATCGCGCGCGTCTGCCGGATGAAGAGTTGCCGGTGTTTCCGACCATTGCCAGCCGCTTCAACGATCCTGGCGTCAATCATCTGTTCTCGAGGCTGTGCCAGCTCGTCAACGAGCGGCGGCCGGAACTGAAGGACCGTCAGTGGTCGCCGGGCGATGTGGGGCCGATCAAATTCGTGTCCCGCGATCCGCTGATTCCGGGCACGCGCAGCCGCTATCTCGCCGAGATCGCCAGCGCGGGCCGCAAGGTTCGATCAAACATCGACTCGATGGTCGATGCGGCTCGTCGCGCGTCTGGCGTGTATGAGACGTTGCGCGCTCTGCATGATGCGCGTCTGCCGGGACCGTTGGATCGATTCCCCGAGAGCGATCTCAACGATCAGTCCATCGACGCGACTCGTCGCGAGCTGCGCGCCGCTTATAACAACGCGCTCGACGAGATCGGCGCCGAGGGTGTCGGTGAGCTGAAGCGTTGGCCGCAGCGGGTCAAGGGCGTCACCGACGAGAAGTATTCGTACAAAGTGCGCGACAAGAACGTGACCGGCGACAACTACGTCACGTCATTGAGTGGCAATGCGATGGCGAAGATCGCCGTGCCGCGTTTCAAGGATTGGGGCGAGACGCTGCAGTTCATCCTGTCCGAGAACCTGCCGGGCAGCTATCCGTACACCGGCGGCGTGTATCCGTATCGCCGCGAGGAAGAAGATCCGATTCGCATGTTCGCGGGCGAGGGCGGCCCGGAGCGAACCAACCGTCGCTTCCATTATCTCGCCGGCGGTCACGGCGCAACGCGTCTGTCGACGGCGTTCGATTCGACGACGCTGTACGGCGAAGACCCGGACACGCGTCCGGACATCTATGGCCGCACCGGCAACTCGGGCGTGTCAATCGCGACGCTCGACGATATGAAGAAGCTGTATTCCGGCTTCGATCTGTGCGCGCCGACGACGTCTGTTTCCATGACCATCAACGGCCCGGCGCCGATGCTGCTCGCCATGTTCATGAACACGGCCATCGATCAGCGCGTCGAACGTTTCCTGCGCAAAGAAGGTCGTTGGGAAGCCGCTGAGAAGCGCATCGCTGAGCTTCGAAAGGAGATGAGCGCCAAGGGCCTTGACTCAGCGATCTACAACGGCGACCTGCCGCAAGGTCACGACGGCTCCGGCGTCGCACTGCTGGGCCTCACCAGCGACCAGCTGATCGCGCCAGGCGTGTTGAGCGCGGAGGAACATGCGAAGTTGAAGGCCGAGGCGATGTCGCTGGTGCGTGGCACGGTGCAGGCTGACATCCTCAAGGAAGATCAGGCGCAGAATACCTGTATCTTCTCGACTGAGTTCGCGCTGCGCATGATGGGCGACGTGCAGCAGTTCTTCATCGACAACAAGGTGCGGAACTTCTATTCCGTGTCCATCTCCGGGTATCACATCGCCGAAGCCGGTGCGAATCCGATCAGCCAGCTGGCCTTCACGCTGTCGAACGGTTTCACCATCGTCGAGTACTACCTGGCTCGCGGCATGAAGATCGACGACTTCGCGCCCAACCTGTCGTTCTTCTTCTCCAACGGCATGGACCCGGAGTACGCGGTCATCGGTCGTGTCGCTCGTCGCATTTGGGCACGTGCCATGCGCGATCTGTACGGCGCCGGCCCGCGCAGTCAGATGTTGAAGTATCACGTGCAGACGTCGGGCCGCTCGTTGCACGCGCAGGAGATTCAGTTCAACGACATTCGTACGACGCTGCAGGCCATGTATGCGCTGTTCGACAACTGCAACTCGCTGCACACGAATGCCTATGACGAGGCGCTTACGACGCCGACGGAAGAGAGCGTGCGTCGCGCGGTGGCCATCCAGCTCATCATCAACAAGGAGCTGGGGCTGAACAACAACCAGAATCCGTGGCAGGGCTCGTTCTTCCTCGAGCAGCTCACCGATCTGGTGGAAGAGGCCGTGTACAAGGAGTTCGAATCGTTGTCCGAGCGCGGCGGCGTGCTCGGCGCCATGGAAACGATGTATCAGCGCGGCAAGATCCAGGAAGAGAGCATGTATTACGAGAAGCGTAAGCATGACGGCTCGCTGCCGCTGATCGGCGTGAATACCTTCCTTTCCGAAACCGACTCGAACGAGGCGGCAAAGGGCGTGGCGCTGATTCGATCCACCGACGAAGAGAAGGATTTCCAGGTCGCAGCGGTGAAATCCTTCCAGCAGCGCAACGCGGCGCATAGCGCCGATGCCCTACGCAAACTGCAGAATGCGGCCACCTCCGGCGGGAATGTCTTTGCCGAGCTGATGAACGCGGTTAAAGTTTGTTCCCTGGGCCAGATCTCCCGCGCGCTGTACGAAGTCGGCGGGCAGTATCGGCGCAGTATGTAACCCGATCCGCTAAGACACTGACTTCCATGTACAAAGCACCTCTCAAAGAACTGCGCTTCGCGATCCATCAGCTGGTGGGCGATCAACGTTTGGTCGGACTGTCCGGCCTTCCTGATTACTCCACCGAGTTCGCGGACGCCGTATTGGACGAAGCAGCCCGCTTTGCCGAGGGGGTGCTCGATCCCATCAACCGCATCGGCGATCGCACCGGTGCGAAGTGGACTGCCGAAGGCGTGCGCATGCCGGCCGAGTTCAAGGCCGCTTATGCCAGGTTCGTCGAAGGTGGCTGGACCCAGCTGCGCGCCGAAGCGGAGTTCGGCGGCCAGGGCGCGCCCATCATGCTGGGCACGGCGGTGGAAGAGTTGTGGGCCTCGTCGAATCTCGCGTTCAAGCTGTGCCCCATGCTCACGCAAGGCGCCGTCGAAGCCATCAATCAGTGCGGCTCGCAGGCCCAGAAAGAAAAGTATCTGCCGAAGATGATCAGCGGCGAATGGACCGGCACCATGAATCTGACCGAGCCCCAGGCCGGTTCGGATCTCGCTGCGATTCGCACGCGTGCTACGCGCGAAGGCGATCACTATCGCGTGTACGGTCAGAAGATCTTCATCACTTACGGCGATCACGACTACACGTCGAACATCATTCACATGGTGCTCGCCCGCATCGAAGGCGCGCCGGCCGGCGTGCGTGGCATTTCGTTGTTCATCGTGCCGAAGGTGATCGTGAACGACGATGGCAGCCTCGGTGCGCGTAACGACGTGCGTACTGTTTCCATCGAGCACAAGCTGGGCATTCATGGCAGCCCGACTTGCGTGCTGTCGTATGGCGATAAGGAAGGCGCGGTCGGTTATCTGGTCGGCGAAGAGAATCGCGGCCTCGAATATATGTTCATCATGATGAACGCCGCGCGCCTGTCGGTCGGCCTGGAAGGTTACGCGCTCGCAGAGCGTGCGTATCAGCAGGCCCTCGAATATTCGCGCACTCGCGTTCAGGGCAAGCCGAAGGCGCGGAATGTGCCGGAAGGCTCGAAGGTGGCGCCGATCGCGTATCACCCCGACGTGAAGCGCATGCTGCTCACTCAGAAGGCCTACACCGACGCCGCTCGCGCGGTCGCGCTGTACGCAGCGATGCAGCTCGATCTGGGCAAGCATCTGCCGGATGGCGATGAGAAGGCCAAGGCGCAGGCTCGCGGCGAATTGTTGATTCCCATCGTGAAGGGCTGGTCGACCGAGCTCGGTGTGACGATGGCGTCGCTGGGCGTGCAGGTCCACGGTGGCATGGGCTTCATCGAAGAAACCGGCGCCGCTCAGATCCTGCGCGACTCGCGCATCGCTCCGATTTACGAAGGCACGACTGGTATTCAGGCGGGCGACCTGGTCGGTCGCAAGGTCGGCCGTGACAACGGCGCTGCGATGAATGCTTTGATCGCTGACATGCAGGCGGAGCTGGAGAAGATTTCTTCCAGCGATGCGGGTGTTGTCGCTAGTAAGACGGCCGCGCTGGAAGGTGTGGCTGCGTTGAAGGAAGCGACGGCGGCGGTGCTGAAGGATCCGGAAGGGGCGCTGGCGATTTGCGTGCCTTATCTGATGCTCGGCGGTGTCGTTATTGGTGGCTGGCTGACGGCCAAGGCGCACGATCTTTCTGTCCGCCAGGCATCGGAGGACCCGGAGTTCTTCACGGCCAAACAGCAGATCTCGCGGTTCTATGCGGCGAATTTGTTGCCGGAGGCGCAGACGTTGGCGCGGGTTGTGAAGCAGGGCGCGGCTTCGATTTTGGAAGCGGACCCGACGAAGCTTTAAATTTTTGACCTGAAGACCCACCCCCTGGCCCCCTCCCGTGAACGGGAGGGGGAACTACATTTTTAAATAAGTTTTTTTCTTTTCAGAAAGAGACAAGCTCACCGTTCGTGCTCGTGCACGGAAAGAAGCCAAGGTAGAGCCCAGGGGGCCTCGCATAAAACATCTTGGCGGGCGTGAGCTAGAGTTGTTGTTACCTCAGCAGAAGGCCCGACCAAGTCCATCGCGGAGGGCTGGCTAAGTTCATCCGCGCTGAAATGCAGCTTGTCCTTTCGGAAGTGGGTGCGTTCGCCGCTGCCGGCCGCCGATGCCTCCGAATCAGCTCGGCTTCCGAGGTAGAACGTCGAGCAGCCGGTCGACGTCGTTCATATCATTGAACACAGCCACCGACACTCTGAACCGGTGCTGTGACACCGTGATCCTCACATTCGCCGTCTTGAGCAGATCGCTCAGCTTCGTCCTCGCATCTTTCAAAGCAAACGCGACCAGCGACGTTCGCGAGTCCAAGGGTGTCAGCGGCTGATACCCGCGAGCCCGAAGCTCCTTCTGCAACGTATCGATCATCGGCTGTCGCCACGCCTGAATCTGCGAGACGCCGACTTTCTCCAGCCACGCGAGGGAATGATTCAACTGCACGACGCCCGTCCACGACGTCGTGCCCATCGCAAACCGGCCCGCCGTGTCCGGCGACGCTTCGTAGCTCGCGACGCCCGGCCCGGGCTCGTCGAGAGGGAATACGTGGGTGCGGAAGCTGGCGAGCTGGTGATAACCCCACCACGGCCGCTTGATCTTGTTCTGCACTTCGCGGCGGACATACAAGAAGCCCAGCCCGAAATCGCCCATCAACCATTTATAGGAAGAGCACGCCGCGAAATCGACGCCGCTCGCGCGCAGGTCAGTAGGCACCGTGCCAGCGGCATGAACGATGTCCGCATACACATAAGCGCCGTGCGCATGCGCGATAGCGCACACCCGTTTCAAGTCATGTTGAAAGCCATTGATGGTGGAGACGAGGCTGATCGACACGAGCTTCGTGCGATCGTTGATGGCCTTCTCCATCTCCGCCATGTCGATGCGCCCCTCCGACGTCATCGGCAAAGTCACAACGTCCATGCCAGCCTTGCCCAGCTCGCCGTAGGTGTAGAACGATCCGAAGAAATGCAGCACATCGGTGACGATGCGCCCGCCCGCTTGCGGGAAGCCCAGCGCCTGGAGCACGAGGTTCTCGCCCATCGTCGTCGACTGCACGAAGCTCAGCTCATCCGGCGAGGCGCCAATCAAGCGGCCGAAGCTTTCGAACACGGCCTTTTCCATCGCGCCGACGCTATAGCCGGGCAGCGAGCCGTCCTGCGTCTTGAAGCGCAGATATTCTTCCAGCGCCGCCTTCGCGCCGAGACTCATCGGATGCGTCGAGCCCGAATCCAGATAAGTCATCGGCATGCGAGCAAACGCGGACTTTGCCGGCAGCGCCGGGGCCGCCGTCGACTCGGCGACCGCAACTTTCGACAACGCAGGCAGCGCCGCCGCGCCGGCCAGTACGGCTCTGCGGGTGAGGCTCATCGCGGCTTCCTGGTTTTGAGAGGAACCGCGGTCGTGCTCTTCATTTCCACGAGCGTGACGATGGAGCGCACGTCCTGCACGCCGGGCAGCTTCAGCAGCGTGGAGAAGATGAATTCCTGATACCACATGACGTCGGGCGCGATGATTTTCAGCATCACGTCCATCTCGCCGAACACCGTGTAGCACTCGAGAATTTCCGGAATGCCCTGGATCTGCCGCACGAAGTCGGCGCGCTCGGATTCGCTGAGCCGGGTCATCTTGACCTGCGCGAACATCTGCATGTGATAGCCGAGCTTGAGGCGGTCGACGATGACCACCTGCGCTTTGATGTAACCCTCCTCACGCATGCGCTGGATACGGCGCCAGCAGGGCGACTGCGACAGGCCGACCCGCTCGGCCAGCTCCGCGGTCGACAGCGACGCGTCCTGCTGCATCAGATTGAGGATCTTCAAATCGATGGTGTCGAGTTCGGATGGCATAGCTTATGTTCCGAGCAGGCTTACCGGAGTATAACGCATGCTTCACCCGGGGGTGACTGCGCGTGGAATGAAAAGAAATGCCTGCAGCTGCCGCATAGGATGTTCGCTACGTTTGCCATTTTTCGGAGCATGGAGCCCATGAGGCGCACCGTCCTGTTGCTGGTCCTGATCCTGACCGCCGGTCTGGCGGGCGCCGAGCCCGCTGTGGCGGTGACCAAGCATGTCGGCACCTTCAATCAACAGCGGGTGAAGTATTCCGCGACGGTGGCGGAAACCATTCTGGACGGGCCGGACGGCAAGCCGGCGGCGTCGATGATCAACACGGCCTATGTGCGCGAGGACGTGAAGGACCGCGCGAGTCGTCCTGTGATGTTCGTATTCAACGGTGGGCCGGGCGCATCCTCGTCGCCGCTGCATATGAGCGCCTTCGGTCCCCGCCGCATCGGCGGCGAGCCGCCACAACGCAAGCTCATCGACAATCCCTACAGCCCGCTCGACACCGTGGATCTGGTGTTCGTCGATCCGGTCGGCACGGGCTTTTCGCGGCCTTTGCCGAATGTGGACGGTCAGCCGTTCTGGAGCATCGAAGGCGACGCGGCCTCAGTCGTGACTTTCATCAAAGCGTGGCGCAAGCAGAACGATCGTGAATCGTCGCCACTATTCATCTGTGGCGAGAGCTACGGCACCACGCGGGCGTCACAGATTGTGAGTTCCGCGCCCGAGCTGCCCATCATCGGCGTGTTGTTGCTGTCGATGACGGGCGGGCCGGAAGGGCCCGATATGCCGTATGTGATCACGCTGCCGACGTTTGCAGCGACGGCGGCGTTTCATGGCAAGGTGGACGCGCAGGGACGCACGCCGGCGCAGATATTCGCTGAGGCCGTGCAGTTTGCCCGCAGCGAGTACATCGCCGCGTTGATTCAGGGCGATTCACTGCCGCCTGCGGAGAAGGCGCGCATCGCGCAGGAGTTGTCGAAGCGCATCGGTTTGCCGGCAGACTTCATCGCCGACAACAACCTTCGCATCACAAAGCCCACCTTCATGCTGAACCTGCTGAAAGATCGTGGACTGCGCACCGGACAGCTCGATGCGAGAGCCACCGGCAGCCTGGCGGAGTACGCGGACAAGCAGCCACCGCGTGACGATCCATCGATGTTCGCAGGCGGCTCGACCGCCGGGCTGGTGCACGAGTACTTCACGAATGAGCTGAAGTTCCCGGCGAAGGACAACTACCGCACCTTGAATCTGGATGTGAATTCGAAGTGGCAGTTCAAGGGCGAGGCCTTGGCCAATCCGGCCGGCCTGGTCGGCGCAGCGATGCAGAAGAATTCGGAGCTACGGGTGTTCTGGGGCGCCGGCATCTACGACATCACGACGCCGCTCTACGCCGGTCGTTACATCCTCGATCACGCCAGTATTCCAACGCAGCGGCTGGTCGTAGGCGAGTTCGCCACCGGGCACACTGTGTTCGATGGCGACTCGAATCTGGATCGATTCACTCAGGCTGTGCGCAGCTTTATTTCGCGCCGATAAAGGCGCGCACGTCGGCAGTCAGTGCCTTGAGGGCGGCTTCGCTGGTGTACGCCATGTGGCCGCCTTCATACGTTCGAAGCACAACCCGATCAGCCGGGAAATTACTGCGCGCGACCATATAGCGCGCTGGTCCGACGGTGGTCGTCGTGTCGTAGATGCGATGATTCATAGGGCGGCCAGCCTACGGGCCGGGTCGAGGAATTTCTTGCCCTTGTCGGTGTCGATCGGGTGCCCGCGGCGCATAGGTCGCCAGGCGAACGGGCGGGGCGTGCATGAACAATCCCTGCCGGGGCGCCCCGGTGGAGCACAACGAAAAGAAATGCCCCGGGGGCGATCGGACAATAAACCCGGGCTGGCGTGCGGAGACAGGTCTTGCAAGAGGAATCGGTGCGGCCGGAGGGCCCGCCAGCGAACGAATCAGCGTCCGGGTCGGCGATGCCGCGAGCTTCAGCCAGCGCCGTGTTTGCCAATCCCGACTATGTCGGCTGGTATCGCGAGCTGTCGGCGCTGTTGTCGTCGGGCGAGCGCGGCCGGCTGCTGTTCGACAGCACCATGCAGGAGCCGACGTCGTTGTTATATGCGCAGGCCCGGCGCGCATTCGAGTCGGGGCAACCCTCGCCTTTCCGTAGCACGTTCGGTTGGGGTAGCCCGCTGCTCATCGGCGCGATCGCGAAGCGCTACGGTGTCGACGAGCGCAGCATCCTGGCCACGACCGGTTGTACCGCCGCGATCTGGCAGATCTACACCGCGTTCCTGAAGCCCGGTGCGCACGCCATCATCGAACGGCCCTACTTCGAATTGCTGCCGCGCTTCGCCAAGAGTCGCGGCGCGAGCATCAGCTTTCTGCCTCGAGTGGCGCCGGACTACGGGGTCGATATCGACCAGCTGGCGGCGCTGATTCAGCCGAACACCGAGCTCGTCGTGCTGACCAATGCTCACAACCCGAGCGGCGCCTACTTCGATGAAGCGGCGTTACGTGACATCGCGAAGGTTGCGAACAAACACGGGGTGACGGTGCTGATCGACGAGGTGTACGGCGATTTCCTGCCGGCCAGCGTGCGTCCGGTCCCCGCGGCGCAGATTGATCCTTGTTTCATCAGCGTCAACAGCCTGACCAAGGTCTACGGCCTGCACGGCTTGAAATGCGGCTGGATGATCGCCGCTGACAGCAAGTTGCAACGGTTGCGGCCGGTGTATGCCGAATTCGAATCGGGATCGTCCAAATTCACGCACGGCATCGCGGCGCTGATTCTCGACGAGCTGACCGAGTATGAGTCGCATTGGCGCTCGGTGCTGGCACGCAATCGACCGCTGCTGTTGGAAACGGTGGCGCAGCTGCAAGTCGAAGGACTGATCGCGGGCGCCGTGCCTGAGCACGGTTGTATGTATTTTCCTCGTCTGACTCATGTCAGCGATACGCGTCGTTTCGCTTCCTGGATGTGGGATCGCTCACGGCTGGCGCTGGCCCCGGGTGAATTCTTCGGCGCGCCCGGTCATATCAGAGTGGGATATGGCCAATCACATCAGGAGCTCGCCGAGGGCCTGGCGTTACTCGTGGCTGGATTGCGTGAATATAGGCAACCGCCGCTTTGATAGAGTGACGTCTCTGAAGGTTCCGCGAAGACATCTAATGAGTCATACAGCCTCTACCCCCGTGCTGGTTATCAGCGGCGCCGACGTGCGCCGGCTCTTGCCGATGCAGGACTGCATTCCCATCGTCGAAAGCGCGATGCGGGAAGTCTCACGTGGCGGGGCACAGTTGCCCTTGCGCATCGGCTGCGTGCCGCCGGGCACTCAAAACATTCTGGCGGTGATGCCGGGCTATCTCGACGAGCCGGCGAGCATCGGTGCGAAAGTCATTGCGGTGTATCCCGCGAACGCTCAACGAGGCCTGTCGTCTCACATGGGCGTGGTGGTGTTGTTCGATGCGCATGAAGGCGTGCCGCTGGCCATCATCGACGCTGCGTCGATCACTGGACTGAGAACCGCCGCGGCAACGGCGGTGGCGACGAAAGCATTGGCGTCTGAAGATGCCTGCGACCTGGCCATCATCGGCACAGGCGAGCAAGCGGTCGCGCATCTGCAGGCGATCAGTCTGGTTCGCAAGTTGCGTTCGGTGCGCGTCTGGGGACGCTCGAAAGAAAAAGCTTACGCGTTCGCCGATCGCGAGGTCGCGCCTGGCATGCCGCGCATCGAAGTCTATGGAACGATTCGCGATGCGCTGCTGGGCGCCGATCTGGTCTGCACGACCACCAGTGCACGCGAGCCCATCGTCGAAGGCGCATGGATCGCTCAAGGCGCGCATGTGAATCTGGTCGGCGCGAGCTCCGCCGCCGCGCGTGAGGTCGACGACGCGTTGGTCTTACGAAGCAGTTTCTTCGTCGACTTCCGAGGTTCGGCGCTGGCTCAGGCGGGCGAGCTGCTGGGAGCGATGGGCTCGAACGCCGCCAAGCACATTCGCGGCGAAATCGGCGAAGTGCTCAACGGCACCGTGCCGGGCCGCACCGATGAGTTCGAGGTGACTGTTTATAAGTCGCTGGGCATCGCGGCTCAGGATCTGGCCGCGGCTCATGCTATCTATCAGCGTGCTCGCGAGGCAGGCGTCGGCGTCCGTGCGGAGCTGTGATCGTCAAGCCGCCTCGCAGACGTCTTCGATCGCGACCGCCAGCGAATGCACGTCGGTAATCACGGTGAGCTTGTCCTGCTCGATCAGCCAATTTCGATTCAGCTGGTGCAGCCGGTTGTCCGGGTCGAAGCGGTTCAAATAAACGACGGTGGGCGTGGGGCCCACCGCAGCCAGCGTGAGGCGCACGGCATTGATGGTGCCGAGCTCCGCGTCGGCGACCAGCAGCAGCCGATCCACGCCCAGGCGATTCAATAGATCGAGGCTGTCGCCATCGCAGGCCAGCGGCGAGCGCACGCCGCCGACCGTCTCGACGAAACCAATATCCACTTCGGCGGGCCAGCGGATCTCTTTGATGATCTCCGACATCCACACCGGGCCTCGTCCCAGCGCGTGAGCCGCCATCGGCGGCGCCAGTGCGATCGGATACCAGCGGTGCGCAGGACAAATGTCCGATACTTCTTCGCCACTCGCTCCCGCGAGCCGCGCGGCGTCCGTGTCGATTTCGTCCGGTCCATACGATTGCACAGGTTTTCGTGCGGCAACACGCGCGCCACGCAGTTTCAGCGTTGCGAGGAGTTGCGCGGTTACCCAGGTCTTTCCTACTTCCGTGTTCGTACCAATCACACCAATCAATAGGGAAGGTCTGGAGTCAGTCTCGATCATGCGTCTTTGGCTAGTTCGAATTAATACAAGTTAAGTTAGCGAGCGCAGCTTGCAAGCTCCTGACCATCGCTTCGGTATGCGATGCGGACAGCGCGACGCGCAGGCGTGCCGTTCCTTTGGGCACCGTCGGTGGGCGAATTGCCGGCACGTGAATGCCGGCTTCTCGCAACTCGGCTGCCGCGGCAAGCGCCGCTGCATCCTCGCCGAGCACGATGGGCACGATGGCCGATGGATGGCCGGGCCGGATCATATCGATGAGAGCTCGCAAGCGCGCTCGCAAATGATCGCCTTCCTCGCTGCGACAGATCCGCACCGCCGCCGCTGCCGCCGCCGTATCGGCGGGCGACAGACCGGTAGTGAAGATAAAAGTCCTGGCGCGATTGACCAGCAGCTCGATCAGACGGCTGGAGCCGGCGACGAAGCCGCCGAGCGAGCCCAGCGTCTTCGACAGCGTGCCGACGTGCAACACCTCTAGATCGCGAGTCGGCGCGAGCTTCGGGCCCAGCGCCGCATGCGCGTTATCCAATATGAGTAACGCCCCGTGCTCGCTGCACAACTGTGCGAGCGCAGGCAAGGGCGCAGTGTCACCGTCCATGGAGAACACCGATTCAGTCACCACGATTTTCCGACCTGGAGTTTGTCTAAGCAGAATCTGCAGGTGCTGCAGATCCAGGTGACGGTAAATCAAAGTGCGCGCTTTGGCCAGACGACAACCATCGATAATCGATGCGTGATTGAGCTCGTCGCTAAAAAGCGTCACGTCCGTTTCGCCCAATGTTGTAAGCACGCCGAGATTGGCCGCATACCCGGAAGAGAACACGAGCGAGCGCTCCGAATGGTTCCACTCGGCGAGTAAAGATTCCAATTCGACATGCAAGCTGCGTGTGCCGACAATCAGACGTGAGGCCATTGCACCGGTGCCAAAGCGTTCAATCGCCGCAATGGCGGCGAGCTTCACCTGCGGATGCGAAGCGAGGCCTAAATAGTCGTTGGAGGCAAAAGAAACGAGCCGACGATCTCGCAGTTTGCCTTCCGGGCCGTCCCCATCGAACGGCACGGTTTCGCGATATCTGTTAATGGCACGCAGACCGGCCAGCTCGCGCTCTGCCCAGGTATTCCAAGCGCTCACGCTGTTTCCTCCAGTGCGGCCGCGAGTGTCACGACGATGCGCTCGATCTCCTCCGCGGTAGTGGTGAGCGGCGGAACGATTGTCACAACGGGGCCCATGGAGCGCGACAACACACCGCGTTCGACCATTGCGGCACAAACTCGGCGCGCGAACTTCGAGTCGTGGCTCGTATCCAGCTCGACGGCGCCCATCAGACCTTGCAGACGAATGTCTTTGACGCGCTTGAATGGGCGAATGCGTGTCTCGAGCTCCGCACGCAGCTGTGACGAGCGCTCACGAACGTTGTCAAGGACGGGCAGCGACGTCATCATCTGTAAGTGCTTGAGCGCGACCGCCGCCGCGAGCGCGTTACCGCCGTACGAGTGACCGTGATACAGCGTCTTCTCGCTCAGGTCCGGGCCGAGAAACGCAGCGAATACGCGTTGTGAGGCAACGGTCGCCGACATCGGCAGATAACCTCCGGTGATGCCTTTGCCCAAACACATCAAGTCCGGTCGCAGGCCGCATTGCTCGGAAGCGAACAGCGTGCCGGTGCGACCGAAGCCGGTCGCGACCTCATCGCAGATCAGCAGCACGCCCGTTTCGTGACAGGCCTTGCCAAGCTCGGCGAAATCGGCAGCCGGTGCGATCGACATGCCAGCCGCACCTTGGACCAGCGGCTCGACGACAACGGCCGCGAGCTTGCGATGATGTTCGCGAACCAACTGCGCAGCTTTATGTAGAGCGCCCGGCTCGGTGAATGCAGGAGCGCGGATCACTGGGAAGCGCAGCGGATCGAAGATCTCCGTGCCGAAACCACCGCCGCCCAACGAGAGCGAGCCGATGGTGTCGCCGTGATAGCCGTCGCCGAATGCCAGATAAGTGGTGCGGCCTGGCTCGCCTTTGTTGGTCCAGTACTGGAACGCGATCTTCAATGCCTGTTCGACGGCGGCGGCGCCATCGGAGGCGAACAAGGTGTGTGCTCGATCGACCGGCACGACGCGTGCGAGCGCTTCGGCGAACTCGATGACGATGCGGTTGCCATTGCCGAGCATGGTGGAGTGGGCGACACGATCCAGCTGCTCGCGCAAGGCCTGATCGAGCTCCGGCACGCGATGACCCAGCGTCGTGACCCACAGCGATGAGACTGCGTCCAGGTAACGACGCCCGTCGACGCCGATCAATTCGCGACCTTCGGCGCGCTCCACGATCACCGGGCGGTTGGCGCCATAGCAATCCATTTGAGTAAAGCCGTGCCACACCGTGGCGGCGTCGCGTTCGAGCCAGTTCATGCTGTCAACCTCGTCTACGGAATCAGGTCGACAGTGTAAGCGAGTTGTGGCCGGCGTGTATGATGCGGCCATGGAAAAAACCTATATTTCGGCAGATTCCCTGTTGCGGGACTCGCTGGCGCTGGGGCTGCAGATCGTCCGCAGCGGCTTCCGGCCGTCGTTCCTGGTGGGCGTCTGGCGCGGCGGGGCGCCGATCGGCATCTCGGTGCAAGAGGTGCTGGAGTTCAACGGCATCGAATGCGATCACATCGCGATCCGCACGTCGTCCTATCAGGGCATCGATCAGCAAGCGAAGACGGTGCGCGTGCACGCCATCGACTACCTGGTATCGCAGTTGAGTTTCGAGGACCAGCTGCTGTTGATCGACGACGTGTTCGATTCAGGGCGCAGCCTGGAAGCCGTGGTCGCCGAGCTGCAACGTCGCTGCCGGCGCAATATGCCGGAGCAGGTCAGGATCGCGACGGTCTATTACAAGCCCACGAGGAACACCAGCTCGTTGCGACCGGATTATTTTATTCGCGAGACCGATCAGTGGCTGGTGTTCCCGCACGAAGTGCAGGGACTGACTCGCGAAGAGATTCTGGCCAACAAGCCGGTCGACGAAAGTTTCTTTCTGCCGACGTCGCAAACTAAGTTTTAGTTGCCCTTCATCAAGTCCGCGAGCGTCAGCGCGACCACCGCGGTCGCTTTTCGCAAATCGTCGAGGCGCAAACATTCGTCGGCGCCGTGGCCATTCGCGTCCTGCAATGTTTTAGGGCCCGCGCCATATAACACGGTGGGAATGCCGGCCGAGGAATAATGTCTCGCATCGGTGTAGAGCGGCACGCCTTGCACCGGGATCGCGACACCAAACTCTTCTTCCGCGTGTGTTCGCAGAGCGATGATCATTCGCGCGGCGTCGGGCAGTTCGAGCAGCGGCTCCGCCAGCATGATGCGCTTGATCTCCAACGTGATGCCGGGGCGATGCGCGACTGCGCTTTCAATCAACGCGCGCAGTTGTGACTCCGCTTCCTCCGCAGACTCCTCGGGGATCGTGCGACGGTCCAAACGAAGCGTGACCTGATCGGGCACGACATTCGTATTGATGCCCCCTTGAATGAGCCCGACGGTGAGCGTCGGAGTCTCGATGCCGCGCACCTTCGATTGCTTTTGCGACAACTCGGCCCGATGGGAATAAAGCGCGTTGAGAACATCGGTCGCCGCCTCGAGCGCATCGACACCACTGGCAGGAATCGCGGCGTGGCCCGATTTGCCATTCACCACGACTTCCATGTGCAAACAACCGTTGTGCGCGCTGGTGACCGCATACGAGAAGCCGGCGCAGATGGCTAGGGTCGGCGTGCTGAGGTGCTGTTGTAGCAGGCGCTTCGGGCCGAGGTTGCCGCCGACTTCCTCGTCATAGGTGAAATGCAGCTCGACCACGCCGTTGAGCGGCACGCCGTGCTTTTCGAGCTCTATCAGAGCGAGCAGCGCCCATGTGTAGGTGGCGAAGTCAGATTTACTCACTGCGACGCCGCGACCAAACATCACCAGGCCGTGATCGGGATCGTCGATGATTTCCGCGCCGTAAGGATCGCGCGTCCAGCCTTGGCCCGGCGGCACCACATCGCCGTGCGCGTTCAGCGCGATGGTCGCGCCGCCGCGGCCGAAGCGCCGGCGCACGATGAGATTGGTCACGGAAATCATTCCATTTGTTTTCGCGACCGACGCCGGCACGACGTCTGTTTCAACTTCCAGATCGAGCAGACCTTCGAGTAATTCATGCGCACGCTCCGCGGCGGGCGAGCAGTCGCCAGGAGGATTGTCGCTGGGCACGCGCACCAGCTCGGCAAGAAACTCCACTTGCCGGATGAACTCGCGCTCCAGGAAGGCATGAACCAGGGCGCGGGCGGACGCGGGCATGAAAGCGTTCCTTCGATCGTATGGTTGGTATTCGCGGGCGCATTATAGAGAGGCGGCGGTGACGAACGCACGAACCGATGTTGACGAAACATTGACATTCATCGTCAACGCCGCCGCGTTTGGAACCATCGCGGAGGTGAACCGCTTAGTAGGGGGACCCGAGTCCATCGGAAAACATTTCCTGGAGGATGAGACATGCGTGTCTTTACATTGCTTGCCGTGACCGCCCTGGTGTTCGCGGCGGGTTGCCAGAAAAAGCACGACAATTCGGATATGACTTCGCCGCCGGCCGATACCGCGCCGACGACACCTGCACCGACCCCGGCTGAACCGGCACCGAGCCCGTCGCCGTCCGAGACGCCGCCGCCTCCGGATACCACGACTCCGCCGCCGGCCGAAGGCACGACGCCGCCACCGCCGAATCAGTAGTCGTCATTCGTGTCGTAGCGGCCATTCCAGGCCACAGGCGGCGTCCCGGCGACGCCGCCTTCTCTCATAACCGCCGATAACTTCCTTATCACCGCGCCGGTACTGACATGGCCGGTGCGCTCCCTGCAGAATCGCTGCCCCTCATTCAGGAACGATGGCAGTGTGCATGAACGTTCGCCCCTGGCTGGTGCTGGCCGGATTGCTGCTGGCCCCCGCCGCGTTTTCGCAGGACCTGCTCAATGCCTCGTATGACGTGGCGCGCGAGCTGTTCGAGGATGTGAATCCCGCGTTCGTCGCTGAATGGAAGAAGCAGACCGGCCAGACGCTCAAGATCCGCCAGTCCCATGGCGGCTCTTCCAAACAGGCGCGCTCCGTGGCCGATGGGTTGCCGGCCGACGTGGTGACGTTCAATCAGGCCACCGACATCGATCTGCTCCACAAGGCTGGCCTGGTCGGCGCGGATTGGCGGCAGCGGCTGCCGAACAACGCCTCGCCGTTTTATTCGCTGCCGGTGTTGATGGTGCGCGAGGGCAATCCCAAACAGGTGAAGGACTGGAGCGATCTCGCGCGGCCGGGCATTCAGGTCGTGTTTCCAAATCCCAAGACGTCGGGCAACGGCCGCTACACCTATCTCGCCGCGTACGCGTATGCGCTGGCGCAGAACAAGGGCGATGCGACGAAAGCGAAGGACTTCGTAACTCGGTTGCTCGCGAATGTGCCGGTGTTCGATACGGGCGGACGCGGCGCGACGACGACGTTCATCGAACGCAATATCGGCGACGTGCTCGTGACCTTCGAGAGCGAGATCACCGCTATCCGTCGCGAGTACGGCAAGAGCAACCTGCAGGAAGTGGTTCCGTCCATGAGCCTGCGCGCCGATTTTCCGGTCGCCGTGGTCGACAAGGTCGTGGATCGTAAGAAGACGCGTGAAGCCGCGACCGCTTATTTGAAGTATCTCTACAGCCCGGCCGGCCAGGACATCATCGCCCGGCACTACAACCGCGTCCGCGACGCCGACGTTCAGAAGAAATATGCGGCGCAGTTTCCGGCCATCAAGCTGGTCACGGTCGAGGACGTGTTCGGCGGCTGGGACAACGTGATCAAAACTCACTTCGCCGACGGCGGTATCCTGGACCAGGCACTGATCAAGGCACCGGCACGCTGACCGTAAGATCGATCAGGCGGGCGCGGGCCACCATCGTGGAGGCCATCGCCATGACTCATCAGCATCTTCCCAAGCTCGAGCCGCCGCGTTTCGAACAAGGCAATGCGTTACTGCTCGCCGGCATCGGCGCGCGTTACAAGTGCGACAACAAGGCGGGTATTCCGTCGCAGTGGAAACGGTTCGTGCCTTACTTGGACCACATCCCTGACCAAGTGGGCAACACCGCTTACGGCGTGGTCTACAACGTCGACGACGCGGGCAACATGGAATATCTGTGTGCTGCCCAGGTGAGCGATTTCGCCCGCACGCCGCCGGAGCTGAGCACGCTGCGCGTCAGTCCGCAGCGCTATGCGATCTTCAAACATCGCGAGCACATCTCGACTATTGGTGACACGTTAGCGGCCATCTGGGGGCAATGGATGCCGGCATCGGGTCACCAAGCGGCCGATGGGCCGTTGCTCGAAGTTTACGGCCCCGAGTTCGATGCCAAGACCGGCCAGGGCGGTCTGGAAGTGTGGGTGCCGATCAAGAGTTGACGGCGGCGGCTTCGTTGCGGCGTTCGGTGCGCTTGAGCGGCGCGTCGAGCGTTCTCTCGTTGGCAGTCTCGCTTTCCAGTGTCGCGCGAATTCTCGGCAAACTGTCCGGATAGTTCTTTTGCAAATAGCCGATGAGCCTTTCACGCACGTCACAGCGCAAGTCGAAGGCCTGACCGGCATCACGCGCGCTGACGATCACGCGGACCTCGACGGTGTGTTGTTTCGTATCCGTGACCTGTAGCGCGCTCACCTTGCGATCCCAAAGCGGCGACGCCTCGAGAATGCGCTGAAGCTCGGCACGCAGCGGCGCGAGAGGCACGTTGTAATCGACATAAAGAAACACCGACCCGATGACTTCCGCGGTCGTGCGCGTCCAGTTCTGGAAGGGCTTCTCAATGAAATAAGAAATGGGCAGCACCAGCCGGCGCCAGTCCCAGATACAAACCACCACGTAAGTGAGCGTGATCTCTTCGATGCGGCCCCATTCGCCTTCGACGATCACCACGTCGTCGATGCGGATGGGCTGCGTCAGCGCGATCTGGATGCCAGCCAGCAGCGTGGCGATGCTCTTCTGAGCTGCGAAGCCGAGGATCACGGCACCCACGCCTGCCGATGCGATGATGGCGGTGCCGAAGTGACGGACCGAGTCGAACACCATGAGCATGGACGCGACGGCGATGAGCGCGACGATGGAAGTGACAATCTTCCGAAGCATCGTCACTTGCGTGTAGATGGCCCGCGCGCGACGGTTGTCACTCACGGTCAATTGCTGTCGGGTCAGGATCAGTGACGTTCCCACCTGGATCAGTTGCAGGGCCATGTAGGCGAGCGTCGCGATCAGCAGGATGCTGGTCGCGTCCTTCACGATGGCTTCGGTCTTCGACGACACCGCCAGCGCGGGCGCTCCCAACAGAACGGCGATCAGCGGCAACACCCAGCGCACGGCGCGGCCGGCGAAAGGAATCAGAATCTCGCTCCAATTGTTGTCGTGACGAGCGGCAATCTTGCGGAGCGCCGTATCCGTCGTGACGCCGATACGCACCAGCAACCATGTAATGCCGATGAGCGTGCCGAGGCCCTGCCACCATTCCAGTGCAGCGAGCGCGGTCGTGGAAAATTTGTATTCCTCGAGGTCGCGGACGAGAGTGGTCGCGAGCACGTACAGGCCGTTCACCCAGATCAGAAACGCCAGCGGACGAATGCAACGTAGGGCGCCTCGCCAGATCCAGCGACGGATCGCGGCCTGCGTGCCGTCTTCCATCGGCATGTGGTTGTTCGTCTCGCGCGCCGCCTTGTATTTGATGGCCCAACTCAGAATTACATGTGCCACCAGCAGCCCCAGCAGGGTGCAGCCGATCGTGATCCAGGTCGCCCGATCGATGCTGGCAACCGCTGCGCTCAACTCTTGCATGAAAATCTCCGTCATCTTGTGCGCGAACCGCCGTGTGCCGCGCATCCGTGATTAACCCGGAAGGGCGCGCAAAGTTCATGGGGAACACGAGATTCGAGGGCAGCGTTGCTTCCCAAGTGTCTACGACTACCGACAACTGCAATGAGCCCGCTGTGCCCGAGCCCAGAAAGCTCGGAGTGTCGGCGCAGATCGACAAGGACACCTTCCGGACCCGCTTCCGCCAGCGCTTCTACGATCCCGCGTTCGACGGCTCGAAGGAGCAGATCGACGCCCTGGCGGACATTGCGTGGGAGGCCTATCACGAAGGCCGGAAGGCGCCTCGCACTCGTGCCGCCGGACCGGAGTTCGAGAATCCGGAATATCAATTATCCGAACAATGGTTGCAGGCGCGCGACGAGATTCGCAAAGCGCAGCGCTTGCACGAAGATACGACGGGCGCAGCTCGGATTCTGCTGATCAATGGCGCGGCCCGCCACGAGCAAACGTGCCCGGGCGAGGTGTCGAAGAGCTATCGCTTGTGCCAGCTCGCGGAGCAAACATTGGTGGCCGAGCGGGCGAGCGTCGATCTGCTCGACCTCAGTCATCTGACGGCCGAGTACGGCCGAGTCATCTATCCGTGCAAGGCCTGCGTGGCGACGGCCATGCCGCTCTGTCACTGGCCGTGCTCATGCTATCCCAATCATTCGCTCGGTCAGATCAACGACTGGATGAACGAGATCTATCCGCGCTGGGTCGCTGCGCACGGTGTGATGATTATTACGCCGGTGTATTGGTATCAGGCGCCGTCGCCGTTGAAACTGATGATCGATCGTCTGGTGTGCGCCGACGGCGGCAATCCCGATCCCACGCGCACGGATGGCAAGAACGCGAAGAAGGCCAAGGCCATCGAGCTCGAAGGTTGGGATTATCCGCGACATCTGAAAGGCCGTGCGTTCTCCACCGTCGTGCACGGAGACACGGTCGGCGCTGAAACATTACGTCGCAATCTGCATGACTGGATGTGCGACATGGAGCTGGTGCCGGCCGGCGGCGACGCGAACATCGATCGATACATCGGCTATTACGAGCCGTATGCGACCAGTCATGAAGCGCTCGACAAGGACCAGGCGATTCAGCAGGAAGTTCGCAATGCGGCCCGTCTGCTGCTGGGGACAGTGGCTCGCGTGCGGGCTGGCGGCATCTCCCAGCCCGAAGTGCGCGACCCCCGTTCGAAATAGGCAATAGCACTGTCTGCCGGCGTTGCCGCCAGTTGCGCGACAGGCGGGTTCGCGCCATCCTGCCAAGCTGTTGAAGGGGAGACCTATGAGCGAAGTCCTGTACGAAGAGCGCGGCCGGGTGGCGATTGTCACGTGGAATCGTCCCGATGCGCTGAACACGTTCACGCAAGAGATGCGTGTCGGCCTCATCGATGCCTTCAAGAAGATCGCGGCCGCCGAGCACATTCGCGCCGTGGTCCTGACCGGTGTGGGCCGCGGTTTCAGCGCCGGCGCCGATCTCAACGGGTTGCCGCCCTCGGGGGCCAAGGTGCAGGCGATGCTCGAAGAAGAATTCGGGCCCGGCATTCTGGCCATCGCCGAGCTGCCGAAGCCGGTCATCGGCGCGGTCAACGGTTTCGCCAGCGGCATAGGTGCGGGTTATGCGCTCGCATGCGACATGCTGGTGATGGGCGAGAAAGCGTTTGTGCAATTGCCGTTTGCGAAAATCGGACTGGTGCCCGATGGCGGTCTCACGTGGCAATTCGCGGAGCGCGTCGGTACACGGCACGCCTTTGAGCTGGCATTGATCGGCGATCGCATTCCAGCGGCTCGGTGTGTCGAGCTGGGCCTCGCGAATCGTGTTGTGCCCGATGCGGAATTGCTCGACCAGGCCATCGCGCTCGCCGAGAAATTGGCCGACGCCGCACCGTTGGCGCTGGCGGGCACGAAGAAGCTGCTTCGTCGCGCACACGCACTGGATCTCGCGGGTGCCATCCGCGAGGAAGGCGAGATTCAAAAGGGTTGTATCGACAGCCAGGATTTCCGCGAAGGCGTGAAAGCCTTCTTCGAGAAGCGCGCACCGCAGTTCACGGGCCGCTGATTCATCGCGTGAAATCCGTCGTCTTCACCGCCTTGCCGGGCTTGCCCGAAATCAAGGCGGGTCACGATCTGTCGCAGACCGTCGCAGCGGCGGTCGACATTGCGGGCCTCGTGCCCGCGCCGTTCGATGTGATCGTCGTGGCACAGAAGATTGTTTCCAAAGCCGAAGGTCGCACCGTCGACCTGCGCACGATCACGCCGTCGGCTCGAGCATTGGAGCTGGCGGCCCAAACTCGCAAGGACGCGCGACTCGTCGAAGTCGTGCTGTCGGAGTCACAGGAAGTGATGCGGGCCGTGCCCAATGTGCTCATCGTTCGCCACCGGCTCGGCCATGTGATGGCCAACGCCGGCGTCGACCGATCGAACGTTCCCGGTGCCGCGCAGGATCAGGTGCTGCTACTGCCTCAGGATCCGGATGCGTCCGCCGAACGCTTGCGGAGCGAGCTGATGGCGCGTTGGCAAGTGCCGGTAGCGGTGCTGATCAGCGACAGTTTCGGCCGGGCCTGGCGCAACGGCGTAGTCAACGTCGCCATTGGAGCGGCCGGACTGCCATCCATTATCGACCGTCGCGGCGAATATGACCGGGAAGGTCGCGTGCTGGAAATGACGGAGGTCGCTTTGTCCGACGCCGTTGCCGCCGGCGCCGCGTTGGTCATGGGTGAAGCAAGCGAGGGAACTCCAGTGGTGATCGCACGAGGACTGCAATGGACGGCGACTGAACGTAACGCGGCGGCGTTACTGCGCTCCACGGAGCAGGATCTGTTCCGATGACTCAGGTACTGGCGCTTTCAGGAGGCATCGGCGGAGCCAAGCTCGCCGTGGGTTTACAACATGTGCTGCCGCCGGGAGAGCTGACCGTCGCGGTCAACACCGGCGACGATTTCGAGCACCTGGGCCTGTCGATCTCGCCCGACATCGACACTCTGCTCTACACGCTCGCCGACCTGGCCAACCCTGAGCTCGGCTGGGGCCGTGCCAACGAGAGCTGGCATTTCATGGCGGAAATCGAGCGGCTCGGCGGCGAGAGCTGGTTCCGGCTCGGCGACAAGGACCTGGCGGTCCATATCGAGCGCACGCGCCGCCTGAATGCTGGCGAAAAGCTGTCCGGCATCACCGCCGATTTCGCGCGTCACTTCGGCATCCTCAGCCGGGTGGTGCCCATGTCGAACGATCTGGTGCGGACCATGGTGATCACCGACGAGGGCACGCTGGATTTTCAGCACTATTTCGTCGCGCGCCGCTGCGAACCGGTGGTGAAGGGGCTCGCCTATGCGGGCGCGGCCGACGCACAGCTCGTGCCTATCCTTCGGGAGGTGGCAGACGACCCGGCGCTGCAGACCATCGTGATCTGTCCGTCGAATCCCTGGCTGAGCATCGCGCCGTTCCTGGAAATGCCCGCGTGGCGCGAGTTGCTGGTCGAGGCGCGAGCGCCAGTCATTGCCGTATCGCCGCTGGTCAACGGCCAGGCGGTGAAGGGCCCGACCAGTAAAATCATGGGCGAATTGCAGCTGGAACAGTCCTCCGCGACCATCGCCCGCTTCTACGAAGGCATCATCGACGGCTTCGTGCTCGACAAGTCCGAAGCGCACCTGGCGCCGGAAATCGGCGTCGCCACGCACGTGACCGCGACGCTGATGAAGACAGCGGCGGACAAGCAACGCCTGGCCCGCGAAGTGCTGGAGTTCGCCGGCTCTTTTGGCAAGTTGTGAGACGTTCCGGACCGTGAAATGGCACAATTGCCGCCCGGTTTCGGGTCTGGTTCGGGCTGGAGCATTTGAATGAGTATTCGGTTGAGCGTGGTGGACCGCAACGGCGGTGAGCACGAGGTGGAGACGGCGCCGCAAGGCTCTTTGATGGAAACGCTGCGCGAATTGGACTACGGCGTCAGCGCGATTTGCGGTGGCATGTGCTCCTGCGCCACCTGCCACGTCTACATCGCCCCGGAATGGGTCGCGAAGTTGCCGGACCGTCAGAGCGATGAAGGCGATCTGCTCGCCGAGCTGCAGTTCCGTCAGGACAACTCGCGTCTGTCCTGTCAGATCCAGTTGAAGCCAGAGCACGACGGCCTGCGCGTGACGCTCGCTCCGGAAGAATGATCGCCGCTCCAGATTCCACTCATGTCCGATACGCACACTGAAGATCACATCTATATCGTCGGCGCGGGTCATGCCGGCGGCGAGCTCGCGTTCGCGTTACGTCAACAAGGCTACGCCGGGCCGCTGACGGTCATCGGCGAAGAGGCGCATCTGCCATATCAACGGCCGCCGCTGTCGAAGGCGTATCTGAAAGGCGAGTGCGAGGCGACGTCGCTCTATCTGCGGCAACAGGCTGCGTATGAGAAAGCAAACATTGGCTTGCTGTTGAGCCGTCGCGTCGAGCGCATCGATCGCGCCAACAAGAAGCTGGTGTTCGATGACGGTCGCGAAGTTACTTATTCCAAGCTCGGCCTGGCCACGGGCGGTCGCGCTCGTCGCATGACGATCAGCGATGCCGCTCGCGCCGAGCGGACGAAGAACTTCCACTATCTGCGGAACATTGACGATGTGATGGCGATTCGCGAGCGCTTCCAGGAAGGGCAGCGTCTGGTCGTCATCGGTGGCGGTTACGTTGGATTGGAAGTTGCCGCGTCGGCGATTGCGCGCGACGTGAATGTTACTGTGCTCGAAGCGTTGCCTCGCGTGCTCGCACGAGTCACCGCGCCGCAGATGTCTGCGTTCTACGAGACGATCCATCGCAATGCCGGCGTCGATCTGCGCACCAACATCGAAGTGACCGGGCTCGACTTCAACGAAGCGGGCGATGCTGTGACTGCCGTTCACTGCACGGGCGGTGTGGTGATTCCGGCGGACTTCGTCGTCGTCGGCATCGGCTTGTTACCTAACACCGAGCTGGCGCAGGCCGCGGGTCTGGATGTCGACAACGGCATCGTCGTCAACGAGTACGCGGTCACGTCCGATCCGGATATCGTCGCGGCGGGCGATTGCACGAGTCATCCCAGCGTGTTCTGCGGAAGACGCATTCGTTTGGAGTCGGTGCCGAATGCTGTCGAGCAGGCACGGGTCGCAGCGGGTTCGCTCGCTGGCAAGCCGAAGGTCTACGACTCGGTGCCGTGGTTCTGGTCCGATCAATACGATCTGAAGTTGCAAATGACCGGGCTGTCGCAAGGCTACGATCAGTTCGTGCTGCGTGGCTCGATGGAGAACAAGTCGTTTGCCGCGTTCTATTTGAAGGAAGGCCGGCTGATCGCGGTCGACGCCGTCAATCGCGCCCAGGAATTCATGGTCGCCAAGCGCATGGTGGCGGCATGTAAACCCTTCGACCCCGCGGCGCTCGCCGATGAAACGGTGCCGCTGAAGACCCTCGCGGGTCCAGTGCAGGCCGCCGCGCCTTTAGCCTGATCTTGCCGCCGCCGGCCCACCGGGGCGGCGGCTTCGGCAATACCCCATTGTTCGCCCCTGCCGGACTGGCCAGTGTGGCAAAGTAGCGGCGGTGCTGCGCTTTGCGCATTCCAAGCGCGGCTCGCCAAGGAAATATTTCAGAGCAACGTCAGGGGGCTCGCGATGACCGAAGCATCTTCGACCGCCGGTTTCAAGCCGAAGAAGTCTGTCGCACTGTCCGGTGTGACCGCTGGCAATACCGCGCTTTGCACCGTCGGACGCAGCGGCAACGATCTGCATTACCGCGGTTATGACATTCTCGATATCGCCAAGAGCTGCGAGTTCGAGGAAATCGCGTACTTGCTGATTCACGGCAAGCTACCCAATCACGCCGAGCTCGCCGGCTACAAAGCCAAGCTGTCACGCCTGCGCGGCTTGCCGGCCGCGCTCAAATCGGTGCTCGAGCAAATTCCCGCCGGCGCTCATCCGATGGATGTGATGCGCACTGGTGTGTCTACGTTGGGCTGCATTCTGCCGGAGCCCGAACATCACGCGACTGCGGCGGCTCGTGACATCGCCGACCGGCTCATCGCCAGCCTCGGCTCCATGCTCACGTATTGGTATCACTACAGTCATAACGGTCGCCGCATCGATGTAGACACCGACGACGATTCGATCGGCGGTCATTTCCTGCACCTGTTGCATCAGGAAACGCCGTCGCGTGAGTGGGTGCATGCAATGCATACGTCGCTCATTCTCTATGCCGAGCATGAGTTCAACGCGTCGACGTTTACCGCTCGTGTCATCGCGGGCACGGGCTCGGATATGTATTCGGCCATCACTGGCGCGATCGGTGCCTTGCGTGGACCGAAGCACGGCGGTGCGAATGAAGTCGCGTTCGAAATCCAGCAGCGCTATGACTCGCCCGAGCAGGCCGATGAAGACATTCGCAAGCGGGTGGCGAACAAAGAAGTGATCATCGGCTTCGGTCATCCGGTCTATACGATCTCTGATCCGCGCAACGAGGTGATCAAAGACGTTGCTCAGAAGCTGGCGGAGGAGGCCGGCGACAGAAAAATGTTCGATGTCGCCGCGCGTCTGGAAAAGACGATGAAAGAGATCAAGAACATGTTCCCGAATCTGGATTGGTACTCGGCGGTTTCCTACAACCTGATGGGCGTGCCGACAGCGATGTTTACTCCGCTGTTCGTCATCGCCCGCACCACCGGCTGGGCGGCGCACGTGATCGAGCAGCGCGAGGACGGCAAGATCATCCGCCCGAGCGCGAACTACACCGGGCCGGAGAATCTGAAGTTCGTGCCGCTCGATCAGAGGAAGTAATGGCCCATCACGATCTCAAATCCGCGGAACGTCCGGCACCGGATCAGATCCTGGCGGCGATCGTCGATTACGTGCTGTCGTATCGGATCGACAGTGAGGCGGCTTACGAGACGGCCTACTACTGCTTGATGGATACGTTGGCCTGCGGCTTCCAGGCTTTGCAGTATCCAGCGTGCACGAAGTTGTTGGGGCCGGTGGTGCCAGGCGCGGTGATGCCGGGCGGCTCGCGGGTGCCGGGCACGAGCTACGAGCTCGATCCGGTGCAGGCCGCATTCAACATCGGCGCGATGGTTCGCTGGCTCGACTTCAACGACACGTGGCTGGCGGCGGAGTGGGGTCATCCTTCCGACAACCTCGGTGGCATTCTCGCTATTGCTGATTTCCTGGCGCGGCGTAGTGGGGCGCAGGGGAAAACGACGCTGCGGGTGAGAGATGTGCTCACCGCGATGATCAAGGCGCATGAGATCCAGGGTGTCGGTGCGCTGGAGAATAGTTTCAATCGCGTCGGGCTGGATCATGTGTTGTTGGTGCGTCTGGCGTCGACCGCTGTAACGACTGCGATGCTCGGCGGATCGCGAGAGCAGGTGATCAACGCGGTTTCGAATGCGTTTATCGATGGCGGCGCGTTGCGGGCTTATCGCCATGCGCCGAATACAGGATCGCGCAAGAGCTGGGCGGCGGGCGATGCGACCAGTCGGGCTGTGCGTCATGCGTTGATGGCGATGGTGGGCGAGATGGGCTATCCGTCGGCGGTCACTGCTTCGACGTGGGGATTCCAAGATGTGTTGATGAAAGGCAAGCCGCTGTCCTTCCCGCAGCCCTTCGGCAGCTATGTGATGGAAAACATCCTGTTCAAGATTTCCTTCCCTGCCGAGTTCCACGGCCAGACGGCGGTGGAGGCGGCGATGAAGCTGCATCCGCAGGTGAAGCGTCACATCGATGTCATCGAGCGCGTGGTGATCGAGACGCAGGAATCAGGCGTTCGCATCATCGATAAGACGGGGCCTTTGAACAACCCCGCCGATCGAGATCACTGCATTCAATATATGGTTGCTGTTGCGCTGATCTTCGGACGCTTGCAGGCGTCAGATTATGAAGATGCTGTCGCGAGCGATCCGCGGATCGACGCGTTGAGGGAGAAGATGGTCGTGAGTGAGAACACGACGTTCACGGAGGAGTATTACGCGCCAGATAAGCGGGCGATTGGCAATGCGGTTCAGGTGTTCTTCAAGGATGGAACGCGGACGGAGCGGGTGCAGGTGGATTATCCGCTGGGCCATCGGAAGCGGAGAGCGGAGGGGATGCCGGTGCTGGTGCAGAAGTTCGAAGAGTCCGTCACCGCGCACTTTCATGCGAAGCAGGCGGAGGCGATCAAAGCGATGTTTGCGGATCGGGCGAAGCTGGAGAAGATGTCGGTGCAGGAGTTCGTCGCCGGGCTCGTGAAGAACAAGTGAGCGCTTCCTGGTGCGCACGGCTGCTCTCATCTCTCAGCAATGGGCGCATGGCGCGCCATCAGCTCGACGATCCAATCGATGAACACGCGCAGCTTGGCGCTGACATGCCGCTTCGGAGGAAACGCCAGGTAGAGCGGCATCGAATCGAGGCGCCAGTCCTGGAACAGCGGCACCAATTCGCCGCGCGCCACGTGGGCGTCCGACATGTAGTGCGGTAGCCATAGAATTCCCATGCCCGCCACGCCGGCCGCGAGATAGGCATTGCCGTCGTCGACGGAGATCACATAGCGACCATGCACGTTCACGCGCTCGTCGCCGCGACGCATGGCGTATGGCAACGGTTTGCCCAATCGTCCCCACAAAAAGCCCACGATGCGATGGTGTGAACTTTCCAGCTCATCTGGATGCGCCGGCGTACCGGCGCGCTCCAGATAACCGGGCGCCGCATAAACCCCAAGCTGCAGATCGCCTACGTGGCGCGCCTTCAGCGATTGATCTCTAAGCTCACCGCCACGCACGACGCAGTCCACGTTCTCGCCGATCACATCCACGACCCGATCGCTGACGCCCATGTCGAGCTGAATCTCGGGATAGCGTTGATGAAACGCTGGCAAGGCCGGCACCAGTATCATTCGCGCGAGCGGGCTGGGCACATCCACTCGTAACCGACCTCTTGGCTCGGCGGCTGCGCTGGACAAGCTGGTCTCCGCATCGTCCAGGTCTGCCAACACGCGGACAGACCGCTCGTAGTAGGCGGCGCCATCCGCCGTCACGTTGACCTTGCGTGTGGTTCGATTGAGCAGCTTGACGCGTAGTCGTGCCTCCAACTGCTGCACGAGTTGAGTCACGCTGGTTCTGCTCATGTGAAGGGTCTCGGACGCCTTGGTAAAGCTGCCGGTCTCCACCACTCGAACGAACGCCTGCATCGCATCGAATCGGTCCATCGGGAAATCCTCGCCGGGATTGTTTGGATTATACAAACAGTGATGCACAGACTTGCTCGTTGGTCGATCGCGCGTTGGCGTCTACAGTGGAGCCATCGCAACTTCCTGTACGGAGATCTTTCATGGCTACCCGTGACGTCGTTTTCCCGCCCGGCCGCCAGGCCCTCTACGAGCGCTATCGCTATTCGCCGGCGGTCCGTTCCGACGGCTTCCTGTTTGTTTCAGGCCAGGTCGGCAGTCGCGAAGACGGTTCGCCCGAGCCCGATCTGGAGAAGCAGGTCCGCCTCGCGTTCGACAATCTCAACGCGATCTTGAAGGCCGCCGGCGCCACGCTCGACGACGTGGTGGACGTCACCTACTTCATCGTGGACCTGGAAAAGAACTTCGAGAAGATCTGGCGGATCGTCCCCGAGTACTGGGGCAACGCTCCCTACCCGACCGCGACGGCCATCGGCGTGACCTGGCTGACCGGGTTTCAGTTCGAGATCAAGGTGACTGTGAAGCTGCCGGCGAGCCGGTGAGCTCAGCATCAGGGGAACTGCGCCTGGAACCCAAGCGTAGTCGGACAGTGCCCCCAGAATCGCGTTACTACATCGAGTGGCGTGCCAGTCGGGAGATCTCTTTGATGAGTGCCTCCACATGACTAAGGGACTCTCGAACAACCGCGCCAGCCCCGTGCTGCTCATCGGCGCCGTCGTAATCTTGGTCAGCTTGGGAGCTGCTCTCATGTCCAGCCACGCAAATGTGCCCGATGAGAGTGAGGAGAAGCGGTCCTCCGGGACAGCGGCTGCGCGTACCCTTCTGAAAGCGCTACCAGAAGCCAAGCGAGCACAAGCACAGTTGCCGTTCGATTCGTCCGAGCGAACGAACTGGAACTATGTCCCCATGAAACGCGCCGGCGTCGCGCTCGCAGAGCTCGATGCGAACCAGAAAGCGATGATCGATCCACTGCTGCGTTCGGCATTGAGCCCCGCAGGCTTTGAGACAGCTCAACAGATCGTGCAGCACGAATCGATCTTGGCGGAGATCGAAAAAAACCCGCGTCGCGATCCGGAGCTCTACTACACGGCAGTGTTCGGGGAACCCGGACCGCGTGCACCTTGGGCGTGGCGATTCGAAGGTCATCATCTTTCTGTCAATGTGACCCATGTCGAAGGTCAAACTCAGGTCGTGGCGCCGCTCTTCATGGGCGCGAACCCAGCACGCGTACCGTACGGTCCGAAAGCCGGTCAGCGATTGCTCGCGGCAGAAGAAGATCTGGCTCGGGATCTGATACGCATGCTGCCGGAGGAGCGACGCACGCGCGCGATCCTTTCCGGTGACGCTTTCACAGACATCACCACGCGTAACGACCCAACCGTACGCTCGTTGAGCATTGAAGGACTTGCGGCAGGGGATATGTCTCAGGCTGAGCAAGCGCAATTGCGCAAGCTACTGCACGTCTACTCGGATCGCATGACGGAGAGTGCTGCACGGGAGCAACTCGAGCGCATTGAGCGCGCGGGGTTCGACAAACTGCACTTTGGATGGGCCGGCAGTCTTGAGCCGGGCAAGCCGCACTACTACCGAGTGCACGGCCCGACTGTTCTCATCGAGTACGACAACACTCAGAACAACGCGAATCATATCCACAGTGTGTGGCGCGATCTGGAGCGCGACTTCGGCGGGGACTTGCTTCGCGCGCACTACCAAGCGCATCGGGGAGACGACCACGGTCACGAGCACTAGGGTGCGCACCTGGTGCTGCTCAGTACCTCGGCCGGCTGCCGCCTGACAACCGGCCGGGGCTTGGGGCTACCGCAAATCGTCAGCCCTTGATCTCGATGCGACGCGGCCTAAGCTCGGCGCGCTTCGGGATGCGCAGCGTCAACACGCCATCGGCCAGACTTGCGTCGATCTTTTCGGTTTCCAACTCATTGCCGATGGCGAAGCTGCGCCGATAGGTCGTCGCGCGCAGATCCGCGTACAGCGCCGACATTTCCGACTGCGCTTCGATGCCGATCGTGCCTTCCACTCGCAGATTGTTGCCTTCGACCCGGATCTCGAGCCGTTCCTTCGATACGCCCGGCATGTCGGCTTTCAGCGTGATGCCATTGGCATTTTCGAAGATGTCCACCGCCGGCCGGATCACCTCGCGCTGCCAGTCGCCGGTGGAATTCTCCTTCCTGGACGAAACTTCAGTTGCCCGATTCATGGTGCACCTCCCATTCACTGGACCGTGATCTGTCGCGGCTTGGTCGATTCGCGACGGCTAACCCTGATCTGCACGATACCGTCGCGGTACGAGGCCTCGACCTTGTCCGGATCGACATCGTCCGGAAGGCTGATGACGCGTCGAAACTCGCCGGCGAATCGCTCCCGCCGGTAGTACGTTCCCTGTTCCTCCGCTGGCTCCTCCCGAGCGCCGTTGATCGATAGCACGTTCTGCTGAATAGAAATGTCGAGCTTCTTCGCATCGATACCGGGTGCAAACAGATAGACCGTGACGCCCTCCTCGGTGCTGCCCACATTGATGGCCGGAAAAGTGCCGGGAGGCAACGAGCGAATACCGCCGGACCAGGCGGTGCCTGCGCCAAAAGCTTCATCGAGTTCCTGCTCGAGACGCCGCAACTGACTCCAGAGCGGGCTCTCGGAATATATGCTGCCGAACATATCCGCACCTCCTAAGAGTTGAGTGTCGGGGCGCGCAGCACACTGGGGATGGGGCCGCGATTTTCAAGTGGCGCTTGAGGGGAGTTCGCGACGCACGGAGGCCTTCGCGGTGCCCGGCACTTTCGGGCAATCCGTGCCGCTTATTCCGACAGCTCGCGCCTTCCGTAGCGCTCCTTATCGCGCTTCCATACGTCGCGATCGATGATGCGCGAGCGACAACGGGGATCTCGCGATGCGGCCCAAGTGCGTTAGCGCGTGCGCGCGACCGCTGAGAGCCCAAAATGTTTCGAGCAGGGCTCGCAAGCTTCAGGTGGCGATTGCTAGTCGTTGGCTGGTCGCTGGACTGATTTTATATACAGGCCATCGGGATTGAAGTAATCTGCTCCCCAGCACGAGCCATATTTCACTGGGGCGACCGATGGAGACATACCTTGCCGACGAAGGTTTCCGCGCACGCATCGCGCGTATCGAGGAAACCCGTGCCATCGGTGATCAGATCACCGAACTCTCCGGCCACATCAACGCTGCCACCTATCGTTTGCTAACTCTTATCGCGGAGTTCGACCGCCGAGCCGGCTGGAACGACGGCGCTACGCAATCGTGTGCGCATTGGCTGAATTGGAAGTGCGGCATCAGCTTCTGCGCAGCGCGCGAGAAAGTGAGGACGGCTCGCGCGCTCGAGAACCTGCCGAAGATTTCCGCGGCGATGGAGCGCGGCGAACTCAGCTACTCGAAGGTGCGCGAACTAACGCGCGTGGCCTGCCCGGCCACCGAAGACTACTTATTAACGATCGCCATCCACGGCACTGCGCATCACGTGGAACAACTCGTTCGCTACTACCGCCACGCCAAAGAAGCCGAGGAGCTGACACGCGAGGTGCGACAGCAGAAGGATCGCACGCTCCAGTACTTCTACGATCATGATGGTTCGCTGATCATTAAAGGTCGCTTGCCCGCCCAGGCCGGCGCGCTTTTCATGAAGGCGATCGACAAGGCGGTCGACGATCTCTGGGAGACCGAGCCGGAGGCGGTGGAGGCGGAAACTCCAGCTGGAACGCCGAATGTTAAATTCCTGCCGACACGGACCCGTCGTGCCGATGCGCTGGAACTGCTGGCCGAGAGTTTCCTTCAGAGCGGCGCCGCGACGTTAAGCGGTGGTGACAGGCATCAGATCGTCGTGCACGTCGATATGGAAACATTGCAAACCGGCTGTGCGGGTCGCTGCGAGATCGAGCACGGCACACACATCGCCGCCGAGACTGCGCGGCGTCTCGCGTGCGATGCCAGCGTGGTCGGCATCGTTGAAGACGAACAAGGTGAGCCTCTCAACGTCGGCCGAAAAACGAGAAGCGTGCCGCCGGCCCTGCAACGCGCGCTCCGCTCGCGCGATAAAGGCTGCCGGTTCCCCGGTTGCTGCAACACCCGATACACCGACGCACATCACATTCATCACTGGGCACACGGCGGCGAAACAAAGCTATCCAACCTCGTTACCTTGTGTAGGGCGCACCACCGCGCGGTGCACGAAGGCAAGGTCGAAATCCATGTACTGGACGACGGCGCGATTCGTTTCCTGCGACCGAACGGCCAGAGCTTCGACAGCATCGCGCCGGACCACCGCTACCCAATGAGCGACTGGCGTGAGCTGCCGCGACATCATGATGAGCAAGGCGTCACCATCAACGCCCGCACCGCCGTCACGCGCTGGGATGGCGGCCCGATGGATTTCGGCATGGCCGTTGACAGCCTACTGTACCGAGTTCGGGCGGCGAGAAATCCTCCAGGTGGAGGATTGGCGGTCGGCTGATGACCGTGTGGAGAGGGCAAAGAAGTGTTGAAGACCCTGAACTACGGGTGCACCGTCCCGTCGACGGCCACTAAGGAGCGTCACCTGCCGTGACTATCCACGTTAGGGCGTGGCCTGGACGGCGGGATGTTTCTTCGCGGCGAGGCGGCTTTCGGCCAGACGCGGACGCCTTTGGACATCGCGTTTTGCCTGGGCCGTCGATGCGAGAGTTAATGTACGACCTGAATGAGAATCCCGGCGAGCACCCCGTATTCCCTGTGGTCGCGGTGGCAATCGAGCACCGGGCACAACAGAATGTCTTGATCGGGATGGGCATTCGTTACGTGGTGGAGATGATTGAGCAACACCTGAAAAAGTGAGTCGCGAGAGGCGTCTACTTTGGTCGAATTCACTGCTTCTTACGCCGCCAGACAGCGCTCCCTCTTTGGTTCGAAGCGACCGTACTCATTGCGTCTGCTGACGGCCAAGAGGTACACGGATTCGGCAAGACAGCGCCATCGTAGAATGTGCAATGTTCCCTGGAGGCACACATGAGCACAGGCCTGAACGGCGTTCCTCCGGACGTTGCCGCATTGTGGAGCGAACTTGACTACGAGGTCACATGGCTGCACGGCCGCTGGCAGATTTACCGGCAGTTGTTCGGAACCGACGAGGAGCGAGTCGAGATATTGAACCGCTCCGCTGGTACTTTTGCGCAAGTGCTGCAGAACGTACTGTTGGATGATGTGCAACTGGGTCTCGCGAAGCTGGGCGATCCCGCGCAGACTGGGCGTTTCAAGAATCTGACCGTCACGGCCTTGGTCAAGGCGATTTCGACAAACGAACCCGGCCTCGAGCCGATGATGACGTTGAATCTCAGTAAGTACCAGGACAAATGCGACAAGATTCGGGCAAGGCGAAACAAGCACATCGCCCACTTCGATCACGAGACGATGGTCAACAGACATGCGGTACCGCTGACAGGTCCATCACGTGAAGAAATCGAAATGGCGCTGTTCGCCTTACGCGAGCTGATGAATGCAATTCAGCTTCACTTCAACAACTCACAAACCGCCTACGAAATCATCATCCTGGAAAGCGATGGGGATCATCTGATCGCGATGCTGAAGCGCGGCATTCGGTATCAGCAGTTGGTCCGAAGCGGAGCGATCTCCGTTACCGATCTTGCTGAGCACTGGAGCCTTTGAGCAGCTTATCTGCGCCCCACCCTCCGTCGCCGCGCCGTTCCTTCTCGCGGCGACAGAGGATGCAACCGTTTCTCAAGCGACGCGATAAACCGCCGTCTGTTCCCTCACCTGATACAGGCCACAGCCGCCCGAGCCTGACTCATCCTCGCGCTTCCGGATCAACTCGATCAGCGGCCGCAGCTTCACCATATCCAGATCCGCCGCCGAGTCGTTGATCCATCTCGCCGCTGCCTGCGCAACCTCCGCGTGCAGGACACTGTCATCGTCATCCGAGTACTGCAGTACCTCGGACAAGCAGTGGAGCATGGCGCGGACCTCCAGCAGGAGAGAGCGCACGCGCTCGATGGCTTCGTCTAATGTCTGCGGTAGTGGCGCGGTGTCCGCTGCCGCGGCGGGCGCGCGTGCGTCTGCCGTGGGTTTGAGTTGGTTGTGACGTTTGCGGGTGGGGTTGGCAGTATCATCTTGGTCAGCCATGTCATCTTCTCCGATAAGGTGGCTTGGTCAGGCGTTCGGCGGTGTTCCACCACCGTCGAGCGCCGCTTTTCATGCATTGCACTCTCGATAGAAAGGTTCAGTAGGACCGCTCGAAAGGTTAGGAAAGCTTTTGAGCGGTGGTCGGGGAGCTCGTGTTGTTCGAGCACGGTCTGGATCGTAACCGGCCGATGCAGAGCTGTATATAGAAACAGGATGTAGTCTCGCCCTGAATTGCAAATTTTAAGTGAGCTGAAATTGCGGATGTTCGGTCACGGCTGCACGCCATGACTCATCGTTCGCACTCACCCCGAAAGGCGTCTGTGCTCCGCTGCGGCTCCATCGAAGCAACCACGCTGCGCCGAGCAGTTCCCGCCGGTGACTGCCTATTGCAGCGAGCGGCGACAAGCCAATGGTCGTTTCTGATTTCGGTCCTGTCGCGCATCCCTTGGCTACATAGAAACCCGCAACGAGCATCGCCGCACGCACGGCGGTGGAGTTGGTGTACGTGAATAGTTCTGTCGCGTGACCGTTGCATACCTGAAGCAGCTCGCGAAAAGATGCCACAGCCCACAACTTACTATCCGTCTTGAATGAAAATGGATCGAAGAAGATCAGATCCGGCAGTGGAGCAACGAACTTGAGCGTCGCAAAGTCCCCCTTGAGTAATCGCCATTCGATCGAGCCGTCCTGGCTTACCCATCGGCCCTCCGCGAGCAATTGTTCGGGCGCGGCGTGTTCGAGGTGTTTGAACCACTGACGATGATGCAAGGCCAGTTTGAGGGAATTCAGGTCGTTCTCGAAACTGATCAGCAGTAATCGCCGGCCGCGATCGGCGACATTCATTGCTTCGGCAGCTTGAATCGTGGCCATCGCGTTGGCCGCCGCGCCGAGGCCGACGTCCCACACGACCAGCGGCTCGGTGCTTGTCTCCTGCAGCCTCTCCACCAGGCGCGATTGCTCGACATAAAGGGCGTGCGCTTCTTCGGCGGGGTCGTTCACCGAGTGCATGACCTCGCCCGAGGCTTTATCGCGAATGCGGCCGATGCCATCGCGCACCACCACTTCATAGCGGCCGACGTCCAGCATGTGTTGCTTGCGGTTCACGGTTGAATTGGGCAAGTTTATCAGGATTGTCGAATGGGTCAGGGCGCCTCGACCGCGAGCCAAGTCAACGAGCAGGACATAATGGCCGATCAGCGATATTCCGATGCATTGGGCCAGGAGGGACGAAATCTCAGCCGTCTGATCCTGGACAAGAAGCTTGAATTGCCGCGCTATCGGGAGCAGGCGGTGGGTGCTGTGCTCGCCGCACTCAAGCGCAACCGTTCGGTGCTGTTGGTGGGTGACGTCGGCGTGGGGAAGACGTCCGTCGTGCACGGCGTTGGGAACGAGCTGCCTCGCATCGCGCGTGAGCTTTGGGAACTGCCGACGAATGCCGTTTTGACGGGCACGCGCTACTTAGGCGACTGGCCTAGCAAGGTGGAAGCCATCCTGCAGGCACTGAAAGGTCGGCGCGGCGTGCTGTACGTTCCCGATATATGGAACGTGCTCACCGTAGGTACCTCGAGCAGCGACCCCACGGCACTCTTCGACCATTTGCGGCCGAGAATGCTGACGGGCGAGGTCCAGCTGATCGGGGAAGTGACCCCCGAGCGATTGCTGGGGCTGCAGTCAGCGCCGCTGTTCACATCGCTGTTCGATGTCGTGCCCATCGTGCCGCTCGAAGAGAATCAGATTTCCAGCCTCGCCACCGACTACGCTGCTTCCCGACAGATCCCTGTGGATGAGCGCGCGATCCGCGAGCTGATGACCCTGTGCAGTCGATTCCTGCCCGGAGACCGCGGCCCCGGCCAGTTGTTACGACTGATACAACAGATCGCCGACTATCAGCGCGAGAAAGTCGCCATCGGTGAGCCTGAGCTGATCGATCAGGCCTTCATCGAGAAGGTCTTTTCCATCTATTCGGGCCTGCCGCGTTTCGTTGTTTCCCGCTCTGTCACGAAGCCGGCGCGGGAGATCCGCGAATGGTTCCGAGAGCGGATTATCGGCCAGGAGCGTGCGATCGAGTCCGTGGTCGAAGTCATCACCCTGTTCAAAGCGGGGTTGCACGATCCCACCCGTCCGATCGGCACGTTGCTGTTCGTGGGGCCGACCGGCGTCGGCAAGACCGAGCTGGCGAAGGCGCTCGCGCAATATTTGTTCGGCAGCGAATCGCGCCTGCTGCGATTCGATCTGTCGGAGTTCAAGGACTATCACGCCTTCCAGCTCCTGGTCGGCGACCCCAACAAGCCGCGACAACCGGCGCGCCTGCTGGATCCGATTCGCGCGCAGCCCTTTCAGGTCATCCTGTTCGATGAGATCGAGAAGGCACATCAAAACGTGTGGGACATGCTCCTGCAGCTGCTCGACGAAGGTCACGTCTCGCCACCGAACGGCGCTCGCGCGAACTTCCGTAACACGATCGTGATCGCGACCTCGAACGTCGGCGCTCAGGATGCTCACAAAGGTCCGCTGGGGTTTGTGGGCTCCCCGTCAGGGCAAATCTCCCTCAAGTCGCTGGAGAGCGTGTTTCGTCCCGAGCTGCTCAATCGCTTTCAGCATATCGTCACCTTCGACGGGCTGACACGTGAGAGCGTACGTCGGATCGCGAATCGCGAGATCCAGCAACTGCTCGCCCGGGAAGGCATCACGTCTCGCAATCTGTGCGTCGAGGTGGGCGAGGACGTGTTGGACGCAGTGGTCGAGACCGGTTTCGATCGGGAGTACGGCGCCCGCGCGTTGAAGAGACAGGTACAGCAACGCGTCCTGTTTCCGATCGCGAGCCGCCTCATGGAGAGCGACGTCCCGCCCGGCAGCATCCTCAAACTCGACATCGCATCCCATGAGCCCGATCGCTCCACCCCTGGGAGCACACGAGTCCGGGTACTGGAATCGGAGGCGAGTCGCAGTTACAGGCGGGAAGCTGCGCGTGAGCTAGCGGCCAACAAACAACGACGCAGCGTCATCGAAATGAATGACGAGGCACGCAAGCTGGCCACGCGCTGCGAGGAATTGGCCAAGTACTGCAACAAAGATGCACTCACCGCGCGATTGAGCGAGCTGGATAAACAGCGACGGGCTGCGCACTTCTGGCGCGACGTCGCGTTGGCGAATGAAGCGCTCGTTGAGATGGACGAGCTGAAGGAGGTGCTGATGCGACTCGAGTCATTACAGACCCGCATCGACGGCCTCTCACAGGAACTCTCGCGACCCAACGTCCGACAGCTCGAAGTTCTCGAGCGCTCGATCGATCAAATCACGGCGGACCTCGAGGTGGCCGAGCGCGAGCTGGTGCGAATGGGTGGTGACGGTGCTATCGATGCTTTGATCGCTATCACGCCCATCGGTCATTCCACCCAGTTACGCGACCTCTTGTTCGAGACCTACCGCGGCTGGGCCGATGAAATCGGCTATCACACTCAATTGCTCGCGGATCCGCTCACGCCGTCGGATGCGACCTTCTTTGCCGTCAAAGGAGCGTACGCGCACGGCTATCTCGAACGCGAACAGGGCGTGCATCGACTCCGCGAAGCCGAAGAGCACGAGGCCGTGAGAGTCACTATTGCCCGCTGGTCGCACGTCGCAGCTAACGTCGAGTTCGGCAATCAGCGTGCCCTCAAGCAACGAGGAACGTTTGGCGAGAAAGTCCGCTCCCGGGTGGAAGTGATCGGCGGCTCGCACTTCGCGCTCCAGAATGCTCTCACCATCGCCGAGAACCGTGAGCTGGCTCGCGCGATCGCCGCTTCGTGGCAGGCCGCTTCTTCCTCCGACACCGTGGTACGGCGCTACGACCTGGAACCGTTTCTACTGAAAGACCATCTCACCGGCCTGACCAGCGGCCGCCGCTCAGTTCTTAAGCCTGCGGAGTTTCATGAGCTCTTGTGTAAGCGTGTGGATCTCGGCGGTGCGCGAGCGTTGTTTCATTTGCCGCGGGTGGGTCGTTAATACTGTTCGGGCGAGGTAGCCCGTCGGAGTTGACGATCGGGCGACCGCGCGGATGCACGATCGCCCTTTTTTCCGTCGCTTTGCTCCTGGTGTACTTAGTGATCAGTACAAAGGGGTAGCGCGTACAATTGCTGGGCGGGGCGCGATCCTCATAAATCACACAGTGCGTATCGCCTGAACGCACCTTGTAGTCGACCCGTCCACCCGGAGGGACACAAAAATTCTTGAAACCCGGGCTGTCGCCCTGATAAAGCCTGAAACATTTGGGGCCCTTGGTTTCGTTCACGAACCAGACCTTTCCCTCACAATTCGGATTCTGCGTTTCGCAAGCCATCGCTAACGGGGCTACGCTCAACAAAGAAAATATCATCGAAGCGGCAATGTTTCGCTGTGTCATATTCAGGTTCTCCTCTTTGTTTAGATTTTCTCGAGACAAGGACCGGTGCCATTTGCTTCAACAGCGCAGCATCTCCAAAGGTTGGTACCGGGAGACATTCAAGCGCGCGAAAGCGTCATTACCGCGCCCAATGTGGGCAGACGAAAGATCCTTTGTGGCGAATCATGGTTCTGAGGATGCTCTGATCAATGGCGATGCTTTCGCACGACGCCTGCGCGTCCTATCAAGCGTTTTATTAAGTATGCCTCGAGAGGTGAATCTCCCAACGGGGATGGTCTTCTGGTGGCCAGCTCCAGGTCTCCACCTTCGATTGCTTGGTTATGACGACGAAGGCGGAATCGGCAGACAGCCACTCCACTTGCCTAACGCCCCCGGCCCGGCTCCATAGCGCTTTCGCGGATTGGAGGTAATCTCCCGTCGTATAAATCCGGTCGGCTCGGAGCAAAGAAAACCGAATGCGCGTTTCCTATCGAACGCTGGGTGATTTTCATTCGGAGATAGGGTCAGTTGGAGTCGAAATCTATGCCGACCAACTACGACGGCGACGCGCGACACCAACGAGCAACCCGAGCAGCGCAAGCAACTCCGACGTACCGAACGAACCGCCACCGCCGCCGCCGGAGGCGGGCGGGGCGGTCACTTGAACGGAGACCATGGCCGCATTCGACGTCGCACCCAGGTTGTCGCGCACGGAATACTCGAAGCTGTCGGAGCCGGAATAACCGGCAGTCGGTGTATAGGTCACCGACCCGTTAGAAACGGTGGTAGTGCCATGCGCTGGGCCGTTCACGATCGCGACCGAGGCGTGGTCGAGTGTGCCGCCTTCGCTCTTGTCGTTGGCGACGACGTTGATAGTGACGCTGCGATTGGCCTGAACGCTGGAGGTGTCGTTCGTTGCGATCGGTAGCGACTGGACGCTGAGGCTGACGGTAGCAATGTTAGATACGGTGCCCAGGTTGTCCTTCACGGAATACTGGAACGCGTCGACACCGGCGTAGCCCGCGGCAGGCGTGTAGACGACCTGACCGTTCGTTACTACAGCAGTGCCGTGTACAGCCGGGACCGCAATCGTGATCGATGCAGCGTCGAGTGTGCCGCCGCTGCTGGTGTCGTTAGCTAGCACATCGAGGGTGACGGACTGCCCCGCGCTGAGCGTTCTCATGTCGTTGGTCGCGATCGGCGCAGCCTGGACGGCGATGTTTACTACTGCCCGTTGAGACCGCGCGCCGAGACCGTCGCGCACGGTGTATGCGAATGTATCCGCGCCTGAGTATCCCGAGGCCGCGGCATAGGTCACCGTACCGCTTGCGTTCACCGTCGCCGTCCCGTGCTGCGGAGTCTCGGTGATTCTGAGTGAGCTGATATCCAGAGTCTGACCTGGCGCCGCGGTGTCATTGGCGAGCACACCGATCTGGATCGTTGTATTGATCGCAACGACGGCAGAATCGTTCTGTGCGACCGGATCCAGTGCAAGAACGGTCGGGTGGTACGCGCCATAGCGCGAGGCGCCATCCACGATGAGGACCGCAGGGGCTGCGTTGGCAACGAGTGTCCCGACGGCGATGCCTCGTCCATAACCGCTGTTGGGCGTCGCGGGAATATCAACGGGAGCGGCGTTAGCGAACGGATTCGCCGTACCGCTGTTGAGATAGATCGAACCCACCGCCGGGGTTTCCGGCATCGGATTAGCATTCCACGCGGGGGCCGAACAGGAGAACAAGAGATCGGGGCGGGCGTCGCCGTTCACATCGCCGACCGCGATGTCGAGACAGCCACCGCCGAGATTGCCGTTGGGTTGGAGGTCCTGAGCACTGGAGAACGGATCGGTGGACGAGCCCGTGTTCAGAAACACACTTTGCGTTCCCGAGGCCAGGCCCATGTCGGACACCGACGTGATCAGGTCCATCCGCCCATCCTGATTGATGTCCGCTACCGCAATTGCATTGACGGACTCGCCCGCGAGCAACTGCAGGGGCGTCACATTGCCGAACGGATCGCCGGTGCCGTTGTTCAGATAGATTGCGATCCCTTCCGGATCCGTGCCCGGGAAGGAGGCAATGACGTAGCCGAGAATGAGATCGAGCCTGTTATCGCCGTTCACATCGGCGATCACGGTGCTCTGGCCATATCCGCCTGCCACGGGGCCGACCTGAGCGGTCGTATAAGTGCCGCTGGTGAGTGGAGCGCCTTGTGTCAGGTACACCCGGCTCGGAACATGATTGGTGTTGGCAACGGCCAGGTCGACGAAGCCATCGCCGTTCACGTCGCCAAACGCGGGGTGCATGCTGACATCCGTTGCGCCGATGGCAATGGGAGTCACGTTGTTGAACGGCGCGGGACTGCCATCGTTCAGATAGATCGTGTTCGACGCATTGAAGCCGCCGATGGCGAGATCGGGACGACCGTCGGCATCGATGTCGCTCACCGTCACCGCGCCCCAGGTCATCAAGATCACGGGCGGCGGCGAAACGAACACTCCCGGGACGTTCTCGAAGGGATCGGCCGTGCCGTTGTTGTAGTAGACCGCCGGGTGAACGCCGTTGACACCGATCACGATGTCGGACGTGCCATCGCCGTTGAGGTCGTGGATGACGCCATTGACCGGTGTGTAAAGGATATTGGCAGGGACGCCCTGAATAGGATCCAGCGCGATCTGCGGTCGCAGGATCAACGAATATGTGGGCGAGTCGCCGCTCGCCGTGGCACACAGGATTGCGAGACAGGCTGCGGATAAGTACCGGGCGTGGACGGGTCGACGGCGCAGCGGCTCCGTGCTCTGAATCGCGCTTTCCATATCTGATCCCTTTTATGAGGCTCGGCGGGCCCCTGCAACGTTTGTGCGTAGCTTAGGCAAGGCACCCAGGCACGTCCAGCTACGAGTCGGATTCCGCGTACACAGCTCATAAGGCAGTCGCCTAGTCCCATCATCAGGCCGTTGCTGCCGGGGAACGTTTCGGCCGTTCCGTCTCAGTCGCAGCAGCTCGGTCGTCTAAGGGCTTCCCGCAAATTCGAAACGTAGCTATTCAGGACGCGGTGCGCCGAGTCGTTACACCTCCAAGGAGCGCTCCATGCGTCACGTCAGTGCGCTCAATGAAATTGTGTAGGAGATAGGTGTGAACGCTTCGAAGTCGTGGTTGCGTAACGTGCTTGCGCTCGGTCCCACGGAGCAAGAAAAGCAGACAGCGCTGGAGCGGGCGAGCGAATTGTCCGAGATGCAAGGCCGGCTGGCGGCGCTCGACAAAGTGCAGGCCACGATCGAGTTCAAGCTCGACGGCACCATCCTGCATGCCAACGACAATTTCCTGCGCACCATGGGCTATCGGCTCGACGAAGTGCAGGGCCGTCATCACAGCATGTTTGCCGAACCGGCGTATGCCAACTCGGTTGAGTACCGTCACTTTTGGGACAAGCTCAATCGCGGCGAATTCGATCAGGGCCAATACAAGCGGCTCGCGAAGGGCGGCAAGGAAGTGTGGATCCAGGCATCGTACAACCCGATCCTGGATACGAATGGCAAGCCGTGCAAAGTCATCAAGTTCGCCACCGACATCACGGCCGCCAAGGAGCGCGCCGCGGATTTCGAAGGACAGCTGGCCGCCATCAGCAAGGCACAGGCAGTCATCGAGTTTTCGCTCGACGGGCGCATCCTGCACGCCAATACCAATTTTCTATCGACGCTCGGCTACTCGCTGGAAGAGATCAAGGGACAGCATCACTCGCTGTTCGTCGATCAGGCATATCGTGGTAGCGTGGAATATCGTCTGTTCTGGGAGAAGCTGGGGCGCGGCGAGTACGACAGCGGTCAATACAAACGGATCGGTAAGGGCGGCAAGGAAGTTTGGATTCAAGCGGCTTACAACCCGATCATGGATGTGAACGGCAAGCCGGTGAAAGTGGTCAAGTACGCCACTGACATTACGGCCGAGATCAACGCCAATCGCATGTTGCGTGAAGCCGTCGAGCAAGCGCAGGTGGTGACATCCGCCGCGCGCGATGGCGATCTATCGCAGCGGATTCCGCTGGAAGGCAAGAGCGGGCCGATTGCGTCGCTGTGTGCAGGCGTCAACTCCTTGATGGAAACGACCTCCGTGATTTTCTCCGACGTCGGTCGCGTCTTCGGCGCGCTGGCGGCGGGTGATTTGTCCCAACGAATCACACGCGATTACACGGGTGTCTTCGGCACTGTGAAGGCGGATGCCAACGCCACCAGCGAAAAGCTGGCGGCCATCATCGAGGATGTGGGTCGTGTGTTCTCGGGTCTCGCAGCCGGCGATCTCACACAGCGGATTACCCGCGAGGCGCAGGGTACATTCAACCAGGTCAAGAACGACGCCAACGCGAGTTGCGATAAGTTGGCGTCCATTATCGAGCAGGTCCGTTCAGCGGCGGCGTCGCTGACGGATGCTGCCAATCACGTGAGCGCGACGGCGCAGAGCCTGTCGCAGTCGGCCACCGAACAGGCGGCGTCCGTCGAGGAGACCACTGCATCGGTCGAGACCATGTCGGGGTCGATTGCCCAGAACAGCGACAACGCCAAGGTCACTGACGGCATGGCGACCAAGGCGAGCAAGGAGGCCAGCGAGGGCGGGCAGGCGGTGACGCAGACGGTCGTGGCGATGAAACAGATCGCGCAGAAGATCAGCATCATCGATGACATTGCGTATCAGACCAATCTGCTGGCATTGAACGCGGCCATCGAAGCGGCGCGTGCCGGCGAACATGGCCGGGGCTTCTCCGTGGTGGCGTCCGAAGTGCGCAAGCTCGCCGAGCGCAGCCAGGAGGCGGCCAAAGAAATCGGCGAGCTCGCCGGTAAGAGCGTCTCGACTGCGGAGCATGCGGGCGAGTTGCTGGGTGCAATCGTTCCCTCGATTCAGCGCACCTCCGATCTGGTGCAAGAGATCGCCGCAGCGTCGCAGGAGCAGAGCGAGTCGGTGAAGCAGATCGGCGCCGCGATGGATCAGCTCAGCATGGCCACGCAACAGAACGCCTCGGCGTCTGAAGAGCTGGCGGCTACGTCCGAAGAGCTGTCGGGTCAGGCCGTGCAGTTGCAGGAGTCGGTATCGTTCTTCCACGTCGGCGACAGCGCGCCGGCCAAGCAGGATAAACGTGATGCCGGAAATTTTCGCGAGCGTCGTGCGCCCGATTCGCCGATGCGCGGAAATAATCGGAGTGCGCCGGGCCCCGCGTTCCGCGCGGCTGCTGTCGCCTCGGGTGACTTTCGACCGTACTGAAAGACTGCGACCTGGATTCGACAGTCGGCGTTTCGGCGGAAACGGCGGCGCCCCGGTGTGCGGCCAGCAGCATTGAGCACAGCGAATATCTTTGCAGCTTGATGACAAGGCGTTGCGTCGCTTGCAACGCCTGTGCGGTTCCGTGCGCTCGCGCGATGTGACGGGGTGGTCGAAGCTTGCCGGATTACTGGCAGGCTCGAGAAAACATCCATGCGGGGCGTCAAGCGTTCATCCCACCCTTCGGCCAATCCGTCGCGCGCACGTGCGTTGGGCGCGGCCATTTCACTAGTACTCGCAGCGAGCGCGTCCGCGCAGGATGCGGCGGTGGAGTTGGACGAGGTCGTCGTAGTCGGTAGTCGCGGTACGCCGCGACTGGTAACCGAGTCTTCCTCACCGATCGATCTGATCGACGGCGATCAACTCCGCGCCACCGGCTTCAACGATCTGAGCAAGGCGCTCCAGTTCCTCGCGCCTTCCGTGAACTTCCCACGTTCGGCAACCGGTCCGTCCGCGGCGAACACCAGAGGCGTGACGCTGCGAGGGCTGAGCCCGGATCAGGTGCTGGTGCTGGTCGACGGCAAGCGCCGTCACGCATCGTCCGTGCTGAACTTCAACAATGTGGTGGGTCGCGGCACGGTGCCGGTCGACCTGAACGCGATTCCACTCTCTGCGGTGGAGCGAGTGGAAATCCTGCGCGACGGCGCCGCTGCGCAGTACGGTTCGGACGCAATCGCAGGCGTAGTAAACATCGTCCTGCGCGGCACGGATTCGCAATCGTTCACGTCACTGCAAGGCGGCGCGACGGAAGATGGCGACGGTGAGACAGCCATCGTCGCAGCGGGCACGAGCTTCGATGTGGGCGACAGTGGTGGCATCACCGTGACCGCTGAATCTCGCTATAGAGATTTCACGAACGGTGCCGGCATCGACAGCCGCGTCGGCCGTGTCACCAATCGTCAGGGCGATCCGGAATCGCTCGACCTCGGTCTCGTGATCAACGCTCGCGTGCCGATGGGCGAGAGCGAGCTGTACGGCAACATCATCGCCTCACATCGCGATTCTGAGAGCGCCGCGCAGTACCGCGCATCGAATGTGTCGCCGCTCTATCCAAACGGCTTCCTGCCACTGATCGACCTGGACATGCTGGATCTCGCCGCGACGGCCGGGTGGTCGCAGCCACTCGGCGCCTGGACGCTCGACATCAGCGACACCTTCGGCACCAATCGTGCGGACTTCAAAGTAGGTGACAGCGTGAATACCTCGCTGGGCACGGCGAGCCCGACGTCGTTCGACGCAGGCGGTACACGCTATCAGCAGAACGTGTTGGGCCTGACCCTGACCCGACCGATCGACATCCTGTCCGGCGCGAATCTCGCCTTCGGTCTCGAGAGCCGCTACGAAACATTCGAGATCGTGCGCGGCGAGGAAGCATCGTTGCAGGGCGCGGGCGCGCAAGGGTTCCCGGGCTTCAATCCGCCGAGCCCGATCGACGAGAGCCGCGACGCATGGAGCGCATTCGTCGACGCAGAGTTTCATCTGACGCAGGCGTTCAGCGTCGGCGCGGCCGCGCGCTATGAGGACTACAGTGACTTTGGCGACGAAGTCACGGGCAAGTTGTCGGCGATGTTCAAGCCGACATCGGTGATCGCATTCCGTGCGACCGGCAGCACAGGCTTCCGAGCGCCATCCCTCCAGCAGCAGTACTTCAGCACGGTCAGCAGCCAATCGAGCGGCGGCGTGCTCGTGAACGTTGGCACCTTCGCCGTCAATGATCCCGTGGCGCGTGCCCTGGGCGCGCAATCGCTCGAAGCTGAAACATCGGAGCACGTGAGCGCGGGCATCGTGCTCACGCCGATGCAAGGCCTCACTCTGTCCATCGATGCTTTCCGGATCGACATCGAGGATCGCATCATCCTCAGCGAATCGTTGAGCGGTGCGGCGGTGACGGCGATTCTGCAGCAGGCGGGCATCACCAACGCGAGCCAAGTCCGGTTCTTCACCAATGCCGCCGACACGACCACCGAGGGCTACGAACTGACGGCAGCCTGGCGCGGAACCTGGTTCGATAGCGTTCGTAGCGAGCTCACGTTGGGCTACATGTCAGCCGACACCAAGCTCGAACGAGTCAAGAGCAATTCGGTCGTTCCTTCCGTGCCGCTGCTCGGATTGGCGTCCATCGATCTGCTGACCGAAGCGCAGCCCGAAGACAAGGTGACGCTCACTTCGATGCAATCGTGGGGTGATTGGCAGCTGCGTCTGGACGTGACGCGATTCGGTGAGTATCGCAACGTGCCCGTCACGACAGAGCAGACGTACGGCGCGGTGACGACGCTGGATGTGGGCGTGGACTATGAGATCACCAAATCGCTGCGGCTCAGCGTCGGCGTGATCAACGCGACGGACGCGTATCCGGACAAGATCGCTCAGCGTGCGTCACTGCAGGGAGGCAGCTTGCAATACTCCGAAGCGGGCGGTCTCGGTTCAGATGGGCGCGAATACTACGCCCGCATCTGGGCAGGATTCTGAGATGTCCACGGAGAACTCGCATCGACAGCAGCGGCGAACTGCTGTTGTGAGCGAGTGATCTCGGCATGAAGCCAACGCGAGAAACGTCTCATGTCCGTCCGACGGCTGATGGCGTCGCTCGCGTAGATCATCGAGTACCAGTAGTCGATCGGCTGGCGCAACGAGAAGCAGGGTTGCAGCCTGCCGTCGGCGAAGTACTTTTCCATGAACAAGGGCAGGCCGAGGGTGATGCCCAGCCCGGTCGCGGCGGCTTCGTACATCATCAGCAATGTTTCGTAGCGAGTGAACGACCAGGAGCCATTCGCATCGAGATTGGCGGTGGACAGGTACGTGTGCCACAGGCGTGGCGCGTGTTCCTCGCAGAGCACGTGATGTCCGTCGAGCTCCGAGGGATGGCGTGGCGGCGCTCGGCCTCTCAGCAAGGACGGCGCGGCGACAACCGCCGCTTCCAATTCAATGAGCCGATCTTGCGGGAAGCTGTGCGACTCGTTCGGTCCAATAGCGATCACCGCGTCGACTTTGCCGGCGCGCAGTTCGTCCAGCCCGCGGCCAATCGTGACCTCGATCTCGATGTCCGGATTCAGCGCCATGAAGGTGGCCGTTCGTTGTAACAACCAGCTGATGGCGAACGAATGAGGCGCGCGAATTCGCAGGACGCCGGCGGGTTGTTCGCGGCGGAAGTCGAGCGTGGCGCGAAACAGCGCGTCCATCGCGGGCTCGATGCTTTGTAGATACTGCTGACCGGCGGTGGTCAGGCGTGCACTCGACTGACTGCGGTCGAACAGCGGCACGCGCAGGAATTCTTCGAGGTTGCGAATCCGGCGCGAGAACGCGGACGGGCTGAGTGCGAGCTTATCGGCGGCCGCGCGAAAGCTGCCGGTTCGGGCGGCGGCCACGAACGCTTCGATGAATTCCAGCGGCGGAGCTTTTCTGCGCATCGGCGAGAAAAGCTCTAGCATCGAACCCTTGTATTGCAATTGGATGACGGAATCACCGCTCGTTACGAAACACCCAGCGCAGTACCTCGGTGAGTCGATAGCCGGCCAGGGTGAGTCGCTGTTCCCCGACTTCCAGGGATTGGTCCACGTAACGTTTGGACTGCTCCGGCGCGGTGCTGGCCGAATCGCTGGCTCGCAGATCCGGGCCGTACGCGACGGTATTGCCGAGCTGATAACTTTCCTTGGCCCATTCCGAAAATTCCGTGGCGCTCTTGAACGGCTGGAGCATGAACTGCGTGCGCGGCACGCGACGCATGAGATCGTCGGCACGCTTGAACGCCAGCTCGGGCTCGCCATCGCGGCTGACGCTGTCGTCCCAATACCAGTGCAGTGTGATCGGCTTCTTCTCGACCGGATCGAGCACGAATTGCAGGCTGCCGCCGCGGTCGCCTTCCGGGAAACGTTTCGATACCTGCGACACGCTGTGCAGGGGCTGATGCATGTCGCCGACCAGATGAAATAGCCAGGCAAGCGCTACCGCCCGCTCGCCGGCTGAGGCGCGCGAATCGGCCGCGACGCTCAGATTCAGTACAAAGGCTTCGTAGGCCGAGCCTTCGGGGACATCTTTAGGACTCTGCGGGGGAGGGGACGATCGGTCGACAATGGGGCGCGACCAGTAGTGCCACGTCGGATGATCGTGAATGCTGCCGCGGGCGTCGTCCGGCCAGCGGGCCAGCTCGAGGAAGAGGCGCCGGCCGCGCTCCTCGCCAGTGGCGCGACCGACGGCGACCTCGAAGGCGCCGCGATCCGGATGTTTCTCAGCCAACGCGACGATCTTGTCGATGACTCGTCGGTCCTGCGCACTCAATTCGTCATACGCAATCGCGGCCGTGACCATATGTCCCGGGCGGGACCAGGCCTGCGCAGCCGAGCTGGGTAGGAGGACGGCGAGCAGCAGAGCGACGAGTGGCTTCATATCGGATTCACGAAGTGGAACGATCGCCATGAATAGCAGAGCCGCCCTCCGATGGGGCGGCGTGCGCTCGAACCAGTGTTGCATGAAATGCACGTCGCGCGGCAGCCGATTTGCCGTCAGGTTGCAAAGCAACCGTCATCAGTCAGCAATGCAAAGCGTCGAAGGTACCGGCTCCAGCCGCAGGAGCCAGAACAATGAGTGCATTCAGCCGACGAGAATTTCTTGCCACGTTATCCGCTCTGGGCATTGCCCCGAGCGCTTTTGCCATCGGTCGCGACGGTCAGTTGCCGACTGAAGGCGTCGGTCCTTCGTTCCTGCACGGCGTGGCCAGCGGCGACCCGCTGCACGATCGAGTCATTCTTTGGACCCGTCTCACCCCGAAGAAGCTCGAAGATCACCTGCAGGTCAAGTGGCGCATTGCCACCGACCATCATCTCAAGAACGTGGTGCGTTCAGGTTTGTTCTCCACCGATATTACTCGTGACTTCACGGTGAAGGTCGACGCCATCGGCCTCGAGCCGGACACGATGTATTACTACCAGTTCGAAACGCGCGGCGCGCAGTCCCCGCTCGGTCGCACGCGCACGTTGCCGGTCGATCATCGCCGTCACTGGCGCATGGCGTTTGCTTCGTGCTCCAACTATCCCTACGGCTATTTCAATGCCTACGGCCGAATGGCGGCTCGCAACGACATTGACATGGTGTTGCACCTGGGCGATTACTTGTATGAATACCCGCAGGGTGGCTATGCCAATCCGTTGCTGGTCGGCCTGCGCGATGTCGTGCCGACGAACGAGATTCTCACGCTCACCGACTACCGCCTGCGTCACGCGCTGTACAAGACCGATCCCGATCTGCAGGAGCTGCATCGGTTGTATCCGTTCATCTGCGTGTGGGACGACCACGAGAGCGCCAACGATGCGTGGCGCGACGGCGCTGAAAATCACAATCCCGAGAATGGCGAAGGCGAGTGGATCGTGCGCCGTCGTAACGCGGTCCGTGCGTACAACGAGTACATGCCGATCCGTAGCACGAACGATGCTGACGACGAGATCTATCGCCACTTCCGCATCGGCGATCTGGGCGATCTGATCATGCTCGACACGCGCTTGCATGGCCGTGACCTGCAGGCTGCGTTCAAGACCGGTCAGTCCGAGTTGCCGGTCAGCGATCCCACGATCAGCGACGGCACGCGCACGCTGCTCGGCTTCGATCAGGAAGAGTGGTTGAACCGTCAGCTGTGGGAATCCAAGCAGCGTGGCACGACGTGGCGCGTGCTCGGTCAGCAGGTGATGATGGCGCAGCTCAGCAGCACCTTCGGTCAGACCATCATCAATCCGGATCAGTGGGACGGCTATGCGCCGGCTCGCGCGCGTTTGTTCACTCACCTGCGCGACAACAATATCAAGAACAACGTGGTGCTCACCGGCGACATTCACTCGTCGTGGTGCGCCGATCTCACGTTGAATCCGTGGGATAGCTCGGGCTACAACCCGCAGACTGGCGCGGGCGTGCTGGGTGCCGAGTTCGTGTGCCCGGCCGTAACTTCACCGGGCCCGGTGCCCGGTGCGGCGGGTGACGTGCTGGCGGCTCAGTTGCGCTTCGTGTCGCCGCATCTGAAGTACATCAATCTGAATCGTCGTGGCTATGGCGTGCTCGATCTGACGCACGAGGCGGCGACCTGCGAGATCTATCATGTCGCGACCGTCGATGCGAAGAGCGATCAGGAAACGCTGGCGTCGGTGATGGTCAGCGAGGTTGGCAACAATCTGGTTCGGGGCGAGGGCCAGAAGACTCCGCGCCTGTAAACGTTCGATGCTGAAAGCCGGCGGCCCGAGTGCCGCCGGCTTTTTTATTGCTCAGCGAACCGGGATTACTTCAATCCCATGCAGTTCGCGTAGTAAGTGACGGTCGCCGGCCAGTCGGAGAAGATGCCGATGACGCCGACCTTCTTCGCCAGCACATCCAGCGCCTTGTACATGTCGCTGTCTTTCTTCAGCGCACGGCCGGTCGGATCGAACGCGTAGTAGAAGCCCGCGCCGACGCCGCCGTTACGCAGGTCCGCACGCTCGAACGACCAGGTGATGATGTCGAAGCCGAAGCTCTTGATGTCGAGCGCGTACTGCGACGGCACGATCTCGTCATTGCTGTTCACCGCCAGCAGCACGCCGATCGGTGGAGCGATGATCTTCACGCCCTGCTTCTTCAGCTGCTTCAGCTCTTCCACCGTCAGGCGCGGGAAGCTTGGCGACGACGGATCGACGTCATCGAGATACACGGCTTGCTGGCCGAAGCGGGGCTCGTTCTTGATCCAGTACAGAACGTCGGCAACGTTGAACGACTGCGGATAGACATCCTTCGGGTTCACGCCGGCGGCCTTGAACGTATCGATCATCTTCTGCGCGTAGCCTTCCTGGCCGCCGAACACCGTCTGCAGGCGCGCCGGATTGCCGGCCTTCAGTTCCGGAGTGTGCTTGACGCCGAGCTTCTTATTCAGCGCGATGCTCTCTTTCAGCGTGAGCAGGGTGCCGCGGCTGTTGTAGAGATCGGTGCGGAACGAAGCGGTGCCGCCGAGATAGCCTTTCGAGGTGGTCGCGCTCGGGTTGGACGCGTCCATCTTGCCCTTCAGCGTCTTGAACTGAGCGAGCGTGAGATCGCTGGCACAGCACTTCGGGGTCACGCCCGGGGCCCACGGCGTGGTGCAGGAGGCATTCAGTTCGGTGTCGACGATGTTGGTGGTGGTGTGCAGATCGCACTCGTCGTGACGACACACCAGCTCGCCGTCCTTGGTGAAAGTCACATCGCATTCGACCACGCCCGCGCCCTGACGCGCACCGGCTTCATACGATTCCTTGGTGTGCTCCGGGAACTGCAGCGGGGCGCCGCGATGAGCGATGGAGAAATTCGACTTGTAGAACGGGCCGGCCTTGCAGCTCTGCAGCTTGTCCTTGAGGCGGCTGTCGTCGAGACCGTCGATCAGAAAGAACGGGCGGTCGCCGAGCTGCGCGGTGCTACGCGAGCCTTTGTCGTCGTGACGATCGCTGTAGTTGTCGTCGCCGCGATCGTAGTCACCGGCGAGCGCGGCAAAGGAACAAAGTGCCGCTAGCAAAGCCGCGGGCGCGGCCAACTGCAAACGAAGTGGCATTGAACTCTCCTGCGAATGGATAGGGAGTCCGACGCCGCATTGTTTTGACTTAACGGCGCTCGAACCGGCCTACAGATACGCCGGGGAGGTTCAACGCAGATTTCGATTCGATGATCGCTCGATGACAACCGAGCGATCGCAAGTCGACCGGTCCGGAAGGGAACCGGTTGGCGGAATCAGCTGTTGGTACGTTCTGCGTGCAGCGTGTTGCGCACCAGGCGAGTCGCGATCACGGACACGAAGGTCTTGACTCGAGCTTGCGAATTCAGGCGCGCATGTTCCATTTCATACAGTTCGCGCACGTGTTCGACTGAGGTCTCGCTTTCCTTGGCGAGGGCTTCGATGGCTTGTTGCTGTTTGGCCGGATCACCTGCGGTATTTCGCAAGACGGTCATGATCCCTCCAGGGTATTTAAAAGAAACGGGTTCATCGGCGGAGGCGAATGTTAGCCGCAGTCCTCGCCGTTACCGTTAACTTTGCGGTCTCCGCCCCATTTTGGTGCAGGAGCCGGTTATGCTTTTTGTGTGGTGTCAGTCACTTGCGCTCGGATGCTGGAGGGCCGCCGATGAGCTGTCACATTGGCGGAACGGGCCAATTGCGCAAGTCAAGCAATAAGTGCCTGATTGTAAAAGTTCCTTATCCTAGGTGGACATCCTGCGTTGGTAGGGACTAAGGCCGCCCCCGAATCCCTACATCGCTGGTTAAGGTCCTGAGTCCGCGACCGATATAACGAGCTACGCAGAAGTGTGCTCATTCCTCGGAGTTGTCGTGGGCTTGTCCAGACTCAGCATCAACGCGCGCCTGATCGCGGCCTTTTCGGTCGTCATTGCCATCCTGGTCACGCTCATCGGCGTGGCCACGGTCAGCCAGAACAAGCAGGTCGAGGCCCAGCGCAGCAACATTCATACCTACGACGTCATCGAACAGATTAACGGCCTGAGCGATGCCCTCATCAACATGGAGACCGGCGCCCGCGGCTTCCTGCTCGCCGGTGTCGATTCGTTTCTCGAGCCTTTCAACAAGGGCCGGTCGGACTTCGACAAGTATCTCGCGACCGCCGAGGAGCTGACTCGGGACGAGCACGTGAGAGAGAAGCTCAACCGGCTGCGTACGGCTCAGCAGGCATGGTTGAGCCAGGCCATCGAGCCTTCAATCAGTCTGCGTCGTAAAGTGATTTCCGGCGAGGCGACCATGGCGGACATCGTTGCGCTCGAGCGCGAAGCTCGCGGCAAGCAAAGCATGGACGGCATGCGCACGATCGTCGACGAGATCGGCGAGATCGAGGCGAACCTGCTCGAGCAGCGCGCCCAGACCGCCGAAGACGCCCGAGTGTTTGCTAATTCTGTATTGATCGGCGGTGGCGCGCTGACCGTGATTCTGTCGATCATGATGGCGATCGTCATCGCCCGTAGCATCGTCAATCCGTTGCGTCAGGTGTTGCGAGCCACCGAGGATCTGCGCGCCGGCGATGGCGATCTCACTTATCAATTGCCGCCGATGACGGCCGAGTTTGGCGAGATCGCGCGTTCGCTGAACGGCTTCATCGACAAGCTGCACAGAATCATCTCGACCACCAAGTCGTTGTCGGCGTCCATGTCGAGCGGCGCGTTGCAGATCGCACGCGGCAACGACGATCTCAATCAGCGCACGCAGGAACAGGCAGCGGCGCTGGAAGAAACGGCGTCGAGCATGGAGCAGATGACGGCGACGGTGAAACAAAACGCCGACAATGCGCGCCAGGCCAATCAGCTTTCCTCACACGCGCGCTCGCACGCCGAGAAGGGCGGGCAGGTCGTGCAACGGGCCGTGGGCGCGATGGGCGAGATCAATGCCTCCAGTCGCAAGATCGCGGACATCATCGGCGTGATCGACGAGATCGCGTTCCAGACCAATCTGCTCGCATTGAACGCGGCAGTCGAAGCGGCGCGGGCGGGTGAGCAGGGCCGCGGCTTCGCGGTCGTCGCGTCTGAAGTGCGTAGCCTCGCTCAGCGTAGTGCCAGCGCCGCTAAAGAGATCAAAGATCTGATCAATGACTCGGTCGACAAGGTGCGCTCGGGTTCCGAGCTGGTCGATGAATCCGGCCGCACGCTCGCCGACATCATGGAATCGGTGAAGCGGGTCAGCGACATCGTTGCCGAGATCGCCGCTGCCAGTGAGGAGCAGGCGCAGGGTATCGATCAAGTGAACAACGCGATTTCGACCATGGACTCGATGACGCAGCAGAACGCGGCGCTCGTCGAAGAGGCGTCAGCTGCCAGCAAGTCGCTCGAACAACAGGGTCAGGGACTGGTCGCGCAGGTCAATCAGTTCCGGACTGCCGATACTGTCACCTCTCAGGTGGCAGCGCCGGTGGTTGCGGCTCGTCCGGTCGCGGCTGTCAAACCGATTGGCAAGCCATCGCGTAAACCTGCTCCGAAAGCGGTGACGCGTGCCAAGGCAGCGCCCGCCCCGATGGCCAAGGCCAGCGGCGGCGATTGGCACGAGTTCTAATCCGTCGTCACTGGTTCGTCGTTGGTCGCTGCCGCTTGGGGCAGCGTGAAGTAAAACGACGAGCCTTCGCCGACCCTGCTGTCCGCCCAGATCCTGCCGCCGTAGCGTTGCACGATACGTGCGGCCGTCGCGAGGCCGATGCCGACGCCCGGAAACTCGGACAGCGTGTGCATGCGGCGGAACGGCTCGAACAAATGCTGGGCGAAGTTCATGTCGAAGCCCACGCCGTTGTCCCGGACCACGAACATCGGGCCGCCCATGTCTTCCTGGCGCGCGAGGGACACGGAAGGAAAGTCGGTGCGCGTCGTATATTTCCAGGCATTGCCCAACAGGTTGACCAGCAGGCTGCGCATCAAGCGTGGATCGGCGCAGATCGGCGCGCCGCAGTCGATGTTGAAACGCACCCGATGGTCGGGATATTGCTGCTGGAGTTCCTGAATCACTTCGGTCGCGACGAGGTTCAGATCCACCGGTCGACGCGTCAGCTCGACCTTGGTGAGCTGGGCGAGCCCGAGCATGCCGTCGATGACATCGTTCATTCGTCGCACCGAGGCTTCGATGCGCTCCATGTGACGGCGGGCTTCCTCTTCGGGATGCTGCTCGATAATCGCCTGCAACAGACCGCAATGGCCGGACATCCCGTTCAACGGCGCTCGCAGATCGTGCGCGGCCGAAGCAGTGAATTCCTCCAGGTCGCGATTGGCGAAGGTCAGCTCTTGATTCATGGCCTGCAGCTCGCGTGTCCGCTCCGCCACGCGCCGCTCGAGTGAGGCAGTGTGTCGCTCTATATCTTCCCGAAGCAGCGCCTGTTGAAGCGCGATCGCGAGCTGATCGGCAATGCTGTGCGCCGCCTGAACGTGCTCCTTGTTGAAGCAGTGCGGACGGGCATCGATCAGTTCCAGCATGCCGAGCAAGTGCTGCTCGCCCCGTAATGGCAGTCCCACATAGGAAACGACGCCGGCGTGGCGCAGCTCGTTGAACAGTTCGGTGTTCGATTCGACGGCGTTCAAGTCGCCCAACAGAATGGCCTGGCCGGAGCCGACGTCTCGCAGGGCTTCTTCATAGCTCGCGACCGAATGCACCCGAGGAATGAAGTTCGTCGCGCCACACGTGCCGGCGGCTAACAGCCGATGCGCGCTGGAGTTACGATCGAACACGATCACGCTGGCGCCGGCGCAAGGAACCATTCGTCGCAGATGATCCAGGGCCTTGCCGGCAATCTCACGGGTGGAGCGCATGCTGAGAATGGCGCGGTCCAGCTCGGCGACTGCCTCGACGCGGCGTAGGTGAGCGAGCAAGGCTACGTCACTACGGCGGACGATATGTGAGTTCCACCAGATCAGCGTCGAGAACACCAGCATGTTGACGGCCGTCAACATCGCGAGCCCGAGCTCGGCGTCGTAGTAACCGCGACGCTGACCCTGCAGCAGTAACCAACCGACGATACACGGAAGAAGAATGGCTGCCGGCAGCAGACGACGCGTTTCCGCGCCGGCCTGGTCGGGCGCCATGATCTGGCCCGCCAGTACGAAGCGCGGATGAACGGTCAGCACCGCCTTTGTGAGTACCAGCAAACCGAGCGCTGTATGCAATGCCACGACTGAGAAGCCCGGCAATGAATACAGCGACGCCGCTTCGTAGGCGTAACCCAGCACCATGATGAAGGCGCTCACCGAGATCAGCAGCACGATCACTTCCATCGCCAGCCACAGTCGCGTCAGCCGGGCTGGCCACGGCAACATCGTGACTGCCAGCAAACTGAAGCTGAGGGCCGAGATCGGCGACATGCGCCAAGGAAACAAACTCAATTGATTGGGTGGATCATGTGGCACCAACAACCGGTCTATGCCGATAGGCGCATGCATCGCGTAACTGAGCAGGGTGGTGCTGGCGACCAGAAGTAACAAAGCCGCCGCCGTCGGTTGAATCCGGATCAACAGCCGGCTGAAGGCGCCTTTGGGGCGCGAGTGTGCGGCCAGGCCGGCAAGAGACAATCCGCCGAGCACGAAACACAGCGCCGTATTGGGTTTGAGCGTGCCCAGTCCGGGCACCAGGTTATGAAGGAGCGGGAACGACAGCCACCAGCCGATCAGAGCGATGATGCCGATGGCGACGCAGAGAGCCGCGATCGCGCGAGCGAACGGCATCAAGGCCAGCGGCGGGCCGGGTCGAACTGCCATGACGGCGGCCGATGTCAGTGAGGAAACATTATGTTTGTTGTTCAGGGGATCTCCTCGTCGCGCGCCTCGGTCCGATCGGCTTCGCTGCACCCTGGATTTTGCGAGCAGTCTAAGCAGCCCGCTCATTGCCCGGAGTCCGCATCTATACGCACCTCCGCTTAAGGGCCGACCCTGTGTTTGTTTCGGCTGTCGCGCCCTGCAGTCCGCGAGTATGTTGAAGGTTTTATAAATCGGCTCGAAGCAACGGAGCGTGATGGTGTTTCACCTGCTGCGCAAGCGTCCTAAGGAACAATCGGCGGCCCCCTCGAGCGGGTATTTTGCTGATTTGTGTGAGCAGGTCCTGCCGGTCCTCGCGCAGCACGTGGATACATCGCGGGATCAGATGGAATCCGGGGTGGGCGCGCTGAGCTCGCAGTTTCTGGGTATCGTTCAGCAGCTGGACGAGACATTGGCGGTCTCCGCCAGCATCGGCGGCAATGACGACAGCAGCTTCGCCTCGGCGCTCGGCGAAGGCCGTCAGCGACTAACCCAAGTTATAAATGACCTGAAAGACATTCACGCCAGTCGCTCCGGTCTGGCGGAAGAAATTCGCGGGTTGCGCCAGTACACGGACGAATTGCATGCAATGGCCGCCGACGTTGGGCAGATTGCATTCAAAACCAACATGCTCGCGTTGAATGCGGCCATCGAAGCGGCGCATGCCGGTGAAGCGGGTAAGGGCTTCGCCGTCGTTGCCCAGGAAGTTCGCGCGCTCTCCGAAGCATCGCGCGAGACCGGTCGAAAGATTGTGACTCGGATCGAAGCGGTCAATGGCACGTTGAGCAGCCTGACGCAGCGCAATGAAGAGGTCTTCTCACAAGAGTCGTCGGCGGTCGGCGGTTGTGAGCAACAGATCAACGAAGTGCTGTCGCGGTTCGCGACCACCAGTCAGACGCTGGCCGAAGCGACACAGCGCTTGCGGCAAGACAGCGAACGAATCAAAGACGTCATCGAACAAGCGATGGTGCAGCTGCAGTTTCAGGATCGGGTGTCACAAATTCTCGTGCATGCGGCCAATCATCTGCGCGAGCTGGGTCAGAGTGCCAGCAGTCATCAGTCTCTGCAGGCCGCGGACATTGCGGACTTCCTGACTCGCATGGCTGCGACATATACAACAACGGAACAACGTTCCATTCATAACGGTGACATGGAAGTGGCTCAGCCTAGAGCCGCGGCTGTGGATTTTTTCTAGGGCTCGATTGCCCCGACCCGCTAGTGGTCAGTCGCTAAGGCGGCACCTCCCTGTCCATAACGGCGAACGCCGATGTTTGCTGCAGTGAGACCGCTTGTATCTTTCGCCCGCGCTAACGGATTGACTAGCCGGAACGAACAATGAAAACCGTACTGATCGTGGACGATTCAGCGTCGATGCGCCAGGTGTGCACCAGTGCGCTGTCACGCGGTGGATATAACGTCGTCGAAGCGAGCGACGGACGCGACGGGCTCAGCAAGCTCGCCGCCGCGCAGAAAGTTCATCTCATCATCAGCGATGTGAACATGCCGGTCATGGACGGCTTGACCTTCGCGCGCGAAGTGAAAGCGCAGCCGGCGTACAAGTTCATGCCCATCATCATGCTCACGACCGAAGCGGGCGAGGAAAAGAAAGCGCAAGGGCGCGCCGCCGGCGTCAAGGCGTGGATGGTCAAGCCGTTTCAGCCGCAAGTGTTACTGGACGCGGTCGCGAAGCTGGTCCTTCCCTAAACCATCACGCCACGGAGTGTGGGCATGAGCAACGAAGCACTACCGACGTTTCTGCAGGAAGCGCGCGAGCTGAGCGAGGAGATCGAGTCGGCGCTGCTCGCCTGTGAACGCGGCGACGTCGACTGCGACACGATCAACGCGTTGTTCCGTGCCGTTCACACGATCAAAGGGTCGGCGGGCCTGTTCGGTCTCGACAATATCGTAGCGTTCGCGCACGTGGTCGAAACGGTGCTCGATCGGGTGCGTAACGGGCAGCAGCCCATGACGCCACCGCTCGTGCAAGTGCTGATCGGCTGCCGCGATCATATCAATGTGCTGTTGGATGCAGTGGGCGAGCAATCGCCGGGCGATCAGCGGGCGTTTGCAATTGCGGGCGAACAGCTGTTGGAACAACTGCAGTCCATTGCGGGAACGGTCAGTCGTATCGGCGCCGCGGCGTCTGTCAGTACGCCGAAAACGGTGGCGCCGGGCGACGATCAAGACGGTCCGCGCGACGCTCCGGGCTGCTGGCATTTGTCGCTGCGTTTCAAGCCGGAGGTCCTGCGCAATGGCATGGATCCTCTGGCCTCACTGAGTTACCTGAGCACGTTCGGTGAAATCGTCGCCATCGAGACGATTGACGAAGCACTGCCGCCGTTGAACGAATTCGATCCTGAAGCCTGCTACCTTGGCTTCGATCTGCAATTTCGAACTGATGCCGATCGCGAGCGCATCGAAAGCGCGTTCGAGTTCGTGCGGGAAGATTGCACGCTGACGTTGGTGCCGCCGCAGTCGATTGAACAGCGCACGGTTGAGTCGCCCAAGCAGCGTCAGAGCGATCCGAAAGGTCGCGAGCAACGATCGGTCCGCGTCGATGCCGACAAGCTCGAGGTACTGATCAATCTGGTCGGCGAGCTGGTGATTGCGGGCGCGGCGACCAATCTGCTCGCTCAGCGCGCCAATCTGGCCGAGTTGAATGAATCGTCACAGCGGCTGGCGCGACTGGTCGAGGAAGTTCGCGATCAAACGTTGCAGCTGCGCATGATGCAGATCGGTAGCACCTTCGCGCGCTTCGCCCGCGTCGTGCGCGACGTGTCGCATGAGCTGGGCAAGGACATTCGTCTGGAAACCAGCGGCGCCGAGACCGAGCTGGACAAAACCCTCATCGAGAAGATCACCGATCCGTTGACGCATCTGGTGCGTAACGCGATGGATCACGGCATTGAGCCGAGCGATGTCCGCTTGGCTCACGGGAAGAAAGCAGAGGGCGTCGTGCGCTTGAACGCGTATCACGACTCCGGCTCGGTGGTGATTGAAGTGTCCGATGACGGCGGCGGTCTACGTCGCGAGAAGATTTTCAACAAAGCGCTGGAGCGCGGCCTGGTCACGGCCGGCCAGCAGCTCACCGATGCTCAGGTGTATTCGCTGATCTTCGAGCCGGGCTTCTCGACGGCGGATGCCGTCACCAATCTCTCCGGTCGCGGCGTCGGCATGGACGTCGTCAAGCGCAACGTGATGGCTTTGCGTGGCACCGTCGATATCGACAGCAAGGAAGGCGAGGGCACGACGGTGCGCATTCGCTTGCCGCTGACGCTGGCGATCATCGAAGGGTTCCTGGTTCGCGTTGCCGCCTCGTCGTTCGTTATTCCGCTGGAGATGGTGGAAGAGTGTGTCGAGTCGCACGCCGTAACGTCTGTGGTGGATAGCGGTCATCGCTATATCGATCTGCGTGGCCAGGTGCTGCCGTTCGTTCGGCTGCGCGATCACTTCGGTGTGAGCGGCAAAGCCGGGCGGCGCGAAAGTGTTGTTGTCGTTCGTTGCGGCAACCTCCGCGCCGGCTTCGTCGTGGACGAATTGCTCGGCGAGTATCAGACCGTCATCAAGCCGCTGGCGCGCGTGTTTCAACACGTTCGCGGTCTGGGTGGCTCGACCATCCTGGCCGATGGCGGGATCGCATTGATCATCGACGCGCCGGCACTGATCGCTCAGTGCCAGAGTCGCCTCAGTTGAATGTTCGACAGTTCGCAACGGATCTCAATGTTGTTCAGGAGCGCGCTCATGTTGGCTAATCTGAAAGTAGGCACTCGCCTCGGTCTTGCCTTCGGGCTGGTGATGGTGTTGCTGGTGGCGGTGGTGGGCCTGTCCATCAAGAATCTGGCGACCGTCAATCAGACCACCAGTCTGATCGTCGAAGATCGCTATCCGCAGTCGGTCCAGGCCGCCGAGCTGCGTAAGACCATGAACCTCACGCGGGTGGCGCTGCGTGACCTGTTGTTGGAGCGCCGGCCCGAAGCGGTGCGCGAGCAGCAGCGGAAGATCGAGGAGTACATCGCCGCCAATCGTGAGGCCATCCAGCAGCTGCAAAGCAAGGCGGAGAGCGACGAGGCCAAGGCGAAGCTGCAAGCCATCTCCGACTCGGAGCACAAGTACGCGGCACTGCTGGCGCGCTTCATCGAGCTCGGGGTGAATGGCAAACAGGATGCGGCGTTCGAGTTGATGCGCGGCGAGCTGTTCCAGATGCAGGCCAGCTACACCGGCGCAATCGACGACTTCGTTCGCTATCAGTCCGATCAGATGGCGTCGGCGAACGAAGAGGCGAAGGCGACGTACGCCGGTGCGCGCCAGCTCTTACTAATGATTGCGGTGCTCGCGGCGCTGGCGGCCTTCGGAGCGGCCTTCTGGGTCACTCGCTCTGTCACGCGGCCGCTGAGCAAGGCCGGCGATGTCGCCAACCGCATCGCCAGCGGCGATCTCAATAGCGAGATCGTAGTCACCAGCAAGGACGAGACCGGTCAGCTGCTCGAGACCTTGAGCCAAATGCAGACGCAACTGCGCGAGCGCATCGAGGCCGACGGGCGCGTCGCCGCCGAAAACCTGCGAGTGCGTCAGGCGCTGGACAATGCCAGCACCGGCATGATGATCGCCGACCCGGATCTGAACATCGTTTATTTGAACAAGTCGCTGGCCACGACCTTGAAGAAGGCCGAAGGCGACATGCGCAAGGATCTGCCGAGCTTCAATGCCAATACGTTGATTGGCACGAACATCGATACGTTCCATCGCAATCCCTCGCATCAGCGCACCATGCTCAAGAATCTCACGAGCACGCATCGCGCGGCGATCACGGTCGGCGGTCGCAGCTTCCGGTTGACCGCGAACCCGGTGTTCAACGACAAGGGCGAGCGTCTGGGCAGCTCGATGGAGTGGATCGACGCTACCGAAGAAGTCGCGGTCGAGAAGGAAGTGAACGCCATCGTGCAATCCGCGGTCGCCGGCGATCTCGGCAAGCGGCTGAGCCTGGAAGGCAAGGAAGGCTTCATGAAACAACTGGCTCAGGGCATCAACGATCTCACCGGCACGTCGTCGCAGATCCTGGAAGACGCGCTGCGCGTGATGGAGCAGATGGCGAAGGGCGATCTCACGTTGACCATCGATCGCGAGTATCAGGGCACGTTCGGTCGTCTCAAGGAAGCCATCAACGATTCCGTGCTGAAGTTGTCTGCGGTCATCGCGGAAGTGCGGCAGGCGGCGGACAGCATCTCGGGCGCGTCCGAGCAGGTGTCGTCGACTTCGCAGTCGCTGTCGCAGGCGAGCAATGAGCAGGCCGCGAGCGTGGAAGAAACATCCGCGTCGGTCGAGCAGATGAGCGCCTCGATCAATCAGAACACCGACAATGCCAAGGTCACCGATCAGATGGCGACCAAGGCGGCGCGCGAAGCGGGCGAGGGTGGCGAGGCGGTGAAAAAGACCGTCGAGGCCATGCAGCAGATCGCTCGCAAGATTTCCATCATCGACGACATCGCGTATCAAACCAATCTGCTGGCGTTGAACGCCGCGATCGAAGCAGCGCGGGCCGGCGAGCATGGCAAAGGCTTCGCGGTGGTGGCGGCTGAAGTGCGCAAGCTCGCCGAACGTTCGCAAGTCGCCGCGCAGGAAATCGGTGAAGTCGCCAGCTCGTCGGTGGAGCTGGCGGATCAGGCGGGCCAGCTGTTGAGCGAGATGGTGCCGTCGATCCGCAAGACTTCGGACCTGGTGCAAGAGATCGCGGCCGCCAGCTCTGAGCAGGCGAGCGGCGTCGGTCAGATCAACACGGCGATGACCCAGCTGTCGCAGTTGACACAACAGAACGCGTCGGCGAGCGAAGAGCTGGCGGCGACGGCGCAGGATATGAGCAGTCAGTCGCAACACCTGCAAAGCACGATGAGCTTCTTCACCGTGCAAGGCATGGCGGCAAGCGGCGGCGTGACGCGCATCGCTCAAACGGGCCCTGCGCGGGCTCCTGCTGCTCGCGGCAAGTCAGCTCGACCTGTGCCGGCAAGACAAGGGCAGGCACGGCGCCCCGCTGGCGGCGCGGCCGCTGAGGATGTGAACGATCAGGATTTCGTCAAGTTCTAAGCACGCGGCGCGGGGAGTTCACATGAGCCAGTATTTAACTTTCATGCTCGGTCGCGAGACGCTCGCGCTCGGCATTCTGTGTATCAAGGAAATTCTGGAATACGGGCACCCGACCGAGGTGCCGATGATGCCGTCGTTCATTCGCGGCGTGATCAATCTGCGGGGCGCGGTGGTACCGGTGCTCGATCTGGCCGCGAGGCTGCAGCGGCCCAGTCAGCCCGTCACCAAGAAGACCTGCATCGTCATCGTCGAGATGCAGCTCAACGAGGAGCGTCAGGTGATCGGCATCGTCGTGGATGCGGTCAATGAGGTGCTGGAGATTGCGGCGTCCGAGATCGAGGCGCCGCCCACGTTCGGGACCGCGATCCGCAGCGAGTTCATCGCCGGGCTCGGCAAGGTGAATGGCAAGTTCGTCATCGTGCTCGATGTGAACCAGGTCCTGTCCATGGAGGACGCGGCCTTGCTCGCCGAGCACACGGCCGCCGCTTAAGGGAGCGCGTCAGGTGTCTGGCGCGAAAATCCGAGTCGGCGTTACGGCAATGCCTGGTGGCTGGACTCACGCGGCAACGTCATGCTGACGACAATGAATGCTCCCGCGGTGACCGAAGTCGTTTTGAAGATCGGTCAATTTTACTTTGGCGGCGGTCAGACCAAGATCCGCACCCTGCTTGGCTCCTGTGTGTCGATTACGATGTGGCATCCGCGGCTGAAAATCGGCGGCATGTGCCATTACATGCTGCCTCAGCGCGGCACGGGCGGAACAGCGTCGGTGGCGGTCGAAGGCAACTACGCCGATGAAGTGATGGATATGTTTCTTCGCGAGCTGCGTAAAACCGGCACGCAGCCCAAGGACTACATCGTCAAGCTGTTTGGCGGCGGCTGTATGTTCGTCGACGCCCACGATACTCATCGGCCGCCGACTGATGTTCGCGAAGTGTCGACTCGCAATATCGCGGCGGGGAGAGCCCTACTCGCCAACCATGGCTTTACTCTCTCGGCCGAGCATACCGGCGGCTACGGCAGCCGCGTGCTCGTGTTCGAGTTGTGGAGCGGCGACGTTTGGATTCGTCGCGGCCAGGCTGTGCCGGCGTGAGGCAGATCAATGTCATGATCGTCGATGATTCGGCGGTCGTGCGTCAGGTCGTCAGCGACATGCTGACGCGCGACCCGCAGATCCAAGTCATCGCGGCGGTGTCCGATCCGGTGTTCGCGCTCGAGCGCTTGAAGACGCTCAGCCCGGATGTGATCGTGCTCGATGTCGAGATGCCGCGCATGGACGGCATTACTTTTCTGAGACGGCTCATGAGCGAGCGGCCGACGCCGGTCGTGATGTGCTCGTCGCTCACCGAAGCGGGCGCCGCGACCACGCTCGATGCGCTGGCGGCGGGTGCCGTGGCCATCGTTACCAAGCCGAAGATGGGCGTGAAGAATTTCCTGCTCGATGCGAGCACGGACATCATTGCTCAAGTGAAAGCCGCGGCTTCGGCGAATGTGAAGCGGCTGACTCCCTCGGCTCGCTCGGATTCGAGACCCGCGGCCGTTCTCCCGAGCCCGCTCAAGCCCGCTGCGGACGCCGGCCGGGCCGGGCAGAAGTTCACCGCCGACGCGGTGCTCGCTGCCACAACCGGCGCGATGAAACGCACCACTGAGCGCATCGTCGCGATCGGCACGTCGACGGGTGGCACTCAGGCACTCGAAGCGGTGTTGAAGGTATTGCCGAAGGATGCACCGGGCATCATTGCCGTTCAGCACATGCCTGAGCGATTCACTGCCGCGTTCGCCGACCGGTTGAACAAGATCTGCCAGGTCACCGTTCGCGAAGCGACTACGGGCGAACGACTGCTTCCGGGTCATGTGCTGATCGCGCCCGGCGGCAAGCATCTCATGCTCAAACGCAGTGGCGCCTACTACTACGCTGAAGTGCTCGACGGCGCGCTGGTGAATCGTCACAAGCCGTCGGTCGATGTCTTGTTCCGTTCGGTGGCGAACTGCGCCGGTCCGAATGCGATGGGCGTCATCATGACCGGCATGGGCGACGACGGCGCACGCGGACTGAAAGAGATGCGCGAGAGCGGATCGTCGACGCTGGCGCAGGACGAAGCGAGCTGTGTGGTTTTCGGAATGCCCAAGGAGGCGATCCGCCTTGGTGGCGCGCAGCGGACCCTGCCATTGAACGAGATCGCCGGCGCGATTCTGCTCTACGCGGCGGGCGCCTGAGCCATCGTCACTTGTAGCGCCCGAGCTTTCACGGTTTCGGTGAAGCGGCGCATTTCGTCCATCTCCTCCAGCAGCGCGCGGCACTGATCGACCGGGATCGGCTTGCTGAAGTAATAGCCTTGGCCGCGATGACAGCCCATCTCGCGCAGGTAGTCGAGCTGTTCGGCGGTCTCGATGCCTTCGGCGATGGTGTCGATGTTCAATTGCTTGGCCATGGCCAGCACGCCGCGCACGATGGCCGCGTCGCCGGCGTCGACGGTGATGTTTCTGACGAACGCCTGGTCGATCTTCACCGCGTCGATGGGCAGATGTTTCAGATAGCTCAGGTTCGAGAAGCCGGTGCCGAAGTCGTCCAGATAAACCTTCGAGCCTTCGTGGCGCAAGGTATCGATCATCACCACGCTCTTGGTCGAGTTCTGCAGCCACGCCGACTCGGTGACTTCGAACGACAGCCACTTGGGATCGAGCTCGTGCTGAAGCGCCAGCTCGTGGCAGCGGGTCGGGAAGTCGGTGCGCTCGAACTGCAACGGCGCCACGTTGACGGCTACCGGCACCAGCGGCACCTCGGCCTGCTGCCAGGCGTGCAGTTGTTTGATGACCATAAGCAGGATCTGCTCGCCCAGCGGCACGATCAGACCGCTCTTTTCCGCCACGGGAATGAAACGTCCGGGCGAGACGACGCCGAGCTCCGGATGTCGCCAGCGCGCCAGCGCTTCGAATGAAGTGAGCCGGCCGCTCTGCAAATCCACCAGCGGCTGGAATTCCAGATAGATCTGCGAGGTGCCGATGGCCCGGCGCAGCGCCTGTTCGATGGCGACGTGCTCGGCCAGCTCGGTGTTCATATTCGCGTCGAACAGCTGGAAGTTGTCACGGCCCAATTCTTTAGCGCGATACAGCGCAATGTCGGCATGTTTCAGCAGTGCCTCCGCATCCATGCCATCGTGCGGATAAACCGCAACGCCAATGCTCGCGGTCATCGAGACAGTGATATCGCTCAACGGAATGGGCTCGCGTACCGCTTCCAGCAGGCGGCTGGCCAACGCTCGAATCTCCAGCATGCTCTCCAGCATCGGCGCAACCACCACGAACTCGTCGCCGCCGGAACGGATCACGATGTCGGCGGGGCGCGTGGCCGCCTGCAAGCGCTGTGCGACGATCTTGATCAATTGATCGCCGATGCCGTGGCAGCGCGATTCGTTGACGTGTTTGAAATGGTCGAGGTCCACATACAGCAGGGTGAGCGGCCGACCGCTCTCCGAGGCTTCATGCAGCAGCTGCGGCAGACGTTTGCGCAGGTACACGCGATTCGGCAGCTCGGTCAGCGAATCGTGCTCGCCGACGTGATCGAGCGTCTGGCGATGACGCCGCTCCGCCGCGACCTGCCGCTCCCAGCTTTGTTTGAGTCGCAGCACCAGGAAGGTTAAAGATGCGACGCAGGCGAGCAGCACCAGAGCGATAGTGCCGATCAGCATCAATGTGGTGCGACGACCGAGCGTCGCGATATCACGAGTGCTGGGCGCGCTCAGCAGGGCGACCGGCTTGCTGTGGATGTCTCGTAGCAACGCGTAACTCATCGCTCGCTCGTCGTCGAGGTTGGCGCCGAAGGTCATCGGGCTGCCGGCGGTCGCGACCCACCCGCGCACCTCGTCGGGCAGCCGGGCGTACTCGAGCTCGTCGCCCGAGACCCGGGTCATGGTCACCGGCAGCTGACTGGTCTGGCCGATGCGAGCGATCTCGTCCGGATCGAAAAAGCGAAGGAACAGCAGCAGGGCGCCGGTGGGGGCGCTCTTGTCGGAACGATTGATCTCGACGATGGAAAACGCCATCGGGCCGCGCGGCGTATCCACGATGCGCCCAACCGGCGGGCGGTTGTGCCAGTCCTGCGGATCGCTGCGCAGATGGCTGGCGAATCGCAGCAGTCCGGGCGGCGCCGGAAAGCGCAGCCGCCGCTCATCTTCGAGCAGCTCGGCCGAGAACATCAGCTCGCCCTGGGGATTCAGGATCGCGACCATGTCGACTTCCATGCTCGCCAGGGAGTCGGGCGTGAAGTTCACGTCGACGAACTGCTGGGTGGGCTGCTGGATGTAGTTGTACATCTGGTCCCACTGGCCGTAATCCCGCGTGCTGATGGCCAGCTGATTCAGATCGGCGTCTATCCCCTGAACGATCTGCTCCGCCTTCTGCGCGGTACGCGCGTCTTCGATAGTGTCGAAGCGGCTGACAAACAGCTTCGCTGCAACGGCCAGGGTCACGGCGAGCACGGTGCAAGCCGAAAAGATGCCGAGCGCGAGTCTGGTGCGGGAGCCGGATGCCACTGGGAACCGAGGTGAAGCCAGGAAACGATCAAGTGGCGCGATTCAACATCACATCGCGGCGTTTCGTCATATCGAAACGCACATTCCCGGGGAAATGAGGGAACGCCTCATCCGGCGAAGAGGCGTTCGCTGTGCGGGCCGGGAGCGGCGGTCTCAGGCGTTGCCCATGCCGGACTGAATGATCATGTGCATGCGGACCAGATGGGCCAGCGACTGCGCTCCCATCTTGTCCATGATGTTGCCGCGATGGACCTCGACGGTGCGCTCGCTCAGCCCCAGGTCGAGCGCGATCACTTTGTTGGCGCGCCCGTCCACCACCAGCTGCAGGACTTCTTTCTCCCGGGCGCTGAGCGTGAGGAAACGGGAGCGGATGTCGGCGTGCCGGCGGATACCTTCGCGATTCTGCGCGTCCTTCTTGATGGCTGCGTTGACCCGGTCGATCAGGTCCTGGTGCCGGACCGGCTTCTCCAGGAAGTCGAACGCGCCTTCGCGCATGGCTTCCACCACCATGGGAATGTCGGCGTGGTTGGTGATCAGGATCACCGGCAGCAGCGAGCCGATGCGGTTCAAGTGACGTTGCAATTCCAGCCCGCTCATTTCCGGGAGGCGGACGTCCAGGATCAAGGTGCCGGGCTGCGAAGAATCGAGCTTCTCCAGGAACTGAGAAGGCCGGCTGTAAGAAATAGCGACATGATTGGCGGCTTGCACGACAGCCGTCAGTACATCGCGGACCTCATCGTCGTCATCCAAGATATGGACGACCGGGTGCGCTGCTTTATTCATCCCCACCTCTCCCTGATGTCCCATCTCGCGTTTGCAGTTTACATCGCGCGGGAAAACAAGGCATCTGACGCCATTTTGTTGTTGTTACCACCGTTGGAGCGGCAACGGAGCGCGACATGGCAATGATCGGTGCAAGGCGACTTTCGGCCCCATCGCGTCGTCGGCAGCGAATGCTGTAGGCGCGTTAACTACCGATTGCTCCCGGCACCCGCCATATCTATCGTCCTGCGCGACTATAACTTCCGTCCGCCCTCGATGTTGCAACAGTTACTGGAACATGCACGCCAGCTCGTTTGGACAGACCGGGCTGGCTGACCCTGCCCCCAATAGGGACTTCAGCGCCACGGCGGGCTTCGATACCGGGCCGTCGGTTGCCGCCATCCCATTAGAACCCGCCCGTCGCTCATTACTGTCTGTCGGTGTGCGCATCGGCGCGGGCTTCGGTGTTGCGCTGCTGTTGCTGGCGTTGTTCAGCGTGGCGGTGAATTCACGGCTCAAGGCAGCGGGCGAAGAACGACAGTGGGTGCAACATTCACTGGAAGTGCTCAAGGCGAACGAGCATGCGGTCGGCCTGATCCGCCTGGCGGAGGGAGCGACTCGCGGCTTCAAACTGACCGGCCACCCGGTGTTCCGCGAGCAGTTCGATACTTCGTTCGTCAATGTCGAGCGCACGCTCACCGAACTCAGGTCGCTCACGGCGGACAACTCCACCCAGCAGCAACTCATCGGCACCCTGGTGCCCCTGGTTCGACAACGTTTCGAGTCCTTGCGACTGTTGCTCGACCCGCAGCGTCCGGATACGGTTGCAATGGTCGCCAGTGGCCTGGCCCTCATGGATCGTATCGACGGGCTGACCCGCTCCATCGAAGTGGAAGAAGGGCGCTTGCTGGACGAACGGCGGGCGCGTGCCACCGATAACGAGCGGATGACGCAGCAAGTCGTCATGTACGGATCGATCACGGTGGTGGTGCTGATCGCGTTCGTCGGCTGGCTCGTGACTCGCAGCATCCTGCGTCCGGTAGCGGCGTTGTCGGAAGGCGCTTCGCGAGTGGGTCGAGGCGATTATCAGCAGGCTGTGGCGGTTGCACGGGACGACGAGTTGGGCCAGCTTGCCGTGATGTTCAATCGCATGGCGGCCCAGATCGCCGCCCGCGAGCAGGCGCTGGCCGAACAGGATTGGATGAACAGCAGCCTGGCGCGCTTGTCACGTTTGCTCGAAGGGGCTCGCGATCCAGCCAAACTGGGCGCGAAGGTGCTCTCGGAGCTCGCCATTCTGGTCGGCGCGAAACAATCGCTGATCTACGCTCCGCAATCGGATACCTCAGACACCCTCGAGCTGCAGGCCAGCTATGCCGGCGAAAATCCGCCGCAGCGGATCGCTCGCGGCCAAGGCTTGATCGGTCAATGTTTTCGCGACGCCAACGGGGTCGTGCTGGACAAGGTGCCCGAAGATTATCTGCGCGTCAGCTCGGCGCTCGGTCAGGCGAAGGCGGCACAGGTCGTAGTGATGCCCGCCGTGTTCGAGGGCAAGGTCAAGGCCGTGCTGGAGCTGGCCACGCTGACCAGTTTCTCCGGGGCACAACTCACATTGCTTCGTCGCTTCTGCGACAGCTTCGCCACGGTGCTGCACGCCCTGCAAGCCTCGCTGAGGACCGAGGAGCTGCTGGAAGAAGCGAATGCCATGTCGGAGAAGCTGCGCGAGCAGCAGACCGAGCTGCAGCAGGCCAACGTTGAAATGGAACAGGTCAACGAGGAGCTGCAGCAGAGCAACGTCGAGATGGAAGAGAAGGCGACGGTGCTTCAGGAGCAGCGCGAGGCGCTGGAGCGCGCCAACAAGGAAGTCGAGCGGGCCCGCCTCTCGCTGGAAGACAAAGTGCAGCAGCTGGCGCTCAGCTCCAAGTACAAGTCCGAGTTCCTGGCCAACATGTCACATGAGCTGCGCACGCCGCTCAACAGTTTGCTGATTCTTTCGAAGATCCTCGCCGAGAACAACGAGGGCACACTGACGGCCAAGCAGGTCGAGCGGGCCAACACCATCCACGGCGCCGGCAACGATCTGCTGGAACTGATCAATGACATCCTCGATCTGGCGAAGATCGAGTCGGGCACGGTCACGGCCGATGTGGCGCAGGTGCGGATTGCCGACATCACCTATCAGATGCGCCAGGCGTTCGATCACGTTGCCGAGAATGCGCATCTCAAGTTCACGGTGGACGTGGGCGCCGATGTGCCGTCCACGCTGGTGACTGATGGCCGCCGCTTGCAACAGATCCTGCGCAACCTGCTGTCGAATGCATTCAAGTTCACGTCCAAGGGCGGCGTCACGCTCAAGATCGAGCGCGTGACTTCAGGATGGGGCGGCCATGCTTCGGCGTTGGCGAACGCGGATGCCGTCGTCGCCTTCCGGGTCATCGACACGGGCATCGGCGTTCCCGAGGACCGTCGTGAAATCGTGTTCGAAGCTTTCCAACAGGCGGACGCCGGTACCGCGCGGCGGTATGGCGGCACCGGGTTGGGACTGTCCATCAGTCGCGAGCTCAGTCGTTTGTTACAAGGCGCGCTCTCGCTCGAGAGCAAACCGGGCGTGGGTAGCACATTCTCGTTGTACCTGCCGGTGACGCTGACCCCCGACGCGCCGGCTGTGAAAGCGCCCGAGCCCCAAATCGCCCGCCTCACGCCGCGTGCGGTAGTGGAAGAGTCGAAGCTTGCCGATATCGATGCGTTCGATGACGCGCCGGAAGTTGCCGATGACGATCGCTCCAACCTCGCGCCGGACGATCGCATTCTGCTGATCATCGAGGACGATCGTAGTTTCTCCGCGGTGCTGGCCGACTTCGCTCGCGAGAAAGGATTCAAAGTCATCATCGAACGGTCGGCGCAGGAAGCGATTCGTGCCGCGCGACGTTTCAAGCCGAGCGCGATCACGCTCGATCTGCTGCTCAAGGACAGCAACGGTTGGGCGGTGCTGGATCGCTTGAAGCACGATCCGGAACTGCGACACGTCCCGGTTCATGTGATCTCGGTGGAAGATCAGCGCGAGCGGGCGCTCATGCAAGGCGCGCTGACGTTCCTGCAAAAGCCCGTCACGCGCGAAATGTTGGATGGCGTGCTCGGCGAAACATTGGCGCTGCTCGACAGCCCGGCGCGTCGGCTGTTGATCGTCGAGGACGACGAGCGTCAGCGTCAGGCGGTGGTCGATCTGTTCAATGCCACCGACGTTGAAATCGTGGCGAAAGGCACGGCGGCCGAAGGACTGCAGGCGCTGAGCGAAAGTCATTTCCACTGCATGATCGCGGACTTGATGCTGCCCGACATGAGCGGCGCCGACATGATCGCGACCATGCACCGCCGGCTCGGTAGGAGCTCGCCGCCGGTGGTGATCTACACCGGCAAGCCGCTGTCGCGCACCGAAGAGACCGAGCTGCGCGCGGTGTCCGAAGCCATCATCATCAAAGATGCCAGCTCGCCTGAGCGGCTGCTGGACGAGACGGCGCTGCTGTTGCATTACCCAGCGTCGCGTCTGCCGGAATCGCGGCGCCAGCTGTTGGAGCGTGCGCGCAAAGAAGATCCGCTGCTGCGAGGACGAAGCGTGCTGGTCGTGGACGACGATGTGAGAAACATCTTCGCCATCACCGCCGGCCTCGAGAGTCATCACATGCGCGTGCGTTACGCGGAGAGCGGTGCCGCCGCTATCGAGATCATGCAGTCGCCGGAACATTTCGACGTGGTGCTGATGGACGTAATGATGCCCGAGATGGACGGCTTCGAGGCGATCCGCCGGATCCGTCGCATCGAGCGGCACGCGAATCTGCCCATCATCGTGCTCACCGCCAAAGCCATGGCGCGGGCGCGTGAGGAATGTTTGAAATCCGGCGCCTCGGACTATCTGGCGAAGCCGGTGGATCTGGATCAGCTGCGCTCCATGCTGCGAGTGTGGCTGTACAAGCAGCGCTAGCCCAGTGGACGCGCACGGACATGACGCCCCAGGACTGGAGTTGCATCAGTTCCTGGACCGTCTGTTCGATCTCAGCGGCGTGGATCTGAGCGGTTACGGCAAGCGCGCCTTGTATCGGCGCGTGCGTAGCCTGATCAGTGGCGAAGGCCTGTCGGGCATCGGGGAGCTGAGCGATCGCATTCGTGACGATCCCCGCTTTCTCTCGCATGTGCTCGACCGGCTCATGCTGCGGGTCACGACCATGTTTCGCGACCCAGGTTTCTTTCGTTTGTTTCGTGAGCGTGTCGTGCCGTTGTTACGCACGTATCCGTATCCGAGGCTCTGGGTCGCCGGCTGCTCCACCGGGCAGGAAGCCTATTCGCTGGCGATTCTGTTGCGCGAAGAAGGGCTGTATGACCGCTGCCGCATCTATGCGACCGATCTCAACGAGGTCGTGCTGGAGCAGGCACGCTCGGGCGTCTTGCCGCTGGCGGCGCTCGAGGAATACGAACAGAACTATCGTGCGGCCGGCGGCATACGTGCGCTGTCCGACTATTACATGCGCGGCACGACCTCGGCAGTGATCGATCCTGCGGTGCTGGATCGGATCGCCGTGTTTCGTCACGACCTGGCGCGCGATGCATCGTTCAACGAGTTTCATGTGATTTTCTGTCGCAACGTGCTGATGTATTTCGACGAGGCGTTGCGTTACCGGGTGTATCAGCTGCTCAGCGACAGCCTGGTGCGACTGGGATTTCTGGGACTGGGACAGAGCGAGTCGTTGCACCTGACCCGGCACGAATCGGATTATGAATTGCTGTCGCGGCGCCACCGGCTGTATCGCAAGGCATGTTGAGGGAGTTTGGCGATGATCAAAGCGGCTCACAAATCGAACATTCTGCTGGTCGACGACGAGCAGGCGAATCTGGACGCGCTGGAGGCCGTGCTGGAAGGGCTGGGGCAGAATCTGATCACCGCCCGGCGCGGCGAGCAGGCGCTCAAGTGCGTGCTGGAATATGACTTCGCCGTGATCCTGCTCGATGTGCAGATGCCGGGCATGAGCGGCATCGAGGCTGCGGCGCTGATTCGCGGGCGTGAAAGATCGCGAGCCACGCCGATCATCTTTCTCACCGGCATGATGCGCACGGCGGAGATGGTGTTCAGCGGCTACTCGGCCGGTGCGGTGGATTATTTGATGAAGCCGCTGGAGCCCGAGGTGCTGCGCGCGAAGGTGGCGGTGTTCGTCGAGCTGGATAAAGCGCGGCACGAGCTGGAGCAGGAGATCAGCGAGCGCGTGCGCATCGCCGAGCAGGTCACGGAGTTGAACAGTGCCCTGCGCGAGAAGAACGACGATCTGTTGGCGGCCAATGCCGATCTCGAGTCGTTCTGTCATTCGGTCTCGCACGATTTGCGCATGCCCCTGCGCCACATTCATTCCTATGTGTCGATGCTCGAAGCGTCGGCCGGCGCCAAGCTCAACTCGGAGGAACGGCGGCACGTCCAGACCGTACAGAAGGCGGCGCTGCGCATGACCCGGTTGATCGACGATCTATTGGCGTTCTCACGTATCGGACGCGCGGCCATGCATCGGCAACGCATTCGCATGGATGACCTGATCGACGAAACCTTCCAGGAGCTGGGGCCGGAGTTGAGCGATCGGCACATCGATTGGGAGCGTCGCGCCATCCCGGACACCGTGGGCGATCCGCAGCTGATGAAGCAAGTGTGGGTGAACTTGCTGGCGAACGCCGTGAAGTACACGCGGCCGCGCGATCCGGCGAAGATCGAGATCGGTGCCGATGTGGGCACCAACGAAGTCGTTTACTACGTCAAAGACAATGGCGTGGGCTTCAACATGCAGTATGCCGATCGCTTGTTCGGCGTGTTCCAGCGCCTGCACGCGGAGAAGGATTTCGAAGGCACGGGCGTCGGTCTGGCGAACGTGCGACGTATCGTGCAGCGTCACGGCGGCCGCACGTGGGCGGAGGGCGCCGAAGGGCGCGGTGCGACGGTTTATTTCTCGATGCCCATCGCGGGCAACGCCTGAGGGCTGCACCAGCGCTGCAAGGTTCGCTCGAAGTCGGCGACGGAGTAGGGTTTGGTGATGTAGTCGTCCATGCCCGCCTGCAGACAGCGGTCGCGGTCCTCGCTCATGGCATTGGCAGTGAGTGCGACGATCGGTGTATGGCGGCCCAGGACTTGCTCTCGCTCGCGAATGGCGCGCGTTGCTTCGAAGCCGTCCATTTCCGGCATCTGACAATCCATGAAGATCAAATCGTAGCTCTGCAGCGAGGCGCGCTCGCAGGCAATGAGACCGTTCTCGGCGAATTCCACCTCACAGCCGAGCTTGGCCAGCAGGCGGGTCGCCAGCATACGATTGACGGCATGATCCTCGACGACCAGCACTCGCGGAGCCGATGTACTCGAGCACCGCCGATCGGCGGCGTCGAGGCTGGCATCCAATTTCAGGACCCGATTCGTCGCGGTCAACTCCGTGCGCTGAGCGGACGGCAGCGTGAACCAGAACGTCGACCCGACACCCGATTGGCTGTGCGCGCCGATCTGACCGCCCATCAATTCCACGAGCTGTTTGGAGATCGCGAGGCCCAGTCCCGTGCCACCGTATTTGCGCGTGGTGGAGGAGTCGGCCTGTGTGAACTTGGAGAACAGGCGAGGGAGCTGATCGGGCGTGATGCCGATGCCCGTGTCCTCCACCTCAAAACGTAACATGCCATCGGCGTCCACGGCGCGAATGATGACGCGACCGGTTTCGGTGAACTTGATCGCGTTCGACGCGAGATTCACCAGCACCTGTCGCAAGCGACCGGCATCGCCGAGCACGATGGCGGAAACGCCCGACGGCCACTGCACGTCGAACTCCAGTTGTTTCTCGACCGCCCGCGGGCGCAACAGCGCGAGCACGTCGCTCGCAATTTTTCTGGCATCGACTTTCGCCAGCTCGACTGAAACCCGGCCCGCTTCGATGCGCGAGAAATCCAGAATGTCGTCGATGATGGTCATCAGCGCCCGGCCGGAATCGCGGATGGTGCTGGCCATCGACTGCTGCTCGGGATTCAGCGGCGTCTGCAACAGCAGATCGGTGAAGCCGATGACGCCGTTCATCGGCGTGCGGATCTCGTGGCTCATGGTGGCCAGGAATTCGCTCTTCGCCTTGCTGGCGTCTTCGGCGGCGTTGCGCGCTTTGATCAGCTCGGCTTCGGCGATCTTGTAAGGCGTGATGTCCTGATAGGTGCCCAGCACGCCCCACACTTCGCCACGCGCGTCGATGAGCGGCACCTTGCTGGTGGTGCGCCATTCGATTTGATCGCCGTCCATGAGCTGCTGTGCATGATTCAGCACCGGCTGGCGATGTTCCATGATGTGCCGATCCTGAGTGCCGTCGGGTTGGGCGCCGGCCCAGGCCACTTCCCGATCGGTCTTGCCGACGATATTTTCCACGCCCACGTCGGATTTGAAGTTCCGATTCGCGCCGAGGAAGCGGCCTTCGCAATCTTTCCAGAACACTCGCTGCGGTAGCAGGTCGATGACCGTCTTGAGCAGAGCTTCGGATTGCTCCGCCTGGCGCACAGCCTGCTTGAGCTGTGAGATTTCGATGGCCGTGCCGGAAATTCGTAACGCCAGACCGTTCGGGTCGCGCTTGTTGACCGAGCCGCGAAACAGCAGTGATACCCAGTGGCCGTCCCGGTGACGCATGCGTGCCTCGCTCTCGAAGTACGCGGTTTCGCCGTGACAGTGCCGTTCGATCTGATGCATCGTGTTCGCGAGATCGTCCGGATGCATATTGCGATTCCAGGCGTCGCGCGGCGTGTGTGCCACTTCCTCGCTGGTGTAGCCGAGCATCGCGCCCCAGTTGCCGTCGAACTCCACCGAGTCGCGCACCAGATCCCAATCCCACAGGCAGATGCCGGAGCCGTCGATGGCCAGCGCATGGCGCTCACGCAATCGAACCAGCATCGCCTCGGTTTTCTTGCGCTCTGTGATATCGATGCAGACTGACGTGTAGCGGACCACTCGGCCCGAGCCGTCGGTGGCCGGGATGATGGTCATGTCCAGCCAGAAGTCCTCGCCGTTCTTGGCGCGATTACAGATCTCGCCGCGCCAGGGCTGACCCGTGGCGATGTTCCGGTACATTTCCATGAAGAACTTGCGGGGGTGAGCTCCCGAGTTGATCACGTTGTGATTGCGACCGAGCAGTTCCTCTCGCGAGTAGCCACTGACGCGACAGAACAGCTCGTTGACGTGGGTGATGCGGCCGCTGCCGTCGGTGCTCGACACGATGCTGCAACTGTTGAGCACGTCGAGCTCGCTTTCCAGCTCGTGCAGGCGCGCATGCAGCCCGCCCACGAAGGGACGAGCCAGTAACGAGCACAGCAACTGCAGGGGCCGGTACCAGGTCCGCGGCAGGGGCTTGCCCTGCATTTGCGCATGCCGGCGCTGCGACAGCGAACCGGCACCGATGAAAGCGGACAATGGCATACGTCGACTATCGGACAGAATGTGTGGCACGGCGTGTGCCGCTGTCACAACGGTTCATCATGAATTGCCGGTCCGAGCCGGTTTAGGCAACCGCCTTATGCCTGGACGAGGGTCCCGCACGAGCAGCAGGTCGTCACTACGGACTGACACTTATGTCATGCGGGGCATTGGTTGTTTGCTGCCCGGGGCGCTGCCGCATAATCTCGCGGGGCATCCCCTACACAGACTTAGGGAACATTCTCGATGATTGCGATTCTGGAGGCACATCGCGCCGGCCTGCTGGGCCGCGCCCAGTGGGCACGAAACATCGTCTCCGGCGTCGTCGTGGGCGTAGTGGCCCTGCCGCTGGCCATGGCGTTCGCGATCGCCTCGGGCGCGAAGCCCGAGCAGGGCCTGTACACGGCCATCGTCGCCGGACTGCTGGTCTCGATGTTCGGTGGCAGCCGTCTGCAGATCGCCGGACCGACCGGCGCGTTCATCGTCATTCTCTCGGGCATCACCGCCGAGCACGGCATCGATGGCCTGCAGATCGCCACGCTGCTCGCTGGCGTGATGCTACTGCTGCTGGGCATTGCGCGACTCGGCGCCATCATCAAGTTCATTCCCGATCCGGTGATCCTGGGCTTCACCGCCGGCATTGCCGTGGTCATCTGGGTCGGTCAGTGGCATGACTTCTTCGGGCTGCCCGCGGTGGAGGGGCGACACTTCCACGAAAAGCTCTGGCATTCGTTGCAGGCGTTTCCGCAGGCACAACTCGGCACGACCGCGCTGGCGGCTGCGACGCTGCTGATCGTGCTGTTCACGCCGAAGGTGTCTGCTCTCAAGCGCGTGCCGGGGCCGCTGCTCGGCCTGCTGTTCGCCACCCTCGTGCAGGCGATGTTTCATATCAAAGGCGTGGCGACCATTGGCTCGGCGTTCGGCGGCATTCCACGCGGCCTGCCTTCGTTGCAAATGCCGGCAATCACGGTGGATCGGGTCATCGAGCTGATCGGGCCCGCGTTCACCATCGCGATGCTGGGCGCGATCGAGTCGCTGTTATCGGCTGTGGTTGCCGACGGCATGGCCGGCACTCGTCACGATTCGAATCAGGAATTGATCGGGCAGGGCATCGCCAACATGGCGGCGCCGTTGTTCGGCGGCTTCGCGGCCACCGGTGCGTTGGCAAGAACGGCGACCAATGTTCGTAACGGTGGCACCAGCCCGCTCGCCGGCATCACGCATGCGCTGACGTTGGTGCTCATCGTGCTCGCGCTCGCACCGTTAGCTGTGCACATCCCGTTGGCGGCACTCGCGGCGATTCTGTTCGTGGTCGCATGGAACATGAGCGAGGCGGGCCACGTCGTCAAAATGGTTCGACGCGCACCGCCGGCCGACGTGGTGGTGCTGTTGGTGACGTTCGGGCTCACGGTGTTCGTGGACCTGGTTGTGGCTGTGAACATCGGTGTGATCGTCGCGACGTTACATTTCCTGCGCCGGATGTCGAGCAGCGTGGAAGTGCAACAGCAGACGCATCAGGACCTGAGTCGCGAGTTCGCACATCGCGGGCTGAGCTTTCCGCCTGGGGTGCTGGCCTTTGCGGTGGAGGGGCCGTTCTTTTTTGGTGCGGTGGAGAACTTCGAGCGGGCGCTGGCGAGCACGGGCACCGATCCGGAAGTGCTCATCATCCGGTTGCGCTGGGTGCCATTTATGGACATCACCGGGCTGCAGACGCTGGAGGAAGTCATTCGCGGTCTGCAGCGGCGCAAAGTGCGTGTGATGTTGACTGGCGCCAACGAGCGAGTGGCCGGCAAGCTGCGTCGGGCCGGCATCGTCGATCTGATCGGCCCGGAAAACTTTTGTGACAACCTCGAGGCGGCGCTGAGCCGACTGAATCAATGATGATGCGCGTGGCCCGTTGCGGGGATCGACACCCAGATCATCCAGGCGCCAAACAACAGCAGTAACGCACCGCTGGCGAATCGCGGCCAGCGGCTCTTGAGGAAACGTTGCATCTGAGAGGCGAGCACACTGCTGGTCAGCATCGAGGGCAGCGTGCCTAAGCCGAACGCGAGCAGAATCGCCGCTCCATTCCATGCGTGGCCGCTGAGGGCCGCGAACAGCAACATCGAGTAGACCAGTCCGCACGGCAACCAGCCCCACAGAAAGCCGAGCGCGATGGCGTGCGTGTGGCCGGTCAATTTGCTCGTACCGAGCGTGAACGGTTGCAGCTGACGCCAGAACTTGGCGCCCAATGTTTCCAGCCATCGCAGCGGGTTCCACGGCGACAGCATTCGCAGAGCGATCAACATCAACAGCACGCCGCTGGCGATGCGTAATGTCGCGCCGACGCGTGCGAGGTCGAGCACCGCTTGCAGCGAGGCGCCGATCAAGCCGCAGATTGCGCCGGCCATTGCATATCCGCTCAGCCGACCGACGTGATAGGACAGGGCATTGGTGAATGCGCTACCAGGACTCGTCGCGGTGGTGCGTGCTCGCATGCCGAGAGCGCCTGCCAATCCGCCGCACATGGCAAAACAATGAGCGCTGCCGGCGACACCGGCGATGAACGCAGCCGACAGACTGATGGCGTCGGTCGCGTCAGCCATCTTGATTCGGGGCATCGGCTGGAGCGTCGTCGCGCAACGCGTCCCAGCCCGGCGATTCCAGATCGTCGAACTGGCCGGTGTTCACGGCCCAGAAGAAGCCCCAGCCGGCGAACACCACCAGCGCCAGGCTCAGCGGAATCAGAACGAACAGAATGCTCATGCCGTCGTCTCCCGCAGATGTGCGGATGTCATGGCCGATGGCGCAGCGGTGCTTCGGGACGCGCGCGGCAACAGTCGAGTCGAATTCAATACTACGGCGACCGAGCTGAGCGACATGCCCAGCGCCGCGAGCCACGGCGGAATGAAGCCGAGCGCGGCCAGCGGGATCGAGCCCAGATTATAGATCGCGGCCCACAACAGATTCTGTTTCGCGATCCGCAAAGTGCGTCGTGCGAGCAGGACGGCTTCAGGAAGGGCGGCCAGATTGTCACTGACCAGCACCAGCCCGGCACTGGCATGAGCCAACGCCGCGCCTCGGCCCATCGCGATAGAAACATCGGCGGCGCCCAGCACCGGAGCATCGTTTACGCCGTCGCCGATGACGGCAACGCGCTTGCCTTCCTTCTGGAGGTTCAGCACGTGCGTAAGTTTCTCCTTCGCCGTGCGCCGGGCGAAAGACTCAGCGATGCCACACTGCTGGGCCACAGCTTGTACGGCTCCATGAGCATCGCCGCTGAGGATTTGCGGTTCGATGTTCAGCGAGCGCAGCTGGTCTACGGCGCTGTGCGCGGCGGGTCGGAGCGAGTCGGTGAGCTCGAACCACGCGAGCGCATGGTGCTCATCGCCCAGCATGATGACACTGCCGATCAGTTCGGCGGGTGGCGTCAACCGATGCTGTTCCTGGCGGAGCTCGGCGACGAAGTCGGGCGTGCCGATGCGATACAAACGACCGTCGACTCGTCCCTGCACGCCGCGGCCGGCGACAGTCTGTAGATCCTCAACGGTGCCCTTGTCGAGATAAGGCACGAACGCACGGGCCAACGGATGTTCGGAAGCTCGTTCGAGCAGGGCTGCAATCTGCAGGCATTGCGGCGCGGACAGACCGTCCAGTGAGGTGCACTTGGAAACTCGCAGCTCGCCTCGAGTCAGCGTGCCGGTCTTGTCGAAGACGATGTGATCCACTTTCGCCAGGCTTTCGAGCGCGTCCGGATCGGTCAGGAGGATGCCGTGGCGCCCGAGGCTCGCTGTCGCGGCGGCGAGTGCCGCGGGCATGGCAATCGCGAAGGCGCAAGGACAAGCGACGACGAGTACCGCCAGTGTGGCAGCAAAGGCTTGCGACGGGTCGATCGCCAACCATGCCGCGCACGTGAGCCCGGCTCCGATCAGTACGTAGCCGAGAAACTTACCGGCGGCGGCGTCGGCATTGCGAGCCAGCGCGGGCTTGTATGTTTGAGCTCTCTGCATCAGCGCGACGATGTGAGACAGCGCGGTGTCGGCACCCAGCGCTGTGATCGCGATGCTGATCGGGCCATCGACGTTGATGGTGCCCGCGACAACGCGCTGGCCCAGTTGATGTCGGACCGGCAGCGACTCGCCAGTGAGCATGGCTTCGTCGATATGAGCTTCGGTGTCGAGCAACTGGCCGTCCGCCGGCAGCACTTCGCCCCGACGCACCTGGATCACGTCGCCGACGCGCAGTGAGGTCACCGGCACATCTTCAATCCCATCCGCGCCGATTCGATGGGCAATCGACGGCAACTGTCTCGCCAGCGCATCGGTGACGCCCGCCGTGTGCTGGCGAACGCTCATCTGCACGAAGCGCCCGAGTGTCAGGAAGAAAATAAACATGGTGACCGAGTCGAAGTACACCTCGCCGCCGGCGCCATTGAACGTGTTCCACACGCTCGCGCCATAGGCGAGGACCAGCGCGATGCTCACTGGCACGTCCATGCCGATCGAGCGGCTTCGCAGACTGTTCCACGCGCTCAGCAGAATCGGCGCGCCGGCATAGAACATGACGGGCGTCGCCACCAGCAGGCTGACGAAGCGGAAGTAGTTGAGCAGCGACGGCTCCATGATCTCGTGCGCGAGCTCGGCCGAGTAGACGGCGACCGCAAACATCATGACCTGCATCATGCCGAAGCCCGCGACGGCCAGGCGCTTCAGACTGTCGCGTCGTTCCTGACGTAACGCCCGAGTGACGGTTTCATCGGTGACCGGATGCGGGGTGTAACCAAGCTGCGCGATGGTGCGCATGACATCGGCGAGGTTCAGTTTGGTGCCGTCCCACATGACGCTGGCGCGGCCGGTCGCGGCGTTCACGCTCACGTCGTGGATGCCAGCGTGCCGTCGTAAGACTTGATCGATCAGCCAGCTGCATGCCGAGCAGCGCAGGCCCTCGATCAGCAACGTGACGGATGTTTGTCCCTGCGTGGTCTGTGTGAACTGAGCAGCGAATTGCGGATCGGCGTAGACGCGCCACTTGTCGGTCTGATTCTGTTCGCTCGGGCGCACCGAATTGCCGTCGCGATAACGATAGAAATCGCCGAGGCCGGTGCCGGCGATGAGCTCGGCGACGGCCTGGCATCCACTGCAGCACACAGGCTCATCGCGCTGCTCGACGCGTGCAACCAGCGTCGATCCTCGCAACGGCTCACCGCAATGGAAGCAGAAAGTGGTCATCGAGCCACCGGGGCGATGAAGCGCGCCTTGGACTTGGCTTCGATGACGCCGTCGTCGGAATGAACCACGATCTGAATATCCCGACCCCCGCTGATGGCGCTGCTAGGAGCGCGCACGCGGACGGCCACGCTCACGACTTCACCAGCGCCGACCCGTTGCAAGTCCCGATCGGTATCGACCGTGACGCCGTCGATGCCTTCAGCGCCGATGCGCAGCGCGTGCTCACGCGTATCCTTGTTGATAAATCGGATGGTGTAGACGTTCTCCACCAGGCCGCCTTCGATGGAACGATACAGGGCATTGCGGTCGCGGAGCACGTCGACTTCGACCAGGTGACGATTCGCGACCGCCACGCCGAATCCGACGATCAATGCCAGCAGCACCGTGCCGTAAATGATGGTGCGCGGCCTGACGACGCGGGTGGGCTTGTTATCCATGGCGTTCTGGGTCGTGTAACGAACCAGTCCGCGCGGATAGTTCATCTTATCCATCACGTCATCGCACGCGTCGATACAGGCGGCGCAGGCGATACAGTCCATTTGCAGGCCCTGACGAATGTCGATACCGGTCGGGCACGCCTGCACGCACAGCTTGCAGTCGATGCAATCGCCGAGCCCTTTGCTTTTGGCATCGACGTTGCGTGCGCGAGAGCCGCGAGGATCGCCGCGCTTGGTGTCATAGGAAATCACCAGGGTATTACGATCGAACATCGCACCCTGGAAGCGCGCATACGGGCACATGTACTTGCAGACTTGCTCGCGCATGTAGCCGGCGTTGCCATAAGTGGCGAAGCCGTAGAACAGAATCCAGAACAGCTCCCAGCCACCGACGGTTGCCGTCAGCACCGAGCCTGTCAGCGTGCGCACCGGCGTGAAATAACCGACGAAGGTGTAGCCGGTGTAGAGCGCGAAAGTGATCCACAGCAGTTGTTTGCCAGTCTTGCGCGCCACTTTTTCGGGGGACCACGCCGACTTGTCGAGTCGCATGCGCTGCTGACGATTGCCTTCGGTCCAGCGCTCCATCCAGACAAAGATTTCGGTCCACACCGTTTGCGGGCAGGCGAAGCCGCACCACAAGCGGCCGGCCAGGGCGGTGAAAAAGAACAAGGACAAGGCCGCGATGATCAGCAGCCAGGTCAGCAGGAAAAAGTCCTGGGGAAAGAACGTCAGGCCGAAGATATAGAACTTGCGCGCGGGCAGATCGAACAGCACCGCCTGCCGGCCGTCCCACTGTAGCCACGGCATCGCATAAAACAAACCGAGCAGCGCGATGGTGGCGGCGACGCGCAGCCGGTTGAAGCGACCCGCGACCTCGCGCGGATACACCTTCTGATGAGCAATATAAAGGCCGCCGTCATTGTTGACGGGCTGCGGAGCGCGAGCGGGATTCATCGAGGTTCCCTGTCCGCCGCGCTGTTTCGGGTCTCGATCAGGTAGGCGGTGAGAAAGCTGGCGATGGCGGACATCATCCAGAAAAAGAAAAAGCCGACGGTGTAGCCGGCGCGACGATCGGCCAGCCACGCCGGCGGCGCGACATCATCCACGAGCAGTTGCGGGTCGAAGAAACCGAAGAACACCAGCGTGGCGACGCAGGCCGCGAGGAACGAAGCCCACAGCAGCACTCCCAGATCTTCCAGGAAGTGCGGCCAGCGGGACTGCGACGTGGGCTGTTCAGTTTGCGACATGCATCTCGGGCTCGCTGAGACTGAGCACGTAAGCGGCGAGCAATTTCACCTTGGTGTCGCCGAGCAAGTCTTTGTGAGCGGGCATCTGGTTGTCACGACCATTGGTGATGGTTGCACGCACGGTGTCGAAGTCACCGCCGTGCAGCCAGACGTTGTCGGTGAGGTTCGGCGCGCCGAGCATCGCATTGCCCTTCGCGTCCACGCCGTGACAGCCGACACACATCATCGCGAAGCGCTGCTGACCGGCGGCGACCCAGTCAGCCGGCGCTTTGCCGCCGCTCAAGCTCACGACATAGGAAGCAACTTCTTTCACGCCTTGTTCGCCGAGCGCGCTGCCGAGTGCCGGCATCATGCCGTGACGGCCCTGCGCGATGGTTTCCAGCACGCGATCTTCATCGCCGCCCCACAGCCAATCCTTATCGGCGAGGTTGGGAAAGCCCTTCGCGCCGCGCGCATCCGAGCCGTGGCAGCCGGCGCAGTTGGCGCCAAACAAGTTCTTCGCGGTCGCCATGGCGCTGCCGTTGTTGGCCAGCTCCTTCAGCGAGCGATCTTTCAACGAGGCCAGCTTCTCTTCGAATTTCGCGCGTTGCTGGGCAACTTGTTCTTCATACGCACCCGCGGAGCTCCACTTCGACGTGCCGGCAAAGTTGCCCATGCCGGGATAGAAGGTGAGATAGCCGGCGCCGAAGAGAATAGTGATGATGAACAGGCCCAGCCACCAGCGTGGCAGCGGGTTGTTCATCTCTTCCAAATCGCCGTCCCAAACATGGCCAGTCGTGGCCGAGTCTTCGGATGCATCGTTTGCGGCCACGCGCGTGCGCGCGGTCCACCACATGAGCCACAGACAGGCGACGATGTTGATCGCGGTGAAGACGATGATAAAAACACTGGCGGGTTGGCGGATCATCGCGGCTGTTCCGGGTTCGAGTCTTGATCTTCGAGAGGCAGGCGCGCCATGCGGTCGAAGTCCGGCTGACGGTTCTTGTTCCAGGCCCAGGCCCACAGGGTCATGAAGGCCAGAAACAAGATCAGTGTCAGTAACCCGCGCACCAACCCTACGTTCAGTTCAATATTCATTTCTGCCCCTTCGCGGAACCATCGGCGGCCTTGGGCTCGCCATAAAACTTCAGGCCTTGCATGTAAGCGATCAACGCTTCCATCTCGGTGCGGTTACGCACCGCTTCCGGCGCGGCTGCGATTTCCTCTGCCGTGTACGGCACGCCGATCTTCTGCAGCGCCTGCATCTTTGTTTGGGTGCCGGCGGGATCGAGGGTGCGTTCGGCGAGCCACGGAAAGCCGGGCATGTTCGACTCGGGCACCACGTCGCGAGGATTGGTCAGATGGATGCGATGCCATTCATCCGTGTAGCGACCGCCGACGCGCGCGAGATCCGGGCCGGTGCGCTTGGAGCCGAACTGGAACGGATGGTCGTACACCGCTTCCCCAGCGATGGAGTAGTGACCGTAGCGCTCGGTTTCGGCCGGCAACGGTCGCACCATCTGCGAGTGGCAGTTGTAACAACCTTCGCGCACGTACACGTCACGGCCTTCGAGCGCGAGGGCTGAGTACGGCTTGATGCCCGGCGACGGTTCGATGACCGAGCTCTGCATGTACAGCGGGGCAATCTCTACGAGGCCGCCGACACTGATGACGACGGCAATGAGAGCTCCCATCAACGCAATCTTCTTTTCAACGAGTTCGTGTTTCATGATGAGCGATCAATGACTGGTGGCGGGAGCGAGCACAGGCGAATCGACCGGCTGCGTGTCGCGCACGGTGCGCCACACGTTGTAGGCCATGATCAGCATGCCGGTCAGGAACATCAGGCCGCCGAGCAGTCGGATGGCGTAGTACGGATACGTTGCCTTGAGGGCTTCGACGAAGGTGTAGGTCAACGTGCCGTCGGCGTTCACCGCGCGCCACATCAAGCCCTGCATCACGCCGGCGATCCACATCGAGGTGACGTACAACACGATGCCGATGGTGGCGACCCAGAAGTGCGCGTCCATGAGCTTCACGCTGTACATCTGCTGCTTGCCGAACAGTCGCGGAATCATCTGATACATCGCCGCGATGGTGATGAAGGCAACCCAGCCGAGCGCGCCGGCGTGCACGTGACCGATGGTCCAATCGGTGTAGTGCGACAGCGCGTTCACCGTCTTGATGGACATCAGCGGGCCTTCGAACGTCGCCATGCCGTAAAACGACAGCGACACGACCAGGAACTTCAGGATGGGATCGGTGCGCAGGCGATGCCACACACCCGACATGGTCATCAAGCCGTTGATCATGCCGCCCCACGACGGCGCCAGCAGAATCAGCGAGAACACCATGCCCAACGACTGCGCCCAGTCCGGCAGCGAGGTGTAGTGCAGGTGATGCGGGCCGGCCCACATGTAGATGGAGATCAGCGCCCAGAAGTGCACGATGGACAAGCGATAGGAATAAATCGGCTTGCCGGCCTGCTTGGGCACGACGTAGTACATCATTCCGAGGAAGCCGGCGGTGAGGAAGAAGCCCACCGCGTTGTGGCCGTACCACCACTGCACCATGGCGTCGACGACGCCGGAGTAAACGATGTACGACTTGGTCGGCGAGACCGGGATTGCGATGTTGTTGACGATATGCAGGACCGCGATGGTGATGATGTACGCGGCGAAGAACCAGTTCGCGACGTAGATATGTTTCACCTTGCGCTTGACGATGGTGCCGAAGAACACCACGCCGTACGACACCCACACGATCGCGATCAGCAGATCGATGGGCCATTCCAGCTCGGCGTATTCCTTGCTCTGAGTGATGCCCAGCGGCAGCGTGATGGCCGCGGCCACGATCACCGCTTGCCAGCCCCAGAACGTGAACGCGGCGAGCCGATCGCAAAACAGTCGTGCGTGACAGGTCCGCTGCACGATGTGGTACGAGGTGGCGAACAGCGCGCAGCCGCCGAACGCGAAGATCACGGCGTTCGTATGTAGCGGACGCAGGCGGCTGTAAGTCAGCCAGGGAACATCGAAGTTCAACGCCGGCCACAACAGCTGCGCGGCGATGAACGCGCCCACCGCCATGCCGACGATGCCCCAGACGACGGTCATGATCGCGAACTGGCGAACGACCTTGTCGTTATAAGTGGCGGGCAAATCATTCGCGGACATCTAGGGGCCTCGTTACGGTGTTGGTGTCGGCGTAACAAAGGTACCGTGCAGCGCTTTTTTTCTAATTACGGAGACCCCGAGAGAGACTGCGCACCAGCCCTGAGTGGGATGCCTGATACAGGCTGCGAATTCCGACTGGTTCTCATTTCGACGTGGGGATAACGTCGAATACGATCACGCCCTTCGCATCATGCGAAGCGCGCGTTCAGGGTTTGCCTGAGATCAGATGACCTTGGAGAACTGCGTGCTCGCGGCTCGCGGCAGGTACGCGTCGAAGACCATGGCGATCGTGCGCAGGAGCGAGCGTCCGCGTTCGGTGACGTGGATGGTGTCGGCGTCGCTGGTAATCAGCCCGTCGCCGGCTAATGCATTCAGCGCCACCAGCTCGCCCGCGAAATAGTTGCTGAAGTCGAGCGCGTAACGTCCTTCGATTTCGCGCATCGACAGCTCGCCTTTGCACATGAGCCGTTGAATGACTTCACGGCGCAATACATCGTCGACGCTCAATGCGATGCCCCGTTCGACCGGCAGCCGCCCTTGATCGAGCGCTGCGTAGTAGCCGGACAGGTCCTTACGATTTTGTGAGTAAGAGGTGCCGACCGCGCCGATGGCGCTGACGCCCAGACCGATCAGATCGCAGTCGCCGTGGGTCGAGTAGCCTTGGAAGTTACGATGCAGGCTGCCGTCGCGCATGGCGCGGGCCAGGTCGTCATCGGGCAGGGCGAAGTGATCCATGCCGATATAAACGTAGCCTGCTTCTGTGAGTCGTTCGACGGTCAGCGCGAGCAACTGCAAGCGTGTGTCCGCGTCGGGCAGCTGGTCGGTATGAATCGCTCGCTGGGCTTTGAACAGGCGAGGCATGTGCGCATAACCGTAGGCAGCGATCCGATCGGGGCGCATCCCGATGACGGTATCGAGCGTCTGGCCGAAGCTTTCGACGGTTTGCAGCGGCAGACCGTAAATCAGATCGAAGCTCACCGAGCGATAGTCCAGCGCGCGGGCCTGAGCCATGCATTCGGCGATCTGCGCCGGGCTTTGCTCACGATTGACGGCGTGCTGGACTCGGGGATCGAAGTCCTGAACGCCGAGGCTGAGCCGGTTGAAGCCGAACTGCGCCAGCGTGGGCAGGGTGTTGGCATCGAGCGTGCGCGGATCGATCTCTATGGAGAACTCGCGGCGCTCTGAACGATCGATGCTGAAATGTCTGCCCAGGTGATCGAACACGCCGCCGAGCTGCGCCATCGTCAGATAGGTGGGCGTGCCGCCGCCGAAATGCATCTGACGCACACTCCGGCGCCGCTCGAACAACGAGCCCTGCAGCTCGATCTCACGACGCAACCGTTTCAGGTATTGCTCGGCGTGGACCGGATTCCGCGTGATGATCTTGTTACAGCCGCAATAGAAACAAGGCTTCGCACAGAACGGCACGTGCACGTAAATCGACAGCGGTCGCGGCGCGCCGGCGTTACTCAGGAACGCGACGCGCCGGTAACTCTGCTCGTCGAAACCGGAATGAAACTGAACCGCCGTCGGATAGGACGTGTAGCGCGGTCCGTGGCTGTCATAACGACGAATCAATGCAGCGTCCAGTTTCATTCGCGGCCTTGCGCGGTGCGCGTCAGAAGCGGCGGCCGATGGACAAGCCAAAGGCCAATGGATCGACTTCGACGGTGCCGATGTCGGCGCCGTTCACCTTGGCGTCGGTGTCGATGTCGAACCAGCGCGCGTCGGCATTCACGAACCAGTCCGAACCGATATCCACATCCAGGCCGACTTGGGCCGCGAGTCCCCAGGAGGGATCGAGCTCGAGCTTGACGCCGTTCAGTGCGCCCCGGGTCTTCTCGTCGAAGAACAACGTGTAGTTCAGGCCCGCGCCGACATAGGGGCGCCACGTGCCGTTGGGATTGAAGTGATATTGGGCGCTGACGGTGGGCGGCAGGTACTTGGACTTGGCCACCCGGGGGCCGCCATTCAGATTGATATCGGACTCGAACGGCAGGGCCGCGAGCACCTCGACGCCCCAGTTGGGTGCGAGCATATATGTCGCATTGAAGGTCAGCTGGGCGGCGGCATCGACGTTGACCAGCTCGTGATTGTCCGACTTGGGGCGGACGTTATGGACACCCACGCGCCAGATCCAGTCACCGGCTTCCTGGGCCTGGGTGGGGAGCGCGGTAGTCAGGGTCAATGCGGAAAGAATTGCAGCAGCGAGTCTCATGGCACACACCTTGTCATCATTCAGGCCGAACCTTTCGGCCGGATCGTTCGTTTTGTCTGGGTGTATTTATAAGAGGCGGGCAGGTGTGCCGCGCTCCGGAGGTCCACGGAAGGTCTGCGGGGTAGTCCGGGGATGGTGGCAGGGTGTAATCCTTGCCGGCAGTTCGCAGCAATTCTTTCGACAACCGCCGTTCACGACGCCAAATGCGCGCGAACGCTTGCATCGAATAGAAAAAATCCCAATATAAAGGTCGGCGACTGCCAGCGGGGGCGGAGACAACAATGCAGACCTCTCAAGAGCGGCCTATGACTGCGTACCGAGTGGCGGACAATGCGCCACCGGGTCCTGCGCGGCACGACTCCTCCGCTCAGCCTGCACCCGCGTTGCAGCCACTCTCCCTCGAAGGCCGCATGCTGCGCGCATTGCTACATGCATTCGGCGATCCGCCGGTTCAGATTGCACTTTGGAATGGCGAGCGCGTCGGCCCCGCGGAGCCCGTGGCGACCTTGCATGTGCCGAACCGGTCCACGTTAGTGCGTCTGTGCAGAGATCCCGATCTGCAGTTCGGCGAGCTGTACAGCTCCGGCCAGCTGCCGATCGAAGGCGATCTCGGTCGGCTCATCGAAGTGTTGTATCAAGGCTCGGCACATCCGGGACGCAATTCCATCTCGGCCCTGCGGCGCCTGGGGCAATGGTTGCACCGTCGACCGTCCAATACGTTGCATGGCTCGCGCGAAAATATTCATCATCACTACGACATCGGTAACGAGTTCTATTCCCTGTGGCTGGGCTCGACCATGGCGTACACCTGCGCGTACTTCCCGACGCCCGAAGCGACTCTGGATGAAGCGCAGAACGCCAAGATGGAACATGTGTGCCGGAAGTTGATGCTGCGCCCGGGGATGACGGTCGCCGAGGCTGGGTGTGGCTGGGGCGGGCTCGCGTTGTATATGGCTCGTCACCACGGCGTGAAAGTCCGGGCGTTCAATATCTCGCGCGAGCAAATTGCATTTGCACGCGAGCGGGCCAAAGCTCAGGGGCTGGAGAGCAACGTCGAGTTCGTCGAGGACGACTATCGAAACATTCGTGGTTCGTACGACGCGTTCGTTTCGGTGGGCATGCTCGAGCACGTCGGCGTCGAAAACTACCCGGGGCTGGGCGAGGTCATTCGCGGCTGTTTGAAGCCGGAAGGGCTGGGGCTGATTCATACTATCGGTCGCAATCGCTGGAAGCCCATGCACCGCTGGATCGATCGACGCATCTTCCCGGGCGCGAATCCGCCGTCGCTGAAACAGATGATGGATATCTTCGAGGACTCGGAGTTCTCGGTGCTGGACGTGGAGAACATTCGCCTGCACTACGCCAAGACCTTGGATTGGTGGTGGCGGTTGTATGAAGAGTCGCGCGATAAAGTCGCCGCCATGTTCGACGAGAACTTCGTCAGAATGTGGCGCCTGTATCTGGCCGGTTCGCGCGCCGCGTTCGTCACCGGTGAGATGCAGCTGTTTCAGGTGGTGTTCTCGGCCGGCACCAACAACAAGATTCCCATGACGCGCGAGCATCTGTATCACCCATGAGCGCGGCTACCTGTGATGTGCTGATTGTCGGGGGCGGCCCGGCCGGGTCCACGTGCGCACGCGCGCTGACCAAGGCTGGGCTCGATGTGCTCATCATGGACAAGAGCACGTTCCCGCGGGACAAGGTGTGCGCGGGGTGGATTACGCCGCAGGTCGTGCAGGAGCTGGAACTGGATGTGGATGACTATCGACAGGGGCGCGTGCTGCAACCTATCGATTCATTCATCACCGGCATGGGTGAGCAGGCCAATGCGTCGGTGAGCTACGGCAAGATCGTGAGCTACGGGATCCGGCGGTGTGAGTTCGATCATTATTTATTGGAACGTAGCGGTGCGCGGTTGCGGATGGGCGAGGCGTGGAAGTCGATGGAGCGGCAGGGCGATCGCTGGCTCGTGAACGGAGAGATTTCCGCTTCGCTGGTCATCGGTGCGGGCGGTCATTTCTGTCCCGTGGCCCGCTTTCTCGGTGCTCACTTGGGCAAGGAAGAGCGCGCTATCAGCGCGCAGGAGATCGAGTTTGAGCTGAGTGATTCGCAGGCGGCGCGATGCGCTGTGACCGGCGAGCGGCCGGAGCTTTATTTTTGCGATGACCTGAAGGGTTATGGCTGGTGTTTCAGGAAGGGCAACTATCTCAATGTCGGCCTGGGCCGCGAAGGCAACCATCGGCTCGCCGAGCATGTGCAAACGTTTGCCCGGTCGCTGGCTGAGCAAGGCAGGATTCCGGCGGACTTGCCGGGCAAGTTCAAAGGGCACGCCTATTTGCTCTATGCGCACGGCAACCGGCCTGTGATTGGCGATGGCGTGATGATCATTGGCGATGCGGCCGGCCTCGCTTATACGCAGAGCGGTGAGGGAATTCGGCCGGCGATTGAGTCGGGGTTGATGGCGGCCGCTAACGCGCTCGCCGCGAATCGCGACTATCGTCGCGAGCGGCTGTCACCTTACGAAGCCGCACTCCGCGCTCGCTTCGGAGAGCGCGGCGAAGCGCCGGCGCTGGCGATGCTTCCCTCGAAGTTGCGTCTCGGCCTCGCTCGAGCACTGATGCAGACGCAGTGGTTCGCACGCAATGTCGTGCTCGACCGCTGGTTTCTGCATGCGCAGATGCCGGCACTGAATCGGTAGGCGCTGCCGGGCCGAAGGCCCGGCCAGCGCGCGGGGCGGTACCGGATCGGCGCTTACTTCACCTTCCACTGCCAATTCCGAACCTCCGGCATATCTTCACCATGCCGGCAGATGTATTCGCGATGCTCGATGAGCTTGTCTCGCAGTCGCTGACGTAAGTGGCCGGCCTGCGCGCCCAGGCTGGGGACCAGGTCGATGGCGGCTTCGGCGAGGTGGAAGCGGTCGAGGTCGTTGAGCACGGTCATATCGAACGGCGTGGTGGTCGTGCCTTCTTCCTTGTAGCCGCGCACGTGCAGATTGTCGTGGCCTTTGCGGCGATAGGTGAGGCGGTGGATCAGCCAAGGATAGCCGTGGAACGCGAACAGGATGGGTTTGTCCGTTGTGAACATGGCATCGAACTCCTTGTCGCTCATGCCATGAGGATGTTCGCTTGCCGGCTGCAGCGTCATGAGGTCGACGACGTTCACGAAACGAATCTTCAACGACGGCAGCCACTCACGCAGCAGCGACACCGCAGCCAATGATTCCAGCGTCGGCACGTCGCCGGCGCAGGCCATCACGATATCGGGCGAGCTTTCCTGATCGTTGCTGGCCCAGTCCCAGATGCCGGCACCGGCGCTGCAATGTTTGATGGCCGCATCCATCGACAGCCATTGATACGCCGGCTGCTTGCCGGCGACGACGACGTTCACGTAGTTGCGACTGCGCAGACAATGGTCCGTGACGCTCAACAACGTGTTGGCATCCGGCGGCAGATACACGCGCACGACTTCGGGCTTCTTGTTCACGACATGATCGATGAACCCCGGGTCCTGATGGCTGAAGCCGTTGTGATCCTGGCGCCAGACATGCGACGTCAGCAGGTAATTCAACGAAGCGATGGGACGCCGCCAGGGGATGTCGTTGCAGGTCTTGAGCCACTTGGCATGCTGATTGAACATCGAGTCGACGATGTGCACGAACGCTTCGTAGCAGCTGAAGAAACCGTGCCGTCCCGTCAACAGATAGCCTTCCAGCCAGCCCTGGCATTGGTGCTCGCTGAGCACTTCCATGATGCGACCGTCCATCGCGACGCCGGTATCCGTTGGCAGAATCTCGGCCGCGAGCATGCGCGAGGTGACTTGCAACACCTCGTCCCAGCGATTCGACGTGAACTCGTCCGGCGCGAACAACCGGAAGTTCTTCGAGTCCATATTCATCTTCATCACGTCGCGCAGGAACTTGCCCTGGACGCGCGTCGCCTCGCCGATGCGCGAGCCGGGCGACGGCAGCTCGATGGCGTATTCGCGGAAGTCGGGAAGGCGCAGCTCCCGAAGCAGAAGGCCGCCGTTCGCGTGCGGGTTGTCACCCATGCGTCGCTTGCCGACGGGAGCGAGCTCACGCAATTTCGGGTGTAACTTGCCTTCGGCAGTAAACAACTCTTCGGGCTTGTAGCTGCGCATCCACTGTTCGAGCAGCTTCAAGTGTTCGGGCTTTTCCGCGAGCTGCGCGAGGGGCACTTGATGCGAGCGCCAGCTGTTCTCGACCGGCACGCCGTCGACCTCTTCGGGACCGGTCCAGCCTTTCGGAGTGCGCATCACCAGCATCGGCCAGCGTGGCCGTTGATGGAAACCGTTCTTGCGCGCGTCGGTTTGAATCTCGCGGATGCGCTCGATCATTCGATCCACGAGCTTCGCCATGGCGAGATGAGTGGCGGCCACGGTATCGGCTTCTTCGAGGAAGAAGGGCTCGTAGCCGTAACCCTGCATCAGTTGCTTCAGCTCTTCCTGCGGGATGCGAGAGAGCACGGTCGGGCCGGCGATCTTGTAACCATTCAAATGCAGGATGGGCAGCACCGCGCCGTCGCGCACGGGATTCACAAACTTGTTCGAGTGCCAGCTGGTGGCGAGCGGACCGGTCTCGGCTTCGCCGTCGCCGATGACGCAGGCCACGATGAGTTCGGGATTGTCGAGCACCGCGCCGGTGGCATGCGACAGCGCGTAGCCGAGCTCGCCGCCTTCATGAATCGAGCCCGGCGTTTCGGGCGCGACATGACTGGGAATACCGCCGGGAAACGAAAACTGTTTGAACAGCTTGCGCATCCCGTCCTTGTCTTCGGAAATATTCGGGTAGTACTCGCTGTACGTGCCTTCCAGATAGACGTTGGCGACCAGCGCCGGTCCGCCGTGACCCGGGCCCGCCACATACACCATGTCCAGGTCGTACTTGCGGATGGCGCGGTTCAAGTGCGCATAGATGAAGTTGAGCCCGGGGGTCGTGCCCCAGTGACCCAGCAGCCGCGGCTTGACGTGTGACAACTGTAGTGGCTGCTCGAGCAGCGGGTTGTCCATCAGATAGATCTGACCGACCGCGAGATAGTTCGCGGCCCGCCAGTAGGCATCGAGCCGTGTCAGATATTCAGGACTGAGTGTGGGATCGTCGCGCGTGGCATCTGACATAGCCGGTCCTCGAAGAATGCTAGGCCCTGGCTAATCGTCAGCCATTGCCGAGAGTTTCACCATTCAGGGTGAGGTGCATCTTCACCAGATGCGCCACCGAGCGCGCCTGCATTTTTTCCATGACATTGGCGCGGTGAATTTCGACGGTGCGCTCGCTCAGGCCGAGGTCGATGGCGATGACTTTGTTGGCGCGGCCATCGACGACCAGGGCCATCACTTCGCGCTCGCGCGGGGTGAGCGATTCGCTGCGACGCTTGAGATCGGCGTGCCGCTCGACGGTCTCGCGATTCTCGGCGTCCTGTTTCAGGGCGCCGTTAATACGATCGAGTAGATCCTGGTCACGGAACGGCTTCTGTAGAAAATCGAACGCGCCGTCTTTCATGGCCTGCACGGCCATCGGAATGTCGCCGTGTCCGGTCATGAGGATCACCGGTAGCATCGAGCCGCTGCGATTAAGCTGCTGCTGTACTTCCAGGCCGCTCATTTCCGGCATGCGCACGTCGAGCACCAGGCAGCCGGGCTGATTCGGATCGAGCTTCTGCAGGAACTCCGCGGGACGCTCGAAGCTGACGGCGTTGTAACCGACCGTCGACATGAGCACGCTCAAGGCGCGACGCATGCCGTCGTCGTCGTCGACAATGTAGATCGTTGGCTTTTTGCGGGCCGGAGTTTTAGTGGCGGTCATGTTCGCTAGGAGATCGACACCGGTATGCGGAACCAGAACTTCGCGCCACCGCCTTCGACATCGTCGCAGCCGATCGCGCCTTCGTGTGCTTCAACGATAGCGCGGCTCGACGCCAGGCCCAAGCCCGTGCCCTGATCCTTGGTGGTGAAAAACGGTCGAAACAATTGCGCACGAGCCTCGGTCGTCAGGCCCACGCCGTTGTCGATGACGGCGGTGGTCACGGCGTAGCGGTCGCCGGTGACTTCGATGCGCACGCGGGCCGGCTGTTGAGCGGGCCGGCGCGCTTCGAGCGAATTCTGTACGAGCGTATAGAGCACATGCTGAATGCGCAGGCGGTCGACCGAGACGGCGGGCAGCGCCTCGTCGATGACCACTTCCAGGCGCACACCGGCGCGACTGGCGAGCAGCTCCAGCACTGGCATCAGCTCCGCAATCACGTCGGCCATGGCGCAATTGACGCGGGCCACGGCGTGATCGTTGAACAATTTACGAATGCGACGGATGCCTTGGCCGGCATTGAGCGCTTCGTTACTGATGTGACGCAGGACGTCCAGGGCCTGCGCCGTCATCGGCTCGGGCCGCGACAGCATGCGCTCGGCGGCTTGCGCGAAGGTGGCAATGGCGCCGATGGGCTGATTCAATTCATGCGCAAAGCCGCTGGCCATTTCCTCCAGCGCGGACGTGCGGGCAATCTGCATCAGTTGCTCGAGCAGTCGCGATGTCGCCGGCTCGCCGGACGGGTCGTCAGCAGCCATGACTGCACCGCCGGTCGGTGGCGGAACGGGAACGGGGCGGGATTGCCATGATTCCGGGAGTTTCATATGGGTCGCAGACTGCCCGCAAGCCCTGGCCGGCACACCCGCGACTTCCACGGAAGCGACTACGCCCGCCCCTTAGAGCCGGCCGTCGTGGTCCGCATCGATGTCCCGCGGGCGTGAAAAGCGGCATAATTTTCAGCCTACGACGAGCCCGAGACGATGGACCAGCTTAGCGATATCACTCAGCACCTGTTGCGCTTTTCCCCCGACGCGCTGATCGTGGTCGATGCCAACGGCCGCATCCGTTTCGCCAACGAGACGGTCACCCAGCTGTTCGGCTACGCGCTCGAGCAGTTGCTGGACAAGCCGCTGGAGACGCTGATTCCCGAGCGCCTGCGCGGCAAGCATGTCAGTCATCTGACCGCGTATTTGAGCAAGCCCGGCAATCGCGAGATGGGCGCTCGTATCGCCGACTTGTATGCGCGCCGTTCCGATGGCAGCGAGTTTGCGGCCGGTATCCGGCTGGCGCCGTTCAAAATCGGTGAGAAGCTGTTCGTCGCCGCCGCGATCCGCGACAACACTGAACGGCAGCAGATCAATGAAGCGTTGATTGCCGCGCGCGAAGAGGCGGACCGGGCCAATCGCGCCAAGAGCCGCTTCCTGGCGACGGCCAGCCATGACTTGCGTCAGCCCATTCAAACCATTCGTTTGTTGAATGCGGCCATGCTCAAGATTTCGCGGCCCGATCTGCGCGAGCTGTTACAGCAGCAGGAGCGCGCGATTGAAGGCATGACTCGCATGCTGAACGCATTGCTCGATATCAGTCGCTTGGAGTCAGGCGCGATCGAGCCGCAAGTCTCCGATGTGCCGCTCACCGAGACGCTTCATCAGCTGACCACCGAGTTCGAGTCGGTGGCGCAGGCGCGTGGCATCGCGCTTCGGGTCGAGCCCGCTTCATTGATCGTCTCGACCGATCGCACGCTGTTCTATCAGTTGCTGCAGAACCTGGTCGGCAATGCGTTGAAATATACCGATCAAGGCGAGGTCAAGGTCAGCTGCGTCACCGGTCCCGCCGCGCTCACTATTACTGTGAGCGACACGGGCATCGGCATTCCGGCCGACAAGCTGGATCGCATCTTCGACGAGTACTACCAGGTCGACACGCAAGGCGCGAAGCGCATGGGCGTGGGGCTCGGGTTGGCGATTGTTAAAGAAGTCGCGCGACTGTTGGGATTCACGGTGAGCATCAGCTCGCACGTCGGTGAGGGCACGCGGGCGGTTGTGAGCATCCCGAATCAGTATTTGACTGCGATCGCCGTGGGAGCGGATTCGACCGCCACTGCGGAACCCGCCGGCGGCGCGACGCGTCGATCTCGAGTACTGCTGGTCGAAGACAACGATGGCGTGCGCCTGGCGACCGAGTTGTTTCTGCGTTTCGAAGGTTTCCACGTCGAGAGCGCGCCGTCGGCTGCCGAGGCCGAGGTGTTGTTCGAGAAGTTTCAGCGCGGCGATGTGATCGTCGCTGACTATCATCTCGACGGTCGCAACACCGGGTTGGAGTTGCTGACAAGGTTGCGCCAACGTCTGGGCTATGACGTGCCCGGTGTCGTGCTCAGTGGCGACTTGCCGTCGGTCCTGCGCTCGTTGCGCACGCCGGTGCCGAATTGTCGGTTTCTAAGCAAGCCGGTCGACACCTCGGCATTGCTCGATGCGATCGACGAGCTCTCCGTCGACGGCGGTACCGATCGCCGCAGCGCTGCCGGCGGCGCTGGCTGAAAACGCCGGGCTTGTCCGGAGCGGTTACGCGGTTGTCCCGATACCGGGCGCCCCGGTGCGATTCGAGACTGAGTCGAGGTCACTGCCATGACAACCCCAATGGGCTATATCAAACAAATCCTGGTGATCGTCGATCCCACCGCGACCGAGCATCCAGCCGTGGACAAGGCCGCATTGCTCGCGGAAAAGTTTCATGCGCGGCTGGAGCTGTTCGCCTGCGACACCAAGGCGGCTCGCGAGATGCGGTTGTCGTCACACGTGCGCGCCAATCCGGGTGCGCCGTTGCCGGTCAATTTCAAAGGCGAGCTCGAATCTTTGGCCGTACCGCTGCGTGCCCGCGGGCTGGACGTTACGACCGATACTGCTTGCGCCGATCCGCTACATATCGGATTGCTCGATCGCATTCGACACACGAATGCCGATCTGGTGGTGAAGGACACGCATCATCATTCGCTCGCTCAGCGAACGTTTCTTACAAACACCGATTGGCAATTGATTCGCGGCTGTCCCGTGCCGCTGTTGTTGACCAAAGGCGGTAAATGGGCCGAGGTGCCACGCGTCGTGGCGGCGGTCGATCCGGGTCACGTCAATGACAAGCCGGAAATTCTGGATCACTGGATCGTCGAGCATGCATCGTTGTTCGCGCAGCGACTGAACGGCGAGCTGCATGTGCTGCATGTTTATTTGCCCATGGCCATCATCGGTGCGGCGACGGCGGTGAATCCGCCCATGGTGGCGGCTGCGACGCCGGAAGAACTGGCGCTCGAAGAAAAGAATCGTCGCGAGCTGGTGACCGCGCTAGTTAGCGATTACAACGTCGCGCCCAAGAACATTCATCTCGAGCTGGGCGGTCCGGCTCAAGTGCTGCCGATGGCGGCGGCACGGATCAATGCGGATGTGATGACGATGGGCGCGATCGCGCGCAGCGGACTCAAACGGATTTTCATCGGCAGCACGGCAGAGGATGTGCTGGAGAAGTTGCCGTGCGACGCGCTGATTTTGAAGCCGCCGAAGTTCGGCGAGCATGTCGCGCTCTGAACGAGCGCGACCGAGAAGGCCGCACAACTCAAGAAGCGCGGCTGGAGACATTCCGCGGGAAACGTTATTGAGCGCGGCGAACCAGTGCGCCGGCTGCTGAGTAGCCGCCGCCGAATGCGATCAGCAACGCATATTCGCCCGGCTCGAGCTTGTGCGCGTAACGATGCAGCGTGATCGCCACGCTCGCGCAACCGGTGTTACCCAGTTCGCCAATCGTCAGCGCCACGCGTTGCGGCTGCAGACCGAGATCGTCGGCGACGCTATCGATGATGCGTTTGTTCGCTTGGTGCGGAATGACCAGTCGAACGTCGCCCACTGTGAGCTTGTTGCGTTCCAGGAGGAGCCGCGCCATGCCGGCCATCTCCCGGCAAGCGTGCACGAAAATGTCCTTGCCATGATGCATGACCAGGCCGCCGTCACGCGGCACCATGGTGATGCCGAACGGGCCCTTGCCCCGATCGGCGAGGCCGACCGTGTGCGTGTCCAGAACTTCCAGCTGCAACTTGCCCGGCGTGTTGCCCAGAATCAGGGCAGCCGCGCCGTCGCCCCACAAGTGACCGGATTTCTCGTCGCCGTCGGACGAGTACAGGCTGTTGTGCTCGGAGGCCACGATCAGCGCCTTGCGCGAGCGGCCCGACGCGAAGTAGGCCGATGCCATGTCGATGGCGTCGATGAAAGACGAGCATGCCGTGGACAAATACATCGCACGCGCGTTGGCGAGCGAGAACTCGCGCTGTAACACGTGAGCAATGGTGCCGATTGTGTCCCACGGCGTGTAGGAGGCGCCGATGATGAGATCAACGTCCTCGAGCGTCGCGTCGCCCGTGCGTAGCAAATGCTTGACGGCCGCGATCGCCATCGAATTGGCGTTCTCGCCTTCACCGGCGCGGCGGCGTTGACGAATACCCGTCAATTGCTCGAACCACGGCGAGGCCCGGCCGGTCAGGCGCGCGAAGTAGTCGTTGTCAACGACCCGTTCCGGCAAGTACTCACCCGAGGCATGAATGAACATCGGTCGTCTCTGGACTGTCAAAGCGAAGCGGTCTCAGTAGGCAGTAGTAACGGGGCCGCGCCACCGGCGGCCCTGCGGGGCGGCGAGATTATACCTAGCTGCGGCCGGAGCGGATTTCATCCGTGAACAACTGCCCGTAGCGCGCCAGTTTGGCCTGACCCACCCCGGGAATGTTGGCAAATTCTGCCAGCGTGGCCGGCGCCCGGCGCACCATCTCGCGCAAGGTGGCGTCGTGAAAAATGACGTAGGGCGGTACCCCGCTCTGATCCGCCAGCTTTTTCCGCAAGGCTCGCAACTTATCGAACAGCGGCTGATCGGCGACATGCAGGTCCTCGGCGCCGCCGGACGCATCCGATTTGCGCCGTGACGGGGCGGCCGGCGCGTCGGCGATGTGCACTTTGCGCTCCCCGCGCAGGACTTCCCAGCTCGCCGCGTTGAGAGACAGCACCGAATAGCCGTCCTGCGTTTCCTGGAGCAGGCCCTGATGGAGCAGCGCGCGGGCCACGCCGCGCCACGTGTCGACGCTGTGCTGCTTACCGATGCCGTAGACGCTGAGCTGCGCATGTCCATTGTCGATCAGGCGCTGAGACTGGCTGCCGCGCAGGATGTCGATCAAATAAGCGGCACCGAAGCGTTCGCGCCGCTGCGCGAGCCGCGCGATGCACGACAGAAACTGCTGTGCTTCGATCGTGCGGTCCTGCTGCTGGCGCGGGTTGCGGCAGTTGTCGCAGTTTCCGCACGAATCGGGGAGCACTTCGCCGAAGTATCGAAGCTGGATTCCGCGCCGGCACTCGGTCGACTCGGCGTAGTTGAGCACCTGGCGCAGTTGCTGGCGGGCGAGCCGCTGCTCGTCCTCGAGCGGTTCGCCTGTGTCCGGATCCACCTTCTGCTGGATCAGAAATTCGGCGGTGCGAATGTCGGCGGCACTGAAATACAGAATACATTCGGCGGGATCGCCGTCGCGTCCGGCGCGGCCGGACTCCTGATAATAACTTTCGAGGGTGCGCGGCAGATCGTAATGAATCACCCAGCGCACGTCGGGCTTGTTGATACCCATGCCGAAGGCAATGGTCGCGACCATCACACGCGCGTCATCTCGGATGAAAGCTTCCTGATTGCTACGGCGTTGCTCGGCATCGAGGCCGGCGTGATAGGGCAGGGCGTCGATGCCGTCCGCTTGCAATTGCAACGCGAGCTCGTCGACGCGCTTGCGTGACAGGCAGTACACGATGCCAGCGCTGTCCTCGCGCGCTCGCGCCAGCAACTCGTCGTAGGTGCGCTTGTTCTTCGGCCGCACGCCGTAATACAGATTCGGCCGATTGAAGCTCGCGACATGCACCGCCGGGTCGTGTAACGCCAGCTGATTGATGATGTCCTGACGGACGCGCGGTGTCGCTGTAGCGGTGAATGCAAACAACGGAACATTCTCGTAGCGCCGCCGGAGCGCGGCGAGCTGTCGATATTCCGGACGGAAATCGTGGCCCCATTCGGACACGCAATGGGCCTCGTCGACCACGAACGCGGTGATGCCGCGGCCGGCGTCCAGTCGCGCAAGCACGCCATCGAAGAAGCCCGGCTGTAACAAACGCTCGGGCGCGAGGTACAGCAACTTGTATTCACCTTGAGCCGCGCCGCGCAGGCGTGCGCTCACCTCGCTCGATTCGAGGCTGGAGTTGATGTACGTCGCCGGGATGCCGTTGTCCTGGAGCAGGCGCACCTGGTCCTGCATGAGTGCGATCAGCGGCGAGATCACCAGCGTGATGCCAGGCTGCAGAACCGCGGGCAGCTGGAAGCACAACGACTTGCCGCCGCCGGTAGGCATGATGGCCAGCAGATCGCGACCGGCGAGCGCATCGCGCACGACGGCTTCCTGGCCGGGACGGAACGTGCTGAAACCGAAGCGACTTTTGAGCGCGTCGGCGAGGTCGGCGCCGTCGGCGGGGGCATTGCGGGTCATGGAAACGGGAGCGGCTGTCACCCCGGCATCATCTCATCCTCGTTCCGGCTTTGGCACACGTTGTGACACCGCCGATCCACAATTCTTTGCCCACCCTGCGCGGGGCCCCGATGGTACGCTCGCGTGCCAATACCGATAACTTGCTGAGCATGGGGGCGTCGTGACCGAACAGCAGAGGAATGCGCGTTTCGCACTGACGGTACTGTTCGGCATCAACCTGATGAATTTTTTCGACCGGCAGATCGCCGGCGCGCTCGGCGAGCCGATCCGCGTGGAGTTCGGGCTGAACGATACGCAGCTCGGCCTGGTGGCCACAGTATTTACGCTCGTATATGCGGCAGTGGGCGTGCCGCTGGGGCGGCTTACTGACAACTGGCTGCGGACCCGCTTGATAGCGATCGGCGTGACGTTCTGGAGCGTGCTCACCGCCGCGTCCGGATTGGCGTGGAATTACACATCTTTCCTGCTGACGCGCATTGGCGTCGGTATCGGTGAGGCGAGCTGCGCGCCGGCGGGTCAATCGTTGATCGGCGATTTGTATCCACCCGAGCGGCGTGCGCGGGCGATGGCGATCTTCATGCTCGGTCTGCCGTTCGGGTTGTTCGCGGCTTATATGCTGTCGGGATACATCGGCGAGACCTGGGGATGGCGCGCGGCGTTCTTCGTGGCGTGCGTGCCGGGCTTGATCCTCGCCGGGCTCGCGCTGTTCATTAAAGAACCGCCGCGCGGTGCCATCGAACAGCGCACGTCGCTGGCGTTGCCGGGCTCGCCTTTTCGCAGCGTGCTGCGGATCAAGACGATGTGGTGGATCGTGCTGTCCGGGTTGCTGTTCAACTTCAATAGCTACGCGGTGAATGTGTTTCAAACGCCGTTCCTGCAACGGTTCCACGAGCTCGGCTTGCGGGATGCGAACACCATCTCGGCCGTGTCGTTGGGGCTCACGGGTGCGATCGGTCTGCTGTTGGGCGGCTGGCTCGGCGATCGTCTGCGTGTGAAGCGCGCGAATGGCCGCGTGCTGGTCGCGGCGTTCGCGTTGTTGTTCGCGGCGCCGTGCGTGTTCATGGCGCTTCAGCAGCCGAAGGGTGGCGTGGTCGTGTTTACGATCCTGATGGGCGCGTCGAGCGCGTTGTCGTTCGCGTACTACTCGACCGTGTACAGCGCCATTCAAGATGTGGTCGCGCCCAATCTGCGCGGCACGGCGGTGTCGTTGTACTTCTTTGCGATGTACGTATTAGGTGCGAGCTTCGGCTCGACCATCATGGGCGCGCTGAGCGATTACTTCGCGAATCAAGCCATGTTGAATGCCGGCGCGACACAGATGGCAGCGCACTTTCGCGCGGCGGGACTGCACAGCGCGATGTATGTAATCCCGGTACTGATGTTGTTGTGCTCGGGATCGCTGTTCGGCGCGTCGCGGACCATTGCGGCGGACATGCACGCAATGGTCACGCAGACGAGGTGAGCTCGTCTTAACGCGTACCGGTGAGGCTTTCCATCATCAAGCCCGTGCCACCCTTGGACACGTGCGCGACGATGGCGGTACGGCGATGAATCTTGGTGACGACGCCGAGATTGATGGCGAACGCGAGATGCACCGTCGCGCCCTTCTTCAATCCCAGGTTCTCGGTTTCGATGAAGACACCATTCGCGCTCAAGTTGCGCGCACGGCACAGCTTGCCGGGGCGTCCGGGGACAGAAACGTAGACGGCGGTTCTCGCTCTATGACGTGTATGGAGACGTCGCTCCATGCTCAACTCCCCGATGCGATCTTTGCGCGATCATTATGCCGCGCTCGATGACGCGTGATAAGCCCGTTGATGAGGCGTTATGTAGACTCATCGGCTATTTCAGACGGCACAATGTCACCTGCACAATATCCACCCTCGTGCTACTGATGTATTCCCCTAGGTCAGTCGGCAGGGTGTCGCCGCTCACGCTTGACGAAATACAGTCCGTGCAACGATTCGTGGCAAGCGCCCATGCCGAATTCGGCGCCGGTGTGCTCGCCTCGCGGAACGGAAAGCTGTGAGCAGATTCCCGGCATATGCTTATTATCGCCCTTCATGATCAAAGCAAATTCGCTCCCCATCGGAGTGTTCGACTCCGGTGTCGGCGGGCTGACCGTGCTCCGCGCGCTTCGGCAACGACTGCCCGATGAGCAATTCATCTACCTCGGCGACACGGCACGACTCCCCTATGGAACGAAGAGTGGCGACTCGGTGCTGCGCTATTCGATCCAGGCCGCGGAGTTTCTGGTCAGGCAGGGCATCAAGTGTCTGGTGATCGCTTGTAACACTGCGTCTTCGGTCGCGGTCGAGCCGCTGCGCGAACGGTTCGCGCCGATGCCAGTCATTGGCGTGATCGAGCCCGGCTCGATTGCGGGTTGCGCGGCGTCGACGAGTGGACATATCGCGGTGCTTGCGACGGAAGGCACGGTGCGAGGCGGCGCCTATCAACGAGCGATCGCTCGGCTGGAACCCACGGCGCAAGTAAAGGCACAGGCGTGCTCGCTATTCGTCGCGCTGGCGGAGGAGGGGTGGACCGACGGCGCCATCGCCGAGGCCATCGCGCATCGTTATGTTGACGAGTTGTTTCGTGACGACCCGCGGATCGACACGTTGTTGCTCGGCTGTACTCACTTCCCGGTGCTTGCATCTGCTTTGCGCGCAGTCATCGGGCCGCAGATCACGATTGTCGATTCGGCGGAGACGACCGCGCGGGCCGTACAGGCGGAACTGATTGATCGCGGATTGTTGAATACGACCGGGCCGGCGTCCGCTCCGATCTTGCAAGCAACTGACAGCCCGGAGCGCTTTGCGCGCGTGGGCAGCCGGTTCCTGGGCGAGGCGTTCGATGCGAGCCGGGTCGAGCTGGTCGACCTAGCTCCTACCGCTGCGCGCTAACTGCGCGCGGCCGCCGGGCTTCGACGCGAGGTCGGCAGCTCGTCGTAGCATTCCACGCGATTGCGGCCGCAGAGCTTCGCGGCATAGAGCGCGTGGTCGGCCGCTTCCAGCAAGGCAAGCGTGCTGGGGAAACGCTGGTTCGTCGTATAGGTCGCGACACCGATCGACGCCGTGACGTGCACGCCCGAGGCCCCATCGCTGCCGTGATCCTGACCGGCCAGCGCCGCCAGAATTCGTTGAGCGACTTGCCGCGCGATTGCGCGGTCGGTGCTCGGCAGCACCACGATGAATTCCTCACCGCCGAAGCGCGCCACGAGGTCGCTGCCGCGGATAACGGCCTGAATCGCCTGCGCGCAGCTGTGCAGAACCTTGTCGCCGACCGGCGTGCCGTACTTCTCGTTGATGAGTTTGAAGCGGTCGAGGTCGATGTGCGCGACGCTCAAGTCGCGGCCGAACACCACGGCCTGCGTGAACTCTCGATCAAGCAGGCGATCGAGCCACGGGCGGTTGAGCACGCCGGTGAGCGGGTCGCGGCGGCTCGAGTCTTCCGCCTCTTCGGTGCGCGTCTGCAGGGCGCTGGTCGTGGCCTGCAGGTTGGTGACTTCCTGCAGGGCATGCAGATTCCTGACAGCCAGGAGCTCGCGCGCCTCGGCCAGCAGGTTCTCCGCGTCATCCGCGTCGAGGATGCTGGTCTCGTACAGCGCTTCGGTCTCGGGAATCAGCGCGAGGATCCGCGCGACGACTTCGTTGAAGTGCTCGTGACTCATGCTCAGCAGGCGATGGGCCCGTTGCGCGAGTGCCGGCACCGAGCTGGCCTGATCCGGCGACAGCACCGCCTCGGCGAGGTCGCTGCCCAGCGCGACGCAGCGCGCGAACTGACCTTCCTCGGTGGTCCAGGCGAACATCTGCGGCGAATGGCTGGCCTCGACCGGCTTGCACAGCCGCTCGGGCAGGTTCCAGGCGCGCAACATCATCGCGGTGTAGTGGGAGTGGTCCTTGCCCAGCTTGGCGATTTCGTAAGCCACCCAGTCGGCATGCGTCGACTTCTGGGGGAGCTGGCTGTAGAAGTCGCGCGCGGCGCGGTCCAGGGCCAGCACGCCCATGTCCTGAAGCATCGCGGACAGGAAAACATCTTCGGGATGCCCGGTTTTCGCCGCTTCGCTGAAGGCGCGGGCGGCGGTCGCGGCCAACAGCGCGCGGCGCCAGAAGCGGCTGTAGTCGATGCCGGTTGCGCGGAGGGCGCGCATCGAGGAGACCAGCGAGAAGCTGAGCGCCAGTGTTAGCGCGGCATTCAAGCCGATAATAACCAGCGCCTGTCGCAAGTTTTGGCTTGGACGGCGTTGTGCGTAAAATGCCGAGTTCGCGATGCGAAGGATCTTGGCCGTCATGGCCGGGTCCCGGCCGACGGCGGTGGCCACCTTGGCCATCTCGATGTCCGGATCGCGCGCGAGCGTGATGATCTCAGTCGCCACTTGCGGTGGGCTGGGAAAATCGACCTGCGCCTTGAGGCGTTGTTCGAGGTCCTGGGGCAGCATAACCGGGGTCCCTGGGCTGCGTTTCAATACGGGACGGCGCCTGAATGACGCCGACGGGCCCTGTATCGGCGCTTCAGGACATGACTTAAGCAGGAATTTTGCTTCGAGGCGTCAAACAGCACTCGTTGGCTGTTGACACTCAATAGTTCGGCGAAGAGAATGCCCGGCTCTTATGTCCGCGGAGGGGTACCCAAGCGGCCAACGGGGGCAGACTGTAAATCTGCTGGCTTATGCCTTCGTAGGTTCGAATCCTACCCCCTCCACCACTCCTCATGCGGGTGTAGTTCAATGGTAGAACCTCAGCCTTCCAAGCTGATGGTGTGGGTTCGATTCCCATCACCCGCTCCATTGCGCACATCGCGATGAGTTGAGTACGGCGGATATAAGAAGATAGAGGGAACGTCCGGTTTTGAAGGGCGCTCACGTAGCTCAGTTGGTAGAGCACGTCCTTGGTAAGGACGAGGTCACCGGTTCAATCCCGGTCGTGAGCTCCATGCATCGTTTGTTGTCAACGCCATTCGAATAAGTGACTTCTAGCTAGAGGAACGCCGCTGTGGCCAAAGAGAAGTTTGAACGTACCAAGCCGCACGTGAACGTAGGCACCATCGGCCACGTCGACCATGGCAAGACCACGTTGACGGCCGCGCTGACGAAGGTGATGGCTGAGAAGCACGGCGGTGAGTTCAAGGCGTACGACCAGATCGACAAGGCGCCCGAAGAGCGCGCTCGCGGTATCACGATCGCGACGGCGCACGTGGAGTACACCTCGGATGCGCGTCACTACGCGCACGTCGATTGCCCGGGCCACGCCGACTACGTGAAGAACATGATCACGGGCGCGGCGCAGATGGACGGCGCGATCCTGGTGTGTTCCGCCGCTGACGGCCCGATGCCGCAGACGCGCGAGCACATCCTGCTGGCCCGTCAGGTCGGCGTGCCGTACATCGTGGTGTTCCTGAACAAGGCCGACATGGTCGATGACGCCGAGCTCCTTGAGCTGGTCGAAATGGAAGTGCGCGAGCTGCTGTCGAAGTACGACTTCCCTGGCGACACGACCCCGATCGTGAAGGGTTCGGCGCTGAAGGCGCTGGAAGGCGATCAGAGCCCGATCGGCGTGCCGGCGGTGGTGCAGCTGGTGGCGGAAATGGACAAGTACATCCCGGTGCCGGAGCGTGCGATCGACGGCGCGTTCCTGATGCCGGTGGAAGACGTGTTCTCGATCTCCGGCCGCGGCACGGTGGTGACGGGTCGTATCGAGCGCGGCATCGTGAAGGTGAACGACGAAGTTGAAATCGTCGGCATCCGTCCGACGACCAAGACGACCTGCACGGGCGTGGAAATGTTCCGCAAGCTGCTGGATCAGGGTCAGGCCGGCGACAACGTCGGCGTGCTGCTCCGTGGCACGAAGCGCGAAGAAGTGGAGCGCGGCCAGGTGCTGTGCAAGCCGGGTTCGATCAAGCCGCACACGCAGTTCGAAGCTGAGGTGTACGTGCTGACGAAGGAAGAAGGCGGTCGTCATACGCCGTTCTTCAAGGGCTATCGTCCGCAGTTCTACTTCCGTACGACGGACGTGACGGGCGCGTGCGAGCTGCCGGAAGGCGTCGAGATGGTCATGCCTGGCGACAACATCAAGATGGTGGTGGAGCTGATTGCGCCGATCGCGATGGAAGAAGGCCTGCGCTTCGCCATCCGTGAAGGCGGCAAGACGGTCGGCGCCGGCGTCGTCGCCAAGATCATCAAGTAAGTTCAATTAACGGGCGCCGGCGGAACCAACCCTCCGGCGCTTCAAGAGATTTGCAACCATGGCAACGAACCAGAACATCCGCATCCGTCTGAAAGCGTTCGATCATCGCCTGATCGACAACTCGGCGCGTGAAATCGTCGAGACCGCCAAGCGCACGGGTGCCACCGTCAAGGGTCCGGTGCCGCTGCCGACCAAGATGGAGCGCTTCACCCTGCTGGTCTCCCCGCACGGTGACAAGGACGCGCGCGACCAGTACGAGATCCGTACCCACAAGCGCCTGATGGACATCCTGAACCCGACGGACAAGACCGTCGACGCGCTGATGAAGCTGGAATTGCCGGCCGGCGTGGACGTTCAGATCAAGCTCAATTAAGACCCCGCTCGGATCGCCGGCTTTTGCCGGCGACCCTCGCGAGACAGCGTTTTCTTTATGTACGGGGCTTCGCCCCGTGCCCCGAGCCGGAAACCAGGTTCGGGATTCTCTGAGGCGCTTGCAAAGTCAGCCGACCTGACTATAATTCGCGCCTCTTTTGCGCCGAGGTCTGGCCCTGACGGGGTACCGCTCGAGATGCATGACCAGAGTTCCTGGTCGTTCCTCTCGAATTCCTGTCGCCGATTTCACTGCAGAGACAATGTTTTACCGTTCGCGGCCAATCGTAGTCGCGGGCGTTGGATCAGCGCGGTGTCGCACCGTACCGGTCATGAGCCGGGACGGGTGATGTCGCCGTAATTAACGAGGAATCACGATGAGCGCTGCCAAGACCCCAGGTCTGGTCGGTCGAAAGGCGGGTATGACGCGCGTCTACACGGAAACGGGTGAAGCCGTTCCTGTGACCGTCATCGAAGCCGTGCCGAACCGCGTCACGCAGGTTCGTACGCTGGAAGCCGATGGCTATCGCGCCATCCAGGTCGCCGTTGGCGATCGCAAGGCGTCGCATACCAACAAGTCCCTCACGGGCCATTACGCCAAAGTCAAAGTCGCTCCCGGCAAGCAGCTGGTCGAGTTTCGTTTGAAGGGCGATGACCTGAAGGATGTCGCCGCGGGCTTCGAGCTCAAGGTCGACGCGTTCGAAGTGGGCCAGGTGGTCGATGTCACTGGCACCACCATCGGTAAAGGCTTCGCCGGCACCATGAAGCGCCACAACTTCGGCGGTCTGCCGGCCACGCACGGTGTCTCCGTGTCGCACCGCTCGCCCGGTTCTATCGGTCAGCGCCAGACCCCGGGTCGCGTGTTCCTCGGTAAGCGCATGTCCGGCCACATGGGCCAGGTCCGTCGCACCATCGAGAACCTCAAGGTCGTGCGCGTCGATGCCGAGCGCAATCTGATCCTGATCAGCGGTGCCGTTCCGGGTGCCGAGGGTGGTCAGGTCATCGTGCGTCCGTCGGTGAAGGCTGCTGCGCAACTGCGCCGTAAGCGCATTGCCCCGGCGAAGAAGTAAGAGTAGTCGCCCATGAACCTCAAACTCATCAGCAAAGGCGCGCAGGCTCAGGACGTCCAGGTCTCCGACGCGACGTTCGCCCGCGAGTACAACGAATCCCTGGTGCACCAGATCATCGTCGCTTACATGGCGGCCGGTCGTGCGGGCACCAAAGCGCAGAAGACCAAGGCCGAAGTGCGCGGCGGCGGCATCAAGCCGTGGCGCCAGAAGGGCACCGGTCAGGCGCGTGCCGGCTCCATCCGCAGCCCGATCTGGGTCGGCGGTGGTCGTGCATTCGCTGCCAAGCCGCGTGACTTCGCGCAGAAAGTGAACCGCAAGATGTATCGCGCCGGTCTGCAGGCCATGTTGTCGCAGCTGGCTCGTACCGATCGCTTGCAGGTCGTCAACGGCATCGAGCTCGAAGCGCCGAAGACCAAGCTGCTGCTGCAGAAGCTCAAGGAACTGAACCAGGGCGACAACGTGCTGGTGCTGGTCGAGGCCTTCGACGAGAAGTTGGAACTCGCCTCGCGCAACCTGCCGTATGTCGACGTGTTGCCGGTGAGCGCGCTCGATCCGCTGAGCCTCGCTCGTCATGACCAAGTGCTCGCGACGGTCGGTGCCGTTCGCCTGCTCGAAGAGAGGCTCGCATGAGTCAGGAAAAACTGATGAACGTGCTGCTCGGACCCCATGTGTCCGAGAAGAGCGCGCGTATCGCCGAGACGGCGAACCAATTCGTGTTCCGCGTGCGTCGCGATGCGACCAGCAGCGACATCAAGGCCGCGGTCGAACTGATGTTCGAAGTCAAAGTGGCGGACGTGAACGTCGTGAACGTCGGCGGCAAGCAGAAGCGCTTCGGCCAGCGGCTCGGTCGCCGGCAGGACTACAAGAAGGCTTATGTGCGCCTGGCCCCGGGTCAGAGCATCGACCTGACCGGTACCGAGGCCTAACGGCCCACCGGCAGCATCAGGAAATCAGTCATGGCATTGATCAAGTCCAAACCGACCTCGCCGGGCCGCCGCTTCCAGGTGAAGATCTCGCGCGATCACCTCCACAAGGGTGGTCCCGAGCAGACCCTGGTCGTGCACAAGAACTCGACCGGCGCGCGTAACCACTTCGGCCGTCAGACCGTGCGCCATCAGGGCGGCGGGCACAAGCAGAAGTACCGCGTCATCGACTTCTTGCGCGACAAAGACGGCATCGCCGGCAAAGTTGAGCGCATCGAATACGATCCGAACCGCACCGCGCATCTGGCGCTCGTGCTGTACAAGGATGGCGAGCGTCGTTACATCATCGCGCCGAAGGATGTGAATCCCGGCGACGCCGTGATGTCGGGCGCCGAAGCTCCGATCAAGTCTGGCAACGCCATGCAGCTGCGCCACATCCCGATCGGTACCACGATTCACTGCATCGAGCTGAAGCCCGGCAAGGGCGCGCAGCTCGCACGCAGCGCCGGCGGCTCGGCCCAGCTGGCTGCTCGCGAAGGCATGTACGCGACGATCCGTCTGCGCTCCACCGAGATGCGCAAGGTGCACGTCGACTGCCGCGCGACCATCGGTGAAGTTTCTAACGGCGAACACAACCTGCGCAGCTACGGCAAGGCCGGCGCGATCCGTTGGCGCGGCGTCCGCCCGACGGTGCGTGGTGTGGTCATGAACCCGGTCGATCACCCGCACGGTGGTGGTGAAGGTAAGTCCGGCCAGGGTAATCCGCATCCGGTGAGCCCATGGGGTTGGAACACCAAGGGCAAGAAGACGCGTCGTAACAAGCGCACGGCGGGCATGATCATCCGCCGCCGTAACTGAGCTTAAGAGGATAGCAACGTGCCTCGTTCCGTAAAGAAAGGTCCGTTCGTCGATCTGCACCTCGCCAAGAAGGTGCGCGTCGCCGCCGAGAAGAACGATCGTCGTCCGATCAAGACGTGGTCGCGCCGTTCGATGATCCTGCCGGATTTCGTCGGCCTGACGCTCGCCGTCCATAACGGTCGCCAGCACATTCCCGTGCTCGTGTCCGAGAACATGGTCGGTCACAAGCTGGGTGAGTTCGCTCCGACGCGTACCTTCAAAGGTCACTCGGGCGACAAGAAGAGCTCGGCGGAGTAATCGAAATGCAAGTCGCTGCCAAACTGAAGTACGCGCGCATCTCTCCGCAGAAGTGCCGCCTGATCGCGGATTTGATCCGCGATAAGCCTGTCGGCCTCGCGTTGAACACGCTGAAGTACACGCCGAAGAAGGGCGCGCGTCTGGTGTTGAAGGTGCTCGAGTCGGCTGTGGCCAACGCCGAGAACAACCTGAGCGCGGATGTGGACGAGCTGAAGGTGCAGACCGTCACCGTCGACACCGCCCCCGTGCTGAAGCGTTTCCACGCGCGTGCCAAGGGCCGCGGCAATCGAATCTGGAAGCGCAACAGTCACATCATCGTGACGGTCGGCGACGGTAAGAGCGAGTAAGAACCATGGGTCAAAAAGTCAATCCGGTCGGCATCCGCCTCGGCATCACCCGTGAGTGGACCTCGAAGTGGTATGCCTCGAGCAAGAACTTCCCGTCGCACGTGTACACCGACTTCCAGGTGCGCGAGCTGCTGAAGAAGAAGCTGGCCGAAGCATCGGTGAGCCGCATTCAGATCGAGCGTGCTGCGCGCAAAGTGAACATCACTATTCACACTGCGCGTCCTGGCATCGTGATCGGTAAGAAGGGCGAGGACATCGAGAAGCTGCGCGGTCAGGTCTCGAAGCTGATGAAGATGCCGACGTCCGACGTGCGCATCAACATCGCCGAGATCCGTAAGCCCGAGCTGGACGCGATGCTGGTTGCCGAAGGCATTGCTCAGCAGCTGGAGCGTCGCGTGATGTTCCGTCGCGCCATGAAGCGTGCCGTGACCAACACGATGCGCATCGGCGCTCTGGGCATCAAGGTGCGTGTCGCCGGCCGCTTGAACGGCGCCGAAATCGCACGTACCGAGCAGTACCGCGAAGGCCGCATCCCGCTGCACACGCTGCGCGCGGACATCGACTACGGCCTGGCTGAAGCCCGCACCAACTACGGCGTCATCGGCGTCAAGGTGTGGATCTTCAAGGGCGAAGTGTTCAACACGCAGGAACAGCCGGCTGAAGCGGCTGAAGGCCAGCAGGCGGCCGCTGAAGCGACTGCCTGAGGTAATCCATCATGATGCAACCCAAACGCACCAAGTACCGCAAGGCGTTCAAGGGCCGCAACGCCGGCCTCGCGCAGAGCGGTAACTACGTCGCCTTCGGCGACTACGGCCTGAAGGCCACCAGCCGTGCGCGCATGACTGCGCGTGAGCTGGAAGCCGCGCGTCGCGCCATGACCCGTTACGTGAAGCGTGGCGGTCAGGTGTGGATCCGCGTGTTCCCGGACCTGCCGATCACCAAGAAGCCGCTCGAAGTTCGAATGGGCTCCGGTAAGGGCAACGTCGAGTACTACGTCGCCAAGATCAAGCCGGGCAAAGTGCTGTTCGAGATGGAAGGCGTGACCGAGACCATCGCGCGCGAAGCGTTCCGTCTGGCTGCGTCGAAGCTGTCGGTGGACACGCAGTTCGTGACCCGCCAGGTCCGTTAAGAGATAGACCATGAGCACCGCCAAAGAATTGCGCGCCAAGTCGCCCGCCGACCTGCAGAAAGAGCTGCTGGAGCTGCGTCGCGAACAGTTCAATCTCCGCATGGCCCGGGCCACCGGCCAGGCCGCGAAGCCGGACCAGTTCAGCAAGGTCCGTCGCAACATCGCGCGCTTGAAGACCGTGGCTGGCGAACAGCGCCGCGCGGCCGCCGCGAAAGGTAGTAAGTAATGAGCACCGAGAAGACCAAGGCTGCGCGTCAGCTGACCGGTAAGGTCGTCAGCACCAAGATGCAGAAGACCATCACGGTCTCTGTCGAGCGCTATGTGCCGCACCCTCAGTACGGCAAGTATCAGCGCCGCTCGACCCAGTTCCTCGCTCATGACGAGAACAACGAAAGCCGTGAAGGCGACACCGTGGCCATCGAAGAGTGCCGCCCGCTGTCGCGTCACAAGTCCTGGCGTCTGGTGAAGATCGTCCAGCGCGCCGTGCAGGTTGAAGCCGTGGAGGCCGCGCCATGATCCAGATGCGCACGTTGTTGAATGCCGCCGATAACAGCGGCGCCCGCAGCCTGATGTGCATCAAGGTGCTCGGTGGCTCGAAGCGTCGCTACGCGACGGTCGGCGATGTCATCAAGGTCAGCATCCGCGATGCCATCCCGCGCGGCAAAGTGAAGAAGGGCGAGGTCTATGACGCCGTGGTCGTGCGCACCAAGTTCGGTGTGCGTCGTGCCGACGGCTCGCTGATCCGCTTCGACGGCAACGCCGCGGTGTTGCTGACCAACAAGCTGGAGCCGGTGGGCACCCGTATCTTCGGACCCGTGACTCGTGAGCTGCGTACCGCGCAGTTCATGAAGATCATTTCGCTGGCTCCCGAAGTTCTTTGAGAGTTGGGTCATGAACAAGATTCGTAAGGGTGACGAAGTCGTCGTGACCACCGGCCGAGACAAAGGCCGCCGTGGCACGGTGACCAAAGTTCTCGAAGGCCGCGTGGTCGTCGAGGGCATCAACATGGTCAAGCGGCACACCAAGCCGAACCCGCAGCGTAACGTGCAGGGTGGCGTCGTCGAGAAAGAAACCTCGATCGATCTGTCCAACGTCGCGTTGTGGAATCCCGTGACGAAGAAGGGCGATCGCGTGGGCATCCGCACGCTCGCCGACGGCAAGAAAGTGCGCTTCTTCAAGTCCAACAAGGAAACCGTCGACGCCTGAGGCGTCGGAGCGGGTCCACAGGTAAACGAAGATGGCTAAGGCAAGACTCGAACAGTATTACCGCGACACGATCGTGTCCCAGCTCAAAGAGACGCTGGGCCTGACCAACGTCATGGAAGTGCCGAAGATCACCAAGATCACGGTCAACATGGGCGTCGGCGAGGCGGTCGCGGACAAGAAGATCATGGACAACGCGGTCGGCGATCTCACCAAGATCACCGGTCAGAAGCCGCTGGTCACGCGCGCCCGCAAGTCGGTTGCGACCTTCAAGGTCCGCGACGGTCTGGCGATCGGCGCCAAGGTGACGCTGCGCGGGGCCCGTATGTATGAGTTCCTCGATCGTCTGGTGAGCATCGCGATGCCTCGTATCCGCGACTTCCGCGGTGTCAGCGCACGCTCCTTCGACGGCCAGGGCAACTACAACTTCGGCGTCAAGGAACAGATCATCTTCCCGGAAATCGCATACGACCAGATCGATGCGATCCGCGGTATGGACATCACGATCACCACGACCGCCAAGGACGACAAGTCCGGCCGCGCGTTGCTGGAAGCGTTCAATTTTCCGTTCCGCAAGTAACGGCGGGAGCTAGGTTATGGCCAAGACATCGATGGTCAATCGCGAAGACAAGCGTGCGAAGCTGGTGAAGCGCTACGCCGCCAAACGCGCGAAGCTGAAAGAGATCATTCGTAAGCCGACTTCCACGCCGGCGGAACGCGAAGCTGCTGTCGCTCAGTTGCAGGCTCTGCCGCGCGACTCGAGCAAGAGCCGCATGCGCAACCGCTGCGCAATCACCGGCCGTCCGCGCGGTTTCTACCGCAAGTTCGGATTGGGCCGCACCAAGCTGCGCGAAGCGACCATGCGCGGCGAAATTCCGGGCCTCGGCAAGGCCAGCTGGTAACAGCTGGTACCTCTGGAGCACGCATAAATGAGCATGACGGATCCGATCGCCGACTTCCTGACCCGTATTCGTAACGGGCAGTCTTCTGGCAAAACCGCAATCAACGCCCCCACCTCCAAGGTGAAGGTGGCGATTGCCAAGGTGCTGAAGGACGAAGGCTATATCGAAGATTTCACCGCGACTGACGTCGAGGGCAAGCCGACGCTGGCGGTACAGCTGAAGTACTACCAGGGCCGCCCGGTCATCGACCGCCTCGAACGCATCAGCCGTCCCGGCCTGCGCGTCTACAAAGGGAAGGACGAGCTGCCTTCCGTGCTGGGCGGGCTGGGTATCGCCATCGTTTCCACGTCGCAGGGCGTGATGACGGATCGTCAGGCACGTGCCGCAGGGCACGGCGGCGAAGTCATCTGCGTCGTTTCCTAATAGGGACGCACAGCAATGTCTCGAGTAGCTAAACAGCCGGTCCCACTGCCCCAGGGCGTGACCGCCACCATCAGCGCCGATGCCATCAGCGTCAAAGGCGCCAAGGGCACGTTGAGCCTGGCGCTCAACAGCAAGCTGGTGAAAGTGGTGCAGGACGCCTCGGCGCTCAAGGTCGAGAAGGCCAACGACGGTCGCGAAGCCGACATGGTCGCGGGCTCGACCCGTGCGCACCTGGCGAACATCGTGCTCGGCGTGAGCAAGGGCTATGAGCGCAAGCTCGAGCTCGTCGGCGTCGGTTACCGCGCCGCTGCGCAGGGCAAGAACCTGAACCTCACGCTGGGTTTCTCGCACCCGGTCGTCTACACGGCGCCCGAGGGCATCACCATCGAAACGCCGAGCCAGACCGAAATTCTGGTCAAGGGCTCGGACGTGCAGAAGCTCGGCCAGGTCTGCGCCGACATCCGCGCGTTCCGTCCGCCTGAGCCGTACAAGGGCAAGGGCGTGCGCTATGCCGGCGAGAAGATCGAACTGAAGGAAGCCAAGAAGAAGTGATATCGGCTCAGGCGTCGTGCCAGAGAGTACCGGTCATTTCGGGAAATTAGTTATGAACAAAAATGCTCAACGACTGCGCCGTGCGATCCGCTCGCGCGCCAAGATCCGCGAACTGAAAGTTCTGCGGCTGTCGGTGCATCGCACGTCACAGCACATCTACGCACAGATCTTCGACACCGAGTCGAAGGTGCTGGCGCAGGCGTCGACCCTGCAGAAGGACGTGCGCGAAGGTTTGACAGGCACCGGCAATGCGACCGCCGCTGCCGCCGTCGGCAAGGCAATTGCCGAGCGCGCCAAGGCGAAGGGCATCACGAAAGTGGCCTTCGATCGTTCCGGCTTCAAGTTCCACGGTCGTATCAAGGCGCTGGCCGATGCCGCGCGTGAGCACGGTCTGGAATTCTAAGAGAGACACCACATGGCCAGAGTTGAAAAGAACCAGGCGGGCGACGAGTACATCGAGAAGCTCGTTGCGGTGAATCGAGTCGCCAAAGTCGTCAAGGGCGGTCGGCAGTTCGGCTTCACCGCGCTGACGGTGGTCGGCGACGGTCGCGGCAAGGTCGGCTTCGGTTACGGCAAGGCGCGTGAAGTGCCGGTCGCGATCCAGAAGGCGATGCAGGCAGCTCGCAAGAACCTGTCGAACGTGTCGCTGAAGAACGCGACGTTGCACTACGCGGTCTCGGGCCGTCACGGCGCGACTCGCGTGCACATGCAGCCGGCCGCCGACGGTACGGGCTTGATCGCGGGCGGCGGTATGCGCGCCGTGTTCGAGTGCGCCGGTGTGCGCAACGTGCTCGCCAAGAGCTACGGCTCGCGTAATCCGATCAACATCGTGCGCGCCACGATGAATGCGTTGAACAGCGCGCAGTCGCCCGATGACATCGCGGCGAAGCGTGGCAAGCGTGTGGAAGAGATCCTCGGCCAGTAAGCCAACGGATCACCTACGCGCATCACATTAGGAAAGTCGTCATGGCAAGCAACAAGGGCTACAAGGTCACGCTCGTGAAGAGCGTCTTCGGCCAGCTCAAGGCTCATCGCGCCACTGTGCGCGGCCTGGGTCTGCGTCGGATTCGTGACACCGTGACCGTGGCGGACACGCCGGAAATTCGCGGCATGCTGAGCGCCTCGCGCCACTTGCTGAAAGTCGAAGAGTTGAAGGGCTGAATGCAATGAGCACTAGCATGCGCCTCAATGAAATCCAGCCCGCTCCGGGCAGCAAGAAGACGCGTCTGCGCGTCGGTCGCGGCGCTTCCGCCGGCCAGGGCAAGACCTGCGGCCGTGGCGTGAAGGGTCAGCGTGCGCGTAAGGGTGGCTATCACAAGGTCGGCTTCGAAGGCGGCCAGATGCCCATCCAGCGCCGGCTGCCGAAGTTCGGCTTCCGCTCCAAGATTGCGCCGACCGTCGCCGAAGTGCGCCTGTCGGAGCTTGCAAAGGTCAAAGGCGACGTCATTGACCTGGAAGTCCTGAAGGCCACCAACCTGGTGCCGGTGTTCGCCGAGCGTGCGCGCATCGTGTCCTCGGGCGGCATCAGCCGCGCGGTGACCATCAAGGGCGTGTACCTGACCAAGGGTGCCAAGGCTGCCATCGAGGCGGCTGGCGGCAAGATCGAAGCGGTCGAGGCTGCCAAGTAAGCAGCCTCTGACGCCTCGACCCGTAACGATTCACTGAACGACAAGGACTCCGTGGCCACGAAACCCGCCACCGCTGCGTCTCTGTCCGCCTTCGGCGAGATGACCCGCTTCGCAGAGCTGCGACAGCGGTTGTTCTTCTTGCTGGGCGCGTTGATCGTGTATCGCATCGGCACCTTCATTCCGGCACCGGGCATCGACCCGGTGGCGCTCGCGCGCTTCTTCCAGGAGCAGAAGGGCACCATCCTGGACATCTTCAACATGTTCTCGGGCGGCGCTCTGCAGCGGTTGTCGATCTTCGCGCTGGGCGTGATGCCGTACATTTCCGCGTCCATCATCATTCAGATGATGGCAGTGGTTGTGCCGTCGCTGGCCGCGATCAAAAAGGAAGGCGAGTCGGGCCGTCGTAAGCTGACGCAGTACACGCGTTACGGCACGGTGATCCTGGCGGCGGTGCAGGGCGCTTCGGCATCCATCGCGTTCCAGAACCAGGGCGTGGTGTTGCAGCCGGGCCCGCAGTTCGTGTTCGTCGCGACCATGACGTTGATCGCCGGCACGATGTTCCTGATGTGGCTCGGCGAGCAGATCACCGAGCGCGGTCTGGGCAACGGCATTTCGATGATCATTCTGGCCGGTATCGTGGCGGGCTTGCCTGCGGCTATCGGCGGTACGTTGGAGCTGGTGCGCACCGGTGAAATCAATCCGGCGCTGGCGCTGGTGCTGTTCATCATGGTGATCGCGGTGACCGCGTTCGTGGTGTTCGTGGAGCGCGGCCAGCGTCGCATCCAGGTGAACTATGCGAAGCGTCAGCAGGGCCGTCGTCTGTACGCCGGTCAGAGCACGCACCTGCCGTTCAAGCTGAACATGTCGGGCGTGATCCCGCCGATCTTCGCGTCGAGCTTGTTGCTGTTCCCGGCGACGATCGCCAGCTGGGGCGGTACCTCGGGCAATTTCGCGTGGCTGCAGAACGTGTCTGCGGCACTGACGCCGGGTCAGCCGGCGCACATGATTCTGTACGGCGGCCTGATCATTTTCTTCAGCTTCTTCTACACCGCGCTGGTGTTCAACTCGCGCGAGACGGCGGAGAACCTGAAGAAGTCGGGCGCCTTCATTCCGGGCATCCGCCCGGGTCAGCAGACCGGCGAGTACATCGACAAGGTGCTGACGCGGTTGACGGTGTGGGGTGCGCTGTACGTGACCATCGTCTGCTTGCTGCCTGAGTTCCTGATCTCGCGCTTCAGCGTGCCGTTCTACTTCGGTGGTACCTCGCTGCTGATCATGGTGGTGGTGATCATGGACTTCCAGGCGCAGGTCGCGGCACACCTCATGTCGCACCAGTACGAAGGCCTGATGAAGAAGGCCAACCTGCGCGGTTACGGCCGCCCGGGCCAGCAGAATTAGTCAGCATTTGATGGCGGGCGCGTGAGCGATCCGCGGGAGTGAGTCATGAAGGTCCGTGCATCAGTCAAGAAGATCTGCAAGAACTGCAAGGTCGTGCGCCGCCGCCGCGTGGTGTACGTAATCTGCTCCGACGCGCGTCATAAACAGCGCCAGGGCTGATCCCTCGCGGGTGCCAGTCTTTAAAGCATTGAGTTACTAGGTTTTTTAGTTTAAAGTTCCGCGCTTTTCGTCGCGGGGAGTAGTCCGCAGATGGCTCGCATTGCCGGCGTCAACATTCCGATGAACAAGCATGTGTGGGTTGGCCTCACACATATCTACGGTGTCGGCCGCACTCAGGCTCAGAAGGCCTGTGAAACCGCGGGCGTCAAGCTCAACACGCTGGTGAAGAACCTCACCGACGCGGAAGTGGCTGCGTTGCGCTCGGCGATCGGCAAGCTGACCGTCGAAGGCGACCTGCGCCGCGAAGTGTCCATGAACATCAAGCGTCTGATGGACCTCGGTTGCTACCGCGGCATCCGTCATCGCCGTGGTCTGCCGCTGCGTGGCCAGCGTACCCGCACCAACGCCCGCACCCGTAAGGGCCCGCGTAAGGCGGCGGTGAAGATGAACACCCCGGCCGGTAAGGCCTAAGAGATAGTTATGGCTGAACAGAAGCAACAGGGCCAGCAGGGCGGCGCCAAGGGTGGCGCTCGCAAGAAGGTCAAAAAGCATGTGACCGATGCGATTGCCCATGTGCACGCGTCGTTCAACAACACCATCGTCACGATCACCGATCGTCAGGGCAACACCCTGTCGTGGGCGACCAGCGGTGGTTGCGGTTTCCGCGGCTCGCGTAAGAGCACGCCGTTCGCCGCGCAGGTCGCCGCCGAAAAGGCCGGCACCGCCGCTCAGGAACACGGCGTGAAGATGGTGGAAGTGCGCGTCAAGGGCCCCGGCCCGGGTCGCGAATCCGCTGTCCGCGCGCTGAACGCCTGCGGTCTGAAGATTACAAACATTTCTGACGTCACGCCGATCCCGCACAACGGCTGCCGTCCGCCCAAAAAGCGCCGCGTCTAACGCGTCGCTAAGGAAGTCGCATGGCTCGTTATCTTGGTCCGAAGTGCAAGCTGTCCCGCCGCGAAGGCACCGACTTGTTCTTGAAGAGCGGCGTCAAGTCGCTGGAATCGAAGTGCAAGCTGGAAGTGCCGCCGGGCGGCATCAAGGGTGAGCGCCGCGGTCGTTTGTCCGACTACGGTCTGCAGCTGCGCGAGAAGCAGAAGCTGCGCCGTATGTACGGCGTCCTTGAAAGACAGTTCCGTAATTACTACATCAAGGCTACCGGTCGTCCGGGCGCCACGGGCTCGACCCTGTTGCAGCTCCTGGAAGGCCGTCTCGACAACGTGGTCTACCGCATGGGATTCGCCGCCACGCGCAGCGAAGCCCGTCAGCTGGTCAGCCACAAGTCGATCTCGGTGAATGGCGAAGTGGTGAACATCCCTTCGTACCAGTGCAGCGCCGGCGATGTGGTCGCGGTCCGCGAGAAGGCGCAGAAGCAGCTGCGCATTCAGACCGCCTTGCAGATCAAGTCCCAGGTCGGCTTCCCGGCATGGGTTGAGGTCGATGAGAAGAAATTTACCGGCACGTTCAAGCAGCTGCCCGACCGCGAAGAGATTCTGCCCGAGATCAACGAGAACCTCGTGGTCGAGTTGTATTCGAAATAAGTTTGCGTTGGGGGCGGATGTTAAATCCGCCTCCAGCCCATATCTCTGGGGACAGATCTCTAATCTGTTTCCAACACTTACCTGATAGGTGAATGGTCCATGCAGGCATCCGTTGGCGAATTCCTGAAGCCTCGTGTCGTCAAGGTGACTCCCACGACCGCCAAGCAGGCGAAAGTCGTGATCGAGCCCTTTGAGCGCGGTTTCGGTCACACGCTGGGCAACGCCCTGCGCCGCGTGCTGCTGTCCTCCATGCCCGGCTGCGCGATCACCGAAGCGGAGATCGACGGCGTGCTCCATGAGTACACCAGCATCGAAGGCGTGCAGGAAGACGTCGTCGACATTTTGTTGAATCTGAAGCAGGTCGCGATCCGCTTGAATGCGCGTGAAGAGACCGAGCTGCGCCTCCACAAGAAGGGCCCGGGCCCGGTGACCGCGGGCGACATCCAGCTCGACCACGACGTGGAAGTGCTGAACACCGACCTCGTGATCGCCAATCTGACCAAGGCCGGTGAACTGAATATGACGCTCAAGGTGGAGCGCGGCCGCGGCTATCGTCCGGCCATCCAGCGCGCCACGTTCGAAGAGTCCAGCGGCCCGATCGGCCGTCTGCAGCTCGATGCGTCGTTCAGCCCGATCCGTCGCGTGACCTACACGGTCGAGAGCGCCCGCGTCGAGCAGCGCACGAACCTGGACAAGCTGATCCTGGACATCGAAACCAATGGCACGATCGACGCGGAAGAAGCCATCCGTCGCGCCGGCTCGATCCTGAAGGATCAGCTGTCGGTGTTCGTGGATCTGCAGGGCCAGGACGAGGGCGCGTCGAAGGCTGCCGAGCAGCAGTTCGATCCGATCCTGTTGCGCCCGGTGGACGAGCTCGAGCTCACGGTTCGCAGCGCGAACTGCTTGAAGGCCGAGAACATCCATTACATCGGCGACCTCGTGCAGCGGACCGAAGTGGAGCTGCTCCGTACTCCGAACCTCGGCAAGAAGTCGCTCACCGAGATCAAGGAAGTCCTGGAGAGCCATGGCCTGTCGCTCGGCATGCGCCTGGACAACTGGCCGCCGGTCAGCCTGAAACGCGATGACGATCGAGACGTCATCTGAAGACTAAACCCGGGGCTCACGATGTGAGCCCCGGTTCTGTGTAAGGACCTAGAACAATGCGTCACCAACTTTCCGGCCGGCAGCTCAGCCGCAATGCCCCGCATCGCCAGGCGATGCTGCGTAACATGGCAGCCTCGCTGCTCCGTCACGAGACCATCCGCACCACGGTGCCGAAGGCGAAGGAATTGCGTCGAGTGGTCGAGCCGTTGATCACGCTCGGCAAGGACGACAGCGATGCCAACCGCCGCCGTGCGTTCTCCCTGCTGCGCGACGCCGAAGTGGTCGTGAAGCTGTTCGAAACCCTCGGCCCCCGCTTCCAGGCGCGTCCGGGCGGTTACACCCGCATCCTGCGCATGAACCCGCGTCCGGGCGATGCCGCCGAAATGGCGCTCATGCAGTTGCTGGATCAGCCGGCACTGGCCGACGCCGAAGCCGCGCCGTCCACCGAGGGCGAAGAGGCTGCGCCGAAGAAGGCTGCTTCGAAGAAGAAAGCCGCTTCCAAGCGCGTGACCAAGAAGGCCGTGAAGTCCGACGCCGAGAAGGCCGAGAAGAAGGCCAAGGCTGAGACCAAGGCCGCCGCCAAGGCCAAGAAGGTCGAAGCCGCTGCTGCGAAGAAGAGCGCCAAGAAGACTGCCGCCCCGAAGAAGAAGGCCGGCGGTGCGACCAAGAAAAAGGCTGCTGCGAAGAAGTAACTTCGCCGTCGCTGTTCATACCAAAGGGCCCTCTCGTTGAGAGGGCCCTTTTTATTTGCGCTGTCTCTTCGCTCGCGTCGATTGTATTCCGGAGTAAGACGCCCTCAATCGCCGTACGGCTCAAACATGACTGCGGTCACTCGCTCTGTTCCGAGCCGTACGGCGATTGAGGGCCTCCGGACGAGGCGAGAACGTTTGTTATTTATCTGCTGTATCGGGAGGAGTCAGTCCTTTCGTATAGAGCACTTTGCCTTCCGGCGTCACCAACACCGCGTCGATATCTTCCAGCCGGTTGTATATTTCGATCGCCTTCTCCGGCCCCAGCACAAAGGCAGTCTTTGACAGTCCGTCCGTGCGAGTCGCCGTCGGCCCGATGATCGTGGCGCTGCGAACCTTGCTGGCCGAGTGACCCGTTTTCGGGTCGATGATGTGGTGATACCGGACGCCGTTCTCTTCGAAATAGCGCTCGTAATCGCCTGATGTTGAGAGCGCCGCATCTTCCAGCGGAATGCGCGCGATCACTTCGTCTTTCCGGTCGGGATGCCGAATGCCGACCACCCACGGCTGACCGAATCGATCTCCGATGATCCGACTGTCGCCACCGGCAGTAACCAGCGCATGGTCGATGCCGCGCGCCTGGAGAATAGCGATGCCGCGATCGACGGCGTGACCTTTACCGATCCCGCCCAGGTCGATGCGCATGCCGGCACGGGCGAAATGCACGGTGCTGTTTTTCTTGTCCAGCTCGACGTGCCGATAGTTGATGCCCGGCAGCGCGGCGGCGATTTGTTTCTCATCCGGATGCACATGTTTCCGGAAGTCATACATGTAGCCGACGCTCGCATAAGTGATATCGAACGCGCCGTCGGTGATGCGCGAATAGTCGAGCGCCGTCGACAGCAGATCGAACAGCTCGGGCGAAATCTTGATCGGCTCCTGCGCCGCGCGGGCATTGACGATGGACAGCTCGCTGGTGGGCTTATAAGTGCTCATCGCCTCATCGACCCGGCGCATCTCCGCGAGCACGGCCTCGATGGCGGCGTTGCCCTGCGCCTTATCGGTGGCCCACAGCTCCACCGTGATGCGCGTCCCCATGATCCCGTCCTCGACGCGCTCCATCCATTCGGCGCGAGCCGGTTGCACGAGAACGAACAGCGCGAGAGCAATCAGAAGCGGGTATTTCATATTGAATCGAAGCTCAAATAGGTGAGCCCAAGGGTACATGGATGTACCCCGCCGCCATGGGCGGCGGCGAGAGGCAAAAGTCACGCCTTTTGCCGACTCGCACGAGGGTCGTGGCAGGATGCCCGATCCCTCGTAAAAGAAAAGGGCGGCTTGGTTAAGCCAAGCCGCCCCGGACTCCCGCGAGAGTCTTCGTCGTTGTCGATCAGAACTTGAACCGAGCCGTCACACCGTAAGTCCGCGGAGCGCCCAGGAAGCCGTTGAGCGTGCTCTGCGAGGCGCCTGGAGTGGTCGACGAGCCTTGCAGCGTGGCGTCGAACAGCACCTGGTAGTAGTCCTCGTCGGTCACGTTCAGCGCCCACAGCTCGACCATCCACTTCTCGTCCGCAGCGCCAAAACCAACGCGTGCGTTCACCAGCGTCATCGCATCCTGAATCTTGCGCGGATCCAGGTTCGAGCCGGTGTTGTACTCCGACGTGTATCGGGCACCGATGTTGGCGCGGAGGAGCAGGCTGTTGCCGATCGGCTGATCGAACGTCGCCGACAAGCTCGACGACCACTTCGGTGCGAACGACAGCGTGTCGTCCTTGCGCTCGGTGCGGAAGAACGCGAGGTTGGCCGGGCCGCCGAAGTCCTCGATGGTCGTTTCCGCATAGGTCACGCCACCCTGGAAGCTCAGCTGCTCGAGCGGCGTGAACCACACGAAGTCCACGTCCACGCCCTGCGACACCACTTGCGGCAGCGAAGTCACGATGAACTGCAGGCCGGTGAAGGTGTTGAGCTGGAAGTCCGTGTAGTCCTGGTAGAACACCGCGCCGTTCACCAGCAGGCTGTTGCCGGCCCACTGCGTCTTCACGCCCAGCTCGTACGAGTCCACTGTCTCTTTCTCGAAGTGCGTGTCGGTGTCGACCGTCGGGCCGAGACCCGGCGTGCCGACCGGCAGGAAGAAGATGCCGTTACGTTCTCGATACAGGTTGAAGCCGCCGCCTTTGTAGCCCTTCGCATACGACAGGTACGACATCACCTCGTCGGTGAAGCGATAGGCGATCTTGGCGGTGCCGCTCCATTCTTCCTCGTCGAGCGACTGTTTGGTCTGGACGTTGCCGTAGATCGGATCCGCGTACGTGACGCTACAGCCGATGCCATACAGCGTCTGGATGCCGGCGTTGCCGGCGATCGCCAGGTTGCGGAGCGTATCGTTGGCGCGCAGCTGCGTGCAGCCCAGGCCGTCGTGCAGATTCTGATAGTGCGAGTCGAGATCCTTCGACTCATCCGTATAACGCAGGCCGAGCGTCAGCTCCAACGCCTCCGTAAAGCGGATGCTGTTATTAGTGAACAGCGCCCAGTTCTTGGAGCTTTGCTCATACACGTCTTTGGTCGCGGAATTGGCAGGATAAGAGCCCGGCGTCAGCACGCCGAGCGTGACCAGCGGGCTCGCCGCGCCACCGGTCAAGCCGATGAAGTAGTTCTGGAACTGCGTGCCTTGAATCAGCTGATCGCGCGAGTCCAGATCTTCGTCGGCGTAGAACAGCCCGACCAGCCAGCTGAGTTTTTCGCTTTCGCCGGCGAGACGGAATTCCTGCGTCAGCTGCTTGAACTCGTTGCCGAAGTTGCCGTCGGGATTGCGATACAAAATATCGGCCGTGGTGAAGTCGGCGTCCTGACCGTTGATGGTCTCCCAATTGCGGTACGCGGTGATCGACGTGACCGTCGCGCCGCCGAGGCCGGCGAGGTCCCAATTGATTTCCATCGACGCGCCCTTGTCCGTCACTTCCTGTTTGGTGGAGCGGTTGGAGTAGGCGACACGATCGAACGGATCGGCGGGATTGCGGAACGAGTTCGGGCCGCCGATGGCGGTCAACACCTGGATCACGCCGGGGTTGGGCGACAGCACGGCCTGCGGAGCCGCGCAGCAGTTCTCGTCGCGATCGGTGTAGTCGGCCGTCAAGCGAATATCCAGCGCGTCGCTGGGCTTGAACAACAACTGACCGCGCGCGGTCGTGAACTTGCGATCGACGTCTTCGTCTTCAGTGCGCGGGCCAGGGCCGCGAACCACATCGAGGAAACCGTCGCGCTCGCGCGAAGCCACATACAAACGACCGGCCACCTTCTCAGAGAACGGACCCGTCACCGAGGCCGCGCCTTCCATCGCGCCGTAATCGCCGGCGGTGAGCTCAACGTCGGCGCCGAAGTCGAACGACGGCCGCTTGGTGACGACGTTGATCACGCCGGCCGAGGTGTTCTTGCCGAACAGCGTGCCTTGCGGACCTTTCAGCACTTCGATGCGTTCCAGTTCGCCCAGGTCGCCGAAGCCCACGCCGTTACGCGGCCGGTACACGCCGTCGATGACCACACCGACCGACGATTCCAGGCCGGCGTTGTCGCCCACCGTACCGATGCCTCGGATACGAGCGGTGGTGACCGACTCGTTCGAGGTCGAGGTCACCAGCAGGCCCGGCGTGAGGATGGTGAGATCTTTGATGTCTTTGACGCCCGTGTCCTTCAACAACTGTTCGGACACCGCGGTCACTACGATCGGCACGTCCTGCAGGCTTTGTTCTCGTTTCTGCGCAGTGACGATGATCGTGTCGATGGTGCGCGATTCTTGAGGTTCCGATGCCTGCTGGCCAAGCGCAGGCAAAGTCACCAGAGCCAGTGCACCCACCACTGCTCGGCGCAGCTGCTCACTTCGATCTTTCATGGATCCCCCTTGTTTAGATCCAACCAGATTCAGAACTTTGTCATGGCGGGGCTAACCAGCCCGCTGCTGTTACTCAGCACGCGAAGACTAACTGAGTTCGGCGCGCCAGCGAAAGAGACTTTGCGTAAAAGCAACGTTCGCAAAAGCACCAAAATGATTCAAACATGGCCGTTGCAGGCCAGGATATTCGGGGATTGCGCCGTGCAGTCCGGGCTAGCCCCGGGGCCCCGGCGAACCCCGGTCGATGTTGTTGCGTTCTGCAGTACTGAGCTGTTGTTCCCCGACAACGAGTCGGGGATGATGCGGGGCTCAACTCTTCGATTCAGAGTCTGGTATCGAGCATGGCGACCGAACAATTCGATCTCGTGGTCATTGGCAGCGGCCCGGCGGGCGAGGGCGCGGCACTCACCGCGGCCAAGAGTCATCGCAGCGTGGCCATCGTCGAGCGCTACTTCGAGGTGGGCGGCGGTTGTACGCATTGGGGCACCATCCCCAGTAAGGCTCTGCGTCACGCGGTGAAGATCCTCCATGACCTCCGGCGCAATCCTTTGCTCCGCGAGTTTCACGACGCCTCGAAGCTGACCTACCCGCAGCTGCTGGCCTCGGCAGGCAAAGTCATCGAGGCGCAGGTGGCGAGCCGCCGGCGCTTTTATGAACGAAATCGGATTCCGGTGTTTTTCGGCGAGGCCAGCTTCGTGGATGCCAACACGCTGGAGATCCAGCCCTCGACCGGCAAGCCGACGCGCATCAGCGGCAAGAACATTGTGATAGCCGCGGGCTCGCGGCCGTACCATCCACCCGAAGTGGACTTCAGCCACGAGCGTATTCGAGACAGCGATTCCATCCTGCGCTACGACCAGCATCCGTTCTCCGTGACCATCTATGGTGCGGGAGTTATTGGTTGTGAGTACGCCTCGATCTTCATCAACTTAGGCGCGAAGGTGACGTTGGTCAATACTCACGACCGGCTCTTGTCGTTCCTCGACGATGAGATCGCCGAGGCTTTGTCATATCACCTGCGCGAACAGGGCTGTGTGATTCGTCATAACGAGCAATTCAAGGCACTCGAAGCCCGCGAGCGCGACGTGGTCCTGCATCTGGAATCGGGCCGCAAGATCAAATCGGACCTGCTGCTATGGGCGAACGGCCGCACCGGCAACTCCGACAAGCTCAAGCTCGATCACGTCGGCCTGAAAGCCAACAGCCGCGGTCAGATCGAAGTGAATCAGCACTATCAGACGGCGGTGCCTCACATCTACGCGGTCGGTGATATTGTCGGACCGCCCGCGCTGGCCAGCGCCGCGTACGTGCAGGGCTCGCATGCGGTTCAGCACATGCTCGATCCCTCGATCCCGCCCCATAGCACAGCGACCATTCCGAGCGGCATCTACACGATCCCGGAGATCTCCTCCATCGGTCGCGGCGAGCGTGAGCTGCAGGAAGCGAAGGTGCCGTATGAGGTCGGGCACTGCTCGTTCAAGAACCTGGCCCGCGCGCAGATGACGGATGAACGCGTCGGCATGCTGAAGATCATTTTCCACGCCGAGACCATGCAGGTGCTGGGCGTGCACTGCTTCGGCGACAACGCCTCCGAGATCGTGCACATCGGCCAGACGGTGATGGCCGGGCCGAACAACGACATTCGTTACTTCACCCAGACCACGTTCAACTATCCGACCATGGCCGAGGCATACCGGGTGGCGGCGTATAACGGCATCAATCGGCTGACCTGAGCCCGCGTCGCCATCCTGCGTGACAGGGACAGATTTCAAATCTGTCCCTACCGCCGGTCGGGCCCACGCGCCGGCTTGATACGTCCCGTTGGCGCCCGTGGCAGCTTCTAATTGTCACGTCGATTGGCGTATCGTTCGTTGCGCTAACAACTCCAATCGAGGTGGCTATGAGCTTCGTCAAGGAATTCCGGGAATTCGCCGTCAAGGGCAACGTGGTCGACATGGCCGTCGGTATCATCATCGGCGCCGCGTTCGGCAAGATCGTCAGCTCGCTGGTCAGCGACGTGGTGACCCCGCCGCTCGGCTACCTCATCGGCGGCGTGGATTTCACCAAGCTCGCGGTGACCTTGCCGACGATTCGGGAAGGCGTGGAGCCAGTGACTATTCGCTACGGTGTGTTCCTGCAAGCGACGTTCGATTTCATGATCGTGGCGTTCGCGATCTTCTTGCTGGTGAAGTTGATCAACCGCCTGCGTCGTGCCGAAGAAGCCAAGCCTGCCGCCCCCGCCGTGCCACCGCCGCCGCCTCGCCAGGAAGTGTTGCTCGAAGAGATTCGCGATCTGCTGAAACAGCAGCAGCGTTAGGACGGAGCGCGCCGACGCTCTCGCGTGGCGCGCTTTCTCAGGCTGCGGCGAACGCGGGACGCGTCAAGTTCTCCGGCTCGCTCGTCGTCGCGGCGACGTTGTCTTCGATACGAATGCCGCCGAACGGTTTGAACTTCTCTACCGTTTGCCAGTTGATCTGCTTGCCCAGCGGCGACGTGCGCGCCTTCTCCAGCAACTGATCGATGAAGTACAACCCCGGCTCGATCGTAACGACGAAGCCCGGCTCCAGCGTGCGTGTCAGTCGCAGGTAGGGATGACCTTGCGGCCGCGCCTTTTGCTGACCATCCGGCGTCACCGTGAAGCCCGCGACATCGTGCACTTGCAGCCCCAGCAAGTGGCCAACGCCGTGCGGGAAAAACACGCTGCTCAATCCACTCGCCAGCGCTTCTTCCGGCGCAGCTGTGATTACATCGAACTCACGCAGGATCTTCGCAATCCGCCGGTGCGCGCTGAGATGAATGTCGGCGTACTCAACGCCGGCCCGCACTTCTGAACACAGACCTTGCTGCTCACGGTCCATCGCCTTGATCAACGCCGCGAAGTCATCGTCCTCACGCGAGTAGGTGCGCGTGACATCGGACGCATAGCCATGAAACTGCGCGCCCGCATCGATCAAAAATGAACGTGACTGCGCCGGCGCCGTGCGCTCCTGAATCTGATAATGCAGCACCGCTGAGTTCGCATTGAGCCCGACGATATTGGGGTAGGGCAGTTCATTCTCCGTTTGCGCCGTCGCGCGGATATACGACATGTTGATGTTGTACTCAGAGCCTCCGGCACGAAACGCAGCTTCCGCCGCCTTGTGACCGCGTGCAGCCATGCGCGATGCGCGACGCATGCATTCAAGCTCGTACTCTGTCTTGAACGCGCGCACGTAGTGCAAGCGATGCATCAGCGCCTCGGGGTTACGTCCGGTGAAACCCCAATCGGTAAACTCTTCGCGCCATTCACCGATGAATGCGCAGCGCCCCACATCGACGATATGCGCCTTGGCTTCCGCTGCTTCACGAATGACTTTGAAGTCGAACTGATCGGTCCAGAAGTCGTTCGGCATCGCGGGCGGCTTGTGCCAATAATCCACCGGCTGCAGGAACACGAGCTGCAACCGTTGCCCTGGCCGATACACGATCCAGCAGTCGACAGGCTCCGCCAGCGGGGTCCACAGCCGAAAGTGGGGATTGGGCTTGAACGGGTAGGTCAGGTCATCCAGAAACTGCATGTGATGACCGCCCGCGTAGATGGCCAGCGCGTCGAAGCCGGTGGCGGCGAGGGCCTCGTCGGTGTGACGGCGCTGGATCTGCAGATGTGCGGTGTACGAAGGTTTCAGCGAAGCGGTGTTCATGGTCAGTCCGTCACGTTGATCTCGAGCTGAGCCCACTGTGTCTGGCCTGCATGGTAGCTGGCGACGCAGTGCCCCGTCGTGCCGGGAAGCATCCGACCCAGCGAGCCGGTGAGTAAGATCTGCCCACGCTGCAACGTCCATCCTTGCTCGACCATCTTGTTCACCAGGAACAGCGCCGCGCGCCACTGATCGCCGAGCGCGTCGGTGCCTTTGCCGGTCAACATCTCTTTGTCGTTGCACACGAGGCGAACGTCGGTCGCATTCGGATCGCGCTGTTGAGGCGGGGCGAACTCACCGACGATGTACTTCGCCGCCGCGACATTGGTGGCGACAACATCGATGGCGTCGAGCGACTGCGGTTGTGTGTAGTCGAGATTGGGGAGCTCGATCGCCGGGCCGATGCCATCGATGTGCGTGCGCAGTGCTGCGACATCCGCGAGTGGCTTGTCGATCGGTGTGCCGATGCGCATGGCCACTTCGACTTCGATGAATAGACCGCGCATATCATGCAAGCTCACAGTGCCTGCAGACTGCAGCGCTCCTTCCTTGAACAGTACGCCTGCCACTGCATCGTTCGTTTTGAAGCGTGCTTGCGCGGGCGCGGACGTGAGGCCTGCTTTAAAGCCTGCCGGACTCGCGCCATGCAATCGTTCGCGCACGCTGCGCGTCTGCACGCGATACGCGGAATCGATTGTCAATGTTTCGTCAATATTTGGCAGCGAGCGCTGCTCGCGCCACGATGTCACTATTTCGTCAACGAGCCGATGTTCTGTCGAACTGCACGCAGCAAGCACGATACAGATCAATGACATCGACGCGACGCTGCGCGCGGCTCTGGTTTTCATGATGTTTGTGATTTGTCTTTATGCGGCGACGTGAGCGCGCCGATGTTGCATGACTGTTTCAATGACCACTGAAACATCTTAGACTCCCGCCGCCGCATGGGAATGGTGGCGCGAGCCACTTGATCCGTTGCTGTTCAATCAACCTACATCACATTGGGGTGATCGTTCACATGAACACAAAGATGATCCTCGCCGCTCTGGCGTTGTCGCTGTCGCTCGCTGCTTGCGCCAAGAAGGAAGAGGCTCCGGCCGACGCCGCTGCTCCTGCCGCTGAAGCTCCTGCCGCTCCTGCTGCTGAAGCTCCTGCTGCCGAGGCGACTCCTCCGGCTGAAGGCGCTGCTCCGGCCGAAGCTCCTGCTGACGCTGCCACCGCGCCGCCGGCTGGCGAGACCACGCCGCCTGCTCAGGCTCAGTAATCGAGCCCAAGCTCGGTCATCGAGCTTGCGGAGCGGCGGGTAACCGCCGTTCCCACCAACACCGGGCGGGCTCTCCGCCCGGTGTTGTTTTAAGGATCGCCCGGATCTCGGGCACGCGGGGATCACCGATATCGGCGGCTCCGTTTTTTCAGTACCGTACTCACGGAATAGAACTCGGAGGTGGCAAGGGAACCGCCAGCAAGCCGTGCCCGTCAGTATTCGCGATGCCTTGAATTCTCCCCGCGACCGTCAATGGATCCAGGCTCAATACCCGGAGTACCTGGAAGACTTGTCGCAAATGAGCATGAACACCGGCGTGTTCCCGGCCACCCGTGAGGTGCAGACGGAACTGATGGCCCGGTGGTTCGCCGATGACAGCTCCTATCCCCTGATCATCCTGAAGGACGAGCAGCCCGCCGGCTTCGCGCTCGTCAGCCGCCCGCCGCGGAATCGCCGCGACCAGGTCGACTTCCGCATGGCCGAGTTCTTCATCGCCCTGAAGTCCCGCCGCCTCGGCATCGGCCGCGACGCCGCCCAGCTGATCTTCAACCGCTTCGCCGGCAGCTGGGAGATCACCGAGTTTCTCCACAACAAAGCCGCCGTCGGCTTCTGGCGCACCATCCTGACCGAATACACCGCCGGGAAGTTTCTGGAGAAGGTGGCCCACGGCGAAGTGCACCAGACGTTCACCTCGACGAACCGTCAACGGGTGCGCTGACACCCTCTCGCGTGTTGACGGCGCGGTCTCGCGTCGTCGACTATCTTGCGCGGTCGACACTCACTGGAAGAGAACAATGAAAATCGATCTGGACGAGCTGGAGGCGTTGTTGCCGGAGCTCGTCCCGGAAGAGTACATCGAGTACGTCGAGGCTTCCGATCGATCCGTTTTGCGCAAACGCGGCTTCGATCCCAAGACGCTTTGTATTTTGAATCTCGAGCTGCGCGAGAACGACGAGACCGGCTGGACGCGCAATCGTTTCTTTCTCTCCGGCGACGGCTTCGGCAACTATTATTTCGTTTCGACCGAGCCCGAGCGATCCGATCGAGTACGGCTCTGGTCGCACGATCCGCCCGGCATTGAAGATGCCCAGGAGGATCTCGAATCCTTCCTCGATTCGGCTCAGCAAGAGAATCCCGCTCGCGGCCCGCTGCCCCCGAAGTCCTTCTGTATCGCCCGCAGTGCGGCGTGGGCCGAGTCCATTCTTCGACCCATATCGCTGGACGAATGGAAAGTCGCTGTCTCTGCCTGCAAGGGTGTGCAGTATCGCGGCTATCGATCGGGACAAGACCCTTTCACAGGCAAAGAATTGCGCTTCGACATGCCCGGGTTTGCCACGGCGGAAGTCGGCGGCGGAACTCTCAATCTGCGTCTCTGGTGCGGACGAGTGATCGGCGACTACGTTGCCGAGGCTCGCCCGCTCCTAACCTCGCTCGCGCATGCTCTCGGCGCAAAGTTGACCGTGCGCGCTGGCGGATAGAAAAACCGGAGCGCGGCGCTTGGTCACGGGATGATTATCACTATCGTGTGAGAAGCGGATGCCACGGAGATCTAACAATGGGCATGCATTTCGGACTCATCGCCGCGAAGACGTCCGTGTCGGAGCTCAGGGCAGCGTTCTCTGAGACGTGGCCCGAGTTGGAGGTTGTCTCCTCCGCGGAGAAGTTCGCCACTGCGGACGACGTTTGGTCCTGGAAAAACGCCCACGAGCGTTTCGTGTCGGCAGCCGAGTGGACTAAAGATAACCAGGGTGTCGAGGCCTATGTGTTGTGCCAGGACGGGCCCTGGGCCGTGCTCATGGACTTCAGCTTCGTTCTGCCCGGCGACGACGCCGCGCTCGAGGAACTGAGCGTCCGGTTCGGCTCGGTCGTTTCCTTCATCGTCGAAACCGCCGGCGGCTGCGCGTCCTTTTGCTGTTACGAATCCGGCCAACTGCGCCGAATGATTCAAAACATCGACGGGGAGCTCACTTCCTCCGGCTCGCCTCTCCCCCAAGAGGTGGGGATCGCCGTCGAAAATTATTACATGAAAGAAACAGAGCAACTCATGCGTGCCTTCGGCTTGTCTCCTCCCGACGATCTTCCCATCGCCTCAACATCTGTAGCCATCGCCACCACCGACCGCACTGACTACACACAACTCGCGCGCAATGTCACGGACGGAAAAGCTGAGGACAGCGTATCGTCACCGCAAGCGACGAAGCCGTGGTGGAAGCTCTGGTGACCTCGAGCAATGAATTTATTGCCGCCAAGTACGAATATCTCTAACGTAGAAGAAGGTTGGGCTGCGAGGAGAGCGGCGATGTTTGCAGCGGCATGAAAGCAGTTCACCTGTTCTCTTTGGGGCCGTCGTTACCTGGGACCGTGATGCTGGACCATCTCAGTCCGCTGCTGATGGAAGGTCGGTCCCTTGGAGTGATCAACGGCGACCGGCTGCAGCATCAGTTTCAATGCGATGCGGGCTTCCTGGTCATTGTCAGCTACGATTATTTCGAGGGGACCAACCATTGGTTCTATCTGTTGGATTCGAACGGCGCAGTGCTCGATCGCGCGACGACGCCGGATTACTTCGGGTTCATCCAGAAGCTGGAAATCGAGGGGCCGTCGTCGATCAGTTTCGGCTTCTTCGGGACCAACGATCGGTGGTCCCTGACTATACGCAGTAACCTCGGTTTCCTCGGCGGTGGACTGCTGCGACGGATGAGTTGCTTTGTGCTCGGTAGGCGCAGCCTCGTGCTCCAGTGCACGAAAGGTGCGCCATGGTCGCACACGTCCGCTAAGCCCGCTTCCGAACCGCCGCCGGCTTCTTCTTCTCCAGAATCGGCTTCAAATACTTACCCGTATACGACCCCTTCACCTGAGCAATCTCCTCGGGCGTGCCGGTGGCCACGATCGTGCCGCCGCCGCCGCCGCCTTCGGGACCGAGATCGATGATCCAGTCCGCGGTCTTGATGACGTCGAGATTGTGCTCGATGACCACAATCGTGTTGCCTTCATCGCGCAGACGATGCAACACACCCAGTAGCTGCTCGATATCGAAGAAGTGCAGGCCGGTCGTGGGCTCATCGAGAATATAAAGCGTGCGACCCGTCGAGCGCTTCGACAGTTCCTTCGCCAGCTTCACGCGCTGAGCCTCACCGCCTGACAGCGTCGTCGCGTTCTGTCCCAGGCGAATATAGGACAGGCCGACATCCATCAACGTCTGCAGCTTCGGTGCGATCACCGGCGCGTGGCGGAAGAATTCCAGCGCATCCTCGACGGTCATCTCCAGCACTTCGCTGATGTTCTTGCCCTTGTAACGAATCTCCAGCGTCTCGCGGTTGTAGCGCTTGCCTTTGCAAACATCGCAAGGCACGTACACGTCGGGCAGGAAGTGCATTTCCACTTTGATGACGCCGTCGCCCTGGCAAGCTTCGCAGCGGCCACCTTTGACGTTGAAGCTGAAGCGCCCGGCTTCATAGCCACGAGCGCGTGCTTCGGGCACGCCGGAGAAGATGTCGCGAATCGGCGTGAACAGACCGGTGTAGGTCGCCGGGTTGGAGCGGGGAGTGCGGCCGATGGGGCTCTGGTCGATATCGATCACCCGATCGATCTCATCCAAGCCCTCGACACCGTCGCTCGGTGCCGGATCGGTGGAGGCATCGTTCAACTGTCGCGCGACGAATTGATACAACGTGTCGTTCACGAGCGTCGACTTGCCCGAGCCGGACACGCCGGTCACGCACGTCATCACGCCGAGCGGAATATCAACCGTCACGCCCTTCAAGTTATTTCCGCGCGCATTCACAACGCGCAGATGACGCTCCGCCTGCACCGGCGTGCGCAGAGCCGGAATCGCAATCTCACGCTTACCGGACAGGTACTGGCCCGTGATCGAATTGGCATCGGCCGCGATCTCCGCCGGCGTGCCTTGAGCAATGATCTGCCCGCCGTGCACGCCCGCGCCCGGGCCGAGGTCGACCACATGATCGGCGTGACGAATCGCATCTTCGTCGTGCTCGACGACCAGCACGGTGTTTCCTAAATCGCGCAGCCGATTCAACGTGAGCAGCAGTCGATCGTTATCGCGCTGATGCAAGCCGATCGAAGGCTCGTCGAGGATGTACATACAACCGACCAGCCCAGAGCCGATCTGACTCGCAAGCCGAATACGCTGCGCCTCGCCGCCGGACAACGTATCGGCGCTGCGATCCAGGGTCAGATAATCCAACCCCACATCGCTCAAAAACCGCAGCCGCTCGCCGATCTCTTTGATGATCTTGCCCGCGATCTCACCGCGCCAGCCTTCAAGTTTCAGATCGGAGCTGAAGCTCAACGCATCCGCCACCGCCAACCGGGCCAGCTCCGGCAAGCTGCGCTCGGCGACGAACACATTGCGAGCCGCACGATTCAACCGGGTGCCGCCGCAATCGGGGCAGGGTTGATTGCTCAGATACTTGGCAAGCTCTTCGCGAACCGCGACCGACTCGGTCTCGCGATAGCGTCGCTCGAGATTGGGAATCACGCCTTCCCACTTGTGAGAGCGACGCAAGGTCCCGCCCTGAGCGTTGACGTATTTGAAATCGATCTTTTCTTCGCCGCTGCCATAGAGCACGACCTTCCGGCTCTTGGCGGGCAGGTCTTCCCAGGGTTCCTCGACGTCGAACTTGTAGTGCTTCGACAGCGATTGCATCAACGCGAAGTAATAAGCGTTGCGCCGATCCCAGCCGCGAATCGCGCCGCCGGCGATGGATAGATTGGGATGATGAATCACGCGCGCCGGATCGAAGAACTGCTGCACGCCCAAGCCCGAGCAAGTGGCGCAGGCGCCCGCGGGGTTGTTGAAAGAGAACAGCTTCGGCTCGAGGTCGGCGATGCTGTAACCGCAGACGGTGCAGGCGAACTTATCGGAGAACACCAGTTCTTCGCGCTTCGGGTCGTCCATGAACGAAACGCGCGCGACGCCGTCGGCCATGCGCAGCGCCGTTTCAAAAGATTCCGCCAGGCGCTGAGCCGCATCGGGGCGGACTTTCACACGATCGACGACCGCATCGATGCTGTGCTTCTTCTTCGGATCGAGCTTCGGAACTGCGTCCAGTTCGACGACGTGTCCGTCGACGCGAGCACGCACGAAACCCTGGCCGCGCAGTTGTTCGAACACCTGAGCGTGCTCGCCTTTGCGGTCGTCGATCATCGGTGCGAGCAGCAGCAGCGGCGTGCCTTCGGGCAGGCGCATCACTTGATCGACCATCTGACTCACCGTCTGCGCGGCGAGATCGACGCCATGATCCGGACAGCGCGGCGTGCCGACACGCGCGAACAGCAGACGCAGGTGGTCGTAAATCTCAGTGACCGTGCCCACCGTGGAGCGCGGATTATGCGAAGTGGACTTCTGCTCGATCGCGATGGCCGGCGACAGGCCCTCGATCGAATCGATGTCGGGCTTTTCCATCATCGACAGGAATTGCCGCGCGTAGGCCGACAGCGACTCGACATAGCGGCGCTGGCCCTCGGCATAGATAGTGTCGAACGCCAGCGACGACTTGCCCGAGCCCGACAAGCCCGTGAAGACGATGAGCTTGTCGCGCGGGATCTCGAGATCGATGTTGCGGAGGTTGTGAGTGCGGGCGCCGCGGATAACGATGGAAGGCATGGGTTCCAGACGTGGCGTCAAAAGGGGATCGTTCAATATACGGAGCCGGCCAAGTTGGAGCAAAAACTCGACAGGGGCCGGCAGGAATTAGCCGGAGCTTGCGCCAAGCATGAATCGGCCCGGCGCGGCACACTGAATAACTGGCGGTTTGGGGGTCCCAGAATGTACTGCGAGCCTGGCCAACCGCGTTTACAATCCCCGCCTTCACTGAATTCGAGGTTCGCTAGTCATGGCGCGCGGTATCAATAAAGTCATTCTGGTGGGCAACTTGGGAGCGGACCCCGACACGCGCTACATGCCCAGCGGCAAGGCGGTCACCAACATCCGCATCGCCACCTCCGAGTCCTGGAAGGACAAGCAGACCGGCGACATGCAGGAGCGCACCGAGTGGCACGCCATCGTCCTCTACGACAAGCTCGGCGAGATCGCCGCGGAGTACCTGCGCAAGGGCTCGCAGGTGTATATCGAAGGCTCGCTGCGCACCCGTAAGTGGCAGGACAAGGAAGGTAAGGACCGGTACACCACCGAAATCATCGGCCAGAACATGCAGATGCTGGGCGGCCGGGGCGGTGGCGGAGGCGGCGGTGGTGGAGGCGGTGGCGGCGGCTTTGGCGGCGACGACGAACAGCCGCGTCGCGCCCCGTCCCGTTCCCAGCAGAGCGAGCGTTCGGCGCCCCCGCCGGCCGATGACGGCGGTGGCGGCGGCTTCGACGACGACATTCCGTTCTGACCCGCACCGGAATGGGGCCTGGCGAGACAGCCATGCCCTTGAATTAACAAAAGATTGCCCCTATCTCTCGGGGCCCGCCAGCCAACCGTGCTGCCGGGCCCCCGAAATGAGTTCGCCGGTGGAAAAGCCACCGCGCGGCCCTTATCCTTATCAGCCCCTCATAGCCTGCGTTCGTCCGCTCGTTTTTACCCAATGCCTCGCGTCTTTATCCGCACCTTCGGCTGCCAGATGAATGAGTACGACTCCGCCCGCATGGTGGACGTGCTGCGCGAGGCAGGGGGCTACGAGCCGACGGACGACCCGGCCCAGGCCGACCTGTTGCTGCTCAATACCTGCTCGGTGCGCGAGAAGGCGCAGGAGAAGGTGTTCTCGCAGCTGGGCGGCTGGCGGCAGCTGAAAAAGAACAACCCCGGCCTGTTGATCGGCGTGGGTGGCTGCGTGGCCAGTCAGGAAGGCGAGGGCATCACCAAGCGTGCGCCTTATGTCGATCTGGTGTTCGGCCCGCAGACCCTGCATCGGCTGCCGGACATGATCAACGAGATCCGCTCGGCCGGCCGCTCGGTGGTCGACGTGAGCTTTCCTGAGATCGAGAAGTTCGACCACATGCCGGCGCCGCGCTCGGAAGGCGCGACTGCGTTCGTGTCCATCATGGAAGGGTGCAGTAAGTACTGCACCTTCTGCGTCGTGCCTTATACGCGCGGCGAGGAAGTGAGCCGTCCGTTTGAGTCGGTGATGACGGAGATTCGCCAGCTCGCCGAGCAAGGCGTGAAGGAAATCAATCTGCTCGGCCAGAACGTCAACGCCTATAACGGCCCGATGGACGATGGAACGCCTTGCGATCTGGGTACGTTGATCTATTGCGTGGCGGACGTGCCGGGCATCGAGCGCATCCGCTTCACAACGTCACATCCGGTGGAGTTCAAGGACTCCCTGATCGAGGCTTATCGCGACGTGCCGCAGCTCGCGAACTATCTGCATCTGCCGGTGCAGGCCGGCTCAGACCGCATTCTCATGGCGATGAAGCGTGGCTACACCGCGCTCGAATACAAACAAAAGATCCGCAAGCTGCGCGCGGTGCGCCCGGATATCAGCATCTCCTCGGACTTCATCGTCGGCTTCCCCGGCGAGACCGAGAAAGATTTCGAAGCGACCATGAACCTGATCGCCGACGTCGGCTTCGATCAGTCTTTCAGCTTCATCTACAGCCGTCGCCCCGGTACGCCGGCGGCGTCGCTGCCGGACGATGTCTCTCAGGAAGAGAAGCACAAGCGACTCGAGATTCTGCAGGCGCGGATCAATCAGCAGCACCTGGAGATCAGTCGTCGCATGGTCGGCACGGTGCAGCGTGTGTTGGTCGAGCGCCCCGCGAAAAAACACGAAGGGCAGATTGCCGGCAAGACCGAGAACATGCGTTGGGTCAACTTCGATGGCCCGCACTCGCTGATCAATCAATTCGCCGATGTGTTGATCACCGAGGCCATGCCGAATTCGTTGCGTGGCCGGCTGGTCGGTGCGGAAGACGTGGCCCGCAATTGAACGCATCCATCGCAACGCGCGAGCTCGCGTTCGAGCCAGTGGACAACGCCCGGCTCGCCAATTTCGTGGGCCCCATGGACGAGAACCTGCGTCACGTCGAGCAGCGGCTCAGCGTGCAGGTGCATCGCCGTGGCGGTCATATCGAAGTGTCCGGCCCCGCGGCCTCGGCCCATACGGCCGAGCGGGTGCTGCGACGTTTGTTCGATCTGTCGTCGAAAGAAGCAATCACACCGGAACGTGTGCACTTGGCTGTGCAGGAGGCAGGGATGGAAGAAACAACGACGGCGCCAGTCTTGGTCGCGCCTCGTCCGTCGGATGAGGTCACGATCCACACCCAACGCGGCGGCATCCGCGGGCGGGGTCCGAATCAAAGACAGTATCTGCATAACATCCACACCAACGACCTGACGTTCGGCATCGGGCCGGCCGGCACGGGCAAGACCTATCTTGCCGTGGCCTGCGCGGTCGAGGCGCTGCAGACGGATCGGGTCCGTCGCATCGTGCTGGTGCGACCGGCGGTGGAAGCGGGCGAGCGCCTGGGCTTTTTGCCTGGCGACATCGGCCAGAAAGTGGATCCGTATTTGCGGCCGATGTATGACGCGCTGTATGACATGATGGGCTTCGACCGCGTGGCGCGGGCCATCGAGCGCCAGGTGATCGAAATCGCGCCGCTGGCGTTCATGCGCGGCCGATCCCTTAATGACTCCTTCATCATTCTGGACGAAGCTCAGAATACCTCGGTCGAGCAGATGAAGATGTTTCTGACGCGCATGGGCTTCGGTTCCAAGGCGGTCGTGACCGGCGACATCACCCAGACCGACCTGCCCAAGCAGCAGCTGTCGGGGCTGAAGCATGTGATGAACGTGTTACCGGGCGTCGACGGCGTCGCGTTCACCCATTTCACCTCGCGTGACGTGGTCCGGCATCCGCTGGTGCAGCGGATCGTGCAGGCGTACGAGCAGAAACAGGCGGCCGCTCCCGACCGGCCTGGAGGCGACGGAGCTTGAAATTGGCCGTGACCGTGCAAGTGGCAAGTTCGCGTCGCGGCGTACCGCATGCCCGGAGTCTGAACCGGTGGGCGCAGGCTGCCTGCGCCCCCTACTTGCCTCGCAACGACAGCGCACTCGAGCTCACGATTCGCGTCGTCGGCGCCGCTGAAAGCCGCCGCCTCAATCGCACCTGGCGCAACAAAGACAAACCGACCAACGTGCTGTCGTTTCCTGCCGCGCCGCTCGCGCCGGGCAAGAACGGCGTGCCGACTCGATTTCCAGCCAAAGAGTTTTCCGAGCTCGGTGATCTCGCGATCTGCGCGCCCGTGGTGGCGCGGGAAGCGAAGGAACAGGGCAAACCGGCGCAGGCGCATTGGGCCCACATGGTGGTCCACGGCGTGCTGCATCTGTTGGGCTTCGATCACGAGAACGATCGTGACGCCACGGCGATGGAAGCCCGTGAAGTGAAGATTCTGGCGCAATTCGGATACGACAACCCTTATGCCTGAAGAGCACAGTCACACCGGCAGTTGGCTGCGACGGATCACCGGCTCACTGAGCGGCGAGCCGCGCGATCTGGAAGATCTCAACGAAGTGCTGGGTCAGGCGCGCGAGCGGGGCATCATCGACTCCGACGCGCATGAAATGATGGAGGGCGTGTTTCGGGTGGTCGAGCTGCAGGTGCGGGACATCATGGTGCCGCGCTCGCAGATGATCATCGTGAATCGCGACGATCCGCCGGAGGAAATCCTGCCGATGGTGGTCGAGCACGGCCACTCGCGCTATCCGGTCATCGGCGACGATCGCGATCAGATTGCCGGCATCCTGCTCGCCAAGGACCTGCTGCGCTATTTCGCCGACGGCGCCCGCGGCAATTTCGATATCAAAGAATGCCTGCGTCCGGCGGTCTTCATTCCCGAGAGCAAGCGCCTCAACGTGCTGCTGAAGGAATTCCGCGTCAGCCATCATCACATGGCCATCGTGGTCGACGAGTACGGCGGCGTGTCGGGCCTGGTGACCATCGAAGACGTGCTCGAGCAGATCGTCGGCGACATCGGCGACGAGTACGACACCGACGACGACCTGGACATCCGCAAGGAAGGCGAGCGGCAGTTCACCGTCAAGGCGCAGACGCGCATCGACGAGTTCAACAGCTACTTCGGCACGGACTTCAGCGACGAGGAGTTCGACACCATCGGCGGCCTGGCCATCAGCAGCCTGGGCCGGTTGCCCCGGCGCGGTGAATCTTTTTCGCTCGGCGGGCTCGAATTCAAAGTACTGCGCGCCGATCGCCGCCGCCTCGACCTGCTGCGTGTGATCACGCCGCGCGATATCGAACCGAAAGACGATTGATACGCTACGACAGCCCCGGGCTGGCTGCGCAGGGCCGAGCCGCCTGGCACGATTGATCCTGTCAGTCGTCATTGTGATGGCCAATACAACAGGCGCCTTCAAGTGAGCATCTCGAAGGGAGAATGGACGGCGACGCCGTCACTGATCGAAAAGGAGCATGCCTTGAGCGTGCGCGCCTTCAAGTTCTACACGCACGCGTCCTTGCCGGTCGGCGCGGCGGTGTCGCTCGCGTTCGCGCCATTCAATGTCTGGCCGCTGGCGATACTTTGTTTCGCGTTTCTGTTTCTGGCCTGGGAAGATGCGACGCCGAAGCAGGCTGCCAAGCGCGGTTTCTTGTTTACTGCGGGCACGTATCTGGCCGGCACCTACTGGCTATATCACAGCATTCACACCATCGGTCACGCGCCGATGTACCTGACGCTGTTCGTGATGCTGGCACTCGTTGCGATCATGGCTGCGTACACGGCCTTCGTCGGCTATGCATTGAAACGTTGGATTCCGGCGCAGGGCTGGATTCGTTGGTTGCTCGTGCTGCCCGCCGCCATCGTCATTCTCGAATGGTTTCGCGGCTGGTTTCTCAGCGGCTTCCCTTGGCTCGCGCTCGGTTACACACAGACCGATACGTGGCTCGCGGGCTTTGCGCCGGTGGGTGGTGTTTACACCGTCAGCCTGGCTGTGACTTTGTGCGCCGGTGCCATCACCGCGCTCGTGCTTGGGAACAAGAACACGCGCATCGCGGCGGCGAGCGTCATCGCCGTCCTGTGGCTCATCGGGCTGTCGATCCACAACAAAGAGTGGACCGAAAAGGTGGGCGAACCGATCAGCGTCGCCATCGTGCAAGGCGCGGTCCCGCAGGAAATGAAATGGGAAGAGGATCAGCGCGACAAAACCATTGCGCTGTATCGCAATCTCACGCGCGACCATCTGGGCACCAAGCTGATCATCTGGCCGGAAGCGGCCTTGCCCGGTCTGTCGCATGAGCTGACGGATGTGCTGAGCGAGGAGTGGACGGCTGCGCACCGTGCCGGTTCGGCCCTGGTGCTCGGGCAAGCGCGTTACGACTTCGAAGAACAGGTGTACTACAACGCGGTACTGGCGCTCGACAAGGAGCCGCAGTGGTATGCGAAGCGTCGGCTGGTGCCGCTCACCGAGTATTTCCCGGAGCTGCCGAAGTGGATCACTGCCTGGCTGCGCGGCATGGATCTGCCGTACAGCGGCTTCCGGGCCGGGGTCGACAATCAGGATCCGCTCGACGCCGCCGGTCAGAAACTGGCCATGACGATTTGTTACGAAGACGCCTACGCGTCGGATCAGCTCGAAGTCCTCAAGACCGCGACGCTGCTGGTGAATGTGACTAACGATGCCTGGTTCGGCGACTCCACCGCCGCTCATCAGCATCTGCAGATCAGCCGCATGCGTGCGCTCGAAGCCGGCAGGCAACTGTTGCGCGCGGGGAACGACGGCATCTCCGCCATCATCGCGGCCAATGGCGTCATCGAGAAAACATTCCCTCGCTTCAAGCCCGGTGTGCTGACCGGCGACGTGCAGCCGCGCGTCGGCTTGACGCCTTATGCGCAGGTCGGTAACTGGCCCGTCATCATTGTGAGTTTCCTGTTCCTGGCGGCCGGGCTCTGGCCGCTGCTGGCGCGCCGTCGCACCCGGACCTGATCGGGTTATACGTGGCGCGCGTGGCCCGCGCGCGGTAATAAATGATCCGCATAGCAAAGCTGCCGTTCGCGGCGGTCAATAGCATTGCGCACTTTTCCAAGGGCTTGATCATGAACGCCAGGGTCGATCGTTTCGCGCCGCGCTCCGATGCGGATTTGTTACGTCTCGTGCAACAGCAGCCGCTCGCCTGGGTGGTGTCCGGTTCGGTTGCCGAAGATAACTTTCGTTCGACGTTGCTGCCGATCCTTGCCCGGACCGACGCGCAGGGCCAGCAGGTGCTGGAGGGGCATTTCGCGCGCTCCAACGATCAATACAAACTGCTGATGCAGAACCCCAAGGCCGTGATGCTGGTGCTGGGCGCGAATGGCTATATTTCGCCGTCGTGGATGCAGGACAAAACACAGGCGCCGACCTGGAACTACGCCAGTGCGCAGTTCTTCGTCGACGTGGAATTTTTCGAGCAGCCCGCAGCCATTGAAGCGCACTTGCGCGAGCTCGTGAACACGATGGAACAGAAGACGCCGCGCTCGGCGGCCGCAGCGGCATGGAAAGTGGATGACATGGGCGCGCGTTATGGCTCATTGGCTCAACGCGTCATCGGCTTCCGCGCCAAGGTTCGCAACGTACGGGCCAGATTCAAGCTGGGACAGGATGAGCGCGACGATGTGTTCGCCGACATCATGACCGGTGTGAGCGAGGCGGGCCGCACCGAATTGCATACCTGGATGCGCGAGTTCAATCCGGGCCGCGGCTGAAACCTGTCCAAGTCCTGTCGCCGAAGGGTGACTCTCAGTGTAAATACGGCAGTGGCCGGCACGTGGCTGAAACTTAATGCCCGGATGTATGGTTCGCGTGCTTGCAAGCCCTGTCCCCGGCTGCGCCGCGCCAGTATCATTGGCCGATGTGCCACTGAATGACGATGGGGACGAGTGGATAATTTTTTACAGGTCATCCTGCTCGGGATCATCGAGGGCATCACCGAGTTCCTGCCCATTTCCAGCACCGGTCACTTGTTGATCGCGCAGCACTGGCTGGGCCGGCGCTCGGAGCTGTTCACCGTCGCCATTCAGGCGGGCGCGATTCTCGCGGTCGTGCTGATCTATTGGCGGCGGTTGTGGAATCTCACCCTCAATATCAAAGATCCCGTCAATCGCGACTACTTGTACAAGCTGAGCTGGGCGTTCGTGATCACCGTGGTGGGCGGTCTCATCGCCAAGAAGCTTGGCTTGGAATTGCCCGACACGGTGGCGCCGATTGCCTGGGCGCTGATAGTCGGCGGCATCGTGATTTTCGCGGTCGAGGCTTACGCCGACCGGCAGCCGGTGCGTGACACGCTCAGTTGGGGCGTGGCGACCTGGGTGGGCCTGGCGCAAATCGTCGCGGCGGTCTTTCCCGGCACGTCGCGCTCGGCGGCAACGATTTTCGCGGCCATGCTCGCCGGCATGACGTCGCGCCCGGCCGCGGCTGAGTTCGCGTTCCTGGTCGGCATTCCGACCATGTTCGCCGCGACCGCTTACGAATTGCTCAAGATGTATGAAGACGGCGGGCTCGCGAATGAAAACTTCGGCGATGTGGCGCTGGGCTTCGTGGTATCGGCGATCGTCGCGTTCATCGCGGTGAAATGGCTGTTGCAATACATCCAGACGCATAAGTTCACCGTGTTCGCCTGGTATCGCATCGCGCTGGGCATTCTGTTGCTGGTTGCCGTGTAAAGGACCTTCATGCCGAATCGCCTGACTCGCTGGATCATTATCGGGCTGGTGCTCGGTATTCTCAGCGGCTACCTCGCGTACGCGTATTTTCCGGAGTCGAGCGCCGGCTACGCGGACGTTACATCGCTGCTGCCGACCGTGTTCCTGCGCTTGATCAAGATGATCATCGCGCCGCTGGTGTTCGCGACCCTGGTGGTCGGCATCGCGAAGATGGGCGACATCGCGACCGTGGGTCGTGTCGGCGGCAAGGCGCTGGCGTGGTTCATCGGTGCGTCGGTGATCTCGCTGACGCTGGGCCTGATCCTGGTGCAGCTGTTCGAGCCCGGCAAAGCGATGCAGTTGCCGATTCCGGAAGCGAACGCGACTTCAGGTGTGAAGGGCGATGCGTTGTCGCTGAAGATCTTCATCGAGCACACCATCCCCACCAGCGTCATCGACGCGATGGCGCGCAACGAGATCCTGCAGATCGTGGTGTTCTCGCTGTTCTTCGGCACCGCCATGGCATCGCTGGGCGAACGAAGCAAGGTGGTCATCGAAGTGCTCGACGTGGTCGCGCACATCATGCTGAAGGTCACCGGCTATGTGATGTTGTTTGCGCCGTTCGCGGTGTTCGGTGCGCTCGCGAGCACCGTCGCGAAAGAAGGGCTGGGCATCATCGGCGTCTATGGATTGTTCATTGGTGAGTTCTATCTCGGCCTGGCGATCCTGTGGCTGGTGCTCGCTATCGCCGGCGGCGTCGTGATCGGGCCGCGCATCACGCAGCTCATCCGTCGCATACGCGAGCCGGTGATTCTCGCGTTCTCGACTGCCAGCTCCGAAGCGGCGTACCCGAAGACCCTCGAGGAACTGGAGCGATTTGGTTGTAGCAATCGCGTGGCGAGCTTCGTGTTGCCGGTGGGCTACTCGTTCAATCTCGATGGCTCGATGATGTATTGCACGTTCGCGATCATGTTCATCGCGCAGGTGTACGGGATCGAGTTGAGCATCGCCCAGCAGATCGTCATGGTCGCGGTGCTGATGCTCACGTCGAAGGGCATCGCCGGCGTGCCGCGCGCGTCGCTGGTTGTGATCGCGGCGACGCTGCCTCACTTCAATATTCCCGAAGCCGGCATGTTGCTGCTGCTCGGCATCGATCACTTCCTCGACATGGGCCGTTCCGCGACCAACGTGGTCGGCAACAGCGTCGCGACCGCGGTGGTTTCGAAGTGGGAAGGCGAGCTGAGAAGCCCCAGCGCCGAGGACCAGCCCGTCGCCCGGGCCTAAATCCTCACACGTTTGGTCTATCTGGCGACCGTGGCGGCATGCTCAAATCGGGCATGCGCCCCGATCCCGACCAATTGCTGGCCGCCGTCACCGCCCAGGAGGCTCGCGCCCATCGCGGCAAGCTGCGCATCTTTTTCGGCGGGTCGGCCGGCGTCGGCAAGACCTACTCGATGCTCGAGGCCGCGCATCGGGTCAGGGAAACGGGCGCCGATCTGGTGCTTGGATATATCGAGCCGCACGGCCGTGCCGAAACCGAGAGCCTGCGCGAAGGCCTGGAACAGCTGCCCACCTTGCCGGTCCGTTATCGCGGCCTGGTCCGCCAGGAATTCGATCTCGACGCCGCGCTGAAACGCCGGCCGGCCATCCTGCTGGTCGACGAGCTGGCGCATTCCAACCTCATCGACGGCGATCCGCCGCCACGCCATGCCAAGCGCTGGCAGGACATCGAAGAGCTGCTCGAAGCGGGCATCAACGTTTGGACCACGGTCAACGTCCAGCATCTGGAAAGCCTCAACGATCTGGTGGCACAGATCACCGGCGTGCGTCAGCGCGAGACCATTCCCGATCGTATTTTCGACGAAGCCGATGAAGTCGAGCTGATCGATCTGCCGCCGGACGATCTGCTCGGGCGCTTGCAGGCGGGACTTATCTATTTGCCGGAAGAGACGCGCACGGCGGCCGATCGTTTCTTTCGCAAATCCAACTTGATTGCGCTACGCGAGCTGTCGCTTCGTCGCATGGCGGACCGCGTCGACGCCTCCGCTCGCGCTACCGCTTCATTGGATCGAGCCTCACGCGCGTGGATGGCGCGTGATCGTTTGCTCGTCGCCGTGGGACCGGACGAACAGGCCGAGCAGTTGGTGCGTGCCGGCAAGCGAATGGCGGATGCGCTCGATGCGGTCTGGTCGGTTGTCTATGTAGAGACGCCTGAGCTGCTGCGCTTGTCACAACACCAGCGCAATCGTCGCATCGATGTTTTGCGGCTCGCTGAATCTTTGGGCGCGGAGACGGTAACGCTCGACGGTCCGACGGCCGCTGAAACATTGACCGAGTATGCCCACACCCGGAATGCCACTCGCGTGATCGTCGGCTCGCCCAAGCGGCGGGGTTGGCGTGCGTTGTTCCGACCGTCCACGACGACGGCCCTGGCTCGCAAGGCGAAGGGCTTCGATGTGATCACCATCGCGCCCGCCGATTCGCCGAAGCGAGCTGCGGCCGAGCGGTCCGAGGTGCCGGAAGTGGCGATGCCCGTGCATTGGGATCGGTACGCGTGGGCGCTGGCTACTACGTTGATTTGCACCTTGGTCGGATTCTCGATGCAGTCGAGCTTCGAGGCGGCAAACATCGTGATGGTGTACGTGCTGGGGGCGACCATCGCCGGCGTGCGCTTCGGTCGCGGTCCGGCGGTGCTCACCGCGATTGCCAATGTGTTCGCCTTCGACTTTTGTTTCGTGCCGCCACACTTCACGTTCTCGGTTGCCGATGCGCAGTATGTCGTGACATTCGCGGTGATGTTGATCGTGACGCTGGTGATTGCGAACCTCATGGCGAGCGTGCGGCAACAGACTCGCGTCGCTGGCGCGCGAGAACGACGGACTTATCTGCTGTACGCGATGAGTCGAGAGTTGGCGGCAACGCGAGGTATCGCTGAGATGGCGCGAGTCGCGGTTCGTCATGTCGCGGAAGTGTTTCAATGTCAGGCTGTGGTTCTGTTGCCGGATGCTGCCGGCAAGCTCGGGCATCCGCGTGAAGGGGCGGAAGCGGGTTCGCTCAGAGGCGCGGACCTGTCGATCGCGCAGTGGGTGCTCGATCATGGGCGTCGTGCGGGGCTCGACTCGGATACGTTGCCCGCGGCTCCGGCGTTGTATCTGCCCCTCGGAAGTGAACAACAGCAGCTCGGTGTGCTGGCAGTGTTGCCTCAGAACCGGCGCCGCGTCTTGTTGCCTGAGCAGCGACGGTTGCTGGAAACATTTGCGGCGCAGATCGGCTTGGCGGTGGAGCGGGGCAAGCTGGCTGAAATTGCAGAGTCGTCTCGCGTTGCTGCTGAGACAGAGAGCTTGAGGAATACGTTGCTCGCCTCCATCTCGCATGACTTGCGCACGCCGCTTGCGGTGATCGCCGGTGCCAGCAGTACGTTGGTGGAGCACGGCGACGGTTTGGATGTAGCGGCGCGCCGGAAGCTGGCGCGGTCCATCGAATCCAAAGCGCGCGACATGACGGATCTGGTTTCCAACGTGCTCGACCTGATGCGATTCGAATCCGGGCAGGTCGCGCTGCGCCGGGAATGGGAGACCGTGGACGATCTGCTCGGCACCGCGTTGATTCGTATGCAAGAGCGGCTTGGCTCGCACGAGGTCACATCGCAGTTGCCCGCCGATCTGCCGCCGGTCCATGTCGACGCGAACTTGATTGTGCAGGTGTTCGTCAATTTGCTGGATAACGTGGTGAAGTACACGCCGCCTGCGACGCCCGTGACGATCTCCGCCGCCGTCCGCGACGAGGCGGTGGTCGTCACTTGTGACGATGCGGGTCCCGGGCTACCGCCGGGAGAGGCGAGCCGGTTGTTCGATAAGTTTCAGCGGGGCAGCGAGGAGGGCGCGACGGTCGGTGCGGGGCTGGGCCTCGCGATCTGTCGCGCGATTGTTCGCGCTCATGGCGGCGATATCACTGCGAGTGCACGGCCGGGCGGCGGGGCGCGATTCGTTTTCACTTTGCCGATGAAGGAGGCCAGCTCGTGACGCAGGCCCTTCATCAAGTGCTCATTGTCGAAGATGAGCCGGATATTCGCGGCATTCTGCGCACGCTGCTGAAGACGGCGGGCTATCGAGTCATTGAAACTGAGACCGCGGCACGCGCGATTGTCGAGGCGCGAACTCACAAGCCGGATCTGTTGCTGGTGGATCTGGGGTTGCCGGATGCTGACGGCCTCAAAGTCATTCGATCTGTTCGCGAGTGGTCGCCGGTGCCCGTCGTCGTGCTGTCCGCGCGGACCATGGAGTCGCAGAAGATTGAAGCGCTCGATGCGGGCGCGGATGACTACGTGACCAAACCTTTCAGCGCGCCGGAGTTGCTGGCCCGCGTGCGAGCGGCGTTGAGACGGAATGTTCGTGGGGCGGAGCAGGTGCCGAATCTGCAAATCGGTACGATCTCAATCGATTTGACCCGGAGGCAGGCGGTCGGGCCGAAAGGGGACGTGCATTTCACGCCGCTCGAATATCGGGTGCTGGAGAGTCTGGCGCGTCAGTCCGGCATGATCGTCACGCAACGTCAGCTCATCAACGAGGCCTGGGGACCGGACAAGCTCGGCGATACCCGCAGCCTGCGCGTTTGTATCAAGAACCTGCGAACCAAGATCGAGCCGGACCCGGCCCGACCCCAGTATCTACTCACTGAAGCAGGGGTCGGATACCGGCTCCTGTTGCCGGGAGATTGAAACCGTTGGTTTGTTGATAGAGCCAGATGCCCCGGCCAGAGCAGCGCCATGCTCTTGTTGCTCAGTGAGTGAGGGTTGGTTAGTAGAGCCGCATCGGCCCGGCCGAAGCCGGGCCATGCTCTTGTTGCTCAGGGAGTGAGACCGAGAGTTGGTTAGTAGAGCCGCATCGGCCCGGCGGAGCCGGGGCCATGCTCTTGTTGCTCAGGGAGTGAGACCGAGGGTTGGTTAGTAGAGTCGCATCGGCCCCGGCGGAAGCCGCGCCATGCTCTTGTTGCCCAGGGAGTGAGATCGAGGGCTGGCTAGTAGAGCCGCATCGGCCCGGCGGAGCCGGGCGATGCAATGGGGCCTGCGACGAAGGTGGCGTGTGCTACGAGGTGGATCCGGCTCGGCAGGCCGGGCTGCCGGCTCTGCCGGGGCAGAGCGGGCACCCTTCGAGTTGTTACATCCCCAGCTCTTTCTCCAGCTCCTCCGCGCTCTTTTTCTTATCGCCGCTCTTCTGCTGCTTCTTCTGCTGAGCCTGAATCGCAGCCTGCGCGGCTTCGGCCTGCTTACGCATCGCTTCCACCGCCTTCGGGTCGCTGAACTGCTTCTGCAATTCCTCGGCTTGTTTCTGGGCGGCATCGATCGACGGCTGCATCTTCGTCATCGCCAGCTGTTGTTGTTTCTGACGGGACGCCTCAGCGGCATCGCTGTCGCCCGCCACGCTGTAATACTCAGCAGCCAATCCATAGCGTTGCTTCGCATCCGCATCCGCCGCGAGCTGCTTGGCCTGCGAACGAATCGCCTTGATCTTGCCACCGACGCCGGCCTCTGACCCCAGCACACGATAGAAGTCCATCGCGTCACCAAGCAGCTTCGGTGCGTTGAAGAACTTGTCTCGTAGCAACGAAGCTCGTTGCTCGACGAGTGACTTGACTCGGCCGTCCACCGACTTGGCCAATGCTTCGTCGTTGCCATTCAAACCCCACATCCGCATGGACTGAATCGCATCACGCGAAGTCTTCATCGGATCCTGATCGGGCCACTTGCTCGCGAACGCCGTGTGGGCGTCACCAGCGCGTTGCAGGGCTGCGAAGTCGCTCGGGTCATCCGGCTGTGACTGAATCAGTTGCACGTACTCGCGCAAGAACTGCTCGTTGAATGCAGCCTTCTCCTTCTCCGCCGCGCGCTCGACGCCGTTTTTCGGCATCGCCATCACTTCGGCCATGTACTTCGGATCGACCTTGTAATTGCCAGTGACCTTCAGCGCAGCCGCATTGTTGCTGACGAACGCGCCGCCTTCGCGATTTCGATAATGCTCGAGCGCGCGTTGATAAGCCTGGGGCGAGTCTTCCGCACGAATCGTTACGATGAACACGCGATCGGCGTGAGCAAAGTGACCGCCTGCCTCATAAAGCTGAAAGGCGCGAACCAAATCACCCTTCTTCTCAGCAGCCTGACCGAGCTCCAGGCCGAGCGGCGCGGCGCGTCTTGCGGCATCCATCTCATATGGATTGTTGGGTTCGCACGCATAGCCCTGCGCAGCATGGTAAGCAAACAACGCCTGTTCCTTCTTCCCTTCGTGCTCGAAGTTCTGTGCCTGCTGATACGAGCGCTTCTTGTCGGCGACGCCGTCGCCCGCGCAGTCCGCGAACGCAGCGCCAGCAAGCAAAGAAGTAGTGACGAGCACAGCCGTCGCGAGATATCGAGAATTCATGATTGCCCCTGATGTGACGACGTGCGCGCGTTAACGATTGAACAGACCTTTCATACCGCCGCCGAACGACGGCATGGCCTTGTAGTCGGCGGGCGGATCGAACAGCGCGGCATCCTGTGGGCCGATGACCAGATTCTTCAGCGTGACGGTCGTGCGGTTCTTATCGCGGCCGTCTTTGGAAAGCATGTCCATCTTGACCGTGATGCCTTCGGACGTGATCCACAGGAAGCCGCCGGCGCTGCCGTCCTTCATGATCATCTTGTACTTGGTGGCCGCGATGCCTTCGACGGTGTCGCTGCCGATTTCGGTGATTTCCACATCGTTGGGCTGCGAGCCGCTTTGCTGCTGAGCCTGCTTGAAGTCGAGCTTCTGATACATGCGCTGCGCCGGCATGAGCATCCAGCCCAGCTGCTGATCCTTACGGAGGATCATCACGCTCTGCATGCCTTGCATGCTGGTCTCGGTACGCTCCTTGTCCTTGGCGGCGAAGATCTTGCCTTCGAAGGAGCCCTGCGCGGTTTCGATGATGCGATCGGCCGAGTATTCGACAGTGGGCATCGGCAAGGTCGCGGCCTCGACGGGGCTGATGCAGCCGGACAAGGACAGGGCCAGACAGCCAAGAATGGAAAGTCGCTTGAACATGAGAAAACTCCGCGGTGAACGATGGACGCGAAGTTTCCGGGTGCGCCCCGGATGTCGAATCGCTCGGAGGAGCTATGCCGGCGGCGAGTGGGGAGCCATGCACTTCAGTGCATGTCACAAAGGATCAATCGGCGCCGGACCAGGGTCGCAATTCTTCCGGTCTCTGACGCACATACGCGAGCACCTGGCGGCGTTTTTCCGGGCCGCGCTTGCCTTCGTCGCTGCCGCCGGTGTCGCCGAAGAACTCGGGCATGCGATCTTCGATGCGCTCGTAAATCCCGCGCCACAATTTCTTCAGGCCGTGCACGGATATTTCCAATCGCTCGGTGAGGTGGGCGTCGCTGTCGTCGAACAGGGCGAGCCACAACAGCCGACGCTGCGAGTATGAGAATCGAAACAGCGGCGGATGATGATCGAACACGTGTCGCACCGAAGTGCCCGGGAGGCTGGCTCGCACTTCCTCGCGAGTCATGCTGAGAAACGCCGGACGCGCCTCCTCCGACAGGTGTTCGAGCGAGCTCTCGTCTGCGTACAGCCTGCGGTGGAAGCCGGCCGCAACGATCGCCGGCGCGTCTTGCGCGCTGGTTTCGAAGTACATGGCTCGCACGTTGTAACCGCTGGCGGCCGTGCGGAACGCCTCATTGGCGATGTTGAACACGCTTTGCACGTACGGGTCGTTCAGATCCTTGCGCCGTTGCGAGTAGAAGTGGATGTAGTTGTATCGCCCCTGCGCGTTCGCGTGACCCAGCTCGGCGTCGTCCATCAGTTTGAAGCTGCCGTCCAGAATGCCGGCGTAGATGCGTCGGATGACGAACGCGGACGGTCGGTCGTCGAGCTGTTCCTGTCGTACCCACTCGTCGGCGAGCGCGAAGCTGTAACCCCAGCCTTGAATACGCTGGCCGGTGGGCATCGCCAGGTCTTCCATCACGGTGGTGATGATGCTCGGCAGGCCTAGAATCCGCTGCCACAGCCCCGGCAGGGCGCGCCGGAGTCCGTCGTCCAGGCCGAGGCATTCGGGCGACAAAGCCAAACATTCCGTCAGGTCGGCGGGCTGCGTGGGGCGGAATCGCAATCTTGCGATGTGAGGCGTGCGCACGGCTCAGCCCGCAAACCAGGGCCGCAATTCTTCCGGTCGCTGCCGAACGTAAGCGAGCACTTGCCGCCGCTTCTCCGGACCCCGTTTGCCTTCGTCGCCACTGCCGCTGTCGCCGAAGAACTCGGGCATGCGATCTTCGACGCGCTCGTAGATGCCGCGCCAGAGTTTCTTCAGGCCGTGCACCGACACATCGAGCAACGGCATCAGTGCATCGTCGGAGTCGTCGAACAAGGCGAACCATAGCAGCCGGCGTTGCGAGGCCGAGAAGGTGAACAGCGGCGGCTGGTTCTGGAAACAATTGCGGGCCGGCGAGCCAGGCAACAAGCCCTTGGCCTGCTCGCGGGTCAGGCCGAACAGAGCGGGCTGATGCTCGCGCGGCAGAACCTGCAATTCCGCCGGGTTGGCGTAATGACGCCGGATGAAGCCGGACGCCACCGCGACCAGATCGTTGATCTCGCCCGTTTCGTAATACACGGCGCGCAGGTTGAAGCCGTCGTGGAACATGCGGAACGTATCGTTCGCCATCGTAATCACGTCTTGCACGTACGGATTGGTGATGTCGTGATCGCGTTGTGAGAAGTGCAGGATCATCATCGTGAGCTCACCGCGGGCATTCTCGATGCCGATCTCGCGATCGGTCATGGGCTTGAAGCTGCCATCCCGGAGCGCGCTGTAGATGCGCCGGGTGATGAATGCTCGCGGCTGGCCGTCCAGGTCCAACGCCCGCACCAGGCTTTGCGGCACGATGAGCGTGACGCCCGATGCCTGGATGCGCCTACCGGGCGGCAGCGCCAGATCCTCGATGACGCCCGAGAGCAGCGACGGCTCATCGATGAGCCAATCCCACACTTGCCGGATCTCCGCGACTTGCTGTTGATCCACGCCGAGCCACGGCGGTAGCAGCTCGAAACATTCATCGACGTCCCGGCGCGCAACCGGGCGATGACGCAAGCGGGAGATGGCGCGGGGAGGGTCGCTGCGGGCCATGGATCTCTGAGACGGGGACCTTGGGCTGGAGATTCGGTCCCGGATTCTAGCGAATGCGCACGCGAGCAGTAGCCTCCCGTTGGTCTCGGGCGGCAAATTGTCAGCGAGGTCGACAACTCAACGTTTGGGCGGCTTGTAGGCGAGTGTCGCAGTCAACGGGCCGATCAGCGGCAACAATTCGGTGCGCTCGAAGCCGGCTGCACGACAGCTGTCATCCAGGTCCGACCAGCTCAGTGCACGGTGGCGCTGGGGCTCGACGCCCAGTAGCGCGGCCAAGGCCGAGCCTCGACGCCGATCTTCGCCCGTCAGAAATTCGATGGCGATCAGGCAGCCGCCAGAGGCGAGCGCTTGATGAGCGCGCTTGATGAGCCGCGTTCGGCCAGCTTCATCGAAACGCCGGAGAATCATCGGCGTCACGATGACATCGGCGCGAGGTAGGGAGCCGGTGGTTCGCAGTGTGGAAAAGCCGAGTCTCGTACAAGCCAGATGCGCGTGCCGGGCGGCGAGGGCTCTCGCCAACAAGCCGCGCGTACTGCCCAGGTCGAGCATCGATCCATAGCGGGAAAAATCGAAACGATCGGCGAGTAACAAGGCTGCGATGGTCAACAGTCCAGTCGCTGAGGACTGTTGTGGGGTGGCTTCGGGGCGGGCACTTTGGACCAGCACGTCGCCCAGATAGCCGGGACTGTTCCGGTCCAGGAAATGTCCGCTCTCCCGACTGTTCACGTACACGGCGCCGGCGTCGTCGCCTTCTCGTTCCAGAAAGCCCAGCGCCACCAGCGGCTCCAGCAGCTCGGCAACGGCGCTTTGTTTCAAGCCGAGCGAGCGGCGCAATTGACGGTTCGAGCGCGGCCCTTTGCCGAGCTCGGTGAACAATCCAACTTCGACCGCCGACAGTAATGTCTGCGAAGCGCGGAATCCGAAGCCCGTCTGCAGAATGTGCTCCGGGGACAACATGGCCGAAGGCGATCTCATCAGTGACGCGCGTACTTCCAGGTGGCCGCCTGCACGCGCGAGCTGACGCCGAGCTTGGTCAGAATGTTCGCGACGTGACGTTTCACCGTATGCAGACTGAGATCGAAGGCACGGGCGATTTCTTTATTACTGTCGCCAGCGGTGATGCGCTCGAGAATTTCCTGTTCGCGCGCCGTCAGTCGAACCGAGCTCGGCGTGGCGGCCGAGGGCGGCGCTGAGACGCGCACCGCATTGGTGGCGGCCGGGGTCGGCATGAGTTGCAACAGCAGGGTGTTCAGATCGTCCCGGGTGGCGATCCGGGCCAGCGTGTCACTTACGGCTTGCCGCACTGCCTCCCGGACTTGTTCGTAGATATCGGTTTGCTCGCAGACTTCAGCGGTGTCCATGGCATGCTCCCCAACCAGTGTTATTTCGATGGGACGCATCCTAAGCAGCGGTGGCCAGAGAAAAAATGCTCAAAAAGAGACTGCTCTAAAAGGGTACTGCCCGAAAGAGCAGCCCTGAGTACATCCGTGCGCTGGGGCAATCTGTCTCACCTTGGAGGGTGACTGCCTGAACTGGAGCGGGCGTATACTTCCGCTCGCAGTCATGCGTCGCCATTACCTGAAACTGCTGAGTCTCTGGATCGTCCCGCTGCTGGTCATGCGGGCACTGATTCCGGCTGGCTTCATGCTGTCGGTGGATGCGGGCCAGCTGCAGTTGATGTTCTGTCCGTCCGGCGTCGTGGCGCCGCTGTTCTCGCCGAAGCCGGCGACCCAGCAAGCCCATGCCGAACATCAGCATCACCCGGGCATGCATCATGGCGGAGCGGATCAAGCATCGGCTTCGCATGACGACAACTCGCCCTGTCCGTTCTCGCTGGTCGCATCGGCGACGCCTTGTGACATTCCTTATCTCGCGGGTGCGACCGATGCTCCGCGTGACGAACATTTCGAATTCCTCTCCGCGCCGACCTTCCGTGTCGGCCCCGTTCGCGCCGATCGCATTCGCGGTCCTCCCAGCCTCGCCTGACATTGGTCACCAGTGAGGGCGCCCCGACGATGAGGATCGCGGGCATTGCTGCTCGCTCCTGATCGTTCCGCGCCCTTGATTGCCGCGACTAAACATCGCGGCGGCGATGGTCTGGAGTCGATTTCATGGACACCCGAACTAAGCTCGCGACGGCGGTACTGTTAAGTGCCGGCGCGACTGTCTGCGCGCACGCCCAAGGCGTGGCGACGGACAAATTGATAGATGCAATCACTGTGACCGGCCTGCGCGAGCGGCCCGGTGTGGATGTGCCCAACACGACGGCGTCGAAAACCGCCGACGAGCTGCGCACGCAGAATCTTTTCAATCCCGAGGACGCCCTCAAATATTTACCCAATCTCACCATTCGTAAGCGCTACATCGGCGATCGGAACGCGCTGATCGGCGGTCGCAGCTTCTCGACGCTGCAACCGGCACGCGGCCTGGTTTTCATGGACGGCTATTTGCTGTCCAACTTCCTCGGTCGGTTCGATGCGCCCCGCTGGAACATGGTCGCGCCCGAGGAGATCGAGCGTGTCGATGTGTTGTATGGCCCGTACTCGGCGGTCTATCCCGGCAACTCCATCGGCACGACCGTTGCGATCCGAACTCGTCGGCCGTCCGATTTCGAGACGAGCGTCCGGACCACGGCGTTCAGCGAGCACTTCGACGAGTACGGTCTCGACGACGACTACAACGGCTACCAAGTGTCGGGATATCTCGGCAATCGCTTCGACAACGGAGCGTGGTTCACGTTGGCCGCGAATCGTCAGGACGCGACTGGGCATCCGATGCAGTACTACACGGTATCCGCCAACGCAGCCGGGCAGTTCCCGACGGTGACAGGCGCGGCAACACCGGTTACGGGCGTGCGTTTCGATAGCGATCCGCAGGGTCGTCAGCGCGCGGTCTTCGGAGCGAACTCGGGCGCCATCGATCACACGATTCAGGATCAAGTGAAGCTGCGGGGCGGTTATGCATTCACGGATTGGCTGGAGGCGGAGGGCTTCGTCTCGATGTGGCGTAACGACACCAACAACGAGAATCGCACGTTGATGCGTGACGCGGCGGGCAACGAAGTCTGGTCGGGTCGCGTGATCGCCGATGGCATTACTTTCAATATTCCGACCAACGCGTTCTTGCCGAGCACACGCAAAGAAGAACATCGGCTGTGGGGGACGACGTTACGTACCACGCGCCCCGATGGTTGGAACGGCTCGCTGGTCTATTCGCGTTACGACATCCTCGAAGACACGCTCGTCGAGGGATATCGCAACGGCTCAGGTCCCGCGGGTTCGCCCGATCCGACGAATACGGAGCGCGACGGCACCGGCTGGCAGACGTTCGAAGTGCAGGGCGTCTACACGCCGTTCGCTGACGACTGGACAGGCGGACGACACACGCTCGCGATCGGCTATCACCGCAATGAGTACGAACTCGACAATCCTGTCTACAACGTTACTAGCGGCGCACTGACCCAGAACGTGTTCGGTCAGACGCGGCTCGAAGCTTTGTATCTGCAGGACGAGTGGCAGCTTGCGGATCGTTGGGCGCTCACGTTGGGTGCGCGTTATGAAGAATGGTCGGCGTTCGATGGCGGTCAACGTGCTGGCACGTCGGTGGTGTCGTACCCCGAGCGCAATGACAGCGCGCTGTCGCCGAAGGCATCGCTGGCCTACACGTTGAATGACGATTGGACGCTTCGCTTGAGCGCGGGTCGCGGCGTGCGTTTCCCGACAGTGCCGGAATTGTTTCAAGGCACGAGCACGGCGGGGACCATCGTCGTCAACGATCCGAACTTGAAGCCGGAACGGTCCGACTCGGTCGACTTCACGGTCGAGCGCTGGTTCAGCTGGGGCAAGCTGCGCGCGAGTTTGTTCCAGGACGACGTCCGTGACAGCATCTTCAGTCAGACGAACATCACGGTGACGCCGAATGTCACCAATGTGCAGAACGTTGACCGCGTACGGACGCGCGGCATCGAAACGGCCTTTAGCGTCGCGTTGCCAACGATTGAGTCAGTGTCATTCGACGGCAGCCTGGCGTATGCGCGTGCCAGGATTCTGGAGAACGACAACTATCCCGTGTCGGTCGGCAACATCTGGCCGCGCGTTCCGGATTGGCGCGGAAATTTGCAAGCGGTGTGGCGGCCGACGGATCAGTGGATGACCAGTCTCGGGATTCGTTACTCCGGGCGGATGTACAACCGCCTGGAGAACGACGACATCAATCCCGATACATACGGCGGCGTCTCGCGCTTCACGATGCTGGATGCACGGGTGGCGTACACGATGGAAAACAACATCGAGCTGGCGCTGGGCGTGGACAACCTTACCGACGAGCGTGCGTATCAATCGCATCCCTATGCGGGTCGCACGGCGTTTGTTGAGGCGCGCTGGTCTTTCGAGGGCACGCGATGAAATCGCTACAGTTCAGCCGCACGGTCGTTCGCCGAGAGGCACCCGCTCGTACGAGCGCGCTGGCAGGTCAAGGGATCGCGATGAGGGCGTTGAAGCTCAGCCGCACGGTCGTTCGTTGGACCGCCGTGCCGGCGCTCCTGGCGCTCATGCTCGCCACGCTGCTTCAGCCGGCGAGTGCCGCCATGTCGCACGGTCGTGCTCTGGGCACGACCGCCGCGTTCGATCAGCAGAAACGTTTGTGGATCGTTCGCAGCGAGCCGGTCGATAAGAACGCTCACGTCGTGCTCGAGCGTTCCGACGACAACGGCAAAACCTGGCAGCCCGCGATTCGCGTCACGACGAAGCCGGAGCCGGTCTCCGCCGACGGTGAGAATCGTCCGAAGATCGCGTTCGGTCCTCGTGACGAGATCTATGTGACCTGGACGTCGCCGACCTCGGACAAATTCACCGGCGACATTCGCTTCGCTCGCTCGCTGGATGGCGGCAAGAGCTGGTCGGCGCCCGCGGTGGTTCATCGAGATCGACAACTCATCACGCATCGATTCGAGTCGATGCTGGTCGATCAGACCGGTCGCCTCTGGGTGTCGTGGATCGACAAGCGCGATCTCGGCGCCGCGCAGGCGGCGAAACGCGAGTACGCCGGCGCGGCCGTGTATTACGCGTACTCGGACGATCGGGGCGCGACCTGGAAGGGCGATTACAAACTGGCCGACAACAGTTGCGAGTGTTGCCGGATCGCCATGACGCTCGATTCGAAGGGGCGCGCCGTTGCGATGTGGCGTCATGTGTTTCCGGGTAGCGAACGGGATCATGCATTCGCCGTGCTGAAACCGGAGGGCGAGGGCATTACTGTCGAGCGTGTTACATCGGATCGATGGAAGATCGACGCGTGCCCTCATCACGGGCCGTCACTTGCGATCGCCGCGGACGGTACTCGTCATGCGGTGTGGTTCAATCAAGTCAACGGCGAAGGGCGTGCGTTCTACGGACGCCTGACGGGCGCCGCTCCTACCGGCGTGCAACCGTTGCCGGCCGGAGCGATGCACGCGGACATCGTGGCCCGAGGAAACATCGTCGGCGTCGTTTGGAAACGTTTCGACGGCACGGCCACCCAAGTGGAGTCGTGGTTATCTAAAGACGGCGGACGTCATTTCACGGCGGGCCCGACGTTACAAACAGAAGGTGAGTCCGATCAGCCGCGAGTGCTGAGCAACGACACGTCGATGTTGATTGTCTGGCGCAAGGCCGATGGCGTTGCCGTCGCGAACCTCGGCGATGCGACCGGCGACGATGCCATCAAGCCGTTCAGCCGCGACACGCTGCGCAAGATCGAACAACAACATGCCGGCGCGGAGTTCTGGGTCGTGATGTGGGACCTGGAGTGTGTCTACTGCATGAAATCGCTCGGTAACATCGCGGCCCTGCAAAAGCAGCAATCTACGCTCAAGGTGGTCACGATCTCGACCGATCCCATCGCCGCGGCGTCTGACATTCGTCAACGGCTGGCGGATCTCGGGGTGCGCTCGGAAGCCTATGCATTTTCCACGGCGCCGGAGGAGGCGCTGCGCTTTGCGGTTGATCCCGCGTGGATGGGCGAGAAGCCTCGCGCGTACCGATATACGGCTAACGGCTCGCGAACGGCGATTTCTGGGGTGCTTACCGCCAAGGAATTGGCGGGACCGTGAACTGGGTACTGGTTCGCCGGACATAACGCGACTGTAATCCCTGATTGCAACGCAGAATGTTCGCAGGCATAACGTGCATCCCATTGTTTTCCTTGGATGGATGGCCGGCCCATGACGGCTGCAGCGAGAGGCTCGCCCACCGAGCGCTATCGGCGTGAGCGGCCGCCCGTGAGCCGTGAATGCGGCGAAGAGCTGACCCGCATCACCGACGACATCGACGATCCCATCGTCAAGCTGCGCTATCTGCAAAGCGCCCTTAACGAAGACGGCGACAAGAGCGCCCTCGTGCAGCTCGTGCCCATTCCTCCCGCGCGTCGTGCCTGGTATCGATTGAAAGGTTTGCGTGCGCTCGACGCCGTGGCCGATGCCGATGAAGAAATTGCCGAGCGCACCCTAGCGGCTCGACAGACTGCGCGTCGTGTGGTCGTCGGCGCGTCCGCGGCCGCGATGTTGTTTGTTCCCGTGCTCGTGGCCATCGTTGCCTGGCAAGTCAATCGATGGCGCAGCGAGCCTGAACAAGTTGCATCGGTAGGTTCTTCCACCGAAGCGAATGCCACCGCGATTGAATCTGCGACTGCGCCGCTCTCTGTACCGACAACGACGACGCTCACCACTCCCGCGTCAGTCGATGAGACGCCGGTCAATCAGCCGCCGGTCGCTGAGACGTTGGCCGACGATGACGTTGGCATCGTGCCCAGCATGCTGTGGCTCGCAGATCGTGGGCCGGACTGGGAGTTGTATAGCAACGGTTTGCGCATCGAGACCGCGTATACGGTGAAGGGCGCGCCTCGTGACTATCGCGTGCATTCCCGCGACGGTCAGTTGTTACCCACCAAGCTCAATCGTCCCATCGGCATTCTGTTTCATACCTCGGAGAGCGATCTGTGGCCGCTCGAGCCGGGCTACGAGAAAGAATTGCGCAAGGGCTCGGAAGCCTTGCTCCGCTTCGTGAAGCGCGAGCAGGCCTATAACTACATGATCGATCGCTTCGGCCGCGTGTATCGCATCGTCGATGACGACAGTCGCGCCAATCATGCCGGACACGGTGTGTGGGCGCGCGGCGATGAGGTTTATCTGGATCTGAATTCGGCATTCCTCGGGGTATCGTTCGAGTCGCGCTGGGAGGGCGGGCGCACGTTGCCCATCACACGCGCGCAGCTGATCGCCGGTCGCAATCTCACTCATTACTTGCGGCAGCGATTCGCCATCGCGCCGGAGATGTGTGTGACGCACGGGCTCGCGAGCGTGTCGCCGAAGCGGGGCTTGATTGGATATCACCTCGACTGGGCGCGCGGCTTCCCGTTCAAAGCGTTTGGCTTGCCGGACCTGTATGCGCAGCCGCTGCCGAGCGTGGCGCTGTTCGGCTTCACTTACGACAGCGAATTCCTGCGCACGATGGGCGAGCGCTGGCCCGGGTTGATCGCAGCCGAGCAACAACTTGCAAATGAGGCTCGTCAGCGCTCGATGTCGCTCGACGATTTACGGCACGAACGCCAGGCGGACTATCGCCGCTGGCGCGCGGAACTTCCGACGCCGACCGGGGACGAGCCCGGCCTGGCCAATCGAACTCAGTAAACATTGGTTTTACAGACGGCAGACAAAAGAGGGTAACGCTATGGACGATCGTAACGACCACGGCTCGGAATCGTCGGGCTCGGGCAGCCACACTGGTCAGAGCCAGAGCGGGACTCGCACTCGCATCGGCCTCGACGTGGGCACCAGCAAAGTGGTCTCGGCGCGCGGCGATAACATTTCGCCGACGACCGACTCGCAGCTCAACGCGTTCTTCGACGTGCCGTACTCGGCGTTGCACGAGCAAGGGCTGAAGGCGAATCGCACGCCGTTCTATCGCGAGAACGATCGTCTGATCGTCTATGGCGACGCTTCGGAAAAGTTCGCGCACATTTTCAATGCCAACGTGCGCCGGCCGATGGCCAAGGGCATCTTGAATCCCAGCGAGCCGCAGGCCACACATGTGCTCGAGACCGTGCTCAGCACGCTCGTGCCGCAGTCCCGGAATCCTGGCGAATTGCTGGCGTTCTCCGTGCCGGCGGCCGCGCCTGAGACGGGCCACGAGCTGACCTATCACGAAGAGACCATCAAACGTTACTTGAAGGGCCGCGGTTACACGCCGCTCGCGGTCAACGAAGGCCTCGCGGTGGTGCTGGCCGAGCTCGCCAAAGAAGGCTTCACCGGCATCGGCATTTCCTGCGGCGGCGGCATGTGCAACGTCGCGATCTCGTACCTGTCGATTCCGTCGCTGACCATGAGCCTGGCGCACGGCGGCGACTTCATCGACGCCTCGGTCGGTGCGGTCGTCAACGAGCCGGCCACCCGCGTCAAAGCCATCAAGGAAGAAACGCTCGACCTGACCCGCGAGGGCGGCGACAAGATCGACAAGGCGCTGCACATCTATTACGACAAGCTGATCGAGCAGCTGGTCGATGAGCTGGGCAAGGCCGTGCAGAAGACCCCGAAACTGCCGCGGAACGATCAGCCCATGCCGATCATTCTGGCCGGCGGCACCTCCAAGCCCAATGGCTTCCGGGACCGCTTCGAGAAGGCCCTGCGCCGCCGCTCCTGGCCGTTCCAGGTGGGCGAGGTGCGGATGGCCAGCGATCCACTGACAGCGACCGCCCGCGGCGCCCTGGTGGCGGCGCTGGCTGAGCGCTAAGTCACAGATTCCGCTCAGGAACCTAGGGCATTCCCTGAACCTGGCCCGTACTTCGCACGAAGTACGGGCCGGGTGGGTCTGAGCCATTATTGCGCGGAAATTCCCGCTAGCCCCTGCTAGGATCCGAGCCTCAAGTTTTCCACGGAGTACCGATGACCGCTGACGCCACGACGAAACGCGCGCCGCTGAATTGGCCTGCCATCATCATGTTCCTGATCTCCACCATTCCGGTGGTGACGGTGCTGCCGTGGTACTGGGCGAACTACGGCTTCGACGCTTACGAGTGGATCGGCTTCTTCGTGCTGTGGGCGCTGAACGGCATGTCCATCACGGCCGGTTATCACCGCTTGTGGGCGCATCGTAGCTACGAGGCGTCCAAGCCCCTGCAGATTTTCTACATGCTGTTCGGCGCGATGGCGCTCCAGAACAGCATCCTGGTGTGGGCGTCCTCCCACCGCGTGCATCATCGCCACGTCGACGATGTGGACCAGGACCCGTACTCGGCCAAGCGCGGCCTGTGGTTCTCGCACCTGGGCTGGATGCTCCGTAACTACGAGAGCGGCAAGCAGGACTTCCGGAACGCCAAGGACCTGGAAGCCAACCCGATCGTCGCCTTCCAGCACAAGTATTACGTGCCGATCGCCGTGGCCATGAACTTCGGCATCCCGCTGCTGCTGGGCTTTATCCACGGCAACATCTGGGGCAGCCTGCTGCTCGGCGGCTTCCTGCGCCTGGTGGTCAGCCACCACTGCACGTTCTTCATCAACTCGCTGGCCCACTTCTGGGGCAGCCGTCCTTACACCACTGAGAACACCGCCCGCGACAACGGCGTGCTGGCGCTGTTCACCTGGGGCGAGGGCTATCACAACTATCACCACCTGTTTCAGTGGGACTACCGCAATGGCATCCGCTGGTACCAGTGGGATCCGACCAAGTGGCTGATCTCCGCCGCCAAGTTCGTCGGCCTGGCCCGCTCGTTGAAGCGCGTGCCCGAGTTCCAGATCCGCCAGGCGCTGGTCGAGCGTCAGCTGCAGGCCGCCCAAGAGAACCTCGGCCAGTGCCAGGACCACGGCCGCCTGGCCGCCCTGCGCCAGTCCCTCGAAACCGAGATGGCGCACTTCAAGGAAACGCTGGCTCACTGGGCCACGCTGCAACAGAAGAAAGTCGAAGCCGCCAAGAAGGCCGTTATCGACCACATCGAGCACACCGAATTCGCCCATCGCGTTCGCGAGCTCGAAGAGTCGCTGCGTCAGCAGTACCTGCGCGTGCGGTTGATCGCTGTGCAGGCGACTTGATCGGGTAAAGCTGTTGTTTGATTGAGAGAGGGCGCCGAAAGGCGCCCTTTTTGTTTCTGTCGTCGCACGGCTATCTCTCTCATCGATGGATGTGTGTGCTGGAAGGCCATCCATGGCCGGGGGGTACGGTCCCTCGTCCACTAGGTCTGAACTTCACCCGCATTCGGGGACATTTTTTTTCGGTCGGCAGCACCGCTGACCCGCGGCGCTTACCTCGAAAACAAACAAACTGATTACCACGAAGGCGACTCGCCAACTCAGGCCGGTCTATCCGGCCTAGCCCATCAGTTTGTCGAGGACGCTCAATATGATCTCGAGCCGGGATCTGGCGCAGGCCGCCGCGAAGGAATATTCCGGGAATCTGCGTGACTATCTCTCGCGGCGAGTCAGCAACCCGCAGGATGTCGAAGACCTCGCTCAATCGACGTTTGAGAAGATCCTCAGTATCAACAACAGAATGCCGTTTATCCGAAAGCCCCTTGGCTTTCTTCTTACGCTGGCCAGCTGGACGCTGGCGGAGTTCCGCGCCAACCGTGCCAAGGAGCGCGAACACATGGTGTGGCTCTACGAACTGGAGCAGTCGGCCGAGGGTGATGACGGAGCAAGCATCCAGCAATGGTCAAGCGAGGATCCGGAAGATCGTCAACATTATGCGGAGCTGCTCAAGAAAGTTGAAACAAAGCTGGCCGATATGCCGACGGCTTACGCAGCGATCGTCCTGCTGGTGCGCGATGGGCTGAGCTACGCCGAAGCGGCCGAGCGACTGGAGATGACGGAGGCGGCGCTGAAGAAGTGCATTCAGCGCGCCCGGGCCAAGCTGCGAATTCGCCTGTCTCGGGAGGCACGCCGATGACAAAGGATGACTCGCAACTGCGCACCGGGCCAGTAGAAGAGCAGGCGGCATACTGGCTTCGGGTACTGACCGATGAGCCAACAGAAGAGCATCTCACGGAGTTTTCGAACTGGATCCAGGCCTCGCCGAGAAACGTCATGGAGTTCGCGGCTGCCCAGGAGGTCGACAATCGAATTCGGGATGTTGTGCGCACTTATCCCATCGATGTGGACGCCCTGATCGAGCGATCCAAAGCGGAGCGGCGGCTCGCGCGTCGGCGTGTCCGGGGTATGGCGATCGCGGCGAGTGTGGCAGCGCTCGGCTTGTCAGTGGCGGCGATCTCTGCGCTCCAACCCACAAGAGGAGCTTACGTCGCGGGCGAACAGCGGCAGGAGTTCGAGCTGGAGGATGGCTCGGTGGTTGCGTTGAATGCTCACTCTGAGGTGCGGGCAGCGTTCTCCGCGGAGGCGCGTGATTTGTACCTGGAGAAGGGACAGGGCTTTTTCAGAGTTCGTCAAGACGCTCATCGCCCCTTGCGTGTGCATGCCGGCCTCGCGATGGTGGTGGCGGTTGGTACGGAATTCGATGTGAGTGTGGCCCGCGATCAAACAGTCACCGCAGTGGTGGTGAAAGGCGTCGTGCAGGCGAAGCCACAGCTTGCTCCCCCTAAAACCCCCAGACCGGTTCAGGCAGTGACGCTCTCGGCCGGGCAGTCAGTGACCATTCATCAAGACGGTCGAATAGAGCCGGTGAAGAAGGTGGATGCGACTGCGGCAACCGCATGGTGGCAGCCAGAACAGCAGCTGGTGTTCGATCGTTGGCCCCTGGCAGAGGTCGCGAAAGAGTTCAATCGTTACAACGCGGCGCCAAAGCTGATCGTTGAAGGTGCGGAGCTACGCCGGCTTCCCGTCTCTGGCGTGTTCTGGAAGACGCGCCCGGAATCCTTGCTAAACGTGCTCAAGCTCAATAAGACCATAAAAATCGTTCGCAATGGAGAAGACATCACTCTGCGTGATAGTGGCCCCTAGACGGGTGCGGTCTCGGGCCTTGAATTCGCCGGCCTGGCGAAGCGGCGCAGCGTTGCTGTTGTTCGCTGTCTTGTGTCTGCTCGCGCCTGGACAATCGCGGGCGGCGCCGGATTTGTCGAAGCAGCAGGAGTTCCGTTTGGAGGCGCAGCCTCTGTTCCAGGCGGTGGCTGAGTGGGCGGACCAATCCAGGTTCCAAGTGAGTTTCCAACCGGGGTCAGTGGCACTGTCGGATGCGCCGAAGGTCATCGGACGGCTCTCGCCCGCTGACGCGCTATTACAGCTGCTCGCCGGGACCGGGCTCACCTATAAGTTGGTTGATTCGCTAACAGTGCTGATTCTCCCGGCAACTGCGGGTGCGGGGACCAAACCCGCCGGTCGGACGTCAGCGCCTGAAACGAGCGTCGCCGCTGTCAGCGCGGAAAATGGTATCAAGAGGTCGAGCGAGCCCATCGCTGAAGTGTTGGTGACTGGAACACACATTCTGGGCGTCGCACCCGCGGGCTCCGCCGTTATCACATTGGACAAGGACGAGATTCGCCGGCTGGGGTACGCCACCACGGAGCAAGCCGTCCAGTGGCTCACACAGAACATTCGTAGCGGAACGAACGGCGAGTCCGCGGACGCAAGATTCAGCGCGGGCGCTGCGGCCTCGGGGAATGTTTCCTTCGGTGCCAGCGCAAATCTTCGCGGCTTGGGATCCACGGCGACGTTGACTCTGGTGAATGGTCATCGTGTGGCACCTTCAGGGCAAGGGCTCATCACGGACATTTCCCTCATTCCCCTTGCTGCAGTCTCTCGAATCGAAGTGCTGACAGATGGCGCTTCCGCGGTGTATGGAGCCGACGCGATCGCAGGCGTGGTGAACATCATCCTCAAGGACGACTTTGACGAAGCTGAAACTCATGTTCGATACGGATTTACGTCACCGGCGGGGCGCAATGAGACTCATGCCTGGCAATCGTTGGGTTCCAGCTGGGACCGCGGCAGTGTCTTGGGTGTTGCCAGCGTGCTGAGCCAATCGGCGCTGCGCGTGGATAAAAGGGCTTGTACCAGCGGTGTGGCTCGACCGGCCTCGATCTTTCCCAGCAATGAGCAATTGAGTGTTCATGTCTCGGGCCGTCAGCAGCTCGCGGATTCATGGGTTGCGCATGCTGATGTTCAACATGGCCGCACGCAGCGATTCGCCGTTGGAACAGCTTCCCAGCCCGGTCATTTGGAATTTCCGGCCACGATCGACCGAACGCAAGGGTCCATGAGTCTGCGCTATGCAGGCATCGAGGGATGGGACCTCTGGCTCAGAGGGCACCTCAGTCGGGAAGGCACCGATTTCAGTTTTCTACACTTTCCCACGGGCGAGTCAGTGCCGCAGGTGAGCAGTTCTGAAGTACAGGGGCTGACCCAAGGGCAATGGATCACAGGCCTGGCGGCCAATGGAATTCTGGGCAGCCTGCCCGCGGGGAGCATGAGCGTTGCCGTCGGCATCGATCACCGAGAGGAAGAATACACTCGTTCATTGCGGTCGCCGACCATCGGCAGCCAACACGTTGCACGCACTGTCGAATCCGCGTACGTCGAGCTGCATGTGCCCCTCTTTGGCGAGCCCAATCGAGCTCCAGATGCCAGAGGCGCACGGCTGTCTTTAGCTGGGCGCTACGATGACTATTCCGATGTCGGCCATATTGTCAATCCAAAGCTCGGGCTTTCCTGGGCGCCTGTATCAGGCCTGGAGCTCCGCGCGACCTACAGTCACTCGTTTCGCGCGCCGGCGCCGGGTGCGGAGCTCATCAGAACATCGCACGGAACTGACGCTTTAGTGTCGATCTATTCATTCCGAAGCGCCGATAGCAGCGAAACGATCCCTGTAGCGTTCTTGACTGGAGCAACAAATTTACGTCCGGAGACGGCACGGCATTGGACCGCCGGACTCACTCTCCATCCCAACATGATTGAAGGGCTGAAGCTCGATCTCACTTACTACGCGATTTCGTACTCGGGGCGCATTGTCGCGCCTCCCTTCGACTCGGCAGCGTTGTCCAATCCTGCCTTGCAGAGTTTCATTCGCAGTTACAGCAGTCCCGCGGCCCTGCAGACCGCGTTGGCGCGGCAAACCGGTGGCCAACTCGTGTATGTGGACCGGACTGGCACAGATTCAACGGGCGGGGCTTTTGGGCCGAATCCACAGAATCTCGCGACCTATATTTATGACGCGCGGCTCGTCAATGCCAGCGTGCTCGACACCGACGGCATCGACCTTACGGTGGGCTATTCAACCCGCATGAGAGGAGGGCAGCTGGACCTGTCCTTGACCACCAGCGCGATCCACGAGCTCGAGACGACCTTCGCGCCCGGTGCTCAAGCTTTCGACTCTGTCGGCACGGTAGGAAACCCTGCGGGATTGAAACTGCGGGCAGGTGCCGTATTCACCCGAGGGCGTTGGGAGGGCGGACTCGCGGTGAACTTCACCAATGGCTATAGAGATACGACGCCGGAGCCCGATGTTCCAGTGAGCTCGTATGGCACGACCGATGCCTATCTGAGCTACACATTCCATAATAGCCGCGCGCGGACGCTTGATGACTTGTCTATCCGTCTGGGTGTATCGAACCTCTTCGATGAAGGGCCGCCGCGTATTGCCGGCTCACGCGCAACTCGAGGCGCAACCTACGATGCCGCCAATGCGGATCCGCTCGGTCGGTTGATCGCCATAGAGTTCTCACTGATCTGGTGAGAGGAAGTCGAGCTAGGGGCGGGCACCTTCACGAATCCAGCGCCTCAGCCAGGTCTCTATGTACACCTGTCTGACCAAATCAGCCGTGCCCAGCCGGGTTCGACTGATCTGACTCGACAGCAGCTCTTGTATCTTTTGTGGGTCGAGTATTCCTTTCTGCACGAGCCATCCGCCCAGAAGCAACTCGCTCAGGAACGCCGCGTTTCTATCGAGCAAGCTACGAGCCCACGCCGCAGGAGTGCCCTTGCCAATCCCTCGATCCAGTACCAGCGGGGATAAGGCCGAGCGGAATGCAGCGCGCACGACCGCACCGTTCTCCGCCCCTGAAAAGTGCATATGGCTGGGTATTCGCAGCGTGGCTTCGAGCAGCGGTTGACTCACGAGAGGGCTCATGCGGGTGGGCTCCTCCGCAGCGCTGAATGGCGAATGAGCGATGGATGAGGTTGCCTTGATCAAGCTGTAGATCAGTGTTGCCTTGCCTAGCGGCGTGTTGTCGGCATCCTGGAACCACGGGTGCGTAAAACGACCTAGCATGCTTTCATACACGGTCACGGCACTTCGAGAAACCAGATAGCTGTCGTTGGATCGTCCGGCAAGGAGTCGATGGCGATAGAGGCTCCAGGTCCGGATCCGACGCAGCCACTTGAGATGAACATACGCCATGCGCATGGCTCGCCAGACAGAAATGCGCGCGAGCTCCGCATAGTCCATTGCAGCGGTAAAGAATCGGTGAATGTTCTCGGGGCTTTGCAGGATCTCCGCTAATGCATCTGGCGTGGGCGCGTGTCCGAACACGTCATCACCCGTCTCTCCAGTAAAGACTGCGGTCGCGTTATAGGTGCGAGCCAGTCTCTGCATGACGGGCTCCACGTCGAAGCCGGTAAAATTCAACACCGGGTTCGGAGTCAAAGCGCAATCGGCAAATGCGCGCAGATCGATGTCGATGTTGCTCGGGATCTCCTCGAGCGGGGTATTCGTTCTTTCGGTCATGCTTCGCGCAAAGCGGCGCTCATCGCCGGCGCCTTGGGAATAGAAGTTGACCGCGATCACTCTTGTACGATGGCTCTTGCTGCGCAGACACGACAGGACAATCGACGAATCCAACCCGCCGGACAGTAGCAGCAGGAGGGTTTCGTGCAGGGAAGCCCAGGCGCTGATGCACCGATGCGTCTCCAGATGCAATAGTGTTGCGGCGTCAGCAAGGCATCGAACGGGATCGCTGCAAAACCTGGATGGATTCCAGTAGGACCGACTGGTGATTTGTCCGTCACAGATATCCAGGCACTCGCCACTGAGGATTGCAGTGACTTCGGAGAGTCCCGTTTCTCGGGTCAAGTAATCGCCCGCGGCGGCTTGGGCTCGTATGGAATCCCAGTTGATGGAGAGTGAGCTGCCCAGCCCGAGAAGATCCGCCGCATGCGAGAAAAACAGGGTGCACCGGTCGCGAGTCAGGTAGTAGCAGGAAAGGGCCCCCGCAGGTCCTCGAAACACGCTTATCGCATGCTCCTGGGAACGTCGCAGGAACAAAATGTACGATCCCCAATCGCTATCGACGAGCGATCGCCCATGAGTGCGTCGGATGTCCGCGCTTTGCCGTTCGTCAATCGTGAGCCGACGCTCGGCCGGCTCCATGGCACTTGTCGATCGTCTGAACAGCGTACCGAGAATGACGCCGGTATCCTGTTGAAGCGATATTGGGCGACGACTGCTTGCGCTCTTCTGGTGAATGTAAACGGCCAAGCCGGCGTGATCCGTTGCGACCAGCCAATCGCTACCATTCATTACCTGCCGGCGCATCCTCGACGCACCTTCGCTGCTCTCGAGGTCTCGATCGTCCCAGACAAGGGCCAGAAAGCGCGTCATTTGGCATCACAGAGCCGCTAAAGGTATGAATGTTTGTGCGTGCTCGAGAGAGTCGTTGAGTGCGCAGTCTTCAATCTGCACCCATGCATGCGCAAGGAAGGGCTTGGTACATATTCCGATGAGCAGCGTGGGCCGGTGACCGTGCTTGATGAGAAACTCTGTGAGCACCAGGGAGTCGAGGAGGCAGGCATTCTTGGCGGTATAGAAGGCCGTGGACAGCCGGCGAAAGATGCGCACCAGAATGAAGGCGCTCTGCAGGTCTTGCAGGGAGGCGCTGGCTTTGAGAGTGGTGAGGCGAGTGATCAAAGGCAAGAGCCGCCCGCGACGAATCATGATCGATACACGAGTGAGCGCGCTCAAGAATCTCACAAGGTGGATTGCCGTGATGCCTGGCCTTGGGTGTCGTCCCGTTCCGTAAGGCAGCGCGCGATTCAGGGAAACTGTAAGCGGTGAGAAGGGCCTGCCGAGCGATTGCGAGTCGGTAAGCAGCCCGCGACGCATCAGCGCTAACACTGTGTCCGGTGGCGCAGAGTTCTGACCCGAATCAAGCCCCGCGAGACACGTAGTCAGCGCGCACTGGGTCTCAGCATCGATGCCAACGTACGCATTGGTTGAAATGTCGAGAAAGATAGCGCCTTCGTCAACGAGGCACATGTGGACGCCGTGTCGAAGATAGATTGTCACGCGAGCTGCGTTGAGCCGGGCGCGCATCTTTCGATGCGCGCGATGTATGGTTCAGGGTTGCTCGTCAAACCAGAAGTCCATGAACCCATACCACTTCCTGGTCTCCTCAGTTGCTTTGCCGAGTTCGATGATCATGACTATCTCCTCGATTCGGTGATGAGCCAAATGGCTGTGGTGTGCGCTGGAAGCGCGGTTTCAGTCTGGTTAAAGGGGGGACGACCGTCAAGATAGTTGAGAGGGCAACGGCGATTGCCGAGGTGGTGTGAGTATGCGTGTGACCGCAATCGCAAAGAGATGTACTGAAATATGGGTGCCCGGTCGGTTGGCGCATTGCGCTGATGTTGCTCAACGGCAGGGAGCAGCCAGCGAATCATCGTCAGAACTCGTATGTGTAGCTCACACCGTAGGTTCTCGGCACGCCGAGGCGCTCGGCGATGAATGAGCCCGAGCCGTCGTCGCGCCGAGCGGAGCTCAAGCGAGTCGCGTATTCCTCATCGAACACGTTCTGTAAGTTCACTCCGATACGATGGCGACGCGCATCGTCGACGTAGTAGCGTCCGGCGAGGTTGAGGACGAAGTAGTTGCCGTAGTTGCGGCGACCGAAGCCGCTGACAGACTGATACACATTGCCGACCCAATTGACCGTCGCGCTCGCGTCCAGCGGCAACCGAGCAGGCGTGAATTGCAGCGATCCTTTCGCGTAGCTCTCCGGGAGTCGCGCGATTTGCAGATCCGAGCCCTCTGGGCGGGACTGACTGTAGGTGTAGCTCAGGCTCGTTCTGAAGACGCGGCCGAGCGGCGCACTGATCGAAGCTTCGGCGCCACGAACCTGCACTTCGCCAGGCAGATTCTGATAGCGACCGTTGGGGAACTGATCGGTCCCGTCGCCGACATCGATGAGATTGTCGACGTTGCGCGCGAAACCGGTGAGTTGCCACGCCATTGCGGCGCCTTCGCTCAGCGGAATGTTGCCGCCGATGGAAACATTCAGATTCTTGCTTTCCTCGGGTTGCAGGTCCGGATTGCCGGCGTAGTCGTCGATGCCGATGTAGTAAAGCTGCTCCGCGCTCGGCAGCAGGAACGCCGTTGCGACGACACCTTCGACGTACAGGGCATTGCTCAATGTGTAGCGGCTACTGACGTTCCACACCGTCGCGTTCTTGCCGCCACTGCCGCGGTTGTAACGAACGCCGGCGGCCGCTGCGATCTTCTCGAATGCATTCTCCGCCGTGCGCACTTCACCAAAGAATGCATGCACGGTCTCGGTCTCGCCGGCGATGGGGAACACATCGTCGCGCGCCTTGTAGTTCTGATAGTCGTAGCCGACGTGATAGTCGACCTGGCCGCCCGGTCGGATCTTCACGAGCGCACTGCCGCCGTAGTCATGAAAGCCCCAGTAAGTGCCAGGCGGATATAGCACGACTTCCTCGCCGGTCGCGGGATCGTTCTGGATGTTGGCGTAGGTCGTGTCCCAGTCGTGCAGATACGCTTTGACCAGCAACTGCACCTGGTCGCTGGCGTCGTAAGCGAGCTTGGCGCTGACGATGTCTTCATTGCGATCGTTGTAGCTGCGCTTGGTGCGAGCCGCACTGTTGTTGTCGAGCGTGGCGTCGGTGTGGTGATAGAGCAGGTCGAGTCGCAGCGAGTCGGTGAAGTCCAGGCCGTATTTCAGGCCGGCATTGGTCACGTTGTAACTGCGGTCACGGTCGGTGGCGCTGGGCTCGAAGTGCGCGAACTGCCGGTAATCGTCGCCTTCGTTCTTCGAGCTGTACACCACGAACTTGTGCCGGCCGATGGCGCCGCGACCGTAGCCTGCGATTTGGTAGCCGTCGTTGCCATCGTAGTTCACGGCGACGTTGCCGCCGGGCTCGTCGGAGAAGCTGCGGGTCACGACATTGATGGCACCGGCCACGCCCTGCGTTCCGTAGAACAGGCTCTCGCCGCCTTTCAGCACTTCGATGCGCTCGACCATGTTGGCCGGCAGGGTGTCGGGGCTGGTGTCGTTGAAGATGCGGTTGTTGATGCGCACGCCGTCGACCAGCCACAGCACGTCGCCCGGCCGCGAGCCTTGCAGCGACACGTCCACATAGTCGAACGGTCCGCTCCCCGGGGAGACGTACAGGCCGGGCACTTCGAACTGCAGGGCGGTGCTGACATCGACATAGCCCGCCGCACGCACGCGATCGGCGCTGACGTATTCCACGTCGTGGCCATAGCGGGCCAGTTCCACCGGCAGCGTCTCTTCGATGCTCCGGGCAGTCACCAGGATCTCCTCCAGCGGGTCGTCTTGAGCGAACGAGACGGTGGAAGCCAGGGTGAGCAGCGAGGCTGCGAGTCGGCTATGGCGAAGCAAGGGAGTCCCCAGGGAAAGATTCAGACTGATTCGTAACCGGTGCGTTACCGCTCGGCACCGGCAGGCTCGGGCAAACTAGTCGGGACCAGACTAGTTAGCGAACCGCGCTCTTCTCCAGTAATTTACTGTTTCCAATGACGTTACTTAACGTTAAAACTCCTAGTATCGTGGCCATGAGCGGGGGTGGTGTGGCGTTCAGCATGACAGCGGTCGAGGAGCTGCAGAGGCAGGCGGAGCAGTTCCGCGCCAGCGGCTTGCTCGGCAAGCCGGGGGCGTTGTCGCGCCTGTTCGATTTTCTGTTGTCGCGCTCGTTGAGCGGCGAGGTGCCGAAAGAGATCGAGATCGCTCTGCAGGTTTTCGGCAAGGGGGCGAACTTCGACGTGGCGCAGGACTCGGTGGTTCGCGTTTACGTCCACAAGCTGAGGCGTCGGCTCGAGGAGTTCGCGGCGCGCTCGCTGACGCCTTACGACAGTCGCATCACTATTCCGAAGGGCGAGTACCGATTGGTGCTCGAGCCATCGACGGCGGTTGCGCCCGTGGCTGAGGTCATTGAGCCGTCGGTGGAGGTGCTGCCAACGAGTCGGCTCACGCGGCGAGAATGGTTGAAGCCGGCGTTGGTGGCGGTGGCTGCGTTCATCGTGGGCGTCGTGCTGACGTATGCGGTCACGTCGAATCCGACGGATCGAGATTTGGACGCCGTTCGTCATAGCGCGGTCTGGGGGCCGCTGCTGGACGATGACTTGCCGATCACGCTGGTGGTGGGCGACTACTTTTTGCTCGGCGAAGTGGACCAGGCGGGCAATGTCGAACGGCTGGTGCGCGAGTTCTACATCAACTCCAATCAGGACTTTCTGGATCATCTGCAGCTCAATGCGGGGCAGATGGCGAACTATCGAAATCTGGATCTGACGTATTTGCCGGCGGCGAGCGCCTTCGCTTTGCAGGATCTGGTGCCGGTGTTGAATGCCGGCAAGCAGGTGCGAGTGACGTTGCTGTCGGCGCTCGACCCGAGGCTGCTCAAGTCGACACATGTGGTTTACGTCGGTTACATCAGCGGCATGGGCATGTTGGCCGATCGAGTGTTCGCGCAGTCGAGGCTGGCGTTGGGCGGGTCGTTCGATGAGCTGCACGACTCGCAGACGGGGACTGACTATGTGAGCACAGCGATGCCGATGGGACCGGAGGGCGGAGCCTTTCGCGACTTCGGTTATTTCTCCACGTTTGCTGGACCGAATGGGAATCGGATCGTTGTTATTTCAGGGACGCGCGATAACGGCGTGATGCATGTCGCCGAGACGTTGTCACGTCGCACGGGTGTCGATGAGATTGCTCGTCGGGCGTCCGGGGCTGAGTCGTTCGAATCGCTGTATGAGGTCGATGGGATGGCCCGCGCAGGGTTGAATGCGCGGGTGGTGTTTGTTTCTTCGATGAAGAACGATGCGATTTGGAGCGGGGCGCCGTAGCGCCTCACTGACGCTTCCGATTGCGCCACCCGTCGCCTTTCTCTTTCATTGCTTCTTTTGCCGCGGCAAGTTCCTTCGCATCGAGCACGTTGTTCTTGTCGGCGTCGGAGCGGTCGAACAGTGTGGTCGGGCCGTTCACGAACTCTTCCTTGCTGACCTTGCCGTTGCCGTCAGTGTCAAACTGGCCAGTCAGAAAGTCTCCGCCGCGGCGTTTGGGAGCGTCGGCGCTATCGAGGTAGCCGTCCGAGTTGCGGTCGAGTTTGGCGAAGTGCTCGGCGCGGGCGGCGAGGAATTCTTCGCGTGTGACGGAGCCGTCGTGGTTGGAGTCGGCGCGTTCGAAGACGCCTTCGCCGCGCATCTGCGCCATCGCGGGCGCACTTAACAAAATGAGCAGGGCGGACGATACAAACAAGCGAGACATGGTGCTTTCCTCAGTATCCGGGTGAAGCGCTGGCACAGCCCAGCGCTTCCTCCCATCAACGCACCACCTCTCGCGAGGTTGACCGCTCAGTTCGCGGTCGCGCGCTTCAGGCGTTCGAAGTAACGATCGCGCAGGTCGGTCTGGCGTGAGCGCATGTCGATCGGGCGGCCAGCGATCCAGACCTGGTCGGCGAGGCTGGTGACATCGAGCGGATCGCCGCTCCACAACACCACGTCGGCCACCTGGCCGGCGGCGATATGACCGCGAGTGGCGCCGAGGCCGAAGATCTCGGCGGCATCGGCGGTCAGCGCGGTGATCGCTGCTTCCTTCGGCATGCCATGCGCGACGGCATTGCCGGCAGTCTGGCGGACCTTGCGAGCGTTGTGGCTGTCTTCGAATTGAGTGAACGTGATCTTCACGCCGGCTTTGTGAAGCAGCGCGGCGTTGTCGAGGCGCGAGCCGATCTGGTCGAACGAGTTCGGCAGATTGTTGAGCGCATCGACGATCACCGGCACTTTCGCTGCGGCGAGCTGATCGGCAACGACCCACGCTTCGGCGCCACCTGCGATCACAGGCTTGATGCCGTAACGCTTGGCGAACGCGATTGTCTTGACGATTTCACCGGCGCGGTCGACGTTGAAGATCACTCGCCCGCCGGACAAATAACGAGCAAACACTTCGCGACCCAGCGGATGCATCAGCGTCTTCTGATCGGCGACCCGATTGCGCGTTTCATGCACGGCCTGTTCGAGCACCATCCACTGTGCCGCGCGGCTGCCACCGGAATGTGAGTTCATCCCGCCGCCGAGATTGATGAACAGCGAGCGGCTGCCATCGAGCACGGCGTCCTGTCGACCATCGAGCGTTACACCCGCGCCTTGGCCGGCGAGGAAGTTGCCGCTGCTGGCGATGCCGGGATTCAGCACGGTCCAGGTCATGCCTTCGATGCGCGTGACGGGCACGAGCACCGAGCGACCGTTATAAGCGGCGGACACGTCGAACTCCGGCCGCCACTGCATCTCATAGGCGGGCGCGCCGAGACCGATGGAGGCGTCGTCGGTAGTCGATTCCTGTGAGACTTCCTGGATGCCGATGGTGCTGAGGCCAGCGAACATGCCGGGCGTCAGTGCGCGACCTTTCGCGTCGATCACGGTGCCATCGGAGGATAGCCCGTTGCCGATGGAGTGGATCTTGCCGTCGCGAATCAGCACGTCAGTGTTCGTGAGCGTGCCTTTGGCCGTCGACGTATAGACCGTCGCGCCGCGAATCAAAACATCTTGCGCGAGAGCAGCGCTGCTGGCGCTCAGGGCCAGCACAGAGGCGATCAGAGCTTTCATTGCGCGCTCCCTTTCACAGCGGTCTCATACTGGCCCAACAAGAAATCCGAGGCGGGTTTCGTCGGCGGATTGGCGCGGTCGTAGGCCAGCGTGCCGTCGATGAACACCTGCTCGGCGAGCGCGTACACGCTGAAGGGATCGCCGTTCCAGATCACCACGTCGCCCATCTTGCCGGCTTCGAGCGTGCCGGTGACTTTGTCGATGCCGAGCGCCTTCGCGGCGTTCGACGTGAGCCACGTGATCGCATGCTCGCGCGAAATGGCGAGGCCCATGCGGTTGCCATAAGTCATGGCTTTGGCGGCTTCCTGATTGAGTCGTTGTATACCTTCGGCCGAATCGGAGTGGACGATGGCGCAGCTGTTCTTGGGCATGTCGGTGAGCGCGAGGTTTTCCAGCACGCCATCGAACGCTTCCATCTTGAAGCCCCACCAGTCGGCCCACTCGGCGCCGCAGATGTTGTTTTGAGCGAGCACGTCGGCGATCTTGTAGGCCTCGACGGCGTGGTGGAACGCGGCGATCTTGAAGCCGAATTCCTTGGCCAGGTCGATCATGATGGCCATCTCGTCGGAGCGATAGCAGTGGATGTGCACCAGGATCTCGCCGTTCATAGCGCCGACCAGCGTTTCCGATTTCAGGTCGCGCTTGGGCGGTGAAGGCGGCTTGGCGTCCTCGTCCTTCTTCTTGCCGGACGAGTCCTTTTGTTTCTTTTCGTACTCGGCCAGCTCGCGACGATATTTGTTCCACTCCTCGCGATAGGCCTGGGCATCGGCGAACGCCTGGCGATAGCCGGCCACGTTACCCATGCGCGTCATCGGCGCTTGACCCTTACTGCCATAGAATCCTTTGGGATTCTCGCCGCACGCCATCTTCAAGCCTTGCGGGGCGCCGGGGAATTTCATCGCCTGATAGGTCGTGGTGTGCACGTTTTTTACGGTGACGCCGCGGCCGCCGATCAGATTGCCCGAGCCGGGCAGAATTTGCAGGGAGGTAATGCCGCCTTCGAGCGCGGTCTCAAAGCCGGGGTCTTGCGGCCAGATGGCATGTTCGGCCCAGGCTTGCGCGGTCACGGGATCGACCATTTCGTTGCCGTCGCTGTGTGCGTCGACGCCCGGGCTGGGATACACGCCGAGGTGAGAGTGCACGTCGATCAAGCCGGGCGTGACCCAGCGACCGTTCGCTTCAATGATTTTGGCGCCGGCGGGGGCCGTCAGTTGTGTACCGACCGCGGAGATCTTGCCGTCGACAATCAGCACATCGCCGTTGTCGATGCGTGTGCCCGTACCAGTCAGCACGGTCGCACCGCGAATCAGTGTCGGCCCTGATGCCGGCGCTTGATACGTCGATGTATACGGTGCGGGTGTCGATGGAGCAGGGGTTGCTTGCGGCGTCGGTGTCTGCGACTGTGGCGCGGTCGCGCAGGCACTCAGCAGGAACCCCAGCAAAGGAATCATGACCGGGCGACGCGAGGCGCCGCGCGCATGAGCGTGCTGCATTAGTTGTGATATCCGTGCGACGAAAAATCGAAGCGCGAAAATCTATCAGATCAGCCTGCCTTGCGCTGCTGCTTCGTGATTCAACAGCCAGCGTTTGCGGGGCAGGCCGCCGCCGTAGCCGGTGAGCGAGCCATCGGCACCGATCAAACGATGGCACGGCACGACGATACAGATGGGATTGGAGCCGTTCGCATGACCGACGGCGCGCACGGCTTTAGGGCGACCGATGCGCGCGGCGAAGTCGCCATAGCTCATCGTGGTGCCGACTGGAATACTGCGCAGCCCTTGCCACACCGAGCGTTGAAAGGCGGTGCCGCCGGTTTCGATGCGAATTTGATCGATGGCATCCAACTTGCCTTCGAGATAGGCGAGCAAGGCTTCTCTGATCGCGGGCGCCACCGGCCGAGTCTGGAGTTTCAGGTCGCCGTACAGCACCGTCAGCGTCCGCTTGAGCCGTTCTTCCAGATCGGCCCAGCCCAACGCGCGCAAACGCCCCTGCTCATCGGCCACCACCAGCATGTCGCCAACGGGACTTTCGATGCATTCGAGTCGGAAGCTGAATGGGGCGGCAGGCATGAAGACTTCTCAATGCATTTGCAGAATCGGGTGTGAGCGGCGTTATGATCACAGCGGGGACATTGCGTTGTCACTGGCCAGCTGACGAATGAGCGCAACACCGGAACCGGTAGGAACCCTGGAGATCGCCCTCGCGCATACCCGGCATTTGCTGGATCATGACCCGTCCGCGGCTGCCGAGCAGGCGCGGGAGATTTTAAAGGTCATTCCCCGACAACCGCTGGCACAGTTTCTACTGGGCCTTGCATACAGTGCCACGGGGCAGGGCGATGAAGCGATCGCGGCCTTGCGCCGGGCCGTCGAGTTGAAGCCTGATTTGCCGGACGCGTGGCGAACGCTGGCCGATCATCTCACTGTTGCCGGCGATACCGCAGGCGCCGACCACGCGTACGCGCAGCACATTCGATTCTCCACTCGCGATCCGCGCTTGCTCGAAGCGGGCGTGGCGTTGGCAGACAATCGCATTCCCGTCGCCGAAGCTTTGCTTCGTGAGCATTTGAAGCAGCATCCCACCGATGTCGCGGCGATTCGCATGCTTGCCGAAGTCGCCGCGCGACTCGGTCGCTACGCCGATGCGGAAGTCTTGCTCGAGCGCTGTCTCGAGCTCGCGCCGAGTTTCACCGGCGCGCGTCACAACTACGCGTTCGTTCTGCAGCGACAGAACAAGCTGGCGCAATCGCTGCAGCAGCTCGATCGTTTGCTCGCCGCCGATCCGCGCAATCCCGGATATCGCAATCTGCTGGCCGCCGTGCTGGGCCGAACCGGAGACTACGATCGCGCCCTGAAGATCTATGCCGGCGTAGTGAAGGAATATCCGAGCAACGCCAAGGTCTGGATGAGTTATGGACACGCGCTGAAGGCGGCAGGTCAGCAGAGCGAATGCGTGGCGACCTATCGCCGTGCCATCGAGCTGTCTCCGCAACTCGGCGAGGCGTATTGGAGTCTGGCGAATCTGAAAACATTCCGTTTCAACGAGCGGGATGTCGTTGGCATGCAGGCGCAGTTGCAACGAAATGAGCTGAGTGCCGAGGACCGTTTCCACTTTCATTTCTCGCTCGGCAAGGCATTCGAAGACGCGCACGATTATGCGAAGTCGTTCGAGCACTATGAGCAGGGCAATCGGTTGCGGCGGGAGCTGGTTCAGTACGACGCCGATGAGACGTCCGAGAAGACACATCGCTCGAAACAGTTGTTCACGCCCGAGTTCTTCGCCGCGCGCCAAGGCTGGGGCTCGAGCGCGCCGGATCCGATTTTCATCGTCGGCTTGCCGCGAGCGGGCTCGACGTTGCTGGAGCAGATTCTTTCCAGCCATCCCCTGGTCGAGGGCACGATGGAGTTGCCCGACATCATCGATATGGCGCGCTCGCTCGGCGGCCGTCGGGTGCGAGCCGAGGTGTCGAAGTATCCCGAAGTGTTGGCCGAGCTGTCCGCCGATCAGTTGCGCGCACTCGGCGATGAATACATCGCGAACACGCGCATCCAGCGCAAGACCGATGCGCCGTTCTTCATCGACAAGATGCCGAACAACTTCGCGCACATCGGCTTGATCCAACTGATCCTGCCGCGGGCCAAGATCATCGATGCGCGACGCCATCCGTTGGGCTGCTGCTTCTCGGGCTTCAAGCAGCATTTCGCGCGCGGCCAGCATTTCACGTATGGGCTCGACGATATCGGTCGCTACTACCGCGACTACGTCGAGCTGATGGCGCATTTCGACGCGGTGTTGCCGGGGCGCGTGCATCGAGTGATTTACGAGACCCTGGTCGACGACACCGAGCGCGAAGTGCGTCGTCTGCTCGACTACTGTGGCCTGCCGTTCGATGAGCGCTGCCTGCGCTTTTATGAGAACGATCGTGCCGTGCGCACGGCCAGCTCGGAGCAGGTTCGCCGTCCCATTTATCGCGACGGCGTCGACCACTGGCAGCACTATGAATCCTGGCTGGAGCCTTTGAAGCGGGCGCTCGGGCCGGTGCTCGAGTCGTATCCCGCCGTTCCGGAGATGTTTCGACACGCTGATTAACTCGACTGAGTCATCAAAAGGAGCCGCGTGGACCCGCGGCTACAACATGGGGAGAGCAAGATGGTTGAACGTCGCTTGCATGCTCACAAACTTCGGCACAGTCGCCGAAGATCGATGTCGGTTCCATTGGCCGCCGCGCTGTCCGTGACGCTGTCGCAGGCGTCGGCGCAACAAGCCAACGAAGGCGCGGTACTCGAGCAGGTGATCGTCACCGCTCAGAAGCGGCAGGAGAATCTGCAGGAGGTGCCGGTCAGTATCACCGCGCTCGGCACCGCGAAGCTGGAAGAATTGCACGTAACGGATTTCGCCGATTACGCCAAGTTTCTACCCAGCCTGTCTTACACCTCGCTTGGCCCGGGGTTTTCGCGAGTGTTCTTCCGCGGCGTCAGCAGCGGTGACAACGGTAACCACTCGGGCTCGATGCCTTCCGTGGGTATCTATCTCGACGAGCAGCCCATCACCACGATTCAAGGCGCGCTCGATGTGCACGTTTATGACATCGAGCGGGTCGAGGCGCTGGCAGGGCCGCAGGGCACGCTGTACGGCGCCAGCTCGCAAGCGGGCACGATTCGTATCATCACCAACAAGCCCGATCCGTCGAAGTTCGTGGCGGGCTACGACATCGAAGGCAACATGCTCGATGGCGAGACCGGCTACGTCGCCGAGGGCTTCGCCAATCTGCCGGTGAGCGAAAATGCCGCGATCCGACTCGTCGGTTGGGGCAAGCGCGACGCCGGCTATATCAGCAATGTCGCACGGGATCGTTTCTATCCCACCGCGGACATCACCATCAACAACGCCGACCGCGCCAAGAAAGATTACAACGATGTAGAAACCTACGGCGCGCGTGCCGCTTTGCGCGTGGACTTGAATGACAGCTGGACCATTACTCCGACCCTGATGCATCAGCAGCAGGAGTCGAACGGCGCGTTTGCTTACGATCCCAGTCTGGGCGATCTGAAAGTGGCGCGCTATCGACCGGAGACGTCCGACGATCGCTGGACGCAAGCGGCACTCACGGTCGAAGGCAAGATCGCCAATCTCGACGTGGTGTACGCAGGCTCTTATCTCAAGCGCGATGTGGACACCCAGCAGGACTATTCCGATTACTCGCTGTTCTATGACATCTCGTACGGATACACCGTCTACAACGACGCCGGCGACACCATCGAGCCGACGCAGTACATCCAGGGCAAGGATCGTTACAAGCGGCAAAGCCACGAATTCCGATTGTCTACGCCCGGCGATAAACGGGTGCGTTTCGTCGGCGGCTTGTTCTACCAGCGCCAGGAGCATGGCATCGAACAACGCTACAAGATCGATAACCTGACGCCAGTCTATGAAGTCACAGACTGGCCCGACACGATCTGGCTGACCGAGCAGAAGCGCGTGGATCGCGACTACGCGGTGTTCGGCGAACTCAGTTTCGACATCACAGAAAAGCTGACGCTGACCGGCGGCGCGCGTTGGTTCAAAGCCGAGAACTCACTGGCGGGCTTCTTCGGTTATGGCGAGGGCTACAGCAGCAGCGGTAGCAGCGGCGAAGCGCTGTGTAGTCTGGTCGCCGGCGACGAGGTCGGGGATCGCTCCAGCTGGGTGCCTTACAGCGCCGTCAATACGGCGCCTTGCAAGAACCTGGACAAATCCGTCAAGGACGACGGCATCACGCCCAAGGTCAATCTCACTTACAAGTTCGATGACGATCGCATGGTGTACGTGACGTACTCCAAAGGGTTCCGGCCGGGCGGCGTCAATCGTCGCGGCACGTTCCCGCCGTACGATGCCGATTATCTGAAGAACTACGAAGTGGGTTGGAAGACCACCTGGATGGACAACCGCCTGCGCTTCAACGGCGCGGTGTTCATGCTCGATTGGGACGATTTCCAATTCTCGTTCACGGGCGAGAACGGTCTGACCAATATCACCAACGCCGGCGGTGCCCGCATCAAAGGCATCGAAACCGATCTGGAGTTCGCCGCCACCGAGAGTTTCCTGATCTCGGGCGGTCTGTCGGTGCTCGATGCCAAGCTGCGCGGCGATTTCTGCGAGCTGCTCGATGGAGCGGGGCAGCCGTTGCCGCTGAGCGAATGTCTCGCGCCCGATCCTTACGGCGGTCCTGACGTGCTGCGAGGTGCGAAAGATGGGACGGAGCTGCCGGTCGTGCCGGATTACAAAGCCAATCTCACCGGTCGCTATCGTTTCGAGATGGGCTCGCTGGATGCCTTCGCGCAAGCGGCCTTCGTGTACCAATCCGAAAGTCGCGCGGCACTCACGGCGTTCGACGAAGGCATTCTCGGCAAGAACAAAGCCTACGGTCTCGCCGACTTCTCGATCGGTTTCGGCAAGGACTCGTGGACGGCGCAGGTGTTTCTGAACAACGCCTTCGACAAGCGTGCCGACATCACACGCTTTGCGCAGTGTCGTGAGGAGATGTGCACGAAGCCCTACATCGTCACCAATCAACCGCGCACGATCGGTGTGAAGTTCGGGCAGAAGTTCTGACGCAGCAGGGGCGGGAGCGCGATGCTCCCGCCCTTCGTTTCACTTGGCGGGCTCGACCAGAGCCTGGAAAGTCAGCTGGCGCGACAGATCTTCGATGTTCGGCGTGTTCGGTGGACTGCCGCGGCGCTGGATGATGCCGAGGAACACCACGTCGTTGGTGGGATCGATCCAGAACCAGGTGCCGGCGAGGCCATCCCAAAGATAAGTGCCCTTGCCCGTAGGGCTGCCGACTTCCAGCGGCTCTTCAAAGATCGCCACGTCGAACCCGAAGCCGAAGCCCGGCTGCATGCGGTAGTTGCCGATGCCGAACTTGCCGTTCTGATTCTTCACGCCTTCGGGCACGTGATTGGCCGTCATCAGCGCGACTGTGCTCGGCGCGAGCAGGCGCTTGCCGTCGAGCTGACCTTGGTTCGCCAGCATCTGAACGAAGCGCAGATAGTCCGCCGCGGTGGAGTAGAGGCCGCCACCGCCGGAGGGCAGGCCAGGCGGCTCGTTCACGCCTTTATCGTGAGGCATGGCGCTGAGGCCGTCGTTGCCCCACTGATAAATCGTGGCGAGCCGCGACATCTTGTTCGCCGGCACGTGGAACGCGGTGTCGGTCATGTTCAACGGCTCGAAGATGCGCTCGCGCAGGAACTCGGGGAAGGGCTTGCCAGACAGCTTCTCCACCAAGTAGCCCTGAATGTCGACGCCGACGCTGTAAACCCAACCTTCGCCGGGTTGATACAGCAGCGGCAGCTTGGCCACACGATCGATGAATTCCTGCAGCGACCCCGCGCTGAGCGGCGCCGACTGCTGATACAGCTTGTCCACCGGCGTGGCGCCGAACACTCCATAAGTGAAACCGGCGGTGTGCGACATCAGTTCGCCCATCGTGGGCGCGTGAGTCGGCGCGACGAAGGTGAGCTGGCCGTCGGGGCCGTTGCCCGCGAACACTTTCAGATCCTTGAACTCGGGAATGTGGCGCGAGATCGGATCGGAAGGTTTCCACTTGCCTTCCTCGTACAACATCATCATCGCGACGCCAGTGATGGGCTTGGTCATCGAGTAGATGCGCACGATGGAGTCCATCTGCATGGGCTTGCCGCCGGCCGCGTCGGCTTGCCCGTACGTCATCTGCTGCACGACCTGGCCGCGACGCGCGACCACTGTGGCGATGCCGGCCAGTTGTTTGCTATCGACGACGGCTTTCATGCCGGCATCGAGCCGCTTCAGGCGCTCCGAAGAGAAGCCGACGCTTTCCGGCTTGGTTTCGGGCAGCGACAGGTTGCGTGCCTGGGCCGCGACCGTGACCAGCATTGCCAGCGCGACCAGGCTCCAGGCGCGTGCGCTAAATGGTTGTATCCGCACAGTGAAATCCCCCGCGTTCCGTCGACGAGTTACTTGTTGTAACGCTTGCCGAGTGTAGCGGTAGGGGCGAGCCGCCGACCCTGGTTCAGGCAGCCAATGACAGAACTTTGCTTAGACCAGTCAGGCGCGAATCTCAAGGCTTGTGGCGGCGGGGCTCGTTCTTCATAGTGCGCGCCTTCGTTTTCGCTCTGTGGACCGGACCTGATGCCGCTGCCGTCGATTCAATCCCGCATTGCCGCCGAATTGTCGGCTAAACCAGAGCAGGTCATCGCCGCCGTGGCGCTGCTGGATGAAGGCGCGACGGTGCCGTTCATCGCGCGCTATCGCAAAGAGGCGACAGGGGGACTGGACGACACGCAGCTGCGTACTTTGGAGGAGCGGCTGGGCTACCTGCGCGAGCTGGAAGAGCGCCGCGCGGCCATCATCGCCAGCATCGATGAGCAGAAAAAGCTGACACCTGAACTGCGTGCCAGCATCGAGGCGGCCGACACCAAGCAGCGTCTGGAGGACTTGTACCTCCCGTACAAGCCGAAACGTCGTACCAAGGCGCAGATCGCGCGCGAGGCGGGGCTCGATGTGCTGGCGGAAGCGCTGCTTGCCGATCATTCGCTGACGCCCGAGACCGAGGCTGCGAAGTACCTGAAGCCGGCGTTCAAGACCGCGGCGGGTGACGACAACCCGGGCGTGGTGGACGTGAAGGCGGCGCTCGAAGGGGCGCGCACCATTCTGATCGAGCAATTCGCCGAAGACGCCGAGTTGCTGAACAACCTCCGCACCCATCTGCAGGACAACGGCATCGTGGTGTCAGCCGTTGCCGAAGGCAAGGAAGAGCCGGCTGCGAAGTTCCGCGATTACTTCGCGTACAGCGAGACGCTCAAGACTGTGCCTTCGCATCGCGCGCTGGCGCTGTTCCGTGGCCGCAAGGAAGAGCTGCTGAAGGTGACGCTGAAGCTGCCGGAAGACATGCAGCCGCCGCCGGCGACCGGTCAGGCGCCGTTCAACGCGTGCGAGCTGAAGATTTCTGCGCGCTTTAATATCGCCGATCGCAAGAAGCCCGCCGATGCGTGGCTGCTGCAGACCGTTCGCTGGACGTGGCAGGTCAAGCTCGCGTGGCAGTTGGAAGCTGAACTGCTGACGGCGTTGCGTGAGCGCTCGGAAGAAGAGGCGATTCGCGTTTTCGCGCACAATCTGCACGATCTGTTGCTCGCTGCTCCGGCCGGTCCGCGTGCCACGATGGGCCTCGACCCGGGCCTGCGTACGGGCGTGAAAGTTGCCATCGTCGATCGCACGGGCAAGCTGCTGGAGACTGCGACGGTTTATCCGCACGTGCCGCGTAATGAGTGGGATCGGACCATCGCTCACCTCGCGCTGCTGGCCAAGAAACACAACGTCGATCTGATCAGCATCGGCAACGGCACCGCCTCGCGCGAGACCGATAAGCTCGCCGGCGAGCTGATCAAGCTGCATCCGGATCTGAAGCTCACCAAGATCGTCGTGTCCGAAGCGGGCGCGTCGGTGTACTCGGCGTCGGCGCTGGCGGCGAAGGAATTCCCGGATCTCGACGTGAGCTTGCGTGGCGCTGTTTCCATCGCGCGCCGTCTGCAAGACCCGCTCGCCGAGCTGGTGAAGATCGATCCGAAGTCCATCGGCGTCGGTCAGTATCAGCACGACGTGAGCCAGACCAAGCTCGCCAAGAGCCTCGACGCCGTCGTCGAGGATTGCGTGAACGCCGTCGGTGTCGATGTGAACACCGCGTCGGCCGCGCTGCTGGCTCGCATCTCCGGTTTGTCCTCGACGCTCGCTGAAAACATCGTTCGCTATCGCGACGAGCACGGCGCGTTCGCGAATCGCGCGGGCTTGAAGAAGGTGCCGCGTCTCGGCGACAAGACGTACGAGCAAGCCGCCGGCTTCTTGCGCGTGATGAACGGTGACAATCCGCTCGATATGTCAGCCGTGCACCCGGAAGCGTACCCGGTGGTCGAGCGCATCATCGCGGACTTGAAGAAGCCCGTGAAGGAAGTGCTGGGCGACGGCTCGACCTTGAAGAAAGTCGATCCCGCCAGGTTCACCGACGAGAAGTTCGGCTTGCCGACGGTGAAGGACATTCTGAAGGAGCTCGAGAAGCCGGGCCGCGACCCGCGCCCCGAGTTCAAGACCGCGACCTTCAAGGACGGCGTCGAAGAGCTGAAGGATCTGCAACAGGGCATGATCCTGGAAGGCGTCGTCACCAACGTCACCGCGTTCGGCGCGTTCGTCGACGTCGGCGTCCATCAGGACGGCCTGGTGCACATCTCCATGATGTCGAACAAGTTCGTGAAGGACCCGCGCGAAGTGGTGAAGGCCGGCGACGTGGTGAAGGTCAAAGTGCTGGAAGTCGATCAGCAGCGCAAGCGCATCGCTCTCACCATGCGTCTCGACGAATCGGCACAACGCGTTCGTGACAACGCGTCCGGCGATTTCCGTCGCGACCGCGACTCACGGCCACCGCAGCGTCAACAGCAGCAGCCGCGTCGTGAAGAGTCGGTGGGTGCCGGCGCGATGGCCGATGCGTTCGCAGCGGCACTGAAGCGCAAGTAAAAGCTCAGGTGAGGCGAGCGCGATGCGCTCGCCTCCTCAATCCCACCATCAGAGCCAGCAGCGCGGGCATCAGCGCTCCAAACGCTCCACCACCTCCGCCGCCACCACTGCTTCTTGCAGCGACATAGCGGAACTCAACCGTCGCTTCGGCCTGCGACAAGCCATCCCTGACGGCAAACGTCACTGAGTCCGTCTGGGACGGGCTGCCCGTGCCGACGTATTGATACGTTCCAGCAGTCGCGTCGAAGGTCAGCGTGCCTCGCGTGGGCTGACGAACGATCGAATAGGTGAGCGGATCTCCATTCGGATCGGACGCGCTGAATCGGCCGCTCATCGTCGTCGCGCCTGGATTCAGATCGTGTCCCGCCGCGGTCGCGGTGGGCCCCGTGTTGGTCACCGTGATCTGCAGCGTCTGCGTGTCGGAGTATTGATATCCATCGGAGACGCGAACTCGAACCGTGTCGGTTCCCGTGCCGCCTTCCAGGCTCCCGGAGTAACGCAATCTGCCGGTGGCCTGATCGGTCCAGATCGCTGTGCCTCTGAGCGGCGTCGTCAGCATTTCAAAACGCAGCGGGTCGTTGTTCGCGTCCGACGCGGACAGCTGCATCTCGGTGGGCGTACGCCAATGCACCGAGACCGGCGTGACTGTGAGCAGCGGGGCGTTGTTGCCGCTGTCGTCCACGAACTTCACTGCTTGCAGGCCACCGGCGAGCACAACAGCGCGACCGTTGATCGAGCTACGCACGAGGCTACCGGACCTGCCGAGCCACACGGTGCCCGCGGCCTTCGATTCAATGGCGGTCCGCGTGGCCAGATCGTAAACGATCAGTTGGTCGTCACAGGCGACCAGGACTCGATTACTGGCCTGCATTTCCAGGGCCCGGATCGGCGTCGCGCAGACAGTGTGTGTGTCGATGAGCGCTAACGTTTCGCCGTCGAGCACGTCGAGGGAGCCCGCGTTCTTGCCGGCCAGAATCTCGACTCCGGCGTTCGGTGCCACTTCGCCTGTAGTCACGGAGAGATAGTTGGCGCCCGCGCTGTAGATGTGACGACGATCGCTCCAGCGAATCACGTGCACCTGTGAGGAAACGCCGATGATGTCGGGACCCGGCGCACCGACGTCGGTGGCCAGCACATCCGTGACCTGAGCAAAGCCGGTTGCGAACACGGCGCTTTGCCAGATCACTGTGCCGTTGACCGGATCCATGACGTACACGCGTGCGCCGGTGGAGCCGGTCGATTGCTCCATGTTGCCGACGATCACTTCGGGAATGCCGTCGCCGGTCAGATCGGCGGCGTCGAGCGCGCTTAGCGTCGTGTATCCGCTGTGAAGGGTTTCGCTCTGCACCTGATGGGTGAGGCCGTCGATGACGATCATCGAATTGTCCGCGGACAGCGCGATTTCCAGCTGTGGATCCGCATCGATATTGATCAGCTTGAGCGCGCGGCCGCCGTAGTAAGTCTGGCCCACGCTGCTCCACTCGAGCTCGTTGGTGATGGCGTCGTACACGCGGATCATGCTGATCGCGCCATCAGTGGTGCCGTAGTCGGAATATGAGGCGATCACCATTTCCAGCCGGCCGTCTGCATCCACGTCGCCGATATCCACGGCGCTGTAGGGGCCGGAGTAGATCGTGTTCTGCCACTCCTGTGCCTGCGTGGCGAGGTCGTGCACGTTGAGATGATCGGGGCCGGTCGAATGCCAGCCGGCGCCGAACAGCAGCTCACGAGCGCCGTCGCCGTCGGCATCGAAGACCGCGATATTTGTCACGCCGCTGTCGGCGTTCTGAATATTCCACAGTTCGTTCTGGGTGGCCGCGTCGAGCGCGTGGACGTAGCCCCACTGGCCGTCGCCGTAGAGGATTTCGGGGGTGCTGTCGCCGGTCACGTCGACCACTTTGAAGGCGCTGATGTCCAGAGAGACACCCTTGCTCCACTTCAGCGAGTGCAACTCCGCGTCCCAGGCACGAATCAAATACCACGCGTCGGCGCCGACGATTTCGTCGCGGCCGTCGCCGTCGATATCTGCCAGTTCCACGCGCTCGCCGAATGCGATCGACGAAACCCATTCCTCGGTGACGCTGCTGGTGCCGACCTGAAGCACGGCGCCGGTGTTGAACACCAGTTCGAGCTCGGCATCGTTGTCGATGTTGCCGACCGCGGCATGCGAGCCGCCATAAGCGAGCGTTCGTTCGAGGGCGAGCGTTTGTGCGTTGTATAGGAACGTTTGAGCCTGTGTGACCACTGCGACTTCCAACGCGCCGTTGTTGTCGATGTCCTCGACGGCGAAGTCAGTCACCAGGGCGCCGCTCGGACTCAACGTTTGCAACGTCTCGCGCGTGGCGAGGTCGACGACGTCGACCGTGCCATTGGCCCGACCGATCCAAACGCGCTGAGTGCCGCCGGTTTCGACGACGCGCAGCGCCTGAATGCTCTGATCGTAGGGATAGGGCGGGGAGCCCGGCGCCACGCTCTGCCACGCGATCTCGTAGCGGTGGGCCGCGGCGTCATAGGAAACAATGGACCAGGTGGCGTTCTGGCTGAAGGCAAAGCCGCCGCCGAGCACGAAATCCAGGTCGCCATCGTGGTCGGCGTCGACCGGCCAGATGCCGGTGGCGCCAATGCCGGTGCCGAAGGTGGTCGTGCGCCATTGCACGTCCATGGCCGCTTGAACGGTAAACGACGCCAGCAGCACTCCCGCCGCCAGCAAAATACGACTACGCACGCTCGACTCCGTCTCGGGACTTCCGTCTCTCGAATGTTTGTTGGATCCGCTGAGCGCGCGTTAGATATTGTCAAATCAAATAGAGCACGCGCGACACAGCACGGACGCTAGCGTGCGCGCCCGTGCCGGTCAACGAAATTGAGCTCCGTAGATCCTCAGCGTTCCTTCGGCGTATTCCACGGCCGATTGCCGCCGCCTTTTCCGCCACCACCGCCGTTGTTGTTATTGGACGGAGAGGGGCGTGAGGGCTGCGGCTGGGCGCGAGGCATCTCCTGCCTCGGGCTTGGGGGAGGAGAGTAGTTGCGCGGCTCGCTACGAGGCTGAGGCTGGCTGTATTGGCGAGGCTCGACGCGAGGTTGGCTGTATTGACGCGGCTCGACCCGCGAGCCGCCGCCGGAGCTGCGAGATTGCTCGCGATCGCGGAACCGGTCCTGGCCGCTATCGTTCGACGGTGGGCGATAGAAGCCGCTGCCGTTTTGCTGATAGCCGCTGCTCGGGATGCGTTGCATATGATCGTTGCGGCGGATGTTCGAAGACTCTTCCGCCGGCATGCTTCTCACTCGCTCGCGAGCGTCGTCGCGATCGCGACGGCTTTGCCATTCGCGCGCCGAGTCGTTGTTCAACTCGCGAGGCCGATTGCTGCCGCCCAAGCCCAGCGCCTGATCGCGATCGGTCCGTCTGATATCAGAGCTGCCGCTCGGGCGGATCGAATGAAAATCGCCGCCGCGTTTCGGGTTGCCGTCCTGGCGGTCGATCAGCTCAGCGCGGCCGACTGGCCGGCCGCCATTCGATTCGATGGCACTGCGCTCGCGATGGAACGGCAGGCGCCCGGCATAGAAATCGCCGCGACTCATGTTGTTGAAACGATCCGCATCGCGCGGCGGCTGACGAACCTGGCCGCCCAGCACACTTTCACGATACGGCGCGATGGCGGGCGGCTGGCGCACGCCGTGCCAGTTGCGCATGTCATTCTCGCTTGGCCGCACCCAGTGATCGCCGATGCGTCGGCCGCCGACGAAAGAGTCACGCGGTACGGAAGTCACGGCTCCCGGATAGCGGTGATAGTCGAAGCGCGGCGGCGGGGCACGCCGGCTGCCGTAGAAATAGTTGTTGTTGATAACAACTGTGTTGGAAACATTCACGTAGCGGATGTACCGCGGCGTGTGACGGTAGCCCGGATAATAAATATCGCGGGGCCCCAGCGGATACCAACCGACATTGCTGAACGAGACGGAGAGGCCCACGCCCGGGCCGCCAACCCAGCCAACCAGGGCCGGCGCATACACCGGGCGAATGTGACGCGGGCCGGGGACCCAGCACCAGTTACTGCGAATGTACGCCCAGCGACCATAGTGAAACGGCGCATAGCCCCAGCGCGCGTCATCGACCCATGAATAACCCCAAGGCGACACGTATACCCAGCGGCCATAACGATAGGGCGCCCAGCCGCTCACGACATACGTCGGCCGCCACACGTAGCCGTACTCGGGCTCGCTGATCCACGTGCCGTTGTCGTCGAGATCTTCGTAACCGACCACGTCGCGAGAGACATACTTCGCCGACTGCGAGCGCTCGTTACGACCGTCGCGATCGTTCGCCCAGTTCTCGAACGCGGTGCGCGGGCCCAGCGGCTCGATCTGAGCGGTGAGTGTTTCCAATCCAGTGAACACGCCGCGCTCGTTGGCGCGCACCGTGAATTCTTTGTTGCCGCCTTTGACTTCGGCTTCGCCGGTCCGGGTCTTGACGATGGTGCGATCGGCGGCCTTGTCCACTTCGAGGTGATATTCGCCGACCCGATTCAAATACACCGTGGCGTGCGGTGTCTCGACTTGAATGGTTTCGCCTTCGGCCAGACGACGCACGCGAATGGTGGCGGCGCCTTCGGTGAGGCTCGCTTGCAGGACGTTGTCGTCCAGCTCGATGAAACCGAAGCCGGTGTCACCGTCGAGATACACGGCCGCGGAGCCGATCTGCAGCTCGGCACGACCTTTATCTTCAACCCACAATCGATCGCCGCTGGTCAGCGGACGGTTCAGTGCGGCTTCGGCCCATTCTTCGCTGCCGGCCGGCGCGACGGTGACTTCACCATCGACATAGCCGAGACGGGCAGCACGACTCGGTGGGTCAGTGACGGCGCTGCCGCGGCTGGAGGATTCAGTGGCGGACTCGGGCTCGACGACAGGTTCGACAACGGGTGCGCCGTCGTCGGAAGATTCGACCACGGGCTCTGGCTCGACGACAGGCTCCTGAGCGCGAGCGACACCGCCGAATGCGACCAGCAAGACCGCGCTGCCCGCGAGTCCCGTCAGCCACTGTGTCAGGGAATTCGTCACGTTGTTGCCGCCTATGAGCTGGCCGCTTGATCGATCCGTGAGTCGGCGGTTGGCGTTGCCGGAAATCATGTTGCCCACCCCCGTTTAGAACGGTTGTGAGCATGATCCGTTCCCTGGGGTGAACTCAAGGTGAACGGCGCAATGCGCTACCCTGTCGTTCCGGGCAGCCCCGAAAAAACAAGCAATTAAGTTCAAAAGGAGTCTCATGCCGGGTGCCATTGTGATCGGAGCCAGTTCAGGCATTGGCGCGGCGCTGGCGCGGCGGCTGTCGGCTCAGGGTTATCGAGTCGGTCTGGCCGCGCGTCGTCGCGAGTTGCTCGAGAGCGTGCGCGCCAGCCTGCCGAATGCCGCGTTCACCAAAGTGATCGACATTGCCCAGCCTGAACAAGCCATGACGGCATTGCGCGAGCTCGCTGAGGAAGTGGGCGATGTAGAGCTGTATGTAGTCAGCTCTGGCGTGGGATATATCAATCCGACGCTCGAGTGGTCGCAAGAGCGAAGCACCATCGAAGTGAATGTGCTCGGCTTCACCGCCATGGTGAATGCAGCCATGCACGCGCTCGAACAGCGCGGCTCGGGCCATTTGGTTGGTATCTCATCGGTGGCCGCTTTGCGGGGCGGGCGGGCCGCGCCGGCATACAACGCGTCCAAGGCGTTTGTTTCTAACTATCTCGAAGGGATCCGGCAGCGATGCCATCGCAACGGCCTGCCGATCACGGTGACCGATATCAAGCCCGGTTTCGTGGCCACCGCCATGGCACAGAGTCCGCAACTGTTCTGGGTGGCTTCGGCCGAGAAGGCGGCCGAACAGATATCTGCTGCGATCCGCGGTCGGAAGCGACATGCCTATGTGACCCGGCGCTGGCGGCTGATGGCCTGGTTGCTGCGGGGCTTACCCGCGGCCTGGTATCAGCGAATGTAGCAGGGCCGACAGAATATTGACGTTGGGGCGGTATCCGGACGCCTTTGTGAGATACATCGCGGATTACCTAAGGCGGCTGCCTAATACTGGCTCGGGTCTAATAACAAGATCGTGGCCATGGATTTATCCGGGAACCCCAAAGAGCTGGCCCTGCTACGGAGTTTCGCGCCGTTCGACGGCATGAAGCCCGAAAGCGTGGCTGTGTTCGCCCGGAAGATGACCCGTCGCCAGGCGCCCAAAGGTCGCCTGCTGTTCACCGAAGGCGACGAGGAAAAGCAGACCTTTTATCTGATCAGCGGCTCGATCGACCTGCTCGCCGAGGGCGAGATCGTCGGCTCGGTGAGGAGCGGCACCCCCAAATCCAAGAGCCCGCTGGCGCATCAGCTGCCGCGGCCTTATTCGGCGGTGGTCACTTCCGACCGCATCGAATATTTCCAGATCGACAGCGAATTCCTCGACGTCGCGGTCACGCTCGACCAGACCGGTGCCTACAAAGTGCTGGAGTTGAACGGCCTGGACGAGAACTCGCCCGGCCCGGACGACTGGATGACCGCGCTGTTGCAGACCAAGGCATTTCACAAGATTCCGCCGGCCAACATCCAGGCCGTGTTCATGCGGCTGCAGCGGATCGATCATCGCGCCGGCGAGGTCGTCATCAAGCAAGGCGATATCGGCGATTATTTCTATGTCGTCGTCAAAGGCATTTGTCAGGTCGCGCGCGAGACGCCCCTCAACAAGGAAGGCGTGCGCCTCGCCGAGCTCAAGATGGGCGATACCTTCGGCGAGGAAGCGCTGATCTCCGATGTGAAGCGCAATGCCACCGTGACCATGGTCACCGACGGCGTGCTGATGCGACTGGCCAAGGACGATTTTCGCAAGCTGTTGCACGAGCCGCTGCTCGACTGGGTCGATTACGAGAGCGCCAAGCGCATCGTCGCCAGGGAAGAAGGGCAGTGGATCGACGTGCGCCTGCCGTCGGAGTTCGAGCACTATCGGGCCGAGGGCGCGATCAACATTCCGTTGCATTCGCTGCGCCTGAAAATGAAAGCGCTGGATCGCAACCGCCATTACATCGTTTGTTGCGACACTGGCCGGCGCAGCTCGGCATGTGCCTACATTCTTGCGGAACGTGGCTTCAATGCCAGCGTCCTGCGCGGTGGCCTGGGCTCGACCGAGCTGGCTGCGCCGCGCTAGCGAAAGCTCCCTCCGTATACATCGCCCCGGCTCTTTAATTTCACGAGCCGCCGGCCCAAGATGCCGTCTTCCAAATGCTATGGAGAGGGCCTCATGGGTTGCATGTTCCGTCCCGCATCCTTGCTGAGCGGTCTGGCGCTGCTGTTGTCATGCTCGCTGGCCAGCGCGCAAACGCCCGAGTCGAGCCTGAGCACGCTGATTGACGAATATGAGCAGTTGATCCGGAAGGACGATCCGGTGAGCGCGGGGCAGGAAGGGGATCGCGAGGCATTGCGACGGCTTCCCGATGTGCGGCCTGAAACGCAGGCGGCGATTGCGAAGCAGCTGAAGAGCATCGGCGAACGGCTTGCGGCGATCAACACGTCGGGCTTGTCTGAAGACGCGGCGTTGAATCATCAGTTGCTCACCGGCGTCGTCGCGCTTCACTCGGAACAACTCACATTCGACCTCCCGCGCATTCCGTTTGAGAACGACAGCGGCTTTCATACATTGCTCGACTATCTGGCGCGCACGACGACGATCGGCTCGCGTGACGACGCGGATGCCTGGCTCGCTCGACTCGAAGCGACGCCGGCGTACTACGAGCAGAACCTCGCCAATCTGCAGCGAGGGATCAAAACCAAATACACGCAGCCGCGCATCGTGGCCGATCGGGTGCTGGAAGTGGCTCGCAAGGTGGCGAATACGAAGCCTGAAGACAGCTCCTTGTTACTGCCATTCGCGCGCATGCCGTCGAGCATTCCGGCCGCGGCTCAAGCGGACTATCGCACCAAGGCGCTCGCGATCGTGCGCGATCGCATCCTGCCGGCGCAGAAGAAGTTCGCCGACTTCATGGAGAAGGAATATCTCCGCGCGGCGCGGCCGAAGCTGGCGTGGCGAACGGTTCCGAACGGCGAGAGCTCCTACAAGTTTTTCGTGCGACGTGAGACCACGACGCAGATGACGCCGGATGAGATTCATCAACTGGGTCAGTCGGAAGTTGCGCGCATTCGTGGGCTGATGGAACAGACCATCGCGGAGACCGGCTTCAAGGGCAGCTTCGCGGACTTTCTGAAGATGCTTCGTACCGATGCGCGCTTCTATGCCAAGACGCCGGAAGAGCTGATGGAGAAGGCGAGCGAGATCGCCAAGCGCTCGGACGATCAGTTGCCTCGCTTGTTCGGCACGCTGCCACGCTTGCCTTACGGCGTGCGTGCGGTGCCGGCCGATATCGCCGAGGGTTACACGACCGGTCGCTATTGGGTCGGCAGCATGCAGCAGGGTCAGGCGGGCGGGTATATGGTCAACACCTCGCATCTGGATCAGCGGCCGCTGTACGAGCTGCCGGCGCTGACCGTGCACGAGGCGGTGCCTGGCCATCATCTGCAGATCGCGTTGTCGCAGGAGCTGAGCGGTCTGCCGTACTTCCGTCGCAATACCAGTCCGACGGCGTTCGTCGAAGGCTGGGGGTTGTATTCGGAGTTCCTGGGCGAGGAGATGGGGATTTATCGCGATCCGTACGAGCGCTTCGGTCGCTACTCCTACGAAATGTGGCGGGCCTGCCGCCTCGTGGCCGACACCGGCATTCATTGGCTGGGGTGGGACATCGAGCAGGCGCGTCGCTGCTTCACCGAGAACTCGGCGCTCGCGCCTCACAACATCCAGACCGAGCTGGAGCGTTACATCTCGTGGCCGGGCCAGGCGCTCGCGTACAAGATCGGCGAGCTGCGCCTCCGCGGTTTGCGTCGTGATGCGGAGAAGGCGCTCGGGGAAAACTTCAACGTTCGCGAGTTTCACGACAAGCTGCTGCTGAGTGGGGCGCTGCCGTTGGATGTGGTGAGCAAGCGCGTTCAAGCCTGGATTGCTGAGAAGTCGTCGTCGCGAACGGCGTCGCAGTCGGCGCTAGCGCCCTGATTCGTAGGACGTTATTCACGTTAACGGGCGGGCGGTAACCGTAATAAACGGCGTCCGCGTGCGCCTCGCAACCTAAGCTTTCCTCGTGGGCCGGAAGACCCACCCCCTTGCCCCCTCCCGTCTACGGGAGGGGGAAATTAATTTTTGTTCTTCTGCGGAGGGCTTTGACCGAGAAGATTCGGCAGAGAACTTCAGCGAGGTCTGCCGGTGGAAAACTCCGGGCGGGCTTGGGCGAGGACTTGCGAGGAAGTTGGCGATGGTTGATCGGTATCTGAGTCCGGCGGCGATGCTGCCTTGGGCGTTGCTGGCGGTGAGCAACGGGGTGGTGGCGGCGGACAACTTGGAAGAGGTTGTGGTGTTCGCCCGGGGCGAGCAGCAGATCGGCAAGGCGGCGGCGGCCAGCGAGGGGGCGGTCGGCGGGGCCGATCTCTCGGTGCGTCCGCTGTTGCGAGTGGCGGAACTGCTGGAGGTCGTGCCGGGCATGATCGCCGTCCAGCACTCCGGCTCGGGCAAGGCGAACCAGTACTTTCTGCGGGGCTTCAATCTCGACCACGGCACCGACTTCTCCAACTACATCGACGACGTGCCGATGAACCTGCGCACCCACGGTCATGGGCAGGGCTATCTGGACGTGAACGGACTCATCCCGGAAGTCATTGACCGCATCGACTATCGCAAGGGGCCGTATCGCGCCGACACCGGCGACTTCTCCATGGCCGGCGCCGCTCACATGAGCACGGTGACACGTCTCGACTCTTTCATTTCGGCGGAAGGTGGCAGATACGATTGGCAGCGTCTGGCCGGTGGCACGTCCGCTCAAATCGGCGAGGGCGAGCTGGTCGCTGTCGGTGAATGGAAGTCCTATGACGGTCCCTGGGAGCTGGCTGAGAACTTGCGGCATCAATCCGCCTGGGCGAAGTACTCGCTGCCGCTCGATGACACGCGGCTCGAGCTGAGCCTGTCGGGCTATCACGCCGAATGGCGGCCGACCGAACAAATCCCCGAGCGCGCCATCGGCACCGATGTTTGCGAGAACGCTTATTGCTCGCTCGATCCCACCGCGGTCGGCGAAACATTGCGTTGGATCGCCGCGGCTCGTTTGATCGGCGACGATTGGCGGGCGACGGCATACGCGCAGTACTACGACTGGCACATGCTGTCGAACGCAACCTACGACTATCAGATCAATCAAATCGATCGTCGGTGGATCGGCGGAGGCCGTTTCGAGCGTGGCTTCAAGGTCAACGAGCAATTGTCGTTTACGGCGGGCGTCGAAGCGCGCTACGACGACATCGGCAACGTCGGCTTACAACATACCGAGGCTGGCCAATATATCGAAACCATCAGCCAACACTCGGTGCGCGAGAGCTCGGCCGGCGTCTATACCGAAGCGACCTGGCGGCCCGTGGAAAATCTGCGACTCACCGGCGGATTGCGCGGTGACTACTACGACTTCGACGTAAAGGCGCGCATCGACGGCGTCGACGAAGGCTCGGACTCGGACAACGCCGTGTCTCCGAAATTGGGCGCGGCTTACAGCATCAACGATCGCGTCGAGGTCTACGGCAACTGGGGCAAGGGTTTTCATTCCAACGACGCACGCGGCGTCATGAATAGAGAGACGCCGGTGGCCGGACTGAGCAAAGGTTCGGGTCACGAAGTCGGCGCGCGTTTCGAGCTGGGTCCGGTGCGACTCACCGCGACCTATTGGTGGCTGGAGCTGGACAGCGAGCTCAAGTTCGTCGGCGATTCCAACTCCGTCGAGCCCGGTGCGGCGACCAAACGTCGCGGATATGAGTTAGTGGGCTTCTGGCGTCCCGTGGATTGGCTCGCATTCGACGCCGTGTGGACCGGCAGTCGCGCTCGCTATGAGAACAGCCCCGATGGTGTTTACGTCACGGGGGCGGTCGAGAACGCGGGCGAGATGGGCATCTCCATGATCTACGATCGTTGGGAAGCGAGCCTGCGCGTGCGGCATCTCGGCGAGTATCCACTCATCGAAGACAACTCACTGCGCGCCGACGCCGAGACCAGTCTGAATCTGCGCGGCGCCTGGAAGACGGAACATTTCACCGTCTACGCCGAACTGCTCAACGCGCTCGACGAGGATGGCAAGGACATCGTGTATTACTACGGTGCGCACGTGGCCGGCCTCGATCCGGAGGGCGAGCAGGTCGACGGCCGGGTCAGCCGGGTGGAGGAGCCGCGTACCCTCCGCTTCGGTGTGAAGTACAATTTCTGAATGACAACGACGATCTATGGCATCAAAGCCTGCGACACCATGAAAAAGGCGCGCACCTGGCTCGACGAGCACGGGGTCAAGTACGAGTTTCATGACTACAAGGTCGCGGGCATCGACCGCGAGCACCTGGAGGCGTGGTGCAAGAAGGCCGGGTGGGAAACCGTGCTGAATCGGGCCGGCACCACGTTTCGTAAATTGCCTGACGCGGACAAGGCCGACCTGGACGAGCACAAGGCCATCATGCTGATGCTGCAGCAGCCTTCGATGATCAAGCGCCCCGTGCTGGAGAAGGGCGCCAAGCTGCTGATCGGCTTCAAACCCGCCGAATACCAGGCCGCCTTCGGCTGACCCTGCCGCGGCCCGGGCGGTCCTTTGGCCGAGCGCGGGCCCGCCGAACATCAACCGCCTAGCTGACCAATCTCGGGACATTGCCGGCCGCAGGCCCGCAGGTCCGGGCTGTAAACGGTTACAGGATCTGCCAGACTCGGGGGCATGAGCACCACACCCTTTGCCCCCAAGCCCATGAAGCTCAGCATTCTGACCGCGGCGCTCCAGGAGCTGACGCCTCGGGACAAACGGGATGCCGACCCGGATCTGGCCATCGAAGAATGGCTGCAATTCGCGCGCGACATCGGCTCGCCGAATATCCAACTCTCCTCAGCGCTGCATCCGACCGAAAGCGACGTGCCCGCCGAGGCCATGCTCGATCCGGTCGCGAACACGTTGGATCTGCGCCAGCCGTTCAACAAACAACGCGCCACCCGGGTGCTCGCCTCCATGAAAGAAACCGGCGTCGGTCTGTCCGATCTGGGTTACTTCGACAATATGCTGGTCGCCGATCCGGCGGCACGTCGCAAGAAATATGACTTCATGTTGCGGGTGTTCGATGCCGCCGTGCTGTTGGGCACCGATGCCGTGTGCGGTTTCGTCGGGCGCAATCCGCAGCTGGAAATGGATCAGAACCTCATCATGTTCGAAGAGTCGTTCATTCCGTTGCTCAAGGAAGCGAAGGCGCGCGGCCTGACTTATCGAGTCGAGCAATGTCCGATGCCCGGTTGGAACGTGCTCGATCGCTGGCACAACAACATTGCCTACGCGCCCGGCCCGTGGATTGCGTTACATCGGATCTGTGAGCGGCATGGGGTCGGCGATCAGTTTCGCATTCACTACGATCCGTCGCATGCGATTCTGATGGGGCAGGACACGCGCTCGCTGTTTCAATATCTGAAGGACTCGGGCTACGCGTTTCTCATCGGCGGATTTCACGTCAAAGGTCAGGTCGTCGACTCACGAGGCGTCTCTGCGTGGGGCTACGGCGGTCAGACCATGCAGCGGGGCGATTGGATCGACGGCAAGCCGTCGCCGAATCCGGCCGATCAAGGCAATGCGTGGAAGAAACAAACCGTGCTGTGCGAGCACGAGCTACCGGGCACAGCGCGTCACGATCCGCTGGCCTATCTGCAAAACCGAAGTGTCGATTGGCTCGATCATCAGCTCGCCGCGCGAGAGTTGTTGTCGATCGATCCGGCCAAGACTTATCTGGTCGTCGAGCACGAATATCCGCCGGCTCGCATCCAGGACAAGGCCCGGCTCGCGCCCATCCTCCAGGGCTCGCTGGCGTTCGTGAAGGCCATCGATGAGGCGGCTGCGGCCATGTACGCGCTCCAGCACGAAGTGCTCAAGTCGCAGGGCATTCCCATCCAGGGCGTGGGGCGCGAAGCCTACCGGTCATAATCGGCGGCCGGAATCTACTGGCCGTTTTTGACCGCTGCCTGTCGAGCGACGCTCTCGTCCCCGGACCGCGTGGCGCGCACCATGCGCCCACGTTGTCCTGGAGGAGTCGCCATGAAGTCCGCGTTGCTCGTCATCGATGTGCAGCAGTCGTTTACCCGCCGTCCGTATTGGAATGAGGCGGAGCTGCCTGGGTTCGTACAGAATCTGCAGCAGCTGGTGAACCGTGCTCACAAGGCCGGCTTGCCGGTCTTGCAGGTGTTTCATGTCGATGAGGAAGGCCCGGAGAGCGCCTTTTCCCAAGAGTCCGGGCTGATCAAGACCCTGCCGCAGCTCGATGTCCGGCCCACCGAAGTGTTCACCAAGGCCGTGCACTCGGCCATGTTCTCAACCACCAGGAATGGCAAGAGCCTCGACTACTGGCTGCGCACTCACGGGATCGATCGGCTGATCGTCACGGGCATCCGCACCGAGCAGTGCTGTGAGACGACGACCCGTCACGCTTCGGATCTCGGCTATAGTGTGACCTACGCGATGGATGCCACGCTGACGTTCCCCATGGTGTCTGGATCGGGCCGCACGTATACCCCGGCAGAGATCCGCGACCGCACCGAGCTGGTGTTACAGGGCCGGTTTGCCCAGGTTCAGCACTCCGAAGCCGTCGTGATGTGAGGTCTAACGAATGAGAACGGTGCTGTTCGCGCTGTTGCCCGAGGTCGTGCTGCTCGACGTGGCGGGCGCGGCGGAAGCGTTTCGTCTGGCAACCAAGCTCGTTCCCGGCAGCTACGATCTGCAGTTCGTCGGCACCAGTTCGTCGTTGAGTTCCTGCATCGGGCTGCAACTTCATAAGCTGCAGCCGCTGCCGGCCACCGTGCCGGATCATTCAATTGTCGTCGTTGCCGGCGTCACCACGGCCGCGTTCGATCTCGACTCGGAACCGTTCAAGCAACTGACGCGGTGGTTGCAGGTCATCGGGCGCAACCAGACCGTGACCTTGATGTGTGTATGCTCGGGCAGTCTGATGGCCGCAAATGCCGGGCTGTTGCGCGGGCGTGAGTGCACGACACATCACGACCTGGTCGACCATCTGGCCAAGCTCGAGCCAAGTGCGACGGTGCACGGCAATCGCATCTTCGTCGAGGACGGTCAGGTCATGACGAGTGCCGGTGTGACTTCCGGCATCGACCTCGCGCTTCACATGATCGGTCAGGAGTTAGGTCACAAGATCGCTGTGGCTGTGGCGCGCGACCTCGTCGTTTATATGAGGCGGACCACCGCCGACCCGCAGCTTTCCGCGTGGGTCATGCATCGGAATCACATTCACCCTGCGGTTCACAAAGTCCAGGATGCGATTGCTCGCAATCCCGCGGCGGATTGGACATCGGCAAAGCTTGCGGCGGTCGGTTGTATGAGCGCTCGAAATCTCGGCCGGCTCTTCGCAGAACACGCCGGATGCTCGCCGCTCGATTACGTGCAGCGCCTTCGCGTGGCGGTGGCGCGAGAAATGGTGGCGAATAGCGATTTAGCGCTGGAGCGTGTCGCCGAGCGCAGCGGCTTCAGCTCCGCGCATCATCTGCGGCGAGTCTGGCGCCGTTGGGAGCGGGTGTCGCCGGCTGAGTTTCGTTCGACAGCTCGCTGACGCTGACCGATTCGAGCCCGCGCTCGCGCAGCCCTGCTAACAACAACGGCAGCGTTTCGAGAATCAACGGACGATGATGGTTCTCGCGATCGTGCCCGTCGTGCAGTAGCACGATGTCTCCGGGTCGAGCGCGATTCACTACGCCATTTGCGACCGCGCGAGGATCGCGCGCCATCGTGTCTCTCGAATGGATGGACCAGGCGACCACCTCGAGCTTGCGCTTGTGAGCGGCACGTGACATCCCCGGGCTCTTCAATCCGACTGGCGGCCGATACAACGGCTCGCGGTTCGACTGCGTCACCGATTGGATCAGCTGCGAGCAACGATCGATCTCGATGCCATGCCCGGACGCCGGATAGAAATTCTGAAACGGCGAGTGATGCCAGGAGTGATTGCCGATCTCGTGGCCTTCGCGATGCATGCGCTCGCCCAGCGCCCGGTGTTTGTCCAGGTAACGGCCGATCACGAAGAACGTCGCGCGGGCGTTGTATTTCGCGAGCAGGTCGAGCACGGCCGGAGTGATCTCGGGGTCGGGGCCGTCGTCGAAAGTGAGCGCCACTCGCGGCCGATCGGTGCGGCCGCGGACCAGTGTCGGGTACAGCAGGGAGGAGGCGGGGCGGAAGATGCCGTCCGCCACCAGCAGCGCATGTACGCTCAGCGGAATTCCGAGGCCCAGCGCGCCCGGGCCGAAAACCGTGGCGGAGCCGAGGGTTACAGCCGCACTGGCCAGCAGGAACTTATCGGCGCGACACAGGCTCAACGGCGCAACCCGGTGGTGAAGGGCGCCCATGATGGCAAGCGCCATCGAAGTTGTCGATTGACGGGATTGCCAATGGCGATTGCCGATGACTGTTCCCGGGCGCATGTTGACTCACCAAGGTCACACTCCGAAAAGGAGAGGTTTCATGAGCGATGCGAAGTTTGTCGCGGTTACGGACGCCAGCTTCAAAGATCAGGTCCTCGGCGCCGCCGGTCCCGTGCTGGTGAAGTTCGAAGCCGACTGGTGCGGTCCGTGCAAGGCGATGAAGCCGATGATCGAAGACATCGCACGCGATTATGACGGTCGTCTGACAGTGGCGACCATCGATGTCGATGCCAACAGTCAGACGGCATATCGCTTCGGCGTGCGCGGCGTACCGACAGTCCTGCTGTTCAAGGGCGGCGAAGTGGTCGGTCAGAAAGTCGGTCTGCCTCGCAAGGCGGATCTGACAGCGCTGATCGATGCGAAGTTGTCCTAAGAGAGGTCGGCAGTAACATTCGACGGTAAGTCCTACGTGCGCGCTGTTGCGTAGCGTAGTAGAACCGGTAGGCCTCATCCGACGAGTCGGGTGGGGCCTTTGTGTTTCAGGAATAACTAATCAATCAGGCCCGCAGAGGTGACCTGTGAAATCCGTTCGGGCGAATCGCCGTGGTGGCCAGCCGCGGCAGCAGTCGCCACGCAGGGACGGTGACGACCAGTCTGGGGAAGAGGAAGGATTGGGCTCGACGATCGTGCAACTGACGCTGGCGCATTGGCCGGCGGCAGCGGTATTGATCGATGAGCATGGCTACATCTCCGCCGGCAATCGTGCTGCTGCGAGGCTGTTCGGCTATGAACAGCGCGACTTGCATCGGCTTGCAGTCGACGAGTTGATTCCCGCATGGCGGCCCCTGGATCGGGGCGAGCCGCTTGCGACGCGTCGCCGTGCCACCGGACATCGTCTCGATGGCAGCACGTTCCCATTGCGCTTCATTCAACTGCCGGTCGACGCCGGCGAGATTCGGTGCACGTTGGTCGCCGTCAGGCCGCGATCGGGGCACCACCGCGGCGGCCATGTCTCGCATGTTCGCAACCGACACAGCGAAGAACGATTGCGGGCGGCGGTGAGAGCGGGGCGCATCGGCACTTGGGTTTGGGATCTGCAGAGGCGCACCGTGTGGTGGGACAGCGCGATGTACAAACTTTGGGGTCAGCGCCGTCACCACGGAATATTGCCCATCGCCACGGCGACGGCGCTGTTGCATCCGGAGGACCGGGACTGGGTCGCGCGAGCCATGGAGCAGCACATCAACAGTGACGCGCGAGAGATCTCGCTCGAGTTTCGTTTGCTCCGGCCGGACGGTGTGTCGCAGTGGGTCGACGTCAATGGACAGATCGAGCGGAACGAACAGGGAATCGCCACGCGAATGATCGGTGCGACCATTGTCGTCACGGCGCGCAGGAACGCCGAAGACGCCTTGCATCACGCGCAGAAGATTGAAGCGCTCGGCACACTCGCCGGCGGCATCGCCCATGACTTCAACAATATCCTGCTGGCGGTCGCTGGCAACACGCGCCTGGCGAAGCTGGAGCTGGCGCCCGATCATCCGATTCAGAACATGCTGGGCGAGATCGCGAAGGCCACCGCGCGGGCCACCGATCTGGTCAATCGGATCCTCACCTTCAGTCGGCAGAACAATTGTCGTCGCGAGGTCCTGCAATTGCAGCCCGCGGTGGAGGATGCGATCAAGCTGCTGCGTGCGACCCTGCCCGCGATGATCGAGATCAACACTAATTTCGCCGAAGGCTTGCCGTCGGTGCGGGCCGATGCGACCCAGATTCATCAGATCATGATCAACCTGGTGACCAACGCGGCGCATGCCATCGGCGACGGTGCGGCGGGATGTATCACCGTGGCGCTCGACGAGGTGCATATCGCACAAGGCGGCGCGCTGACGCCGGAGTTGAAGGCCGGTCGCTATGTGCGTTTGTCCGTCACCGACACGGGCAGCGGCATGGACAAAGTCACGCTCGATCGGGTGTTCGATCCGTTCTTCACGACGAAGCCGGTGGGGCGGGGCACTGGGCTCGGACTGAGTGTCGTGGACGGCATCATGCGCAGTCACGAAGGATCGGTGATCGCAACGAGCGAGCCTGGACGAGGCGCGACGTTCAAACTGTATTTTCCCGCCGTCGATACCGCGCCATCCGAAACGAAGCGAGTCGCGGATACAGTGGCTCCACCGGCAGTTCAAGGCCGCGGCCGGCGCGTGATGTATATCGACGATGAAGACTCGCTCGTCTATCTGATGATTCGTATGCTTCAGAAGTCCGGCTATCACGTCACCGGCTTCACCGATGCCGAGCAGGCTTTGCAAGTTCTTCGCGAGCAACCGGGCGCGTTCGACGTGATCGTCACCGATCTATCCATGCCGGGCATGTCGGGCTTCCACGTCGCGCAGGCCATTCGAGAGATTCGCGCCGATCTGCCCGTCGTCGTCACCTCCGGATATGTGCGCGCCGAGGATCGCGACACCGCCAAGCAGGTCGGCGTACGCGAGCTGGTGCTCAAGCCCGATACGGTGGAAGAGCTGGCCAGCGTGCTGGAGAAGGTGTTCGAAGGCTGAGCCTCGGCCTCCATGGGCGAAAATATTCCAGCGGCTGCAGAGATCTTGCAGGAAGCGGGCCTCGAGATCGACTACCTTGTAGCTCAGGTTGTGAATCTCTGTACGATCCGTGCCGATCTGCGCTAGGGTCCCTTCCCCCATTCGTCATCGTTTGGAGTCATCGTGCGTCTCACGTCCATCGTCATCGCGAAGCTCGTCCTATGTCTTGGCCTGACGACGGCTGCCTCGGCGGCCGAACAAGTCGACCTGTTGATCAACAACGGCGTGATCTACGACGGCAGCGGTGGCAATCCCGTCCAAGGCTCGGTCGCTGTCCGCAATGGCCGCGTGGTCGCGGTCGGCAAGCTCACTGATTACCAGGGCAAGCAGACCGTCGATGCCAAGGGACTGGCGGTGGCGCCGGGCTTCATCAATACGCTGTCCTGGGCCACCGAATCGCTGATCTACGACGGTCGCGGCATGAGCGACATCAAGCAGGGCGTGACCCTGGAGATCTTCGGCGAAGGCACCTCCATGGGACCGGTCAACGACACCATCCGCACCGAGATGCTCAAGACCCAGGGCGACATCCGCTATGACATCACCTGGACCACGCTCGGCGAATATCTGGATTTTCTGGCGAAGAAGGGCATTTCGCCCAACATCGCTTCGTTCGTCGGCGCCGCCACAGTTCGACAGCACGAAGTCGGCTTCGCCAACCGCGCGCCCACGCCGGAAGAGTTGAAGCGCATGCAGGACCTGGTTCGTCAGGCGATGCGCGAAGGTGCGCTCGGTGTCGGCAGCTCGTTGATCTACGCGCCCGGCAACTATGCGAAGACCGACGAGTTGATCGCGATCACCAAGGCGGCCGGTGAATTCGGCGGCGCTTACATCTCACACATGCGCAGCGAGGGCGACCGTTTCCTCGAAGCGCTGGACGAGTTGCTGCTGATCTCGAAGGAAGCCAAGGTGCCGGCGCAGGTCTATCACTTGAAGGCCGCCGGGAAGAAGAACTGGCCGAAGATGCAGCAGGCCATCGACAAGATCGAAGCCGCTCGCAAGTCGGGTCAGAAGATCACCGCCGACATGTATGCCTACACGGCCGGTGCCACCGGTCTGGATGCATCGATGCCGACGTGGGTGCAGGAAGGCGGTATCGACGATTGGGTCGCGCGCTTGAAGAAGCCTGAGATCCGCGCCCGCGTGATCAAGGAAATGCGCGATCCGAACGCCGACTTCGAAAGTCTGTTGCAGGCGGCGGGCGATGCCAGCCGCGTGCTGTTGATCGGTTTCAAGACGGACAAGCTCAAGCCGCTCACCGGCAAGACGCTGGCCGAAGTCGCCAGGATGCGTGGCGTGTCGCCGGAAGATGCGGCGATCGATCTGGTCATCGAAGATCACACGCGCGTCGGCACCGCTTACTTCCTGATGTCGGAAGAGAACGTGAAGCTCGGCTTGTCGCAGCCTTGGGTGAATATCGATTCAGACGCGGAAGCCTCGGCGCCGGAAGGGCCATTCCTCCTCAGCAATCCGCACCCGCGTACCTACGGCACGTTCGCTCGCTTCCTCGGCAAGTATGTGCGCGATGAGAAAGTGACGACGCTGCAAGATGCGATCCGTCGTCTCACCAGCCTGCCGGCCGAGACCTTCAAGCTGACGAATCGCGGTTGCCTGAAGAAAGAATGCTTCGCCGATATCGTCGTGTTCAATCCGGCGACGATCCAGGATCACGCGACCTTCGAGAAGCCGCATCAGTACGCGACCGGCGTACAGCACGTCTTCGTGAATGGGGTGCAAGTGCTTCGCGACGGCGAGCACACCGGCGCGAAGCCCGGCCAGGTCGTGCGCGGACCTGGCTACCAAAAGACTGCAGCGACGAGCACGCGCTAACGTGCTCAGACTGGCGGCGGATTCCGTTCCTTGAAATCGCGCTGATGCCAGTACGGATAGGCCAGTGTCGTCGCGCTGGCCTCATCCAGTTTCTTCACCTGCTCCGGCGTGAGATTCCAACCGAGCGCGCCGAGGTTCTGTTTCAGTTGCTCCTCGTTGCGGGCGCCGACGATGACGTTCGCAACGGTGGGCCGCTGCAACAGCCAGTTCAGCGCGATCTGCGGCACGGTCTTGCCGGTTTCCTTCGCCACTTGGTCAAGCGCATCGACGACCGTGTAAAGATATTCATCAGCGACCGGCGGCCCCTTGTCGATGCTCAACTGCGAGCGCAGGCGCGAGGTTTCCGGTAACCCCTGACCGCGACGGATCTTGCCAGTCAGTCGACCCCAGCCCAGCGGGCTCCAGACAATGGCGCTGACTTTCTGCTCGATGCCCAGCGGCATCAGCTCCCACTCGTAGTCGCGGCCGATCAGCGAGTAATACGCCTGATGCACGACGTGGCGGTTCCAGCCATGGCGATCCGAGGCGGCCAGCGACTTCATCAAGTGCCAGCCGGAGAAGTTCGAGACGCCGGTGTAACGAAGCTTGCCCGCGCGTACCAGGTCGTCGAGGGTTTGCAGGGTTTCCTCGACCGGCGTGAGTGCGTCATAACCGTGCAGCTGGAAGATGTCGATGTAGTCGGTTCCCAGACGGCCCAGCGCTTTGTCGACTGCGCGGATCAGGTTGAAGCGCGAGGAGCCCACGTCGTTCGGGCCTTTGCCGTGCCGGAAGGTGGCCTTGGTGGAAATGATGACCTGGTCGCGCCGGCCCTTGATGGCCGCGCCCAGGATCTCTTCTGCGGCGCCGCCGGAGTAAATATCGGCGGAGTCGAACATGTTGATGCCGGCGTCCAGGCTGATGTCGACCAGCCGGGTCGCTTCCTTCACGTCGTTGTCGCCCCAACTCTTGAAGAAGTCGCCTTTGCCGCCGAACGTGCCGGTGCCGAGGCTGAACACCGGCACCATGAAGCCCGATGCGCCCAATTGCCTGAATTCCATCGCACTCTCCCGGAAGACATAACCGGTGCACTTTATAGCGCATCGATTCATGAAGCGGCGGAACGTGGGTGCTGCCGCGAGCGGTCACTTCAGTCGGACCGGTCCGACTGGTATCTTGCCCGGATGCAAAAAGTCACCCCACCGATCGTAGTCATTACCACTGGCGGCACCATCGACAAGGCCTACTTCGACGCGCTCAGCGCGTACAAGATCGGCGAGCCCATGGTCAAGAAGATGCTGGACGTGGCCAACGTCACGCGCCCGTTCCGCGTCGTCGAGATGTTCCGCAAGGACAGCCTGGACCTGACCGACCAGGATCGCCGGGCGCTGTACGAGACGGTCGCGGCGCTCGACACCGATCGGGTCGTCATCACGCACGGCACGGACACCATGACCGACTCGGCCCAGGTGCTCAAAGCCATCGCCGGCAAGACCATTGTCTTCACCGGCGCGCTGTCGCCGGCCCGCTTCGCGGAAAGCGATGCGATGTTCAACCTGGGGATGGCTTTCGCAGCGGTGCAGACCTTACCGCCGGGGGTGTACGTGGCCATGAGCGGTCAGGTATTCCGGGGCGATGAGGTTCGTAAAGATCGAGAGCACGCGCGCTTCGTCTCGACCGCCGAATAAACGAGGCGGGCTGGAGCTCGCTCGAGGGGGAACCATGGAGCTGAGCTACGTTTGTGGCACCGGTTCGGTGCCGCTGCTCTACAAAACCGTCGGTGCGGTGCTCGCGGACGCGGCACGCCGCTGGGGCGACCGGCCGGCGTTGATCGTCCGTCATCAGAACATCCGCTGGACGTATCGCGAACTGAACGAAGCAGCCGAGCGCTTTGCCGCTGGCTTGCTCAAGCTCGGTCTGCAGCCGGGCGATCGCGTCGGCATCTGGTCGCCGAATCGTTATGAATGGGTGCTCGCCCAATTCGCGACGGCGAAGGCCGGCTTGATTCTGGTCAACGTCAATCCCGCGTATCGCATCACCGAACTGGAGTTCGCGCTCAACAAAGTTGGCTGCCGGGCGTTGATACTCGCGCCCAACTTCAAGAGCAGCGACTACGTCGGCATGCTCAAGCAGCTTGCGCCAGAGTTGACCACGAGCGCCGTGGGCCGTCTCGAGGCCGCGCGACTGCCGACGTTGCGTACCGTGATTCTCACTGACGATGCGCGCGTGCCGGGATTCATGCCTTTCCGCGTCGTTGAAACATTAGGCACCGAGGTTGAACGCGGACGATTGAACGAGCTGCGCTCGCTGTTGCAGCCGGAAGATCCCATCAACATTCAGTTCACGAGCGGCACGACGGGTCTGCCCAAGGGCGCGACGCTGTCTCATCACAACATCGTGAACAACGGCTACTTCGTGGCGAGTCACATGGCGTTCTCGCACGAAGACAGTCTGTGCATTCCCGTGCCGCTGTATCACTGCTTCGGCATGGTTATGGGGGTGCTTGGTTGCGTGACGCACGGTGCGGCGATGGTTTTTCCATCCGAGGCGTTCGAGCCGGGCGCTGTGTTGGAAGCGGTCGCGGCGGAGAAGTGCACGGGACTCTATGGTGTGCCGACGATGTTCATCGCCGAGCTGGATCATCCGCAGTTCCGGAACTATGACCTGAGCTCATTGCGTACGGGCGTCATGGCCGGAGCGCCGTGTCCGGTCGAAGTGATGAAGCGAGTGATCGCCGACATGCACATGCGCGAGGTCACCATCGCTTACGGGATGACGGAGACAAGTCCGGTGAGTTTCCAGAGCCGCAATGACGATTCCATCGAGCGGCGCGTGTCCACGGTCGGCAGGATTCATCCGCATCTCGAAGTGAAGATCGTCGACACCGAGGGTCGAGTCGTGCCGCGAGGCGAGCGCGGCGAGTTGCTGACTCGTGGCTACAGCGTGATGACGGGCTATTGGGATGACGCGGAGAAGACGCGCCAAGCCGTCGACGAGCAAGGCTGGATGCACACCGGCGATCTGGCGGTGATCGATGCCGAGGGTTATTGCAACATCGCCGGTCGCGTGAAAGATCTGATCATCCGCGGCGGCGAGAACATTTCACCCCGCGAAGTCGAAGAGTTCCTGTACCGGCATCCGCAGATTCAAGACGTGCAGGTGTTCGGCATTCCGGACTCGCGTTACGGCGAAGTCGTGTGCGCCTGGATCAAGCTCAAAGGCGTCGAGCCGTGCGATGCCGATGCGATTCGGTTGTTCTGTCGCGATCAGATCGCGCACTTCAAAGTGCCGACGCACGTCCGCTTCGTCGAGCAGTTCCCCATGACGGTCACCGGCAAGATTCAGAAGTTCATCATGCGCGAGCAGATGATCGCCGAGCTGCAGCTGCGCGAAGACGTGACCGCTTGATTAAATGTTCGCCGCTTGCTCGGCAACGTGAGGTTGTGCCAGGTCGCGACGCGCCGCGGCCGGTGTGACGCCCAGAATCTTGCGCATGTGACGAGCCAGATGGCTCTGGTGTGCAAAGCCGGTGGCGAACGCGATCTGCGCAATCGACAGCGACTCATCCTGTAGCAGCAACTTCGCCCGTTCCACGCGCCGGCGCAGGATGTATTGATGTACCGGCGTACCGGTCGAGCGCCGGAACAGCGTCTTCAAATGCGACACGCTGACGCCGGCAACCTTCGCGATCTCCGCCAGCGACAGCTCGCTTTCCAGGTTGTCCTCGATGTGCGAGATCACCAGCTTGAGCTTCCACGCGCTCAATCCGCCTTTCGGATCGCGCATCGGCAACGAACGACGGTTGTGACGTTGAAGCAGACGCGCGGCGAGTGCGGTGCCAAGACTCTCACGAAACAAACGTCCACCCGCGCCGCCGGAATCGAGATCGGCTTTGATCGCCCAACCGATATGTTCGATGAACGGGTCGCGCAACTGGAAGCGGTCGGCGATCTCGATGTTGGAGGGATCCATGTCGAGTTCGACCGCGACAGTCCGCAGTAACTCGTCGGGTACGCGCATGACGAGCGTGGTGCCGCTTTGTTTGGTTTCCCATGCCGCGGGCGTGTGAGCAGGCACGATATCCAGATCGCCTGCGACTTCGCGGCCGTGACGCAGCTTGCCGCCGCGCTCGCAAGTGACTTCCACCGACGGGCCGATATGCATGCACACGATCGCGTAGGGCCTCGGATCGATGCGCGTCAGGCCGGCGGAGAAGTTGTTGATGTTCGCGTTGACCGTTCGCTGGACGCGCGGCGGTGCTGACGTCGCGGCGACCAGGGGATTGCTGGTGGCACTCATCGGTGATCTCCGGCACCGTATTGCTGCGTCGAGGATACAACGAGAAAAGCCATGCGGGCTGCTCCGGTCCGTGTCAGTCAGCGTCCAATCGTGCTGGTGCCGGGCCTAATAGGTCAGCCCGCTGCGCGAGAATTATCGAGCGCGTCGTCGGTGGGCTTCAACAGCCCGGCCGAAAGAGCTGCCTGTCCGTGGAACAAGCGCGCAATCCATGACACACCGCTTTCTCTATTTAGCAACGGTTCAGGTTGGCGGTTGACAGGGCGGGAGCCAAGTGTGATGGTCAACCGATGTCGACTCCTTCGTTATCTCCAGCGGATCTTGCGCGTTACAGCCGTCATCTGGCGTTGCGCGAGATCGGTGTTCAGGGCCAGGAAAAACTCAAAGCCGCCAGAGTGCTGCTGGTCGGTGCCGGCGGCCTGGGTTCGCCGGCGGCGTTGTATCTGGCGGCCTCGGGCGTGGGCACGATCGGTGTGATCGATAACGATCGGGTCGATGTCTCGAATCTGCAGCGTCAGGTGCTGTACGACACGCAGAGCGTCGGCCGGCCGAAAGCGGAGGTGGCGAAGGAACGTTTGTTCGCGCTCAATCCCGAGATCGAGCTGGTGTCACACACCGTTGAGCTGCGGGCCGCGAACGTACGCGAGATCTTTGGCAAGTACGATGTGGTGCTCGACGGCACGGACCGCTTTAACACACGTTATCTTTCCAATGACGCCTGCGTGATTCTGCGCAAGCCGCTGGTCTCCGCCGCCATTCATCGATTCGAAGGGCAGGCGATGACGTATGTGCCGGGCCAGGCGCCTTGCTATCGCTGTTTGTTTCCCGAGCCGCCCGCCGACGGGCTCGTGCCGAACTGCGCTGAAGCCGGCGTGCTCGGAGTGTTGCCGGGGGTGATGGGCACGATTCAGGCGACCGAAGCGATCAAGTTGATCGTCGGTGTCGGCGAGCCGTTGCTCGGTCGACTGTTAACTTACGATGCATTGGCGATGCGCTTCGGCGAGTTTCGATTCACGCGGCGCCCGGACTGTGCGGTCTGCGGCGATCATCCGACCATTCACGAGCCGGCGGATCTCGCCGAGATTTGCAGTGCCGATGCGATGGACCAGGTGCGGCGTCTGTCGCCGGTGGAGTTGCGGGCGCTGCTCGGCAAAGTCGCCATCGTCGATGTGCGATCACCGAGTGAGTTTCGTGCCTCGCACTTGCCAGGAGCGGTGAGTATTCCTGTGGGCGAAGTTCAGCAACGACTCGCCGAGATTCCTCGCGAGCCGCTGGTTGTTTTCATCTGTCGCAGCGGCGCGCGTAGCTTGACCGCGTCGGCTATCGCTACGCGTGCCGGGCTGACAAATGTCGGTCACTTGGAAGGGGGCTTGCTGGCTTGGGCCAAAGAGCTCGAGCCGTCGTTTGTTGTCGCGCCGGTCGGTCCTTAGCGAGCACCGACGCGGCCGAGATGTCGCACTTCACGGCGCTCGGTGAGCCAGCCGGCTGACGGCGCCCAATCGGCAAGTTCGGCCCGACGGCGCTGCCACGCCTGTTCCAGCGTCTTGGCCGCTTCCGGCGAGGTCGTCTGTACGCCGGTCGGCATGTGCACCACGTTGTCTTCTTCGAAATCGAGCATGGATTCTCTCCTCGCCGTGCGCTTCAAACCGTGAGTGCAGAGTACGCCGTCGGACGCCGGGCATCATCGTGGCGAATGGCATGTAATTGATTCCCGGCCGGCAAGAATCCAGGCCAGTCGCGGCTATTTGCCGGTGAATCAGGTTGAGCTGCAACGTGACCGGCCGCACAATTTTCACATTAGCGTGCTTGCCTGGGAGCCCATCGTGAATCAGAGCCTTACCGATCGCTCGGCCAATACGTCGATGGTCACCATCATCTACGTGCTCTATTTGCTGGCATTGATTTCCGGCGGTATCACGGCGGTGGTCGGCGTGATCATGGCTTACGTCCATAAGGACGGCGCGCCGGAGTGGCTGCGTACGCACTACGAGTTGCAGATCCGCACGTTCTGGTTCGGTTTGATCGTCGGCGCGATCGGCGGAGTGCTGAGCTGGATTTTGATCGGCCTGCCGATCCTGCTCGCGTTGGCAATATGGTGGATCATCCGCTGCGTGAAAGGCCTGAAGTACGCGGGCGAGAGCGCACCGTATCCGAATCATCTCGGCTGGTCGCCGTGAACGCTCAGTAGACGTCGCGCCGGTAGCGGCCGGAGATCGCCAGATTTTCGAGGGTGTCGGCGCCGAGCACTTCCGAGAGTGCGGCATCGACCGCTGGAGCCATTCCTTGCAGGCTGCCGCAGACGTAGATCGCCGCGCCTTCGCTTATCCAACGTTTCATTTCGTCACCGCACTCGAGCACGCGGTGCTGCACGTAACGGCGTTCTGTCTGATCGCGCGAGAAGACCAGGTCGACGCGTTCCAACTGTCCTTGACTGCGCCATTGCTCGATCTCATCGCCGTAGAACCTGTCGTGCGCGACGTTGCGCTCGCCGAAGATGAGCCAGTTGCGGTGACGACCTTCGGCAATGCGAGTTTTCAACAATGCTCGCAGGCCGGCGATACCCGTGCCGTTGCCGATGAGGATCAACGGCACATCACTTTGAGGCGCGTGAAAGTTCGGGTTGGCTCGCACGCGAACGGCGATGTCTTCTCCAACTCTTGCGCCTGCCGTCAGCCAGCCGCTGCCCAGCCCCGGCTCGCCGTCCGGACGCCGCATCTGTCGCACCAGCAGATGAATTGCGCCGTCCGTCGGTAACGATGCGATGGAATATTCGCGGTGGGGCAGGGGCGTGAGCTTGTCATCCCAAGTCGAATTGCGCGGATCGATTTCGGCGATATCGCCGGCTTGCCACTTCGCATCCGCAGTCTGCGGCTGCAACTCGATGTGAAAACAGGCGTCACCCGCGCTGCCGGGGTTGGCCTGATGGCGCGCTGTGAGGCGCCAGCGATCGTAGCGAGGAGCTTCCCAGTCAGGCAGATCGGGGCTGTTGCTGATCACGCTGAGCTGATGTTGCCAATGACGGAGCGCGCCTTCGTCGCCGTTGTCGACTTCGATCACGTCGAACAGCGCGGTCGCGCCTTGATGTCTCAGCCACTGATCGATGCGATGCCCGAACGCGCAGTAGTTGTCGTATTCACGATCGCCTAACGCAAGCACGCCGTAGCTCAGATCTTTGAGCGGCACAGTGCTGTCGAGCACATCGCGAACGAATGCGGCGGCCGGATCGGGCGCGTCGCCTTCGCCCGTCGTGCTCACGACGAACAGTGCGTGCTTGGTTTGTTTCAGCAGCTGATTGTCGATCTGCTGTAACGACGCGAGCATCACCGGCGCGCCCGCGGCCTGCAGCGATTGTGCGGTTCGATTCGCCAGTTCGGCCGCGAATCCTGTTTGACTCGCGAACGCGATCAACGTGGGATCACGGCCGGTGGCGATCAGGGCGGGCTGGCGTCGCGGCCAGAGAAAATACGCGCAGGTAGTCAGATACAAAACGACAACGACGCACGCTGAATACAGTCGTGCGTCGCTGAGGCCGGCGAGAATCCCGGACATTCCGCCTTACTGCGGCAACACTTCGAATGTCGCGACGTAGCTCAGCCGGCGCTGCTCGGCCTGCTTGAGCGAGGTCTTCTGATCTTCCGTGCCGGTCTCGAGCCAGTACATGCCGGGCGCCGGCCAGTTCACGGCCAGTTCGCCTTTGGCGTCGGTCTTGAGCTTCTGCTCTTCCTGGTCGTTGCGATAGCGCGTGCCGCCGGCCTGCACGACTACGTCGAGATTGGCTGCAGGCTTGCCGTCGATCAGGAAACGAAACTTCGAGGCCTCGCCGGCGTACAGATCGTTCGGATGCGTGACCGGCACGAGCTCGAGACCGACATTCGAGAACTTCAATGCGCCTTCGGTCGGCTTGCCAGCGGTGACGAAGGTCTCGACGCGGCCGACCGACTCGCTCACTTCCAGGTTCTTTGCATCGGCGGGCACTTCTTTCGCGAACCTCTCCGCGTTACCGTGCCAGCGCTTGCGTTGACCGTTCTCTTCGTAGCTCGCAAACAAGCCGTTGTTGACCAGCGCCACTTTGTACGTGCCGTTCTGTTTCAGTTGCACGTCGAACACGCTGCGATATTTGCCGGTGAACGGGTTCTCCGCGTTCACTTTCGAGCCATCGGGCGCGGTGATCGCCAACGAGTCCAGGCGTAGCGGCACATGGTTGAAATAGAACAGATCGTTCGAGACCGCGGCGTCGACGGTGATCCATTGATCGACGGTCGAAACGGTGGCGGACGGCAGCAGCCACATCTTGTGCGCATGACTCGCGAACGGAGCGAGCAGGGCGGCGGTGACGGCGATGGCGCGAAGTGCGGTTTTCATGGTCTTCCTCGCGAAGTAATAGAGAGCCTAGGGAGTGACGTTGAGCGTGATGGCGCCGAGCTCGGATTTGCCCTGAGCGGTTGCCGATTGTTTCTGGGTGCCGGGCCACTCGAAGGGCACGCGCAATAGTTCGCGTCCGCCGACCTCGCGCACGGCTTCGACCACGACGTTGTATTTGCCGGGCGCGAGATTGGCGAGTTGCTTGTCCGTGCTCTTGAAGCTCAGCGTGTGCTCACCGGCCGGGCGAGTGGCGCCGGTGACGCCGTCGATCGGCATTTGTTGTTCGCGGCCGCCACGACGCCACCATTGACGCAGATCTTTCAGCCATTGCGTGCCGTCTTCTTTTTTCGTGTCGGTTTGATACCAGACCGCGAGTTGTGCGGCCGTGCTTTGATCCTGGTTCTCGACCCATACGGCGAGGTACGGGCGGTGGTACTCGGCGACGTCGAGACGTGGAATTGTGAGCTTGAGATTCAGCTCGGCCCCGAACGATACGGCACTCGAGCCGATCAACAGCAGGGCACCCGCTATCCTTTTCATGTCCATCCCCATTCAGTGAATAAACAAAATCGCCAGCAGCAGCGGCAGCACCAGTCCCAGGCCCACCATCGGCCAGGTGCCGGGACGATTGCCCGCGTGCATCTTCAACAGCAGCAGGCCGGTGATAGCGAACACCAGCGCCGAGATCGCGAACACATCGATGAACAGGCTCCACGCGGCGCCGGCATTGCGGCCCTTGTGCAGATCGTTCAAGTACGACAGCCAACCGCGATCGGTGAGCTCATGCGTGACTTCGCCGTCTTCGAGATTCACCGTCAGCCAGGCATCGCCGCCGGGGCGCGGCAGCGACACGTAAACTTCATCGTCCGACCACTCCGTGTCGCGATGCTCGAGCCGCACGGTCAATGTTTCATCGAGCCAATCCGCTACTTCGGTCGGGAGCGCGGCCTTGTCATCGCCACTAGACTCGCGCGTCTTCTGTAATTGCTCGAGCAATGGGGCCGGCAGTGCCGCTGTCTGCGTCGTGACCTTGGGCTTCGCTCCGATCCACGAAGCGTGGTTGAGCGTGAAGCCGGTGACACTGAACAGCAGCATTCCGACCAGGCACATCGCCGCGCTCAGCCAGTGCCACTGGTGAAGATGCTTCAGCCAGAACGCGCGGGCCTTTTGCGCTTGAGCGGAGGAGGCACGGAGGGCTTCAGCCATGAGCAACCACTGCAATTACCCGTGAAATCACAGACGCGCGGGACACTGAATGAGAGGACGATAGACGGGCAGTGTATGAGAATAATTCTCATTGGCAAGTCTTTTGCTAAAAATTTCGAAATTGTCCCTGGACATCAATTAATGTGTCCGCCCGCAACACCGCGATGCAGGCGGGACGTTTACTATTCACGGGCTTACGGTTGAACGAGAGTGTCTCTTGAGCGCAGCGACCATCAGTGTCTTCGACATGTTCAAAATCGGTATCGGGCCGTCGAGCTCCCACACCATGGGGCCGATGACCGCCGCCTGCCGTTTCGCGAAGTCACTGGAACAGCAAGGAATCCTGGCGCGGGTCGCGCAAGTGACGGTGAATCTTTATGGCTCGCTGGCGCTGACCGGTAAGGGCCACGCGACCGATACCGCTGTCACGACCGGCCTCGCGGGCTGGTTGCCTGCGCAGGTCAATCCCGATGCGGCTGCCAAGCTCATTGAAGACGTCCGTCAGCACGGCAAGGTCAAGCTTGCGGGGAGTCATGAGATCGACTTCCGCATCGAGCGCGACATTCATTGGAAATACAAAGAAAGCCTGCCGTATCACCCGAACGCGTTGACGCTGTTCGCCCGCGATGCCGGCGGTGCGTTGTTGCATGAGGCGACGTTCTATTCCGTCGGCGGCGGCTTCGTCGTCAGCGACGAGGAAGCCAAGTCCCCGGCGACCGCGACGGCTGCGACGACGGTTCCGCTGCCGTTTTCCGATGCCGCGGAATTGTTGGAAGTCGCTGAGCGCAATGGTCTGACGATTGCCGAAGTGATGATGCGCAATGAATGCGCGACCCGGACTCGCGAGGAAGTGCTGGCTGGGCTCGATCGCATCGCCGAGGCCATGAATTCCTGTATCGATCGCGGCCTGCGGCAGGAAGGCATATTGCCGGGCGGTCTGAATGTGAAGCGTCGCGCTGCCAAGTTGCGCGGCATGCTGGAGAAGCGCGAACAGGCGCAGTCTTCCGATGGCCTCATCGCGATGGACTGGATCAACGTGTGGGCGCTCGCCGTCAACGAAGAGAATGCGGCCGGTGGCAAAGTGGTCACAGCCCCGACGAACGGCGCGGCCGGCGTCGTGCCATCTGTACTGCGTTATTACGATCGTTTCTGTAATGGTACGCGCGAAGGTCGGCATACCTTTTTGCTGACGGCCGGCGCGATCGGATCGCTCTACAAGCTGAATGCCAGCATTTCCGCCGCGGAAGTGGGGTGTCAGGGCGAGATCGGTGTCGCTTGTTCCATTGCCGCCGCCGGCCTCGCGGCCGCGCAGGGCGGTACGAACCAGCAGATCGAGAACGCCGCCGAGATCGGCATGGAGCACAACCTCGGTCTGACGTGCGATCCCATCGGCGGCCTCGTGCAGATTCCTTGTATCGAGCGCAACGCCACCGGCGCCGTGAAGGCCGTGGACGCGTCGCGCCTCGCGCTCATGGGCGACGGCTCGCATCACGTCACGCTCGATAAAGTGATCGAGACCATGCGGCGGACCGGTGCCGATATGCAGGATTCTTACAAAGAGACCTCGCTGGGCGGTCTCGCCGTCAACCTGCCGGAGTGCTGAGGCTGCAATTCCCGAACGAGGCTCGCTTACACTGACGGGACCGCCAGGACCACGTCGGATCCAAGCTAGTGCGTTCAGGAGTTGGTCATGATCAGAGTGGAAGGTTGGGTCGCCGCCATCGCGGCGGCGCTGTTCGTTAGTGCGGCGTCGGGCGCCGACGACTACTCGGGCAAACCACAACAAGCTTCGGCGCCAGCGCGCTACACATTCTCGTGGCCTCTGGAAGCGGGCGCGCCGGCGCCGCGCGGCGGCACCACCAAAGGCGCGCCAGTCACGCTCGATCTCGAGCCTTCGAAAGCGTGGAAGGATTTGCGCGCGGACGGTTTGTCAGCACAAGAGCGTGACCGTCGCGCGATTCTCGCCATGTCGGGCACGTATCGGGTCACGTTCGACTTCCTCGAAGTCGTGCCTTTCAAATCGCTGGAAAAACCGAACGCGCCGTATCAGTCGTGGGGCACTGAGAAAGTCTTCGTCGATAGCGACGATGGCAAGAACATCAGCCTGGTGCACATTCTCGAGATGCGCATCGTGCAGAAGGACGGCTCGATCAGCGACCCCATGGTCACCAAACATTGGCGTCAGGACTGGCAGTACGAGCCGACGCACATCGTCGAATATCGCGGTCGGGATCGTTGGCAGAGTCGCAAGCTCAGCGCCGCCGAATCCAAGGGCGTGTGGCTGCAAACGGTCTATCAAGTCGACGAATCGCCGCGTTATGCGAGCGTCGGGCGTTGGGAACACTCCGGCAGCTTTTCTTCCTGGCTGAGCGGCGAGACCTGGCGGCCGCTGCCTCGGCGCGAATGGAGCGTGCGCGACGACTATCAAGTGCTGGTCGGCACCAATCGTCACACCATCTCACCGACTGGCTGGATTCAAGAAGAAAACAATTTGAAGACGGTGCTCACCTCGGCACGGGTGCTCGATCCATCGCAGCCCTATGTCGCGCGCGAATATGGTGTCGCTCGATACGAGCGCATTCGCGACGCAGATTTCGCGCAGGCCGATGTTTATTACGAGCGCACCAAACAATTCTGGGATCAGGTGCGCGATGAGTGGTCGCAGATCTTCGTGAAGCAGGGCGAGGTCACCTTGAAAGGGCCGGTCGACAAGCTCGGCCTGTTCCATCCGCTGTTCGCGCAGGCGGACGAGGTGGCGGAGAAGGGCGAGGCGGCCAGCGCCCAAAATCAGACGGTCATCCGTAACGCCTTGAAAGACATGGGCGCATTGCCCTAAGTCGCTCGCCGGCATAGGTACAAAACGGCAGGATTCAAAAAAAGTCCAATAGACTCTTGCACTGTTAGTGAGAGTCATTATCATTTGCATCCATGCTGCACACACAATCCAAAACCCCTCTCCGCCCAGCGGAGGTTCGATCGCCGGCCCCCGAGCTCGCTCGTTTGCCGGCGATTCCTTTACTGCGTTCCGAAGAGCTCTTCGGCAAGGCGCGGGAAATTCTGATCGAGCACAGCGGCGGTTATTACCGCTTGCGTGTGACTCACAGTAACAAGCTGATCCTGACGAAGTGACCGCTCGCTGAAGCGATCGGCTACTGAGTCTCACGGGACTCGGTGCTAGGTCGCTCGGTCACCTGAGTCCTGCGGGACTCAATGCTGGATCGATCGCTCACCTGTCTTGCGGGACCGCAGTGGGCTTGTTCCTGAAATGAATTGATCGTGAGCCCGAAGGGCGATGCGATCTCGCCAGCAAGCGCCGCCTCCTCTCCCCCACAGCGGCGCAGCCAGCTATCTCACATCGCGCCGCCGAATAACAAACATCGGCGTAATCGAGGTAGCTGTGCCAATGGATGTTTGGTTGCTGATCTTTGCGCTTGCAACCTGGATGCTGGCTGCCGCGCTGGTTTATTCCGCCTCGCCGCGACAACGCTGGTTGCGCGTACCACTCCCTGCTTTTCCTTCTCTGGTCAGTGCCGGGCTCGCCGCGATCGTCGGCTTGCGAGCCTGGGTCGAGGCGCTGCATTTCGTGTCCTGAGTCAACGGAGCCAAGTGATGAACGCAGTCGTATCCCGCCGTTGTTTGACTCGTGTGATGACCGATGACGATCGCGGCGTGGAAGTGGCGCAGCTGCAATCCGTGATGCATCGGATTCAGAGCTCGCTGCGCAACGTGCCGATGGCGCAACGGGAATACATTGCCAATGCGCTGTTGAACCTGGCGGTCTCGCGCATGGTGAAAGAGGAGGGCAGCAAGCTCACCGCGAGCATCCTGCTACGACTCGGCGATGTCGTTGCAAATAGCGACGCGCCGCCGGCTCCCGAGAGAGCCGTCGACCTGAATCAACTGAACGGATGAGGAAACATCACCTGGCCGCTAGCGCGGCCGGTGATGGAAAGTTAAACAGAGACGATCACGCGGCCGGCGCGCGGCTGATTCTGGAATGCGCCCTGGCGACCATAGGTCTTGGGCTGTCCGGCGCGACCCGTCACGATATCCAACAAGCCTTGGGTGCGGCTCATGCGAGCTGTGACCAGCGCGCCATTGCGATCGTTGGCCGTACGGCAGCGGTCGGCACGTTCGCCGAGATCCTTCCAGCGAACACGCAATTGTTTGTTCGGATCGCACCAGGCAAGGATGCGATCGAGACCGTGATTGTCGGCCGGCACGTTCAGTGCCCGGCACAGCGCTTTGCGCTCGTCTTCGATACGCATCAGCGTACCGATACAGTTCTGACGCGCATGACCGGCGCGCTCCAGCGCGTCCACGTCATTGGCGACCAGATATTCATGCTCACGCTCGAGCAGCTGATGCAGCTGGTCGAGCGTGCTCGATTCTTCGGCGATCAACTTGTCGAGCGTATCGCGACAGACAACCGGATCCACGAGACCTCACTCCTTACTTCAGAACTGCTCCCAGATCGCGATCCATGCGGAGCAGCTTGTCGGCGATGCGCTCCGGCGCCACCTGGTAACTACCATCTTCGATCGCCTGGCGGATGCGCGCGACTTTCGCCTCGTTCACCACCGGGACGCTATTCACTGTCTGTTCCAGCGCCGCCAGCTTGCGGGCCTGGTCAGTGATCTGCACGGGGTTGGCCGGCTTGCTCGCCACTTCGGCGGAGCCCGCTGCACCATCCTTCACGCGCGACACCGACTTATCGGTGCCCACCTGTACGGGGGTGTTCTGATAGCCAGTGATTTTGGTAGTCACGTCCTTTCTCCGGTTGCGGCAACGACAACAACGTCGCACCGCTCGAAGAGGGTAACGGCCGCGATTCTGAGAACTTTAGCAACCTCATCGGTCACCGCCTCAGAGGTGCCTTAGGGGAATCACCCAAGCCGCGAAAAACCGTCGTGACAATAGGTCAAATCAACTCGGCTTCACTCACTCCCGCACAGCGTCGGCATCGACCTAAAACTCGTTTTCACCCGGAGTTTCTGGGACTTGCGGCACACTCGGCCAGCTTCTGACAAATGTGGCGCCGTTTCGCGACGCAGGGAAAACCCCAATGTCAGAAAATCGCCGCGCTTTCGCACCGGTTTTCATAACCCGACCCTGACAACTCCGTCGCTTTCCACTACACCTTCCACAACCTTGAGCGAACTCACATTCTGGACCCGCACCCGCTCGGTGACGGCCCCTTCGGTGAGCGCCTGGCCCTGGGCGCGAATCTGCACACTGCTGTTAGCGGCAATCAACGTGACCTGTTGACCGCGACGAACCAGCACGTCCGGCTGGAGCATCTCGACCGTCAGCGCCGTGCCTACCGGCAGCGACCGCTTCAAGCGATGGCCCTGCAGGCTGCCCACATCATTAATAAAGACTGACGCCAGTCCTGGCAGCCGTCTTACTTGCGGCTCGACATCGGCCAGTTCGACCCGCGAGCGGCGGGAGAGCGGGCGTCTTAGCACCAGTACGGAGACTTCGACCTCGATCGTGACCGGGACATAGATGGTCCATGGGTTCGCGGACGGGCAACGCACGCCGATGGTCATGCGACCGGTGTTCATCGCCGTGCCTTGAGAGAAGGCCTCCAGCGGTGAGGCGCACTCATCGAGCCGCAGCCGCGGGTCGAGGTTGCCGGCGGTCACGAAATGTTTGGTGGATTTTTCCGGCAGGGAAGACCGTACGAATTCCTCAGCCGCTCCCCGAATCGAATCGATGTTCTGCACGCCGCCGGCGTTCGCGTGCGCCGCGAAGGCCAGAGCTGCAACGGCGCCCATCAGGGCACCTATATAAGAACGAAAGCTGCTCACTATCGAAACCGCCGAGAGTCGTCTCATTGACGCTGCCTGAAACAAAGCAAGTGAAGTGCCACAAACCGCGCACGCCCCAGAACGTGCGACGTTGATCGTACGAACTGTGACGCAGCCAACACATCAGCCAGACGCCGAAACGGATACGCACCAACCGACCGGACGGTCGAGCCGTGTCAGCCGGCCCGGAGGTTTGGCATGGGGAAAGAGCGTCGCTGCGATCGCCGATCTATAGGAGTTACGGCGACGTCTCTTCTTAAGGACGCTCTCCGTTACCACTGATCTATAGGCGTTGAGGCGACGCGCGGCTTCAGCCACCGACGCTGCCTCGCGAGGCGCGAACCGCCGACGTGTCAGCGCCATCACTCCGCCACGCGGCAAATTTTTGCCGCCGCCCCATGTGATCCACGTCGCGACTTTTTTGTTTGCTAAGGCTCGAGGGCGGTGAGAGCGCGAGGAAACATGCGGCTCGCAGGGAGGTGGCACGCGCCTTGCTAACTACTTTCGCAGACAGTTTTCTGGCGGATGTAGTTATGACGAGCGCAATCGACAAACATCTAGGAGTGCACGCGCAAGCGCTGACGCTGCGCTCGCAGCGGACCGAGTTGCTGGCGGCGAACCTCGCCAATGCCGACACGCCGGGCTATCGCGCTCGTGACATCGATTTCAAAGCAGCGCTCGCGCAGGCCAGCGGCAGCGCGCAGCCGGGTGTGCATCTGCAGACCACGAATGCCGGGCACATCGGCCCCAAGATGGTTAACGGCTCGCCCGCGCCTGAACTGAAATACCGTAACCCGCTCGCGCCCTCGCTCGACGGCAACACCGTCGACGCGCAGATGGAGCAGGCCCAGTTCGCCGAGAACACCGTTCGCTATCAAGCGACCCTGCAGTTCCTGAATTCCAAGTTCCGCGGCCTGATGACCGCCATCACGGGCCAATAAGAGGTAACGACACATGTCCTCTTTCAACATCTTCAACATCGCCGGCTCCGGCATGAGCGCGCAGACCGTGCGCCTCAACACCACCGCCAGCAACCTCGCCAATGCCGACAGCGTCAGCGGCGATCCGAATCAGGTCTACAGGGCCAAGCATCCGTTGTTCGAAGCCATCAAGAACGGCCTCGGCAAGGACGCGTCGTCCTCCGGCGTGTCCGTGAAAGGCATCTTCGAGAATCCGGAAGCGCCGAACGCTCGCTACGAGCCCGGCAATCCGCTCGCGGACGCCAATGGTTATGTGTACTCGCCCAACGTGAACACCGTCGAAGAGATGACCGACATGATCTCGGCGTCGCGTTCGTATCAGAACAACGTCGAAGTGATGAACACCGCCAAGGAAATGATGCTGGCCACACTGCGGCTCGGCTCGTAATAGCTAGAAGTATTTGGAGTTGACATGACTATTGGCACCGATCCGATCCAGAACTGGGCCGCGCAAGCGCAGGCTGAAGCCGAGGCGCGACAGAAGAAAGATCAAACGCTCGGCATCGATTCGTTCCTGACGCTGATGACGGCGCAGTTGAAGAACCAGGATCCGTTGAAGCCGCTGGAAGGCACCGAGTTCATTTCGCAGCTCGCGCAGTTCGGCACCGTGACGGGCGTGCAGGAAATGGGGACCTCGCTGGAAACATTGGCGTCGTCGTTGCGCGCTACGCAGACGTTGAACGGCTCGACCATGATCGGCCGCGACATCCTCGCCTCGGCCGACAGCTTCGACCACACCCAGGGCGGCTCGGTCAGCGGTCAGATCGACGTTCCCGCTGGCACGACTTCTCTGCAGCTGCGAATCACCGATTCGACTGGCGCCGTCGTGCGCGAGATTCAGCTCGAGACCGCCGAAGGCACACAGAACTTCACTTGGGACGGCATGCGCACCGACGGCACCCAGGCTGAATCGGACACGTACGACATCGAAGCCGTCGCCACCGTGCGCGGCGAGACCGGATCGCTCGAGGTGCTGATGGCGGGGCACGTGGCCAGCGTCAGCATGGACGCGTCCGGCAACAATCTTGCTTTGAATACTCCGACGCTCGGCTCGATCTCGATGGCCGACGTGCGTCGCGTGCAGTAACAGATTTCAGTTTTAACCGGCTTCCTACTCTCCCGCAGCCGAATCATGACACTTCGCCAAGTATCTCGATTGAGTTGGTCTTACGACCGGTAGTGGCATCGAGTTCGGGGTAGTCGAAATTTTCGGTTTGTAGTTTTTCGTCTTAGGAGTCAAGAAAATGTCTTTCGGTATCGCGCTCAGCGGTCTCAATGCGGCTCAGCAGGACTTGAACGTCACCGCCAACAACATCGCCAACTCGTCGACGACCGGCTTCAAGCAGTCGCGCGCCGAGTTCGCCGATTTGTTTGCTGTTTCTCCGTACGGCGTCAACCGTAACGCGACCGGCAACGGCGTGAAGGTGGCCTCGGTGTCGCAGCAGTTCACCCAGGGCAACATCAACACCACTAACAACAGCATGGACCTGGCGCTCAGCGGCCAGGGCTTCTTCATTCTGAGCGACGGCGGCTCCACGGTTTATAGCCGTGCCGGCGCATTCCGCCCGAACAACGACGGCTACGTCGTGAACAGCCAGGCTCAGCGCCTGCAGGTGTATCCGGCGGGAGCCAATGGGACTTTCAACACCAGCACCATGACCGACCTGCGTCTGGTGACGAGCGAGAGCTCGCCGGCCGCCACGTCGGAAGTGGAGACGGTGTTCAACCTGCCGTCCGCCGCCACGGTGCCGACCACGACGCCGTTCGATGCGGCCGATGAGACCAGCTACAACACCGCGCGCTCGATGACGCTGTACGACTCGCTCGGCGCGGCGCATACGGCCAGCATGTACTACGTGAAGACGGCGACCAACGAATGGGACATGCATGTGACCATCGACGGCAACCCGTCCGGCACACAGCATCTCATTTATGATCAGAACGGCAATCTGACGACGCCGGCCAACGGCCAGTTCGTGTTGCCGCCCTACGATGCGGCCGCGGGCCTGTCGACCGGCGCGGCGACGATGAACGTGACGATGGATCTGAGCCGCACGACGCAGTACGGCGATACGTTCACGATGACCTCGATCACGCAGGACGGTTACACCACCGGCCGCTTGATCGGCATCGACATCGATTCCACCGGCGTGGTGCAGGCTCGCTTCACCAACGGTCAGTCGACTGAGCTCGGTCAGGTCGCGATCGCGAACTTCCAGAATCCGCAAGGCCTGCAGCAGCTCGGCGACACCACGTGGGCGCAGACGTTTGCTTCGGGTCAGCCGTTGAACGGCCAGGCCGGCAACTCGGGCTTCGGCCTGATTCAGTCGGGTGCGCTGGAAGCGTCGAACGTCGACATCACCGCGCAGCTGGTCAACATGATCACCGCGCAGCGGAACTTCCAGGCCAACTCGCAAATGATTTCGACGGCCGACCAGATTACGCAAACCATCATCAATATTCGCTAACTCATCTACGGATGAGATCGAGTAACTAATGGATCGCTTTCTCTACATCTCGATGTCCGGCGCCAAAGAGACCATGCGCGCCCAGACCGCGAACAACCACAACCTCGCCAACGCGAGCACGACCGGTTTTCGCGCCGACATGAGCGCGTTTCAAACGCGCAACGTGGCCGGGTCGGGATATGCCTCGCGTGCTTACGCGACCAACTCGACGACAGGTTGGGATCCGACGCAGGGCTCGTTGACATCGACGGGTCGCGATCTGGACGTGGGCGTCAACGGCAAGGGCTGGATTGCCGTGCTGGGCAAGGATGGGCGCGAGGCTTACACGCGTGCCGGCGATCTGCGCGTCGATCCGAACGGCATGTTGATGACCGGTGCGGGTCATCAGGTGATGGGCGAGGGCGGCCCGGTCAGCGTGCCGCCGAACACGTCGCTGACCATCGGTGCCGACGGCACGATCTCTGTCATTCCGCTCGGCCAGGGCGCGGAAACGACCGCGATGATCGGTCGCATCAAGCTGGTGAATCCGCCGGATGCGGACATGGTTCGAGGCGAGGATGGTTTGTTTCGTAGCGCCAGCGGTGCCGAAGTGCCGCCGGATGCGAGCGTGAAGCTCGCCACCGGTTCGCTGGAGTCCAGCAACGTCAACACCGCCGATGCCATGGTCAACATGATCGAGCTGTCGCGTCGTTTCGATTTCCAGGTGAAGGCGATGCGCACCGCCGAAGAGAACGCGGCGACTTCGGCACAGCTACTGCGTGGCGGCGTCTAGTCACCAGTCATTAGTCATTAGTCACTTCTAGGGTTTCATCATGAATCCAGCCTTGTGGGCCGCCAAAACCGGACTCGATGCGCAACAGACGCGCATGTCCGTGACTTCTCACAACCTCGCCAACGTCAGCACGACCGGCTTCAAGAAAGGTCGCGCCGTGTTCGAGGACCTGCTGTATCAGAACGTGCGTCAGGTCGGCGGCTCGACGTCGCAGGACACGGTTGCACCGACGGGCTTGTCGCTCGGCACGGGCGTCCGAGTCGTGGCGACGGAGAAGCAGTACACGCAAGGAAACATGCAGACCACCGGCAACAGTCTCGACGTTGCTGTGAACGGTCGCGGCTTTTTCCAGGTGCTGCTGCCGGATGGCACGATGGGCTACACGCGCGACGGTGATTTCGAACTCAACCCGCAAGGTGAGCTCGTCACGTCCGCCGGCTATCGCGTGCAGCCGGGCATCACAATTCCGGACGGCGTGCAGTCCATCACCATCGGTAAAGACGGCGTGGTCACGGCGCAGCTGTCGGGTCAGTCCGCGCCGACGCAGATCGGCACGCTGCAGCTGGTGGACTTCATCAATCCCGCGGGCCTGCAGCCCAAGGGCGAAAACCTGCTGGTCGAGTCGGCCGCGAGCGGCACGCCGCAGACCGGCACGCCGGGCTTGAACGGGCTGGGCTACATCGAGCAGGGCTCGCTGGAAGCGTCCAACGTCAACGTGGTGGAAGAGCTGGTGAACATGATCGAAACCCAGCGCGCTTACGAGATGAACTCGAAGGCAATCTCGACCACGGATCAGATGCTCCAGTATCTGACGAACAATCTTTGAAGTAACTGAGCAATGATCAACGTCACCGTGCGTAACTTGTTCGTGATGGTCGCGGCCGCGTTCGCCCTCAGCGGCTGCGTGACCCCGCCGAAGGAACCGGATTACTCCGCGACCTGGCCCGAGCCGGCACCGACGCAGGAGAGCGGCAATGGCGCCATCTATCAGGTCGGCCACGACGTGGCGCTGTTCGAGAACTCGGTCGCGCGTCGGGTCGGCGATACGCTGACGATCAAGCTCAACGAAAGCACCAATGCTTCCAAGAGCTCCAGCACCACGACCAGCAAGGCCACCAACGTCGATATGCCGGGGCCGACCATTGCCGGCCGGCCGGTGACGGTGAACGGCACCGAAGTGCTGAACATGTCGGTTGACAATAAGACGTCGTTCGACGGCGCCGGCGACAGCAGCCAGAGCAACCGACTTGTGGGCGACATCACAGTCACGGTGGCGCAGCGGCTGCCGAACGGCAATCTTCTGGTCAGGGGCCAGAAATGGATCACAATTAATCAGGGCCGGGAGTACGTGCGCATTCAGGGCATCGTGCGGCCCATCGACATCGATCCCGATAACTCCATCTCATCCTTGAAGGTGGCCGACGCGCAGATCGGCTATGGCGGCAAGGGCGCGCTCAATGACGCGAACACGCCCGGCCTGTTGGCACGATTCTTCAATATACCTTGGTTGCCGTTCTGATTAACGGCGCCAAATTCGGGACCAAAGGGTGATGAAGCTCACAAATGTACTTGCCGCGTTGACGATTGCCGCGATGTTTGTAGCGCCGGCTCACGCTGAGCGCGTCAAAGATCTGGCGTCGGTCGCGGGTGTACGTGGCAACCAGCTGGTGGGCTACGGTCTGGTGGTGGGCCTCGACGGCACCGGCGATCAGACCAGCCAGGCGCCGTTCACCATTCAAAGCATTCGTAACATGCTGGCGAAGTTCGGCGTGACCATTCCGGCGAACGTGAATCCGCAGCTGAAGAACGTTGCCGCCGTGACGGTGCGTGCCGATCTGCCGGCGTTCTCGAAGCCGGGTCAGACGATCGATATCACGGTCGACTCGATCGGCAACGCCACGAGCCTGCGCGGCGGCAGCTTGTTGATGACCCCGCTGCGCGGTATCGACGGCGAGGTGTACGCGATCGGTCAGGGCAGCCTGGTGGTCAGCGGCTTCGGCGTGCAGGGCAAAGACGGCTCGCGCATTTCGCTCAACGTGCCGAGCTCCGGCCGCATTCCGAACGGTGCGTCGGTGGAACGCGCCGTGGCGAATAACTTCTCGAGCGAGCCGTATGTCACGTTGAATCTCAACACGCCGGACTTCACGACCGCGGCCCGTTTGACCGACGGCATCAACAAGATGCTCGGCCCCGACACGGCTCGCGCCATCGATGCGGTTTCCGTGCGCGTGCAGGCGCCCACGGATTCCAGCCAGCGCATTGCTTATCTCTCGACGCTCGAAGCGATCGAGATTCAGCCGGGTGAAGCGCCGGCGCGTGTGATTGTGAATTCCCGCACGGGCACGGTTGTGATTGGTTCCCTGGTGCGCGTGACGCCGGCGGCCGTTGCTCACGGTTCGCTATCGGTGACGATCACCGAGCGCAACGATGTGAGCCAGCCGAACGCGCTGTCCAATGGCGAGACCGTCGTGACGCCGCGTTCCGACATCAAGGTCGAGCAGGGCGCGGCGCGTATGTTTGTTTTCAACGCGGGCGTGAATCTCGATGAGATCGTCCGCGCCGTGAATCAAGTCGGCGCAGCGCCGGGCGACCTGGTCGCCATCCTCGAAGCGCTGAAAGAAGCGGGCGCATTGCGCGCCGAGCTGATCGTCATCTAAAGGGGTGCCACAATGACCGCCCCCATCAATGCTTCCTTCGACTTCGCCGGCCTGGCGTCGTTGCGCAATGACGCGACCAAGTCCCAGGACGTGGCGACGCTCAAGCAAGCGGCCAAGCAGTTCGAGAGCTTGTTCACCCAGATGATGCTGAAGAGCATGCGCGACGCGAATCGCAGCTTCAGCGAAGGCTCGATGTTTTCGAGTCAGCAGGGCGATTTCTATCAGGACATGTTCGACGACCAGATTTCGATGGAGTTGTCGAAGGGCAAGGGCCTCGGTCTCGCGGACGTGCTGGTGCGCCAGCTCGCGACCTCAGGCATGGTGAAAGATATGGACGCGGCTGCCGCGGCCGAAGCGGCATCCAAAGCACAGTTCCCCACCGCCGACCATCAACCGCTCGCGAAGTCGAAAGAGGACTTCGTGAAGATGATGTGGCCGCATGCGCAACAGGCCGGCGCGGCGCTCGGTGTCGATCCGAGTGCGCTGGTCGCCCAGGCCGCTCTCGAAACCGGTTGGGGCCGGGCAGTGCCGACCAACGCGGACGGCTCCAGCTTCAATTTGTTTGGAATCAAGGCAGGCTCGGGCTGGGACGGCGCGACCGCGAATGTGCCGACGCTGGAATTCGAAGATGGCGTCGCTGTGCGTAAGGTCGAGCGCTTCAGAGCCTACGATTCTCCGGCCGACAGCTTCAACGATTATGCCCAGCTGATCGGCAACAACCCTCGGTATGAAAACGCTCGAGGCGCGGGTGGTGATGTGACCACCTTCGCCTCGGCGTTGCAGGACGGTGGTTATGCCACCGATCCGAATTATGCGCAGAAGATCGTCGCGGTGGCCGATGAGGTCCGCGCACTCGCTAACAACGCTGCATCAGACAACTCCCTAAAGTTCGCTTCGGTATCGCCGACAAACGGCGGTAGCGGCGGACTGCGTCGGTTTTGATCTGATGGGCCCGCAACCGCTTTTCCGGTGAAGTCATGGCAGACCTTTTAAACACCAGCATTTCCGGCCTGCTCGCGTTCCAGCGGGCGCTGGACGTGACCAGCCATAACATCACCAACGCCAACACGCCGGGCTATAGCCGGCAGTTGCCGGATTTCCAGACCCGCACGCCGCAGTTCCTCGGCGGCAATTGGATCGGCAGCGGTGCGGATGTGGCCGCAGTCAATCGCGCTTATGACAATTTCCTGGCCGATCAAGCGCGCACCGCGTCGAGCGCTTACAGCCAGTCGAATACATATGCGACCCAGGCTGCGCGTATCAGCAATCTGTTCGGCGACTCGACCACGGGTCTGAGCGCCACGATGCAGAAGTTCGTCAACTCGTTGCAGTCCGTCGCCGACGCGCCGAATTCCACGGCCGCGCGCCAGACCATGCTGAGCCAGGCGGGCAGCCTGGTCGAGCGGTTGAAGGCCTACGACTCGAGCCTCAAGAGCCTCGACAGCCAGGTGAATGCGTCGATTTCGAGCGAGGCCGATTCCATCACGTCGCTTGCCAAAGGCATTGCCGACCTCAACAAACAGATCGCCAGCGGTTATGCGCAAACCGGTCAGGCGCCGAACGACCTGCTGGATCAGCGCGACCGCTTGATCGACCAGCTATCGACGCACGTGAACGTGAACGTCGTGAAGACTGACGACAACCAGTTGAACGTGTTCATCGGCAATGGCCAGCCTTTAGTGGTCGGCAACGATCCGGCGAAAGTCGTCGCGACCAGCGATCCGTACGATCCGACGCGCAAGCGCCTGGCCGTGCAGTCGAGCGTCGGCACCATCGATATCACCGGTTCGCTGTCTGGCGGCACTCTGGGCGGCATTCTCAGTTTCCGCTCTGACATGCTCGATCCGGCGCGTAACACCATCGGCAAGATCAGCGTCGCGCTGGCCGATGTGATGAACGAGCAGCACAACGCCGGCATGGACCTCAACGGCAACATGGGCGGTGACTTCTTCTCTGTCGGCGATGTCGCGGTCCGCGCGCATGCCAACAACACTGGCAACTCCAGTGCGACCGTCACGCGCACCGATACGGGCGCGCTGACGAACTCCGATTACATTCTTACCAACACGGCCGGCGGTTGGAGCTTACGTCGCACTGACACAGGCGCGACGGTGCCGATGACCGGCACGGGCACGGCGGGCGATCCGTTCGTGGCCGATGGTTTGTCGATTGTCGTGAGCGGCACGGCCAACGTCGGCGACAGCTTGAAGATCCTGCCGACCTCCAGCGCGGTCAGCTCGATGCAGGTGTTGATCACCGATCCGGCCGAGGTCGCGGCGGCTGCGCCCATCGTGGGGCAGGCGGGCACGGGCAATCAGGGCAACGGCACGATCAGCGCGGGTGAGGTGTTGAATCCCACCAACCCGGCGCTGCGCACGTCGGCGACGATTACTTTCACCAGCGCCACCACTTATACGGTGAGCGGCGATCCGACGGTGTACACGTACACGGCCGGCTCAAACATCGACGCCAATGGCTGGCGCGTTCAAATCAGTGGCTCTCCGGTCGCCGGCGATACATTCACCGTCAGCGACAACAGCAACGGCTCGGGCGACAACCGCAACATGCAGCTGCTGTCCGGCCTCATGAACGAGCCGGTGATGAACAACGGCACCGTGTCGCTGTCGCAGAGCATCGGTCAGTTCGTCGGCGACATCGGCGTGAAGACCAATGCCGCGCAAGTGACGGCTGCCGCGCAAAAAGTGGTAGCCGAAGAGGCGACGGAATCGATGCAGGCGGTGTCGGGTGTGAATCTCGACGAAGAAGCCGCCAATCTGTTGCGCTATCAGCAGGCCTACATGGCCATTTCGCAAATGATTCGAGTCGCGGACAGCTGCTTCCAGTCCGTGCTCCAGGCGACCCGAGGGTGAGCCCGGATGCCTTTTTGAAGACACTTAACGTGTCTTCAAACCGGGCGAACGCCGGTACACGGATGTAACGGCTGGCTAACGTTCCAGGGATGGCTGCTTGAGAAGAGGTCTGAATATGCGTATGTCGACTCTCGGTTTTTCGATGGGCTCGCTCAGCGCCATGCTGGAGCAGCAGTCGGGACTGGCGAAGCTGCAGAATCAGGTGGCGCTCGGCCTGCGCGTTTCCACGCCGGCCGACGATCCCATTGCTTACGTGCATATTCAGGAGCTGCAGCGCTCGCAGTCCGAGTCGGAGCAGTTTTCCAAGAACAGCACGCTCGCCAAGAATCGTTTGAGTCAGGAAGAGCAGGCGTTCGTCGATATCACCAATACGATGACGCGCATCCGCGAGCTGATGGTGCAAGGAGGCAACGTCGGTACGTACAGCAACGCCGATCGCGAGTCCATGGCGACCGAGCTGGCGCAGCGCCTGGACGAATTGCAGGACATCGCCAATCGTCAGGACGGTAACGGCGAATATTTGTTCGCGGGTTTCTCGACCAAGACCAAGCCGTTCTCCGGCGGCGACGGCACGCCCATCAACTACGTGGCCGATCAGGGCGCGCGGCAGCTGCAGATTTCCAGCACACAGAAGGTGGCTGATAGTCACAACGGCTTCCAGGTCTTCGTGGATATTCCCGAAGGCAACGGCACGTTTTCCACCGCGGTGAATATGAATAACAACGGCTCGGGCGCCATCGACGTGGGCTCGGTGGTGGATCGGCCGAACTGGGTGCCGGACGATTACACGATTACGTTTACTTCGCCGACGGCTTATGAAATCACCGACGGCGCCACCCCGGCGAACGTCGTGCAGACCGGCACATACACTTCGGGTAGTGCGATTACATTTAATGGTGTGAGCGTCACTGTCACCGGTGCGCCGGCCGCTGGCGATACCTTCCAGGTCAATCAGAGTCGCAACGAAAGCATCTTCGATACCGTTCGCGACGTGGTGAACATTCTCAGACAGCCAGCCGGCAATGCGATCGCGAATGCCAAGCTCGCGTCGACCTTGCAGGGCAAGCTGCAACAGATGGACCAGGCGACCGATCATTTCCTGAGCGTGCGTGCGCAGGTCGGCGTTCGTTTGGGCTCGATCGACGCCGCCGATGCCACGCGCGAAGCCATGGATATCGATACGGCCAGCGCGCTGTCCGATCTGCGCGATCTGGACTATGCGCAGGCGCTCACCAAGATGAATCAACAGCTGGTGGGCTTGCAGGCCGCGCAGATGTCCTACAGCAAGATCTCCAACCTGTCGCTCTTCAACTATCTGAGCTGATACAGATGGTTGCTGCGTAGGCTTTTTACCCTTTGCCTGCCACTGTTAAGCCGCTGTCCGTGACCGACTCCTCACTTTTCATCGATGTGGTAACACCCACTCAAGTTCCAGGGGAGCGCACCGATACAGCACTTGAACAGCAGTCCGGCGCACATCACGCCGTAAGTGCTGAGAGCAAGCCGAAGGACTTCGGGTCTTCCGGCAAAGTAATCACCAGGAGTTAGATTCATGGCACTTGTTATCAACACGAACGTGATGTCGCTGAACGCTCAGCGTAACCTGTCGACATCCGCCAACCAGTTGGCGACCTCCCTGCAGCGCCTGTCTTCGGGTTTGCGCATCAACAGCGCGAAAGACGACGCCGCCGGTCTCGCCATCTCCGAGCGTCTGTCGGCGCAGATCAGCGGCTTGAACGTCGCTGCTCGTAACGCCAACGACGGTATCTCCCTTGCGCAGACGGCCGAAGGCGACCTCGCCCAGATCGGCAACAACCTGCAGCGTATGCGCGAACTGGCCGTCCAGTCCGCCAACGCTTCGAACTCGGTCTCTGACCGCGCCGCGTTGAACGCCGAAGTTCAGCAGCTCGCTCAGGAAATTGACCGCGTCGCCCAGGCTTCTTCGTTCAACGGCGTGAAGCTGTTGGATGGTAGCTTCCAGGCGCAGGTGTTCCAGGTCGGCGCGAATGCGACCTCGACCGACCAGATCACGGTCGATGCGATCACCAACGCGCGCTCCAGCTCGCTCGGTGCTTACAACGGCTACAACCAGCAGAACGTCTCCGTGACGTACAACGCTGCTGCTCAGGGCTTCACCGCTGCCATCGCGACCGCGACTGGCACGCAGAACGTGAACTTCGGCACGCTGTCCACCGACGCCAAAGTGATTGCTCAGGCGATCAACGCGGCCGGTGTCGCTGGCTTGCAGGCTACTGCCGACGCCAACGTGCAGACGGGTACGACCACCAACGGCATCACCGTTGCTGGTACCGACACGATCACGTTGAACGGCACGACCATCAGCATCGCCGGCACGACCGACGCGCAGACCAACCGCACCAACGCGATCACCGCGATCAACTCGCAGTCGGCGACGACTGGCGTGACCGCTGTGGACACGGGTTCGGGCGTGCGCCTGACGGCTGCTGACGGCCGCAACATCTCCGTGGCCTTCGGCGCGGCTGGCTCGACCGGCGGTGACCTGGCTTCGTACGGCCTCGGCGGCCTGTCGAACCACACCTCGACGTTCGATCTGACGTACCAGGCTCCGGCCGGCACGAACAGCATCACCTTCGGTGGCGCGATGACGACTGGCTTGGGCGCTGGCGCCCACGCTGTGACGGCGACCGGTACGGCGATCTCCGCGATCAACGTGAGCACGGCGGATAACGCCCGCAACGCGTTGGCCTCGATCGACGCCGCTCTGAGCCAGGTGTCGGGCGCCCGCGCGACGCTCGGTGCGACTCAGAACCGCTTCACGTCGGTGGTTGCGAGCTTGCAGACCACTGCCGAGAACTTGACCGCTTCCCGCAGCCGAATTCAGGACGCGGACTTCGCGTCTGAAACCGCCGCGATGACCAAGGCCCAGATCCTGCAGCAGGCGGGTACGGCGATGGTCGCTCAGGCGAACTCGGCTCCGCAGGGCGTGTTGTCGCTGCTCCGTGGCTAATGAGCGATGAGCAGGCTTGACGCAAGTCAGGTCGAAGCGGGCGGGGAGATCGTAAGATCTCCCCGCTCGCCGTCATTTCCGCAGCCGACCACGGCTGCTGAAGTGTCGCAGCTCAAGCAGACGACGACTCAAGCCAGCGCACCCGCCGAACCGTCCGCTGATGACGTGAAGCGCGCGGCCCAGCAGCTGGAAGCTCACATGCAGAGCTTGAATCGTTATTTGGAATTCCGGATCGACCAGGAAAGCGGTCGCACGGTGGTCACTGTCAAAGACAAGGCCACGGGTGAGACCATCCGGCAGATCCCCTCTGAAGAAATCATGCGTCTGGCTCACAACCTGGGCGGCAAGGCGCCGACCGGTCTGGTCGATCAGACGGTGTAATCAAGAAGGAAGAAGGACATGGCAACCTCGGGAATCACAGGCGGCTCGCAAATCGATGTGCAATCGCTGGTCGCACAGCTGGTCGCCGCCGAGCGCAAACCGCTCGACGACCAGGTGACGCGCGCGACCACGAAAGTCACGACGCAGATTTCCGCAACCAGCGCCTTGCTCGGCGCTTTGTCCGCGTTTCAATCCCAGTTGAACGGTTTGAAGACGACGACCGCGTTCAGCGGCCGCGCCACCTCAAGCACCGATGCGGACATCGCGACTGCCACTGCGACGACTTCGGCCGTGCCCGGTCGTTACGACGTTGAAGTGCAAAGTCTCGCCAGCGCGCAGCAGCTTTCATCGACCGCATTCGTCGGCGGCAGCAGTGCCGTCGCCGGCACCGGTCAGCTGACCATCTCGCTGGGCTCCAGCAGTTTCAACGTAAACATCGGCGCCTCGGCCAACACGCTGGCCGATGTGCGTAACGCGATCAATTCCGCCACGGATAATCCCGGTGTCACCGCAACCATCATCAATGCGAGCGACGGCGCGCATCTGGTGCTCACGTCCACCAAGACGGGCGCTGCGAACGCGATCACGGTGGCGCAGACGGGCACGCTGAACCGGCTCGAGTACTCCTCGACCAATACGGCGAACTACACGCAGCTGCGTGGAGCGGCCGATGCGACCGTGGTCATCGCGGGCTACACCACGACCAGTCCGACCAATGTCATCGAGAACGTGATCGACGGCGTGTCGCTGAATCTGGTGTCGGCGGAGCCGGGCACTACGGTCGGCATCGATGTGACTTACGACAAGGCGGCGGCGAAAGACAAGGTCAACTCGTTCGTGCAGGCCTATAACTCGCTGCGCACGATGTTGACGGCGCTCGGCGGTTACAACTCGACCACCAAAGTCGCGGGCCCGATGCTGGGCGACTCGATGCTGGCCGGTATCGATTCGGAAATCCGCCGCACGCTGTCTGAGCCCGTCGCTGCCGCTGGCAACGGCGCCGTGCAGACGCTCGCCGACATCGGCATCGCGACTCAGAAAGATGGCTCGCTCAAGGTGGACGACGCCAAGCTGACCGCGGCCTTGAACAGCAACTTCGATGCGGTGAGCCGCTTGTTCGGCACGGAAGAGACTGGCGTTGCCTCGCGCCTGTACAGCCAGATCGGAGATCGTCTGGCCGATGGCGCCGCGCTCGACATGCGCACTGAGAGCCTGCAGACGCAAAAGCGTGCGCTCGAAAAGAAGAGTGCCGATATCGATACGCGCATGGCGATCGTGCAGAAGACTTATCTGGCGCAGTTCACGCGTCTCGACACGTTGTTGTCGTCGTTGTCGTCGACGTCCGCGTATCTGGGTCAGCAGATCGACTCGTTGCCCAAGTGGTCGACCGATTGAACTTAACGCGTGGAAACACTGAGCCGCCGGGACCTCAAGGAAACATCCCGCGCGCCGTTACCCACTTCAAGGATTGATGGGAGCATTTGAGCATGCTGGGTTACGCAAAGTCTTCGAATCTCGCCGCCTATCAGAGCGCAGCTGCGCATGGTGGCGTGGCGGCTTCGGACCCGCATCGCTTGATCGTGATGTTGATGGACGGCGCGCTCGAGCGCATCGCCACGGCTCGCGGCTGCATGCAGCGTAACGAGACGTCCGAGAAGGCTCGCCTCATCAATCGCGCCGTGTCCATTATCGGTGAGCTGCGCAACAGTCTCGATATGCGCAATGGCGGACAGATCGCCGCCAACCTCGCCGAGCTGTACGATTACATGTGCCGCCGCCTGCTGCTCGCCACCAGCGAGAACAAGGCGGAGATGCTCGACGAAGTCAGCAAGCTGCTGCACGAGATCCGTGGCGCCTGGCTGGCGATTGCTCCGGAGGTTCGTGGCAAATGAGCTCGATCATTGCCGACGGCGTCCTGGCCGCCACTCACAAGCTGGTCCAGCAGGCCATGACCGGCCAATGGCAGGACGTGCCGAAGACGGTGCAGGAGCGCCGTGAGTTGTTGAATAATCTGTCGGCGTCCGCGTCGCCGCAGGATCGTCAATGGCTGGGCGCGCTCCAGCAGGCGATGGCAGAATCGGACGCGGCCGTGGCCAAGATCGCCCCGGCGAGCGTTGCAACGAATCTGGGCTTGACTACGCATTCACAAGGAACGGTCGCGGGCGGCGTGGTGGATACGCCAAACTCGGCTGCGGTGGACAGCATGTTGGAGCTGCTCAAACAGAGCAGGTAGCTGCTATGTATGAAGGACTAGACACGGTCATTCTGTACGAAGAGCTGGCCTACGAAGACGTGTTGCCGGTGGCATGGAGGCCATTGCCCGAACCTTTCGATCCCGCCATCGTCGGCAGCTTCGCCGACCGCAACCTGCGGGTATTGCAGGCGGTCGCGGCGCTCGACGAGCACGGTCAGATCGAGAAGCCGGACGACAATTCTCCCCACGCCGCCGACATCATGCGGCTGGAAATGAAAATGAATCTGTTGCTGGACATGGTCGGCGCGCTGCTGATCGCCAGCCGTCCGCGCCCCAAGCCGGCAGCGGTGCGCTTCAACGCGCTCGGCGGCGTGTATCAGGGCGCCTCGCCGTTCCCGCCGCTGGGTAACCAGGGTGTGCTCGAAGTCTATCTGCGCGATTGCGTCGCCGATCCGTTGCGGCTGTTCGGCCGTATCGCTTCGGTAAGCCCTGACGGGAAGGTCAAGGTGCGCTTCGTGCCGCCGGGCGAGAACATCTCCGACCTGCTCGAGAAGCTGGCCTTCCGCAAGCATCGACGACAGGTCGCGGGCGTGCGCCAGCCGAAGAAGTAGCGGTCTCGCGCCGTTGAGTCCGCAATTGTTGTCACAGCCAACAGTGTGACGCGTGTCGCACCCGATTTGCGCACGCCAATAGTCCGACGCAGTATCGGTACTGCCAGGCCGCGATGAAAGTGCGCGCCAGTGCGCATTTTTTTGCGGTCTGCACCATGGTTTACTCAGCTCATCCCTGAGCCGGGCGCCAAATTTCTGGCAGCAGTTCACGCACGCGTGGCGTTCAGGGTTAGCCTGATAGAGCCATTCATTCCCAAGCACAGAATGCCCGTCAGGTTTACAAAAAAACTGACGCGAGTCGGCGCGAGGCGAAGGAATGAATTTGAACGACACCCAGGCGCGAAGCCTGACCATCCAGCAAGCCGTCGTGTACGACAGCGACTCTGGGCGGGCAGAAAAAGTCGCGGACGTGGTACGTGAGCTGAGTCTCGAGCCGCTGTTGATCGATCACTGCGCCCTGATGCGCGCCGTGATTCAAACCCCGAACAATCCCCCGGCGCTGCTGGTCGGCGATGTCGCCGACTGCGACTGGGTCGAGCTGGGCGCCGCCTTGCGCGAGCAACTGAGCGATATCCCGGTGGTGGCGTACGGCTCCTCGAGCGTCGCGGATCAATTGATCGCCGCTGTCGGCGCCGCGCGTGTGAAGCGCCTCACATTTCCATTCAAGCACTCAGTGCTGGGCACCGCCTTGCGCATGCCTGCGCAAGCGACCCCGGCCGAGATCGGCGACGTTGCCATGCCGACCGGCAGCTCGCCCGCGATTCGCGATGTCACGCGCCTCATTCGTCAGGTCGCCGCTCATGACTCCAGTGTGCTGATCCTGGGCGAATCTGGCACCGGTAAGGAGCTGGCGGCTCGTGCCGTCCATGAGGCGAGCCCCCGTCGCCAACGTCCGTTCGTCGCCATCAACTGCGGCGCCATCCCCGCGGAGTTGCTGGAGAGCGAGCTGTTCGGACACGAGAAGGGCTCCTTCACCGGTGCCATCGCGGCTCGCAAGGGTCGGTTCGAGATCGCCGAGGGCGGCACGCTGTTCCTCGATGAGATCGGCGACATGAGCTTGCCGATGCAAGTGAAGCTGCTGAGAGTCTTGCAGGAGCGGGTGTTCGAGCGCGTCGGCAATCACACGCCGATCCGTTGCAACGTGCGCATCATCGCCGCGACCCACCGCAATCTCGAGGAGTCGATTGCCAAGGGTTCGTTCCGCGAGGACTTGTTCTATCGCTTGAACGTGTTCCCCATCGAAATGCCGGCGCTGCGGACTCGTATCGAAGACCTGGCGATGCTGGTGCGGGACTTCTCCGATCGGAATGTCGCCGAAGGTCGTAGCCGTGTAGACCTGACAGCGCGGGCGCTCAAGGTGCTGAGCCACTATCCCTGGCCCGGCAACGTGCGCGAGCTCGGCAATCTGATCGAGCGTCTGTCCATCCTGTGCCCGAACCGCTCGGTCGACGTGGCCGATCTGCCGCTGAAGTACCGGCCTGCGGACCTGCTCGCCGAGCTGGATCTGAGCGCCGATCTGCAGTTGCCGGTCGAGACCCTCGAGTCCGAGCTGGAAGCCGAAGAGGCGCTGGATGAGGACCGCGAAGTCATGTCCATGCTGTCCAGCGAGCCGAACGAAGCCGCGGTCGTGCAATTGCCGGCCGACGGCATCGACCTGCGCGATCATCTTTTCACCATCGAGCGCGATCTGATCCAGCAGGCGCTGACCCGTGCCGGCGGCACCGTCGCTCACGCTGCGCGTCTGTTGAAACTGCGTCGTACCACGCTGGTCGAGAAGCTGCGCAAATTCCACATGCTCAACGAGGCCGCCGCGTCGGAACTTTGACGGGCGCGGCCAAAGCCCACGCGACCCCGAGCCCTTTCTCTAAGCGCAACCCTTACTCGGATGGTCGCGATTGCCGCGGCAAACCTTTGCCGGTGTGATGGGCTCCACAGGATTCACCGGCAAAACCTCTCCGCTGTGGCACTGGAACAGAACTTGCTCCCTCTGGGGTGGCAAACAGAGATCCGTACGAATGAGCGCAGTGTCACAAACAGAATTCGACGACGTAAGCACCCAGCTGGCGGTCAATGAAGACGCCGTTGCGGTGTCGGAGCAGCGCTCGTCGGCCTCGCCATCGGACGACATGGTTGCAATCGCCGATACCTCGCGTCGCCTGGCCGACCTGGCCCGCCGCGTCGCTGCCAGCGACTGCACGGTGCTGATCGCCGGCGAGTCGGGCACCGGCAAGGAAGTGCTGGCTCGTTTCATCCATCGTCATTCGACTCGCGCCACCAAAGCCTTCGTAGCGGTGAACTGCGCGGCGATTCCGGAAAACATGCTCGAAGCCATTCTGTTCGGCTACGAGAAGGGTTCGTTCACGGGTGCGCATGCCAGCCACGCCGGTAAGTTCGAGCAGGCGCAGGGCGGCACATTGTTGCTGGACGAAGTGACCGAGATGCCGCTGGGTCTGCAGGCCAAGCTGCTGCGGGTTCTGCAGGAGCGCGAAGTGGAGCGCCTTGGCGGTCGTTCTTCCATCGCGTTGGATGTGCGTGTCCTCGCGACCACGAACCGCAACCTGCGTGCTGAAGTTGCCGCCGGTCGTTTTCGTGAAGACCTCTACTATCGATTGAACGTATTTCCTTTGCAGACCTCGCCGTTGCGTGAACGTCGCGATGACGTGCTCCCGCTGGCGATGCGTTTGCTGACTGCTCGCTGCCGTGCTGGTGAACGCATTCCGGCCCTGAGCGCCGACGCTGCTCACATGCTGTTGTTGTATCCGTGGCCGGGCAACGTGCGCGAGCTGGACAATGTCATGCAGCGTGCACTGATTCTTGCGAACGGCTCGGTGATCCAGCCGGAGCACATTCATCTCGAGATCGAAGGTCTGGACGCGTTGCCCGCCGCACTGGCCGCCGCGAGTCAGACGGTTCGCGATTTCGTGGCCGCGCCTCAGCGCCCGGTCGTTCAAGAAACATCGCGCAGGAACGGCACGGCGGAGGGCGGTCTGTCCGATTCGCTGTCCAGTGCCGAGCGCGATCTGATCATGGACGCTCTGCGTGAGGATGGCGGTAATCGCCAGGCTGCCGCGAAGCGCCTCGGCATCAGCCCGCGCACACTGCGTTACAAGCTTCAGCGTTTGCGTGAGGCTGGCTTCGTCGTTCCGGCCGCTTGAGGTAAGCACACATGTCTTCATTACAGATTGACGCCGTGCTCTCGCAGATCCGCGCTATGCAGTCGCAGATCAAGGGCGTTGGCGGCGGCGTCGGCGCTCCGTCGAACGACGTTGCCAAAGTGGCGGGGGTGGAAAGCGCGGTTCAGTCGCCGACCAACTCGTTCGCGAACGTGATGAAACAAGGTCTGGATTCGGTCAATCAGACCCAGGCTCGCGCCTCGGATCTGGCGACCAAGTTCGAGCAGGGCGTGCCCGGCGTCGAGCTGCCGCAAGTGATGTTGGAAATGCAGAAGGCCAGTGTTTCCTTCCGCGCGGTCACCGAAGTGCGCAACCGCTTCGTGAGCGCGTATCAGGAAATCATGAACATGCCGATTTAGAAGTGACTACTGACTAGTGACTAATGAATAGGTGGAGCCAGGATTTGTTATGCGATGTGTATGGAGTATCCGGGGTAAAGCATGAGCGCTGAAGCTTCAGCATTGCCGTTGCCGTCGCCTACGCCGCAAGGGGCGGGCCTGCCGGAGACGTCGACGCCCGCGCAGCCGCCGCGGCCGACGCTCATTCCGCCGGCCTTCAAGCCGCTCATTCTTCTGATCGGCATCGCTGCCGCAGTGGCCGCCGGTGTGGGCGTCGTGTTGTGGTCGAAGGAGCCGACCTACAGCCTGTTGTACGGTGGCCTCGGTCAATCGGATGCCGCGCAGATCGCGCAGGCGCTGGATACCAACGGCATTCCTTATAAGCTCGAAGGCAGCGGCACGATCACTGTGCCCGCCGATCGCGTGCACGACGCGCGCTTGAAACTCGCCGGTCAGGGCTTGCCGGAAGGCGATGGCGGTTTCTCCGTCATGTCGAAAGATCCGGGCTTCGGGGTCAGTCAGTTCATGGAAGGCGCGCGTTATCAGCACGCGCTGGAAACCGAGCTGGCCCGCACGATTACCAATCTTCAGGCCGTTGAAGGGGCACGTGTGCACCTCGCGTTGCCGCGTCAGTCCGCCTTCGTTCGCGATCGTCGCAAGCCGAGCGCGTCGGTGTTCCTGCAGATGAAGCCGGGCCGTCGTCTCGAGTCGGAACAGGTCACTGCCATCATCAATCTGGTCGCGTCCAGCATTCCTGAATTGGAAGCGCAGCAGGTCACGGTCGTCGATCAGCAGGGGCGTTTGTTGTCGTCTCCCGAAGGCACCAATACCGAAGTGGCCGAGCGCGAGAAACAAATGGAAATCGCGCGCGAGCTGGAAGATCGTTACACACAGCGAGTTCAGTCGTTGCTGGCGCCGCTGGTCGGCAGCGATCGCGTGCGTGCGCAGGTCGTGGCCGATGTCGAGATGTCCACGACGGAAGAAGCTCGTGAGCAGTATCGGCCGGACAGCCAGATCGTTCGCAGCGAGCAAACCTCGGAAGAGTCGAGCCGCAACGGCGCCGGTCCGCAGGGCGTGCCGGGGGCGTTGACCAATCAGCCGCCGCAGCCGGGCACCGCGTTGCCGCCGGGCTCGAGCGCCGCTCCGGCTCAGGCGCAGGCCGCGCCGGCCAATGCGAACGGGGCCGCTGGCGTCGCGCCGCCGGACAACACGTCCAAGCAGGCGACTCGCAATTATGAGATCGATCGCACCGTGGCTTACACGAAGTTGCCGGCGGGTCGGTTGAAGCGTCTGACCGTGGCCGTGCTGGTGGATAACCTGCGCTCGACCGCCGAAGACGGCACCGTCAACGAAACGCCGATTACACCCGAGCAGATCGAGAACATGACTCGCCTGGTGAAGGACGCGATCGGCTTCAACGAACAGCGCGGCGACAGCGTCAGTGTGGTGAATCAGTCGTTCCGTGGCGAGACCAAGCCGGAAGATATCGTGGCGGACAAGATCCCGCTCTGGGAACAGCCGCTGATGCGCGACGTGGCGAAGTTGCTCGTCGGCTTGATCGCGCTGCTGGTGCTGGTCTTCGCTGTGCTCCGCCCGATGCTTCGCAGCTTGCTGGGCGTGCCGCCGAAGGCTGAAAAGAAGGGCAAGAAGGACAAGGACAAGGATGCGAAGGAAGCTCAGGTGCAGCAGGTGACACCAGTGGCGATGGCTGCGATGGCAGCGCCGGCAGCGCTCGCCGCCGATGGCAGCATCGCGGCACCGCTCGATTATGACGGTCAGATCGCGGCGGCCCGCGCTCTGGTGGCGCAGGATCCTGCTCGCGTGGCGCAGCTGGTGAAGACGTGGGTCGGCGACGATGAGTAAAGAAAAGGAAAGCAAGCGCAACGGCACCGAGCGTGCCGCCATCCTGTTGCTGTCGCTCGGCGAGGCCGAAGCCACCGAAGTGATGAAGCACATGGGCGCCAAGGACGTGCAGCGCATCGGCGGGGCCATGACGCAGCTCCAGAATATTTCACGTCAGGAAGTGCAGGACGTGCTCGCCGGGTTCACCAAAGAGCTCGAGGAAAAGACCGCGCTGGGCATCGGCGTCGACGACTATCTGCGCAAGGTGCTGATCGGCGCGCTCGGCGAAGACAAGGCCGGCGGCGTCATCGATCGTATTCTGTTCGGCCGCTCCAGCAAGGGCCTGGAAGCGCTGAAGTGGATGGACGCGCGTGCGGTCGCCGAGCTGATCCGCCAGGAACATCCGCAGATCATTTCCATCGTGCTCGCCTATCTCGACGCCGATCAGTCGGCGGAGATCCTGTCGCAGTTCCCGGATTGGCTGCGCGCCGACGTGATCATGCGTATCGCGACGCTCGATGGTATTCAGCCCACGGCGTTGCATGAGCTCGACGAAGTGATCGAGAAACAGTTCGCCGGTAAGACGGGCGCGCTCAAGACGTCGGTCATCGGCGGCATCAAGACGGCGGCGCAGATCATGAACTTCCTGGATTCGACCCAGGAGAGTGTGCTGATCGAGAACATTCGCAAGGTGGACGACACGCTCGGCGGCAAGATCCAGGACCTCATGTTCGTGTTCGGCGACCTGGTCGAGATCGACGATCGCGGCATGCAGGAAGTGTTGCGCGCGGTGCCGGGCGAGAAGTTGTTGCTCGCCATGAAGGGTGCCGACGACGAGCTCAAGGCGAAGATCTTCAAGAACATGTCGCAGCGTGCCGCCGAAATGCTCAAGGACGATCTCGAGTCGCGCGGTCCGGTGCGCCTGTCCGAAGTGGAAGGAGCGCAGAAAGAAATCCTGCTGCAGGTTCGTAAGATGTCCGAAGCCGGCACTATTCAGCTCGGCGGCAAGGGTGAAGAGTTCGTATGACGAGCCCGCCGCGCTACGAATTGCCGAGCATCACCAGCATGCAGGCGGCTGTGCAGGGGCGTCGCCCCGGCAAGACCGTGCAGGAGCTGGAAGATCTCGAACAGCGCACGTACGAAGAAGCGTTCGCGAAAGGTCTGGAAGAAGGTCGCGCGCAAGGGTTGGCCGCGGCCGAGCGCGAGATGCGCCCGCAGATCCAACAGCTGCAGGCACGCGTCGAACGTCTCGATACCATCATCAATTCAATGGCGCGTCCGCTGGACGAGCTCGATCCCGAAGTCGAGGATCAGCTGTTGCAGCTCGCGCTGAGCATCGGCCGTCATCTGGTGCGTCGTGAGCTGCGCATCGATCCGAGTCAGGTGATTGCGATCATTCGTGAGACGGTGGCGCTGCTGCCCGCGTCGGCACGCGATGTGCGCGTTCATTTGCATCCCGAAGATGCGGCGGTGGTTCGCGAAAAGCTCGCGGCACCTGTTGGCGAACGAGCCTGGACGATTGCTGAAGATCCGGTGATGGGGCGCGGCGGTTGCCGCGTTTCCACCGAGACGGCGCAGATCGACGCGCGTTTGGAAACACGCATCGGCAGCGTTATCAGCGCGCTGTTGGGCGACGAACGCGTTACAGCAGTTCGCGGCGAAGAAGCGTCCGCCGATGCCGGCGCATCCGCTGACCTGTTCGGTGACGACGCCAAAGCGGGGCAGACATGAGCAGTCCGGCCTCTCGCGGGAATTCGGCGACCGCGCCGATCGGGTCTCACAGCGCTCCGGTCCTGCAATTGAAGCGCGGTGCGAACTGGGCCAAGCAGCTCCAGCGTGCTGCCCGCGTCGTCGAGAAATTGGAGCCGCCGCCGGTTGAAGGCGTGCTCACTCGCATGATTGGTCTCACGCTCGAAGCCGCCGGCTGCCAGGCCGCAATCGGCGATCGTTGTGACGTGCTGGGCACGAACGGTCACAGCGTCGAAGCCGAAGTCGTCGGCTTCTCGGGCGATCGTTTGTATCTCATGCCGACGGGCGACATTCACGGTTTGAAGCCGAACGCGCGTGTCGTGCCCCGGACGGGCGCCGGCACCGTCGCGGCCGGTCCCGAGCTCATGGGCCGCATCATCGATGGTGCCGGTAATGTGCTCGATACGCTGGGGCCGCTCGAATGTGAGGATCGTATTCGTCTGGTGGGCGCACCGATCAATCCATTGACTCGCAAGCCCATCGAAGAACCGCTCGACGTCGGCGTGCGCGCGATCAACTCATTGCTCACGGTTGGTCGCGGTCAACGTATCGGTTTGTTCGCCGGCTCCGGCGTCGGTAAGAGCGTGCTGCTCGGCATGATGGCTCGCTACACCACGGCCGATGTGATCGTCGTCGGTCTGATCGGCGAGCGCGGTCGCGAAGTGAAAGAGTTCGTCGAGCGCATCCTCGGGCCGGAAGGTCTGGCTCGTTCCATCGTCGTCGCATCGCCGGCCGACAACACGCCGCTGATGCGTTTGCATGGTGCGTGGCGTGCCACGGCCATCGCCGAGTATTTCCGCGATCAAGGCAAGAATGTTTTGTTGATCATGGACTCGCTCACTCGTTTCGCTCAGGCGCAACGTGAGATCGGTCTGGCGATCGGCGAAGCGCCCGCGACCAAAGGTTATCCGCCGTCGGTGTTTGCCAAGTTGCCGCAGCTGGTGGAGCGTGCAGGTAACGGCGATAGCGGCTCGGGCTCGATCACTGCGTTCTATACGGTGCTGAGCGAGGGCGACGATCAACAAGATCCGATCGCTGACTCGGCCCGCGCCATTCTCGACGGTCACATCGTGTTGACCCGTCGTTACGCCGAAGCCGGCCACTATCCGGCCATCGATGTCGAAGCGTCCATCAGCCGCGTGATGCACGAAATCGTGCCGCACGAGCATTCGCAGATGGCGCGTCAGTTCAAACAGGCCTTGTCGACCTTCCAGCAGAACCGCGACCTGATCGCGATCGGTGCTTATAACAAAGGCAGCGATCCGCGCATCGACGCGGCGATCGCGGCGTGGCCGGCGATGCAGAAGTTCCTCCAGCAGAACGTGCACGAGTCAGTCGACTACCGCACGAGCCTTGCGCAGCTGCAAGCATTGGTCGGCGGTTGATCTAGATGACCAGAGCGAAACGACTCGAACCGGTGCAGCACATTGTCGACGAGGCGCAGAAGCGGCTCGCGATGAGCGTGGCTGCGTTCGAAAAACGGGTGCTGGACGGCGAGCAGAAACTCGACGAGCTGGTGCGCTACAAGGCCGAGTACGAGCAGGGCTTTCAGCAGCGCGCCGCGACCGGCATCGGCGTCATGGAGATGCGCGATTACCAGGCTTTTCTCGCAAGATTGGCTGAGGCCATCAAGCAGCAGCAGGCGCTTGTGACCCGCGCCCGCGCCGAGCACGAAGGCGAGCGCGTAAAGTGGCAGGAGGCTCTGAGACGTTCCAAGGCGCTGGGCCACGTGGTCGAGCGCTGGCAGGCCGAAGAGCGCCATGTGACCGAACGGCGCGAGCAACGCGAAAGCGACGAGCGCGCCCAACGCAAGATTCCGAGACCCTGATCCGATCATGACGCCCAGTGTTCCTTTCTCAGGGGGTTCAATGCCAGTCGCCAGCACTGCCACGCCCGCTGCCGCTCCGCCGGCGACGTCTGCGTCGGCCGCGCCGTCCAGCGTCCAGGTGGATTTCATGGCGATGCTGGGTCAGCTCGCCGGTGCCGTCGCGCCGACGCCTGCGTCGACAGCGATGCAGACCGGGCCGGCGCTGCCTGTAACAAAAGATACGGAAGAGTTGGACACCGATCCCGAGTCCACCGACATGATCGGCATGATGCCGTTGTCCTTGCCCGTGATGCCGACGGAAGTGAAAGCCGACGTCAGTGCGGAAGCTGGGGCGTTGCTCGGTGTCGCTGCCGGGTTGGGTAAGTCGAAAGACACTGTCGCTCCCGAAGCGCAGCTGCTCACCGATCTGATTCAGCCGGAGGCCGCCTCGGGTCAGGGTAAGTTCGAGATTCCTCAATTGCCGGCTGATAACGTGTCGCCGCTGCGCCAGGCCGAGGCGGCCCATGCACGTCCGGTAAACGTTCCAGTCGGCACCGCGCAGTGGGCCGATGAGATCGGCTCGCGCATGACCATGATGGTGGAACAGGGCAAGCACACCGCTTCGCTGCGGTTGTCACCGGAACATCTCGGCCCGCTCGAAGTGCGGATCACGATGAATGGCGATCAGGCGTCGGTGCAGTTCGGCGCCGCGCATGTCGATACGCGTAACGCCATCGAAAACGCATTGCCTCGATTGCGCGAAATGTTTGCGTCGACGGGCTTGTCGCTCGCCGATGCCAATGTTTCTCGCGAGCCGCCGCGTCAGCAGCAGAATCCGACGTCACAATCTTCGTCGTCATCGTCCAACTTTGGCGGCGACGAGGGCGTGACCTCGGTGTCGGCTGCTCAGGTCCGACTCGGGTTGCTCGACGCGTACGCCTGACCTTTCTTTCGCAGCCCGTCGTACATCGAAAACACCCACGGGCGCAGGGCGAGCAGCAGTCCCATACTGCGCTTGTCCTTGTCCGGCAGCCCGGCGTCGAGCGCGGCCAGTTCCGCGAAATCTCGCGCGAGCAGTTCGGCCTTGCGCGTCAGAATCTTTGCCGAGGCTTCGGATAATTCAGCCGAGGCAAAGCTGATCGATTCGTGACGACCGGTGAAATCGGACTGCAGGAACTCCGTTTTCACCTGCTGCTCGTAGAGCCGTCGCACTGGCCCGTTACTGCGCCAGGAAATTACATTCGATGTACGCAGTCGCACTTTCATTTTTGGCTGCAGCTCGATCAGCTTGGTCGCGTCGAGCTTGACCAGCAGACGTCGTAACTCCCGCTCGGGCAGATCGAGCTCGCTTGCGATCGCCGGGGTTTCGCGCCCGTTTAGCAACAGGTGGAAGCAGGCGAGCAGACGCGAATCGCTGGCCAGCGTTTCTTCCTGATCGATGCTGAGCTGCTGACCGCCGGGCGTGGTCTGCTGAGCCGCCATCCTGGCGACTTCCATGATGCTCAATCCCAGCGCTGTGCAGATCTGCTCCAGTCGCGCCAGCGAGAACGTTTCCTCGGCGAAGATGCGCTTGATCGACGCTTCGCTCAGGCCGACCGCCTTGGCCAGGTCGCGATAGGTCGTGCCTCGGGCCTTCAGGCTGCGTTTCAACACGGCAATGATTTGCGCGCACTCGCTCATGACGTTTCGTTCCAGTCCGGTCGGGTGAGGCCCAGGGTATTGCATTTTGATACTTCCGCAAGCCCGGTTGCGGATTATGGGTGCCAATCAGCAGGCTTGCCGCATCCCTGATTGCACGGACTGAACGGCATGAACGCGCTCACCTCGTTCGATTCCTGGACTCAACATCGCGAGATCTGCAACGACAAGCACTCGCATCTCAATGCGACGAGCGTGCTTGGCCGTCTTACTCCTCGTCGCGTGGAGGATGTGGTTCGTGCCGTGAAGACGAGCGATCGTTTGAGCGTCGCTGGCTCCTGTCATGCCATGGGCGGTCAGCAGTTCGCGACGGATGGCTGGCTGCTCGACATGCGGTCGATGAACAAGGTGCTTGGCTTTGATCGCGAGCACGGAATTATTCACGCCGAGGCTGGCATCACCTGGCCGGATTTGATGCGGCATTATGTGATCGAGCAGCGTGATGGCGAGAGTGCGTGGGGGATTCGCCAGAAGCAGACGGGCGCGGATCGGCTGACCCTTGGCGGTGCCGTCGCTGCAAACATTCACGGGCGCGGGCTGTCGTATGCGCCGTTTGTAAAAGAGATCGAATCTCTCGAAGTCGTGCTGGCCGATGGTTCGGTCGTCGAGTGCAGCCGCGCACGGAATTATGAGTTGTTTCGGTTGGTTGTCGGCGGCTACGGCTTGTTCGGCGTCGTCACTTCAGTGAAGTTGCGATTGGTGCCTCGGCAGAAGGTCGAGCGCGTCGTGGAGCTTGCACGGATCGAGCAGATCATGGATCGCTTTCAAGAGCGCATCGACGCGGGTTATCTCTACGGGGACTTCCAATTCTCGAGCGCGCCGGAGGATCGAGGATTTCTATCTCGCGGCGTGTTTTCCTGTTATCGGCCGGTCACTCCAGATACGCCGATTCCGCCGAACCAGATTCGATTGTCGCCTGCGGACTGGCGGCGGCTCCTGTATCTCGCTCATCGCAATAAGCTGCGCGCGTTCAATGAATTCGCGGATTTCTATTTGCAGTCGTCGGGGCAGATTTACTGGAGCGATACGCACCAGTTGAGCGTGTATCTCGATGACTATCACGGCAAGCTCGATGAGGCGTTGCAGCCGCAAGTGCCCGGGTCGGAGATGATCACGGAGTTGTATGTGCCGCGGGAGCGGCTGACGGGCTTCATGCAGGATGTGCGCAGGGATTTTCTCAGGCACCGGGTCGATTTCATTTACGGCACGGTACGGTTGATCGAGCCGGATACGGAAACGCTCATGGCCTGGGCCCGCGAGCGCTTCGCCTGCGTCATTTTCAATTTACACGTGGACCACGATCCTCGCGGCCTCGCCGCGTCGGCGGAAGCGTTCCGCCGGTTGATCGACATCGCCATCCACCACGGCGGCAGCTACTTCCTCACCTACCACCGCCACGCCACCGCCGATCAACTACGAACCTGCTACCCGACGTTCGACCGCTTCCTCGCCGCGAAGAAGCACTTCGACCCGCGCGAGGTGTTCCAGAGCGATTGGTATCGCCACTACCGAGACCAATTCACGGTCGCCCAATGAGCATCGGCCGCGAACTCGAACCAAGTCCCCGCGCGATGAGCATCAGTCGCGAGCTTAAATCCAGTCCCAACGCGATGAGTACCGGCGGCGAGTTCGGATCGAGTCCGAGCGGGGTGAGTGTTAGCCGCGAGCTTGAGTCGAAGCTTGGTGCGATGGGCGTCGAATCGAGCTCCGGGCGAATCGCCATCCTCTGGACCTGCGTCGGGCTGTTCTTATTGCGCGTGTTGGGACAGATGGAGGTGCTGCTGCTCGCACCGTCCTGGTTGCCATCCATGCACGACTGGTACTCGGGCCTGATTCCCTATCCGATCCTGTTGCCGTTGCAGATCGTGCTTCTGATGATCATGTCAGCCGTAGTGATGCGTGAGATGCAGGCGGAGCGGGGCACACCTACGAACTCGGGCCAGGGAAGGGCGTGGGTGCGACGGATAGCGGTCGGCTATTTCGCAGTGATGTTGCTAAGACTACTAGTACAACTCTTGCGAGGCGCGGAGAACGTCATCGACGCGGGCGGCATTCCAGTGGCCTTTCACTGGGTGCTGGCCCTGTTCCTGCTCGTGCTCGGCCGGCGAAATTCAGCGAGCGGTCGGTTAGCATGTCTGCCTGCTCAGAAGACGGAGGCGGCATGAAGGTCGAGTTCTGGTTCGAGTTCGCGAGTACATATTCCTATCCGGCGGCGATGCGTATCGAAGCGCTGGCGGCGAATCGGGGAGTGCAGGTGGTGTGGAGGCCCTTTCTGTTGGGGCCGATTTTTCAGCAGCAAGGCTGGAACGATTCGCCGTTCAATATCTACGAGGCGAAGGGAAGGTACATGTGGCGCGATATGGAGCGCATCTGCGAAAGCCAAAATCTTCCGTTGCGCAGGCCAAGCAAATTCCCACGCAATGGTTTGCTGGCTGCGCGAATAGTGTGTGCCCATTCAGAGGAACCATGGGTGCCGGAGTTTGTTCGCTCTGTGTATCGCGCGAACTTTGCGAACGACGCTGAAATCTCCAGTCCGGAAATAGTCGAGCAGTGTCTGACGCAAGCAGGTCAGGACGCAGCAACCCTCTTAACCACAGCACAAACGCAAACTGCCAAAGAAAAACTCAAAGCTCAAACGACCGAAGCCATGGAGCGAGGCATCTTCGGCGCACCGTCGTTCACCGTCGGACGTGAATTGTTCTGGGGGAACGATCGATTGGAGGACGCTTTAGCCTGGGCCTTGCGCTGATTTAAATTGTCAGACATATTAAATCCCGTCGGCCGACAAGGAACAGTCACTCATCCAACGGGAGATTCCAATGACGGAACTGCACGGCCGGAACCCTTTACCCCGCCTTCTGGCGGTCGTCCTGTTCTTCCTCGGCTCGCTACTGCTATTCAACGCCCACGCGCAGGTCGCGCCCAGTCACGACCCCTCGCGCATGGTCCGCAACGTCGACGGTCGCTATTGGATATTCACGACGGGCGACGGCGTCTGGGCGATGTCCTCGAGCAACGCGAACTTCACCGATTGGCGCGTCGAGCCGACGGTGTTTCCAGTGGGCACCTGGCCCAGCTGGATCAACAACTATGTGACGGGATTCAACGGCTTCTTCTGGGCGCCGGATGTCATCTACGTCAACGGACAGTATCGTCTCTACTACTCGTGCGCGGGGCAGGGCGCACCGGCGGCGATCGGGCTCGCGACCGCCGCGAATCTGGCCGGCCCATGGACCGATCAAGGCCTGGTCGTGGCGGGTAACAACGCCATCGATCCCGCGCCGCTGGTGGATGGCAGCAATCAATGGTTGACGTGGGGTAACTGGCAGTCGGGCATCGACCTGTTGCAGTTGAACCCGTCGAACGGCAAGGCGCTGAATTCAAGTCGTTGGGATCTGGTGCCCGGTCAGGTCGAGGCGCCGTATCTGCACAAGAACGGCAGTTATTACTATCTGTTCTTCCAGCGCGGCCTGTGTTGTAACGGCGTGAACAGCACGTACTACACCGTCGTCGGCCGCTCCACCAGCATCACCGGCCCATATCTCGACAAGACCGGCGCGAGCGTGTTGAACGGCGGCGGCAGTGTATTTCTTCCGAATCGCGACGGTCGATACATCGGGCCGGGTCACGTCGGCATCGGCGAAGGCAAGCTCACATTTCACTTCTACGACGGCAACGACAACGGCGCGCCGAAGTTGAGGATCACGACGGTGGGCTTCAGCAACGGCTGGCCGGTGGCTGCGGGCGTGAATGTGCCGGCACAGGGCGGCGCGCTGGCGAATGGCACGTATCGCATACGCAATCGAACCAGCGGGAAATATCTCGATAATCTCGGCGCGACGGCGGACGGCGCGAATGTCGCGCAGTGGGCCTCGAGCAGCAGCTTGAATCAGCGATGGATACTCACGGCCTCCGGTGGCTATTGGAAGTTACGCGCGGTCACGGGCGGAAAATATCTGGACAGCGTCGGTCGCACGGCGGACGGCTCGGCGGTCGGGCAGTGGGCCGACAGCGCCAACTTCAATCAGCAGTGGACCCTCGTGGCCATCGACTCGTACTACAAGATCCTCAATCGTTCCAACGGCAAGGCCGTCGATACCGGCGGGCAGACGGGCGACGGCGCGGTCATGCAGTTCTGGTACGACAACATCAGTTTCAATCAGCAGTGGGCGTTCGAGTTCGGGAGCTCGTCGACCAGTCCGTAACTTTCATTGGCCGGGCTTGGCCGGGCGGGTCCCGGCCAGGCTCGCGGCATACTCTCGGACGCGCGTGTCTCGATTCAACACTTCTACCGCCGCCGCTCGAAGCTGATCGGGAGCCACGTCGAATAAATCTTCTCGCGAGCACCGCACGCCGTTCGCAGTCAGGTAAGCCTGCAGATCCCGCATCACTCGCTTGTTCGCGAACAGATGCGGCACCTGCTGGTCATCGCCTTGATCGCTGTTGAACTTGCCTAGCAAAAAATGCAGCGAGTCTCGCGACATCCACAACTCGGTGAGCTTGGCGCGATATTCCAGCTCCCACGGCTGCAGCGTGGGGAACTGTTGGAGATCCGCGAAGTGCTGAGTTTCGTGACCCAGCAAGCTGGTGCGGAAAGCCTCGCTGTCCAACCCCTGCGGAAACGCGGGGCCGACGGCGAACAAGCGCTCATCGGTCGCCCACCCGCCATTCGAGCCTCGGTCGCAACGTGCATATGCGCTCCAGCCGCGCGTCACGAAGTCATTCAGCACTTCGAGTTTCACAGGATAAGTGCGTTCCGGTAACTGAACCTCGCGTTGCGATGAGTCCTGTTTGCGCCAGACCATCAGTTCTCGCAGCGGTGGAGTGTTGCCGAGTTGCGAGTAGTAGCCTCGCGCCCGCAGTTCGCGGGCAACACGTTCGTCGAGGACGTTCCAATCGTCGATCGGATTGGGCTCGCCAAGCAGCGTGCTGAGATCGCGCTGAAGCTGGCGGCCGTAAGTATCGCGGTCCGAAGGTGACATCAGCGCGTGCCACCAGTACGTTTGATAGAGCCCGAGCACGTCGCTGACAAAGGGATCGCCGACCTCCGGACGAGCGGGCGGCTTGGCCTTCGCATGGAAGCGCTGGAGCATGCACCGTCGATAGACGATGTCCTTGCCGGCGAAGTGATTCCTCGGCAAGCCTTGCAGGACGGAGGCGGCAAGCTTGCCATTGCCTTGAAGCGCGGCTCGCGTGGATCGACCGATGGCGTCCTCGCCGGCCGGCGTCGTGATGTCGCTGGTTTCGCCGGCGTAGCAACTCGTAATGCTCAACCCTCCGCAAGCGAATAGAATTACGCCCGCGGCGGCTCGCGTGAACTGCTGAAACATCGCAGCCTCGACGTCAATGGTTCGGTCTGGCGAGTTGGACGCGAGCGGCGGGTCGAAGGGTTACAGCAAAGATTCAAAGAGCAACTGCTGCGATATCGTGCTGACGAGGTGACCAATTGAAACAACTGCTGCTCGTTGCGCTCGGCGGTGCCATTGGCTCGGTGGCGCGCTTCAAGATGTCCGGATGGGTGTTGCATGCGACGCCGAACTGGCGCTTTCCGGCCGGCACGCTCACCGTCAATCTCATCGGCTGTTTCATCGCCGGCTTGCTGGCGGGCATGGCCGTGAAGCAGGACATCTTCTCGCCGGAGGCGCGGGTGTTCCTGTTCACCGGCATCCTGGGCGGGTTCACCACGTTCTCGGCGTTCGGCCTGGAGACGCTGCTGCTGTTCAAGCGGGGCGAGGCGGCCGTCGCGATTGCCAACGTGGCCGTGAGCATCGTCTTTGGCTTGCTGGTTGCATGGTTGGGTTACGGGATTACGGCGCGGAGCGCCTGACCCATGAGGATCAAGCAATGAAGTTCGTGACCTGCACTCTTTCCGACCACGGTGCGGCGATTCTGGACATCCTCAACGAGCAGATCCGCACCTCCACCGCGGTGTACGAGTATGTGGAACGCAGTCCGGACAGCATGGCGACCTGGTTCAAGGCCAAGGAGGTCAAGAACTACCCGGTCATCGGGGTCGAGGATGAGCACGGTACGCTGATGGGATTCGCCACCTACGGCGTGTTCCGCGAACGTCCGGCGTACAAGTACACCGTCGAGCACTCGGTGTACGTGCACCAGGATCACCGAGGTAAGGGTCTCGGTTTGGCGCTAATGGAACGTCTGATAGAGGCGGCCCGTGCGCAGGATTTGCACGTGATGGTGGGCGGCATCGATGCGACCAACGCCGGCAGCATCGCCATGCATGAGAAGCTCGGCTTCGTGCATGCGGGCACGATTCGCGAGTCGGGTTTCAAGTTCGGCGGTTGGCTGGATCTGGCGTTCTATCAGCTGACTTTGCGCACGCCGCTCAACCCAATCGACGGCTGATGGGGGCGTCCAGCCTTTGACACTGCTGGCGCCGAGCCGGCACGTAACTGTGACGTGCTGCTCAAGTGTCCGCGTCAGGATTCTGTCGCGCGCTTGCGGTGTGTCGCAGTTCACACTGTGTTTTTCGCGTATTTCTCTTCTGAATTAATCACTTGCATGCTCGACGCATGGCGTGGCACGTGGCTTGCTCTTTAACCGCGTGCGACGAAGTCTTCGAGGAAATGCGCGATGTCTGATGCTCCTGCTGGTGACGCTCCTGCGGCGCCTCCCGGCAAATCGAAAATGCTGGTGATTGTGTTGTGCTCGGTGCTCGCTGCGGGAGCAGCGGGTGGCGGCGTGTATTTCATGACCGCGAAGAAGGGCAAGGACGAACACGCCGAAGCCGCGCCGGCACCGGCCGTGAAGACCCCGGCGATCTACAGCAAGTTCGATCCGCCGTTCGTGGTCAACTTTCAGAACAAGGGCATGATGCGCTTCCTCCAGGTCAGCATCGAAGTGATGACCCGCGATCCGGCGACCGCCGAAATGATCAAGCAGCACGATCCGAAGCTGCGTAACGACCTGCTGATGTTGCTGGGCGGCCAGACGTTCGAGACGCTGAGCTCGCGCGAAGGCAAGGAACAGCTGCGCACCCAGGCGCTCAAGGCGGTGGCGGATGTGATCGCGGCCGAAGGCGGCAAGGCTGAGAGCGTCGAGCAGTTGTACTTCACCAGCTTCGTGATGCAGTAACCAACCCGGGATTGAGACATGTCCGGCAGTGACATTCTAAATCAAGATGAAATCGATGCCCTGCTACATGGCGTAGACAGCGGCGCCGTCAAGACCGAAGCGCCCATCGCGCCCGGCGAGGCGCGCAATTACGATTTCTCGAACCAGGTTCGTATCGTGCGCGGGCGCATGCCCACGCTCGAAATGATCAACGAGCGGTTCGCGCGCCTGTTCCGTATCAGCCTGTTCAACCTGCTGCGCCGGACGCCGGAAGTCGCGGTCGCGCCAGTGAAGATGCTGAAGTTCAGCGAGTACGTGCACTCGTTGCACGTGCCGACCAATTTGAATCTGGTGAAGATCGCGCCGCTGCGGGGCACCGGCCTGATCGTGCTTGATCCGAAACTGGTGTTCACCACGGTCGACAACTTCTTCGGCGGCAACGGCCGTTACGCGAAGATCGAAGGCCGCGAGTTCACTGCGACCGAGCAGCGAATCATTCACATGTTGCTCAAGCATGTGTTCGCCGACCTCAAGGAAGCCTGGTCCCACGTGCAGCGCCTGGACATCGAGTACGTCAACTCCGAAATCAATCCGCACTTCGCCAACATCGTGAGCCCGACGGAAATCGTCGTCATCACCAGCTTCCACGTCGAGCTCGACGGCGGTGGCGGCGACATTCACATCACCATGCCGTACGCGATGATCGAGCCGCTGCGCGAGCTGCTGGATGCCGGCGTGGCGAGCGACCGTGTCGAGCACGACGAGCGCTGGGTCAGCGCGCTGAAGGAAGAGATCGAAGATGCAGACGTCGAGCTGACCACGTTGTTGGGTCGCTCCAAGCTGACCATGCGCCAGCTGATGGACTTGAAGGCGGGCGATATCCTGCCGTGCGACTTCAACGGTCGCGCCACCATCATGGCCGAGGACGTGCCCATCTTCCGAGGCAAGTTCGGTGTTTCCAACGGCCAGCAGGCCGTGCAGATCGAAGATCGTATTTCTCGTTTGCGTCCGCGAATGCTGGACATTTTGAACGCGAAGGCTTGAAACCATGAGCATGAGTAGAGAAGCGATGGAGGCGGCCCAGGCCGCTCAGTTTGCCGAGCTGCTGGAGCAGGAGCAGCGTCAGCGCAACGCCGCCGCCCAGCCGCCTCAGGCCGAGGCCAGCATTCCGACCGGCGTTCCCGGCGATGTGAACCTGGACGTCATTCTCGACGTGCCGGTCACGCTGTCGATGGAAGTGGGCCGCACGCGCATTCCGATCCGCAACCTGCTGCAGCTCAATCAGGGCTCGGTGGTGGAGCTGGATCGCGCCGCCGGCGAGCCGCTCGACGTGTTCGTCAACGGCACCCTGGTCGCGCACGGCGAAGTCGTGGTCGTGAACGAGAAGTTCGGTATCCGTCTCACCGACGTGATCTCCCCGTCCGAGCGCATCCGCAAGCTGAAGTGAGTTGAAGTCGAAGTGAGTCAGGGCAAAGTTCTCATGCCGCGCACCTTGATGTTGTCCGTCATTCGTGGCGTGGCACTTCGGGGTCTGGCCGTCACGGCCGTGATCGGCGTTCTGTGTTTAGCCGCACCGATGGTATTCGCCGCCGAAAAATTCGCGGCCCCGGAAGCGTCCCAGGCACCCGCCGCCGTCGGCGCGGGCAGTCTGACTCAGGTGACGCTGTCGTTATTGCTCGTGTTGGGCGTCGTGTTCGCGGCCGCGTGGCTGACGCGTCGTCTGCGCGGCTTCGGCAAGTTTGGTAACGGCGCGCTCCAGGTGGTCACCGAGATCGCCGTCGGTCAGAAAGAGCGCGTCGTGCTCGTGCAGGTCGGCAAGCAGCAGCTGCTGATCGGTGTCGCTCCCGGTCGTGTGAGCACGTTGCACGTTCTCGATGAGCCGGTGACTCCGCAAGCACCGGCAGTTTCAGCGCCTGCCGCTGACGGCTCGACGCCGCAGCACCCCACCGATTTCAAAACCATCCTGAAGCGGAGCCTCGGGCTGTGATGCGCGCTTTCGACAAGCTGCGCGGCCGAGGGCTCGCGCGGTATGCGCTGGCGACGTTGCTGCTGCTCGCGCCGTTTATTTCTTTCGCTCAGGGCATTCCGGCGGTCACGGTGTCCACCGCGCCGGGCGGCGGTCAGCAATATTCGTTGACGCTGCAGATCCTGATCCTGATGACGGCCATCACGCTGTTGCCGGGGATCGTGCTGATGATGACGGCGTTCACGCGCATCGTCATCGTGCTGGCCATCCTGCGTCAGGCGCTGGGCGCCGGCCAGGCGCCGCCGAATCAAGTGTTGATCGGGCTGTCGTTGTTTCTCACCTTGTTCGTGATGGGACCGGTGGTCGACCAGGTGAACACGCAGGCCGTGCAGCCGTACATGGAAGGCAAGATGGACGCGACCACGGCCATGAGCACCGGCGTCGAGCCGCTCAAGAAGTTCATGCTCGATCAGACGCGCGAAAGCGATATCGCGACGTTCGTGCGCATTTCCGGCGGCCAGGGCTTCGACAAGCCCGAAGATGTGCCGTTGCGCATCCTGGTGCCGGCGTTCGCCACCAGCGAGCTGAAGTCGGCGTTCCAGATCGGCTTCCTGATTTTCATTCCGTTCGTGATCATCGATCTGGTGGTGGCCAGCGTGCTCATGTCCATGGGCATGATGATGCTGTCGCCGGTGCTGATCTCCTTGCCCTTCAAATTGATGCTGTTCGTGCTGGTCGATGGCTGGAGCCTGATCATGGGCACGCTGGCAGCGAGCTTCTATACATGACGCCCGAGACCATCATGACGATCGGCCGCCACGCGCTGGAGATCACGATGCTCCTCGCGGCGCCGCTGTTGCTCGCCGCGCTGGCGATCGGCTTGCTGGTCGGCGTGTTCCAGGCGGCGACGCAGATCAACGAAATGACCCTGTCGTTCATTCCCAAGCTGCTCGGCATGGCGGCGACGCTGGTCATCGCCGGCCCCTGGATGCTCAAGCTCATCGTCGGCTACACGCGCGAGCTGTTCGAGAGCATTCCGGGCCTGATCGGCTGACGGTCTTCTGACTATTCATTAGTCATTAGTCAGTAGTCACTTCATGATTAACCTCACCACAGGACAGCTCGAAGCCTGGCTGGCGCAATACCTGTGGCCATTCCTGCGTATCGGTGCCTGCTTCATGATGGCGCCCATCTTCGGCGCCGGCTTCGTGCCGCCGCGCGTGCGCTTGTTTCTTGCGGGCGCGATCACGTTCATCGTCGCGCCGCTGATCCCGCCGACGAATGTGGAAGTGTTTTCGTTCGCCGCTGTGATCGTGACCCTGCATCAAGTGTTGATTGGCTTCGCCAGCGCGTTCGCCTTGCAGCTGATCTTCGACGCGCTCGCCATGGGCGGCCAGTTGCTGGCGAACACCATGGGCCTGGGTTTCGCGTTCAACGTCGATCCGTTGCGCGGTGTGAGCACGCCGGTGCTCGGTCAGCTGTATATGATTCTGGTGACGTTGACGTTTCTCGCGATCAACGGTCATCTGGTGCTGATCGAGCTGCTGGTGCAAGGCTTCACGACCTTGCCGGTGGGCATGACCGGTCTGGACAGTCAGATGATCTGGCGCTTGGGCGAGTGGGGCAGTCAGTTGTTCGCCGGTGCGTTGGTCGTGGCGCTGCCGGGCATGGCCGCGCTGCTGGTCGTGAATCTCGCGTTCGGTGTGATGAGCCGCGCCGCCCCGACGTTGAATTTGTTCGCGGTCGGTTTCCCGATCACGCTGATCTCCGGTCTGGTGATCATGTACGTCGGCCTGCCCTCGGTGCTGGCCGCTTTCAATCAATCGCTCGAAGCGGCGTTCGGAGTCATCCGCACATTGCTTCGTATCTCGCCATAGGAGTGAGCCATGGCAGAGGGCGATGACGCACAGGAAAAAACCGAAAGTGCAACTCCCAAGCGCCTCGAGGAAGCGAGGCGCAAAGGCAATATCCCCAGATCCAGGGAGCTGAGCGCGGCGGCGGTGACGATGTCGGCCGCGGCGGCGCTGTACATGATGGGCGATCAGATCGCCGCCAAGATGTACGGCTTCATGGAGCGCAGCCTGACGTTGACGCGCGAACAGGCGTTGGATTCGTCACAAATGATCCCGTCGCTCACCAGCGCGGCCATCGATGGTTTGAAGATGTGCGCGCCCGTGCTCGGCATCATCTGTCTCGCGGCGGTGCTTGCTCCGCTGGCGCTCGGCGGCTGGTCGTTCAGCACCGAAGCGCTGATGCCGCAGTTCAATCGGTTGAATCCGTTGGAAGGCGTGAAGCGCATCTTCTCCATGCGCGCCGTGATCGAGCTGGTCAAAGCGCTCGCGAAGTTCGGCATCGTCGGTCTGATCGCCGTGATCGTGCTTTGGAAAGACGTCAACTTGTTGCTCGGCCTCGGTCAGGAGCCGCTCGATCAAGCCATCGCTCACACGATTACTCTGGCCGGCAAGGCACTGATCTCCATTACTGCGGGCTTGCTGATCATCGCGGGCATCGACGTGCCGTATCAGCTGTACACCTACGCCAAACAGTTGAAGATGAGCCGTCAGGAGATCCGCGAAGAGCACAAGGAATCGGAAGGCTCGCCGGAAGTGAAAGGGCGCATCCGTCAGTTGCAACAGCAGATGGCTCGCCAGCGCATGATGACGGACGTGCCGAAGGCCGACGTGATCGTCACCAACCCGACGCACTTCGCCGTGGCCTTGCGCTATGACGAGAAGCGCATGCGCGCCCCGATCGTCGTCGCCAAGGGCGTGGACCTGGTCGCCGCCCGCATCCGTGAGATCGCGGCGGAAAACAACGTGCCGATCTTCGAGGCGCCGCCGCTGGCGCGTGTGTTGTATAGAAACGTCGACATCGGCGGCGAGATTCCCTCAACGGTGTATCAGGCCGTCGCTCAGGTGCTGACGTACGTGTTCCAGCTGCGAGTTGCGAAACGTTCCGGTTTCCAGCCGCCGCCGCGGCCGGATGTGACGGTCGAAGAGTAATGGCATAGACTCGGTCACCATGACCGAGCCGCCGCTGTCATTGCCTTCCACGTTTGTGCCGCCGGCCCTGGCCGTGCCGGGCTCGGTAGCGCCGGAAGTGCTGGATTTCGGCCGGTTGTGGCTTTCTATCGACAACTACCGCCTGCGCGAGCGCTTCGACAGCCTGATCCACGGCGAGGACATGATCAAATTCCATGTCCGGCTGTCCGGTCGGCGCTCGCTGACCTTCGACGGTTACGACATGCTGGCGCTCGATGACACGGCCACCGCCGTCCTGCTTCACGAGCGCGACCTGCCCAAGACCGACCACATCTTCGCCAATCACGAGGAAGTGTCGATCACGGTCGCCATGGAGCGGCAACGCTTCCTCGAATACCTCGACACCGGTGACACCAACATGCCGGTCGCGCTCGAGGATGTGATCAGCCGCTACGCTTACTCGCCGCGTCTGGCCACCGCCGTGCCGACGCCCGATGAGATCCGGCTCGCCCGGGAAATTCTCGGCTGCCGCAGCTCCGGCCCGATGCGTAAGTTGTTTCTCGAGGCCAAGGCGCTCGAGTTCATCCACACCGTCGTGGAGCATCTGGTCTCGCCGTCCGAGGCGCGAGGCTCGTCGGTCCGGCTGACCGAGCGGGACAAGCGCCAGCTGCAACAGGTCCGCGAGCGCCTGGAAGCCAGCTTCATGGCAGGCACCCGCATCGAGGACCTGGCCCGCGAGTTCGGGCTCAATCGCAATAAGCTTTGCACCGGTTTTCGCACGCTGTTCGGCGTCTCCATTTTCGATTTCGCCAGCGGCTTGCGGATGAATGAAGCGCGGCGCCTGCTGCGCGAATCCAGCCTCAATGTCTCAGAGGTCGCTTTGTCGGTCGGGTATTCCTCGACCGGCGCGTTCAGTTCGGCATTCCACCGCTACTTCGGTCATTCCCCCAGCGAAGCCCGCGCTCTGCCTACCCGATAGTGACGATCTCGAATGACTTAGTGAGGATCGCGTAAGCCGGCATCGCCGACATCGCGTACAACACCGTCACTGGGGATCGATTCGGGAGAATAGCGAGTGAGCAATGCTTGGCGTGCGTTGTCCGCCGTGGCTGTGTTGGGCCTGCTGGCAGCCGGCTGTTCCAAACAGGAGGCCGCGGCCCCGAAAGCATCGACCGATGCCGGCTGGCTGACCGGCGGTCATGACCAGGCCCAGACCTATCATTCCCCGCTGAAGCAGATCGATGAAGCCAATGCTGGCCGGCTCGGCTATGCGTGGCAATACGATCTCGAAACGACGCACGGCCAGGAAGCCACGCCGGTCGTGGTCGATGGCGTGATGTACGCCAGCGCCCCTTGGGGATTCGTGCACGCGGTCGATGCACGCACCGGTGAACGTCGCTGGGTGTTCGATCCCAAGGTCGATAACTCCATCACCAGCAAAGTTTGTTGTGGCATCGTCAGCCGCGGCCTCGCGTTCGCGGAAGGGCGCGTGTTCACGGCGTCCATCGATGGCCGGTTGTCGGCGCTCGATGCCAAAGACGGCAAAGTCCTGTGGCAGGCCGACACGATCGTCGATCACGAGCGCGGCTACACCGTTACCGGCTCGCCCTACGTCGCGGGCGACGTCGTCGTCATTGGCAACTCGGGCGGCGAGCTCGATGCGCGCGGCTACATCACTGCATACAAGGTGAGCACCGGCGAACTCGCGTGGCGCTTCTATACCGTGCCCGGCAGCTCGACCGGACCGTTCGAACACCCCGAGCTCGAAGCGGCTGCGAAGACGTGGGATCCGAAGTCACGTTGGGACGTCGGCCTCGGCGGCACCGTTTGGGACGGCATGGCCTACGACGCCAAGCTCGATCTGCTGTATGTGGGCGTCGGCAACTCCGCGTTGTATCCGCGCAAGCTGCGTAGCCCGAATGGCGGCGACAATCTGTACGTTTCTTCCATTCTCGCGATCCATCCGAAGACCGGCCGGATGGCGTGGCATTACCAGACGACGCCGGGCGATCAGTGGGATTACACCGCCACTCAAAAAATGATCCTGGCCGATTTGAAGATCGGCGATCAGACGCGTCAGGTGCTGATGCAGGCACCGAAGAACGGCTTCTTCTACGTGCTCGATCGCGCGACCGGCGAATTGCTGTCCGCCAAACCTTATGTGCCCGTGAACTGGGCCTCGGGCGTCGATGAGAAGACCGGCCGTCCGATGGAAACGGGCTTGGCCGATTACAGCAACGGTCCGAAGCTGGTGTTCCCTTCGCCGGCCGGCGGTCACAACTGGCATCCGATGGCGTTCAATCCGGAGACGGGACTGGTCTACATCCCGACGCTGGAAGCGAGCGCGGTGTTCTGGGTTCCGGCCGAGCCCTTTGTATATGCGAAGGGCGGTGCCAACGCCGGCGCGATGTATGCATTCCCGGCGGCGCACGCGGGCAATTGGGGATTGGAATCGCCGGCGGCGAAACATCTGCCGCCGTTGTCCGAGCTGGGCAAAGGTCAGCCCGACACGACTATTCGCGGCTTCCTGCGCGCGTGGGATCCGGTAGCAAACAAAGTCGTGTGGGAAGTTGAAACCTCGGGCCAGTGGGTGGGCCAGATGAATGCGATCTGGAATGGCGGCGGGGTGATGACCACGTCGGGCAATCTCGTGTTCCAGGGCCAGTCGACCGGTGCGCTTCATGTCTATCGCGCGACCGACGGTCATCCGCTCGCGGCGATCGACATCGGCACCAGCATCATGGCTGCCCCGATGACTTATGAGCTCGATGGCGTTCAATACGTTTCGGTGATGGCGGGGTACGGCGGCGCGCTGGGCGGCGTGCATCCTGTTGGCACTGCTGCCGAGCGCTATGGCAACGCCGGTCGCATCGTGACGTTCAAGATCGATGGCGGCCCGGTGCCGAAGCCGGCGGAGAAGGAACATGTTTCTTCCGTTCCGCGTCCGTCGGTCGAGCGTTTCGGGTCGGCGGCGGATATCGAAACCGGCAACGAATTGTTGAAGCGCAACTGCGCGCGTTGTCACGCGAACGAAGGTCCGGGCGCGATTCCCGATCTGCGCTGGATGAGCGCGCAGACTCATCAAGAATTCGAAGACATCGTGTTGAAGGGCGTGCGGGCTTCCAAGGGCATGGGGTCGTTCGCGAGCTTGCTCACGCCTGCTCAAGCTCAGCAGATTCGCGCGGCCGTCGTCGATTCGGCGTGGCGTGCTTATGAATCTGCACAGGATTTGCCGCAATCGGCGCCGCACGCGCCGCAGACCGCGCCTCACGTGCCGGCTACCTCACCTGAGCTGCCGAACTCTTCCAAAACTGTGCCGGGTCATGAGCCTTCCACCGGAGCTGCTCACTGATGAGACATCTGAGAACGTTACTGGCTGCCTGCGTGTTGTGCGCCGGGCCCTCCGCACTCGCCGCCGATTCGGCGCTCGCCTCGGCCGAGAAGATGATCGCCAGCTGTTTCGCTTACGCCGCCGCTAACAAGATGCCGCCAGTGAGCGTCGTTGTCGTGGATGCGAGCGGTGCGTTGATCGCGTCGAAGCGGCAGGACGGTGCGATGCCTGTCGCCGTCGACGCAGCGCTGCTCAAGGCTCGGACGTCGATTCGCACGCGAGCGCCGACGGCGGTGCTGTCGCCGGTCGTGCAAGGCGATGCGGGAACGCGCGATGCCTTCATCACGATGCAACTGACTTCGATCCCCGGCGGCGTGCCGTTCGCGCGTGGCGCTGAAGTGGTAGCGGGTGCCGTTGGCGTGTCGGGCGGCCAGCCCGATCAAGACGCGGCGTGCGCGAACAGCGCCGTCGAGGCGCTGAAGGCGAAGAGCTAAGAGTTTCATGAGCCAACCCATCCGTCATTTCTCCTTGCTGGTTCGCGCCGCCGTTGGCTTGCTGATTGGTAGCGGTGTCGCGCACGCGGCCGAGCCGACTTCGAGCATCGTTGTCCATTGCGGCACGCTCATCGACCCCGCCGCGTCGGCGCAGCCGTTGTCAGAGCGTTCCATCGTCATCGAGCAGGGTCGCGTCGTTCGAGTCGATACCGGCTTCATCTCCGCGCCGGCTGGCGCGCAGACTGTCGATCTTCGTAAGGCCACGTGCCTGCCTGGCTTCATCGATAGCCACACTCACCTGACGATGGAATTTGGCAAGGGCGCCTATCTCAGCAAGTTCGTCGACACCGACGGCGATATTGCTTATAAGGCCGCGCGCAACGCGAAGGTCGTGCTGATGACGGGCTTCACGACGGTGCGCGATCTTGGCGGCCAGCATCTGGTCGATGTCGCGCTCAAGAACGCCATCGAGCGCGGCGACGTGCCGGGGCCTCGCATGCTCGTTGCAACGAATTTGCTGTCGATTTCGGGCGGTCATGGCGATCCGTCCGCGGGCTATCGCGAAGAGTTGTTCCATCCGACGGAAGCCGATGGCGTCGTCGATGGCGTCGATAGCGCCATTCGCGGCACGCGCATCGCGATCAAGCGCGGCGCGGATGTCATCAAAGTCACAGCGACGGGCGGCGTGATGTCCGTTGCCGATCATGGCTCGGGTCCGCAATTCACATCCCCTGAGTTGCAGGCGATTGTCGAAACCGCGAAGAGTCACGGTTTGAAAGTGGCGGCCCACGCGCACGGTGACGAAGGGGCCTACGTTGCTGTGGCCGCGGGTGTTTCTTCGGTCGAGCACGGCACGTATCTCACGCCGAAGACGTACGCGCTCATGAAGAAGAATCACGTCTATCTGGTGCCGACGGTTATCGCCGGCGCGTCTGTTGCTGAGGCCGCGAAGACGCCCGGTTTCTTCCCTCCCTCCGTGCAAGCCAAGGCGCTCGAGATCGGTCCGCTCATGGTGGCCGCGTTGAACCGTGCTTGGAAAGCCGGCGTGCCGATCGCATTCGGCACGGACTCCGGCGTCTATCCGCACGGTCGCAACGCTCGCGAGTTCGGTTACATGGTGGAGGCGGGCGTACCGCCGTTCGAAGTGATTCGCGCCGCCACCCAGAACGCCGCCGATCTGCTCGATCGCAGCAAGGACATCGGCACCCTGCAACCCGGTCACTTCGCGGACATCGTCGCTGTACAAGGCGACCCGCTCACCGACATCCGCCTGCTCGAGCAGATTACGTTCGTGATGAAGCAGGGACGCACCTATAAGGCAGACGGCAACGCCGTCGCATTCTGATAAATCCATCCCGAGGTCATCGCCAGTGAATACCCGAACTCATCTTGCCGCCGCGATGAGCGCGGCGGTCCTTGCCAGCACGATTCCGCTGCACGCTTTAGCTCAGGAGAGCGCAGCTGCCGGAGAAGGTCTGGAGGAAATCGTCGTCACCGCTCAGAAGCGCGAACAGAAACTGCAGGAAGTGCCGATGGCGGTCACTGCGGTCTCGGGCGTGCAGCTGGAACAGCAGGGCATCACGCAGTTCCAGGACTTGTTACGCAGCGTGCCCGGCGTTTCTTTCGCCGGCACCGAGCCCGGCCAGAGCCGCTACGCGATTCGCGGCGTCAGCACCGAAGCGTCGAGCCCGACGGTGGGCGTGTATCTCGACGACATCTCGCTCGTGTCCATCTCGACGAGTTTCGCGGGTGCCATCGATCCGGCATTCTTCGACTTCGAACGGGTCGAAGTGCTGAAAGGCCCGCAGGGCACGTTGTACGGTGGCAGCGCCATGGGCGGCGCCATCAAATATGTGAGCCGTCAGGCCGAGATCGATAAGACGTCGTTCTCGACCGCGGCGGGCATGTCCAGTACGCGCGGCGGCGATATTTCTTACGAGGCCGAGGGTGTCGCGAACATTCCGTTGGTCGCTGAGAAGCTGGCGATCCGCGCTGGCGTGTCTTATCGCAAGACGGGCGGCTACATCGACAACGTTCCCAATGGCGATACTGAAGTCTGGACCCGCAGCACGACCAACCCGCCGGCGGCGATCCAACCCACGCGATACTCGACGTTGAGCGCGTTCCGTCAGGACGATACCAACGAGCGCGACTTGCTCTCGGTGCGACTGTCGGCGAAGTACACGCCGACGGACACGCTGACGATTGTGCCGGCGGTGTTCTTCCAGAAGAGCGAGAAGGACGGCACGGATACTTTCTTCACGAACCTGCCTGAGTATCAGGTGTCGTATCGCTTCGCTCAGCCGACCAAGGATGACGTGGGCATCTACAGCCTCACGCTCACCAATGACTTCGGCGGCGCGACGCTCACGTCGATCTCTGCGTACGTCGATCGCGACGTGAATTGGGATCGCGACTACTCGCTGTTCATCGGCAACCTGGCGGGCGCGTTCTTCCCGTACGATTCGTACAATACTTCCGACACGACCACCAAGACGTTCACGCAGGAATTGCGCCTGTCGGGCGAGGCGATCGGCGGTCGTCTGCAATGGGTGGGCGGCTTGTACTACGCCGATCAGGAAGATCGGCTGTTGCAGATCGTGGACACGGTGGGTGCGGGCGTGCCGTTCGGGTTGGGCACCGATGTGACTTACTTCGGCGACCAGCGGACCGACAGCAAACAGTTCGCCGCGTTCGGCGAACTCACGTTCGAGATTCTGTCGAACCTGGACTTGACGGTCGGCCTGCGTTACTTCGATCAGGACCAGACGGTCAACGCCGAGTTCGACGGCATCTTCAACGGCGGTGCCAGCACCGTCGACAACAAGAAGAGCAGCGAAGATGGCGTGACACCGAAGGTCTCGCTCACCTGGCGCGCGACGCCGGACAATCTGCTCTACACGACGGCGAGCAAGGGCTTCCGTCAAGGCGGACCGAATCGTTTCAACACCAACAGCCCGCTGTGCGCGCCGGACTTCGAACGGCTTGGTATCGATCGCGTGCCGGACAGCTATCGGCCGGATACGTTGTGGACGTATGAAGTTGGCAGTAAGAATCAAGTGTTAGATCGTCGCGCGACGGTGAATGCCGCTGTGTACTACACGGACTGGAGCAAGATTCAGCAGCAGGTGAACTTGCCGACGTGCGGATTCCAATTCGTCGGTAACGTCGGCGCGGCGGAGATCAAGGGCGCGGAGCTGGCAATCGAAGCTGCAGTGACGGATGCGCTGACGATCGGCGGTACGGCGAGCTACACGGATGCTGAGATTACGGAGTCTGCCCCTGGCGTTTCTGCGCAGGTCGGTCAGTCCGTGCTCGACACGCCGGAGTGGATGGGTAACGTGTACGGCGATTACAAGTTTCGGTTGAGCGAGACCATGGATGCCACGATTCGCGCTGAGTATCAGTATCGCGATTCGAGCCTGCGTCAGTTCGATACGACCATGCTGGTGGCGTATCCGAACGGCACGTCGGCGAATGTTCCCAACATGACGCAGATCCAGGGCTCCTACGACATCGTGAATCTCAACTTCACGATCTTCCGCGGGGACTGGCAGTACCGCTTGTTCGTCAACAATCTCCTGGACGAGTCGCCCTACCTGGACTTCTCTCGCACCTCGGGCGAGTCATCCGCAACCACGCTGCGTCCTCGAACGATTGGCGTCGGAGCGCGCGTCAACTTCTAACGCCGTAGGAGACTAGGAGTACGGGAATCCTCCGCGCGGAGGATTCCCGGCGCCTGATTTTGTGGAATAATTACATGCGAGGAGGGCATCTCGCATGGTCAAGGAAGAGCGTTCGGCAATCAGCGGCCTGGGGCCGACCGTATTGAGCCTGCTAATGGTTGCTGCGGGGCTGGCGACCCCGTCCATCGTCGGCGAGTTCCATCGCCTGTTCCTGGGCTTCGGCGCGGAGTTGCCCTGGCTCACCCGTGCCGTCCTCTCGTTTCGAATTCCTGTCTTCGTGATTCTCCTGCTTTGTTTGATCGCGCAGGTGGTATCGCTGCTCGCGCTGCTGAACAGAAGAACGCCGGAGGCGCGTCGTCTGTTCTATCGCATCGCCAAGGCCAACCTGGGGATTTTTGTGTTGCTGATCGTGGCCATGTACGTGCCGATGATCAAGCTCGGCTCGCCTGTTTGACGGTCGCGACTTTCGCCAGTCATTCGGTGCGATCGAAACAAATTTCGTTCTTTTGATCTTGCCTGCGGAGTTGCGCTCACCTGCGCATCGCGATTCCGTTGCAAGGGACTGTACGCGCATGGAATCGCCGCGGGCCGGCTCCTTGCCGGCCGCGGCGCGACTCAATTTGAGTAATGCGCTGACATGCCACCTTCGCCTCCCTGGCTCTTGCGTGGCGGGCGCATGAGATTTTCTTCCTGTTGTTGATAGTCACTGTCCTTGTGTGAGAAGCCGTCACGCATCCCGGGAGTGGTGCGTGACGAGCTTCAGGAAGAATCGCGAGCCCGCTCTTCCTGAGCGGCGATGTTTCAATGCCAACTCCATGTCGACTCTCGATCATTGCGTGCGTCCCTGCACGACTCGCGCTTCCTTGGAACAGCTGAATTCCCTCCGTGATAAAGCTGCTGTTCCTAATAGATAAAGCGACAAACGTTGCAATTCTCCCTCGCGTAAAAAGTAATTTATTTGAAATATTTTCGAGTTATGACGTGTCGTGGTGCGGCAGCTATGTGCGCTAGGGAAGATCACTATGCGAATTGAATTCCGAGCGTTGTTGTACGAGCAACGGTTCACCGAGAGCATCGTGATGCTCGCGCATACAAACGCCGCGGGCTGCTCCCTGGCGGCCCGCGGCGGGACTCAAAGTGAGTAGGGCGTTGGCATGCCACTTAGCCTTCCTGGCTCTCTCGTGTGGCGTGCGTGTGCTGACTTCCTCCTGTTCTTTTTGATTGTCACTTTCCTTGTGTGAGAAGTCGTCACGAGCCGTGGGAGTGGTTCGTGGTCGACTCCGGAAGATCCGCGAGTTCGCTCGATCTTGAGCGGCGATGTCACTGGAAACTCCATGTCGACAGTGATCATCGTGTGCGTCCATGCACGACTCGCGCTTCCTTGGAACAACTGAACTCCGTCCGTGGTGAAACTGTTGTTCCTAAAATGTATAGCGACAATCATCACATTTTTCCGTCGCGAAAAAAGTCATTTGTTTGAAATATTTTCTGGTTATGACGTGTTGTGGCGCGGCAGTTACATGTCTCGGAGCCGATGAGGCTATTCGTCGAGATTGGCGGTGAAGCCGATAGGGCGCTTCTTGGGTTCTGGCAGGCGCATGAGCTCGCGAATTGCTTTGAGGATGCCGACGATCGCCTGATCATGCGTCGACACTTTTTTCTCTAGTTGTGCGAACTTCTCCGCGAGTTGTTTGTTGGACGAAAGCAAGTGACGCAACTGCAAAAAGGCGCGCACGATGTGAATGGTCATGGCGACAGCTCGTGGGCTGTTGAGGATGGTTGCGGCCATGATGGCACCATGCTCGGTGAAGGCGAATGGCCGCTTACGGCGGCCGCCCCATCTTGATGTCGCAAATTGGGGAAGGGTAAAGAAAATCTGTTGATGCGAGCCGCCGCTGATGCTGAGATTCAGCCGGGGGACGCGACTTTCTTGGGGTAACTCGTATGCATGCAAT